>UYIL01000003.1 GCA_900618065.1 Streptococcus thermophilus
TCCATGTCCCGGGTCGTGAGATCCAGTGCGATTTGACCTTCGCAGCTGGTGGGCTGCCTGATGCCGACGGGGTGTACCGGGCGCTGCCGGTATTGGTGATGGCGTCTGCGCATTCGCGTTTCGCCGCCGCTAGGGTACTGCCGACGCGGACTACTGATGATCTGGTTGCCGGGATGTGGCACGTGATCTCGAAGGATTTCCAGGCAGTACCCGACCGGCTGGTGTGGGACCACGAAGCAGGCATCGGAAAAGCCAGACTGTGTGAACCTGTCGCCGCTTTCGGTGGTGCGCTTGGGTGCAAGATCATCCAGACCCCGCCTAGGGATCCTGAGTCCAAAGGCATCGTTGAGCGCACCAACGGGTACATGAAGCGCTCGTTTTTCCCCGGGCGGCGATTTAGTGATCCGGCTGATGTGCAAACCCAGCTCGACGAGTGGTTGTCCACTGTGGCTAACGAGCGAATCCATGCCACGCTAAAAGCGAAGCCTGTGGACTTGTTCACCGCTGACAGATCCGCGATGCGTCCCCTGCCGCCGTACCCGCCGGTCTTCGGTGTCAGGCCGGCAGTGCGGTTGCCGCGCAACTACTACATCACCGTCGACACCAACCAGTACAGCGTGGATCCGGCATTTATCGACCGTCTGGTCACTGTGCGCACCACGCTCGATGAGATCACAGTGACAGGCCCAGCCGGTGAACCGGCCGCGGCACACATCCGCAGCTGGGGGCAGCATCAGATCATCACTGACCCGGCCCACGTGCACTCCGCGCGCGCCATGCGCCGCCAGCTCGCCGAGCCTTGCCCTCAAGCCAGTGCCGGCATCGGTGTTGAAATCGCCGACTTGTCGATCTACGACGCCATCGCCTGACAACCACCTGCCAACCCGTTTGCAAGTTCTACGCATCTTCAAGGAGATCGATTTTCCATGACCCGAACCAGCGCCCACGACACCGCGGCCACAATTAGCCACCTGGCCCGCGAACTGAAAGCCCCGCGCATCGACAATGTCTACGCCACCGTCGCTGAACAAGCCCGCACCCAGTCTTGGACATTCGAGGAATACCTCGCTGCGGTGTTGTCCGTTGAAACCACCGCCCGAGCCGAATCGGGTGCACGTCTGCGCATCAAACGTGCAGGATTCCCGGCGGTGAAAACCATCGCAGACTTCGACTTCACCGCTCAACCAGCAATCGACCGGGCTGAGATCGCCAGGCTTGAAACTGGGGCATGGGTCGCCACAGCTGAAAACGTCGTCCTGCTTGGCCCGCCCGGAACCGGTAAAACCCACCTCGCCACAGCCCTAGGGATCACCGCAGCCCAGCAGGGCTACCGTGTGCTCTTCGACACCGCCGCCGGCTGGGTCAACACGCTGACCCAAGCCCACAGCACAGGCAGACTTGAAGCACTCCTCAAACGTCTCAACGGCTACCACCTGTTGATCATCGACGAACTCGGCTACATCCCTGTCGAAGCTGACGCGGCGAACCTGTTCTTCCAACTCGTCTCAAGGCGCTATGAGCACGGTTCCATCATCGTCACATCTAACCTGGCGTTTTCTCAATGGGCGCAATGCTTCGGCGATGTCACCGTGGCCACCGCCATGGTCGACCGTATCGTCCACCACGCCAAAATCTTCCAACACCGCGGCGTGAGTCACCGCATCAAAGGAAGAGAAATGCCAACCCCAACAACCAACCAACCAGACCAACATCAGGCACAATAACTACAACCACACTGGGCTACTTTTCAAAGAGCGCCAGTGGGCTACTTTTCGGGGAGCGCTTACAGGTGGAAGTCGATCACAAAACCTGCCGCCGTCGCCCGCAACTTTCTCGCCATCGCCGTCTTCACCCTGTTCGCACGGTTGGCCCACCAGCTCGACGAGATGCCCATTCAACCTCGACGGTCAAGCCTCGACCGTACTGCTATGCGCCTGTGTGTTGTCCTGGGCTGCTCCATCCTTGAATTTAGCCCACGCAAGAACGAGCCTCCCGTGAGTGAAGATGCAACGGGTCTCGGCGATTTCACCTGGCCGATCACCCTAATCACCGGGCCGAGAATAAGGAATATTCGAAACCAGGCATTGCCGCACTGGTCATTTGTCGTCGTGACGCACGTGCGTCCGCGTTATTGATACTGGGAAGTCGAGACTTTGACCGCTTTATCGACCGTTAACCCGCGAAAGGCAGAGGGCGAACACTTATCTGCCGGGATACCCCATAATCTAAGAGCGTCTGCCAATTAAAAATCCGCCCCACGCATGGAGCGGAATCAAAGGGAAACGTGGGCGCAGACGCGCCTTTACGGCCTACAAGCCGATGTTGAACTTGCCGGTCTGAATGTTGCGGACGATCCAGACCACGTAGTTGACAGCCTCAATGGTCAAGTCGAATGCGCTGCTCAGCATGGGAAAACCTCCAAGTAAAGAGTATGTGAAACCGTGTACTCCATCAGTATCGTCCCACGCGGCCGAAACGTTGCAGTTTTCGCCAGAAAGACACGAAACCCGAGCCCAACGGCTTACAGCGGCCGGATCGCGTGCTTCTTTGGCAGGTCGCCCTCGTACTTGGTGGACAGCTGGTGCAGGGCGCGTCGCAAAGTAAGGCGCGTCTCGGACGGCTGGATCATTGCATCGAGGTAACCACGCTCGGTCGCCACGTACGGGGAGGTCATATTCTCCTCGTAGAAGTCCATGAAGACTTTCTTCATGTAGGCGCGCTGCTGCTCGTCATCAATCGCGGCGAGCTGCTTACCCTGAATCATCACGGCCGCAGCAGCAGAACCCATCACAGCGATCTGCGCGGTCGGCCACGCGAAGTTCAAATCACCCGTGAGGTTCTTCGACCCCATCACGGCATACGCACCGCCGTAGGCCTTGCGCACGATCAAGGAGATCTTCGGCACGGTCGCCTCCACCACGGAGAACGCCAGCTTCGCACCGCGGTGAATCAGGCCGACCTTCTCCTGATCCACACCGGGCAGATAACCGGGAGTATCCACGACGAAGACCAACGGCAGGTTATAGGCGTCACAGGTCTGGATGAACCGGGCACCCTTGTCGGCGGCATCGGCATCGATGCAACCGGCGAAGTGCATGGGGTTGTTGGCTACGAAGCCGACGGGTCTGCCGTCGATTCGCCCAATGGCGCAGATCAAGTTGGGGGCGTAGTTCTCTTGGATCTCCAGGATCTCTTCATCGTCACCAAGCTGGACCAGCAGGTCCATCATGTCGTAGCCGGCGTTGGTGTCGTCGGGCATGAAGTCGTCGAGCGCGGAGTCGTCTAGGTCCTCGTCAGCCGGCGCCCAGACAACGGGCGGCTCGTCGAAGGTGCTCGTCGGCAGGTGGCCCAGCAGATCGCGGACGAACTCGAAAGCCTCATCCTCGCTAGGCACGGTCACGGTGACATTACCGTTCTGCTCCTGCTGCACCGCGCCGCCCAGCTCGGCCGAGGAAATCGCCTCGCCGGTGACCTCCTTGATCACGGCCGGACCGGTGACGTACATCTCCGCCTGACCCTCAACAGCGACAATGAAGTCCGTGGTCACAGGCGCGTACACGGCCCCGCCGGCAGACTTGCCCAGCATGATGGAGATCTGAGGGCTGCGGCCCGACAGCGGCAACTGACGCCGCGCGATCTCGGAATACATCGCCAGCGACGTCACCGCGTCCTGAATGCGCGCGCCACCAGAGTCCTGAATACCGATGACCGGGCAACCGATCTTGATGGCGAACTCCATGACGTCGACGACCTTGCGGCCGAACGTCACGCCGACAGACCCGCCGTAGACAGTCTTGTCGTGGGCGTAGATGGCCACCGGTCGGCCGTCGATCCGCCCGTACCCTGTCACAACACCGTCGGAATAGACCGCGTCCTTATCGCCGGGTGTGCGGGCCAGGGCGCCGGTTTCCACGAAGGACCCCTCGTCGAGAAGCGCCTGGATGCGCTGGCGCGGGGTGGTCTGGCCAGCGTCATCACGCTTCTTGCGCGCACGCTCGGAGCCGGGGTCCTGCGCACGCTCGAGACGTTCGCGCAGTTCAGCGAGTTTTTCAGCGGTTGTCATCTATCCACTCCTGCATATGCTTGCCGACGATCCCCACCGCCGGCTCATCCACCACCGCCAAGTGATCACCCGGCAGTTGAACGATGGTCAGGTCGTCTACGATCTTGGCCCAGCCGCCGTCCGGATCGATCTCCGCGTAGGCCGGCTCCAGCATGATCGCGCCCTCGTGCATGCCCTCCGAACGGAACAGCAGAACGGGAAGGTCGACATCCTTCCAGCGCTGCATGTCCACCTTCGCGAGAATCTGGTTGTCCACGAAGGAGGCACGCTGGTGCTCGAGCACGCCGGCCGCCAGCCCGTGCTGGGAGGCATCGGTCGTAGCCAGAAAGTCGCCGAGCATATTCAGCAGCGCATCCTCACCAGCGGTGTCTAGCAGCTCGTACGGCACCTCGAAGTCCAGCCCGTAGGTGTCCTTCGCGAACTCCGCGTAGCGGTCCCAGCGGGCACGCACATTCTCCGGGGTGTCCGGTGTCGGATTCGACGGCTGGGTGGTGTCCAGTAGCGCGATGTATTTGACCTGCACGTCCGCTTCGCCGCGTCGTTTCAGCTCGTCGAGCTGAAACGCGATCTCGTACGCCAGCGCGCCGCCGAAGGACCAACCGCCGAGCACGATCGGCAGGCCCGCCGACAGCTCCTTGATGTCCTCGATGTAGGCGGCGGCGCGCTCCTCAAGCGAGCCTTCAAGACGTTCCAGCCCGTAGACCGGCACGTTGTCCGCTAAGCGGCGCGTCAACGGCTGATATACCACATTTGACCCGCCAGCCGGGTGGAAGAGGAAGACCGAAGGCGTGGTGTCGTCGGTACGCTCGCGCAGCACGCGGACGTTGCCCTCGACGGGGGTTTCTAGTCCCTCGCGCACAATATTCGCCAACGGCTCGAGAGTCTCGGCTTCCTTGACTTGTGCGGCGGTGACCTCGATGCCGGAACGCTCGCTCAGGTGTGCGGCAATATCTGCCGCCTGCTCGTCCGTGATCGGATCCAACTCGCTGGTCACACCCGCAGCAGCCGCACCGGCGTACTTGGCCCACGCGCCGAAAACCATGCGCTCGGACGCGTCACGCGGGGCAACGCCGACACCCTTCGCCTTTGCGGCGGCCTGGCCCGGATCGCGGTTCGGGTCATTCTCCGCCATCGGCTGCGGCTCCTCGGGGCGGCCTTCGACCGCGTCTTCGACCATCGTGATCACGTCGGCAACAGAGGCGTCGCGAAGCGCTTGGAGCTGCAGCGGCGGGATCTGGAAGTCGTTTTCCACGCGGTTCTTGATGCGCATGCCCATCAGCGAATCCAGGCCCAAGTCAATGAGCGGGAGCTCGACAGGCAGATCATCGACGTCATAACCCATCGACTCGGAGACGATGGAGCGCAGGCGCTGCTCGACAGTCTCAGTGGCCGGGTCCCACCGGACTGCTTCGATCTCCGAGTCTGCCTGCGCGCCGGCGATCATCTTCTCGCGCGCGGCGGCCATCTCGGGAGCCTCCGGGGCGTTGGTCACACCCGGCAGACTCGTCTCCGCGAGGTTGAGCGTGGACGCGAATCCTTCCGCGACCAGCACTGCCCCGTTGTAGACATGCACGGTGAGACCACCGAGAGAACGGCGGACCATTGTGGTCAGCTCGCCTGCGGCCGGCAACGGCGCGCGCTCTTCCGCGGCGACGACGCGGGCCTCCGGGTCGACATCGGCTGCGGCGATCTCCACCAACTGCATCGCGGAGAAGATCTGGTCGGCTGGGGTGGCGTAGGCGTAGGTGGCGTCGGGAAGCGTCACGCGCGCACCCAGCGGACCGGAACCGGAACCGGACGGCCGCGCCTCCGTCCACAATTCGTTGCGGTGGAACGGGGTGTGCGGCACGTCTGCGCGCGGACCTTCACCCGCAAGCGCGGCGAAGTCGACCGGCATGCCGTTCACGTAGAGTTTCGCGGCCAGGTCCAGCAGCGTCGCAACCTCGTTCTCCTTGCGCTTGAGGGAGAACAGCAGCTGCGCATCGGGCTTGCCCACGGAAAACGCCGTGTTCATCATGCCCATGATGGCCACCGGGTTCGGGGAAATCTCCACCAGCGTCGTGTGGCCGGCGGCGAACGCGGCCTCGGTGGCGTCCTGGAACATGACCGGCTGACGCGTCATACGGATCCAGTAGTCGACGCCGTGAATCGTCTCGCCCGCATGGTGCGTGCCGTCGACGGACCCGAAATACGTGATCTGTAGCGGCCGCGGCTGGGTGCCGGCGATCTCGGCGGCGAGCTCACCTAGGATCGGGTCGAGCATGCTCGTGTGGCCCGCGCCGCGCACCTGCAGCTTGCGGGCGAACTTCGACTCTTCTTCCAGCGCGGCGACGAGGTAGTCGACGGCCTTGCCGGGGCCACCGACCGTCGTCATGCCCGGCCCTGCGTACACAGCAGGCTCCACGCCCTGCGCTTCGGGATGCTTATCGACGAACTCCGCCAACTGCTCCCGGCTCAACTCCACCACCGCCATGGCACCCTCGCCGTCGGTGCCGGCGACTTGCTGCTCACCTTCACCCATGAGGCGGGCGCGGGCGCAGGCAATGGTGATCGCGTCCTCGGCGCTCAGACCGCCCGCAGCGTAGGCTGCGGCCATTTCACCCATGGACATGCCCATCGTGGCGGCTGGGGTGATGCCGTAGCTGGCCAGCAGATCCGTCAGCGCGATCTGGATGGCCGTGATGGTGACCTGGCCGGTCTCGGTGTCATAGGTCTGCTCATCATCCATGATGAGGTCCACCATGGACCAACCGGATTCAAACCCGACGACCTTGTCCAGCTCCTCGATGCGCCGGCGGAAGAAGGCGGAGTGCTCCATCAGCGGCTTAGCCATCTTGCGGTGCTGCGAACCGAAACCGGAGTACACGAACACCGGGCCGGTTGTCTGCGGCGCATCCGCCGAGGCAATGCCCGGCGCGTTCTTGCCTTCAGCAACGGCACCTAGCCGCTTGACTGCTTCCTCGACGGAGCTCGCCGTGACCACGGCGCGGGACCGGCCGTGGTTGCGCCCACCGAGTGTTCGCTGAACGGCGCGCAGATCCGTCTTCGGACCGAGCGATTCAGCGATCGTGGCCGCCTGCTCGCGGCGGCGCGACGGCAGCAACCCGGACACAGGCAGCAAGACCAGGTCGGGATTCTCCGGGTCGACCAGGCCTCCCTCGACTGGGGCCTCGGGCGAGTCTGCGGGTGCCGGGTAGTCAGCGGGATCGAAATCCGTGACCACGACGTGCGCGTTCGTGCCGCCGAAGCCGAAGCCGGACACACCGGCAACGCGACGGCCGGAGTACTGCGGCCACTCGCGGGGGTCCTCAACGACCTCGATGCGCGTGGCGTCGAAGTCGATGTACTGGTTGCCCTCGGTGAAGTTCGCAGACGGTGGAACAGTGTCGTGGGTAAAGGCCTCGAGCACCTTGATCATTGCCACCACACCGGCGGCGGATTCCGTGTGGCCGATGTTGGACTTCGCCGATCCCAGCAGAATCGGCTCCGCGGCCGGGCGGTTCGCGCCCAGCACCTCGCCCAGAGCGGACGCCTCGATCGGGTCGCCGAGTGCCGTACCGGTGCCGTGGGCTTCCACAAGGTCGACGGTGCCCGGGTCCACGCCGGCATCAGCGTAGGCGCGCAGCAGTACATCCACCTGCGCTTCCGGGTTCGGGGCGGTCAGGCCGTTAGAGTGGCCGTCGGAGTTGGTGGCGGAGCCCTTGATCACCGCGAGGATCTCGTCGCCGTCGGCAATCGCGTCCTCGACGCGTTTGAGCACAATGAACCCAGCTGCCTCAGCGCGGACGAAACCGTCAGCGTCGTCAGAGAACGCGGCAATGCGGCCGGACGGGCTGATCACGCCGAGCTCAGCAAACGCGGTCGAGATGAACGGGGAGGCCAGGATGTTCACGCCGCCGGCAAGAGCGATCGACGCATCCCCGTCGCGAAGCGCGCGCACCGCGTGGTGAACCGCAACGAGTGAGGACGAGCAGGCCGTATCCACATTCATGGACGGGCCGCGGAAGTCGAAAGCGTAGGAGATACGGTTCGGGATGATCGAGCTGGCCGTGCCCGTCAGCGCGTACGGGTGCGCCGCCGCCGGATCGGAGGAGACGAGCATGCCGTAGTCGTTGGAGGAAGAACCGACGAAGACACCGACGGGAGTACCGCGCAGCTCATTGGCCGGCTGGTGGGCATCCTCAAGAGCCTCCCACGCCAGCTCCAGCATGATGCGCTGCTGCGGGTCCATGTTGGTCGCCTCCAGCGGCGACAACCCGAAAAACTCGTTGTCGAAGCCGCGGATGTCGTCCAGGTAACCGCCCTGGACGTTCTGCTCGCGCATCTTCGCGCTCATCACCGGGTCGGCAGAATACTCGGACCAGCGGCCTGCCGGCAGCTCGCCGGTCACGCACTGGCCGGCGACCAGCAGGTCCCAGAACTTATCCACGTCCGCAGCACCGGGGAACCGCCCCGCGCGGCCAATGATGGCGACATCGCCAGAACCGGTCCCGGAACGGCGGGTGGCCGGCGCGGATGTCGTCGATAAGCGTGCTTTCGGCGCGAGCAAACCTTGCGCCAGCGCTTCCACCGTCGGGTACTGGTAGGCGATGGTGGGGTCGAGCTTAGTGTCCAGGAGCCGCTCGAGCTCGCCGGAGAGGATGACCGCGTCGCGCGAGGACAACCCCAGGTTCTCTAGGGGCAGGGTCGGGTCGACGTCCTCAGCTCCCGTGGCTGAAGCAATCCACTGCTGCAGCCACGCTAGGAGTTCACTCTCCGTCATGGGCACCTTTCTGTTGTCGGGCACGTCTAGTTATCGTCGGCCGCGATGAATTTGTTGCGGTTGACCTGTCGCGCAATCTTTCCAGAGCTAGACCGGCTGATCTCATTCGGTGCGTAGAAGCGGATGACCTCCGGGCTGATGCCGTGGGTGTGCGAAATCGCGCCGCGGATCGCGTCTTCGGCGATGGGGTCTGCGGCAGCGTCTGCGCCCTCGGCGCGCTCGACAAGCACGACGAGCTTTTCGACGTCCTCCCCCGGCACCGCGAATGCCGCCACCGAATCCGCACGAACGTGGTCGGTGGCTTCCATGACGGTTGCCTCGATGTCCTGCGGGTAGTGGTTGCGGCCGGCGATGACGATGAGGTCCTTCACGCGGCCGGTGATGTAGAGGTGGCCTTTGTAGAAGGTGACCAGGTCGCCGGTAGCCAGCCAGCCCTCGGACGGGGCATCCTCGGCAACAGTGGAGCCTTCGGCCAGGCGCTCACCGAGGATGTTGCCGAAGGTCTGCTGGGTTTCTTCCTCCCGGCCTTCGTAGCCGACGGCCACGTTGTCACCGCGAATCCACAACTCACCAACGGTGCCCTCGGGGACCTCGTTGCGGGTCTCCGGGTCCACGACGGCGTAGTGCATGTCTGGCACCGGCTGGCCGTTGGAGGCGAACGGGATGCCGTTCTCGGCCTCGACGGCGGTGCCTTCACCGATCTTATCGCGGTCGAAGAGCACGAAGTGCGGGCGCTCCTCCGTCTGCGGGGTGGAGACGATGAGTGTCGCCTCTGCCAGACCGTAGGAGGGGCGCAGCACCTTCGGGTCCAGGTTGGACGGCGTGAATGCCTCGACGAATGTCTCCACGGCCGCCTTGGTCACGGGCTCGGAGCCGACGATGATGCCGTCGACGTTGGAAAAGTCGTAGTCGTCGGCGTTCTCCGGCGCTGCGTAGCGGGCAGCCAGGTCGAGGGCGAAGTTCGGCACGACGGTGTAGGTGAACTGCTCCTCATCGCCGTCGCGGTACGTGAGCTGGTCAGCCCACCGCTTCGGCTGCTGAATGAAGTCCTTCGGGCCCATGAGCTCGAACTCGATGCCCATGATCGTCACGAAGATGGTGAGGATGATGCCCATGTCGTGGTGCAGCGGAAGCCACGTCGACAAGCGCAGCGGCATCTTCAGCTCCACTGCGTCATAGATCTGCAGGACGTTGGTGAGGATCGCGCGGTTGGTCAGCACGACACCGGCCGGCAGGCGCGTCGAACCGGAGGTATACTGCAGGAACGCGACCTGGTCGACCGGGTCAATGCCCTCGGGTTCGTCCGGGGCGACCCAAGACTCAGCTAGGGAATCTGGCAGAGAGTCCACCACCATGATACGGGGGCGCTCCGGCTTGGGGGTCTCAGCGAAGAACTCGCGGACCGCCTTGGCGCCGACGTTGTTGGTCAGCACGGTCTTCGCGCCGCAGTCCGCCAGCACAGCGGTGAGCTGCTCGCCGTGGCCCGGCTCGTTCGGGTCGTAGAGCGGCACCGGCACCTGGCCGGCGTAAACAGCACCCATGAAGCCGAAAAGGTACTCCGGAGAGTTGTTCGCCATGATGGCCACGCGGTCACCCGGCTGGCCGGTCTGCTGCAGGCGGGCAGCCACAGCCTTGATGCGGGTGATCACATCCTCACGGGTGTAATCGACGGCCACACCCTCGCGGTCTTCCGAGTAATCCCAGTAGCGCAGCTGGTGCAGGTCGCCGGTGCCCATTTCCGCGCTGCCTTGGTAGAGCATCTCGCACAACTGGAACAGGGACAGTTCCGGCGGCAGGTCGATCTTGTCGTCGTCGTAGAACTGGTAGAGCAGTTGCTCGAGGTCCATGGCTCTCCTTACATATTGTCAATACTCTCGCGAATCCACTCTACGGTCCATTGACTGGTCGTGGTGCCGGGAATCACATTTGGATTGGACGCGTACATGGCGTGCACGCCGTTAGCTTCGGCGAGTTCGCGGGCGCGACCCAGCGCATCGCCCACATTCGGCGGGGCGTCGCAGATTGAATCATCTGGCGCGCAAATCTCGATCGCCCGGTCATTAACGGCACCGAAACCGCCGTCGCGCACCCCGCGCATCGTCGCGCCCGGCACGACAGCCTGGACCACGGAGTTGAGCGGGTGCAGCGCGATCTCCGCCCCAATGCCGTTCAGCGGCACGCCGGGGTTGATGCCCACCGCGTTTTCGCGGCGGCCGTCGGCAATCATCACCGCGCCGCGCAACCGCTCCGGCGGGATGACGCCGCGGTGGTTACCGATGTCGCTGGCAATATCGCCGACAATCACCGCGCCCTGAGAAAAGCCGGCGAGAATGAACTGCGTCGACGGGCACGTGTCCGCCACGAACTTCAGCTCGGCGTTGAGGCGCTCCGTGCCCTCATTGCGCGAGTCGTCGTAGCTCATCTCCTTGCGCGACTGGATCGACTTGAACTGCGCGGTGTACGGCAGCGTCCACACGCGCACGTCGTTGATGTCGTATTGCTCCTGCAGCGGTTTCGTGATGGAGAGCATGAAGCTCTTCGGGTTCGCCGTCGGGTTGAACGGATCATCGCTTTTCGACGACTCCCACGTCCCCGGCGCCGAAATCACCTCCACCGCAGGGCACCAGTCCGGCTCCTCCGCCGTGGGCGGAGCAGGCTCACCGCCTTGCTGCAGAGGGTTCTCGCCGGGGCCAAACCATTGCGCAGCCCCCACCGCAATGACGGCGAGGACTGCAATGACGGCGATCACCGTCAAGATGTTGCGTGCTTTCATTAGCTGCAGATGTGATCCTTCGCAGAAGCGTCGATAAGCTCTGCCACCTTGTCGGCATCAAGTTTCGTGCGCTTTTGCTCGACGAGCTGACCGGCGACGGCATCGCGCGTGATCATGCTGCCGTCGCAGATGGTGCGTGCGGTGGAGACAAGCTGTTCTTCGTTGCCGTCGACGTTGACACCGCCTTCGCGCAGCGCCTCGAGGTATGCCTCATCCTCGGCGGGGCGCATCGGCTCGTCCGCCGGGGCTTCGACCTCGCTGGCCGCACCCTCGTTGCCTAGCGCAGGGTCAGCTTCCTCGGAGGTGTCCGAGTCGGCCGGTTTCGACGTGTCCTTGGTTTCAGATTTCTCCGTCGCCGCTTCCGTTGCGCTTGTGGGCGGCGTCGCAGTGACGTCGTCGCTGTCGACGGTCGTCCCGCCGCACGCGGTCAGCGTCAGCCCCGCCGCGGCGAGGACTGCCGGTAGGAGTTTCTTCATGGTTTACTTCCGTTCGCGCACCTTGCCGAAGACCTGCTCGACGGTGCCGTTTTCAAACGTGATAGTCAGTCCACCGCTGGGGATCTTCTTCATGTCGGAGGTGGGCCAGCCGAGCTCACCTTGCTCGTAGCGCTTCTTGCCCCAGTGGTCGAAAATCTCGCCGTAGTAGATGACGTGGGCACCGGTCTTCGGGGACCAGTAGATGTTGCCCTTCTCAAACTCCTGGAAGAAGCCGCCGTTGATCTTGCGCTCGTTCGACTTCGGGAAGCCCAGGTCGGAGCGGGCTGCACCCAGCTCGCCGTACTTCGTGCCGATTGCGCCGAAGACCATGAAGTGACCCTTGTTGTCCGGGTTGCGGGTCAGGTAGCCCTTCTCGAACTTCTGCACGTAACCGCCGCCGACAGACTGTGCTTCCTCGACCGGGTAGCCAAGCTTGCCGCGCTCGTAACCGGAGTCGCCCCAGGCCTTGAACATGTCGCCCGGGATGGCCTGCGCACCGGTCTGCGGGGTCCAGTAGATCGAGCCGCGTTCGAAGTGGACAAAGCGGCCCTTGCCGTCCGGCGTCTTCAACTCGCCGGTCTTCGGGAAGCCGAGCCAGCCCGCCGGGCCAGACAGCGCGTTGTACTTCGCCAGGATCGAGCCGACGAGCACCTGCGCGCCGGTCTCCGGGGACCAGAACGCGGAACCGTTGCGGAACTCCTGTGCCTTACCCTTGCCGCCAGCGACGTCATATTCGTTGTTCACGCAGGAACCCACCGCTCCGTTCTTGGTCGCTTCAGCGATCGCGCCGACCGGGTTGCAGGCCGCGCCGCGGTCACCCTCTGGGATCTTCAGCGAGTTAGCGATGAACGGCCACGCCTGGGTCATCTCGTACTGCCAGTACTCCCAGGAGTGCACACCGGACGGGCGGTAGCGGGTGATAATCGGTACGTTGGCCTGCTTCGCGTAACGCTCAAATGTCTGGGTGGACATGCGCGAGATGACCTCCAGGCCCACACCGGCCGGGACGGCCGGGTTCTTCGCCACAGAGTCCGGCTTGCCGTAGTCGTCCTGGCCGGAGCCCGCGGAGACGTAGACGGTCTTCCCGCGTAGGTTCTCAATGCCCAGCTTCGGGTCGTGGTCGATCCAGTCCTGGGAGCCCTGCGGGCCCCACATGGCCTCAGAGTTGTAGCCGCCCGCGTCCATCTGCGCAGCCTTGATGGCCGTCGGCATACCGGTCGTGGTGGTGTCCAGGTAACCGGAGAAGGAACCGACGAAGTTGAACAGGTGCGGGTTGCGCTCCGCCAAATTCATCGCGGCGGTGCCACCCATGGACAGGCCGACGACAGCGCGGGAGTTGTTGGAGCGGAACTCGTTGTCCAGGACCGGCACGAGCTCCTTGGTCAAGAACGTCTCCCACTTGTAGTGCTTGCCCTTGTCCGGCTTCTGCCAGTCGGAGTAGAAGGAGGACTCGCCGCCGACGGGCAGGACCACGTTGACGTTCTTGTCTGCGTAGAACTGCTCGATGTTCGTCTCGATGGTCCAACCGGACTCATCATCGCGTGCGCGCAGACCGTCAAGCGCCCAGACCTCGGGGAACTTCGCCGAGGGGTTGGAGTGCCAGTCGCGGGCCAGGAGGATCTGCACCTGGATCGGCTTATCCGGCATGGCGGCGGAGTTGATGAACACAGCCACGCGGCGCTGGGTGAGCCATTCGATGCGGTCCACAGACACGCCCTCGGGCAGGCCCTCGACCTTCGGGTTTTTGTCCACCTCAATCGGGGTGCGCGGCGGCGGGTCGGACGGACGGAGGCCGTCAGAAAGACCGCGGCCCGACGACACGGCGGAAGACAGGTCGGAGGAGCCGTTCTGCGCCTCGGCAGGGGTGACGGCGATACCGGCGACGATGACGGTCGGAGCAACAATGGCCGCCAGGAGCTGGCCCTTAGAAAGCTTGCGCATGTGGTTGAACCCTTAATTCTCGGATGGCGAAAAGACCGGTTCAGCTCACCACCCTGGGAGTTTCCCCTCTCCCAGGCCGGGCCTCGGTTTCTGGAACAAAGTTTAAGTTTAACTTGAGACTTTAGGCCAATGACACGCCGAGCGGTACTGACCTAATCAACTAAATAATGTTAAAGCCCCCGGGCGAGGAAACTCCCAGGGGCCATTCATTCACGGTGCCTACCAAGCGTTCATGTGGTTGAGCACACGGCCCTTGGTCTTGTACAGCTGGCTGCCGAACTGATCCCAGTTGTGCAAGCCGTTCGGTGGGTAGTCGGAGGTGACGTTCAGACCTTCGAGTCGAGCCTTCGACTCCCACACTCGGGTGGACACCATCGCACCGAACTCCAGGCCGGCGCCGGCCAGACGCTGGTCAGTCGGGTACTTCGCGTCCTGCGGACCCGGAATGCCCGGCGCCGCGGAGACGTAGACGTCCTTGCCGCGCAGGCCATTCATGTTCAGGAACGGGTCGTTGGCGAAGCGCTGCGGGTTGAGCATCGAGCCGTGCATGGCGTTGAGGTTGTAGCCGCCAGCGTCCAGCAGCGCGACGCGCAGCATGGTCTGCATGCCCGGCAACGTCGTGGTCAGGTAGCCGGAGTAGGACATGACCTGGCGGAACTGCTGCGGGTGCTTGGCGGCAATGTTCATCGCCGCGGTGCCGCCCATGGACAGGCCGATGATGGAGTTGTTCGACGGGGAGACACCGAAGTTGCGCTGCAGGTAGCCCGGCAGCTCACGGGTCAGGAAGGTCTCCCACTTGTACGGCTTGCCAAAGCCGTACTTCGGGTCGTGGTTCCAGTCAGCGTAGAAGGAACCCTCGCCGCCGACCGGCATGACCAGGGTGATGTTGGCATTCTCGTAGACTGCCGCAGCGTTGACGTCCTTGACCCATGCATTGGTCTTCTCGGTGGCGCGCAGGCCGTCGAGCAGGTACAGGCCGGCGTTACCGCCACGGGATGCCGGGCGGATCTGCACCGGGATATTCCGGCCCATGGCCGGGGAGTACACGTCGCAGCGCTGCACCCAGTACTTCACCGGATCCCACGTGCAGTGGCCGGTCGCATCGGGGCGCAGCCAGCCGCGCGGGTTCGCGTCTGCCTCGGGAGCGGCCACAAACAGCATCATCGCGGCAGCAAAAGCCGTGACAACCGCCATGACGGCGCGGCGCACAGAAAGAGTCGCGTTCATCAGTTCACCAATCACTAGAAAATATCAGGATGACTCAACTGAGTTCATCGTTCATCGTGATCGATATGTTATCAACCGGTTACTTTCTGTTCCAGCCGTGCCGTCGGCCAGAAGATCCGCGGGCCGTGCAATCCTACGTCCTCACCAGCAGCGATCCGGTCCAGCGTCTCCTGATCCAGGTACACCTGCGGGTCATCGCTGACTTCCAAGGAACGGCCGTTACCCAGCGAGTATGCAATATTCTTGAGAAAACGCTGAAAGCTCATTGGTTCACGTGATGTCGCCAACAGTTCATTGAGTTCCGGGGTGCGCAGTGCGGCGCGCGCCTGCATCACCGTTTGCTTATCGACGTAATCCGGCATCCCTTCTTCCCCCACCGCCGAATCCGCCAACTGCCAGTGCAGTGGCAGGTTCTTGTCGTGGCCGATGCGGCCCTCCGGGTCGCGCGGCTGGCGGGCACCCAACGGGGTAGCCAGGCCGACGGAGTCGAGCACACGCACATCCAGCGGCGCGTTCGCCGAGGTCATGCCCAGGTTGATCAGATAGGCCGTCGTCGGGATGTCTTGCAGGTCAGTCTCCACCGTCGTGCGGGCCCGCGGCACCCATGTGTAGTGGCGGGGGTTGTCGTCGAAGCGGATGATGGTGAGCGCGCCGGAGTTGTCGCGCCGCGCCTCCTCCAGCCCCTCGGGCCAGCCGTTGAGAAGGTCCGCGACAAGGAAGTCCTCGGCGTAGCGCGGCGGGTCGCCGGATTCGCGCATCATGGCGGCGGTCCAGAACTCGCGCTCGTCCACGACGACGAGGTTTTCCGGGCTTTCCACGAAGACCTCGAAACCCAAGTCGTGGCCCCGGTAGATGACAATGCCAGCCCAGATCGCCAGCGCACCCACCCCGATTCCACTGACCACCGTGGCGGGCACCGCCATGACGGGCAGCAGCAGCGCGAACAGCGGCAGGAGCACCATCCGGCCGTGCATGAAATCCCCGCCGACGCGCATGACGTAGAGCAGGTGCAACAGTCCGCATACCACGACGAGACCAACCACGACGACCTCGCGCGACGGCAGCC
This sequence comes from Streptococcus thermophilus, assembly GCA_900618065.1. The sequence goes on from UYIL01000003.1 coordinate 16,309, forward strand.
GCAGGCCGAACCACATGCCCAACGCCACCGCACCGATGAGCGGCAGCCATAGCGCGTACGGCTGCACCGTGTCCCAGACGTAGGCGGCACCAGACCCCCAAGCTGAGTCGGACGCCGACTTCGCTACCGCCGTGTGAGGAGTGAGCAGACCGTAGTAGCCCATCCGGAAGATCTGGTACGCAGCGGGCACCGGCAGCGCGGCGGCGAGAATGCCGCCGATGCGCGGCCAATTTCGCCGGGAGAACGCCAGCAGAACCAGACCGGTGAGCCCGCCGTAGAGCGCGAGCTCCGGCCTGACCAACCACGACAGCCCCGCCCAGAAGGCCAGCCAGTACACCACTCGGGAGTCAGGCCGCTTGGCCCACCCGACGAGCAGCGCCCACCACACACCGATCCAGGCCAGGGATAAGCCCCACTCCAGTCCGGAGGTGGCGAAGTCGCGGGCGGGCGGAAGCGCCAGGTAGATGATGATGCCAAACGGCAGCACCGCCTGCCCCCACATCCGGCCCGCCGCCCACGTTGCACTCACGGCGGCGATGACCGTGAAGATAATGGCCAGCCACATGGAGACATCTTCCAGCCGCACCCCTGGGATCCAGCCGAAGGCAGCGATGAGGTACTGCCACAGTGCCGACGTGTTGGCTTCCACGCGTTCGCCGACGTTGAACACCGGCCCGTTGCCGGCCAGGATGTTGCGGACTGTGCGCAGGACAATCAGTCCGTCGTCGCTCATCCAGCGGCGAGTCCATCCGCCCCAGAACGCGAAAACGCCCGCTACCGCTGCGGAAATGAGCAGGGACAGGCGGGCGCGATCATGCATGGTCGTGATCTTAGCCTGCGGGTGCGGCTACGAGAGCGCAGGCACGATGTAGACAGCCATGGCGATCGTCAGAATCCACAGCAGTCCGAGTGCTTGGAGCACGCGGTCCTCCAGCACGATTTCATCGGGCGCACCTCCGTTGCCGCTGTCCACTTCCGCGGCGTAGCGCAAGATGGCAATGATGAACGGCACCATTGAGATCTGGTACCACAGGCCCTGCTCCGGCGGGACACCGTTGGAGAGGGTGAAGCCCCACAGCGCATAGGACATGACCACAGCGGTCGCGGACAACGTCCACACGAAACGCAGATACGTCTGCGTGTACCCCTGCAAAGATTTGCGGATCTTCGCGCCAGTCTGCTCGGCGAGCAGCAACTCCGCGTAGCGCTTACCGGAAGCCATGAACAGCGAGCCGAAGGCGGCGACGAGTAGGAACCACTGCGACAGGTCAATACCGGCAGCCACACCGCCGGCCATGGCGCGCAGCATGAATCCGGAGGACACCAGCGCGATGTCGATCACGGGAATGTGCTTCCACCCGAAGCAGTAGCCGAGCTGCAGCGCGATGTAGACGCCCACCACCGCCGCCAGCGCGAGACCGTCCGTCGCTAGGAAAGACAGTCCGATCGCCAACGCGATGAGCACGACCGACATGCCGTACGCCAAACCGATCGGCAGCATGCCCGAGGCGATCGGGCGGAACCGCTTCGTCGGGTGCTCACGGTCAGACTCGACATCGCGGGCGTCGTTGACCAGGTAGATCGACGACGCCGCGAAGCAGAACGTGATGAACGCCAACAGGATGTCGATGAGCGTCCGCGAGGTGAAAGACTCCAGTCCCGCCGCCAGCGGCGCAGCCACGACGAGGACGTTTTTGACCCACTGCTTCGGACGCAGACCCTTAATCATCGCGTCCGGGAGGTTCTTCGGCGGAGTCTTCTTCCGGTTGTAGTCCACGCCCTCGGTGTGGGGCTCGGACTTCAGGAACGGCTCATCAACTGGCTCAGTCACGGGTGTTCCTCTCAATGTTGATCGCGGCGCGGGCCACCCCGGTACCCAGCAGGGCACCCACCAGGGTGTCCGTGGGGTAATGCACCCCCAAAACCATGCGGGAGGCCATCATAACGGGAATTCCGGCATAAGGAAGTTTTGACCCTGTGATGTCGGCCAAGTGCACCATCGCCGCGCTTGTCGACGTCGCATGCGACGACGGGAAACTCAACTTCGACGGCGTATCCACACCGGTTTTCACCCGCGGATCATGCGGACGGCGGCGGCGCACAATGCGCTTGAGCACCACCGAAGCCGCGTGCGCGGTGAACGCGCCCACACCCAGAGCGATCCACTGGCGGCGCTTCTTCTCATCGAGTGCAGCTCCAGCTGCGGACACACCCATCCAGCCCAAAGCGTGCTCGCCGAAGTGGCTTAACCCGCGGGCAACCGGGAGGGTGCACGGGGCGTCGTAAAGCGCGCTCTGTAGCCCGCGTAGAACGCTCACTTCAAAAGATTCCAGCGAGTTATTGCTCATCAAAGATCTTCTTCCAGTTCTCGTGGCTGGTCAAGGCAGGTTTGGCCGCGCGGTAGGCCTGGGTCAGCTCCGGCCAGCGGTCATCGATCTCCTCGCGCAGCTGCCTTTGTTGAGCGACGAGGTCGTCGGCAAGCTTCTTGTCGCGCTTGCGGAAGGCCACGCCCGTGCCACCGGCGGTAGACACCGTGGCTGAGTCAACGCGCGACAGCGTGTACCAGCGGGCTTCCTCGGCCGTGAGGTTGAGCTGCGGGGCCTCCCAGTGGGCGCGGTCCTCCGGCTTGCGCATGTGCAGCAGGCTCTTGACCGCCCACGGAATCTTCTTCACCTTGGCCAGGCGGCCGCCGATCTTGTTCGTCGGCACACCCGGCGCGCCTGTCGGCCCCGGGAGATCCGAGGCGGACTCAATGACCTGCGCGTCCGAGTACTCCTTGCGCACCGACTGGATGCGCGGCAGTGCGGACTCGAGAATTTCGAAGAGCTGGTCGGGGCCTTTGAGGAAGTCTTTCATCGCTTCGTTCTGGATCGCGATGGTCGAGTACTCCATGCACATGTAGTGCTTGAACGTGGACTTCGCCATCGACTTGAGCACCCCGTCCGGCTCACCCTCGTGGTACAGCGCAGCGACGATCAGGCGGTTGCGCAGGTGGAAGTACGCTTGCCAATCAATCGCGTCGTCCTTGTCGGCCCACGCCATGTGCCAGATGGCGGCGCCGGGCCAGGTGACCGTCGGGAAGCCAGCGCGTCCAGCGCGCAGCGAGTACTCCGTGTCGTCCCACTTGATGAACAATGGCAGCGGCAAGCCCATCTGCTCCGCCACCACGCGGGGGAACAGGCACATCCACCAGCCGTTGAACTCGACGTCGATACGCCTGTGCAGCGGCCGCGACGTCGTCTTCTTCGGGTCGAGGTCCTCTTCCTCCGTGCCGACGTAGCCCAGCGGGTACTCCGCGAAGTCATGGTCGTAGACCGCATGCTCCGCCGCACCCCACATGAAGTCCGCGCGGTTGACGCGCTCGCCGGAGGTGCGCAGCTGGCTGCGGTCCTGCAGGTTGAGCATCTGGCCGCCGACGAGGATTGGGCTCTTCGCGTACCGCGCCGCCTGCACCGCGCGCAGGATCGAATCGGGCTCGATCGCGATGTCGTCGTCCATGTACAGGATGAACGGCGCGTCAGTCTGGTTCAGCGCCTCATACATAATGCGCGAGTAGCCGCCGGAGCCACCCAAGTTGCCCTGCGGGAAAATCTTCAACCGACCCTGCAGATTCGCCTCCGCCTCGGCGAAATCCGGCTCATCGGCCGGATGCTGGTTGCCCTGGTCCGGCATGAGCACGTCCGTGATCGCGCCGAGCACCAACGGGTCCTCGGCGAGCGCATGCAGCGCGTTGACCGCGTCGCGGGGGCGGTTGAACGTGGGGATGCCCACCGCAACCTTCTTGTTGGACGGGGCGATGGTTGTGCCGTCGGGAAGCGTCTGGGCCTGCGGTTCGCACGGCGCGCACCAGCCTGCATTGCTTATCGACGCTTCCGACTCCGCATTCACGTCGAACCACAACCATCCGCCATCTTCGAAGTTGGCCAGTTTCAGCGGGATCTCCACGCGCTCGTCCTGCGCTTCCACATTCACCACCGAAATTCGGGTGCCATCGTGCTTGGAGCGGTACACCGAGATCGTCGCTGCACCTTCCACATCCATCGCCAGGACGACCTCGCCCAGTTGCGACCAACGGCGCCAGTAGCTCGCCGGAAACGCATTGAAGTACGTCTGGAACGAAACCTCCGTCCCCTCCGGCAACGTGACCCTGCTGCGATCCGGCCAGCTCACACGCCGCGTATTGTGCTCCGACTCGATCAGGTAAAGCATCCGCACATCGTGCGGCTCACCCTTACGCGGCAACAGAATGCGCTGCAGCACATCCACGGCTTTGACGGAAGTATCCACGGAACCCGCTTTCGTCTAGGTAACTAGTCGGCTTATCGACACCAGCGTAATAGTTCTCGCCGCCCGACCTTCCCCTTGGCGCGCGATAAGTGAGGGCCTCTGCCCAAAACCCCAGGGAGTCCGCAGCGCGGACTGCGCGGACCTTGTGGACGCCGGTTGCCAACTGCGAGCGCAAAACCCCAGGGAGTCTGCAGCGCGGACTGTTCGCATTTGTGTTTGCCTCCTTCTAACCGTTTGCGACCTTGGGATTTGCCACGCTGGCGAAGCTTGTGAATCCTGCCCACAGAGGGATGTCCGACCCGTTTTGTATGGTGCACCTATACACATCAGATCGGGGCAAAAAGGCAGGAATATGATGTTGAATCTTCGTTTTCACCCAGACATTCCGGCACTCGTTGAGCGCATCCAAGATCTTCACCGTCGTCTCACGCGCGGCAAGGCAGAGTTGATCGCGGCCATTTACGAGTTTGATGCGAACAATTTAGCGGAAGCTCATGGCGCGTCATCCACGGCCACGTGGCTGTGCCGAGTGCTCGGCATCTCTCGGTCCACGGCCTATGAGTACGTCCGCGTGGGCAAAGAATTGGTCGACTTCCCAATCTTGGATTTCGCCTTTGAGCGCGGTGAAGTCGACTACTCCACTGTGAGATTGCTACTCAAGTACATCACCAGCGACGACGAACAAGAACTGGTGGACCTGGCGAAGAAACTCGGGCACGAGCAGATGAAGAAGGTGTTGTCCGGCCAGGAAACCAAGGACTCCCGGGACGTTCCAGAGTATTACTTCCGGCTCCGTGAGCTCGACAACGGCAGCGTGGCATTCGAGGGTGTGGCGAATGCTGTCGACGGCGCAGCACTTCGTGCCGCGCTCAAGATCGGCGAGTCGGCGTATTACGACTCAGACAATGGGGAGGAGGAGGCCGCGGCAGCGGAGGCGAAACCGGCGCGGCAGACGGTTTCTGGCCACGGCATGCCGGTCGGACGCGAGCTACTGAAAGCGTTCATGGGCATCGTGCAGATTGCCCGCACCAAGCCGACCAATCCGCTGCGCGCTCCCGGGGCCCACGTGAATGTCGTGCTCAACGCCGATGCCCACGCCTACATGCCTGCAGGGCCCAAGGCACCGTCGAAGGTGCTGGAGAATCTCGTCGCTAATGCCTTAGCCCGGCTCACCGTGACCGACAAGTCAGGGATGGCGCTGAACGTTGGGCGGGCGCAACGCCTGGCTACCGATAAGCAGGTCAACGCGTTGATGACCATGTGGAGCCATCAGTGCGCGATGCCCGGGTGCAACAACACGCGGTTCATGGAGATTCACCACATGCAGGAATGGGCCGACGGAGGGGAAACGAACCTAGACAATCTCATCCCATTGTGCAGCGCATGCCACTCCCTGGTCACCGACGGATTTGCTGACATCCAGCGTCACGGCAGCGAGATCCGGTTCTTCTTCGCCGATGGATCTGCCTACGTCTCCCACAATCACTCGACCACCGAGCGGGATGATTCCCTACTACCCCACCCGGTGCGAGCCGCCTCGACGGACCAAGACCATTTTGGGGAGATTGAGACAACACCCGCCTAGACACAGCAAAAGCCCCGCCGAAGCGGGGCCCTGCAGATGAAGATGAGCGATGCGGTTAGGCGGCAAGCACAGCCTCGGCGTAGCGGGCCGGGTCGAGGGTGCCGTTAGCGATGAGGGCAAGTTCCTCGATAGCTGCACGCTCGGCTCGGACCGGGATCCACTTGGTCACCGTTGCGCGGTCCAACTGCTCAGCCAGAGCGGTAGCGAAGACTGCGTCGATGATGTCAGCCTCGACGACACCGCCGAAACGGTTGTGCAGGTCGTGGGAAATATTCTTAATTGCGATCATGGCATCCTCCTTTCACGTTTTAACGGTTGCCATGAAGTTGAATGTGATGTGCCCGTGGAGGGGGACCTCCTCGAGCAAGGCTCGGAGTGAACTCCGTGTTCGCTCTTTGTTAACCTGTAGTTAACTTTAGCAGATAGTTGGTGAGAGTCAAGCTTTGGTAATCGTCAACTTCTTTTCGCGGTCCTGACCAGCTCTTTTGCCACAACACGCCCTGCAAGCCATACGAAACGCGGCATAGTTCACCGATAGTTGACTTCATGCCAACCGATTAACCCCGGTTTGTTAACCTGCCATTCGCTTTCGAGCTCCCCAGTCCGATTCACTTGACGTGTTAATCTTCACTTGTGTCGACAATTGCGGGCAATCGCCTCGCCTCAGCCATAGAAGGTCCCCGATGGGCCGTGTTGCTGTACTCGACGATGCTCTTCGCGCTCCTCCAAGCAGCCGTGACTGTCCCGTTCCGCAATCCCGGCACAGATTTCACGCCGGTGTGGACCGCAGCGCGGAAGTATCTCGCTGGCGAACCGGTGTTTGACTCGGACTACACCGTCGACATGCCGCACTACCTGTACACACCGGCCGGCACAGTGGTGATCGCGCCGATCGGCATCTTCGACGATCAATCCACGGGCCGGCTGGTCATGTTGGCCCTGGGCACACTGTGCATCATCGCTGCGCTCGCGCTCGCGACATGGATGGTGACCACACGCCACTTCCACCACGTCTTCCCGCTGATAGTAACGGTGGTGTTCCTCACCCCGGAACCAGTGCGCACGACGTTGTGGTTGACCAACATCAACGGATTCTTGCTCCTGCTCATGGTGGTGTTCGTCTGGTGTTCCCTGCGCTTGCGCGGAGCCGGCTGGAATGAGCACCTCACCCGCCCCGAGGCCTACGTGGCTGGCATCGCCGCCGGAGTCGCGATTTCTGTCAAGCCCCAGTTCGGTGTCCTGCTGATCATCTCAGTTCTGCTGCTCCAGGCCGCGGTCGTCCTCATCGCTGCAGTCACCTGCACCGCCCTCTTCACCGTCGGTTGGTTCACCATTGCGCAGCCGGAGCTATTCTTCACCAACCTGGTTCCTTATCTGTCGGAGCCGCGCCCCCGCTTCAACGGCTCCGTCGCTGGCCTGGGCATCGTGTTCGGCTGGCCGGAGTGGGTAGTCACGCTGCTGACGTTGCTGGTGGTTGCGGCCACGGTCGCAGCCGTCGTCAAGCTTTGGCAATGGCGCGATGTCGACGACGTCATGTGGGCCTTCACCACAGTCGGCGTGTGCTTCGCCGGCGGCTTCATGGCCAGCGGCCTGCTGCAGACTTACTACGCGATCTGGCTGCTGCCCATGGTTCTCACCGTGGTCAGGCCGCAGTCCCCCATGCATTGGCCGGCGATGTGGCTTGTGGTCTTGTTCATTTTCGCCAACCCGAAGTGGCCATTTGCCAGTGTGATTCTGGGGTCGCTGCCGCCGGCGATGTTCTTCGCGGCCCCATTCGTGGTCACGGCGTGGGCTTGTGCCACGCGACCATTTGCCCCGGTGAGGCCAGTGCGTCACGTTCGCTAGCGATCACCAGCCGGTCGATCTCGTCGAGCACAGCGTCGACATCGGCGGGGTTGTAGCGCCGCTCGCCGCGGGCTTTCTGCAGTTCTTCAGTTGCAGCCTGGAGGGCAATGCGTTGCATTTCAGCTGCGGCTTTCCGGGCGCGAGCAAATGCTTGACGACGTTCCTTCGCCCCCTCCGGATCCACCTGCCTCCTCTCCGCGAACTCACCCAGCCAGACCTGGACCATCTCGTACGACTCGGGGGCGAGCTGCGGGCCGTGTTCTTGGACCGCAGCTCGCGCAGCCATGTAGGCGCGCTTGTTGAGCTCAGCGTTGACCCGGTCACCTTTCGCATCGGGGCCATTCTCGAGGTCCATGTGGCGCACCAGCCACGGCAGGAGGAGCCCCGGGATGACCATGGTGAAGGTGAGCACGCTCAGAGCGATAACGGAAAGTTCGTGGTGGTACTGCGTGGTGCCGGCCGGGATGGACAGCACCAGTGCCAGGGTGACCAGGCCGCGCATCCCGGCCCATGTCATGAGCAGCACTTCCTGCATGCGCAGCGGCGCGACGTCGGTACGGTTCATCCGCTTTTTGAACTGGTACAGCACCCACATGCAGGCGAAACGCACCACGAAGGCGACCACAGAGAGTACGAATCCAATCCAGATGGCCTCCATGACCATGGTCCCGGCATCATCAATCGCGTCGCGCACGCTCATACCGATCAACCCGAAAGCGAGGCCGGTGAACAGCAACTCAATGGTTTCCCAGAACGCGTTCCCGGAGAGGCGATCCTCGGCGGTGAACGAGGCGCGCGAGCTCATTTCCACTGCCGCGATCACGATCGCGATGACACCCGAGGCGTGAATTTCCTCTGCCGCGATGAAGATCGCGAACGGCAGGACCCACGTGAATGCTCGGCGAATGAGGGAATCGTGGACAGTATTGACGAACAACGCCGCCAAACGGCCAGCGATCAGGCCGACGACCACAGCCACGACAGCGGAGTAAAGGAATTTCAGCGCGCCTTCGCTGAAGTCCACCTCCCCACCGGCGACGAGTGCGGCGAGTGCGACATTGAACGCGACGATGGAGGCAGCGTCGTTGAACAGACCCTCGGTCTCCAGTGTGCCGGTAATGCGTTTTGGGATGCCCGCAGAACCTGCCACCGCATCGACAGCCACCGGGTCCGGCGGAGCGATCGCCGCGGCCAGCACCATCGCCGCAGCCAGGCCGATGCCCGGCATGAGCCACATCGCCGTGGCCGTCAATGCCGCGATGGTGAGGAAGACCAGCATCACCGACATCACAAGCACCACATGCACTTGTGCGCGGATCATGCCCCAGCTCGTACGGCGGGCAAGCGACCACAGCAACGGTGGAATGAAGATCGGCAAAATGAGCTCCGTGTCCAGGCTCACCGTCTCAATGCCGGGGATGAACAGCACCGGGGCGACAACAATGGTCAACAGTGCAGACCACGGCAGGCCGGTGCGTTCACCGATCGCGGCGACAAGGGCGGTGGCGAGAAGGAGGCCGATGATTGCGAGCAGGATGGTCACGCGATCATGGTAGCGGAGGGGTGGGAAATTCCTCTCAACCTTGATGAAGGTGCCTAAGGACCCAGAGCACCGATCGGCACTACCGCCACTCCGTCCTTTCGTCGAAGAGCCCGACCCCCCGAGGTGATAACCAACAGGGTTGGCTCTTCCTCCAAGTGGTCCGCAAATCGCTTCAACGAATCTGCGGCTTGCTCGATGACCTCCGGACTGTAACCCAGCTTGACCTCCACGAGCACATCCCTGCCTTGAACGTTGGCAATGGCATCGACTTCGCGCTTGTTGTTCAACCTGGCGTGGTAGACCTCACGACCTGTGAACGCTCGCAGTTCGTGAACGACTAAGGACTCAAAAAGTTGGCCGAAGTATGCCCTGTCACGAAGAAGATGCTCGGGCCCGCGATCTAAGGCGGCCATTGCGAATGACGGGTCCGCCAGGTGTCGCTTCGGCGCTTTTCGCAGCGTTGCTTTGGAACGGAGATGCGTGAACCAAGCGGGCTGATCTACAGCAACGAAGATGCTCGCCAGCGCGTGCAGATACTCTCGCGTCGTCTCGCGGGAAGATGCAGCATCGGTCGCAATCGTCTGCAACTCCAACTCTGTCCCAATCCCGCGCGCCAACGAGCGGATAACCCTCTTGACCCGCCGGGGATCCCTATTCGTTCCGTCGACGGTGTGGATGTCTACTTCTCCGACCGTGGTGACGTAATCCCTCACGTTTTCCAGCGCTTCATCCAGCGGCAGACCCACGTTGTACGGCAGACCTCCGCGGCACACCCGTTCCGCCAACTGTTGCAGGGTGAGCGTCGGTTGGACGAAAGGAATTGAATCACCGGTTGCGACAGCTTCCAAAGAGACGGATCCGTCGGACTCTCCGGATTCGAAAAGTGTCATCGTCGACATATTCAACCGCGCAAAACGCCCAGCCCCTGAGTGGCGGGTCGCACTAGCACCAGGAGCCGTCGACCCGGTGAAGATGAACTGGCCCTTGGCCTGACGGTCGTCGATAGCGTGACGGGCGAAATCCCATAAGCGCGGCTCGATCTGCCACTCATCGATGAGACGCGGCGTTTCGCCCTCGAGAAGCAGACGAGGATCGGTTTCCATTGCCAAGAGCACCGCTGGGTCCGTCTCAACGTTGAGCAGGCTCATTGCTTGGCGCTTGGCGGTTTCAGTCTTTCCGCAGCCCTTAGGCCCCTGGATCAAAACCCCTCCTTGACGGCGGAGAGCCCTCTCCAACTCACCGTCAGCCAGACGAGGAAGATAGTTGCCGCTCATGGGCGCCATTGTAGCAGGTAGATTGGATCACTTGGCGTTCTGAAACAGTTTCACTTGGCGTTCTGAAACGGTTTCACTTGGCATTTCGAAATTTTGGACAGTTACACCTCGTCGAAGAACTCGACATTTGTGCCGTCGATGACCTTCGACGGCACACCGATCTTCCCCTGCTCAGTAATCTCTTCGTACCCCGCCAGGGTGTCGCGGTATCCGAGGAAGGTCTTGAGATTGCGGATGTCGGTGATGTCGAGGAGCACGGCATCACCGAACTGAGCCGGGTCAGAGTTGAACTGCTCAATGACGCCTGCGCAGTGAGGGCACTGGTGGTGGACGAAAATTTCAGTCTGCGGTTCCATGCACCCGACGATAGTTAAGGGCGCTAGACACCGAGGATCAAGCGCAGACCTTCGCGGAGGTCGCCGACAACACGATCTGCCTCCGCTTCGTCAGCCCCCAGGTTGTCGATGGTCAAGCCGTTCACCAACGCCGTAATGAGCCGTGCTTTGCGCTCGGCGTTGTCCATGTCACCCAGCTCAGCTACGACTGCTTGCTGGAAATCACGAAGCACCTGACTGTAAAGGTCGGCTATCCAGTCGCGCGTTGCTGACGCTGATCCGTAGGTGACCCAGATCGCCGCATCCTCGTGACGCTCACCACCGAGGGGGAGCAGCTCAGAGAGCCGGACAACCCAGGCCTCGAATACATCGTCCGGGATCGGTGCTTCTTCCAGGCGAGCTGTCTGCCGCTGAATGGAGCGAATGAATGCGTGCGCAAGGAGAGTCTCCTTATTCGGAGCGTGATACTGCACGGATCCTGCGGCGAATCCGGACTCCTTGGCCACTTCGCGCACACTGACTGCGTCGAGGCCCCGTGACGCGATGATCCTGATGGTCGCATCCGCCACGGCAGCGGACGATTCCGAGAACTGGTGGTCCAGCGAAAAGTCATTCATGGTTGCACACCAGCCTAGTCTGTCGTACGTTCGTAAGAGTCCCTTACGTTCGTACGACACCGAAAGTTCCCGCTATGCACTCAGTCCTTTCGCTCGTTGGTTTGGCTCTGCTCGACAGCTTGAGCATCGGCACGCTCGTTATCCCGTTGGCACTCATCCTTCTGTGGCGATCCGTCCGGGTGCCGGCACTCGCCGCGTACCTTCTCACCGTCGCGGCGGTGTACTTCGCTCTCGGAGTCGCCATGTTGCTGGGGTTCACCGGCCTGAGTTCGTATGTGGAACGAATCACCGATACCCCCGTCTTTCCGTGGATCACACTCGTTCTGGGCGCGATTCTGGCCATTTACGGAATATTCGGACCCGACCCGGTCAAACCTGCGCCGGGAGAACTACCGAAGCAGCTAAATAAGAACATTCGAACGAGCCTGCCAAGGATGGTCATCTTGGGGCTGGGTGCTTCGCTGACGGAAGCGGCGACCATGCTGCCCTACATTGCGGCGATGGGAATCATCAGCGACTGGGATACCCCAATGGCTGGACAGTTAATAGCTATCGCCGCCTACTGCGGGGTCATGATCGCGCCGACGGTGATTCTGGCAATGATTGCCCTCGTGGCGGGGCAGAAGTTCTTCCCGCGCCTCGAGAAGGCCATCCCCCGCCTTCAATACGAGGCCAAGGTGACCCTGCTATGGATCGCGGCGATCGTCGGCATCTACATGGTCATCCACAGCGTGGGTGCTATCCGCTAGTGCCCGCGCGGCTGGTCGATCGCCTTGCCGTCCTCAAAGTAGGGGCGAACGTGGTTGTCGAAGACGGACAGGGCCGCTCCGATCGCCATGTGCATGTCCAGGTACTGGTAGGTGCCTAGGCGTCCACCGAAGAGGACTTTGTTCTCGCGGGATTCCTCGGCGGCGAGACGTCGATAAGCTTCGAGCTTGGCGCGGTCGTCGGGGGTGTTGATCGGGTAGTACACCTCGTCGTCATCCTCTGCGAAGCGGGAGTACTCCTTCACAATCACGGTCTTCTCATCCGTGTAGTCGCGCTCCGGGTGGAAGTGGCGGAACTCGTGGATGCGGGTGTAGGGGACATCGGCGTCGTTGTAGTTCATCACCGGGGTGCCCTGGAAGTCGCCCGTTTCCAGCACTTCCTGCTCGAAGTCGAGGGTGCGCCAGCCGAGACGACCTTCGGCGTAATCGAAGTAGCGGTCCAGCGGGCCGGTGTAGACGACCGGGGCGTCCGGCGATTCAGCGCGGACCTGCTCGCGCACATCAAACCAGTCAGTGTTCAGCTGCACGTCAATGAGGTCGGATGATGCCATGTTTTCCAGCCATGCGGCGTACCCATCAACGGGCAGGCCCTCGTACTTGTCGTTGAAGTAGCGGTTGTTGAAGGTGTAGCGCACCGGCAGGCGCGAGATGATCTCCGGCGGCAAATCGGTGGGGTCGGTTTGCCACTGTTTGGCGGTGTAGTGCTTGACAAAGGCGTCGTAAAGCGGCTTGCCGATGAGCGCAATACCGCGCTCTTCCAGGTTCGTCGCGGCTGCGGGATCGAGCCCTTCGCGCTGCTCCTCGATGAGCGCCTTAGCCTCATCCGGGGAGTAGTAGCGCCCGAAGAACTGGTTGATCAGGCCCAAGCCCATGGGGAACTGGTACGCGGTGCCGTCGTGCATGGCGAAAACGCGGTGCTGGTAGTCCGTGAAATCCGTGAAGCGGTTGACGTACTCCCACACGCGGTCGTTCGAGGAGTGGAACAAGTGGGCGCCATATTTGTGCACCTCAATGCCGGTTTCAGGCTCCGGCTCGCTGTAGGCGTTGCCGCCGATGTGTTCGCGCTTTTCCACGACGAACACACGCTTTCCCAGCTCAGATGCTGCCTGTTCGGCGATGGTGAGGCCGAAGAATCCGGATCCGACGACAATGAGGTCATAAGTCATGCGCTCCAGCGTAGTGGGAGGGGCGCTCGGCGGCAGGGACAGACGCGACACGCCACGAATTCACAATGTCACCAATTTTCACACATGTCACCTAAACTCCATTCTGATCTAGGTTAGTCACAGCTGTCACTATTTACTCAGGAGCGATCACCGTGAAAGCACGCACACGTTTGAACCCGTCTTCCCGCAAGAAGACGCCGGTTATCGCCGCCGTCACCTCCGTAGCCCTCGTTGCCGCTGGTGCCGTCGGCGGGAACGAAATCCTCAAAACCCAAGATGCCGCCGGAGCTCAGATCGAGGTGACCACCTCGCAAGCATCGCTTTCCGACGGAGACAACGTCGTCGTCGACGACCCGGCCGTAGCAACACAGGGCCTGGAAGGCGACGCCGCCCGCACCGTCAAGGAATTCACCCGCGACGAGGAGTTCTCCGTCTTCGGCCTGCAGTGGCAAGGCGACCGCGACATCGTGGCCTTCGTCCGCGCGGAGCGTGCCGACGGCACCTGGTCCGAGTGGTACCCAATGGAGCCGATGTCCACCCCAGAGGACGCGACCCACCAGGGCACCGAGCCGATCTACGTCGAGCCGACCAAGAAGGTGCAGGTCTCCACGGCGAATGTGGACCTGATCGAGAACGGCGACCTGAACGTGGGCGAAACCGAGGTCAGCGACCAGGACCACATTGAGCTTCCTGACGATGCACTTCCCGACGCCGACCCCGTCGACCTCCCCGACGTGCCCGATGCCGACTCCCCCGCCGTCATGGGTGACGCGCCGGCGCTGCCGACCAACTACGGTGACATCGCCCCGGTGGCCGACGTCGAAGAACACGATGAAGAGCACGGTGAAGAGAATCCCGCTGAGGCCCCGGCCGAAGCAGCGCCGGTGACCACCGCCAGCGACCTGGAGGCCGTTTTCGTTGACGGTGGCGAGGGCACTGTCGACGGCGCGATCGCCCCCGCCCAGTTCAACAGCAACGGCATGCCCAAGGTGATCACCCGCGCCTCCTGGGGCGCCAAGAACGCCACCGGCACGAGCTACACCGAGCCGACCAAGGCCGTCACGGTGCACCACACTGCTGGCTCCAACAACTACACCGCAGCTCAGGCGCCGGGCATCATGCGCTCGATGCAGGCCTACCACCAGGGCCTGGGCTGGCAGGATCTGGGCTACCACGCCGTGGTGGACAAGTACGGCAACATCTACGAGGGCCGCGCAGGCGGCCTGGACCGCGGCCCGCAGGGCGCGCACGTCGGCGGCTTCAACTCCAACACTTGGGGTGTGTCCATGATGGGCGACTACTCCAAGACAGCCCCGACCCCGCAGGGGCTCAAGGCCATGGGCGACATCATCGGCTGGAAGGCCGCGAGCTCGAACTTCGACCCGACCGGCACCGTCTACCTGCGCTCGGACTACTCCTTCCGCGGCACCAAGTACCCGAAGGGTTCCGGCGCGAACTTCCCGGCCATTAACGCCCACCGCGACTTCCACTACAACGACTGCCCGGGCGACATGCTGTACTCCCAGCTGGGTACCGTGCGCAGCCACGCGAAGACCAAGTACAACGAGATCAAGGGAGGCGCTGCGGCACCAGCACCGAAGCCCGCGCCGATGCCGGAGGAGAACAACGACGACAACTCCGGCACGGTCAAAGACCCGAGCGGCACCGAGACCAACATCAACAACGCGGCCAACCTGTCCAGCGAGATCTCCTTCGAGGACCTCCTCAGCGGTGACACGGCAGCGATCGCTGCAGCCGTCGGCTCCGTCGCCGGCGCCGTGCTCCTCTTCGCCGCAGGCAACGACACGATCTCGGAGCGTGTCTCCACCGTGGCCAACCTGGAGATCCTGCCCGGCATGACGCTGTCGAGCCTGCGCCCCCACATCGGCAAGATCGTCGAGATGTCCGGCAGCGAAGACCTCCAGAACACCTGGCGCAAGGTCGATCCGGTCCTCGGCCAGCTCGACGGCGTGATCAAGGGCGTCGGCGGCGACGAGTACGCCTTCTTCGAAAACGGTATCGAGTCGCTCTCCTCCGACGGCAGCAGCGTGGTCATGCCCGAAAAGATTGCCGACGCCTGGCTCAAGCAGGGCATGGACCTCGGCCCGCTGGGCAAACCCGTCAAGAGCGACGACGCAGCCTCCGGCGGTGACGTCCGCGTCGATTTCGAACGCGGCACGATCACCTACAACGTGCAGACAGACAAGCTGGATGTGACTATCGACGAGCGCTAATAGCTAAGACGCCAAGTCGAGGGAGCGGGCGACCGCTTCCTCCCACTGCGAAACAAGCCGGTCCCGGTCGGGGCCGGCCATTTCGTTTTCCCAGGTGGTCTCCCCGCCGAGGCTCAAGGGTTCGCTAATCAGCCCTGCTCCGAACCCTGCGGCGCTGGCCGCGCCCATGACTGTCGTCTCCATGTTGTCGGGGCGGACCACAGTGGAGTTGAGCATGTCGGCCTGCATCTGCATGAGGAGGTCGTTGGCGGTCATGCCGCCGTCGACACGCAGTCCGTCAATGCTGATGCCGGAGTCTTTCTCCATTGCGTTGACCACCTCAAGTGTTTGCAGGCAGGTCGCATCGAGGGCGGCGCGCGCGATGTGTCGGCGGTCCGTGAAGCGAGTAATGCCGGTGATCACGCCGCGCGCGTCCGGGCGCCACCGCGGGGCGAACAGGCCGGAGAACGCCGGCACGATGACCACTCCCGCTGAATCCTCAACCTGGTTGGCGAGCGTCTCCGACTCGGCGGCGCTGGACAGGATTCCCATCTGGTCGCGCAGCCACTGGATCAGCGAACCGCCAACCGCGACCGAGCCCTCCAGCGCGAAGACCGGTTTCTTGCCGTCCTGCTGGTAGGCGACGGTGGTCAGCAGGCCGTGTTCGGAGAACTGCGGTTCCTCACCAGTGTTGAGCAGCATGAACAGGCCGGTGCCGTAGGTCATCTTGGCCTCGCCCTGCGCGAGACAACCCTGACCGAACAGCGCCGCCTGCTGGTCACCGAGCACGCCCGTGATCGGTACATCGCGGCTACCCTTGCGCCGGCGCATGGTGCCGAAGGAACCGAAACTCGGTCTGATCTCCGGCAGCATCCTGCGCGGCACACCGATCTCCTCGCACAGCTTGTCGTCCCAATCGAGGGTCTCCAAATCCATGAGCAGCGTACGCGACGCATTCGTCACATCGGTCACGTGCTGCGTGCCGCCGCGGCCGAAGACCGAGCGCTTCCCGCGCGCGCCCCCGGTGAGGTTCCAGATCAGCCACGTATCGACGGTTCCCGCCAGCAACTCCCCCTTCTCCGCCCGCTCCCGAGCACCCTCGACGTTATCGAGGATCCACGCCCACTTCGGGCCCGCCGGATACGAGTTGGCCAACAGGCCCGTCTGCCGCAGGTAACGGTCCTTTTCGCCCTCCCCGACACGCTCAGTGCGGGTGTCCTGCCAGACAATCGCGTTGTAGACGGGCCTGCCAGTGGCTTTGTCCCAGACCACGGCCGTTTCCCGCTGGTTCGTCAAACCGACGGCGCTGATGTCTTCGAGCTCCAAGTCAGCGTCGACAAGCGCCTCGGACAGCGCGCGACGAGTATTGCGCCAAATCTCCCGCGGGTCGTGCTCCACCCAGCCCTCACGCGGCATGATCTGCTCATGCTCGAACTGCGCAGTTCCCGCCACCTCACCGTCGGTGGTGGTGATGTAGCAGCGTGTCGACGTCGTCCCCTGGTCGATGGCAGCGATGTACATGGGGGCTATTAAACCTTATGGGGTTGGGGGTCGCGCCGGTGCCTAGCGGCGCCGGAATACTGCTGGCGGTTTTCCGGAATACTGCTCATGTGAAGCCGCAGGTCAAAAGGATGCGTTCTTGCTTATAACCTCGAGCAGTATTCTAAGGCCTGAATGCTCACTGCAGTGCGCACCGTGATGCTGCGCTGCCCGGTCCAGCTGGTTCATGATGGACACAGGAAACCCGGGGGGATCATGGACAAGCAGGCAGAACTCGAACTGATACTGGAATCAATCCGGCACTGTAGGTCAGCGGTAGTCACAGGTCCTGCGGCTGCGCGCCTTATGGGTGTGAACACTCTGACTTGGGTGAGGAAGACAGATGTCCTCCTCCGCAATGGTGCGAAACCCCGGGCCAAAATGAAAGGGCAGCTTGTGTACCGCAGTGCCATCCTCAAGCCCCACGAGATCCGGGAGATCAACGGGGTTGCAGTAGTGAGGCCAGTGAGAATGCTCCTCGATACACTGCGCTACCACGGGAGACTCGAATGCCTCGTGGCACTGGAGTCGTTGCGGAACAAGTGGCCCGACAGGTTCACACAGGCCTCTCTTCTGGAGTCGTGTGAAACTCTTCCCCGGGCAAAAGGGGCGAATGACCTGCGTGAACTCATTGAATATTCCGCCGACACCAGCGAAAGTCCCCTTGAAACCGTCGCGCGCGATCGGTTGCTGCAGCTTCCCGAAGTGGTCACGCTCGAACCACAGGCAGAGATCGCATATCGAGGCGATTATGGGGAACTATGCCTCTCACGGGTGGACTTCTTAATCAACGGATTCCTCGTCGCAGAGGTGGACGGAGCAGCAAAATACTCCGGCATATACGGGGATCCACGAAAGGTGATTACCCGGGAGAAGACGCGAGAGAACGGCATTCAAGCCGAGGGCTTCCCGATCGTGCGGGGAGATTGGACATTAGTCGTGGAAGGCATCTTCGCCAACAGAGTTGCGCAGATCGTGCGCGCGGAAGAGAACAGGAAGTACTCCATGTACCGGAGAGGTGCCTAGCGGCGCTGGAATACTACTGGGCAGTTTCCGGAATACTGCTCGTAGAAAACACCAGGTCAAAAGCGTGCAGAAAAGCTTATATGCTCGAGTAGTATTCCGGGCCAGCAAGGCAGGGCCAGCAAGGCAGGCGCCAGCGAGCGGGCGGGCCGGACTGCCGCGAGCTAGAACCACCGCTCCAGCACCCGGGCCACCCCGAAGTCATCGTTCGAGGTGGTGACAAAGTCGGCGGCATCATGCACGATCGGCGCCGCATCGGCCATGGCCACTCCCATCCCGGCCCAGGCGAGCATCTCAATGTCGTTGGGCATGTCACCGAAGGTGAGCACCTGTTTCTGGTGCACGCCGTAGTGGGCGGCCAGGGTGGATACGCCAGTGGCTTTGTTGATGCCGGGGGCGGAGATCTCGATCAGGCCCTCGTTCATGGAGTAGGTGACGTGGGCGTCGGCCGGGTCGATGAGCGGGGCGACAACATCGAAAAGCTCGGCGGAGTTCATGTCGGCACGCCGGACAAGGATCTTCGCGGCGGGCACCGAGGTCAGCTCGTCGACGTCGACCACGCCGTACCCGATGTCCCACAGGTCCGGGCTGTACCCGGGGGTGATCAGGAAGCATTCCTCTTCCGGGTCGAAGGCGGAAGATCCGACGCGCTCGACGCCGAAACCGTACTCAGTGGACGAAGCAGGACCAAACACCTCCTGCACCGCCGCGGCAATGTCGCGCAGTGTGTCGGGCTGCAGTTCGTGACGCGCCAAGACTTCATCGCGTGCAGGGTCGTACAGCACGGCACCGTTGGCGCACACGCTCAACGGGGTGAACGGTAGCTGGTCGAGGACGGGGGTGAGCCAGCGGTGGGGGCGGCCCGTCGCTAAGCACACGTGCGTTCCGCTGCGGACTGCGCGCGACAGTTTTTCCCTTAAGCGGGGGCTGACGCGGCCGTTGCTGTCCAGCAGGGTGCCGTCGATGTCGCTGACGATGAGCCGTGGTGCCACTACTTTTTGCCCCTCTTCCTGTCGCGTTCGGCCTTCTCCCGCTCCTTGATCACGCGGGCCTCCTCCAGCGTCGGCGCGGAGCCGCCCATAGAAGCCGGCATCCAATCCAGGCCGGGCTCGAAGGGGCCGAAACGGTCGTTGTACTGGGCGCGGGAGACATTGAGAAGCTCTTGCATCGCGTCTTTGAGCCGCTGCGTGACCTCCTCTGCCGTGCCGTCAGTGGAGATCGCGGGGCCAATGTTGATGACAATCGGGTAGTGGTTGCGGCCCAGGCTGGGCTTGCGGCCCTTCGTCCAGAAGCGCTGCGTGCCCCAGGACGCGACGGGGATGAGCGGCGCGCCGGACTGCTGCGCAATGCGAGCGGCACCGGTTTTGAAGTCCGACAGCTCGAAAGACGGCGAGAGCGTCCCGTCAGGGAAAATGCCCACGACCTCGCCTTCTTCCAGGCGCTCCACGGCGGTGATGATGCTGTCCGCGCCGAGAGAACGGTCGACCTCGATGTGGCGGACAGAGCGGCAGACCGGGCCGAGGAACCAGTGGTCGAACAGCTCCTTCTTTGCCATGTAGCGCGTCGGCCGGCGGCCGCGGAGCATGCCGGGCAACGCACCGGCGATGAAGTCGTAATAGCCGATGTGGTTCGTCGCAACCAGCGCCGGTCCCTCCACCGGCACGTTCTCCAGGCCATGCACGAAGATCTTCACGCCTTGCACGCGAAGCAGAGGAATCATCGTGTTCCTGATCGCTTGGTACATCCGCTCGCGCTTCCAACCGGGCTGGATGGGCACCACCGGAACGTCGGCGGGGATGTAGAAAATCCCGTTCTCTACACGGTAATCAGGCTCGTTCACTTCTTCGCCTCCCGCGCAGCTTTCTTGGCGGCGCGCTCGCGCTGAAGGATCTGGTTCGCCTCCTCAAGCGTCGGGGCACTGCCGCCGAGAGAGGCCGGCATCCAGTCCAGACCGTCCTCGAACGGCCCGTACTTCTCGGCATACTTTTCCCGCAGGTCTGTAAGCTGCGCCTGCATTGCTGCCTTGACCCGGCGTGTGTCTTCTTCCGCGTTGCCGGTCGCCTGGATCGGTTCGCCGTAGGAGAGGAACACCGGCGTCTTCGAGCGGCCGAGATTCTTCTTCAGGTCTTTCGTGAGGATGCGCTGCGAGCCCCAAATCACCGTCGGAATCATCGGCACGCCAGCTTCGTGCGCGATGCGCGCGGCTCCTGTCTTGAACTCGGCGAGTTCGAACGAGCGCGAAATCGTCGACTCCGGGAAAATGCCCACGAGCCCACCGTCAGCGAGCCACTTCGTCGCTTCGCTTATCGACGCCGCCCCTGCCGCACGATCCACCGGCACGTGCTTCATCCCGCGCATGAGGGAGCCGACGACGCGCATGTCGAAGACCTCTTTCTTCGCCATGAAGCGCACCAACCGTTTGCCCTGCAGGTGGGGTCCGATGCCGGCGATGATGAAGTCGTAGAAACCGGTGTGGTTGATCACGTACAAAGCGCCCGATTCCGTCGGGTTGTTCTCCACGCCGAAGATGGTGAAGCGCAGCCCTTGGGCCCGCATGATCCCTTTGAAACCGGAGATGATGGCTTGGTAGAACCGCTCCCGGGATTCTTTCGGGTGGGGGGCTGGCGGGGTGAAGTCGCTGGCGACGTTGAAAAGCGTCATGGCTTGAGCACCTCTTTCCCGACCCACGGGCGCAACGCCTCAGGCACAACAACCGACCCGTCTGCTTGCTGGTTGTTCTCCAGGATGGCCACGAGCCAGCGGGTGGTGGCCAGCGTGCCGTTGAGCGTCGCCGCGGTCTGGGTCTTGCCGTCGGCGTCGCGGTAGCGGGTGTTCAGGCGACGGCCCTGGAAGGTGGTGCAGTTCGACGTGGACGTCAGCTCGCGGTAGGTGTCCTGCGACGGCACCCACGCCTCGGTGTCGAACTTGCGGGCGGCCGAGGCTCCGAGGTCACCAGCTGCGACGTCGATGATGCGGTAGGGCACCTCGACCGCGGCGAGCATCTCGCGCTCGAGCCCCAACAGCTTCTGGTGCATGGCCTCGGCCTCTTCGGGTTTGCAGTAAACGAACATCTCCAGTTTGTCGAACTGGTGCACGCGCAAAATGCCCTTGGTGTCCTTACCGTAGGAGCCTGCTTCACGGCGGAAGCAGCTCGACCACCCCGCGTACAGCAACGGCCCATCGGACAGATCGATGATCTCGTCGCGGTGGTAGCCGGCCAAAGCGACCTCGGACGTGCCCACGAGGTAGAGGTCGTCGCGCTCGAGGTAGTAAATCTCCTCGTCGTGCGCATCCAGGAAACCAGTGCCCGCCATGATCTCCGGGCGGACCAGCACCGGCGGCACCATCACTTTGAACCCGGCCTCGCGCGCCTTCTGCGCGGCCAACATGAGCATGCCTAGCTGCATCCACGCACCGTCACCGACCAGGTAGTAGAAGCGGGCACCGCCGACCTTCGTGCCGCGCTTCATGTCGATGATGCCCAGTGCTTCACCGAGATCCAGGTGGTCTTGGACCTCAAAGTCGAACTCCGGCAGCTCGCCCACGTGCTCGAGCACCTCGAAGTCTTCCTCGCCGCCAGCAGGAGCACCCTCGATCACGTTGGAAATCGCGTACTGCAGCTTGACGACGTTCTCCTCCGCCGTCTTCTGCGCCTCTTCCGCTTCCTTTACCTTCGACTTCAGCTCGTTGGAACCCTCCAGCAGCGCAGGCCGTTCCTCCGGGGATGCCTGGCCGATCTTCTTGCCGAAGGCTTTCTGCTCCGCCCGCAGGTTATCTGCCGTGGCAATCGCTCCACGACGGTCCTCATCAGCCGCCAGAAGGGCATCCACCAGCCCAGGATCCTCGCCGCGGGCGTGCTGGGAAGCACGAACAACGTCGGGATTTTCACGCAGAAACTTGAGATCAATCACGGGTATAACACTACCGTCAGGCATGATAGAGGGCATGGCTGCACGAAAATCCGCTTTAACCCCGGCCGCGGTGCGCACCATCTTAGTGGCTACGCTCGCCGGTTCGCTGGGCATGGGCACCTACGCCGCCGCGACCGGATTCGATGTTGCGGCGCGCACCAGCAACGGCGGCGGCACCGCCCAATCTACGTCTACTTCACAAAAGGGCAAAGACACAGAGGCTTTCACCGCCGCTGACCAGGGTGCCTGCCTGACCTGGGAGGTCCAGGAAGACGGTTCCATCTCCGGGTTCACCGAAACGTCCTGCGACAATGAGCACCGCTTCGAAGTGGCCACCCGCGAAGATTTGAACACGTACCCCACTCAGGAGTTCGGCCCGGACGCGCCGCCGCCGAACCAGACCAGGCAGGCGCAGCTGCGCGAGGAGCTGTGCCAGACGGCCTCCATCCGTTACCTCAATGGGCGCTACGATCCGTCGGGCCGCTACTCCATCGCCCCGATCCTCCCGCCCATTGAGGCGTGGGAGCGCGGTGACCGCACCATGCTGTGCGGGTTGCAGGAGACCGATAGTGACGGCACCCCGATCCTCACCGTCGGCCACGCCGCCGAACAGGATCAGGCCCGAGTGGCTGAGCCTGGCACCTGCGTGATCACCGATGAGGCCAACACACTGCGCACGGTCGACTGCGCCGACCCGCACCACATCGAGATCACCGAGAAAGTCGATCTTGCCCCGGTCTTCAGCGACCGCACCCCATCTATTGAGGACCAGGACAAGTACCTGGGCGACGTGTGTGCCAAGGCTGCAGAGAATTACTTGGGCGGGGAGGAGAACCTCTACCAGTCCACCTTGCAGGTCTACTGGGGGACGTCCACCCACCAGGCGTGGGACGGCGGCAGCCGTTCGGTCAACTGCGGGTTGATTTCCGCCAAGGACGACCGCTTCGCCGAGATCACCGGTTCCGCCAAGGACGGCCGCGACGCGCTGAAGGTTGACGGCGACACCCCGAAGCCCCCGCCGGAGCGCCGCCCGCTGCGCGAGGAAGCCCAAAACGACAGCGACACTGAAGACACCCCCTAATGGAGCCGGTGAGCGACGAGGTGTTCGAGGGCCTCATCAACGATGCCCTCGATCAGATCCCCGAGGACTTCGCCCGCAACATGACCAACATGGTCATTCTGGCCAGGCCCTACAACGAGGACAATCCGAGCCTGCTTGGCCTTTTCGAGGGTGTGCCGCTGACAGAGCAGCACGCCAATCACACCGGTTTCCTGCCCGATGCGGTGTTCATCTATAAAGATGCCCTCGAAGCGATCTGCTCCGACCTGGACGAGCTACGCCACGAGGTGAAAGTCACCGTGTTCCATGAGGTCGGCCACTACTTCGGCCTCGAGGAGCACGAGTTGCACCACCTCGGGTGGGGCTAAGCGCCGGGAAGGTCGTAGTCAGCCCACTTCACCACGCCCCACTGGCCGAAATCAGCCACCGGATCCCCGGTCGGCCCGGCACACGGGTCGAGCACGACGAACTGGCAGTTCGGCAGATAGGACCGCTCGGCGTATGTCGGATCCACTTCGCAGGCGTTAGCGGTGAACGCGCGGATGGCACCGCCGTGGGAGACGGCGACCGACGTCACACCCTGGGCTGTTTGCTCCGCGTACGGCAGCAACGCACCCTTGTAACGGGCGAGGAAGATCTCCAGCGAATCACCCTCCTCAATCCCTGAGGCCAGGTCGCGGCGGTAGAAACCGCGGAACGCCTGCAGGTACGCGTCGTGCGCGTCCCAGGAATGGTGCATCTCCCACTTTCCGGCGTGAACCTCTTGCAGGCCCTCGACTGCGGGAATGTCGCCAAACCGCTCCCCGAACGCGATGGCTGCGGTCTGACGGGCGCGCGTCGCCTGCGAGGAAATCGCCTGGTCAACCCGGTATTCGGCGAGGATCCGCTCACCTGCCTCGCGGGCTTGCTCCTGCCCCAGCTCCGTCAGCTCCGCTCCCGGAAGAAGCGTGTCCAGCTTGTGGTCGACGTTGGACGTGGTCTGCCCGTGACGCAGCAGAATCAGCATTTAGTTTCCTTCCCTCGCAGCGCGGACCCAATCCTCGGCCTCGCGCAACCGAGCGGGGTCCTCCATCGTGTCCGCGGCCGGTTCTTGCTTATCGACGTAGCGCGGCCACGACCCCAAAAACGCAATCTTCGACGCCCGGAGCCACAAGGACCGCAGCGCCTCCCCCACCGGCACATCATCAATGTGGCCCACTAAGTCCACATAAAAATTGTAGGTGTTGGCTGCCTCGCGTGTGGGGCGCGATTCAATGCGGCTCAAGTCCACCCCGCGGTAGGCGAATTCCTGCAGCGCGCCAACCAGTGTGCCCGGTTCGTTGGGCAACTGGAACACGACCGAGGTGCGGTCGTCGCCCGTCCGCGCCGTTGGTACCCCGCGCGGCCCGGCCAGCACGAACCGTGTCCGCGCGCCGCGCATGTCCGCGATGCCCTCCGCCCGGACCTCCAACCCGAACAGGTCCGCTGCTCTCCTCGGCGCCGCCGCGACATCCGCCTGCCCCTCGGCCACAGCTTGCGCCGCCGCCGCATTCGAGCTCGCCGCCACGAACTCCGCATCCGGCAGGTTCTCCCCGAGCCAGGAGCGGACTTGGCGGTGGGCAACAGGATGCGTCGAAAAGCGGGCGGCCTCAGAGAGCTCAAAGCCCGGCCGCGTCATGATGGCGAAACTGATCGGCAGCTCCACCTCGCGGTACACCATCACACCCGGCGCCTCCACGAACGCATCAGAAGTGCTGGTCACAGCGCCGTCGACCGAATTCTCAATCGCTACGACCGCCCACTGCGCCCGCCCATCGCGCACCGCGTTCAGCGCCTCCGACGGCGAATCCACCGGCAGCGGCTCCACGTCGCCGATGTGCTCGGCCAGACGCCACAGCGCCTCCTCCGTGAACGTTCCCGCAGGACCCAGATACGCGACGGTTGCAGTCATAGTTCCCCAGCCTACAGTTGCTCTCATGCACGCCCGGCTCAAACTTGAGATCCTCATCGTCCTCGCTGTCACCTTCGGCATGTCCGGGCTCAAGGCAGCCATGAAGCTTATCGACGCCTGGCTCTCCCCCACCCCCCTCAACCAAAAACAGGTCGTCCTCAACGACTCGGTCTCACGGCTGGATTGGCTCGACGTGGGCCTCCAGCTCGCATCCGCTGGAACCTTGATCGCGTGGGGGCTTCTTGCGCTGTATTTGTTGGCGGTGGTGCCGGCTGGTTCGGGTTCTGGCTCGGGGTCTGCGGTCGGGTCGGGTGCTGGTTCGGGTTCTGATGTCGGTTTTGCGTGGCGGTGGCCCGGGTGGCGCGACTGGGCATGGGGCGCGGGGTTAGCCGCACTCATTGGCCTACCTGGCCTGGCTCTTTACGTGGGGGCCTTGCACTTCGGATTCTCCGCTGAAGTAGTGCCCGCCACCGACTCATCTAAGTTGCCTCTGCTTTTGGCCTGGTCTTTCGCCAACGCATTCGGCGAAGAGATCGTGGTGGTGATGTGGTTTGTCATCCGGCTGCGCCAGCTCGGCGCGCCCGTGTGGGGTGCCATCGCCGGGTCCGCTGTCCTTCGCGGCTCCTACCACCTCTACCAGGGATTTTCCACCGGCTTGGGCAATGTGGTCATGGGCGTGGTCTTCGCCTGGTTCTACACGCGCACCGGAAAAGTCTGGCCACTGATCCTCGCCCACTTCCTTATCGACGCCGTCGCCTACATAGGCTACCTCTTCCTCGACCTCTCCTGGCTCGGGTTGTAAAAGCCCAGGGAGTCTGCAGGGCGGACCGGTCAGCCGTGAAAGCCCAGGGACTCCGCAATGCGGAGGCCCTGTGACGACAGGTTGGGGGCCGGAATACTGCTCGCTGTTTTCCGGAATACTGCTCGTGTAAACGTGCAGGTCAAAAGCATGCTATTTGGTTTATGTGGTCGAGCAGTATTCCGGAACTCGACGGATTGCACTCCGCAAGGTGGACGGCCTCGGTTGTAAAACTGCAGGGACTCCGCAATGCGGAGTGGACGGTCACAAAACCGCAGGGAGTCCGCAGCGTGGACTCTTCTAAAACTTCGCAATGTAACTGGTGTGAATTGCTGGGACATGTGGTGTGAGCGTTTAGGATAGTCACCATGTCGACAACGCCGCCGAGACCTCCGCACTCCAACGATCCCCGGGACAACCCCGGGGACTTCGTTGTGGGTAGGGACGGCAAACCACTGATCGACCGATACGGCCGTCCGATCCGCAAGCGTGCAACAAGTCAGAACCCCAGTAGCCAACCCAACCAGACCCAGTGGGGTGTCGGCCGTGGCGACGAAGAGCCCGTGCGCAGGGTGGCTCGCGAGCGGCAGCCAGCCTCACCTGAGCGACCATCCCGAACAGCCCAACCAGCTCAATCGGACCGGCCGCGCCAGTACTTGCCGAATGAGACGGGGTATCAGCCTCGGCAGACTCCGCAACATTCGCCGCAGTCGACGGAAAGAGCAGCGGACCGGCCGAACCGCCCTGCAAGGAACGCACAGCGTTACCGCGATGACTTGCCGGGTGATCTGAGCCAGCCGCGTCAAAGGTCGGGGCAAAGGCGCGAGCAACCTTATGAGCCTCCCCGCCAACGTCGGCGCCCGCGGATGCGGAGGCCGCGCCTGCGAGGGTGCATCCCTACCGCACTGACGTTGTTGCTCGTTCTCGTGGTGGCGGGCACGCTGCTGGTGGATGCGCGGTTGACCCGCGTGGATGCCTTTCCTGATAATCAAGTGGCCAACACGGCAGGCACGAACTGGCTGATTGTGGGCTCGGATTCCCGCCAGGGTTTAAGCGAGAAGGACATTGAACGTCTGGGCACCGGTGGTGACATCGGTCAGGGCCGCACGGACACGATCATGCTCATGCACTTGCCGGCCACGGGCAAGCCGACGCTGGTGTCGCTCCCGCGTGACTCCTACGTGGAGATTCCTGGATATGGGATGGACAAGATCAACTCGGCGTTCGCGTTCGGCGGGCCGAAGCTGCTGACGGAGACGGTGGAGCAAGCTACCGGCCTGCGCATTGACCACTATGCGGAGATCGGAATGGGCGGTCTCGCGGGGCTGACCGACGCAGTGGGTGGCGTGGAGCTGTGCCCGGCCGAGCCGATTCAGGACCCGTTGGCCAACCTGGACGTGCAGGCGGGTTGCCAGAAGATGGACGGGCCGACTTCGCTGGGGTATGTCCGCACCCGTGCTACGGCGATGGGCGATTTGGACCGTGTCCAGCGCCAGCGCGAGTTCATGAGTGCGTTGATGAAACGCGTGGTCTCACCAGGCGTGCTGCTCAACCCGTTCCGGCTGGTGCCGATGGCGCTGCGCGGGGCGAACCTGCTCATTGTCGGCGAGGGCGACCACGTGTGGCACCTCGCACGCATGGCGCTTGGGCTGCGCACGGGCGTGGAAACGGAGACCGTGCCCATCGGCGAGTTCGCCGACAGCGAAGTGGGCAGCGTGCTCATCTGGGATGAGGCGGGTGCGCAACAGCTGTTCGCTAAGCTGCGCTAAAAAGCTTTCGCTTTACGACGCCCGCTGCTCCACTTCCTCCGGCGTCGCCCCGGGCGTGTGATCATTCACGCCGGGGAGCTTGTGGCGGCCGGTGGCGTAGTAGAGGGCGACGACAATCACGCTGAAGGCGACGCCGACCCAGAAGGCCGGCCGGAAGTCGGGCAGCCACAGCATGATGCCGAAGGTGAACAAGATGAACGCCACCGCGAAGTACTGGCCGTAGGGGAACAGCGGTGTCTTGTAAGTCAGCGCGGCGGCTTCTTCGCGGGTCATGTGGCGACGTGAAGCGAGGTGCGCCAGCAGGATCATCAGCCACACGAAGATGGTGGCGAAGGTGGCCAAAGAAGCGATGAGTTCGAAGATGCTCTCCGGAATCAGCGAGTTGGCCACCACACCGACGACCATGACGATGAGCAGGATGATCGTGGTCATGACGGGCACGTCGCGGACGGTCTTCGCCATGATCGACGGGGCGAACTTCTGCTTTGCCAGGCCGGTGAGGACCCGTCCAGCGCCGAAGATGTCCGCGTTAATGGCGGACAGCGCCGCGGTGATGACCACGATGTTGAGCAGGCTGGCCGCCCAGTTCACGCCGAGGACGGAGAAGATCTGGACGAAGGGGGACTCCTCGCCTGTGATGGTGCGCCACGGGTTGATCATCAAGATGACCAGGATGGACAGCACGTAGAAGATGAGGATGCGTACCGGCACGGCGTTGACTGCCTGTGGGATCGCCTTCTTCGGTTCGGCCGCCTCGGTGCCGGCAACGCCGATGATCTCGGTTCCGCCGAAGGCGAAGAGCACCAGGATGAAGGAGGCGACCATGCCTTCAACACCGTTGGGGAAGAACCCGCCGTCGTTGACTAGGTTGGCGGGGCCGGTGGCGGCGTCGGAAAGCCCGAAGGTGAGCACGGCCGCGCCAGCGACGATCATGGCGATGACCGCGCCGACCTTGATGATGGTGAACCAGAATTCCAGCTCACCGAACGCTTTCGCGCTGGCGAGGTTGGCGGCCCCGACGATGAGCAGCGCGGTGACGATCCACACCCACCGGGAGACATCCGGGAACCAGAAGCTCATATAGACACTGATGGCAGTCAGGTCCGCCAGCGCCACAATGACCATTTCGAAGGCGAACATCCAGCCGGTCAGGTAGCCTGCGACGCCGCCTAAGTGCGCACGCGTGTACTCGGCAAAGGAGCCGGTCACGGGGTGGCGCACGGCCATCTCGCCCAGGGCGCGGAGCATGAAGTACACGACGGCACCGCCGAGCAAATAGACCAGCAGCACAGACGGGCCGGCCGCTTGGATGGCGCCGAATGAACCGTAGAACAGGCCGGTGCCGATAGCCGAGCCCAGGGCGATGAAGTTGAGGTGGCGCGTGTTCAAGCCCTTCGGCTTGGTCCTAGATGTAAGGGCTTGCGCAGACGCGGGGGTAGACACAGGTTCAGACACACGCTGAGCTTAAGCCTGCCCCCGGTCAGGGGAGAAAACGATCCCTAGAAAGGGTTTAGGGCTTAGTCTTCTGGCTCTTGCGGCGAATCCGCAGGCAAGATCGGAGGTTCTTTCTTACGAGCAGCAAACATTAGAAACACTGGAGCGCAGGCGACTATGGCCATAAAGACCGCTGGGATCGGTTTATCGAACCAGGCCAAAAAGAATGCTCCAACACCGATGAGGATCGTTAGGGCAGTTCAAGTCCCCCCTCGCGCACAGGTTGAAAACAGCCTCTGACCTGGGAGTTTAGGCTCCCAGGTCAGAGTTGTTTCTGGGCCATGGGGCGAAATATGGAGCAAGCTCATATTCAGGCCTCGGAGAGCTGCCGCGCCAGTTCATCGATGGCCGACCGCTGCATGGTCGGGGTGACGTGACTGTAGATGTTCATGGTCGTGGTGATGGTGGTGTGCCCCAGCCGCTCCTGGACCACCTTGGGATGAGTGCCCCTTTCCAGAAGCTGCGTGGCGTGGGTATGGCGCAGACCTTTGATGGTGACCCGGTGAATGTCGGGGTGTGCTGCTGTGAGCCAGTCAAGACGTCGGCTCCACCGGGCGGTGATCGCATCAGGTGAGCGAAGCTGGCCCTCGTCGTCCCCGAATACGTAGGCCTCTGCCTTGGCAAGCTGGAACGACAGCTCGGCGCGCTTGACCTTGTAGGACGCCAGGATTTGCAGGGATTCATCGTCTACGTCGATCACCCGGGCGTTGTAGGTCTTGGTGAGC
Source organism: Streptococcus thermophilus (assembly GCA_900618065.1). The sequence goes on from UYIL01000003.1 coordinate 46,191, forward strand.
TTGGTCTGCTCCCAGTCCTCGGTGTTGACCGCCCGGCGAATGCTGATCCTGCGGTTCTTGGTGTCAATGTCGCGCCAGCGCAGGGCCAGAGCTTCCCTGCGACGCATCCCGGTGTAGGCGAAGAGCCTCCAGAGGGGGAACAACTCATCTTGGCGCTCATCGCGGTTCCAGGCTAGGAAGGTGTTGAGCTGGCTGCCGGTCCAGGTGACGATCTCGGGCCTCTGAGCACGTATTTCGCTGGACTTCGGGGCCTTCACCGTTTTCTTCTTCTGTTTGACCGGGTTGTCCCTGATATGCCCGTCCTCGATGGCCGCGTCGAGCATCGCCCCGAGGACCACATGAATCTTGTGCACAGTGTTGGCTGAGAGAGGCTGGCCCTTCCCGACCTTGTCAGCGCGCCCACCTTCTTCCAACTGCCGGTAGTGGCGAGCCGCGCGGGTAGCGGTGAGCTTGTCCAGCTTGATTTCACCTAGCTGCGGAGTGATGTGGTTGCGGATGATCTTCCGGTACCCCTTCAGGGTGGAGTCGGCCAGTTTCCGGCCAGCCACCCAGTTCTCGGCGTATGTCCCGATGGTGGGGACTTTTCCTGCGAACTTCTCCTGATTCCGGCGCTTTTGCAGTGCCTCCTGCATGGCGTCGTCGGCGTCGTCATCTGTCTTGAAGCCTCCCCGGGAGAACTTCTTCTCACCCAGTGAAGGGTCGTCCGGGTCAATCGGGACCCAAATCTGGAACCGCCACCGGTCCCCGGCCTTGGTCTTGTACTTCTGGATCGAGCCTTTTCCGCGACGGCGGTGCTTGGTCTTCTTGTCACTCATATTCCTCATCCTTCAGCCGTTCCTGGAGGTCTGCGAGCAGCTTCTCGGCCTCCGAATATGCCTTGTTGCCATCAACTTCGCGCCCCTCTGCCCAATGGAGTCGACCGAGCAGGTCGGGGTCTCCGGGGTGCTGGGTCAGGTCTTCGCGCAGGCGTGCGATCTCCTGCTGGTCGCGTTCCATTGCACGCTCGATCCGCTGGATTTCGCGTTTCCAGTACTCCGTCCGGCCCTTCAATGACATGTCTGTCTCACCTCGGACCCAGGCCTGGAACTCCTGAGGCCCAACGTCATCCGGTAGGCCGGTCGCCATCTGATACTCGGGAGTGGGTGCTTCGGCAGGCACATTCGCTAGCAGTGCCATGGGCGAGGCGTTGAGGGCGGCGGCCAGCGCGATGAAGTCATCCATATCCACCCGGCGTGCGGCAGCTTCTATACGGCGTAGTCCAAGCACGGGGATGCGGTGGCCGATCTCTGTGAGGCGCTGCTCCAACTGTGCGTAGGTGTAGTCGTTGTTCTGCCGGTACTTGCGCACCGCGTCAGCGACAGCGAATCCAGTAGGCCCTAGTTCCAAGGGCTTCATGTCCTTAGGTGTCTTCTTCTGTGTCATCGCGACCGTGGGGTCCTTTCCTGTTCCTGGATGTGCTTGCAGGACCACCGTAGCACCAGAAAACATCGTGGTGATGTTTCAAGCATTCAAATGTTGCGCGATCATCTTCCTTGTCCTACAGTGGTGAACACATCGAAATGATGCCTCAAACATCGGGAGAAGGTGGCAAAGGTGGCGAAGCAGCCGGAAATGGAGCTGGGAGGGGCTGGAAGTAAGTGCCCGCCAGTGACCCTGGATGATCTGCGGGCCTCGGATAAGGCAACGATCACGCGCAAGGAGGTCGCAGCCGTTCTGGAGGTTGACCCTCGAACGGTGACTGAGGCCATTGAGAGCGGGGCTATCCCTGCGATCTCGGTAGGCCGCTTGAAGAAGATTCCGCGGGAGAAGTTCTTGGAGATGTTCGGCTGACCGCGCCGTGGACTGCATGAAGGGATGTGAGTTGATTGTCGGAGAAGAGAGCACGTCAACGCCGTAGAGAACAGCGCGCAGGCGAGGGTGTAGAAGCGCAAAATCCGCAGCAGGAGAAGTCTGTCAGCGCGCAGGATGAACCCAATGTGTACGCCGATGAAGGTAAAACCCCTGGTCAGGTGGTGGGGCGGCAGTCGTGTATTGGGCAGCCCCCAGTTTCAGGTCTGCCGCCCCTGCGCTCGTTGCAGAGGGCTGGCGATCCACCCCAGTGGGTCTCGGCTTACACCCGGGATACCTCTCTGTCCAAGCGGCTGCCCCCGCTGTATGAGGTGGCGACGAAGGTCATTGAGCGCAGGCCTCGCCCGCAGAGCACAGGCCCCGCCTTCGGGGACTACGACTCCATTCGGGCCATGGCTGAGGACACCGGCACGATCGTGGTTGGCTTCGACACGGAGTTCACCCATCAGCCCGGTCTTGGGGGGTGCCCGGTGTTCAGTCCAGGCAGATCGACTCCTATCAGTTCACGGTGGTCCACCCTGCTGATCCCAGCAAGATCAGACTGGTCTCGATTCTGCCCGTGCTGGACCGCCCGGACGTCGCCCTACCGGGGATGCGTATCTCTCTTGAGCGTGCTCTGGAGATCGTCATTGAGGTGGCGGGGCTGCATGAGCACCCGCTGGCACCGGCTGAATGGTCTGAGAAGGGGGTCTCCCGCTCCCTGGCAGGGAAGCCCTCCGACTTCTTCCGGTCCTCCAAGAAGGAAGGTGTGGTCTCCAAGGCCCTGCCCATCACACTGCTGGCCCACTACGAGCAGGCCGACCTGACTACCTTCGCTGACCGCCGCCTGCTGGCAGAGTCCCAAGGACAGCGGGTTGGGGACCGCCCCGGGTACAAGGGCCGACGTGCGGCCTGGCTCGATGGGCGTACTCCTGACATTCTGCGCTCGGTCATCAGCGCCAGCGGTGGGCTGGCTACCCCGCAGCCAGTGAGGATGATCCTCAACGGCGCTTCCCGGCGGTTCTGCCGCCCCATCGAGCTGTCCATCCGGGATGGTCTGGCCCATGCCCCGGCTGGAAAGGGCAAGCTCGCTGACCTCGGCCAGGCAGTGGGTTATCCCAAGCTGGAGGTGCCGGAGGGCTGGATTTCCCGCATGACCGAATACCGCCAACTCCACCGGCAGGATTTCCTCGAATACGGGGCCAACGATGCCGTCATCGTCCTGGAATATGCCTCGGCGCTCTACGGAGACCACCAGGCGTTGCCGCTGACACTGTCTTCGGCGGCAGCTCGCTCAATCCGGGAGACCATCAAGCGCGATGAGGGTCTGCCCAGCACGGGTGTCTTCAACCTGGTCTTCGGTGGTCTGACCCGTGCGACGGCGACCAACGAGAACGTCGTCGGTATTGAAGAGCAGCAGGACTATTACCGCAAGCGCGACCTGCTGCCGGTGGACGGCGCTGCTGCTACGTGGCAACACGCCTGCGCCAACGCTTTCCGGGGCGGTTATAACGCCTGCAACGAGATCGGGTTCTTCGGCTGCCAGACCCACGACTATGACCTGATCTCCTGCTATCCAACCGCCGAGTCGGTCTTCTACGACGTGGACTTCACACATGCGGATGGGGTCATCACCGAGACCATCAACAACGTCGAACTCACGCTGAACGAGTTGCCGTCGCCGCTGACACCGTTCGTCGGATTCGTGCGGTTCAGCTTCCCTGAGGCCGTGGCCTTCCCGACTATCCCTGTTCCGCTGGATGGCTCGATGGTCTTCCCGCTCTCATCGGGGGCAGGCCGAGGTGTATGGGCATCTGGTCCCGAGGTCTGGCTGGCTCTGACCCTGGGCGCGGAGGTGTTCGTTCAGATTGGGCATTTCGGGCGGGTGCGTTTCGATGAGGACGGCAACCCCTCCCGGATGCTGCGCGGAGCCAACCGGCTGCTCATCCAGGAACGCGGGAAGGCCAAGAAGCAGTTCGGCAAGAAGTCCCTGGAACAAGAGGTGCTGAAGAACCTCGCCAACGGTGGTTATGGGAAGCTCTCCCAAGGAGTGATGGGCCAGCGCGGCTGGGACGCCTGGGCACAAGCCCGAGAAGCCGTTGGCGGCTCTGCCATCACCAGCCCTTACCACGGCATGATGACCACCGGAGTGGTCCGGGCAGTACTGCTGGCAACACTGAACCAACTCGCGGCCCTGGGCTACTCAACACCTTCCAACACCACCGACGGGTTCATCACAGACGCCCCTTTCGATGTACTCGACAGCCTGGACCTCTACGGCCTTGGGGACCTCTGGCGTGAAGCCCGGGAATCCCTGACGGACAGCCGGGAAATGTGGGAACGCAAGCACCACCAGGGTGATCTGCTCAATGTGAGCACACGGGCGAACTTCTCCCGCGAAGCTGACGGAGTCCTTGCCCACGGCGGGTACAAGCTGCCCCCGCACATTGTGGAGGACAGCCCCGAGGACCGGGACCATATGTACCGGCTGATAGTGACCCGGGAGGGCGCAGTGCCCTGCTCCTATAAGCAGTTCCCTTCGGTGCAGGAGCTGACGCGGATCGAGAACCGGTGGGATTTCGAGGCCAGTGTCGTGGACAAGCAGATGGTGATGGAGTTCGACCGTAAACGCCGTCCCATTGCTGAGGGCCTGCGGGTCGATCACATTGTGCTGGATGGCGTGCCTTACGAGGTCGCTCACGTACAGACCGCTCCGTGGAAGACGCCCGAACAGGCGCTGCTGGGCCGCTCTGTGGACGCCGGGCTGAAGAAGTGGGATGACGACTTCGGAGAAGAAGTCTGGACCCGCTCTCCAGTGCGTAAAACCGAGCCCCAGTGGATCGACTACTTCGACCGCCTCGACGCCCTGCTCGATGAGGACGGCACTATCTCTGAGGCCCAGCGGCTGGACCGCATTGCCAAGTCCATCGTCATCGCCCAACGCCAGGGCGTCATCCACATCCCGTGGTTGAGTAGCGGCACCGGCAACGGGCCGTTGTGGTGGCGGTTGGAACTGCTGACGATGTTTGGCCTGCCGAAGGTCTCCGAACGCTACTGGACGCACGCCAAGAGCGACCAGGAACGTCAGATCGAGGCTGACCTCGATGCCATCGCACCCTACGTAGGTCACATGATCGCCACCACAGGTGCGTACGTCCTCACCCCCGAGGACATGGACCCCTGCCCGCTGACTGAAGAAGAGATCGAAGAGATCGAACGCGACTACGCGCTCGGATCACCCCATATCGAACGATAGGAGAAACCTGTGACCACCACACCCGAAGACCGGCTGAAGAACTACCTGGCCCAGTTCTCACCCGAGGAACTGCGCTACATCGCAGACCACGGCCCCGACACCTGGACCAGGCAGGCCGCCTACGAGCTGTTCCAGCAGGACCAGTTGAAGGACGCCAACGTGCTGGAGCGGCTGAAGATCAGCGATGCCTACGTGGAATGGGCAGAGGAAGAGACACACAGGCAGGCGGCCGACGCCACTGCTGGCGCGACTGCGGATGGCTATATCTGGGACTACTGGGTGGAAGCAGACATGGCTAGGACCGCTGAGATGCAGGCCGAACATGCCCGCAGATTCCCGACTGTGACGGTCCTTCCTGCCCTCATATCCGGTACTGAACCACGACAAGGAAGGAGAACAGGATGGCCAAGACCGTTGAAGAGATGAAGCAGCAGCGCCGGGAACTGGATCGGAAGATCAGGGCCGCTAAGCGCGCCGAGGCCAAGGCCGCTAAGGAGGCCAAGGTCTCCGCACAGCAGCGCCTGGGCGCGTGGCTGGCCGGGTTTGCAGACGCCGACACCGCCGAGGACGTGGAGGCCATCCAGCAGGCGCTGGAGACCGAGCAGGGTCGCCGGGCGCTGGCAGGGCTGGTCGGTGCGGACACCACCAGCGCCGAACTTCCCCGCCAGCCGGCGGAGAGTTCGGACAGCCCGATGACTAATCCAGGCGACACCGACGCAGGAGGGAGGCCGGTATGGGCATGAGACGGCACCGCACAGCGGTGATGGAACAGTCCCTTCCGCACAGGGTCCCGGCGCTGGGACGAAGCGCGGCTTCGGTCCGGCTGCCGGGGCACTGTGCCTGCGGGCCACTGGCCCGCGACCCCCGGAGGGCGCCCGTCAATCCCTGCGGGATTGACTTTATGGCGCCTAAAGACGATCTGGTGTTCCGGGCAGCGCAGCAGGGACCCGGGGCAGCAGATCGGCTTCACCTCCTTGTGGTGCGGGGAGAGGCGGCAGCAGAGGCTCGACGCAGCACAAGGAGGTCAAGGTGACAGGCAGAGCAGGTTTCGACGTGGCACACCACCGGCAGAGCGAGGGTAAGGGACCGCGTGTCCGCAAGATCAAGGAGGCCTTCCGCGCCCTGGACGCTGACGAAGTCCAGCGCCAGGCGAAGCGGAACCCGAACATCGTCGCGGACTTGTCGGCCAACAACGTGAGCATGGTCAACGACGGGCACGGCGGCTTCCGTCCGGCTACCTCGTTCCAGGAGGTGATCGACTACGGCGATCAGCGGGAGAGCCAGGTCTACCGGAAGATCAACGGGCGCAGCTTCACCACGACCACGATTGTGGCGCACCTGCCCAAGAGCATGTGCAAACCTGAACGGTACCGGCGCAGCGATGGGGAGCTCCGTACCCGGTGGGTACCGAGGGACCACGACGAGATGATGCGCTACTTCAACGAGACCGTGGACTATCTCTGCGATGAGGTGCTGCTGGGTGGTCAGCAGGCCGTCCATGGGTACGACCTGAATCTCGATGAGACCACGCCTCATATTCAGTTGGTCGCGGACACTTATGCGCCTGATCCGAAGCACGAAGGCCACCTGCGGGTGACCGCTTCACAGATGTGGGGCCAGCACAGGGAGGTCACCGACGACAAGGGCAAGGCGATCCCTGCGCAGAAGAAGATGCGGGGCTACCAGGCTGGGTTCCGCAAGCGGATGCACGGTGCCGGGTTCGACGTGGAGTTGGACGCTGATCCGGTGCGCAGCAGCCGCAAGCACACCAAGGAGGAATACGTCGAGATTCAGGAGGCCCAAGAAGCCCTGGAGGACCGTGCTGCCGCACTGGAGGTCAAGGAACAGGAGCACCAGGCCCGGGAAGCCCAGCTCTCCCAGTTGGAGGCGGCTGCTGAACGGGCCGGGTTCACCGCTGGCAGCAAACGCGGTCTTCAGGAGGGCCGGAAGAAGGGCTACGCCGAAGGCTTCAACAAGGGCAAGAACACCGGCGCTGCCGAAGCCGAACAGGAGAACCGGCGAATCCACGCCATGCTGGTGAAGGATCAGCGCGCTGCCCAGGAGGAACGCGAGAAGGCTACTGCCGAGAGGCAGGAGGCAGAGCAGGCCCGGGCACAGGTCCGGAGCAAGCTGGACGCTGCCCGCGCGCTGGAGAAAGCCTACCAGGAGTCACGGGATCGGCTGGAGGCTGCTAGGAAGTCTCTGCTGGAGAAGCCCGCCATCTGGAGCGCGTTCCTGAAGAACCGTCCGAAGCTCCGTGCGCAGTTCGAGGACTTCGAGCAGAAGCACTCACAGGCGCTGGACCGGGGTGTCTCCACGGCCAAGCAGAAGTCCGAGAACGCCAAAGCCGCAGCCGAGAAGAGGCTGGACCAGAAGCTGACCGCAATGGGCTGGGACGACCAGGAGAAGGGCGATGGCGAGCTTGAAGCGGGGTGGTGACCACGTCTGGCGATGGCGGTTAGCCTTCTATGTGGATCGACAAGCCTGTCTCCTGGGGGAGGATGTCGGGACGCAGAGCCCATTCATCGGTGTATTGACCCGTGAACTGCGGTCGGTAAGGAATGGTCGGCTGTGTGAACAGGTCAGTCAATCTGAGAAGCAGACTGTCCCTGGCGGCGTCATAATCCGATATGAAGTCTGCGCTGGGCAACGCCCATGGAGGGAGCACGCTCATTCCTGTGTACGCGAATGTTCCGTGCAAAAGCCCGAAGAGAAGTTCGGTAAGGTCACCACTTTTGCCTCGCGGCCCGATCGATGCAGGACGATCGCCCACCGTCACTGCGGCCAAGGCACGCTTCCCAACGAACGGCCCTTGCTCATAGCGAAGACGTTTCCCAGTATCGGGGTCTTTGCCGAAGGCGAAGCCGCTGACGAAAACCCGATCGAACCATCCTTTGAGAATGGCAGGCATTCCGTACCACCACAGCGGAAACTGGACTACCAGAGCATCGGCTCGCTGAAGCTTCTCTTGTTCAGCAACCACATCGGCGGGAAGCCGGTTTTTGCGGTAGGCCGTGCGAACATCCTCGCTCGCGCGGAACCGCTCACCAGCGTCGATTCCAGCGTCGGATCGAGTGACTACTGGGTTCCAATCCATCGCGTAGAGATCGGACTCCACGATGGTGTGGCCCAATTCCTTCAGGTGGTCTATGCCACTACGTCGCAGATGGTGGTTCAGGGAGCGAGGCTCCGGGTGGGCACTGATCCAGAGAACGGTTCGGTGAGTCATGTTAGCTATCCTTGTTGTTGAGGATCATGAACGGAAGTACGGACATTTTTGTCCCTAGTTCGGGAGTTTTATGCGTTTGCCGGTGAAGAGAGCTATGGAGGTCTGCCCTGTTGAGGTGGCTGTCTCTGTGCTGGGTGGGACGTGGAAGCTGACGGTGGTCAAACATCTTTTGGAAGGAACCCTCCGATTCGGTGAGTTGAGCAAGCTACTAGCAGGAGCAAACAGGAAGACACTCACCCGCCAGCTTCGCGAGTTAGAGGAAGACGGAATCGTCCATCGTGAGGTCTACCCGGAGGTCCCGCCTAAGGTTGAATACTCACTCACCGAGCTGGGACAAAGCCTCGCACCAGTTGTCGAGGTGATGAACGAGTGGGGAGCCGTGTATGGCAAGCAGAGTACGGCCTGAAGTAAGTGGCGAAATAAACGACGGGAGGTTCCGCCAGGTTCAAGCCCGAGGTAGCAGGCCCGTTTGCGAGCCGTCCCACATCGTTCAATCAAAAAAGAAAACCCACCCGGTGTCGGAGCACCGAGTGGGCAGGATGGGTTGCGTGGTCATAGGCCTCTGGTCTTCTTCACCAGTGCGCGGGCCTCGGGATAGTTCTCTCGGAAGTCCTCCAGCATGTGGAAGTGGGCACCATTGGGCAACTTCCCCCTCACGACCACGACGTAAACGTCGCGGTCGGTCCGGGGGTCAAAGTCGATGATGCGAGATATTCGTTGTTCTCAAAGCGGCGCACGCCGCCCCTGGGGAGTTGCTGCTGTTCGTTGGTCATGCCACCAAGACGCCTTCGACGAAGTACTCGATAGCTCGGTATGCCGCTTCATCGGAACCAATGACCTTCTCGACTTTCTCCTCTCCCCAGTAGGAGTGCCAAGAAGCTCTGGTGATGTTCCCCTCGCTATCGAGGGCGGCCACGATCTCCACATGCGGGCCTTCAGTAGTCAGCACGATGGCGACCTGGCGCTCGAGGACCACTTCCAGCGGTTCCTCATGCAGCGAGTCCATAGGGTCCTGGCCCTCGCGGGACTCCCCTGCATCCAGTGCGGTGAAGATCGCTCGGAAGGACTCTTCGTTGGCGCGGATTTGGTCAGCCAGCTTCTGGTGCATCGACGGCATAGCGGGTTCCTCTCGGGTCGTCAGCACTTTCGTGCTCACTCCCGGACAGCGGCCTCCGCTGCCGCCCCACAGATGCTGCCCCATGGGGCAAACGATGGGCACCGACCATGTATCTAGATGAATCTCAACGCTGTTGTTCGATGAACCGCGTCTCTAGATCGTTGATTTCATGCGGATCGAGGTACTAGTGTGTATCTCCATGTACGAGCGCGATGGACAGTATATATCCCCTGCTGTCGGTTAGAACGCTGGGTGTTTCCATCAATCGATCTTGCCACCGCACGCTGAATCTCCGCGTTCGATTCCACTTGCACGCGTTGAATCGCAACACCCTCCTCTGCCATGCGAAGAATGCGATCGGCCGACCCAGGTAGAACTTCGTCGTATCCACGAAAAGCAGCGACCGGAGGGAGGGGACCCGAATGCTCAACTACAGCAGAGAAACTGGGGTTTTCGTAGCCAGAAGGTCCGGAAACTATCTCGCCTTCTACCGCTTCGTCTGGGACTGGTGCCGCTTCATGGCCCTCTTCATCGATGTCCCGGTCTGCTTCCATGCGTCGCGCACGACTTCCCCTGATGCGGGGGCTTCGATCAGGTAGATTTCCTCTCCGGTGTTCGTTCTCGCGATCACCTTCCGCCCCGACTTCGGACTCAGGTAATTGGTTGTCATCTTCCATCACTCCTCCCGCTTCGAATCGTTCAACGCTATATAAGCACTACATTTTAGATTGAAATCTGCCGTACCGCTGGTTTCTACCTTCAGGGGCAACGAACTCTCGCTGTCCCTGCAATCTATTGAACGGATTAGGTGCCTACTTATGCCCGTCTGTTCGGACAGGGTCTAGATGGTCACCTGGCGGGACTTGATGTTTTCTAGCTGCTTGCGCTCGTCGGCGGTGAGTTGGGCGGAGTTGGTGTACTCCTTCTCAATCGCAGCGTTCACGGTAGCCAACGCGTCGCCGTAGGAGTCTGGCTCGACGGACGGATCCAAATCGAACACCGGCACGAGCAGGCCGTGGGTGCGGAAGGTGCCGGCGAACTTGGTGCCCTCTCCCAGGTTCAGTTCGCCGCGGGCGGCGATGCGGGCCAGGGCGTTGAGCATGGCGCGCTCGTCATCCTCCGGGCGGACCCAGCGGATGTGGGCCTTGCCGCCGCCGGGGTTGACCCACCAGACCGAACCCGGAACGTCGGCAGAGATCTGTGTGGAAGGGATGATCGCGTCGTTCGCTCGCTGCAGCGCCTGCTGGATCTGCATGTTCATGCCAGCGCCGGAGGGGAACCACCAGTTGAAGTCGGAGTGCTCGGTGATGTCGAGGTCGGTGGAAGCGTCGAGAAGCGACGACAGTTCCGGCTGCGAACCGTCTGCCGCGGTGGAACCAAGCGTTTCGCCCGGCTGCGCGTTGATGGCCCAGTTCAGGGCGTATGCGAGGTCGCGTCCGGGGTTGCCCGAGTGGGATTGAACCTGCAAGGCCACTAGGCGCTCAGCGCCCTCGTCCTCGGAACGGACCAGTGCGGCACCAGCGCCCGGCAACACGGTTGCCAGTGTGACCGGCGTGCCGCCCACATCCAGCTTCGCGGTGGCGGCAGGCACGAACTCCTGCAGCGCGACCAGATCGGTCTCCGCGGCAAAGTCCTTATATGGACGGGGGTCGCCTGCCAGCGCTTCGCGCTCCGCGGCGCGGGCAGCGAGCTTCGCTTGACGGCGGCTCATACCCTCCGGCAGGTCTTGGTCCTTCTTACGGTTCTTTTTGGCCATGCGGCCTAGTCTAACTACCCGACGGATGCCGGCGTGACCGGGTTGCGCTTGAACGTGTCCACAGCGAGCTGCGGCAAGTCGGTGGCGAACACGTCCACACCGTTCTCACGGCACCACAGCATCTCCTTAGGCAAGTTCACCGTCCAGGTGTAGGTGCGCAGGCCACGGAAACCGAGCAGCTCCGGCTTGCCCTGCAGGTGGGCCAGGGCCGGGCCGACACCGTAGGGGCGGGAAAGCATCGTGTTGTTCTTGTTCCACTTCCGCTCGAAAAGGCGGAACAAGTAGAAGGTCTCTAGATCCGGGACGGCCTGGGCGAAGTAGCGCATCGCCGCGTGGGAGAAAGAGATGAGGTGGATCCGCGGGTCTTCTTTCATCCCGCGGTGCCACAGGGTGCGCACGGTCTGCTCGTCCACCTCGGGGCCGTAGCGGGTGGGGTGCTTGGTCTCAATGTAGATGTGCTTGTCGGGGTGGTCGGCGAGGAGCTCGAGAAGCTCGTCGAGAAGCAAAATTTGCTGCGGGTCCTCTTTGGTGCCGAAGTTGAACTGGCGCAGCTCGTCGAAGTCCATCTTGGCAACCCGCCCCGCGCCGGTGGAGGTGCGGTTGATGAAGTTGTCGTGGTGCACGACCAGCTTCCCGTCGCGGGTGAGGCGCACATCGGCCTCAATGCCGTGCACTCCGTCGAGTTTGAGTGCTTCTTCGAAAGCCCGCATTGTGGATTCGGGGTACAGCCCGCTCATGCCGCGGTGGGCGACAATCTTCGGGTCATTATTAACGGGCACTAGCGCAGTGTCAGTGACGGTGGTCAAGAGGATCTCCCAGCGAACGCAACGTATACCACTGCACGACAATAGGCCCCGGCGCACTGTGGGCGAACCCCCAGACGGTTGGTTACCGCAAAGATTACTGAGAGTTCACCTCGAGTTAGTATCTTTTGTCACAATGGACCGCATGATGGTTGAGCCACTCAAGGATTCGCTGGGGTCCTTCCGCGACCGATTCACATCTACAGTCAAGGAGCTGTGGCCGCGCCGCAACCATGCGGTGCGGTTTCCGATTTATACAGTTCAGCTGCTTGCAGACCTGACTCCGGTGGTCCGCATGGCGGGTTTGCGGCGCCTGCCGGACAACTTCGCCACGGGCATCATCGGCGCCGAAGCGGCGACGTGGTTGGCGATCTCCCCATCTCTTTTGCCTCACCCATGGTGGGTGACCGCAGCTAATGTTGCCGGCTGTCAGGCAGCCGGGCACACGGTCGGTGTCGGGCTGGCCAATCTTGTGGCCAACGCCAGCGAGACGCTCGGCTGGGAGGCTCCGCGCCGCTTCCGCCAGCGCACCGCGGTGCCAGTGCAGCTGGTCATGGGTGCCTCGACAGTCATCGCGTACGCGACCGCTGCTTATCGACGTTCCGAGCACGAAAGCCTCGTAGAAAACGAGACCAAGCTTGGACCGCTGCAAACCCTGGCCGGCATCGGTGTCGGCTCCATCGGCTACGGCGTGCTGCTGCTGATCGGTGAAGGCATCCAGGTCACCGTGGATCGGCTGAACAAGGAATTCGGCCGTGTTCTCCCGTCCGCGGCATCCTGGCCGTTGGCGATCGCCGCCTTGGGCGCAGCCACCCTGCTGCTCACCGACAAGGTCGTTGTGCGTGCCGTGTTGAGCAAGGCCTACCAGAACGCCGATGAGCTCAACCGCGAATTCCTCCCCGGCGCGACGAAGCCCCGGGAGAAGGAGCGCTCCGGCTCCCCCGCCTCGCTCGAGCGCTGGAAGTACCTGGGCCGCCAGGGCCGCGCGGTCGTCGCCGGCGGGCCGCGTTCCGCCGACTTGGAGAAGGTGCTCGGCGGCGAGGTGAAGGAACCGATCCGCATCTTCATCGGCCTGAAGGACCGCTCCCCGGAGGAGCAGGCCAAGATGGTGCTGCGCGAGATGGACCGCACCGATGCGTGGTCGCGGAAGTCCATTGCCGTGATGTCGTCGGCCGGCACGGGCTGGATCAATGACTTCCACACCTCCGGGTTCGAGTTCTTGAACCGCGGCGACTGCGCCATTGTGGCTATCCAGTACTCTTTCATGCCGTCGGCCTACTCCTACGCCTCCGACCGCGAAGTACCGGTGCGCAGCGCGAAGACGCTCATCGGCGCGGTCAAGGAGTGTCTCGATGCCCTGCCGGAGGACGAGCGGCCGAGGCTCTACTTGGGCGGTGAATCGCTCGGCGCCTACGGGCTTGCCGACGCTTTCGATGACCTCGAGGATTTCCGCGCGAACGTCGACGGCGGGGTGTTCACCGGTGCGCCTGGCTTCACCACGACCCACGCTCAGCTCACCCAGAACCGTGACGAAGGCTCCCCGCAGCGCGTGCCGGTTGTGGACGGCGGGCGCAGCGTGCGCTTCACTGCCCACCCGGACCACCTGGAGAAGACCTTTGACGGCTCCGACTACGACAACGAGTGGGAATTCCCCCGCGCCGTTTTCGCCCAGCACGCCTCCGACCCGATTGTCTGGTGGGATCTGACGCTGCTGTTCAAGGCTCCCGACTGGTTGAAGGAGCCGGGCTCCCGCGGTGAGCGCGCACCGGAGGCGATGCATGTGGACACCTTGCAGAACATGCGCTGGGTGCCGTTCATCACCTGGTGGCAGATCGGCGTGGACCAGTTGACCTCCCAGGACCCGCCCGGCGGCCACGGCCACCAGTACCATGATGAGACCGTGGCGTACTGGAACGCTGTCTTGGACGCCGGGTTCTCCGACGAGGAGCTGGCGGCGATCTCCGAGTGGATCCACAAGGACTCCACCCGCATCCGCGCCACCTCTGCCTCCGCGGCGAAGGAAGGTGCCCGCCAGGCTGCCGAGTCGGCGCGGCAGGCGTTCACCGAGGTGCCCGGCGCGCCGAGTTAATTAGATGCCGCAGGCGACGCCCGTGGAGTGGTGCGGGCAGTAGCCGTTCGGAACTTTGTGCAGGTATTGCTGGTGCTCGTCCTCGGCAAGGTAGTAGTCCTGCCCGGCCGCGACCTCTGTGGTGATGGCACCGAAGCCGGCTTGTTCGAGCTGCTTGCCGTATTCAGCGACCCACTGGCGGATCTGCTCCGCCTCTTCTTCGGTGTCGGTGTAGAACGCGGAGCGGTACTGTGTGCCCACGTCATTTCCCTGGCGGTAGCCCTGCGTCGGGTCATGCGCCTCGAGCGCCATTCTGACCAGTTCCTTCAGGCTGATCTGCTCCGGGTCGTAGACGACCTCCACCAGCTCGACGTGGTTGGTCGCCCCACTGCACACCTCACGGTAGGTCGGGTTCGGCGTCGCACCGCCGCCGTAGCCGACGGACGTGGACTCCACACCGGGCATTTCCCAGTACATTTTCTCCGCGCCCCAGAAGCAGCCAATGCCGATGAGCAGGCGTTTTTGCCCGTCCCGCCACGGACCGGTGATCGGTGTGCCCAGCACTGCGTGCGGGCGCGGGTTGTTCAGGACCGGGTCCGGGCGGCCGGGCAGGGTGCGGTCCGGGTCGGTGAGTTCAGGGGTGCGTCCGAAGAAGAATGCCATGTCTTCCATAACGGCCGGGTGCCGCGGAAGATTCCCGTCCAAACTGGCCCAGACCCCCACCCTGGCAATTTTCCCTATCATGGGCGACGTAAGCCAATCACCCATACGAAAGGTTTTAGAACCATGGCTGTTTACACTCTTCCTGATCTGCCGTACGCGTACGACGCCTTGGAGCCGCACATTTCGGCTGAGATTATGGAGCTGCACCACGACAAGCACCACGCCAACTACGTTGCTGGGGCTAACGCTGCCCTCGAGGCTCTCGAGGAGGAGCGCAACGGCGAGGCTAACCCGGACAAGCTGCGCGCCCTGTCCAAGAACCTGGCGTTCAACCTGGGTGGCCACACCAACCACACCACCTTCTGGCAGAACATGTCCCCGAACGGTGGCGGCGAGCCGACCGGTGAGATCGCTGAGGCTATCAACCGCGACTTCAACTCCTTCGAGGCTTTCCAGAAGCAGTTCGAGGGTGTCGCTACCTCCATCCACGGCTCCGGCTGGGCTGTGCTGGGTTACGACCACATTGCTGGCCGCCTGATCATCCAGCAGCTGACCGACCAGCAGGGAAACATTTCCGTTGACTTCACCCCGCTGCTCATGCTGGACATGTGGGAGCACGCGTTCTACCTGCAGTACAAGAACGTCAAGGCTGACTACGCCAAGGCATTCTGGAACGTTGTCAACTGGGAGGACGTCGCCGAGCGTTACGCTAAGGCTTCCGCCTAACCATTTGAGCGCTTAGCGCGGGTTAAGTAGCAGAATGTGTGTCTGATTTTCAGCGTTTGTGCTGGTCAGGATATGTAAATCGGGCTTGAATAGGGTTCTGGACCTTATTCGGGCCCGTTTTTCGTTCAATCCACCGGAATGGCACCTGCGTATGCTACCGGGGTGTTGGTGTGCTTTACCGGTGACACCAAACAGACCGCGATGCCCCTTATGTGCTGGGGAAATGAAGAAAAACGGCACCACTACCAAAGGGTCTATCAGGTGGCGGTGCAAAGACACCGACTGCGGAACCTCCACCACGCGACAGCGCACCGACCAAACCCGGGCCCGGGATTTCACAGCGTTCCACGCCTATGCCACCGGCACAGCCTCGCTGGCAGACATGGCCAAGCACGCAGGAGTCAGCAGGTGGACCTTAGACCGCCGGTTCACTTCGTTTTGGCTCATCGACGTTCCCAACGCCGCGGACCCTCATCGGGTCTACGACCAGATCTTCATCGACGGTACCTACACCGACGCCGGCTGCCTGCTGGTTGCGGCAAGCTTCGACCATGTCATCGCCTGGCACTGGGCCACACGCGAATCAGCCCACGCCTACACCCAGCTACTTAGCGGCATCGCCGAACCGTTGTGCGTCGTCCTCGACGGCGGGCAAGGCGCCTACTCGGCGATCAAAGCCTGCTGGCCGAACACACTTATCCAGCGTTGTCTCGTCCATGCTCAACGTGTCATCCGCCGCTACACCACCTCCCGGCCCCGCACTGATGCCGGAAAAGCCATCTACGCCCTAGCGCTGAAACTGACCCGCATCACCACACTCGACCAAGCGAGGGAATGGACACTGCGCCTGCACGACTTTGGGGTGGTCTACAAGGGCTTCCTGGACGAGAAAACACTCGTGCCGAAAGAACGCCGCACCCTTAACCACCAGTGGGAATTCACCCATATCCGGGTGCGTAAGGCATATAACTCGCTTTTGCACCTATCGCGCAACAACTGGTTGTTCACCTACCTGCAACCGCCACCAGGAGCGCTCGAACCGGCCCGGTGGGCAGCGACCACCAACAGCCTTGAAGGCGGGGTCAACGCCCAACTCAAACGCATCGCTGACGCACACCGTGGCAGATCAGGTGAACGGCAACGCAAAATGCTCGAGTGGTACCTACATGCGAAAACGCATCTGCCTGACGACCCGTTAGCAATCGCCAGGCAGTGCGGTTTCGGACAAGATCAACTCGCCAAAGTTCCCGATCTTGCCGAAGAAGACCACAACAAAGCCGACCACCAAACAGGCCGACCAGCCTTCTACGACCACGCTATCCCAACCGACTACGAACCCTCAGTAGGAATCAGGAAAGGACCCCTCAGATAACAAAAAGCGTGCCCCACCGGCGACACGCCGACCGGACACACTTTTTGCTACTTAACCCCTTAGCGCGCTCAAACATGAAAAAGGGACCGCCACTACCCAGAAAGTGGCGGTCCCTTCACGCATTCCCGGGGCTGGAGGTACCTGGGAGCGTAACCTGATTTTCGCAACGAGATCGGCGGTGTTCCGAACTCGCTTTTCACTATAAGTAAGGCTGACCTAAATACGCAAGGTTTTTAGCAACATTAAATTCGCTTAATTGCTTATCGACGCCCTGACCTGCCCGAATTAGACCCAGCACCCAAAGAGTAGTTGTATAGGAAGTATGGCACCCGAGAGACAAGCAGGGATCCGCAAGGGGACACCGGATTACCGGCGCGCCTCGTTCGCGCTGCTGTTCGCCGGCCTCGCCATTTTCAATTCGCTCTACGCCACCCAGGCGCTACTGCCCACGCTGACCGACGAGCTCGGCATGACAGAGGGGCAGGCAGCCCTGACGGTCTCGGCGACGACAGGCGGACTAGCCCTATGCGTGGTGCCGGCCTCGATCCTCTCGGAACGGTTCGGCCGCGGCAGGGTGCTGATCATCTCGGCGTTGCTTGCCACCACGCTGGGACTGGCGCTCCCGCTGGCGCAAACAGGCGGGCAGCTCATCGCCATGCGCTTTATCCAGGGTTGCCTCATCGCCGGCACCCCGGCAGTGGCAATGACGTGGATCTCGGAAGAGATCGCTGCGGAGGATTCCGCCGGAGCGATGGGGCTGTACGTGGCAGGCAACTCCATCGGCGGACTGATCGGTCGCCTCGTCCCTGCGTTCACACTCGAAGTCGCAGGGTGGCGCACTGCTTTGTTCGCTGGGGCAGTCACGGCTCTGACATTCGCGTGCATCATGTGGGCGCTGCTGCCCAACCAGAAACAGTTCGAGGCGAAGCCGCTGCACTTCTCCAGCGAGGCGACAGCTATCGCCCGCCACCTCACCGACTGGCGCCTCGTGGCCCTTTACGCTTGTGCGTTCCTGGGCATGGGCATGTTCGTCTCCGTCTACAACATGTTCGGCTTCCGGGCGATCGAGCACTTCGGGCTCCCGCCAGCGCTAGCGGGGCTCGTCTACGTGATGTATTTGTCGGGCACATGGTCGTCGGCACGCGCAGGCAACTACGTGCAGCGTGCCGGGCGCGGCCGGGTCATGGTGATCACCGCGGGGCTCATGCTCATCGGCGCGCTCATCCTCATGAGCCCGAACCTGTGGATCACTCTTGTTGGCTTGCTGCTGTTCACGGCCAGCTTCTTCGCCATGCACTCGGTGGCGTCCGGCTGGGTGGGGCAGGTGGCAACGCGCGACCGTGCGGAGGCCTCGAGCGGGTACGTGTTCTTCTACTACGTGGGATCGTCGGCACTCGGCGCGTTGACGGGCTGGCTCTTCCAGTACCTCGAGTGGCCTGGCTTCATCGGGGTCGTCGCCGGGTTCCTCGTGGTGCTCACCGTGATCGCGGTGTGGCTTGCGCTCACAGTGAAGAAAGGCGCGGTACCCCGGGCGCACCAGCCGTAAGCATGCGTCGCACGGCGGCAGTGGCACGGCAATCGTCCTCGTTGTAGCGCTCCAGCGCCTCCCGGGCGGACATGTCCCCAGCGCGCGCTTCCCTGCGCAGCGCCACCGACTCTTCCCCGTCCACGTCGCCGGCCCATTCGTAGCCAGCAATAGGCGCGACCACTTTCAGTCCCAGCCCGTCCGTGCCCACCAGCAGGCGGCGCACCCATGTGAACACGTCGACCCACTCGTCGGAGGCGATGAAGTCGCGCACGTCGTTTTCGCTTATCGACGCGAACCGCCGCGCCGACCCCATCAGCCAGTGGTTCTCCCCACCCGCCGCGTAGCAGTACGCCCGGAAAGTCTTGCCCTCGGCGTGAGCGGCGGCGCGTAGGCTCATGAGCCAGTTCCAGAACGCCGCGAAGTTCTCCTCTTCGGCCACGGAATCCGGGCCGACCTCTTCCCACGTGGAGAAGGCGCGGTACGTCTGCCCGTCGTAGGCGCCCCACAGGTAGGCGCCCTGGTCGAGGTAGGCCTCCATGTCGATGTCCACTTCGACGTCCGCGCGCAACTCGGCCGGCGGAGCAAAGTCGTCGCGGGCGAGGACGGGAATCCCGGCGCGCCATGCGCGGGCGATCTGGGAGGACTCGCCAAGATCGGCGTCCATGACGGCCTGCACTGTCTCTAGGCCCTTGAGCCGCAACGGCTCGGCGCGCTGGCCGGGAAAGACGAGCGAAATGTCATCCATAGCGCGCAACTCCGGCTCACACAGCTCCCAAAAGCGGCAGGTCGCGCACTGTTTCAGGCGCACCGGACGGTCGGGCGTCGGTAGGGCCAAAGCGGTGCGGAGGGCCTCCACGTAGCGGGACACGTCGGTGAGGTAGGCCCGTTCGCGGTCCTGCCCGACGGCGGCCGCCTGCCCGCTGGCATAGCCAAGGTCAATGAGAAGCATGTGCGCGAGCGCAGCGCGGTACCCGTCGATGGTGTGGTGCCGCAGCTTCGCACCGACCTCAAGGGGCTTACCCAGGCCCAACCGGCGCGTGGGGATGAACCGCAGCGTCGCTGCTGTGCTCGATCGAGCGACGCGGTGGTTGGAAATCACCACGGGCAGGTAGGTCCCATCTTCAAGACGGGCGAGGATGTCGATCTCCGCCACCACCGGCACCCCGTCGATCGTCCCGGTCAAAGCGCCGTTCGTGATCAAGGTCGCGCCTTTGGCCAGCGCTGCGCGGGTGTGGCCCTCCGCCGCGAAGACATCGGCGGCGGGATCAATGTCCACGCGCGAGAAGGGTTTGCGGCGGCCATCCCCCATGGCTCTTCGGACGGGCAGCAAGGTGAAGACGGCGGCGCGTCCGGCGTCGATAAGCGGCTGGCGGCGCTCCGCCTCAGGCAGCGGCGGAATCTCGGGGTGGGCGATGCGCTGGCGCAGGCGGTAACGGCAACCGACAAGGTCACTCGCCCGCACCAAAGACGTTTCCTCGCTCACGGAAACCAAGCCTAACGGCCAGAGATGGGTAAAGTTGAACCGGACAAGTTATTTAAGGAGTTACTCATGGGACTGTTCGAAACCATCCGCAAATCCCGCGCGAAGACCAAGGCTGAAATCAAGGCCGCTGAGGCGAAGGCGCGCCAGCTGGCTAAGGAAGAAGCCAAGAACGACAAGCAGATGGCCAAACTGCTGGACAAAGCCGAAAAGCGCCTACTCAAGGAAGAAAAGCAGGGCCTGAAGCGCAAGCGCAAGCACGAGCAGAACCTGGCCAAGAACGAGCTGAAGAAGATCCAGGAGTCTGGCCTGACCAAGAAGAAGGCCAAGCAGTGGGTCGGCGCGTCGCGCATCCTGCTGCCGATCCTCATCCCGCTCGCCTACCGCGCACTGACCACCTACCAGCAGAACAAGGTCAACGACCGTGCGCGCGCCGCCGGCCTGACCGCCAACGAGATGGCGCGTTTTTCCACCCAGGGCGCTGAGCTCAAGGGCCGTGTGCAGGCGATCCGCTCCCAGGCACAGAACAACGACGCGCTCAAGGACGACTTCCGCCGCGACGTCGAGGTGCGGTGCGATGAGATCGAGGCCGCCGTCAACAATGTCGAGCAGATGAACGAGGCGCAGCGCCGCCTGGCCCACGAGACGATCGACCGCGACATCAACAAGCTGACCGCGGAGATCCAGGAAAAGACCCTGCGTTAGCCTCGTGTTGTAGGTCCGCTTCAGCGGCCTACAACACGCCCTGTTCGCGCGCCGACGCCACCGCTGAAGTGCGCGAACGCACGCCCAGCTTGTCGTAGATGTGGACGAGGTGGGACTTCACGGTCGCCTCAGAGAGCATGAGACGCTGGCCGATTTCGCGGTTGGAGGAGCCACCGGCAACGAGCTGGAGCACCTCCAGTTCGCGTGGGGTGAGCGAGGAGCGCGGGGTGCGGTCGCGGGTTTGCAGGCGGTCGCGCACCATCGGTGACATCGCTTGGTCGCCCTTGGCGGTCGAGCGCACCGCGGCGAGCAGTTCCGCAGGCGGGGCATCTTTGAGCAGGTAGCCGACGGCGCCCGCTTCGATCGCGCCGAGAATGTCCACGTCGGTGTCGTAGTTGGTCACCACGAGCACCTTCGGCGGATTCTCCATGGAGGCGCGGATTTCGCGGGTGGCTTCCGCGCCCGTGGTCACCCGTGCGCCTTGCGCGCCCGCGCCGAAACGCAGGTCCATGAGGATGACGTCGATGCCGCCCGCCTGAGCTGTCGCGATGGCTCCCTCAGCGGTCGCAACCTCCCCCACGACAATGATGTCGTCAGCCTCTTCCAGGATGGCGCGAAGGCCAAGACGGACGATCTCATGGTCGTCGGCAAGCAAGACGCGAATCATTCTTCCTCCTCAATCTTTCGATTGATAGTATCACCGTCAGGTACCGCGATGGACAATGCGGTGGGCCCGCCCGGCGCGGACTCGATGATGAGCTCGCCGCCCAGCTCCCGGGCACGAGTGCGCATCGCGTCGAGCCCGAGGTGGCCCAGCCCGCTCGGGCGCTCCGGCAGGACATCCACGTCGAATCCCTGGCCGTTGTCAACAATGTCCAACCGCACCTCGTCCGGGGCGAACGTCAGCGTCACGCGCGCCAGCGTTGCACCCGAATGCTTGACGACGTTACCCACCGCCCCCTGCGCAATCCGCAGCAACCCGGCCTCAACACGCATCGGCAGCTGGCGCGGTTGGCCGTCCACGTCGACGGCAATCTCGATCTCGCCGGCCTGCGCGAACGACCCCCCGATCCGCGTGAGAGCCTCCGGCAACGAGGTCTCCGTCAGCGGTGCCGGGGTGAGCGCCGCGATCATGGCGCGCGTTTCCGCCAGGTTGTCCGAGGCTGAACGCCGCGCGACCTCGATCCGGCGGAGCGGGCTAGCGAGTGCGTCGCGCTCAAGCCCCGTGCCCAGCAGGTCCCGTTCAGCGGCGTGCAACAGCATCTGGATGCTCGACAACGACTGCGCCACCGTATCGTGGATTTCGTGCGCGAGGCGCTGCCGCTCCTGCACCACACCCGCCTCGCGCTCCGTGAGTGCCAGCGCCTCTTGCGTATCGACGAGTTCTTGGATGAGCGCCTCCCGCTCCGCACTCACCCGCGCGATGACCTTGAATGCGTACGTGATCATGATGACCACCAGAGCAGAGACAGCAGGGCCCATCACCCCGCCGAGCGTGAGCCCATCCGGGGCTTGCACAAGGATGGAGATCGCCAACACTACGGCGACGCCGACGATGCCGAACCAGCCGTCGAAAGCCCGCATGAACAGGAAGAACAGAATGAACACCCAGTAGACGGCCACTGGGGTGAGAAACATCGCCGCGACCCACACGGCCGTGAGCGCGAGCGTCCACAGCACCCGCGCAATGGCGTTCCAGCGGCGCATCTGCACGGCACCGAAAGAGTAGATGCCGCCGAAGGCCACAATGAGCGCAACCAGGGTCACCGCCTGGGTGAGGTGCATGCGGAACACTCCGCCCAACGACACCAGCAACAGCGCCACTGTCAGCGAGGCAATGCCCGTGTCCAGCGCGCGGCTATCAGGCAACCCGGCGCCGTTTCCCGCAGAAAGCTTGGAGACCATGCGCAAGAGCGTACCCCGACCTGAAGAGGTTCTAGTTCTAGAATTAAGCGCATGACATCCCGCCGCGTCTTCGCTGCCATTCTCGCCGTGATTCCCCTTGTTCTTGCAGGCTGCTCCGAGTCCGGCGACGCCGCGTCTGAGCGCGTCACGGTCGAGGTGCCCACCACCGTGACCGTCACTGCCGACCCGACAGACCTTCCGTCTTCCTTCACGCACTACGTGGCCCTCGGCGACTCTTATGCAGCGATGGGATCCGCCTCCGGACCGTTCATCGGCCCCGCCTTCTGCGCCCGCAGCGAGGACAACTACCCGCATGAGCTGGCAAAACTCTACAGCGGCATCAACGCCAAACGCGGCTTCACTGACGCGACCTGCCAGGGCTCCACCACCGACCACATCCTGGCCGACCGCGACATCACCGGCGCTGACATCCCCGCCCCCGTGCTCGACGCTGAAGTCAAAGACACCTCCACCTCCACCTCCACGGAGTCGGCGACGACGACGGAGACCTCGCAGACGGGCACTGCGACGTCGACAAGCAGCGCAACCGCCACCAGCAGTACGACCGCAACCGAAGAAACAACCGCGGCGGGCACCGACACCATCACCGCCCAGATCGAGTCCCTTGAACCGGACACGGACCTCATCACACTGTCCATCGGCGGCAACGACATTCACTTCGGGCCGTGGAGCCGCTGCATCACAGGCATGGTGGAGGACCGGGGCGAGGCCGACTGCGACGAGGGGCTGTACGACGACACCGCCCGCGCCCTTGTCGACCTGCCGAAACGCCTCGACGCCATCTACGCCAAGATCAATGAGAAGGCTCCGAACGCCACGATCATCACGACGGGCTATATGCCGCTGCTCTCCATGGAGGATGATTGCGAGCGCACGGCGGATCTGCCGAGCGGCACGTTGAACTGGGCGGCCGGGCTGACCGTGACGATGAACGCGATGGTGCGCGACGCGGCCGTGCGCAATGGTGCTCTTTTTGTCATGCCGCCGAACGCGGATTTCCACTCCGTCTGTGCCCCGGCAGGCGAGCGCTGGACCGACCTGACCGGTGAGGAGACCGATTCCTTCGCCGTGCACCCGACCCCGGCCGGACAAAAGGCGATGGCGGACGCGATCGCGGATGTGTTGGCGAAGCTGTAGTTCACCAGTCAAAGTTTTAGGAGCATGAACAGGCATGGCCTAAAATCAACCGGCGGTAAGTGAGGAGAGTGAGGCATGCTCGAGGCGTTCGTCTATCCGGTGTCTGCGGTAATGAAGTTCTGGCACTGGCTGTTGGCGGAAGTGTTCAGCGTGGCCCCCGACACGGCATGGGTGCTTTCAGTCGTTCTCCTCGTGCTCACCGTGCGCGGGCTGCTGATCCCGTCCTACTGGTCGACGTTCAAGTCGAGCCGCAAGATGCTCATGATGCGCCCCGAACAGATCGCGCTCGAGGAACGCTACGGGGCCTCTCTTGAGCCGGACGACATCACAGCGCACGAGACAGCGCTCAAAGAGCTGAACAAGGAATACGGCTACAACCCTCTCGCCGGCTGCATTCCGCCGCTCGTGCAGTTGCCCTTCATTCTGGGACTGTACCGCCTGCTCATCTGGATGTCTGTGCCAGAGAACGGCCGCACAGGCAGCGATATCGGCCTGCTCAACCCCGACGACATCGCCGGCTTCCTCGAAGCCTCTTTCCTCGGTGTGCCGCTGCCGGCGTACGTGTCCATGAGCCAGGAACAGTTTGCCGCACTGGGCACCACCGGTGAAGACGTGCGCGCTGTAGCCATTCCGCTGCTCATCTTCGCCCTCATTTTCACCACGTTCAACATGTTCGTTTCCCAGCTGCGCAGCCGGGTGCACATGGACTGGGACGAACGCATGGCCGTGCGCATCTACGACCTGATGTGGTGGCTCATGCTGGCCGTGCCGGTCATGCTCGGTTTTGTGGGCATGACGGGACTGATCCCCATCGCTTTGCTGATGTACTGGTTCCTCGGCAACCTGTGGACCCTGTGCCAGACCGCGATCATGTGGTACCTGCTCACACGCAAGTACCCGCTCGAGCCGCACCACCTTGCCCATGTCGAAGCAGCCCGCACCGAGGCACAGAATAAAGAGGCGAAGCGCTCCCGCCGCAGCCGCAACCTGCAAGCACTCGCCCGCCCCTCGACGCTGCCTAAGGTCCGCCGCACCATCAAGGAAGAAAAACAGGCGGAAAAACAGGCCCGCAAAGACAAGAAGGCGCAAAAGAAGAGCCTGCAGAAGGAGAAGAGCAAAGTCCGCTCCGACATGCGCAAAGCAGAGATGGAGGAGCGGAAGAAAGCGCGGGAAGAAACGAAGGCTGAAGCGAAAACTGGCTCTAAATTGAGTAGTCAGCCGGAGGAGCCGACAGCATCTGACGCGCCAAATCCCGACCAGTCATAAGCGGCCTCACGGTCCGGCTCACCCGCGCGCCCGTCATGCCCCCGTCGAGGAAAATGAGTAGCTGATTCGCTTGCGTGTCCGAAGGGTAACCGTTCTTCCGGTTGAGCAACTCCGTCATCGTGGAGTGCATCCAGCGGCGGTGCTCAAGGCACGCGGCGACAATATTGCGCTCCGATTCTGTCTCCGGCCGCGGGTACTCGGCCGCGGCATTGAGGAACGGAGAACCGCGGAAATCCTTCTCCGGCTCCTCCTCGATCGCCATATCGAAAAACGCGAGAATCTTCTCATCCGCGTCAATCATCATCGCGGTGCGCTCAACCCAGCGGGCGCGGTATTCCTCATCCAAGCGCTCAACATAAGCGATGACCAGATTGTCTTTGGATCCCAGCAGCGAATACAGCGATGCCTTCGCCACATCAGCTTCACGCAGAATGCGGTCAATGCCGATGACACGGATGCCCTCTTCAGTGAACAACTTTGTAGCGGCATCGAGCAGGCGCTGTCGGGGACTGGGCCTGTTGCGGCGGCGCGAAGCCGGTTGTTTCTTGCTCACCTAACTCAATATAGACAAACCGGTACGTCCATTCAAAGGTTTGCCCGCCCGAGCACGAAAAAGCTCCCGCCCAATATGGGCGGGAGCTCATCTGCGACTCGGCGATTAGCGACGAGTAGCCGTGACCTTGTTGACAACCCACAGAACAATGACCGCACCCAAGATGCACGTCAGGAAGCTGAAGAGCCAACCCTTCGACTCCATGTCGATGACCAAGGACATAAGACCGCCGCCGACGAGACCACCGACAATACCGCACGCGATGTTAGCGAGAATGCCCATTGACGCGTCGCGGTTCATAATCATCGAAGCGATCCATCCTGCGAGACCACCAAAGACGATCCAGCCCAAGAGACTAAACCCAATTCCCATGATAATTTCCCTCTTTCTAGCGATTTCTAAATTTCGGACATAAACCATTATGCCCGAAAACTAGTATGCCCCCAAAGGCGAAACCGTGGGCAACAGAAAACCCACGGTTCCATAACGGTTTGGCTGCCATTGCAACCCTGCCCCGGTTTACTTCGGCAACTTCTCCGGACGCACGACCATCATCGGGCAGGGTGCAGCCTGCAGCAACGCCCGCGACGTCGAACCGAGCAACATGCCCTTGAAGCCACCACGTCCATGAGAACCGGTGATGAGCAGCTGCGCGTCATGCGCCTGCTCCACCAGGGCACGCACCGGCCGGTCACGGGTGACCACCTTGCGCACCTTCACCTCGGGGAACTGGCTGGCGAAGGATGACAAAGCGTCCTCGAGCTTCTTCGCGCGTTGCTGATCCACCTGCTGCAACTGATCCTCCGCGACGATCGCGCCGGCGGCCGGGGAAGAATTGTCCATGTAAGTGTGCACGGCGATCAGCTCAGCGCCGCGGGCGTGAGCTTCCTCGAACGCGACCTGGGTGGCCTTGACAGAGACCTCGGAGCCATCGACACCGACGACGACTGGGCCGTACTTTGTCTCCTCGGTCACAGCATTGTCGTCGCGCACGACCACGACCGGGCACGATGCATGCGACACGACCGCAGCCGACACCGAACCCAGCACCATGCCGGACAGACCGCCTAGACCGCGGGAACCCATGACGATCATCGTGGATTCCTTCGACAGGTCCAGCAGCATGTCGATCGGGGATCCCTCCGCGACCGTGTGCCCAATCTTGATATCCGGGGCGACGTCAAGCGCGATCTCGCGGGCGTCAGCGATCTTGCGCAGGCACTCGTTCTGCAGGTCGTCGTACAGCTCCTGCGGAGGCACCATGCCCTCTGCGTAAAGAAACTGCGGCATGGTGTACGAGGACGCGAGACGCAGTGGGACACCACGCTTGTTCGCGGTATTGGCCGCCCAACGGACGGCGTTGTTCGACGGTTCGCCGCCATCGACGGCGACGGCAACCATATCTTCACGGCTCATGAGGGTGCCTTTCCTCGTTCGTATCGGACACCCCCATCATACCGCCGCGGGAGACGGTCTACTTCGGGATTTCCACCGGGCGGGCAGCCTCCGCGTTAGCGGGGAAGAGGATGGTGTAGATCGTCCACAGGACATCCTTGATGGTCTTGCCAATGCCATCGCTGAAGAAAGCCGTCAATTGGCTCACAATCACGTCAAGATTCATATGGAATAAGTTAGTACATGTGGCAGAAGTTCGGAAGCAAAAGAATAAACCTTTGCCCCCGCGCGACGGCCTGGGGGCGACGCGCGCGCGTGTTCCAGATGGTGAACCGTGGGTTGCATGGGACTTCATTTGGCATCTAGTGTCCACGCAACGCCACCGCCATCCGCTTGACGACGAATCCGCTGTCACGTCGCGCTTCACCGCCAGCGAAGTCGTGCTTATCGACGGCACACCCCTCACCCCGGCTGACCTACTAGCGCCAGGGACCGATGTGTTCTTCTACCGACGCCCTGCCCCTGAACCGAACGTGCCGTTCGAATTGGACGTGGTCTACGAAGATGACGCGATCATGGTGGTGAACAAGCCGCCGTTCTTGGCCACGATGCCACGGGCGTCTCACATCACTGAGAACGCGACCGTGCGGCTGCGACGGGCGACCGGCAACGAGGAGCTCGCGCCGGCGCATCGCTTAGACCGGATGACGTCGGGGCTGCTCTTGTTTACAAAGCACGCTGCCGTGCGCGGAGCCTATCAGCAGCTCTTCGCTTCCCGGGCGGTGTCCAAACTCTACGAGGCGGTGGCCGATGACATCGGGGCTGAATTGGACAGCCGGCCGACTCCGGATAGCCCGTTGTTGTGGGAGCACCACATTGTGAAGCGGGAAGGTGAGTTGGCTTCTTCGATTACCGTAGACGCCATCCCGAACTCATTCACATACGTCACTGAAATCACACCGCTGGCGTCGACTCCCGGTGCCGCGCGTTATGTGCTTCAGCCTGTGACCGGACGCACGCATCAACTACGTGTGCAAATGCATGCAGCAGGCGCCCCAATTCATGGTGACCCGGTCTACCCAGAGCTGCTTCCCGCCTCAGATGAGGACTTCAGCCGGCCTATGTTGCTCGCGGCGGTTGGGCTAGCCTTCACCGATCCACTAACGGGCTCTCAGCGCACCTTTAGCGCACCAGGGTTCTCAGGTCTACCGGTTACAGGACTAAAGCTGGAAGCCCGTGCCAATGAATAGTGAACCCTAAAGCCGAATCGCTCGCAGCTGACCGTATTAAGTCAGTGCTCCCGCAACGACCAAGGCCACAGCCCCACTCACCGTGGTGCCGCGGCCCGATATCCAATGAGCGGGAGCTAGCGTCCGTTGCTAGCTGCCGCGCCTTGGTTGTTCCACCTATTCAATTGAGCGAAGCTGTCCAAGACAATGAGTAGCAACCCAAACATGCCCACGACCGAGATCAAACTGCCGATGATGTTCGGGAAACCGGATGAGAGTTCGTTCTTGAGCGATGTGGCACCTTCTCCCCAATCGAGTTTGTCGTTCTCGCCGGTATTTTCTTGCGCTACGACAACAACATCCGGTTGCACCGGTGCTGCCTGCGCTTGTGCCGGCGCGACCACCCCAACAGTCATGATTGCCGCAAGACCAGTAGCGACGACTTTCGTTCGACCCATGATGTCCCCTCTTCTTCAGTATTGAACGGTTCACCTAAGAAATCTAGGACTCATCCCGGATCGTTACAGCGGTGGCCAAGGCTGGGTAAACCCCGGCCGGGGTGAACTAGCCCCCAATAGTTGGACTGGTTTAATTCTAGGCGGTTAGGGGTTCAAGGGCCTGATTCCGATATTGCGTCGGGGTCAGGCCCTTGAGTCGTTGTTGGACGCGTTTGGTGTTGTACCACTCGATGTAGTCATCGATCGCTTGGTTGAAATCCTCGATAGTGTCGAAGACTTCGCCGTGGTACATCTCTGTTTTCACGTGCCCGAAGAAGTTCTCCATAACTGCGTTGTCGTAGCAATTGGCTTTACGCGACATCGACTGAACACCGCCGTTGTCGTCGATCAAGTCGCGCCAGGAGACGTGCTGGTACTGGAAGCCTTGATCGGTGTGCATCATCCACCCGGGTTCAGGCGCGCACGCCGCGATCGCCTTGGTCAATGAAGCAGCGGTAAACGCTGTCGACGGCGATGTAGCCACGGTATGGGCGACGATTGAGCGGTCGAACAGATCCATCACGGGTGACAGATACACCTTGCGGCCTGCGACCCTGAACTCGGTGACGTCGCTGACAAAAGCGGTGTTCGGCGTGTCCGGGCTGAATTTGCGATCCAGTTTGTTCTCAGCGATGTGGCTGATCGTTCCGGCGTAGGAAACATAGCGCCGGCGCTGGCGGATCTTGGCCCGAAGACCCATCTCGCGCATGAGCTTGTAGACCACCTTGTGGTTAACCACCCAGCCCTCGTTGCGCAGGTCCAGCAGGACCCGCCGGTAACCGTAGCGATGCTTATTACGCTCGAAGCTTTCCCGGATTGCGTGCTTAAGTACCGCGTGCTTATCCGGCTCGCTCAGTCGTTTCTGGTGGTAGAAGAACGTCGACCGTGGCATACCTGCCGCGTCTAGGAGATACTCCAAACGGTGCTGCGACTTGAGGATGACAATCGCCTGGACTTTCAGACGTGTCCCTGATTCCTCAAGTCCCGCAATTTTTTTAGGTAGGCGTTTTCCGCTTTCAACCGCTCGATCTGGCGGCGCAGCTTCTCCTCCTCCGTGAGCACCTTCGGCGCGGCCGAGCCTTTGGGCCTGCCCTTCGGCTTCGGTTTTAACGCGTCTGTGAGTGCTCCCCGAAAAGTAGCCCACTGGCGCTCTTTGAAAAGTAGCCCAGTGTGGTCGTAATTATTGTGCCTGATGTTGGTCTGGTTCGTTGGTTGTTGGGGCGGGTATTTCTCTTCCTTTGATGCGGTGGCTGACTCCGCGGTGTTGGAAGATTTTGGCGTGGTGGACTATGCGGTCGACCATGGCGGTGGCCACGGTGACGTCTCCGAAGCATTGCGCCCATTGAGAAAACGCTAGGTTAGATGTGACGATGATGGAGCCGTGCTCGTAGCGTCTTGAGACGAGTTGGAAAAACAGGTTCGCCGCGTCAGCTTCAACAGGGATGTAACCGAGTTCGTCGATGATCAGCAGGTGGTAGCCGTTGAGGCGTTTGAGCAGCGCTTCAAGTCTGCCTGTGCTGTGGGCTTGGGTCAGTGTGTTGACCCAGCCGGCGGCGGTGTCGAAGAGCACTCGGTAGCCTTGCTGGGCCGCGGTGATCCCCAGGGCTGTAGCCAGGTGGGTTTTACCGGTTCCGGGCGGGCCAAGTAGGACGACGTTTTCAGCTGTGGCGACCCATGCCCCGGTTTCAAGCCTGGCGATCTCGGCCCGGTCGATTGCCGGTTGGGCTGTGAAGTCGAAGTCGGCGATGGTTTTCACCGCCGGGAATCCTGCGCGTTTGACGCGCAGACGTGCACCCGATTCAGCCCGTGCGGTGGCTTCAACGGACAAAACCGCGGCGAGGTATTCCTCGAATGTCCAGGACTGGGTGCGGGCTTGCTCGGCGATGGTGGCGTAGACATTGTCGATGCGTGGAGCTTTCAGTTCGCGGGCCAAGTGGTGAATCGTGGCTGAGGTGTCATGGGCGCTGGTTCGGGTCATAGGAAAATCGGTCTCCTTGAAGAGGTATAAAACAGCAAATGGGTTGTCAGGCGATGGCGTCGTAGATCGACAAGTCGGCGATTTCGACATCAGTGCCGGTACTGGTGTGGGCGCCAGGTTCGGCGAGTTGGCGGCGCATTGTGCGCGCGGTGTGCACGTGGGCCGGGTCGGTGATGATGTGGTGCTGTGCCCAGCTGCGGATATGTTTCGCGGCGGGCTCACCGGCCGGGCCTGTCACTGTGATCTCATCGAGCGTGGTGCGCACAGTGACCAGACGGTCGATAAATGCCGGGTCCACGCTGTACTGGTTGGTGTCGACGGTGATGTAGTAGTTGCGCGGCAACCGCACCGCCGGCCTAACACCAAATACCGGCGGGTACGGCGGCAGAGGACGCATCGCGGACCTGTCAGCGGTGAACAAGTCCGCAGGCTTGGCTTTCAGCGTGGCGTGGATGCGTTCGTTAGCCACGGTGGACAACCACTCGTCGAGCTGGGTTTGCACATCAGCCGGATCGCTAAAGCGTCGCCCGGGGAAGAACGAGCGCTTTATGTACCCGTTGGTGCGTTCAACGATGCCTTTGGATTCAGGATCCCTAGGCGGAGTCTGGATGATCTTGCATCCAAGCGCACCGCCGAAGGCCGCGACAGGTTCACACAGTCTGGCTTTTCCGATTCCTGCTTCGTGGTCCCACACGAGCCGGTCGGGCACTGCCTGGAAATTATTCGATATGACATGCCACATCCCGGCAACCAGATCATCAGTAGTCCGCGTCGGCAGTACCCTAGCGGCGGCGAAACGCGAATGCGCAGATGCCATCACTAGCACCGGCAGCGCCCGGTACACCCCGTCAGCATCAGGAAGCCCACCTGCTGCGAAAGTCAGATCGCACTGGATCTCACGCCCCGGGGCGTGGACGAGGGTATCGACCGGGTCGGCGGGCAAATACTCGGGCCGGATGCGGGCAATGTGTTTGCGGAACCATGAATCAGAACCAGTCCAGCCCACCCGTTGGGCGAGCACTTTAGCGTTGAGCTGCGGTGTTTCCGCCAGCAGTTCCCGAACGCGCGGCTCAAACGGATCAAAACTGGTTGCTTTAGGCTCACGCGGCTTATAACTCGGCGGCGAATCTGATGCCAAAGCTTTCTCAACGGTCTTTTTCGCGCACCCGACTTCGTCGGCGATCTTCCTCAGCGACAATCCCTGCCCGCGCAGGTACCGGATCTGCGCCCATTCCTCCAATGAAATCACCCATCCAATCTTTTTCGGATGGGCTACTTTTCGAGGAGCGTTTTGGGCTACTTTTCAAAGAGCGCTGACAGCGTCATCGCCACCTTTGCGCCATTCCCACGACCAATATTTGACCAGCTGATCTGACGACAGGCCAAACTCACGTGCAAGATCCATCGCAGTCTCGCCGGCGAGGTGGCGTTCGACAACTTCCTTCTTAGTCTCAAACAAGTACTGCTGCTTTGTCGGCTTCTCCACGAGACATAGACTGCCATGCAGGACAAACCGACGGTAGAGACAACGGACGGCATCTCTTGAGACCCCAAGGACACTCGCAGCAGCTAGAGAACCCATACCCTGCTCAAAAAGATCTACCAACTGCTCACGCTGATGTTCACTCAGCGAACTTCGTGCTCTCAACGAAAACTGCTCCCCACTAGTCGGTAACTGATTTCTCAGTCCAACTAATGGGGAGCAGTTCAGGGTTTGCGCTATGTGGACGACGTAAACCCCCGGGGGGGGTGACGGTGATCGGTGTCGTTGTCCCGGGGGTTAGGGGTGTATTGAGTTGTTTTTGTTGAGTTGTTGGTCGGCGGTAACTTACTCTCCCACACCCTCCCGGGTGCAGTACCATCAGCGCGGGTGGGCTTAGCTTCCGGGTTCGGAATGGGACCGGGCGTTTCCCCACCGCTATCAACCACCGACACATCTATCAGGGTGTGTCATGGTGACCACCACACGCGGTGTGTGGTGTGGTCGGTTATCAAATTATCTGCGGCACCCCGACACGGGCGGCGGGTGTGTGGTGTGTCAGATACTGCATAGTGGACGCGAACAGTGCGCAATTGTTTGTGGTGTTTGTGCACGGTGTTTTGTTTTGTTGTCGGTGTATTAGTACCAGTCACCTTCGCACATTACGGTGCTTCCAGATCTGGCCTATCAACCCCATCGTCTGTGGGGAACCTCGAATGAAACCTCATCTTGAAACAGGCTTCCCGCTTAGATGCTTTCAGCGGTTATCCCTTCCGTACGTAGCCAACCAGCGATGCTCCTGGCGGAACAACTGGCACACCAGAGGTACGTCCGTCCCGGTCCTCTCGTACTGGGGACAGCCTTTCTCAAGTTTCAACGCGCGCGGCGGATAGAGACCGAACTGTCTCACGACGTTCTGAACCCAGCTCGCGTGCCGCTTTAATGGGCGAACAGCCCAACCCTTGGGACCTACTCCAGCCCCAGGATGCGACGAGCCGACATCGAGGTGCCAAACCATCCCGTCGATATGGACTCTTGGGGAAGATCAGCCTGTTATCCCCGGGGTACCTTTTATCCGTTGAGCGACACCACATCCACAAGTAGGTGCCGGATCACTAGTCCCGACTTTCGTCCCTGCTCGACTCGTAGGTCTCGCAGTCAAGCTCCCTTGTGCACTTACACTCTTGCACCTGATTGCCAACCAGGCTGAGGGAACCTTTGGGCGCCTCCGTTACTCTTTGGGAGGCAACCGCCCCAGTTAAACTACCCACCAGGCACTGTCCCCAACCCAGATCATGGGCCAAGGTTAAGACATCCACTACGGTCAGAGTGGTATTTCACTGACCGACTCCACACCCACTAGCGTGAACGCTTCTAAGTCTCCCACCTATGCTACACAAACCGCAGTAAACACCAATACCAAGCTATAGTGAAGGTCCCGGGGTCTTTTCGTCCTGCCGCGCGTAACGAGCATCTTTACTCGTAGTGCAATTTCACCGGGCCTGTGGTTGAGACAGCAGGGAAGTCGTTACGCCATTCGTGCAGGTCGGAACTTACCCGACAAGGAATTTCGCTACCTTAGGATGGTTATAGTTACCACCGCCGTTTACTGGGGCTTAAATTCTCCGCTTCGACCACAAGGGTCTAACAGGTCCTCTTAACCTTCCAGCACCGGGCAGGCGTCAGTCCGTATACATCAACTTGACCGTCTTCGCACGGACCTGTGTTTTTGATAAACAGTCGCTTCCCTCTCTTCTCTGCGACCACCACCAGCTCAGCAACGCATGTTCGCTTCACCAGTGCTGGCCCCCCTTCTCCCGAAGTTACGGGGGCAATTTGCCGAGTTCCTTAACCACAGTTCACCCGACCGCCTGAGTATTTTCTACCTGACTACCTGTGTCGGTTTCGGGTACGGGCCGTACACACACATCGCTAGAGGCTTTTCTCGACAGCAAAGGATCACCACCATCACCCACTACGGGCTACGCATCACGCCTCACACTTATCTAGGACCGCATTTGACTAGTCCATGTGCCACACGCTTGCACCACAATCCACTTCAGTGGCGTAGCTACCTGACTGCGTCACCCCATCACTGAACTACAACGGATCAGGCCCCACGCATCACACCCACCGTAGAGTCAAAGACCCTACTGGCGGGTGGTCAGGGTGGTTAGTATCACCGCTTCGCACTTGGGCGCGTATGCACGGGTACGGGAATATCAACCCGTTGACCATCGACTACGCCTGTCGGCCTCGCCTTAGGACCCGACTCACCCTGGGAAGACGAACTTGACCCAGGAACCCTTAGTCATCCGGCGGATACGATTCTCACGCATCATTCGTTACTCATGCCTGCATTCTCACTCGCACACAGTCCACGCCCCCTTCCGGTAACGCTTCACCCCATGCACGACGCTCCCCTACCCATATAAAAAATATGCCGCGGCTTCGGCGGTGTACTTGAGCCCCACTGAATTGTCGGCGCGCAACCACTCGACCAGTGAGCTATTACGCACTCTTTCAAGGGTGGCTGCTTCTAAGCCAACCTCCTGGCTGTCTTCGCGATTACACATCCTTTTCCACTTAGTACACCCTTAGGGGCCTTAACCGGCGATCTGGGCTGTTTCCCTTTCGACTATGAAGCTTATCCCCCACAGTCTCACTGCCACGCAACAATGTAACCGGCATTCGGAGTTTGGCTGACATTGCTAAGATGATAGTCCCGCTCAACCAACCAGTAGCTCTACCTCCGGCACACCTACGCGACGCTGCACCTAAATGCATTTCGGGGAGAACCAGCTATCACGGAGTTTGATTGGCCTTTCACCCCTACCCACAACTCATCCCCGCAGTTTTCAACCTACGTGGGTTCGCGCCTCCACAACCTCTTACAGCTGCTTCACACTGGCCATGGGTAGATCACCCCGCTTCGGGTCCAGGACATGCCACTAACAGACACACAATTAGCATTCGCTTTCGCTACGACTACCCCACTACGGGTTAACCTCGCGACATGCCGCTGACTCGCAGGCTCATTCTTCAAAAGGCACGCCATCACCCACACAGAGGGGCTCTGACGGATTGTAAGCGCACAGTTTCAGGAACTCTTTCACTCCCCTCCCGGGGTACTTTTCACCATTCCCTCACGGTACTATCCACTATCGGTCACACTAGGTATTTAGGCTTACCGGGTGGTCCCGGCAGATTCACAGCAGATTCCACGAGCCCGCTGCTACTCGGGGAAATTGCGACACACAACCAGCACACGCCTTCACGTACAGGACTCTCACCTACTCCGGCAGACCATCCCAGGCCACTTCCGCTAACACGCACTAGAAATGCAACGACTGGCAGACCGTTGACCATCGCACCCCACAACACCGCACACGCAACCCCTGCCAGGTATCACACGCACACGGTTTAGCCTCATCCACGTTCGCTCGCCGCTACTAACAGAATCATTATTATTTTCCTCTCCCACCGGTACTGAGATGTTTCACTTCCCGGTATCACCCCCGCACAACTATGAATTCATCATACGGTGACCACACACAACCGTGGCCGGGTTTCCCCATTCGGACATCCTCGGATCAACGCTTTGTTGACAACTCCCCGAGGCATAACGCAGCCTCACACGTCCTTCATCGGCCCAGCATGCCAAGGCATCCACCATGCGCCCTTCAGCAACAAACACAAACACACACCCAACAACAGTCAGACGCGTGCCCGGATACACAAACACATACTCACAATCACAAAAAATACTCACACCAAACCAGAACAAGAACAATCATCCTCGCCCCAACTCGATGAGAAATACACTTCTCTTCAAAGAAGAAAGATGCTCGCGTCCACTATACAGTTCTCACACACCACACCCAGAAGACACAAACACCACCACAGGCAGTATCTGCATCTATCCGAGCCACAAGGACAACCACCCACACACACGTGCAGGCACCATGTGCTGCCCCAGACACCCAACAGCGCACCAATGCTTCTGACAAAACCGGTTGATTGCTTCACACGTGCGGCACACCCACACCATGAATCATGTGTTTCTCCTGGAGGCATCCCCGCCCCCCGGGTGCGTGTCCACCTGGAAATTTTCCAATACATACGGGTCTGCAGCACCACAGGCGGATACTCAACAGCCCAACTAGCACCACAACTGCAACTGCAGCTGTTCACCATGCCAGCCAATAAATAGTAATGCTCCTTAGAAAGGAGGTGATCCAGCCGCACCTTCCGGTACGGCTACCTTGTTACGACTTCGTCCCAATCGCCGATCCCACCTTCGACAGCTCCCTAACACGTTTGGGCCACTGGCTTCGGGTGTTACCAACTTTCATGACGTGACGGGCGGTGTGTACAAGGCCCGGGAACGTATTCACCGCAGCATTGCTGATCTACGATTACTAGCGACTCCGACTTCATGGGGTCGAGTTGCAGACCCCAATCCGAACTAAGACCGGCTTTAGAGCGATTAGCTCCACCTCACAGTGTCGCTGCGCGTTGTACCGACCATTGTAGCATGTGTGAAGCCCTGGACATAAGGGGCATGATGATTTGACGTCATCCCCACCTTCCTCCGAGTTAACCCCGGCAGTCTCTCATGAGTCCCCAACCAAATGCTGGCAACATAAGACAAGGGTTGCGCTCGTTGCGGGACTTAACCCAACATCTCACGACACGAGCTGACGACAACCATGCACCACCTGTACACCAGCCACAAGGGAAGCTACATCTCTGCAGCGATCCGGTGCATGTCAAGCCCAGGTAAGGTTCTTCGCGTTGCATCGAATTAATCCACATGCTCCGCCGCTTGTGCGGGCCCCCGTCAATTCCTTTGAGTTTTAGCCTTGCGGCCGTACTCCCCAGGCGGGGCGCTTAATGCGTTAGCTACGGCACGAACCCCGTGGAAGGGACTCACACCTAGCGCCCACCGTTTACGGCATGGACTACCAGGGTATCTAATCCTGTTCGCTACCCATGCTTTCGCTCCTCAGCGTCAGTTACTGCCCAGAGACCTGCCTTCGCCATCGGTGTTCCTCCTGATATCTGCGCATTCCACCGCTACACCAGGAATTCCAGTCTCCCCTACAGCACTCAAGTTATGCCCGTATCGCCTGCAACCCCGCAGTTAAGCTGCGGTATTCCACAAACGACGCGACAAACCACCTACGAGCTCTTTACGCCCAGTAATTCCGGACAACGCTCGCACCCTACGTATTACCGCGGCTGCTGGCACGTAGTTAGCCGGTGCTTCTTATCCAGGTACCGTCACTTACGCTTCGTCCCTGGCGAAAGGAGTTTACAACCCGAAGGCCGTCATCCCCCACGCGGCGTCGCTGCATCAGGCTTGCGCCCATTGTGCAATATTCCCCACTGCTGCCTCCCGTAGGAGTCTGGGCCGTATCTCAGTCCCAATGTGGCCGTACACCCTCTCAGGCCGGCTACCCGTCGACGCCTTGGTAGGCCATTACCCCACCAACAAGCTGATAGGCCGCGAGCTCATCCCACACCGAAAAAACTTTCCACCACCGACACTAAACGATGGTCCTATCCGGTATTAGACCCAGTTTCCCAGGCTTATCCCAAAGTGCAGGGCAGATCACCCACGTGTTACTCACCCGTTCGCCACTCGAGCACCGAAGCAAGCTTCGGCCTTTCCGTTCGACTTGCATGTGTTAAGCACGCCGCCAGCGTTCATCCTGAGCCAGGATCAAACTCTCCACAAAAACAGTTTCAACAAAACACAGTGAAACAGGCCGTGAAAAGCCCAAAACCCAACCAAAACAAAACCACCCACACACCAACACACAAAAGCGCCAGTGTGCGGACTGGCAATCCTAAAATTACCGAACAAACCAAAAAAGGCTCATCCACATGTTGCTCCTCATCCCTGACGGGGAAAAAAGAAAAAGCAACAAAAAAAATTCCAATCAGCCACATACGACCAACCAGCACAGTGACACCCCATCAATAGGTTCAGGCACCACCGACCAGCACACACCACACACAAAAACATGCAGGCATCAAAAAGGCCGCACACAACCAACCAAAAAAACATTGGCACACTATCGAGTTCTCACACAACACACGCACACCCAAACACACCCGAAACAAACCGGACCTGCTCGAAGTAGCCTGAACGACCCTACAAACACACCCACACACAAAGCAAACCAAAACCCGGTGCAGATAACATCTGTCAGAATCTCCGCCAACGATTGTTTTCCTACCGCCATCTCACCAAACCACACAGTCCGGCGGGGCGTTGTCGGTCACGCTGACTCACATAAAGCTACACACCAACCACCAACAACACAAACCCCCAGCACAACAAAGGTTTTAAGTGTCTCCGCCGACGCTAGACATGCGCCTGATGTTGTCGGTCGTGAGGTTGATCTTGCCTGAAATATAGAGCGCGATGAGCACTAATCCGATGAGTGCCACACCAGCGGAGATGGCGAGCACCGCGAAAGAAGATCGGCCAGATTGAGCACCCTGACCGAACTGGAGGAGGTCTCGCACCCCGAACCAGAGTAGGAATCCTGCCGCCGGTGTGAATGCGGACGCCTTGGAACCGGTGCCTGCACAGAAAATTCCGAAGGCCGCCACCGCGATCGACACCACGATGAACGCATGCGTTTTAACGCCGGCAGGGTCTATCGGGAGAAGAATGCTCCCCGCAGCTGCAATGACGCCGAAGATAGCTCCCGAAGCAATGCTCACTAAGAGCGCGTGCACCGCCCACGTCTTTCGTGTGAATCCGTAGGAATGCGCCACTAGTGGGCTGTGTCCACCTGTTGAAGCCTCGGTACCGAACCAGAAGAAGAACAGCAACACAGGCAGCGCCCGCACGATGGAAGACAGCGTGGAGTTGTCCAGGAACGTTGAGATGAAGGTCGTCAGAGCAAGCGCGGCACCTCCGATAACAGCGCCGATCATTGGCGGCCACCACATGGTCTGCACTAACAGCGAACCGGAAGGACGGATGCGTTGGGATTCCGTCTCGCCTAAGCGCGCCTGATCACCGACAGCGTCGTGCGTGGCCACGAAAACCAGCCCACAGAACGCAGCGATGAGCGCTCCGGTCACCCCCTTCACTCCAGGCACGAAAATGAGGTACATCAGGCCAGCGGTAACCACGACGGGTGCGGTCACAATGAGTAGCTGACTACGCGCCCTGGCTGCATTCATTCCCAACGCCCGGAAAAGGTTCTTCTCTGGGTACAGAGCCTCGAGCGTAGTGAGCGTGCCTATGAGGCTGCCGCCTATGACTGCCGTCCAGCTGCCCACCCATGCTCCAGCGACCAGAAAGACCAGCGCAATGGGCATCAGGAGAAAGCGCAGTCGCGAGCCCGCCTTGAATTGGTGCCATAGGAACGTGGTCTCGAGTGCTGTTTTCGTCGCTGCCATGGCTAGCTCACCTCCAGCAGGGCTTCAATGACGTTACCCAGGTCGGCGGGCGCGGTTCGGGCCGACAGACCTGCGGCGTTCGTGGCGGGGAGAAGGGCGCGGGACCCGGCATTGGTGCGTCGATAAGCAACCGCGTGCTCGGGCTCTTCGAAGGATCCCGTCACCACAACATAATCGTCGGCTTGCTCGGCGTTGATGTGCGCGGCGATGCGGCCGTCGCGGCCGAGGATGATCGCGGAATCGAGCAGCTTGGCGGCGTCCTCGATGTGGTGCGTCGCCATGATGAACGTCCTGCCGGTACCTGAAAGTTCCAGCAAATGCTGGTAAAAGACATCCGTGTTGTGCGCGTCAAGGCCGACGTAGGGTTCGTCCAGAAGCGTCAGCTCCGCACCCGACGCAAGGCCGACAATGTTGCCGACCATCGCGCGCTGACCACGCGACAGCTGCCCATACGCCGACTTCATCGCGTCATCGAGCGCGAAATCAGCGACAAGCTTATCGACGACACCCAGGTCCCACCCCGGATACCTCAACTGCGCCCCGGCAAGGATGTCGCGGACCGCCCACGAGCCCGGGTAGGCGACATCAACACCGGTCAGGGCGACGCGGTCCATGACGGCGGCGTTGTCGAAGGGCCTTTGTTCAAACACCTCCAGCTCGCCGCCGGATGGCTTCAGCTGGCCGGCGATAAGGGAGAGCAAGGTGGACTTGCCCACTCCGTTGCGGCCAAGCAGACCGTGGATGCCGCCGGGTTCTAGATCCAACTCAACACCTGCGAGGACAGTCTTCTCCCGGAAGGTTTTCGTGAGTTCACGTGCGGTAATCACTTGTACATTCCTCTACTTTCTGCGACGCGGTCAATGAGGTTGTGCAGGGTGGCCAGGTCATGGCCGAGGCGAAGTGCTTCGTCGATAAGCGGCGCGATGAAAGCGCCGGGGAACTCCGCTTCGCGCTGCGCGAGGATGCGCTCACGCGCGTCGGGCGTGACAAACATGCCGATGCCGCGGCGTTTCTCCAGCACACCGCTGTCTGCGAGGAGCGTGAGCCCTTTGCGCGCGGTGGCGGGGTTGATCTCGTGGAACGCCGCAAGCTCGTTAGTGCTCGGCGCGCGAGCCCCGGCCTCTAGGTGCCCGTCCACTATCTGGTCTTGAATAAGGCGTGCGATCTGCATGAACAATGGTTCAGTGTCGTTGCCCATCGCAGCCTCCAGTTCGACGGTTGGTTAGTGGTGTAACCAACCGTATAACCGATGG
Source organism: Streptococcus thermophilus (assembly GCA_900618065.1). The sequence goes on from UYIL01000003.1 coordinate 86,863, forward strand.
GTTGAAATGGCAACATTCTCCGTCAATCGCAACCAGCATTCACACATTTACGCAGCTAGAACAATTGCTCCCGACAAGTTCTTTGAAACTAAGGCAAACTGGAATGCGACAAAAGTTATTAGCCAGATGAATAGATACGGATTTAGGAGCCATGCTTGAACGCACAGTTGTTTTTGTGGACACGTCATATTTGCTCGCGAGCTTTTACAACTCGTGGGAAACAGGCGCTAGATCGCAGTTAGAGATTGATCTTCCCGAAGTTGTAGCAAACCTCGGGACCATGATTACCCAGCAACTTCACCAACCCATCCACCGCCAGTTCTGGTACGACGGCATCCCAGACTCTGGCCCGCACCGCTACCAGCGCGCGCTGCGCACATGCGACGGGGTGCAACTGCGCACCGGCCAGCTCATCGAATGGGGCGAGCGCCGCACCCAGAAAGGCGTGGACACCCGCCTTGTGGCCGACATCGTGGTCAACGCCATGCGCGGCCAGTACAGCGACTTCGTCCTCGTCAGCGGAGATGCCGACATGATCCCCGGCGTGGAGGAGGCCACCAACGCCGGCATCCGCGTGCACCTCTACGGCTTCGGGTGGGACTCCATGTCGTCGGCCCTGCGCCACGCATGCGATTCCACCACGATCCTCGATCCGCGCGAGGACTTCGCTGAAGCGATGCAACTCCAGGTGCTCGAGGGGCCGCTCCCGCCGACCATTCGCGAGCGCCCGCTTGTGGACGCGGTGGATGAAACCGACACCGAAGCCGGCATGTGCGGTGTTCCCCGCCCCGACGGCGAACAACCGTTGTCCCCCCACGTCGCTCAGGCTGAGGCGGATGCCGCCACTGTGGATCTCCCGCGGCAAGAGACCGACCAGGCTGAACGAACAGAGCCAGCCGAGCACGTCGAACAGGACGGTCACGAACCGGCTGAGCAGGTGGTGCCGAAGCCCCGCCCTACTCCTGGCCCACCGTCACCAGCCCAGATGGCCGCCAGCTCACCGAAACCCTCGATGATGGCGCCGCGCAGGAAACTGCGCTCCCGCTACGTTCCGCTGCCGGAAGAGGTGTGGACATCCTCCGGCTTCCAGACCCCTTTCGACGTGGGCCAGCAGTACGCAACGTGGTGGTACGACAACGCCGCATCTTCCGAGCAGCGCGACAAGGCGCATATTCTCTCCGGCGGCGGCCTACCCCCTGAGATCGATAGGCCCCTACTGCAGTTCGCCTGCGAAACCCTGCACGAGTACACGCTCAGCGAGACCCAGCGCGTCAACCTGCGCGACGGCTTCCACTCGGGGATCCGCGGTGTTCTGATCAACATCCGCCGGACCCAGGGCTAAGCGCTAGCGGTTCTCCGCCTGCCCGCCTTCAGCTTCTTCAGCGTTGAGCGGCGCCTGCGGGGCCTCATCGTCAAACCGCTCGAGGGCCTCTTCGTGCTGCTCCGCCTCAGATCCAGCCGACCCTTGGGTCAGCTCGCCAGTGGACTCCGCCTGCATGGACGCGCGGATCTCGGCGAGCTTCGATGACGCGGCGACATCGGTCTGGCCCGACTCGATCTGCGCCATCGCGGTGCTCGCACCAGATTCAGCCAGTTCCTGCTGGCCGAGTGCCGTAGCGTAGCGCTTCTCGATCTTGTCGCGCACCCCGTCCAAAGTCGGCACATTGTCGTTCTCGCGGAACTGCCCCATGGTGTCCATCGTCTGGGCAGTGTGCTCCTGCATCTTCGCCTGGTCGACCTGCTGGCGCAGGCGGTTGACCTCATTCATCTGCTCTTGCAGGCGGGCCTCGGACTGCTTCTGCTGCTGCTCGGCCTGCGCGGCGGCTTGCTCTGCGGCGCCATACTGCGTGGTCAGCCCCTCAAGCTCCTGCTCGGTGGCCACCAACTGAGCTGCGAGCGTCTCCGCCGTGGTGTTGAACTGCTGCGCCTTCGCGGTGTCGCCCTCAGCGGTTGCCTGGTCCGCCATCTGCAGCGCCGTTTTGGTCTTCTGTTGCAGGGATGCCTGCTGCTCACGGATACGACCCAGCTTGATCTCCAGCTGCTTCTTCTGGCCAATGATCTCCGCCGCCTGCTGCGTGATCGCACGGTGCTGGTCCTTTGCAGCGTTCGCAGCCTGCTCGATCTGGATCTTCGGATCCGCGTTTTCATCAATAGCTGAATCGAAGGATTGCATCAGGTACTTCCAGCCCTTGCTGAACGGGTTAGCCACGGTGAGTCCTTACATTTCGTCGGGAAAGTTCGCCCCGATTCTACGCGAACGGCTCCCGGCTCACCCGGGCATGAAAAACCGCCCGGCCGTCTGGGGCGCGGGCGGTGAGCAGGGGGGCCGTCGACAAGCGATTAGCCCTGAGTCTTGTCGTTCTGCTCAGCGATGTCGGCGCGGACCTGCTCCATGTCCACATCGCGGACAGCCTGAATGAACTCCTCAAGGCCAGCCGGCGGCAGCGCGCCAGACTGGGTGCCCAACAGAATGCCGTCGCGGAATGCGAACAGGGTCGGGATTGACTGGATCTGCAGCGCGGCGGAAAGCCCCTGGTTAGCCTCGGTATCCAGCTTGGCAAAGGTGATGTCCTCGTGCTTGTCAGAGGCAGCCTCAAACGTCGGGGCGAACGCCTTGCACGGACCGCACCAGTCTGCCCACGCGTCAACGATCACGACATCGTTGTTCTCAATGGTTTCGGTGAACGTGTCCTCGGTTACATTGATGGTGCTCATTTTTATTCTCCTGAGTCTGCTCTAGTAACGTCTATCGATGAGTACAACCCTATCAAGGGCGCGGACATTCCCCGCAGGCGAGAAAAGGAGTAAGCGTGACCAAGAACTACCGGTTCGAGGGCCCGACAGACACCGATTCCGTGGATACTCTGCAGACCGAAGTGAGCCAGGTGCTGGGCACCCAGGGCGTCGACATCGACACAGAAGCAAAGGTCATGCAGGTCACAGGTGAAGGCTTCACCGACGCGCAGATCGAGTACGCCGTCGAGTACGCCGGCTTTTCGCTTATCGACGCTTAAAGCCAACCGCCCTACCATGGGACCCGTAAGAACAACCGAGTTCCTTTTGGAAGGTGACTACCCCCATGGCACAGACATTCAGTGTTGAAGGCATGACCTGCGAGCACTGCGAGATGAGCGTGTCCGAGGAGGTCAGCGAGGTCGCCGGCGTAACAGGCGCGACCGCCGACCACAAAGCCGGCACCGTGACCGTCGAGGGCGAGGGCTTCGACCGCGATGCCATCGCTTCCGCCGTCGCTGAGGCTGGTTACAAGCTGGTTTAGAAGGCCCCCGCGGTATCCCTTGCGGAAAAGTTGACAAACTCGACACTGGTTTAACCGGCGAAAACTCGCCAACCTGCACGTTCAGGTCTAGAGCGAAATCGGGTTTGTCAACTTTTCTGCATTTGGACCGCTCTGGTGAGGTGCACCACGTTGCACGCCTCTCGGAATATCTTCCCTTACCTCGCCGTTCCATAGGGTGAGAAAGGTTGAAGCCGCGCTACCCAGGAGGAGATAGATCTACAGTGAGCGCCCCCGCACCCGCCCCCACACCACAGACAAGCACCAACTATTTGGAGCACCTGGAACTGGGTGTGACCGGGATGACCTGCACCTCGTGCTCCAACCGCATCCAACGCAAGCTGAACAAAGTTGACGGGGTGGAAGCGAACGTCAATTACTCCACCGAGACCGCGACGGTCGACTACGATCCATCTAAAACTGACCGCAACCAGCTGATCCAAGTGGTCAAAGACGCCGGTTACGACGCTTTCACGCTCGGCGGCGGGGCTTCTGACGAGACTGGCCCAGACGAAGCAGGAGACAACACCGCCTCCGACACTGACCGCATCGAATCCGCCCGCGAGGCCGAGGCCAGCGAGCTCAAGCGGAAAGTGATCTGGTCGGCGATCCTCGCTGTGCCGGTGACGGTGATCTCGATGGTCCCGTCCCTCCAGTTCACCAACTGGCAGTGGTTGGTGTTCACGTTGACCACGCTGATCTACTTCAACGGTGGTGCGCCGTTCCACAAGGCGACGATCGCGAACCTGCGCCACGGCGCCGTCACCATGGACACACTGATCACCCTGGGCACGACGGCCGCCTACCTGTGGTCGATGTGGGCACTGTTCATCGGCAACGCCGGCGAACCCGGCATGACGATGGACATGAGCCTCTCCGGCGGACACGCCGGCGAGATGGATGAGATCTACCTTGAGACCATCGCCGTGGTGATCACGTTCTTGCTGCTGGGAAGGTGGTTCGAAACCAAGGCGAAGGGACGCAGCTCCGAAGCTCTGCGTGACCTGGCGACAATGGGCGCCAAGGACGCTGCCGTCATCCGGGATGGCCAGGAAGTACGTGTGCCCACCTCCGAGATCGCTGTCGGCGACCGTTTCGTGGTCCGCCCCGGTGAGAAGATCGCCACGGACGGCACCGTCATCGACGGCGCATCGGCCGTGGACAACTCGATGATCACTGGCGAGTCCGTGCCGGTTGACGTCGCTCCCGGCGACACCGTCACGGGCGCCACGGTCAACCAGACCGGCCGCCTCATCGTGGAGGCCACGCGGGTCGGCTCCGAAACCACCCTGTCGCGCATGAGCGAACTGGTGCGTCAGGCGCAGGCGGGGCAGGCGCCCGTCGAAAAGCTCGTGGACCGCATTTCCCGCATCTTCGTCCCGACTGTCATCGTGGTCGCTCTGATCGCACTGGGTGTGCACCTGGCCATCGGCCACGACCCGACAACGGCGTTCTCCACCGCAGTCGCTGTGCTCATCATTGCCTGCCCGTGCGCCCTCGGGCTGGCCACGCCCACCGCGATCCTCGTCGGCACTGGCCGCGGCGCGCAGATGGGTCTGCTGATCAAGGGCCCGGAAATCCTCGAATCGACCCAGCAAGTAGACACGATTGTGCTGGACAAGACCGGTACCGTCACCACGGGTGAGATGGCGGTCGACGCTGTCGCACCCGAGTCCGGTTACACGCAAGAGCAGGTGCTTTCGCTGGCGGCGGCCGTCGAGTCCGGCTCCGAGCATCCCATCGCCCGCGCCATTGTCACCGCCGCTGACAACGACATCCCTGAGGCGACAGACTTCAGCAACGAAGCGGGCCAGGGTGTCCGCGCACTTATCGACGGCACCTCCGTCACCGTCGGCCGCGGCCGCGGACCCAAGGCTGAAGCCTTCGAGGCTGACGGTGCCACGGCTGTCACTGTGACCGTTGATGGCTCCCCCGCCGGCACCATCGCTGTACGCGACACCGTCAAAGAGACGTCCGCCCAAGCCATTGAGGATCTACGCGAGCTGGGTCTCACCCCGCACCTGCTCACCGGCGACAACGAAGGGGCCGCCCGCGCGGCGGCCGCTGCGGTGGGCATCGATACGGACAATGTCACAGCCGGGGTGTTGCCGGAGGATAAGGTGAGTGTCGTCGAAAAGCTACAGGCAGAGGGCAAAACCGTGGCGATGGTCGGCGACGGCGTGAACGACGCCGCTGCTTTGGCCACCGCTGACCTGGGCCTGGCGATGGGATCCGGCACCGACGTGGCCATCGAGGCTGCAGACATCACCCTCATGGGCGGCGACCTGCGCTCCGCAGCCGATGCGATCCGCTTGTCACGCCGCACCCTGAGCATCATCAAGGGCAACCTGTTCTGGGCCTTCGCCTACAACGTGTTGCTCATCCCCGTCGCAGCTATCGGCCTTCTCAACCCCATGTTCGCCGGCATCGCAATGGCGTTCAGCTCGGTGTTCGTGGTGAGTAACTCGCTGCGGCTCAACCGCTTCACTTCGGTCAGCGAACGCTAACCACAGTGAATTTAAAGTAGTTGACCTGCCCGAGCTGGAGCTATGCTCACTGCCCATGGACAATACCCTGACCCGAAATGAGCGGCTCGACCGTCTCCCGGTCACTTCCCAGCACCGCCGGCTGCTCGTCGGCTCAGGTGTGGGCTGGGCGCTCGACGCGATGGATGTCGGCCTTGTGTCGTTCATCATCGCCGCTCTCGCCGTGCACTGGGACCTGGATAAGGGCACGACGTCATGGATCGCGTCGATTGGTTTCATCGGAATGGCCATCGGGGCGTCTTTAGGCGGACTGCTCGCGGACAAGATCGGGCGCAGGCAGGTCTTTGCGGCCACTTTGCTGGTCTATGGCTTAGCGACGGGTGCCTCCGCCCTCGCCTGGTCTGTCGGCTCCCTCATGGTGTTCCGGTTCCTCGTCGGCTTCGGCCTGGGGGCCGAGCTGCCCGTGGCGTCCACCCTGGTCAGCGAGTTCGCGCCCCGTAAGAGCCGCGGACGGATGGTCGTATTGCTCGAAGCGTTCTGGGCCGTGGGGTGGATCATGGCGGCCGTGATCGGAACCTTCGTGGTCAGCCAGGGTGACACCGGGTGGCGCTGGGGATTCGCCCTCGGGTCTGTTCCCGCACTCTATGCCATCTATGTGCGCATGGGCTTGCCCGAGTCGGTGCGGTTCCTAGAATCCAAAGGCCGCCACGAGGAAGCCGAGGAGATCGTGCAGACCTTTGAGGCCGCCGCCGACACCTCTGTAATCGACCACTCCCCGGCCGGCGACCCAGAGCCGGAGGCCAGCGGAGGGATCTGGGGACCGGCGATGCGCAAGCGCACCGCCGCGTTCTGGCTCGTGTGGTTCGGGGTGTCGCTGTCGTATTACGGCGCGTTCATCTGGATTCCATCGCTGCTGGTGGACCAAGGTTTCACCCTGGTGCGTTCCTTCACATTCACCCTCATCATCACTATCGCGCAGCTTCCCGGCTATGCCGCGGCCGCGTGGCTTATTGAAGTCTGGGGGCGCCGCATCACTTTGTCGGTCTTCCTCGCCGGGTCTGCTGGCGCGGCCGTTTTATACGGTTTGGCCGGGGCCCCGTGGCAAATCATTGCCGCTGGCTGCTTACTGTCCTTCTTCAACTTGGGCGCGTGGGGTGCGCTCTACGCGATCGGTCCGGAGCTCTACCCCACCTCAATCCGCGCCACGGGCACGGGTGCCGGGGCATCCTTCGGGCGAATCGGGTCGATCATCGCGCCTCTCATAGTGCCTCCGGTGCTCAGCTTCGGCGGGCCCACGGCTGTGTTCGGGGTCTTCGCAGCTGCGTTCGCCGTGGCGTGCATCGCCGCGCTCACTTTGCCTGAACAGCGCGGGAAAGTGTTGTCTTAACCGGCTTAACCCCGCGCCATGTTCACGAACCGCGAGTAGTGCAGCTGGTGCGCCACCGCGATTGTGTCGATCGGCCCGCCGCGGTGCTTGGCGATGATGATGTCCGCCTCACCCGCGCGCTCGTTGTCGCGGTCCTGGGAATCGGGGCGGTAGAGCAGCATGACGATGTCCGCGTCCTGCTCCAACGAACCCGACTCGCGCAGGTCAGCCAACTGCGGGCGCTTGTCAGTACGCGACTCCGGGCCACGGTTGAGCTGGGAGATCGCAATGACGGGCACCTCTAGTTCCTTGGCCAGCAACTTGAGTTGGCGGGAGAACTCGGAGACTTCCTGCTGACGGGACTCGACCTTGCGGCCGGAGCTCATCAGCTGCATATAGTCCAGCACCACCAGATCTAGGCCGTGCTGCTGCTTGAGCCGGCGGGCCTTGGAGCGGATCTCCATCATCGTCAGGTTCGGCGAGTCGTCCACGAAGATCGGGGCCTGCTGGATTTCACGGAGACGCTTGGTCAGCTTCTCCCAGTCGGACTCCTCCATCTGGCCCGAACGCATCGCGGAGAGTTTGATCTCCGTCTCCGCGGACAGCAAACGCATGACAATCTCAGACGCGCTCATCTCCAGCGAGAAGATCACCGATGTCAGGTCGTTGTGGATCGAGCACGACCGCACGAAATCCAGGGCGAGGGTCGACTTGCCCACGCCAGGACGGGCCGCGATGATGATCATCTGGCCGGCGTGGAGGCCGTTGGTCAAGCGGTCCAGGTCAAGGAAACCCGTGGGCACGCCGGCGGCGAGACCGCCGTCCTTCTCGTAGGCAGCGAGCTCGTCGACGGTGGGTTTGAGCAGTTCGGCCAGCGCCTGGTAATCCTCCCCTGTCTTAGTCTGCGCGACGGCGAAGATTTCCTGCTGCGCCCGGTCAACTAGGGCCTCGACCTCCATCCCCTCGCCGCCGTCATAGCCGAGCTGAGCGACGCGTGTGCCAGCATCCACAAGCTGACGCAACGTGGACTTCTCCGCGACGATATCCGCGTAATAGCGCGCGTTAGCAGAGGTAGGAACCTCCGAAATCAGGGTGTGCAGGTACGGGGCTCCCCCAGCGCGTTCCAGCTGCCCCATGCGGTCGAGCCGACCGGAGACAATGAGCACGTCGATCTGCGAACCCTGCGAGTAGAGATCCAGGATCGCTTGGTAGATCAGTTGATGGGCGGGGAAATAGAAGTCTTCCTCCCGCAGCTCCTCAATCACCTCGGTGACAGTGTTGGGACTAAGCAGCATCGCACCGATGACACCCTGTTCCGCCTTGCGGTCGTGCGGCGGCTGGCGGTACTCGCTCAGGTCGTCGCGTTCTGACGTGAACCCACGCCCGTTGTCGCGCCGATTGCTCCGGTATCCGCCGGCCTCCTCCGGGTCGGGCGGCGGCGGGACGAGGTCCTCAAAACGGTCGTCGAAACTGTCCCCGCCAGCGACGTTGCCTGCAGTCATTGTGAACTCCCTCCTGTCATCGAAGTGATGCTACCCCGCCGGGGCACCGCCGGACCAGTTGTGTGAGACCCTCCACACAGGAGTTATCCACAGGGCCTTGTGGATAGGTTCCGTTCGGGCGGAAAGCGTTTCACGGCCCTGCCCTGCCGACTGTGGAAATCTTGTGGAATACTCAGGATTTTCTTCACAGGCTCCAGCATCCGTGCTGCGCACACGCTTTACATTCATCCTAGTTTCCGCGTCACCAATGTCGAATTACTGCCTCACCAGCACATTTGACATTGCAAGCACCTCCTTATAAACCGCTCACAACAGTTCATTTTTGGGCGCCTGAACCCGCGTTCTACACAACTTATCCACAGCCGTTGTGGATACCTTGCCTCATCCCCACTTCAACACCTCAATTGCCTGCTATTGTGCTGCTATGACTTCCCGTATTGCCCGTCTCCGCCGCGCTGCTGTCACGGCGCTGGCCACCGTGATCGCCGTTGCGTGCGGCGCTGCCCCCGCCTCTGCGGCACCGGTGTACGCCGGCGACAAAATTGAGATCCACTACAGCAACGGGGCCAGAGCCCTGTGTTCCCTTAATTCGGTCGCTCACCGCGACGGTGCACAGTACGGGATCACGGCGGGGCACTGCCTCATGCCGATTAACGGGGGCCGTCCCGTCCGTGTCTACTCTTCCGACGGGGCGGTCATCGCCTCCAACATGGCCGACTCCGGGCACGTGTTCGACCAGGGCGGTCTCAGCATCGGGCTAGATGGCTTCCATTCCGAGTCTTTCCGCGATTACAGCTGGTTCCGCCTCGACCCGCACGTCACTTACGCCGGCAAGACCCGTGGCGGAAACGTGACCGTCGGCCTCGATGCCGGAATGGACCACAATCTCACCCAGCTAGCCCGCTCCATCCACCCGGACCGCGCCATCGGCGGCCGTCTTCCAGTCGGTGCTGTCAAACCGGGCCAAATTGTGTGCAAGGACGGCGCGCGCTCTAGCAGGACCTGCGGGCCTGTGGTGTCCACGAATGTTCACTCCGGGGAAATTGTCGCCCTTCTACTGAACTTCACCGGCGATTCTGGCGCTCCGGTGTGGATCACCGGCCGTGACGGCCGCGTCTATATCGTGGGGGTCGTTTCCGGTGGTGTCGGACCGTTCGAGCTGATTGACGCCTCTCTACCCCTCCCGGCCGGGTTGCGTTGAACCGCAGCTCAAAGAAGCATTAAGAAGGACGCGAGTTGCCACTCCTCACAAGTGGGACCCGCGTCCTTCGTACTGTTGTCCTTGGATTGCTTTCAGTGAGCAATCGCCGCTAAGCGCGTGTTAAGCGCCCACGACCTCGAAGTTCACCTTGCCCTCCACGTCATCGTGGAGCTTGACCTTGACCTGGTAGCCGCCGGTGCTGGTGACCAGACCCTTAGGCATGTCAACGCGGCGCTTATCCAGCGCCGGGCCGCCTGCCGCCTCGACGGCGTCGACGATGTCAGCCGGTTTGACGGAGCCGAACAGCTTCCCGTTCTCGGCGGTGCGCACCTTCACAGTGACGCCCTGCAGCTGGTCGAGCTGGTCGCGCAGTTCCTTGGCGTGGTCCAAGTCGCGCACAGAACGCTGCTCTTGCGCGCGCTTGATGTCCTCAATCTGCTTTTCAGCGCCGCGGGTGGCCGGAATGGCCAGGCCGCGCGGAAGCAGAAGGTTACGTCCGTAGCCGTCCTTGACCTCGACAATATCGCCGGGCTCACCAAGGTTCTCAACGGCAGCGGTGAGGATCAGCTTCATAATCCTTACCTTTCGTTTGAAAGTTGATGTTTGTCGATTGATTTAGAACGGGGGCTCATCGTCCATGCCGCCGAAACCGCCGGCGGGGGGAGCAGAGTTCCACGGATCATTCGCGGGCTGGTTATTGGACTGGCTATTCTGGCCGCCCTGGTTGCCCTGGGAGTTACCGAAGCCACCGGTGTTCTGGTTGCTCTGCCCGCCCTGGTTTCCGCCGAAACCGCCGCCACCTTGGTTGCCGCCCTCACGCGGGTTCCGGTTGACACTGGCGCTGGCGTATCTCAGAGAGGGACCGACTTCGTCGACCTCGACCTCGAACACGGTGCGGTTTTCACCTTCGCGGTTCTGGTAAGAACGCTGTTTCAGGCGGCCGTTGACGATCACGCGCATGCCCTTCGTCAGGGACTCAGCGACGTTCTCGGCGGCGTTCCGCCACACGTTGCAGGTGAGGAACAGAGCTTCACCGTCTTCCCACTGGTTCGTGTCCCTGTTGAAGGTACGGGGAGTCGACGCGATGCGGAAGTTCGCCACTGCCAAGCCCTGCGGAGTGAACCGCAGTTCAGGGTCCGCAACCAAGTTGCCAACCACGGTGATCGGAGTTTCGCCTTGAGCCATGTTATTCGTCCTTACCTTGAAACCTTGAATGAATGCGCGGGGATGGAATTGTCTTTCGCGAACCAGTCTATAGCCCGCACCCGACACATTCCCTGAGCTGGGAATACCCGTTCACGTTCAGCGCTTACTTGTTATCGGTGCGCAGAACCTTGGTTCGCATAATGGTGTCGTTCAGGTTCAGACGGCGGTCGAGCTCCTGGACGGTCTCGGATGCGCAGTCGAGGTTGACTACGGCGTAGACGCCTTCTTCCTTCTTGTCGATCGGGTATGCAAGACGACGCTTGCCCCATACATCGACGTTTTCCACCTTGCCGTTATCCTGGCGGACAATCTCGAGGAACTTGTCCAGGGACGGGGCAACGGTGCGCTCATCCTGACTCGGGTCAAAGATGATCATTACTTCGTAGTGACGCACGGACCTCATCACCTCCTATGGTCGTTTCTATGGTTTCGGCCACCGCCCTTTAAGCGGTGGCAGGAGGGTCGTTGCGTCAAGCAACCCCACCAGCGTACCCCAGCAGCACACCATGGAGAAATCAGTGCGACGGCTCACTGCCAGCTAGTCGTCCTTATCGACATCGAGAACCAAACCCTGGGGATCGATATCGATCTCGATCTCACCGGAGGAGATTTCCCAGTGCCCGTCGTCCTCCCACTCGATCTCCACACCAGGCTCGTTGTCGTTAGCGGCGGCGAGAATGCGCTCGACATCGGCTTCGGTGAGCTCCTCATCTGCCATCTCGGATTCCGCCTCTGCGGTGTAACCACTTACTTCTGCGGGAAGATCCCGCCCAGCTGCGTCATCACCGCCACCTGCGTCATCTCCAACTGCCTCGTCGTTAGGCTGCTCAGCGCCTTCAGTCTCAACTTCCTCGGCCGCAGGGGATGCAGAGGAGGCAGGGAATTCAGCACCGGCGTCCGTACCTGTGGTGCCGTCGTCTGTCTCACCGCACGCGGTCAGCGCGGACAAAGACAATGCGGAAGCAGCGATTGCAGCGGAAACCCTTCCCATGCTCATGGTCTCCACCATACAGCCGCTCGCTGACAGTTAACTGCCAGCGTTGGGTGCCGCGACGAACACGGCGAGGAAGACAGGCACGAACGTCATGAAGATGAAAGCGGCCAGACCTAAGCCAACGGAAAGCGCCATCGGCTTCTTCTTCACGACTGTGAAGAAACAGGCTGCAAAGAGTCCGAATCCGAGGAAGATGGAGCAGATTCCGAGGATTGTTGCATATCCCATGTCTTTTTCGCCTCCCCCCAGTCAGCCGGGGTGGTCAGCAGCGGGTCACAACCGAAGTGGGCGTCGCGCACCTTGTCGCGGCGGCGACCATACATTTGCATGACCGTCAGCACCATGACGGTGACAATCAATCCGTCGCGCGCCACCACGATGAGGTTGAGCGCCCCGCCTGGCAAGCCGAGGTTGTCGGTGCCCATCATGTGCCACATGAGGATCGGCCAGACCATCATGTCCACCGTCATCCATGACAGCAACAGGCGCCAGTGGGGGAGCGCGAGCGCTGCCGGAATGACCAGCCACAGCGAGTACTGGGGGCTCCACACCTTATTGAACAGCAGGAAGAATCCGACGATGAGCACGAACAGTTCCGCGACGCGCGGAGTTTGTGGTGCCATCAATCCCGCGATGAGAACGAACAGACAGCCTGACAAGAAGAGCACCAGGGTGACCGCGTTGAGGATCACCGGCGCACCGTCACCGGAATCGAAGCCGTTCCACCCGAAGGTGCGCGATATCACAGCGTAGATCGTGGTCCATTCCCAGCCGCGCTCAGTGTTAAGGCGTTGGAACTCATGCCACGCATCGTAGTTGCGCAGCATGATCGGCACGTTGACCACCAGCCAAGACACCGCGGCGGCCACCAGCATCTGCAGGAACGGCATGAACTTCTTCTTGCGCAGGGCGATCACCAAATAGGCGCCTAAAAGAAAGAGCGGCCACATTTTGAACGCCGTGCCAAGCCCGATCAGCACACCCGCCAACCAGAACTTCCTGTTTCGTGCTGCCAACAGGGCGCCGACCATGAACGCGATCGATGGAATGTCCCAGTTGGTAAAGGCGTGCATGATCAGCAGGGGAGAGGCCACCACCAGCATCGTGTCCCAGATCCGGTTGCCGGCCAGCTCAGCGACCATACGTGCGGTGAAAACCCAGATGATGGCCATGAAGAATGCGGTGACGTAGAAGTACCAACCAGAATCCGGCAGCGCCCAGCTCACCAGGGGATAGGTGGTGCGTGTGATCCAGCCCATTGCACCCTGGAACAGTCCGCCCAGCACCGGGTACTCCATGTACCGGGTCAGGTCTCCTTCCTGCCACGAGTAGTCGTACACGAATCCTGGCTGGTCAAGGCCCCGCCCGCCGTAGAGAGGGACAATGTCGTTGTAGCAGAAGGAGGTGTATTGGCGGTTGCCATCCCAGTTGAGTTGTAAGGAGCCGTCGACAAGCTTGCCCCGCGCACAGTTGGACTTGCTCAGCGCACCGAGCGCGAGAAAAACCCAGGCGACCGCAATGATGGTGCGTAGGGGAGTCCACCAGCGGCCCCGGCCGATCTGCGCGAAACGGCCCATGGGCCCGCCCAGGGTCTCCACCACACCGCGCGCGACCGGCTCCGTTTTACCGGGTTGAACGCGGTCAGCGGGATTGGCCCACAAGGCGCCGCGTTTGCTCACTGTCACCTTCCCCCCTGGGGAGCCAGCTCGTTGAGCAGATCACCCAAGTCCTGCACTGGTGCCGGCTCTGGGTCAGGCTGCGGCGGCGGGGCAGGTGCCGGGGCTGGTTCGGGCGGAGCTGCTGGTGCTTGCGGGGCATTAGGCTCCGGCGCGGAAGGCTGCTGCTGTTGCGAAGGCTGGGAGTAGTTGTACGCGTAATCCTGGCTGGAGTAGCCCTTCTGGCCGCCGTAGGTGCCGCCGGAGTAGGCATCCACACCCCAATCGATCGGCTTGGCCTCGGGGAACTGGCCGAACTCCTGGCCGTCTAGCGCGCCGTCGAGCACGCCCTTCCAAATCTGCGCAGGCGACTGAGCACCGAACATCGTGCCACCGTAGGAATTGTAGATTGCCGTGGTGTTGTCGGCAGTGCCCACCCAGACAGCGACGGACAGCTCCGGGGTGCCACCGACCATCCAGGCGTCCTTGGACAGGCCGGTTTCACCCAGCTGGACCGTACCGGTCTTGGCCACCGACGGGCGTCCGCCAGCCAACGTCGCGTTGGACCAGCCGGCGATCGGCTGCATCGCCTGGATGACGTTATCCGCCACCTGCGAGTTCACGCGGCGCTCTTTGTATTCCGGATCGAACTCGTAGAGCACTTCACCGTCGGCGGAGGTGACCTGCTGGACAAAGTGCGTTGGGTGCCACACACCGCGGTTAATCAGGGTGGCCACACCGGTGGCCATGTCAATCACGCGGGACTGGTACTGGCCCAGGATGATGCCGTCGAGCGGCTGCTCCCCGTGCTCAGTTAACGTTTCCGGGACGTTCGGCAGCTCGCGGGCAACACCGAGGGAGTGCGCCATCTCCTTGGTGTCGTTAGTGGTGTCATCCAAGTCGGACTGAATGCGGATGAAAGAGGTGTTGTAGGAATTCTTCAGCGCATCAGCCATGGACGTCATGCCGCCTCCACCGCCGCCAGAGTTGGTGATGTACGCGCTACCGACGGTGACGGGGGAGGAGTCATACGGCGCGGCAAGCGGAATGCCCTGCTGCAGCGCAGCGGCCAGGCCGAAGATCTTGAACGTGGAACCGGTCTGCAGGCCCGCGTCGGCGTAGTCCCAACCAGAAGGATCGTCACCGCCGTAGTAACCGCGCACTTCACCAGTCTGCGGGTTGATGGCCACAACACCGGTGCGGGCGTCCTCCTGGAGGGCTGACATCTGTTCCTCGGCAGTGTCGAGAATCTGCTGCTGGATGCGCGGGTCGATGGTGGTGGTGATCTGCAACCCGCGGTTGGTCACGTCCGCCTCGGTGATACCGATCTGCTCGAGCTCCCTGATCACCTGGTTCTTGATCAGACCGTTGGGCCCGGTGGCCTCCGTGTAGGCGGAGTAAGTCTCCGGGTCGCGTGTGTCCGGGAACTGCGCTCCGGAGCGTTCCTCCGGGCTGAGCCACCCCTGTTCCACCATGCCGTCGAGCACATAGTTCCAGCGGTTTTGGGCTTCATCCGGGTTGTTCCACGGATCGAGCTGACTGGGAAGCTGGATCAGACCGGCGAGCACAGCGCCCTCTTCCAGCGAAAGTTCGGAAGCCGGTTTGCTGAAGTAAGCGTGGGCTGCTGCTTCAATGCCGTAGGCGTTGCGGCCGAAGTAGATGGTGTTCAAGTACCCGGTGAGGATCTCTTCCTTGCTCCAGTTCCTGGTCATCTTGATGGAGTAGACCAGCTCGTTGAACTTGCGCGAGTAGGAACGGTCATTGCCGACGATGGTGTTCTTCACGTACTGCTGGGTGATCGTTGAACCACCACCGGCAGAATCGTCACCAGTCAGCTGGCCCAGCAGGGCGCGGCCGAAACCTGTGAAGGAGAATCCCGAGTTGTCCCAGAAGTCGCGGTCCTCGGCGGCAAACACAGCGTTTTGCACGTGCTCCGGCACCTGGTCCAATGTGATTTGCTCTCGGTTGCCCTCCGGCGGGACAAGGCGAGCGAGTTCTTTCTGGCCGTCGTTGTAGAAGATGGTGGAGACCTGGGGGGTGTCAATCTCGCCGGGCTGCGGCAGGTCCGCCTTAGAGTAGTTGACGCCGAAGATCGTCAGTGGAACGAGCAGGAGCAGCACGGCCGCCAAGGCCAGAGCTGCCAGCCACTGCCAGCGGCGGCGCTTCTTCTTGGTCACACGGGTGCTGGAATCTTTCTCGGACGACTTCTTCTCCGCCTTAGCGTCAGACTTGCTACTCGCCTTATCCGCCGTCGACTTTGAAGCCGTCGTCTCCTGCGTCGGCTTCTCCGGCACCGGCTTCTTCCCGGTGGATTCAGTGTCTTGTGCCAATGGGGTTTCCCTGCCTCATCTTTAAACCTCTAGGACAGGGTACTTGCTCAACCCCGAAAACACCCAGTATCCCCCCGGGTTCATCTACGATTCACAGGTCGGGCACTGCCTGAGATTCGGCTAGCAAGTGGTTCCAGCCACACCGGTCACAGACTTCCACTCGGTGGACGGTAACGGGCCCAGCCTGCGCGACAATGCTGTCAATTTCCTCTGCGCTACGTGCTGTGCCAGAACGGCGTCCCACGTTATCACCGTAGATCCACAGGACATCCCGCATCACATTTTCGCAGATGGGGCAGGGCCGGACTGAGTCGACTCCGTGGTGCCGGCCGGCGGCCTTGAGCAGAAAATCAGCGTCGCAAAGCTCCTCGCGCCGAACGCGGCCAGCGCGAAAGTCGCGCAGAACAGCGCGCCGCTCCCACTCGTGCGAAACCTCTGATTCGAAATGAAACATCGCGCCGAGTCTATCCGCCGCCACCGGCAGGGAAAATGTGACAGAGACAACATCGTTCGGGACGATCTGATATTCGTTTGTTAGTACAACTACCTCTACACTCGAGCGCATGTCACAAATTAAGCCCGAGGACGCCTTCGCCATCGCGAAGGATGTCCGCCCTTTTCTCACGAAGCTTTACGTTGCGTATTTCCGCATCTCCGAGCAGTCTGACCTGACTGGGCCGCAACTTTCCATCCTGGAGCGGCTTATCGAGTCCGGCCCGATGCGCATTAGCCAGCTCGCCGCCGATGAAGGCATCCGCATGCCCACGGCCTCCAACACCCTGCACCAGCTGGAGCAGCGCAACCTCATCCACCGCGTGCGCGACGAGAATGACCGCCGCGGCGTGCGCGTGGAGATGACGGAAACCGGTATTAAAGAGTACGAGCGTGTCTCCGACGAGCGCGTGAAATACGTCGCTGAAATGATCGGCACGCTTGACGACGAGTTGCTCCCGCTGCTGCAGCAGGCATCCCGAATCCTTGGGCCCCTGGCGGACAGCTACAACACAGGAAACGTCGAGTAACCAGGCAGTTAATAGGGCCCGCAGTCCAAAGAGCGCGCCAGGCCCCCTCAAGGCCATGTAAAGTTAGGGAACCGTTAGTATTCCGTTAACGGTTTCCCCCTCACTTCGCGCGCTGTCATGAAACATTTCTCCCTGACCCCTGAGCTCCTGACCGCTGTCGGTCCAGAGCGCCCTTTGCGCATTGCCGTCGGCTGGGACCAATCCGGGGAAGAGGCAGTCCACTTTGCCGGTTGGCTGGCGCGCACCATGCCGGCGCAGGTGCGTGTGATATCCACCGAGCAGCAGCCGTGGTCGCATCTGCGCAACAAGACCAGCAAGAAATACAAAAAGTGGCGCAAAGAGATGGCGGATAAGCGCAGCGGCGCCATCCGTGATGCCCTCAAAGAGCACGTCCCGCGTGGCGCGTGGGATGACGAGTTCGCGGTCTTCCGCGACGGCTCCCCGCGCCATGAGCTACTCACCCAGGAAGTTGAGCGCTTTCACGCTGATCTGGTCCTCGTCGGTTCCAAGCCCAAGGCCGCTAAGGGGCGCTTCAAAGCCACCTCCACTGCGGACGTGCTGATGCACTCCTCCCCGGTCTCCGTGGGGTTGGCTCCGCGCGCAGTGAAGCTGTCGAAGAAGGGCATCACGCGCGTCAACTTCGCGTTCCTCGACGAAAACGATGAGGCCGCGAACACCGGCATCGCCAGTGCCGCTGCGATCGCGATGATCCTCGACGTCGATCTGCGCATCATGGCGTTCTCGCCGGAGGAAACCTACGATTACGACGAGCAGATCGCCCCGCACCGGGCGTTTATCGACGAATGGAACGAGACCTCCTTGGCGCTCCTCGACCGCGCCCGAGACGTCGTGACCGACATGGCCGATAAGCTCGGCGTGGAAGGCCTGAAGAACTTCGAGGTGGAAACCCGTGTCAGCGCCGGCGACGGGTGGGATGCCGTCGTAGATTCGCAGAAATGGAAGAAAGGCGATGTCCTCTTCCTGGCCTCCCGCCCCGCCAAAGCAAACTGCGTTTTCGCAGGCCCGCGCGTGACGGACTTTCTTCGGCATACTCCGGTGCCCGTGGTTATTTTTCCGCAGCGCTAGCGGGGGAGTCTAGGGTGGGGGC
This sequence comes from Streptococcus thermophilus, assembly GCA_900618065.1. Next base: position 105,028 of record UYIL01000003.1, read on the forward strand.
TATGTCTAGTATGCCCTCTGACCGCCCGGACCATCCGGAGAACGACCTGCATGGAGCGGCCGACTACTACAACAAGGTGCGGCCGGAACCGCGGTCTTTCGACGAGCTTGCAAGCGAACCCGATCCCGCCCAGCTCAACGAGCGCAACCAGGCGTCCACCCGCCAAGCCATCTGGTTCGGTGTCGCATCCGTTGCAGGCACGTTCCTGATTGCGGGGATTCTGGCGCTGATCTTCCGTCTCGTCGGCGGCCCGCTGTGCGAAGCGGGGGAGGCCTCCTGGCTGTGCTCCCAATCCGCCCGCGCGTGGTGGGCGGTTCTCAGTTCCCTTTATCCCGTCGCCGCCCTGCTCGGCTGCGCGGTGATCATGGTGCGCAAGCTCAATCGCTACGAGCGCTGGATGCCGTGGATGGGCGTGTTTTGGCTGCCCATTGTCCCGTTCACCATGCTGTGGCTGACAGTCACCGTCGGCATGCTCGCTGCCGATTACGCGCCTTGAGAGCACCGGGCGCAGTACGGGTTCTCCGCCCGGCAATCCTCGCAGCTCAGGTACTGCTGCCGACATTCGGGCTCATTCGCGCAGTTGTAGTGCTGGTTCGTCGGTGCACCGCAGTGCACGCAATGGCCGAGCTGCACGAAGTCCGGGTCAGCGTCTGCGCCGGCACCGAATTCGGTGTGCATGCGCCCGTCGAAAACGTACAGCGATCCTTCCCACAGCCCCGAGTTGCCGTACTTCTCTCCGTAGCGCACGATGCCGCCGTCGATTTGGTAGACCTCTTCGAACCCGCGGTTTTTCATCAGCGACGACAGGATCTCGCAGCGTATGCCGCCCGTGCAATAGGACACCACCGGTTTGTCCTTCATCCAGTCGTATTTGCCGGACTCGAGCTCCGCGATGAAATCGTGGGTGGTCTCCACATCGGGCACGACAGCGCCTTTGAACTTGCCGATCTCAGCCTCGTACGCGTTGCGGCCGTCGAAGAACACGACATCGTCGCCACGCTTTTCGACGAGCTCATTGACCTCCTCCGGCTTCAAGTGCCGGCCGCCGCCGACGACCCCACTGTCGTCGACACGCAATTCCTCGGGCACGCCGAAGATGACAATTTCATCGCGCACTTTGACGGACAGTTTAGGGAAGTCCTCCTTGCCGCCCTCGGACCACTTGAATTCGATGCCGCGGAAATATTCCTTGGTTTTACGCACGTACGCCTTGCACGCGTCGATGTCCCCGCCGACGGTGCCGTTGATGCCGTCCGGGGAGATGATGATCCGGCCGTTGAGGCCCAGCCCCTCGCACAGGTCGCGCTGCCACAACCGGATTGCCTCCGGGTCTGGGATCGGGCGGAACTGATAGTAGAGCAGGATTTTGCTGGTCACACAACCAGTGTATGGAGTCAGCGGGGAGGGGAGAAATCACCCCGCCACGTCACGTTGCTAGACCAGCTTCGTACCACAGCACAACGATTTGCGTCCTGTCGCGCAGGTTCATGCGCGACAGGATTCTCGACACGGTTTTCTTCACACTGTCTGGCTGGATGATGAGGTGCTCGGCGATCTCGGCGTTGTTCATACCCCGGGCAACGAGGCCAGCTACTTCAAACTCTCTCGCAGATAACGCCTCAAACGCTTCTTGTGCCCGAGCTTGGCGGCCCTGGGTAGGCCTGTGCGGCCGCTGACGGACCAATTCTGCAGTGATCCTGGGGGTGAGAATCGCGTCCCCTTGCGCCACCGCAGACACTGCTCGGTGCAGCTCATCGGCCCGAACATCTTTCAGAAGATAGCCAGTCGCGCCGGCGTCCAGCGCGCCGAAAGCGTAGTCGTCCTCGTCGTAGGTCGTCATCACCAATACTTTCATCTTCGGGTATTGGCTCGTGATGCGCTTTGTGGCTTCAATGCCGTTCATCACCGGCATCCGAATATCCATCAGTACGACATGGGGCAGTTTCTTCGCCTCTGACGTACGCTTCGCCAACCATTCAATCGCCTCCTTCCCGTTATCCACACAGGCAACGACCTCCATGTCCGGGAACCGGTCGACCATGAGGCTCAACCCCATTCTCGCGGGCCGTTGATCATCGACTATGAGCACCCTCGTGCGTCCCACGCTCACTGAGGATCACCGTCTTCGAGCGGAAGAGTGGCACGCACCCTCCATCCGTTTTCCGCCCAACCGGCGTTGAATGTCCCGCCTGCCTGTTGAACACGCATGGCCAGCCCGTCCAGCCCGACACCCGGCGCGGTGGATGGTGACAGCACGGTTCCATTGTCCGTGAGTGTCACCTCGACGCCGCGCTGGGTGAACGCGAAAATGATCGTCACCGCTGTGGCGTCCCGGGCATGCTGCATGACGTTCGTGAGGCTTTCCCGCACCACCCGATAAAGCGTGTCTTGAATGCGTGGATTCTCGGGGCGCTGTCCCTTCTCCGTCACCGCGATATCCAAGCCGGTGGAACGGACATTACCGATCAGTTGGGATATGTCTTCCCACGTCCGAGCACTCTCGCTCGGGTGCAGCACGTCATGCTCCTCGGTTTCTGCGGACTTGATGGCACGGATGGCAGTCCGCGTTTCACCGAGCGCCTCCCGGGCTAACTCGTTGACCAGATCTACGACTCCATCAACTTGCTCGTTGCCAGACTGCTTCGAGATTCCCTCCGCGAGAGTGATGATGCCCGTGAGGTTGTGGCCCACGCTGTCGTGCAAGTTGGAGGCCACCCGTGACACCGACTCTGCTTTTCGTTGTCTGGCGGCAGCTTCACGTTCACGTTGTTCCGCCACGAGGCGCCTGTCCCGCTCCGCCAATGAGTTCAATCGCCCGCGCGCGAACGCCGTTAGAGCAATCGCGACGGCCAGATACCATAGGACAGGCAACATTGCTTCAAGTTGAGGGCCACGCCCTGAGTGCAACCCAGAAGTGCTGACCAGTGAACTAGCCACAGCCATGCCGATTCCAACGAGCACATTGCGCGACCTATCCCTCAGCACAACGCTTGCGGCACAGATCAGAAACGGGACCAACGTGTACGCCCCGGAACCAGTTAGCGTCTCTCCAAGAGCGAAAATCACCGACTGCCCCGCCAGCGCATACAGCGGCCAGCGGCGCCTTGCCACAAGAAGTGCAAACTGCACGGCGGTCACCAGCGCCCACATCACCCAAGAGGTTAAATAAGCCCTCAACGAGAACACGCTCAACATGAGCTGGAATCCCAAACCGGCCAGTGCACCCAGCCACAACGTCTCTTTGGAAGAGAGCCAAGCCTCGAGGAGCTTATCCAGAAAAGTCCTGGAGGACTTGATCTCATTCCTACTGGCGTCGTTCACAAATATGACTTTCTCGGGCATTGCTGGATCATGGGGGTCCCGGCTAACTCGCGCTGGCCAAGCGCCTGCGTGTCAGCAGGATGAATACCCCTGACCACCCTAACGCGATGAGCACCTTCAACAGCACCATTATCGGCGTTGAGGTTCCCGCTTCACGCACCAACGCGGTTGAAATGAGCTGGGTGGTGGGAAGCACTGTTTCGATGGTGGTGGAGGAGAAGGCCACTTGTTCAAAGACCGTCAAGGCCATAGAGGTCACGGTGAGCGCTATCCCGACCGAGATAGTGCTGGCTGTGCCACGCAGGAATGTGCTGACCCACATGTAGAAGGTGCCTACCGCGAACACGCCGAAGACGGTCGTCGCAGCATAAACAACGAGGTTACTGAACTGCGGAACAGAACTGTAACCCTGCCAGAACCCGAACGTGAGAGTGACAAGAACGTGGATCGCACCGAGGATGACGCTGATAAGGCCTAGAGCCGCCACCTTCTCCCTCAAGAGCAGCGACGCCCCGTGCGGTTGACTGCGCAGCCACTGCACGTTTCCACGTTGGTGCTCAGGGGCCATGACCAACGCCGCACAACTTGCGACGAGAATGGGAAGCAAGATGCCGAAGTAGAGCCCGCCAAGGTTGCTCCACGCCGAGGTCACCGCATGTGAAGGGTCATCCTGCCACATGGGGTCGGGGACCATTTGGTGTCCAAAGATGACGGCACCTGCGAAGAGAAGACCTGTCGCAGCCACGACGATGAAGGTACTCGGTGATTTCTTGAGTCCGATCAGGCTTTTAGTCATTGAGAACCCTCCTGGGGAAGAACGCGATTGAAGCGGCACAGACGATGGCCGTGACTGCAAGCACGATGACGGGCAATAGGACGGAGAAAGACACGTCATACATCCCGTCCTGATTGATCCTCGCCGGGGTCAATGCGCCTGCGAACGTAAATGGTGTGAGCGCCGCTACGTACTGAGGCAGAAAGTGCCCAGCTGAACCCAGCAATGCTCCTCCGAGCGATAAGGCCAAGACATATCCTTGACCCCGTTTCCTCAACGCAATGTTGAGGAATGCAGGCACGAGGCAGACGATTTCCGCTGCCAGCGCGAAGAGCACTATGACCACAGAATTACCTGGAGGAGTGATCCCTACGGCTCGCCCGGCAATGACCGTGCTCGCAGTAATGGCCAGCAGACCGCACAATCCCGCGGCCAGGGCCCACAGTGCCTTCGCAAACCCGATTTCCGGCAGTGCGATGCCGAGGCTTTGCGCACGTGACGTCATGTTGGTGTTCTTATCTTCTCCCACCAGAATGAGGACGCTCGAGCCGATAAGCAGCGGCAGCATGAGCCCGCCGAGCTGAACCAGGTTGATAATCGCAGCCCGATCGTCCGAACCGGAGTTGAACATGGTCGCGACGGCCCACAACCCGAACAGAGCCACAACACCTATTGGCAGCAGCACGCTCGGTTTGCGCCGGTACTTCGACGGTTCCAGACCTGCCATCTGAAATGCCTTGGGGGTCACCCCCACGCTTTTCATTGCAGACATCATTTGCTCCCCACCTCGACATAGTCTTCCTCGGTAATCTCCAGGAAGGAGTCCTCTAACGTCCGCTCATTCACGCTGACCGACGCGATGTGGACACCCTGCCCAACGAGCCAGCTGACCAGTTGAGCAGTCTGGCTTCGGTCGTGGTACGGCAAAGCAAAGCACTCATGCGCGACAGGGGTGAAAGGGATGTTGCCCCGCGATAGCACCTCGGACGTCGTGGATCCGTCCAGCGTGTCGAGGACCAAGGTTGGCGTGCCAGAAAGGTCGCCCAGGTTGCCTTCGTAGCGCATGCGTCCGTGGTGGATGATTCCCACCGTGTCGGCGAGCTGCTCAATCTCCGAAAGAATGTGGCTGGAAACAACGACAGTCTTCCCCAGTTCCTTGGAGAAATAGCGAATGAGGTTGCGCATTTCCCGGATGCCTTCCGGGTCTAGGCCATTCGTTGGCTCGTCGAGAAGCAGAAGCTGAGGGTCGCCGACAAGCGCAAGCGCGATCCCGAGCCGCTGTTTCATCCCCAGCGAGTATTCTCCCGCTTTCTTGTTGGCCGCTTGCGAACTGAGACCAACAAGATCAAGAAGCTGGCTGTCCTGAGCGGTACTCTCCCGAAGTGTGCTGATGTAGCGGATATTTTCTGCCCCAGTGAGGTTCGGGTAGAAGGAAGGTTCTTCAATCAAACTTCCCACTCGCGCGAGATACGCCGCCGCGCCTGGGTCGATGACCCTACCTTCAAACGCGATCTGCCCAGATGCCGGTGTGAGAAGTCCGAGCAGAATCTTCATGACGGTGCTCTTTCCGGCTCCGTTTCTGCCGAGAAACCCGTACACCTGCCCCTGCGGAACTCTCATGGTCAGATCCTGGATGACCGGTGTATCCCCATAGGAATGGTTCAACCCCGCTGCTTCAAGCTCGAAGGGAATAGTCATTTCCCATCACCTGCCTTTTCCTCTCGTCGGATGCGGTTTCCACTTCCGACGATTCCAGCGGCGCAGAGGATGTGACAGGGAAAATGCGAGATTGTCCCCTCAGGGGGACAGGCGTGTTACCGCCGGTGGTACAGGGCTTTGCGCCAGTACTCCGGCTCCGTTGTTGCCAGCACACCGAGCGAGCGGAAGATCCCCTCATCCACAGAACCCAAGATGGTGGTGATGTGAGCATCGCAACCGCGCAGGGACTGCAACTGCTCCAGCGCTAGCCGGGCGTTATTGTCTTCCGAGGCGGAAGCGGACAACGCGATGAGCACCTCGTCAGTGTGCAGGCGAGGGTTGCGCGAGCCGAGGTACGTCGTCTTCAACGTCTGGATCGGCTCGATGGAGTCGGGGGAGAGCAGGTGCACTTCGTCGTCGATTCCGGCCAGCTTCTTCAGCGCGTTGAGCAGCACGGCTGCCGACGGCCCGAGCAGGTCGGAGGTCTTGCCGGTCACGATGGAACCGTCGGGAAGCTCCAGCGCCGCGCCGGGATTGCCGGTGGTATCAGCGATGGCGAGCGCCGGGCCGACGACCGGACGGTCTTCAACAGTCAGCCCTGCCTTGCGCATGACGTTCGCGGCGCGCTCCGGCACGTTCTCGGGCACGTCGCCCCGGCGCGCGTCCACCTGGGCGGCGAGGAACCGGCGGATGATCTCCTGGTTGGCCGCGTACCGGCATGCCTCGTCGTCAGAAATGCAGTGGCCCGCCATATTCACGCCCATGTCGGTGGGGGACTGGTAGGGCTGCGTCCCCGTCGCCTCCAGCAGCAACGCCTTGAGTAGGGGGAACGCTTCCACGTCGCGGTTGTAGCTGGAGACCTGCTCACCGTAGGCCGCCAGGTGGTACTGGTCGATGACGTTGATGTCGTCAAGGTCGACCGTCGCTGCCTCATACGCCAAGTTGATCGGGTGCTCGAGCGGCAAGTTCCAGATGGGGAAGGTCTCAAACTTAGCGTAGCCTGCGGAAATACCACGGAGGTTGTCGGCGTACACCTGACTCAAACAGGTCGCCATTTTGCCGGATCCCGGCCCCGGCGCGGTCATCACAACCACGTCACGGGAGGTCTCCACGTAGTCGTTGCGGCCGAAACCCTCCTCCGAGACGATCCGCGAAATGTCGTTCGGGTACCCGGGGATCACGCGGTGCAGATTGACCGTCAACCCCAGTTTCTCCAGCTTGTTCCGGAAAGCGTCGGCCTGGTCAGGCCCGCTTTCATACTGGGTGATCACGACGTTGTCGACGAGGAAGCCGCGCTCGCGGAAGCCGTCGATAAGCCTTAAAACCTCATCCTCGTAGGTGATGCCGATGTCTGCGCGGACCTTCTGCCGGACCAGATCAGGTGCGGCGACGCAGACGACGATCTCGACTTCGTCCTTGATCCGCTCGAGCATGGCAATCTTGTTGTCCGGGGTGAACCCGGGCAGGACGCGGGAGGCATGGTGGTCGTCGAAAAGCTTGCCGCCCATCTCGAGGTAGAGCTTTCCGCCGATCGCTTGTCGACGCTGCGAGATGTGCTCCGACTGCATCGCAATGTACTTGTCGCGGTCGAATCCGACTGTGTACCCCATGTGCCCTCCTTAGCGCTGCACCCTAAAGAGAATACATAGAGCCCAGGGAAATCTTGTTCACGCAAGCCGAGTGAATACAATGTATTCATGGCCACGATGACAATCCGCATGAACGCAGAGGACGCCGAGCTGGTTCGAAAGTTCGCGAGCTTCTCCGGCGTCACGATCTCCGATTTCGCCCGCTCCGCCATCCTGGAAAAGATCGAAGATACCTATGACCTGCAGGAACTACGTGAAGCGGTCGCCAACGATTCCGGTGAGCGCTACACCATTGACGACGTGCTCACTGAGCTGCGCTAAAACACCCGATGCCCTACAAAGTCGAACTCACCGCCAAAGCCCGTAAACAGCTCAAGAAGATGGACCGGTTCGACGCCCGGATTCTTGCTACCTGGATCAAGAAAAACCTCGACGGCTGCGCTGACCCACGCGCATTCGGCAAGTCTTTGACAGCGAACCGCCCCGGCGAATGGCGCTACCGCGTCGGCTCTTACCGGATTCTCGCGCTCATCAAGGACAAAATAGTCACCATCGAGGTGTTCTCTATCGGCCACAGAAGCGTGGTCTACGGAGACTAAAACGCCGCCACCGAAGAGGTAACGGCGTTAGTGAATGGGTTCAGACCCGATTAATCAATGCCGTGAGCGGCCTTGAACTCGCGGCGCTTCGCGTGCAGGATCGGCTCGGTGTAACCGGACGGGGACTCAGTGCCCTTGAAGATCAGGTCCTTTGCAGCCTGGAAGCCGATGGAGGCATCGTAGTCGGCGGCCATCGGCAGGTAGTTGGCGTCGCCGGCGTTCTGCCCGTCAACCTTGACTGCCATGCGCTCGAGGGACTCCAGCACCTGCTCTTCGGTGATGACACCGTGGACCAGCCAGTTCGCCAGGATCTGGGAGGAAATGCGCAGGGTGGCGCGGTCCTCCATGAGGTCCACATCGTGGATGTCCGGCACCTTGGAGCAGCCGACACCCTGCTCAACCCAGCGGACCACGTAGCCTAGGATGGACTGGCAGTTATTGTCCAGCTCCTGCTGTTTCTCCTCGTCGGACCAGGTGTCGCCGCCCGTGTTGACCGGAACCGTAAGCAGGTCAGCGTAGGCGTCGCGGCGGCCGGCGGCACGCAACTCGTCCTGCACCTCGTGGACATCGACCTGGTGGTAGTGGGTGGCGTGCAGGGTCGCACCGGTCGGGGAGGGGACCCAAGCGGTATTCGCACCCTCGCGCGGCTGGCCGATCTTCTTCTCCAGCATCGCAGCCATGTGCTCGGTCTCCGCCCACATGCCCTTACCAATCTGTGCGCGACCCGGCAGGTCGTGCGCAAGACCAGCGTCGACGTTGTGGTTCTCGTAGGCGAGCTTCCACGGCGCGGTTTGCAGGTCCGCCTTGCGGACCATCGGGCCGGCCTGCATGGAGGTGTGGATCTCGTCACCGGTGCGGTCGAGGAAGCCGGTGTTGATGAACACGAGACGATCCGCCGCCTCCATGATGCAGGCGTCCAGGTTGACGGAGGTGCGGCGCTCCTCGTCCATGACACCGACCTTGACGGTGTTCTTCGGCAGGTTCAGGATCTCCTCGACGCGGTCGAAGATCTCGTTGGTGAAGGCGACCTCTTCCGGGCCGTGCTGCTTCGGCTTCACCACGTACACAGAACCCGTCCGGGAGTTACCGTGTGCGTTGTCCTTGCGCAGGCCCGGGATAGCGGAGGCGACGGTGATGATGCCGTCGAGCAGGCCCTCCGGGACCTCCTGGCCGTCGATGAGGATTGCCGGGGTGGTCATCAGGTGGCCTACGTTGCGGCACAGCATCATGGCGCGGCCGTGCAAAGTGGCCTCGGAGCCGTCCTTCGCGGTGTAGGTCAGGTCATCTTCCTGCTTGCGCTCGAAGGACTTGTCGCCCTTAGAAACCGTCTCGGAGATGTCACCGCGGTTGAGACCGAACCAGGTCTCGTACGCAGCGGCCTTATCAGCACCGTCAACAGCTGCGGCAGAGTCCTCGAAGTCCATGATGGCGGTCACTGCGGACTCGAGCACGACGTCAGCGACACCAGCCCGGTCGGTCTTGCCCACCGGGTGCTCGCGGTCAAGCTGAATAATGATGTGCAGACCGTTGTGGCGCAGCACGATGCCGGTCGGAGCAGACTGCTCGCCCTGGTAGCCAACGTAGACCTCCGGCTCCTTGAGGGAAACCTCGTTGCCGTCAGCGGTGATCTTCAGTTCGCCGGACTCGGTGATTTCGTACGCGTCGACCTCGGCGTGGGAAGCACCCTCGAGCGGCACAGCCTCGTCGAGGAAATTGCGGGACCATTCAATGACGCGGTCACCGCGGACCGGGTTGTACCCCTCGCCCGGCTCAGCACCGCCGTCGGTCGGGATGGCATCGGTGCCGTACAAAGCGTCGTACAGCGAACCGTAACGCGCGTTCGCTGCGTTGATGGCAAAACGGGCGTTGGTAATCGGCACCACCAACTGCGGGCCCGCGACGTTAGCGAACTCGTCGTCGACGTTCTCGGTGCGGATCGCGCCGTCAGTCGGCTGGTCGACGATGTAACCGATGGAACGAAGGAACTCCTCGTGCTCGTTCGGGTCCGGCTGGCCCGGGTTCTCACGGTAGTAATCGTTCATGGTGGCCTGCAGCTCGTCGCGGCGGGCCAGCAGAGCCTTGTTCTTCGGAGCCAGATCCGCGAAGTACTGCGCGACGTCGGCCCAGAACTTCTCGGTGTCCAGGTTCGTTTCGGGCTTGATCTCCGGCAGCAGAGTGTCGTTGACAAAGTCATAGAGCGGGCGGGCCACCTGCAGGCCAGCTACCTCGACGCGCTCAGCGCGGTCTTCGAATTGCGGCGTAGTCATAGGTCAGAGATCCTTTCAGCCAATTGAACAGAAGATGTATGGCACTAGTCTAGGTTGCCTGAAATTGTTGCGTGCGCATTAGGCGAAACATTAAGTGATTGCTGTCACGCTACCCCCGAATTTGTCAGTCAAAAGTCGGACGGCTGTCAGGTTGGTCACGAACGTCGATAAGCAAAAAGCGCTTATCCTGCACATTTCCTGTCCTCCTGCCATCCAAGCGGCTCGGCCACGCGACGCAACCCGGGACCCGTATTGACGTATGAGCGAGCGGCTGGTGATACTAGTCGTTGAACGCCAACAGCGTGGCTCACTTCACTTCGGCGGGGTGAGCGGCTACAAACAACAGATCCCATAGAAAGGGGACAGGTATATGACCACCACAGGACAGGCTCGTACCGCTGAGGAAATCCAGAAGGATTGGGACGAGAACCCCCGCTGGAAGGGCATCACCCGCGACTACACCGCACAGCAGGTCGCTGACCTGCAGGGCAACGTCGTCGAGGAGCAGACCCTCGCTCGCCGCGGTGCTGAGATCCTCTGGGACGGCATCACCAAGGGCGACGGCTCCTACATCCACGCCCTGGGTGCCCTGACCGGTAACCAGGCTGTTCAGCAGGTCCGCGCAGGTCTGCAGGCCGTCTACCTCTCCGGCTGGCAGGTCGCAGGTGACGCCAACCTCTCCGGCAACACCTACCCGGACCAGTCCCTGTACCCGGCTAACTCCGTGCCGAACGTTGTCCGTCGCATCAACAACGCTCTGACCCGCGCTGACCAGATCTCCCGCGTCGAGGGCGACACCTCCGTGGACAACTGGCTCGTCCCGATCGTCGCTGACGGTGAGGCCGGCTTCGGTGGCGCACTGAACGTCTACGAGCTGCAGCGCGCCATGATCCAGGCTGGTGCCGCTGGTACCCACTGGGAGGACCAGCTCGCTTCCGAGAAGAAGTGCGGCCACCTGGGCGGCAAGGTCCTCATCCCGACCCAGCAGCACATCCGCACCCTGTCTTCCGCTCGCCTGGCTGCAGACGTCATGAACGTCCCGACCGTTGTCATCGGCCGCACCGACGCTGAGGCTGCAACCCTGCTGACCTCCGACGTCGATGAGCGCGACGCGAAGTTCCTCACCGGCGAGCGTTCCGCTGAGGGTTACTACTACGTCCAGAACGGCGTTGAGCCCTGCATCGCGCGTGCAAAGTCCTACGCTCCGTACGCCGACATGATCTGGATGGAGACCGGTACTCCGGACCTCGAGCTGGCGAAGAAGTTCGCCGACGGTGTCCACGAGGAGTTCCCGGACCAGCTGCTGGCCTACAACTGCTCCCCGTCCTTCAACTGGTCCTCCCACCTGGACGAGGAAGAAATTGCCAAGTTCCAGAAGGAGCTGGGCAAGATGGGATTCACCTTCCAGTTCATCACCCTGGCTGGCTTCCACGCCCTCAACTACTCCATGTTTGACTTGGCCTACGGCTACGCTCGCGAGGGCATGCCGGCCTTCGTCGACCTGCAGAACCGCGAGTTCCAGGCAGCATCCGACCGCGGCTTCACCGCTGTGAAGCACCAGCGCGAGGTCGGTGCCGGCTACTTCGACCGCGTTGCCACCACCGTCGACCCGAACTCCTCCACCACCGCCCTGAAGGGCTCCACCGAGGAGGGCCAGTTCTAAGCACCTAGCTTCGAACTAGACGCGAACCCGCACTGCTAACCCAGTGCGGGTTTTTCGTGCGCTTGGGGGCTGGTGGCTATTCAGCGTTGCTCATTTGGTCCCACTCCCTTTTGAGCATGGCGTAGGTCAACTCGTCCCCCCATTCGCCTTTGAAAATCTCTAGCTCGCGGAAGTGAGCTTCCTTGCGCATCCCGAGCCGTGCCATGAGCCGGGCAGAGCCAGCATTTCGCGGATCGCACCTTCCGATGATGCGGTGCAGATTTAGGGTCTCAAAACCGAAGCGGAGCATCTCGCGGGCTGCTTCCGAAGCTAGTCCTTTCCCTTGGTAATCGGGATGGAACACAAATCCGAATTCGCCCTGAAGATTTTCCCGGCTCAGCAGCATCAGAAGAACGTAACCGATGACCTTCCCGTCGTACTCAACGGCCAAGAGAAGAGTGTCTCCGTCACTCTCGAGCTTCGTCTGAGTCATCCGCTTGGCCAGCTCTGCGGCGTTATCCTCGCGAGTGAGGGGCTCGTTGTATAGGTACCGAGCGACATCGTCTCGGGATTCGAAATCAAACATGTCGTCTTCGTCGGCAGGCGTGAACGGTCTAATGATTAGACGGGGGGTTGTGATGGGTCGATCGAGCTGGAACGATGTCATGAAATTGAGGGTACTGTGTCGCACAGACCAGTGATATCGTGACATCACCATCGAGAGGAGGCCGTGATGGACATTTTGATTAGGGGCATATCGGACGCAGCCGTAAAGCGCTTGGACTCTGAAGCCGCTGATCTTGGGCTTTCAAGGAATGAATACCTGCGACGCAAAATTGAAGACACGGTGGAACCCGAGTCCCGAAGGAAGATCACGGCGGAAGATTGGGCTCGAACAGCCCGTGTTCACGCTGATCTCTCAGATGAAGACGTAATGCGCGCAGCATGGCAATGAACGGCTGGTTGATCGACAAGTCAGCGTACGTCCGGTTTTCCTCTGACCGGCTCCAGCAAGGGGAGTTGTGGGCGCGCCGGATTGAACGTGGTCTGGTCAGAGTTAGCACGGTCACTCTGTTGGAAATTGGTTTCTCCGCTCGTTCGGGTTCAGAACACCGCGAGGATCTTTCCCTGCCCCCGTTGTCGTACATGCCGGTGGAATATGTGACTCCCGCCGCGGAGCGGCGAGCTCTCGAAGTGCAATTGCTGCTCGCTGACCGAGGACATCACCGCGCTCCTTCAATCCCCGATCTCTTGATCGCTGCGATAGCAGAAACAACCGGCCTTACGGTACTCGCCGTGGATAAAGACTTCGACCTCATCGCAGAGATTACAGGTCAACCTGTCCATCAGCTCGAGCTGAACGCGTAAACTCGGAAACCAGCAACGATCCCGCACAGAAGGAGCACGCCATGACCGACGTTCAGTTCATCGCCACCGCCGACATCGCCGACATCCACGACAAGGACGTGCAAAGCTGCGACATCCAGTTCCGTAACTTCGGCGGCAAGATCGAGTTCTGTGGCGAGATCCACACAATTTCGTGCTTCCAGGACAACGGCTTGGTGAAGAAGACGCTGAACTCTCCCGGCGAGGGCAAGGTTCTCGTAGTGGACGGCCACGCCTCCATGCACACGGCTCTCATGGGCGACATGATCGCGGAGGCCGGCGTGAACAACGGTTGGGCCGGCGTGATCATCAACGGCCCGATCCGGGATTCCGCTGAGGTGGCCAAGATGGACTTCGGCTGCAAGGCGCTGGGCACGAACCCGCGCAAGTCGAACAAGGACGGCGTCGGCGAGGAGAACATTGTGCTCCGCCTGGGCGGCATCGATTTCATCCCTGGCCAGTACGTTTATGCTGACTCGGACGGTGTCGTCGTGTCCGAGAACCCGGTCGAGCCCAAGTAGTGCCGGAAGGTCACGTCCTCCACCGTCTCGCGCGCGACCTCAACGCGGACTTCCGCGCGACGCCGGTGGAGGTCACCAGCCCGCAAGGCAGGTTCACGCAGGCATCGCTTATCGACGGCACCCGCCTCACCGCCGCCACCGCCCACGGCAAGCACCTGTTCTTAGACTTCGACGCCCCTCACCCGGAGCACGTGGTCTACATTCACCTGGGCCTGATCGGCTCGCTGCGTTTCGAGCCGGCCGGGGACGACTGGGGCCAGATCCGCCTCCACATCTCCAACGGCGAAACGGCCGCTAACCTGCGCGGACCGCAGTTTTGCACGCTTTTAACCGACGAGGAGGTTGACGCGATCATCGGCCGCTCCGGATTCGACCCGATCGCCGAACGCACCCCGCCGGAGGAGCTGTACGAGAAAATTCACCGGTCCAAGCGCTCCATCGGCTCGCTGCTCATGGACCAGAAGCTCTTCGCCGGGGTGGGCAATATCTACCGCGCAGAGGTTCTTTTCCGTCAAAAAATCCATCCTGCGCTGCCGGGCAACCAATTGAGCAGGACTCAATTCGACGACATGTGGACCGACCTCGTCGATCTCATGACCTACGGCGTGGACCACGGGCGCATTGACACCGTCCGCCCCGACCACACCCCGGAGGCCATGGGGCGCGACCCGCGCAAGGACGACCATGGCGGAGAGGTCTACGTCTACCGCCGGGCGGGCGACCCGTGCTACATCTGCGGCACACCCATCGAAATGAAGGTGAGCGAGGGCCGAAAACTCTACTGGTGCCCGGGCTGCCAGTAACTTAGAAACCGGTCTTGAACTGCGTCACCACTGGTGCTAGCGTCGGTTTCATGAGGCTCACGATCCGGCTCGATGAAGAGGTGTACACCGCCGCCCGCGCTATTGCAGCTGAGAAAGGCACCAGCGTGGGTGAAGCGGTCAATGATCTTGCACGCGCCGGATTGCCCCGAAAAGATAGTGCAGTGGACTATATCCCCATGTCGCAGCCGATGGGAATGAAGGTCGAGTGCATCAAAGTTAGTGAGATCTTGGATCTGGAAGATCGCGAAAGACTCGGCCGGCGCGTGCAATGATCATCGACGCAAACGTGCTTATCTACGCGTCTGATGAGAACGCGACGCATTACGCTGAAGCCTCGTCATGGCTTGATCGTGCTCTGCGCGGCACTGAACGGGTCGGCTTCCCATGGATTTGCTTGCTGGCGTTTCAAAGGATCACCACGAACCCTGCACTGTTCGCTATGCCGCTCACACCTTCTCGCGCGAGTGACTACATCGAAAACTGGTTGAGACACCCGAACTCCTGGGTGCCCCAACCTGGTCCGCAGCACGCGAGTATCCTGCGCACCCTCACCGTCGACAGTGACGCCCGTGGGGCCCTTGTCACCGATGCTCATCTTGCCGCTCTCGCTATCGAGCACGGCACCTCCATCTGCTCTTTCGATAGCGACTTTGCTCGCTTTCAGGGCCTGCGTTGGTTTTCTCCACTCGACGCGCAAGTCACGTAACGCACCTACGCTGGGGTGCATGCTGCACGCTTACACAGCCGAACAGATCCGCGCGGCAGAGCGCCCGCTTCTCGACGCGCAACGCGAACCCGACGAACTCATGAAGTCGGCGGCCCACGCCGTTTTCCAGGCGGCGGAAGCCATGCTGACCTGGCCAGACTTCTTGGAGCACTACCGCGAGAACCCACGCATTTTCCTCTTAGTGGGCAAGGGCGGCAACGGCGGCGATGCTCTCTACGCTGGCGCTGAACTGGCACTGGCCGGCCACAAAGTGGACGCCTGGCTGGCGTGGGGGAGCGCCCACCAACCTGCGTTGGAGGCCTTCCGCAACGCCGGCGGCACCGTGCTTGATGATGCGCCGATGCAGGAGCAGAACTACCGTCTCGCCATCGACGGGCTCACCGGCCTCGGCGGCGCGGGCAGCCTGGGGGAGGAGGTCAAGGCGGTCCTCGACCACCTCACGGACTGGTACGCGCACGTCTTGGCGGTCGACGTGCCCTCGGGCATTGACGCCGACACAGGAGAGAAGGGCGAGGTCCACGTCATCGCCGACGCGACAGTCACGTTCGGCGGATGGCGCCGCGCGCACGGTCTCGCCTCGGAGTGCGGCATCCAGCTGCTCGCCCACCCGCACATTCATGACGGCCGCACGATCGCCGATGAACTTCGCGTTTGGGAGAGCGACACCCTCCTCTTCCGCGCCGTGCCGGGTGAGCTCCAGACCCCTGACGCCCTCGATCCGCTCCGCCCCGACAATGAACCGGACACGGAGCCCCGCCCGGAGGACGATAAGTACAGCGGCGGAGTCGTGGGCATCCGCGCTGGTAGCGGCACTTATCCCGGCGCGGCCATCCTCGCGACCGCGGGCGCTGTCAATGGGACTCCGGCGATGGTCCGTTACGCCGGGCCCCAGGCGTTGGAGGTGGTGCGGGCGCTGCCGGAGGTCGTCGTCACGCAGAAGCTCGAAGACGCTGGGCGCGTGCAGGCGTGGGTGTTCGGCCCGGGCATCGGCACGGATTCGGAGGCCAGCAGCGAGCTCGCACTGCTTCTCGGCCGCGAGGAACCGTTGCTTATCGACGCCGACGGCCTCACCCTCCTCACCCGCGACCCAGAACTACGCGACCTGCTGGAACAGAGAGAGGCAGAAACAGTGCTCACCCCGCACGACGGGGAGTTCGAGCGGTTGCGCGATGCGCTCGGCATTGAACCCGCCGATCGCCTCGGCGAAACTAAGGCGCTAGCAGAGGCCCTGCACTGCACCGTCGTGCGGAAGGGGAGGAGCACCATCGTCGCTAACCCGGAGCAGGACCACGCGGTCATCGTGGATTGCGGAACGTCATGGGCGGCGACACCCGGCTCAGGCGACGTGCTTGCCGGGCTCATGGGCGCGCGCATGGCCCGCGACAGCATGCTCGGCCTCTACCAATCGGTCACTGTTCACGCGGTGGCATCGTGGATCTCGGCGCAGACGGAGTACGGGGCAGGGCCGACGCACGCGTCGAAAATTGCTCAGGCAATACCCGCCGCGACGGCGAAGCTCAACCTGCTCGACGGAATGCCCGCCGGTTACCGGGCCAGGCGATGGTCATAAGTGAGAAGACGACCGGCACACCGGGCACGCAAATGAGCAGGTACCAGGGCCATGGGCCGAACCAGTGCAGCGGGGACCAGCCGCGCGGGTGGCCGGCACTGAAGAAGTAATTGCCGCCGGTGAGTTTGTTCACCACGCCGGAGACACCCGCCCACGCCATGGTGATACCGGAAACCACCCGCCAGTCCTTCCATGACGGCCGGTAACCCAGCCCGAAGGTGAGCACGACGGGCACGATCGTCGCTGCGAGGTGGAAGTACCAGTACCCGAGTTCTTGCAGGCGCCAGTTGTCCTGCACGTACGCCATATCGGGGAAGAGGATGGCCATCGGGTTGAGGAAGAAGCCCCAGTAGTAGGACAGCGCAGTCGCTGTGGGATTCTCGGTCCCCAACGCCAACGGAGTGATGTAGCGCAGCAGGTCGGTGACGTGGAACGGCGCTGTCTCGTCCCAGACGATGCGCGAGGGGTTAAGCACCCACACGAAGTACGCCGTGGAGATCAGCAGCATGATGGCGGCAGCCACCTTGCGCGAGGCCTTCACCACAGACCCGGGAAGCTTCTTCACAGCCATGACTAGGATGCCGCAGAGGAAGATGAACAACACCAGAATGGACAGGTGCTTCCGGTCGTACTGCGTGATCGTGGGGTACGACTGGCCTGTGTGGCGCGACTCCCAATCTGGCGGCTGAATCGGCATGTTTAACGTTCTACCACCAAGTGTGGGGCTGAAAACATTGAACTGCGAAATTTGTGGGAGAGGTTTAGCGTGGCCCTGTGCAGAACCAATTCCCTTTGCTCCCGTTGTCAGCAATGGGCTTCGCGGCCTTTGTTTACGTGACCTTTGAGATGTTTGCGGTCGGTCTCATCAGCCCAATGGCAGAAGATCTCGGGGTCACCGAGGGCCAGATCGGGCTGCTCATGACTGTGTACGCCGGTCTTGTCGCCGTGGTCACCATTCCGCTCATGGAAATCACCCGCAAACTGGACAGAAAACCAGTGTTCATGGCCACGCTGATTTTTCTGCTGGCCGGGATCGCGTTGCAGGCGAGCGCTGCGAACTACTGGGGGCTTGTCGCCGGGCGCGTGTGCGCGGCGTTCACGCACGGGTTGTTCTGGTCGTTGGTCAACCCAATGGCCGCCCGGCTCGCGCCGAAGGGGATGACCGGCCGGGCGATCGGCGTGGTCTCGCTCGGCTCGACGATGGCGCTGGTCATGGGGTCGCCGCTGACCACTCTCATCGGCGGGGCGATTAGCTGGCGCAACGCGACATGGCTGCTGGGCGCGCTCGTGGCCGGCGCGTTCATTGCGCTGCTGTTCTTCCTGCCGTCCATGCCAGCCATCCCGCCCGCAGACAAAACAGGTCAGGACGCGCAGAAATCCGCCCTTCCCGCGCTTGTGGTGTACCTCGCACTTGTTATCACCGCGCTGTTCTGCTCCTACACCTACCTGGGTCTTTTCGTCGGGCGCACGATCGGTGAGTCATTCGTGGCCGTAGGGCTGGCGGCCTACGGCTTGTTCGGCATTCTCGGCGTCGTCTCTGCGGGCCGCCGGTCGGACCGCCGCATGATTCGCATGAATTTCATTTTCGCGGGTCTCATTGTCGCCGCGGGTATTCTCGGGGCAAGCGCCCTTGCGCTTATGAGCACTTCTCCAACCTTCGCCCTCATCCCCGCCCTCCTCGTGATCGCCTTTCTCGGTACTGCCGGCGGCGGGCTGCCCACTGCGGCCACCACGATCTTCCTCTTTGCAGGGGAGGACAACCAGAACCGCGCATCATCTATCTACGTGGTGACCTTCCAGGTGGGCATCGCCAGCGGTTCAGCCGTGGGTGCGATCCCCGTGGACGCCGGCTTCTTCCCCGGCACCTTGTTGATCACCACGGCGCTCGGTGCGCTTGCGATGGCAGAACTCAGTCTGCGAGCGCGCCCCATCCTGCGCTAACACAGGTACCCTGAACTGCATGACCAGCAAGGAATACGACAACGCTGCCGAGGTTAAGGTGCGCTCGCTGCCGCTGAGCATTGGGCCTTGGCGAGTGTCCCGCCCGGGTAACGCCAACAACCAGACCTTCACCTGGCTTTTCTCCGGCGAGGGTTCCGGCGACAACGGGGCGTTGTTTTCCGGTGCCCAGGACTTCACCCGCCGCGGCATTCAACTCGCGTTGGCGTTGCCTGAGGGTGAGTCGGCCCCACGCCGCTTCGACAGTTTCGTGCCGGAGCCGTTCACGCTGCTGAGCTTTTCGGGTACGTCCGCGGGAGAGGCTCGCGTCTTCGTCGGCTCCCTGTTCGGCCAAACCAGCCCGGTGGAGACGGCCTACCCGGCAATCGGCGCGGAGTTGCGCATCTACCCCGGTGCGGAGTTCGTTTTCATGGTCACCCCAGAGTTCGAGCATGCTCTGTTGGCGCTGTCCGACGGTCTGGTGTTAGAGAACGTCCCTTTGGAAACATCCACCATTGGGTGCACCCAGCAAGGCGTGAAAACACTCCATATTGTCAATGACTCCGAGGAGTCTGCGCTGGCTATCCTGCTTGGTGGGGAACGCCTATGATCATCACGTTGTCCATGACCGTGTTGGGCTCGCGACCGGAAATCACGCGTGTCCTCAACGTCGAGGACACCATCGACCTGTCCGGCATGGCCGCGCTTATTGACGCTGCATTCGGTTTCAGCGGCACCTCTGACCACTTCTTCGCCAGTGAGGACGGTGGCACCCGCACCCTTTACACCGACGAGCCGACCGACGGGGAGCTCAGCGAGCACACTCTCACCGTCGCCGACATCGGTGGAATGACCTATTTTTATGACCCTGCAGCGACGTGGGCAGTGGACATCGATGTGCTGGGCACAAGCGAGATCGACATGCCGTCGCCCATGCTTGTCGACGCATTGGGCCCTGATGTCCTCGAAGCCTGCGGGAGCCCCGACATGATGTCGGCCTTCCACGCCGAGGCCCTCCGTCTTGCCGCCGGTCTTGAACCCGACCTGAAGGTCTCGCCTCTGCTCCTGAGCTTCATGCCGGTGATGAGCCCGGAGCGCTTGGTCGAGCGCCTGTCGCACGCCCACCACCCCTCCGTAGCTGAGCGCATTGCCTACACGGCGGAGAACCTCTTTCTCACCAACGACGATGAGCTCACCGACGACCCCCGTGCGCCCGAGATCATCGAAGAATTCGATTCCTTCGTGCAATCGCGGCCCGACCTGCAGCAGATCCTCGACCTGGACCCTAATCCGGAGCGCAACCCGACCCTCATCGCCGCGATGTCGGAATTCTTTGCAGACCAGGCGAGCGAGTTGACGGAAGAGCCAGAAGATGAGACCGACAACGACGAGAAGGACGAGAAAGACTAAGCCTGCACCACTAAGTACAGGCCCAGCCCGCCCAGCACAGTCATCCCTAGGGTGATGGTGAAGACGCCGAAGACATTCGCGTCGACACGCTCCTGGCTTAAGCCCTCGGCCTCCGCGCGGTATTCGGCGCGGTTGCGCACAATGATGAGCATCGCCAGGAGGGCGAGCAGACCCATCGCCCCGAACACAAGCGCTGAATAGGGCCGTGACCAGCGCAGAAGGGTGAGCGAACAGACCGCCATCGCCAATGCTGTGCGGGTCCACGACATCGCAGTGCGCTCCGGTTGGAGCCCTTCGTCGGCGACGGGAATGGGGGAGCGGGCCATCAAAACAGCCCGATCAGCACAACCAGGCTGGCCAGCGCGATGCCGAGCCCGAGCAGCGGAACCACCGCGGGCGCTGGCAGCGGTTTGTTGTGGCGCAGCGCCCGTTCGAGGTGGATCCAGCGCACTGCGGACCCGACCGCGATGAGCATGCCCACGAGGATGAGCACGATTGCAGCTATCTGGCGCCACTGCTCATCAATTCCGGGCAGGGCGAACGCTTCCAATGCGATGCCGCCCGCGAGAAATGCCAGCGAGCTGCGGGTCCATGCTAAGAACGTGCGTTCGTTGGCCAGGGTGAAACGCGGATCAGGTTCGTCCCCGTCCGGAAACACGGTGCGCGTGAACCATCCGCGCTGGTCCGGGTTCTTCTCGCTCATGGCCCCCAGTGTAGGGCTACCCTGGGGCGCATGAGCACTCTTCTCGTTACTGACAATGGCCCCGAAATCGTCGACACCACCGCCGAGCATGCAGGGGAGGGCGACACGCTGATCACCGTGTCCCACTCTTCCGTCAACTACAAGGACGGCATGGCGCTGGCCGGCAACAAAGCCATCGTGCGCGACCTGCCCATCGTGCCGGGCATCGACGCTGTGGGCACGCTTGACGACGGCACCCTTGTCACCGTCAACGGCTGGGGCATCGGCGAGAAGCGCAACGGCGGCTACACCGAGCAGCTGCGTATCGACGCCGACAAGATCACCCGCGTGCCTAAGCGCTTCGACGCGTGGACCGCAGCTGCCATCGGCACTGCTGGTTACACCGCGGCGCTGTCCGTTGTGGCCTACGAGCGTTTCTCCGCTCACAACAACCCGTCCGGCCCCGTGCTGGTCACCGGCGCAACTGGCGGTGTCGGCTCCATCGCCATCCAGCTTTTGGCCTCACGCGGCCACGAGGTCGTCGCCGCCACCGGACGTATCGACGAGTACGGCGACTACCTCCGCGGCCTCGGCGCCGCCGACATCATCGACCGCTCCGAGCTCTCTGAGCAGGGCAAACCGCTGCAGAAGGCGCGCTTCGCAGGAGCCATCGATTCCGTCGGCTCGACCCCGCTGGCCAATGTTCTAGCCCAGACCAAGTGGGGCGGCGTGGTCACAGCGTGCGGCCTCGCCGCTGGCGCAGACTTGGAGACCACGGTCATGCCGTTCATCCTGCGCGGAGTGAACCTCATCGGCATCAACTCCGTCGACGCCCCGTCCGAGCACCGCGACGAAGCATGGAGCCTCCTTGCCGAGTCCCTCGACACCGACAAGCTGGCCACCTACACCGAGACGGTCGACCTCGAGGGGGCCATCCAGGCCGGTGCTGACCTGCTGGGGGGCAACTCCCGCCACGGCCGCACCGTTGTGGAGATCTAGATCAGCATGGACTCGGGCCTAAAGACGAGTTAGACTGATCACAAAGGTTCCACCCCGCTAAGAAGAGCCCCTTGGCTCTCCGTCTTGAACGGTAGGCGGGGTGGTCGCTACTTTGTGGGTCTCCGCCAGTACACGCGGTCTCCCTTCTGGAACAGATTGAAGCCATCCCAGTGGACGGCCTCTTTAAGGCGATCTTCGGTGGCAGAATCCTGACGCTCTAACGATCGGTACGCAGCCCAGGAGAAGTAGTCCGCAATCTGCCCGTTCAGATCTTGCTTGACTGGGTGGAAAAGCACCCTGTACTTGACCCCAAGTTCGCCCAGGATTGGCTTGATCTTCTTCAAGAATGCGTTGCGTTTTTTACCCGTGAGCACCGAATCGAAGATCATGATTACTTGTTGATCCCCGTCATGCACTAAGGCTTTGCTCACCCAGCGGCCCATAGCGGCGCCGAAGAGGCGAAATAACTCGATCTCATTCTGAAGATTAGGAGCAGCATAGGCTTTATTGATCCACACAGTGTGGACCCGTAGACCGTCAAGCCCACAGATCGTATCGACGACCCGCTTCCTTGTCCCTTTAGTGTTCTCCGTCGCGTGGAATTCTAGATCTGCGCTTCCCTCAGCCATCAGGTCATACTTCAATCGCTGCATGACAGATGCTGTGTAGACCGGATCACGCAGGCATACCGCGGACAGCACGAAATGCTGCGAAGCCTTGGGGCCGAACTGCATATCCCCCGACTCATCAATGAAGACGAAAAGAGTCGATGTGCTCGTACCTGAATCCATCAGACCTGCTTAGTTTTCTCCGGGTCGCCGAGGCTCACCGGCGAGGACGAGGGAGATGAACAGGAAAACGGCCCCGTACGTGAGACCGATCCAGACCTTGTACATCCGTGAGCCGCACCACTGGGCAATCTTCGCTCCGACAAAGGCGCCGAGGGTGTTCATGAGGAGGTCGTCGATATCGGAGTACCCCAATGAGAAGACGTACTGCGAGATCTCGATGAGCAGGCTGAACCCGGCGCCGAGAAGCGTCGCGGCCAGAACCGGGCGGCGTGTGCGTTCAAACAGAATGAACGCGAGCACACCGACCGGGACGAAGAACGCGATGTTTCCGCCGTACCCGAAGAGCGGCCCGAACCACGACTTCGCCTCAATTAAGTCCGAGAAAGGCGCCAGTGAGATGTCCCGCCGCACTTGATTAGCGGGATCCCACAAATACCCTATGCGGTAAAACGCCTTGAGCATGGTCAACGCGATGACCACGCCTGAGTACGCGGCGAGCGCTCCTGCCGTTGCGCGGCGGGTTGTCACCGTCACTTCACCACGAGGTTGACCATTCGTCCTGGGACGACGATGGTTTTGACCACGTTCTTGCCGTCGATAAGCGATGAGACGCGCTCGTCCGCAACCGCGATCGCCTCGATGTCATCCTTGGAGGCGTCGGTGGGGACGTCAACACGCGCGCGGACCTTGCCGTTGATTTGGACGGGGATCTCGACGGTGTCGTCGGTAAGCAAGCTCTCGTCGAAGGTGGGGAACGGCTCGAACGTGATCGTTCCGGTGTGGCCCAGACGCGCCCAGAGCTCTTCGGCGATGTGCGGCGCGAGAGGGGAGACCATCTGCACGAGCGGCTCGACCGTTTCACGTGAAACATTGCCGCCAGACTTCTCGCGTGCCTTGGTCAGGTAGTTGACGAACTCGATGAGCTTCGCCACGACCGTGTTGTCGCGCAAGTTCGCGTAATCGTCACGAACGCCGGCGATGGTGCGGTTGAGCTGCTTCGCGTCTTCGTCGGTCATCGGCTCATCGGAAACAGCGACTTCACCGGTCTCCTCGTCGACTACGAGGCGCCACAGACGCTGCAGGAAGCGGTGCGCACCCACAACGTCCTTCGTCGCCCAGGGGCGGGAGGTGTCCAGCGGGCCCATCGACATCTCATAAACGCGCAGCGTATCGGCACCGAAATCACGCGCGATGTCGTCCGGAGCCACGGCGTTCTTGAGGGACTTGCCCATCTTGCCGTACTCCTGCGTGACCTCCTCTCCCTGGTAGAAGAAGCGACCGTCCTTCTCCTCAACCTCCGCGGCCGGCACGTACACACCGCGGGAGTCCGTATATGCGTAGGCCTGGATGTAACCCTGGTTGTACAGGCGGCGGTACGGCTCCTTGGAGGTCACGTGGCCCAGGTCGTAGAGCACCTTGTGCCAGAAACGCGAGTACAGCAGGTGCAACACGGCGTGCTCAACACCGCCGACGTAGAGGTCCACACCACCCGGATCATTCTCACCGTGCTTGGACGGCTGCGGTCCGGTCCAGTAGCGCTCGTTCTCGATGTCGCACAGCGCCTCATCGTTCGTCGGGTCGATGTAGCGCAGCTGGTACCACGAGGACCCCGCCCACTGCGGCATGACGTTCGTGTCGCGGGTGTACTTCTGCAGGCCATCACCAAGATCCAGCTCAACCTCAACCCACTCGGTCGCCTTCGCCAACGGGGGAGAGGGCTCCGAATCAGCGTCGTCCGGATCGAAGGAGACCGGGTTGTAATCCTCCACGTCCGGAAGCTCGACCGGCAGCATCGATTCCGGCAGCGCGTGCGCGACACCGTTATCGTCGTACACGATCGGGAACGGCTCGCCCCAGTAGCGCTGACGGGCAAACAGCCAGTCGCGCAGCTTGTACTGGATGCGCTCCACACCCGAGCCCTTCTCGACCAGCCAATCAATGGCCTTTTCAATTGACTCCGCCTTGCCCAAGCCGTTGAGGTCCAGCCCGGACTCGTTGGCGGAGTTGATGTGCGGGCCGTCTTCGGTGAACGCGGCCTCCTCGATATTGCCGCCCTCGAGAACTGGGATGATCGGCAGGCCGAAAACAGTGGCGAATTCATAGTCGCGTTCATCGTGGGCCGGCACCGCCATGATGGCGCCCGTGCCGTAACCGGTGAGAACGTAGTCCGCGATGAACACCGGCACCTGCTCGCCGTTGACCGGGTTCACGGCATAGGAACCGAGGAAGACACCCGTCTTCTCCTTGTTTTCCTGTCGCTCCACGTCGGACTTCGCCGCGATCGCGCGCTTGTACGCTGCGACAGCCTCTGCAGGGGTTTGCTCTCCGTACGTCCAGCGTGCGTCCACGTTTGCGGGGTAGGAATTGGCCGTCAGTGCGTCGACAAGCTCATGCTCGGGTGCCAGCACCATGTACGTCGCACCGAACAGCGTGTCCGGACGAGTGGTGAAGACCTCCAGCGGGCCAGCCTCAGACTGGAACGCGACCTCCGCACCGCGCGAACGACCGATCCAGTTGCGCTGCATCGCCTTGACCTTGTCGGGCCAATCCAGCAGCTCAAGATCATCGAGCAGGCGGTCCGAGTACGCGGTGATCCGCATCATCCACTGCCGCAGCCGTTTGCGGAACACCGGGTAGTTGCCGCGCTCCGACCGACCCTCGGCCGTGACCTCTTCGTTCGCCAGCACCGTGCCCAAGCCGGGGCACCAGTTCACCATCGAATCAGAGAGGTACACGAGGCGGAACTCGTCAACGGCCTTCTGCTTTTCGACGTCATCCAGCCCGTTGTAATCACGCCCATCCTTTGTGGTGCGCTTCCCGGAGGTGAGTTCGTCGATAAGCTCCGCGATGGGGCGTGCCTTCTGCTGATCCTCGTCGAACCACGAGTTGAAGATCTGCAAGAAGATCCACTGCGTCCAGCGGTAAAACTCAGGGTCAGTGGTGGCGACGGAACGGCGTCGATCGTGGCCGAGACCCAGCGCGTCCAGCTGGCGGGTCATGTTCTCGATATTCGCCATCGTGGTCGTGCGCGGGTGCGTGCCTGTCTGAATGGCGTACTGCTCCGCGGGCAGCCCGAAGGAGTCGTAGCCCAGGGTGTGCAGGACGTTCTTGCCCAGCATGCGGTTGTAGCGCGCGAACACGTCCGTGGCAATGTACCCCAGCGGGTGGCCGACGTGTAGACCGGCACCGGAGGGGTAGGGGAACATGTCCTGGACATTGAGCTTGTCGGCGGGAAGTTCGCCGCCGTCAGCGAGGTCGCCGACTGGGTTCGGGGCGTTGAAGGTCCCGTTGTTGATCCAGTACTTTTGCCACTTTTGTTCAATGTCGTTGGCAAGGCCCGCTGTGTAGCGGAACGCCGGTCCAGTCGCGCTAGTCATGGTTAGTCAGTCTAATAGGCGGCCTCCGTCTCTTCAGGCATCGTGTAGGCCTCCGGGTCAGGCGCATCGAGTTCATCGTCCGGGATCCACTTCGGAGGCACGGGGTCGAAGGGGAACTTCAGGTCATACTGGGCCGCCAGCTTCTCCAGATCTGCTTGACACTGGCGGTATGCGGACCACGCAGCTTCCCGTTCTTCGCTGAGATAGGGGTCATACGCCACCACCTTGTTTTCGTAACCGTCAAGAATGGCGTGACTTTTTGCGTGAAAGTGCATTGCCTTCTTCCTCAACCGTTCTACGTCGTCGAGCGTGCGGCGCCACCGCGGGTTGGTGGGGGTGAGGTTCGCCCCGGTAATGGAGTCGGGGTCGATCCGCTGATACGTTCCGTCGTCGTAAAGCCAGATGATTTCTCCTGTCAGCGCGTCTTGAACGTAGAAGGCACCGCGATCGGTTTTGCAGTTGTGGTGGTGTTGGCACAGGCAGAAGAGATTGCTCGCGGTGGTGGGGCCGCCTTCGTCCGAGGGGATCCGGTGGTCGAGTTGACAGTTCGTCGCAGGCTGCGTGCATCCCGGGAAAATGCAGGTTCCGTCGCGCCCGCGGACAAACGCGGCCATGTCGGCCGGTGCGTCGTGGCCCGCCACGACTTTCGTGGCTGCTGCGTCGAGGTCGATCACAGTTGTGCCGAACTTTTCGGCCAAAAGATGAAGCATGGCGCTTCCCGACGCCCCCGTGTACCCGAACCCCGGGATGAACGACGACGAGGACTCGTCCACGCCGCCATCAGCACCCTTCGGCGTGTACGCGTAAATCGTCGCTGTCGCGGCTGGGGTGATATCACCGGTGAGCAGCTTGATAGCGGCTTCCGCCTGGGTGACCTTCTCTTTCCGTGCTGCTTCATTGATGTTGGAGCGGAGTGCTGCAATGGAGGCATTGTCAGCCGAGAGTGTCATCCATGCTTCATCGGACCCAGCTGCCCCCGGCCCGAAGTCGATCTGAGGAGCGCCCGGCGTTGTGCGCTTCCGGTTCTTTTTCTTCGCCAGGTCGAAGGCGGCCTCGGTGTCAAAGTCGCCGACCATTTTGTTCAGCCGCAACGTGATGGTGTTGCGTGCCGGTAGCGCTTGCCGTGTCTTGACAGGGGTGAACATCTCCACCAGTGCATCGTCGAAAGCTCCGTAGGCTTCGGGCGGGGCATCAGGTCCCAAGCATCCGATCGCGGCGGCTACAGCGGATAAGCGGTCCAGATCCAACCGCGCCGTTGCGAGTTGCATCTCTCGTAGACGGGGCAAGCGGCGCAGCGTCTGATACGCGTAGATCCCTTCTTCCGCCGCCCGCTTGTTGATCCCGGCCAGTTGGCTTAGACGAGCCGTCTCACGGTCGTGGTCACGGTTGCCGAGGATCTCTCCACCCTCGACTTCAGACGGGTCAAAGCAATACTGCTTGAAGATCTTGAGTTGACCGGCCCGCGCTTCCGCTCCGGCCAGCGCGACGTCATCATCGGGTTTCTCGGTCAGGAAATACGGTTCAGGTCTCGTTCGTCCAGCCATCGTCCCCCCTGCAGGTGCGTTCAACATGTATGCGAACATACTTGCATACGCACCCGACAACACCGCTCGAAAGAACCCCTCCGTTCGCTTGCCTGTTCGATTCCGATGCCTATAAACGCTGGTCATGGGGCCAGTCTTAGAACGGGCGAATATCCACCCGCGCGAGAATCGCGTTGTTGCCCAAGCTTTCCTGGACAGCGGCGTTGATAGCGTCGTCAGGCGCGCTCGTGAAGATATGTCCGCCCCACGCTTCCTTGCCGGGGGAGTACCAGCCGTCGCCGCCTCCGGACACGTTGAGCGCAGCGTCGCGCACCCACAGCGGACCGATGGCGCCAGGGTTGGACAGAACGTCAAAGGGCTCCAACTGTGTGTGAGCGGCTGGGTCGAGTCGCTCGATCGCACCTTGGTACAACGCGGCCACTCGACGCTCGTTGTCAGACCGCGACAAGAAGTACACGTTGGCCACGCGCATCCCGTCGGCCGGCGCATGGCGCAGTGTCAGCGGCTCGAACCCATCAAGGGTGCTGGGGTAGGGGTCATTGTCCTCAAGATCACTGAGGAAGAAATGGTTGGCCAGCTGCTCCGAGGCCTCTTCGTCGTCGTCAATAGTTGGGTCCACGCGCACAATTGTGCGCAGCTGGTAGAGGTCCATGCCCTCCGGGTCGCTCTGGCCCTCGTACGCGGCCTCCGTCCGCAGGTTCCACAGCTCGAACGCGCGGTCAGCCTCGGCGCATGGACGCGGCTTGAGCGAACGCGTGACGACGTCCGCACCCAGCCCCTCAACCCTCTCGCAGTAACGCCGGAACGCCGTGTCGAGATCCTCCGCCCTGCAAATGAATGTGGTGGTGACAAGGCGGACGTCGGTTTGACTGGCCATTCTTCCTCCAAGCTTTGTGCAGGAACGTGTGCTTTAGAATCTCGACGAACTGCCGGCAGACGTGAATCCAGATGAGGAGACACCTGGGGTCGTGCTGGAGGACGCCACCTCCTGCTGGCGTTGGTGTTCCTGCACGTTCGTTTCATGCCAGCTGTCCATGATGGCGAAGGTGGTGAACCCGGAGTAGGTGTAGTTCGGCTCATAGACCGCGGGGGAGGGCAGCGGCATGTACTCTGCAACGTCGCTGAACTCTTTCTCACGCACCTGCTCGAGGAGCACGCGGTAGTCCCCGAGAACGCGGACGAAGCTATCGAGGAATGCGGGGGATGTCGGGTCCCGATCCAACTCGTCGATCCGGAGCTCCAGCCGCTCCAAGTCCTGCTTTAACCCCGAGTCGGTTGCGGTGTGCTTGGCTTGGATGACATCCTCGCGGAGGTCGGTCAACCCGGCGCGGCGAGTTGCTGGATCGCCCTGTTCAATGTTGAACAGTCTGTTGATGTTGTCCTCCGCCGTGGACACATAAATCATGGACTGCGCAGCTTCGCGGAGTTTTTTTCGATTCTTCAGCGCCTCAGCGTCATCAGATATCTGCACCTCGCCAATGCCCCCGGGAGCGTTGATCATCTCGTGGTTCTTGAGGAACTGGTCGCGCACCTCTGCCCACTGTTTGCGCAGCTCCGCGTCGGCGAGATTCGAACTCAGCGAGTTGGCGCGGACGTCAATCTCTGGAAGGCGCTGCGCCAGGTCGGCGTGATGGTTCATGACCGAGTCGAAGTCACCGCGGGCTTGCTCAAGATTGCGTTCACGGCGACGCCGAGTAGCGATGTAACCGGCGCCGCCGATGCCCCCGAGAGTCAAACCGGCTGCCCCGCCGAAACCGGTGGCGACGTTGCGTTCAGATTGCTTGTCACCCAGCTTGTATTCCTCCGCGGCCGCGGTGTCCATGGCGAGTCTCGCCGACATGAACAGGCCCGCTGGAATGTTGCCTTCACTGACATGAGGTTTCATCTCGTCAAGAACAGCCTCGTCTCGCTGACCGTGATCGATGGCGAGCTCGGCGGCGACATCGTCACCGTAGTACCCGAAGGCTTGCCGCGGATTGAGCCCCACGCCAATGATCATGGTTCCGTCGGCCATGCGGTCGTGGCCGATCTCGTCTGGATGCGTGCTGCGCATGTATTCCTCGACCGTGTCTATGACGTTCTCGCGGTTGCTCTCGAAGACCATGTAATGGAACCGCTTCACCACCTCTGGGTGATCCATCCGTTCGATCCCGGCGCGCATGTCCGCCTCATCCTGCTCGGACAACACATCGTCCGGATCGTCGATGAACACTTCCGGGGCGGCACCGACGGAAACGGCGGCGTCGGATTGGGTGGGAACGTCGACCGTCGAAAAGCCAATGGCTGCACCTGCAGCACCCAGAAGGAGCGCAACTGCGGTAGCGACGGCGGCGCGCTTTGATATGGCCATGACTGCATCGTAATCCGAAAATGAAAGAGGCCGACGTTTCACGTGAAACATCGGCCTCAAGGCGGGGGAGGGCTAGGCGAGTTCTTTGACCTCTTCATCCCTGGACTCAAACTGGCCCTTGGCGAAGCGATCGACCACGAGGGCGATCGCACCGTCACCGGTCACATTGGCAGCAGTGCCGAAGGAGTCGATGACGATGTAGGCCGCGATCATCAGGCCGACCATGTTCTCGTCGAAACCAAGCATGGAGGCGAGCAGGCCAGTGGCTGCCATGATAGCGCCACCCGGGACACCCGGCGCAGCAATCATCATGACGCCCAGCAGGAGGATGAAGCCAAGATAGAGGCCCGCGTTGACATCCATTCCCGCCATATAGATGACGGCGAAAGCGTAGAGCGCGATCTTCATCATCGAGCCGGACAGGTGGATCGTCGCGCACAGCGGCACAACGAAACCGGCGACATTCTCATCGACTTTATTGTTCAACGTGGACTTCAGCGTGACCGGAATAGTCGCCGCAGACGAAGAAGTGCCCAGGGCGGTGAAGTACGCGGGCAGCATGTTGCGCAGAGCGGTGAACGGATTGACGCCCGCGACGACACCGGCGATCAAGTACTGGAGCACCAGCAAGACGACGGTCATGATGACGGACAGCAGCAACACCTTGCCGAAGGCCGCCATGGTGGAGGCCATGTTCTCGTTCATGCCCAAGTTCAAGAACATGCCGAAGATGAAGACCGGCAGCAGCGGGATTACAAAGGACGTGACCACCTTCATGATCACGCGCTCAAGATCCTTGGTGAAGGAGTAGAGAGTGTCGGACTTCACCGCAGTCATAGCCAAGCCCACGCAGAACGAAAGGACCAGAGCGGTCATCACTGCGAACGGAGGATCGATCTCCACCTCGAAGAAGGGGGAGAGGGCGCCTTCATCAACGTCCTCAATATCGGTCTGCAACGACTGGCCGCCCAGCAGCCACGGGTACAGGGCAGCGGAGACCCCCCAGGCAATAAGCCCTGAGATCACCGTGGAGCTGTACGCGATACCGGCCGTGATGCCGAGCCACTTACCGGCGCCTTGGCCGAGGCTAGCGATCGCGGGCGTGATCAGCGCGAAGATCAGCACCGGAACGAAAAAGCCCAGGAAATTAGAGAAGAGCCCGTTGAAGGTGACAAAAATGCGGGCGAGCCATTCGGGAAAGAAGAAGCTGCAGGCGATGCCGGCCACGATGGCCACGACAATCCAGAACAGCAGCGACCTCGTGATCGACTTTGTGTTCATGCCTTCATTCTCCACCACCCGGCCCACGAGAAAAAATCGCGTCCCGGTAAACTATGCAAGCATGTCAGCTGGCGCAATCATCGGAATCCTGCTCATCCTCGCGGCCCTTGCCCTTCTCGTTCCCGGAGTGCTGGCGACAGCGGGCCGTCTGCCCGGCAACTCGGTCGTCGGGCTGCGCGTGCCAGAGGTCCGCAAGGATGAAGAGGTCTGGGACACCGCGCACAAAGTCGTGGGCCCGTTCCTCATTCTCGCCGGTGTGGCGCTCGCGTTCGGGGCCGCGTTCTCGTTCATCGCGCACGGCTGGCTGTGGGCCGCTCCGGTTCTGTTGATCATCGCCGCGGTGGTCGCGGTTGCCGTCGGCGGCAATCAGGGCGCGCGTACAGCCCAGCTTGTCGACGAAGCCCGCACTCAAACCCCCGAGCCCGAACCCACCCCGAACGTCAACCTTGACGCACTGCGCAACGCCGCGAAGCAGGCCGACGAGAATTAGACGAGTTCCACTCTCCGCGTCTCAAGCTCGCGGAGCGCACCGTTGAGCGGCGATCCCGTTAACGGCAGTGCAGACAAATCGATTTCAGCCGCTGCTTTAAGAGCTATCTGGTTGGCGCTATGCGCCGCCTTGAGCGGAAGGCCGATAGAGTCCGCGAATTCGTCCCAGTGCCGCGCCCGGAGTTTCTTAGTGCGCCCACTCACGGACAGGGCCAACGTGAAATCGCGGTAGAGCGCCGTGCACGGAATGTCGTAGATGGGGGAGAGGCCCCAGGAACCGTCTTCGCTCTGCAACAGAGACAAATTCTTGGCGTGCATGTCTCCGTTGCCAGTCAGCCACGCGAACACCCACTGAAGATAAAGAGCCCGCGTAGTCACCCGCGGTTGACGAGTGCGCGGTGCTAGTGCAAGGACGGCATCTTCGGATGAGACGTTGTATTTCTGCGCCGGAGTGATACCCAAGATCTGCGCCGCGTCTTCCATAGCAATCCGCCCACGGCCCGCATCTCGATCAAAACGGCGCACAAGCAATCCGGAGACTCCATGTGAGTCCTCGATGATTGACGCTTCAGCCACGGGGAGACTGAGCCCCTTAGCGGCTGTCAGGTGCATGTACTCATTCTCAACTAAATATGGGTACTCGTGCGGGGCAATCTTCAGAATGGCGGATGCTTCAGGAAGATTGATAGGCATATTCAGCATCGAAGCAGAAGCCTTCTCCTGTACCCCAGCGATACCTTGACCATCGACCTCCGTCATCGCCGCCCGGAAATCGAGTTCCTCCAAGTTCCCGCGCAGAAGGGGCGGGGCAACAGACGGCGCTGTTTCACGTGAAACAACTTGAACGTCACCGGGGAGATCGTTACCGATGGCAAGGAGGAGGGAGAGCTCGTCGTCAAGGGAAGTCTTTATGGCCTTCTGAAGAATGGTGAGCCTTCTGCCTTCAGGGAGAAGGCCCGCAAAAAACGGCGGCACGGCACCGGCAGCGGCGACGAATCCGCTTTCCGTCCGCGGCAGAGTGAAAGCAACATCGGGCCCGGCATAGCCGTCGGTGTAGGTGAACGCGACAGACCCGTCGTCTCTACGAGCCAGTTCCCCAGCGAGAACCCCGGCTTTGTACACATCCGCGTGTCGGACGTGGCGCAGCGCCTGAAGATCCTTCACATCGCTCACTAGCGCACCTCGATCTCAAGCCCGAGAACGTCGAGCACTTCCAGAACCGATCCGAGCGCAGGCGAGCCGCTGCCGTGCTCGATCTCACGAACGGTTCTGTCTGACAGGCCTGCGAGCTCAGCTAGTTGGACTTGTGTCAGTCGCGCTTGCCTGCGTGCATTTACGACGCGTTGACCGATCTCCTCAGCCGTCATATCGGAGCAATCCTTCCGAAACTCGGTGTTCTAGCGGCCAGCATATACCCCGCAGTACCAATTCGGAAATATCTGTCGGAATCTGGCCCTGCGCGAGACTAATGCGTCCAAATACACCGGTTTTCCGAAACATCGTTCCGAAACGAGCAATATTCCTAAACCAGTTGCAGCCGGCCCGCCCCTGCCTTAGCCTGAATCTTGTGACTTCCTTCAACGCCCAGAACCAGTGGTGGTGGCGCGCATAGCTGCGCGCCGTAGTCACTCACCCCCTCGGCCCGCAAGCTTGACCCTCCAAGCGCAGCGGGCCTTTTTGTATCCACTATGAATCCACCACAGCGAGTCAGAGAAACCCCATGAGCACATCCCCTCCGCGCGTGACGCATATTGACGTCCAGTACCACGAGGATGCCTCCGTCCTCTTCCAGCACATCGGCGGCACCGAACTGTCGGACACGGTGCTGCTGGAGAGCGCCGATATCACTACGAAGTCGGGGTTGCAGTCGATGGCGGTGCTCGCGGCGTCCCTACGCGTCACGTGCAACGACTACGACGTCGTGGTGGAACCGCTGAGCCCGGAAGGGGAGAGGATCGCCGCCGACCTGGGCGAACAGTTGGCGGAGTTTGCTAGCGGGGACAACACGTTCACGTTTCCGCCGTCGTCAGCTGACAACGAGCGCGAGCGTCTCACCGACCCCAGCACCGTCGAGGTTCTGCGCGCGCTGACACAACACCCGGAGTCGATGCTCGTTGGCGGGTTCGCCTTCGACTATCTAGCTACGTTCGAGACACTGCCTGAGGTGGGGGAGAGCACGAACACCTACCCCGATTTCCAGTTCATTCTCGCGGAGATTGTCCTCACGATAGACCACAGGAATCAGACGGCGAAGCTGACGGGGATGGGGGACGTCGATAAGCAACTGCGGAAGTACGAAGAGCTGATCCGCGCCGCGTCCACCGAGAGAACGAAGATCGCCGGCAAAGAGAAAACGCTCACGGTGACGACGAGTCTGGACGACGCGGAGTTCCGCCGCGATGTGGACAAGCTGAAGGACAATATCTACAACGGCGACATCTATCAGGTCGTGCCGGCGCGCGCGTTCACGGCGGAGTGCCCAGACGCGTTCGCTGCGTATCAGTGCCTGCGCGAGACGAACCCGTCTCCGTACATGTTCTACGTGCGCGGATTCGACCGCAACCACGACCCGTACGAGCTTTTCGGAGCGTCGCCCGAGTCCAACCTGAAGTTCTCCGCGGAGACGCGCGAAGTGCAGCTCTACCCGATCGCGGGCACACGGCCGCGCGGGGCAACCCACGAGCTGGATACGCGCATGGAGCTCGAACTGCGTACTGACGCCAAGGAGATCGCTGAGCACACCATGCTCGTCGACCTCGCCCGAAACGACATGGCCCGCGTCGCCGAGCCCGGCACCCGCCGCGTCCGGGAGCTGCTGCAGGTGGACCGCTACTCGCGCGTGATGCACCTTGTTTCACGTGTAACGGCGACTCTCGCGCAGGATCTCGACGCGCTCGACGCGTACCGCGCGTCGATGAATATGGGCACGCTCACCGGTGCGCCGAAGCTGCGCGCGACGGAGCTCATCCGCGAAATGGAGGGCTCCCGCCGCGGGTCCTACGGTGGCGCTGTTGGGTACCTGCGTGGGGACGGGGAGTTCGACACATGCATCGTCATCCGCTCCGCCTACGTCCGGAACGGGGTTGCCACCGTTCAAGCAGGTGCCGGTGTCGTCCGCGACTCGAACCCGCAAGCCGAGGCCGACGAAACGCTGCACAAGGCCTATGCCGTCCTCAACGCGATTGGTCTCGCGCAGAACGCCCAGTTGGAGGTCGTCCGATGAGCACGCTGGTTCTCCTGGATAATCAGGACTCTTTCGTTTACAACCTGGTCGACGCGCTCTCCGGCTTCGACGCAACAGTTTTCCGCAACACCGTGTCCGTCGATGCTATGCTCGACGCCGACCCGGACGTCATCATCCTCTCGCCCGGCCCCGGCTACCCGGCCGACGCTGGCTGCATGATGGAGCTCATCGAACGCGCGCAAGGACGCATCCCCATCCTCGGCATATGCCTCGGCTACCAGGCACTCATTGAGCACTTCGGCGGCACCGTCTCGCCGTGCGGACCCGTCCACGGTGTGTCCATTCCCATGCGGCTCACGGATGACGGGCTACAAAGTTCGCTTTTCGACGCTCTCGTCATCGACGGCGGACCCGAACACCTCGAGGAGGGCCGCCTCGTTCCTGTGGCGCGGTACCACTCCCTTGGGTCGGTAGACATCCCGGATGGGTTGGTGGCCTTGGCGCGCACGGAAACTCAGGTGGGTGACGTCGTCATGGCAGCGGAGTCGGAGGACGGGATGTCGATCGGGCTGCAGTTCCACCCCGAGTCGATTCTCACCCCCGGTGGACCAATCCTGCTGGAACGGTGTGTGAAACAATTGTTGGGCAAATCCAAGAAAGGTGGCAATGATGGCTAGTGATAAGGCGTTGGAGACGTTCCGCTCCTTCATCGATAAGAAGGACCCGACCTTGGAGGAGGCTGTCGCCGTCTTCACCCCGTTGACCGTCGGCGACTACGACGACGTGCACATTGCCGCGCTGCTGGCAGCGGTGCGCACCCGCGGCGAGACGTTCGCCGACATCGCCGGTGCCGCCAAGGCCTTCCTCGCCGCCGGCCGTCCGTTCCCGATCACGGGGGAGGGGCTCATGGACTCTGCCGGCACGGGTGGCGACGGCAAGAACACCATCAACATCTCCACCGCCGCCTCCCTGGTCGCCGCCGCCGGAGGCATCAAGATGATCAAGTGCGGTAACCGTTCAGTGTCGTCCAAGTCCGGTTCGGCCGACGTGCTCGAAGCGCTGAACATCCCCCTCGACCTCGACCCGGAGCGCGCAGTCCGCCAGTTCGAGGCGTCCAACTTCACCTTCCTGTTCGCCCCTGCGTACAACCCGGCGATCGCGCACGTCCAGCCGGTGCGCAAGTCGCTGGGCATTTCCACGCTGTTCAACACGCTCGGGCCGCTGCTCTCGCCGGGCCGTCCGGAGTACCAGATCATGGGCATCGCTAACCCGGCCCTCGGCCAGACGATCGCGGAGACAATGCGCGAACTCGGCCGTGGCCGCGCCATGATCGTCCACGGTTCCGGCACAGATGAGATCGCCGTCCACGGTCCGACAGAGATTTGGGAGCTCGAACGCCAGGGCAACATCGAGCACTACACCGTCGAACCGTCCGACTTCGGCCTGCCCACCTACACCCTCACCGATCTCGAGGGCGGCAACGGTGACGAGAACGCCGCCGCGATCCGCGCGATCTTCAACGGCACCGCCCCCGATGCTCACCGCGACGCTGTTGCCGCTACCGCAGGCGCCATGTTCTACCTTTATGGGGAAGCCCCAGATTTCAAGACCGGAACCGAGCGCGCCCTGCAGTTGCTTAACGACGGCACCGTCCGCGACTGGCTCTCCACCCACGAAGGTGCGAACTATGCCCTCTGACCTGCAACAACGCGATTCTGGCCAATCTAACGGTCTTCCGACGGTTCTCGAAGGGATTGTAAAGGGCCGAAAACGTCACCTTGACGATATTCGCGACCGCATCGCTCACGTCGACCCCACCTCTCTTCCCCGGTCCGAGCGTTCCCTCTACGATTCGCTCGCCCGTCCAGGCGCTCAGTTCATCATGGAGTGCAAGGCGTCCTCGCCCTCGCTCGGTACGATCCGCGCGCATTACGAGCCGGGCACTATCGCCTCGGTCTACTCCCGTTACGCCGCGGGGATTTCAGTGCTGTGCGAGCCGGACCGCTTCGGGGGAGACTACGACCATCTGGCTACCGTCGCTTCGACCACGCACCTGCCGGTGCTGTGCAAAGACTTCATCATCGACGAGTGCCAGATTCACGCCGCGCGCTACTTCGGCGCCGACGCGATCCTGCTCATGCTCAGCGTGCTAGACGACGACACCTACGCCCGCCTTCACGCTGAGGCGGATCGCCTCAACCTTGACGTTCTCACTGAGGTCATCGATGAGGAGGAAGCTGCCCGCGCCACCAAGCTCGGCGCGAAGATCTTCGGCATCAACCACCGCAACCTGCACGATCTCTCGATCGATCTAGGTCGCTCAGCCCGCCTGGCTCCGCTCGCGCCCCAAGGCGCACTCGTCGTCTCCGAGTCGGGCATCCGTAATGTGGAGACGGTGCGCCAGCTCGGGGGACACTCGGACGGATTCTTGGTCGGGTCCCAACTCACGGGTGAACCAGACATCGACTGGGCCGCCCGCATGCTCGTCTACGGCCCGAATAAGGTCTGCGGTCTCACTTCGTGGTTGGCCGCACAGGTTGCTCGAGCGGCTGGCGCCGTCTACGGCGGCCTCATTTTCGAGGAAGCATCCCCACGCAATGTTTCACGTGAAACGGCGGAAGACATCATTTCCCACGAACCCGGCCTGCACTACGTGGCCGTGAGCCGCCGTACCGAGAACTGGGCGGAACTCGTCTTTCCGGGCATCCACGCCGTGCAGATCCATGCGCCATACCAGGGGAGTGTCGAGGCAGAGCTCGACCTGATCGAGTGCGTCCGTACTGAATGCCACTCAATTGACCCACAGCTAAAGATCTGGCGCGCTGTCTCCATGACGGATGGAAACCCAGAGTGGGCGGTAGGAATCGTCGATAAGCTTGATGCTCTCGTGCTTGACGCTGGCGCCGGCGGTAGCGGAACCACCTTCGACTGGGGCCAGATCCCCGAAGGAATCAAGTCTCGCTCCCTGCTCGCGGGCGGAATCGGCCTGGATAATCTCGAGGATGCGCTGGCTGTGGGCTGCGCGGGGGTCGATCTGAACTCCGGGGTAGAGTGGTCCGGCAGGAAGGATGCGGGCAAGATCCGTCAAGCGTTCACCACGATCAGGAACTTCCACTACTGAGTTGCACTCAATAAGAAAGGGAACAACCATGAGCACACTCTTACCCGCGTACTTCGGTGAATTCGGCGGGCAGTTCGTCGCCGAATCCTTGCTGCCCGCGCTGGACCAGCTCGAGCAGGCGTTTGTCGACGCGTGGAACGACGAGGAGTTCATGACCGAGTACCGCGCTCTGCTGCGCGACTACCTCG
The DNA here is from genome assembly GCA_900618065.1 of Streptococcus thermophilus. The sequence goes on from UYIL01000003.1 coordinate 143,301, forward strand.
GCCGCCCGACGCCGCTGACGGAAGCGAAGAACCTCACCGCGGGCAACGACTATGCGCGGATCTTCCTCAAGCGCGAGGACCTCGTTCACGGTGGTGCCCACAAGACCAACCAGGTGATTGGGCAGACCTTGCTGGCGAAGAAGATGGGGAAGACCCGGGTCATCGCCGAAACGGGCGCCGGTCAGCACGGCACCGCGACCGCGCTGGCTGCCGCGCTCATGGATCTCGACTGCACCATCTACATGGGCACGAAGGACATGGAGCGCCAGGCGCCGAATGTGTGGCGTATGCGTCTCATGGGTGCGGAGGTCGTCGGTGTCGACTCTGGTTCTGGCACGCTCAAGGACGCGGTCAATGAGGCACTGCGCGACTGGACCGCCACCTTCCACAACACACACTACTTGCTGGGCACCGCTGCGGGCCCCCACCCGTTCCCGACCATCGTGCGCGAGTTCCACAAGGTGATCTCGGTGGAGGCGAAGCAGCAGATCCTCGAGCGCATCGGCAAGCTTCCGGACGTGGTCACGGCGTGTGTCGGCGGCGGTTCCAACGCGATCGGCATGTTCGCCGATTTCATTGAGGAAGACGGCGTCGAGCTCGTCGGCGCTGAGCCCGGCGGCGAGGGCATGGAGACCGGCCGCCATGGCGCGGCCATCAATGCAGGCACGATCGGCATCCTGCACGGCTCCAAGTCCTACGTGATGCGCGACGAGGACGGCCAGATCACCGACTCCCTGTCCATCTCCGCTGGCCTGGACTACCCGGCGGTCGGCGCGCAGCACTCGCACCTCGCCCAGACGGGTCGCGCGTCCTACGTCGCCATTCCCGACAGAGAGGCCATCGCCGCGTTCCAGATTCTCTCCCGCAAGGAGGGCATCATTCCCGCGCTCGAGTCGTCGCACGCGCTCGCCTACGCTTTACGACGCGCCGACGAAGCCGCCAGCACCCGCACCCCCACAGACATCCTCGTCTCCCTATCCGGCCGCGGCGACAAGGATGTCACGCATGTTCAGCAAACCCTGGAGGAGAACCCAGATTTCGTCGTCGACTTCAACAAAGATGCAGCCACGGAGGGCAAATAACTATGTCGCGTTTTGAACAACTCTTCGCTGAACTCGACGCGAAAAACGAGGGCGCGTTCGTCCCCTTCGTGATGCTGGGCGACCCGAACCCGGAAGATGCCATCGACATCATCTCCGCCGTGATCGAGGGCGGTGCCGACGCACTTGAGCTGGGCGTTCCCTTCTCCGACCCGGTTGCGGACGGCCCGACGATCCAGAACGCGCACCACCGCGCGCTCGTTTCCGGCGCCACCGTGGCCAAGGCGCTCGACCAGATTCGTGAGGTCCGCCGCCGCTACCCGGACGTGCCAATCAGCATGCTCATGTACTCCAACGTCGCCTACGTCCGCGGATACGAGCAGTTTTACCGCGAGTTCCAGGAGGCCGGCGCCGACGCCATTTTGCTTCCCGACGTCCCCGTCCGCGAATCCGCACCCTTCGTCGCCGCCGCTACCGCGGCCGGAGTCGACCCGGTCTTCATTGCTCCGGCGAGGGCAACACCGGAGGTTCTCGAGGGCATCGCCAAAAACTCCCGCGGCTACATCTACAGCGCGTCCCGCGACGGCGTGACCGGAACTGAGCGCGAGTCCGAGACCCTCGGCCTGTCCGACGTGGTCAACAACGTGGCCATGTATGGCGGAGCACCGGTCCTGCTGGGCTTCGGCATTTCCGAGCCGCACCACGTGTCCGACGCGATCGCAGCCGGGGCCGCCGGTGCCATCACCGGCTCCGCCATCGCCAAGATCATTGACGAGTGGGTCGGCGGCGACCACGACGAACCCGTCCACATCACCGACATGGAAGGCCTCCGCGCCGAGCTGAAGAACTACGTCGCCTCCATGAAGACAGCTACTGTTAAGGCATGACCGTGAACTCCCAGACCCCTCGTTGCTCGCGCCGGCTTTTCCTCGTCGGCTCCGCCACTACCGTCGCGGGTGCGTTCCTCGCCGCGTGCGGCAAGCCGGCCACGGCTGAAATTGCGGCGACGGAGGTGCCGGTGGGGAGTGCTGTGATCGTCGATAAGCTCATCATCGCGCAGCCGACGGAGGGCGAGTTCCTCGCGTATTCGACGGTCTGCCCGCACCAGGGAAACCCGATTTCGCAGGTCAATGGCGGTACCGTGCGCTGCCCGTCGCACGGCTCCAGCTTCGACATCGCCACCGGGGAGCCTGTCGAGGGCCCGGCCCAATCGGGTATGACCCCCGCGCCCGTCCGCCAAGAAGGCGACAAAGTCATCGCTGGCGGGGAATAGTGGCTATCTACGTCCGCACCACGTTGACCGTCCCGGGGGCGGGATCCGTTGTCAACGTCGCAGAACTTGCCGAGCTCAACGCCCACGAATGCCGCATGGTCCGCATGATCGAGCTCACCCCGGACCACGTGATCACGGGCGCATTTATCGGCGGCAAGATCGCCGGGCAGGCCAACGAGCCCCTCGACACCGTCCCTCACCCGGACACCTACGACCAGTACGAAGGACTCGAGGCGGAAAGACTGCCCGCCGAGCATTTTGAGGGGCTATGGGCCGAAGCTCGCGCTAAGTTCCCGGAGCTTTAGAACCAGCGTTAGAACGGAGGTGCGTCCTCCACGCAAACTTCGGCCGATTCTCTGGGTATTTCTTCGGGCGCTTCCTTGGGGGCATCTTTGGGTCGGAACGGGAACTCCCGGCCGAACTCTTTCTCCAAACCGGCGATGGCAGTGAGGCACTCGTGGAGGGTGGAGGTTCCGGCTTCGTAGTCGTCGATAAGCTTGTGCCCGCGGGCGAAAAAGCGGGTCTTTTTTCGGTGCAACCGCAGAATGTCTTCCAGCGAGTGCTGCCACTTTGGGGCCGTTGGCGTGACTTGGGAATGGATGAAGCCTTCCGGGTCGGTGCGTTGGAAGGTGCCGTCGGGGAAGAGCCAGACGAGCTCGCCGGTGACCGGGTCGGGAATGTAGTACACCCTGCGATCGGTTTTCATGTTGTGGTGGTGCGCGCACAGGCTGAACAGATTCGACGCGGTGGTCTCTCCGCCCAGGCCGAACGGGACGCGATGGTCGATCTGGCACTTCCAAGCCGACACTGTGCAACCGGGGAAACGGCAGGTCCCGTCGCGTCCGCGGACGTATGCCTTGATGTCCTCCGGCGGAGAGTAACTGTTCACAGTTCGGGCCGCTGACTCATCCAGGTTCACAACTTTGACCGAGTTTTTCTCGCCATTGGACAGCATGTGGTTGAACATCTCGGTACCGGATGCCGTGGTCCAGCCAAACCCGGGAAAGTACGCCGGAGCCGCCGGGTTCAACTCACCATCCTCAGTCAGAGGAGTGTAGGCGTAGATCTTGGCCCCGGGAGCTGGGGTGATGTCGCCGTTGAGGAGCTTGAGGGCGGCGTCGGACTGGGTCAGGCCGTGGGTGCGGGCGGTCTCGTCGATAGATGCCTTGGTGGCGGCGATCGTCGCATTGTCACCGATCAAGGTGAGGCCCGCAGTGCCCGTGCCTGCCATCGCTTCGCGAAAAGAGATCTCGCATTCACCCGGCGGGGGAGGATCCTTCTCCTCGCGTTTTTTACGCTTCTTCTCGTTGTATGCCACCTCTGAATCGAGTTCCGCGATGAGTTCGCGCAGACGTCGGGTGATGGTTGCACGAGTGGGGAGGGGCTGGTTCATCCGTGTCGGGGTGAATAAGGAGACCAACAGCTCGTCGACAGTGGAATACACCTCTTCCGTGGCATTGGGGCCCAGCTCCGCCAGGCGAAGGGCAATCGCGTCGAGGCGATCGATGTCCAGCAGTTTGGACTGATGCTGGAGCGCGCGGAGGCGGGGCAGATCCCGCAAACTCATGTAAGCCACCACGGCCTTCTCGGCCGGTGCCCGGCGCAGGCCGGTGTACGTGCACAGGCCCGCAATCTCTCTATCGAAGTCCTGGGAACAGACCGGCCCCTCCTCCCCGTCAAGCGACGAGTACCTGCCGAACATTGCATACTCGCCCTCGCGGAACTGCCTTCCGGCAGCGGCGAGCGGATCGCTCAGATTCTCGGTCGCGAAAAAGGCGGGTCTTTTATCTTGCTCCTTAACCATCATTCCCCCATTAGCAGTTGTGTTCGAACGCTTTGAACACATCATTGCATATGGGATGGACACTCACCCTAAACTTGCCCGGCCAAATAGCTCGAGTGTTCGAACCCCGGAGCAAACCCCCAGGTCAATAGGGGTTAGAAACTTTTCCTTCGAACGCCGCCTTAACCGAACAGGCCCGCCATGGAAGCAGCAACGGTGCCACCGACAGCAGCCGTGACCACGCCAAGCGCGATCAACCAGTTCAAGGTGTTGCCCAGCTGGTAACCGCGGGCGGCGTCCCACTTGAGGGAGCTACCGAGGACGGAGTTCGCGGACTGGTTCTGCTCGAACTTGCCGGCGTTGGCGGCCTCGCGCTCCTCAACCAACTGATCTTTGCTGATGTCCAAGCCGTAGATCGCCTCAATGAGAGAGGTCATGTGGCCCATGCGCACAGCCGCGTCCCATTTCTCTTTGAGCTGCTCATCGGTCGCGGTGCTCGAGTTCTCCTGGATGTAGGACGGGGAGCTGAACTCGAACATCGGCTTGATGGAGCTGCGGTCGTCGACGGGGCAAGTGACCTGCGCGTTAGCAGGCGTAGCGAGGCCAAAGGTGAGGGAAACGGCGGCGGCGGATGCGATGGCGGTGCGGAAGATGCGCTTCATACTGCGAAGCCTAAAACCCCTCAGGGTTTTCAGCAGCGCATTAACGTTTTGTTCACCCGAGCGCCCAGTTCACCCGAGCACCACATTCACCAGCAGCATGTAGACGGCGGTGCCGGCGAGGATGGAGAGGCCGGAGCTGCGTCGCCAAGCATGCAGGGCGAGGGTGACTGCACCCGCGATGAGGGCTGGGACGAGACCGCCGGGGGCGTCGAGCGCACTGGCGAGGGTGTAGACGACCAGCACGGTCATCACGCCGACCGGCATCGTCGCACCGAGGAACTCGATAAGCGGGCTGCCCTTGAGCACCCGCAGAAAAGCGAAGGGGAGTGCTCGCAGCAGCACGGTCACCACGGCGACAGGCACAAGGACGGCTGCGACCATGCCGAGGGTCACACCGTCGGGAAGCCCCAAAGACCCGGCCATTATTCGTTCCCCCGCAGCTCAAGGCGCTTATCGACGCCCGGGAGCCCGTACCGCAGCAACAGCACCACGAAGTAGGCCGACAACCCCGCCATGAGAATCGCTGAGGGGGCGAGCACGGCCACGAGCACTGCGATCCCCGCGGCGGTCAGCGGCAGGGAGAAGTCGCGGTTCGATTGGAACGCCTCGTAGGTCAACACGATGAACAGGGCGGTCAGAGCGAAGTCCATTCCCTGCACGCTGTCCGGAATGACCTGCCCGACGAGCGCGCCAATGATGCCGGGGATGACCCACATAGCCTGGCAGCCGGCTTGGATGGCCAGGATGTGCCGGCCGGTGAGTTCGGAGTGGGGGGTGGTGGAGGTGATGGCGTAGCATTCGTCGGTAAGCGAATAGGTGCTGTAGGCCTTGCCGGCGGGACTGTCGATGAGATGGCGGGGGAACGTCAGCCCGTAGAAAATGTGCCGGAAGTTCACCATGAAGCCGGTGACTGTGGCTGAGAGCGGCCCAACGCCGGACACCACCATCTGCACGGCGAGGAATTCCATCGAGCCGGCGTAAATGACAACAGAGAAGATCGGTGTCCACCACCACGCGAAACCGGCCTGCGTCATGACCAGGCCGAATGCGAGACCGAGCGGAATGAGCCCCAGGCCCACTACCCACAGATTGCGCATTTAGTTGTCTTCTGGGTTCGCCGGGAACGTGGAAAACAGTGGCAGCGGCATTGGCTGGCGGCGCATGACATCGCTGTAGAGGTCGGTGTTCGCGGGGGCGATGACGTCGCTCGGCAGGGCGGGCGCGACGTACCAGTCGCCGCGTTCGATCTCCTCGTCGAGCTGGCCGGGCTCCCACTGCGCGTAACCGGCAAACAGGCGCATGCCTTCCAAAAGGCCCTCGACGGTTTCGGGTTCTGCGCGCAGGTCGACGTGCACGAGGCGGTTGGCTAGGCGGGTGAACTCGGGGTGATCATCGATAACCGTGCCGGATTTGGTCACGCCGACTCCGATCGCCGCCTGCGGGCCGACGGGCCCGCCGATGTAGAGCGCCTGCGGCTTAGCCACCTCGGGGAGCCATTCGGGCAGCACGTTGTGCACGGCGACGTCGCTGCGCCGGTTGAGCACCACGCCGAAGGAGTGGGCCGCGGTGTGCTCGATGACCAGGACGATGGAGCGGGCGAATTCGTCGGAAAGCATGCCCGGTGCCGCAACCAGCAACATGCCCGGGCCCGGCTCCTCGCGCTCGAGCGCGGTGAACAACCTATCCGCGTAGAAAAACTCAGCCATTTTCTGCCTCCCACCACGCGTTGAGCTTTTCGACGGCTTCTTCACGGCCCAATTCACCGTGCTCCAAGCGCAGATCCTTCATGTATTTCCAGGCCTTGCCCACCTCGGGGCCGGGTTCGAGTCCGAGGATCTCCATGATCTCGTTGCCGTCCAGGTCCGGGCGCACGCGTGCGAGGTCCTCCTTGGCAGCGAGGTCCACGATGCGCTCCTCGAGGTGGTCGTAGGTGCGCTGCAGGCGCGCCGCCTTCTTCGGGTTACGCGTCGTGCAGTCGGCCCGGACAAGCTTGTGCAGGCGGGGCAGGAGGTCTCCCGCATCGGTGACGTAACGGCGGACGGCGGAGTCGGTCCACTGGCCCTCGCCGAAACCGTGGAAGCGCATGTGCAAGTACACCAGTTGGCCCACGTCCTCGATGACGTGCTTCGGGTACTTGAGCTTGCGCATCCTTTTTCGAGTCAGCTTCGCACCGACGACCTCGTGATGGTGGAAGGAGACCCCGCCGCCGGGCTTCGCCTCGCGGGTGTCCGGCTTGCCGATGTCGTGCATGAGCGCCGCCCAGCGCAGCTTCAAATCCGGGCCGTCGTCCTCGAGCTCGGTGGCTTGGCGCAGCACGGTCAGCGAGTGGGCGTAGACGTCTTTGTGCTGCATGTGCTCGTCACGCTCGAGCTTCAGCGCCGGAATCTCCGGCAGCACGTGGTCGGCCAGGCCCGTTTCCACGAGCAGGTCAATGCCCTCCCACGGCTGCACACCGAGCATGAGCTTGTCCAGCTCCGCCTGCACGCGCTCGACAGTGATGCGGTTTATTTCACTTCCCATGTCCGTCATCGCTTGCTTGACCCGCGGCGAGACGTGGAACCCCAGCTGGGAGACGAACCGGGCAGCGCGCAGCATGCGCAGCGGATCGTCCCGAAAACTGATCTCCGGCTCCTGCGGGGTATCCAGGACGTGGTTGAGCAGGTCCTTCAGGCCGTCGACGGGATCGTGGAAATCCAGGGTGAGTGCATCCTCGCCTTCAGAGACAAGAAGCTCGATCGCCATCGCATTCACACGAAAGTCGCGCCGCACCACATCGTCGTCGATCGCGTCGCCGAAGGTGACTTCGGGGTTGCGGGTGACACCGTCATAAAGATCGGCGCGGAAGGTGGTGATCTCCACCTGCTGGCCGTCCTTGACTGTCGACACGGTTCCGAATTCAATGCCGGTGTCCCACACGGCCTCGCCCCAGCCGCTCAAGATGTCTTTGATGATGTCGGGGCGTGCGGACGTCGTAAAGTCGAGGTCATTGCCGAGTCGGCCGAGCATCGCGTCACGCACCGGGCCGCCGACCAAGTAAAGCGACTCGCCCCGGTCGTCGAACTCTCGCACGAGGGAGGTGAGCAGGTCCTCGAGGTCGCGCACCGCTGTTTCCGCCCGGGCGAGCAGCCCGATGAAGGCTGTGGAATCGCCCTTCTCAGGCAGGTCAAAAAGCCCGGCGGGGTCAGTGTGGTTCTCGCTCGCGGTCCTCGGGGTCACGGCCATAACCATACTTGGGGTGGTCTCAAGTTCCATATATAAGTCTCGGGCGGATACGATCTCATCTAATGGCTGACTCTCCGAATCCCCCGAAGCGCAGGCGGCGCCGGCGCGGGTCGAGTCATGCCCAAAAGGGCGAGCAGAAGCAGCCCCAAAAACAGCAACAAAAGCACCAGAAGCAACCCCAAAAATCCCAGAAACAACAGCCGAACAAGCGCCGGCGCAAACAGCGCCCGCAGAACTACCGCAAGCCGCACACCAGCCAGTACACGCCGGACCACAAGATGGAGACCCGGGACGAGACGTCCGCGGGCGGTTTGGTGGTCTCCGGTATGGCGGAAGCAGTCGCGGCGGACGGCAGTGTGGACCTGAGCAGGATCTATGTCGCGCTCATCGGGCGCCTTGACCGCCGCGGCCGCCTGCTCTGGTCAATGCCAAAGGGCCATGTGGAGCCCGGCGAGCACCAGTGGGACACGGCCCGCCGCGAAGTCTGGGAGGAAACCGGCATCTACGGCGAGCCCTTCGAGGAGCTCGGGCTGATTGACTACTGGTTCGTCTCCGATGGCGTGCGCATTCACAAGACGGTGCACCATAATTTGTTGCGCTACGTCGACGGGGTGCTTAACGATGAAGACCCGGAAGTCACTGAGGTCGCCTGGGTCCCCGTCAGCGAACTGATGGAGCACCTCGCCTACGCCGACGAACGCAAGTTGGCCCGCATCGCTTTCGACAAAATGCCGGACTTAGCGCGCGCCGAGAAAGACGCCGGAAGGGTCACCCCGCGGTGATCAGGGCACGGGTCTGCGCAGTCACAGCGGTGATGGCACTGGTCTTCGCCGCCCCCGCGCACGCCGGTCTACCGGTGCCGATGGATCCGGAGAACCCTGCCGTGGCCGAGCAGTGGGTCAACCCGCAGATTCGCACAAGCGACGGCAGCGAGAACATCACGCTTTCGCTTGTCGACGCCCCTTCATCCGCCGATTCCGGCTCCACCGTCGACGCGACTGTGCGGGTGCGCAATGACGGCGACGAGCAGATGGACAACCTCACTGCCACTGTCCGCCGCGGTCCTGTCTCCGGGTCAGTCGCAGATGCCCGAGTGGCCACGATCGCGTCGCCGGAGGAATACACAGTGGCGGGCGACACCGTTGAGGTGCCAGACTTGGCCCCGGGGGAAGAAGCTGAGATCACCGTGCAGTTGGAAGTCTCCGACCAGCCGCTCGCTGCGACCTTTCCGGTCATGGTCGTGCTGGAGCAGGACGGCACACACCTAGATAGCGAGCGTTGGCACATGGGCGTCAAAGGTGACCTGCCCGAGGATCAGACTCCCGCGGGTGTCTCCGTGCTCTACCCGGTGAGCGCGCCGGTGGACATTGTGCCGGGGGAGACAGGTGAGGCCCCGAACCGCCCGCCGCTGATTCTCGCCTCTGAGCAGGTGGCTGACCAGCTCGAACCCGGCGGCCGCCTAGACCAGCTGGTGGAGACATACATCGCGGCGACTGAAGATGACGGCCTCGGTGAGGCCGCATGCCTCGCCCTCGACCCCGCGTTGGTGGACACGGTGGACCGGATGGCGCAGGGGTACACCGTCGACGACGACCGTCCAGCGCCCGGCCGCCAACGCCAACGCCTGCGCGATTCCTGGGGCGGTGAGGACGCGGCCGTCATGGATGCCGCGCCGGGCCGGGGGGCGGACAACGCAGCCGCCTGGATAAAAAAGGTCAAAGCTGCCAGCGCCTCCGGCTGCACGGTGGCCCTTCCCTGGGCCAACGCCGACCTGAACGCGGTTGCCCGGACGGGCGACCGGTGGCTCATGCGCGAAGCCGTCGAGCGCGGACCCTTCACATTGGGCCGGGTGCTGGGAACACCCATCCTGCACAATGTCGTCGTGCCCGGGGCGGGCTACCTCACCCCGGAGTCCGCACCCGCGATGGGCTGGGCGGACCACAGCAGGTCCACGGTGCCGCAGCTGGGCATGCAGAACGCGTGGGAAACGCAGCAGCTCCAGACGCCGGAGGAGCACGGCGGCAAGGTTGAAGGGGACCAGCAAACCACGCTGGACGCCACGACGTTGCCGAATACTCAAGATGTCGCCGCGCCCGAGCCGGAAGAACCGGTGCGCGTGCTCGTGGCGGACAACACCGTCCCGGGGCCGCGTTTTGCCACCGCCACGCCGGGTGTGGTGACGGTGGGCTTCGACGCGGAGCTAGCCAGCACCCTCGCCGCCACAGGCAGCTACCCGGAGACCACCGGCTATTCCCAGGAGAATCTGCGGTTCGACTACACGATGGATTCGGTGGCGGCGCGCGACCTCACCGCGGCATCGGCCATCATGACGGCAGCGCGCACGGCAGGGGAGGAGCCGGTGCTGGTCACACCGCCGGCGGCGTGGGATGCGTCGACAGCGCAGCAGGTGATGGGCACCGTGGCGGAGTTGATGGGATCGCGCACCGCGGAGCCCGTGCCGCTCGAGGAGTACACGCGGGTGCCGGACCAGGTTGATTCGGCTGATCCGGAGGCTCTGGGCACCCCGTATAACGACCCGTCTGTGTACTCGGATACGGAGATCCTCAATGCGGGACAGCAGGCGCGCTACATCGATGACCTCACATCCATTCTGGCCAACGACAGCGCCATCGCCCTGACCCGGTACGGCTACACGCTTCCGCTGCGGCTGGATCTGCTGGCCGCCCTGCCGGTCACGCAGCGCCGCGCCCAGACGTTTTACACGGATGCGGAGCTGCGCACCCGCACGCGGTTGAACGGGGAGCGGGATACGTTGGGGGCGATTAAGGCGTCGATAAGCTTGATCCCGCCGGGGAACGTGTACACGCGCACCTCGGAGGCGTCGCCGTTGCTCATTGTCGCGGAGAACGGGCTGCCGCTGCCTGTCGACGCGTCGATTCTCTATCAGGGGCCCGCCGGGGCGAATCTGAACACGCCCGCGGAGTTCCGCATCCCGGCGCGCGGGTCGCTCACCCTGCAGATGACTGCGAATCTGCCCCATAACAACGAGCGGACTGACCTGCAGCTTTACCTTTCCACGCCGGACAACCGGCCGATCTCGCAGCCGGTGAACATCGCCGTGCAAACCGCCGGCGGGGCCTTTGCCACCCGGATCCTCGTTGCCGGATTGGCGGCGCTGTTCGCGCTGGCGGTTCTCTTTCAACTCGGGAAACGGCGGAGAGCGCACTAGGATTGGGACCCCTATGGAGAAAGCTGAAACTTCGGACCGCTCCGTCGTAAGGTCCACTGGCTCGATGGCAGTGGCGACGCTGATGTCGCGCATCACCGGCTTCATCCGCACGGTAATGATCACCTCGGCGCTCGGCGGCGCGGTGGCGTCGGCGTTCAACACGGCGAACACGTTGCCGAACATGGTCACGGAGATCGTGCTCGGCTCGGTGCTCACCGCCCTGGTGGTGCCGGTGCTCGTGCGCGCGGAGAAGGAGGACCCGGATCACGGTGCCTCCTTCATCCGGCGGCTGTTCACGCTGACGTTCACGCTCGTCACAGTGGTCACGGTGATCACGCTCATTTGCGCACCGTTGCTCACGCGCGTGATGCTTGATGGCGACGGTCAGGTCAACGTCATCCAAGCCACCTCCTTCGCCTATCTGCTCTTGCCGCAGATCATGTTCTACGGCTTGTTCTCCTTGTTCATGGCGGTGTTGAACACGAAGGAAGTCTTCCGCCCCGGCGCATGGGCGCCGGTGGCGAACAATGTGGTGACCATCACGGTCATGGCGCTGTACCTGCTGCTGCCCGGGTCCATTCAGCCTGATGATCCGACTCCGGTCTCCGACCCGCACGTGCTGCTGCTGGGTCTGGGTACCACGATGGGCGTGGTGGTGCAGTGTCTGATCATGCTGCCCGCGTTGCGCCGCACCGGCATCGACCTGCGGCCGGAGTGGGGCATCGATGACCGGTTGAAGCAGTTCGGCGGAATGGCCCTGGCGATTATCACCTACGTGGCCATCTCCCAGGTCGGCTACATCATCAACAACCGCATCGCCTCCAGCGTGCACGAATCCGCGCCAGCGATCTACATGAACCACTGGTTGCTGCTGCAGGTGCCCTACGGCATTGTCGGGGTGACGCTGCTGACGGCGATCATGCCGCGGCTGAGCCGCAACGCCGCCGACGGTGACGACCAAGCCGTCGTCCGCGACCTGACACTCGGCACGAAGCTGACGTTCATCGCCATCATCCCGATCATCATCTTCATGACGGCGCTGGGCCCCGACATCGGCACCGCCCTGTTCCGCTACGGCAACTTCATTTCCGAGGACGCCCGCACCCTCGGCCTGACGCTGAGTTTCGCCGCCTTCACTCTCATCCCGTACGCGCTGGTGATGCTGCACCTGCGCGTTTTCTACGCCCGCGAGGAGGCGTGGACGCCGACCTTCATCATCGCCGGCATCACCTTCACCAAGGTGGTGTTGGCGTTGCTGGCCCCGTACGCGGCCTCCGGCCCCGACCAAGTGGTGGTGCTGCTGGGTGCCGCCAACGGTTTCGGCTTCGTCGCAGGTGCTGTGATCGGTGCCCTGTTGCTCCGCCGCAAGCTCGGCTCGCTCGGTTCCGGGGAGGTGCTGAAGACGTCCGGATGGGCTGCGCTTGCCGGCACGGTGGGCATCGCTGCGGCATTCGCGGTGCGCTTCGTGCTGCGGTTGATCTCGCAGGAACGCTCCTCAGTCACCTTGCTGCTGGAGATCGCGGTCCTCGGCGTCATCTTCGTCGCCGTCACTGCTGTGGTCCTGTCCTTCTCCAAGCTGCCGGAGGTTGAGACCGTCCTGCAGCGTTTCAGGCGCAGCACACCGGTGGACGAGTCCGCTCCGGCTCTGTCCACATTCGTGATGGACGACACCTTCAACGCGTCTCCGGTCCCGCCACCGATGTCCGCCGGTGTTGTCCGCGGCCCGCGCCTGATTCCCGGTGCTGCCGTGTCCGACGGCCGCTTCCGCCTTCTCAAGGACCACGGTGCCGCCACCGGCGCCCGCTTCTGGCAGGCCCGGGAGCAAAGGACCGGCCGGTTGGTCGCGCTGACCTTTGTGGACACGTGCGGTGCGGCCCCTCTTGCACCCGTCCCGCCGCGCCAGGCTGCTATCGACGCCGCTGGTGTCGCGCACCGTACCGCCCGCCTAAAGGACCTCCAGCTCCCCGGTGTGGCACCGATCGTGGAGGCGATCCCGTACCGCACGGGGTGCCTGGTCGTTGCTGACTGGGTGCCAGGGTCCTCGCTGAAGGCTGTCGCCGAGTCGGGCGCGCCGCTGCTTGAAGACGCAGTGGACGGCGCGATGGCGCCGCTGAACCAGTCCGTCGCGTCCGCCCATCAGCGCGGCATCCCGCTCGGCCTGGACAACCGCAACCGGATGCGGGTGACCGAGGACGGCGCGGTCGTCCTCGCGTTCCCCGCCGTGCTGCCCGCCGCCGACATTGACTCCGATAACGCCGCCCTCGCCTTCGCCCAGGACTTGCTACAGAACCTATCCGGTGAAGGATCGGGCAAAACCGTCCAGGTTCCGGTGGAGCACGACATCGACACCCCGCCGGTGCGCGGGTTCGGTGAGCGCGGCTTCGGCGCATTCGGCATCGCGGCACTCGTTGCGGTGGCGATCAGCGCGGTGCTCATTGTCGCACTGCTGACCGCCTATATTGTCGGCCAGTTCCGCGATGAGCCGGACAACCCGGTGCGCGACGTGGCCACTGAATCCAGCCCGGAAAGCCAAGCACAGTCGCTTCCGGTCTTTATCGCCCCGCTCAAGGCCGAGCCGGAGAACTTCGCCCCGCTCGTCGACGGCGACCGTGCCACGACCGCCACCGTCACCAGCGGCCAGAAGGTCACGATCACCACTCAAGAGCCGGTCACCGCGCACCAAGTCATCTTCAACACCCAGTCCGGCGGCGGCCTCGACTACACCATCCACGGGCTCACCGGTGGTGAGCGTAAGGTCCTGGGACAAGGCACGCTCGCCGGCCCGGAACAGACTGTCAATATTCCCGACAACCCCACGGTGAACGGGCTGGAAATCACCTTCGCGGGTGAGGATGACGCGGCGGTTGCGGTCCAGGAGATCGGTGTCGTCGGCAAGCGAGCATTGCACACTGGAGTGCGCAACGAATAAGTGCGGGCGGGTGCGCGCGCGTGCGACAATCGTGGTGCAGCACAGGGGGATGATTCGGGGGGTACACCATGCCTGCACAGCACTACACGGACAAAGCGCTCGTGGCGGCGTATCTGGCGGGGGACCAGCGCGCGTTCACCATGATCGTGCAGCGTTACCGCCGCCAGATGATGGCGTTGGCGCTGCGCTACACCCGCAACGAGCACGACGCGCAGGATGTCATGCAGGACGCGCTGCTGAAAGCGGCGGTGAAAATGGACACCTACCGCGGTGAGTCCGCCCTGGGGACGTGGCTGTGCCGCCTCGTGCTCAACGCGGGCTACGACCATTTCAAACGCGCGGACAATAGGCGGCGCCACTTGAGCATCGACGACGATGAGAAGATCAGCCAGGACACCAACCGGAGCCTTTCCCATGAACCGCTGACGCACCTCGACCGCAGGCTCGCGCTCATGCAGGCCTTGGGCAAACTCCCGGCCGCGAACCGCTCGGCGCTTTTGCTTATCGACGTCGCAGGACTGTCGATCAACCACGCCGCCCGCGAACTGGGCGTGCGCCCCGGGACGGTGAAATCCCGCAGGTACCGCGCCAGGGACATGCTGCTGCAGATGATCGATGAGGATGTAGATCTGGTCAGTTGAGGCAGCCACTACACTGGCTGCCATGACTGAGCCGCAGATCCCCAACATCCCCTCCGCCAACGCCCTTGGGGCGTTCGCCCCAAAGACCGCGACCACGGAACCGATGGAGCAGGCCGCCGCCACGTCCGCCAACCCGGACGAGGTGCAGGAGGTCATTGTCATCGGATCAGGTCCAGCCGGCTACACCGCTGCGCTGTACACCGCCCGCGCCGACTTGAAACCGCTGGTCTTTGAAGGTTACGAGTTCGGCGGCGAGCTGATGAACACGACCGAGGTGGAAAACTACCCCGGTTTTGAAAACGGCATCATGGGCCCGGACCTGATGATGGAGATGCGCGCCCAGGCGGAGCGCTTCGGTGCGGACCTGCGCGCTGAGATGGTCGACCGGGTCGAGCTCGACGGCGACATTAAGAAGGTCCACGTGGCTGATGAGGTCTTTTCCGCCAAGGCCGTCATCCTGGCCACCGGCGCCGCCCCGCGCCACCTGGGCATCCCGGGGGAGCAGGAGCTCACCGGCCGCGGGGTGTCCACCTGCGCCACCTGCGACGGCTTCTTCTTCAAGGACCAGCACATCGCTGTCGTCGGCGGCGGCGACTCTGCAATGGAGGAGGCGACCTTCCTCACCCGCTTCGGTTCCAAGGTGACCATCATTCACCGCCGCGAGGAATTCCGCGCCTCCCAGATCATGCTCGATCGCGCCAAGGAGAACGACAAGATCGAGTTCCTCCTCAACTCCGTCGTTGAAGAGGTCATTGAAGACGGAGGCAAGGTCGCCGGCCTGCGCATCAAGAACACTGTGACCGGTGAGGAGTCCACGCTGGATGCCACCGCGATGTTCGTCGCCATCGGCCACGATCCGCGCTCCGGATTCTTAGACGGCCAGGTGGCCACCGATGAGGGTGGCTACGTCACCGTCGAACAGCCGAGCACCAAGACCTCTGTCCCGGGAGTGTTCGCCGCCGGAGACCTAGTGGACAACTACTACCGCCAAGCCATCACCGCCGCCGGCTCCGGCTGCCGCGCGGCTATTGACGCCGAGCACTACTTGGAGGCCCGCTCATGACAACAGTCAACATCACCCACACCACGTTCAAGTCTGAAGTCATCGAATCCGAGGTCCCGGTTCTGGTGGATTTCTGGGCCGAATGGTGCGGCCCGTGCAAGCAGTTGTCCCCGATTCTCGATGAGATCGCCCAGGAGATGGAAGGCCAGGTGAAAGTGGCCAAGGTCAACCTCGACGAAGAGCGCCTACTGGGTGCGATGTTCAAGGTCATGACCATTCCTAACGTCTTGATCTTCAGCGAAGGTGAGCTCGTCGACGCGTTCGAAGGGCTGCGGCCGAAGGAGGAGATCGTGGCCCGGATCCAGAACCACGACTGAGCCAACCCCGGCCAATAGCAGTACTATGAGACTGTCCATAGTGCTGACTGTCTGAAAGGTGAGAAGTGTTGCGTATTTATCGGGTGGGTGACTCCAGCGCACGCGTCGCCGAAGTCCGCTCGACCCTCGCACGCTTGGGGTTGCTTCCCGGTTTCGAGGGTGACGTGGGCGAATGGAATCGCCGCAGCTTCTCCCAGGCAGAGATGCTTTTCGACGAAGAATTGGCCGAAACCCTCAAGGCTTTCCAGCAATCCCGCGGCATCTTGCCCTCCGGTGAGATCGACGAGATCACGCTGCGGGAGCTGCGCCACGCCTCCTACACCCTGGGTGCGCGCGTGCTGTCGTACCAGCCGAGCCAGATCATGGTTGGTGACGATGTCGGCCAGCTGCAGAAGCAGCTCCAGGAACTCGGCTTCTACTCGGGGCGGATCGACGGCCACTTCGGGCACGACACGAACGCCGCCCTGCAGGATTACCAAATTAACTACGGTATCCAGGACGACGGGATCTGCGGCCCGGAGACCATGCATGCCCTGAGCTTGCTCGGCCGCCGGATCACCGGCGGGTCCACTCAGGCCATTCGGGAACGTGAAGTGGTGCGCCTGGCCGGTCCGCGTTTGGCGGGGAAGAGGGTTGTGATCGACCCGGATATTAACGTCGATGCGCCAGCGATTGTGCAGGGGCCCTACGGTCACATCTCTGAGGAGGATATTCTCTGGGACTTGGCGTCGCGCGTGGAGGCGCGGATGATCGCCGCCGGGATGGAAACGATCATGTCGCGCCCGCGCGGAGACAACCCGTCACCGAAGGCGCGTGCGGACCTGGCCAACAGTTTCGACGCTGACCTGGTGATTTCGCTGCAGTTGGACCGTTACCAGAACGAAAAGGCCAACGGTGTGGCCACGTTCTACTTCGGTTCGGAACTGGGCGCGTCCTCAATGACGGGGGAGACCCTGTCTGGCTACATCCAGCGCGAGATTGTCGCCCGCACCCCGCTGGGCAACTGCTTCAACCACGGCCGCACATGGGAGCTGCTGCGCATGACGCAGATGCCGTCCGTCACAGTCGTGGCGGGGTACCTGACCAACCCGAACGATGTGGCCATCGTGACCGATCCGACTCAGCGCGACGCGATCGCCGAGGCCATCGTGGTCGCCGTGAAGCGCCTCTACCTGCTGGAACAGGATGATCAGCCGACGGGCACCTTCACGTTCACGGAACTGTTGCGTCAGGAACGCGCGTGAGCCTCCGCGACGAGCTTGAGGATGTCGTTGATGATGTGATCGAGGAGATCCACCCGGAGATCTTCAACGACCACGACTTCCTGCCCCGGCACGATACACCCGTGCTCTACGTGCACGGCATTCACAGCAGGGCATCCGCTTTCCGGCGCCAAGGTCAGTTCCTCCGGGAAAACGGCTACTGGGTGTGGGCCTTCGACTACGGCAAAAGCCGCCTGCCCGGGCTGTACGGGGTAGGCCCGTTCCTCGATCTCATTGCGGAGCTGTCGGACAACATCGACACGGTGCTCGAGGTCACGGGGGCGAAGCAGGTCGATCTCATCGCGCACTCGCAGGGCGGCAACGTCGCGGTGCACTACGTGTCCAACAACCGGCACGCTGAGCACCTCAAGGTCCGCCGCGTGGTCACCATGGGCACGCCTTTCTACGGCACGGACTTCAGCGGCTGGGTGCCAAGGGTACCGTGGTGGATCATCAACCTGCTCGGCGGCCCGGGCGCGAAGAAGCAACTGCAGGGCGAGTACGTGCCGGTGACGGATCCGCGGGTGGTGTACACGTCGCTGTACTCTCGAGCGGACACGTGGGCGACGCCGCACAGTTCGTCCTTCCTGACGTCCGACAACGGGGCGGACGTGGCCGTCAAAGCCATTCCTAGCGGCCCGAAGCACCCGCTCATGCCGCGGGACATGGAGATCGCGGAGCTGACTAAATGGGGGCTTGAGCGAGAAGCTCAGCAATCTCAGCCTCGCTAAGCAGCCCCTGCTCGGGCGGCAATTCCAGGCGCAGTCGCGGAATGACGGGGTGGTCGGCGACGATCGTGAATCCGGCCGACTCGAGCACCTCGACCGGCATCAGGCCGATCTGCTCCGCGTGCTCGACGATGGTCTTGCAAATCCCGGTCAGCTCGTGCGGGTAATCCGCCTTCATCCCGAACGCTTCGACGGCGGGTAGGCCACGGGAAGTGAGCTCGACAACGGCGGCGTCGAGAAGCACCGCCTCCCAGCCGATACCTGCAAATCCTGCGTCGATGTGCAAGCTTGTCAGACAGTACGCGTCGGCGGAAAACGGCGCGGTGGGCAGACGGACCGCGCCCGGGGCGGCCGAAGGCGGGCACATCAGCACGGTGGCGTACGCTTTTTTCTGCTTATCGACGATCGAAAACCCGGCCGTCTTCTGCTCGTACACCAACGCGAGCAACCAGGCCGACTTGTCCATCCGGGACTCAAAGCCCTGGTAATTCTCACTGAGCGGGTCGAGTTCCCAGAACACGCTGCGCGCGGCCTGCGGGTGCAGGTTACTCAGCGTGGATGAGGTGAGCGCGACAACGCTGGCCCGGGGCAGGCTCATGCGCCCTCGATGAGCCCCATGATGCGTTCGAAATCATCGCGGTCGCCGAATTCGACGACGATCTTGCCCTTGCGTTTGCCCATGGTGACGGAGACTTTGGTGTCCCATTCATCGGCTAGGCGCTCGGCCGCCTGGGAGAGGAACTCTGGCTGCGGGGCCGGCTCGCGCTTCGGCTTCTCCGGCAGCGCACCGTTCTTATTCAACAGCGTGACGGCTTCCTCGGTGGCCCGCACGGACAGGCCCTCAGCGACAATGCGGTCAGCGAGTTGTTCCTGTGCTTCCGGGCCGACCTTGACGCCCAGCAGCGCACGGGCGTGGCCGGCGCTCAAAACACCAGCCGCGACGCGGCGCTGCACCGGCACCGGCAGGTTGAGCAAACGGATCGAGTTGGTGATCACCGGGCGCGAGCGACCCAGACGGTCGGCGAGCTGTTCCTGGGTGACCCCGAACTCCTCCAGCAACTGCTGGTAGGCAGCGGCCTCTTCCAAAGGGTTGAGCTGGACGCGGTGAATATTCTCCAGCAGGGCGTCGCGCAGCATGTCCTGGTCGGATGTGTCGCGCACGATCGCCGGGATGCGCTTCAACCCTGCCTTAGAACCAGCGCGCCAGCGGCGCTCACCCATGATGAGCTCAAAACCGTCGGCCGCGGGGCGCACCACGATTGGCTGCAGCAAGCCGAACTCTTTAATGGAGTGCACCAGCTCAGCGAGCTCCTCTTCGTCGAAGACGCTGCGGGGCTGCTTCGCGTTGGGGAAGATGTCCCCGATCGGGATCTCCTGGTAGCTCGCGCCGATCGAGTCAGCCACCGTCACCGTCGGCGCGACTGGAGCGGGGATGCTCGGGGCACCTTTGACCTTTTTCGGGGCGGGCTTTCCACCGATAATCACATCGGCCGCACTGTCACCCAGCGGGCCCGTTTTCTGGTGGTGGTCCGCATTGGACGGAATGAGTGCGGCCAAGCCCTTGCCCAGCCCACCCTTATTATTCTTCTTCGGTTGCTCTGCCATGGTTTAGTCCTCCTCGCCCCAATTGCCCGAATCACCTGAATCGCCTGAATCACCAAGTTGTGCGGCAATCTCCGGGCTGACACCGATCGGCCCCGTGCTCGCATGCGGCTGGTAGTCGCCGCGGGTGGCCAATTCCCGCGCCGCATCAAAGTAAGCCAGTGCCCCGGTGGAACCAGGGTCGTAGTCGATGACGGTCTGACCGAAGCCAGGCGCCTCCGACACCTTCACCGAGCGCGGAATAATGTTGCGCAACACCACGTCACCGAACTGGCCGCGGACCTCCTCGGCGACCTGCTCCGCGAGCTTCGTGCGGCCGTCATACATCGTCAGCAACACCGCCGAGATGTGCAGGTTCGGGTTGAGCGCCTGACGGATCATCGAAATGTTGTTCAGCAGCTGGCCCACGCCCTCGAGCGCGTAGTACTCGCACTGAATCGGGATGAGCACTTCATCAACTGCGTTCATCGCGTTGATGGTCAGCAAACCCAGCGACGGCGGACAATCCACAAACACGTAATCGAAGCCGTGCTCTTCCAAGAACTCGCTGTGCAGCGCGTCCCTCAGGCGGTACTCGCGGCGCACCAGGCTGACCAGCTCAATCTCCGCGCCGGCCAAATCGATCGTGGCCGGGATGCACCACAGGTTCTCGCTGTCACTGGAACGCTGTAGCGCCTCTTCCGCCGTCGCGTCCCCGATGAGCATTTCGTAGCTCGAGGTTTCCCCGTCGCGGTGCGCGGCACCGAGAGCTGTCGATGCGTTACCCTGCGGGTCCAAGTCGACGACCAACACCTTGCGGCCCATCCGCGCCAAAGAGGCAGCCAGGTTCACCGAAGTGGTGGTTTTACCCACACCGCCCTTCTGGTTAGCCACGGTGAACACGCGCGGCTGCTCCGGCTTAGGCACGGAGGTGCTGTTCGAGTTCATCTGCGCGGCGCGCTGGGCAGCGGCGCCGATCGGAGTGTCATCCCACATGCTTGACAGAGTACTAACTGGACCGGACAATGCGGATCATGGTTGTGGGTTGCTCCAGAACACCCTCACCAACTGTGAAAATATCAGCGTCCACGCCGCCTGCTTTCGCGATCTGCTTTGCGTCGCGTTCGAGCTCCTCGCTTACTGACGCCCCCTTCATCGCCGCCATCGCACCCCCCGGACGCACCAACGGGAGCGACCAGGATGCCAATTTGCCCAACGGGGCGACGGCGCGGGAGGTAACAACGTCGAAAAGCATCTTTTCTTGCTCTTCCGCGCGTCCCCGAATGACGGTCACGTTGCTCAACCCCAGCTCGTCAACGATTTCACCGAGGTAGGTGGAGCGCTTCAGCAGAGGCTCAATGAGCGTGATGTCCAAATCGGGGCGCGCGATAGCCAGCGGTATCCCCGGCAGGCCGGCACCGGAGCCGATGTCGGCGACGCGATCGCCTTCGTCGAAGGCTTCACCAATCACAGCGCAGTTGAAAATGTGCCGGTCCCACAGACGGGGAACTTCCTTCGGGCCGATGAAGCCGCGCTGCGCGGCAGTTGTGGCCAGCGAGTCGTGGTACGCCTGCGCCAACGGCAGACGGTCCCCAAAGATCTCCGCTGCGACGTCAGGCACCCTATTTTCCTTTCTTCTTTTTCTTCTTGCTCTTGTTGTTCTTACTCAGCTCATTCTGGACCTGCTGGCGGGTCTTCTTTTCTTCCGGTGCGGTCACACCCTCCGGGTGATTCGTGTTCGCATTCGTGCGGGCCTGGTTCTGAGCGTCTTGGGCGCGCTGCTTCTTGGAACGGTTATCCACCTTGCGAGCACCAACTTGCGGGGCGGATGCGCGGCGAGCTTCGCGCTTAGCCTCTTCCTCAGCGGCCTCTTCTTTATCCATCTTGTCGAAGACAAGCTTGGTCTGCACCAGCGTCCACACGTTATTGGACACCATGTAGGTCAACAGACCGATGTGCCACAGGAAGCCGGTGAACAGCAGCGTTGCCGGGAGGAACCACAGCATCATGCCGTTCATGGTCTTCATCTGCGTCTCCATCATCTCCGGAGACAGCGGGCCGTCCTCGGACGGCTTCTTGCCGCGCAGCTCATCCTCAGCCTTCTTCTTAGCCATGCGCTTACGCTGACGCGACATGGACAGACGCGCGTTGAGGTGGGTCATCACCACACAGACCAACACCAGCGGCAACGCCACCATGATGATGTTCATGCGGGTGAAGTCCACCGGCGCGAAGGCTGCGAACTGCTCTTCCGGCATGGACATGTAGGACGACAGCGGCACGCCGAAGATGCGCGCATCCAGGAAGGACTGAACGTCCTCGGGGGAGAAGATGTAGTTGGCCGTGTTGCGGTTCTGCTCGATGGACATGCCCAGCCCGCCAGCGCCGGTACCGGTGCGGTTGAACGAGCGCAGCACGTGGAACAGGCCAATGAACACCGGCAGCTGGACTAGCGGCACAATACAGCTGGCCAGCGGGTTCATCTTGGCTTCCTTGTAGACCTTCTGGGTCTCCATAGCCATCTTCTGCTGGTCGTTTTTGTACTTCGCGCGGATCTCTTGGAGCTGCGGCTGCAACTCCTGCATCTTCCGGCCGGCGCGCAGCTGGTTCACCATCGGTTTGACCAGGAAGATACGAATGGTGAACGTCAGGAAGACAATGGCCAGTAGCCATGAGACGCCCGAATCCGGCGAGAAGATGTATCCGAAGATCTTGTGCCAGAACCACAGCACCGCTGAGATCGGCCAGTAAATGAAATTCAGCACAGGTCTAACAAACTCCTGGATCTACAAATTAGGTCAGCGGTACGGGGTCGTATCCGCCTGGGTGCCACGGCCCGCATTTGCACACACGGGCAGCGGCCAGCAAACTCCCTTTGCCTGCCCCATGCCGCGACACCGCCTCTAAGGCGTAAGCGCTGCACGTCGGCTCGAAGCGGCACGTCGATCCCATCTTAAGGGGTGAAACCCACTTTTGGTAAAGCCGCACCACGCCCACGATGGCTGAACCCAGAGGTCCACGCGGCTCCGGAATGGCCTCCCCATCAGCGTTAAAGTAGCTCACGGCAGGTTCACCGCCGAGACTTCTTGCGGGCGCGGGGGAGAGCTGAGGTAACGTCGTCACGCAGTTGCTCGCTTGTCACGTCCGCCGCGGGTGGCAGGGCACGCACGACTATGTCCACCTCGCGCGGCAGCTGGCTGACGAACCCGGCCAGAACGTGGCGAAGCCGCCGCGAGACCTGGTGGCGGGTCACCGCGTTGCCCACCTGTTTAGAAACAACTAACCCGAACCGCGGCCCGCCGGTGATGACGGGATCGGTTCGGGTGTAGTAGTGCACCACCACGGTGCGGGTGCCTGCGCGCCCGCCTTTGCGCATGACCGTGCGGAAGTCCGCCGAGGCTGCGAGTTTGTGGGCGCGCGGGAGCACGATTTAAGCGCTGAGCTTGGAACGACCCTTCTTGCGGCGTGCGGAAACAATGGCGCGGCCGGCGCGGGTGTTCATGCGGGTACGGAAGCCGTGCTTGCGTGCACGACGGCGGTTGTTGGGCTGGAAAGTCCGCTTAGGCACGGGTTTACTCCTTGACGTTGCGGCCGCGGACCCACCGGGGAAGAAGCGGCCAAAAATGGAACTTCAGTGAGAGCGTGCGCACAGAACCCGGTGGTGGGAGCGCATTGGTCCTCTCACGCACATCCGTGGGGCAACGCCCTGGATGCGACAGACCTGAACAGGATACGGCAGCTCCACGGTGCGACACAAATCGCAGGTGTCACAGCAATCTCCCAGCAAGACATGGATTTTCGGCGGGGGTGACGCAGGCAGCTTCATGCCACCCCCGAAATCACACAGCTGTAGTTCTCAACACATCAACTACGACACGCCGACGCACCCTGCAGAAGCGAAGCGGGGAATGCGATACTGCGACCGCGACGGCACGAATTCACATGTGAACAATCGGGGTGGTTGTAGACATGGGTGCTGAACGGAGGGTAAACAGTTCTATCACCACAACTTCATAGCTCAGAGCGCTTCCCCCTGTGGATAAACCTCAAGAAAAACTTAAGGTTCAACGCGGTAACTTAACTAATCGCAGGTTAATCCTTGTTTTTCTTAGGAAACTGAATTCCACAGTGGGAAGCGAAACTTGTGGAAAGGCTCCGTTGGGGCGAATCCCACACCTGTGGATAAAGTTGTGGAGTACAAGGTAGAAGCGATGTTCATATCTGAACGGGATGTGAATAAGCCAGTGGATGATATGCAGTTTGTCATTCACCGGCTGAGGCATATTAAGGGAAAGAAGTAAGCGAGCATGGCATTCGATCAGCAAGCGCTCGACGCGCTGTGGCAAGACGTTGTCACCGAACTTCTCAACCTTTCAGAACGACCAAACTCACCCGTGCCAACGTTCACTCCGGGCGACCGCGCGTATTTGCGTCTCGTGCGCCCCGTGATGCTTGTCGACGGCTACTGCATTCTCTCCGTCCCGCACTCCGCAGCGAAAAACGTGGTGGAGAATCAGCTGGGCCCTTATATTGTCGAGATCCTCACACACCACCTGAACCGGCCGTGCAATATCGCAGTCTCCGTCGACGCAACTGCGCCGGCCCCAGTTTCCGAGCCTGAACCGCCGGTGCAACCCGCCGCGCCGAACCCGACGCCGTGGTTTCCCACCTACTCTGAGCAGGCACAACAGTTCCCTGCTCCGGTAGCGGGGGAGCAGCTGCCCATGGGTTTGGACGAGCTGGCACGCATCCACGCCCAGCAGCAGGAGCAGCACGCTATCGAGGAGTCAGCGCGCCAGCAGGCCGCTCACCCGGTCGTGGAGATGCCGCAACGCATTCAGCGTGAAAAGCCGGCCCATGACCCGAACCGTGAGATGTCGCTGAACCCGAAGTACACCTTTGAGAACTTCGTCATTGGTTCCTCTAACCGTTTCGCCAACGGCGCCGCCGTTGCCGTCGCGGAGAATCCTGCTCGCGCCTACAACCCTCTGTTCATTTGGGGCGGCTCCGGGCTGGGGAAGACACACCTGCTCCACGCAGCCGGAAACTATGCACGCGTGCTCCAGCCTGACCTGCGCATTAAATACGTATCGTCGGAAGAGTTCACCAACGACTACATCAACTCTGTCCGCGACGACCGCCAAGAATCCTTCAAGCGCCGCTACCGCGACCTGGACATCCTCATGGTCGACGACATCCAGTTCTTGGAAGGTAAGGAAGGTACTCAGGAAGAGTTCTTCCACACCTTCAACGCGCTGCACCAGGCGAACAAGCAAATCATCCTGTCTTCTGACCGGCCGCCGAAGCAGCTGACAACCCTGGAAGACCGCCTGCGCACACGCTTTGAGGGCGGTCTTATCACTGACGTGCAGCCGCCAGACCTAGAAACACGCATTGCCATTCTGATGAAAAAGGCGGCTGCCGACGGCACACAGGTCGACCATGAAGTACTGGAGCTCATCGCTTCACAGTTCGAGTCCTCCATCCGCGAGCTTGAAGGCGCCCTGATCAGGGTGTCTGCCTATTCCTCGCTGATCAACGAGCCGATTACGCTCGACGTGGCCCAGATAGCTTTGCGCGACATCCTTCCGGATGAAGGCGACATCAAGATCACAGCCACCGCGATCAAGGAGGCTGCCGCGGAGTACTTCCAAGTTTCTTTGGACAAACTCACCGGTGCCGGAAAAACGCGCACCGTTGCGCACGCCCGCCAGTTGGCTATGTACTTGTGCCGCGAACTGACTGATCTGTCGCTACCGAAGATCGGCCAAGAGTTCGGCGGTAAGGACCACACGACGGTGATGTACGCCGACCGCAAGATCCGCAAGGAAATGACAGAGAACCGCGAGACGTACGACGAGATCCAAGAACTGACCCAGATCATCAAGACGCGCGTGCGGAGCCAATAGCTTTATCCCCACGTTTTCCACCCCAGTTTGCACCTGCAAGCTGGGGTTTTTGCGTTATCCACAGAGTTATTCACAGTTGTGTAATTTCATCAGTGTGATTTACCTGGGGTCGTGTGATCTTCGTCTCCGATGATGAATTCACAGGCACCGACCGAATGACACGCAGTGGTGGATAACGTGTGGGATACCAGGGGAGAAACAGTGGAAAACCCGTCTGCGGCTGTGCACACACAAACTGGCCGATTCGTTGTCCACAGACAATCGTGGTTTCCCACACGAATTCCACACCCCCCACCCACACGCTGATTCCGCCGTCACCGTCGGCATTTGCCCGCTCATCCACAGACTGCACAAGACTTATTGTTCTTCCCCGCTTTTTTCTTAGTACTTAAACCAAGAGAAAGAGAGGGTGTGCACATCGCCCGCCGCCGCCTAGTGACACCGCGGCCAAACAATGACAAAAGCGCTTGCCCTGTTAGTTGCCACGGCGGGGTTAGTCGGTAGGCTGAATGTCCAGTTGGCACTCAAAACCCCTAACGCAGCATCAACGCAGCATCACCAAGGAGCAGGCAAGCATGGACACCCAGGCAGATGTGAACGTGTCATTCCGCGTCCACAAAGATGACCTCTCGGATGCGGTGGCATGGGTGGCACGCAACTTGCCGACAAAGAACACCCAACCTGTGCTGCGCGCTGTGGTGATCACCGCCGATGACAACGGTTTGGAATTCGCCGGCTTCGACTACGAGGTTTCTACCCGTGTGCGCATCGGCGCCGAGGTCGACCAGCCCGGACGCGTTGCTGTGGCGGGCAAGCTCATGGCCGACATTGTTTCCAACATGCCGGCGAAACCGATCGACGTCTCCGTCGCCGACAATCAGCGTCTTCTGCTCCAGGGCGGCTCCGCTCGCTTCGAGCTGCCGCTGATGCCGCTTGATGATTACCCGCAGCTGCCGGTTCTGCCTGAGGTCACGGGAACGCTGGATACCACCACGTTTGTCGATGCCATTACCCAGGTCGCTTCTGCTGCCGGCCGCGATGACACGTTGCCGATGCTCACGGGTGTCAACATGGAAGTCTCCGGCAACCGTGTGCAGCTGGCTGCCACCGACCGTTTCCGTTTGGCTCTGCGCTCGCTGGAATGGGAGCCCACGGCGCCGAACGTCGAGGCGAAGCTGCTCATCCCGGCTAAGACGCTGCTGGATAACGCGCGCACTTTGGACACTCACCTGGAGGAACCAGTCGAGATCGCAGTTGGCTCCGGTGAGAACGTCGGCGGCGACGGCCTGTTCGGCCTGCACTCGGGCAACCGTGAGACGACCACGCGCATGCTCGACGCCGAGTTCCCGAACATTCAGCCGCTGCTGCCGAAGACTCACACCTCCATGGCCAGCATTGAGATCGCTCCGCTCATGGAGGCGATCCGCCGCGTCAGCTTGGTGGCTGACCGCAATGCGCAGCTGCGCATGCATTTTCAGCCGGGCGAGGTCACACTGTTCGCCTCCGGCGCGGAATCCGGTGAGGCGAGCGAGAGCCTGCAGTGCGCGTTCACCGGCGCAGATGAGCTGCTCATCGCGTTCAACTCCGGTTACTTGCGCGACGGCTTGAACGTCATCCCGACTGACCGTGTGGTCTTCGGATTCACCGAAGCATCCCGCCCGGCCATCATGGTCCCGGAGCCGGACGAGCTACCGGAGGCGGGCCCGGACGGTTCTTTTGACACCCCGGCGACGAACTTCACGTACCTGCTCATGCCGGTCCGCCTGCCGGGTTAACCCAGGTCCAACGCACGTGTATCTCCGTGAGCTCGACCTGCGGGATTTCCGTTCCTGGCCTGAGCTGAATGTGGCGCTCGAGCCCGGGGTCACGGTTTTCTCCGGCCGCAACGGCCACGGCAAGACGAACATTGTGGAGGCTGCGATTTACACCGCGACGCTGGCCAGCCACCGCGTGTCTCAGGACCAGCCGCTCATCCGTACTGGTGCGAACAACGCCCGCGTCTCCGCGACGACCGTCAACGACGGCCGCGAGCTGACCACCCATCTGCTGATTAAGGCCGGCGAGCAGAACCAAGCGCAGATCAACCGGACCCGTCTGAAGTCCCCGCGTGAAATGCTCGGTGTGCTGCGCACAGTCGTTTTCGCGCCGGAGGATCTCGCGTTGGTCACCGGTGAGCCCGCGGAACGCCGTCGATTCTTAGACACGCTCGCCAGCATCCGCACCCCGCGCTTCGGCGGGGCGAAAGCCGACTACGACAAAGTTCTGCGCCAGCGCAACGCACTGCTGCGTTCCTCGAACATGGCGCTGCGCCGCGGTTACAACGACGATTCCGGCGCCGCCGCGCTGAGCACCCTCGACGCGTGGGACGCCCAGTTGGCAGCGTTCGGCGCGCAGGTTGTCGCAGGCAGGCGCATGCTTATCGACGCCTTAAGCGACCCCGTCCACACCTCCTATTCCTCCGTCGCACCCGAATCCCGGCCAGCCGCGATCGAGTACTCCTCCACACTGGACAAGGCCGTCACCGAGTTGGCCGGCGAACCCTCCAACGACCCGGCGATCCTGGAGGCTGCCTTTCTCACCGAGCTCGCTCGCCGGCGCCGCGATGAGATCGAGCGCGGGACCACGCTCGTCGGCCCGCACCGCGACGACCTGTTGCTCACGCTCGGCGACCAACCAGCGAAGGGATACGCTTCCCACGGCGAGACCTGGTCGTTCGCCCTCGCACTGCACCTGGCTGAGTACGCACTGTTATCTGAGGACGGTGTGGAACCGGTGCTCATCCTCGATGATGTTTTCGCCGAGCTGGATGCGAAGCGCCGCGAACGGCTCGTCTCTGTGGCGCAGCAGGCGGAGCAGGTGCTCATCACCGCTGCGGTCGGCGATGACCTGCCCGACAACCTCGACGAGCATGTCGCCGCCCGCTACTCCGTGGTGATGGAGGACGGCGTCTCGCGGTTGGAGGAACCGTGACCGACAACCACGAACCCGTCGACTTGGTCACCGCGACGTTCCAGAACCTGCGCGCTACAGCCAAACGCCGAAACGGAAAAGTCCCCAATTTGGCGAAGGCGCAGAAAGTGGTGCCGACGCGCTCGCTCGGCAAGGGTGACGGGCCCACACCTGTCGTCCCCGGCTTAGACCTGACCCCGGATCCGACAAAACCGCGGAGTTTTCGAGGCCGGCCCACCGGTGCGGATGGCCGCGCGCTGCCGCGGTCGTATGAGGTGTCGGGTTTTGCGTCGTTAGTGAAGAAGGAGATTCAGCAGCGCGACTGGACGGAATCGATCGCGCACGGCTGGGTGATGGGCAACTGGGAGGAGCTCGTCGGCGTCAAGATCGCGCAGCACACCGAGGTCACGATGATCAAAGACGGCGAGGTCTTTGTGGCATGCGACCAAACCGCGTGGGCGACGAACCTGAAGTACATGCAATCGACGGTGCTGGCCAAGATCGCGGAGAAGATCGGGCCGGGCGTGGTGACTAAGCTGCACGTTTTCCCTCCGAAGACGAAGAACTGGCGCTACGGGCCGCTGCATGTCAAGGGCCGCGGCCCGAGAGATACCTATGGATAAGTGTGATCGATTCGGTGCCCCGTTTTTCGCCACCTGGGGTTTCTCCGACGCGTTCCCACTGGGAGGCTGAATCGTTCACACGCTGCCCGCATCAGCCCCACACGCTCGGCCGCTACCGGGAATGTCTGCAGCGGCATGTAAAATAACCACGGTTAAGCAAGCTTTTTCCAAGGAGAGTCGTTCACGTGGCTGAGCAACAACCGAATTACGACGCGTCATCGATCACCATCCTCGAGGGGTTGGAGGCCGTCCGTAAGCGTCCCGGTATGTACATCGGTTCCACCGGCAGCCGCGGCCTGCACCACCTCGTGTGGGAGGTCGTGGACAACTCCGTCGATGAGGCGATGGCTGGGTACGCGGACAAGGTCGAAGTCACGCTGCTTGCCGACGGCGGAGTTCAGGTCGTCGACAACGGCCGCGGCATCCCCGTGGAAATGCACCCGTCGGGCGCGCCGACAGTTCAGGTGGTCATGACCCAGCTGCACGCCGGCGGTAAGTTCGACTCCGAATCGTACGCCGTTTCCGGTGGTCTCCACGGTGTGGGTATCTCCGTGGTGAACGCGCTGTCTACCCGCGTTGAGGCGGACATCAAGCGCGACGGCAAGCACTGGTACCAGAACTTCACCAATGCGATCCCGGATGATCTGGTCGAGGGTGACAACGCCCGCGGCACTGGAACTTCGATCCGTTTCTGGCCGGACGCAGAGATCTTTGAGACTGTCGAGTTCGACTACGACATCATTGCCCGCCGCCTACAGGAAATGGCCTTCCTGAACAAGGGTCTGACTATCACCCTGAAAGACGAGCGCGTCTCCGATGAGGAGCTCGAGCTTGAGGCGATCGCCGAAGAAGGCGACACGGCTCAGGTTGTGGAGGGGGATTCGTTTGCGGATGAGGATGTCGCACCGACCGCCAAGAAGAAGCGCGAGAAGAAAGTCACCTACCACTACCCGAACGGGCTGGTGGACTACGTCAATTACCTCAACCGCACGAAGACGGCGATCCATCCGACCATCGTCGGCTTTGAAGCGAAGGGGTCCGACCACGAGCTCGAGATTGCGATGCAGTGGAACGGCGGTTTCAAGGAGTCCGTCCACACCTTTGCCAACACGATCAACACGCACGAGGGCGGCACGCACGAGGAGGGCTTCCGCGCTGCGCTGACTACCCTGATGAACCGGTACGCGCGCGAGCACAAGCTGATCAAGGACAAGGACCCGAACCTCACCGGCGATGACTGCCGTGAGGGTCTAGCCGCCGTGATCTCTGTGCGCGTGGGCGACCCGCAGTTCGAGGGCCAGACCAAGACCAAGCTGGGCAACTCCGAGATCAAGGGCTTTGTGCAGCGCGCGGTCAACGAGCACCTCAACGACTGGTTCGATGCGAACCCGGCGGAGGCGAAGGTCATCATCAAGAAGGCCGTGTCGTCCTCCCAGGCCCGCGAGGCAGCGCGCAAGGCGCGTGAGTCAGTGCGCCGCAAGTCCGCAACCGATCTGGGCGGCCTGCCCGGCAAGCTCGCCGACTGCCGCTCGAAGGACCCGGTGGCCTCGGAGCTGTTCATTGTGGAGGGTGACTCCGCGGGCGGTTCCGCCAAGCAGGGTCGCGACTCGATGTACCAGGCGATTCTGCCGCTGCGCGGCAAGATCCTCAACGTGGAGAAAGCGCGCCTTGACCGCGTGCTGAGCAACAATGAGGTTCAGGCGATCATCACGGCGCTGGGCACGGGCATTAACGACGAGTTCGACATCTCGAAGCTGCGCTATCACAAGATCGTGCTCATGGCCGACGCCGATGTGGACGGCCAGCACATTGCGACGCTGCTGCTCACGCTGCTCTACCGCCTCATGCCGGAGCTGATCGGCGAGGGCCACGTGTTCCTGGCGAACCCGCCGCTGTACAAGCTGAAGTGGCAGAAGGGCGACCCGGGCTACGCCTTCTCCGACGCGGAGCGCGACGCTGAGCTGGAGGAGGGCCTGAACGAGGGCCGCAAGATCAACACCGACGACGGCATTCAGCGTTACAAGGGTCTCGGCGAGATGAACCCGGGCGAGCTGTGGGAGACCACGCTTGATCCGGAGAACCGCATCTTGCGCCGCGTTGAGCTTGAGGATGCCCAGCGCGCCGACGAACTATTCTCCATCCTCATGGGAGATGACGTGGCAGCCCGCCGCTCATTTATCACCCGTAAGGCGAAGGACGTGCGCTTTCTCGACGTTTAGGCGGTCGTGCTTTGGGGCGCTGGGGTGCTTGCGCGCTGCGGGGTGCGTATATGTTCTCGCCGCTTAATGGCGACATCTCTGTAGGCATTGGTGTGCAAGTGCGCCGGTGACGTGGGGTTTCCCTGCTCATCCAACTACGACACCGGTGTCGGGGTTCGAGCCATCTGATTTCTGCAGGTTATCCCTCATTCTTGGATGGAACCCCGACATGCATGTCGTAGATCGGTGGGACGCATATTCATCCGAGGGCCTTCGCAGCGTAGAGCATTTTGACCGAAATCCGGGCGCTCCGCCCGCCGGTGCTGGCACAATAGCCTGCATGACTTCAGTGGATGAGCATTACACCTTGTCGTACCTGCCGGATCACTCTGTGAGCACGGTTTATTGCTTCGAACCGGCTGGGCCGCGCGCCGGCGCGCCGCTGGTGATGATGTGGCCCGGTTTCGGCATGGGTGCGCGCTATTACCGTCCGTTGGCGAAAGAACTGGCGTCGCGCGGGTACTACGTGGCTATCGGTGAGTTGCGCGGCCAGGGCACGAACACCACGAAAGCGATGCCGGATAACCAGTGGGGTTACCACAACTTGGCATCGGAGGATTACCCGGAGGGCATCAAGGCGGCGAAGAAGGAGCTCTCGCTTCAGCCCGACCATCCCACCTACCTGCTCACCCACTCCATGGGCGGCCAGGTGGGCTCGATGTTCCTTGCGCGCCCCGAGGCAAAGGAGCTTAACGTCCAGGGTCTCATGGGTGTCGGTTCCGGCAGCCCGTACCACCGCGGCTTCACTGGTAAGGACCACGTGCGCGCTCTGCTCGGCGGGCAAATGATGGGCCAGGTGGCCAAACTGCGCGGTGTGTGGCCGGGTGGCGCGTTAGACATCGCCGGCTATGGCCGCCAGTCGGGCCGGCATGTGTACGAGTGGTCGCGCTTCAGCCGCATGAACACTATCGCGGATCTTCAGGGTCAGGACATCAACTACGCCGAGGAGATCAAAAACGTCCGCGTCCCGGTGCTGCTCACCCGGTTCGAGAATGACCCCGAGTGCACCCTTGAATCCTGCGAGTACCTTCTCGAGCACTTGGAGAAAGCGCCCCGGAAGGCCGAAGAGCTCCCCGGGCGTCTGGGCCACAACCGCTGGGCTCGTGAGCCGGGAATCGTGGCGGACCGTTTCGAGGAGTTCGTCGCGCAGCAAATCTAGTCCCACCAAACCCCGTCGCTGAAGGCAGTTACCGTACTGGTAGCTGCCTTTCGCGTTGCAACGCGCCCTTTGTGGCGGAATTCACACGGGTTTGGGTTTCTCTCACAATGTCAGGCCGGGTTCGTGAGAATAAATATCATCATGCTCGTTGTGGGTGAGGTGCATAACCATCGGGAGCCCGCTTAACGACGCACTATCCCCACCACAACAACACCGAATCCCTTCACGATACCGCCTGAGGTTGTAGCCGAAAGACGGGTGAACGCTTAAGCCCGTTCTAAGCTTCACCCGCTTCCGTAGCGTCACCTGTTCATACACGTAAACCGAGCTAGTAGTTACGTACCGATTGTGCAAAAGTAAATGGGTCAAGTATTCAGGTTCTGGTTTCAGCCAAGACTTTGTTTCACGGGCCATTGGTGCGACCCTCAGACAGCGTCTGCGCGTCCTACGAGTTCCGTTATCCCGTGGCAAGAAAAGGAGCATTGACGGCTATGACGTCACGCCAGTTAATTAAACCATCACGCACCGGCATCGCCGCTGTGTCGGCTGTGGCACTGGCTTTGGGTGCGTTCGCAGTAGTGGGATCGGGCCCGAACACAACCACTGCGAGTGCAGCGTCTCTGACCGGCGGGATCCGCGCCGCCGACGGTTCCGGGGTGATCAACGCAAGCGACCAACTGGCGTCTGACCTGGATGCGGGGTCGTGTGTGGTCGCGTCAGCGAGCGGGTCGCAAGATGGAAGCCAGGGGGGCTTCAGCTGGAACACGCTTGAGCCGAACGTAGATAGCACCGACAAACGCACCTGGGGCGTGTCCGTCGCCTTCGACAACTCGCAGGACCGCACGTTTGCTTCCTGGGAGTGGAGTAGCAGCAGTCAAAGAACAGCTCCCGTCACGTTGGGATCCGTGCCGGCAGCGCCTGCCGGGGACTCCCTGGTCTCGGGCGTCACAGCCTCCGACAAGGCCGACGAGGATCTGGGCATTTCCAGCGGATTCCGAATTATTTACGGGTTGCAGCCGGTTCTCAAAGAGGAAGAGGTTGCGAAATTCGCCCAGGCTGGGGCAGACTCTCCTGTGCGTTACGTGTGGAAGACCCAGTACACCAAAGACAACGCTGGAGACAAGGCGATCAAAGCCACGGATAACTCGACGTTCATTGCCCTGGTGAACCCGTGGCCGAGCGAGAACAGCCAGTGCGCCCCCATCACAGTGGATTGGGTGAGCATCCAGCAACACGTGATTGTGCCGGGTGAGGAGACGAAGGTCGGCCACATTAACGTCCCTGAACTCTCGGACGGCAGCGTCGACGATTCGCTGTCCCGCATGGTCGTGGAGGCCTACGACGGCAACGGCGAGTACATCGCTTCCAGCGACACCGCAGCTTCGGGCGGAGACAATCAGCTGCTGCGTATCGACGGCAACGGTGACATCTACTACACCTGGCCCGAATACCGCGGCACTGATCTGGCAGCCGATAAAAACGTGCAATTCTCCGTTGTAGCGAAGCCGCGCACCACGGGCCAGTTGGAAGAGGCGAGCGAATCGAGCGGGTGGTACGGCCCTGATGCCAAAGCCTTCGACAGCTCGAATTCGTTGCCGCGTTACAGCAAACCGAATGAGATCGGCAGAAACACCATCTCGCTCGACGACACGGAGTTCCACGACCCGCAGTACAACACGCGCGAGCAAACAATCACTTCCGGCATCGAGACTGACGGCAGTCTGACGGATCAGCCGCAGCAGGTCGTGTTCGAGCAGGTCCCGGACCTGATCGAGGACCTGGTGAAGACGAAGGGTGACAGTGGCTTCGAAGCCAAGGTTGTTCTGGACCAGCGATACGTATTCGCGGGCTGGAAAGCCGAGATGGATCCGAATACCTACGATGTCACCGTCACCGCTCCCGCGAATCCTGAGCCCGGTACATTCGCGCAGCCCAAGGTCGTTGTGGAGTACTCCAACGGCTCGAAGGATGTGCTGAGCCTCCTCGTAGTCGTGGACCCGAACCACACCCAGATCACCGATCTGGTGCGACCGGATCTGGCTAAGGGTGAGGTCAATAAAGAGATCACCTCTCAGATCACCACCAAGAGCATTCTGAATGGCTACGACCCGGTCGCCCCGGCGACGTTTGAGGTGGATCAGTCCACCGTCCCCGCGGGGTGGACCGTCACCGTCGATAACACCGGCAAGGTTACAGCCAGGGCAGACGACACCGTCGCACCGGGCACCATCATCACCCCGAAGGTGACTGCCAAATATCCGGATGGCACCACCGACGAGATTGAGCCTCAGTTCCAGGCCATCGTGGACATCAAGATTCCCGATTACGACACGGTGACTAACAAGCCGGGCACCGACGTGAGCCTGACGCCGACTGTCCCGGAGGTGGGTCTGACCGGTAACGCCAGCGATGAGGCGCCGACCCGCTACACCTTTGAGGACGGCGCGACCGAGAAAACCGTCAAGGACGCCGCGGGTGAGTGGAAGATCACCATCAACGAGAAAACCGGCGAGATCACCACCACCATCCCGCGCACCGCGCCCGAGGGCCACGTGCTCGACATCCCGGTGCTTGCGCACTACAGCGATGAGACTGAAAACAAGCCGCAGCGGATCAACGGCACCGTCATTGTGCTCAAGGGCGATATCACTCCGGTCTACTCCGTTGAGTCCACCGGCCCGAACCAACCTGTGGACCACCAGGTGCAGGATGCTCCGGAGGGGTCGACGTTCTCCTTTGGCAAGAACCCTGACGGCTCGCCGCTCACCGAGATGACAACCGAGGACGGCTGGGAGTACACGATCGACCCGAAGACCGGTGTCGTTACTTCCACGCCGCCGGCAGGCTCTAAGCCGGGCGACAAGAAGACCATCACCGTCGATGTGGTGACCCCGGACGGCTCCACCCCGAAGGTGCCGGTAACCACCGTGGTGCAGCTGACCAACAGCTGGGAGGCGGAACCGAACTACCCGGTCGAAACGGTCTACCCCGGTGATTCGGCAACGCTGCCAGTCACCCTGGATAAGCCGGACAGTGTCAAGGTTGCAGCGGACAACCCCTACGAGTTGGGTGCTGTTCCCGATGGTTGGACTGTCGGCATCGACAAGGACGGCAAGATCACTGCAACCGCACCGGCGAATGCCGTGCCTGGCACCCAGGTCGAGATTCCCGTCACGGTGACCTACGAAGATGGCTCGAAGGACACCGCTAATGCCGTCGTGAAAGTTGTCGACGTTCCGACGCGACCGGTGCCGTTCGCAGTGGAATACGTCTACGACGACACGATTCCTGCCGGCGAGTACAAGACTGTCACCAAGGGTGTGGCGGGTGAGGAGAAGAAGAAGCGCGACGGCACGTGGGAGCAAACCACTGCGCCGACCAACGAGGTCGTGCACGTCGGCACCAAGCCGGCTGAGGCTTCCCAGGACGTGACCTGGACAGCGCCGATTCCGTACAGCACCACCACCCGCCCGAACCCGGCGCTCGCTCCGGGCGAGCAGAAGGTGGTTCAGCAGGGCGTGAACGGTGAGCGCACCTACACCGCCAAGTTCACCTCTACCGGCGCTGAGGTTTCCGTCGTGGAGTCCGAGGACACCAAGCAGCCGGTCGAGGAGATCATCGAGTATGGCCCGCGCCTCGACGACCAAGAGCTGGTCACTGAGACCACCCGCAAGATCCCGTTCGAGACCAAGATCGTCTTCGACAACACTCTTGAGGCGGGTACTCAGGTCGTCGATAAGCAAGGCGTTGTCGGCGAAGAAACCGTGACTTCGAAGCAAAAGCTTGTCGACGGCAAGCCTTCCGGCGACCCGGTGGTCACGACCACCACGGTGACCGAGAAGCAGGACGCTGTCATCCGCGTGGGCACGAAGACCGAGGGTGCGAATACGGTGGAGCACACCGAGCCGGTGCCGTACGAGACCAAGGTCGACTACGACCCGAACCTGCCGGCTGGCACCTACGAGGTCGTGACGCCGGGTAAGGCTGGCGAGAAGACTGTCAAGGTCACGCAGACCATCCTGAACAGCCAGGTCACGGACACCGAGCGTGAAGAGAACGTCACCACGCAGCCGGTGACTGAGGTGATCAAGGTCGGCACGAAGCAGGCCACCGCTGCCGACAAGGTTGAGTGGACCGAGCCGATTCCGTTCTCCACGGTCGTTCGCCCGAACCCAGATTTGAAGCCGGGTGAGGTCAAGACCGTCCAGGAAGGTAAGAACGGTGAGACGAAGTTCACCGCGACGTTTGAGGGCACCAACGGCCAGGCCACGGTGACCGAGTCGAAGGACCGCACCGAGCCGACCGATCGGATCATCGAGTACGGCCCGACGATCGAAGACCAGACGCTGACGTCGACGACGACGAACCCCGTGCCGTTCAACACCACGTTCGTGGCGGATCCGAACTTGCCGGCGGGTGAGCAGGTCGTCGATACGCAGGGCGAAAATGGTGTGGACACCATCACCTCGACGCAGGAGATCAAGGACGGCAAACCCGTCGGTGAGCCGAAGATCACCACGCAGCGCACGAAGGAGCCTGTCAACGCCGTTGTCAGGGTGGGTACCAAGACCACTGGCGAGACGGTGAACTCTTACGAGGCCGAGATTCCGTTCCCGACTCGGTTCGTTTACGACCCGGAATTGGCTCCGGGCGAGTCCAAGGTGACTCAGGTGGGTAAGCCGGGCACGAAGAAGGTCACGGTCAACCAGCCTGTGGTCAACAGCCAGCCAAATGGCGAAGCCACCGTTACTGAGGAGATCGTGACTAAGCCGGTTGAGCAGGTTGTCACCATCGGCACCAAGCCGGACTCTGCGCACACTGCTGTCACCTGGACTGCTCCGATTCCGTACGGCACGGTTATCCGCCCGAACCCGGATCTGAAGCCGGGCGAGGTCAAGACCGTCCAGCAGGGCGAGTACGGTGAGAAGCAGGTCACGGCGGACTTCACCGCTACTGGCGGCAACTCGACGGCTAGCACTAAGGAAGAGATCACCAAGCAGCCGAAGGACCAGATCATCGAGTACGGTCCGACGATTGCTGACCAGACTCTGAAGTCCGAGACGACCCGTCCGATCGAGTTCGAGACAGAGATCATCTTCGATGACACCCTCCCTGCTGGTCAGCAGGTTGTTGACCAGCAGGGTGAGAACGGCGAGGAGAAGATCACCTCTACCCAGGAGATCAAGGACGGTAAGCCGGTTGGCGAGCCGAAGATCACCACGGAGGAGACTAAGCCTGCGAAGAAGGCGATTATCCGCGTCGGTACTGAGCCGGTCACCACTACGTCAACGGCAACCGAGCAGGTCCCGACCACGATCACTCAGACGACGGAAGTTCCGACGACTGTCACTGAAACGACCGAGGTCACGACGACTGTCGACGGCACTCCGACGACGATTACCGAGACCAAAGAAGTCCCGACGACGGTTCCCACGACCATCACGGAGACCAAGGACGTTCCTACCACGGTGCCGACTACGGTGAAGGAAACGGAAACGACCCAGGTTCCGACCACGGTCAAGGAGACCGAGACCAAGGAAGTCCTGACGACCATCACCACGACCACGACGGAAACGAAAGAAGTCCCGACGACCGTCGAAGGTAAGCCGACGACGATCACGGAGACGAAGGAGGTCCCGACGACCATCACCACGACGGTTCCGACCACGGTGCCGACGACTGTGAAGGAAATCGAGACCACCACTCAGCAGGTGCCGACGACCGTCCCGACAACGGTCAAGGAGACGGAGACCACGACTGCTCCTGCTCCAGAACCGACTCCGAAGGAAATCCTGGTGGACATCCCGTTCACCACGAAGATCATCTACGACGACACTCTCGCCGCTGGTGAAGAGGTCGAAGAGACCGCTGGTGTCGATGGCCAGTTGAAGATCACTGTCACCGGTGACCAGGAAGATCGCGAGATGATCACTGAGATGGTCGAACGCGTCGTCCGCGTGGGCACGAAGCCTGCGGACTGCCAGTGCGAAATGATCGAGGAAATTCCGTTCGAGATCGAGGTCCAGACGGATCCGAACCTCGAGGAAGGCACGGTCGTGGTCCTCCAGGAAGGCAAGACTGGCAGCATCAAGCGCGACGCTGACGGCAACGTGATTGAAGAAACCAAGCCGATCAACCACATCATCAAGGTGGGCACGAAGCAGCCCGAACCGACTGATGAGTCCAGCCCGACGAGCTCGGCCGACGACTCCTCCGAGACCAGCCCGACCTCCTCGAACGAGGAAGCACCGTCTTCGGATACGAGCACGACGACCACACCGACTTCGCCCACCTCGGACAATTCGGTGCCGCCGGCGAAGGAGGGCTCCTCTGACGTCGCTAAGCGCTGCGTGGAGAACGCGTTCGCTGTGAACAGCCCGATCCTGTGGCTGCTGCCGATCGCCCTGCTGGGTGCTGTGGGTGCAGGTATCAACCACGTCTACGGCCCGCAGATCAACGCGGCAATGGGTGAGGTCAACGCGCTGTTCCAAGAGCAAGTGCAGCAGCACTTGCCGGACTACGGCGTCGGCGGTGCGATCGAACAGCACAAACCGCAATGGATGCGCGACATCGAGGCCCAGGTGAACTTCGCCAACCAGCAGCTCGCTGGCTACGCGAATGACCTGCAGCCGGCGGCGATGGCTATCGGCCTGCTGGCTGTGCTGGGCATCGGATCTGGCTTGGTTTACCAGGCCTGCCAGCCGGAGGGCTTCGGCCAGCCGGGCTCATCTGGATCGTCCGGATCCTCCGGTTCTTCCGGTTCGTCCAACCGCGGCAGCTCCGGTTCGAGCGCGGGCACGGTCCCTGCGCCGGAGGCTGAGCCGGCAGCGCCCGCCTCCGAGTAACGGAGTCAAGCGCTAAGGCGGTCACCCACAGCGGTGGCCGCCTTTGGCCTTCCTCGGGGGTGATTTCGCCGATTCCGCGTCGGGGCCTGTCACCGGCTGGTATAAACAAAGACACGTGACACGGGGTGCCCCCTGGGGGCTGAGATAAGACCCGTTGAACCTGATCCAGTTTGGACTGGCGGAGGGATTGTCACGGGGACGCTCCTGCGCACCAGTGCGCGTGCACCCGTGGGCCTTTCGCCGGGGAGGAAAGAAAGGCCCGAGGACGATGAAGATCTCCAAAAAGCTCGCAGTGTTCATGGCTGCGTTGGCGGGAGTGTTCATGCTCACCGCATGCGCGGACAGTGCAGACCAGGCAGGCGGTGGTGCCGGCGGCGCTGGCGGCGACAAGATCCGCATCGCGCTGGACTGGACGCCGAACACGAACCACACTGGCCTGTACGTGGCCATCAACAAGGGTTACTTCAAAGACGCCGGTTTGGATGTGGAGGTTCTGCCGTACAACGACTCCAACCCGGACCTCATGGTCGACGCCGGCCAGGCGGAGTTCGGTGTGAGCTTCCAGGACACCGCAACGATCACCATGGCCGCCGGGGCGGACGTGCGCTCGGTCCTCGCGGTCCAGCAGACCTGGTCCACCGAGGTCTCGGTCCTGGCTGACCGCGACGAGATCAAGAGCCCGGCTGACCTGGACGGTCTGACCTACGGCGGCTTCGCTAACCCGTCGGAGGAGGCCACAATGCGCGGCGTCATCCAGGCGGCCGGCGGGAAGGGCGACATCGAAACCGTCACCCTGGGCACCAGCGCGTATGAGGCGCTGTACAACGGCGACGTGGACTTCACCGTCCCATTCGTTGCCTGGGAGGGGATTGAGGCCGCAGACCGCGGCGTCGAGCTGAAGAACTTCGCCTACACCGACTACGGTTTCCCGGATTGCTACAACGTGATCATCCTGGGCAACGGCACCTGGTTGGAGAAGAACCCGGAGCAGGCGAAGAAGTTCGTTCAGGCGCTCCAGCGCGGCTACCAGGACTCGGTCGACGACCCAGACGGTGCGGCACAGATCCTGCACGAGGAGAACGCGGATCTGCTGACGGACGTGGACTTCCTCAAGCGCAGCCAGCGCATGCTCGCCGAGAAGTTCATGCTCGATGAGGAGGGCAAGTTCGGCCGCCAAACCGAGGAGCACTGGGCTGAGCTGGGCACGTTCCTGGGGGAGCAGGGTCTGCTTGTGGACGCTAACAACAAGCCCCTGACCGAGGACCCGGACTGGTCGACCTACTTCACCAATGAATACCTCGCGGATTAGCGTCGCCACGCCGGTCGTCTTCCTCGCCGCCCTCATCGCGGTGTGGGAGGCCGCCGTGCGCCTCACCGGAGTCCGCCCGCAGATCCTCCCGGCACCCAGCCGGGTGGTCACCGCCGGGTGGGAGCAGCGCGAGGTCATTGCCGGCCACGCCGCCTCCACGCTGGGGGTCACGCTCGCGGGCTTCGCGCTGTCGATGGTGTGCGCGTGGATCATCGCCATCGCGGTGGACTTCTCGCCCACGCTCAAGCGGGGTCTCATCCCGCTGCTGGTCGCCTCGCAGACAATCCCCGTCATCGCGATCGCGCCGCTGATGATCATCTGGTTCGGCTTCGGCATGCTGCCGAAGATGCTCGTGGTCGCACTGGTCACCTTCTTCCCGGTGGCCATCGGGCTGATCGAGGGTTTTGACCGCACCGACCGCGAAGCGTCGAACCTGCTGCGCTCCATGGGGGCTAGCCGCTGGCAGGAATTCAGTCTGGTGAGGTTGCCGTCGGCTCTCCCGTCGTTTTTCACGTCGTTACGCATTGGCATCACGTACGCCGTGACGGGCGCGATTTTCGCTGAGTACGTTGGTGCGCGCCAGGGCCTGGGCATTTACATGAGTGTGCAGAAGAACGCGTTCCGCACGGACCTGGTGCTCGCGGCGGTG
Source organism: Streptococcus thermophilus (assembly GCA_900618065.1). The sequence goes on from UYIL01000003.1 coordinate 184,693, forward strand.
GCCGTGACGGCGCTGCTCAGCATCGCGTTGTACCTGTCCACGTACCTCATTGAGCGTGCCGTCATTCCGTGGCACGCGGCCGAAAGGAGGGCGCGCCGTGGCTGAAACACCCCGCCTCTCACTCCAATCCGTCAGCCGCACGTTCGGGTCCCTGCACGTGCTTGACGATGTCTCCTTCGATGTCGCGCCGGGGGAGTTCGTCTCCCTCGTCGGACCCTCGGGCGCGGGCAAATCAACGCTGTTCAACATCATCGCGGGCCTCGATGCGCCCGGCGCAGGCACAGTGCTTTTCGACGGCACCCCCGCCGCCGGCCGCCGCGACCTCACCGCCTACATGCCCCAGAAGGACTTGCTCTTTCCCTGGCGCAGCATCTTGGCCAACGCGGCGCTCGGGTTGGAGGTGCAAGGCGTGCCCCGGAAGGAAGCGCGCGCCCGGGCCCGCGAATGGTTCCCCCGCTTCGGCCTCGACGGTTTCGAGGACTCCCTGCCCTTCGAGCTCTCCGGCGGCATGCGGCAACGCGCCGCGCTGCTGCGCACAGTGGTGCAAGAACGCAGCACGCTGCTGCTTGATGAGCCCTTCGGCGCCCTCGACTACCTCACCCGCCAAGAACTCCAAACGTGGATGCAGCAGGTGTGGGCGGACAACTCGTGGACGGCGCTGCTGATCACCCACGACGTGCGTGAGGCCGTGATGCTGTCCGACCGCGTCGTCGTGTTCAGTCCGAGGCCGGCCACTGTGCGCGAGATCGTGGAGATCGATCTGCCGCGGCCGCGCGGGATCGACGTGCTCGCCTCCCCGGAGTTCGGGGAGTACGAGCGACGAATCCTCAACCTCCTTTAGAGCGCTCTTCGCGCTCTAAAGCTGCGCGTCGAGAGCCTGCTGCCAGAAGTCGCGCTCGAGGCGGGAGGCCGTGCGGAAGATATCCAGCAGGCGCTCGAAACGCGGGGTGCCCACGAGGTCCTCGGCGGGCATCTCCGCGAGCCGGTCCAGCGTCTCAATGGACGCCTGACCCATTCCCTGGAAGTCGTCCGCGGCGTAGGTGGTGATCCAGTCGCTGTACGGGTGGTCCTCGCGGCCCTCCAGGCGCGGGGCAAGGTACTTGCCGATCTCGGCGTACCCGATCTGGCACGGTGCCAGCGCAATCTGCAGCTCCAGCACGTCGCCCGCCAGACCCGTGTCGATGACGTAGCGGGTGTAGGCCACAGTGCCCATCTTCTCCGGGGCGCGGTCCAGCTCATCTTCAGAAATGCCCCACTCGGCGGTGAGCTTCCGGTGCAGCTTCGTCTCGTCGATAATGCCGGACATCGCGGTGCTCACGGCTTCAATCTCCGACAGACGACGGCTCTTGAACGCGGCCAGGGCATGCGCCCGGGCGAAGTGCACGAGGAAGAGGTAGTCCTGCACGAGGTAGTCTTGGAAGACTTCGAGGGGCAGTGTGCCGTCGCCAAGCTTTTCCACGAACTCGTGCTTCGTATACTCCTCCCACTCCGGCGCGCGGGACTTCAGTTCTTCATACAGCGTGGTCATGGTTGCTCCTAGTTAGTGTTGATCGGCTCGGCGTAGGCGGCGTCGAAGAAATCGAGCTCGAGTTTCACTGCGCGGCCGAAGAAATCGCTGAGCACCTGGCGGGTCTCCTCGTCCTTCTCGCCGAGGCGGTCGACCTCGCTGCGCAGGAACTCCACCAGGGTGTGGAATTCGGGGTAGTCGTGCAGCTCAATCCACTCGTTGTGGACGAAGCTCTGCGGGCGGTCCTCCGGGGCTTTGATGGCCCAGTCGAGGTAGAGCCACTCAGCGACGACCAGCACGCCCAGCGCCGCCGCGTAGGAGCGCGTCTCCGCTGCCTCACGCATCAGGCCGGTGAAGCCTGCCGTGGCGTCCGAGTCCGGGATCTCCTTGCGCTGCTCTTCAGTCACGCCCAGTTCATCGAAGGAGCGCAGGAAGTAGGTGTTCTCATCGCCTGCGACCTCGCCGATGAACTGGGCCAAGCGCAGGCGCGGCGCGAGATCGTCCGCAGTGGACATAGCCGCGCCGAGCAACTGCAGGAAGCTGTCTACGAACCGGTAGTCCTGGACCAAGTAGGAGGCCATGACGCCGGGGTCAATGGTGCCGTCGAAAAGCTCCTGGACAAAGCGGTGATTGACGGCCGCATCCCACGTTTCTCGGTGGGTGTTGCGTAGCTCGTCGGTAAAGCGTGCATCAGTCATAGTGACATTCCTCCGCGAATTCGAATTCGATCAGGTTCAGCGGGTGTGATCTCAGCCGAGCTAGCGCCCGGCACCCCGTGTCGTGTAAGTCCACGCTACCTGAAACGCGAACTCCCCGCGGCGCCGTTTTCACGGCCTCCACGGGGAGTCGATTCAGGTTTAAGTTGCAGTCCTTCCGCCACAGCACCTCGTAATCACATCAGTCACTGCAACCACAACGGTTCACAACTTTAACACCAGTGGAGGAGGGGTGCCACTTTCCGCGTTGAAAAGTTTCGGGGTGGCCCTAAAAAGGCAGGTTTTTGGTGAAATCCTCGACTGCCTTCCGCACCGGCGGCAGGTTGTAGACCGCCCCAGCCAAGATGGCCAGCGCTGCGAAAGCCAGCCCGACCGAGATCGGCGCGAAACCGAGGTATGCGCTGCCGAACGGCGGCTCCTCCGGCGCCTTCCAGTCGTCGGGGATCTTGTCCGCGTTGTCTTTGTTCTTGGTCACACCCTTTTCCGAAGAGCCAGAGCTAGAACCGGAGCTGAAAGCCTGCTGCACCGAACCGTCATTGCTGCCCGGGTCAGCCGCCTGAGCAGCAGGAACCGTCAACAGCGACACCGACAGTGCAGCCGCAGCGAAAGCAGAGGTGAACTTCTTCATAGCGGCAGATTCTACCCCTTGGCGTGGCGCTCAATAACGTCGCCGAACTCGGGCAACACCGGGGCCACAATCTTGCCCACCTTCCCGCGTAGCGACGAATACACCTTGCCCACACCCGCCGGCGCCCGATCCGCGAACGAATCGCCGATCTTCAACACCGAATCAGTGACCTCGTCCTCATTTGCAGCCAGGTACGCGCCGAAGCCTTCCTGGGAGTCGCCGTTTTGGTACTTGTCCCAGTGCGGGTTCAGTTCCTCGACGATGCTGGGCAGGAGCTGGTTGATGCCTTTGCTGAGGGCATCGGCGTTGACACGCTTGGCGGCGCCGACCGCCGACTTAAGCGCGATGCCAGTCGCTCCGGACTGGTTGGACACAGTTTCGTTCGCCAGCTTGGTCAGGTCGCCCACGACAGCTTCGCGGGTGGGGTCGTTGAGAATTGCCTTCAAGTCAGTCATGCCCACCATCGTATGCGGAAGTGCTCAGGCAGCGCTCAGCAAGGTCACCGCAAGCTCCCCGCTATCGCGCTCGGGCGCAATGCCGTGGTGTTAGAACGGCAGGCGGATTCCGCCGTTGTTCTGCATGAATGCGACGATGGCCGCACCGGCGGCACCCAGCAGAGCAAGCACACCGAGTAGGACCCCAACACTCGAGGAGCCGTCAATATCAGAACCGTCGCCGCTCGGTGCCGGGTTGGAGGGTTTCGGGTTTGAGGGCTTCGGGGTAGTCCGGCTGGAATCGCCAACGGTGAACCTGACTTGGGACGCCTTTTGAGAACTGTCAGGGAAAGTCGCCATCACCGAGAACTCGACCCATGCGCCCCGACCGGAGTTGGCAGGAGCCTTGGCGGTAACCACACCAGTGCTGCGATCCACAGAGGCTGTCCAGCCGCTAGGAACGTCACCCAGTTTGAAGGTGGTACCGGCGGGAACGTTCTTCTTCGTCGGGGCAGCGGTACCAGCCTTCTTGGCCGGGGTTGTCACGTTCGGGTACGTGATCGTGGCTTTGTCGCGCTGCCACTGGCCCTGCTGGGAGATGGTGAAATACAGCGTCTCCAGCTGGGTATTGCCGTTCGGGAAAGCGACTTCGACGGCCACGGTGAATCGACCCGGCAGAAGATTGCCCTTCGGCCTGACGGTGACGTCGCCTTTCTTATTTATCGTCGCTTCCACGGTGTCGCGCAGCCTCGGGTTCAGGTCGTGGCGGATCTTGAAAGTCGTGCCAGCGGGCACGGACGCGGTCTGGCGGGCGGTGGCTGTCTCGTTGCCGCGCATGGTCACCGGTGTCCACACCGCTTTGTGCTCGTTCAGCTCTTGCTTCGCAGTCACCTCGACCTTGTAAGATCCAACGTGGCGGCCGTTGGTCGTGTTCACGGTGATGGGGAACTCGATCCACTTTCGGGAATTCGTCTCCTTGTTCACCGGTGCCTTAACGGTGACCACACCCGCCGTATCGACGGAGAGTTTGAAGCCCTCGTACTCAGGGTTTACGGAGAACTGGTATTCACCCTTCGGGGTGCCCTGCGGGACAATGCGCACTTCGCCGCCGAAACCGGTTTCTGCCGCTGGCCAGGTCAAACCTCCAACGGGCGTCTTGCCCGCTGTGGTCTGTGCGGTGGCGATAGGGGTGGTGGGTGCGCTGATGCCTGCGCCGAGGAGCGCGGTAGCGGTAGCCAGCGCGAGGGCCCGCATTGTGATCTTCATGGTTGTGGTCTCCAGACAGCCAGATTCTTATTCTTAGAGTTGACTGCCAGAAGAGTAGCAAAAAGTCACGAATTAGTTTCAGCCCAACGTAAATAGACGCGCTGGGCGGCAGTGGCAAAAGCGCTGTTGTCTCCGCGTAACGGCTCCAGCATTTCGACGCCCCGTGCCAACGCCTCACCAGCCGCCCCCGGCGAGTCGAAAACGGCAATCCCGTCGATCCGGGCACCCGGGATCGCCGCAGCGGCGCATAGGGCGGAGTAACTGCGGACGACGCCGCCGTGGTGGGCGCAGAATTCATCGGCGATGATGAGCAGTTGTTCAGGAGTGAGCGGTTTCATTGTGCTAAGTCATCGTGGTGCGGAAAAGTTCACAAACTGGGTTTCTGTCTGGAACTGTTAGTGCAGGTCACGGCGTTGTGGGGTTTTGGCGGGAGGTCCGACTCGTCATCTTTTCCGCACGAGCCCAATAGGTGGGTTGTCCCTCGGTCAGTTTTCGAGCGGTCAGTTTTCGGGTCAGGTCTTGCTTCTGTGGGCCATCGAGGGGGCCGTGCCGAACCCGCTCCTGCAAAAGATGACAAACCTGATTTCTGTCTGAAACTATCGGTGCAGGTCAGGGCGTTATGGGCGAGTAAATCGAAATCGAGTTTGTCATCGTTTGCAGGAGGGCCCGCCCCGAAACCCACTTACCCCTCACCTGGCCGGGCGCGGCGGATCCGGGCTTCCATCCCGGCATAGTGGGGGATGGTGTCGCGGGCGAGTTGGGTAATGGTGGCGTCGTCAATCATGCGGGCTGCTGCGATGGCGACCGCTCTTTTGACTGCTTCTTGTTTTGAGCACCCCCATGCGGAGGCGAGCAAGGTGAGCGCGCGGTCTTCTTCAGTGGACAGTCTGAGGGTCATGGCCATGCGTGAATGGTATCAAACTGATACCGCACGCCATCTCGGGAATGTCCACAGTGGTGCGTAGACTGACCACTGACATGTCCAGAGATAGAAAGGTCTCACATTGAGTGATGACACTTTGAGCGGCGACACCTACGACCGCATTTTCCCCATTGACATCAATGAGGAGATGCAGACCAGCTACATCGATTACGCGATGAGCGTGATCGTGGGTCGTGCGCTACCTGATGTGCGCGACGGCATGAAGCCGGTGCACCGCCGCATTATTTATGCGATGTATGACTCGGGGTACCGCCCGGAGCGCAGTTACGTGAAGTCGGCGCGCCCGGTGTCGGACACGATGGGTCAGTTCCACCCGCACGGTGACTCCGCGATTTATGACACGCTTGTGCGTCTCGCGCAGCCGTGGGTCATGCGGTATCCGCTTGTGGACGGCCAGGGTAACTTCGGCTCCCGCGGCAACGACGGCCCGGCGGCCATGCGTTACACCGAGTGCAAGATGACGCCGCTGGCGATGGAGATGGTCCGCGACATCCGCGAGAACGCGGTCGATTTCTCCCCGAACTACGACGGCAAGGCTCAGGAGCCGGACGTGTTGCCGTCGCGCGTGCCGAACCTGCTGCTCAACGGCTCCTCCGGTATTGCCGTGGGTATGGCCACGAACATCCCGCCGCACAACTTGGGCGAGCTGGCGGAGGCCATTTACTGGATCCTGGACAACCACGACGCGGACGAAAAAACCACCCTGGACGCCTGCATGGAGCGCGTGAAGGGCCCGGACTTCCCCACGGCCGGCATGATCGTCGGCGACTCCGGCATCCGCGACGCGTACACCACCGGCCGCGGCTCGATCCGCATGCGCGGTGTGACCGAGATTGAAGAGGTGGGCACGCGCCAGGTCATCGTGATCACGGAGTTGCCGTACAACGTGAACCCGGACAACTTCATCTCCGGTATCGCCGAGCAGGTCGCTGCGGGCAAGATGACCGGCATCTCGAAGATTGAGGACGAGTCCTCGGATCGTGTGGGTATGCGCATTGTGGTCACGCTCAAGCGCGATGCGGTGCCGCGCGTGGTGCTGAACAACCTGTACAAGCACTCGCCGTTGGAGACGAACTTCAGCGCCAACATGCTCTCGCTTGTCGACGGCGTACCCCGCACCCTTCGCCTGGACCAGATGCTGCGCTACTACGTGGCGCACCAGATCGAAGTCATTGTCAGGCGCACCCAGTTCCGACTGGACGAGGCCGAAAAGCGCGCCCACATCCTGCGCGGTCTGGTCAAGGCGCTGGACATGCTCGACGAGGTCATCGCGCTGATCCGCCGTTCCCCGACGGTCGACGAAGCGCGCGAAGGCCTGATGTCGCTTCTCGACGTCGACGAGGTCCAGGCCGACGCCATCCTGGCGATGCAGCTGCGCCGTCTGGCAGCCCTCGAGCGCCAGAAGATCGTTGACGATCTCGCTGCTATCGAGGCTGAGATTGCCGACTACAAGGACATCCTGGCCAAGCCCGAGCGTCAACGTGCGATTGTGGCTGATGAGCTGCGCGAGGTCGTCGACAAACATGGCGACGAGCGCCGCACCAAGCTTGTGGCCGCCACCGGCGACGTGACCGAGGAAGACCTCATCGCGCGTGAGAACGTCGTGGTCACTATCACCGCGACCGGCTACGCCAAGCGCACGAAGGTGGATGCCTACAAGGCGCAGAAGCGCGGCGGCAAGGGCGTGCGCGGTGCCGAGCTGAAGCAGGACGACGTGGTGAAGAACTTCTTCGTCTGCTCCACGCACGACTGGATCCTCTTCTTCACCAACTTCGGCCGCGTCTACCGGTTGAAGGCTTACGAGCTGCCGGAGGCGGGCCGCGCCGCCCGTGGGCAGCACGTGGCCAATCTGCTGGAGTTCCAGCCGGAGGAAAAGATCGCCCAGGTCATCCAGATCCAGACCTACCAGGACGCCCCGTACCTGGTGCTGGCTACCCGCGACGGCCGCGTGAAGAAGTCCCGCCTGACCGACTACGAGTCTGCTCGTTCTGCCGGTCTGATTGCCATCAACCTCAACGAGGGCGACACCCTGATCGGCGCATCACTGGTGGGTGAGGATGACGACATCCTGCTCGTCTCCGAGCAGGGCCAGTCCATCCGCTTCACCGCCGACGATGAGCAGCTGCGCCCAATGGGCCGCGCCACCGCCGGTGTGAAGGGCATGCGCTTCCGCGGCGACGACCAACTGCTGGCCATGACCACCGTGTCCGACGGCCAGTACCTGCTGGTGGCCACCTCCGGCGGTTACGGAAAGCGCACCCCGATCGCGGAGTACAACCCGCAGGGCCGCGGCGGCATGGGCGTGATGACGTTCAAGTACACCCCGAAGCGCGGCAAGCTCATCGGTGCCTTGGCAGTGGAAGAAGATGACCAGATCTTCGCTATCACGTCAGCTGGCGGGGTGATTCGTACGGAGGTCAATCAGATTCGGCCGTCGTCACGCGCGACGATGGGCGTGCGCCTGGTGGACCTTGGTGACGACGTTGAGCTGCTTGCTATCGACGTCAACGTCGAGGACGAAGGCGAGCAGGAAGCCACCGCAGTGGCCAAGGGTGAGAAGACCCTTGATGAGGTCTCCGACACCGTCTCCAGCTCCGCCTCCACCGAAGTTTCTGGCTCCGCGGTGAACGTTAACTCCGTCGAAACCGATAATGTGGGGGAGACTCACGATTACGAGGACGAGGAGTAAGTCTTGGCCACACGCAACGTGACCCTCACCCGCATTCGGCCGGGCAGCGCCTTCAAGATCGGCATCTTGCTGTCGCTGATCGGCTTCGCGGCATGGCTGCTCGCCGTGACGGTCCTGTACTTCGTCATCGATGCAGCAGGTGTCGTGGACTCGATGAACTCCCTGATCGGCGGCGTCGGCGGTGAAACCGCGATCGACTTCCCGCTCGTGCTGGCCATGGCTGGCCTCAGCGGGGCGACGGGAGTCGTCTTCGTCGCGATCATGGCCCCGCTGACCGCGTTCATCTACAATGCGTTGGCAGACCTTGTTGGTGGCCTAGCCATCGAACTAACCGACCGGCAATAGGGCATCTGAACAGGCGATTTGGTTCTATCAAAGCGTCTGGGTAATGTTCTAGAAGTTCCGAGCGGGGCCTATAGCTCAGTCGGTTAGAGCGCATCGCTGATAACGATGAGGTCGCAAGTTCGATTCTTGCTAGGCCCACAAGTTCGGAACAAAGGGGCATTAGCTCAATTGGTAGAGCGCCTCCCTTGCAAGGAGGAGGTCAGGAGTTCGATTCTCCTATGCTCCACACCCCAGACCCTCTAGCTTCGGCTAGGGGGTCTTCTTGTTGTGTGCGACGTCCGGAGGCTAGGAGCTGCCGAGCTTCGGGTCTCAAACTCATAAATCGAAGTGCGAAACTGCTAAACTATTTCACACTTTCATTCTCACTTTGAAGTTTAAACTCCGAATCGGCAGCTAGTGAAAGTGTGAATATTGATTTAGACTGATTATCATGAGCTGGAATGCTGAACGACTTGCGGAAATGATCAGGGAGCTCCGTGCTTTCGGGGACGACACGACTCTCGTTGAATGTAAAACCGCGGCAGGAGGTGTTCCGGAGGACATCGGTGAGACGTTATGCGCATTCGCCAATATGCCGCAGGCTGGAGCGATCATTCTCGGGGTTAGCGAGCGAAAAGGTTTTGAAGTTACCGGTATTGACAATCCAGCGGAGATGCAGAAGGCGATTGCCTCGGTCAACCGTTCTTCAGTGGAGCCAGCCCCGCAGCTCGAGTTCTTTCACCACATAATTGACGGAAAGCACGTTATGGTCGTGGAAGTCACACCGTTGATGCCGACAGAGAAACCGGCAAGGTTCAAGAACAAGGCATATCTGCGTCAAGCTGACGGCGATTACCAGATGAACTCCAACGATCTAAAGATGTTGGAGCTCTCCGCACTAACGGCTAGCCAGCAAACGCACTTCGATTTCCAGATTGTCCTTGGAACCGATACCAGTGTGCTCGACGGCGAGATACTGAGGGACTTTATCCAGTCGGTGCGCCGGTCTAGAACCCGGCTATCCAGGATTGAAGATGACTCACAGCTGCTCCAAATTGCCAACGTAACCGACAACCAGGGCAATCTTCGTTTGGGAGGTCTATATGCGCTCGGTTACCTGCCTCAGTCAGTTGAACCTGCTCTCGGTGCAACTGTCGCGGTGAGACTGGCTCGAGGTGACGGAACGGGCCGCCATAAAAATCTAACGGAGATTGAGGGACCACTGCCGGTCATGCTTGTGGAGACCATGAACTGGATCAGACAAAACTCTGACACAGTGAGCAGGTACACGGAGAGTGGCCATCTTGTCGATGAACCAGAGTTTCCGCCTTCGGCTATCCGAGAAGTACTGGCGAATGCGCTGGTTCACCGGGATCTGGGGCCATCCGTGGAAGTGGGCAAGAAAGTGGAGGTCCGAATCACGGAGAAAATGCTTGTTGTGGTCAGTCCGGGTGGTTTGCGTGGATTATCCGCATCCCAGCTGGAAAGCCCGGAGTTGACCAAAGCCCCTGTAAACAAGCGGCTATACGAGATTGCACGGTATCTGAGGACGCCGGATGGCGAGCGCGTCATCGAGGGCGAGGGTGGCGGAATTCAAGAGATTCTCACGGCTACGAGGGAGGCCCGTTTGCCCAAGCCGCAGTTCATCGATAACGGTGTCACGTTGAAAGTGCTATTCCCCCGCGGTTCACGTTTCAGTGAGATCGACAATCAATGGCTCGAGGATCTGCAAGGACAAGGAAAGTTGCGTCTCGTTCCAATTCAGGAAGATCTACTGGTGAACCTCCGTAGCCAGGGCGGAGCGACGCTCGAGCGCATCGTACAGATGTATGCGCCGTTGGGCGAGAAAGCATGCAGAAGGATGCTCGATCAGCTCTCGGACAATGAGTTTTTGGATTACGAAGACGGCGTCTATTACGCCGTCGGAGAGAAGACTCGATCTGACGATAAGGCGCGTCGTAAGAGTACGGACGAGCAGATCTTAAGGTCCTTGGGAAAGAACGTTCCTATAGTTTATGAAGCCATTGGTTCGAACGGGTCAGTGACGATAAAGGAGTTGCAGGATAGGACGAGTTTGTCGCCTGCGCAGGTCCGTTACGCACTTGATCCGCTCCTGGCGGAGGGATACGTGGTCATGGTCGGGGGTCAGGGGAGAAAGGCCACGGTCTACAGCCGCGCTTAGAGGTTGGAATCTAAGAGTCAATGAAACTATGAAACGAATGGCTGAAATTCGCACTTTCATTCGCAGTTTGACACTTTGATTCTCAGTTTGATGCAAAGTGGGAATCTCAGAGACATGAACTAAACCCTTATCGTTCTTCCGGCCTGCAGTTATATCCGCGGTCCACGGGGATCATCAACCTGCCCAAAGTCGCCCGCGCGGTTTTTGGTGGCTTGGCATTCGGTGCCGGTAGTTCTAGAGGGTTGGCATTTCCCAGCTAGTCACCGCCTGAACTTGGCGGTTCGTTGCTGCATCCGGCATACGTTTGAGCATCCAGTTGCGCGCTGCCGCTATGCGAGCACCGCCGGTGTGCACAGAGCGCCCAACAAGCCTGGATTGACGCGCAATGTTCTGGCTCCGGCGGAGACGGTGCTCGTCGTAAGTGCTGAAATCCACACTGCCCTTCTGAAGAAGCCCGGCAAGAACTGCGGCGTCTTCGAGTCCTTGGCACGCGCCCTGCCCGAGGTTCGGCGTCATGGCGTGGGCCGCATCGCCCACCAGCACCACCTTGCCGGTGTGGTAACTCGGCAGGGGAGACGCTAACTCCTGGATCGGCAGGTACTGGATCGACTCATCCGGCGTCGAGTCAAGCAAGGCAGGAATGGGCTCATGCCATTGACCGAAGGCGTCCCTCAACTGGCTCAGGGCGGTCTCACCGGGTTGAGCTTCCGGGCCGGTGCGGACAGCGAACCAGTAGACGCGGCCGTCGTGAAGCGGAACGGCGCCGAATCGAGCGCCTGCGCCCCAGGTTTCGAAGCCGGCGTCGAGTACCGGGCCCTCGGTGATTGCCCGCCACGCGCTGTAGCCTGCGTAACTGATTTCTGGGCCGTCAAAGCAGCTGCGGCGCACCGTGCTGCGGATCCCGTCTGCACCGACGACCACGTCGAACTGTTCTACCGCGCCGTTGGCGAAGGTGACATCACCGGAGCTAGCGTCAACGGCCAATGCTTCGGCGGAGGTGTGAATGCGCGCCTCAGGGATGTCGTCGATAAGCAGTGCGTGGAGTTTAGAGCGGTCGAGCGCGAGTGAAGCTTTGGTGACCTCAGCTGGGATATGCGTCAGCCAATTCCCCTGGGGGTTGCGAATTCCACCCCGTAGAGGGACTTGGTTCTGTTGCAGCTCACGGAAGCGAGCGCCGATGCCTAAAGCATCGAGGGCAGCCAGACCGTTCGGGGCGAGGGTGATACCGGATCCACCACCGCGCACCTGTGAATGACTTTCGTAAATCTGCACGTCCATGCCGTTGCGGTGAAGTGCCGCGCCCAGTGCAAGACCCGAAATACCAGCGCCGATGATGCCTATTCTCATAGTCCACGAGCTTACTGGCCAGCGTGAACGACTCCCCAGCCTGACTATCTCGCGTCAGGCACTGACCCGTCGACGAACACGAAGCGGGCATCGCTCATCTCCTCCAGGGCGGCGCGTACGCCCGCGGCGGTTCCGGAATCGGGGTGGTTCATGTGGGCCAGCACGATGGCACCGTCGGGCGCGTCCTGGATGCGGGCGGCGACCTGACTTGCGGAAGCTTTGGCTCCGTCATCACCATTGACTGAGAACCCGGCGATGCTCACGCCGAGGTCGCGGGCAATCTGCACGGCGACATCGTCGTAATGGGCAGTCCCAGAGCGGAACCAGGTCGAATCGGCACCGTAAGAACGCAGCAACTCGCGGTTGACCTCGATCTCGTCAATAACCTCGGCGGGAGAGCTCGTACCGGCGATGCCGTAGGCGGATTGGCCATTCACCGACAAGGGTGCGTGGAGGGTGCCGTGGTTTTCGAGGCGGAAGAGGGGGTCGTCGTGAAGCGTGCGCGTCATGTCAGGATTCTCCTCAATCCAGCGGTGGTTGAGGAAAAGCGTCGCGGGAACGCTGAACTCCCGAAGCGTATCGACGAGCGCCTCATCTACCCCCATCCCCGTCGGGCCGCCGCACGCGTCAAAGGTCAGGGCGATCGTGTGCGCGCCGGGCGTGGTGGGGACAGTGTCGGTGATGCCGTCCATGTGCAGATCGAACGTAGTGGGGGTAAGCGTCGCGTAGGTCTCAGCAGATGGCGTGGGGGTGACCGTGGTGGTGCGCGTAGTGGTCGTCTGGACCGTGCTGGCCTGCGTGTTTCTTGTCGTCCTGGCGCACCCGCCGAGCACGGCGGAACCAGCTGCCACGAATGCGCCGGCGAGAAAGTGTCCGCGGCTGAACTGCTTATCCACCCGACTCATCGTGATGGGCCATCCACCGGCGCGCAACAAATTGATTCTGGATTGTCCCCATACGGGGGACGCGGGGGCAATGGCCAAGCGCGTTGACTACGAGACATGCGATTTCACACATTCACCTCTTTCAGAATCACACCCGCGATGTGGCTGTTCGCAGCCCTGTATGTGGCGTGGGGGATCCGGGGATTCTTCATTCGTTTCGACGCGCCAATCGCGATGGCGGTTAACGCCGTCCTCGCGGGGATCGGCGTGTGGGCATTCCGGGAGGTGATCGCGCAACACGCACGCGGCCTGGCGCAGACGGCGCGCCAACCGCTCCGGATCGCTGGGATCCTGGCCTTATTCCTCGGGTGGCTGATTGCCGGAAGCGTCATCTTCAGCATCGCTATCAACCTGATGGGGTTGGCGGAATATGAATTGGAGAATGATGGGGCGGTGGGGGAGATCGTCGTCAAGCAATCGGCGTTGGTGAGCGTTGCGTGGATGGCAGTGCTCGGGCCGGCCGGGGAGGAGCTGTTCTTCCGCGGGTTTCTCATCCGGTTCTTCGGGCAATGGGCCGCGCCGGGGTGGGCGATCGTCGCGTCGGCGGTCATCTTCGGGCTCGGGCACGCCAGTGGTGTCAGTGCGGCGGAGCTGATTTTCGTCGTGCCGCACATTTTCGCTGGCCTCGGGTTCGCGCTGGTCGCGTGGAAGGGTGGTATCGTGCTGTCATTCCTGCTGCATGCGGCGGTGAATACTCTGTCGCTGCTACCGATGCTGATCCCATGATGCGAACACGTCTCCCGTTCATTACCGATATTGCGGTCCCATGCCTGATCGTGGCGCTGCTGTGGATCCCGCGGCCGGAGCACGTCGCGTCCACGGCTGACGCGGCCCTCGGCGCGGTGTTGTGCGCGCTCGCGGTTGCTGCCACAGCGCTGAGCAGGCGGTTTCCTGCGGCAATGCCGGTGGTGCTGTTCGCGGCGACGGTCGCTGGGTGGTCTCTGGGGCTGATCCGGGATCCGTTCATCGCGTTCTCGTGGAGCATCATTCCACTAGGCATCCGGCACTGGCGCGCGATCCGCCGCTGGCTGCCCGTGCTGTGGATCGGCGTCATCGCCAGCCTGGTGATCGCGGTCGACGGTCTGGGGACGCTCGCGGTTGCTCCGGTCGCGGTTCTGGTCAGCCTCATCATCGCGGAGACCGAAGGCCGCCAGCGCAACCTCGAGACACGCGAAGCAGAGGCGGCGTTTGCGCACTACACAGCACGCGAGCTTCACGACGGCATCGGCCACAGCCTCTCCGTCATCCGCGCCGAAGCAGGCGTGGGGCTCATGCTCCCCTCCGTGGCGACGCGCGATGACGTCCGCGACGTGCTCACCCGGATCGAATCCCAGGCCGAATCGGCGATGGCGTCTGTCGCGGAGATTGTGGACGTTTATGGCGAAGGCGCAGCTGACGGCGCTGACACGCAGCTGTCCATCCGCGACGCGATTGCCGCCGACCGGGCCGCCGGCCTGAGCGTCACCGTGCACGGGGCGATTCCTGAGCGGGAGGTTCCCGTGCGCATCGTGCAGGAGATGCTCCGCAACGCGCGGAAGCATTCGGCAGACGGGCACTGTGAATTATCGTTCGGGCACAGAGGCGACGAGTGGTTGGTGAGCTGCACTAACGCGGTTTCTTCGCCGCTCGGTGAGGGCCACGGCCTGAAGAATTTGGAGACCCGCGCCCTCGCCCTCGGCGGTAGCGCGCAGTGGGACATTCACGATGGCGTGTTCCGCATTGAGGTCCGCGTGCCGGGCCCGTCGCACAGAAAGGCGTGGGCATGAGCGCGAGCATTGTGCTTATCGACGACAACACCGCCCTCCGCGACGCCTACCGCCGCGCCATCGAACTACACGGGGGCCTTGCGATTGTCGGTGAGGCGAGCAATGGGGCAGAGGGTGCCCGCCTGATTCAAAGGGAGCGTCCCACCATTGCGCTGGTGGATATGCGCATGCCGGAGCTGGATGGTTTGGGGGTGCTACGCGCCGTCGATACGCAGGCGACGAAAGTCATCATCTTCACCGCGTTCAATGAGGAGCGCTACGTCGAGCCAGCTCTGCGCTTGGGCGCATCGGGGTTCCTGCTGAAGAACTCCGCGCCGCGCGACGTTCTCGCAGGTATCGACGCTGTGCTAGGCGGCAACGCGTGCCTGGCGCCCGAGGTTGCCCGCCGGTTGCTGGACACCATGCAGTCCCGCAGCGAAACCGATGCGGGGCAGCTCTCCCTGGCGCAGGTCGCGTTGAGCGAGCGCGAACGCGAGGTCATTGCCCTGGTGGCCCGCGGTATGAGCAACCGCGACATCGCCGCCGAGCTGGTCGTGGAGCCCGAGACCGTGCGGACCTATCTCAAGCGCATCTTTGCCAAAACGGGGATGACGAACCGGACAATGCTGGCCGTGGCGGCCATTGAGGCGGGCCTAGCGGCGCCAAGTAGCTAGTTGCGGCGCTTGGGAAGTTCGCCACCGTGCCAATCGTGGAAGTGATTGCGGTGGGTTTCCAACAGAGCGTCGTCGTTGTGGAACGTCGCGTAGTACTCCGGGTCAATGTGCGTGGCCTGAGTGTAGATGCCCGAGAGCACAGTGGGGCCTGAACCGGGGTAGCGACCGTCACGCTCGTAGATTTCCTCGACGACGCTGATGAAGTACTCGATCTGCTCATCGGTGGTGCGCTGGATCTGGGAGGTAATGCCGCGCTGATCCTTGTACGGGCCCTGACCGGTCTCGTAAATGCCATTGGGACCGAACTTGCGCGCGATGAACTTCTCGACGGCTTCTCGCGGGGAGGAAACGAACGGGGGAGCGAGTGTCTCGAAATACTCTGGCAACCCGACCGGGTTAGGCACCTTGAACGGGCCAGCTTGCTCATAAGTGAAGCCGAAGCCCTTGTGTCCCTGCTCCGCGAAACCGCCCAGCAGCGCGTCAACGTTGATGCCGCCGTAAAGCCATCCACCAAGGCCCGCCGCCTGGAGTGCCAGCTGAGCGTTGTACGGGATGAGGCTCAACTCATGGTTGGCCATCTTGTACAAATAGGACTCAAAGAACGAGTATGGCACCTTCGCTTCCGGGTTGAGGTGACCGCTTTCGAGCAACTTCTCGGGCTTACCGACGGGCTTGTCCGAAACGTCATCCCACAGCAGCGTCCCCTCACCGGAGAGAAGGCTGAGCAGGTTCAACCCGTACTCCGACGAGTCAAGAATCGGAACGATCAGGGTCGTGCCCGGCTGCAGGGCAGTCCACCAGTTGTGCTTGTCGATGAAGCCCCACTCGGCGGGGAGGCGCACGGGTTCGTCGGAAAGCTTGACCAGATTGTTCTTGGCATGGCCGACGTAGTCCTCAAGCGTTCTGGACTCGGCGATCGCTGCGACAGTGTCGGATGACAAGTTGCGCGTCTGCGAGATGTACGTGCCGGAATCGTCGGTGATGAGGACTTCGCTCGACTCGATTCCGGCACCACTAGGAGCGGTGCGGCCGAGGTAACGAACGATGTAGTTCGCGCCAGCCTCCGGGTCACCCGACGCTGTGTGCGGCATGCCCAGGTTGAAACCGGTCACTCCGAGGGATGCGAAAGCGAGGAGGGCGCGCTCGTCGTCGGACAGCGGAACGGGTTCGAAGGGCGACTCGTACTTCAACGGGCCGTCAGGGATGACGGCACCGAGACCGACCCGACGGGAACGGCGGCCGGCGAGTGCGTCAAAGAGCCCGAATTCTTGCGCCGATTGAGGGATGATCACCTGCTGGTTGTGCGGATTATCCGCGATGGTAATGGGGGAATTCCTTGGGTGGTGCTAGATGAATGGGGGCGCGGTGGACGTCGAAAAGCGAACTAGGCGTTCTCGCGCGCGAGGGTGGCGAAGGTCTGCTTGGAGAAATCCTCCTCAACCTCCCAGTACTGGACATCAATGTTGGAGTTGCCCAGATCCGTCAGCGACTGCACCAGCGGGCCCTCGCCCCACTGCTTGGCGTTGTCGATGTTGTCAAAGAGGTAGAAGGATGCGCCGCGGCCATTGCCCGGCTGGGAGGTCCAGACCTTCCAGACGAGGCCCGGGATCGCCTGCAGATCCGGGATGGCCTGTGTGAAGCCATCGCGGATTTCCTGGTCGGTGAACTCGTACGGGCTGTCGAAGGTGACGGAGAGAAGAGTGGACATTGTGAAAACCTTTCTGAACCAATCGGTCTATAAGTTAGGGCTCTCACTGTACAACTTGGTCTATGAATTGCAAGGGGCTGAACCGAATTACACTCACGGCAGGTTCGGGCTAACTCTGGCGACTTTGAGATCCCGGTGCGGCCGCGTGCTGCGTGTAGCGTTCGGCGCGCGGGCATGAGCTCAGTGCCAGGGCGCCGCGTTCGCAATGCAAAGGCGAGAGGTGCGGTTCCATTACGCTCCAAAAAGGGAACCGGTCAGCCGCAAAAGGCAAACCGATTCATGTTCTTCCTCGACATCGCTGTCAGTAACCGACAGGCGCTCTTAGTTAACCTTTACGTTATACTCATCAAGCAATTGCGCAATCCTCCCACAGCAGATCACGAGGCGGTCTACGAAGCATGGATTCATTCACGAGCGGTTCCGCACGATTCTCCCACTTTTTCAAGCGCAGCACGCGTAACGCATTCCTCACCGCCTGCCTGATCACGGCATTAACGGCCTCCCTCCTGGCGGCCCCGCAAGCACAGGCGCAGGACACGACAACCTACCGCGGTACGAACGGTATCGGTATTGTCACAAAGACTTTCGACGACGCGACATCCGCAGAGCAGGTCGAGAAATCCTTCCGGACCGCCAAGGAAATGGGCGTTGAGTGGACGCGCGTCGGCGCGCCTTGGTACCACATCGAACGCGAGAGGGGCCAGTACAACTGGAAATTCCTCGACCAGACCGTCGCCATGGCGGAGAAGTACGACATCAAGATCATGATGCAGGTCTCCACCGCACCGCAGTGGGCAACCAGCGTCGGCGACATGTCCGAGGCAGAGAAGAACTCCCTCGACCACCACAAGGACACCTACGCACCGAAGCAGGAGCATTACGACGACTACGCGAACTACTTCGCTGAGGTAGTCAAGCGCTACGCTCCGCAAGGGGTTCTGGATTACGAAGTGTGGAACGAGCCCTCGATGAGAGGCTTCTGGCGAGAATCCCCCGACAACCCGAACCCGAGCCCCGAAAGTTACACGAAGCTCCTGCGGGCGACGTACCCGAAGGCGCACGCTGCGAATAAGGACGTGAACGTGATCGCCGGAGGGCAGGTTGTCCTTCCCACTGAACAGGACGGGTCGGTGATCAACTCGGTGGAGTATCTCGAGCGGATGTACGCGGCTGGCGCCAAGGGGCACTTTGATTCTCTAGCCCACCACCCTTACGGCATCGGTGCAGAGTACTGGGAGTACAACGGCTGGGCCTATATGTTCAATGAGCCACAGACCAAGAGGGCTCCGGGGAAGTCCCTTCACTCGGTCATGACTGCCCACGGCGATGGCCACAAGGAAATCTGGTTGACTGAGACCGGTCAAGACACCCTCAACGTCGACGAAGCCACCCAGGCAGCTACTTACCAGGACTACCTTGAGGCCTGGAACAAAACGGCAAACCTCGGGCCGATCATCTTTTACCAGCTCCACGACCGCAAGCCCTACGGATCCAAGGATAAGGAGGACTACTTCGGTGTTCTTCGTGCCGACGGATCGTGGAAGCCAGCCGCCCACACCATTAAGAACTTCGCCGGAGGCGGTAATGGCGCGCCGGTCGAATCCGGAGCCGTGCTGCCAGTGACCGATGAGCCCGAGGTGGAGTACGGTGCGGTCCCGCCAGCAGATGATGCCAATGAGGTGGATCCGGGGTCGCCCATGCCGGCGGAACAATCCACGCCTTCCCAGCCGTCCCAATCCAATGCGGACGCATCGAAGCCTTCGAAGTTTGGCTCGGGTGAATCCGCAGAAAAATCGGGCCGGGAAGACAACGTTCTCACCCGCGTCGTGTCGTCTATCGCAGGTTTCCTTCGCGACAGCGTGTGGAAGAAGATCCTGGATTTCTTTTCATAGGTTTAACCCCGGTTCATCCGGCAGGCGCGCTGCAACGGCTTAGAGGTTCGAGACAGGTCCGAGGGAGGCCGCCCGAGCGATCGTGCGGAAAAGTTGACAATGCTGTTCTCGAAGCGAGACCCGAAAACCTTCTGACCTGCGGCATCAGCCCAAGATAGAAATCCAGTTTGTCAACTTTCCCGCAACGCCTTGCTCGCGCTTGAACATCCGCTTCGATTTACCGTCGGGTTCTGCACCCAGCGCGGTGGCAGTGAATCCGGGAGTAGAGCAGAGAAGAAACTGAAATCCCCGGAGTGCTAACCGTGCGGCTAGCACTCCGGGGATCAATGCGGATTGGCCTACTTGGACATGAAGTTCTTCAGGAAGTTGAACAGAGCCAGGGCTGCGGCACCGATACCGAAACCAATGAGGATCTCAGCGGTCAGGCCTTTAGACCAGCCGTTCTTCTCGTCGCTCTTGTAGGAGCTGCCGAGCAGTTTGGACGACCCCTCGTTGTCCTTGATCTTGTCGTGGATCGGGGTCTTGGCGTCAGAAGAGCCGTTGCCCTTTGCGGAGCCCTCAGAGGACTTCTTGTCGTCCTTGGCGGAGCCGTCAGAGGACTTCTTGTCGTCCTTGGCGGAGCCGTCAGAGGACTTCTTGTCGTCCTTGGCAGAGCCGTCAGAGGACTTCTTGTCGTCCTTGGCAGAGCCGTTGTCGGAGCCTACGGAGGTGCCGCCGGTAGTGGAGATGTCGTTCTTGTCGTTGTCGGACTGGGCGGTTGCGGGGATGACGGACAGGGACAGGGCGGTGGCAGCTGCAACAGCTGCTGTGGTGAACTTACGCATGGGAAAATATATACCCGACCCACGAAAGCTGTGTCTAGCCTTGCCGTACATTCAGCTAAATATCAGACAGGACTGTCTGCACAAAACGACCGATTAACCAGCATGTTTGAGTCGCAAAAAAGTATCGCGGAATAATATTCAAACCGAACAGTCTAGAAAACCAGACGCAAAATCCTCGCTAAACCCATCGGTCAGCAGCTACGGATAGTTACACATAAACCGAAAAATCTTTACTTTTGGCACAACGCGGCTCGCGCCGCCGGCGGCGCACTGGCCGCGTGAGACTGCTGCAATGGGCAATGACATGTGCGATGCCATGGACTGAGAGATTGTTGGGCTCTGCAGCTACGGCCCGCGGGTTGCGCTCCGGTGCGGCGAACCCGCAGACAGCGGGGATAATTTAGTTCGTTTAGGCAATGCATGCTGGACCGCGCCGCTCAGTTTGTGTAACAAAAATGTAGCCGTTACGTAAATAGTCCATGTAGAGAAAGCACCGTTTTTTGTGTAGAAGTTAAGAAACCTCAAATCTCTATTAGGAGGCATGGCATGAAACAGAACAAGCGCGTGGCGGGCAGCGTCATGGCTGCGGTGAGCGGACTGGCGCTCACCGTCGGGTTGGCTACTACACCCCCGATGGCTCAAGCACAGAGCTCGCAAAGTTCGTCGGGCTCGAGTGGGATCGAGTCGAGTTCAGCGAATCTGGGCTCGGAGATGGGGGAGGTCCCGAAGCGGGATGCGCCCGTCTACCGCAGCGGATTGCCGGACGTGACCCCACAGGGCGAGCCGGGAACGGTGCTGGCGGAGGTGCCGCTGGATACCCGCGTTGGACTGTCGAGTGCGTCGGAGCAGTACCGCATCGCCTACACCACCGTTGACCAGCACGGAAAACCTGCTGTGAGTACCGGTGCGGTGTACCTGCCGGAGGGTGAGCGTCCAGAGGGCGGCTGGCCGGTGCTGGCATGGGCCCACGGAACTGTGGGTCAAAGCGATGACTGTGCGCCGTCGATCAACCCCCTGTGGCCGGTTGAGGAGGACTACCTCAACACGTTCCTGGATGAGGGTTACGCGATTGTTGCCACAGACTATGCGGGGTTGGATTCGCCGGGGTTCCACAGCTACCTCAACGGCAAGGTGGCGGCGGAAAACGTTGTTGACTCTGTCGCTGCCGCGCACCAGATGAAGGCCACGCAGGGCGCAGCGCCCGTCCTGGCTGACAAGTGGGCTGTGATCGGGCAATCCCAGGGCGGCGGTGTGGCTCTCCACGTCGCGCACAGGGCGACGGGTCTGAGCGAAGACCTGGGCGTCGACTACCGCGGCGGTGTGGCCACGGGTGCACCGGCATACGTTGAGAACGTGTTGCTCCGGTTCGGTCCATCCTTCCCGCCCTTCCCGTTGCCGGAGATCATGGGGGCCTACATGTTGTACGTCCTGGCCTCTGTGTACGAGGCGAACCCGGACATCGACTTCGATTCAGCGCTTACCGACGAAGGTCGCCGCATGATCGCCGCATCCGAGCAAAGCTGTCTCTTCGAGGTTGGCGAGGCGATGGAAGGAGTGAACCTGGCGCGGGCGTTCAAGAAGCCGCTGCGTGAGGTGCCTGGGGCTGAAGAAGCGATTCGTGAGCACCTTGCCACCCCAGTCAGCGGGTACGATAAGCCGGTCTTCCTGGGCCACGGATTGTTCGACTTTGACGTGCCCACCCCGATCGGGATGATTCTCAACTCCGACATCTGGCTGCGGCAGTTCGTCGGCTCGGAGCGCAATGACCGTGTGGTGGTCCGGTGGTACCCGGCCAACCACGTCGACACGATGACCGAGTCCACCGAAGACTCCGTGCCGTTCCTGCGCGACATTATGAGCTAAGCCTCAACTGGAGGCACCAGAAATCTAGCCCGGGCTGTGTTTCAGCTCGGGCTAGATTTGCCATTCGAGCTAGACCTCTAGCTCGGGGTGGATGTCCTTGTCCAACAGGACTCGCTCGCGCCAGAACCCGGCCATCGCCAATAGGAAGGCAGCCACGCCGACGAACGCCAGGACACCGAGGGCCTGTTCCAAGCGCGGGTCGCCGGCAGAGGAGCCGAAGAGGGTGTGGCGCATCAGGTCCACAGAGAAGCGCATCGGGTCCCAGGAGTGGACCCACTGGATGAAGTCCGGCTGAACTTCTGGCGGATAGACACCGTTGGAGGCCACCAGCTGCAGGGTCATCAACACCATGGTCAGCAGACGGCCCACGTTGGGCCCGAATATGGCGTTGATAGCGATGATCGAGGTGACAAACACCATCGAAATGAAGCACAGCGCGCCGAGCATCTGGCCCGGGTGCACCGGGTCGATATCCAGCAGGAACACCTGGGCGAGCCAGAGGATCAGCGCCTGAATCAGGCCGATTCCAACCGCTGGAATCCAGGTGGCCAGGACCACACGGGCCGGGTTCACGCCCGAGTCGATCGCACGGCGGGAGATCGGGTTGAAGATCATGAACATGATCAGGCCACCGAACCACAGCGACAGCGACAGGAAGAATGGGGACAGGCCCTGGCCGAAGGTGGTCAATGTGTCACCCGTCTCATTGAGGCGGACAGGGGAGGAGGCCACGGATGAGGCGTCGTCCAGCTTGGAGCCTTCGAAACGGGGGACTTGCTCGGCGCCTTCGGTGATTTTCAGGGCGAGTTCACCGGAGCCGTCGTCAAGCTGGATCAGGCCCTCGTTGAGGGATTCGACGCCGACGACGAGTTGGCGGGTGCCGTCGACAAGCATGGGGGTTTTCTCAGCCGCGCTGTCCACGCCGACCACTAGCATTTCGGTGCCGTCAGTCAGTTCCGCGGTGCCCGCGACGAGCTGGCCGGATCCATCGTGCAGCAACTTCAGCGCAGCGGAGAGTGTTTCCGCACCGTCGGCTGCCTTGTTGATGCCTTGCAGGTACTCAGCGGCTGGATCGTTGAGCTGGTTGGACAGCTCCCGAGCGCCGTCACGAAGCTCACGGAGTTTGCTGATGGTCTCCGGATCCAGCGCGGTGTCCACAATTTGCTGCGTCTCCGGGTCAACGCTGATGCCCGCGGCAGACTGCGCCTCGCGCGCCTTGGCCACGAGGTCGCGCGCCGCCGGGCCACCGACATTCTCCAGGTCGTCGATCGCCTGATCCAGCGCCGCGTTAATACGCTCGTTGGCCTTCTGCAGCTGCTCGAGCTGGTCACCGACCCCGGTCACCTGGTCCACACCAGCCGACACAGCGGCAGCGCCGGCACCCAGCGTGTTCGTGGCATCACGCAATTTGCCCATGCCGTCAGCGAGCTCATCGGCGCCTTCGGAAGCCTCCCCCAGGCCATCGTTGAGCTTGTTGGCGCCCTCGTCGAGTTTGTTCGCGCCGTCGTCAAGCTCGTGCACGCCGTCGACGAGTTCCGGAAGCTTTTCGACGGCCGTATCAACCCCATCCTCAAGCTTGTGCACTCCGTCCTCAAGCTTCTGGGTGCCCTCCTTCGCTTCGCCGGTGCCGTCGTGCAGTTTTCCGGCACCCTCCGAGGCCTGGTCCATGCCGTCCCCGATGGTGTTGAAGCCCATGAACAACGTGTGGGTGATCTGTTCGCCGACGGTGCTACTGATCACCGCCGTCATCACACGCGCCACCTGGTTACCCAGCATGGTGGGGATGAAACCGTTGGTGTTGTTCAGCGTGACGTTCATCTTCGCCGGGTGCGGGTCGTCCGAGTTCACCGACACCGCGGCCTCGGAGAAGTCCTCCGGGATCTCCACCCCGAGGTAATAGGTACCGTCCGCAATGCCCTGCTGAGCTTCCTCCGGGCTGACTTCCACGAAGTTCATCGGCTCGACCTTGAGCAACTCTTCTGTCACCTGGTCGCCGGCGCGCATCTCCTCCCCGTCAGGGCCCTCCGCGCCCTTGTCAGAGTTGACCAGCGCCACCGGGATCTTGTCCAGGTTGCCCAGCGGGTCGAAGTACGACCACACGAAAATACCACCGAACAGCAGCGGTAGAACCGTAATGGCCATCAACGCCAGCGGCGGCAAGACGCCATTGAGCAGCTTACGGAAGTGCGTGCCCACATGAAGTCCGGAAATCATGCGCTGGCCTCCTCAGAGTGGTCGGTCTGTTCGGTCTTGTCAGTCTTTTCGGTCTTCTCGGTCTCAAGCTGGTTGCCCGAGCGCAAATCTACAACATGGTCCGCGTGGTCATTCGGATCTTCGTTCACGGTGCTCACGACAACAGGCAGGTGTTTGGAGAGGGTGAGCAAATCGTCGAGAAGCTCTTGGCGCAGCTCGGCACTGCGGATTTGGTCGATGTCGTCCACGACGATCGCCAACGCGTTTTTACGGGCGACCAATCCGAGGAGCACACGGAGGCGGAAGCGGTCCTGAACGGACAACTCGCCAACGTCAAGAGCCGGGTCGAGGCTTGTCAGGCGCAACGGCTCCAGCCACGGCTGAACCAGATCGTGGTTGAGGATGTCCTTCGGCACGAGCTTGTAAAAGGGCTGGGCCCAGGCGACCTGCTCGCGGATCACCTCACGGGTGTCTACCTGGCGCTCGAGGCTGTCCAGCAGAGTTGTTCCGGCCAGTGCGACCTTTTTGAAGCGTTGGCGGGGCTTGACCGCGTCGCCGACATGCACCTCACCGCTCTTCTGGCTGAAACGACCAGCTAGCGTCATGCACAGCGTGGTCGCGCCGACTTCGCGTTTGGTGATCAGGAGGGTCAGGCCGTCGTAGATGTCGAACGTCAGCGGTACATCGCCTTTACGCAAGACAAGATCGCGGACGCTGAAGATGGGTTCCACTGGGTGCCCCCTCGGCTAAGTGGAGGATAGACTATCGGAAATTCAGGGTGTATCATCCCGCACTACGAGACTGTAGTCAAGGCGGGGACGATGAGATCTGACGCGAAAGCACGGCGGGAAAAAATCATTGACGCGGCATGTGACCTGCTGCGCACCCGCCCCGAGTCCGCCGTCACGCTCGAGGCCATCGCCGCCCGCGCCGGGGTGGGCATCGCCACCCTCTACCGCAATTTCCCCACCAGGGCGGACCTCGACGCCGCGTGCGGGTTGCGGTTGCTCACCAACGTCGGCGAATTCATCGATGAAGCACTCACGCGTTTCGTCGACGACCCCCAGGCCCACTGGGACACCTTCGTCTGGCAGCTTCTCGAATATGGAGCCGGCCCCCTTGTCGCCGCCATCGCCCACGACCGCTGGCAGCACCATCCGGAGCTGTCCGCAAAACGCGCAGCCACGATGGATGCCTTCCAGGGGGTGCTGGACAAGGCTGCGCCCGCTGGGCTGGTGCCGGCAGGACTGACCCCGCTCGAGTTCGCCGCCGAGATGTTCGTGGTCACACGGCCCCTCGACGGGGAAATGGCCGAAGTCGACGCGCAGGTGCAGCGCCGCCTCGTCGATCGATTGCTCACGGCCTGGAGGAACGCAGATGACACCGCGGTCCCGCTGGCCGTGACTTCGGTGAGTGCTGGGGCCTAGTTGCCGCGGGGGTCGGTGGCGTTGCGCTGGCCGTCATCGAGCGTGTCCAGCGTAGACAGCTGCTCGTCGATGGAAGACAGCAACTCCTCATCGCGCTGCGCTGGCTCCTCCGACAACGGGCCGTGAGCCGAGTGGGCACCAGCCGCCTCGTTCTCGACGCGGTTGCCGGTGCCGATCTTATCGGCAGCTTGGCCCTGTCCAGCGCCGCGCTCGTTCGTAGTCGTCGAGTACACGCGGGTCACAGAACCGTCCGAATTTGCGTGCTCGCCGGTCTTCTTCACCGGGCGGTGGTCCTTGCGCGGCGCCTGCTTCGGTTCCTCGCGCAGGAAGAAGTACCAGACAGCGCCACCGATCGCGGCCAGCAGGGCAAGGATCCCGGTTGCTGCGCCGATGCCCTTCGCCTGCTTCTTACGCTTGTTCTTCTTGGCGGTCTTCTCGGCATTCTTCAGCACACGCTTGCCCAGTTGCTCCGAATCGAACTGGGCGCGGCGGCGGTCAAGTCGGGCGTGAGCGGCACGAGTAATGTCGCCGGCCTCGCGGCGTGCTTCGCTGAAGCGGGACTCATCGATGATGTCGTCGATGTCGTCGATGTCCTCGAGATCGTCAGCGTCAACACCGCGGCTCGGATTAGCCAGAACACGCACAGCCTCATAGACGTTGCGCTTCTCAGCCTTGTTCAGGTCGCGGTACTGGCCGTAAAAGTGGTTGGCCACCTTCATGGCCAAACGGATATTGCGGAGGTTCATGGTGTTCGGTCACCTTTCGGGGAGTTAGCTTTGCCCTCCACAGTAGGTATGTCTGCGGGTTCTCGCCGTGTATAGAGGTTTAATATGGTCTTCTAACGGATTTGCGGAAATCCGACCTGGGAAAACGTCGCCGAGGTTTGGCAGAAGGCCATATTGAAATTCTGCAGGCGCCGTAGCCGGCCAATCTGGACCGCTCGGTCCATTTCCGCTCCGCCCAGCCCTCTAGGGAGCCGAATTAAATTCATGCAATGAACCCCCTCGACCAGCACGAACATCCCGCCCGGCCCGCTGACCTTTTGATCGCCCCGCAGCCCGGGGGTTACATTCACACACAGTTTTCCAAGTGCTGAGCCCAGCCAGTTCAACGCCCCGCTAAAGCGGAAGCGATGGACAGATAAACCCAAACCGATAGGACGAAAGGACTCCTTCATTGTCTGAAGGACATTCTTCGTCGAGGCTGTCGGCGTCTGCGCCCTTGGACCCCCTCGATGAAGCACCGGAACAGCCGGCTCGCACGCCTGCGCGCACGGCTTTGAGTTTCGAGCTCATCCCTCCGCGCCATGATGCTGATGAGGCCAAACTGAAGGACCTCGTTTCGGGGCTGGCGGCCTACAAACCCGACTACATTGCTGTGACGAGTTCGCGGCGTTCGGGCTGGCTAGAGGGCACGGCCGGCTTCATTGCGCGCCTGACCGAGTCCACAAACCTGCCGACCATCGCTCACCTGGCCTGCACAGCGGGCACGGAAGAGGAACTGGCGGACTGGATCCGCCGCCTGATCGACTCTGGTGTGCGTGGCTTTCTCGCCCTGCGCGGCGACCTCCCGGAGGGGGAGACCAGCCTGCCGGAGGGTTACCTGCAGTACGCGACGCAGCTGCTCACCCTCATCCAGGAGATCGAGGAGGAGAACGCCTACCGTCTCGCCGCGGGCAAGCTCGCCCTGTCGGTGGCGTGCTATCCCTCCGGCCACGCGGAGTCGCCGACACCGGACCTCGACTTGGACGTTCTGCTGTCGAAGCAGCGCTTGGGCGCGGACTTTGCCATCACGCAGCTGTTCTTCGCGGCCGAGGATTATCTCCAGTTCGCCCAGCAGTCGCGCATGGCCGGTGTGCGCATCCCCCTGATCCCCGGCATCATGCCTATGACCAGCCTGAAGCGGGTCGAGCGCATGGGCGTGCTGTCGGGGATTGAGGTTCCGCAGACTGTGGTGGACGCGCTGGCATCAGCCAGCACACCGGAGGAGGAGTACGAGGTGGGCATGCAGCTCACTGTGGAGCTCACGCAGAAGCTTCTCCGCGCCGGAGTCGGCGGTCTGCACATCTACACCCACAACAACCTGGCGGTGACCGAGGACCTGTTGTCTAGGCTCGGCATTGAGAAACCAACCAACTAAGGAGATACCGTGACGAATTTCCCTAAGGCAACGATCGAGGGTTACCCCCGCATCGGTGCGAACCGCGAGCTCAAGCGCGCGCTGGAGTCCTACTGGGCCGGCCGCATTGACGCTGACACGTTCCGCACCACGACGCGCGCGCTGCGCATCGACACCTACAACCACCTGCGCGACCTCGGTCTGACCGAGGACTACGCCATCCCGGCGGACGTCGCATACTACGACCAGGTGCTCGAGACCGGCCTGACCGTCGGCCTCATCGCCGGTGGCACCGACTTGGACGAGGAGTTCGCTCTCGCCCGCGGGAACGACACCCGCGTGCCGCTGGAGATGACCAAGTGGTTCGACACCAACTACCACTACCTCGTGCCTGAGGTTGAGGCTGGTCAGGACATCACCCCGGCTCCGGAGCGCGTTGTCCGCCTGGTCGAGGAAGCCCGCGAGGCTGGCCACGCTGTCCGCCCGGCACTCGTCGGCCCGATCACCCTGCTCGCGCTGTCTAAGCCGGTTGAGTGGTCGCTACTGGACAAGCTTGTCGACGCTTACGCACAGGTATTCGCCGCCCTCAACGAAGCCGGCGCTGAATGGGTTCAGGTTGCAGAGCCTGCACTGGTCGCAGACCTTTCTACCCCGGACGCTGAGCTGGCGAAGTACGCGGAGTCCGCTTGGTCCCGTCTTCTGGACGCTGAAGAGCGTCCAAATGTGTACATCACCACCCCGTACGGCTCCCTGCGCGAGGGCCTGAACGCCCTGGCACCGGTGAAGCCGGAAGCTCTCCACGTCGACCTGTCCCCGTGGACCCTTGACGCTGACCCGGACTACCCGCAGCGTGTCGCCGCAGCCGTCCAGGACGGCACCACCCTCGTTGCCGGCCTCATTGACGGCCGCAACGTTTGGGCTGCTGACCTGCGCAAGAAGGTTGAAGTCCTGGAGACCCTGGGCACCGCAGGCGAACCGCACGTGTCCACCTCCACCTCCCTGCAGCACGTGCCGCACACCCTAAACGCCGAGAAGAACATCCCGGTCGAGGTCGCTCCGTGGCTGTCGTTTGCCGACGAGAAGATCGATGAGATCACAGCGCTCGTTGCCGGCGAGGCCAACGCGCCGGAGGCCTTCGGCCGTTCTGACCGGGCTGTCCGCACGCGGGCGGAGTCGACGAGGATCCACAACGCGGACGTCGTCAAGCGTGTCGACGCTCTGCCGGCCGGCGAGGTCCAGCGCCAGCCGCTGTTCGCCGAGCGCAAGGAAGCGCAGAAGGAGCTCGGCCTGCCGGCCCTGCCGACCACCACGATCGGTTCCTTCCCGCAAACCACCGAGATCCGCCAGGCGCGTGCCGCGCACCGGAATGGCGAGCTGAACGATGAGCAGTACACCGAGGCTCTGAAGCAGGAAGTCAAGCAGGTCATCGAGCTCCAAGAGCGCCTCGGCCTGGACGTCCTGGTTCACGGCGAGCCGGAGCGCAACGATATGGTCCAGTACTTCGCGGAGCTTCTTGACGGCTTCGTGGTCACCGAGAACGGCTGGGTCCAGTCCTACGGCTCCCGCTGCACCCGTCCGCCGATCGTGGTCGGCGACGTTTCCCGCCCGGAGGCCATGACCGTCGAGTGGTCCGCCTACGCGCAGTCCCTGTCCGACAAGCCGGTCAAGGGCATGCTCACCGGCCCGGTCACCATCCTGGCCTGGTCTTTCAAGCGTGACGATGTCCCTGTCTCCGTCTCCGCCGACCAGATCGGCGCCGCGCTGTCCGACGAGGTGCGCGACCTGGAGAACGCCGGCATCAACGTCATCCAGATCGACGAGCCCGCCCTGCGCGAGCTGCTGCCGCTGCGTGCCGACGACCGCCCCGCCTACCTTGACTGGGCCGTCCGCGCCTTCCGCCTGGTGGCATTGGATGCGAAGCCGACCACGCAGATCCACACCCACCTCTGCTACTCCGAGTTCGGCCAGATCATCGACGCTGTGGCCGGTCTGGACGCAGATGTGACCTCCATCGAGGCCGCACGTTCCAAGATGGAGCTGCTCGAGGACATCGACGAGACCTTCCACTCCGAGATCGGCCCGGGCGTGTGGGACATTCACTCCCCGCGCGTGCCGTCCAAGGAGGAGATGGTCGAGCTGATCAAGGCCGCCCTGGAGAACGTCCCGACCGACCGCCTCTGGGTCAACCCGGACTGCGGCCTTAAGACCCGCGGTTACGCCGAGGTCGAGCCGTCGCTGGTCAACATGGTTGCCGCCCGCGACGAGGTTGTTTCCGGCCTCTAATAGTCGGAGCTGGCTAGCAGGCTGAGCGGGCTTGGGGTTTTCACCCCGGGCCCGCTTTTCGCTTCTTCACCCCAGCAGCCACGACCCGCTCCCAGATATAGTTGACATACGGGCCCGCGTGTGGCGCTAAAACCCCAGGTCATATTTCGTTGCCCGTGCAACGGTGTCATCGAGATCTGGGCTGCAGCGTCTAGCTACGGGGATCTCCCCAAGATGCGCAAAACCCGCCCAGGCTTCCCTCCGTTACGTAGTGGAGGTGCCGGGGCGGGTGCGCTCGCAGCGGCGAAAGGCTATGCCCGCGCGCGGCGGGCGAGCGTGTTGCCTAGGGACTGGATCGCCTGAACGATGATGATCAGCAGCACCACGGTCATGAGCATCGCCAGTGAATCGAACTGCTGGTAACCGTAGGAAATGGCCAGGTCACCCACACCGCCGCCGCCAATCGTGCCGGCCATCGCGGTGGCTGAAATCAGGCCGATCGTGGCCGTGGTGATGGCCAGGATGATAGAGGACTTCGCCTCCGGCAGCAGGAAGTGCCGGATGGTCTGGAACAGGGTCGCGCCCATCGAGTCGGCAGCCTCGGTGATACCGGGGTTGACCTCGAGGAGAGACTGCTCGATCAGGCGGGCAATGAACGGCGCGATGTAGAGGGTCAACGGCACCAAGGCCGCTGTCGTGCCGATCGCCGTACCTGCGATAATGCGGGTGACCGGGGTGATGGCCACCAGCAGGATGATGAACGGCAGCGAGCGGATGATGTTCACCGCGATGTTGAGCACGCCGTAGACGAACTTGTTCGGCTTGAGCCCGCCCGGCCGGGTGATCACCAGGGCCAGAGCCAGCGGGATGCCCAGCAGCGCGCCCAGGAAGAGGGAGATGCCCACCATGTAGAGCGTCTCGCCGAAGGAATCGACGTACATTTCCGGGGTGACCCGGGAGCCGGTGGTGTCACGCCACCACGTGTTGAGCTGATTCATGGTCCATTACACCTCGTAGTTCTTCACCAGAGCGCGCGAAAGCGCAGCGCGGGCATTGTCGTCGAGTTCGGGCGGGATGACCGTGTCCACAAACCTGCGGGTCAGTTCATGCCGCGGGTGAGCGAAGACCTCGGCGACGGCGCCGGACTCCACGAGCTCACCCTCAGACAGCACCGCGACGCTATCGGCCAATCGCGCGATGACATCGATCTGGTGGGTGATGATCAGAATGGTCACGCCCAGTTCCTCGTTGATGTTGCGCAGCAAATCGAGAATCTGATTGGTGGTGATGGGGTCGAGGGCGGAGGTGGGTTCGTCGCAAAGCAGGAGCGTGGGGTCTGTGACAAGCGCACGGGCGATGCCCACGCGCTGACGCTGACCACCAGAAAGCTGGCGCGGTTTGTGGTCTGCGCGATCGGACAAGCCCACCATCTCGAGCACGTCGGCGGTGCGGCGCTGGATCTCGCTTTTCGACGTCTTGCCCAGCTTCAGCGGCGTCGCCACGTTTTCAGCCACTGTTTTGGTCTCGAGGAGGTTGCTGCTTTGGAAGACCATTCCGACATCGCGGCGCAGCTCTCGCAGGGCTGGCGTGCTGATAGCAGCGGGTTCGCGCCCGAGCACCGTGACAGTGCCCGAGGTCGGCGTTTCCAGCCCGTTGACCGTGCGGATCAGCGTCGACTTGCCTGCGCCGGAGGTGCCCACCACGCCTGCGACACTTCCTTCCGGCACGGCGAAAGTGATGTCGTCCAGAGCGGTGAATGAGCCGCCGCGTGATTCAAAAATCTTTGTGACGTGGTCAAATACGACAGCGTCAGTCATAGCTCGTCCGATCGGTCTTATCCGTTAGGTGCGGTTACTTCAGGGAGTCCGGGAGGAACCAGTAGTTGTTCTCGTTCTGGGAGTCGAAGTACTCCTTGAACTCGTCGGAGCGGTAAGCCTCAGCCACGGCCTTCGCCCACGGCTTGTCCTGGTTGCCCTCGGTGGTCACAGCCACGAGGATCAGCTCCGGACGCAGGTTCTCCTGGAAGCGCTGCAGGTTCGGGTCCAGGCCGGCGGAGTAGCTCATCGAACCGGGGATGACGGCCCAGTCAAGGTCCGGCAGGGAGCGGGAGAGGTTCGCGGAATCCATCGGCTGGATGTCCAGGTTGTGCTTGTTCTCCTCAATGTCGGCTTCAGACAGCAGGGCCTCGTCCGCGTCTTCGCGCAACGTGATCCAGCCAGCGTCGACGAGCAGGTGGAGTGCGCGGGACTTGTTGGAGCCGTCGAGCGGGATGCCCACGGTCTGGCCGTCAGCGACATCCTCGACCGCCTCGTGCTTATCGGAGTAGAGGCCAGCCGGCACGGTGGGGATCTCCGTGATGGAGACCAGGTTGCCGCCCTTTTCCTCGTTGAACACGTTCATCCACGCGGTGTGCTGCTCGACGTTGAGGTCTGCAGAACCCTCCGCCAGGGCAGTGTCTGCCTGGGTGAGGTCCGTGAAGTTGGTGTAGTCGATCTTGTAGCCCTGCTCCTCCAGGATCGGAGCGACACCGTTCTGGAACAGCTCCGAGTACGGGCCAGGGGAGGTGGCCACGCGGATGGTGGAGAGATCCTCGGAGTTCGCGCCTCCGTCGGCGCTCTCGTCAGAACCGCACGCGACCAGTCCGAAGGAAAGCGCAGCGGCCGAAGCGACGGCGACGATCTTCTTGAACATGATGTGTTCTTGTCCTTTCACCTGAATTAATAGGCATTTCTAAGCTCAAATGCACAGCTTAAACAGACTAGTATGTGAAAGCAAGACAGATCGGTCTAGCATGAGATCGTTCAAGCAATGCACGTTGCGGTCATGCGGATGATCGCGTCTGTCGGTTCGATGATCCTCGGGTCCTCGCGGTCGGCGACGACGACTTGGCCAGGTGCTTCCATGATGACTCCACGCATGCTGGCCAATATAGGGCCCGTGTAGGCTGGGACGCATGACACAGAAGACGCAGACTATCACGTTCCACACGAACCACGGCGACATCGTCGCCGACCTCTTTGGCAACCACGCGCCGAAGACCGTCCAGACCATTACCGGCCTGGCTGACGGTTCCCAGGATTACTCCACCAAGAACGCCTCCGGTACCACCGACGGCCCGTTCTATGACGGTGCGATCTTCCACCGCATTATCCCGGGCTTCATGATCCAGGGCGGCGACCCGACCGGCACCGGTGCTGGCGGACCGGGCTTCCAGTTCGCCGACGAGTTCCACCCGGAGCTCTCTTTCGACCGCCCGTACCTGCTGGCCATGGCGAACGCCGGCCCGGGCACCAACGGCTCCCAGTTCTTCATCACTGTTGCGCCGACCCCGCACCTGACCAACCGCCACACCATCTTCGGCGAGGTCACCGATCCGGCTTCGCAGAAGGTCGTCGACGAGATCTCCAACGTGCAGACCGACCGCATGGACCGCCCCGTGTCCGACGTGGTCATCGAGTCCGTCACCGTCGCTTAGGTGCGTAAACTTCTCGACGGCACCCCCGCTACAGCAGCCATAGCGTTGCTGTGCGCGGGGGTTTTTGCGCTATGCGCGTTCGACGCCCGTTCGCTTATCGACGTCATCTGGACCTCCCGCCTCGGCCAGACCTTCGTCCTGTACGGACCCCTGCTTGTTGAAACCCCCTTCGGATACCTTCGCGCCCTGGCATCGGGGTTCTTGCACGTCGATATCTCCCACCTAGTGGTGAACTTGCTGGTGCTCGTGTTCATCGGGCCGGTGGTCGAGCGGTTCGTTGGCACTGGCCCGTATGTCGTTGCCTACCTGGCCTGTATCCTCGGCGGGTCGGCCGCCGTGTTGTGCTTCGGGTTCGGGCAGCCGACTGCTGGCGCGTCGGGAGCTCTTTACGGACTGATGGCCATCCTGGTGGCCATCGCGGTGCGCAACCGGGCCGACCTGCGGGCGCCGCTTGTCCTCGTCGCCGGAAACCTTGCCTTCACACTGGTCGTGCCCGGTGTGAGTCTGTGGGGCCACATCGGCGGGATGGTCACCGGAGCGGTCATGGCGGCCCCTCTTACTGCACGGGACACCCGGACCCGGTGGGCGGGTGCTGCTGCCGGCGTTGTTCTCGCCGTTGTCGCGGTGGCGCTCGCACTCACGCCCTCGGTGAGCCCCGCCCTCGCTGCAACCCGTGTCGGGATCTGAGAGGATCGGGCGAACATTTTTTGTGGCAGATTTCCACCAACGCTCGTACCGTGGTGTACATGCCAACAAAATTCCGGGTACAGAATCCGAAAACTAACGAGATTGTCGAGAGCTTCGACTTCATCACCGACGACGAACTAGAGCAGGCGATGACCACTGCGAACGACACGTTCACGCAGTGGCGCGAGAAGAGCTTCGAAGAGCGCGCCGAGGTGTTGCACAAGGTGGCATCGCTTTTCGACGAAAAGCGCGACGAGCTTACCCGCATCATCGCCGAGGAAATGGGCAAGTCCGTCACTGAGGGGGACGGCGAGATCGACGATGTCGTCGAGATTTTCAACTACTACGCCGACAACGGTGCCGGGTTCGGCGCCGACGAGGAGATTCCGAACAACCAGGGTGGCACCTCCGTCATCCGCAAGGTCCCGCTCGGGATCATCGTGGGCATTATGCCGTGGAATTTCCCGTACTACCAGGTCGCACGTTTCGCGGCGCCGGCGATCATGGCCGGTAATGTTGTGATGGTCAAGCATGCGGAAATCTGCCCGCGCTCGGCTGCGGCCATTGAGAAGATCTTCGACGAGGCTGGCGCGCCGAAGGGGTTGTACACGAACATTTACGCTGAGCATTCGCAGATTTCCACCATGATCGAGGACGACCGCGTGCAGGGCGTGTCCCTGACGGGTTCGGAGACCGCTGGACGCGCGATCGCGTCGCAGGCTGGCCAGGCACTGAAGAAGTGCGTGCTCGAGCTCGGCGGCACCGACGCTTACTTGGTGCTGGACTCCTCCGATGTGAAGGCCGCGGCTGAAACGGCGTGGCAGAAGCGCGTCGGCAATGTGGGGCAGGCATGCACGGCGAACAAGCGCATCATCGTCATGGAGGACATTTACGACGAGTTTGTGCAGGCGCTGGTGGACCTTGCGTCGTCGTACAGCGAAGGCGACCCGCTGAACCCGGGTGAGGGTAACGAGTACTACCCGTTGTCCTCCCGCGACGCGGCGGAGATGCTTGCGCAGCAGCTGCGCGTTGCTGTCGACGAAGGCGCCACCCTGCACGTCGGTGGCGAGGTCACTGGTAAGGGCGCGTACATTACCCCGGCAGTGATCACCGATGTCCCCGTGGGAAGCGACTCATTCTACGAGGAGTTCTTCGGCCCGGTGGCTGAGGTGTACAAGGCCGCCTCCGAGGAGGAAGCGATCGAGCTGGCCAACGACTCCCGCTACGGCCTCGGCGGTGCAGTGATGTCCGAGGACAAGGAACGTGCGAAGAAGGTGGCGGCCAAGATCGACACCGGCATGATCCACGTGAACATCCCGCAGGCCCGCGGTGCGGAACTGCCGTTCGGCGGAGTGAAGGCATCCGGTTTGGGCCGCGAGCTCGGCCCGCTGGGCATGGACGAGTTTGTGAACAAGCAGCGCTACTACGTCGCTGGTTCCGACTCCGCAGTGTAAAAGGGTCTCAACACTCCGCATAAGCCGCTAGCCCCAGGTCGTTCATTTCCGCCTCATGGCGGATAACGGCCTGGGGCTAGCGTTTTTGATGCCTGTTAAAGTCCTTATGCGCGTAGTTATCCACAGGGTGTGGAAGAGCGTGTGCATAAACCACTCTCGTACCACGTTGCACAACCTGTGGATAACACCGTTTATCCCATTTGAACAGCGGTTTTCACAGTAGTCCAGAGCGACTGTGCACAGGCCTGTGAAAAATGCCCTGCGGGTATCCTCGTGGGGATAACTGGGGAGAAACCGGTGCATAACACACTGCGATTTCCACAGTTTCCACAGTCTGAAATGTGGATAACAATTGCATAAGAAAAAACCAGCGCCGACTACGACGCTGGTTCACGGGTTGCTCGTTATTCTCTTAGCGCCACCCCATGGTCATCAGCAGACCGATGATCAGGCCGGCGAAGCCGATGAGGTAGTTCCACGCACCGAGTTCGTTCATGACAGGGATCTGCGGGCCGGCGAGGTAGTTGACCACGAGCCAGAGCAGGCCGACGATCATGAACCCGAACATCAGGATCTTGTACCACATCGGCGTGCCACCGGTGTTGATCTTGACGGGGGTGCGGTTGGCGCCGGTGGACGTCGTCGTCACCGGGGTGGCGGCGGTGTCCTTCGTGACCTTTGCCTTGGGCATTACGTACGTCCTTTCGTTAGTTCAGCGGTGACTTTACCAGTTACCCGACCAAGTCCTCGATTCCGCCGAGGACGCGGTTCTTCCAGTAGTCGACGGTGATGTCGGCGTCTTTGCGGATCACATCGCCCGACGGTGGGCGGTGGCCGGCGATGAGGCCATGGTCGGAGGGGTCCGGGGTGTCCACGAAGTTGCCCTGTTTCAGCTTGCCTGTCCATCCGGAGGCACGGAGGGTTGCTTCTGCTTCGTCCTTGGTCTTGCGGACGAGGCTGGGTACCTCGAACAGCATCCCGTTGGAGACACGCAGCTCAATGGTGGTGCCGCTGTCGACGTCGGTGCCTTCCCCGGCTACGGCGATGACTTCGCCTTCTGGGCGGGATGAGTCGGCGTCGACCTTGGTGGATTTCAGGCCGAGCGAGTTGAGGATTGACTCGGCCTGTTGAATGTTCATGCCAGTCAGTGCGGGCACCTGAACCGTTTCGCGGCCGCTGGAAACAGTTACGGAGACTTTGGATCCCTTTGATAGTTGAGATCCGGCGGCGGGTTGCTGGTCCATGATGCGTCCATCGGGGACGTTGTCGGAATTTTCACGCTTCAAGTTGTCATCAAGTTTCAGGCCAGCTTCTTCAAGCGCTTTGGCCGCTTCTTGCGGGGTGAGCCCGTCCAAGTCGGGGACGTCGGTGACCTCGCGGCCGGAGGAAACTGTGACGGTAACGTTCGTGCCGCGTTGCAGTTGCGAGCCTTCGGTCGGGTTGGTGCTCAGCACCTCCCCGCGGGGTACTTCAGGGTCCGGCGCCTCGTTGACTGTGACTTGCAGGCCAAGGTCCTCAAGGATCTTGACAGCCTCTTCGCGCTTCTTGCCCACAACGTTGGGCACGGTGACTGTTTCCGCAGCTGCCTGTTCTTCGCTGTCGCCTCGCACCTTGTTGAACACGTAGGCACCGCCACCGAGCAGCACTACGGCGGAAAGCACGAGAGCGGCCACCTTCATGCCGGTGTTATTCTTCGTCGTCTGCTTGCGGTGCTGCGCATACCTGCTTTCTGGCGGCACCACCGGGCCCGTTTCATCCTGCCGCTCCGCAAGGTGATTCCGGGCAGCGTTGGAGACCGCACCACGTTGGAGACGCTGCAGGTCTTCGCTCATCTCCATGGCGGTTTGGTAGCGGTCAGCCGGGTGTTTGGCCATGGCGGTGAGGATGACGGAGTCGATGTTGATCGCCTCGGTCTCGCTCAGGCCGGGGATGCGGGCACTTGGCGGCTGCGGGTCTTCTTGAACATGCTGGTAAGCGACGGCGAACGGGGTTTCGCCCTCGAACGGCGGGGCGCCGGTGACTGTCTCGTACATCACGCAGCCGAGGGCGTAGATGTCACTGCGGCCGTCGGCAGTTTTACCGCGAGCTTGCTCGGGGGAGAGGTACTGGGCGGTGCCGATCACGGCAGAGGTCTGGGTCATCGCCGCGGTCGAGTCGTCCAGGGCGCGGGCGATGCCGAAGTCCATCACTTTCACTTCGCCGGTGTTGGTCACCATGATGTTGGCGGGCTTGACGTCGCGGTGGATGATGCCTGCTTCATGGCTGGCGGTCAGCGCGTAGGTGACAGGCAGAAGTAACGAGGCAGCTTGTTCGGGCGCGAGTGGGCCGTCGCCGTGGACAATGTCGCGCAGGTTGCGCCCCTGGACCCGCTCCATGACGATATACGGGACAGAGGTGGCATCGAAGTACGTCTCGCCCGTGTCGTAGACCGCGACAATATTGGGATGGTTCAGGCGCGCAGAGTTCTGGGCCTCCCTGCGGAAACGCTCCCGGAAGTTCTCGTCGCGCGCCATCTCGAGCTTGAGCATCTTGACCGCGACCTCGCGGCCGAGCAGTGTATCCGTGGCCACGTAGACGTCGGACATACCGCCGGTGCCGATGATGGAACCCAGTTGATAGCGGTCCCCAATGAGAGTCATGTTGATCAAGGCTCCTTATTCGAACAGGTTCGGCAATTCCGGCAGGCCCGGCGCCGGCGGGGCGGGGTTCTCTGATTGCGTTGTGGGTGGTTCCTCACGGGTGGGTTGTGGTGCGGGCGGCTCTTCGCGGCTGGGCTGCGGCGTCGACGGTTCGGGAGAATTATAGATGGTCGACGGTTCTTCCTGGGTACTCTCCTTCGTGTCCTCCGTTTCCTGCGGTTCGGAGCTCGGGGTGGACTCCTCTGTGGTTTCTTCGGTGGTCGTCTCGGTGTTCTCAGTGGTCGTCGTCGTGCTGGATGAGGTCGAGGAGGACTCGTCCTCGCCGCCGCCGGTGAGGTCATCGAACATCCCCGACGTGTAGGCCCAGAATGCGCCGAGAAGAACAACCAGCACTAACAGGGCGATGAGCACGCCTGTGGCAAAACCGCCGCGTTTCTTCGAATCCGCGTCGACAGCGGGGGTTTGGTCCTGCGCCAACTCCGGATAATCCTGCGGGTAGTCCTGCTGGTAGTTCGGCGCCGGACCCGTCTCGGGCTGGATAGTGGTCGCCTCGGTGACGGCGGCCAGCTGCGCGGTGGACTCCTGCGGGGAGGGTGCGGAGACGGCGCGGGTGTTCTTGGTCACTGGGCGCTGACCGTTGCGGGCGTCGGCGATGGCGTTCTGGAACTCGGAGCCGTCGGCAAAGCGTGTCGCTGGGTCCTTGCGCATAGAGATGCCGATGAGCTCGCGCGTCGGTGCCGAGACTGACGTCGACAGCGGAGGTGCCTCGTTGGAGACGTGCGCCAGAGCCACGGAAACGGAGGAGTCACCGGTGAAGGGGCGGCGGCCCGAGAGAAGTTCGTACCCGACCACGCCGAGGGAGTAAATATCCGATGCGGCGGTGACCGGCAGACCCTGCGCCTGCTCGGGGGAGACGTACTGGGCGGTGCCAACAACCATGCCCGTGCGGGTTAGCGGGACGGCGGAGGCGGCCTTGGCAATGCCGAAGTCGGTGATTTTCACCTTCCCGTTCTGCGTGATCATCAGGTTGCCCGGCTTGATGTCGCGGTGCACCAAACCCATCCGGTGAATCACGGACAGGCCGTGCGCGGCTTGTTCGAGCACATCGAGCGCCATCGGCTCGGTGAGCTTGCCTTCGCGGACGATGAGGTCCGCCAAGGATTCACCGCGGATGTACTCCATCACGATGAAGCACATGGGGTAGCCCTCACGCGTGGGCACTTCCCGGTAGTCGTAGGTGGCCACGACGTTTTCGGAGTTAATGCCTTCCGCAGCGTTCGCCTCGTTCCGGAAACGGCTCAAGAACTCCTCGTTGGCGGAGAACTCGGGTCGCAGGACCTTGACGGCGACTTCGCGGTCGTTGGTGGGGTCGTCGGCAAGCCACACGGTGGACATGCCGCCGTGCCCGATAATCCATTGGAGCTGGTAATCGGGGCCGATGAGCTCTTGCAGCTCGGCTCGGTTATCAGTGTGCATTACTGTGCACCTCCGGTGTCATCGGTGTTCGGTGCGGCCGCAAGCCCCAAGATGGCGCGGCCAATCGGAGCGGAGACTAATCCGCCGGTGGCGCTTTGGCCCATGCCGCCGCCGTCTTTGACCACCACAGCCACGGCGACATCCTTATCCGGGTCGAACGCGACGTACCAGGTGTGCGGCGCCAAGCCCTCGCCGTGCTCGGCGGTGCCCGTCTTCGATGCGTAGCCGTTGCCGTTGTAACCGGCAGTGTTGCGCTCGGAAGAGAACATCAGGTCCGTCAGTGTCTCCGCTTCGTCCGCATTGATCGCCTCCGCGGCCTGGTGGGGGCGGGTTTCGCGCACGTTCTTCATGTTCGGTGCGACCACGCGCGAGACTACATAGGGGTCCATCCGCTTGCCGTCGTTAGCCACTGTGCCCGCCATGACTGCGGCCTGCATCGCCGTCATGGTGACATCGCGTTGGCCGATCGCGGACATGCCCACCGCAGCCAAGTCCTCGAGGTCGCCGAGCGAACCGGACGCGTTGGGTAGGCCCAAGTCGTATTGCTGGCCCACACCGAAGGCGGTGGCCATCTCGCGCATCGGTTCCTCACCGATCTCGGTGGCCATCTGCACGAACGCGGTGTTGCAGGACAGGGTGAAAGCCTGGTTCAGCGTCGTGGTTCCGCCGCCGCCACACGCCTTGCCCCCGTAGTTGGTCAGCTGCACTTCCGTGCCCGGCAGGGTGATGGCGGCTTCGGCGGTCAGCTGCGAGTCCGGGGTGTAACCCGTGCGCAGACCGGCGGCAGTGGTAATGATCTTGAAGATGGATCCCGGCGGCAGCTGCTCCTGCGATGCCTGGTTGAGCAGCGGTTTGCCCGGGTCTGCGTTCACGGCCTCCCACGCGGAATCCGCGGTGTCGGGGTTCACGATCGTGTTCGGGTCGTAGGAGGGGTTCGACGCCATCGCGAGCACCTCGCCTGTCGACGGCCGCAGTGCCACCACCGCGCCGTTGTACCCGCGGGACTCCAGCTGGTCGTACGCTGCGGCCTGCAGCTGCGGGTCCATTGTGAGCTCGATGGAGTCACCGACGCGGTTGTCCTTGCCGGTGCGCAGGAAACGGCTGCCCGTGGCGCGTGATTCGCCGTTGAGTTCTTCATTGAACCCGGCTTCGATCCCGGCCACACCGTATTGGTCCGACAGGTATCCGACCACCGGCGCGAACGAGTACGGCATGTTCGGGTAGCTGCGGTCGTAGAAACCCTCGTCGTTCGGGTGGGACTCTGCGAGGATCTCCCCGCCGGCGCTGATCTGGCCGCGTTCCACCATCTTCGCTTCGATGAAGTTGCGTGAGTTCCGCGGATTGCGTGCGTACTTGTCCTCGTTGAACGCCTGCACCCAGGTGAGGTTGATCAGCAGCATCACGGTGAGCAGCAGCGAGCCAATCGCGCCTACGCGTATCGACGAATTCATCGCGCCACCTCCAGTTGAGCCTGCTCAGAAGGAGCGTCAACAGATTCTCCAACCGGACGGTTGGCGTTGTTGGAGATGCGCAACAGCAGCCCCAACAGAACGTAGTTCGCCATGATGGCGGAACCACCAGCCGACATGAACGGCGTGGTCAGACCCGTCATGGGCAGCATGGCGGACACGCCGCCGGTGACAACGAAGACCTGCACGGCGATCGTCAGCGCCAACCCGGAGGCGACCAGCTTGCCGTAGGTGTCGCGCACAGCCATGGCGGTGCGGAAACCACGGGTGATGAAGATGGCGAAGATGATCAGCACGGCGCTCAGGCCCATCAGGCCGAGCTCCTCACCGATGGCGGCGAGGATGTAGTCCGCGTGCGCGACCGGCACCATATCGGGGTGGCCAAAGCCCAGGCCCGTGCCGGTGATGCCGCCCCAGCTCAGGCCGAACAGCGCCTGGGAGGGCTGGTAACCAGTGCCGTCGATGTTCGCCAGCGGGTCGAGGAAGTTGGCCACGCGGTCCTGGATCTTTTCAGACATCTGATAAACAGAGAACCCGCCGACGGCCACCAAGCCAGAACCAATGAAAAGCCAGCTCGTCCGGCCGGTGGCGAAGTACACCATGCCCAGCACGGTGGCAAAAAGCAGCAGTGCCGGACCGAAGTCGTCCGCCACAGCCATGATGAGGATGGCAATCGCCCACACCATGAGGATTGGAGCTAGGTCACGCAGACGTGGGAAACTCACGCCCAGAAAGCGGTAACCGGCCACGGTGAACAGGGACCGCTTTTGCGCCAAAAGCTGGCCGAAGAAGAGGATGAGCAAGATCTTGGAGAACTCGCCCGGTTGAATAGAAAACGGGCCCAACCGGAGCCAGATGCGGGCATCTGTGCCCGGGGCCGGTGGGAACGGCAGCGGCAGCGCCAGCAAGATCAGGCCGAGCAGGCCCAGCAGGTAGGAAAAGCGGGTCAGCTGACGGTGGTCGCGGACGATGAGCAGCGTGCCCACGAGCAGCACCACGCCCACAAGTGACCACATGACCTGCCGTTCCGTCAGGTGCGCATCCTT
This sequence comes from Streptococcus thermophilus, assembly GCA_900618065.1. The sequence goes on from UYIL01000003.1 coordinate 226,625, forward strand.
CGCGATATCGATGCGGTAGATGAACACCAGACCAATTGCGTTCAACGTCGCTGCCAGCGGCAGCATCATCTGGTCGGCGTGCGGCGCGGCATAACACATGGCCACGTGCGCAATCGCGTAGACGCCGATGAAACCGCCGACGAGCCAGAGCATGTCGACGGTGAGCGCTTTACCCTGGGAAAGCTCCAAGCCCACGAGCATGAGCAGCAGCAACGCCGCCGACATGATCAGCAGGGTCATCTCCCTGCCACGTGAGAACAGCTGGCGCATCTACTTCACCTCCCTGCAAGCCTCAGCGGGCAGTTCCGACTCTGCGTTGCTGCCCTCTGGGTTCTTTTCGGCCTCAGCCTCCTCGGCTGCTTCAGCAGCTTGAGCGTCGACTGCTGCCGCCTCATCGACACAGACCGGCAACGCTTCACCAGCCAAACGGTTGACCTGCTCGGTGACTTCGGCATAGGAGCCGCTACCGAGGTTATCCACGCGGTCGCGGGTGGAATCGGGCAGGTCGCTCAGCCTGAACAGGTGGCAATCGTCCGGGACGGAGCCCGTGTCGACGAGTCGGATCTGGTTCTCGTCATTAATGCACACCTTCTGCACCGGGTCGTGCAGGTCCCTGCCGAAAATGCTGGACTGAAAGCCCTGCTCAATGACGAATTCATCGGTGTCGTTCGCGGTGACAAAGTACGACGACTGTTTGGCGTTGTCGTACCACCACATACCGCCCAGCCCCAGCAGGGCGACCAGCAGCACCCCGATGACTACCGGCCACGCCGAGCGCCGCTGGTGATCCTCCTCGTCGTCATCGGGCTGCGGAGTGTCGTGGCTTGCACGCGTTTCGCTTGTCGACGCCTGCTTCTGCGGCCGCACCAACTTCGCCGCCCTACTCGCTGACGTGTCTGGATGGGTCGGATCTTCCGCCTGCACCATCGCTCCCGCCATCGCGGCGGCGGAAGGCAAGTCTGGGGAGTCCGGATCCGCCGAATCGACGACATCGGCGACGACGACGGTGATGTTGTCCGGTCCGCCCGAGCGCAGCGCAAGTTCGATAAGACGCTGGGCGGCCTCGGCGGGAGAGCCCTCGTTCAGCGCAGTCTCAATGGTGGAGTGCGTCACCGGGTCGGACAATCCGTCGGAGCACAGCAGGTAGCGGTCGCCTGCTCGTGCGTCGATAAGCTCCAAATGCGGTTCGACCGGGCGGCCGGTGTAGGCCTTGAGAATGAGCGACTTCTGCGGATGCGACGACACGTCCCCGGCATCGAGTTTGCCCTGCTCAACGAGGGATTGGACGAAAGTGTCGTCGATAGTGATCTGCGTCAGCTCGCCGTCGCGCAGGCGGTAGCCGCGCGAGTCGCCGACGTGGATCAAGCCTAGCTCCACACCGTTGAACATCAACGCGGTCAGGGTCGTGCCCATGCCGTTTTGCTCCGGGTGCTTGCCAATGGACTGGCTTATGGAGGCGTTCGCATCATCCGCCGCTGCAGCGAGCAGCGCCAAGATATCGGCATCGCCGGGATCGCGGTCGAGGTGTTCCATGTGCTCGACCATCAGCTGGGAGGCGACTTCACCCGCGGCGTGGCCGCCCATGCCGTCCGCGAGCAACAGCAGGTGGGGGCCGGCGTAGGCGGAGTCTTCGTTGTTACCGCGAACAAGTCCACGGTCGGACATTGCCACGAAGTTGAGTTTCAGCGTGCTCATGGCATCAGCCTCACAATCGTGCGCCCCATCTTGATGTCGGTGCCCACCTGGACGCGCTCAGGCTGGTCGATCCGGATGCCGTCGACGAACGTGCCGTTGCGGGAATCCAAGTCTTCGACGAACCATTCCGACCCGCGGCGGAACAAACGTGCGTGGCGTGAGGAAGCGAAGTCATCCCCCAGCACAAAGTCGTTGTCGTCCGCGCGGCCCAAGGAAAGTTCTTCCAACGTGGAAATAGCCATGTGGGAACCCTGCAGCGGGCCTTCGGCGACCACCACCTCGCGGGCTTTCTCCCTGCGCATCGGCGCTGCCGCCGGGGCAGCCGCAGAACGGGTCCGGCGCTGCGCCGACGCTGCGGCTTTGATATCGCGGCCCTGGGCGATGAGCACCGCCATAATGAATGCCCACAACAAAATCAGCAGCCCGAAGCGGGCGCCGAGCATTAATGCAGTATCTACCACGTCACACCGCCCTTACTGGTACTGCTGGTAGTGCTGGTTCGGTTGGGCCGGCTGGTTGTAGCGCGGACCCACGATACGGACCTCGATCGAGGAGTGGCCGACGGTGATCACATCGCCGTCAGCGAGCTCCCAGTTGTCCACCAACTGGTCGTTGACCGTCGTGCCGTTGGTGGACTGGAGGTCCACCAAAAACGCCGTTTGACCGTCCCAAATCACCTCCGCGTGCTGGCGGGAGACACCCGTGTCCGGCAGGCGGAAGTCGGCGTCGTTCGACCGGCCGAGGATGTTGGACCCTTCGTGGACTTGGTAGGTGCGCGAGGAGCCGTCGAGAAGCAAAAGGCTCACGGCGGGACCGTTCGGTGCTGGCTGGGGCTGGAACATCGGTGCCTCCTGATCATCGGCCTGGCGCGGCGCACGGTCCGCCAGGATCGCGTCGAACCCGCTATCGACATCTGGGTCCTCGTCAATGTACGACGACACGCGCAACTGACCCGTGCGCAACCCGGACTCCTCCGCAACCCGGACCACGACAGGGCCGTACAAACCCCAGTTCAGGTTACGGACAAAACGCGTGAGCTGCCCCGCGAGGTGCGTGGGCAAATCCGGGTCCTGCGATAAGTTCTCCAAATCCTTGCTGGACACGCCCACCGCGAACACATTCGGAGCGACAATCTCATCCACCTCATTGGCGACGAGTTCATCCTGCGCTTCCTGCTTCAACAGCTCTTCCAGCTCAGCCGGAACAACCCGGCCGCCGAACACCGCCGCGAAGCTGTTATCCAACCCGCGCTGCAGCGAACTGTCGATCTTGGCCAACTTATCCATCAACGCCATCTGCCCACACCTCCTCCCAAGAATGTTTCGAAGACAGTATAGAGTTTCGCGCCCGTTCGACATAGCTGCCCAGGCGTTTCTTACAGTCCTTATGGAGTTTTAAGGTGTGGTTGAGACTATCTGGACGGCAACTGAACACGCGATTTGGTAGTTGGCGGCAGGCACGTGCTATGTTTACCTAGTCGCCCGCCCGGGTGGCGGAATTGGCAGACGCGCTGGCTTCAGGTGCCAGTGTTCGCAAGAACGTGGGGGTTCAAGTCCCCCCCCGGGCACAATGTGAAGTCCCGAGACATCGTTCCTATGATGTCCCGGGATTTCTGGGTTAAACGACAAAATGTGTGTCTGACTCCGGCGTGTCGCGGGGTTAGATGTGGCCTTTTTGGATGCCGATTGAGTGGGTGTATTCGGTGTCGATAGCGTTGTCGTAGAGGGCTGGTCGTCCGGTTTCGTGGTCGGCTTGGTTCTCGTTGTGGGTCAGGGTGGATACTTTGGCGAGTTGGTCCTGACCCCAGTTGGACTGCCTGGCGATTTCTACGGGATCGTCAGGCAGTTCCGTTTTCAGATATAGCCACCACTCCAGCATCCGGCGTTGGTGTTCCCCGCCTCTGCCGCGGTGGGTGCGGGCCAGCAGTTTCAGCTGGGCGTTGATGCCGCCTTCGAGGCTGTTGGTGGTGGATTTGATCCGGCTGACATCGAGGGGCCCGGCCCCCGGAAAGTAGACACCGTGGGGGTGAAATTATTGGCTTTACTCTAGCGCATTGTTAGGAAGCGTGAGTTTCGTACTCAATGGGTGTGAGGTACTTGCACCAGGAATGCCTTCGGGTGGTGTTGTAGCGCGCACACCATGCGAAGACGTCGCGCCGGCAGACTAGCTGATTGGAAAAGACTTTCTGGTCTTTGAGCACTTCTCGTTTCAACGCCGCGTTAAACGACTCCGCGAGTGAATTATCAGCGCTGCTGCCAACTGCTCCCATCGACTGGGTGACGTTGAGTCTTCGGCAGACAGCCTGAAACTGCGATGAGGTATACACGCTGCCATGATCTGAGTGGAAGATCGCCCCGGAGAGACTGCCACGGGTACGGCGAGCATGCTCGAGCGCTTCTTCGACGAGGTCGGTGCGCATGTGGTCTGCGATCGCGAAGCCGACGAGCATCCGCGAGTAGCAGTCAATCACAGAAGCCAGATACATATTCGACCCGTCTGCGATCGGCAGATAGGTAATATCGCCGACGAGGATCCTATTGGCAGCTGGCGCAGTGAAGTTACGCTTGACCAGGTCAGCGAATATAAAGCGATGACGCTCACGCTGCGTTGTCGTGACCTTACGTTTTTTCGTGTAGCCGCGCAGCTGAAGCTTCCTCATAATCCGGGCGATGCGCTTATGGTTGACCGGTCCGGTGCTACTGTACGCATCGTTGAAAGTCAGCTCGGCGGCAATGCGTTTTGCGCCGTAGAGCTGCCTCTTGTCGTCGAAGATGGCCTGGACCTTGGCTCCGAGTATGGCATCATCAACCAGTCTGCGGTGCCGCTGGGCGCTGCTAGCTTTCCATTTGTAGTAGGAGCTGCGGTTTAACCCGAGTACGGTGCACATCCGCTTGACCGAGTAATCGGTGCGGTGGTCATCAACGAACCGGAAGCGGATCACCAGTTCGTCTCTTCCATGAAATATTTGGCTGCCTTACGCAAAATATCGCGTTCTTCTTTCAGGCGGGCGTTTTCCTGTTGCAGCTGACGTAGCTTCTCAGCATCGGTCAGTTGCCTCGCACGATCAGCACGTAAGCCCGCTGAAAGCTGGGGTTTCGTGCCAGTTCCGTACTTATCAACCCATACGCGAAGCGTGGAGCGGTTGATCCCTAAATCAGCGGCCGCAGCGTTCAACGACACCTGTGGATCGTTCTCGTACATCGCGACCGCGTCGCGCTTGAACTGATCCGAATAAACCTTCCTAGGCATGGAGGTAGATTACCTTTCCCCGACTCAACACAGCCGGAATCAGAGGTGTCTACCAAACAGGGGTCAGGTCCAAGGAGTGTCCGCAGTGGGTGCAGCGCCAACGGGTGGTTGATTTGCTGGTGGTGCCGTTTTTCTTTGTGTTGTTGCCGCATAGTGGGCAGCTGGGGCGGTTGGTGGTCATCCTTTAATCCAACCGGTGTGCGGTTAGCACAAATGTGGCCGGAGGTGCGGGATGGTGTGGGTAATAGCTTTCGGGGAGCTATTCTTTGGTGATTTGTGGTGTGTGGTCTGGGGTTATGGTGGCATGCGGACACACTTTTCTTTACTTAACCCTCAAAAGCTGCATATTAGGTTATGCTAAGTTAATTCACGCTTGCTGCACTTGTGCCACCACCTTGGCCAACGCAGCCCATAAACCCGTTATTTCCGCATCATGAGACAAGGAGCGCGTGTTGTCTAGCAACCCGTTTGATGACGAACAGGGCAGCTTCTTCGCCCTTATCAACGACGAGGGACAGTACTCGTTGTGGCCTACGTTCGCCGCCGTGCCAGACGGATGGACCGTGGCTCTGGGAGACCCTTCCCGTGGCGTAGACGGCGGGGTATCGCGGGACGAGGCGATGGAGTTCATCGACCGCGAGTGGACCACCTTGCAACCGGCAGGAAAGTCTCACGCTTAAGTGAGTGCCGTACTTCCCACTGCTTTGCCTGGTGAGTCCGCTGCGGAGATTGGCCGCCTGCTCCGTCGCACCGCAACTCCAGCAATTAGTGCGGTGCTGTTCACTTTCGCCGGTGCCTTGCTCTCTCTGGTGCCCATTTATCTGCTGGCCAGCGTCATCGATGCGGTAGCCGCCGGTGACGGCAAGTCTGGCGTGCTGAAGGTGATTGTGTGGGCTGCCGTGGCGTGTGTTGGTACTGCCGTTGTCGCTGGCCTTGCGGAGGCGCTGACGGGTGTGACGATTGCCCAGGTAGTTGCGAAGTTGCGTGAGCGCGCCGTCGCCGCGGTGCTGAATCTGCCTTCCACCACGGTGGAGTCCCTGGGCCGGGGAGAGGTGCTGGGCCGAGTTGGTGCGGATGTCGCCGCGCTGGTGAGCAGTGCCCGCAAGTCGGTTCCATCGACCCTCAGCGCGCTGGTGATGGTCGTGGTGGCCAGCGCTGGAATAGCGGGGTTGGATTGGCGCCTCGCGTTGGCGGGGCTGTGCGGGATTCCGTTCTATGCGCTGGGGTTGCGATGGTATCTTCCTCGTTCTGCCCCTTTGTATCGACGCCAACGCGAATTAGAAGCCGGTGTCATCGGTTCCTTGCAAGGTTCTATGGAGGGCATTCGTTCGGTTCGTTCGCATCGGCTGGTGGATAGCCGCCAAGGTCTCACCAGGCGCTACGCGCAGGCTTCGCGGGACGAATCAATCGCTGCGTTTCGTGTGTTTTCCGGGCTGGTGGCGCGGGAGAACTTCGCGGAGTTCATGGGGTTGTCAGCCCTGTCTGTCGTAGGCTGGTTGCTCTTCCGCGAAGATGCGGTGACGGTGGGCGAGATCTCGGCAGCGTTGATTCTGTTCCACCGTCAGTTCGTGCCGATCGGCACGATTCTGTTCACCTTTGATGAACTGCAGCGCAGCGGGGCGGCCTTGGGGCGCATCGTGGGACTCATTCGCTCCGCGGGTGCGGATACGCCACAGCCGATTGATGACTACTCCTCGCATCGGCAGAGTCCAGCTGTAGAGGTCAAGGGCCTGAATTATCGGTACGAGGATGGCCCAGAGATCTTGCATGACTTGGCGTTCCACATCCCTGCGGGGTGCACGGTATGCGTGGTCGGCGGATCGGGAGCTGGCAAGTCCACGGTTGCGGAAATTGTCTCTGGAACCCTCGAGATGGCAGAGCCGGGTGTGATCACCGTTGGGGGGTGCGACGTGGTGGGAATGAGTGCGCAAGAAAGAAGCTCGATCTTTTGCGTTGCCTCCCAGGAAAACTACGTCTTCGCGATGAGTTTGCGCGATAATCTCCTGCTGGCAGCCGAAGGTGCCAGCGACGCAGAAATATGGGATGCGCTGCGCCGAACCGGTGCGGAAGATTGGTGCACATCCTTGTCCCATGGCGACAAGCAGGGCTTAGACACAATGCTGGGCGAAGGGGGCCTGCACGTAGATGCGGTGGCGGCACAGCGTCTGGCGCTGGCCAGGGTGGCATTGTCTCGGGCTGGCGTCGTCATTCTTGACGAATCAACGGCCGAAGATGACGGTGACCTCGAGGAAACACAGCAATCACACGAGGCCTTTTCGATGTCCTTGGAGGACGCTGCCCGCGCGGCGATCCGCGGACGGACGGCGATGGTGATTGCGCACCGGCTCAGCCAAGCAACCTCCGCCGATAGCGTGGTGGTGATGGAGCGCGGGCGCGTGGTGGAAACAGGTACGCACGAGGAGCTGGCAGCAAGAAACGGAACATATGCCGATATGTGGACCGCCTGGAATGAGCAGGGGAGGCAGGCGCGTGTCTGACAACAAGGTGGTGACGCTGCGCGGGCTGGTCAGAAAAAATTCTCGCGCGATGGCTCTGAGTGGCTTGTTGCTGAGCATCTACCACGTGGCAGAAGCCATGATTGCGGTGTTACTGGGATGGTTGGCGCACAGTCTTATCGCTAGCGAGAATGTGTGGCACCTGGTGGGTGGAATCGCAGCCTTAGGCGCTACGCTGGCGACGGTGTCTGTGAGCTGGCAGACAGGGTTCCGGATACTGCAGGCTACGTCGGCTCGGAACGTATGTGAATTGCGGGCAGGCATCACCTCGCAGGTGGTGAGCCATGGTGGGCATTCCGACGATGCGGACAGTCTGCCTCGCCAGGAATTGCCCACGGTGGTGGGTGAAGACGTGGTGCAGGCGGTAGACATCATCGAAGTGGTCCCGGTGGGGATCAGTGCGCTGGTGGGAGCCATTTTCTGCACGATTGTTCTGGCGCTGATTGATCTGCCACTGGGAGTGGTGGTGTTGGTGCTCAGCGCGGTGGTGTTGATAGTCCTGCACCGGCTGTCTCAGATCATTGAACGCCGCGCGGAGCGGCAACAAACTCTGCTCGCGCGAGTGACCGCGCGCATGACCGACATTCTGCAGGGGCTGCCGGTGATCTCGGGAGTGGCTGGCGCGCATCCGGCCTACCGTGGATATGCGCGTAAATCTGAAGAGGCGTGTGCGGATGCTCGGAAGCTCGCGTGGGTCAGCGGAGGTTATGAAGCCGTGGCGATGGGCAGCAATGTGCTGTTGCTGAGTGCGGTGGGCCTGTACGCGGGCTATCGAACCATTTCCGGCGATGTGACGTTGGGGGAGTTGGTCACCGTGGTGGCGCTGTCACAATTTATCGCGGAGCCGATGCGGCAGTGCAGCAGAATGCCGCGCTTCATTGGATTGGCGAGGGCTTCCGTTCGGAGGCTGCAGCGCGTGGCGGAAGCTCAGCGGCTGCGTGAGGGGCAGGGCGTGCCATCTGCTCAGATTGGCACGCCTGCCATTTCCATGCGCGGTGGAGACGGTGAGGCCGAAGGAGACGGCGAGGTCGAGGGATCAGAGCAGGCTTCCGTGGCGTTCGCAGAGGGGCGACTGACGGTGGTGCACTGTTCAGCCGCATGGGCAGATGCTCTGGTGGATGCGTTGGTCGCGGGGGAGTCGATGGAGCTTGGCTCCCTGACTAGGCCACAAACTCAACAACTGTGGATCCGGGGGCGCGATATTTGCGAGATCTCGGTAGACGATGTGCGTTCCGCTGTGCTTGCCGAGCCTCGGAAGCCGGCATTGTTTGGGGACACAGTGGGGCAGGCGGTGCTGCGGAGCTCTGGAGAGGGCAGGGCGGAGGATGCAGTAGACATTCTTAACGCCTTAGGGCTCGATGAACTGGCGCCGGGGGCGGCTCATTCAGCCGGGGTATTGGATCACGAGCTGACCGAAGGTGCGCGCAATCTTTCCGGTGGTCAGCGGCAGCGGCTGGGATTGGCACGAGCGCTACTGGCTGAGCCGGAGATGTTGGTGATGGTTGATCCGGTCTCGTCAGTGGATTCAATGACGGGCATGAAAGTGGCGCGTGCGGTGAGAGATATTCGCCGCGGGCGTACCACGGTGGTCCTGTGTGTGGGGAGGGCCTTCCAGTCGGTAGCCGAGGACGTAGTTGATGTGAAGCCTCTAGCTGGGAGTTTGCGGACGCGGGGTGAGCAATTCCCGCTAGGGGGTTGTTGAGCAATAGAAGATAGGTTAGCCTACCCTTTGCATTGCCTACCCTAAGAAGTTGGTTGGCGCATCCTACAGAGAGGCCATAGTGACCATCATCGATCGTCAAGCTCAGACATCCGCAGAGCGCAGTACCCACGAAAATTCCGTCCGCGACATCGTCGGGATCGGCATCGGCCCCGGAAACCTCGGGCTCGCGGTAGCTATCGAAGAGCAAGCTCCAGAACTCGATGCACTCTTTGTGGAAGCCCGCCCGGAATTCAACTGGCACCCAGGCATGCTCCTCGAAGGATCCAACATGCAGATCAGCTTCCTTAAAGACCTGGTTACGGTGCGCAATCCGCAGAGCCGCTTCAGCTTCATCAACTACTTGCATCACAGCGACCGCTTGATTGATTTCATTAACCGCCAAACCTTCACCCCGGAACGCGTGGAATTCGCCGATTACCTCCGATGGATCGCGGATCACATCACCGTGGACACGCAGTACAACACCACCGTGACGTCCATCGAGACGCTTCCGGAACTGGCCGCAGACGGAGCTCGTTTTGTGGTGCACGTCCGCAGGAAGTTAGGAAGCGGTGAGTCCGAAGGGCAGCGAGCTCAGCAGTCGGAGTCCATTCGCTGCCGCAACGTGGTGGTTGCCCGCGGGCTGGAAGCCAAGATGCCTGCGTGGGCAGAGGACAGCTCCTTGGACACCTCGCGCATCTTCCACAACATCGATTTGCTCCCGCGCACCAAGAAGCTGCTGAACAGTGGGTGGGATATCCGCCGAGCTTTGGTGATCGGCGCGGGCCAGTCCGCAGCCGAGGCCATCCGGTACTTCCACGATTGCCCGCATATCGATACCGTCACGGGCAGCTTGAACAGCTACGGCTTCATCCCCGCCGATGACAGCCCCTTCGCCAATCGGGTGTTCGACCCGGAGGCCGTTGATGACTTCTTCCATGCGCCCGATGCGATCCGCAACGAGCTGTTGATCCGCCACCGGTACACCAATTACGCCTGCGTGGAATCTGAGCTCCTCGATGAGCTCCACGACCGTCAGTATCGGGAAAGCGTCACCGGGCGTCAGCGGCTCGATATTCGCCGGACCACGGAGGTGCTCGGTGCGCGTAATTGTTCCGACGGCAGCGTCGACGTGGACATTCGCCACCGAGTAACCGGAGACGTGGTGACAGAAAACTTTGACGTGGTGGTGTGCGCCACGGGCTTCCGATCTCGCGGTCTTGCGGGGATTCACGCTGATAGTCACGGCAGTGAAGAATTCACCGTCACTAGGGATTACGGCGCCGTGCTCAATGGCGAGCGCGTGCCAGGACTCTTCGTGCAGGGAGCAACTGAGGCCACGCATGGACTCGGTTCCACGTTGCTCTCCAACATCGCGACCCGCTCCGGGGAACTGGTGGAGGCCATCACGGGTCAGCAACGCACGCATCGTGCGCCGGCGGATGAAGATCTCCGCTCCGAGCAACATCGGGATTCTTCGCACCTGATCGCAGGCTGATTTTCCCGAGCCGTGCTCCGCTTGAGGTTGGCTGACACCTAGCCCGACGTCCGCCATCCGCGTCTGATTCCCTGTTTCCCCATCAACCGAAAGGCTCTTTGTGCCCACCCGATCGTCTGCTCACACTCCGTTTTCCTCTGGCGATACGCTTGCTTCTCGAGATGGCGGCGCCGTCATCGGTCATGGCCGCAGTGAACAGGATCGGATCGCCCAGCAGCGCATATGGAATGACACGGATCAGGATCGCGATCGCCCGGACCTGATTAGCCTGCTCCTGCAGCATGCGCAGGAGACCCCGGATGCGCTCGCAGTGGTGGATGACCGGCACAGACTGACCTATGCGCAGCTCGTCGCCCATGCAACTGCTGTAGCGCGAAATTTGCGGGAACACGGTATTGACGCTGGTCAGAGTGTGGGAATCTCCCTGCCGCGCAGCGCGGAGATGGTGGTGGGTATCGTCGCCACGTTGCTCGCCGGTGGCAGTTTTGTCCCGCTAGACCCCTCGTGGCCGCAGGCGCGCCGGGAATCCGTCACCCACGATGCCAGCCTGAGCTTCGTACTCACGCCGGACAACTGCGCGCTCACCGAAGACGCGCTATTCGACCTCGATGCCACCCGCGAGCTGTTCACCCCGCCGTCCACGGACAGCGTTGCGTACGTCATCTTTACCTCTGGCAGCACCGGCCGCCCAAAGGGCGCAATGATCCGCCACGGTGCGATCGTGGAGCGCTTGCTCTGGCAGCGCGATCAGATCCTGTTCTTCGGCCGCGATGATGCCTCCCTGTTCAAGGCACCGCTGGCCTTTGATATCTCCATCAATGAGATCTTCCTGCCGCTGGTTTGCGGGGGCCGCGTGGTGGTGGCCGCGCCGGGCGTGGAGCAAGACCCCCAACGCTTGGCCCGCCTCATCCATCGCGAGGGCGTGACGTTTGCGTATCTGGTTTCGAGTGTTCTCGACGTCATGCTCAAACAGGCCGAAGGCACGAATCTATTAGACAGCTTGCGGCATGTCTGGTGTGGCGGAGAGATGCTCACCCAGGCGCTGTTCCGTCGCTTTCGCCAGCAGCTGGCCATCCCGCTGTACCACGGGTACGGGCCAGCGGAAGCTACCATCGGTGTCTCCCACGTCATCTACCGTGACGACGAGGATCGCCTCAACACGAGCATCGGTGTGGCCAATCCCAACTGTCGGCTCTATGTGCTCGATGAGCACCTGCGGGTGGTTCCAGACCAAGAAATTGGTGAACTCTATGTGGCCGGATTCCTGCTGGCCAAGGGGTATATCAATGCCCCAGGACTCACGGCCAGCCGCTTTGTTGCGGATGTGTTTGCGTCGGACGGAACCCGGATGTACCGCACGGGAGACCTGGTGCGCCGGCACAACGACGGCTCGCTGGAATTCGTGGGGCGGGCCGATAATCAGGTGAAAATCCGTGGCATGCGTCTGGAGTTGGAGGACGTGGAATCTGCGCTGGTGGGACACCCAGATGTGGAGGCGGCGAGCGTGATTGCTCGGGAGGGGCGACTGCTGGGCTACGTGACGGTGACTGCGGGCCTCGTGGGTGCTGCGATCCGTAGTTGGTGTGCCGAGGTACTGCCCGAATACATGGTGCCCGCGATTATCACCGTCATGGATGAGTTGCCGCGGACGGCCAACGGAAAAGTGGATCGGAAGGCACTGCCGGAACCTGATTGGAGCTCGCTCACTGATGCCCCGGCCGATGCTGAACGTGACGGGGAAACCGTTGCTCTGCTCGCGGAGGCAATGGCTGAAGCATTGGGGGTTAGCGCGGTGGGTGCGGAGACGGACTTCTTCGATATCGGTGGCGATAGCCTGCGGGCCATCACCCTGGTCTCGGCTCTGGGACGGCGCGGGGTGGAGGTGAGTGTGGGAGATATTTTCTCTGCGCGCACTCCACAGCAACTGGCTCGGTGCGCCGAAGAGCGCGGAACCTTCGTGCAGGATCCAGACGATGAACCAACCGGTGAGGTGCAGTCGCTGCCGATTCTGCGCTGGTTCGATTCCATTACTGATCACGTGGACGGCTTCATTCAGTCCGTGGAGTTTTCAGTTCCAGAAGATGTGGATGCGCAGCTGGCCGGGCGAATGGTGGCTGACGTGCTGCAGGCGCACCCTGCACTGCGGGCCCGTGTGCAGCGGAATCCCTTGCGGCTGGAACTCCCGGAGGAATCTGCCGAAGAAGCGGTGGCGATCCACCCCACCACGGACATCGCTGCGCTTTCTGAACTGCTGGATCCGGCAGTCGGAGTGGTGGTAGCGGCTGGGCTGGTGCCCGGAAGATTGCGCCTTGTGGTGCATCACCTGGTGGTCGATGGCGTGTCATGGAACATTATCGGCGAGGACCTCGCCGCGGCGTATCGCGGGGAACAGCTCGCGCCGGAGCGGACGTCCCTGCGCCGATGGACGCAGCTGCTGCAACAGGCCGTTGATACTGGCGAATTCGCGGAGGATGCCAATAGTTCCCTGCCCCCATTGCCGAGTGCAGATGAACCTCTGCGGGACCCGCAGGTGCCAGCGCTTGCTGATAGTCCCGAGAAAGCGCCCACAGTCCGTGAGGAGCGCAGCGTGGTACATGAGGCATCAGTGCAGATCACGGACGAATTACTGGGTGCGGTGCCCCACGCTTTCCGCACGGGGGCGAATTCCGTATTGCTTACGGCATTGAGCGTGGCGTTGGCGCGTTGGCGTCGAAACAAACAAACATGGACCCTGGTGGAGATGGAGGGGCACGGCCGCGAAACCCGATTCGTACCCGGGCCACAGGGCAGGGAAGCAGACCTTTCACGCACGGTGGGCTGGTTCACCTGCCTATATCCCATGCTGATCGACCCCACCCGGGCGGCAGTGCAGGAGGCCTCCACAGAGGTCGAGGGCAGCATCGCCCCGCTAGCGCTGGCACTCAACGCAGTGAAAGACCAGCTCGCGGCCATCCCCGGCAACGGCGTTCCTTACCAGGCCCACACCTGGTTGCATCAGTCCGCGAAGACCCCTCCGCAGGCACAGGTGCTGTTCAACTACTTGGGGCGCGTATCCGCAGGAGCACAAGATTTCGCTCCCGCGGGTTCCACCGGCCAACTCGGCGAGCAACGCGACCCGGACCAGCCGTTGGTCCGCGAGCTGGAGTTCAACGCGATCGCCGAAGACACCGGCGAGGGATACGTCCTGCGCACCACGATCTCCTGGGCGCGCGGCAGGATCTCCCCCGAACGGATCGACGAATTGGTCGCGCACTGGGATGTGGCATTGCGCGAGGTGGCAGCGCTTGCCGATCACGGCGTGTTGTCCGTGGGCGACGTTGCCCCCGCACCCGTGAACTCTGCGGACCTGGCACGAATCACTGCGCAGAGCTCCGCGGAGCTGCAGGACGTGCTGCCGCTGACCCCGCTGCAGCACGGCATGTACTTCCACTCGCTATTCGAGGAATCGGCCAGCTCGTATGTGGAGCAACAGGTCTTGCGGGTGGAATGCAGCGAACCGTTTGACCGGGAGCGATTCGCCCGCGCTGCGCGTAATTTGATCCGACGCCACCCCGCACTGAGCACCCGCCCTTGGGAAACTGACGGTGGCGATGTGGTTGCCGTGATTGATCCGGGGATTGCCGAGCATTTGCGGGTGGACTTTCGGGACGTGACGGTGCCTGCCGAGTTGGCTGGGCCTGGATTAGACGGGTGGCTCGTGCAGCGTACGGAAGAGATTGCCGCTGATGACCTCTCGCGGGGAATCTCCTTGCAGCCGCCCGGTGATGCCGCGCCCGAGCCGCTCATGCGATGGACCGTTGTGCTCCCGACCAGTGTCGATGGTGCGGTGTGTGGCCAGGACATCGCCGTGATCCAGACGGTGCATCACCTGATCGCCGACGGATGGTCCGTGCCCATCATGCTGCGGGATCTCCTGGAGATCTACCGGGATGACGATGCCCGAATCCCGCGCTACGACCCGGACGCCGGAATGGCCGGCAGCGTGCGATGGGTGGCGCGCAGAGACGCGGAAGCCGATATGTCCGTCTGGCGCGAGGAAATGCGCGAGGTACGCCCCACGGTGCTGTGCCCTAATCCTTCGAGTTCGCTCGAGCGCCGGGAGTTGCTGGTAGACGATCCGCGGACTGTTGGCTTGTCTGAGCGTGCTCGGGCAGCGGGTGTGGGCCTGCCGGATGTGGTGCACGCGGCGTGGGGGCTGGTCCTTCGCACCTTGGTGGGCTGCGAACCTGGGGCTGACGTGGTGTTTGCCACTTCCGTTTCCGGCCGTGACATTCCCGTTCTTGGCGTGGCCGATGCCGTGGGCATGCAGCTCAACACCATCCCGGTGGTCGCGCCGGGGCAATCTGATCCCACCCTGCCGGTGACCAGCATGCTGCACGCCATGGTCCATCACAACAATCAGGTCCGCGATGTGCAGCACGTCAGCCTGGCTGATATTGCCCGCGACCTGGGAACCAACGCCAGCGAACTGCTGGATACGTTGATGGTGGTGGAGGTGCCGCTATCTCCACAGGACGTGGGCTGCCCCGGCTCGCCACTACAGGTTGCTGACGTGCGCAACAATGGCGCGCCGCACTTTCCCCTGTCCGTCGTGGTCAACCCTTCCGCTGAGCACCCACTGCGCCTGATCTACGATCCGCAGCGAATCACCGAGGTACGTGCCGAAAGGATCGCGCAGATGCTCGCGGTGAGTGTGGATTCTTTGCTGTCTGAATCCGGTGCGGTGGCGACCGTGGGTGAGGTTGCAGAGGCGTTGGGTGCGGTATCTGGTGTGGACACGCTTCCTTCTTTGTGGCGACGCAGCTTCGAGCACTCCCGCGACCGGCCCGCCCTGACCAGCATCGGAGAAGACGGTGCTGCGGAGCATTGGACCTACGAAGAACTAGACGACGCCGCTCAGCGTATACGCGCTGTGCTGGACCGGAAGGTTGCCATCCACACCCCGAGAGTAGCCCTGCTCATGGAGCGCGATGCGTGGCAGGTTGCGGCCATTCTGGCGACCACGATGTCCGCCGGCACCTACGTTCCCGTGGATCCGTTGTCCCCGCAAGCGCGGGTGGAATTGATCCTGGAGGATTGCCAGCCCGATGCCGTGCTGGTGTCTCCCAGCGCGGAAAAAATGGTCTCTGAGCTGGTAGATTGTCCCGTCCTCGTGGTCAGTGAACAGACGATGAGCGGGGAAGCGAAGCCGCCTGCGGGCCGGTCGGCAAGCGTGGCCCGTGCCAATGACATCGCCTACGTGATCTACACCTCCGGCTCCACAGGGCGGCCGAAGGGCGTGGCCGTCACACACGCCAACGTGACCGCGATGCTGGGCAATGCTCGCAGCCACGTGGAGTTTTCGCAGGAGGACGTGTGGTCGATCAGCCACAGCTTCGCCTTTGACTTTTCGGTGTGGGAGATGTGGGCAGCGCTGAGCTCCGGCGGGCGTGCCGTGGTGATGCCGTATGCGCTGATGCGCTCGCCCGAGGATGCCGCAGAGGTGTTGCGTGCCGAAGCCATCACGGTGCTGAGCCAGACCCCAACCGCCTTTGCCGCGTTGGAGCCGCACCTCGGGCAGGACTCTGCGGTGCGCACGGTGATCTTCGGCGGCGAGGCCTTGGAGGCCCGCGCGGAGGCTGCCTACTGCAGTGCTCATCCGAATGTTCGGTTTATCAACATGTATGGCATCACGGAGACGACAGTGCACGTCACAGCACACGAATGCTCCGAGAATGCAGGGGAGGCCCGCAGCCCGATCGGCCGCCCGATGGACGGGTTGCGTACCTATGTTCTGGACGCGCAATTACAGCCGGTGCAGCCTGGAGAGACCGGCATGATGTACGTTGCCGGGCCGCAGGTCACCGCGGGTTATTGGGGGCTTGCTTCTACCACGGCCTCCCGCTTCGTGGCCGATCCTTTCGTTGGCGGCGGCGCGCGGATGTACTGCAGCAATGACATGGCAAAGGTGCTGAACAACGGTCATCTGGATTACGTGGGCCGCGCCGATAGGCAGGTGCAGCTGCGCGGTTATCGCGTGGAGCTGGGGGAGATCGAGAGCGCGCTGGAGAAGGTCAGCGGTGTGCGGGAGGCCACCGTGGTGGTCGTCGATCTGCCCGAAGGCCAGGTGCCGGGTGCGTTGTTGATTACGGATTCTCGTGCCGACGCAAAGGCGATCACCTCCCGAGCTGCCGCAGCGGCCCGAGACGCGCTCCCTGCCTACATGGTTCCGCAGCTATTCGCGGTGAGTACGCAGGTGCCGCAGACCATCAATGGCAAGCGGGATGAGCGCGCGATCCTGGACCTTCTGGGTGAGATTCCTGCTGCTCAGCAGGCTTCGGGCACCTCGGATCTGGTGGAGGCGATCTCGCAGGCAATTGCTGATGCACTTCGCTTGGACCGCGCCGAGGTGGAGCCGGACTCGGACTTCTTCCGCTTAGGTGGAGACAGTATTCTTGCCATCCGCGTTACTCACGCGCTGGCGCGCGCTGATCTCAACGTGACTCCGCGGGACTTCTTCTTGGGCCGCACGCCACGCAAGATTGCCGAGCGGGTCACGCCGCAGGCCACCCAGCAGAAAATCCAGGAAACAAGGCAGAGCCAGGAAGAAGCCCTGCCCAAGGACGGGCACCAGGAGATCTCGGGGGCTTTCCCCATCCCGGCGATGCTGCGCAGGCAGATGGAAAGAGGCATGAGCGACCGCTTTGTGCAGGCGCGCCGCTTGGATCTGGGGCCAGTCGCTGTGGAGGACTTGGAACAGGCCCTGCAGCAGGTAGCGCAGGCACATCCGATGCTTCGTACGCGCGTGGACACCAGTTCTGCGTTCGCGCACTTTGTTGGTGCCGAGGGAGACGGCCCTATGGTTGTGCGGGCTTTGGACGTGGATGCATTGATCGATCACATCGATATTGCTGCTGGTCGTAGCGTGGTGCTCGGGTGTGTGGATGGGTACGTCAAGGCCGTTGCTCATCACGCGGTGATCGATAGCGCCAGTTGGATGATTCTGGAAGACGATCTGCGCGATGCGCTCGCAGGGCGCAGGATTCTCTCCGGGCAGGCGAGCTACAAGGATCTTTGCCTGCAAGAACTGCACGATGCTCACACCGCAGCAGCTCAGGATGCCCTGCACTGGAGTGAACTGGCTACGCTGCCACGGCCCGTCGAGGACTCGAACCAGTGGAGTACGGATCATGTGAGCACGCTCGAAGTGAACATTGACGGACAGACCGCGCAGGTCCTGCAGAGCGTTGCACCCGACGTGATGGGTGTGGACGTTCAGGACCTCGTGGCAGGACTGGTGACCGTCGCGGTGGCTCGAACAATGGGCACGGACGCGCGGAGCTGGGCCGTGGACGTAGAAGGCCACGGACGTCCGGCTGATCATTCCTATGGTCGAACCCTCGGATGGTTTACCACCATCGCGCCGGTGGAAATCCCGTTGGCTGATCCAGCGGATGCAGCACGTGCCGCAGCGGAAATGCGCGCGCTCCACGAGGACGGCACAGCCCCGGACCGCCGCACTTATCAGGCACTGCGATACACACACCCGCAAGGGCAGCGAACCCTGGCCCATGGGGCACAGATCCTGGTCAACTACCTCGGACGGGGAGAGACTGGCGCTGTCCTCCACGCGCCGGGCGATGCCGCCTGCCAGTGGACGGATTACCTGGTGGAGGCCGATGTGTGGTCTAGCGAGCGGGCCGTAAGCATGGAGCTGTCCGTGGTGAATGCGGTGATTTCCGCCGAGCGTTTGCGCAGCGCCATCGGCGAGGTTGCTCGCGAGTTGCAGGAGCACGTCAGCCGCGAGCAATCCTCAGGACGCCGCGCTCCGCTGAGCGTGCTGCAGCGCGGAATCTGGTTCCAGTCACAGGTGGCAGCACCGGGTGCCTACGTTGCACAGACTGCGTTGACGTTTGACCGGAGACTGGATGCCGAGGCCGTGGTGGAAGCCTTCCGGGACACAGTGACCGTG
Organism: Streptococcus thermophilus; assembly: GCA_900618065.1. The sequence continues at coordinate 245,236 of UYIL01000003.1, forward strand.
CATCCAGCCATGGGCGCGGAGTTCCACACCGATGCTTCCGGCCAACCCGTGCAGAACTTGCCGTGGAGTGGACAGGGCATTGACCTCCCCGTCGAGACCACCGAAGGGGATCTCGAGGCGATCATGCACGCTGATCGCAGCGCGGGCATCGATCTCGCATCCGTGCCGCTGGCGAAGGCAACCATCGTCACCGGCCGAAGTGACGGACAGCCTGGCGACACGCTGCTTCTTACCTACCACCTGGTTCTGGTCGATGGTTGGTCGCGTGCAGTGATGCTGCAAACCTTCCTCGAGAGGCTGACGTTGAGGTCCGGCCAGGCCCGCACGCAGGGTGCGGGAGAGTTGGTTCCTCGCGGTTGTTCTATTGCTGACGCCCTGCTCGAGTCCGTTGACACTCGCAAAGAGCAGGCAGATAGCGACTATTGGGTACATCGCCTAGAGACGTTGTCTCAGCCCACGCTCGTTGCCCCGCAGGCCGCGGATATCTCTTCAGAGCACGCTGGTAGCGAGTTGCCTCGCCAGGTGTTTGCCGAGGTCAGCGAGCAGCTGACCGGCGCACTGCAGGAAAAGATCCGGGCGCAGGCCGTGACGTTGACCTCCGTGGTCAACGCAGCCGTGGCCGTGGCCTTGGGTGCTGTCACAGGGGATTCGGATGTGGTGTTTGGTCAGTCTGTCAGTGGCCGCGATGCCTTGAGCGACCCCGCCATGTCTGATGTGGTGGGAGTGCTGCTCAACACAGTGCCAGTGCGAGTGACAGCTCGGCCCGGCCAGAGCATAGAAGAACTGGTCCAGGATGTTTATCGCCAGCGCATCGAGGATATGGACCACGATTCCGCGGACCTCGGCGCCATCCAGCGGCAGCTGGGGGTAGGCACGCTGTTCGATTCCATGGTGGTGGTGCAGAACTTCCTCGATCCGCAGGCAGCAGCGGAACTTCGGGAACGCCACGGGGTTGTGGAGGAGCGCGCGGAAGATTCCACGCACTTCCCTCTGACCTGGGTATTCACTCCGGGGCCGAAGCTGGGCATCAAGCTGGAATTCCGCCACGACGTGGTGGACGAGTCCCTCGCACATTCCGTGCTCAAGGCCGCGACCGAAGTCCTGACCGCGTTTGTGGACACACCAGAGGTCCCGCTCGCTCAGCTGGCCCAGTTGGCGCCAGCCCGAGCGGAGGATTCTTCCCCGCAAAGCACGACGGAGCAGATGGCTTCCTGGCAGAAGGCCGAAGGCATTGACCGCACCATTGCGGATGAGCTCAAGGACACCGCCCAGCGCTTCCCAGATCGCATCGCGCTAGCGGATGACGCACAGCAGTGGACGTTCGGTGAGCTGATTGCTCGCTGTTCCGACATTGCGGAAAAGATCAAGAATTGCGGCGTGAACAGCGGCGATACTGTCGCCATTGCGGTGGAGCGCTCCGCGCATTCGGTGGTGGCTCTGCTGGGAACCCTGTGGGCAGGGGTGCGCTACGCGCCGCTTGATCTGACGCACCCCGATGGGCGGCTCCGGGTCCTCGTGGAGGACAGCCAGCCCGCAGCCGCGCTGGTGGACTCGAGTTCTCGGGAGCGCATGGAGCGGATCGGTGCGCTTCCTTGCGTCGACGTCACCACTGCCGATTCCCACGCCACCACCCACACGCCTGCGGCGGTGCCCGGGGACGATGCCTACCTGATGTACACCTCCGGATCGACCGGCAAGCCCAAGGGCGTGGTGATCAAGCATCGCGGGCTGCACAACATGCTGGACAATCACCGGCGCAAGATCTTCGCCCCAGCTGCTGCCGATGGGCGGACGTTGCGGATCGCGCATGCCATCAGCTTCGCCTTCGATATGTCGTGGGAAGAGCTGTTTTGGCTGGTGGAAGGCCACGAGGTGCGGATCTTCTCCGAGGATTTGCGACGCGATGCTGCGGCCATGGTTGAGGCCATTCGCGCGCATCAGGTGGATGTCATCAACGTCACCCCGACCGTTGCCGAGCAGCTGCTCGCGGAGGGGATGCTGGAATCCGGCGCGCATCGCCCGCGGCTGGTGCTCTTGGGCGGCGAGGCTGTCTCGCACGGCGTGTGGGAGACCTTGCGAAAGGCCGATGACGTGCGCGGATACAACCTCTATGGACCCACCGAGTACACCATCAACGCCCTGGGTGCTGGCACGGATGAGAGCGCCACGCCCGTGATCGGAATGCCGGTGGATCGCACGGCGGCGTTCGTTTTGGACCCGTGGTTGCGCCCCGTTCCTACAGGAGCGCCGGGTGAGCTCTACCTCGCGGGCAGCGGCTTAGCGCAGGAGTATCATGGGCTCGCGGCGCGCACCGCCAGCTCCATGGTCGCCTGCCCGTGGGGCGCCCCGGGTGAGCGGATGTATCGCACGGGAGACATCGTCCGCGTGCGTGCGGATGGCATGTTCGAGTACCTCGGACGCAGCGACGATCAGGTGAAAATTCGTGGTCACCGCGTGGATCCCGGCGACGTCTCGGCCGCCGTGTCCCGCGGCGTTGATCCCCGCATCCTCCACTGCGTGACCGTTCCTGTTCGTATATCCGACGCCACACTCCTGGCCTGTCACCTCGTGGCCCCACAACTGCGCGATGCGGACCAGGGGGAGCGGCAGAGTTTCCTGACTGGCGTGCGTAATGCATTGCGCGAGGAACTGCCCAGCTACATGATCCCGGATCGATGGTCGATCGTGGATGAGTTGCCGGTGACGTCGAATGGAAAGACCGACCTTGCTGCACTGGGTGAGGGAGAAAGGATCACGGAGAAGGGCCGCGAACCGGCGAACGAAACCGAGGAGATCACGGCGGAGCTGTTTGCCGAATCGCTAGATATTGAGCCCGAGGACGTGCCGGTGGATGCTGATTACTTTGACATGGGTGGGCACTCCATGGCGGTCATCAAGCTCTGCGCACTGCTGCGTGGAGAGCTGGGAGTGGAGGTTGGCGTGCGCGAATTCTACGGTCTGCGGACAGTCGAGCGCGTGGCGGAGTTTGTGGAGGCGCGCTCGTAGATTCAGCCCAGCAATTCGGCGAGTGCCGGGATGATCCCGTGGCGCCACATCGCAGGGTCGTGGCCACCGGGCGTGCGGTGATTGGTGGTGGGAAAGCCGCGGCGTGTCAGGGCATCGGCCACTGCATCCACGTGTCGTTGCATGGGCGGCTCTTCTGCACCGCACGTCAGTACGATGCGTGCCAGACCGGAGCCACTGTGAGCCGCAGGATTTTCGAGTGAGGGGCCAGTGAGCTGTGCGGCAATGTCGCCTCCTGCGGGCCCGTCCGAGAGCGTGTCCGCGAGCTCTGCAGAACGGTCAGCGGACCACCAGACGGCAGGGGACTGGGCGATGGCTCCTTTGATTGCAGGCGTGGTTTCGGTGGAAGCCGTAAGAGCTGCGCGCAGGGCGGAGAGACCGCCGAAGCTTTGCCCCACCAGGACTATGTGGCTGCTGTTGATGATCGGCGGAAGCTCGGTGGCCAGTGCGCTGGCGAATGTTTGGGAGGTGTACTCCTCGCTGCGGTCTTTGGCTGCCGGCAGGAAGACGCGGTTGATCTGGGGGATAAGCCCTGCCGTGACTGCCCGGTCCAGTGCGCCCGTGAGGTCATGCAGATGGATCCAGTCATCGCCATCCAAAAACACCACGGTGGTATCCGCACCGCGGTCATCGAGGCGCGCGGTGCAGCGCCTGCCGAATACCTTCCGGTCGATGGACAGGCGTGCGCCGGGCAAGTCCGCGATGACTTCTGGGGAGCGAGGCGGCCAGAGTGTCTGGTCCACAGAATCGCCGCTCAATAGGCTCGCCTGTGGGCCTGCGCCGTGTGCGTTATGTGGATCGGGATATTTCAGCTCGCCGGATTGAAAGCTATAGGTCACTGCTGAGTGCGCCGGGATGCGCACATCGACGGTGGACATCGATTCGGTGAGCTCGACGTTCGAGCGGTAGGGGTCCGGGAAAACGAGGGCTTCCGCATCCGCGGGCACCGAGATTCGGTGAAGGGTGGTCACGTCCGGGGAGTCTGGCATGAAAATTGCGCCACTTTCATCATTGACTACATAGGTAAACCTAAGCTAACATCCCCTGCATGCGAGTTGCTGTTTTCGGCTATCAGTCGTGGGGATACCGGACGTTGTCTGCGGTCATCAATGCTGGTCATGAAGTAGTTTTGGTAGTTACGCACCCTGCCAGCGATCACCCTTATGAGCAAATGTGGGCAGACTCCGTTGAGGAGCTCGCCAGCGAACATGAGCTCCAGGTGTGTGTCACTGAGCGCGTGGGTCAAGACGTCATTGAGGCGTTGCGCGATGCTGCACCAGACATCATCGTGGCCAACAATTGGCGAACCTGGCTTCCTCCCGAGGTTTTCAGCCTGGCCAAGCACGGCGCATTGAATGTCCACGATGGTCTCCTGCCCGAGTACGCCGGATTTTCGCCCATCCTGTGGGCGCTGTTGAACCGGGAAACTCACGTGGGCGTCACTGTGCACGAGATGGATGAAGTGCTGGACGGCGGACCCATCGTTGCCCAGCGCGCGATCCCCGTGGGTCCGCAGGACACCACCACGGATCTCGTGGCCAAGACCATCGACCTCATCGAGCCCCTCGTGGAACGCGCATTGAGTGACGTCGCCCAAGGCACCGCCACTGCGCAACCTCAAGATCCCACCCGCGCTACGTACTTCCACAAGCGCGGCGAGCAGGAATCTCGCATAGATTTCACCCAACCTGCGGAAGATATCGCCTTGCTGGTCAGGGCGCAGTCCGACCCGTACCCCAATGCTTACTTTGAATTCCGAGGCCAGCGCGTCCGCGTGCTTTCCGCGCACGTCTCGCAGGGCCGCTTCGGCGGAACCCCCGGCCGAGTCACCATCCCTCACGAGGGAGGAATCGCGGTGGTCTGTGGATCGCCCCGTGCCAACGTGCCGGCGCCGGCGATTGTTCTGGATCGTGTTCGTCTCGACGACAACTCGGAACTGACCGCCACCGAATTCTTTGGACATAGGGCTGGATATATCCAACCAAAGGTTTGACCTTTCCCTTTTGTGTACGGGCCACGCCTCGCGCGGAAATCCGTCACCAGTAACAACGGAGAAAAATGACACTCAAGAAGATTCTCGTTAGCACCGCTGCTGTGCTGACCTTGGGCGCGGCACTGACCGCTTGCTCGACTGATGACCAGTCCGGAAATTCCGGGGACTCCCAGGCAGTCAACGCCGAGCAGGGCGCATTCCCCACCACCATCGAGCACCGCTACGGCTCCACCGAAATCAAGGAAGCCCCGCAGCGCGTGGTCTCCTTGGGCTACACGGATCAGGACGCACTGCTGGCGCTGGGAGTTACTCCTGTCTCCGTGAAGTACTGGGACGGAATGACCCCGGATGGTCAGGCTGCGGGCAACTGGTCCAATGACAAGATCGAGGGCGACACTCCTCGGATCGACAAGGACACAGAAGTCAACGCGGAAGCCATCGCCAAGGACAATCCAGACCTCATCGTGGCCGTGTACTCGGACATCGATGAAGACACGTACAAGAAGCTGTCTGAGATCGCCCCTGTCGTCGTACAAAAGGGCGAATACGAAGAACTACAGCAACCATGGGACGTGACCACGGAAGAGATCGGGCAGGCCGTGGGCAAGCCTGAAGAGGCAAAGCGCCAGGTGGAGCAGGTCAAGGAGAAGTTCGCAGAGCTCAAGGGCCGCCACCCAGAATGGGCCGAAAAGGAACTCGGCGTGGCCACTGTCTCCGACGAGAGCCTGGCTGTCTTTGCCGAGGGCGATCCGCGTAGCCGCTTCTTCACCGAGCTGGGATTCAAGATCAACCCGGCCTACGCGGGCATCACCAAGGACAAGTTCTACGGTGAGGTCTCCAAGGAAAACGCAGACCAGATCAACTCTGACGTGCTGGTGTGGGATCAACTGTCTTACTCTCCGAAGCAGAGCAAGGCTTCTGTGACCGAGGATCCGATCGTGGGCAAGCTGCCCGCCGTGAAGGACGGACACAGTGTCTACCTGGAAGGCGACCTGGAAAAGGCCTTCGGATGGCAGACCGTGCTGAGCCTGAACTACCTGCTGGACAAGATCGAGCAGCCGTTGGCAGACGCCACGAAGTAGTCTGAATCAACTGCCGAACCGCCCCGCATGAACGTGCTGGGGCGGTTTTGCTGTTGCTGGCTAGGGGACGGGCACTCATGGGGATAACGGATGCACGCTAGGGGCGAGCTGCCTGTATTCCGGTCAGAAACCGGGGTAAGAATAGACCAGTTGTTTTCTAGAAGGGATTCCCTGTGCACTTAAGCGACCTCATGGACGCCACCACCCTGCTCCAGAACTTTGGCGGCTGGGCGCTCGGCGGCATTGCGCTGATTATCTTTATTGAATCCGGCGTGCTCTTCCCGTTCCTCCCCGGCGATTCCATGCTGGTCACCGCGGCAATCTTGCGCGATCAGCTGGGCTTGAACGTTCCGATTCTGGTGGGCGTGGCCATCGTCGCGGCGTTCTTGGGCGACCAGGTAGGTTTCTGGCTCGGCCACCGCTTTGGCCGCAAGTTGTTTAAGCCCGACGCCAAGATCCTCATAACCGAGCACCTCGAACAAGCCGAGGCTTTCTTCCTGAAGTACGGGCCGTTGGCTCTGGTACTGGGGCGCTTCATCCCGATCGTGCGTACCTACATTCCCGTGGCCGCTGGTACCGCGGAGATGCCGTACAAGAAGTTCGTGGGATGGAACGTCACGGGTGCAGTGCTGTGGATTGTCAGCATGGTCGGCATTGGCGTGCTGCTGGGGGATATCCCGGGCATTGCGGATCGCATCGACATGATCGCCATCGTCATCGTGCTGGTGTCTGTGACTCCGGTGGTGATTTCCGCGATGATCAACTGGCGGAAGTCCAAGAAGACTCCCGCCCAGGAGCTGATGGAGGACTAAGCCCTGATCGTCACTTGGGGACGATCAGCGGACCGCCGGTGACAGGATCCTCGATGACTAGCGCGTTGAGGGCAAACGCCTCGAGCAGTAGCTCTGGGGTAATGACCTCGCTGGGACGCCCGGTGGCGAGGACCTGTCCATCCTTCATCACCACGAGATTATCGCTGTAGCGTACAGCCAAGTTGAGATCGTGCAGCACCATCACCACAGTCCGATCCAGCTCTCGGCGTAGACGCTGCACCAGCTCCAAAATCTCTACCGACGTGGCCAGATCCAGGTAGGTGGTGGGCTCGTCCAGGAACAGGATGTCCGTGTTCTGCGCAAGAACCATGGAGATCCACACACGCTGCCGCTGCCCTCCGGACAGAGAATCCAGGGTGCGCTCCGCCAGCCCCATCGAGCCAGTCATTTCCAGCGCCTTGTGCACCTCGGCTTCGTCCGTGGACGACCACTGACGGATCCACGATTGGTGTGGGTGCCGACCGCGCGAGACGAGATCAGCCACGTTGAGTCCCTCCGGGGCGGTAGGGGTTTGTGGCAGCACGCTGATGGTCCGTGCGAGGTCCTTGCGCCTGATGGATGAGATATCGGCGCCGTCTAACAGCACTTCGCCCTCATTCGCCGGAAGGAGACGAGACATGGCTCGCAACAACGTGGATTTGCCGCAGCCATTGGGGCCGATGATTGTGGTGATCTGCCCGCGAGGAAAGTCCACGTCCAAGCCTTCGATGACCGTCCGGTCGCCGTAGCCCACGGCGAGGCCGCGTGCGCTCATGCTGTGCTTCTGAGTCATGTGTCCTTCTTTGTTCGCGGCACTGCTAACTTCCAGGGTGGGATCTTTTCTCATGCCGTGGTTGACCTATTCCGTTGGACCAGCAAATAAATAAGGAACGCACCGCCGATTGCCGAGGTGAGAATGCCCACCGGCAGCTCTACGGGCAGAAGAGTTTGGGTGCTGATATCTGCCAGCAGGAGTAGCGCAGCGCCGGTCAGCGCAGAGGCCAGAAGCGGTGGTGCAGAGCAGTTGCACAAGCGCAGCGCCACCTGTGGGGCCACGAAGGCGACGAACCCGATGGGGCCAGCGGCCGAGACCGCCACTGCTGCCAAAGCCACGGCAGCGGCGAGCAGAAGCACCTGCACACCCTGGACGTTTTGTCCCAAAGCCCGTGCAGTATCCGAGCCCAGCAAGGTGGCTAAAAGTTGGTGACCAATCCAGGCCAGCAGCGGTGTAAACACCAACACAACAATGGCGATGGGCCACATCTTGGACCAGTCCGCAGTGCTCAGGGAGCCAGTAAGCCAGAACTGCGCGGCCGCGGCATCGCGCAACTCCGTGCGGATCATCAGGAAGTTGATATACGAGGTCAACAGAGCAGAGATGATGATGCCGAACAGCACTAGCCGGAAGGAATCAGTCGATCTCCTCCACGCCAGAGCCCACATCACCGTTGCGGTGACAGCCGCACCAAGCACCGCGGCCAAGGGAATGCCGATGCTGCTGAGCCAGCCGAGGAAACCACCAGCGCCACCACCCAGAGTGATGACGGTGACCGCGGCCGCGGACGCGCCCGTAGTGAAGCCCAAGATATCCGGGCTGGCCAGCGCATTGCGAGTCACGGACTGAGTGAGGGCTCCGGATAATCCCAGCGCACAGCCCACCAGAATGGCCGTCAGCGCACGAGGCATGCGCCAATCCAAAACCACCAGACGCTCAATGCGGGTGCCCTGGCCGGTGAACAGCACCTCCAGCACACGAGCCGGGGACACAGGATAGTCACCCAGGCCGATGGAGACCGCCGCTAGCAAGACGATCGCCACGAGCAGCAATAGAGACACCGTCAACGCGCGAGGGCGCCAGACCACAGAAAATGAGCCCACGCGGAATGGCGGGCGCCCAGGGATAGTGGAAGAGGTAGGGCGGGCAAGGAGGGAACTCATTAAATGGCCACCACCCGGCGTCGATAAATAAGGGCGATGAAGAACGGCGCGCCCACGAACGCGAGGATGATGCCTACTTGCAACTCGCCCGGACGAGCGATCAGACGGCCCACCACGTCTGCGAACAGCATCATCACCGCACCCGTCAGGGCAGAGTAAGGGAGGATCCAGCGGTAATCAGGGCCCGTGATGGCGCGCACGAGGTGCGGGACCACCAGGCCGATGAAGGTGATGGGGCCGGCGGCAGCTGTCGCGGCACCGGCCAGCAGTGCGATCAGAGCCATGCCAATCAGGCGGGCGCGCTGGGTGTTGATGCCCAGTCCGGAGGCGATGTCATCGCCCAGATTCAGGAGGTTTAGCTGCGGTGCCGTGATGAACGCCAGCAGGAGGCCCACCAGGATAAACGGCAGCACGCCGTAGAACACGGTGAGATCCCGGCCCGCGATGGAGCCGACGGTCCAGAAGCGCATGCGATCCAGATTGGCATCGTCAGTGAGGATAAAACCGCTGATGATGGCGCTGAGGACCGCGGACAAAGCCGCGCCGCCGAGGACCAGCGTCATTGGATTGGCCTGTCCTCCTCCTATGGACGCCAAACTAAACACCAACGCAGTAGCAGCGATGGCCCCACCGAACGCCCACATGCTGGTAGCCCACACGGACGTCACACCCAGCAAGGAGAAGCTGGCAACCACGGCCAGGGACGCACCGTAGTTGATGCCGAGAATGCCCGTGTCCGCGAGAGGGTTGCGCGTGTGCCCTTGGATCAATGCACCGGAGGCGCCAAGGGCAGCACCGGCGACTAGGCCCAACAGGGTGCGGGGAATGCGGAGCTCGACGATCACGCGCTGATCCACATTCAGCCCCTCCGCGTGGCCGAACGCCGTGCCGAGATCGCGGAACACGGCGGACACTTCTCCAAAAGGGATCTGCCGTGATCCAAACACGATGCTGGCAACGATGCTGGCGAGCAATAGGAGGAAAAGGACGCCGAGGCCGACGAGGCGACGCGGGATTTTACCTGATGGAGCGCTGGCAGAAGCGTCCGCAGTAGCGTCCGCGCGAGACCCCAGGTGTGATTGAGAAGGGGATTGCGCATGCGGGGTAGAGATAGCCATGCATTCCTCCTTGACGCGTGAAAGTCCATGATCTTAACGGGAGCAAGCTTATGTGAACAAGGTAAGCCTAATCAAAGTACTACAAGGAGGGATTGTGGAGCTGTGCAGGTGAGTGTGTGAGCCAGCAGGTGCGGCTAGTGAGGTCGGTCGGCCCTGAATGGCGCCGACCCTACACCTCAGCTCTATGCTTCTGAGCAGGGATTTGGACATGTTTTAGCTGGTTGCTAGGCTAGTCAGGTCTTGCCGTAGGTAGGTACCCCCATGTTCTTTTTTTCGACGCTAACGCGTCAAAATCCCGGGAATGCCACATGACCTGCGGAAAGAGTCTCCCGCTACAAGGGAGAAAAACTGTACATCCACTTTGTTACAGGCCCCTCGCCCGAAGCGGCCGCACGGATAAAGGCAGCGAGCACCCCTAACTACTGAGTTAGGCGGAGCGTGAGTAGCCAGCGATCGTGCGGTACACGCGATTCATCAAGGGTGAGCACGGGAACCGTAACGAAAAAGGCAACAGGTCACTTCACATGACCATGACTGATCCGATTGCGGACATGTTGTCACGAGTGCGCAACGCAAACAATGCGTTCCACGACACCGTGTCTATGCCATCCTCCAAGATCAAGGCCAACATCGCCGAAATCTTGAAGCAGGAAGGCTACATCGCCGACTACTCCGTTAACGACGAGACCGTCGGCAAGACCCTGGAGCTTAACCTGAAGTACGGCCCATCTCGCGAGCGTTCCATCGCTGGCGTGCGTCGTGTTTCCAAGCCGGGTCTGCGCGTTTACGCAAAGTCCACTAATCTGCCAAAGGTTCTCGGTGGCCTGGGCGTGGCTATTATCTCCACGTCCCAGGGTCTGCTGACTGACCGTGAGGCCAACAACAAGGGCGTGGGCGGAGAAGTCCTCGCCTACGTCTGGTAAGAGGAGGTTTAACCATGTCTCGTATTGGCAAGGCACCGGTGACCGTCCCCTCTGGCGTCACCGTCACCATCAACGGCCAGAACGTTGAAGTCAAGGGTCCTAAGGGCACCCTGGCTGAAGAGATTCCGGCACCAATCACCGTGGCTCAGGAAGGCGAAGAACTCGTCGTCTCCCGCCCCGATGACCGCCGCAAGAACCGTTCCCTGCACGGCCTGTCCCGCTCCCTGATCAACAACATGGTCGTGGGCGTTACTACTGGCTACACCATCAAGATGGAAATCTTCGGTGTGGGTTACCGTGTGCAGCTCAAGGGCCAGAACCTGGAGTTCGCACTGGGCTACTCTCACCCAGTCCTGATTGAGGCGCCTGAGGGCATCAAGTTTGCCGTCGACGGAAACACCAAGTTCTCCATCGAAGGCATCAACAAGCAGCAGGTTGGACAGATCGCCGCTAACATCCGCCGTCTGCGGAAGGATGACCCATACAAGGGTAAGGGCATCCGTTACGAAGGCGAGCAGGTCCGTCGCAAGGATGGAAAGACGGGTAAGTAATGAGCAACAACGCAACGAACAAGGAAGGCCAGCGTTTGCCGGTGGGCAAGGACATCTCCACCCGCCGTCGCAACGCTCGCGCACGTCGCCACTTCCGTATCCGCAAGACCCTGTCCGGCACCCCAGAGACTCCACGTCTCGTTGTGCACCGTACCTCTCGTCACATGCACGTTCAGGTCATCGACGACACCGTCGGTCACACCCTGTGCGCTGCGTCCACCCTCGAAGCAGAGGTCCGTGGAGTCGAGGGCGACAAGAAGGCACGTGGCGCCAAGGTTGGCGAACTGATCGCACAGCGTGCGAAGGAAGCTGGCATCGAGGCAGTCGTCTTCGACCGCGCTGGCTACCAGTACCACGGCCGCGTCGCCGCTCTGGCTGACGCCGCCCGCGAAGGTGGTCTGAAGTTCTAATGACCACCAACACCATGAACTCCAACGGAAGGAACGCGTGATGTCGGAACGTGACCGTAACGGCGGACGCTCCGCCGATAACAACCGCAACGATCGCAACGAGCGCGGCGGCCGCAACGACCGCGGTGGCCGTAACGATCGTCGCAACAACCAGCAGGACGAGCGCAACCAGTACATCGAGCGCGTCGTCACCATCAACCGTGTGTCCAAGGTCGTCAAGGGTGGTCGTCGCTTCAGCTTCACCGCTCTGGTGATCGTGGGTGACGGCCAGGGCATGGTCGGTGTCGGCTACGGCAAGGCCAAGGAAGTCCCGGCTGCTATCCAGAAGGGTGCCGAGGAAGCTCGCAAGAACTTCTTCCGTGTCCCGATGATCAACGGCACCATCACCCACCCGGTGCAGGGCGAGGCCGCAGCAGGCGTCGTCATGCTGCGTCCGGCTGCACCAGGTACCGGTGTTATCGCCGGTGGCGCAGCCCGCCCGGTGCTGGAGTGCGCTGGCGTCCAGGACATTCTCTGCAAGTCGCTCGGCTCGCCGAACGCCATCAACGTTGTTCACGCAACGGTGGCCGGCCTCAAGGAGCTCGTGCGCCCAGAAGAGGTCGCCGCACGTCGTGGCAAGAGCCTCGAAGAGGTTGCTCCGGCAGCCATGCTGCGCGCTCGTGCTGCAGGACAGGGGGCATAACCCATGGCACTGAAGATCCGTCAGATCAAGGGCACTGTTGGTAGGAAGCAGAACCAGCGTGACACGCTGCGTTCCCTCGGCCTGAAGCGCATCGGTCAGGAGATCATCCGCGAAGACAACGCTGTCACCCGCGGCATACTCTAAATAATCTTTCGGGAACCTTACATTAAACAGTCTTTCCCCATAGGCTGCGATATAGGAGTAGAAAACTCCCGGAAGTTGAAAGGAGACTTTGCAAAATGGACAATCTCGTCAATGAATTCCCTTCCGAAGACAATCCGTTCGTCAACGTGGGAAAGGAAGTTCGCAGTAAATGGGTACCAGTCATGGGTAAGGACCTGACCCCTGTTTGGTAGACACCTCTGATTCCGGCTGTGTTGAGTCGGGGAAAGGTAATCTACCTCCATGCCTAGGAAGGTTTATTCGGATCAGTTCAAGCGCGACGCGGTCGCGATGTACGAGAACGATCCACAGGTGTCGTTGAACGCTGCGGCCGCTGATTTAGGGATCAACCGCTCCACGCTTCGCGTATGGGTTGATAAGTACGGAACTGGCACGAAACCCCAGCTTTCAGCGGGCTTACGTGCTGATCGTGCGAGGCAACTGACCGATGCTGAGAAGCTACGTCAGCTGCAACAGGAAAACGCCCGCCTGAAAGAAGAACGCGATATTTTGCGTAAGGCAGCCAAATATTTCATGGAAGAGACGAACTGGTGATCCGCTTCCGGTTCGTTGATGACCACCGCACCGATTACTCGGTCAAGCGGATGTGCACCGTACTCGGGTTAAACCGCAGCTCCTACTACAAATGGAAAGCTAGCAGCGCCCAGCGGCACCGCAGACTGGTTGATGATGCCATACTCGGAGCCAAGGTCCAGGCCATCTTCGACGACAAGAGGCAGCTCTACGGCGCAAAACGCATTGCCGCCGAGCTGACTTTCAACGATGCGTACAGTAGCACCGGACCGGTCAACCATAAGCGCATCGCCCGGATTATGAGGAAGCTTCAGCTGCGCGGCTACACGAAAAAACGTAAGGTCACGACAACGCAGCGTGAGCGTCATCGCTTTATATTCGCTGACCTGGTCAAGCGTAACTTCACTGCGCCAGCTGCCAATAGGATCCTCGTCGGCGATATTACCTATCTGCCGATCGCAGACGGGTCGAATATGTATCTGGCTTCTGTGATTGACTGCTACTCGCGGATGCTCGTCGGCTTCGCGATCGCAGACCACATGCGCACCGACCTCGTCGAAGAAGCGCTCGAGCATGCTCGCCGTACCCGTGGCAGTCTCTCCGGGGCGATCTTCCACTCAGATCATGGCAGCGTGTATACCTCATCGCAGTTTCAGGCTGTCTGCCGAAGACTCAACGTCACCCAGTCGATGGGAGCAGTTGGCAGCAGCGCTGATAATTCACTCGCGGAGTCGTTTAACGCGGCGTTGAAACGAGAAGTGCTCAAAGACCAGAAAGTCTTTTCCAATCAGCTAGTCTGCCGGCGCGACGTCTTCGCATGGTGTGCGCGCTACAACACCACCCGAAGGCATTCCTGGTGCAAGTACCTCACACCCATTGAGTACGAAACTCACGCTTCCTAACAATGTGATGTCTGGGAACTTTTTGGACATGGAGTCCAGGGGGTTTTTGGACGTGATGTCTAGCGACTTTTTGGGCGTTCGTGGCGGTGGAATAGCCGGATGGCTATTCCATTGCACAAGCGCAGAAAGGTCGTAGATTTTGACCCGGTCCGCGACGGTAAAACGATCACACAGTTTTGCAAAGAACTCGACATCTCGCGGCAGACGTACATCAACATCAAAAACCGGGTAGCGCAGAAGGGCCGATCTGGCATTGTGCCCGATTCGACCGCACCGAAGAACCCAGCTCGAAAATTCGACGACACAGACAAGGTCGCGGTCGTCAACGCGAGACAACATTTGATGGAACAAGGGCTGGATTACGGCCCATGGTCGATCTACTACTACCTGTTCGATTCGATCGGTCCTGAGCGCACCCCGTCGCGTTCGACCATCGCGTCGTGGCTTCATGAGCTCGGTTTCGTCGACGCCAACGCCCGTAAACGACCGCGCAGCTCCTATAAGCGCTTCGCCCGCGATTTCGTCGGTGAGCTGTGGCAGATTGATGGGCTGGTCTACCGCCTGTTCGACCATGCGCACACGCAGGTGACGATCTACCAGATCATCGACGACGCCAGCAGATTCGACGTCGGCACCAAAGCGTTCGCTTTGCCGGAAAACGGAACCGACGCACGCGCCGTGCTGGCCGAAGCGTTCGCAACCTACGGCAAACCTCAAGAGATCCTCTCCGATAACGGCGAGGCGTTCGCCACCTACCACCGTGGACACCTCTCCGCTACCGAGTTGTGGCTCGCCAGTGAAGGCGTCTTGGCTATCGCTGGGTTCGCCGCCACAACTCAAGGAAAAGACGAGCGATCCCACCGCACACTGACCCAGTTCTTAGACGTGCGCCACCCGGTAAGCCTTGCTGAGGTCAACACGTATCTCGCTGAATATCGCGTCGTGTACAACGAGCGGCGACGCCACCAATCGCTGCTGGTGGGCAAGATGCATATCACCCCGCGCCAAGCTTTCGACACATTCCCGAAGGCAACACCGCCCACACAGCCGCTTGATCCGGAGAACATTTGGGCCCGCGTGGTCGCCTTCAACCAGGCACATAACCCCCACGCAGCACCCACAGCGACAAACGGCCCCGGGGAAGCGGCAACTTCACCCGAGGCCAGCACCGATGACATGGCAGCTCAGCAAGGCCTACCTCCCACCGATACCCCCACACTAACGATGCTGACGACACAATCAACAAACAGTTGGGGCATCCCAGACGAACTGCGTGTGAGCAAAGACGGAGTCGTCCGCGTATGCGGACACGGCCTCTACATTGGCCTGAGATTCAAAAACCGCCTGCTCTACACCACGGTCACCGACGACAACGTCGCAGAGTTCTTCACAGCCCACGACGGCGAATTCCTCTTCAGCGTGCCACTGCCGATCACGCTGAGCCACAGGCCACCCGGCGGGCAGATCAACATCAATCTCGTCGATGGGATGAAGCACCGCCAACCGCCACAGCTCAAACCGAACCTATCCAAGCCCCGGCCAAAACGCAGGCCGCAACCATGATCGACTAGGCACGTCCAAAAAGTCCATCGACTCCATGCCCAATAAGTCATCGGACTCCGTGCCCAAGAACCTCATGGACATAACACACGCTTCCTAACAATGCGCTAGAGTAAAGCCAATAATTTCACCCCCACGGTGTCTACTTTCCGGGGGCCGGGCCCGGTTTAAGTCTGCGGGGTCACCGCCTGCGGTACCTACTTGATCAACGTCTACGACCAGGACGGCAGCGAACTGCTTGGTGGTGAGCATGGCGTACTCGCACCGTCCTAAAGCATCAGTCTCGAAGCGGTACATACGCGGCGAGTTCGTACCGTCAGCGTTGCGTCGATAGGCCTTTTTAAAGTCTCGTGTGACTGAACCGTGGAGTACATCGCGGCCTAGATGCTCGCGTAAAAGGTCGCGGTCACTGGCAGATACTGGGGTGTTATCCAGCCCGCCACGGTCGCGCTCGACACGGGTCGGTGTTTTAGTGTGCGCATTCTGCGCGTAAGCCTGTAAACTCATGGCTGTGCTTTCTCCCAGGTGTGTGCTGGGTGATAAGCGAAAGTCACTGGGTTGCCGCCCGGTGGCTTTCTTGGGGTTAAACGACAAAATGTGTGTCTGGGGTCGGCGTGTCGTGGGGTTAGATGTGGCCTTTTTGGATGCCGATTGAGTGTGTGTAGTTGGTGTCGATAGCGTTGTCGTAGAGGGCTGGTCGTCCGGTTTCGTGGTCGGCTTGGTTCTCGTTGTGGGTCAGGGTGGATACTTTGGCGAGTTGGTCCTGGCCCCAGTTGGACTGCCTGGCGATCTCAACAGGATCGTCAGGCAGTTCCGTTTGCAGATACAGCCACCACTCCAGCATCCGGCGCTGATGCTCCCCGGATCTGCCGCGGTGTGTGCGGGCCAGTAGTTTCAGTTGGGCGTTGATGCCGCCTTCAAGGCTGTTGGTGGTGGATTTGATCCGGTTGGCATCGAGGACACCGTCGGGTGGGTCGAGGTAGACGAACAGTAGGTTGTTTCGCCATAGGTGGTTGAGGCTGTTGTATGCCTTGCGGGTGCGTTCATGCGTCCACGACCAGGTGCGTTGCCGTGTCGCCGGGTCGGTTGTGAACGTTTTCTGGTTCATCCAGTCGCGGTAGATAGTGCCGTATTCGTGTAGCTTGGCACCCCACGCGGCCGCTTCGTCAAGATCGGTGATCTTCGTGAGGTTGAGCGCGAGCTGGTAGATCGCTCGTCCTGCATCGGTGCGTGGGCGTGCGGTGGTGTGTCGGCGTACCACGCGTTGGGCGTGGACGAGGCAGCGCTGCACTTTCGTTGTGGGCCAGCATGTCTTGATTGCGCTGGCAGCACCTTGGCCGCCGTCGATGACAGCGATGACCGGCGCGGGGATACGCTCCAGGAGCTTTTGGTAGTCGCGGGTGGTTTCACGTGTGCACCAGTGCCAGGCGATGACGTGATCCAAGGTGGCGGCCACGATGAGACACCCGCCGGCGGTGTAGGTGCCGTCGATGAAGACCTGGTCGTAGACCCGGCCTTCGTGCCCTATCGTGGGATCGGGGACATCAACTAGCCAGAAGTGTTCAAACCGGCGTTGCAGGGTGCGTGGGTCGCAGCCTGTTTTGAAAGCGGTGGTTTTCAGGCTGTCGCCTGTGGTGACGTGAGTGATGAAAGCGTCGAAGGCGGCGGCGTTGGTGATATCGGGCCGTCGTTTCGTGGCGGAGGCGCCGCAGATCTTGCACCGCCATCGGGTGCGGTTGGCGGAGGTTTTGCCGTTGCGCTTCATATCACCGCCGCACACGCGGCAGCGGGGTCGGTTCTTTGGCATTTACAAAGCCAACAACGCCCCTAGCACACGACGGTGGACTATCCCGGTATTTCCCGTCCCCGCGACAGATATATGCTGTCAAAGCAAATATTTTCCGAGTTACCGCAGATCACCACCGACGAATCGCTCCATCCGGACACACATTTTGTCGTTTAACCCGGATTTCTTGTTTTTGGAGTGCCCCGGTTGGGGTTGAGTTCGTTGTCTTGCAGTAGATCTTGCCGTCGGTCAGCAGCAGGGGCCGAGGTGCTGTAGCCCTATCCGCAGTCGAACAGGGCACCGGTGCCGGCGAGTACGAGTCCGCCGAGTGGAAACCGTCGCCGGGAAAAGCTGTTTGACGTGGTTTAACCGTCCGTGGTCCAGGTCTGAGTGAAACAGGAAGAGGATGAGGGAACCCTACCGCTAAAGCATCAGGTCAGGGGCAGGTCCGTGACACACGTGGCACCATCAGCGGAGGTGGAGAACTCAGTGACACCGGTACGTCCCTGGTGGGTGACCTCAATCGTTCCGGTGGCCTCACGCGGGAGCCAGAAGCCGACAAACCCGTTGTCGAACGTGGTGGTTTGCTCGTCGATCAGGACCTCCCCGGTGGTCTCATCGGTGACCGTGACCTGGACGGGCGCATTGCGCAGTTCACCCAGGCAGGTGGTCAGACTGTGGTAAAAGCAGTCATGGGTCTGGGTCACGTAGGGGGCAATCGAGACGTAGGTCAGGTCCTGGGGCAGGTCGAGGGCCACCTCCTGGTTTTCATCCGAGAGCACCAGCTCATCGGGGTGCACCGAGGCGGTAAAGTCGGTTGGGCGGTCGGCGACAGCCTCTTGGTCGAGGTGATCGATGATCTCCACCGCGTCCATGGCGGCCAGTCCATGGGTGGTCAAGAACTTATCCTGGCTCGCCTCCGCGGTGACAGCGGGCTCCGAGTCGGGGGCTGAGCATCCGGTGAGGGTCAGGGCGAGGGCGGCGGCTGCGATCGCTGCTCGTTTCACGTCAATCTCCTTGGGTCGTGGTAAGACCGTGATAGGGCACCGCTTATGCGTCGGCGCTATATCTTTCTCTAGCACGCCCGCCGGCCGGCCGGAAAAACAAAAACCCTGCTCGCAGCCTTGAAATACGGTCGAAAGGGGGCGCGATCGGTGGGCTGGGTCACTCCTGAACTGGCCCGCCCCACCACGGGTTGCTGTCCTGCTACCCCGCCCCCGGTATCTGGCGCGGGGCGCCCAACCCCTGGTAGCACCTGCTCCCCCCACCGGTGAAGGCAACATTCTTGGTCTGTGAGGGGACACAGAAACGAGAGCGAACCCGGGGTTGTTTTTGAAGATTTAATGAAGATGTCCTCGGCGAGTACCGAGCGAGGATGGGCCGGGACCATACTGGATCCTATGGATGACCGCACACCGACCACCGCCACGCTCCCGGGACGGGTGCTGGTGGTCGACGATGAACAACCCCTGGCCCAGATGGTGGCCACCTACCTCATCCGGGCAGGCTTCGAGGCCCGTCAGGCCTACACGGGAACTCAGGCCGTGGACGAGGTTCGTCGCTTTTCCCCCGATGTCGTTGTGCTGGATCTGGGCCTGCCCGAACTCGACGGCCTAGAGGTGTGCCGACGGATCCGCACCTTCTCGGACTGCTACATTCTCATGCTCACCGCCCGCGGCAGCGAGGACGACAAGATCACCGGTTTGACCCTGGGGGCCGATGACTACATCACTAAACCCTTCGGCATCCGGGAACTGGTGACCCGGGTGCATGCGGTGCTACGCCGCCCCCGCACCAGCACGACCCCGCCGCAGGTTACCACCCCGTTGACCGTCGGTGAGCTCACCATTGACCCCGCCGCCCACAAGGTGCAGGTGGGGGAGGTGGTCGTGGATCTCACCCGCACGGAGTTCGAGCTGCTGGTCACCCTGGCCCTGCGCCCCGGCCAGGTGCTCACCCGCCACGACCTGGTCACCGAGGTCTGGGACACCACCTGGGTGGGGGATGAGCGCATCGTCGATGTCCACATCGGCAACCTGCGCCGCAAGCTCGGCACCGATACCCGGGGGCGGCGCTTCATCGAAACCGTGCGTGGAGTGGGCTACCGGGTGGGGCAACCATGAAGCACGGACCCGGCCTGACCTTCCGCTTCCTGGCCGCCCAGGTGGCGGTCGTGGTGATCAGCCTGTTGGTGGCCGCGACCGTAGCCACAATCGTAGGCCCGACCCTGTTCCACGACCATATGCTGATGATCGGCCGGGAAGATCCCTCGCTGGAGTTGCTTCACGCCGAGCAGGCCTACCGGGACGCCAACCTGATCACGCTGGCCGTGGCCCTGCCCACCGCATTGATCAGCACCCTACTGGCCAGCCTGTGGTTGTCTCGTCGACTGCGCACTCCCCTGCAGAGCCTGACGCGCGCGGCCACTACCGTCGCCGGCGGCAACTACCGGGTACGTGTCCCCGCGGGGAACACCGGCCCGGAGGTGAGTACCCTGGCGCACGCCTTCAACACCATGGCTAAACGGATGGAACACACCGAACAGGTCCGTCGCCAAATGCTCTCAGACCTGGCCCACGAAATGGGCACCCCCTTGTCGGTCCTCGCGGTCTACTTCGATGGCCTCCAGGACGGTGTCGTGGACTGGGACCTGTCCACCCACCGGATCATGGCAGACCAACTCACCCGCTTGACCCGGCTGATCGAGGATATCGACGATGTCTCCCGGGCCCAGGAAGACCGCATCGATCTGGACCTAGCCGAGGAGGGGCTCGACGACCTGCTCCACGCCGCGGTCGCTGCGGCAGGGGAAGCCTACGCCGACAAGGGCGTCGGTCTACACATCGAGGCTGGCCACGACACCGCCCGGGTAATGGTGGACCGGCAACGCTTCGGCCAGGTGATGGGCAACCTGCTGTCCAACGCCCTACGGCATACCCCCACCAGTGGGCGGGTCCAGGTCATCGTCCGCCGACAGGGTGCCTCCACCGTGCTCATTGATATCACCGACACCGGCGACGGCATTCCGCCCGACCAGCTCGAGCACATCTTCGAACGCTTCTACCGGGGTGATACCGCCCGCAGCCGGGACAACGGCGGGGCCGGTATCGGTCTGACCATCTCCCGTGCCCTGATCGAAGCTCACGGCGGCACCTTAACCGCCACCTCACGTGGTGCCGGTCAGGGTTCGGTGTTCACCCTCAGCCTCCCGCTGTCCTCTCCAGTGAAGGAACCACCTGCGATGACAACCCCTCACCCTGACGACGATCACGACTCTCACCACCCCTTGGCGGGTACCCCTGGGGGTATACCATGAAGAGTGAAAGCTCATCCGACCCCACCAACCCGATAACCACGCCGACTCCCCACCTGCTGTCGCTGGCCTTGAACGGCTGTGGGTGCTGCACACCCTCTACCCGCTCCGCAACCGCCTCCGTCCTGGCAACGACCACCGCCGACGCAACACCTGATCCGCTGACCTCCTACCAGATGGAAGGCCTGAACTGCGGGCACTGCGCCGGGCGGGTGACTGTGACGGTCCAGGCCCTGCCGCTCGTTGACGACGTCCAGGTAGATCTTGCCGCCGGGGGCGGTTCCACGGTCACCGTCACCGGTGCCGTTTCCGGGAAGGGGGCGCGCCAGGCCAACGAAGAAGTCGGTTACGCCGCTTTCTGAATGCACCACCACGACACCCCCCCGGATTAAGGGGTGGGAAGGAAGGAATCTTTATGACCAGCCCAGACCACGGCAACCATAACACCCCCTCCCCGGAGATGACTCACACCGAGCACGCCAGCCACGCCGACCATGCGGGACATCATGCGGGACATGAAGATCACCAGGTCCACAACCACGGCGAACACGCCGGCCACAGCACGGCGATGTTCAGGCAGCGTTTCTGGTGGTCGCTGATTCTGTCCATTCCCGTCGTTATTTTCAGCCCGATGGTCGCTGAACTGCTCGGCTACCACCTCCCCGAATTCCCGGGCTCATCCTGGATTCCCCCGGTTCTCGGCACCGTCATTTTTGTCTACGGCGGAACGCCTTTCCTCAAAGGCGGATGGAAAGAACTGAAATCCCGCAAACCCGGGATGATGCTCCTGATCGCCATGGCCATCACCGTGGCGTTTGTCGCCTCCTGGGTCACCACTCTGGGGCTGGGCGGTTTTGACCTGGACTTCTGGTGGGAGCTGGCCCTGCTGGTGACCATCATGCTGCTGGGCCACTGGCTGGAGATGCGCGCTCTCGGGGCCGCGTCCTCCGCGCTTGACGCGCTGGCTGCCCTGCTGCCGGATGAGGCCGAGAAAGTCATCGACGGGACCACCCGCACCGTGGCCATTTCGGAGCTCAGCGTCGATGACGTGGTGCTGGTGAGGGCCGGGGCCCGGGCACCGGCGGATGGCAAGATCATCGACGGAGCGGCTGAATTCGACGAGGCGATGATCACCGGCGAATCCCGACCTGTCTTCCGCGACACCGGTGACAGGGTGGTCGCCGGTACCGTGGCCACCGACAACACCGTCCGCATCCGGGTGGAGGCTACCGGCGGGGACACCGCTCTGGCCGGGATCCAACGCATGGTTGCCGACGCCCAGGAGTCCTCCTCCCGGGCCCAGGCCCTGGCGGATCGGGCGGCGGCGTTGTTGTTCTGGTTCGCGCTGATCTCCGCTCTGATCACCGCGGTGGTGTGGACCATCATCGGCAGCCCGGACGATGCCGTGGTGCGCACGGTCACGGTGCTGGTGATCGCTTGTCCGCACGCCCTGGGATTGGCGATTCCGTTGGTGATTGCGATCTCCACCGAGCGGGCGGCCAAGTCCGGGGTGTTGATCAAGGATCGGATGGCGCTCGAGCGGATGCGCACCATCGACGTGGTGCTCTTCGACAAAACCGGCACCCTGACTGAGGGTGCCCACGGTGTCACCGGTGTCGCAGCTGTCGAGGGCATCACCGAGGGCGAGCTGCTGGCTATTGCGGCGGCGGCCGAGGCTGACAGCGAGCACCCCGTCGCACGCGCCATTGTTACCGCCGCGGGTGAGCACCCCGAGGCCTCACGAATGGTGCTGCGCGGCACCGGTTTTACCGCGGCCTCCGGCCGGGGCGTGCGCGCCACCGTTGATGGCTCCGAGATCCTCGTCGGCGGGCCGAACATGCTCCGCGAATTCAACCTGACCAACCCCGGTGTGCTCGAAGAGCAGACTGGGGAGTGGACTCAACGCGGGGCCGGAGTCCTCCACGTGGTCCAGGATGGACAGATCATCGGTGCCCTGGCCGTCGAGGATACGGTCCGCCCCGAATCCCGCGCGGCGGTAAAGGCCCTGCAGGACCGCGGGGTGAAGGTCGCGATGATCACCGGTGACGCGCAGCAGGTGGCCCAGGCGGTTGGCCAGGACCTGGGGATCGATGAGGTCTTCGCCGAGGTCCTGCCCCAGGACAAGGACACCAAGGTTACCCAGTTACAGGAGCGTGGCCTGAGCGTGGCCATGGTCGGCGACGGTGTCAACGACGCCCCCGCTCTGACCCGCGCGGAGGTCGGTATCGCCATCGGGGCCGGCACCGATGTGGCGATGGAATCCGCCGGAGTGGTCCTGGCCAGTGATGACCCTCGGGCGGTGCTGTCGATGATTGAGCTCTCGCAGGCCAGCTACCGCAAGATGATCCAGAACCTCATCTGGGCCTCTGGCTACAACATCGTGGCCGTGCCGCTGGCCGCCGGTGTGCTCGCCCCCATCGGGGTGGTGCTCTCCCCGGCGGCGGGTGCAGTGTTGATGTCCCTGTCGACGATTGTGGTGGCGCTCAACGCCCAGTTGCTGCGCCGGATCGATCTGGACCCGGCCCACCTAGCCCCCACCGATCGACAGGAGGACCCTGCCAGGTCCGCCTCTCCCGTGACCAACGGTCGCTGACCCTTCGAGGTTGACCCGCTGTTAAATTAACAGCGGGTTTCTCCTTTTGTATATGCTTGTTCCGTCATGTGTCCGGCACGTAGCCAAACGCCGGGCCTGTCCCGAGCAAGAAAGACAAACTCCATGAACGATATTGCACGCAAGGCGCTCGCGGAGGCTCTGGCCACCCTGCTGTTCGTCTTCACCATCATCACCGCTGTCGCCGCTGCCGACAACTTCGCGCCCGTAGCCATTGGTATGGCACTGATGGTGCTGGTGTACTCCACCGGCCACATCTCCGGTGGACACGTGAACCCGGCTGTCTCCCTCGGTGCCTGGATTCGCGGTGCTATGACCGCCACCGAGATGCTCATCTACTGGGCTGCTCAGATCGTCGGCGGCATCCTTGGCGCCCTGCTGACCCGCACCGTCATCTCTGATCCGGTCGAGGCTGCGCAGATCCAGTCTCTGCCGGCCTTTGTTGTTGAGGCCGTGTTCACCTTCATCCTCGTGTGGGTCGTGCTGAATGTGGCCACCTCCAAAGAGACCGACGGTAACTCCTTCTTTGGCCTGGCCATCGGTGCCACCGTGATGACCGGTGCCTTCGCTGTCGGCCCCATCTCCGGCGGCGGCTTCAACCCGGCCGTGGCGCTGGGCCTGTGCGTCAACGGCAACTTCGCCTGGGGCAACGTGTGGATCTACATCCTCGCCCCGCTGGTCGGTGCAGCCCTGGCAGCATTCGCATTCCGCGCTCTCAGCCCGGCAGACGTCGAGCACGATCTGAAGGCTTAAGCGCCGCCCGGGCCTGAGAGGCTCGCCTTTCGCGGGAAAAGTTCGGAATGGAAAACTAATCTGTGTTCCATGTCTGAGAATGAGAAAGATTTCCCGTTGAGCAAACTTCCCGTCGACACCTCTACGCGCCCGGGACCGGGCAAACCGGAGGAGGTGGCGGTGCTGGCGCGCGTGGCCAACCGGATTGGTGGCATCGTTCAGGGCAGTACATCCCTGAACCTGTTCACCACGGTTGGCCGCGCGCGCCGTAATTTTTTGGCGTGGCTGGTCTACTCCGGCACGCTCATGCCGTTTGGCATTCTGTCGCGCAAGGAGTCGGAGCTGGTCATTCTCCGCGTCGCCGCGATCCGCGACGCGACCTACGAGCTGGAGCACCATAAACGCCTGAGTGCGAAGGCGGGGTTGGATCAGGCCACCATCGAGGCGGTCCAGCGCGCAGACCACGGTTTTACTGGCCGACAGGGTGCGCTGACGGACGCCGCGGACGACCTGATCCGCCACCGCCAGATCAGCGATGACGTTTACGCTCGCCTGATGAGCCACATCAACGAGAAAGAGCTCACAGCGTTTCTGCTGCTGGTGACCAACTACGACGGGCTGGCCACCGTCATGGATGTCCTGGACGTCCCGCTCGACGAGCCACAGTAACTACACAGCCGCGTCCTTGGCAATCCACTGGAAACCCCTGTTCAGCCCGCCGAGCACGAGGCGGTAGAGGAATGGCGCGTTGACCTGCGCCCACCGTCCGAGCTTCACGTCACCGCCGGTGGTGATCAGGTACTTGTTGCGCCGCACACCCTTCAAGATGATCTGCGCGCACTTCGCGGGCGAAATGGCATGGCCCTGGAAGAGCTTCTTGGCGCGTCGCACCTTCGGGTTGGACTGGTCCACCCCGTCAATATCAATGGTGCGCACCAGTCCGGTGTCCACGGCACCCGGCGCGACGGCATGCACTTTGATGCCGAACGGTGCGAGGTCGAAACGCAGCACCTCGAGCATCGCCAGCACGCCGCCCTTCGATGCCGAATACGCCGCGTGCCACGGCAAGCCCAGAATCCCGGCGGAGCTGGACACGCAGACCAGCCTCCTCTTCTCCTTCCCCGGCAAAGGCCCAGCCTCCATCATCGACGGCACGAATGCACGGATGATGTGGATGGTGCCCATCAGGTTGACGTCGATAAGCTTCTCCCACTTCTCCAGGGGCATAGTGGCGATATTGCCCCAGATCGAGATGCCGCCGACGTGGTAAATCGAGTGCGGAACGCCATGCTTGTCGACGATTCCTCCCGCCCACCTGTCCACCGCCTCCGCGTCAGAGATGTCTAACGGCTCGACGTCGATGGCTCGGTCGCCGATGACGCGGGCCGTTTCGGTGAGTCCATCGGCGTTGATGTCGGTGATGGCCACGTGCCAACCGTCGTCGGCAAGCTGGCGGGCAACCTCCTTGCCAATGCCTGATGCGGCACCCGTCACGATGGCGTACTTCTGCGCATTCTGCTCTGCGTTCATGGGTCGTATCCTAGAGGAAACAACCTCACGTGTTTGTGGGTTCGGGCGTTACACTGGGCCGCATGCCTGCGACCCCGATCCCGACTTACTTGAACGCGATCCTCGACGAGGTGCGCGACAACAAAGAGGGCAACAACGCCGACTACATCGAGACGTTGCGCAACGCTGACCCAGACAAGCTCGCGCTCGCGCTGTGCACGCGCAGCGGCAACCTGTATTCGGTGGGGGATGATGAGTACGAGTTCTCCATTCAGTCCATCTCGAAGCCGTTCGTGTACGCGCTTTCACTGGACATGGTCGGTCCGGAAGAGGTCCATAAGTACGTCGGTGTGGAGCCGTCGGGCGAGGCGTTCAATGAGTTGTCGTTGGATGACACGCACCGTCCCGCGAACCCTCTGATCAATGCGGGCGCGATCGTGGTCAACGAGCTTGTCGCAGGTGACGGGGTGGTTTTGCGCGAGTTCAGCAAGCTCGCGGGACGCGAATTGCTTGTCGACGACAACCTCGCCCGCGCCGAATTCTCCAGCGCCGACCGCAACCTCGCCTTGGGGCACATGCTCCGCGAGTACGGGATGATCAAAGGCGATGTGGAAGAAGCGGTGGCCAGCTACGTCCGCCAGTGCTCCATCATGGTCAGCGTGAAGGACCTGGCCGTCATGGCGGCGACGTTGGCCAACGGTGGCATGCAGCCTGTGACGGGGGAGCGGGTGTTGTCTGCGCGGGCGTGCCGGCTCACGCAGGCCGTTATGGCGTCTGCCGGCATGTACGACGGTTCGGGCCGGTGGATGAGCCGGGTAGGCATCCCCGCGAAGTCCGGTGTGTCCGGCGGGTTGATCGGGACGCTGCCGGGGCAGCTCGGTGCGGCGTCGTTAAGCCCGCGGTTGAACGAGGAGGGCAACTCTGTGCGCGGCGTGGAGATCTTCCAGCGCATGTCAGAAACCCTCGGCCTGCACATGATGGGTTCTTATTACTACTCCGCGCCGGGTATCCGCACCGTGCACCGCCAAGGCGACACGAACGTGGTTGAGCTGCAGGGCATGATCAACTTCACCGCCGCCGAGACGATTCTCCACGACCTGGTGGAGCGCCGCCTGGTCGGCGACAAGCTCGTCCTCGACTTCACCCACGTGACCTCGTTCAATATGGCTGGCCGCCGGCTGGTCAAGGAGGGCTTGCGCCAGTTCCGCGAAGAGGGCTATGAAGTCGCCGTCTACGACCCGGAAGCCGCCATGCCGGACTACGAGTTCTCCGACGGCACCCGTGTTGAATCCATCAAGGACTTCACCGAATCCTTCACCGTGAACGTCTCGCCGGAGGATGCCTACACCGTCGTGTCGGACCCGAAGCAGTGGTGGGAGGACACCGAGGACTCGGTGGAGGGCAATGCCGACGAGAAGGGCGAGTCTTTCTCCATCGAGTCTGGTGACGGCACCGGTTACTTCACTGTCGAGCAGGCCGATGACGGCGAACGCCTCGTGTGGCACTCCGAAACCACCGACGAGGATGGCGAGGACGAAGACTGGCGCGATTCCGACATCATCTTCGACTTCGACCGCGAAGAGGACGGCTCTACCACCGTCCACGTCACCCACCGCGGCCTGAAACCCCACGACAGGCACTACGAGGAGCGGGTGCAAGATTGGCGCGACCGGATTGGCAAGCGGCTCCAGCCGTACATCAACCGCCGCGCCGGGAACTCACGCGCGGCGGCTGACGACGAAAGCTAGCTAGTCCTCCAGCTGGGCATCCAGCCGCTTCTCGTCGCGGTCCCGGCGAGCCTTAGTGGCGATCGGGGTGACCAGCAGCGCGAAGCCTGCGCCGACCAGCGCGGTCCAGATGTACATCGGTGAGTTCTCCTGGATGTTGTACGCGATTCCAGAGAGCATGGCGATGACCAGTGCGAGGTTGACGGCCAGCAGGCCCCAGAAGGTGTCTTTGAGTTTGTACGCAGGGCGCGCGATGCGTGATCTCATCCACTGCTCCTGTATGCCGTTAAGGCCGGCGAGTGGGATGAGCACGAGCAGGCACCACAGCGCATAGTAGCCGGGCAGCACCCAGCCTTGGATGGCTCCCATGATCAAGATGAGCGTGGGTGCAAGGTTGAGGGCCACGGTGGAGGATTTGTGGAAGGTCTGCGCTTCGAACTCATCGCCCAGTGAGTTGTCGATCTTGGTCAGAATAGTGTCGCCGATGTTCATGGTCAGCTCCTTTGCTGGTCACCGAAGACTTCCTCAACCGTTTTGCCGAGTTCGCGGCAAATGTCGAGCGCCAGGTGAACGGAAGGGGAATAGTTACCTTTTTCAATGTTGGCCACGGTCTGCCGGGAGACACCGACCCGCTGCGCCAGTTCTGCTTGCGAGAGGTCGTGCCAGCGCCGCCATTGGCGGACCATGTTCGGGTGTGAATCTATGTCGCGCGACATTATCTAAACCGTAAATAAAACCATCGAGAGTGTCAAGGAAACTTTACAAACTGCTAACCCCAGTCGCCGAGCGCGCCCTCCAGCGCGCCCAACGCTGCATCGATGATCGGCTGCCGCGCGTCTTCCGGGCATCCCGCATCTGCCCAATCGAGGCACACCGCCTCCACAAAACCGAAGAACCCGGATACAGCCACCGCCGCGCGTTCACTATCCGCGCCCACCAGTGCCCGCAGCTTATCGACGCCCCCATCACGCCCCTCGATCCTCACAAACTGGACCTCCTGCGGCGTATCCCCGCGCACCACCGCCGCCCAGGCCAACGGGTGCGCGGAAACGTGATCGAGGTACACCTCCGCTGCCGCCTGGACCTTATCGCGTGTCGACGTATTCGGCGGCAGCCCCTCGACCGCCTCCGCCACCGCCGCATCCAGCTCATCTTCCCGCTGAGCAACCACAGCCGCGTATAGTCCCGCCTTCGAACCGAAATGGTGGAAAATCAACCCGACCGAGACGCCCGCGGCGTGGGCTATGTCCTGGGTGGATACCTCGGAGTAGCTGGAGGAGGCGAACAGGGGGCTGGCGACGTCGATAAGCGTGTGGCGTCGTTCGGCGATGCTGAGCCGCGTGCGTGTCATGAAAACCACTATACTGAGTGGCGCTCAGTAGGAAAGGAGTCCCATGCAGGAGAACACGATCTGGTGGCACGTCTACCCGCTCGGCGCACTCGGTGCGCCCATCCGCGACCGCGCCGGCGACAACGCCGCGCCGCGTCTGCGCAACCTTGAACCGTGGCTCGACTACCTCATTGAACTCGGCTGCGACGGCCTGCTGCTCGCCCCGATCTTTGAGTCCGTCGGCCACGGCTACGACACCCTCGACCACTACCGTGTCGACGCGCGCCTGGGCACCAACGAGGACTTCGATTGGCTCATGTCTGCGTGTCGCGAACGCGGAATCAAGGTGATGCTCGACGGCGTGTTCAACCACGTCGCCGCCACGCACCCCGCCGTCGCCGCTGGTCTGGCAGGCTCGACCTCCTGGGAAGGCCACGACGAGCTGGCCACCCTCCACCACGACGACGAGCGCGTCCGCGACATGGTCACTGACATCATGACGTTCTGGCTCGCGCGCGGCATCGCCGGCTGGCGTCTCGACGTCGCCTACTCCGTCCCGCCCGCCTTCTGGGCCGACGTGCTCGCGCGGGTGCGCGCCGACTACCCCGACGCTTTGTTCTTGGGCGAGGTCATCCACGGCGATTACGCGCAGATCGCGTCTTCCGGCACTCTCGATTCGGTCACACAATACGAGCTGTGGAAGGCCATCTGGAGCTCGCTTTACGACGAGAACTTCTGGGAACTCGACCACACCCTTTCCCGACACGCGACCGTGAGCGGTTCGATGGTGGCGAACACCTTCGTGGGCAACCACGACGTCGATAGGATCGCGAGCAAGATCGGCCAAGACAAAGCCATCATCGCGCTGGCGATCCTAATGACCCTGCCCGGCATGCCCTCCATTTATTATGGCGACGAGCAGGGCTTCGAAGGCATCCGAGGTGAAGGCTACACCGCCGACGACTCCGTCCGCCCCGCCCTCCCCGCCGGGCCCTCTGATCTGTCGCCGCTGGGTTCCTGGATGTTCCGCGAGCACCAAGCCCTCATCGGGCTGCGCCGCCGCAACCAGTGGCTGACCCACGCGTCTATCGAAGTGCTGGACAAGACCAACGAGACGATCAGCTACCGCGTTTCTGCGGGCCAGGACGCTGACCCCTCTGACTCTAACTCGGGTTCCTTTGGCCCCGCCGAGCTGCAGGTCGACGCGTGGTTGCAGCCGGCCCCCGGTGTGCGCATCCGCGTCTGCGAGCTCGGGGAGCCCGGTCAGCCTGGGGAGCCTGGGGAGACCCTTTACGAGTGGACGCCGTAGGGCCACGGCGGTCGATCCTGCAAAAGATGACAGACTCGATTTCGCCCTCGAACTAACCCCGCAGGTCAGAAGGTTTTAGGTTTGTAAATCGAAATCGAATCTGTCATCTTTTGCAGGGCCAACAATCGCAATGGTCAGCTCCGCATGGCGATCGCTTCGGCAAGATATCCAGACAGCTTGCCCAAGGTCCCCGCGGTCACCCTGATGACCAGCCACCCCTGGAGGGAGCATTCAATGTTGATCCGTGAGTCTTTGTCCCTCTGATCCCGTTGAAGGTGGTGTTCGCCGTCATACATGATTGCGATTTTCAGCGCGGGGATGGCGAGATCGAATTGGGTGAGGGGGTGGGAGCCGTCGAAAAGCGGATATTGATCTTCGAGTTCAAGCTGAAACTTTCGGCACACCTGAGCACAGATGAGCCGCATCTCCGTTTCTTTCGGTGAATCGGCGAGCGGGCTGGAATGGCCGCAGATGAAGGCGATCCAGCGATTGCTCACCTTGCCGCGGGCGGCATCGAAAAGCTCCTCGAATCGCAGGCCTAAGTGGCGGCGCGCCATGTCGAGAAGCTGGATACACCTAATGTCGACTGGCTTGAGACCTGTGACCGGTTGCACCGGCCATGAATGCACTCCTGATCTTATGTGACGCATCGCTTCGATCACTGCGAGCCCCGGTGGCGAAACCTTGATTGCTACATCGCCTATCAACACAGTCCACGTGGGGCTTCCGTTGCCCCGAGCGACACGGGGTGACATTGCGCTCGCAGTGATGATTTTGGGGACTGGGCCGGTCAGCGTGGTGTCGCAAGCGTCAGCAAAGAATGTGAGTCCGTAGACGGCGAGAGCGCTGAGACCGCTGATTGAATGATTCGGGCGCTCGAGAACCATCGCGACAGCGCGCGCTGTGGCCGGGGCCCGGTAGACAATCCGGCGCGGATGCGAGAGAGCTTGAGTGGTGGCGAGGGCTTTCGGGCGAGCGGTTTCATGGTCCACCCAAAAATTGGGCGTGACGACGATTCCCGCGCTGGCGGTATAACCGACCGTGCGGAGCTTTCCTGGGAGGGCGACCTGCATCCCATCGAAAGGAATGGTTGGAGGGGTGAGGGGTATGAATCGCTGGAGGTATGGGTTTTTCATACCCTCTTAGACTGGGTTCGGACACGGATCGGTTCCCTCGGTCAGAGCGAGAATGCAAAAGATGACAAACTCGATTCCCGTCTAGAGCCAAACCTCCAGCTCAAGGCGTTCTGGGAGAGTAAATCGAAATCGAGTTTGTCATCTATTGCAGCAGAGCCGCCGCGGGCCCGGGGTGAGCAGATCGACTAGGCCGACCCCAGGCCCCCAAACTCCTTACCGCAGCACGTCGCGCCCGTACTTCAGCGCCGTGGTCAGTAGGTTGGCCCACTTCTCGGGGGCCACCCCGTCCGGCCCGGCGATGGGGACGATGCGCTGTTCAGCGACGGTGCGGGCTTCGGTGAACTTGAGCAGGCCGTCGTCGCCGTGGCGGCGGCCCACACCGGAGCGCTTCCAGCCGCCCATGGGGGCGCCGATGGAGGACCAGCCGGCGGCGTAACCCTCGTTGATATTCACGGTACCGGCTTCGAGCTGGCTCGCGATCTCGCGGGCTGTCGCGGGTTTGCCCCACACGGACGCGTTCAGGCCGTATTCGGTGCCGTTGGCGCGCCGGATGGCTTCCTCGTGCGAGTCCACAATCTCGATGTACACGACGGGACCGAAAACCTCCTCGCGGTGGAGGCGGGCGTCTTCGGGCACATTGAGCAACACGGTGGG
The DNA here is from genome assembly GCA_900618065.1 of Streptococcus thermophilus. The sequence continues at coordinate 277,034 of UYIL01000003.1, forward strand.
GGCGTAGAAGTTCTCGCCGAGGTCGGGCAGGCGCTTGCCGCCGGTGGCCACGGTTGCGCCCTTGGACACGGCGTCCTCAACGAACGAAGCGACGGTGTCGGCCTGGTCGGAAGAAATCAGGGAACCCATGTCAATATCCCAGTCGTGGCCTGGGCCGATGCGCATCTTTTCGACGCAGCGTACAAACGCCGGGATGAACTTGTCGGCCACGTCGCGGTGGACGTAGATGCGCTCGATAGAAATGCACAGCTGGCCGGTGTTGGAGAAGCAGGCGTGGCGCACGCCGGAGACAACCTTGTCTACGTCGGCGTCGGAGGTGACTATGAGCGGGTTCTTGCCGCCGAGCTCACCGGAGAAACCGATAAGTCGCTCGCCAGCCTGGGAAGCGAGCTTTGCGCCGGTGTCGGACGAGCCGGTGAACATGAGGTAGTCGACGGAGTTGACCAGGGCCTGGCCGACTTCTCGGCCGGAGCCGGGCACGACGGTCAGCACATCCTTGGGCAGGCCGGCTTCAGCAAGCAGTTCGGCGGCGCGCAGGGAGGTCATCGGGGTCGACGAGTCGGGTTTGAGCACGACGGTGTTGCCCGCCATGATCGCCGGGATCGCGTCAGAAATAGCGAGGACGAGCGGGTAGTTCCACGGCGCGATGATGCCGACCACACCGACGGGCGCATGCTGCACCTGCGTTTTCGTGGCGATGGGCAGGGCGACCTTCGCACGGTCGGGGGAGAGCAGCTTCTCCGCGCGGTAGGCGTAGTGGCGCGCGGTTAGCGCGTTGTCCAGCACCTCTTCGAAGGCGGCGCGGCGGTTCTTGCCGTTTTCATCCTGAATGATGTCCAGGAGTTCTTTCTGGTGCTTGAGCACGAGGTCGTGGTAGCGCAGCATGATCTTCTTGCGCTCTTTGATCGGGGTGGCGGCCCATTCGGGCTGTTTGGCGCGGGCGCGCTCGACAGCCTCGTGCGCGGTGTCGGCACCGTAGTAGTTGGTGGTGCCCACGATCGTTCCGTCGGCGGGGTTTTTAATGGTGATGGTCGTGTTGTTGTTCACGCTCGTCGTCATACCCCCCAAATCTAGTGCACCTGGCGGCGGCGGTACAGGTTGTTTGCCCTAAAAAATCACTTTGCGACGTCTCCGCCCACCCCGACAAACCTCCGCACCAACGAGCGGTATGCCGCGGCAGTCAGGGCGACGTCGTCCACGTCGACGTATTCGTCGTGGGAGTGCAGCTGATCGAGGACTTCGCCGAAGCTGCGCTCGCGGGCGTGGAGAGCGAACCCGTAGCCGACTCCTCCCAGCCGTCGGCCGAACCGCAGGTCGGAGCCCCCGGCGGCGATGGTGGGTACGACGGGGACTCCGGGGAAGAACTCGCCAAGCGTATCCACAATAGCGTCGTAGAGCGGCCCCTCCGTCGGCGACACCGTGGCGTCTTCGGTGATGAGGTGCTCGATGGTGACGCGGTCGGCAAGGTCACCCAAGGCGTTGCGGAGCAGGTCGTCGATTTCTTCCTGGGTCTGTCCCGGCAGTGGGCGTATATCCAGCTCGAGGTAGGCGGTCGACGGCAGCACGTTGATGGCGCCGCCGGCGCGCAGCACGGTGGGGGAGACCGCAAGGTGGCTCATTGCGTGGGAGTAGCGGGCCAGGTCGCCCAGGGCTTCGTAGTTCTTGCCGCGCAGCAGCTGCGCCTCGGTCTCGGGGTCGAAGCGGAACGCGCGGACGTAGCCCTGCCATAGCTCGTCGGAGACGACCTCGGGTTCGAGTGCGGCCAGCCTGCGCGCCACCTCACCGATCAGCCCGACGGTCATCTCGCGGCCGTAGGGTGCGGAGCCGTGGCCTGCGTCTCCGTGCACGGTCAGGCGGCGTTGAGCTGCGCCTTTCTCGCCGACAACGATGACGATCGCGTCCCCATCGCCAGCAACCGGAAGGTGCGAGCCCGCTGTCTCGGACAGGCAGTTGCGCCAGCTGAAGGCCTCGGGCTCGTTCTGGGAGATCCAGCCGGCACCCAGGCCTCCGCGGGCCTCCTCGTCGGCGCAGCCGACGAAGGTCAAGGTGCCGCGCGGCGGGTTGCCTGCCTGAGCTTCAAGCGCGGCTTCGCGGGTGACGGCGGCCATCGAGGCGGTAATGAAGAGCATGTCCATGGCGCCGCGGCCGTAGATGCGGCCGTCGATAAGCTCGGCGCCGAAGGGGTCCTTCGTCCACTTCGGCTCGTCGACGGGCACGACGTCGGTGTGGCCGAGCAGGGTGAGCGGCTCGGCGGACGGGTCTGAACCCTCGATAGTGAAGGCGACGGAGACGCGGCCCGGGTGGGGCTCGAAACGGCGTACGGACACCACCGACGAGTCATCCCCTAACGCTTCCGCGAAGAAAGATTCGAGCGTTTCGGCGTTGCGCACCTCCTGGCCGGAGTCTGCCGTCAGGTCGTTGACGCAGGCGTTGCGGATGAGCTGCTGCAGTAGGTCGACGGTGGTGTCGGTCAGTTCGGCGGGGGTGCGGTCGGTCATCGTGGGCGTCAGCGCTCCTTCGGGGTATCAGCCGGGCTGGAATCGACAATGTACTGGGCGAGCTTATCTAACGTTGCCTGGCAGTCCTCTTCCGAGCCGTCGACTGAGCGCGCTGCGATCGCGATGCCGTAGGTCGTGTCGCCGATAGTGGCAAAGCCCATCTGGCGGGAGTGCCACGAGCCGTCATCGGCATCCGACCAGCCACCTTTGAACGGCATGTCGGGGATGCGGCCCAGGCCGTAGGAGTGCTCCGGGTTGATCTTGTGCATTTCCTCGATCACGGGGTGATCTTCCGGCAGGGAGGCCAGGTAGTGGGCGTAGCGGGCCTGGGCGGGCACGGGCCAAACGGTCGTGCCGAAGTAGGGTTCGACCTGGACGGACATGCCGCCTTTGGCGATTTCTTCGCCTACGATCTGGCTCGCCTCGTTTTCGTGGCCGAGACACGTCCACAGGCTCGAGGCCGCGTCATTGTCGGAGTATTCGATCGAGGCCGATGTCAGCTGGGCAAGGGTTGCCTCGTCGTAGGAGCAGTATTCTTGCGCGGCCACGGCGATCGGGATTTTGATGGTCGACCACGCGGGAAGGGTGCCCACGGAGCCAGCGGAGGTCTGTGTGGTGCCGTCGAAAAGCGAAATTCCCGCTTGCGTGCCTGTCTCTTCCTCGATGGCGGCGACGGCCTCAGCCATGCCGTCGAGGTCGAGGCTTGGTGGTGCCGGAGCTGGCGCGGGCCCGATGACAGGAGGTTCCTCGGGAGGTTCATTGACGCAGGAAGTAAGCCCCAGCGCCAGAGTGAGAAAGGAGTAGATCAGCAAAGCCGCGGTCGGCGTGGAACGCTTCACAAGACTGATACTGTAGCCCCTTTTCAGTAGGGTTGACAGGCATGGGTGATCTTGAGGTTGTTGGCAGTGTTGACCAAGCCGTCGATAAGCTCATTGAGCTGTATCGCGCGTCGTGCGACCTCGCCCGTGAGAGCCTCGACTCCGGTGATTTCGCGCTTTATGAGGGCGTGAGATACCCGAAAATCGCCGTAGAGGTCAAAGAATGGCACCCCGTCGACCGCTCGCAGCCGTTCGGCTATGTCGATGAAGCTGGCGTGTACTCAGCGGTGTTGTCGCGGCCGGACATGATGAGCCGGTATCTTCGCCACCAGCTGCAATGCCTCGTGATCAACTATGACTGCGAGATCGCCGTCGGTTATTCGGACGTGGGCATTCCGCCTGAGTACATCCGCGGGCTCGAAGGCATTAACGAAGCTCGGCGTTCGCGTTCCGGCAACCTCATTCCGCGGCCGACGCTTGACGACGTCCACGATGCCATCATCGACGGTGATTGGGATGCCTTCCACGGACCGGAGAAGCCCCTGTTCCACTTCGGGCCGCAACGCTTCGACATCGCGTGCGCGCGGATCGAGCACTACACCGGCATCGAGGTCGATTCGGTGCAGCGGTTCATCCTGTTCACGAACTATGAGATGCACACGCGCGAATTCGTGAAGTTCGGGCTGTCCCAGCTCGCGGACGAGGAGACCCGGTATTCGGCGCTGATCCTGCCGAACGGCCGCAAGATCACCCGCGGCGATGTCCCCGACACCGACCAACTGGCTATGGATCTGGCCTCGCGCTACCAGATGCCACGCTTCGACCTGGTTGCAGAGGATAACTCGGGCGTGACCATGATCAACATCGGTGTCGGCCCGTCGAACGCGAAGACGGTGACGGACTGCCTCGCTGTTCTGCGCCCCGAGTGCTGGATCATGATCGGCCACTGCGCCGGCCTGGACGCGCGCATGCGCATCGGCGACCTGATCTTGGGCAATGCGTACGAGCGCCGCGACCACGTGCTGCAGAACCACATCAAGTCTGAGCTTCCCATTCCCGCCGTGCCAGAGATCCAGCGCACGCTAGAGAAATCGGTGAAGAAGATTTACGGCGAGGAGGAACAGTCCCTCATGCGCACCGGCACGGTGCTATCCACGGACGACCGCAACTGGGAGTGGCAGACCCCGCGCGAGCTGTGGGATTGGTTGCGGCACTCCACCGCGGCGGCCGTGGATATGGAGTCCTGCACCATCGCGGCGAACGGGTACCGCTACCGCGTTCCCTACGGCGCACTGCTCGCTGTGTCCGACTTGCCGCTGCACGCCGTGCCGAAGCTGCCGGCTGCGGCGCAGGCCTTCTACTCCAACTCGAAGGAAGCCCACGTGATGTGCGCTGTCCGCGCGATGGAACGCCTCGCCGAGCACCCTGAGCGCCTGCGTACCCGCAAACTGCGCCGCGCACAGGGCGAGGTTCCGTTCCGGTGACCTTCCACGACCCGGAGTTCAACGACCCTGCTGTCGAGCTCGCTCACCGCAGCGCGATCCGCTCCATCGAGCGCGTCGTGCATGAAACAGCGCAGCCGACTCCGCCCGAGCAGGCACTCGCGGACATCGCCGGCATGCTCAACCGCGGCCCCGCCCTCATCCTCACCGGCGCCGGCATTTCCACGGAGTCCGGTATTCCCGACTACCGCTCGCCCGGCGGCCGGCTGTCCAAGGGCCGCCCGATGACCTACCAGGAATTCGCCCATTCGCCGGCAGCGGTGCGCCGCTACTGGGCACGCGCCTTCGTGGGCATGCGCTACATGCGCGCCGCACACCCAAACCGTGCCCATTTCGCACTGGTGGAGTTGGAGCGCGCCGGGTTGATCCGCGGCATTGTCACGCAAAACGTCGACGGGCTGCACCTTCAGGCCGGCTCCCGCAACGTCATCGCGCTGCACGGCGACATGGAGCACGTCGTCTGCCTCGATTGCGGTGCGCGCGAAACACGCACGCTTTTCGACGCCCGACTCGACGCCGCCAACCCCGGCTATTTCGAATCCGTCACCGTGACCGAGGGCATGATCAACCCCGACGGCGACGTGGAGTTGCCCGATTCTGCCGTGGAGCGGTTCACCATGTTGAAGTGTGAGGTCTGCGGGGGACAGCGGCTCAAACCGGACGTGGTCTACTTCGGGGAGAACGTTCCGCGGCAGCGCCGCGCCGAGGCGGGGCAGTGGCTTGCGGAGGCGACATCGCTCATCGCGGTGGGCACATCGCTGGCGGTGATGAGCGGGTACCGTCTCGTGCTCGATGCCCGCGCACAGGGCAAGCCGGTCGCAGTGGTCAACGGCGGGCCCGGCCGCGCCGACCAGAAGGTGACCACGCTGTGGCGCAGCAACGTCGGCGACGCGCTCGACAGCATTTTGGACGAGCTTGAGATCTAATGCGCGGGTAGGCCTGTGTTTAAGCCCCCCAAAACGGGGTTACTTTAGGGGACTCGCAGTGACAATCCCCGGTTTGTGTTGTATACATCGGTAGCGTTCGAGGGGTGAAACAGCTGGCAGGGCGCGTAACCATCGCGGTGACACTTATCGCGGTGGTGGCATTCGCCTTGTTCCGCTACTGGGCCAACCACTTCACTAGCACCAGCGTTTTCGAAGTGGACATGCCGCTCGATCTGTGGATCTACCTCCGTGGTGGCGAGCGCGTGCTCGACGGGGTGAACGTCTACGAAGGACCGATCTTCAACGACCTCCCCTTTACCTACCCACCATTTGCCGCGATGATCTTCGCCGGGCTGAGCCTGCTGAACGATGCCACGGTCGCGGTTGTTTGGCAAACCGGCACCCTCCTTGGTGTCGCGTGGGTCATCTGGGCGTGCCTGAAGCGGTTGAACGTGCAGGTCACCCCGTTGCATGCCGTGCTGATCCCGCTTCTAACGGCCGTGTTTGTGCTGGTCACCGAACCCGTGCACGCCACGATGTTCTGGGGGCAGATCAACGTCGTGCTCATGGTGTTAGTCTGTCTCGACTTCCTGCCAACTAAGCACCGACTACCGGGCATTGGAGTCGGTTTGGCCGCGGGCATCAAGCTCACCCCGGCGTTTTTCGGTCTGCTGTTCCTTGTGCAGCGGCGCTGGCTAGATGCGTTCATTAGTTTCGTGACTTTTCTGGTCACTGTGGCCGTGGGTTATTTGGCCGTCCCGGACGCGCATGTGTTCTGGACGCGGGCGGTGTTCGATTCCGAGCGCATTGGCGTGCACACCAACCCGGGGGCGCAGTCGCTGCGCTCCATTCTCATCCGTGTCTACGGGGTGGATTCCACCACGGTGTGGGCCGCCATCGTCTTCGCCATGCTCGTCTTGTTGACCTGGGCTGTGTGGCTATGCGTCAAGCACGACAACATTCCGGCGGCGGTGGGACTGACTGGTATTGGCGCCTGCATGGTGTCTCCATTCAGCTGGTACCACCACTGGGTGTGGATCGTGCCTTTCGGCGTCGCCGTCTTCGTCGCAGCCAACCGTGCTGCCGCAGCATACGCGCAGAACAATCCGGTGCGCTGGCAGGTCGCGGGGGTGCTCTCGGTCGGGGCGATGCTGCTGGTGATCACGCCCTACTGCGCCACTAACGTCGCCGCGGGGTGGTTCGCCGACAGGGGTTCCACCCCGCTGCAACTGTCGGAGCGCCTCCACCTACTGCGCTACGTGACTGGGGCGCTATTGATGATGTTCGGCACAGCGGGGTACTACCTGCTGCAGGAAAAACGCCACGGGCAAGAACCCGCTGACACCGCTGACACCGCTGACAATACTGCCCCTCCTGTCCCCAGTGTCACTACAGTGGGGGAGCATGATCTACAGCTTCGAGGGCAAAGCGCCGGTCATCGCTGAATCGGCATTTGTGGCGCCAGAGGCGACCATCATCGGCGACGTGGTGATCGGGGAAGACGCTGCGATCTTCCCGGGCGTGGTCATCCGCGGCGATGTCGGCGGCATTCGCATCGGGGCGCGCACGAACATTCAAGATAACAGTGTCATTCACGTCCAGACCGGCACGACGACCGTGCTTGGCGACGATGTCACGGTCGGCCACATGGCCATGGTCCACGGCGAAGAGGTCGGCGACGGCACGATGGTGGGCATGGGTGCAACGGTGCTGGCCCACTCGAAGATCGGGAAAGGTTGCATCATCGGCGGCGGGGCCGTGGTGCTGGAAGGGGCCGAGATCCCCGACGGCTCGCTCGCCGCGGGGGTTCCCGCGAAAGTCCGCCGCGAACTTTCCAGTGAAGAGCGGGCCGGACTGGTGGACCACGCCGCCATGTACGCGGAACTAGGTCGTCGTCACACTCAGGGGCTCACGGAGCACGAGGTCTAGCGCGACCGCGCGGGCGATATCGCGCACCATTTCGCGGTGCGTGGGAATCATCCGCAGACTGGCGGCTACACCGTCCGGCAAGTTCGACCTGACGGTGCGGGCGAAGACGGCGGGGGCGCGGGGGTCGTCGATAAACGCGCTGCCTGCAACAACCAGGGTCGAGGCGTCATGCTGCGCCATCAACTCCGCCGCGACAGTGCCCAGTTCTTCCGCCCGGGAGTCGAGTGCCTGTCGGGTGGAGGGGTTGGTGGTGGCGTGCGATACAGCGTCGATAAGCGAGCGGGCGGGCGCATCGACGCGCTCGAGGAGACCGTGCGTGGTCAGGTCTTCGCGGTCGACCGCAATGGGCAGCACTCCCTTGTCCTCGGTGACGGCGGCGCCGATGGAGTCATCAGCGAAGATCGCCATGATGGAACCGTTGCCGGAGTGCTGGTCAGACTGGATTTCCGAGCCGATGATCGCCGCGACGGCCGAGGTCACCGTGACCGGGACCGAGAACTGCTCGCGCAGCTGGGCGGCGAACGGCGCGTCGCGCCAACCGAGATTCGGCGCCGTTACCGCGCCCTGCGGACTGACTGAGCCAGACGTGGTTACGCCGACGGTGGCAAGCGGACGGCCCAGGTCGGCCATGAGCCGGTTCAGGCCCGCCATGATGTGCTGGATGAAATCGTCCTGGCTCACGTTGGCGACGTCAATTTCGACGTCTGTGTCGCGGATCGTACGGCCCTTGATGTCGAACAGTGCAATGTACGTCGCCCCCGTACCCACCGAAATCCCAGCGTGAACGGGGTGGGTGTCGCTCAGTTCGAGCGGAATGATCGGGCGGCCGCGGCCCTTCGACTTCGACAGATCCGCCCGCTCCGTCACATACCCGGCATCCATGAGCGCCGCGATGGCGCGCGTCACCGTAGGCTGTGACAGCCCGGTCGCCGTGACAAGCTCACTGCGGGAGGTTACGGGGCTCAACCGCACCATGTGCAGGCATTTCGCCGTGGGGTTGTGCGGGCGCGAAAACGCGGACCACGAGGATTTCATGGTCGTAATCATAGAACGGCGCTAGACCGTCTAGTCTAATCCAACCCCCTGAATCAGCGCAGGAAGCGCTTTAGATGCCGTGTCAAGTAAAGTCGTTGTTGCGACGCTAGACAGCTCGGTATGCATTGGGGTGATCTCAATAATGGGTGTCCCCAATTCTTGCGCGAGCAGCGGTAATCCAGCCGCTGGGTACACAACTCCGGACGTTCCCACGATGACGACCAGGTCTGCCTCAACCATTCGGCGCTCCGCTTCGTCCCACTCTTTTGGGGGCAATGGTTCACCGAACCACACCACCCCCGGACGCACGAGGTTTCCGCACAACGGGCACGCAGGGGGCGTGAGCTTTTCGACGGGCTCCTCCGGCAGCTCAATGTCCCCTTTATATGGACGCGAGCAAACGGAGCAACGGAAATCGAACAAGGACCCGTGCAGGTGCACGACATCGTCAGGGGTGTCGGAGTTGCCTGAGGAGTCACCGATAAGCATCGCGCGTTCATGCAGGTTGTCGATGTTTTGCGTCGTCACAGTGACCCGCACCCCCTCGCGGCGGCTCCACTCGGCGACGGCGAGGTGCCCGGCGTTCGGTTCGGCCTGGCTGGCCAGGCGGGCGCGCCAGAGGTACCAGGCCCACATCGGTTCTGGGTCGCGTGCCCAGGCATCGATGGAGGCCATTGCCTGCGGGTCGACGTTCTCCCACACCCCTGTGACGGCATCGCGGTAGGTGGCAATGCCGCTGTCTGCGGACATCCCTGCCCCGGTGAAGACTTCCACCCGTTTCGCGTCTGCGGCTAGCTGACGTGCGTGTTCGAGTCCGTCCATGCACCCCACTCTAGCGTTACGTGCAAAGCGCCATGAGGGGTTAGACTCTGCGACTATGAGTTCATCCATCTCGGTTGGTTCTGCGGGCAGCGACCGCCAGCCCTCGCTTCTGGACGCAACGTGTGAGGATTTCGTCTATGACCTCGCCGAACTCTCGCCCACGGTGGCCACCGAGATCGGCATCCCCGGCCACGACCATGAGCTGCAGGACTTCAGCCCCGAGCACTGGAACGGCATCGCCGACCGGATCCGTGACTTGATCGCCGACGTCGACGCGCTGAACGACGGCACCGACGACTCCGACGACGACGACGATTTCGACGGGGTCGACTACGTCACCGGCGCGATTCTGCGCGACCGGATGGCCACCGAGTTGGAGCTGCACCACCGCGGCGAGGACCTGCGGATGCTCAACAACATCACCTCACCGGTGCAGGTGATCCGCAACGCGTTCACGATCATGCCGAAGGTGACAGACGAGGACTTCGGCAACATCGCCTCCCGCTTGGGTCAGGTGCGCTACTCGCTGGCGGGCTACCGCGAGTCGCTGGCGGAGGCGGCGAGCCAGGGCGATGTCGCCTCCCAACGCCAGATCGACGCCGTGATCAGCCAGTGCGAGGCGCTCGCCGAGGACGGCTCCATGTTCGAGGAGCTCGGGTTTGAAGCTGATGCGGAGCCGGTGCGCCAGGCGAAGGAGGCGTTCGCGGAAATGGCGGACTGGCTCTCCTTGGAGCTCGCCCCGCTGGCCGCGCACACTGACGCGGTGGGCCGTGAACGCTACGAGCTGTTCTCCCAGTTCTTCCTCGGCCGCACCATCGACCTGGATGAGGCCTATGACTGGTCGCTGGAGACCCTCGCCGAACTGGTCGAACGCCAGCAGAAGGTCGCGGACGAACTGTACGGCGAGTGCACTGCGCGCAGCGCTTATCGACGTCTCGACGAAGACCCCGACTACACCGTCAACGACGACGTTGCTCTGGTCGATTGGATGCAGGAGATGAGCGATCGGCTGATCTCCCAGCTCGATGGCACGATGTTCACCCTGCCCGAGGAGATCAAGACGCTTGAATGCCGTGTCGACGAGAACGCCGGCGGCGGCCTGCGCTACACCCCTCCGTCAGAGGACCTGTTGCGCCCCGGCATCCTGTCCTGGTCGGTGCCGGAAGGCCAAGAGTGCTTCCACGCCTGGCAGCAGCTGGCCCGCATCTGCCACGAGGGCGTGCCCGGCCACCATGTGCAGCAGGGTATCGCCATGACGCAGCGCAACACCCTCAACCTGTGGCGCCGCACCTTGAACTGGAACGCCGCCCACGGTGAGGGCTGGGCCGTCTACGCGGAACGGATGATGGACGAGCTCGGCTTCTTCGAGGACCCCGGCTACCGCATGGGCCTGCTCGACTCCCTGCGCCTGCGCTTGGCCCGCGTCGCCGTCGACATTGGTGTGCACTTGCACAAGAAGACCCCGGACGGTGTCGGCAACTGGGATGTGTCCTACGCCAAGGCGTTCCTACGCGACAACACCGCTATGAACGAGCTGAACCTCACCTTCGAGCTGGACCGCTACATGGGCTGGCCGGCCCAAGCCACCTCCTACGCGCTCGGTTACCGCGACTGGATGGACCTGCGCGAAAAGGCCCGCGATAAGGGTATGACTCTGCTCGAGTTCCACGATAAGGCGCTGCGTCTCGGCTCCATGCCGATGGATATGCTGGCGCACCAGGTGCTCGGCCACTAACCAGCCGGCCGGCCAGTTAGCGCCGCGGCAGTCGCCGCAGAATCTTCGGTAGCGCCGCGGCGAAGACGAGGATGCAGATCAGCCTGATCAGCTGCAACGAGACCACCGCTGGCCCGCCCCCGCCTTCGCTCGAGAGGGCGAGGACGGTTTCGAGCGCGCCGGGGCTCGTCGCTAAGTAGCCCTCGAAGTAGGTGATCCCCAGCCAGCGCGAGACGATCCACCCCATGGCCGCGCAGGAGGCCATGACCACGACGATGAAGGTGATGGTGGCAGGCAGCAGCTGCGCGAACCGTTTCAGGCCGGGCACGTCGAGGCCGCCGCCGCAGATCCAGCCGACGGACATGAACGCCATGACGGCCAACGGCTCGGGCGGGACGATCGGCACCGGCAGCACCGCCGCGAGCACCGCGGTGAGGATGAGCGGGCCGAACACGCTCGCCGCGGGCAAACGCATCCACGTTCCGAGCCGGTTGCCCACCACAGAAATCGCGGGAATGAGCAGCCACATCCACCACTGCCCGCTCACGCCCGCGGTGTGGTTTGCGCCGGGGGTGACCAGCAGGGAGGCGACCAGGGGCAGCGTCATCGACACCGCGAGCAGCCGCAGGTACTGGGTCAACGCGACGTAGCGCATGTCGGCGCCGAGTTCGCTGGCCAGCGCCGGCATGATCGATGCCCCGCCGGACAACATCGACAGCACGCCGGTTTCGCGGCTGACCCGCCCGCCGGAGTACCCGGCCAGCGCGAGCCCGCCGAAAAACCCGATGCCTACGATCACCGCAGCCGACACCAACCCCGGAACGAGGTAGTGCAGCAGTTCGCTCGGCGGCACCCCCGCCAGCGGCACGGCGGCCAGCACGCCGATGATCCCGCGGCAGAACGCGTAGAACCGCTTGTTCACGTGCAGTTCGCGCCCTGTGCCCAGCGCGGAGACCCCGGAGACAATGATCGCGGCGAGGATCCACGCCGCGGGCACGTTCCAGTGCGCGAGCAGCAGCCCCAGCGCCACGGACGCCGGGGCGACGATCATCCATCGCTGCCACTGCTTCACGTCGCGCTATGCTACTCCCCGTGATGGCCGTTCTCGTTCTCGCCGCCGCGCTCGCGGGCTGGGTGGACGCGGTCATCGGCGGGGGAGGGTTGATCCTCATTCCGGCGCTCATGGCGGGCACGTCGCTTCCGCCGGCGGCGGTGTTGGCGACGAACAAGATCGCGTCGGTCTCCGGCACGGGCTCGGCGGCGGTCACGCTGGTCCGTCGCGTAGGTGCGCCGCGGCATATCTGGGGTTACGCGTTCATTGCGGGGCTACTCGCAGCCTGTGGCGCGGCGTTCGCTTCGCTTATCGACGCTTCCATCCTCCGCCCCCTCATCATCACCCTTCTTCTGACCGTGGGGGTGTTCGTGGCGTTCAACCCGTCGTTCGGGACGGCGTCGGCGAACCCGACGTTGACGCGGCGGCGCGTGGTACTGGGCGCGTGCCTGGTGGCGGCGATTGGTTTCTACGACGGCATTTTCGGACCCGGCACCGGCATGTTCCTCATCATGGGTTTCACGGCGTTGTTCGCGCAGGACTTCTTGCGGTCGGCGGCGATGGCGAAGGTGGTCAACACCGCGACCAACGTGGGTGCGCTGGTGGTGTTCATCTCTGCCGGCTTCGTGGACTGGACGCTGGCGCTTGCCTTGGCGGCCGCTAATATCGTCGGCGCTCAGGTCGGCGCGCGAACAGTCTTGGGCGGCGGGGCGCGGCTGGTCCGCTACGCGTTGCTGGCCCTTGTGGTCGTGCTTTCTGGATATCTGATTTACCAGCAGATCGCCTAGCCGGCCACAGCTTGCGTTCAGCGCCCAGCGTTACGGTAAGTGTGTGCTTAGAACAATGAATGCGGTCGCCGTCACTGTCGGCCCGCTTGGCGGGGAGGATTGCGCACACGTCGAGGACGTGGTGGAGGCGGCGTTATGGTTCGCGCGACAGACGGGCGCGGACAAACTCCGGCTCATCGCGGAGCCGGAGGAAATGCTGCAGCTCGCCGTCGCGTTGGCCACCCGCGACCACATTCCGGACAACCTCATGCTCGTTGAAACCGGACACGAACTTAACGACGAATTCGTCGCCGTCTCCTCCGACTTCGTCCTGAAACTTACTCGAGAACAAGCGAGCCGTTGACCAGGCCGATCACGGCGAAGACAGCACCGACTGCGATGAGGGCGACCACGATCCACTCGAAGGTGTTGAAGGGTTTCTCCTTCGCAGCCAGGCGCGTCCACACGTAGGCGATCAGGCCCGGGATGACGGCCAGCGCGCCGAACAGGACGTACACCGGGTCAGCTGCATAAATCAGCCACAGGGAATAGATGAATCCGATGATTCCGATCGCCAGGTGCAGGCGGTTGTCGGTGGCGGAGACTTCGGGGCCGGAGTCGTCGAAAAGCTTTCCGGCGTGCGGGTGTGTCAGCCCCTTGCCGCGCACTGCCAGCAGAATGAGGTACAGCGACGAGAAGATGTACGGCAGCAGGTACATGATCGTGGCCAGCTGCACCATCGCGTTGTAGGACGTCTCGTTGGCGAAGAAGAGGATGACGCAGAACTGCACCACCGCCGTGGAGACGAGCTGTGCGATGTACGGCGCGCCCGAGGCGTTAGTGGAGGCCAGGCGTTTCGGCAGCAGACCGTCGGTGGCCATCATGACGATCGGTTCAGCGCACAGCATCTGCCAGGAAATGTAGGCGCCGAGCACTGACAAGCACAGGCCGATCGAGATGAGCACGCCGCCCCACGGGCCGACTGCGGCTTCGAGCACTGCGCCCATCGAGTTGTCCGGCAGTGCGGCGAGCTCTTCGCGGGTGAGCACGCCGTACGACAGCGTCGACACCGCCACCAGCAGCGCGAGCACCGACAGAAAGCCGATCACGGTCGCGCGGCCGACGTCCTGGCGGGAGCGGGCCTGCTTCGAGTACACCGATGCGCCCTCAATGCCGATGAAGACCCACACGGTGAACAGCATGATGCCCTGGATTTGCTCGGACAGCGGAATACCGGAGTCCTCGCCCCAGAAGTCGAGCGTGAACTTGTCCCAGCTGAAACCGATGAACGCGATGAGGACGATGAATGCCAGGATCGGCAACAGTTTGGCGATCGTCGTGATCAAGTTCATCGCCGCCGCTTGCTTGATCCCGCGTGTCAGCGCGAAGAAAATACCCCACGTCAGCAGCGACACCGAAATCGCCATGACCCACGTGTTGTCCTGGTCGAAGAACGGGATGTAATGGCCCAGCGTGCCGAAGAACAGCGTGGCGTACCCCACCTGCGCGATCACTGAGCCGAGCCAGTAGCCCCAGCCGGAGGTGAAACCGATGAAGTCGCCCAGGCCCGCGCGCACGTAGGAGTACACACCAGAGTCCAGGTGCGGCTTGCGGCGCGCGAGGGTCTGGAAGACGAAGGCGATGGACAGCATGCCCACGCCCGCGATGGCCCAGCCGATGAGCATCGCGCCGGGGCTGGCCACCGATGCAATATTCTGCGGCAGCGCGAAAATGCCGGATCCGACAGTCGAACCGATGATGAGGGAGACCAGCGTCCAAATCGTCACAGAGTGCGCGCGCTGGTTATGGGCAGTACTCATAGGAGAATAACTTACTGTGTGAACTCTAAAATATTCACATCCGGTTCTTAGTGCGTGCTGTCGCTGCCGCGCTCCACGGATCCTCCGGCCAGGGGTGCTTCGGGTAGCGGCCGCGCATTTCTTTGCGCACGTCTTGGTAGGGGCCGTTCCAGAAGCTCGCCAGGTCGTCGGTCACGGCGAGTTCGCGGCCCGCAGGCGAAAGCAGGTGGAACAGCACCGTCGCGCTGCTTATCGACGGACTCACCCCCAACCCAAAGCACTCCTGCAACTTCACCTTCACCACCGGCCGGCCGCTGCTGTAGTCGATGCGCAGGTGAGAGCCGCTTGGCACAGCCAGCTTTTCCGGGGCGAGCTCATCCATCCTGGCCGCCTCGGGCCAGGGGAGCTGGCGGGTGAGTGCGGCGTGCATATCCAACTTGTCCAGCGGGGTGCCGTGGGCGACCTGCTGGACCTCCGGCGAGTAGTCGCCCTTTGTGACGTCCGGCCACGGGTCGCCGTGCTGGGCGTGGAGGAAATCGAGCCGCTCTTTGAGCCGGCGGGCTTTGTCGTCGAGGGGGAAGTGGTCGAAGTCGAGGTGCCTCAGCGCTTCCACCGCCTGCTCGGCGGTGAGCCGGATGGGTGTTGAGTCCAACTCAATAGCGCCGATCGCGCGGACCCGGCGGCCACGGACCTTGCCGCCCTCGAGCGTGGCTGTGGTCGCGGCGGTGACGCGGTCCTCAGGGAAGTCGGTCGCCGCCGCCGCGCGGATAACGGCGCCTTTCTGCGTCAGCTGCACGTGCGCCGCTGCGATCCACTCGGCTGGCGGGATCGCGGAGTCCAAGGTCGCACGGGTGCCGCTGGCCAGCAGGTATTCTCGCTCGTCGAGACGTTTGGCAACCCACTCCGGGTAGGCACAGGCGATCACGTCGCCGGCGGGGACGGATGCAGAATCCGGCACCATTCTCGCCAGGCGTTGGACCTGGTTCTTCGGCGCGCGGGCGTGGGCGTGGGCGAGGTCGCCGCCGATTCCCTCGGCGAGCGCAGCGACGGTCGGCGCGGCTCCGGAGCCGTGTTCCAGCAGCGCGGCGCCTAAGCGCGGGTCGAGGGGAAGGCGAGACAGCTGCTGACCAAACGGGGTGATGGCGCCATCTTCGAGCGCGCCGAGCGCTTCCAACGTCGCGTGCGCAGTGTCCAGTGCGGCGGCAGGCGGCTGGGTCAGCAGCGGCAGATCCGGAGAGCCCCACGCCGCCATGCTCAACGCGGCGGAGGTCAGGTCCGACGTGGCGATCTCCGGCACAATATCGGCGCTGAAGTGCTGGTAGTCAGCTTCCGAGTACGCCCGCAGCACCTCACCCGGCCCGAGACGTCCCGCGCGGCCGGCACGCTGGTCCGCGCTCGTCTTCGCCGCCGAGACAGTGACCAGGCCCGTCATGCCGCGGGCGGCGTCGCGGCGGGGGACGCGCGACAGGCCGGCATCGACGACGCAGCGCACGCCGGGGACGGTGATGGAGGACTCGGCAATCGAGGTCGCCACGACGACCGGGGCGTCCCCACCGAGCGCTTCATCCTGCTCTTTCGAGGTCAGTCGGCCATGCAATGGCGCAGCAGAACCGCTCGGCAAGTGCGCGCAGACCTGGTCCACTTCGCGCACGCCGGGCACGAAAACGAGGGTGCGTTCGCTGGCACCCCGCGCCAAGTCGGCAACGTGGGCGTAGAACTCCCGCGACCCCTCCACCCGGCCAGGATGCGGGTAGTAGGAAACATCCAGCGGGTGAGTGACCGCTTCGGTGGAGAGGATCTCCGCGCCCATGTGCTCGGCCAGCGCAGCCGCATCCAGCGTCGCCGACATTGCCGCCAGGTACAGGTCGTCCCGCAGGTAGGCGACCTCCATGGCCATCGCCAGAACAAGATCGGTGTCCAGTTGGCGCTCGTGGACCTCGTCAATGATCACCGCGCCGACGCCGGTCAGCTCCGGGTCCTTGAGCAGGCGGTTGAGCAACACTCCTGGCGTGACGAACTCGACTAACGACCCATCACGGTGCTCCCCGCGGATGGAGTAGCCGACGCGGTGGGAGGAGCCGTCGAGAAGCGAAAGGCACCGCGCGGCCGCACGCACGGCAACTCTGCGCGGGGCCGTGACCAGCGTCAACCCTTCGACTTGGTTGCTGATCGCCGGCGGGACCAGCGTCGTCTTACCCGTGCCGGGCGGAGCCTCAACCACCAGCGGGCCGTGCACGGGCAGGTCGCCGATAACGCCGGCGACGGGGAGGCCCTGGCCAATCACGGAGAGATCGAACATGTCGGACCAGGGTAGCCGAAATGCACACTGTAGTGCGCAAAGCGCGGTTTACAGGGGTTTGCGGGGCGCTTTAATGTCAGGAAGCGAAGGGGGAGACATGACATTTCACAGCCACACATTCCACTACCAGCCAGACCTCAACGACGACTACAGCTACCCAGCCGCCATCATCGCCACCGATCTGTCCACGGGGGAGACAGTCAGCGCCATCCTGCGGGTTGATCATCCAGCCGCGCCCGCAGCGCACGACGTCCGCGCCGTCGCCGCATTGCACGAGCTTATCGACGAGTTCTACGCCAACTTCTCCATCGGCATCCCATTCCACGAAATACCCACCGGCGACCACATCACCTGCGAATGCAACCCGGACGTCGAAGGCGACGACATTGACGCAGCACTGACCATGCTCATGCAGGTCCACGTGACCGGTCCATCGCAGCTCGCCGCCGGCGCATACGAGACCTTCACCATCGACTACCGGCCGAACCAGACCGAGCACTACCCGCTGGCGATCTTCAGCTACCACCCGGCCAGCGGCCGGTTCACCGGCTACGCGTTCGGCGACCCGAACCCGTTCCTACCGCGCCTCAACCGCCAGCAAAAGCGGGCGATCAAACGCGAAATGGACGCCTTCTTCCGCCGCCTCAACGCCGGTAACGCCCAAGAGGCGCTGGGCAGGCTCGACCGGCCGAGGTTCGGTGTCTTCCGGATTGACCACTACCACGCCCGCAGCATCCAAGAGGCCCTGCAGTTGGGGATCACTGACCTCTACGCGGCCCACTTCGGCGACATCGCTGAGGAATTCGACGGCGAGATTGAGGACTACTGGGACTATCTCGACGACTTCGACGACTATGAGGAGCGCAGCGCCTAGGCCGCGCTCCCGTCACCCGCACCGTTTAGCTTCCGCACAACCTTTCCCGGCACCCCGGCGACCAGCGAGTCGTCGGGGATGTCGCGTGTGACCACTGTCCCCGCCGCGATGACGCAGCGGTTGCCGACGGTAACACCAGGCATGACCATGGCACCGGCGCCGAACCAGCAGTCGTCGCCGATGCGGACGGGGCGGCCGCGCTCCCAGCCGTCGGCACGCTGCTGCACGTCCTCGACGGGGTGCTCGACGGTAATGATCTGGCAGGCCGGACCGAACAGGGTGCGGTTGCCCACCGTCACTTCGGCTACGTCGAGAATGACGCAGTTGTAGTTGAGGAAGCAGTCCTCGCCGAAGGTCGTGTGGACGCCAAACTCGAAGTGGATGGGGGCGAAGACACCGGGGAGGGAGGAGCCGTCGGCAAGCATGGCGCGCAGCAGCTCCTCGGCCCGGGCGGGATCGGTGTTGCCCAGCGCGTTGAATTCACGCATCAGCTTCCACACATTGGCGTGCGCAGCATCGGGTTCGGGGGAGCCCGGAAGGTACCAGTTGCCGGCGGCAAGATCGCGGAGGGTGTAGTCCATGCCCGTCAGGATAGACTCTTCCGCATGGAGAAAGTTGCTGTAGTCACGGGCGGTTCCGCTGGTATCGGGGAGGCAGCGTGCCGGGCACTCGCAGGTGACGGGTGGACGGTCTACGTTGCGGCGCGGCGCCAGGAGCTGTGCCGCGCCATCGCCGACGACATTGGCGGTGTCGCGGTGGAGCTGGATGTGACGGATCAGGGGAGCGTCGATAAGCTTGCCGAGCTTGTGCCGCGCGTGGATCTGCTGGTCAACAACGCGGGCGGCGCGAAGGGCCTTGATTTTCTGCGCGACGCGAAGCCTGCGGATTGGGACTGGATGTACCAGACCAACGTCATGGGCACCGTGCGTGTGACAAAGGCGCTGTACCCCGCGCTTGTGGCGGCTGAGGGCCTGGTCATCAACGTCGGATCTGTCGCAGGATGGGACGCTTATGTCGGCGGCGCTGGCTACAACGCGGCGAAGTTCGGTCTGCGCGCCCTCACTCGTGCTTTTCGACGAGAAGAAGCCACCACCCCCATCCGCATTACCGAAATCGACCCCGGCCGGGTGGAAACCGACTTCGCCTTCAACCGTCTCGGCGACGAAGCGGCGGCCGCGCAGGTGTATGCGGACAAACTCAACCTCACCGCCGAAGATGTTGCCGAAGCGATCCGGTGGGTCGCGTCGCTTCCTGCCCATGTGAACATCGACACGATGAACATCATGCCGCGCGACCAAGCAGAACGCTAAACTCTAAAGTTCAGTAATGACCGTTTCGACCTATCTCGCCCTGATCGGCATTTGGATCGCCGCGATCGCCAGCCCGGGGCCTGATCTGGTGCAGATCATCCGTCTCGGCGCGAAGTCGCGCGCCGCCGGTGTCGCCTGCGCGTTCGGCATTATGGCCGGCAACACCTTGTGGATTGCGGCATCCCTGCTGGGGCTCGGTGCCCTGATCCAGGCAGTGCCGCAGGTGCTCGCCGTGCTGCAACTAGTCGGCGGGGCCTACCTGCTGTGGATGGGTGTGGGCGCGGTACGTTCCGGGCTGGCTGCGCGCGGCACAGTGAACGCTGGCGTTGCGGTGGCCGCTGCTGCGAGCGACCCCGCTGCGGTGACTGCCGCCGACACTGTGCTGTCCCCGCGCCGGGCGTTCGTCACCGGTGTGCTCACGAACCTTTCCAACCCGAAGGCGGTGCTGTTTTTCGGGGCGGTATTCGCTCAGTTCATGAGACCGGGGATGGGGTGGGGGTGGATGGCCCTCATCCTCGTCACGCTTGTGCTGATTGGGGTGGGGTGGTTTGTGGGGTTCGCGGTGGGCGTCGATAAGCTCGCGGGCGTTTTGGCGCGGTGGGGGCACATCGTTGACATTGTGACGGGCGTGATCTTCCTGGCTCTGGCAGTGTGGATGATCGTCGAGGGTGCGCTAAGCATCGCCGCGAGCCTTTAAATTCTCAGGCCTAAACACACCTTCACCTCCAGTAACAGGTGAGCTGGGGGAAGCTGGAACCGCGCTTGGACCGCTGGGCAGAACGTGAGTCCACGGGGTACAACAACGCTGTGAGAACCATGGCAAAACGAATGTGCGCGCTCGTACTCGCGCTGGTGATAGCCGTCGGTCTGGCGCCGGCCGCACACGCAGTGGATGTGAAGCGCGGCGCGCCAGGCGGACGAACCGCGGTGGCCGTCTACCACCCGGACGGATCGTGGACCGGGTCGCCGGACGCGCACCAGCCGCGCGCGGCGTTGTCGCTGAGCAAGCTCTACCTCGGCTACTGGGTACTCCAGCACGGTGCGCCCGTGGATAAGGCCCAGGTGGAGCACATGATTCGTGTGTCGTCAGACTCGATCGCGGCACACCTTGACCGCCGGTACCCGCAGGCCATTGACGCTGTCGCGCGGCAGTTCGGCCTGACCAACACCGCGCGCCGCGGCCGGTGGGGTAACACGGCGACCTCGGCCTATGACGTTGCCAGGTTCGTCGAGCGCATCCGCCGCGACCCGCTCGCCGCGCCGATCATCCGCGGCATGCGGACCGCCTCCCCGATCGCGCAGGACGGCTTCCGCCAGGACTACGGAACGTCGCGTCTCCCTGGCGCCGAGGGCACGAAGTTCGGCTGGTCCGATGACCGTCGCTCCTACACTGCCACCGTCAGTTTCGGCCCCGGCTGGACCGCCGCTGCGATGACGGTCGGTGATGCGGGTGCGAACACGCACGATGCGCTGGCCATGATCGATCCGGCGCGACCGGCGCCGTCTGCACCGATGAGCTCGGTCGGCCCGTGGAGCATCCCGCTCGCCCCGCTCCGCGACATTCTGCCCCCGCAGGTGCCGTACCAGATCCGTGACGCCGTTCCGCGCGATGTCCTGGTGCCTGCGGGGCCGGTACAATTCAAGCCATGATCCTCACAACTACGCCAACCGTCGAAGGCCGCCGTATTACCGAGTACATGCGCATCATCGGCGGTGAGACCATTACCGGCATGAACATGTTCAAAGACCTCGGTGCGGGCTTCCGCAATATGGTGGGTGGCCGCGCGAGCTCGTGGGAGCAGGAGCTAATTCGCGCTCGCGATAGCGCACTGAATGAGCTGTGGGAGCGCGCCCGCCAGATCGGTGCTGACGCAGTGGTCAACATCGAGTTGGATTACTCGCCGATGGGCGCGGACGGTTCGATGATGCTGGTCGCTGCGACCGGCACGGCTGTGAGACTCGATTAATGGATCTGCCTATTAAGCTCGGCCAGTTTCTCAAGCTGGCCAACCTTGTTGAGTCCGGTGGTGAAGCCAAAGAGCTCATCGCCGCAGGTGAGGTGGCAGTCAACGGTGAGGTAGTCACGTCGCGCGGCTTCATGCTTGACGACGGGGACGAGGTCTCCATCGCCGGCCACACCACCATCATCGCCGGTACCGGTGTCGGCGACGATGACGATTACTTTGATGAGCGCACCGCCAACGACGATTTCGACCCCGAGAAGTGGAGGAACCTCTAACCCATGCCCGCTTTTGAAGCCCGCCCGGGCATGCCGTACTGGATCGACCTGCTGTCCAGCGAGCTGCGAAAATCCTCCTACTTCTATTCCCGGATCCTTGGCTGGGACGTGCATGGGGCAGACGTTCAAGGCGGCGGTGCCCGAGGCGCTGACGATGGTGCGTACCGCGTCGCCCGCGTTCAGGGGCTCCCGGTGGCGGGTCTTGTCGCTCAGGAGGTCGGTTCTTCCGGGGCAGACATGCCCGACGCATGGGTGACGTATTTCTACACCACCGATATCGAGCGCGACGCGGCGAAGGTGACGCAGCTCGGGGGCCGCGTGCTGGCGGAGCCGGCGCACGTCTCCCTGGGGTCGATGGCGCTGTGCGCTGACGTTGCTGGCGGTTGGTTCGGTTTGTTCCAGCCGTCGGGTGAGGATGCTTTCGTGGCGGCTGGCGAGCCTGGAACCCCCGTGTGGCACGAATACACCTGCACCGGGGATGCTCAGGCTGTGGTGGACTTCTACCGTTCTCTCTTTGACTGGGGCGTCGACCGCGAGGACGGCTACCACGTCGCCATGCAAGACGGCGCGGCGTTTGCGGGCGTGTGGGATGCATCCGGCACGATTCCTGCTGAGGTGCCGAGTTTTTGGCAGACCTTCCTCGGGGTCGCCAACGTGGCAGAAGCGCGCGGGCGGGTTGAGGAGCTCGGCGGGGAGATTCTGCGCGGCCCGGAGAATTCTCCGTTCGGGTTGTTGTTGACGGTGGCGGATTCGACGGGTGCCGTCGTCACACTGTGCGAGGTCGATGAGCCTGTCGACGAGGACGAACTCGACGAAGCCGAGTCCGTGCTTGAGGTTCTTGACCGCCACCAGGCATAATTGCGTGCTGTGAAGCGGTTCATTGCCGCCGCGGCGACACGCGCACTTGAAACAGTTCAGGCACTTCGTGCCGTCGGTGCAGCATGCGTAGTCGGAGCGGCCTTCGTTGTCGCGCCGTTGCCTCCGGCGGCGGCTGTTGATGTGCTGCCGGGGGATCCGGGGGAGCGCACCGATCTCGTCGTCATGCATGATGACGGCCGTTGGACGGGTTCGCCCGGCGCCCAAGATCCCCGCCCAGCACTGTCCTTGGCCAAGCTGTACCTCGGTTACTGGGTCCTGCTTGAGGGCACTACTGAGGAGCAGGGGAAAGTCCTGCGAATGATGCGCACATCTTCTGATGCCGTTGCTGGTGAGTTGGATGCCGCGTACCCAGACGCCATCAACGAGGTCGCCGAGATGTTCGAGCTGACCAGCACCCGCAGCGACGGCTACTGGGGGCGGTCATTAACGTCGCCGTACGATCTCGCGCGCTTCATCAGCGCAATTATCGACGATCCCGCCGCCGAACCCATCATCCGCGGCATGGCCAACCACGCACCCTACGCCGAGGACGGCTTCAAACAGGACTTCGGCACCGATCAAATGGCTGGCGTGATTGGCTCGAAGTTCGGTTGGTCCGACGATCGCGCTGGTGCGTTCGGCTCCGTGTCTTTCGGGCCTGACTGGGTCATCGCAGCCATGTCCTACGGAGATGTGGACGAGCACACCGACGACGTGCACGACTGGATCGACCAGAGCGAAGACGATCTGATCTTCGACCTTGACCGCGAGGAAGCTGAGAAGCGCGGGTTGACCGACGGCGCCGATCGGTTTCTGGTGTGGCTCGGTGACCGAGGCCGCAGCGAACCAGTGCCGACGATCCGGCCGCTCATCGCCCATCGCGACGTCATCGATACCGATTCCGAGGGTTAGACAGCGCGTACCGTTTTGCCGGCGTCGGCCGGGCACGAAACGGTTGCCCGTTTAAGCCGCGGTCGCCCGGTCAAGATCGACTGCCCCGAAGAGGACGTCCATTGCCCCGTAGCGGTGGCGAGGGTTGATCCGTTCATTGCCGTATGGCGAGATCCATACTGGTCTGCCGCTGCGCATGTCGATGCGGCCGCGGGTGCGGCGAATGGTGGGATCGTCGTCATTAATGCGGTTGTGGTAGCGGCACAGCGGCACCAGGTTGGCCACGTTGGTTTCCCCGCCGTTCTTCCAGGCGTTTGCGTGGTGGACTTGGCACAGGTCGGCGGCGTGGTGGCAGTCCGGGTGGGCGCAGACGGGCTGCACCGCACGGGCGAGGTCGCGCTGCTTGTCATTAGCTAAGCGCTGTGACCGGTACATGTTCACGGCTCCTTCAGTCGGGTGGAACAGCGCCGCCTCCAGGTGCGGGGTGTTGGATGCGATCTGGTTGAGGTAGTCGCTGCCGGTCATGGTGGTGCCGTCGGTGAGGCCGAGGGTGACATCGTCGCCCTCACCGTTCATGATCTGGACGTAATCCGGCAACCCGACAAGCAGGAGTGGGCGAGGTACGGATTCTGGAACGCCGCCGCCGTCCCGGAGCAGGGCGATGAGCTTAGCGGCCATGTGCCGGCCGGGGGAGGTGGCGCTGTCAAGCCCGGTCATGAGCAGGTGTTTCAGGTCGGCCATGAACCTTTCCGACGCAGTCAGCGTCAATGTCGCGTAGCCGTCTTTCGGCTCACTGATGCTGGCGTGCTCTTTGCGCGCGGGCGGTTCCTTCGGCGGGACGATGTTCTTGAGCAGTCGGGACATAGCGGCGCATGTACGTCCGATGCGGGAGGCGGCCGATAACACCTTCATGCGCATGGTGTGCCTCCGGGTGGCGTGCTTGATGTGGCGGATAGCGCGCTCGATGGTGGCCAGCATGCCGATCGATAACCCCAGCGCGGTCGCTTTTGCCGCCGCTTTGGCTTGCTTAGTGTCCGACAGGCCTTCCCCAAAGTAGGCGTCGTGGACGAGTTTCCAGTTGTTGACCACCGACGGTTCCACGCCGGCGTTCAACGCTTGTTGTTTGTTGAAGTCTTTCAGTGCCCCCAACCTTGGGGCGCTGTGCGCACTGACAAGGTCATTGAAAGTATCCATGCCGGAAACAGTAACGCTATTTGCGCAGCTAACAAAGGGTTTTTGGAGTATGTCACAAAACCCGAGTTCACGGAACCGCGCGGGTCTCCGCGGCAGTCTAATAGGGGTTGGGGTGCTGCCGCAGGGGACGCTTACGCGGGATCCACAGTCGTGAGGAATGCGGCGACGTCGCGGATGCGGCGGCGCGATTCCTCTGGCGTGGCAATTGTGTGTGTTGAGTGGTACTCAATAACAGTCGCGTCGTGGGCGTCGGTGATGGTGGGGTGGGGGGAAATGTCGTCGTAAAGCGCAAGTTGCATGAGAGTTCGCGGCCATGCGCTGGGAGCTGGCACGGTGCGGTGTCCGCGCAGTTCCGCCGGAAGCTTATCGACGCTATCAAACCCCGGATTCGTCAGCACCAACCCATCCACACTGTGCTCTTCAGCAGCGAGAACGGCCAGCGCCGCGCCGGAGCTGGCACCCCAGATAGTGACTGATGCCGGCTCCTGGGCCTCGACGTAGGTGAGCGCTTTGTGCACGCTGGTAACAACGTCGTCGAGGGTGGCGTCGGGCAGCAGCGGGTAGTCCAAGTCGAGGATGGTCGTGCCAGACAGCTCAGCGGCGGCGGCGACTTCGGGGCGCCAGCGCTGCTCAAGTGCGACACCGGAGCCGCGCCACCAGCCGCCCGGGTGCAACGAGACGGCCCACCGGCGGGTCGGCGAACTGGGCACGAAAACGCGGGCAAGCAGCTCCGGTTCGCCCGGGGTGTCGGGGATGTCGGAAAGGGCGGGCAGATCGCGAACTTTCGCGATATTCATGCCGTAGGCGACTCCTGGCATCGTGTGGTCGAGCCCGGAACCGAGCATGAGCATCGAGGCGTGGGTAATGCGGTCAGCGAGGTGTCCCATGTAGCGGTCTGCCTCGGCCGGGTCACCACTGCCACCTGCCCACGGCGGGGTCGTATCCGGTGCGGGGTAGGTGGCGTCCATGTAGCTGACCAGCTGCTCGAGCTGCTCTTTCGGCGACAGGGTGCGCTCGACACCACCGACGTTGAACTCCGGCGACCCCTGGTCATTCAACGGGCCGGCTTCGCCAGCGGGAAGCGGCGTGGCAGGTTCCTCGGGGGTGGGGGTGTGGCGCATCCGTTCCTGGGCGGCACGGTACGGCTGGCCGGGGTGGTCGTGCTGGTCGGGCATCACCAGATCACCACGCGGTCCGCTTCGGCGACGGCGTCCGTGGCGTTGGCGGCGTCGGGGAAGGCCTCGTAGAACTCGGCAATGTTGCTGGCGACGACGTTGCAGCGGAACTCGGCAGGCGAGTGCGGGTCTATCGCCAGGTATTGCGCTGCCATCTCCGGGCGGATGGCGGTGCGCCACACGCGCGCCCAGGCGAGGAAGAGGCGCTGCAGGCCGGTGAATTCCTGCCCGTCGATGGTGTCGGTGGCGCCGGGGGCGTGGAAGACTCGCACGGGACCCTGGTCGGTGGCGGGGTCGAGGCCCTGTTCAGCCAGGTAATTCTTGTAGGCGATGACGGCGATGCCGAGTCCGCCCAGGTCGCCGATGTTCTCGCCGAGCGTGAATTCGCCGTTGACACCGCGGATTTCTCCGCGGCCGGACAGGACGGATGGCACGAGACCGTCGTACTGCGAAACCAACTTGGCGGTCAGTTCCTCGAAGCGGGCGCGGTCGGTGTCGGTCCACCAAGAGTTGAGGTTGCCGTCACCGTCGTAACGCGAGCCTTGGTCGTCGAAACCATGGCCGATTTCGTGGCCGATGACGGCGCCGATCGCGCCAAAGTTCTCGGCGGCGTCGGCGTCTGGGTCGAAGAACGGCGGCTGGAGGATAGCAGCGGGGAAGGTGATGTCGTTGACCACCGGGTTGTAGAAGGCGTTGACGGTCTGCGGGGTGGAGACCCATTCGCCGCGGTCGGCCGGCTTGCCCACCTTGGACAGCTGGTAGTCGTGCTCGAAGGCCGCGCCGGCGCGCACATTCGCGACGAGCTGGGCGCCGGAGCGGTCGAACGTCAGGCCGTCGTAGTTGCGCCACTCGTCGGGGTAGCCGATCTTCGCGGTGAACTTGCCCAGCTTCCCCAGTGCGCGCTCCCGCGTTTCGGGCGACATCCAGGTCAGCTGGCTGATCCGCTCTTCGTAAGCGCGCACGAGGTGGTCAACCAGGTCAAGCATGCGCTGTTTGTGCTCCGGCGGGAAGTGCTTAGCGACGTACGCGCGCCCCATATCCTCCCCCACCAACGATTCCGCCAGCGCAATGCCGCGCTTCCAGCGGTCGCGCTGCTGTGTCGCGCCGGAGAGAACGGTGCCGTAGAATTCGAAGTTCGCCTGCCCGATGTGTTGCGGGAGGAGGCCGGCGCGGGAGCGCAGGATGGCCCAGGTGGCCCAGAGTTGCCAGTCGGTGAGAGTAGCGCCGATAAGCAATTGCGCGAGTTCGTCGATGAAGCTGGGCATCATCGCGATGACCTTGCCGTCGTCAAGGCCGGAGGCGCGCAGGAGCGTCTGGATGATGTCGGGCAGTTCCGCCAGCTCAGTGGGGTTGTACGTTTTCACAGCGTCGCGTGTGGCGACAACGTCCCAGTGGTGCGATGCAATGCGCTTTTCGACGTCGAGTACCCGCTCCGCCGCTTCCCCCGCCCCGAAACCGAAGCGCTGCTCGTCGGTGAGGTAGCCGAGCATCCGCTCGACGTGTCCGCGGTACGTTTGAAGTGTTTCGGCGTGGGCGGGCTCGCGGTAGTAGGCCTCGTCCGGCAGGCCCAGGCCGGACTGGATGAGGTAGGGCACGGACTCCTCGCCGAGGGAGTCCTTCTCCACCCAGTACGTCAGCGGGCCGCCGACACCGGAGCGCTCCAACTTGCCGAAGTTGCGGACCAGCTCCTCGTTCGTGTTCACGTGGAGTAAGGCGAAATCGGCGTCAAGGGGGCTCAGGCCAGAGGCGTCGATAGCGTCGATGTCCATGAAGGAGGCGTAGAGGTCGGCGGCGCGGCCCTCGCCCGTTTCGACGATGGCGTGAACATCTTCCTCCGCCTTGTCGCGCAAGGCGTGGAAGGTGCCGTCTACACCGCGGTCTTCAGGGATGACGTGGCTTTCCAGCCAGGGGCCGTTGACTAGTTGGTAGAGGTCTTTCATGACCTCCAGACTAGTCCTGCTTCTCGTACGGGTCCCTGATCTTCATGTCGGACGGGTGCCACAGGCCGGAGCGGGTGATCGTCTCGTAGTTGATCTCCGCCAGGTCCGGCGTCTCCCCCTGGGAGTTGGTCCGCGGGACGTAGCGGTAGGCCGAGCCCCAGTCACGGTGCCAGTCCTGGTTGAGGTAGCCGGGCATTTCGTAGGCGGAGTTGACGGCCTCCGCGGTGGCCATGGCGCCGCCGCCCAGGAAGTCCTGGAAGCCGGAGAGCTGCTCCTTCGCTTTCGCATCGGCAGCGACGCGGAACTCGGGGATTTCCGTCACGCCGGCGTAGTGGTTGAAGGTGCGGTTGCAGGGGAACTGCATGGCCACCGGCCAGTCGAGCAGACCGGGGACGTCGGGGCCGAAGACTTCGGTAAGCGGCTCCAGCGTCGGGTTGCGCAGCGGAGTCAGGGCCATCCATTCCTCGGGGTCGAGGTTGACGTCCTCGCCGACTAGGCGGACGACGTTCGCGCTGTCGGGCAGGTCCGCAACGGGGTAGCGGAGGTTGCGCCACTTCGTCGTCGGACCCGGGTCGAGCATTTCGACGGTGCCGATTTCGGTCACATTGCCCTCGTCGTCACGGGTTCCGTATTGGAGTTTGAGGGTCTGGCCCTCTTTCTCTTCACCGCTGATATTGCGGTGCTCCAGGCGGCCGGCGACGGAGGTGACCAGCAGCGGGGCGTCCGCGGTGGCGTCAGGCAGTTCGAACCAGGACGTCTTGATCTCCGAGGAAGTCTGCGCGGCCTCGTCGAACGTGCCCAGCACGGGGATGCGGTGGTAGTCCAGGTTGAACGGCAGGCGGACCGTGGAGCCGTTGACGCCGGTCTGGTCTTGCGGCCGGTTGCCTTGGGTGGTGGCGCGGGAGGTGGACTGGACGGTGTCGGACGCGGCATCATCACCGTTGGTGTTGGAGCCGGTGTCGGTCGTCGCGGTCGACGCGTTCTGGTCGTTGCTGTTGCCGGCGCTACCTGCGCCGGTGTCGGCGGCCGGGGTGTTTTGGATCGCGCCGACGTTGGCGGCACCTTCGTTTTCGGAGTCGATGTAGGCCGGCACACCCTCCGGGTGGAACCCGCGCACCGTGCCGGATTCCAGCGACTTACCCAGCGGGACCCCGTCGACGGGGGTGAGGAAGGAGTCGTTTGTGTTGGCCTCCAGCAGCACGTCGGCGCTCATCTGGCAGGTTTCGCCTTTAAGCGAGCGGACGTTGCCCATGCCGACGGAGTAGGCCGGCGATTGGTCCAGGAAGGACTTCAGGAAGGTCAGGCAGGAAAATGTCACGATGAGAATGCAGGCAAGGGCGATCGGCGCGGTCATGGCGCGGGAAATGCGGGTGCTGCCAGCGCCGGCACCACCGTCGGCAGGCTGCGGTTTGTGGCGCAGCGACTGCACAATTCCAACGACGAGGGTGAGCAGGAACAGCGCGAGCATGATCGAGCTGGCCTCCACACCCTTGTACTGCACCGTCTTGTCCCACCACGGGACGGCAAAGGAGGAAATGTACCACCAGGCGTTCCAGCCGCCGAGGGACAGCGCGAAGACGAACATCACGGCGGCCAGGGCGAAGGTCCGCGCGCGCGGGGACCGTGCGGCGACCTGCGCCAGCACGATCGCTCCGAGGGCCGCGGCGGCACCGGCGATACCGGCGTAGATGCCGAAGTGGTGGGTCCACTTCGTCGGGGTGAACATGAGGAAGAACATCGACAGCCCGAAAATCGCCAGCATGCGGCGTGTCGGGGCTGGTTTCGCGCCGGGGACTTCACCGTAGTGCGACATGCTCCACAGCACCAGCACCAGGCAGAGGATGAGCATGAGCATGGGGAAGCGGCGGGTCAGGGAGCCGTCGACAGTCGCTTCCAGCAACGTCGCGTAGCGGACGTACTCGTTGTACCACTCCAAGGCCGGGCCGACGGCGGAGCGCACGGAAGTGGATTCCAGCACTGTCGCCAGAGTTTGGTCCTTGAACACCAGCACCATGACCGCGAAGCCGGCACCCAAGAACGGGAAGATGTACGACGCTAGCGGGGCGATCACGCGCCGCTGCGAGAGGATCTTCAGCACTTGCGGCAGGCAGACGAGGAAGACACCGACGGCTGTCAGGCCGGTCGGCCCGCAGGCCAGGGTGACGGCGGCGAAGATGGTTCCCACGGCGGCGGGCAAAAGGCGCCTGGAAGCGATGGCGCTTTCAAACGATGCCCACGCAGCGATGGTGCCGAGTGCGATGATCGGTTCCGGGCGCAGGCCGTTGTCGTATGGCAGCCAGAACGCGAGGAACATGAACGCGGCCGTCCAGTAGGACACGCGCCGTGTCGCGATGGTCGTGCCGAGCCGCGGCAGGATTTCGCGCGAGAGGATCCACCAGATGAGGATGCCGGCGATGAGCGTGGGCAGACGCATCCAGGCTGACGCGGTGCTGACTTTCGCCAACAGCGACAGCAGGTCGTAGAACGGTGATCCGAACGGGGCTTCGGGCACGCCGTACCAGCGGTAATAGTTGGCCATGTAGTCCGAGTCGTTGGCCACCCGCGCCATGGTGAGCAAGAAGCCGTCGTCGGAAGTGTTCGCGCCGAAGAGATGCCAGAACAGCAAAAGCGTGACGACGACCCCGTCCAACGGTTTGAACGACCTCCACTCCGGGCGCAACACGCCCAGGCGGCGGCCGTCCAACAGATCCATGCGGGCGATCGACCATAGGGCGATCAGGGCGGCGATCGTGCCGGCAATCATGGCGAACCACTTCACCAGCGACGGACTGGAGGTGAAGCGGGAGTTGATCTCGACGTGGGCGGAAAGTCCAGCGTCGATAAGCGCTTGGGCGTCTCCCGTGAGTTCGCTGTAGATGCCTGTGACCTGGGGACGCATGTCGTCCTCAGTTTCTTCGCCGAAGTCGGTGCCCGGCACAGAAACCGTCAGGGCTTCGTCTGTGGCGGAGACTTCAAGCACGGCATTTCCGTCAAGGGTGGACAGTTCCTCTGCGGTGAGCTCGAAGACGACCTCGTTGAGCGAGGAGACGTTGACGCTGCCGTCGGCAGGTGCGGTGACGAATAGGCCGCGGTCGAGCGCTTCCGTGGAGTCTTGCGGCAGGGTGGACAGCACGTTCGTCTGACCGGGGGCGAGTTCCCCCAGCACGCTGAGGGGGATGGTCAGCTCGAGCGACTCCGGCGCCACCGAGATCAGCGGCGCGTTGACGGAATTCAGCGAGCCGTTTTGCGGCCAGTCAAACGACGACTGCACCTGCTTCACCGGCAAAAACGGCAGCAACGCGAAGAAGATGAAGGCGAGCAGGCCGGAGATCATCGCGGTGAGCGCCAACCCCCGCGGTGCGCGCTGGGCGTGCGCCAGCGGGTCGGTTTCGGCGGCGGCAGACTCGGCTGTCACAGCGGTGGACCCGCTCGGCTCAGTGACGGTTCCGGTTGCGGCGTTATTCACTCGTGTACCTTTCATCGGTTACGGACCACGACCACGAAGGGGCCGAACTGCTGGGTTTCCCAGTCCGGCGAGTTGAAGGCCTGCGGGTTGAAGAACAGGGCTTCGTAGTGCACGTTGGGCTGGCTGGGGAAGATGTCATGCGCAATGTGTGTCTTCCATGGCGCGTCCTGGTCGGTTTCGCTGCCGCGGAAGATGAAGGCTTGCGGCGGGGCCCACGGACTGTCGTCGATAGCGGCGGTGAAGGCCTGGGGGTCCGACAGTTCGTTGAAGGAGCCGTCCGCCCACTGCTTCAACGACTCGTTGCGTTTGTCAAACTCACCCAGCGGGTTGGCGTAGTGGCTGGTGAACGCGTTGAAACCCCGGTAGGGGTGGTAGGCCATGAAGTTGATCTCGTCGGTGAACACGACGGTGTCGTCCGGGATGTAACCGTGGGACTGGATGTAGTCATCTATCTGCTTGTAGTAGCGCCCGACGTCGGATTCGCGCAGGTCGGAGCGTTCACCGTTGCCGTCGGTGCTGGCGTAGGCCTCGTCGATGAAGGACTCGTTCTCCGCCGGGATCTGCTGCGCGTACCCCAGGGTCGCCGCGCCGAACAGCACGACCACCAGCGCTGTGACAATGCGGTTGCAGCGCTTATTCATCGCATCGGGGTAGAGGACGTCCAGCCCGGTCAGGCGCAGATCCGCAATGGCCAGGATGCCTGTGGTGGACAGCAGCAGCGCGACGAGAACCTCCACACGGAACCCGAGCAGGGTGGTGCCGGCCAGCGTGATCACCATCGAACCGACCACCCACACGTAGCACACGCCCACAGCAAGTCCGACGTGCCCGATCTCCGGGCGGCGGAACCGCACCACAATGAAGACCAGCCCGGCCAGGCTGAGCAACCCGACTAGGGAGAGATCGAAAAACGGCAGGGGCACCGCCGCGCCTTCAGACGGCAGGAAGTGCTGCGCCGTCGACCGCGTGGACTCCGGGCTGCGCATCACGGCGGCGAGGTATGGGCCCCACGCAACGAGCGCAATGAGGATCGAACCGAAGCCCATCGCTACGAGCTGGCGCAGCGCCACCCAGCGCTGCTTGCCTTCCGACGTCAAAAACGCCATCAGCGCGAACGCCATCATCGTCACCGCAACAATGCCGGTGTAGAGGGTGTAGAAGCAGGCGGAGACACCCAAGTAGAGAGTCAGCGCGACCGTTGCCGCCCATGACCCCTGCATGGCGTAATAACCGAGGATCGCCGCGGCGGGCACGAACATGCCCACCACTGCAGCGTACGGCTCATCGGGAGTTTCAGAAAGGACAATGCCGACGGTCACGAGCGCAATCGCCGTGGCGACAGGCAACGAACCGGTGAGTTTACGCCACAGCGGCACCAGCATTGACGCGGCGGCCCCCAAAGAAACGAGCGCCCACGGCTGGTAGACCTCCCACCCTGGCATGCCCAGAATGTTGGACAGGCGCCCGCCCAGCCAGAACCAGCCGATCGGGTAGAAAGACGGCAGGTCTGCATAGTTCATGTCCTGGTTGGACATGGTCTCAGACATGCGGGTGAGGAATTGGGTGCGGAAACCCTGGTCCACCTGGATACCGTCGAGGTAAAGCTTCGTCGAGGCCAGGGGAATGCCCAGTGTGGTCACCACCAGCCCCGCGGGGGCGAGAGAGCACACGATCTCAGTGAGCCAGACGCGCCAGGTGGGGCGCCGGCGGGGGGTGGATTCGTCGCGAAGCCACATGAGCAACAGTGCGCCCACCGTGAAAATCACCACGAACGAGCACGCCGTGGCCAGCGCGCGGGTGACCATGGAGACGTTGAACGCCGCCAACGTTGTCACGCGCAGCACGTACCACGCGCCAAGCGTGAGCACCCCTCCTGCAAAAAGGAAGCACAGCATCCGCACGATTGTGCTGGCTGTGCTGATCCTGTCCGGTTCGTAATCGTAAACGCGAATCGCGCGCGTGCTGCCGCGAAGCTCTTCCCGAGGCTCGTCTTTGGTGTCCGTGGGGGCCGTGGTCATACCGAACAGTCTCCCACAGACTCGGCCGCAAACAGGTATTAGAACAAGAGGTTAGAAGCTCAGCTTCCGCATAATCGGTGCCGGGATGTGCTGGAGCACCAGGGAGATCGGGCCGAAGAGCTTGTGCACGAACACGTGGCTCTTGCCGTCGAGAGCTGCAGAGACGGCAGCCTTGGCCACGTCTTCCTTGTCCACGGTCAGCGGTGCTTCGTCGAGACCGTCGGTCATCTTGGTGCGCACCTGGCCGGGGCGGACCACCGTGACGTGGACACCGGTGCCGCGCAGCGCCTCCCCGAGCTGGGTGTAGAAGCCGTCCATGCC
Source organism: Streptococcus thermophilus (assembly GCA_900618065.1). Next base: position 310,480 of record UYIL01000003.1, read on the forward strand.
GGCCTTGGTGGAGCCGTACACGAAGTTGGAGCGGCGCACCTTCATGCCCGCCACCGAGCTCATGGCGATGATGGTGCCGTGGCCCTGCTGCTTCATCTTCTGGCCCAGCAACACACCGACGGAGACTGGTGCGGTGAAGTTCGTCTGGGCGGACGCGACAGCGGCCTGCTGGTTCTGCCAGAGCTCTTCCTGGTCGCCGAGGGTGCCGAAGGCCACAATGGCCACGTCGACATCGCCTGCCGCGAACGCTGCGTCGATGACGGCCGGGTGGGAGTCGGTGTCAAAGGCGTCAAAGTCGACGATGCGGACTTTGCCGGCGCCGTGGCGGGAGACCTCTTCCACAGCAGCATCGATGCGCGGGCTGTCCTGGCGGGCAGCCAGCGTGACGGTCGGGTTGCCGCCGCGCTTGGTCAGCTCGGAGACGATGGCCAGGCCGATTTCGGAGGTGCCGCCGAGAAGGAGAATGTTCTGTGCTTGTCCTACTGCGTTAAGCATGGGGGGTTCCTTTCGGATGTTGCTTTTGAGTGAGCTACGCGGCCGACTAGTGCAGTTCGAGTCGGCGGGACATGTCGGAAGCGAACACCCCGGTCGGGTCGATCGCGTTGCGGGTTTCCAGCCAGCCGGCCATGCCGGGGTACATCTGGTGGAACTTCTCGGCGGACGTGCGGGACTCCTTGGCCAGGTAGAGGCGGCCTCCGAACTCCATCACCTGGTCGTCCAAGCGGTCCAGGAAGGAGTGCAGGCCGTTGCGGATGGGGAAGTCCACGCACACGTTCCAGCCGCGCATCGGGTAGGACAGCGGGGCCTTGTTGCCGTCGCCGAACAGCTTGAACACGTTGAGGGCGGTGTAGTGGCCGGAGGACTGGATGTCGTAGATGATCTGCTTGAACGGCTCGACAGCGTCGGTCGGCACGACGAACTGGTACTGCAGGAAGCCGGCCGGGCCATAGCCGCGGTTCCATTCCGCGATCATGTCGAGCGGCTGGTAGAACTGCGTCAGGTTTAAGATGTCGTTCTTCGAATCCTTGCCCATGAAGTAGTAGGCCTCACCGATGGCGCGCAGAGTCAGCTGGTTCATTGTCCAGGACGGGAAGATGTCCGGCACTGTCATCAGCTGCGGGGCGGAGAACTTCAGCGGGTCTTTGGCCAGCTTCGGCGCGAACTCCTCGAGCTGCGCCATCGTGGCCAGCGAGCCACGGGAGATGGTGGAGCGGCCCGTCTTCGGCGGGGCGGAGATCGCGTCGAACCATGCAGAAGAATAGGTGTAGCCCTCTTCTTGGCCGTGGGAGTGCTCCTCAATCGTCTCATCCAGCGTGGAGGTGCGCACCGTGTCGGAGATGAAGTAGGCCGTCTCAGTGCGCGTCATTTTGATCCGCGCGCGCAGGATGATGCCGGTCAGGCCCATGCCGCCGACAGTGGCCCAGAACAAGGTGCCGTCCGGGTCATCCGGGGTGCCGTTCGGCTCGAGGTGGAGCATACGGCCGTCGGCGACGAGCAGCTCCATCGACACGACATGGTCGCCGAAAGAGCCGGCGGAGTGATGGTTCTTGCCGTGAATGTCGGGGCCGATGGCGCCGCCGATGGTCACCTGGCGAGTGCCGGGCAGCACCGGGACCCAGAGGCCGTAGGGGATGGCGGCGCGCATCAACTGGTCGAGGGTGACACCGCCGTCAACGTCCACGATCGCGGTGTCCGGGTTGATCTCGTGGATCTTGTTCAGCGGCTGCATGTCGATGACCAAGCCGCCACCGTTTTGGGCCGGATCGCCGTAGGAACGGCCCATGCCGCGAGCGATCACGCCGCGGCGCTTAGCTTCCGGCAGTGACGCGTTGTCTTCGGCGACGTGGCGCACGGCCTCCTTGATCACGTCAACGTCAGCGGTGGCTAGGACCTGCGCGGTCGACGGCGCGGTGCGGCCCCAGCCGTAGAGGGACTTTGTGGTGGTGTGGAGTTCCATAAACCCCACCCTACCGCTAGAGTTCCATGATCTCCCGGATCCGTTCTGGCAGCTCTTCTTGGCTGGTGATCACCGGTTTGCCTGCGTCTTCGTGGGCGCGCAACTCTTCGTAGACGATGCCGCGGGAGGTGCTGTCCAACAAGGGTAATTCTTGGGCGATCAGGCGGGTCATGAAGTCGTCGAGGGGGACGTCGGCAAGCTGTGCCGACATATGGGGTTTGTCTGGTTGCTGCATGGCTGACATCCTACGGTGTGCACAATCGCTAGGGTGGGGTCATGTCGGTCGTGGCCCAGCTCAAGCGCACCTTGCTCGTGCGCTGCGCCACAATGCTTGCCGACGAATCCGTCTTCCGCCACATCGGCCTGAACTCCGAGAGCACTCTCGAGGATGCGCAGCGCGTCCTCGAAGTCTGCTTCGCGGTGCCGGCCGGCCCGCCGAGCCCAACTCGTTTCACGGCCGATGCCGAAAACCATGGCCGGCTGGACGGGAGCGCGCAAATCGGCGCATACCTGCGTCAGGCCGGGGACTGCCTGTTCTTCCACTGGGGGCTCTGGCGGTTCGAGCTGACCTTGCTGGACATCTACCCGCGCGACAGCGCCACCCCGAGCGCGTTGTGCGTGGCCGGGCACGGGGATTTCGGCGACCAGCCTTTCGACATTCCCGCCATCAACGCCGAGCTGCTGGGCCCCTCGGCGATTGAGAATGTGCTTGCCGGCGCGCGCGATGACGTCGTCGACATCGTCGACCGTTCACACACCCTCGACTTCCTCCCGCTGCTGCAGGCCATTGACCTGCCGCGGACGTGCGAGCTCGATCCGCTGGTGGCCGACACGCTAGCCAGCCTGCCGCGCGAACGCACCCCGGTGGCCAGGGACGCCTTCTGGTCCACGGTGCTCGCGCTGTCCTGCTTGGCTGATGATGACACTACCGACGACGTCATTGAAACCACCATGAGCGCTTTGAACTGGGCCAACCCAGGCGGGGAGAAGTACTCAGCCCGCCAGGTCCGCTCCCTGTGCGCCGGATCCCTGGTGCGGTTGGCCTCAGTGGGTGGGTACGGGGCCGGGGGCGTGAGTGCCGTCGATAAGCTGGAGATGTACCGCGCTTTGCTGCGGCGCTGAATGGTGCGGGTAAGGTGAACCGCTGTGACCTCCAAGGTTGAAACAACACACCCGATGAGCGCGAAACGGCAGCTGCTGCGGTTCGTGATCATCGGCATCTTCTGCGCGATGCTCGACTTCGGGCTGACGTACTTGCTCACCCACTCTTTCGGGTTCACGCGCGTGTCCGCGAAAGTGGTCGGCTGGTGCTTCGGAACACTCGCCGCCTACCTTCTCAACTCGCGGTTCACATTCCAGGCGAAGATCACCGGCAAGCGGGCGCTGGCCGTGTTCATCCTCTACGCCTCCACATTCGGCATCCAAGTCTTCCTCTACTGGATCACTAACCCGCCGCTCATCGCGCTCGGCGTCGAGGACCCGTGGAAAGACTTCATCGCCTTCGTCATCGCCCAAGGCGTAGCGACGATCACCAACTTCATCCTGCAGCGCGTCCTCATCTTCAAGCAGCCGACAAAGGTCGTCGTCGACGCTGATCCATTTTGATCCGGACTTTGGCCCGGATCAAGGCCGGCGGAAGTCCTCGTTCGCGCCCATCCGCAGCAGGCGCAGCCACTCGCGAAACTCCCGCGGATTCTTGCGCTGGATGAGGAAGAACCAGCCGAAGCGCACCAGCTCCTGCAGCTGCATCTTCTTCATGCCGCGCTGGCCGATGATGTAGCCGCGGTTGCGGTAGGTGAAATAACGCTTGACCTCATTATCCGGCCACTGGGCGTGCGCGCGGCCGCCCATGATCGGGTGAAACTCAGCGGAGCCGTCCGGGTGCAGGTAGCTGGTGGTCAGCGCGGTGCCGTATGTCATGCCGGACTGGGCCAGGCGGCGGTGGTACTCCACCTCGTCGCCGCGGATGAACAGGCGGTAGTCCGGCACGCCGATGCGCTCCATCGCCTTAGCGCTGATGAGCGCCCCGTTGAAGAGACTCGCGTACTGCGGCAGGAAGTCCCCCTCGAGCTCGCTGCGGCGGCGGTGCCACGTCAAGCCTTGGCGCAGCGGAAACGCGAGCTGGTCCGGGTCATCGATGTTGGCCACGACGGGGGAGACCTCCGCCAGGCCCTCGCGCGCGGCGACGCGGTAGAGCTCCTCCAGCACGCCCGGGTCGGCGGGGCGGCCGTCGTCATCCGCGCACCAAATCGCATCCGCACCGAGGGCGAGCGCGTGCAGAAAGCCGTAGGCGAATCCGCCCGCGCCGCCGAGGTTCGTGCGCGACGCCAGGTAAACGCCCTTGTCGCCGAGCTGGTGCACCATGGCGCGCACCTCATCTTCTGCACCGTTATCCACCACGATCACCCAGTCGACCGGGTGAGTTTGCCTCGCCACCATCTCCAGGGAGTGCTTGAGCGGCTCAGCGCGCTTATGCGTGACAATCACCGCCGCGGTCGTGCCGTTCGGGTTCAGCAGCGCATCGGTGGTCGAGGTCATGGGGACCATTGTGCCACGGCAGTGGGTGCGAATAAGGGAAGCGCTTCGGTGAGGGAACCGTAACGGTGGCAGGGGCTGTCTAACAATGCATGACATTGCACAATGACATGGACATCACGGCTAACGTGCACGGCGGCTTCTACCTGGACGGCCCCGGTGTTCAGGTGTCCCGGCGGTTCTGGATAGCGGAACCGTTCGCCTCTGCGCGCCCATCCGAACTGGGCTGCTCCGTCAGCGGATTCAGTGCGCTGGCCGTGTTCGGCCTGAGGTTTTTCGCCGATGCATTCCACACGACACTCCACGGCGCCGTCCGAAAAACCGTCGAAGCGACCCAATACACGCCGCGGATCACCCGCACCCGCCCGCGACGAACATGGACCGTCCGCTACCAAGGGCACCCGATCCCCATATCCACACCAGGGTGCGCCGTCGTAGAAGCCTTGCAGTGCATCCGCGCCGGGGAGATCCGGTGGCCCGTGGGCACGGTCGACGGGTGGTGTCCAGTGGACCTGAGAGCCCTGCAGCTTATCGACGCTTCCCGCCGCCACCTCAACATCCACCCCGACCTCATTTACAACGCTGCCCGGAACCGACTGCCCCGCACATGGCTGAAAAGGCTCGTCGGAGCGTCCAGTGACCGTGCCGATTCCCCGAAAGAGACCGAAATGCGCCTCATCGCCCGGCAGATCTGCGAAGAGCTCGGGGTGGAACTGTCCGAGCAGGTGACGGTCACTGACGACCGCGGCATCATCACCACCCTCGACCTGGCCATTACCGAACTGGGAATAGGTCTCATGTACGACGGGGAGCACCACCTGCAGCGGAGCCAGCGCGACCGGGACTCGGCCATCAACATCAGGTGCGTTATGCAAGGGTGGACCGTGCTCAGGTTCACCGCTGGGACAATGGGCAAGGTTGCCGAGCTGTTGCGGGAGCTGATTACCCAGCGGCTGTGACCGTGGCGGCTGGGCGACAACCCCGGGACCGTGTGAACGATTAAGCGCACCAACCCATAAGCGCCGAGCAGTAAGTGCTGGTCAAGGAGTCATGGTCCGAATTTCATCGGACCGAAATGCTCATATCGTTCACCGCTTATGGTTCGGTCGGCTGGCGGTGAGGGGGATGGGGTGGTCAGTGGGAGTCGGGGGGCTAGGCCCCTAATCCTCCTGCTCCTCCTAGTCCTCCTGGTCTGCCTGATCATCCCGGTCCTCGTCGTCGAAGCGGACGAGCAGGTCGCGGACGTAGTCGCCGGCTTCTTTGCCTTCGTAGGCTTCGACGACATCGTCGACAAGCCCGGCCTGGCGGATCTCGCCCTTGTCGATCCACAGTGCGGTGTTGCACAGCTGCGCCAGGAAATCGTTGGAGTGGGAGGCGAAGACGAGGATGCCGGAGCGTTTGACTAGTTCAGCCAACCGGACGCGGGCTTTGGCCATGAAGGCGGCATCGACGGCACCGATGCCTTCGTCGAGAAGCAAAATCTCGGGCTCGATGGAGGTGACTACGCCGAGTGCCAGGCGCACGCGCATGCCGGTGGAGTAGGTGCGCAGGGGCATGGCTAGGTAGTCGCCGAGCTCGGAGAATTCGGCGATCTCGTCCATTTTGGCTTTCATCTGCTTACGGGTCTGGCCCAAGAACAGCCCGCGGATAATGATGTTTTCGTAACCGGAGATTTCCGGGTCCATGCCCACGCCGAGGTCGAAGACGGGGGCGACGCGGCCGCGGACGTCGGCGACACCGCGGGTGGGCTCGTAAATGCCCGAAAGAAGGCGCAGCAAGGTGGATTTTCCGGCACCGTTGTGGCCGACGAGGCCCACGCGGTCGCCTTCGCGCAGGTGCAGGTTGATGTCGCGCAACGCCTCAACGACGACGGTGTTGGAGGCGTTTTTGCCGATCGCCCCTCCGGCAGACGACATGACCGCTTTCTTCAGGGAGCGGGACTTGGCATCGAAGATGGGGAAGTCGACGCATGCGTTGTAGGTGTCAATAGAAACCACGGCTATCTCCTTACACCCAGTACGGTACGCGGAAGCGCCACTGGCGCATCACCAGCAAAGCGGCCAGCAGGCCGACAACCGTGAAGGCCAGCACGATCCACCAGTGGTAGGCGGCCAGGTCGCGTCCGATCAGGGGCGCGCGGACGATTTCGAGGTAGTGGTAGAGGGGGTTGAGCTCGGCCAGCATGGCGCGCTGGGCGACGTCGCCGCCTTGCTCCTTGAGGGTCTGGGTGGTCCACACGATCGGGGTGACGTAGAACAACAGCTGCACCAGTGCCTCCAGCAGAGGAGCCACGTCGCGGAAACGGGTGGCGATGATCCCGAACAGCATGGTCACCCACACCCCATTGAGAATCATCAGAGCCAGCGCCGGGATGAACAGCAACAGGTCCCAGCCCAGCTCCAGCCGGAAAATCAGCACGAGCACCAGCCAGATGACCATGTTGTGGGCGAAGAACAACAGTTGACGCCACACCAGGCGGTACACGTGGACGGACAGCGCTGAGGGGAGCTGCTTGATCAGCCCTTCGTTTTCGATGAAGACGTTCGCCCCGTCCTTGATGCACCCGGAAATGAAGCCCCACACAATGAAACCGACGGTGACGTGCGGCAGGAACTCGCGCACCGGAATTTGGAATAGCATGGAGTACAACAGCCCTAGCGCCAGTGCCATCACGCCGGTGGCGATGGTGATCCACAATGGGCCGAGCACACTGCGCCGGTAGCGCTGTTTGATGTCCTGCCAGCCCAGTTGCAGCCACAGTTCGTACTGGCCCCACCCGCGGGTGAGGTCGGCTGCGGCGGCCCGGAAGGTTTTTGACTTCGAGGCCGGTGTGGTGTCTTGGGCGGTGGACGTCATGCGGGAGACGTCGGAAAGCAACGTTGCCTTGTCTTGCACACTTAACAGCTTAGTGCCAAGATCCTTAAATATTGCTAAGGGGCCGATGGTGCGTCCCGTCAAGTATGAGTGCATACTAGTGAAACATTTCTATCGGAAGGAGGAGACCGTGGATTACGGTGCGGAGTACGACGTGTACCGCGTTCGCGGGCTTTATGCCTCGCTTTCCGACGGTTGGACCTACCTCAACGCCCACGACTGCCCGCAGATTCCGGAACGTGTTTCCGCGGCTGTGTCCCGCTCGTTCCGGATGGCGCCGCAGGTGCCGGCGCGCGAGTTTCACACAGGTTCGCACTCGGGGCAGGCGGTCGGCCGTCCTGAAGGGGACAATTTCTTGGAGGCGGCGCGGCACGCTGTCGCGGACCTTGTGGGAGCCAGCGCGGACCGGGTGATTCTCGGCCCGAGCCTGCCGGTGCTCTACAGTGCGCTGGTCACGGCGATGGAGCCACAGTTCCGCTACGACTCGTCCGTTGTAGTCAGCAGCTTGGACCGCTGCGAGTTGCGCGCGGCTGTCACCCAGGCGCGGGCGCAGATCCGCACGGCTCACGCTGAGTTGGGCACCGGTGAGCTTCCTGCGTGGCAATACGAGCAGCTTGTCGACGGCTCCACTCGCCTCGTTTCCGTCCCCGCCGCCCACGGAGAACTGGGTTCGGTGATGGAAGTGTCCAACATTGCAGAACGCGTCCGGGCCCGCTCGCGCGCCTGGGTGGTTGTTGATGCGACGGCGTACGCGCCGTACCACCGCATCGATTTCGACCGCTGGGATGCCGACATTGTCGCTTTGGACATGGCGGCGCTCGGCGGGCCGCAGGTTGCCGCCCTCGTGCTGCGCGACGCAGCAATGCTCAAGCGCGTCGACGCAGATGCAATGTGTTCCGTCAGCGCCGGTGTCGCCCCCGGCTTGGCCGGCGGTGTCACCGCAGCTGTGGACCACTTGGCCGGTCTCGCCCCGGCTGCGACGGGCCGATCTACGCGCCGTGCTCGTCTCGACCGCTCGATGGCCGAAATGTCCACCTATCTCGGTGGCCTGCGCGACGACCTGTACACCTTCCTGGGCACCTGGGCGCATGTGCACATCTTGGGCAGTTCCGGGGAGGCCGCCGCAGACGCGTCGACCGAGCGCCTGCCGCGCCTGACGTTCGGCGTGCAGGGTGTGCCGGCAACGACGGTGTACCAGCGGTTGTTCGACAACGGCATCGTCACAACTCTGACCAAACCGACCCCGCTGCTCATCGACATGGGCCTGGAAGAAATCGGCGGCGGCGTGACCGTCGGCCTCGGGCCGTTCAACACCTACCAGGACATCGAGCAAGTCATGCGCGTCGTCGCATCGCTGGCGTAGTCGTCGCTCACTCTTGTTGTCGATTTCTATTCGACAACAAGGACGACCTTTCCGGTGGACGTGCCGGAGTCGAGGTGGTCGTGAGCAGCGGCGGCATCAGCAAGCGGGAAGGTCTTGGTCAGCTGGTGCTTGATCGACCCGTCTTCGATGAGCGGCCACACGTTCTCCTGCGTGGAGCGGCAAATGTCAGCCTTCATCGCGCGGGGGCGGGCACGCAGGGTGGTGGCGTGGACCGACAGGCGGCGCGGCATCATGCGGCCCAGCGATAACTCGCCTTTCGGGCCGCCCTGCACGGCGATGACAATGAGTTTGCCGTCGGTGGCCAAGGACTTGATGTTGTCCTCTAGGTACGGGCCGCCGATGACATCGAGGATGACATCGCAAGACCCCTTGAGCTCGTCGACGAAATCCTCCTCCTTGTAGTTGATCAGGATGTCGGCGCCGAGCTCCTTGCAGTACTCGAGTTTCTCGGCGGATCCAGCCGTAACCGCGACCTCCGCCCCGAGGGCCTTGCACAATTGGATGGCGAAGGAGCCGATGCCGCCGGAACCGCCGTGAATGAGCACACGGTCGCCCTCGTCAACGCCGGCGAGCATGCCCAGATTGGACCAGACAGTGGTAGCCACTTCGATGACGGCTGCGGTCTCAATCAGCGACAACCCGTCCGGGATGCGCATCAGCTGCCCCTCCGGCACGGCAACGTATTCGGCGTACCCGCCACCGGCGAGCAGACACGCAACTTCGTCGCCGACCTTGCGGTCTGTGTCGCCCGCATCGACGATTTCGCCGGTGCATTCAAGGCCGATGATCTCGGACTCGCCCTTCGGCGCCGGGTAGTTTCCCTCCGCCTGCACGAGGTCGGCGCGGTTGACCCCGGTCGCGTGAATTTTCACGAGGACTTCGCCTTCGCGGAGGTCGGGGGTAGAGACGTCGATAAGCTCGAGCGAGCGCGGGTTGTCTGGGTCCGTGACGGTAATTGCTTTCATGGTGCCCCAGGGTAGTAGAGTTTTGTGGGCGCCCAGATCGGGCAGCAGGGAGACGTGGCAGAGCGGCCGAATGCACTGGTCTTGAAAACCAGCGAGGGTCACACCTCCAGGGGTTCAAATCCCCTCGTCTCCGCCAGACTTTCGCTCAAAGACGAAAGGCGCCCCAGCGGGGGCGCCTTGTGTGGGGGAGTGGACGTTACTTAAGCGTCAGTCTTCACCTTGTCGCCGCCGATGGCGCTGAAGATGCCGCCGACGATCCAGGACGCGATCGCCATGACGATGGCACCGAAGAACGCGGACCAGAAGCCGTCAATCTGCAGGCCGTTACCGATGCTGTCGGAAATCCAGCCGGTCAGGGAGAACAGCAGGGTGTTAACGATCAGGGAGAACAAGCCCAGCGTGAGAACCTTCAGCGGGAAGCTGATCAGGTTCACCAGCGGGGAGATGAACGCGTTGACGAACATGAACACCAGGGCGACCCAGATGAACGCGCCGATGCCGCCGAAGATCTCTACGCCCGGGACGATAACGGTGACCAGCCACAGGGCCAGTGCTGTAACTACGAGGTCGACAATGAAACGCATGAACTTACCTTTTCTTTAGTGGTCTTGTTTTTACTGTTCGAAGAACTCGTGGATGATGTGGAACTGGCGCTCACCGGGGATCTCGGCGAACTCGCGCTGAGCTTTCCTACGAGTCGGGCCGTCTTTCGCGACCACTACCTTCACCTGCTCCAATGCAATCGGCGAGGCTACCTCTACCGTAGCGTGTGCGTCGGGCTGGCCATAAGAGAGCTGCTGCGGGTCGATGTTCCGCCCGGCCAGCGCATCTGCCACGCCGTCTAGGTCGCCGACAGGGACACCGAGGAGCACGGTGTCGTCGTTCAGCGCCATCGCGCGCGGGGCCAAGTAAAGAGTCGTCGCGTCGGGCGCGGGGGCCCACGCGATCCAGGCGGAAACGTTGTCGCGGGTGGGGGCAGAGCCGTCGCCGGTGGCGAAGCCGGAGTTCAAAGAGTAATTCAGCTGCATGAGTACCAGCGTACGGATTTTTGCCCGGGGGCGGGGACTAAGCGGCGGGACCGGCTAGGTCACCGCGTCCCACGCGGAAAGGAATTCGTCGGCTTCCTCGCGGTCGGTCACTGTAGCGCGGAGCCCTTCGGGGAAGGCGCGCACGAGCACGCCCCGCCGGGCCAAGTCAGCGGCGATCGCGGCGGGTTCACGGCTGCACTTTTCGGCGGGCAGCCAGACGAAGTTGGCCTGGGAGCGGGCGGCGCCGATCCGGTCGGCGACCTCGTCGCGGACCTCAATGGTGTCCTCGAGGCGGGCCAACAACTCATCGGAGTGCTTCAGGGAAGCCAGGGCCCCGGCCTGGGCGATGGCGGAGACTTGGAAAGGGACGCCGACTTTATTCACAGCGTCGATAAGCTCGCGGTGCCCGAACGCGTAACCGATGCGCACGCCCGCCAGCCCGTACGCCTTGGAGAAGGTGCGCAAGCACAGGACATTGGCGTGGTCGCGCCAGATGTCCTGGCCGTTGACAGCGTCAGGGTCGCGGTTGAACTCGACGTATGCCTCATCCAGCGCCACGGTGACATGGCCCGGAACACGCGCTATGAAGTCGTCGAACTCGGTGCGGGTCACCACCGCGCCGGAGGGGTTGTTGGGTGAGCACAGGTAAACCAGGGACGTTCGTTCGTCGATGGTGGATGCGATGGCATCCAGGTCGAGACGACCGCTGCCAAGCAAGGGCACAGGGCGCGGCTCGGCGCCGGCGATGCGGCAGAAGATGGGGTACGCCTCGAAGCTGCGCCACGGGAAGACGATGTTGTTCTCCGGTGTGGACGTGGCCTGCGCGAGCTGCTGGCACAGCGCAGACGAACCGCAGCCGACCGCGACGTTGCCCGGATCAACATCGAGGTGCTTGCCCAGCGCGGCGCGCAGCTGCGTCGTGCCCATGTCTGGGTAGCGGTTGCCGTGGATCGCGGCCTGCGCCATCGCCTCCGCCGCCGCCGGAAGAGGCTGGCCGGCGACTTCATTCGAGGACAGCTTCAACGCCTCCGGATCAGACGTGCCGGGGACGTAGGAGGGGATGTTGGCCAGGTCAGGGCGGATCATGCTCAAAGATTCTAGACAGGTGTTTTGGCCGACCGCACGAATGTGGGTAATGTAAGTCAAGGCCTGCTGAAGGCCAATGGAGATGTGCCAGAGTGGCCGATTGGGGCTCCCTGCTAAGGAGTTGACCTTTCACGAGGTCCGCAGGTTCAAATCCTGTCATCTCCGCCACGCGCCCGTAGCTCAACGGATAGAGCATCTGACTACGGATCAGAAGGTTGGGGGTTCGAATCCCTCCGGGCGCACCATTTTTTCTACTCGGCGTTCGCTCGCTGCGATATTCCGCTACCCTCAAGCTTCGGAATATCCCCTGGCGAAAGGACCAGCATGGCCACCGTTGAGCAGCACGATGCCCTGCTTGAGCTCGAGCGCATGATCGACTCGCATGACATCGACGGCGACCACGCCGAAAAAATCTCCGGCCTATTAGAAGAGGCCCAGCTCAACGACATCATCTGGCTGATTGAACGCTCGCCCGTCAAGCGCGGCGCCGTGCTGTTCCGCCTGCTGTCGCCCGAGCGCGCCGGCGCTGTCTTCGACGCGCTCGACCCCAACCACCAGGCCGACATGGTGCGCGCGCTTGGCGACGATGAAGTCGTCGCATTCTTCGAGGAGATGGGTGCGGAAGACCGCGTCATGCTTCTCGACGAGCTTCCCGCCCCTGTCGCCGACCGCCTCCTCAAAGAGCTCAACGAGCAGGATCAAGAGAACACCAATGTGGTCCTCGGCTACGAGAAGGGTTCCGTCGGCCGTGTCATGTCCCCGGAGATCCCGGAGATCTATGGCTCGATGACCGCGCAAGAAGTCGCGAACCTGTTGCGCGAAGAGGCCGAGGAGCTGGAGACCATTTACACCATCCCGGTGATGGATGAGGACCGGCAGCTGGTCGGCATTGTGAAGATGCGCGACCTGTTCCTGGCGGACGCCAACGACCTCGTGTCGGACCTGGTCCAGGATTCCCCGTGGGCGCGGGCGGAGGATGACGCGGAAGACACCGCCCGCTGGTTCCTCCCGTTGGCGCTGCTGGCCATTCCAGTGGTGGACAACGATAACCGCCTGGTGGGCATTTTCACCTTCGACGAAGCCCAGGCTGTCGTCGAGTCCGAGGACACTGAGGACAGTGCCCGCCAGGGTGGTTCGGAAGCGCTGAAGCGGCCGTATTTGTCCACGCCGGTGTTCACCCTGATGCGTTCGCGCATTGTGTGGCTGTTGGTGTTGGCGATCTCGGCCATCCTCACCGTCCAGGTCCTGGACATCTTTGAGGAGAAACTCGAGCAGGCCGTGGTGTTGTCCCTGTTCATCCCGCTGCTCACCGGTACCGGCGGGAACACCGGTAACCAGGCGGCGACGACCGTGACGCGCGCCCTTGCGCTTGGCGACGTCCACAAGTCCGACATCCTCAAAGTCATGTGGCGTGAAATCCGCGTCGGGTTCATGCTGGGTGCTGTGCTCGGCTCCATCGGTTTCGTGTTGGCCTCTTTGGTTTACGACTTGGACATCGGCATCATCATTGGATCGACCCTGCTGGCTATCTGCACCATGTCCGCCACCGTGGGCGGTGCCATGCCGATCGTGGCGAAGACTGTGGGCGCTGACCCGGCGGTGTTCTCCAACCCGTTCATCTCTACCTTCTGCGACGCGACTGGTTTGATCATCTACTTCTTCATCGCGACAGCAGTGCTCGGGCTCTAACCAACCCGCCTGAACTGCAGGTTTTGCCTTCTGTTAACGGCGGTGTAGTGTAACTCTTCGTTGCAAAACACAGCGACGCGCCCGTAGCTCAACGGATAGAGCATCTGACTACGGATCAGAAGGTTGGGGGTTCGAATCCCTCCGGGCGCACCATTTGAGATGCACCCCAATTGCCTTGAGGCGGTTGGGGTTTCTTGCTGCTGGAGGCCGTGCCAAGGCAGCGCTAGAAGAAGATGTCGATGCGCCCGCCGAGGGACTCTGTCTGCTTCAGCGCGCCGACCCAGCCTGGGGCGCCGAGCTGGATGCGCATGACCGGGCGCGAGGAGATTTTCACCGGGGACACTGACTCGGCGCGGGCGCCCTTGCGTGCGCCCATCCGGGTGGCAGCGCGGTAGCCGGCGCCGGCGAGTTGCGCGATGGAAGGGTGGTCCGGGTCGGCCAAGGAGGTTCGGGCATCTTGCAAGAGGAGCAGTATCTCGTCGATGGTCTTCACCACGGCGTCGGCGTTGGTCTCGCACATTGCCCGGACGAGTTCGGGCTCGGTGCCGGCGACACGCGTCGCACCGCGGAAGGAGCCGGCGGCCAGGGACTGGGCGAGGGTGCCTCCGCGGTCGCCGACTATGGCGAGCGCTTCGGCGAGCACGTGCGGCAGGTGGGAAACGCGTGCAACGGCCTCATCGTGGGCAGCCACAGAGACAGGCACAGCTTCCGCCCCGCAGATGCGGGCCAGTTCGCAGACGTGGGCGAATAATTCGATCCAGTCCACCGGGACGCGCCGGCCGGCGTCGTCGCACTCCACGGCGTAGTCGTAGGTGACGGCCCAGGCTGCGCGGGTGAACAGGCCCTCGCGCGAGGCGCCCCAGCCGGAGTCTTCCGTGCCCGACATGGGGTGGCCGCCAACATAGCGCAGCTGCATACCGCGGTCGCGGATCAGGTCGTAGACGGACTTTTTCACGCTGACAACGTCGGTCACCCCGCAGTTGGGGGCGTACAGGGCAATGCCGTCGAGCACATCTTCGACGGCGTGCATGGGCACGGCGACGATGATCAAAGCGTTGTCGGAAGCGGCGCGGGACAGCACGCTCGTGAGGTCGTCGTAGACGTCAAAACCGTCGCGGGAAGCGGCGCGTGTGCCGGAACGGGAGTGGTTGTAGCCGTAGACGTCGACACCGGCGGCGGCCAAGTCGCGCATGATGGATCCCCCGATCAGCCCCAGCCCGATGATGCAGGTAGGGGGGAGTTCGCGCTTGTTCAGATTGTGCCCGTTCACTCTGACAAGTGTTCCACAACGCGGGTAGTCTGACTAGGCATGGGTGCAGAGTTCGAGGACGGCTACGCGGTGACCGTGGCCATGCGTGGTGGCGAGTGGGTTGTCGCGGAGTTCGACGACGACTTTGAGCACCTGTCCACCTCCGTGGAGGCTGTCCGCAACCTGCGCAGCGAGGGGGCTGCTTTCGCACTGTTGAACGTCGAGGAGGAGTACCTCGTCGTTGTGCGGCCCGGTCCCAGCAACGTCCGCGTGCTCATTTCGGATGCGACGATGGGGGTGGATGATGATTTTGCTGCAGAGATCCTCGACCACGCCGGCATCGACATCCCGGACATCGACCCGGATGAGCTGGATAATGTCGATGGGTGGGCGGACGGCGACTTCGCCATCTTGGAAGACGTCGGTCTCTCCGAGGAGGTTCTCGCGGTGCTTGTTGACGATACGTATGCCGACCCGTCTGCCATCATCGACGCGATCGCGGACGAGCTCGGCTTCGCCGATGAGTTGGACCGCGTGATTAGGTAGTGATCAGGTGAGTCTGCGGCAGACACAAGCCGAGGAGCGGATGCGCCGCGCCATCGAGGTCGCCCGCACCACGCCGGCTGGCGACATTCCCGTTGGCGCTGTGCTCTACGGCCCGGACGGGGAAGAGATCGCCACCGGGACGAATCGGCGTGAAACGGATCGGGATCCGGTGGGGCACGCGGAGATCGTCGTCACGCGGAAGGCGGCGCGCGCACTGGGAACCTGGCGTTTGGACGGCTGCGAGCTCGTGGTCACCCTGGAACCGTGCACGATGTGCGCTGGCGCAATCCTGGGTGCGCGCGTGCAATCGCTGGTGTACGGCGCGTACGAGCCGAAGACGGGAGCTGTCGGATCGCTTATCGACGTCTTGCGTGACCCTGCCCACCTCCACACCGTCGAAGTGCGCGCAGGCGTGTTGGAAACCGAAACTGCTTCCCTGATGCGGGATTTCTTCGCCCGTGAAGTCCGTACTCACACGGCCGAGGGGCGGCCATGAAGGCGATTGAGACGAAATTGTTACCCACGCCACAGGTGAAGTTCTCTACCATGGGCGACGTAAGCGAAACTCACTTAGATAAAGGAGAACATCATGGCTGATTTTGAAGGCAAGGCAGACCAGCTCAAGGGCGACGCTAAGGAAGCTTTCGGCAACGCCACCGACAACGACCAGCTGAAGAACGAGGGCAAGGCTGACCAGCTCGGCGGCGACATCAAGGAGAAGGTCTCCGGGGCTGGCGACGCTGCCAAGGACAAGTTCAACGAGGTCGCTGGCAAGATCCAGGACAAGCGCGACTAGGCGCAAGTAGCCCCTTAAGGCGAATTTGGTTCGCCGGACGCGTTGCCGTTAATCTGTTCTGCGGTAGCGTGTCCGAGCGGCCGAAGGTACTCGCCTCGAAAGCGAGTGAGGGTAAAACCTCCGCGGGTTCAAATCCCGCCGCTACCGCCAAAATTTTGAAGTTCGGAGTTTGGGTAATATTCAGTCGACAACAGGCTGAATCGCACCCAGGCTCCGAACTTTTTTGAAAGGTACATGTGGCGACGTTTCTTTACCGGCTCGGCAAATGGTCCTTCCTGAACAAATGGAAGGTCATCGTGGCGTGGCTGCTGTTGTTTGCCGCTGGTCTTGTTGGGGCGTTGACGCTGATGAAGCCGCTGACGAGCGACTTCGAAATCTCGGGCACGCCGTCGATTGACGCGCTGTACTCGCTCAACGACAACTTCCCCGACCAGAGCGATCCGGTCCAGGCCCCGTCGGTCAACCTCGTCTTCGCCGCGCCGGAAGGCCAGCGTTTGGACGCGGCCAACAACATGGCGGCGATCGACGAGACCATCGCCTATATCGAGGACAACCTGGACGGGCTGACCGGCACGGACCGCTTCGGTAACCCCGTCAAGGTCAATAAGGCCCAGACCGAGCAGATCGTGTCCATGATGACAGACATGGGCATGCCGGAAGAGCGCGCCAGGGCCGACGCCCACAATGTGCGCGTGCTTTCGGACGACGGCCGCATCGGCTACACCACCTTCGAATTCGGTGCCGAAACGTCCATGCAGGTGACGGACAAAGAACGCGAAGTCGTGGCCGAAGCGATGGAGCTCGCCCGCGGCAAGGGCCTCCAAGTGGAGGCGGGTGGGCCGGGCTACGGCGACCCCATCGAGATCAAAGCCACATCGGAGATTGTCGGCATTGCCATTGCGTTCGTGGTCATGATCGTCACATTCGGTTCGCTCATCGCGGCCGGTATGCCGGTGATCACTGCGGTGCTGGGGGTGGGGCTGGGTGTCTTCTTGATCTTGATCACGACCCACTGGGTCGACCTCAACGAAGTCACCCCGACCATGGCCATCATGATCGGCCTAGCCGTCGGCATTGATTACGCGCTGTTCATCCTGTCGCGATATAAGACCGAACGCGCCCGGCTGCCGGGTCCGGAAGCCGCGGGCTTGGCGGTGGGCACAGCCGGGTCATCAGTCGTCTTCGCCGGTACGACAGTATTTACCGCGCTCATCGCCCTGGTGCTGGCCCAGATCGAGTTCCTGTCCTGGATGGGTATTTCCGCCGCCGTCACTGTGGCGATCGCCGTGCTCGTGGCCATCACGCTACTGCCGGCGCTCATGGGCGCGATGGGCGACAAAATGTTCTCCGTGAGAATCCCCGGTGTGGCCGGCAACCCCGGCCCGGGCGACCGGCCAGGCAAGGACTTGCGGGAAAAGTCGCTGGGCAGGGCGTGGGTGAACGTCGTCAAGCGTGCCCCCGCGCTGGTCATGGCTGGCGTTGTGCTGGTGCTGGGCACGCTCGCTGTGCCGGTGCTGGGCATGGAGATGTCGCTGCCTTCGGACTCTAACTCCAACCTGGACACCACGCAGCGCAAATCCGCCGATCTCATGGCGGAAGGCTTCGGCGAGGGCGTCAACGCGCCGTTCCTGCTCGTCGTCGACGCGCACGATGTGAAGGCGGAGGCGCAGGCACTGCAGCCCTACATCAATCTGCTGCCGGATGACGAAGAGAATAAGGCGCAGTTGTCTACCTTCCTGTATGCGATGGAGCGCGCCGGATCCGTCAACGGCATTATTCATTCGCAGCTCATCGCGGTCAACGAGGACATGACCGCAGCGCAGATCCTGGCCACCCCAGCCACGGGGCCGGACAACCCCTACACCGTGGACACGGCGCACGCGTTGCGTGGGGTTGACCGCGAGATCACCGACGCCACCGGTGCCGACATCGGGCTGACCGGGTTCACCGCCGTCCAGATGGACATCACCGAAGAGCTCGCCGACGCGATGCCGCTCTACCTGGGCATCGTGGTGGGCCTGGCGGTGATCCTGCTCGTGCTGGTCTTCCGGTCCATCATGGTGCCGCTCGTTGCGGGCCTGGGCTTCCTGCTCTCGGTCGGCGCGGCGTTCGGCGTCACGGTCGCGTTCTTCCAGTACGGCCTGTTTGGGCTGGTGAACACGCCGGGGCCGATCCTGTCCTTCCTGCCCATCCTCCTCATCGGCGTCACGTTCGGCCTGGCGATGGACTACCAAGTCTTCCTGGTCACACGCATGAGGGAGGAGTACACCCGGGCGCGTTCGCATGGCGCGCGCGGCGATTCACAGGCGACGCTTGCCGCCGTCGAAAAGTCCACGGTGGAGGGGTTCGTGCGTGGCGCGCGCGTGGTCACGGCCGCCGCGATCATCATGATCGCCGTCTTCATCGCCTTCATTGACCAGCCGCTGCCGTTCATTCAGATTTTCGGTTTCGCGCTTGGAGCCGCCGTGCTTTTCGACGCTTTCTTCGTCCGCATGGCTCTCGTTCCCGCCACCATGTTCATTCTGGGCACGGCAACGTGGTGGATGCCAGGGTGGCTCGACCGCATCCTGCCCAACCTGGATGTTGAGGGTGAAGCACTGGAGAAGCAGTTCGAGGAGCAGGGAGTCACGGCATGACAGCGGATCTGAGTTTTGACGTGGGCACGCGTCTCGACGGCGCAAACGGCCGCACCGGCATCATCCATACTCCGCACGGCGCTATCCGTACGCCCGCGTTCATCCCCGTGGCCACGAAAGCGACGGTGAAAACGCTGACCCCAGAGCAGGTGCGGGCGGCCGGCGCGCAGGCGATCCTGTCCAACGCGTACCACCTCTACCTGCAGCCCGGGCCCGACATTGTCGACGAGGCCGGGGGAGTGGCGGCGTTTGAAAACTGGCGCGGCCCGACATTCACCGATTCCGGCGGCTTCCAGGTGATGAGCCTGGGCGTGGGCTTCAAAAAGATCCTCGCGATGGACATCACCGACCTCACCGAGAGCGACATCCGCGCCGCGAACAAAGACCGCATGGCGCGTGTCGACGACGACGGCGTGGACTTCAAATCCGTCATCGACGGCTCCGCCCACCGTTTCACCCCGGAGAAGTCGATGCAGATCCAGCACCAGCTCGGTGCGGACATCATGTTCGCGTTCGATGAGCTGACGACGCTCGTCGATACACGTGCCTACCAAGAGCACTCTGTGGAGCGCACACGGTTGTGGGCGCAGCGGTGTTTGCGCGAACATGATCGGCTCACGGGGGAGCGAGCAGGCAAGCCGCTGCAGTCCCTGTGGGGTGTGGTGCAGGGCGCGAACTACGAGGATTTGCGGCGCCAAGCGGTGCGCGGGCTGCTCGCCTTGGACGAGGAGGCACGAGCGGAAGGTCGACGAGGATTCGGCGGCTTCGGAATCGGCGGTGCGCTGGAGAAGGACATTCTGGGCACGATCACTAGCTGGGTCACCGACGAACTTCCCGAGGACAAACCCCGCCACATGCTCGGCATCTCCGAACCCGACGACCTGTTCATCTGCATCGAGAATGGTGCCGACACCTTCGACTGCGTTGCCCCGACCCGCCTGGGCCGCCGCGGCGGCGTGTACACCCTCGATGGCCGGATGAATCTCATGGCCGCCCGCTTCAAACGGGACTTCGCAGGCATTGACGAGGAGTTCGGCGGCTACGTCTCCGAGAACTACTCCCGCGCCTACATCCACCACCTGCTCAAGGCGAAGGAGTTCCTCGCCGGCACCTTGTGCACCCTGCACAACCTCGAGTTCATGCTCCGGCTGGTGGACAACATCCGCGCCGCCATCGACGAGGGCCGGTTCTACGAGTACCGCGACGAATTTTTGGGGCGGTACTACGCGGGGCGTGGGTAAGCGGCTGCTACGCCCACCTTCTTCAGGTGCCCGGGTCATAGTCCGGCAGCGTCGCAGTGTATAGAATGTAGGTACATAGCCACGTAGGGAGGTGGGCGATGACCAGTATGAGCGCACGCGATTTCAATCACGATGTGAGTGCAGCCAAACGCGCTGCAGCTGATGGGCCCGTTGTCATAACTGACCGCGGCACCGCCTCACACGTCCTCCTGTCAATTGCAGAGTATGAGAGGCTGTCTGGCGGAAAGGGCCATTGGGCAGAACAGCTGCGCATGGAGGAGGACATCGAGTTTGATCCGCCCCGGCTTGACTTCGAACCACGAGTTCCGGAGCTATGAGTTACCTACTCGACACGAACGTCATCAGCGAATTACGAAAGCCACTTTCAAAGGCGGATACCAATGTCGTTGCTTGGGCGGATCAGCACGAGGTGGATGACCAGTACGCCTCAGCGGTCACGTACTACGAGCTTGAGCTCGGAGTGCAAGCTATAGAAAGAAAGGACCCGATTCAAGGCAACTATCTTCGAACCTGGCTCGAGGAGAGGTTCAAGCGCGTCTTCCGTGGGAGAGTATTGCCGTTGGAGGAAAGGGTCGCCGTTGCCGCAGCAACGATGAACGTTCCGGACAGGCGACCGTTAAGCGACTCGTTCATTGCCGCGACCGCACGAGTTCATAACCTAGTGGTGGTCACTAGGAATGTCGCGGATTTCCAGAATCTAGGGGTTCTGGTGGTAAACCCCTGGCTTCCCACTACGCCGTCGTCGAGCTGACTTCTTCTTCCTTCCGGCGCACGGCAGCGATGGTCGGGTATGTGATCGGCAGCAGGACGATCTCCATGATGGTCTTCCAGAAGAAGCCGACAGCGACGTAGTTGATGAATGCGCCAGCCGAGTCGACGCCGATGACCCCGGCTGCGATAGAGCAGAACAGCAGGGTATCGGCGAACTCGCCGACGACGGTGGAGCCGATCAGGCGCGCCCAGAGGTTGTCGGTGCCGAAGCGGTCCTTCATCTTCTGTAAGACCCACGCGTTGAGCAGCTGGCCGACGACATAACCGGTCAGCGACGCCACGACGATGCGCGGCAGCAGACCGAGGACCGCCTCAAAGGTGTCCTGCATGTCGTAGAACGGCGCCGCCGGGAGCCAAATTGCGATATAGAAGGACAGAACCGCCAGCACAGCCACACCGAAACCGGTGAAGACGGCGCGGCGGGCCGTCTTGAATCCGTATACCTCGGCGATGACGTCTCCGATGACGTAGGAAATGGGGAAGAGGAAGAAGGCGCCGTCGGTAATTAGCGGGCCGATCTGCACGCCCTTCTGCGCGGTGATGTTGGAAATCAGAAACACCGCGCAGAACACTGCGAGCAGGTAGGGGTACGGGGAACGCGAAACGGGATGACTCATGCGCAATATCATGGCACACATGAGCCCGTTCGACGCCCCCGCCGGCAGGTACGCCCCCAGCCCCAGTGGAGATCTGCACTTCGGCAACCTGCGTACGGCGGTGCTGGCGTGGTTGTTCGCGCGCCAGTCGGGCCGGCGGTTCTACATGCGGGTGGAGGATATTGATTCGGAGCGGTCGTCGGCTGGATCGGCGCGCCGCCAGCTCGAGGATCTTGCGGCGGTCGGCATCGAGTGGGACGAGCCGGTCGTCTACCAGTCGGATCGCTTCGAGATGTACGAGGCCGCACTCGCTACGCTCACAGAAAAGGGCCTGGTCTACGAGTGTTACTGCACGCGGCGCGACATCCGCGAAGCAGCGTCCGCCCCGCATGTCCAGCCCGGAATGTATCCAGGCACGTGCAGAGAGCTTGACGACGAGACCCGCGCCCAGAAACGTGCCCTCCTCCACGCCGAAAACCGCCTTCCCGCACTGCGCCTGAAGTCGCAAGCGGACCAGTGGACGGTGCGGGATTTCTACCACGGCGAGTTCACTGGCCACGTCGACGATGTCATCCTGCGCCGTGGCGGCAACCTTGAACAGGCGCAGGCAGGGGATTGGGCTTACAACCTCGCCGTGGTCGTGGACGACGGCGACCAACGCGTCGACCAAGTGGTGCGCGGGGATGACCTGCTCGCCTCCGCTCCGGCGCAGTCCTACCTGGCTCACGAGCTGGGATACGGCGAGCCGGAATACGTGCACGTTCCGTTGGTGGTGAATAAGGAGGGGCGCAGGCTGGCTAAGCGTGACGGCGCAGTCACGCTGCACGAGATGAACGCCGAGGGCGTGGACGTCGCGGCCGCGATCGCCGAGTCGCTCGGTTACCCGGGCGCGGATATGACCGCGTTGCTGAGGGAATTCGACCCGGCTGTGCTATCGCGTGAACCGTTCGTCTGGCGCGACTGACCTGGTCAAAGCCCAATAATGGGGGAGACCCCACCGTGGCAGATGTGCATACAGTGGGGTGCATGCTCTTCGATGCTGATCTGTCCAACGTCCGTGTCAATGACCCCTGGAAGCGCTACGACCTGTCCACCCTGAACCGACTCCACGACGCCGAGGCCGCTGTCGTGGGCGATACCCTCGGCCACCTGACCACGATGGCGGGCCGGATCCGCCGCATGACCGGTGAAGGCAGCGCCATCGGCAACGCTTTCCCGATCAACTGCACGCCTGGTGACAATCTCGGCGTGTGGCGCGCGCTTGACGACGCCCAACCCGGCGACATCTTCGTCATCAACGCCCGCGGAGCTGACGGCTCGGCCATCATCGGCGGACAGATCGCCCGCATGATGGTGGAAGCGGGCGTCCTCGGCTGCGTCGTCGACGGCCCTGTCCGCGACGTGAACGACTTGGAAGAGTACGGCCTGCAGGTGTTCGCCACCGGAACCACACCGATGGGTCCGACTCGTTTCGGCCCGGCGGAGGTGGGCTACCCGGTCGCCTGCGCGGGCACGGTGGTCAAGGGCGGTGACCTCATCATCGCCGACAACGACGGTGTCACCGTCGTCCCGGCCGGCCGTATCCAGGAGGTCCTCGACAACATTGCCGATTCTGAAAAGAAAGAGAAGGATTTCTTCCGCAAGATCAGCGAGGAATGGGTGCCCGCCAAGCGGCGCGGTGACGTCGGCCAAGACAACCCGGGCACGGTCACTCCTGAGACGGAAGAAGAAGTCGACGAGGAACGCTAGAGGGCGGGTTACCCTGATCGTCGATAAGCGAAATGCCCTGGCCTGAAGAAACAGGCAGGGCATTTCGTGTGGCGGAGGATGTGGGATTTGAACCCACGAGGGTCGTGAAACCCGCACGCGTTCCAGGCGTGTGACATAGGCCGCTAGTCGAATCCTCCAGCGACGTTGCTCTGCTCACCGCAGGGCGGTGAACAGCGTCGAGCAACCACTTTAACCGATTGGAGACGGTGTACAAAATCCCCGGGCGGGACCGAGAGGGGCGCAGGTAGGCGTGCTTTTTGAATCGCCTTGCCCGAGACGTTAAGCTGGTGCGCAGGATCTCACGCGGTGCTTATCTTGTGAACTCCCCCAGGGCGGGAACGCAGCAAGGGTCAGCGAGCTCTGGCAGGTGCGTGAGGTCCCTTTATTTTGCGCGTACACGCTCGGGGGCGGTGTCCGTCCGCTGATCGCGGGTACGCTGGGCGTGGCAAATTAAACTTACCCATTTCCCGTTTAGCCGAACGCAAAGGACGTGATCGCCAGTGTCCCTTCTGGATCTTGATCAGGCAGCCCGCGACGAGCTCGCGCAGCAGGTGCGCGGCGAGTACGAGGCGCTTAAGGCGCGCAACCTGAACTTGGACTTGACCCGCGGTAAGCCGTCGTCGGAGCAGCTCGACTTTTCCAACGAACTGCTGGAGCTGCCGGGCCGCGAAAACTACACCGACAAGTCGGGCACAGACGTGCGCAACTACGGCAACCTGCAGGGCATTGCGGACATCCGCGAGATCTGGGGCGAGCTCATTGGAGTCAGCCCGGAGAACCTGTACGCCGGTGATTCGTCCTCGCTGAACATCATGTTCGACCTGATCTCTTGGTCCTACATCTTCGGCAACAACGACTCGGAGCGTCCGTGGCGCGACGAGGAGACGGTGAAGTGGATCTGCCCGGTGCCGGGCTACGACCGTCACTTCGCTATCACGGAGAAGTTCGGCTTCGAGATGATCAACGTGCCAATGCTGGAGGATGGCCCGGACGCGGACGCCATCGCTGAGCTGGCTAAAGACCCTGCCGTAAAGGGTGTGTGGGTCGTGCCGATGTACTCCAACCCGACGGGGGCGACCGTGTCGGAGGAGGTTGTGCGCAAGCTCGCCACGATGGAGACGGCTGCGCCGGACTTCCGCATTGTGTGGGACAACGCCTACGCCGTGCATACTTTCAAGGACGAGTTCCCGCCGATCATCGATGTGCTGTCGATCGCCAAAGAGGCCGGCAACCCGAACCGTTTCTGGGTGATGAGTTCCACCTCCAAGATCACCCACGCCGGCGCTGGTGTGGCGTTCTTCGCTTCGTCGACGGAGAACCTCGACTGGTACGCCTCCATTGCTGGGATCCGCGGGATCGGCCCGAACAAGATCAACCAGCTGGCTCACGCGAAGTTCTTTGGTGATGCCGACGGCGTGCGCGACGTGATGCGCAAGCACGCCCAGTCGTTGGCCCCGAAGTTTGAGGCTGCGCTGGAGATCCTCCAGAACCGTCTCGGTGAATACAACGTGGCGCGCTGGACGGAGCCGGAGGGCGGCTACTTCATCTCCCTTGATGTCGTTGACGGCACGGCCACTCGCGTCTGGGAGCTGGCCAAGGAAGCCGGCATCACTTTGACCAAGGCGGGTTCCGCTTTCCCGCACGGCAAGGATGGCAACGACCGTAACATCCGCCTTGCACCCTCCCTGCCGCCGTTGGATGAGGTCCGCACCGCCATGGACGGCGTGGCCACCTGCGTCCTGCTTGCCGCTCTGGAAAAGCTGGAGCGCTAGTGGCCCCAGAAGAAACGATCCAGTGGCTGACGAATATCGTCGGCCCGCTCGAGATGCGCGAGTACGCCGGGTTCCCCATTGCGGTGGCGCAGGCGATGCCAATGGCCGCCACGGTGGGCTTCAACGAGGTGGACACGGGCCTGACCCTGGATGCTGACGGGGTCACGGCGGTGCGGTGCGAGTTGGTGTGCGGGGGAGGAAGCGCAGAGCAGCGCGCGATGGCGCTCGCCGGGACGTGGAACACGCTACGTGACGCCGCGATTCCCGCACAGCCCGGCGCACTGTTACCGCAGCTTATCGACGCTCCCGAGCTCACCGTCCACCACGGCCTCCTACGCGAACCCCAGCTGTTCGACCAGGGAACGCCGACATTCACGGAGCCGGGGCAGCAGACGCTCATGCTGGAATTGGTGTTGCTTACCGACGATGAGTACGAGATCGTCTCCGAGCAGGGCCCCGACGTTCTGGAGCGCCGCCTGCGCCGCCGCCGGACCGACTTGGGCGACTGGGGTCGCGACTAGCTCACAGCTAGCCCACGCCGCGTTCGGACAGGTACATCAAGATGGCGCGCACGCGCCGGTTCTCCGTGTCGGGGTGCAAGCCCAGCTTGGCGAAGATCGAGGAAACATGCTTCGCCACCGCCGCGCCGGAAAGATAGAGCCTTCTGGCGATCTCAGCGTTCGACAGGCCCTCGGCCATGAGCTCGAGGACTTCGTGCTCCCGCGGGGTCAGGGTGGTCAGCCACCGAGAGCTCGCGGCCATGAGCGCGCCGGCGACGTCTGGGTCGATGACAACCCCTCCTGCGGCGACGGTTTCGCAGGCGGCTACGAAGTCCTTGACCTCCGCCACGCGGTCTTTGAGCAGGTAACCGGTTCCACCGCCACCGCCGGCGAAGAGTTCGCGGGCATAGGTCGGGGCAACGTATTGCGAGAGCACGAGCACGTTGACGCAGCTGTAGGTGTCGCGGAGGTTCAGGGCGGCGCGCAGGCCGTCGTCACGCATGTCGGGCGGCATCCGAACGTCCGTAATCACAAGGTCAGGGCGCTGCTCATCCACAACCCCCGCCAGTGACGGGGCATCACTGACTTGCCCGGCCACCTCGTGTCCGCGCCGGGTGAGCAACCCGGCGACACCTTCGCGCAGCAGGGCAGAGTCATCGGCGATCACGATCCTCATTGCGCCACCCCGCTCTCACCCCGGAAAAGAAGCAGCGGGATCCGCGCGATGACGGTGGTGGGGCCACCATGCGGGGAGCTGAGCTCGAGGGAGCCGCCGAACGCGGCAATCCGCTCCCGCATTCCGTCTAACCCGCCGCCTGGACGGAAGTGCGCACCGCCGTCACCACCGTCGGTGACAACGGCGTTGAGGGTGTGGTCGCTGGTGATCAGCACGTCCACGTCCGCGCCGGGCGCGTATTTCGCCGCATTGGTCAGAGCCTCGGCGGTGAAGAAGTAGGCGGCGGCGAGGACGGAGGCGTCGATACGCGGGAGGGCGTGCGGAGCGTGGACGGTGACGTGGGGGCCGTATTGGGAGGCTGCCGTTTCGATCGCCGCGACCAGACCGCGGTCGGTGAGTTCGCGGGGGTGAATTCCGCGGACAGTGCGCCGCAGGGCTTGCAGGCCTTCTGTGAGGTCGCGTGCGGCGTCGTCAAGCAGCGGCGATTCCAGCTCCAGCCGTGCCTCCCCGAGTTTCATGGCGGCGGCGACGAAGTACTGTTGCGCGCCGTCGTGCAGGTCGCGCTCGATGCGCAGCCGCTCGATTTCGTAGGCCTCCGCGATTCTGCGCCGCGACGCGGTGAGTTGGTGGATTGCCGCAGCCGAGGCGGCTTCGTGGTTCTGTTTGCGCCACATGTGTCACACAGTAGCGGGGTAGTGCTGGCACTACCCTTATTCGGGAGTCCGCACCATGGTCTGTGGCCGGAGCCGGAGGTGGAATGGGAACCATGCTTGAATTACGCGACATCACTAAATCTTTCACTCAGCAACGGGTCCTCGAAGGGATCAGCCTCACCATCGAGCCCGGCCAATCTGTGGCCATTATGGGACCGTCTGGCTCCGGGAAGTCCACCTTGCTGCACTGCATGTCCGGGGTGCTCGTGCCTGATGCCGGCGAGGTCATTTTCAACGGGCGCAACATCGCGGCGCTTGACGACGCCGCACGTTCCGAACTCCGCCTGGACCACTTCGGCTTCATCTTCCAGGACGGGCAGCTTCTTCCAGAGTTGACCGCGCAGGAGAATGTGGCGCTCCCGCAAATCATGCGGGGCACGCCGCAGAAAGAAGCGCATGCCGCGGCGGCCGATATTCTCGGCCGGTTGGGCATGGGCGGATTCGTGGACCGTTTTCCCGGCCAGCTCTCCGGCGGTCAAGCGCAGCGAGTTGCCATCGCCCGCGCTTTCGGGGGCCCGCCGCTGGTCGTGTTCGCCGATGAGCCGACTGCTGCCCTCGACCAAGCAACGGGGCATGAAGTCATGCAGCAGATCACCGCGATTACCCGGAAATCCGGGGTGACGCTGGTGTTGGTCACTCACGACCCGAACATCGCCGCATGGTGCGACCGGCGCATTGAAATTCGTGACGGCTTGATCCACTCGGAGGCGGCGGCATGAGCGCAACGACGTTGCTGAAAGCTACACGGTCCCAGTCGCACAACGGCCGGTCGCAGCGCAACACCGGCGAGCGGTGGGTGGGGGTGCTGTCTCTGGTGGCGTTCACGTTGTCAACGTGGATGCTGTGCACGCTTGCCAGCGGCACGTGGATGTTCTTTGAGCGGCACCGCAACCCGCATGCGGAGCTCGTTGCAGGCGCCGAAGACTTTGGTACCCCGTTTTCTTTGAGCTACGTGTTCCTCGCCCTGTTCGCGGGCCTCCTCTTGCTGCCGACGTTGCTCGGTCTGCTCACCCAAGCCGCGCGCACGAATCTCGGCGGGCGGGAAGAACAATTGGCCGCACTGCGCCTCATCGGCGCGACCGCCAGCCAGGTGCGCGGCATGATGACTCTCGATGCGCTGCGGCAAGCCGCCATCGGTTTGGTTCTGGGCACGGCCCTCTACTTGGCCACTGTGCCTGCATGGTCACTGTTGTCCTTTCAGGACAAACCCATCGGGACATGGGAGATGGTCACCTGGTGGCTCGTGCCCGCAGTGTGGCTCCTGGTTCTGGTTCTCGCCGCCGGGTCCGTCTGGCTGGCGTTGCGCCGTGTGGCCATCACTCCGCTCGGTGTGGCCCGCAAAGTCCCGCCCAAGGGCCAGAGCATGGTCGTTCTCGTCGCGTCGGTGGTAGTGGCGTTGGCGCTCTACCGTGCCCTGTCCAGGTTCACCATCGCGCCTGGTTCGGACGCGCTGGAACTCGCCATGGTGCTTGTGATTGTCGGCTTCATCCTCTTCATCAACGGGGTCATCGCCGTCGGGATGATTCAACTCATCTCGCGCCTGAGCTATGGGATACCGGGTGGAGCGAACTACGTGGCCACCAGGAGGGTCGGCCGCGGAGTGCGCACCACGTGGAAACGGGTGACAGCGCTGTTCTTCGTGTCCTTCATCGCGGGCATCGGCAGCTGGGTCGCATCTGTGCCGAAATCCGAAGAAGATCCCCTCTTCGCGATGATGACAACGGACATCGGTACAGGCCTGGCAATTACAGCAGTCTTCGGTGCCGTGTTGCTCGCCGCCTCGACCCTGCTCACCCAGTCGTTAGCCGTCGTTGAGCAGAAGCAGCTGACCCAGGCGCTCTACTTCATCGGTGCGCCGACGAGCTTTCACACCCGCACCGCGGTGCGTGAAGTCGGTGTGCCCATGCTCCTGGCCATGGTGATGGGGTATTGCATGGGCGCTCTCCTGGGGTCGATCGTCGTCGTGATCTACGCGGACGTCGGCAAGCGCCTAGCCCTGTTCGCCGCGTTGATTCTTGTAGCGTTCATCGGCTGCGTCGCGGCAGTGGCGGCAACCGGGCCGCTGCGCGCTAAGGTCCTCGCCGAAACGGGGCGGCTCAACGACTAAAGACTGAGGTCGGCGACAGTGTCCGGGGCGAATAGTAGGGTTAGTGCCGTGGCTCTCTACAGGAAGTACCGCCCGGGCTCGTTCGCCGAGATGATCGGGCAGGACCAGGTGACCCGTCCGCTGTCGACCGCGTTGGACAACGGGCGGATCAACCACGCTTATTTGTTCTCGGGGCCGAGGGGTACGGGTAAGACATCGTCGGCACGCATTCTGGCACGGTCGCTGAACTGCGTGGAGGGGCCGACGTCGACACCGTGCGGGGTGTGCGCCTCGTGCGTGTCGCTTGCGCCGGGCGGGCCGGGAAACCTCGATGTGACAGAGCTTGACGCCGCGTCGCACCGCGGTGTGGAGGACATGCGTGCGCTGCGTGAGAGCGCCATGTTCGCCCCGGCGGAGTCGCGCTACCGCGTCTTCATCGTCGATGAGGCGCACATGATCACTCGCGAAGGCGCAAACGCCCTGCTCAAGGTGGTGGAGGAGCCGCCGGAGCACCTCGTGTTCATCTTCGCTACAACGGAGCCGGAAAACATCATCGGCACGATCCGTTCGCGCACGCACCACTACCCGTTCCGGCTGCTCACGCCGAACGCGATGCGCTCGCTGCTTGAGCGCACGGTAACGGCCGAGGGGGTCACGGTGTCAGATGACGTCTATCCCCTGGTCATCCGCGCCGGCGGCGGTTCCCCGCGCGACACGCTGTCCATCCTGGATCAGCTGCTCGCAGGCGCAGGCCCCGAGGGGTTGACGTACGATCTCGCGTTGCCGTTGCTGGGGGTCACGGATCTTTCGCTTATTGACGCGACAGTCGACGCTCTCGCCGACCGCAACCCTTCAGCCCTTTTCCAAACGGTGGATGACGTCATTGAGGCCGGCCACGAGCCCCGCCGCTTCGCCATTGACCTGCTCGACCGCCTGCGTGACCTGATGATCCTGCGCGAAGTGCCCGACGCCTTCGACCAGGGGCTTGTCGACGCTCCGACAGACCGCGCCCAGATCCTTACCGCCGAAGCCGACTCT
Organism: Streptococcus thermophilus; assembly: GCA_900618065.1. The sequence continues at coordinate 340,409 of UYIL01000003.1, forward strand.
TTCACCGGCACACAGCTGGCGCACCTGGCCACCGAAGTCAACGAAAGGCTGGGGATGCTGCGCGGCGCTACCTCCCCGCGCCTGCTGCTGGAAATCATGATGGCCCACCTGCTCGGCGTGTCCGCCGGCACCCAAGCCCCGGCCGCTATTGCCGGCCTGGAGGAGATCCGCGACGCCTCCGCTGAAGTTGTTGGCATGGGCGACAAGCCCCGCGGTGCTGCTGCCGCACTCGCGGCCGCTGCCGCCGTGCAGGCCACCGCTGACGTAGTTTCCCAGTCCACGCCCGCGCCGCGGGAAGCGCCGAAATCCCAGCCTGCTCAGCCGGCTCAGCCTGCTCAGCCGCAGCCGGCTCAGCCTGCTCAGCCGAAACAGGAACAGCCGGAGCAGCCGGAACAGCGGGAGCCTGAGGTGCAGGAGCAGTCCGGCCAGCCCCAGCCGGTCGAACCACAACCTGAACAACCGGAGCAGCAGGGACCAGAGGTGCCAGATGCCCAGGAACAGCCGGCTGATACCGCCAGCGGCGACCTCCTGGACCGCATCAACCGCGAATGGATTACGCTGCGCCAGTTCGTCGGCGAGCGGAACAAAGTCGCGGAGATCATGCTGACGGAAGCCAAACCACTTGGCATGGAAGACGGCACGCTCATTGTCGGCCACAACACTGGCGCCTTGGCCAACGCCATCAATTCCGAACACAACAACGTCGACATCGTTGCTGCGTTCGCTGAGAAACTCGGCACTGAGGTTGCCGTGCGCTGCGTGGTGGGTACGGACCCAAAAGCCGCGGGCTTTGAGCCCCAACCCCCGCCGAAACGCAACGAGTGGAATCCCACCCCAGAACCTTCTCCAGCACAGACACCACCGATGCCACCGATGCCGCTGGTATCGCCTCAGCCAGAGCACGGCGCGGAGCCTGGCCCCACGGATGCGGCGGAAGAGAAAAACCCTGACGAAGTCCGCGCCGAGAACCCGACTGACACCTCCGACGGCTCAGCTGCGCAGGATAACGCGTCAGTGACGCCGGAACCCGCGCCCGCTCCTGTGCAGGAGGACGAAAGTCAACCCGAAACCGCTGCCAGCGAACAGGATGCGGTGCCGGAGGGGGCGCAGGAGATATCGGCACTTGCGGCGGAGTACGCGACAACTCGGGACGCACCCGCTCAGGAGCTCAGTGGGGCTGCGGCTGCGGCAGCCGCAGCAGCTGCTGCCGTAACCGGCAGGTCCAGGAACCGTGATTTTCAAGGTTTCAGCGACGGCACCCCGCTGCCGCCCGAGCCAGCCGATGATTACCCCGACGTGCCCGATGAGCAACCCGAGTCATACTCACGCGAGGACGAAGAGCGCGACATGGTGGACCAGTCGCAGGAGGCCGGTGAGCTCGACCGGCGCAACCCGACCGAGATGGCGATGGAGTTGCTTGCCGACGAACTTGGTGCCCGGCCCCTGTAAGCCCCCCTCCGCTACTGAGTACACTAGTGGGAACATGCGGCCCGTAGAGGAGGGTTGCGGAATGAACTCACTTTCAAGGAAAGGCCAAAACTATGACTCAGCCCGAACAGCCCGGTATGCCCGATATGCAGGAACTCATCCGCCAGGCCGCTGAGGTTCAGGAGCAGATGCAGCGCGCTCAACAGGAGCTCCTCGCAGCTATCGTGCAAGGTACCGCTGGCGGCGGCCTGGTCACCATCACCATGTCTGGCACCGCAGAGATCACCGACCTGAAGATCGACCGGGAGGCTGTGGATCCGGACGATGTGGAGACCCTCCAGGACCTGATCCTCGCCGCGTACCGCGACGCGCACACGAAGGTTGGCCAACTCACCCAGGAAAAGTTCGGCCCGGTGGCTCAGTCGGGTGCGGATGGCGGTAACGGACTCAGCCAGATGTTCGGCGGCCAGTAAATCCCCTGCTGACACCGGTCAGCATCAAATGGTCCAGGGCCCTTCGGGGCCCTGTGTGCGTTTCGGGGGGTAGGGGATCGTCGGTGGCATGCCGGGCCCGGTGAGTGACTAGTATTGCAACGGTGTTTGAAGGCCCGCTGCAAGATCTGATCGACGAATTTTCCCGCCTGCCCGGTGTCGGACCCAAATCGGCGCAACGGATCGCGTTCCACCTGCTCAAAACTGATCCAGAGGACATCGATCGGCTCCGAGCGGCTTTGGGGGCGGTCCGTGATGGGGTGACGTTCTGCCGAATCTGCAACAACGTCTCGCGCGAGGAAGTGTGCCGAGTCTGCGCCGACTCGGGCCGTGATGCCGGGTTGATCTGCGTGGTCGAGGACGCAAAGGACATCCAGGTCATCGAGCGCACGGGGGAGTACACGGGGCGCTACCACGTGCTCGGCGGGGCACTGGACCCGCTGGCAAATGTAGGGCCGAAGGACCTGTCTATCTCGTCGCTACTGCAGCGCATCGGTGGGGTGCTGCCGGACCGCGATCCGGACGACGCAGACAACATCCCGGAGATTCATGAAGTCATTTTGGCCACTGACCCCGATACGGAGGGGGAAGCCACAGCGTCGTATTTGGCGCGGCTGTTGAAGGACTTCCCGGATTTGACCGTGTCGCGGTTGGCATCGGGCATGCCGCTCGGCGGAGACTTGGAGTTTGTCGACGAGCTCACTCTTTCCCGCGCGCTGTCCGGCCGTCTCACTCTGTAACACTGTTGAACCCGGAATACTGCTCGAGGCTATAAGGAAGAACGCATCCTTGTGACCTGAGTGTTTGTGTGAGCAGTATTCCGGAAAAGGGCCAGCAGTATTCCGACGCGGAGAAAGGGGGAGGGGGTTAGCCTTTGAGGCGCTCGAGGCGGAGACGGTCGACCTCGGGAAGCTCGAGGGGCTCGAGGTCGGACAGGGGGATATCCAATGCTTGGGCGAGGATGAGGTCGGCCAGCTCGGGGTTGCGGGCCAGCGCCGGCCCGTGCATGTAGGTGGCGATCACGCTGCCCTGAACAGCCCCTTCGACGCGGGCACTGCCGTCGCCACCGTTGCCGCTACCGGACCGGACGGTGCCCAAAGGCTCCGCGTCGGGGCCCAAGGCGGTGCCACCAAGGTGGTTTTCAAAGCCGGTCAGCGGCTGGGTCAGCTCGCGGGTGATGCCGGCATTGGTCGGCGCCGAGGAGATGTCGCCGATGGAGCGGGTGGGTAGGGGGGTGGTTGTGGCGTCGATAAGCGAAAGGCCGTCAACGACAGAGCCGTGCGCGTGGAAGGAGACGCCGAGCACCTGGAAGCCGGCGCACACGGCGAAAATGGGGCGGCCAGCAGCAGCGGCGCGGGTAAGGCCGCCGTCGGCGCGCAGGTGGTCAGCGGCGAGCACCTGGGCCGCGTCCTCGCCGCCGCCGATGGTGTAGCAGGACAAGTCGTCGGGGACCGGTTCGCCGAGCTTGATCGGCACAATGTCGGCGGTCATGCCGCGCATGCGGGCGCGGCCGCGCAGGACGAGCGCGTTGCCGTCGTCGCCGTAGGTGCCCAGGACGTCGGGGAGGACAAGGCCGATGCGGATGTTAGCCACGGGCGGACTCCTTTGTCAGCGCGTTTTTCAGGTTGAGCAGCGCGGTGTAGTTGGCCAAGACTTCGACGCGACCGGGCGGGCAGGCCTGGATCGCCTTGACGGGGTCGTGGATGAGCTCGTGGTCGATGCCGGCGTAGAGCAGGCGGACGGCCAGGTCGGTGCCGCGCTCGCCGGCGGCCTTGACGGACATGCCCTCGAAGTCCTCGAACTTCACGTCCCACAGCCAGGACAGGTCCTCGCCGTCGCCTTGCTGGCCGTTGACGGCGATGACCAGGCCGTCGGCGTCGCGGTCGACCATGGACAGGGCTTCCTGCCAGCCCGCGGGGTTCTTCGCCAGCAGGAGGCGGGCGTGGTGGTCGCCGACGGTGATGGTGGTGTAGCGGCCGGCGACATCGTCAATGCTCTCGGTGGCGGCGATGGCGGCGTCGACGTCCACGTCGAAGGCCTCGACAGCGGCGGCCACGGCCTGGGCGGCGTTGCCGCGGTTGGCGCGGCCGGGCAAGGCGAGGTCGAGCGGGTACGTGCCGTTGGGCCCGGTCAGTCCGTCGTCGGTGACGGTCCAGTCGGGGGAGGGGCGGCGGAAGTCGCCGCTGGTGGCGTACCACGTATCCTCGTCGCGCACGATGTGGCCGGCGCCGCGCGGGTTGGACACGGAATCGCCGAGCCAGCCCGCGCCAGCAGACACCCACACGACATTCGGCGCGTCAAGGGCCACGGAGGTCATCAGGACATCGTCGCAGTTCGCGATCACGGTCATCTCCGGATGCTTTTCGACGCACCCACGCAACGCCCGTTCAATCGCATTGATCTCTCCCACCCTGTCGAGCTGGTCCCGCGACAGGTTGAGCAGCACGAGGGCCTCCGGCCTGAGTCGGTCGGCAATGGCGGGAACATGCAACTCGTCGACTTCGAGGACAACGTGGGATGCTGCGCCGTCAGCAAGCAGAGCCGAGATGATGCCCGCGTCCATGTTGTCGCCGCCGTCATTGGTAGCCACCGTGAACTTCGTGCGTAGCGCTGCGGCGAGCATGCCCGTCGTGGTGGACTTGCCGTTGGTGCCGGTGACCAGGATGGTGGGGCGGCCCGCGAGCCCCTCGAGGATGTTGGGGTCGATGACTCCGGCGACAAGGCCGCCGATCATGCCGCCGGCCCCGCGGCCGGTCGCCCGCGATGCAGCGGTGGCAAGTTTCGCGGCGGACACCGCGGCCCGCGAACGCAGACGGGCAAAGGCGCTCCTGCCGCCGGTGGTGCTCCGGCTCGTGCTCGAACTCATGGGTAGAAACTTTAGCGCAGGGCTTCGGTCGCGGCTGAGAGGAATTCAGCATCAGTGACCAAAGGGATGTTTTTCCGCTGCGCATGCATCGCTTTGCCCCGCAGTTGCTCCGGTGGGCCGGTGATGTTGCTGACTACAAGCGATGTCTCCCGGGACAGCTTTTCCGAGTAGTTCATCTCCAGATCCAGGATTTTCTGCACCACATCGTCGTGGTCGGCCTCAATGTCATCTGTGACCACCACTTCCATGCCGGGGCGCAGTCCGGACTTGTCGGTGAACTGACCAGGGTTACCCTGTTTCGGCTGTTTCTTCTCTGCCTCGACGCGGATGCGGGAGCGTTGCAAGCCGAAGCGGTCCGGGGCGAGCTCATCAGGGGTGCGCGAGACGACATCACCGTCTTCAAGCTGCTTCAAGAACAGGCTGACCAGGACGAGGGTGCGTTCGCGGGAGGTTTCCTCCTCTGGCCGCGCTGCGCGCTCCTGGCTGGCTTCCGGCGTGGGTGCATCGATGCCGGAGGCGGAGGCGACGGATTCAAGTCGAGCGTCGATAAGCGTCACCCCCTGCTTGCGTGCTGTTGCGAGCGTATCCGCGATGCAATCCGGCGCCGGCACATGCCCCACCCGTTGCCTGCGGCGGCCTTGCCTGCGGTTGCGGGAACGGTTCGCGCGCGCGGCGGCATTCATCGCGCGTCGTGCTTCAGCGACAATGAACCCCCACGTCATCGGGGCGTCATGAACGACGAGTGTGCGGGCATCAAGGAACTTGTCCAGCGCCTTGAGGTGGCGGGAGAACTTCGCCGCGCGCTCGAACAAGTTTGGCTCCACGCCGTGCATGTGCATGGGGCCAGGGTCGCCGCCGACGTTGAAGATCCGGTGGAACTCCTCGCCGACCACCCCGGCATCGTCGAACGCGACCGCGTCGAGGGTGACCAAGCGTCCGGTGCTGGGGTGAATATTGGTCGCCTGAACGTACAGCGCGACGTACGGGAACTGTTCGGCTGGCGCACTCGCCTGGTCCTCGGGGGCGTTTTCTACCATCTCAATCGCACAATCGGTCTACCAGGCCCATCGTTCTTCTTCGGCGGTGCCTGTTGGGGTGCCGGAGCTGGAGCAGGAGCGGGAGCAGGGGCCGGCGCGGGTGCAGGTGCGGGTGCCGGAGCTGGCGGAACGTAGTGGTTGCTGTAATCGTTACCGGACGGCGCTTGCGGTACCGGAGCAGAGGACACCGGGCGCGGAGCCTGGGGCTCTCCGGCGTCCTCCTCGCCCTCTTTTTCAGCGTCCTTGTCCGGCTCCTCCGATGGCTTCTCCGGCTTGGAAGACGTGGATGTGGACGGCTCCAAGGAGGGCTCACGCGTGGGAAGGCTGGGGCCAGTCGTGTTCGGTGTAGTTTCAGAACCCACGAACGCGTTCATCTCTTGGCCCTGCTGCCCCATGCCGGTGTAGTAGCTAATGGTGCCCACTGCGCCTAGGGCGATCGCGAGCGCTACGACGGCGGTGCTGTGGGTACCCAGGCGCGCCGGAAGGAGACGCACGCGGGAGTTGGGCCGGGGCAGCTCTTTTTCCTGGTCAGCGGCCAAAGCGGCAGCTTCTGCCTCAGCGTCGGCCGCGAACGTGGTGTAGCCGCCGGTCGCGGTACTGGTATTCGCAGCAGCAACGGTCCTCGTGGTGGCAGCAGGCATGCTGGCAGTTGCGGCGACGGCGGTGCCGGCAAGAACAGCGTCAGTGCCGTCGTCTTCCGGAAGGTCGTCTTCGGCATCTACCGGCACCGCTACCGCAGCGGCCGGCGCGTTGCCCAAGGCGTCGGCGTAGACGGTCACCGTCGGTGCGTCATCCGCAGTGGAGTAAACGCCGTGGGCCAAAGCAATCAGGCCGCGACTTTCCAGCATGCGTAGCGACGGACTGAGCTCCGCGCTGGCCGCGCTGTCGAATTCACCGAGAACATCACCGTCAATACGCGCTACGACATCACCGGCGGCATCGAACCCGATCTCCACGGCGACGCGCGCGCCTTCGCTGAACACCCCCACAGTCTCCACTGCCTGTGGGTCCAGGGTGATCACGCGCGGTGCGCCAGCAGGCAACCACACGCTTTGAGTTTGCGGGGACAGGTCAGAGCGATCCTTGGCAAAACTGCCGTCGTGGTTGGTCATGCTCATCGCCTCCCCTGTTTCCTCTTTAGATCTCTTTAGATTCAGCGCCTAGTCGTACCCTAGACTAGTACGACTATGGGGGTGCAAGCCAGCGCCGGCAGTTGCCGGCTGCTCGTCCCTACTGGCCCAGAGGCTGCTGCACCTTCACGCCTCGGTTGACAGCGGAGACCATCGCCTTGATGGACGCGCGGGTGGTGGAGCCAGCAATGCCCACGCCCCATGCCTCGGATCCGTCAACCGTGCTGTAGATGAAGCAAGCGGCGTCAGCGTCACCGCCGGCGGCGCGGGCCTGCTGGCGGTAGTCGCGCACCTCGTACTCAAGGCCCAGGGAACGCAGCGCGTCGGCAAAGGCAGCGATCGGGCCGTTGCCCGAACCGCTGATCTCTTTTGTCTCGTCGTTGTAGACAACGCCAGCTGTGACGGTGGCTTCACCGTCATCGGATTCGGCGGCGTCAACATGCAGGCTCACCAGCTCGAGCGGGGTTTCCAGGTCGAGGTACTCACCGGCGAAGACATCCCACATGTTCTTCGAGTTGACCTCTCCGCCCTCAGAGTCGGTGATCGCCTGGACGACGGAGGAGAACTCTGCCTGCATCTCCCTGGGCATGTCGATGCCGTGGTCAGTCTTCATGATGTAGGCGACGCCGCCCTTGCCGGACTGGGAGTTGACGCGGATGACGGCCTCGTAGTTGCGGCCGACGTCCTTCGGGTCAATCGGCAGGTACGGCACTTCCCACACGGTGTCGCGCAGGTCCTCCCACGCCACCTCGGTGGAAGAAGCACCGGGGCGGACCTTCTGTGCCAAGGCATCCAGGCCCTTGTTGATGGCGTCTTGGTGGGAACCGGAAAACGCGGTGAAGACCAAGTCACCGCCGTAGGGGTGACGCTCCGGAACGCGCAGCTGGTTGCAGTATTCGACGGTTTCGCGGATGCCGGCGATGTCGGAGAAATCGATCTGCGGGTCTACGCCCTGAGTGAGCATGTTCAGGCCCAGGGTGATCAGGTCGACGTTGCCGGTGCGCTCACCGTTGCCGAACAGGCAGCCTTCAATGCGGTCCGCGCCGGCCATGTAGCCGAGCTCTGCGGCTGCAACGCCTTCACCGCGGTCATTGTGCGGGTGCAGCGACATGATGATGCACTCGCGCTTGGCAAAGTTGCGGTGCATCCACTCGATCGAGTCCGCGTAGACGTTCGGGGTGATCATCTCCACCGTTGCGGGCAGGTTGATGATCATCGGGTTGTCCGGGGTGGCCTCCATGATGTCCACCACGGCATCGCAGACCTCCACAGCGAAGTCGAGCTCGGTGCCGGTGAAGGATTCCGGGGAGTACTCCCAGCGCCACTGGGTGTCCGGGTAGTCCTTGGCGATGGTCTTGATCAGCTCGGCTGCGTCGGTGGCCAGCTTCTTGATCGCTGGGCGGTCCCTGCGGAAGACCACCTCGCGCTGCAGTTTGGAGGTGGAGTTGTAGAAGTGGACGATGACGCGCGGCGCACCTGCGCACGCTTCGAAGGTGCGGCGGATGAGGTGCTCGCGCGCCTGAACGAGAACCTGGATGGTCACATCGTCCGGGATCATGCCTTCTTCGATGATTTCGCGCACGAAGTTGAAGTCCGTCTGGCTTGCTGACGGAAAACCGACCTCAATCTCCTTGTACCCCATCTCCACGAGCAGCTTGAACATGCGGCGCTTGCGCTCGGGGCTCATCGGATCGATCAGGGCCTGGTTGCCATCGCGGAGGTCGACCGCGCACCACTGCGGTGCGACCGTGATCTTCTTGTCCGGCCAGGTGCGGTCCGGCAGGGTGATGTCTTCGACTTCCTGGGCGAAGCTCAGGTAGCGCTCGTGCGGCATCTGGGAGCCGCGCTGCATGTTCCAGGCGGGCTGGCCTTCGTTGCGGGGACCGTTCGGCTTGCGGATTTCAGAAGGTGCGCTGATCTGGGAGTCAGAGGGGGTCATGGCGTACGTCCTTGTGTGAGAGTTAAGTCGTCAGGGTACGGCCGGCATGACGAACTCCGCGACGGGGCGCCGGCCGTGAGTGAATGTGGCCTAGAACCCGCCGCGGCGTAGAAGTAGGGCAGTTCCCTGACGTGGGGCCGTCTGCACACGCGCGGTTGCCAATGACATGGCTCACACCCTACCACGCGTCTGCGGGCTCACACCGGTTTCCGGGAAAGCATGAACGTCGCCGTGAACATCGCCAGCACCGCCAGCGCCATGAGCGCCCACCCCAGCGGAGTAGATACGTCAAAGGTCTCTCCGAGCAGCGTTAACCCCAGCGCGTAAGCGAGCAGCGGCTCAAAAATCTTCATTGCCGGCAGTGACTGCGCCAGGTTGCCGGCGCTGAACGCGTATTGCTGCACGATCGTGCCCACTACTGCGGCCGCCAGCAGAGCGTAGAGCGGCCACGCCGTCAGCAGGCCTTCCACGCCGCCGGCAACGAAAGTGTCCACTGCCTTCTTTGAAAACACCGCGAGATAGCCGAAGATGGCGCCGCACACCGCCCCCAGCGCAAATGTGCTTATCGACGCCTCGTGGCCCACGGCCACGGCAAACACCACCGCCATGATCACTGCGCCGATCCCCACCGCGACGAGCCATTCCGCTGGTGGGGCCTCGCGGGTGCCGGGCACAGGACGGCCGAGAATGACCAGCACACCGACGGCCGCCGTGAGCGTCGTCGCCCAGAACGTCTCGTCGATGTCCATTGGGCGGCGTTCTACTCGGGCGGCGAGCACCAACGTCATCAACAAAGACAGCACTAGCACCGGCTGCACAACCAGGAGGGAACCGTAGGCAAGCGCCACCGCTTGGAAGCCGTAGGCCAGCCAGGCCAGGGTGAGCGATAACCACCAGGTGGGGCGCTTGACCGTGCCGAGGGTGGACACTTTAGAAGCCCCTGCGCTTTGGCTTTCTGTTTGGCGGCGGTGGCGGAGAACTATCTGGTGCCTCCACACTGTTCCTGCCGCGATGGTCAGCGCCGACAGCAGCGCGAAAGTCACGGCGAGGAAGTTGTTGTGCACCCGGCTCATCGTAATCGGGAAGGCGCCGATTCCTCTGTAACCATGCGCCTTATCAGGTTCCAATCTGCAAAGTGGGTAGTTCACTAAGCTATGGAACACCAGTCAATTGCTGTGAAAAAGAGGTTGATCCGTGCATTCCATCCAGCACGAGCACTGCGTTCTGTCCATGTCGCGCAAGCACAAACCGCGGCTGGAAGTCAACAGCGGAGACGAAGTGGCGGTGCAGACCGTGGACTGCTTTTCTAACTCCGTTACTGACGAGTCCCAACTGTTCGATTCCATTGGTGAGGACTTGGTGAACCCGGCAACGGGCCCCATCGCGGTCAGGGGCGCCCACCCTGGTGACACGTTGAAAGTGGAGATCTTGAGCATCGACGTGGGGGGCCAGGCCACCATCATGACTCACCCAGACGTCGGGGCGCTGCCCGGCACCGTCGAGGAGCGCACCCGCCTTATCCCGGTGCGGGACGGTCAAGTCCACTTCTCCGAAGGGGTAACTATTCCCGTCCGGCCGATGATCGGTGTCATTGGGACTGCGCCGGCTAGGCGTGCTGTGCCGACCAGTGAATCGCGCCAGCATGGTGGAAACATGGACACCAAAGAGATCGTCGCCGGTGCGACGCTCTACTTGCCCGTTGAGGTCGAGGGTGCGAACCTGAGCCTCGGCGACGTGCATGCAGTGATGGGCGATGGAGAAGTCGCAGTATGCGGCGCGGAAGTCGATGCGGAGGTGAACATCCGCGTCACGGTGGTTCCCGGCCGCCCGCTGCCGCTACCGTTTTTGGCTTCGGGCGATTCCGTGTACGCCATTTCCTCGGAGATCGACCTCTACGACGCCGTCAGCGAGTCGACCCGGATGATGCGCGACTGGTTCGCCGCAGCTAGCGGCCTGGATAAAACGGACTCACTCATGCTCTTCTCCTTGGTCGGTGACACCCAAATCTGCCAGATCGTCGGTGAGTGGAATACAGCACGATTCCGTTTGCCGCTGCGCATTCTCGACCAATACGGCGTGCAGCTTCCCTAGACTTATTCCTAAAAAGGAGTACGGGGCCACTAAGCACCCATGCGCACCAACGCACGTAAAGTGGTCTGCGCAGGAAACGAGTAAGGAGAACGCACCGTGGCACTCATCGTCCAGAAGTACGGAGGATCGTCGCTGGAGAGCGCGGAGCGGATCCGTGCGGTGGCGAAGAGGATCGTCGATACGCAAAAGGCGGGCAACGATGTCGTTGCGGTTTGCTCGGCGATGGGTGACACCACCGACGAGCTGCTTGACCTTGCCGCGCAGGTGAACCCGACGCCGCCGCCGCGAGAAATGGACATGCTGTTGTCCGCGGGGGAGAGGATCTCCAATTCGCTCGTCGCCATGGCAGTCGCCTCTTACGGTGTGGACGTTCAGTCTTTCACCGGTTCCCAGGCGGGCGTGATCACCACCGAGCGCCACGGCAACGCCCGCATTCTCGAGGTCACACCCGGACGCGTCCAGGAAGCCATTGACGGAGGGAAGGTCGCTATCGTCGCCGGTTTCCAGGGCGTCAACCGTGACTCCAAGGACGTGACCACGCTCGGCCGCGGCGGTTCCGACACGACCGCGGTCGCGCTGGCGGCAGCTCTGGGGGCGGACGTCTGCGAGATTTACTCCGACGTTGACGGTGTCTACAGCGCTGACCCGCGCATCGTCCCCGATGCGAAGAAACTGGACAAGATCTGCTTCGAGGAAATGCTCGAACTGGCTGCGTCCGGCTCGAAGATCCTGGTCCTGCGCAGTGTGGAGTACGCCCGCGCGTTCAACGTTCCCATGCGAGTACGCTCGTCTTACAGCAATGATCCCGGCACGCTGGTGGCCGGAGCGATGGAGGATATCCCCGTGGAAGAAGCAGTCCTGGCAGGCGTCGCTACCGACGACTCTGAAGCAAAGATCACCGTCTCGGGCATTCCGGACGTCCCCGGTGAGGCAGCCAAGCTGTTCCGCGTGCTGGCGGACGCTGAGATCAACATTGACATGGTGCTGCAGAACACCTCGTCGCTGCACGACAACATCACCGACATCACGTTCACCTTGCCGATCGCCGACGGCCCACGTGGCCTCGAGGCGCTGCGCGAGCTGGCCAAGAACGAGGGGTGGGGCGAGATCGCATATAACGACAAGATCGCCAAAGTGACCCTCGTCGGTGCAGGAATGAAGTCCCACCCGGGTGTGACCGCAGACTTCACCGCAGCGCTGCGCGACAACGGCATCAACATCGGCATGATGAACACCTCCGAGATCCGCATCACCGCTGTGATCGAGCAGGAGCGGATGCAGGATGCCGCCCGCGCCATCCACGAGAAGTTCAACCTCGGCGGCGGCGAAGCGGCCGTCGTCTACGCAGGTACTGGGCGCTAACCGAAGGAGAATAGAAATGACCACCGTCGCCGTCGTCGGCGCAACCGGCCAGGTCGGCCGTGTCATGCGCGACATTTTGGAGCAGCGTAACTTCCCCGCAGACACTGTGCGCTTTTTCGCCTCCCCGCGCTCGGCGGGCAAGAAGATCGAATTCCGCGGCGAGGAAATTGAAGTCGAGGACCTCACCCAGGTCACAGCCGCCTCTGTCGCCGATGTCGACATCGCCTTGTTCTCCGCCGGCGGGTCAACGTCCCGCGAGTGGGCACCTGTTTTCGCTGAGGCCGGGGCCAAGGTCGTGGACAACTCCTCCGCGTGGCGCAAGGACGACGAGGTCCCGCTGGTCGTGTCCGAGGTCAACCCGGACGACCTCAAGGACCTGCCGAAGGGCATCATCGCCAACCCGAACTGCACCACCATGGCGATCATGCCCGTGGTCAAAGCGCTGCACAACGCTGCTGGGCTCAACACCATGCGCGTTGCGTCGTACCAGGCGGTGTCGGGTTCGGGGCTTGCGGGCGTCGATACGCTTGCGGCGCAGGTCGCGGGCATCGGCGAGCGCAACACGGAGCTCACACACGACGGCTCCGCGCTACAGGCCGACGACTTGGGGCCGTACGTCGCGCCGATCGCGTTCAACGCGCTGCCGATGGCGGGAAATTTCGTCGACGACGGCACCCTGGAGACCGACGAGGAGCAGAAGCTGCGCAACGAATCGCGCAAAATCCTCGGCTTGCCGGAGCTGAAGGTATCCGGCACCTGCGTGCGCGTGCCGGTCTTCACCGGCCACACAATGGTCGTGCACGCCGAATTCGACAACCCCATCACGCCCGAAGACGCACAGCGCGTGCTTGACGACGCTCCAGGCGTCACCGTCGTCGACGTGCCCACCCCATTAATGGCCGCCGGGCAGGATGACTCCTTTGTCGGCCGCATCCGCCAGGACCAGACTGTCGACGGCAACCGCGGCCTGATCTTCGTCGTCTCCGGTGACAACCTGCGCAAGGGCGCGGCTCTCAACACGATCCAGATCGCAGAACTGCTGGTTTAAAATTCCTGGCCGTCGGCCGCGGTGCCGGTGACGAGGTCGCGCCGGGCACGCGCCACACGCGACCGGATCGTGCCGATGCGTACCCCAGCGATCTTCGCGGCCTCTTCGTAGGTGTACCCCAGCACTTGTGTGAGGATGAGGGCTTCACGGCGTTCGGGGGCCAATGCGTCGAGAAGCGCGCGGGCGTCCATGACCTCCGACCAGGTGTTGGGGTTATCTCTGCTCGGCTGCTGGGCGGCCACATCCTCATACTCCGCGGCGGCCTTGCGGGGGCGCGCCATGTCGTGGCGCACCGAGTCGACCCACGCGCGGCGGGCTAGTGAGAGCAACCACGTGCGCGCGCTGGACCGCGCCGCGAATCGGGGGAGTGAGCCCAGCACTCGCAGATAGGTTTCTTGCGTCAGGTCGTCGGCCTGCTCACGGCCGGCGAGGTGGGCCAGCAGACGCCAGACGTCATCATGCGTCAGCTTAATGAACTCAGACAACGCCCGCTTATCGCCCCGGCCGGCTTGCAGCGCCAGATCCGTGACATAAGCGTCGTCCTTTTTATTCACGCTTGCCGACGTTACCAGGCTGCGGAAAGAGCTTAAACGCAGGTCAAACAAACGATTGAGTTAGGGCTGACTTCCTTGAAGGCCTGTCGGGGCGTACGTAAGCTCGCGGTTATCCGCACCGGATATACCTGACATTCGAGGAGGGCCATTCCATGGCTGACAACACCCCAGACAACATTCTGAATAAGGGCGAGCGCGACGCCGGCAACGGCAAGACCACTCGCCTTGGCGGCCAGCCGGTCGCATCCGAGAACATCTCCGTCACCGCCGGTCCGCAGGGTCCGAACCCGCTGACGGACATCCACTTGGTGGAGAAGCTCGCGCACTTCAACCGTGAGAATGTTCCGGAGCGCATCCCGCACGCAAAGGGCCACGGTGCATTCGGTGAGCTGCACGTGACTGAGGATGTCTCCCAGTACACCAAGGCGAAGCTGTTCCAGCCGGGCACCGTTACCCCGATGGCAATCCGCTTCTCCACGGTTGCCGGTGAGGCTGGCTCCCCCGACACCTGGCGTGACGTGCACGGTTTCGCGCTGCGTTTCTACACCGAGGACGGCAACTACGACATCGTCGGTAACAACACCCCGACGTTCTTCCTGCGTGACGCTGTGAAGTTCCCAGACTTCATCCACTCCCAGAAGCGCGACCCGCGCACCGGCCTGCGCTCCGACGAGATGCAGTGGGACTTCTGGACCCGTACCCCGGAGTCCGCTCACCAGGTGACCTACCTGCTCGGTGACCGCGGCACCCCGAAGACCTCCCGCCACCAGGACGGCTTCGGCTCCCACACGTTCCAGTGGGTCAACGAGGCTGGTGACGCCGTGTGGATCAAGTACCACTTCAAGACCCGTCAGGGCTGGGAGACCTTCACCGACGAAGAGGCAGGCAAGATGGCTGGCGACAACGCTGACCACCACCGCGAAGACCTCTTCAAGGCGATCGAGCGCGGTGACTACCCGATCTGGGACGTCAAGGTGCAGATCATGCCGTTCGAGGACGCAGAGAACTACCGCTGGAACCCGTTCGACTTGACCAAGACCTGGTCCCAGAAGGACTACCCGCTGGTGGACGTGGGCTACTTCATCCTCAACCGCAACCCGAAGAACTTCCACGCGCAGATCGAGCAGATCGCGCTCGACCCGTCCAACCTCGTCCCCGGTGTCGGCCTGTCCCCGGACCGCATGCTCCAGGGCCGCGTGTTCGCCTACGCCGACCAGCACCGCTACCGCATCGGACCGAACTACAAGGACCTGCCGGTGAACCAGCCGATCGTGCCGGTGAACACCTACTCCGAGCGTGGCCCGATGCAGTACTTCTTCAACAACGAGGGCGAGCCGAACTACTCCCCGAACAACACGGAGAAGGGCGCAGGCTACCTGGACAACGGTGAGGACTCCGCCTCCAACCACACCTCTTACGGCCAGGCTCAGGACCTGTACGTCAACCCGGACCCGCACGGCACCGACTTGGTCCGCGCTGCTTACGTCAAGCACGCCGATGACGATGACTTCATGCAGGCCGGCATTCTCTACCGCGAGGTGTTTGATGACGCGGCCAAGGAGCGCTTCATCCACAACGTGACCAACAAGATGCTGCCGATCGAGAACAAGGACGTCGAAGAGCGCACCTTCGCCTACTGGGGCAAGGTCGACGCTGATCTCGAGCCGAAGCTGCGCGAGGTGCTCGCTCAGAAGCGCGCCGATGCAGCTAAGGACTTCGAGGAGGGCGTTTCCTTCAACGGCTAGCAGCTGCCGGCGCTCAAGCGTGAACCCCGCCGCGAGTTCACCGAATGTGGTGAGTGCGGCGGGGTTTCGCTATGGCGTGGATAGGTGACGCGAACACGCGCGGTGTTACCAGCGTTCAGGGGGAGCTTGCGGCTCCGGCTCTGGTTCCGGGGCCTGCTCTGTGGGTGTCTCGCGCAGCTCGCTGTCTGCGTGGTCACGGCTGAGTTCACGCCGCCCGCCGGGGCCGATCGCGTCGGTGACGGTCACACCGTAGATGGAGCGGCCGATGATGAAGGAGCCGACGGAGGCGACGATCCACACGCCGAGGATGGCAATGATGGCGCGGAGGAAGTTGTTCAGGTCGAATCCTTCGGTCGACCATTCGTGGATGAGCATGGCGATGACCAAGGCTGGGAAAGCGACACCGACCAGCGGGCCCATGAGGTTGGCGCGGGTCAGCGCGTTCGGGGCGCGCAGCTGGAGGATGACGGCGGCGACGGTCATGAACACCGCCACGAACACAAAGAGCAGGACGATGATCTGCCAGATGGTCAGTGCGGTCATTAGCGGCGCCCCCTCGAGATCACGCGGGCCATGGACAACGTCGGGATCGCACCGCAGACGAGGGCGGCCAGGATGGCGACCTCGTAGGCGATGAACGTGTCGTTGAACAGCGACCACGCGAAGAAGATGCAGACCATAGCGTAGAGGATGTAGTCGGCCATGACGGCGCGGGAGAGCTCGTCGCGCTCCCGGAGGATGGCCACGAGGCCGACCAGCAAGCTGACGGCCATGATGGCGATGCAGACGGTGAGGATTGTCTCGAACATTAGGTGAGATCTCCTTTGGGTACGTAGGGCTCCCAGGCCACATCCGCGACGTCGAGGGGTGTGGACTTCACGGCGGGGGAGACATGCTCTTCCATGTCGATCAGGCCCTCGATCACGTCGTTGGCATCGTCGCCGAAGGCGGACTGGACCAGCAGGGTCCGGGGCTTGCCCGGTGCGACTGGTTCACGGAACCCCATGGCCAAAGTCGACGGTGTGGCGGTAATCGAGGTGGAGAACCAGAACAGTTCCCAGTCGGTGGTGAGCCGCAGTGGGTAGTGAATGACTATCGGCTTGAGACCGGCGTCCGGTTTGAACGCCGTGAAGGCGGTGTTGAAACCGGAGACGATGATCTCTTTGACAATCCAGAAGAAGTAGCCGATGCCGTGGATGATCTTGTTCATTAGCGCTGGCCTCCTTGCAGGGAATCAACATCGGGCACGCCGAGCGGGTCCTCACCGAGGACGGCGGAGGTGTAGGTGGGGACGTCGAGAAGCGCGTCGACGGATGCGGTTGCTGCGTCCCAGAGCGGGCCGGCGCCGAAAAACATTGCCAGCGAGATCCCCATGAGAACCGCCGACGGGGCGAGCAGAGCCCAACGCACCCTGAGCCCTTCGGGGTAGTTCTGCATGGGTTGGCCCCAGAAGACTTCCCGCCAGACGCGGAACATGGCGAGCATCGCCGCAAAGGAGGCGATGATGATCGCTCCGATGGCCACCCAGGACCGCGCGTCCCCGCCGGCAGCGGCGGCGAAGATGAGCGTGAGCTTGCCCCACAGGCCGGAAAACGGTGGAAAGCCGATCACCGAGAATGCACCCGCTGCGAAGATCGCGGCGGTCCAGGAGTCGCGGCGCATGAGACCCGACAGCTTCGACAGGGTGCCGGTGCCGTAGGTCTCCTCGATTGCACCGGAGTTCAATGTCAGCGCACCAATGGTGATCATGTGGTGCAGCGTGTACATCAGGCCGGCAGCCAGTGCATACCGGGCGGCGTCCGGGCCGATGCCCGGGCCGCCGGTAAAAGCAAGCATGATGAGGATGAACGGCATGCCGTTGACCATCTGGTAGCCCAGCACCTGGCGGATGGTGGCCTCTCCCAGACCGGCGAAGGCGCCGACGAGCATGGACACGACCATGACGGCAATGATCAGCCAGTTCCAGCGCGGGTCCATGTCGAAGATGACCACCCAGATGCGGAACAGCATGTACACCGCGACCTTGGTGTGCAGGCCGGAGAAGAGGCCCATCACTGCAGCGCTTGTCGACGTATATGTCCGCGGCAGCCACGTGTGCAACGGGAACACGGCCGCCTTGGCGCTGATCGCGATGACAATCAGCCCCATCGCGACAGTGACCGGGCCGTTGCCGGCCGCCGCGCCCTGCAAAGCACCGATGTTCACCGCGCCGGTGACGGCGTAGACATAACCGACGCCCATCACCAGCAGGGTGGACGCAGCCAGGTTCACCAGCACGAACAGGCGAGCCGAGGACAGACGGAAACGCGTTCCCGTCATCGCGATCAGGCCGTAGGACGGCAGCAGCATGACCTCGATCATGACGAAGAAGTTGAACAGATCCGCTGTGAGCAGCGCGCCAGAGACACCGGTGACCAGCACCAGCGCCAGCGGAACGTAGTACCGCGGCTTCGTGTCGCCGGAGACGATGGCGAACCAGTTGGACACCACGGCCACCACCATGGTGGTGATCAGCATGATCGCCGAGAACTGGTCAGCGGCGAACGAGATGCCCGCCCCGCCCTGGTAGAGGCCGATGACGTGCCCGATCGCGCCGTGCTCGGCGGTATAACCGAACAGCCAGATGCCGCCGACCAGGTTGATGGCGGGGATGATGATGCCCAGGGCGTCGTTAAGCGGCTTAAAGGGCGACAGTGCCGCGATGGCCGCGACAATGAGGGGCAGCGCGACAAAGACCGGCAGGATTGCGTTGACCTCCATTATTTGCGCACCCCCCTGTAGGCGGTGCGGCCAGTGGTGGTGAGCGCGCCGGGGCCGATTTTCGCTGCCTGTTCAGCGTCGAGAATGTTGTCCAGGGTGTCGTCGTCGCGGCCGAGTGCTGCAAGCATGAGCAGGATCGTCGTGGTGGCCATCGCGATGACGATGGCTGTCAGCACGAATGCCTGCGGCAGCGGGTCCGACATGTCTTCGAGGCTGGTGGAGGAGGGGAACGCCTCTCCGCGCCATGCGCCGTTTCCGGCGGCGAGAATGGTCAGGTTCGACGCGTGGCCGAACAGCGACATGCCGAAGACGATGCGCACCATGCCGCGTTGCAGCACCAGGTAGACCGCTCCGGCCATGAGGATTGCGATTGTCAGTGCGTATATCATGCTCGTGCCCTTTCCTCGCGCGCCTCACGCCCGCTTGTGTTCGGATCCAGCGGCGCCGGATATGGCTCTGTCGGGTGCTCCGGATCCTCTGGCTGAGGGATATCCGGCAGCGGGTTGTTCTCGTCGCGGCGGTAATCCAGATTCTCCCTGTCGGTACCCGGGCGCAGGTACCCGCCCAGGTCGTTGATCGCCATGGTGAGCATGCCGAGGACGGCCAGGTAGATACCGGCGTCGAAGATGAGCGACGTGGTCATGTGCTCCCCGGCGATCTCGCCGTGGATGGCGTACATGAAACCGCCCTCGATGAAGCCGAGGAAGCCGGAGGTAATGGCAACGATGATCCCGATACCGGTGAGGTAGACCGGGGTCATCGGCTTGACCACGTTCTCATCACGGCCCTTGGACATGTAGCTCAACACGAACGAGGTGGCCAGCACCAGCGCGGCGATGAAGCCGCCGCCCGGTGCGGTGTGACCGCGGAAGAAAATGAGCACACTGAGGATCACTAAGACTGGAACGGTGAGGGTGACCACCTTGCGCAGCGGCATCGTGTTGAGCTGCGACTGGCCAAACGGCGCGGGGCGGGTCCCGGCCTCAAAGTGGTAACGCGGCACCGAGTTGGTCACTGCTGCGATGACCACCGCGGCCATGCCCAGCACGGACAGCTCGCCCAATGTATCTAAGCCACGGAACTCGACGATGATCACGGCGACGATGTTGTCGGCACTGGTCACCTCAACGCCTTCGGTGAGGTACCAGTTGGCCAACTCGGAACGGTCGCGGCGACCCGTCAGGGCGTAGACAGCGGCGAAAGTGACCACGCCGGTGAGCACAGCCAGCGCCCCGGCCCATGCTTTACGGGCCGCCGGGACCGGCGGGAACAACCGCGGCTGGTAGCGCAGCACCATCATGATGATCACGACGGTGAGCGATTCCACCGTGAACTGGGTCAGAGCCACGTCGGGGGCGCCGAGCAGCATCATCTGCAGGCTCATACCCACGCCGGCGGTGCCCAGGAAGACCGCGGCCGTCATACGCTTCTTCGTCAGGACCAGGCCGAGGACGGAGATACCGATGATGGCCAACGGGAGGATGTCCCAGTAGTTATCCAGGCCCTCGGTGCGCGGTGCGAGCGGCATGCCGTCGATACCGTCGGTGAGCAGCAGCGTGACCACACCCAAGCTCAGCGTGGTGACAATGAGCCACACGAGGTGCTTCGACGGGTTGAACGTGCCGGCCATCTTGCCGAAGATGATGCCCAGGTCGCGGGAGCGGTCCACGATGCCGGCCAGAACGTCGTTACCGGTGAACGGAAGCAGCTGCTTGTTCTCGAGGGCCTTCCACACTGGCTTGCGGAAGAAGATGAAGGCCACCCCCGCGATGAGAACCAGCATGGACACAATGAACGGCGCGGTGATGCCGTGCCACAGTGCCAGGTGGGAGTGGTAGTCCGCATCCGGGATGATGGCGTTGACGCCGGCGGTGATGGGGCCGTCGATAAGCGAAAGCACGAACACTGCGGGCACGGACATCAGTCCCGGGAAGGCGGCTGGCAGCCAGAAGCTGACCGGCGCTTCGTGGACGTCGCTCATGTCGCGCTCGCCGTCGACAAAGGCGCCGAAGACGATTTTCGCGGAGTAGACGAAGGTGAGGAAGGCGGCGAGACCGGCGAGGATGAGCAGCACGGTGCCGTACGGGCTCTCGTGGAAGGCCTCCAAGATGGATTCCTTGGACACGAAGCCGAACAGCGGCGGGACAGCTGCCATGGACGCAGCGGCAACGACGGTGGACCCGAACGTCCACGGCATCTTGTCGTACAGCTTGCCCAGGCGACGCATGTCGCGCGTGCCGGTTTCGTGGTCGATGACGCCGATGAGCATGAACAGGGAGGACTTGAACAGCGCGTGCGCCAGGGTGTGCGTCAACGCGGCGGCGAGTGCCAGCGGGGTGCCGATGCCGATCGCCGCGACAATCCAGCCGAGGTGAGACACGGTCGAGTAGGCCGTCAGATGCTTCAAGTCCGTCTTCGTGATGGCGAAGATCGCCGACATGATCGCCGTGCCCAGGCCTGTGACGGTGAGCAGGATATTCCACGTCGGGTTGTCGTGGAAGATCGTGGAGAACCGCACCAGCAGGTAGATACCGGCCTTGACCACCGCGGCGGCGTGCAGGAAGGCCGACACCGGTGTCGCGGCGGCCATGGCCTCCGGGAGCCAGAAGTGGAACGGGAACTGCGCGGCCTTGGTGAATCCGGAGCACGCGATGAGTACAGCGACGATCGTGGTCAGACGCGGGTTGTCGGACCACGCATCGGAAGCGAGAATCTCGTCCAGTTGGGTCGAACCTGTCGAGACAGCTGCAACCGCCAGGCCCGCCAACAGTGTCAACCCGCCGAAGAACGTCAGGGCGAGCGTGCGGAAGGAGCCGGCCTCGCCCGAGGAACCGGAGCGGGCGATGAGTAGGAACGATGCAATGGAGACGAGCTCCCAGCCGATGAAGAGCAGCATGACATCGTCAGCAAGCACGAGCAACAGCACGGACAGCGTGAACGCCGTCATGATGGTGTAGAAGCTGGTGTTGCCGTCCTTCTCTGGCAGGTACGCGGCCGAGTAGATCAGCACGATACCGCCGATCACAAGGGCAAGCAGGGCGAAGAAGGCGCTCAGGCCGTCGGCGCGCAAGGCGAAGGACACCGCAGTGCCCTCCCCGAGAAGGTCATTAGCCCAGACAAGGTCGTAGGTCACAGGGGTGCCGGCGCGCAACGCGTTGGCTATCACGGCCGCCGCAGCGAACATGGCGGGTCCGGCGACCCACCCGACGCGGCGATCCATCACGCGCACGAGCACGGGGGAGGCCACCACTGTCGCGGCGACAATCCCGAGGGCGATTAGCAAAGCCATAGGCTGTATTTCCGTTTTGTTGGAGCGGCAGGGGGTCATGCAGTGTCGTGGCGCTGGCGGGAACCCGATTCAAGAAACCTTCAGCCAGGACAAAACAGTTCATAGGGTAACAGGGATGGGCGGGATCAACATGTCGAGAGAATTCGAGGGGGTGGGTCGGGATATGGCGGGCGATGCCTATTCCCGCGTGTCACGCGCACCCCAGTAGCCACAGCAGTTACCTTTCTCTCTATGAAATGGAACGTTGTCCTGGCTTTCGTTGTGCTGTTGGTCGCCGCATTCGCCCCGATGAATCCGGCATCCACATGGGCCACGGGGGACGACACGTCCGGCGCCCCGGCTGTCTACGCTGGGCCCGATCAGCTCGTTAAAGCCCGCCGCGCCACCGGTGACGCCGCCGCCGAAGCCGGCTTTCTGACGCAGGGCACAAAGCAACTCAAAGAAGGTACGGACCAGCTCAAGGATGGCTCCGGCGAGCTCGCGGAAGCCGTGCGCAGCGCGAGCGACGGAGCGGACCAGCTATCGAAGGGCATGGTGGAAATTCAGGCCGGCACCGGCCAACTCGCTGACGGCGCCACCCGCGTCGCTGACTCCGTCGGCGGTGCCGTGGACCAGGTAGTTGGATTCGAAGCCGTGCGCGGCCAGATCCTCGGGGCCATCGACGACACCATCAAGGCCACCGCGAACAACCGCGACCCGCAAGTCGTCGACCTCCGGAAGCAACTCAAAGACCTGCGCGGCCAGGTCGAGACCGCTGAGCTGCCGGAAGACATGAACACGCAGCTCACCGAGCTTCGCGACGGCTCCCGCGAGCTGGCCAACCAACTGTCCACCCCCGGCTACGCCTACCACGACGGCATCTACTCTGCGACCAACGGAGCTTCCGAACTGTCCAAGGGCCTCAACGAGATGAACGGCAAGGTCAAGGAGGCGACCGACGGTGTGAACAAGCTTGCCGACGGCGGCACCAAGGTCGACGAGATGGCCAACACCACCAAAGACAACATCGGGGCGATCCAGCGCGCCCTGCCGGCACCTGTTCCAGTTGCAGGAGCTTCTGGGACGGCGACCGGCACCGCGGCTGGCGCGGACGGGCAAGCAGCACCCGCACCGGCATCCGCTCTAGCTCCGCTGGCCGCGATGCTTGTCTCGGCTCTGGCGATCCTCGGCGGAGTTGTCACCGCTTTAGCGGCCTACGCGGGATCCCGCCCCCGCGCGCGGTGGATCATCCTGGGCCTGGGCACCGCCTTCAGTGCGTCGGCCGGGCTCATTCTCGTGGCCATCCTGGGCACGAACTTGTCCGCAGCCGCGCTGGCGATCGCCGGTTCCGCCCTGGTCCTTGGCACCCTGGCTTCGGCAGGGCTGACCTGGATTCTCCGCTCTGCGTTCGGCACCATTGGCGGCGGTGGTGCCGCCGGCGTATTGGCTCTGCTGCAGGTGGGTGTGGTCGGCTGGGTGTGGTCCACCGCTGCCACCGGTGAGGTCTCTTTGCTGTGGAGCGCCGCTTCGCAGGTGCTCCCGATGCACTGGTCCACAGCCGCCATCTCTGCGGCGGGTAACGGCGGATCCGCCACCGCCATGTGGACCGGCATCGGGCTGTCCGCGCTGCTCGCTGTGCTTGGGCTCGTAGCGATGCGCGCGAGCCGCCCCGCCGTCGTGTCCGCCTATGACGCCGCCGACGCCGGCTATGACTCCGACTACGCGGACGACGACTACGACGATGGCGCGGACTACGAAGAATCCGACTTCGACGAGCTCGACGATGACACCGCCGTCCTCGACGCCGACGAAGCTATCGAACACAAGCGCTAACGTGCGCCCCTCTTCGTCGAGGCCGTCAAGTAGGCTCCTGCTGTTCCCCGAAACCGGGTGGACGCCGCATAACTGAACAAAGGAGTCGCGCATGACCACCATCAACGCCCGCCAGATCCTCGAGCGGGAAGGTCGAGCGCTCACCGCCGACGTGCTCGGGCCCGTCAACGGCTACCGCCATTCGCCCAACTCCGTGCGCCGATGCTCGAAGTGCTACGACGAGATCATCCTCCACGGCCGGTTCGGCTGGCTCCACGCCGAATCGCTCGAGCACGACTGCCTCGACGCCGAGAACACCGCCACCTGCGCCCGCTAGGACAGGCGTAAAAATCCCGGACGAGAATCGCTTTGTGCACGGTTGCTCGTGACCATGCACAAAGCCAATCCCGAGCCCGTAAGGCCTCCAAGGATTTAGCAATCAACTGTTCGCCTGAATGTCACCTTACTGTATTGCAGCTGTGTTTAAGTGGGGAATTGGATGGCTTCCAATCCATCTAGTTCTTATTTTCCCAGTCACCGGCACCTTCCCGGATCAGCAGCGACTACAGCGAACAGGAAGACTTCATGAGCGCAGCAACATGGAAATCCGTGGCCGCGAGTGTGGGCGTCATTGCTCTCACCGTTGCCACGACACCTACATCTCAAGCAGCGATTGATCTCGATTACGAGGGCTACAACGGCAAGCCGTCGTGTATCTCCATCGACGGCAACGGCAACGTCAAGGCTCCGCAGCCTGGCGAATGCGCCCAGTTCGGCAAAGGCGGCCAGGGCCGTTCCGACGGAAAAGCCAAGAACGTCATCATGATCGTCGGCGACGGCATGGGGCACCAGGAAATCACCGCGGCCCGTAACTACCTGCTCGGTGCCGGCGGCCGCTTCGACGGTCTGGACAACCTCACCGCTACCGGTGCCTACACCACCTTCGCCATCGACGAAGACGGCAAGAAGAACTACGTCACCGACTCCGCGGCTTCCGCTACCGGTTGGGCGACCGGCACCAAGAGCTACAACGGTGCTCTTGGCGTGGACATCAAGAAGGACGCCCACATCAACCTCCTCGAGATGGCTAAGAACGCCGGCATGCGCACCGGTAACGT
Organism: Streptococcus thermophilus; assembly: GCA_900618065.1. Next base: position 365,058 of record UYIL01000003.1, read on the forward strand.
GACCACCTCCGAGATCCAGGACGCCACCCCGGCCTCCATGGGGTCCCACATTTCGCAGCGCAGTTACTACGCGCCGTCCGGTGACTCGAAGCCGGTCAAGGGCGATGAGGCCCGCGAGAACGGCGGCATCGGCTCCATCTCCGAGCAGCTCATCGACACCCGCGCGGACGTCACTCTCGGCGGCGGCGCCAAGTACTTCGACACCAAGGTGATGGCGGACAGCGACAATACCAACCCGTTCCTCGAAGGTGACGCGAAGTTCGACACCAAGTGGGAGAAAGACAAGACCGTCGCAGAGAACGCCGAAGCCAACGGCTACAAGATCGTGCGTACCCGCGACGAGCTCGCAGCAGTCACTGAAGCGAACCAGGATCAGCCGGTTCTGGGCCTGTTCCATGACAAGAACATGACCCGCCGCTTCGAGTCTTCTACGCCGACCAAGGGTGGCGCGACCGCTGAGCCCACAACCTGTAAGGAAGCCAATATCGGCAACGAGCCGGAGTTGGCGGACATGACCACTAAGGCCATCGAGCTGCTGGACAAGCCGAACGAGGAGAAGGGCTTCTTCCTCCAGGTCGAGTCCGCTTCGATCGACAAGGCCGACCACGACGGCGACGCCTGCGGCTTTATCGGTGAGCTCAAGCGCCTCGAGGACACGGTGGCCACCGCTGTCGATTTCGCCAAGAAGGACGGCGACACCCTAGTCGTCGTCACCGCGGACCACGCCCACACTGCGCAGATCGTGCCCGACGGGCAGGATTCCCCGGCTGTGACCACCCGCCTTCACACCCACGACGACACCAACATGTCCGTCGCATTCGGCACCGTTCCCGTCCCGAAGGTCGAGGAGGGCGACTTCTCCATGCAGCACACCGGTGCCCAGGTGCGCATCGCCGCGTACGGCCCGGCGTCCGAGAACGTCTTCGGCCAGATCGACCAGACCGACGCTTTCTACGTCATGGCCAACGCGCTCGGCCTCGGCGATTGGGAGGTCAACACGAACCCGGTGGCGCGCGACTTCACTGCCCGCAACGAGGCTAACGGGGAACTCTGCTACCAGCTCGAACCAGGTGAGGCTCCGCAGGTCGGTGACTGCACGAAGTTCGGCAAGAAGGGCCAAGGCCTCGACGACTCCAAGGCGAAGAACGTCGTGATCATGCTTGCCGACGGCACCGCCGACGCCGACATCACCGCCGCCCGCAACTACCTGCACGGCGCTAACGGCCGTTTCGAGGCCGTGGACAACCTCGAGTACACCGGTTACCACACCACGTACTCCCTGAATAGGGAGACCGGCAAGCCGGATTACGTCACCGACTCCGCTGCGTCCGGTTCCGCCCTCTACTCCGGCATCAAGACCTACAACGGCGGTTTGGGCATCGACAACAACGGCAAGCCGGTTCCGACCATGGCTGAGCTTGCAAAGGCTGCCGGCATGAAGGTCGGCAACGTTTCCACCGCGGAGATTCAGGACGCCACCCCGGCGGCATTCGCCGTCCACGCCCTGGACCGCGCGGACTACGCGCCATCCGGCGAGAAGAAGGTAGCGCAAGACGCACAGCGCCGCGAAAACGGTGGTCTCGGCTCCATCTCCGAGCAGCTTGTCGACGTCCGCGCCGACGTCACCCTCGGCGGCGGTGCCGAGTACTTCGACACCGAGGTGATGGTCGACGGCAAGAACGGCGACACCACCTGGACCAAGGGCAAGACCGTTCTGGACAATGCGCGCGACAACGGCTTCGAAATCGTCAACGACGCTAAGAGCCTCGACGCAGTGAAGAACTCCGACAAGCCAGTCCTGGGCCTCTTCTCCCCGAGCCACATGCCGCGCATCTACAAGGAGACCGTTCCGACGGAAGATGGCGCGATGAAGGAAGCACAGCGCTGCGAGGCTAACCCCGAGTACACCGACGATATCCCGACGCTTGCGGCCATGACCCGCAAATCCCTGGAACTGCTTCAGAACGACAAGGGGTTCGTCCTCCACATTGAGGCGGCGTCCCCGGACAAGGCCAGCCACGGTGCCGACGCCTGCGGCATGATCGGCGAGATCCGCCAGTGGGACGAGTCCATCAAGGTCGTCCAAGACTGGGTGGAGGAGACCGGTGAGCCGACCCTGATCGTCGCCACTGCCGACCACGCCCAGACCCCGATGATCACCTACAACCAGAAACCGACCGCCGGCTTGACCACCAAACTGAAGACCGCGGACGACGCTGACATGTCCCTGCTGTACTCCACCGCGGAGTCGAACGACCCGAAGGACGCCCTCGGCGGCCAGCAGCACACCGGTGCTCAGGTCCGCGTTGCGGCTTCCGGCCCGGGGGCGGCGAACTTCACCGGCCAGATCGACGAGACCGACATCTTCTTCGGCGCGATGAACGCCGTGGGCGTCGACACTGATCAGCCTATCGACGGCAGCTCTTCTGGCTCCTCCGGCTCGTCTAGCTCCTCGAGCTCTTCGGCTAACTCGGCTGGTTCTTCCATTGGTGTGTTCTTCGGCGTTCTTGCCGCTCTGCTGGGGGTGGTTGCTCTTCTGAGTCCGCTGTTCCCGCAGGCACGCGAGATGTTTGAGAACTTCCGTAAGACCCTGCCGTTCTAACGCTGCGCGGGTAGCACCTCCGCTGATATGCGGCCCCGAGCCGCAGACCTGCTCCCCGCTGGTCGGACTGTGAACGCAGATCCCGACTAGCGGGGAGCTTCTGTATTGCGGTGCCTGGGCAGAACGAAAAAAGAAGCCGCTGAAATCCAGCGGCTTCTTTCTCAATTTGGTCGGGATAACAGGATTTGAACCTGCGACCTCTTCGTCCCGAACGAAGCGCGCTACCAAGCTGCGCCATATCCCGGTCGTACGTCCTAGAAAGTTCTAGTGAGGTGCACGTCTGTTTTCGTCGGTGCTCCTTGGTACTCGGAACACTCTAGTCCAACACGGTGGGCGCGCCAAAACCGCTGTTCACAGTAGACAGGTAGGCCGTTTCGGCCGTCAAAGTCGAAGGGCCTCAAAGCTCACACGGGGCGGTTCATGGTGAGCGGTGCGGAAAAGTTGACAAACTCGATATCCATTTGCTCCCTCGCGACGCTCTGACCAGCCGGAATAGAGAACGTCCGGATTGGGGATGTCACCTTTTCCGCAGCACGCCGCGTGCGGCGCCGGCCGCCAGCAGCTACGCCGCGCCGCGCGCGGTGAGCTTGAGCAACGCCGCCGACGGCCGGCAGAAGATGCGTACCGGGGCGAACTTGGAGGTTCCCAGCCCGTTGGAAACTTCGAGCCACATGTCGCGGCTGCCGTAGCGGTGCAGGCCGGAGGCGCGCTCGCGGTCGATGTCGGCGTTGGTGACCAGGGCGCGTTCACCGGGCAGGCAGATTTGCCCGCCGTGGGTGTGGCCGGCGAGGACGAGCTGGTAGCCGTCGGCATCGAACTGGTCCAGCACCCTCCGGTAGGGGGCGTGGGTGACGCCGAGGGCCAAGTCGGCGTCGGGATTGGGGGTGCCTGCGATGAGGGTGTAGTCGTCGAGGTCGTGGTGGGGGTCGTCGGTACCCGCGATGGCCAAGCGCACATCTCCGACCTTGAACTCGAGGCGTTTGTGGGTGGCGTCCTGCCAACCGCGCTCGATGAAGGCGGCGCGCATGCCTTTCCACGGCAGGTCGATGTAGCTGGGCTCGCGTTTGGCGTCCAGAAGGTATGTGACCGGGTTGACGGGACGCGGCGCCCAGTAGTCGTTGGTGCCGAAGACGAACACGCCAGGACGGTTCAGCAGCGGGCCGAGAGCGGCGAGGACGTCGGGAACGGCGCGGGCGTCGGAAAGATTGTCGCCGGTGTTGACCACCAGGTCGGGGTCGAGTGCGTCGAGGGCAGAGACCCACGCGATCTTTGACTTCTGTCCGGGAATCATGTGCAGGTCAGAGACGTGCAGGATGCGCAAGTCGTCCACGCCTTCGGGAAGGATGGGCAGCTCGTAGGTTTTCAGGCGGAATTTGGTCAGTTCGCTGTAGCCGAAGGCTAACGTCGTTAAGCCAAGGGCTGTCACCGCGCCGAGCGCTTGTGCGATCTTCTTCATTGGATCAAGGCTACCCTCGTAGCTATGAGTGAATTGAAAGACCAGATCCGCGCCGACCTCAAAGAAGCCATGAAAGCCAAGGAGAAAGACCGCACGGGTGCGATCCGCATGCTGCTCGCGGCGATCCAGACCGAGGAGACCGAGGGCGCGAAGCACGAGCTTGACGACGCTGCTGTGCTCAAGGTCGTCGCCCGCGAAATCAAGAAGCGCCGCGAATCGGCGGAGATCTACCAGCAGAATGACCGCCAGGACCTCGCCGACGCGGAACTGGCGGAGGTAGCGGTACTCGAGGCCTACCAGCCCAAGCAGCTTGACGACGTCGAGCTCGCAGCGCTTATCGACGAAGCCGTCACCGAAACCGGCGCCACCTCCATGAAAGAGATGGGGCAGGTCATGAAGGCCGCCACCGAGAAGGCCGCCGGCCGCGCCGACGGCAAGCGGTTGTCGGCGGCGGTCAAAGCGCGACTGTCCTAGCCGGAGCGGGCGCTACAGGTCGCCGAACAGGTCGGCCAGGTCGTCGGCGAAACGGCCGATCTCGCGTTCTAGGTCGTCGCGGTAGCGCGAGTTGGAATCATCGTCGTCGTCGCGGCTGCGGGAGTCGCGGTCCCTGCGGTTGGGGGGATTGTTGCGGGCGGGGGAGCCATCGGAGACGACCAGAGTGACCACGGCGCCTTCGCCTGCGTTATCCGCTGTGCGGGCGTCAACGACCTCGCCTTCCGGTTTGCCGGTGGCAGTGCCCTTCGTTTCGCGGACCTTGAAGCCCGCTTCTTCCAGTTGGGAGCGGGCTTCGGCGGCTTTCAGGCCGATCACACGGTCAAACAGGTCGTTGCGGGATGCAGGATCGTACAGGGGGCTCGGGGTGGGCAGTCCAGCCCCTTGCACACCCGGGATCTGCGTGGCCATGTGGAACCATGAGCGGGCTGCTTCCTTGCCGCCGAAGAGATTGCCGTAGTCGCATTGGCGCACCGGGCCGGAGCATAGCGGGGTGGTTTGGGTGCCGTCGTTGTAGATGTAGGTGGCGGCGGCGAAAGCGTTGTTGAAGCCGAGGAACGCTGAAGACTGGTGCGACTCTGTCGTTCCTGTTTTGGCGGCAACGGGGCCGCTCCACCCGGCAGCGGCAGCCGCATCCTTGGCGGTGCCATTGACGGTGTCGTTGGCCATGCCGCTGGCCAGGCCGGAGGCGAGCTCGGGGGAGACGGCTTCTTCGCAGTCGGGGCGCTCGATGAAGACTTCTTGCCCGAACCGGTCTTCCACCTTGGCCACCGGGTTCGGCTCGCACCATTTGCCGCCGGAGGCCAGCGTTGCCCCGACGTTGGACAGCTCCAACGGGTTGACGGCGGTGGGGCCCAGGGTGAAGGCCCCGAGGTTGTTCTGGCGGAAGTAGTCCGCGATGGAATGGTCCTCGTCGAAGCTGCCCGGGTCCTCGTAGGAGCGCAAACCCAGCCGCACCGCCATATCCACAGTCGCCTCTACACCGACTTCTTCGAGGAGCTCAATGAAGGTCGTGTTGGGGGACTTTGCCAGGGCATCACGAAGCGTCAACTCGCCGGGGTAAGAGCCCGCATTTTCCACGCAGTACGCACCGGACGGGCAACCCGAGGCACCGCCGGTTCCCATGCCGTACTTCACGGAACGCTTCGGCACCGGCAACTTCGCATCGAGGTTATACCCCTGCTCCAACGCGGCCGCAGCGGTGAAGATCTTGAACACGGATCCCGCGCCGTTGCCCACCATGCTGGATGTTTGCGGCAGGACGGTCTGGCTCTCATCGGCATCGAGGCCGTAGGTGCGCGAGGATGTCATGGCCAAGATGTTGCGGGAGTCCTCACCGGGCTCGATGACGTTGATCACCTCAGCAACGCCATGTTGGCCCGGGCTGACTGCGCTTGTGGCGGCGTTGTGCGCGATCTCCTGGATCGTCGGGTCGAGTGTGGTTGTGATGGTGTAACCGCCGCGCTCAAGCTCCTCTGCGGGAAGTCCCTTGCTGGCGAGGTACTCCAAAGCGTAATCGCACAGGAAGCCCGCCGACTCAGCGGAAATGCAGCCTTCGGGCAGCAAGGCTGGCTCTTCAAGAGTGCCCAGGGGCTCACCTTTGAAGCGGTCGGCCTCGTCTTGAGCGAGGTAGCCCGAAGTGACCATTGCCTGCAGCACGGTGTTGCGACGGTCCTTCGCGCCTTCCGGGTTGGTGTAGGGGTTGAGCATTTCAGCGGACTGCAGCATGCCGACGAGCAGCGCAGACTGCGGAACGTTCAACTCGGCCGCGGAGATGCCGAAGTAGGTGCGCGCGGCGGCTTCAATGCCGTATGCGTGGTTGCCGAAGGGGACGATGTTCATATATCGCGCCAAGATTTCCTCCTTGGACAACTGTTTGTCCAGGTCGGATGCCATGCGCATCTCGCGCAACTTGCGCGGGATCGACTGTTCGACGGCGGCCGTTTGTTCTTCGGGATTTTCAGCGTCGACAAGCAAAAGATAGTTCTTGACGTACTGCTGGTTAATGGTGGAGGCACCTTCCTCCACGCCGCCTGCCAGCACGTTGGTCACCATCGCGCGGGCGAAGCCCTGCATGTCCACGCCCTCGTGTTCGTAGAAGCGACGGTCCTCGATGGCCACCAGGGCATCCTTGGCGGACTGGCTGATCTGATCCGGTTTCAACTCGTATCGGCGCTGGTTGTAGATCCAGGCCATGGGGTCGCCGTGCTTATCGGTAATCGTGGTCACACCGGGGGCGGAACCGTCGGTCAAGTCGGCGAGATTGGACTGCATTGTCTCGTCGACGCGGGCGACAGCAGCCCCGCTGATCCCGGCAACGGGGGCAAGGCACAGCACCACTGTGAGAGCCGCGGCGACGATGCCGAAGAGCAGTTTTCCCAGGGAACCTAGTGAAGACACCTTTCACACACTACGGCCTAGACCCCCACAGGGGAATCTCCACCTACCCCCGCTTGTGTGATCTATTCGACAATAAAGCCAAGGGGTGAATACACTTACATTCAGAAAGCACAATGAATTTGATTGGCTTTCCTGAAGCAGGCAGATAAATATTTGCCAGGGTTGTTTCTATGTCCCAAGAAACTGGGGCAATGGGAAGGAGAACTTCGTGACCGCAACGATTCGCAATCGCTCGCTAGACAAGCCGGTACTACCCGCTTCTGCACGAACTTCTCCGCCAAAGGCCGATTCTTTTGAGCGTGGAGAGTGGGTCACGCTCGCTGTCTGCCGTGCCGGCGACCCGGACGCCCTCTTCGTCCGCGGCGCGGAGCAGCGCAAAGCGGCCGCCATTTGCCGGCGCTGCCCGGTCCAGATGGAATGCCGTGCAGACGCTCTGGACAACAAGGTCGAGTTCGGCGTGTGGGGCGGTCTGACTGAGCGTCAGCGCCGCGCCGTGTTGCGTAAGAATCCGCACGTGACTGACTGGGCTGCGCACCTAGCCGCGGGCGAGGAGATCGTCGGACTGTAGCGCCTGCGGTGCGTTGCGGCTCCTGCCGTCGCGTCGGACCTCCCGTCGTCGCTGCGACGGAGATGAACGGATAGAGTGGCGGCATGACTAAATGGGAATACGCCACCGTTCCGCTGCTCACGCACGCCACCAAGCAAATCCTGGACACGTGGGGTGAGGATGGCTGGGAGCTCGTCGCTGTCACGCCCGGCCCCAACCCGGAAAACGTCGTCGCGTACATGAAACGGGAGCTCTAGGATGGGCGCCCTTTCGCGTATCGACGCTTTGGGTCTCCGCCTCCCCGACGTTGCCGCCCCCGTCGCGGCATACGTGCCCGCCACACGCGTGGGCAACCAGGTGTGGACTTCTGGTCAGCTCCCGTTCGTTGACGGCGCCCTGCCGGCAACCGGCAAGGTCGGTGCGGATGTCTCCGCCGAAGATGCCTACGACCACGCGCGGACATGCCTGCTCAATGCACTTGCTGCTATCGACGCTGAGGTGGGGCTGGACAATATCGCCCGCGTTGTCAAGGTGGTGGGCTACGTTGCTTCCGCACCTGATTTCACTGGCCAGCCGGGCGTGATCAACGGCGCGTCCGAGCTGATCGGTGAGATCTTCGGTGATGCCGGTGCCCACGTCCGCTCCGCTGTCGGCGTGGCGGCTCTGCCACTCGATGCCCCAGTGGAGCTCGAGCTCATCGTTGAGGTCGCGTAGGGTGGGGGATATGCAGCATCCCGCTTATAGCCAACTGCGTCCTGTCACCCCGTCTGCCGCTGTCGTGCTGGCGATGAACCCCAGTTACGCAGCATTGGAGGGCACGAACTCGTGGGTCATCCGTGACCCGGAGGATGAGTTCAGCATCGTGATCGATCCGGGCCCGGAGGATGAGGGACACCTCAACGTGCTCCAGGCTTCCGCCGACAAGGTCGCGCTAGTGCTTTTGACGCACCGCCACCACGACCACGCTGACGGTGCGCATCGCTTCCGCCAGCTCACTGGTGCTCCGGTCCGCGCTTTCGACGAGCGCTACTGCAACGGTGGCGAGCCCCTTCAAGACGGCGAAATCATCGCTGTCGGTGGTGTCACACCGCGGATCAAGGTTGTCCACACTCCCGGCCACACGGGTGACTCTGTGTGCTTCTACATCTACTCCGGCGACCCGGAGTCGCCGGAGTCGGCGCTGGAGGGCATCTGCACCGGTGACACAATCGCTGGCCGTCACACCACGATGATTTCGGAAACGGACGGGGACTTGGGCGGGTACCTGGATTCCTTGAGCAAGCTCGAGGAAGACGGCGCAGGGATCAAGCTTCTTCCGGGTCACGGCCCGGAGGGCGAGGACCTGTCCGCGTTCGCCCGAAAGTACATTGACCGCCGTGAGTACCGCTTGGACCAGATCCGTAAGGTGCGCGAAGAGCGCGGCACTGACCTGAGCATCAACGAGCTCGTGGATGCGATGTATGACGATGTTGATCCGGTCCTGCGCGGCGCAGCCGAGCAATCCACGCGCGTGGCCCTGCGCTACCTCGAGGGCAAAGAAGCCTAGACGCCCTGACTAGGCTGGGCGGGCCTTGGCAGGCTACCGCGCGCGGCGGGCCAGGTGCTCAGTGTCCACGATGACAACGGACTTGCCCTCCAGGCGAATCCAGCCGCGCTGGGCGAAAGTGGCTAGCGCCTTATTCACCGTCTCACGGGAAGCGCCGACAAGCTGGGCGATCTCTTCCTGAGTCAGATCGTGGTTCACGCGCAAGGTGTTGCCCTCTTGGGTGCCAAAGCGGTTAGCCAGCTGCAGTAGAGTCTTGGCCACGCGGCCGGGGACATCAGTGAAAATGAGGTCCGCTAGGGAAGCGTTGGTGCGGCGCAAGCGCCGCGCGAGGACGCGCAAGAGCTGCTGGGAGATCTCCGGGTGTTCATTGATCCACTCTTTGAGCATCTCGGAGTCCATCGTGGCGGCCTGGACCTCGGTCACGCACACGGCGGAGGAGGTGCGTGGGCCCGGGTCGAAGATGGACAGCTCACCGAACATGTCGGACGGGCCCATGACGGACAGCAGGTTCTCGCGGCCGTCCGGGGCGTGGCGGGCGAGCTTCACTTTGCCGTCGATGATGATGTACAGGGTGTCGCCCGGTTCGCCTTCGTCAAAAATTGTGGTGCCCCGGGGGAACGTCTCCGTCTGCATGTCGCCGATGAGGTTGGTCACTGCATCGGGGTCCACGCCTTGGAAAATGCCGGCGCGAGCCAGGGTCTCCTGTACGTCGTCCATCTGCACTCCTTATTCTTGGCGGGCAGCCGTAAGCCGTGCCGTTCCCAGTGTGGAATCAGTCACCGCGACCCCGGCTAACGCACCATGTCACACTGTGTGACTCTAGCACGTGTAATGGGTCACATGCGGTTTTACTTCCACCCCAAAAGAAGCAGATTTCCGTTTAGTTCGGATGCACAACCGCGACTTCAAGGCGCTCCATGGCCACAATGAACACAGCGAGAAACAGCGGGGCCAAAAGGGCGAAGAGAATGCTCATCATGGCACCCCATCGTAGTTGCTCGGCGGGAGCATTCGCGGCCCATCGCTATAGTTGTGTGCATGTCCGCCCCAGATGCAGCAGGAAGTCCGGCAGGTTCCGTCACACCGGTGCGCTTCCGCCGCCCCGGTGCGCACCCTGCGTCGAAAGGCACGGAGACTGAGCTGGGGCGCACCCGCCGCGCGCGGCGCATCAACCGCACGTTGGCTGCGGCCTACCCGGATGCCCACGCGGAGTTGGATTTCACGAATCCCCTCGAGCTGCTCATCGCGACGGTGCTCAGCGCGCAAACCACGGACGTGCGCGTCAACTCGGTCACGCCTGAGTTGTTCCGGCGCTACCCCGACGCGGAGAGTTACGCGGCGGCGAATGTGGATGAGATCGCCGAGATCATCCGCCCGACAGGGTTCTTCCGCGCCAAGGCGGGGCATGTGAAGGGGATTGGGGAAGCGCTCGTCGACAAGCATGGCGGCGAGGTGCCCGCCGCAATCGAGGATCTGGTGAAACTGCCTGGCGTTGGGCGCAAGACGGCGCATGTTGTCCGCGGAAATGCGTTCGGGATGCCAGGGCTGACTGTGGACACGCATTTTCAGCGCCTGGTGCATCGGATGATGCTTGTCGACGCTTCGGTCACCGACCCCGTCGCCATCGAGCACGCCATCGCTGGGGTGATTGCCAAACGCGAGTGGACGATGTTCTCGCACCGGATCATCTTTCACGGCCGGCGAGTGTGCCATGCCCGCAAACCTGCCTGTGGGGCGTGTCCGGTGGCGTTCGACTGCCCGAGCTTCGGGGCGGGACCCGTCGAATGGGATGACGCCGAGAAACTGGTCACGGGCCCAGAGCGCGAGCACATTCTGGACATGATGGGGCGGGGTGAGCGCGAGTGAAGCGCAGTGTGCTGATCAGCGTGCTCGCTATTCTCGCCGCAACGGCTCTGGTGGTGGTCGGCGCAGTGACCATGTTAAAGGGGCAGCCGGACATGAATGGTGCGCCATCCTACGGCGCAGAGAACTCCGGTGAGGCCAACACCGTGGACAACACGGTGAGCGAGGCTGAGATGGGCAGCCGCCCCACATGCCCGCACCCGAACGTCGGCGGGGTGCAACTGCCGTGCTTAGGTGCTGCGTCGACAAACACTGCTGTGCCTGATGACCAGGTCACGGTGGTCAGTGTGTGGGCCTGGTGGTGCGAACCGTGCCGGGAGGAACTGCCGGCGCTGCAGGAATTCGCGGATGCGCACCCCGAATACAGTGTTGTCGGCGTTCATGCCGACGGTAACGCGCAGGCCGGCGCCGCGCTTCTCGTTGAGCTCGGAGTGAACCTGCCGAGCTACCAGGACGCTGACAAACTGTTCGCTGCACAGCTAGAACTGCCGCCGGTCGTGCCGGTTTTGGTGGTGTTGCGCGGGCAAGAGACTGCCGGTGTGGTTCCCACGCCGTTCACTAACGCAGGTGACATTGCCGCGGCCGTCGAGGAGGTGCTGTAGATGTCGGAGCTACCAGCGATGTCTGGGGCGTTGCAGCCGGAGCGCGCGCCTGAGTGGTTAGACCCGTTGACCCAGAAGCTATCCGCACCGGGCAGCGCCAAGCTGGTCACCAAGATGCAGGGCCACATGCGGTTTGCATCCCGGAAGCCGAAGCGGGCGGCCGTGCTCATGTGCTTCACGGGGGATCCGGCGGCGGCGACACTGCCGGACAACGCCGAAATCTTGATCACGCACCGCACCCCGACGCTGCGCAACCACTCCGGCCAAATGGCGTTCCCCGGCGGGAAACTGGAGCGGGAGGATTCCGGCCCGATCGATGCTGCGCTGCGGGAGGCCCGGGAGGAAACGGGCCTGCATTCGGACCGCGTCGTGCCGTTGGCTGTGCTCGAATCCATCGCGGTGGGCCCGTCGGGCAACCCGGTGAACCCGGTGCTGGCGTACGCGCAGGAACCGGGAGAGGTGTGGTCCGCGAGCCCGGATGAGAACGACGATGTATTCTTCGTCCCGCTGAGCCACCTGATCAACCCGGATAACCGTTTCCGGGTCGCCCGGCTGGGCTGGTCCGGACCTGCCTTCGAGCTCCACGGATACGTGGTGTGGGGGTTCACCGCCTCCTTGCTGTCAGTGATGATCCGCGAAGCCGGGTGGGAAGAACCCTGGGAGCACAAGGATGCAGTCGACCTGCGCCATGCCTTGGGCAGGTCACGCAACGGTGAAGGGCACGGTTTCTAGTGACCGCGGCCATCATCGTGGACCTGATCCTTGGTCTTATCTTCATATCGGCTCTTGTCAGCGGTTGGAAGCACGGTGCGTTGTCTGCCGGGCTGGCCGCGGTGGGCATTGTTGCGGGTCTTGTCGTGGGCATCGCGGTGTCAGTCTTCGTGGTGGAGCTAGCGGATCAAAACGGTATTCGCGTGCTCCTACTGCTGGCCACGGTAGTGCTCTTTGTGGGGCTGGGAAACATCGTGGGCACGACCGTCGGTGGCGGACTGCGGGAGCAGATGCGCTCCAAAACGACGCAGCGGTGGGACTCCGCAGTGGGTTCGGTGCTGCAATTGGTTATCACGGTGATCATGGTCTGGCTCATCGCCGTGCCGGTGGCCGCCAACATCGGCGGTGATCTGGGCAAAGGCGTGCGGGAATCGCGTGTGCTTAGCGCCATCGACACCGCCGCGCCATCATGGGCCAACAAGGTGCCCGAGCAGCTCGCGGCGCTTATCGACGTCACCGGCCTACCCCCCTTAGTCTCGCCCTTCCAAGGCGCGAGCGCCGACGTCGAGCCGGTGAACCCGGAAGCGGTCGCCCCGGCCGTCATCGAGGCGGCTCGCCCTGGTGTTGTGCATGTGCTGGGGGATTCGACGAGCTGCAGCCGCCACATGTCCGGCTCCGGCTTCGTTGCGGCACCGGACTACGTGTTCACGAACGCCCACGTTGTGGCAGGCACCGATGACGTTGAGCTAGACACCGTGGTGGGCGTCAAGCAAGCCACCGTGGTCTTCTTCGACCCGGATGTGGACCTTGCCGTATTGCACGTCCCGAACTTGGGCATCGAGCCGATGCGGATAGCGCAGAAACCAGTGCGCACCGGTGACGATGTCGTAGTCTTGGGCTATCCCGGCACCAACCCGTTCACGGCTTCGCCGGCGCGTGTGCGCGACCGGATCATGGTCGCTGGCCCCGACATCTACGCCACGGGACGCACGGAGCGTGAGGCCTACACCCTGCGCGGCGACGTGCGGCCGGGCAACTCCGGTGGGCCGCTCGTCGCGCCCGACGGTGCCGTGGTCGGGGTCATCTTCGGTACGGCTGTCGACGGCTCAGAGACCGGTTATGCGTTAACGGTGGACCAGGTTCAGCGTGTCGTGGGGGAGTATGCGGGGTTGACCGCGGCCGTCGATACGCAACAATGCGTGGCGTGACGCTTACCTGAAAAAGCTCGTCAAAACGTCGACAAAGCCCAGCGGATTCTCCACGTGGGGCACGTTCTTCGTGTCCGGGATGCTCGTCTGGGTCAGCGGACCGCGGGCGCGGGCAGTGGAGAGTTCGTCGATCCGCGTCCAAACATCTTGGGGCGGGTGAATGAGCAGCACGGGGGCGTACGTCGGCGCGTTGGCGTTGGCTTTGTTCGGCAGCGAGATGAGTTTCGGAGTGAGCATGCGGGAGTTGTGAATGATGCCGCGCAGCGCGTTGTGGATGCTGGCGGCCTGCACGCGCAGAGCGAGGGCCTCAGCGAAAGCATCGGTCCCGTGAAAGGCGGGCTGGGTGTTGATGGTCAATTCGCGGCGCCAGATGTGCGGAATCGCTCCTGCGAACCGCGTCAACAGCCAGCTGGGGAGGCGGCCGACGGCGACGCGGGTGATCATGTACATCAGCTGCCACGGCCGGCGACGCATATATTTGCGCAGATCATACGGGTGGGCGGCCGACACCGCGACGAGGCTGTCGGCCCGGTGCGGGTAGGCCGCCGAATACACCCAGCACAAAGCACCGCCGGTGTCGTGGCCGACAAGATGTGCGCTGTGATGCCCCAGGGCGGTGATGATGCCGTCAATATCCCCGATGGCCAACAACGTATCGTCGCCCGGGCGAGACGGGGGCTTGTCCGACATGCCGTAGCCCCGCATATCGACGGCCGCTACGTGGAAACCCGCCTGAGCCAACGGTTCGATCACTCGGCAGAAGTCCAGCCACGCGCCGAATGTGCCGTGAATGAGCAGCACGAGCGGGTCGCGCGGATCCCCGGCGACAGCCGCATGCAGACGAATGCCACGGGTATGCAGCATGACGTGCTCGAACGGGCCGGGAAGAGCGACGGTGTTAGGGGAGACGGGCTGTTTCATAAGGAGGCGCTGACAAGGGAAAGGCCCGCGACAATGCGCGGGCCTAACGGGCTAAAAGAGCAAGCTGAAGTTACTTGGTCACCTTGGTGGAGCCGTTGCCCTGCGCAGTGGGGTAGCCAGCCGGAACAGTGGTGCCGGTGCCGTAGGAGGTGTACAGCTCAGAGGAGTCCTTCTCCAAGTTCTTCTGCGCCTGGCCCGGGACGAGGCCCTTGAGCTCGTTGACGGACTGGATGGTCTTCTCCGGCTTCTTCATGGCCTGGAAGCGCTTCACACCCACCAAGGCGAGAATGCCCGCGGTGATGAGCATGAGCAGGAAGACGATGCCGAAGCCCCAAGCGTCATTCGTCCAGATAGCAATCAGCTTGGCCAGGAAGAAGAAAAAGAAGAACGTGGAAAACAGCGCGATCACGCCGGCAGCGACAAGCATGCCGGAACCGATAGCTGCCTTCTTGGCTTCACCGACAACCTCGGTCTTAGCCAGCTCAATCTCGCTGCGGACCAAGCTGGAAACCTGCTCGGTGGCGTTGGACACCAGGGCACCTAAAGAGTCCGCGCCTGGCTGCGTCACATCCGTGTCGCGTAAGGGGATGGAATCGATCTTTGCTTTGTAGCTGGTCGATCCGCTGGTGTACATCCCGTCATTGCTCACTGTTCTAAAACCTTCCTTGGGTGGGCCCCGCCCATTGCAGGCAGATTCTCAACCTTGCTTTGAGCTTTTTTCAACCTATCTCAACGGAAGTCTACTGTATATGACATTCCCGCTGCGTGCGTGACGCAGATTACGTTGTGCCTACACGCCCTTGCGGCGCTGGGCCAGCCACACGCCGAAAGCGGTCAGCGCAGCAATGCTGGCGACCATGCCGGCGCCGATGCCGATCTCCTTCGCGCCAGGGGAGGGGAAAAGGGGCTCGGGGTTTTTGAAGCTACGGATGTCCCACCCGCCCGCCGCCGCATGTTTGCGCAGGCCCCGATCCGGGTTCACTGCGACGGGGTGGCCGACCACCTCGAGCATGGGGACGTCGGTCAGCGAATCGGAGTACGCGTAGCTGCGCGCGAGGTCGTATCCGCGCTCGTCGGCGAGGAGCCGCACCGCGTCCGCTTTCGCGTCGCCCTTGAGGTAGCGGGTGATCTCGCCGGTCAGCTTTCCGTCCTCGACCTCGGCTTGGGTGGCCACAATCGTCTCGATGCCCAGCTCCGCCGCGATCGGCTCCACCAGGATGGACGCGGACGCCGACAGGATGACCAGGTCGTGGCCCTGCTCGCGGTGGTGCTCGATGAGTTCGCGGGCCTCGGAGTAGATCGCCGGGGTGACCACGCTGGCCATGGTGTCAGCCACGACCTCGCGCACCTGCTCGACGGGCCAGCCCTTGACCATCGCCGCCATACGGTCGCGGGTCGCATCCATTTTCGCGCTGGAGTGGCCGGTGAACATGTACGACGTCTTGGACAGGTAGAGCTCTAGTGCTTCCTGGCGTGTGATCAGTCCGTTGTCCATGAACCCGCGGCCGAAGGCGTAGGCGGATGAGGTAGCGATGATCGTTTTGTCCAAGTCGAAGAACGCGGCCACGCGCCCACCGGTGCTTCTTGCGGAGCTTTTCGGCGCTGCTGGGACGGTGTGATCCGGGCCTGAATCTGTCATGCGGATGATTCTACAACCACTTTCCCTTCAACTTGCCGTGGAAAACGGCCAGCTCACATGCGTTTGTGCGCGGTACTTCGAATGCTATTTCGAACTATTTGGGAAAGGGTCTTGTGCAGAATCGAATTTATATGCCATAATCGTTTCTGCACGGCCCCGATATACAGTGTGGCCGGCCCCGGCCCGATCCCCCCCTGTGGCCGGGTAAGACGGCCCGCGCACCCCCCGATAGCGCGGGCCGTCTCTTATTTTCTCGGCATGGGCATGTTGTGGGTTAAACGACAAAATGTGTGTCTGACTCCGGCGTGTCGCGGGGTTAGATGTGGCCTTTTTGGATGCCGATTGAGTGGGTGTATTCGGTGTCGATAGCGTTGTCGTAGAGGGCTGGTCGTCCGGTTTCGTGGTCGGCTTGGTTCTCGTTGTGGGTCAGGGTGGATACTTTGGCGAGTTGGTCCTGACCCCAGTTGGACTGCCTGGCGATTTCTACGGGATCGTCAGGCAGTTCCGTTTTCAGATATAGCCACCACTCCAGCATCCGGCGTTGGTGTTCCCCGCCTCTGCCGCGGTGGGTGCGGGCCAGCAGTTTCAGCTGGGCGTTGATGCCGCCTTCGAGGCTGTTGGTGGTGGATTTGATCCGGCTGACATCGAGCACACCGTCGGGTGGTTCGAGATAGACGAACAGTAGGTTGTTTCGCCATAGGTGGTTGAGGCTGTTGTAGGCCTTGCGGGTGGGTTCGTGTGTCCACGACCAGGTGCGTTGCCGTGTGGCCGGGTCGGTTGTCCACGTTTTCTGGTTCATCCAGTCGCGGTAGACGTTGCCGTATTCGTGTAGCTGCGCACCCCATGCCGCGGCTTCATCCAGGGTGGTGATTGTGGTGAGGTTGAGTGCGAGTTGGTAGATCGCTCGTCCTGCATCGGTGCGTGGGCGTGAGGTGGTGTGTCGGCGTACCACGCGTTGGGCGTGGACGAGGCAGCGCTGCACTTTCGTTGTGGGCCAGCATGTTTTGATTGCGCTGGCGGCGCCTCGGCCGCCGTCGATCACCACCATCACTGGGGCAGGAATACGTTCGAGCAACCTTTGGTAGTCGCGGGTCGTTTCGTGCAAACACCAGTGCCAGGCGATGACGTGATCCAAGGTGGCAGCCACGATAAGACACCCGCCGGCGGTGTAGGTGCCGTCAAGAAAGACCTGGTCGTAGACCCGTCCTTCGTGCCCGATCGTGGGATCAGGCACATCGACAAGCCAAAACGTTGCAAACCGGCGTTGCAGGGTGCGTGGGTCGCAGCCTGTTTTGAAAGCGGTGGTTTTCAGGCTGTCGCCTGTGGTGACGTGAGTGATGAAAGCGTCGAAGGCGGCGGCGTTGGTGATATCGGGCCGTCGTTTCGTGGCGGAGGCGCCGCAGATCTTGCACCGCCATCGGGTGCGGTTGGCGGAGGTTTTGCCGTTGCGCTTCATATCACCGCCGCACACGCGGCAGCGGGGTCGGTTCTTTGGCATTTACAAAGCCAACAACGCCCCTAGCACACGACGGTGGACTATCCCGGTATTTCCCGTCCCCGCGACAGATATATGCTGTCAAAGCAAATATTTTCCGGGTTACCGCAGATCACCACCGACGAATCGCTCCATCCGGACACACATTTTGTCGTTTAACCCCATGTTGTTGCGGGCGGTTCCCCCGCTACCCGTTTTGGTCACTGCAGTGCGCACAATGCGCTGTATGCGCGGGATCCATCCACAGAAAAATGGTGACACGTCCGCGAAAACGGGGGTTGTCCACAGGGTGGGGAGCAGCCGCTTGAGCTGGGGATCGGCAACGCCCACAGTGAAGCCATGCGAAGCGACACAGCACCCATCCTCATCGCCGTCGGCGACCCGATCCTGCACCCCGAGGCAACTCACCTCGCGGCTGCAACGGGCCGTCCACTGATTGACGCTCACAGTCCCGCCGATATCACCCGCCACCACTCGCGCGCCTTCGCCGTGCTTATCGACGACGAGAACCTCCCCGCCATTGCGAACCTGCCTGGGCGTCACGGAGTGTTCCACCTGCGCAGCGATAGCGCCGATGGACTAACCGGCCAGGCACCGCCCGGCGCGAGCGATACGTTTGCGCTGCCGGCTCAGGCGGCCGACCTGCTCGGGGCCATTGGCAAACTGGCTTTGCGCGCGGTGGCCGGGGCGGCCAGTAGTCTCACCGCGACCACGGGGACAGTGCTGACGTTCATTGGTGCGGCCGGTGGAGCGGGAACGTCTACTCTCGCGGCGGCGGTCGCCCGGACGGCTGCAGCGGACGTGCAGCCCGTCATCGTTGACGCGCACCGCTACTCCGGTGGGATCGACCTCCTGCTCGGCGTGGAGGATATCGTGGGTGCGCGCTGGGGCGACCTGGATATCGGCCAGGGCAGTGTGGACCGGGTGCAGCTGCGCCAAGCACTGCCCGCGACGAAGGACGGCATCGGGGTGCTCACCGGCACCCGCACAGTGGTGCCGGAAGCGGCGGGGAGCGCACAGGCGGCCGCGAGCGATCTCGACAGGGTCGTCACAGCGTTGGGCACCGGCGGCCTCACGGTGGTTGACGCGCCGGCGGACGGGTTGCCCAACCGGTGCGACCACGCCTTCATTCTCGCTCCGGCAGAAGTGCGCGCGGCAGCAGCCGCGGCCCTCATCGCCGCCGAATGCCGGGGCGCGAACATTCCCGTGTCCATCGTGCTGCGGCACCGCGGTTGGTCAGGGATGACCGCCGAGGAAATGGCGAACGTGACCAACACAGAGGTGGTCGCAGAACTGAAGCACCTTCCGAAGCTCGTCCGGGCCGTCGAGGTCGGCGGGTTGCCGGAGCGGCTGCCGCGCCCACTGCGCGCAGCGGCGAAAACGATTCTGAAGGCGGCGAGCTAATGGACCGCGCAGCCATCATCGCCGCGGTGCAACGCCGCCTCGCCGACGACCCGTCTCTGACATCACCCGCCGAACTCGCCGGCCTGATCCGCGAAGAAGCGGTGGTCATCAGCGACGTAGACGTGCTGGACATCATGCGCGCGCTGCGCGACGAAAGCACTGGAGCGGGCCCGCTTGAAACCTTGCTCGCTATTGACGGGGTCACCGACATCTGCGTCAACGGCCCCAACGACGTTTTCTTCGACCGCGGCAGCGGGCTAGAGCGCGCAGAGATGCGTCTGGGCACCGAAGAAGCGGTCCGGCGCCTAGCCACGCGCCTGGCCGCCAGTTGCGGGTGCCGTCTCGACAGCGCTAAGCCGTACGCCGACGGTCACCTTTCGCGTATCGACGGCACCGTCTTACGGTTCCACTCCATCCTCGCCCCCACTTCTGCCGGCGGCACCTGCATTTCCCTGCGCGTGCTCCGCAACAAGACAGCCACCTTGGAGCAACTGCGTTCCTCAGGGGCACTGGATGGGGAAAGGGAGGCGGTGCTTAAAGGAGTCGTCGACAAGCGAAAAGCTTTTCTCGTTGTCGGCGGAACAGGCACGGGCAAAACGACGCTGCTCGCGGCGATGTTGGCGCAGGTCGCGCAACAGGAACGCATCATCGCGATCGAGGACACCGTGGAGTTGACCCCGGCCCACCCGCACGTGGTCAACCTGACCTCGCGCGGGAAGAACACGGAAGGAGCGGGTGAAATCACCATCGCCGACCTACTGCGGCAGGCGCTGCGCATGCGGCCCGACCGGATCGTGGTGGGGGAGATCCGTGGAGCGGAAGTCGTCGACCTTCTTGCCGCCCTGAACACAGGGCATGACGGCGGTGCCGGAACTGTCCACGCGAACTCCATCGACGAGGTCCCCGCCCGGTTGGAAGCGCTGGCGGTACTCGGCGGGCTGGACCGGGAAGCGCTGCATTCGCAGCTGGCGGCGGCCGTCGATGTGGTGATTGTGATGCGCCGGGAGCGCGACGGCCGGCGCATCGTCCACCAGATCGGCGTCCTGGAAGGCAACCCAGTTGAGCCGCGGGTCGTGTGGGATTCGCGCGCCGGGGAGGGCACCGGGTACCGGGAGCTTTGCGCGGAACTGGGGGTGGAGCCGTAATGCCTGCGGTGTCGTTACCCTCTGTGTTGCTACTTGCGCTGGCTCTGTGCATCCCGCCCACCAGCCCGGTGCGCCGCATTGGCCTGCGGTCCGCGCCGCCCGCAAAGGCGGCTGTGCGTCCCTTAATGGGGATTGGTGGTGCGGTTGCTGCATTCGGGGTGCTTGCAACCGACCGGGCAACGTTGCTGCTCAGCGTATGTGTGGCGGGTGCGACGGCAATCCACGCTCTGGTGGAAGCGCGCCGTCGACGCGCCCGGCATGACCGTGCCGTCGCGGCTGCCGGGTACCTGGGCCACTTGGTGGCTGCCCTAAGGGCCGGGTCCAGTGTGCCCGAGGCATGCGCCCGGGCCGCGGAGCACACCGCCGACAACGCGCCGGCGGACCTTGCCAGCGAACTGCGCCGCGTGGCAGCGCACACCAGAACTGGCGGGTCGGGCGCGACGATCCTGGCGGCCTCACCCCTGCCTGAACTGCACGAAGTCGGGGTGTTGTGGGGATTATCGGCCAAGCTGGGCATTCCAGTGGCGGACTTGCTCGGCAGTGCCCGGGCGCGGCTCGACAACTCTGTGCGGCACCGCAACGCCACCACGGCAGCCCTGGCGGGCCCCCGCGCCACCGCTGTAGTCCTGTCGGCGCTCCCGCTCGCCGGGATCCTCATGGGACAAGCAATGGGTGCCCGGCCGGTAACCCTACTCACTGGCGGCGGGCTCGGCGGCCTGCTGCTGTTGGTGGGCACCGCACTCGTGTGCGCCGGGTTCGCCACATCGCAGGCGATCATCGGGAGGGCGGCAGGATGAGCGCGCAGATCAGCACTGTGCTGGCAGCAGCGTTCTTCGCTGCAGCGTGCGCCCTTCCCGGGGTGGGACCGGCCGGCCGGATCAGCGAGCCCGAACGCGAACCGAAGGCCCCGCGCGACGGGCCTAGCAACAGCAGGGCATGGGGAAAGCAGCAGGTGCGGTGGGACAAGCACCGCATCGCCAGCGACATCGAACTGTTCGCCGCCTGCTTCCGCGCGGGGTTACCGGCCGCCGCGGCAGCCGCCGCAGTGGCACAAAGCCACCAACACAGTGATCAGAACGAAGAACACAACCAGGGGGAAAACGTGGGGAACACGGGGGAATCGGGGCAACCCGCGCAGCTCGGGCAGCTGTGGCGCCGCGTCGTGGCCTACAGCGAGCTCGGGATCGAACCCGAGCGCGCATGGGCTGTGATGCACGGCGTCCCAGGGTGCGAGGAGCTGGCGTCGACGGTCACGTTGTCGCAGTCATCGGGAACAGCGGTGGCAGATTCCTGCGACCGCATCGCCGACGCCCTGCGTGCAGACGCAGCCGACGACGCGACGGCGGCCGCCGAACGGGCGGGAGTGCTCATCAGCATTCCACTCGCCGCATTCTTCCTCCCGGCGTTCTTCGTCCTCGGGCTCGCGCCCGTGGTCATCGGGTTGGGGTCAGACATGTTCGGAGGTGGATGAAAGACCAGAGAACAGAGCCAACCAGCGCAAAACCAGCCACACAGGACAACCAGTACGCACGAAGCACAGAACCGTCATCACACACCGACATCAGAAAAGGAGACGCAATCATGACTGCAGCCATCACCATTCCGACCGAGAAGAACAACCAGTCCGCCCCGTCGGGCCTGCGTGGGGCCGTCGATAAGCTCGACGCGGCCGCGCTGCGCGCCTACGCACGGGCATCCCAACGTGCAGCCGCAGGAGCCGCCGCCCTGCGCGACGAGCGTGGAATGTCCACCATCGAGTACGCCATGGGCAGTCTTGCCGCCGCCGCACTCGCGGCAGTGCTGTACATGGTGATCAACGGCAACGGGGTGGTCAGCGCGATCGAGGGCATCATCACCGACGCGCTGTCCAACACGCCGAGCTAGGCAGGGGGTGGCGCTGATGAGAAAGGTGCTCGCCGCTGACCGCGGTTCCGTCACGATCGAGGCCGCGCTGTCGCTGGCCGTGTTGGTCACGGTGGCCGCGGCGATCGTAGCCGGGATCTCTACCATGGCCTCCTACATTACGGCCGTGGATGTTGCGGGTGCTGCGGCGCGCTCCCACGCCATCGGCGTCACCTACACCCCGCCGCGGGAGGGCATCAGCGTCACTGTCACCGAGGACGCCGACGTGGTGCGTGTGACGGCGGAGGTCCCCGCGACTATCCGCCCGATGCGCGCCACCGCGGCGTATCCAGTGGAGTTCCGCTGATGCGCACGCTTCTCGACGACCGCGGCCACGCCACCATCCTTTCCGCCTCCATCGTCGCCGCCGTGGTGAGTCTGGCAATGGTGGTGGCCGGCCTGGTCAGCCACACCGCTGGCACGCACCGGGCGCAGATGGCGGCGGACCTTGCCGCCGTCGCCGGGGCGACCGCGCTGTATGCGGGGCACACCGGGGCGCAGGTGTGCGCTACTGCGGAGAAGACTGCGAGCTTGAACGGCGCCGAGCTGCGCGATTGTGCACTAGACGGTGCCGACGTGCTTGTCACCGCCGCGGTCAGTACGGCGGGCGGGGCGAGGGATGCCGAAGCGACGGCGCGCGCCGGGCCGCTCTGACGGCCCGGCTACCGGCAGCCAGGGGCTCAGCGCACGCGGTCGCTCAGCCCCGCCGTCATGGTGACCAGGGCGCCCAACAGTTTCAGCGCGCCTGCCTTGTCGAGCGGCTGGTTGCCGTTGCCGCACTTCGGCGACTGCACGCACGAGGGGCATCCGGCAGTGCACCCGCAGGACTTCACTGCGTCGTAGGTGGCGGCGATCCACTCGTGGAAGCGGGCGTAGCCCTCGTCGGCGAAGCCAGCTCCGCCGGGGTGGCCGTCGTACACGAACACAGTGGGCAGCATCGTGTCCGGGTGCAACGCGGTAGACACACCGCCGATGTCCCACCGGTCGCATGTGGCTAACAGGGGCAGAAGGCCGATCGCGGCGTGCTCAGCAGCGTGCAGGGTCCCAGGGACGTCGCCCGCGGCGATACCCAGCTCGTCGAGCACGAGCGGGTCGATCGTGTAGGCCACCGCCCGTGTAACCAGGGTTTGCGGTGGGAAGTTCAAGGGGATGTGTTCGGAGGTGGTGCCGTCAGAAAGCTTGACCACGTACCCCGTCACCTGGTCCGTGACCTCCACATCCACGCTGGCTACCCACAACCCTGGCGAGGGGTTGACTTTGTCGACGGTGCTGATGACAGCGATATCAGTTGTGGACCGCGCCATCGTGGAGTAGTCGGGCATCTCCGGGCGGGCGAGCGCAACGTAGCCCTCTAGGTCGAGCTCTTCAATGACGAAGAATTCGCCCTGGTGGACGTAGACGGCGCCGTCGTGCACCTGCGACATGGCACGGGCAGAGTCGACGGTGCCCAGCAGGCGCCCGTCGGTGACATCGACAATCATGACCTCCTCGCCGGTGCCGCCGCGCAGGCTCACTGAGGCGTGCGCCGACTCCGGCGTGATGGGCCCTTCCAACTGGGGAACGGCGAACCAGCCCTTGGCGCGGCGGCGCAGAAAACCCTGCTCCTCCAAGTCACGGACGGTGCGGGCGATGCTGTCGCTGGCTGCCACCTCCTCGGGTGTGAGCGGCTTTTCGACGGCCGCGCAGTACACATGCGCCCGCAGAATGAACGGGTTCCACGGGTTGAACACGCTGTTCTCCACCGGCCGGTCCAGCAGGGCTTCGGGGTGGTGGACCAGGTAGGTGTCCATCGGCTCGTCGCGGGCGACCATGACCACGAGGGAGGATTGCCCGCGGCGGCCAGAGCGGCCCGCCTGCTGGCGGAAAGAGGCGACGGTGCCGGGAAACCCTGCCATCACCACGGCATCGAGCCCGCCGACGTCAATGCCGAGCTCGAGTGCGTTCGTCGTTGCCATGCCGAGCACGTCACCGTTGTCGAGAGCGCGTTCCAACGCGCGTCGGTCCTCGGCGAGGTACCCAGCGCGGTAGGACGCGATTCGCTGGGCAAAATCGGCCCGGCCGGCGGCGACCAAGTCTTCGGCTGCACGCATGGCCACGATCTCGGCGGCGCGCCGGGAGCGCACGAACGTCAGTGTGCGGGCACCGGCCCCGACGAGGTCCGCCATGATCGCGGCGGCTTCCGTAGTGGCCGCGCGGCGGATGGGGGCACCGTTTTCGCCCTCGGCACCCTCGATGAAGCCGGGCTCCCACAGGGCGAAGGTGCGTGCACCCGTGGGCGCGCCGTCCTCGGTCACTGCCGTCACGTCGCGGCCGGTCAGCCTGGACGCATGCACCGCAGGATCCGCGGCAGTCGCAGAGGCGCACACGAACACGGGCCGCGACCCGTAGGCGCGGGCGATTCGGTCGAGCCGGCGCAGCACCAGTGCGACGTTGGCTCCGAAAACCCCGCGGTAGGAGTGGCATTCGTCCACCACGACGTAGCGCAGGTGGCGCAGCAGGCGGGCCCACTTCGGGTGGCCGGAGAGGATGCCGGCGTGCAGCATGTCTGGGTTGGTGAACACGAAGCGGGTGGTTTCCCGCACCACAGGCCGGGCCTCGGTAGGGGTGTCGCCGTCGTAGGGGGCGGGATTGACGGGGGCGGACCCAGCCCCGCCCAACACCGGATGCCCCTTTATGAGGGTGCTTATCGCCATAAGCTGATCCGACCCCAGCGCCTTCGTCGGTGTTAGGTAGAGGGCGCACGCGGTCGGATCCTCCGCCAGGGTTGTCAGGACGGGTAGCTGGTAGCCCAGCGACTTGCCTGAGGACGTCCCGGTGGCCACCACCACATCGCGGCCGTCCCACGCGAGTTGAGCGGATTCTGCCTGGTGGGAGTAGGGGAGTGTGATGGAAGCGCGGATAAGCGATGCCTGTAACGCGGCATCTGTCCACTGCGGCCATGCGGCGTGGCGCGCCGGGCGCCCGGGGATGGTGCGCGTGTGGGTGATGGTGCCCTGCGGGCATGCGCGGCTTAACCCCTCGAGCAACTCTTGGGCCATCACGTCCATGCGGACCCCTCCAAAGCTAATTAGGTGGCGGAAAACTTTTGTGCTCGCCCGGCGTGATCGGCTAAGTCGTGGCAGACTGGTCCGTGGTCGCAGATTGTGTGCGCCTTACCGGGTGCTCGCGAGCTCCAAGCATCTACGAAAGGTTAACCACAATGGCAACAGGAACTGTGAAATGGTTCAACGCCGAAAAGGGATTCGGCTTCATCGCCCCTGATGACGGCTCTGCCGATGTTTTTGTCCACTACTCCGAGATCCAGGGCAGCGGCTTCCGCACCCTCGAGGAGAACCAGCAGGTCGAGTTCGAAATCGGTGAAGGCACCAAGGGTCCGCAGGCCCAGCAGGTCCGCGCGCTTTAAAGCTTATGGACGGTAAAACGGCGCCCCGCTCGGGCGTCGTTTTCGTGTCTTGGGGGCCGTCCGCTTAGATCACTGAGACCCCGCGCCGGACATCGCGCCAGTCCAGCAGGCGCGACTGCAGCCGCTGAATACCCAGGCCAACGAGCGAGCCGAGGATCACACCGACGATCATGGCCAACAGCGGGAAGTCTGACAGGAGCGTGCCGCCGAGGTAACCCACGCCGACGCCGATGAAGACCCAGAGCACAACGCCGATGGTGTCGTACAAGAAGAACTTGAACCAGCTGAAGCGCACCGAGCCCAGCAAAATGGTGGCTACCCAGCGCGCCCACGGCAAGAACCGCGCCACGATGATGGTGACGGGCCCGTGCTGGTTCATGTTGTCGCGCACCCACGTGATCGCGCGGCCGGCGTTCGAGTCCGGGTCGAGGCGGTTGACAAAGTGGATCAGTTTCCCGCCCAGCATGAAGCACAAGTTGTCGCCGATGAGGGCACCGATGATTGCGGCACCGATCACCCATTTGATGTCCGGCACACCCTGGGAGGCGGAAAACGCGCCGGCGAGGTTGAGGACGGTTTCGCTGGGGACGAGCGGGCACAGCGCGTCGACAGCGATGAGCAGGCCTAGCAGCGGATAGAAGACAGGCATGGTCATCAACTGCTCCAAGAACTGGATCAGTGAATCGATCATCTCGGCCATGTCAGAAAAGTGTAGTTCGCGTGGAACTTATTCAGCGAAGTTTTCATGATCAGTCGCACACGACTTATATTCCGTGGTAGTTGTCATAGAGAATCAGCTCGAGATGTTTAAGGAGTCACCCGGCGTGGCGGAAAACGGCAAAACACTGGTCATTGTGGAGTCACAGACCAAGGCGAAGAAGATCCAAAAATACTTGGGCGACAATTACTTCGTTGAAGCATCTGTGGGCCACATCCGCGACTTGCCCGGCCGCGCCGCTGACATTCCCGCCAAGTACAAGAAGGAGTCGTGGGCCAAGCTCGGAGTGAACCCCGAGGACGGCTTCCAGCCGATCTACGTGGTCAGCCCTGACAAGAAGAAAAAGGTCACCGACCTCAAAGACAAGCTGAAGCGCTCGGACAAATTGCTGCTCGCCACAGACCCTGACCGTGAAGGCGAGGCCATTGCGTGGCACCTGCTCGAGGTGCTCAAACCGAAGGTTCCGGTGGAGCGCATGGTGTTCAACGAGATCACCGAATCCGCTATCCGCGAGGCCGCAGAGAACACCCGCGAGCTGGACATGGACCTCGTCGACGCGCAGGAGACCCGCCGCATCCTCGACCGCCTCTACGGCTACGAGGTCTCGCCCGTGCTGTGGAAGAAGGTCATGCCACGCCTGTCGGCGGGCCGTGTGCAGTCGGTGGCCACCCGCGTCATCGTCGAACGCGAACGCGAACGCATGGCCTTCATCTCCGCCGAGTACTGGGACATAACCGCCACCTTGAACGCGGGCAACGGCGGGGCCGCCGACCCGGACGACTTCGATGCGAAACTGTCCACCATCGACGGGACCAAGATTGCCCAGGGCCGCGATTTCGACGATCGGGGCGGGTTGAAAAATGATGCGGTAGTTGTCGTCGATAAGCAGCGCGCTGAAACGCTCGCTGAAGGCTTGACCGGCCAAGATCTGACAGTCGCCAGCGTGGAGTCGAAGCCGTACTCCCGGCGGCCGTACGCCCCGTTCATGACGTCGACGCTGCAGCAGGCCGCGGGTGCGAAGCTGCACTTCACGTCGGCGCGCACGATGCGCATCGCGCAGCGCCTGTACGAAAACGGCCACATTACTTATATGCGTACGGACTCAACATCGCTGTCGAAGCAGGGGCTCGACGCCGCCCGCAACGCTGCACGCGAGCTGTACGGATCTAATTTTGTGACCGACCAGCCGCGCCGCTACGACCGCAAGGTGAAGAACTCCCAGGAGGCACACGAGGCGATCCGCCCCGCCGGGGAGCGCTTTGCCACCCCCGGCGAGCTCGCCAGCGCCCTCGATGCCGAAGAGTTCAAGCTCTATGAGCTGATCTGGCAGCGCACCGTCGCCTCCCAGATGGAAGATTCCCGCGGCACCACTATGACCGTCGTTGTTGCAGGCCGGGCCACCGACGGCACCGACGTTGAACTGACCGCTTCGGGCCGCACCATCACGTTCCCCGGCTGGCTGCGCGCCTACTCAGACACGCAGGACAACAAGGAAAAGCACCTGCCGCAGCTGACGGAGGGGGACGCCTTGACAGCCCGCGACGTCACGGCCGACGGCCACTCCACGAACCCGCCGGCGCGCTACACAGAAGCGTCGCTGGTGAAGAAGATGGAGGATCTGGGCATTGGCCGCCCGTCGACGTACGCGTCGATCATCAAGACCATCCAGGACCGCGGTTACGTGGCCACCCGCGGAAACGCGCTGGTGCCCACCTGGGTCGCGTTCTCTGTGGTGGGGCTCATGGAGCAGAACTTCGACGCGCTCGTCGACTACGAGTTCACCTCCTCGATGGAGGACGAACTCGACGAGATCGCCCAGGGCACCGAGAACCGCACCGAGTGGCTCAGCGGCTTCTACTTCGGTGACGCTGAGGCCTCCGACACCACCGCTGACGCCGTGGCGCGCCGCGGCGGCCTGAAGCACATCATCGAGGCGAACCTCGAGGCGATCGATGCCCGCAAGGTCAATTCTCTTGAGCTTTTCCGCGATGACGAAGACCGTCCCGTCTACGTGCGTGTCGGCCGCTACGGGCCATACCTGGAGCGTCAGGTCGATGTTGGTTCTGACGGCGAGCCGGAGTTCCAGCGCGCCAACCTGCCGGAGTCCACCACCCCGGACGAGGTCACGCAAGAAATGGCGGAAAAGCTCTTTGCTACCCCGCCGACCGGCCGTGAGCTGGGCCAGAACCCCGATACCGGCCGCATTATCGTGGCTAAGGAAGGCCGCTACGGCCCCTACGTCACCGAGCTCGTGCGCGACGACGAGCGCGCCACCGCCGAAGCCCACGCCCAAGAGGTCATCGCCGCCGAGCGCGCCGAGGAAGACGCCCAGCGCGCGGCCGAGGGCAAGCGCGCGAAAAACTGGGAGACAAAGACCGCGGAAGCAGCGCGCGTCAAGCGCACCGAGCAGCTTGTCGACGAGCAACTCAAACCCGCCACCGCGTCCCTGTTCTCCTCGATGGAACCGTCGACGGTGACGCTTGGCGACGCTTTGAAGCTGCTCTCTTTGCCTCGCGAGGTCGGCGAGGACCCCTCCGACGGTGAGATGATCACCGCCCAGAACGGCCGCTACGGCCCGTACCTGAAGAAGGGCAACGACTCGCGCTCGCTGGCCAACGAGGACCAGATCTTCACCGTGACCTTGGACGAGGCCCGCCGCATCTACGCCGAACCGAAACGCCGCGGCCGCGCCGCTGCCCAGCCGCCGCTGAAGGCCCTTGGCGACAACGACGTTTCCGGCAAGCCGATGACCGTGAAGGACGGCCGTTTCGGGCCCTACGTCACCGACGGGGAGACCAACGCCTCGCTCCAGCGCGGCGACACCCCCGAAACCATGACGGACGCCCGGGCCAACGAACTGCTCTCGGCGCGCCGCGCGCGCGAAGCCGAGGACGCTGCCGGTGGCGGGGCGAAGAAGGCCACGAAGAAAAAGGCCTCCAAAAAGAAGGCCACCAAGAAGGCTGCGAAGAAGCCGAAGCAGACCACCAAGCGCGTGGTGAAGGCGGGCACGCGCAAGAAATAGCGCGGGGCTGGCCCGCGGTCGGCTAGGCGCGGCTAGGCACTGTCCGCCATCGTGGCTCGCACCGGACGGGCGAGCTGCGTCATCTTGTTGCGGCCGCGCAGCTCGATCGACTTCATCACGGTCCAGCGCGCCTGCTCGATCTCGTTGGCGCTCTTCAGCGTCGAGGTGTTGGTGAGCACGCGGCCCGGCGTGTCTTTAGCCACCTCGGTCAGGCGGGCGGCCGTGTTCACAGCGTCGCCGATGACGGTGTACTCGAAGCGGTCCTGGCCGCCGATATGCCCAGCGACGACGTGCCCGCTGGCCACACCAATGCCGGCTTCTAGCTCGAGGCCGCGCAGCTCTTGGCGCAGCTCCCGGGCGGCCTTGAGGGCGTGCGAGGTCGAGTCGGTCACCGCCAACGGCGCGCCGAACACGGCGAGAGCTGCGTCACCCTGGAACTTGTTGATCACGCCCTTGTTGCGGT
The DNA here is from genome assembly GCA_900618065.1 of Streptococcus thermophilus. The sequence continues at coordinate 394,597 of UYIL01000003.1, forward strand.
GCACCACATCCACGACGATCTCGAAGAAGGCGTTGAGGGCCTCCACGACCTCCTCCGGGGAGTGGTTGACCGCGAAGTTGGTCGAACCGATCACGTCGACGAACACGACGGTGACTTTGCGGTCCTCGCCGCCGAGCTCCGGCTTTTCTTCGAGGGCTTTCTGGGCCACCTCCGAGCCGACGTACTGGCCGAAGATGTCGCGGACGCGCTCGCGCTCATTCAACCCGCGCATCATCTCGTTAAAGCCGGCTTGGAGGACACCGAGCTCGGAGCCGTCGTAAATGGGCACCTGCGTGTCCGTCTCACCGCGGCGCACACGGTTGATCGCCTGCTGCAGCTCCTTGATCGGGTCGACGACGTTCATGACAGCGAACGCGGTGCCCGCCATGCCTGTGACAATCGCGGTAATGGCCAGGGCACTTACCGACGGCAACAACTCCCCCGGCGTGTCCTGGAAGAACCCGTAGTACTGGGCGGCCAGCAGGAGAAGAATGCCCAGCAGCGGCACGCCCGAGGTCATGAACCAGGTCATGTACAAACGCTGCTTAATGGGAGGCTCCAGGCTGGAATCCTCGTGCTGCCGTGCCAAGGTGGACGCCGCCACGGGGCGCACGAGACGCTCCGCTTGGACGAATGTGAGAACACAGGTGACCAGGCCCGCCATGAGGGTGGAGATTGCTACGACGAGGGCTAAAGAAGCGTCGTAAAGCGCCGTGGCCGTGGTCGCAATGATGATGCCCAGGAGCCAAATTATCCCAACCACCAGCGTCTGCAACACCGGAATGCGCAGCACAAGACGGTAGACACTGCGGGCGTCGAAGTCGTCCGGGCGGCGCTCATAAAGCAGAACCGGCCGGAACAGCATGTAGGAGACAATGCCGCCGATGATGACGGCGAAAATCAGATAAACGACCGCCAGCGGGCCGAAAACATTCGCGACATCCGCCAAATAGTCGGTGCCCTGCATCGGAATGAGATAGCGGACGAAGAACATGATCGCGATCGCGCTGACTACATTGGTGAACAGCAGCACGGAGGCGTACAAGGGCCATGGTGTCCCCATGAGCCATTTCACACCGCGCCACATTCTTTCCACGTTCACCTACTCTACGTCGAGCGCGGAAGAAGCGGGGCTAAGCCATCGCACTGAGGGCACGGGGCGGTGGTGGGGAGGGGTTGTAGGCTGGTGAGCGTGAGTGAGCTGAGCGTTCCGGAGAGGCTGGCGGGCACACCGTCAGTGCGTGCGACCATCCTTGCCGCCGCGGCGGCCGCACGCGGTGTGCCCGGGGCCGACCCGCACGCGATGACACACTCCTGGCTGTTCACTGGCCCGCCGGGGGCGGGGCGGTCGACAGCAGCGGTGGCGTTCGCGGCTGCGCTCGTGTGCGAATCGCCCGCGGACGCACTCGGTTGCGGGCACTGCCAAGCCTGCCGGGATGTCTTCGCCGGCGCGCACACGGACGTGGTGCACATCGTGCCGGAGGGCATGACCATCAGCATCGACACCGTGCGCGACACGATCATTCCCGCGGCGACACGCTTGCCGACGGTCGCGAACTGGCGCGTCATCATCATCGAAGACGCCGACCGCTTCTCCCGCGAAGCACCCGAAGCCATCCTGAAGACCGTGGAGGAGCCGCCGGAAACCACCGTGATCATCATGTGCGCCCCGTCCACCGACCCGCAGGATTTCTCGGTGACCTTGCGCTCGCGCTGCCGCCACCTGTACGTGCCCGCCCCGTCCGTCGACGAAATCGTGCGCATCCTGGTCGACGAAGAGGGCGCGGCGGAGCCCGACGCGCAGCTGGCCGCCGTCACGTCGCTGCGCCACATCGGCCGAGCGCGCCGCCTGGTGAACTCTGATGCTTCGCAGAAGCGCCGGGCGGCGGCCATCAACATCGCCGAACTCGTCTTCCACGGCGACCAGGCCTTCCAAGGCGTGGCGGCGTTGGTGAAGTCCGCAGACGCGGAGGCGAAGGATGCGTATGCCTCGTCCGACGAGGAGGAGCGCAAGCGGCTCGAGAACGCCCTCGGCATGGGTGCGAAAGGCAAAGGCGCGGCGAAGGCGCTGCGCGGCACGGCGTCCTCGCTCAAGGAGCTCGAAGCAGCGCAAAAGGCGCGCGGCACCCGCCGTCTGCGCGACGTGCTCGACCTGACCCTGGTGGACCTCGCCGGCATCTACCGCGATGCGATGATCACCAGCAGCGGGGGAGGAGTACCCCTGGTGCACCCCGACTTCGAAGGGCTGTCCACAGAGATTGCCAACCACGCCGACTTGGCGGGCATCACCGAGTGCTTGGACGCCATTGCCGAATGCCGCGCGCGCCTGCACCAGAACGTCATGCCCGTCATCGCCTTCAACGGCATGCTCGGCCGAATCCGCATCGCGTGCGGAGTGAGCTAAAGTCCCCGCCCCGCCGCTGAACTGCAGTTTTGTGCGAGGGTGCGCGTCGATTATGCTATCGGTTCGGACCTTTAAAAGTCCCCGCCGCCTTAGCTCAGTCGGCAGAGCATCTCACTCGTAATGAGAAGGTCGCGAGTTCGATTCTCGCAGGCGGCTCCACACAGAAGCCCCCGTCACCTGTCTGTCCAGGTCGGGGGCTTTGTAGTCGTCTGCTGCTTGCTGCGCCGGAGGGTTATTCATTGGTCCGCTTCGGGAACGGGGAGCTCTGATGATCCTATCGGTTGGGTGTTGTGCGCGGGAGGCTAGTTGCTTAATCAGCCTGAGTTTCGAGCGCGGGGCTGTCAGCGAGTTTGAGCCAGACGACACCACCAATGATGACCGCGAGCCAGAAGCCCTTTGCGGGGGTGAGTGTTTCGTCGAAGAAGACGGGGCCGAGTAAGGCAGCACCAGCGGCACCGATACCAGCCCATACAGCGTAACCGATGCCAACATCAATCCTTTTCAGGGCGACACTGAGGAAGAATAGGGTGCAGAGGAAGAACACTATGGCGACGAGAGACCATGTGACGTTGGTGAAGCCTTTACTGCCGTTAACGCTGAGGGCGTAGCCGACTTCGAATCCCCCGGCGAGCAGCAGAGCGAACCAGGGGCCGAACTTTGTTCTGGGGCTGTCCAGCGTGGTGTTTTGAGGTGTGGTGGCGGACATGACGGTAAGCCTTTCTGTAAGTGTGGGGGAGTGTGGTTAGGCGGTGCCGGCAAGGTTGAGGCCGACAACTCCGACGATGACGATTCCGATTCCGACGAGTTTCTTCCAGGTCAACTTCTGGCCGAGGAACAATGCTCCGACGATAACGATTCCGATACCTGCAATGGAGGTCCATAGGGCATAGCCGACGCCGACGTCAAAGGTGAGCAGCGTGAGACTTAGAAAGAAAGTTGCTATCGCACCGCTGATGAGGGTGGCGATCGTCCAGGGGATATTTTTGAAGCCGTTGGCCTTTCCGGCTGCTATACCTACAGTGACTTCGAAGACTACGGCGATTGCAAGGTAAAGCCAGTGCATGATTGATGTCCTTTTCGTTTTTCTGGGTTAGGTGTCGTTGGGGAATTCGCCTACATGTGCTTTTCGAGATAGCGGGTGAACGGTTCGTGAGCGTTCGTAGTGGGTAGGTAATGAAGCATGCGATCGCGCAGAGAATCGTTAACACGCATCGTTCGGTAGCTGGCTCGGTAATCGAAACCGAACGCGGCGACAGTGTCGCGATCAACGGCTGTGTAAATGGTGTCGATCCCATGGTCGATGGCGAAGCGATAACACAACCCGCACGGTTCTCCGGTCGCCAGCAGAATGGTTCCAGTCAGTGTTTTGCGACCATGAGTTGAAAGCGCGTCCCGCATCGCGACGATTTCAGCGTGGGCGCTGGGATCCCCCGTTTCGTGTACCTCATTCACACCAAGGCGCGAGATGATCCCGGAGTTATCGGCGACGGCACCGACGAATGGGAGACCGCCGCCATCAACGTGTCGGGTTGAAAAGTCGACTGCAGTGCGCATCTCGCGGTGCAGCTGTTCAAGGGAAATGCTCATGAATCCGCCCCCGGCAACGGTGGCTGTGCAGCGAGCTCATCGAAAGCTTTCTTCAACCTCGACGCGCTGGGAACGCCGCGGAGGAGATGGCCATTGATGAGTATTCCCGGAACCGACGTGACCCCGACCGTGTTAACCGCGAAGTCTTGGTCGAGACGGTGCTGCTGACGACGCGCTTCGTCGTTCAAGGCAGTTCGCACGTCGTCAGCGTCCAGTCCAATTGAGGCGGCAACGTCAATAATGACGTCATTCACTCCAATGTCGCGATCGTCCTGGAAGAACGCCTTGAACATGGCCTCAGAGTATTCCCCTGCTCTACCTTGCTCTTGGGCAAGCTGTAGGACCAGAAAAGCTTTCTCGGTACGGGGCTGTGGTGAAACTGAGGGCAGAGTCATGGGGATACCGAGCCGTCGGGCCATCGGATAGACCGATTGATTCCACACCCGCGGCAGATACTCATCTTCTGGCCGAAGGGTGGGGACGGGGGCGGGGCGAAGTTCGAACGGGCGGATTGTTACGTGAACGTCTCTGTCTCGCTCGAGCTCGTTGAGGGCGCTTTCGACCAGAAAGCAGTATGGACATACGTAATCGATGAACACATCTACGTGGGTTTTCAACGGATCTCTCTTTCTTTAGGGGACGACGAAAACAACAATAGTGCATGCACATGCATATATCTACGGGAAAGGGTGACCCCGTTATGCCTTCCCAGCTAGTCGCCGTTATCTGAATTGCGGAGTACTAGGTGAGGGTCGAGCCAATCCGGCTGTATGTCCCCGATTAAGGACCGAAGTTTGTTATCGAATGGTTCTGCAATGGTGGCGGCCTTCTCTAATCCTTGCTGGGTCAAAGCTGCGTAGATGCCGCGCCCATCGTCGGGGCAAACATCCCGGAATGCTAGCTCTTTGCGCTCCATTCGCTCCACCAAGCGAGTAGCTGAACTCTGGTTAAGGCCGAGTTGTTGGGCCAATTCCGTGATTCGAAGTTCTTGATCGGGACTCTTGCTGATGAGAAGTGCTGCGCGGAACTCAGTCAAACCGATGCTGAAGCTGCTTTCGAGCCACTTGTTGAGAGCAGACTCAATGAAGGAAACTTCTCTGGCAATCTTCGTCCACCGATCAGTAAGGATCATGGCCGGAGAAGGGGAGCTCAGACTATTTCCTTCCATGTGCACTCAAATTACACCAGCCTCGGATGGAGCGATGAGCCGTGCTCTTCCGGGAACCGTTCTTAACTCGAAGGCCGGTTAATCGGCCTCTGCTCTCGGGGCCGCCTTGCTCTTGATTTGGCCCTCGTCCTTACCCTGGCCCGCATCTTGGGCTCTGTCAGCAGCCTTGTTTTGGGCTTCTCCCTTCTTCTGGTTCAGGCGGTAGTAGACCTGGCGGCGCACGTGCGCGACCACGTCGCCTTCCTCATCGGTAATGTCCACCTCGAACCAGTGGAGGTACTTGTCGCCGCCGGCTGTTTTCTCTTTGATCAGCGCGTAGGTTTCCTCGGGGATGCGCATGTCGGCAGTGATCTTGCCGCGGCCGGGCTTCAAGAACTTGATTTCACCGCCGGTGTCCCAGATCTTGTACTCCTTGCCCAGACGGTGCATGGACGCGAGCATGTAGAACGGGTCCGTCATCGCCGACATGGTGCCGCCGAAGGCCACGCCCATCGCGTTCTTGGTCAGCATGTTGGGCTTGTGGGAGACGACGACCTGGGTGCCGTCGTCGGTGAACTCCTCAATCTTGATGCCGGCGCCGAATAGCGGCGGCCAGAACCGCATGAAGTGCTTGAGCTGGCGGGCAGAAAAGTGGGCCATGAAGAAAGCTCCGTTCGTAGCCGTAATGAGCGGGCTGGAAACGAAGCTAACTATACGCGCGCTTAGTCGTCGCGGCGGGACTCCGGCAGGAAGCGCGCAACCACCTTGCCCGTTGGGTTGCGCGGCAGGGAATCGACGAAGTTGACGTCGCGCGGGATGGAGTGGTGGGCGAGCTTGTCGCGCACCCAGTCGCGCACGGCATCCGCGGTCAGGGAACGGCCGTGGTCATCATCGGATCGCACAACCCACACGGCGACGCGCTTGAAAGTTTCCTCGTCGTCGACACCGCCGGCGTAGACGTCGGCGATGCCCGGCATCGGCTCGAGGGTCTCCGTCACCGACTGCGGGTGGACGTTCTCGCCGCCGATGATGATCATGTCGTCGTTGCGGCCCAGGACGTGCAGGCGGCCCTTCTCGTCGAAGTAGCCGCGGTCGCCCATCTCGATGAGCTTGCCGATCATCACAATCGGGATGTTCGGATTGGAGTAACCCTTCAGGGCGGTCTCGTTGTTGAGGAAGATGCGGCCGGTGTGGCCTTGGGGGACTTCGTTGCCGTTGTCGTCGAAAAGCTTGACCACGCTGCCTGGCACCACGCGCCCTGCCGCCGTCGGGTGCTCCGCGACCTCCTCGGCAGTGGCTACAGCGGCCAAGGACAGCTCGGTCGAACCGTAAATGTTGGCCAGAATCGGGCCAAAACGCTTGTGCACGCGCTTGACCACGTCAGGAGTGAGCGCGTTGCCGGAGGAGGCGATCCATTTCAGGGAGGAGGTGTCGTAATCGTCGCTGTTCGCCAGGTCGAGCATCTGCTTGTAAAAGATCGGGGAGGAGATCAGCCCGTCGACCTTGAAATCCTGGATTTGCTGCATCGTCTTCGCCGGGTCGAACTCGCGCTGCGTGACAATCGTCGAACGCGACCCCAACGCCACATTCAGTGTCGCCCAGCCCCACGTGTGGAACATCGATGCGGACTGCAGCACCGTCTGGTTCGAATACCAGGGCACCGCCGACAAAAGGCCGGTGAGAACAAAGGGGACCTTCGGCTCGTTGCGCAGAATCCCCTTCGGGATGCCGGTGGTTCCAGAAGACATGAGCACCAGGTCGCCTTGTTTCGGAATCAAGGGCAGTCGTGGCAGTTTTTCGTCGCTCACCAGCAGCTTATCGACGCTTCGGGCCCCCGGAACCGCAGCCTCCCTCGCGCGAGCATTCTCCTCGGCGGTGTGCGCCCACACTACGGGGATGTTCTTGGTGCCGTTCCTGATCTCCTCGGGAATGCGGCCGACGAACTCGTCGTCGACAAAGAGAATGTTGATGTCGTTTTCCTCAACACAACCGGCGATCTGCTCGGGCGAGGAGCCGATGTTGAGTAGGAAGACCGCACCCCCGGCGTAGCTTTTCGCCGCCAGCGGCATGACAAAGTGGCGGCCGTTGCGCGCCATAATGCCGATGCGCAGCTCGTTAAGCCCCGCGTCCTTCTTGTACTTCAGCAGCCACTGGGCAATCTTGCGGGAGCCATTGCGTAGCTCGCGGTAGGACAGGACACCTGAGTCGTCGATAAGAGCATTGCGGTGCGGGCAGCAGCGCGCACCTTGTTCGACCTCGCGGGCGGTGGTGATGCCCCAGCGCGGAAGGTCGCCGAAACCGCGGATGAACGCGCTCGGGCCACCTTCAAAGCCGACAATGCCGCGGCGGACGATCAGCGTAGCAAGGTCCAAAAACGCTCCGACCTGCTGAATTGGGTTATAGGTAATTTGGTTGGACATCGGATTTTCCCTTCTCCGGGCCGGGTCTGGCATGCGTACGCTACGGGCGGCTCATTCTAACTCGATCAGGCTATCGCTTTTGCGGCCGCAAGTGTTTCGCTAAGCTTCCTCTTATGTATGGAGGGTGCCTGTCCGTATAATGTGGCAGTGCTGTTTCCGGTGCGAGCGCTATCAGCGTTACAAATGTTGCCAAAGATGCAATTGTGATAAAGATAACAGGAAGTGACAAGGCAATGCGGAGCATGCTTGTAACATTCTCCATTCCGTGGCCGACCTCACTCCTGTGGGCCTCATCAAAGGGCCTTCCCGATGAACAACTCACTACCAGCAGAAAGTCGACGAACAATGCTTAACCGTACCCGTCAAGCTGTGACTGCATTCATCGCCGCCGTCCTCGTGGGCGCGGGAATCATGGCTGCCCCTAACGCCAACGCGCAGCAGGGCAACATGGTGATCTTCGGCGACTCCGTGATCGCCGACGCTCACTCCATCGAGTACCTGGGTGCCCGGATGGGCCTGCACCCCAACGGCTCCTCCAACCCCGGCCGGTGGTGCCCGACCTCCGACCAGAACTTCGGCAAGATCGCTGCGCGCAAGCTCGGCCTGCAGCCGCGCGACTTTTCCTGCCCCGGTGCCGTGAGTATCTCTGCGGGCCCGAACATCACCGCCCAGATCGACCGCGCCGTGCGTGAGCGCGGCCTCGACGGCAACACGCGCCGCGTCGTCCTCCAGGTGGGCTTCAACGACACCTACAACCACATGGGCGAGGACCCGATGCAGGTCCGTCGCAAGTACGTCGACTTCATGCGCCCGCAGGTGGACAAGATCCGCCGCGCCGCGCCGAACGCCAAGATCCAGTTCGTCGGCTACCCCACGATCACCGGCGGCGACCGCGTTTGCTTGCTTCACCTTGGCCCGAACATGTACGACGCCACGCCGATGCCGATGATCCGCGACTTTGAGAATCTCGCCCAGTGGATGAACGTCGACTTGGCCCGTGCCACCGGCACCCAGTTCGTCGACCTGAAGCCGGGCACCGCGAAGAACGGCATGTGCGCGCGCGACGAGGACCGCGAATTCGCTGGCCTCATCGACTTTTATGCCGGCCCGGGCAACGCTCCGATCCACTCGACGCACCGCGGCCACCGCCACATGGCTGAGATCGTCGCGGCGAGCTAACCCTAAAGATCGCTAGGCTCGGGGCATGACCTCTACGGACTCCCGAGCCAACGAACAGAACGAACAGAACCAGCAAACCGTCAAGGGCGTCATCGCCCGTGAAAAAGGCGCCGAGGTCGAGATCGCAGACATTGTGATCCCCGCCCCCGGCGCCCGCGACGTTGTAGTGAAAGTCCAAGCCACCGGTGTGTGCCACACCGACCTGGCATACCGCGACGGCGACATCGAAGACGCCTACCCGTTCCTTCTCGGCCACGAAACCGCAGGCGTGGTGGAGACCGTCGGAGACGAGGTCACCCACGTCGAACCGGGTGACTTCGTCGTGCTGAACTGGCGCGCCGTCTGCGGCGAGTGCCGCGCATGCCGCAAGGGCGACACAAAGAACTGCTTCAACACATTCAACGCGTCTACGCCGATGACGCTTGCCGACGGCACCGAGCTCACCGCCGCCCTCGGCATCGGCTCCTTCGCCGAGAAGACCCTCGTCTACGAAAAGCAGTGCACCAAGGTCAACCCGGATGAGGACCCAGCGGCAGCAGGTCTGCTCGGCTGCGGCATTATGGCTGGCCTTGGCGCGGCAGTGAACACCGGTGACATCCAGCAGGGCGAATCCGTCGCCGTCTTCGGACTCGGTGGAGTGGGCCTGGCCGCCGTGGCGGGCGCTGCGCTGGCGGGGGCGACGAGGATCGTGGCAGTGGACGTCGATAAGCGCAAATGCGACGCCGCCACCGAGCGCTTCGGCGCAACCCACGCGATCTGCTCTCAAAACATGGATGAAGACACCGTGATCGCCAAAGTCCAAGAGCTCACCGGTGGTTTCGGCCCCGACGTCACCATCGACGCGGTAGGCATTCAGCCCACATGGCGCCAAGCCTTCTATTCGCGCGACCTCGCCGGCCGCATGGTCATGGTCGGCGTGCCAAACCAGACCGACCACGTGGACATCCCCGCGATCGACCTGTACTCCCGCGGCGGCTCCATCAAACCCGCCTGGTACGGCGACTGTCTGCCCGAGCGCGACTTCCCAGCCTACGTCGACCTGCACCTCAACGGCCGCTTCCCGCTCGACGAATTCGTTTCCGAGCGCATCGGACTGGACGACGTCGAGGACGCATTCACAAAGATGAAACAGGGCGATGTGCTGCGCTCTGTGGTCGAGTTCTAAGAGCTGAGTTCTAAGGAGTAGCCCATGAAGATTGAAAACGTAGTCACCTCCGGCCTGTTCAAACTCGACGGCGGCGAATGGGAGGTGGACAACAACGTCTGGATCGTCGGCGACGACAGCGAGGTCTACATCATCGATGCCGCGCACGACGCCGAGACCATTGCCGCGGCGGTAGGAGACCGCAAGGTCAAAGGCATCATTGCTACGCACGGCCACAACGACCACGTCGACGCCGCACCGCTGCTGAGCAAGCTTGTCGACGCCCCCGTTTACCTCCACCCCGGCGACGACATGCTCTGGTACGACGCCAACCCGGCCGAAAAGTTCCTCGAACTCGAACACGGAACTGTGTTCTCCGTCGCGGGAACCGACATGAAGGTTATGTCCACCCCTGGCCACTCGCCCGGATCCATCGTGCTGTACCTGCCCGAGGCCGGCGAGCTGTTCTCCGGCGACACCCTGTTCCAGGGCGGGCCGGGTGCAACGGGACGCAGCTTCTCGTCCTTCGACACCATCATCGAGTCGCTGCAAACCTCCGTGTTAGACCTGCCGCCAGAGACTGTGGTGCGCACCGGACACGGCGATGCCACGACAGTGGGCCAGGAAGCTCCGCACCTGGAGGAATGGATCCGCAGGGGCTACTAGCCCCTAGTTGATAACGGCTAGTTATCCCCGCCTAGTTCTTGTCGGCGACCTTCTTCAGCTCGCCGTTGATCACGTAACGGAACTCTTGGACGGGCAGAGCCCCTCCAACGAACTCTGTATTCACAACAAAGCCGGGCGTACCCGTGACACCCAGGTCTTGGGCGTACTCGAGCGACTTTTTGACAACCTCGTCGTACTTAGTGCCCTCCGCGTCCTCACGGAACTTGACCAGGTCCGGCACCCCGGCGTTGGCGGCGAACCGGACGTAGTCCTCGATGGCGAAGCCCGGGTGGCCACCACGCTCAGCAGCCTCAGCCATGTACAGCTTCTTGTATTCGGAGAACATGCCCTGCTCGGCGGCGGCACGGCCAGCCTTCGCGGCCGCCACGGAGTTCGGGCCCTGGGTTGGCATATCATTCCACTCGATGCGGACAAGGCCCGCGCTGACGTACTCGTCGATCAGCTCCTGCTCCGTCTCAGCCGCGTGGCGGATGCAGTAAGGGCACTCCCAGTCGGTGAACTCCGCGATGACCACAGGGGCATCGAGGGCGCCTTGAGCCATCGGGTCCGCTGGGTCGCGGCGCGCCGTGTTCGCGATCTCGTCCCGGGACTTCACCGGGGCACCCGGGCCATTGATTGTGGCATCGAAGTAGCCGTTGGCCTGCTTCTTCGCCGGGCTGAAGTCAGTGCCTGCCTCGACGTTGTCCGGAACGTCCTTGACCGGGGGCTCCTTGGCCTGGTCCGCACCATCGCCTGCGCCGCTAGCGGCGCCGTCAGCCCCTTCGGCCCCGGCGCCTTCACCGTCGAGCTGCTCGACAATCTGGTCTACGGCATTCTGCTTGCCTGCCCGCTCACCGATAATGTAGCCACCGACACCGGCCCCCAGGGCCAACACCAACGTGAACGCCCACATCAGGAGCGGGATCTTCGTAGTGGACTTCTCGGACGCGTCCTTGCTAGAACTCATGGAGCTTAGTCTAGACCGTCACGGGAACTGCCTGGGGGAGGGGTTTGGGAGGGGTTAGCAGGAGCGTCGACAAGCGTGGGCCGCACCGCGTTCTGCAGCGCGACGGCGCGGGCGAGCCGCGCGTAACGCAACTCCTGCTCGCGGAACCGCACCCACGTGGACATCGTGGTGAAGAAAAACGCGATGATCAGCACATACAGCATCAAATCCGTGCCGCGGTCCACCCCCAGCCAGTTCGCCAAAATGGTGACATCGTCCGGGCGCAGAATCGCCCACACGGCCGCAATAGCCAGAAATGCGAACCCGATCTTCACCCACGCTTTCGCGAATGCCTTCTTACGCTGCGTGAAAAAGTACACCGCGAGCACTACAGCCGCGATGAGCAGCAAAAACTGGATCATGGCAGCCTCCTTGCGACAAGCCCATCAGCGAGAATATTCACACCGTTGACCAGCGACTGGCCCTTCGACATCGAGTAATCCGTGTACAAAATGTCCACCGGCTCCTCCGCGACACGCCACTTGCGCTCATCCATCATCGCGACAATCTCGGACGCGTGCGACATCCCGTTCATGCGGATATTCATCTCCGCCGCTACCTTCGCGTTAAAGGCGCGCAACCCATTATGTGCGTCGCTCAAGCCCAGCTTGCGGGTCCGCGGCGACAAGAACACCACCGTCTTCAGCACAATGCGCTTAATCAGCGGCACTTGCGAATTTTCCTGGTCACCCGCAAAACGCGTGCCGACGATGATATCCACCGGCTCCACACGCAACCGTCCCACCATGCGCACCACGTCCTTGACCTGGTGCTGACCGTCCGCGTCGAACGTGACAAAGAAGCGTGCCCCGGGCTGGATACGGGCATACTCGACCCCAGTTTGGATCGCCGCACCCTGCCCGAGGTTGACCGGATGATTGACCAAGTGCGCCCCGGCGGCATGGATCTGGGCCGCTGAATCATCCGACGAGCCGTCATTCACCGCCACGATGTTGGGAAACGTCTGCAGCGCATTCGCCAACACCTGACTGATCACGGGGCCCTCGTTGTAGCACGGCACGATGAGCCACGTATCCGCGAACTCCTGACGCAAAGGATTGAGGGCCATGACCGAAAGACTAGTCGCGCTTAGCCGCCACGGTGGAACAGGACCGCATAAACCCTTTTCATAGTGCTCAAAGGCAGGGCGCGGTACAGGTTGCGCACCGCCAAATTGACGGCGGCGCGGGGGCGGGAGATAAGGCCGTATTGGACCAGTTTGCGCTGCAATTCGCGCTCAGCCTGCTTCGTTTCACCGGTGGTACGGCGCTTCATCTGCGCATCGTTGACCCGGAAGTACGTCAACGGCTGCGGCAGATTGTGGAGTTGCTCACCCGCCGCAATGAGGCGCGCCCAAAGGTCATAATCCTCCATGTTGTGCATCGGCTGGTAGCCGCCCACGCTTCTCACTGCCGCAGTCCGCATAAGCACGGACGGGTGGTTCATCGGCGAGTTGATCCGGACGTAGCGGGCGATCGCCTCGTGCGTCTCGGGCAAGCGCCGGATCCCGCCGCTGGTTGACGGGCCTGGGCGCTCGCCATCGAACTCCTGCATAGCGGTGCCCAGCACCGCTACTTCCGGGTGTTCCCGCATGAACCCCAGCTGTTGTTCCAGGCGCTCCGGGAAGGCGGCATCATCGGAGTCCAGCCGCGCAACGAACTCAGTGTCCACGTGCTTTAAACCCTCCGCTAGCGCGACTCCGAGTCCGCTGTTGTGCTCCAGCGCCACCGTGTCCACCGCTGGTGTTGCGGAGAGCAGCTCCTCGACCTCCTCGGGCACCGGCCCATCTTTGACCACCAGGATCCGCTCCGCCGGCCGCGTCTGGCCCGCGAGACTATCCAGTGTCAGCGCGAGTTCCTCGGCGCTGGTGTTGCGGTACACCGACATCAAGACCGTGACCGCGCCGGGCTTGAGCCCGTCAGGCTGAGTTGCGTTCATGTCACATCACTCCCGCGCTGCATCTAGCAAGTATCGGCCGTAGCCCGATTTCAACATTGGCTCAGCAAGGCTTTCCAGCGCCGCCGCATCGATGAACCCCTGCCGGTAGGCCGCAACCTCCGGAGACCCGATGACGGTACCGGTGCGTTTTTGCATCACCTCGACATACGCGCTGGCCTCGCTCATTGAATCGATCGTGCCGGTGTCCAGCCACACGTCACCGCGGTGAAGGCGGTGCACCTTCAGAGTGCCTTTCTGCAGGTAAGCGTCGTTGACGCTTGTGATTTCCAGCTCGCCACGCTCGCTCGGCTCGATTTTTTTCGCGATTCGGACCACGTCGTTGTCGTAGAAGTACAGGCCGACCACAGCATAGTTGGATTGCGGCTCGGCAGGCTTTTCCTCAATGGCTGTGGCGGTGCCGTGCTCGTCGAAACTCACCACGCCGTAGCGTTCCGGGTCAGACACCTCGTACGCGAAAATGGCGCCCCCGGCCGGGTCGAAAGCGTCCCCCATAAGCCGGGTCAGTTCAGCCCCCTCGAAGATGTTGTCACCGAGCACCAGCGCCACCGAGTCCTCCCCGATAAAGTCCTCACCGATGATGAAGGCTTGCGCCAGCCCGTCCGGGGAGGGTTGGACGGCGTAGTCGATCATGAGGCCCCAGGCGGAACCGTCGCCAAGCAAACGCTCGAACGCGCCCCGGTCCTCCGGCGTGGTGATCACCAAAATTTCGCGGATACCTGCACTGATCAGCGTGGACAGCGGGTAGTAGATCATCGGCTTGTCATAAATGGGCATGAGCTGTTTCGAGATGCCCTTCGTGATCGGGTATAACCGTGTGCCCGATCCGCCCGCGAGGATGATGCCCTTCATAGAGGTGGAGTCTAGTGCGCGCCCGCGCAACCGCACGCGCATCGCCGTGCTTATCGACGCCCACGCGTGCCAGCCCGCAGACACACCGGCAGCATTTCTGCGCTTCGGCGGCCTGCGGGCAGGGGAGAATAGGTGACGATTAAGCGACGGGGAAGAGCACCGGGTCAGGAGGGCCTCCGGGGGTTGATCCCGGTGGCGGGTGGTGCCCTTTTTGTCGGTTGCGGAGTTTATGCCCGATGCTTTCGTGGGCGTCGACGGTTTCGTTGAATCTCATCGACCCGCCGTCGGCGGGGACCACCCCCACCCGGCCGGTTTCGGGGTCGCGGTCGACGTAACCCTTGTTACCTCTGCCATCTCTGCGGTCGTTGTTGCACATGTGGTGTTCGCGGCACAGGGCGATGAGGTTCTCGATGTCGGTCGCCCCGCCGTCGAAGAAGGACTCCATGTGGTGGATGTCCAGCTCACTCATTGGGCGGTCGCACCCGTGCCAGGCGCACACTCCCTGCATGGCCAGCAGTGCGATGCGCTGGTGGATGCTTGCCAGGCGGGTGCGCCCCAGCGAGAGGGGGACGCCGGTGACCGAGTCGAGCTGAGCGATGAAGTCGGTTCCTGTGAACCCGAGGCGGAGCATGTCGTACGCCGTGAGGCTGATCCCGGTGTTGGTCATGAACGTGGTGGTGTGGTCGGCATTGTTCAGGTCATCGAGGGTCACGCCGACGACGACAGTGCCGATACCGCCCTGCGAGCCAGCCTTGGCTCCGGAGAAGTTGGTCACGATGTGCATGAACTGGTCGAAGCGCCGCTGCGACATCGTGCGAGCGTCTCTCGGGCCACGCTCCGCAGCGCCGGACTTATCGCCGATCCCGCCGCGCCCGAGGTCCAGCGCCGCCTTGAGCACCGCGGCTTCGCCGGCCGGAAGATCGATGGTGACCCGGCACATGCCTGCGCTGTCGGGCTTGCCCATGATCAGTTTCCGCGCATCAAAGTCCGATTGCGGCTTGTCCGGGCTGTTCTTCCGGCCGGCAGCGTTAGCGTTGTCCACGAGCCGGCGGACGAATTTGCGCAGGTCTTCTGGGCTGCGCCTGTCAGCCTCGTCGAGAGATTTGGCGAGAATGACCGGGCGCCCCGGAACCGCGTCGTTGCGCAGATTCATCAGCTCGCGGTTGATGATGTCTTGCTTTTCCTTCGCCGCCTTCAGCGCCGCCTCTTTCGCCCGGCGCTTCGCCTCACGCTCTTCTTCCGCTTTCCGACGGGCCTCTTCCGCAGCTGCCGCTACCGCCGCAGCTGCTTCGTCCGCGTCGGGGGAGTCAGGGTCGATGCCGGCGAAGAGGAACTCGTCGTCGGGGGTGGTGTCCTCGACCGGGGCGAAGAGGTCCTCTCCTCGGCGTAAGCGTCCCATGGCCTCTGCCTGGGACAGACCGAGAACATCGCGCAGATACGCGGCAGGCTGGTTCGCGCCGACAACCCGGCCGGCTCCGTCACGGTCACACAGGTAGGCAAACGCAGCGTCGGCATATGCCTTCTGGCCTGAGAGGACCTCTTCGAGGCGCTCCATGTCAGTGCGGACAGCATCAAAGGCTAAAGCGTGTGGGTCAGCGAAGATGCGCGAAATGTCAGCCATTGCTTCTGCGATGGCATCCACGGCATCCGCCAAGGAGTCTGCGCCAACTCGTTCGGTCATCTTCGCCCCCCTTTTTTGCATGTCGCTTGGTCTTTGACACACAACTTACAACCTCGCGTGGACAACCGAGCTACGAAAAACGCACGTATGTTCGATAAGGTGATCTGAAATCTTCGGATCGCCCCGAAATCCTATGGTGAACGACCTAAAACTGTTTCAACGGCAAGGTGAATTCGAACGGCGAAAATACCCCGCAAGCGCCCTACTGAACGTTAGTGCACGCGTTCTAAAGAGCTGGCCCTACCCCAGGTACATCGCCAGGGCTGCGCGCCAGTTCGTCGGTTTGAATCCGGTCGCCTCAATCTTGTCCAGTGCGAGCGTGGACTCCGCCGGCCGGGGCGCTTCCGGGCCGAAGGCTTGTTGGTATTGCGCGGTCGTGACCGGGTGGACAGAGGAGGGGTCGCCGCCGCTAGCAATGAAGACGGCCATGGCGATCTCGTCACGCGAGGCGGTGTCGCCGCCGGAGGTGATGTTGTACACGCCGTACTCGGCGCCTGAATCAAGCAGGTGCACGATTCCCCGCGCCAAGTCTTCGGCCCACGTCGGCCGCCCGCGCTGGTCGCTGACCACCTGCGGGCTGGCATCTTCGCGTGCGAGCCGCGCCATGGTCGCCATGAAGTTGCGGCCGTCGCCGAACACCCACGAGGTTCGCACAACGTAGTGCTGCGGGCAGGCGGCGGCAGCGGCCTCACCGGCAGCTTTCGATGCGCCGTACACGGATAGCGGGCTGGGTGTCTCGTCCTCCACATGGACCGAGACAGTCCCGTCGAAGACGTAGTCCGTGGACACGTTCACCAGTGTCAGGTCGTAGCGCGCGGCAATCTGCGCGAGCTTCGCCGGGCCCAGCGCATTGACGGCCCAGGCCCCGTCTCGGCCGTCACCTTCTGCCCCGTTGACGTCGTTGAACGCCGCCGCGTTGATGATCGCGGAGTACTGCGTCCAATCCCGCGCGGTCATCAGGGCCGAGACATCAGAAGTCAGATCGAGCTCGGAATGACCCACGAAATCCCCATGCGGCAGCAACGGGCGCAACGCGCGGCCCAACTGCCCGTTCGCCCCAGTCACTAGTATGCGGCGAGGGGGGACGGGGGAGGCGTCGACAAGCATCGGATGCTTGAGATCCTTTGCTGAGACCTCAGTGGGCTCGAGCGGCCACTCGATCTCGCGGTAGGAGCAGAACGCGTATTGCGCGTCGGGGCTCCAGCGCGCGTTGCAGAGGTAGATGTACGTCGTAGCGTCCTCGAGCGCTTGGAAGCCGTTGGCCACGCCGCGCGGAACGTAGACCGCGGTGTCTGGGCCGATCTCGCAACCGAACTTTACACCGAATGTTGGCGAACCTTCGCGCAGGTCAACCCACGCGCCGTAGACGCGTCCCGTTGCAACAGAGACGTATTTGTCCCACGGTTCCGCGTGCATGCCGCGCGTCGCCCCGCGCTGCGCGTTGAAGCTGACGTTGTTCTGCTCCACGCGCATCGCGGGGTCGCCGGCCCAATTTTCCTTGAACCATCCGCGGTTGTCGCCGTGAACAGTCAAGGTGCGGACTTCAAGTCCCTCGATGGGCACGCTTATCGACGCCTCCAGCTCAGCCATACGCTCATCCTACGGCCGCAGGAAGCTATTGCCCGCGCGACGCGTAGGCATCTTCGACGGCATCTTTCGCCTCCCGCCACCACGCCTCGTTGCTGCGGTACCACTCGATCGTGTTGGTCGGGCCTTCGCGCATGTCGGTGTAGTGGGGCTACCAGGCGAGCTCGTCGTCGGCTGCGTCATCGGCGCCTCCCACGTCGGCGTAGAGGCACTCTTGGTCGGTTGTTCCTCAGGCTTCGGTAGAGGCTTCGGATTTGCCGGGTTGCGACGGGTGTCGCCTCCGCGGGGCACCGGCAGGGGGGGCTGGAGACCGGCAACGTTCTTAAGTTCGGAACGTTTTCCTAGTAGGTGGGGGTCAGTTAATGGAATGTATCCACGGCGGATTGGGCGCGAGAGTGAACGTACATGAATCATGTCAACTCTTGGACGGCGGTCTGCGCTCAGCCGAGGTTCGAAGAGCAGAATCTCTAACCCCTGTAATGACAGTTCAAGTGCCATGAGCATGCCTGAAGAGCCACCGTCGACAATCGCAACGTCGGATGAATCCTGCTCAAGTTCCACAAAAACTTTCCCTCCGCTTGCATAGGTACTAAATGCTTGGTAGCTACTATAGAAATAGAATCTACCGGAGGGAACAGGATGACAAGAGTTACGCCAGAAGAGAAAGTCGTGGCGGACACCACCCCAAGTCGATGGACTTTGCCTATAGTCCTTGTGGCGCAATTCATTACGCCGATGTCAATTTCCGGAACGGGCATCGCTCTTCCGCAGATCTCCACTGACCTTGGGGCAAACACGACAGCACTTCAATGGGTCGTTAACGGTTTCAACGTTGCGTTTGCACTGGGAGTTCTTGGCTGGGGAGCTGTAAGTGACCGTATTGGATTTCGTGTGACTTTTGTCGTCGGATCTGCCCTATTCTCGGTGTCCAGCCTGATAAGCGCTGCTAGCCCGTCGCTTCTTTTGCTTGATTTCATGCGACTTATTGCAGGTTTTGGGGCGGCAGCCGTCCTCACTGGAGCTAGCTCTATGCTGTCTAACGCCTATGAAGGCAGTGCGCGAGGCCGAGCATTCGCTCTGTTTGGAACTATCAATGGATTGGGCTTGACTTTAGGCCCAACTATCTCAGGACTTTTGGTTTCGAGCTTTGGGTGGCGAGGAGTTTTTGCTGTTCATGGTGTAATTCTTGCGTTGGTTACATTGAATGCAAGAATCCTTCCTACAGCCACCGACGCTGCGCAGGATATTAATGAGACAAAGACACCGCTGTTAGATCTTTCCATTCTTAAGAACAGGGAATTCCTCGCCATGTGTCTGGTGCCGATTGCGGGTTCTATTGGATTCGTTACAGTGCTGACTTATCTACCCTCTGCCTTCAGTGGCATTAAAGGTATCGGTGCGGGACAAGCTGGCCTGATCATGCTTGCGATGACAATCCCAGTCGTTGTTGCGCCAATCCTAGTGGCCAAACTGATTGAGAAAGTCACGTGGATAACGGTTGGCTTTGTGGTGTACCTCAGTCTGATCTGCCTTATTCTCGGAGACCTTGGCCTGATGCTGCTCACGCCCGAGGGGTCAATCGGGCTCGTCATTATTCCGATGATCTTGCTTGGCTTGGGCTTCGGCCTACCCATTGGCCTTGTAGATGGACACGCACTGGGGGTTGTTCCTCCTGAAAGGACCGGCACAGCGGCTGGCGTGCTCAACTTTTTCCGTGTGGGTAGCGAGGCTTTGTTCGTTGCCGGGTATGCGTTCATGCTTTCCCTGCAAATTCAACAACAGCTTTCCGGCGAAGCTGCGACAAGTACTGCGGCTGGGCAACCGGGCCACCCAGATGTCTATGCTGACGCTTTCAGTACAAGCGCGCTCACGCTGACGGCCCTTGTTTCCTTGGTAACTGTGTCTGTCTTGCTCGTAAGGCGCGGTTCCAGCGCTAAGTTAAATGAAAAGGAGTAAGAAACAATGAGCACAACTATTCGTTCCTCTGAAACCCGAGACGTTTCCAGTCTCTCGCCTGTTTCGATGACTACCCTCCACGACTGAAGAACTTCTCCGCTGTCTTTCTCCGGGATGAACTCCTACCTTTCCGTGCATTGCATCGAGGCGGATTAAGATGGAAGAAGGGGAAACCTATCCAGGTGAAGTTGTGTACGTAGATGCTCATGCGGCAAACAGAGACCAAACGGTCTTCGCTTCCCTGTGGACGGTGAGTGTTCAGCGTAACTAGAAGAAACATCTACCGTTTGGATACGGTATGCATCTTGTATACGGCATGCATCATTGTATGTGGGCAGCAATAGCACGGGTGGTCATTCGCGAGTCGGTGGGAGCACTGACTGAATAGCTGCCGAGGTTATTCATGGCAGTGCCTCCTGAGAACATCAAGTGGATACGGGAGTTTTAGTGCATCGTCCCTTGTCGACTCCTGTGAGTAAATAGTTTCCTCGCGTGGTGTAGTTAACTGGAATAATATCGCACGATCTTGAACAGCTACGATTCTATTAGTTCCTTCATTCCTTGAAAGGAGATCGTATGCCTGATCAGGATGGCCACCCGAGTATCGACGAGTTTGACCTCTCTAAAATTTTGCACGCATTGTCAGACGCTAACCGACGTAAAGTGATTGTAAAACTGGCTGCACAGCCAGATGGGACTGAACAACTGTGTTCAGAATTTGGTACCCCGTGGGCGCCTTCAACGCGAACACATCACTTCAAAGTTCTGCGTAATGCCGGTTTGGTCTGGCAGCGTGACGTGGGAAACGGACGCATGACGCGTCTGCGTCGAACTGATCTTGAGGAAGTGTTTCCGGGCTTGCTGGACCAGATAATTATCTCGAGTGGAAACGGCCAGCTGAAGTGACAGAAACTTCAAGATTGAATTTTAGACTGAGTATGACTTTGCTACTTCCTTCTTACTGGGAGACGTCATCTGACATTCGCCCGACTCACGGGATTCCTTATGTCTTCGCGCCCTCGGGGTAGAAAGCTGGGCCTCGGATTTGTGCCACCCATCAAAAAATGGCCTCTGCGATGTCGAACAGCACTTCTGGTTAGTCGGATTCCGGGCTCTGACTAGCGGGGTTCCCCGGGGTGAGTGAACGCGGAGTTTTTACCTGACCCCCCCGTTTATTGGGGTCAGAGTGCGCGAGTGTTTGGTCGTCGCCATCCTCTTCGCCCACGTGCTAGGCCGCTGGTTGGAAGATGACATGTGTGCGCAGCGGGGCGAAACCGTGCGTTTCGAAGGTAGCTGAAGGTGGGCTACTGCCCGCGCTGTGCATACCCCTCTTCGACCGCGTCCTTCGCCTCACGCCACCACGCTTCGTTAGCGCGGTACCACTCGATCGTGTTGGTCAGACCTTCGCGCATGTCGGTGTAGTGGGGGAGCCAGGCGAGCTCGTCGTGAAGCTTGGTGGCATCCATGGCGTAGCGCATGTCGTGGCCAGGCCGGTCGGCGACATGCTCGAACTCGCCGCCCATGAGTTCGCAGATCATGCCGATGACTTCGAGGTTTGAACGCTCACCGGCTGCACCAATGTTGTAGGTTTCCCCGGCTTTGCCGCGCTCAAGGATGGCTAAGACAGCATCATTGTGGTCGTCGACGTGAATCCAATCGCGCACCTGCTCACCGGTGCCGTAGAGCTTCGCAGGCCGCCCGGTGAGCAGATTAGTGATCTGCCGCGGGATGAATTTCTCAATGTGCTGGTAGGGGCCGTAGTTGTTGGAGCAGTTCGAGATCGTCGCGTCTATGCCGAAGGACCGCACCCACGCGCGCACAAGGTGGTCCGACCCGGCCTTCGTCGCGGAATACGGCGAGGACGGGTTGTAGGGCGTCGATTCGGTGAACTTCGCGGGATCATCCAGTGCTAGGTCGCCGAATACTTCATCGGTGGACACATGGTGGAACCGCGTCCCGTACTTCCGCACTGCCTCGAGCAGCGTGTATGTGCCCACAAGGTTGGTCGCCACGAACGGCGACGGGTCCCGCAGCGAATTGTCGTTGTGAGACTCGGCAGCGAAATGCACCACGACTTCAGCGTCGCGCACGAGCTTATCGACGACCCCTGCATCCTCCACCCTGCCCTCAACCAACGTCACATCTGCCCCGTCAAGCCCGGCGAGATTCTCTGCGTTGCCCGCGTAGGTCAGAGCGTCGAGCGCGACGATCTTAATCTCCGGGTGGCGCTGCGCCACCATGTGCACGAAGTTCGAGCCGATGAAACCAGCCCCGCCGGTGACAAGCATCGTGTCTGCGGGGGAGACAGAGGGGGATGTCATGCCTTTACTTTATCCCGGTTCCCCGACAAGCCAATGACGTGCACTAATGCACCCGTGAGCGGTCCGAGCATCAGCGCCGTGATCACCGTCGCGGCCACTCCGGTGCCGCCGACGGCTGGCAGCGCGAACAGCAGGGCGAAGGTGGCCACCGAGCCGACGACCCAGCCGGCGACGTACCAGGTGTGCAGTTCGAGCGCGAGAACCGCCGTCCCGGTAATGATGAGTGCGCCCATCACAGCCGACGCAAATGTGAGCAGCCCCAGCGGCAAGCCCGAAACGAAGAGCTCCGGAGGGAAGAATGCCCGCAGGATCCACGGCCCGATCAGCCATGCGGCGGCAAACCCGACCGCACCGACCCCGAGCACGGCCGCGACCGGCCGGAGTAGCGAGGAATAGATCCGTTCCCGGTTGGTGACAAAGCGCACCACGAGGGCCGATTGGAATCGCTGCAACGGAACCAGTACCGGTGCGCGCGTGAGCAGGACGGCCTGGTTGATGGCGGCGACGGTTGCGCCCGCGGCGGGGTCGAGGGAGGGGAAGGCGAACTTGACCAGCATCGGAAAGCCGGTGATCAGGGTCGCCGAAGCGCCGGTGGCCACGATCGCGGCGCCAACGCGGCGAGTGAACTCCGGACGGTCCACATCCAAAGCCACGCGAATCTGGCCACGGGCTCTTGGCGACGCCGCGAGGATCAGCACCCACGTCAGCGCACCGATCACGGTGATGAACAAAAAGGCCGGCAAACCGAACCCTGCTGCCCAAGCGATGCCGGCGAGCACGAGCCGGATCCCGGAATCGAAGGCGACGAGTGCCGCGTACTGGCTCCACAACTGTGCGCCGCTCAATATGCCGGACAGCACAGCCTGGAAGACATAGCTAGACAGACCGAAGATCAACAAGCCAGTCGCCATCGATTTATCCAAGGGCACAAGCTGGCCCATTAGCACAACGCCGAAGGTGAGGGCGAGCACGGCGACAACGGCTGCAATAACCCCTGCCAGGCGCCATGGGTTCGCCGCGCCAGCCATCCCAGTGGTTCGTGCGGAGGAGACGGCGCGGGTGGTTTCTTGGGTGATACCGTCGATAAAGCCCGCCGACGCGAAGAACAAGCTCCAGTAGGCCTGGAAGTTCAGCATCTGTGTGCCGGCATCGAGCGACCAGGACGCGACCCAGAGGACCACGAACCCGGAGAGTGCCGCGAACACCGTCGCGAATGACAGAGCCTTCATCGTGGGCTGATTCTAACCCTCGAGCAGGTCTTGGCCCCAGTACTCGCCGTCACGCGTCCCGCGTGGGATGGCGAACACGGCGGAGCCGATGTGGGTGATCCACTCGTTGAGGCGGTCGGTGTCGTCGAGACGCTTCTGGATCGGATCGAATTGCTTCAAGGGGTTCTTTTGGAAGCAGATGAACATCTGGCCTGCGTTGGACGTGCCGCGGGAGTCGGGCCCGGGCGGCATGTCGTAGTTGTAGGGGCGGCGGAAAATGCGCTCGGCGGGATCATCGGAGAAGGCCCTGGCCATGTGCGAGTTCGGGTCGATGACGGGCAAGCCGTACTCGTCGCGGGCCTTGAAGTCGGGTTCGTCGAATTCATCCTTACCGGTCAACGGGGCACCGGTGTCCAATGTCCGTCCCACTGCGACT
The DNA here is from genome assembly GCA_900618065.1 of Streptococcus thermophilus. The sequence continues at coordinate 418,147 of UYIL01000003.1, forward strand.
TCGCGGGAGGGGCGGTCGAGGATGTCCCATTCGTCGAGAAGCATGGCAACACGGCGGACCACCATCGCGGTGCCGCCGTTCAGCCACGCGGGGCCGTCGGAGATCCAGACGATGTCGTCGAAGTCATCGGTAGGCGGGTTGCCTGAGCCGTCGAGTTGCCCGAAGAGGTTGCGCGGGGTTTCGCCCTGTTCGATCGAGCCGCGGGCATGGAGGAAGCCGTCCTGGATCCACGCGGTATCGACGTAGTTGCGCGCCGTTTTGGTCATGAACCGTGCCGCGTGCGAGACGGTGAAGCGGTCGTCTGCGCAGATTTGCAGGCAGAGGTCGCCGCCGGACCATTCCTCACGGAGCTCGTCACGCGAATATTCGGGGAGATCGTCCAGCCACTCCGGTGCATCCAGGTCGAGCTTGTCCAGGAAGCTGCGGCCAAACCCGACCGTGATCGTCAGGTTCGCGGTGGAGACCATGTTCTCCGGCTCGAGGTCCGCAAGCCCGGCGAGGCCAGAGCACATGCGCCGTGCGTCGTCCGTCCACAGGCGCATCAGGCGCCGCGCGTCCTCCACGGAGTCCTTGCCGTCCTTGAGGTTGAACGCGATGAGCTTGTTGAAGGCTTGTTCCGGTGTGGCAACACCAGCCTGGTGCTCCCCGTCAAAATCAACGCGCGAGTCAGCGAGATACGCGTCGGCTTCTTCGCCCATGCCTTGCCCGGGCCACGCGTCCTGTGGCTTATCGACGCTTCCTTCCCCGTCCCCGTCATTCGCGCGCGCCGAAGCCCCAGCAGCCACCACTCCAGCAGCCCCGGCAACTCCTGCGCCGTGCAGGAACTGGCGGCGGGTCGGTTGGTTTGTGCGGGGTCGGGGGTTGTCGGTCATGGTTCCTTCGTAGTTAGCAGCGGTTAGTGGCCCTCGTGGTCTCCACCGTAGTTTTCCTCGCCGGAGGGCTGTTCACGCACCGGGATCTCGATGGACAGGGTGCTGCCGTCGTCGGTGGTGAGCTCGACTTCCAGGGTCTCACCGGCGGGGATCGCGTCTGCATAGTTCATGATCATCAAGTGGTCGCCGCCGGGGATCAGCTCGTAGGTCTCGCCCGGTGCGACGGTGAAGCCGCCTGGCTTTTCTTGCATGACGCCGTCTACGACTTCGTGGAGCTCTGTCGAGGCGCCCTCCAGGGACGGCACGGCGAAGGATTCGACGGAGATTTCCTTCTCGGAAGTGTTCTTCAGCGTGCCGAAGCATGCCGTCATATCGGAGTGCTTCTTGTCCAAGTCGGTGGCGTTCTCCATCGCTGCGTCGTCGTCGGCGGCGGGCTTGGCGCGGCAGTAACCGTCCACAAGCTCGAGGGCTGCGTCAGAAGATGCCGCGGATGCCTCGGACGCAGTGTCCGACGTGGCCCCGGATGAAGCTTCAGAAGCGGCCGACGTCGTGTTGCCCGCGTCGATCTCAGTCTCCGTGGTGTCGCCGCAGCCGGCTAAGCCGAGCGTGCTGGCGCAAAGCACAGCGGTGATGGTGAGAGTCCTCTTCAAGATGGTGTCCTTTCTTCCAGAACAACAGTTCCTTTAGACATCAGTCGGAAGTTTGATCCGAAGAGTTCCCGATCTGATTCTCCAGCCAGGTGTAGATGAGCGATTCAACGCGGGCCACCTGCTCGTTGTCGGCGGCACCTGCGTGGCCGCCCGCGGTGTTCTCGAAGTAGTCCACGAGCTGGCCGGCTTGTGCCAATGCGAGGGCGAAGGTGCGGGCGTGCGCGGGGTGCACGCGGTCGTCGCGGGTGGAGGTGGTCACTAGTGCTGGGGGATAGGTAGGGTAATCGGCCACGTTGTGCAGCGGCGACCAACTCTCGATGGCGGCGCGTTCCTCCGGCACGTCGGGGTCGCCGTACTCGGCCATCCAGGACGCGCCTGCTGACAGCGTGTGGTAGCGCAACATGTCCGTCAGAGGCACCTGGATCACGGCCGCACCGAACAGGTCCGGGTACTGCACCAGCGCACCGGAGGTGAGCAGCCCGCCGTTGGAGCCGCCACGGATCGCCAGCTGCCCCGGCGTGGAATAGCCGCGGGCGACAACGTCCTCGAGCACTGCACGGTGGTCTTCCCACACCTTGTGCCGGTTGGTCTTGACCACCTGCGAATGCCACTGCGGCCCGAACTCGCCGCCGCCGCGCAGGTTGGGCTGGACGTAGTAGTAGCCCTTCTCCAGCCAGGAGATGCCGCGCACGGCGGAGTACCCCGGCGTGAGCGAGACCTCGAAGCCGCCGTAACCGCCGACCAGCGTCGGCTGGGCACTCGGCTCACCAGCAGTAAACCGGCCGGTGATGAAGTAAGGGATCTTCGTCCCGTCGGCGGAGGTGGCCCAGTGTTGGCGGGTCTCCAGGCCAGAAGCGTCGAAAACGGCAGGTGCCTGGCGCACCACCTCGCCGTCGCGGAGCAGCGTGGAGGGCGTGGTGAAAGACGACACGTTAATCCAGGTTTCGTCGCCATCGAGCGGGCTCGTCCCCACGACTGATGCCGTCGCGGCACCCGGGAGTTCGACTTCGGAACGCTCCCACGTGCCCAGCTCAAAGCGGACAATGCGCGTGACCACGTCATCCAGCACAGTCACCAACAGGGATGTCGCGGTGATGGAGAGGTCTTCGATGGGCAAGTCGTCGATAAGCGTGCGCATGTCGCGCTCACCCGCGAGGAAGCGGTCAAGCTCGATGACTGCGAGCGCGCCTGCGGGCACTCCGGCGAACTCGGTGCGGGGAAGGAGGAACAGCCATTGCTTGTGGGGGACGACGATGCAGTCCTCGGGGGCATCGATCAGGGTGTCACCAATGAACGTTTTCGCAGCGTAGAAGTCCAAGGCGCGCTCAAAAATCACGCGCTCGTAGCCCGGGGTGTGGTCCACGTGCGCACCGACAGCGACATCGCTACGCTCGCCGCGGAACACCACTGGGGCGTCCTCGATGGCGGTACCGCGGGACCATGTGCGCACTTGGGCAGGGTAGCCGGACTGCGTGACCGACTCGGTTCCAAGATCTGTGCCCACCATCAGCGTGTCGCGGTCCAGCCAGCTCACGTCGGATTTCGCTTCCGGGAGCGTGAAGCCATCGTCGACGAACGATAGTGATTCAACGTCGAATTCACGCACCACGACCGCATCCGCGCCGCCGCGGGAGAGCCGGATCAGTGCACGGTCGTTCGCGATGGGCCTGACCACAGCACCTTTCCACACCCAGTCTTCGCCTTCATCGCGCGCGAGCTTATCGACGTCTACCATCACCTCCCATTCATCCCGCCCCCCGAGATAACCGCCAGTGGTTGTACGGCGCCACACACCTCGCGGGTGTTCGCGGTCCCGCCAGAAGTTGTACAGGTACTCCCCGCGCCGGGTGACGTACGGGATCTTGTCGTCGGTGTCCAAAGCGTCGCGGATCTGGGCCGCGAGGTGGCCGTCGGCATGGTGCGCCTCGGTTTGGGACGACCACGCATCCGCCCACGCCAGAGCTTTCTCGCCTGTGATGTGGTCCAGTTCAGCTGGGTCAATAGACAGATCGGGGGCGTTAGAGGTCATACAGACAACCCTAACGCCCCCGGGGGCATGCACCGCATGGCGGGTTACATGCCAAATGCCGGCTTAATGGTCTTGTACCAGGAGTTCTCCAGGTCCTTGCGCCAGTCCGGCCAGGAGTGGGTGCCCACGTTGCGGAACTCGTAGTGGGCCGGGATGTTCAGGCTGTTCAGCTTTGCCTTCAGGTCATGGTTGCAGGTGTTGATGGCGGCTTCAATCACACCGCCCTCAACCTGGAGCACCATCGCGCCGGCATATGCCGCCGGGACCTCAGCACCGTTGCCGACCAGGGTGGACACCATATCATTCTCCGACGCCAGGCCCGTGGCTGTGGAGACGTAGAGCTTAGTGCCGCGCAGCTTGTTGGCGTTCACCAGTGCGTCGTTGGCGCGGTTGTACGGGCCGCCCATCGGGCCCCACATCTGCTCCGGGGTGACGGTCTTGTAGTTCGCGGCTGCACCGGCACCGCGGTTGACAGTCAAGCGGGCGAAGTTGTAGCCAGCCGGGCTCGAGGTGGAAGCGCAGCCGGAGAAGGAGGCGGCGGCATCGTAGAAACCGGGGACCTTTGTCGGCAGAACCAGTGCGGAGGTGCCGGACATGGAGAAGCCGACAACGGCGCGGCGGCTGTCAGCGCCCAGACGCTTTTCGATCGGCCCCGGCAGCTCCTTTGTCAAGAAGGTCTCCCACTTTTGCGGGCCGCGGAAGTATGTGGCGTTCGGGGTGTTCAGCCAGTCGGTGTAGTAGGAAAACGCGCCCTCCATCGGGATGACCACGTTGACGCCCTTGTCGGCGTAGAACTTCTGGGTTTCAGCGTAGGTCAGCCAGTCATTGTTCTGCTCCGCACCGCCGGCGCCGTTGAGCAGGTAGATCGTCGGGGCGTTCTTGACCAGCTGGCCTTGAGCGTTGCGCGCCGGGATGACGGCGACCGGGATGTCGCGGCCCATGGACGGGGAGTGAACCCAGAAAGCCCAGACCTTGTTGTGGTCAACTTCGTGGACCCACTTCGCAGTCTCACCGGTGCTGATCGCTGTCGGAGCGGGGTTGGCATTCCAGTTTTTAACCACGCCCACGGGGCTCTGGCCGGCTGCCTGGGCTGCCGAAACCGGAGCTGCCTGAGCGATGTCCGGGGTAGCGCCGAGTGCAATCGAGGTTGCGGCCGCAACTGCGAGGACCGAGCGGAGGAGCTTCATGGGCGTTTCCTTACTAGTGTTCCGTAGGCTTCAACCTTGATATTCGCTTGAAGCGCCATGGTTGTTACCGGGGTATACAATCAAACCGCACTTGACTCTAACCGTGGGTGGGCAGCACCACAAGTGCGCGGATGTTACTGTTGTGACTCAAGTTAAGCATGTTAAAGTGCTTATCGACGTAACATCACCACCCAAACCCCCGACTAAATTTCTAGAGTCATCCGCATAAGCGCTCACTGAAAGGACGCGAACCATGAACGCACTCAACCCGATCGAGCAGGCCCAGTTGGCCATCAACCAGTTCCTCGGCGGCCTGATCCACGAGGCCTCCTCCACTTCTTCCACGATCGCCCTCGGCCTAGGAATGTTTTAAGGCAGGGGTTCGCTTCCGCACCCAGCACACTAGAACGCGCAAAGAAAGGGAGATACCTACAACAGCTGTAGGTATCTCCCTTTTATTGTGCGTGGTCCCGGTCAGAACCACGCGCATGGCCGTTCTAGCTAGACCGCTCCGCGTTCCAAGAATTCGACTCCGGCAAAGACTCATCGGCGACGAAGCCCTCACCGAGTAGCCTCGGGCCGATCACGGTGTTCCAGGAGCGGCGCATGTCGTCCTCCCACACCGGCCAGGAGTGAGTACCGGCGTTCTTGAACTCGTAGTGGGCCGGGATGTTCAGGCTGTTCAGTTTCGCACGAAGGTCGTGGGTGCAGGCGTTGGTCGCGCCCTCGATCACACCGCCCTCAACGAGGGTGGTAGCGGAGCCGGAAATTGCATTAGCAGGGCTTTGGCCGCGCACCCCGGTGCGGTAGCCGAACATGTCTTCCGCCGCACCCAGACCGGATGCGTTGGAGATGTAGAGCGCAGTGCCTTCCAGCTTGTCGGCGTTGACAAGCGCATCGTTGTAACGGTTGTACGGGCTGCCCATCGGACCCCACGCGTGAGCCGGGGTGATGGTGGAGTAGCTCGGGTTCGACGCCGCCCGGTTCACCGTCAGGCCAGCGAACGCCCACGGCAGCGGAGTCGAGGTGGCTGCGCAACCGGAGAAGGAACCAACGGCATCGAACTCGCCGGGGTAGTGCTCAGCGAGTAGCAGGGAAGAGGTGGCCGACATGGACATGCCCACCACGGCGCGCTGCTCGTTAGCGCCCAAGTACTCCTCCACGGCCGGGATCATTTCGCGGCCCAGGAACGTCGTCCACTTCTGCGGACCCTTGAAGTAGGGGGACTTCTCCTTGAGGTAATCACCCTCCGCGAGCCAGTCGACATAGTAGGAGAACGCGCCCTCCATCGGAATGACCACGTTCACCCCCTTGTTCTCGAAGAAGATGTCAGCGCCGCCGCTGGTAATCCAGTCAGCGTTCTGCTCCGAACCGCCCGCGCCGTTGAGCATGTAGAGAGTCGGCGCATCCTCGACGAGGGTCCCGTTTTCATCGCGCGCCGGGATGATGGCCACCGGGATGTCGCGGCCCATCGACGCAGATTTCACGTTCCACGCCTCGACGATCGGCGCTGCGTCCTTGACCCAGTCAGTTCCATTGCGGCGCTGCTTGGTGGTCTTGAACCACCACTGGTCTTCGTTACCGCCACCGGACACCCTCTTCGGGGCTTCCGTCAGCTGGGTCATCTTTGCCAAGACGGGTGTCTGGTCGGCGTGGTTAGGGGTCGTCTCGGACTCCCGTTTCACGTCATCGTCAACCTGGTCAGCACCGGCTCCGGGCTTGGGAAGCTCAGGTGCCGGGTCCAGCTCTGTCCCGCCCTCAGCGGCGTCTTCCTTTGCTGCAGGTTTCTCGGCTTCTGCACCGGAGTCGGCTGCTGCTTTCGGGTTGGGTTCGGGGGCGGGGTGCTCGGTGCCGTCGGCAAGCGGTGTGACAGCGGTTTGCTCGTCGGCCGGAGCCGAGTGGACCATGGACAGGGAGCCAGCGGCGATAGCGAGCGCGGCGGCGGAAGCGAGGGCGGGGCGAGAGAGCTTCATGAGAGATCATCATGCCAAACTCGTCGGCCACTTTGAAGTGGGAACTGAAACCGCCCCCGAAAATGCGTGCAAGCAGGATCCAGCGAACAAACGTATCCTAGGGAACGTGGCTAATGAACATTATGACGTTGTAGTAATCGGCGCGGGCCCTGGTGGCTACGTCGCCGCGATCCGTGCGGCTCAGCTGGGACAGAAGGTTGCCGTCGTTGAGAAGCAGTACTGGGGCGGTGTCTGCCTGAACGTAGGCTGTATCCCGTCGAAGTCGCTGATCAAGAACGCTGAAGTGGCGCACATCTTCAACCATGAGGCGAAGACCTTCGGCATCAAGGGCGACGTCTCCTTCGACTACGGTGACGCGCACCAGCGTTCCCGCAAGGTCTCCGAGAAGATCGTCGGTGGTGTCCACTACCTGATGAAGAAGAACAAGATCACCGAAATCAACGGTGTCGGTTCTTTCAAGGACGCCAAGACCATCGAGATCACCGAGGGAGATGACCAGGGCAAGGAGATCTCCTTCGACAACTGCATCATCGCCACCGGCTCCATTGTGAAGACGCTGCCGGGCATCGAGCTGTCCGACAACGTTGTCTCTTACGAGGAGCAGATCCTCAACCCGGAGGCTCCGCGCAAGATGGTCATCGTCGGTGCTGGTGCCATCGGCATGGAATTCGCCTACGTGCTGTCCAACTACGGCGTGGATGTCACCGTCGTCGAGTTCATGGACCGTGTCCTGCCGAACGAGGACAAGGACGTGTCCAAGGAGATCGCCAAGGCGTACAAGAAGCTCGGCGTGAAGCTGCTGACCGGCCACGCCACCACGGAGGTCCGCGACAACGGCGATTCGGTCGAGGTGGACATCAAGAAGAAGGACTCCGACGACGTGGAGACCCTCACCGTCGACCGCGTCATGGTGGCCGTGGGCTTCCAGCCGCGCGTCGAGGGCTTCGGCTTGGACAACACCGGTGTCAAGCTCACTGAGCGTGGGGCCATTGAGGTTGATGAGCGCATGCGCACCAGCGTCGAGGGCATCTACGCCATCGGCGACGTGACCGCGAAGCTCCAGCTCGCCCACGTTGCTGAGGCTCAGGGCATTGTCGCGGCGGAGACCATCGCCGGCGCGGAGACCATGGAGCTCGGCGACTACCAGATGATGCCGCGCGCAACTTTCTGCAACCCGCAGGTCGCTTCCATGGGGTACACCGAGGAGCAGGCGAAGGAAAAGTTCTCCGACCGCGACATCAAGGTGGCAACCTTCCCGTTCTCCGCAAACGGCAAGGCGCTGGGCTTGGCGGAGTCCACCGGCTTTGGCAAGCTCGTCGTCGACGGCGAGTACGGCGAGATCCTCGGCTGCCACCTCGTCGGCGCTAACGTTTCCGAGCTGCTGCCGGAGGTCAACTTGGCTCAACGCTTCGACCTTACCGCTGGTGAGATCGCGCGTAACGTGCACATCCACCCGACGCTCTCCGAGGTCCTCAAGGAGATCGCCCACGGTGTTGAAGGCCATATGATCAACCTCTAGATCCCGTAGCCTTAAGCGCCCCGGTCTTGTGCCCGGGGCGCTTTTCGACGTTGAAGCCACCCCGACTCCACCCCGAATCCTTCAGATTCATCCTGGCAGGGTTGGTTCACCGAGGACAGATGCGCGGTCGGATGCATTCGTCTGTACAGTAACGGTGTCAACACGCTTCGAAGGGCGAAACTGAAGATTGCCCTTCAAACAAACGGAGCCTGCTGAAGGCTAAGGAGGCAGTCATGTCCAACAGCTTCGATCCGTACAACCCGTTCGGTTCACAGCAACCGGACTCAACGTCGGGTGGGGCGGGCAGCTCGGGTGGATCGACCCGCCACACCGGCGGTTACGGCAACAACGCCGCTGGTGGTTCCTATGATGGCTTCGCTGATCAGCAGGGGGCTGGCCAGAACCAGTACGGCACCGGCCAGTATGGTGCTGGGCAGTACGGTGCCGGGCAATACGGGGCAGAGCAGTATGGTGCTGGGCAGTACGGTGCCGGGCAATACGGGGCAGAGCAGTACGGTTCCGGCCAACAGTACGGCACCGATCAGTTCGGTGTGGGTCAGCAGGGTGCCGCGGCCGCCACCCCGTACGGCCAAGATCAGACCGGACAGAACCAAACTCAAGCGCTGGGGATGAACCAGGGGAACACCCTGTACGGCCCCGGTCAGCCGCAGTACGGCCCTCCGCAGCAGCCCGGTGACGGAAAACTGAATATCTTGGGCATCGTCTCGATCGCGCTGGCGGTTCTGGGTACGATTCTGTCGTTCTTCCCGGCGACGCTGGTGATGGGCTGGATCATGCTGCCCATCGCGTTCGTTGTCGGCATTATCGGCCTGGCCATGAAGGACCTGTCGAAGGGAACGGCCATCGCTGGTGTGATTACCGCGATTGTCGGTGGACTCATCTCGCTGATCGTGTTCTTTGTGGCTGCGAGCTTCGCGAGCAACAGTGCTGCTGAAGACGCCGAGGACAATGCGCCGGTTGAAAGCGCCGACGGCGAAGCTGAATCCGGGGGCGACGCAGCCTCGGCGGGTGGCCAGTCCGCGGACAACGACGACAAAGCCAAGGACAAGGGGAAGGATAAGGGCTCTGGTGAGGGGTCCAGCCGAGAAAACCCGTTGCCGCTGGGCAGCACCGTCGCCGAGGGAGACTGGGAAGTCACGATCAATTCGGTGAACTTGGACGCCACCGAAGAGATCATGAAGGAGGAGCCGTTCAACGAGGAGCCGGAGGACGGGATGGTTTACATCATGGTCAACATGACGGCGAAGTACACGGGTGACGAGTCCCAGGGTGAGAACCCGCTTATCCCGGTGTCCTACGTGTCGCCGGGCGGTAAGACCTACGAGTCCTATGACGTTGCAATTCTCGTTCCTGACCGCTTCGAAGTTTTCACCACCTTGTACAACGGGGGCGACACGACCGGCAACATTGGTCTGTCTGTTCCGGCTGAAGATCTGGAAAATGGCACGATCGTCGTCGAGCCGGGCCTGTACAAAGGCGATAAAATCTTTTACGCCGTGAAGTAACGTCGCTGAAAGAGACAATGCCCAGGTAGATCACTACCTGGGCATTTATGTTGCCTATCCTCGCCAGCGGTGTGGCCGGATATGTCCTAGGAAGACTTTTGAGTCGGGTTGTCGGTGCCATCGACAGCTGCCGCGAGAGCGGACAAGGACTCCTCCATGACCTCGTCGGTGAAGTTCTCTTCGGACATCTTGCGGACGTTGTCCAGCTCGATGTCGGAACGGTCGTAGGTCAAAGTGACGCGGGTGGAGTCGGAGCCCTCGGACTCGAGCTCGTAGAGCCACTTGGCGCCGACTTTGACCTCGGCAGTGGTGTTCTCCACGTTCTTCCAGCCAATGACCTTGTTGTCCTGGAAGGCAAAGACCTCGTTGCGGGTCTGGTAGTCGCCGTCCTCTTTGGTCATGTTCATGGTGAAAGTGTCGCCGACAGCCTGGATACGGTCTCCCTGGTCGAGGGAGACGACCATGCCGGAATTGTCGGTCTCCGGGTGGCGTGCGGGGTTGGAAAGAATGTCGAAGATGTCTTTTGCGGGAGCGTCAATGAGGCGCGTTGCGGAATTCGTTTCAGTCATAAGCCCCACGGTACCGAAGAAAGCGGGGGTGGGGGTCTCGCTGCGGACGGGGCCAAGAACGGATGGAGTGACGACAGGGCTTGGCCGAATCCGCCAGTAGAACCACGGAGAGGGTTACTTGACCAACAAAAGGTTGACACCCTTCGGGGTGGCTCCCGTGGGGGTAATCGCTTAGCGGGGTCTCGAGTGGCGCACGTCACAAAGCGGCTGTAGTCAGTTCTGTCTTCGGTGGGGCACATGCGGCAAGCGCGCGCTCGCACTCCTGAAACCACTGTGTATCGCGGTGGGGGAGCGGGGTTGCTGGATGGGGAGGGGGAAACGTCGATAAGCGAATGTGTTCAGGCCCACGTGCAGCCACCGCGACGGGGACTGGGGGCGGGGGTGATCATAGAACTAAGAAACCGCTAAGTAGTGAGAAAGCTGCGGGGAACCGTAAAGTTAAATCGACACTGGAGGTGCCATGACTGTTCAAAATGCAGACCGCGACGCAATTCGTCACGGCAAAATTACCGAAGAGCCGCTGCGTGAGCGGCCAGGAGTACCTACCTGGGTGCTCAAGCTCATCATGGCCGTGACCGGCCTGATTTTCTTCTTGTTCGTCATCGGCCACATGGTCGGTAACCTCAAGATCTTCATGCCGGACCACGGCAACGTGCCCGCTATCGATGAATACGGCCACTTCTTGCGCACAATCGGAAACCCCCTGTTCCCGGGCGAGTCGTTCCTGTGGATGGTTCGCATCGTGCTGCTGGCATGCCTGTTCCTGCACATCTGGGGCGCGTTCTCGCTGAACGCGCGCTCGCGCCAGTCCCGCGGTAAGTTCCGCCGCACCAACCTGATGGGCGGAATCCAGTCCACCGCCGCACGCTGGATGCTGATCACCGGTGTGATTCTTCTGCTGTTCATCATTTTCCACCTGTTGGACATGACGTTCGGAGAGGTCGTTGCGTCGGACGCGTTCGAATACGGCGCTGTGAAGAACAACATGCTGGCCACATTCGCGCCCGCACGCTGGCCGGTCACTTTGTTCTACGTTGTGGCGATGCTCGCGCTGTTCATGCACCTCACCCACGGTGTGTACCTGGCTGTATCCGACCTGGGCTGGCTGGGTAAGCGCGGCCACGCGATCATGATCGTGTTGGCTTACTGGATTCCGGCGATTGTGGTGCTTGCCAACATTGCTATGCCGCTGTCCATCGCATTTGGAATCGTGCACTAGGAAACGCTGGAGGAATCTGAAATGACTACTGCACATAACGCGGCGGGCGCTAACAAGCCCAAGGACCCGCAGGCTGACACCCAGAACACAGGCAAGGGCCTTGGTGAAAACGGCGAGAAGATCGTGAAGCCCGCCAGCAAGCAGGCAACTGTCGATCGCCCGGCTGAGGCTGAGGGCGCCGGCACGACGCCGGCCGCCAAGAAAGAAGAAAATAAGGACTTCACCAACCCGGAGTCCAAGGCTAAGGGTGTGACCCCGGGTTACATCCTGGAGAACAACGAGCCCAAGGGCGTGCCGATGCGCGACATGTGGTCCTACCAGAAGGACCACATGGAGATGGTCTCCCCGCTTAACCGCCGCAAGTTCACCGTCATCGTGGTTGGCACCGGCCTGTCCGGCGGTGCGGCCGCAGCCGCACTCGGTGAGCTGGGCTACAACGTGAAGAACTTCACCTACCACGACGCACCGCGCCGCGCGCACTCCATTGCTGCTCAGGGTGGCGTGAACTCCGCCCGCGGCAAGAAGATGGACAATGACGGCGCTTACCGCCACACCAAGGACACCGTCAAGGGAGGCGACTACCGTTGCCGCGAGTCCGACTGCTGGCGTTTGGCTGTCGAGTCCGTGCGCGTCATCGACCACATGAACGCCATTGGCGCTCCATTCGCTCGCGAGTACGGCGGCGCCCTGGCTACCCGTTCCTTCGGTGGTGTCCAGGTCTCCCGCACCTACTACACCCGCGGCCAAACAGGTCAGCAGCTCCAGCTGTCCACGGCTTCTGCGCTGCAGCGCCAGATCCACCTGGGCAACGTGGAGATCTTCACCCACAACGACCTGCTGGACTACATCATCACGGAAAAGGACGGGAAGAAGCGCTGCGAAGGCATTGTCACCCGCAACCTGATCACCGGTGAGATTGTCCCCTTCACCGGCCATGCCGTCATCCTGGCTACCGGTGGTTACGGCAACGTGTACCACAAGACGACGCTGGCGAAGAACTCCAACGCTTCGGCCATCATGCGCGCGTACGAGCACGGTGCGTACATGGCGTCGCCGGCATTCGTCCAGTTCCACCCGACGGGCCTCCCGGTCAACGCGAAGTGGCAAGCGAAGACGACGCTGATGTCTGAGTCGCTGCGTAACGACGGCCGCATTTGGGTGCCGAAGGAAGAGGGCGATGACCGCGACCCGAAGGACATTCCGGAGGAGGAGCGCGACTACTTCCTGGAGCGTCGCTACCCGGCCTTCGGTAACCTCGTGCCCCGCGACGTGGCCTCTCGTGCGATCTCCCAGGAAATCAACGCCGGCCGCGGTGTCGGTGCGCTGAACAACGCTGCGTACCTCGACTTCACCGACGCCATTGAGCGTTTGGGCAAGGACACCATCAAGGAGCGCTACTCGAACCTGTTCGAGATGTACTACGACTCCGTCGGAGATGACCCGTACGAGTCCCCGATGCTCATCGCCCCGACCGTCCACTTCACCATGGGTGGCCTGTGGACCGACTTCAACGAAATGACCTCCGTCGACGGTCTCTTCGCTGCAGGCGAGTGCTCGTGGACCTACCACGGCGCTAACCGCCTGGGCGCGAACTCGCTGCTGTCCGCATCTGTGGACGGCTGGTTCACCCTTCCGTTCTCCATCCCGAACTTCCTGGCCGGCCACCTCAACGAGCCGGTTCTGGAGCTCGAGGCAGAAGAAGTCACCGCAGCTGTGACCCGCGCTCAGGACCTGGTCGATCGTTTGATGAACATCAACGGTGAGGAGCCCCACGGCCCGGACTTCTACCACGAGCAGCTCGGTGCCATTCTCTACGAGTCTTGCGGTGTTGCCCGCAACGTGGAGAACATGGAGAAGGGCCTGGAGCGTGTGCGCGAGCTGCGCCGCGAGTTCTGGGCCAACGTGAACATCCCGGGTGAGGCGATGGACATGAACCAGACGTTGGAGAACGCCATCCGTGTGGCGGACTACATCAACCTGGGTGAGCTGATGATCATTGACGCTCTCGACCGCGACGAGTCCTGCGGTGCCCACTACCGCGAGGACCACCTCTCCGAGGATGGAGAGGCAGAGCGCGACGATGAGAACTGGTGCTTCGTCTCCGCCTGGGAGCCTGCCGGCGATGAGCAGTTCATCCGCCACGCAGAACCCCTGTACTTCGACTCGATCCCGCTGATGACAAGGAACTACAAGTAATGAAACTGACACTTGAGATCTGGCGTCAGGCCGGACCCGACACCGAGGGCGGCTTCGAGACCGTCCAGGTCGACGACGCTGTGGAGCAGATGTCCATCTTGGAGCTGCTCGACCACGTGAACAACGCTCGCGTTGAAGCTGGCGAAGAGCCCTTCACCTTCGCCTCCGACTGCCGCGAGGGCATCTGCGGCACCTGCGGCTTGACGGTCAACGGCCGCCCGCACGGCGCCGGCCAGAACACCACGGCCTGCCTGCAGCGCCTGTTCAACTACAAAGACGGTGACACCCTGAAGATTGAGCCGTTCCGCTCGGCTGCGTTCCCGGTGATCAAGGACCTCACCGTGGACCGTTCCGCACTGGACCGTGTGATGGAGCAGGGCGGCTACGTCTCCATCCAGGCCGGTACTGCACCGGATGCTGACACCCTGCACGTCAACCACCAGACCGCTGAGAAGGCGCTCGACTTCGCCGCTTGCATCGGTTGCGGCGCATGTGTGGCTGCCTGCCCGAACGGTGCTGCGCACCTGTTCACCGGCGCGAAGCTGAACCACCTGAAGCTCCTGCCGCTGGGCAAGGAGGAGCGCGGCAAGCGCGCCCGCCAGATGGTCGACGAGCTGGAGACCAACTTCGGCCACTGCACCCTGTTCGGCGAGTGCGCAGACGTGTGCCCGGCGGGCATCCCGCTGGAGGCCGTGGGTGCCATCAACAAGGAGCGCGCACGCGCGGCCTTCCGCGGCAAGGACGACTAAAATAAAAGTCCCCTTCTAGAAAGAGAGACGAAACGATGAGCGGACACGAAGGTCCCGCACCTGTTGCGGACATCGCCTCCGAGAGTTTCCCGGAGTACGGCCAATCCCTCCACTCGGGCTACCTTGACGGGTATGACCCGGTTTCCCTCGGCGCGCCGCACTCCTCCCTGATGAAGACCCGCACGTGGGTGGGCATGGGGTTGATGCTGGCTTCTCTGGCTGGCATGGGCACCCTGATCTACGGTGCTGGAACGTCCCTTTGGGGCCACGGCGCGAGCCCGGACATCACGAACACGCTTTTCATCGTGGGTGGGGTGTTCACGGCTGTCACGCTGATCGGCGCGATCATCGCGATCGCGACTGGCCGCAGCGACTACAAGGCCTACCGGAAGGAGACGGGCCGCAACAACTAGGCGGTCATCGTCGTTGAGCAATCGCCTCCCGCTTCGTGGACTGCTCCCCATTAGTTGGACTGAGAAATCAGTTACCGGCTAGTGGGGAGTAGTTTTCATTGAGAGCACGAAGTTCGCTGAGTGAGCATCAGCGCGAGCAGTTGGTTGAACTATTTGAACAAGGCATGGGCTATAAAGCCGCTGCCAATGCTCTTGGTGTCTCCAGATACGCCGTCCGTATGCTCTGTCGTCGGTTTAAGTTGCATGGCAGGCTATGTCTTGTGGAGAAACCGAACAATCAGCGCTACTCCTTCGAAGCGAAGAAGGAAGTTGTAGAACGCTCTCTTGCGGGTGAGTCGAGAATGGATCTTGCACGAGAGTTCAATCTTTCATCCGACCAACTCGTCAAGGACTGGGTGATTAAGTGGCGCAAAGGCGGCGACGAGGCTCTGCGCCCGAAGCCGAAGGGCAGGCCCAAAGGCTCGGTCGCACCGAAGCCGCTGTCGGAGGAAGAGAAGCTGCGTCGCCAGATTGCACGGTTGGAAGCGGAAAATGCATATCTAAAAAAATTGCGGGACTTGAGGAACCAGGGACGCGCCTGAAAGTCCAGGCGATTGTCATCCTCAAGTCACAGCATCGTCTGGAATACCTTTTGGATGCGGCGGGCATGCCGAGATCGACGTTCTTCTACCACCAGAAACGACTCAGCGAGCCGGATAAGCACGCTGCGCTCAAAGACGCGATCCGGGAAAGCTTCAAGCGTAACAAGCATCGCTACGGCTACCGACGAGTACTACTTGACCTGCGCAACCAGGGGTGGGTGGTCAACCACAAGCTCGTCTACAAACTCATGTGCGAGATGGGGCTTCGAGCCAAGGTCCGCCAGCGCAGGCCGTACGTTTCCTACAGCCGGACGGTCAGCCACATTGCCGACAACACACTTGACCGCAAGTTCACCCCAGATAAGCCAAATGCCGTCTTTGTCAGCGACGTCACCGAGTTCAGGGTCGCAGGCCGCAAGGTCTACCTGTCACCGGTGATGGATCTGTTTGACCGTTCAATCGTCGCCCACACCGTGGCCACATCGCCGTCGACAGCGTTGACCGCCGATTCTTTAACGAAGACGATTAAAAACTGTGCGCCTGAACCTGGGTGGATGATGCACACCGATCAAGGTTTCCAGTACCAGCACTCGTCCTGGCGCAACCTCATTCATGACAACGGTGGTGTTCAGTCGATGTCGCGTAAAGCCAACTGTTACGACAACGCGGTCATGGAGAATTTCTTCGGGCACTTGAAAACCGAGATGTACCACGGGGAAGTCTTCGACACCGTCGCAGAGTTCAACCAGACGATTGACGAGTACATCCAGTGGTACAACACCGAACGCATCCAACAACGACTCAAGGGCCTGACCCCGATGCAATATCGGAATCAGACCCTTGAAGCCCTAACCGCCTAGAATTAAACCAGTCCAACTTTCGGGGGCTAGTTCATCGTGCGGGGGGCTTTTTGCGCTTTAATCAACTCATGGCAAACGAACTCGCGCACACTCGCGCGCCGCTAGAGGTCCCGGGGCCGTCGCCTGAAGTTGAGGCGGAGCGCCGCCGCTCGCTGCGGATGCATAAGACATGGGTGACAGGCTTGCTGGTGCTCGCCGCGGTGATTTTCCTTGCGTGCACGTGGTGGATTGAGCACGATGTGCACCGGGCGCCGGCATGGGTGGGCTATGTGCGCGCGGCTGCGGAGGCCGGCATGGTCGGCGGCTTGGCGGACTGGTTCGCTGTGACGGCGCTGTTCCGGTACCCGATGGGCATTCCTATTCCGCACACGGCGCTGGTTCCGAAGAAGAAGGACCAGATTGGAGGCGCTCTGAGTGAGTTCGTGGGCGAGAACTTCCTCAACGCGCAGCTCATTACGGAGAAGGTCTCGGAGGCCAACATCCCGGAGAAGGTCGGTGCGTGGCTAGCCCAGCCGGAGAATGCGGAGAAGACTTCGGAGCAGGTCGGCCGTTTCACGGCTAACGCGGTCGCAGCAGTCGATCCGAAGGATGCCGAAGCGCTGATCAATCACCAGTTCATTGACCGTTTGGCGGAGCCTGCGTGGGGCCCGCCGCTGGGCCGTGCCCTTGACGGGCTGATCGCGGACGGCAAGGTCGAGCCGATCGTGGAGGAGATCATCTCTTGGGGCCGCAACAAGGTCAACACCATGGAGGAATCCGTGGTCACCATGATCGACGAGCGCATGCCGCGCTGGGCCCCGAAGTTCGCCAAAGACCTCGTCGGCGAACGCGTGTACCGCGAGCTGCAGGATTTCATGTGGGAGATCGACACCAACCCCGACCATGAAGCCCGCCGCGCTGTCCGGCGCACTATTTCGCAGTTCGCGCAGGATCTGCAGTCTGATCCGAAGATGATCACGCGGGTCGAGGGCATCAAAGGCGACATCATGGCGTCTAATGCTGTGCAGTCAGCGGCGAGCGGCATCTGGGAGACAGCGTCGCAGTCGCTTATCGACGCTTCCACCGACCCCTCCTCCCTCCTTCGCCGCCGGATCGCCGAACTGGCGCAGGAATGGGGCACCCGCATCACCACCGATCCACAGCTGCGCGCCGACCTGGACAAGCGGATCGAGGGCGCATCCAGGTTCGTCGCCGACAACTACGCCGGCGACATCACGGCGATCATCTCCGACACCATCGAGCGTTGGGACGGCCGGGAAGCTGCGGACAAAATCGAGCTGATGGTGGGTAAAGACCTGCAGTTCATCCGCGTTAACGGCACGATTGTCGGTGCTCTGGCTGGCCTTGTCATCTATACCGTGTCGCAGCTGCTGTTTTAACCCCCGGGTTGTTTGCGGCGGGTCTGTCTAGACTGAGAGGCAAACACCCGCCAACGTAGTTTGAAGACCTCTGGAGAGACCCCCATGACGAACCCAACCCCGAACGACCCCGCCAACGACGACACTTTCATGAACGCTTTGCGCGGGGTCGGCGACGCCTCGCTGAACGCCTGGTCCCGCCTAGGTGACCTCGCTGGTGAGTTCAGCCGCAATTTCCGTGCGGACCGTGATGCCGACGTGGATACCGGTGCCCACCACACGGACGATGAGGAGCTCACCCACGCGAACACGGGTTTGGCAGAGCAGCTCAAGGCGGCCATCGCTAATGCGCGCGAGGCCTACCAGGGCGCAGCTAATGATCGGGATTTCCGTGCTGCCACCACGTCTTTCGCCTCGGATGCGGAGTCCATCTTCCGCGATTTCGCCGGCAGCGTGACGCGCGCCGCCGACACCGCCCGCGAGTCCGCTGAGGCCGATAAGACCAAGGCAGCTTTCAGCTCTGCTCTCGATGAGATCCGTGAGACCTTCAACACCGCCGTCGGCCAGGTGCGCACCCGCGCAGCCGAATCCGATGTTGATATCGAAGGCACCGTCGCCGATGCGCGCAGCCGCCTGGAGGAGATGATCGGCCGAGTGAGCAACACGTTCAACGGAGGGAATAACGCCTCCGATATTGTGGAGCACGAAGCAGAAGACACCGACGACCGTTAGAAAGGCTTGGCCTGAACGACATGACGCTTCTTAGCTTGCAGAACATGCCGCTTGAGGGGTGGATCATGCTGTCGCCAGTATTGTTCCGCAACCTCCTCATGCTGTTCGTCGGTCTGGCAGGCATCGCGGGGGCTGTCATGGCGGGCCTGACTCGCTCCGACGCATTCCCGGCAGGGGACCGCATGCCCAAGGTTGCATGGGTGGGCATCTTGCTGGCCAGTTCACTGGCGTGCCTGAGCGGCGCGGCGTTCCTCGGCCTCATCGGCTGCGTGTTTATCGGCCTGTACTTCTTCGATGTCCGCCCGCACTTGAAGAACATCATCGGCGGGAATTACAGCTGGTGACGCAGGAGCTCGCCTGGCTTGCCCCGCAGGTCGGCCGCGATTGCGTCACCTGCGGCACCGCAGGGGATTCTGGGTTCGCGCCGCTTGTCGGCGTCGCTCGCGCCGGCCACATCGTCGAACCCACCAGCGTTGCCGCTCAAGTCGCGCAGCCGAACTCCGGCAGCGGGTGCGCCAGTGTCAGCGTCGTCGCCCTCGTCGGGTGGCCGACGGGCCGCCACCACAGCCTGATCAAAGCCGCTGAAGCGCGCCTAGCCATGGACGAAGGAGCAGCTGAAGTGTGGGTGTCTATCGACGAGACACTACTGGGCACCCCCGAGGGCATGAACGCCGTGCTCGCCGACATCATCGCTGTACGCCAGGTCATAGATGCCCGAGCCCGCCTCGGCGTGACGTGCTCGGCTGAAGTCGGGGCCAACGCTCTCGGCGAACTCGACACCGCGGCACACCGCGGGGGTGTCGATCTTCTCGCAATTGAACTACGGGCGGGGGAACAGCTGTCTGAGCTCAGCATGCTCAGTGAGCTCACCTGCGAGACCGCAGTCTTCGGGCGCATCCCCACACTCGACGCGGCGCTGGACCTGCTGCTGGCGGGTGCCGGGCGCGTGTTCGTGTAGGTGCCGGGAGCCCCACCTGCAGCCGCCTGCTGCCACCTTAAGGCACCGACTAGGCGCAGCTAGACGGCCAGTTCGTTGAGGTGCACGTTGTGCCCGTAGACAACGATGTTGAACCCGTTGTCGATGACGGAGAAGTCCTGGAACTTCAGTGGGCCGGCCACTTGATCGTTAATACCGCTCTCAAGGGCCGCGCTGACTGCCTCAGAGAAAAAGTCCGGCAGGTTCCTGCCGAGGATCTGCGTCGACACGGCCGTGAAGGAGAGCTGATCGTCAGCGATCTCTGGGCGCAGCTCTACCCCGAACGCACCGTTGGAGAAGGTGATGTTGAAGGTGCCGTCGGCAGGATTGGTGTCCACGTCGGAGACAGTGAGGATTTCGTTGTACTCGGAGAATCGGCCCTCGTTGGATTCTTCCAGCGCGGCACCAAGTTCCTGCTGCAGCATGTCGCGGACGAGGGCTTTAGGCACCTCGGTGGAGAGGTAGAGCTCGTCTGCACTCGGGTCTTCGGAATCGAGGACGAAACCGGTGGCGTTAATGGTCGCCGGGGGGTTACCCACGATGGCGTTGCTATCCGGGGTCAGTGTGGAAGGCACATCAATGCTGATGTGATGCAATTTGCCGCGGGCCAAACCGAAGATGACGGGCATGGCGCCGAAGTGGACCTCGGCATCCTGTTGGGCAGCGACGGTTTCGGGCGCACTTTCCCGCAAGCTGGTCTTGATCTGATCGGTGATGAACCAGCGCAGCGCTAGTTCAGCAACGAAGAAAAGCACCAAGATAACGGCAATGATGCCAAGGAAGATTTTCCAGCCCTTACCGGAGGAGCCTGGGGAGCCAGCAGGGCCAGCGGGAGCGGCTGGGCCCGCAGGATACATGCGTGTCATGGAAAGCCATTCTCGTTGACTTCAGTGCCGATTGCCAACCTGCTTGCACATGAATCAGCTGTGAACTGGCTGGAACCTGCTTTTCGGGGCATTTCTCGCCTTTCCTCGTCATTGCTACTTGCGTGGTGCCACGACATCCCAGGCTACCGTGAGAGTGTTGTCGCGGATGCGGCGGCGGATGGGGTCGAGGGGCCAGCCGTCGGCAAGCAAAAGTGCGCGTGCCTCCCGCCAGCGGACGCGCGGTCCGTGCGGCGCCCACCCAGACGAGCGCTCCCAGGCAGCGTCTGCGGCGCAGAGGAGCTCATGAATCGGTTCGCCGGGGACATTGCGGTGGATGAGCACCTTCGGTAGGCGCTCGGCGACGTCGCTCGGTTTATTCACATCTTCCGGGTCCCACGCCAGCGTCAACGACTCCGGCCCAGTCGCGCTGAGCAGCACCCACGCCGCGCGGCGGCCCAACTCGTCGCAGGTGCCCTCAATGAACAACCCGCCGGGGGCGAGCCGACCGCACACAGACGCCCAAGCCGCCTCCACGTCCGCAACGTCGTACTGCCGCAGCACGTTGAACGCCCGGACCAAGTGCGGCTGGTAGCCGGCCAGCTCGAACCCGCCGAGTTCGAAGGTGACGCCGTCGCGGGGCGGAAGCACCCGCTCCGGGTCTATTTCGAGTCCGATCACGCGGGCAGCAGGGTTGATTTGGCGCATCCAGCGGGCCCATTCGACGGTGGTGGTGTGGGAGGCGCCGTATCCGACGTCGATAAGCAAAGGCGAATGCTCCCCGCGCAACAGCGACTGGACCTGCGGGTGGTAGCGCGTCCACCTGTCGGAGCGGCGCAGGCGGTTATACCCGGTGGTGCCGCGGGTGATCACACCAAAAGGCCGACCAGGCCCAGTCTGCGCGCGCAGATTGTGGGCGTGGTCGGCCATTTTCTAGGGGTGTCTCGTTCGCGAGCGGTTTTACAAACGCAACTACAGGTTCTCAGAGATCCACACGTCAGTGAGCTCGCCTTCCTGACTGAACAGGTCGCCGAGCGCCTCGCCGACCTTCGGCTCAATAGCCGGGCCCATGAACGGAATATTCACGGAGACCTCATTGTCGTAGCTCAGGGTGGTGGTGTCACCCGTGCCGGCGAGCTTGATGGAGCCGCCGAAGTCGACTGGGGTGCCCTTGACGTCCGCGGTGTAGGAAATGTCCGCGTTCTCACCCTCGAGCGCGCCGATGTTGACCACGCGCTTCACCTTCAGAGCCTGGGACACCATGGACTGCACGGCCTCCGGCAGCACGGTGGTCGGCAGAACCTCGTACAGGGTGACGGAGTTGTCGGTGAACTCCGCGACCCGGCCCGGCTCGGGGGAGAGGTGGTGCGCAATGTAATCCCAGTACTCGCGCGTAGACAGTGCCTTGTGCACTTTCTGCGCCGGCTGGTTAATGGTCACAGTGTTTTCGCTATGAGTTGCCATGGGATACAGACTACCTTTGTTTACGTGTCTGAATCATTAGCGCCCCGGAGCTTCAAGGATCTCACTACGCTGCGCGTCGGCGGTGTGCCACGTGCGGTGCACCGCGCGGAAACAGCCGAGGAGCTCGCACGCACCGTCTCGCTTCTCGACGCTTCCACCACCCCCCTCATCATCGTCGGCGGTGGCTCGAACCTCGTGGTGGCCGAAGGCGATCTGGACCTCGACGTGGTCCTTGTGGCGAACGACGACGTGACGGTCAATGCAGACGGTGTACCGGGCCTGGTCCGCGCTGGGGCCGGGGCAGTCTGGGACGACGTGGTCGCCGAGACCGTCGCGGCGGGGCTGTCCGGCATTGAGGCCTTGTCCGGCATCCCGGGCTCGGCTGGTGCGACCCCTGTGCAAAACGTCGGCGCCTACGGTGCCGAGGTCTCCGACGTGCTCACCCGAGTGCGCCTGTACAACCGCGAAACCGGTGCCGACGAGTGGGTGCCCGCCAGCTCGCTCGACCTGGCGTACCGCTACTCCAACCTGAAGTTCACTGGCCGTGCCGTTGTCCTGGAGATCGAGATGCAGCTAGAGCCGTCCGAACTCTCCATCCCGTTGCGCCACCTGGGCGGGGAGCGCCTCCCGCTTGCCGACGCCCGCGCAGAGATCCTCCGCGTCCGCGCCTCCAAAGGCATGGTCTTAGATCCAGACGACCACGACACCTGGTCCGCCGGGTCCTTCTTTACCAACCCGATCGTGTCCCCGGCCGTGGCCGACCGCGTGGCTGAGCTTGTCAACGAAGCATTGCCGGGGGAAGGTGACACCATGCCCCGTTACCCGGTGCCCGCTTCTTCAGATCACCCCGACGGAGCAGTGAAGCTCTCCGCCGCCTGGATTATCGAGCGCGCCGGCTTCCCCCGCGGCTACCCCGGCGAGACTAATCCCGACGCTCCGGCCCGGCTGTCCACCAAGCACACCCTTGCGCTGACCAACCGTGGCACCGCCACCGCCGACGACATTGTCGCCTTGGCCCGCACCATCCGCGCGGGTGTCCAGGACAGGTTCGGTGTGACACTCGAGCCGGAGCCGGTATGGATCGGGGTCTCGATCGACTAGGGGTGCGCCCTCGCCTGCGGGCGCACCCCTAGCGCGCTTACCTGGCGCGCGCCGGCCCGCTCGTGGTTCCAGCTGTGCAAAAGTTGACATTTCGATTGTATTGGTAGAGCGATAGAAACTCTCTACCAGGAATTTTAAAACCATTAACTGAAGCGCATGTAAAGTTTTGCACAACCACGCGGATGCTCGCGTGCTCATACGAAAACCCGGCCAGGTGCGGAACCAGGATGGTTCGACCTGGCCGGGTTTCTGCGAGGGCTTAGCCGAGCTGGGCTAGCGCTGGAGCCCCGGGTCCTAGTGATTAGTTCTCGGTCTCGTTGAGGCGGTGGCGTCCGGTGTTGTCGTCTGCATCATCGGCTGCGTCTGCTTCCGGGGACCCGCTGGCCTCGCCGGCCTGAACCTCGTTGCCCTCGGGGGCCTGCTCGATGGACCAGTTGTTTTCCTTTTCGCCCTTCAGGATCTCTTCCTCGGTGGGCTGCTCCGGTTTGCCGTCAGTGTTCTCGCCGTCGGCGGCGGTGCCGGCGTTGAGGCGGTCGATGAGCGCCTGCTGGACCTCACGGCGGCGGATCTTGCCGGTCATGTCGCGGTTGAGTTCTTCGAAGTGGTAGAAAGTGCGCGGCACCTTGTACGGGGTGAGCCGCTCGCGAGCGTAGTCCTGCAGACCCTGCGGGTCGAGGGCGGCGCCCTCGGCGAGGGTGACGCAGGCGACCACGTCCTCGGAGCCGTCCTCGCGCGGGCGGCCGACCACGGCAATGTCCTCGATGTCGCGGTGCGCGCGCATGACGTTCTCGACCTCGTCCGGGTACACGTTGAAGCCGCCGGTGATGATCATCTCCTTGATGCGGGAGACCAGGCGGATCCAGCCGTCTTCTTCCATGACACCCATGTCGCCGGTGCGGAAGTAGCCGTCGGCGAAGGCCTTCTCGGTGGCTTCGGGCTTGTTCAGGTAGCCCTTCATGACCTGCGGGCCCTTGACCACGAGCTCACCGGCCTCGCCGTCGGGCATGACCTCGGTCGGGTTGTCGGGGTTGACGATGCGCACGGTGGTGTTCGGGAACGGCAGGCCGACGTAACCCGGGCGGCGGGAGCCGTCCATCGGGTTGGCGGTGACAATCGGGGCGGTCTCGGTCAGGCCGTACCCCTCAACTAGGTTGCCGCCTGTGACCTTCTCCCACGTCTCCACGGTGGTGACCGGCAGGGTGGACGCGCCCGAGAAGGAGTTGCGGATCGATGTCAGCTTTTTGCCGTTCTCCAGGGCGGACTGGCCGATGCGCTGGTACAGGGTCGGAACACCCGGCATCCAGGTTGGCGGGTTCTTCTTCAGTGCGTCCTGGATCAGGTCTGGCTCTGGGGCTGGCAGCAAGATGATCTCGCCGCCGACCATGATGCCCAAGCCGAGGTTGAGGGCCAGGCCGTAGACGTGGAAGAGCGGCAGGACAGCCAGGATCTTCTCGTCTTCCTTGCCCAGGTCCTTCACCCAGGCCTTGCCGGCCTTCATCTGGTGGTTGAAGTTACCGTGAGTGATCTGCGCACCCTTCGGCTCTCCGGTGGTGCCGGAGGTGTAGAGGATGACGGCGGTGGTGTTCTGGTCGATGTCCGGGTTCTGGATGTCGTGGCCCTCACCGCCGATCGCAGACGACAGCAGTGTCGCGAAAGGAATGGTGTCCGGGGCCGGACCGGAGAGCTTCTTGCGGGACTCGCGCAGCTTCTTCAGCGGCACGTATTTCAGGGCCAGCTCCATGTACTTCGGCATGGACTTGGTCATGTCGACGGAGATGATGGTCTCCAGCGGAGTGTCCTTGCGCAGACCGCCCAGGTTGCCGGCGGCCTTGTCCCACATGATGGCCACGCGTGCGCCGTGGTCGTTGAACTGAGCGCGCAGCTCGTGCTCGGTGTAGAGCGGGTTGTGTGCGACAACGGACGCGCCGAGCTTCAAAACGGCGATGAAGGAGATGGCGAACTCCGGGCAGTTCGGCATGACCAGGGCGACACGGTCACCCGGACGGACACCGAACGCCTTCAGCCCAGCGGCAGCGCTGCGGACCTGCTTGTCCAGCTCTGCGTAGGTGGTGGTCTTGCCGAAGAACCACAGCGCGTTCTTGTAGGACTTCTTCGCCAGGGTGGCGTCGTAGATGTCCAAAATGGTGTCGTCGCCAAGCTCCACCTCGTGCGGCGTCCACTCCGCATAGCTGGATAGCCAGGCTTTTTCTTCGTATGCCGACATGGCTGTCTGCCCTCCAAACGTGATCAGCGATTGATTTACTTTGCCTAAGTATAGTTGTGATTCGACAGTTTTGACGGAATATTTATGATCTTTGTCACCATGGGGTCAGTGGTTTGAAACGCGGTTCCAGCCACGTGCAGTTCCGCCGGGCGAAGCACGCTCGGTGCCGGTAAACTCACTATGAATCGCGTCGGGAGCATCGGGAAGCTTCGGGGCGCTTGGCCACTATCAGGGGATCATCGGGGGTAATCAGGATGACCGATCTGTACCAGAAGTACGCCAACACCGGGTTGGGGGAGTGGGTGCCGGATTCGCCCGTGCCCCAGCCGGAGAGGCGGGGTGAGGTGGTTACAGTGGGCGTCGATAAGCGCCCTGAGCAGCAAACGGAAAAGCGCGCAGCGCAGGGCCTCGACCAGGCAAGTGTCGTGCGTTCCGTCAAAGCCCCTCCGGCGAAGGGCTGGCGCAAGCTTGTCCACGGTGCGTCGGGCGGGCGGATCAATCCTGGTGCTTCGCGCAAGGAGCTGGCGGAAGCGCAGTTGGAGGAAGCTATGCGCACCCCGCTACGCGGCGATTACCGGATCGCGGTGATGTCGCTCAAGGGCGGGGTGGGCAAGACGACTACGACGGTCGCGTTGGGGTCGGTGTTGGCGGAATCGCGCGGTGACAGGGTGATCGCGATTGACGCGAATCCGGATTTTGGCACCCTTGCCCAGCGTGTCGCCGCTCCGGGGCCGGCAACAATCCGCGATTTGCTCGCTGCCTCAGACACATCGCGGTACGCGCACGTCCGCAGCTTTACGACGCAAGGAGCATCCCGCCTCGAAGTCATCGGCTCCGAACGCGACCCGGCCGTGTCGGAAGCGTTCAGCGAGTACGACTACCGTCGCGCGGTGGATATCCTGCAGCACCACTACAACCTCATCCTCACCGACTGCGGGACCGGGTTGATGCACTCCGCCATGGCGGGTGTGCTGGATCTGGCGAACACGTTGATCCTGGTCAGCTCACCGGCACTCGATGGTGCGCAGTCCGCGTCGGCCACATTGGACTGGCTCAACCTGCACGGTTATGACAGGCTGGCGGCCAACGCGGTCGTTGTGGTGTCGTCGGCCACGCCGAAGTCGCCGGTGAACATGGACAGTGTGGTGGCGCACTTCGGTGCGCGCACCCGGGCGGTGCACGTCATTCCGTACGACGCACACCTTGCTGAAGGCGCTGTGGTCGACGTGGCACGGCTGCACCCGCGGACGGTGCAGGCCTACCGCGAACTTGCGGCGACCATTGCCAGCGACTTCGGGCAGTGGCATAAGCACGCACGATAGACTGCGGGTCATGCGCGTGGCCATGATCTGTATGCATACCTCCCCGCTGGAGCAGCCGGGTTCCGGCGACGCTGGTGGGATGAACGTTTACGTTCTCAATATTGCCCGCGAACTCGCGGCCGGCGGCACCGAGGTGGACGTGTTCACCCGCGCGACGAGGCCCAGCCAGGGCGAAGTGGTCTCCGTCAGTGAGAATCTGCGGGTGATCAATGTTGTCGCCGGCCCGTATGAGGGGCTGGCCAAAGAGGAGCTGCCCACCCAGCTAGCCGCCTTCGCCGGGGGCATCATGCAGTTCGTCGGGCAGGAGGGGCTTTCCTACGACCTGATCCATTCCCACTACTGGCTTTCCGGCCAGGTCGGGTGGTTGTTGCGCGATCTTGCCGGGGTGCCGCTGATCCACACCGGCCACACCTGGGCGGCGGTGAAGAACGCGGCACGCGAGGCCGCTGCGGATTCGGATTCGCCGGAGACGGAGGCCCGCCGCATCTGTGAGCAGCAGCTGGTGGACAACGCTGATTCCATTGTGGTGAACACCGCCGACGAGACCCAGCAGTTGCTCCGCCACTACGATGCTGAGCCAGACCGGATCAGGGTGGTCACCCCCGGCGCTGACACGCACCTGTTCACTCCGGGCACGAACCGCAACACCGAGCTCGCCCGCCGCCATTTGGGCATTCCGCTGGACAGTAGGGTGATCGCGTTTGTGGGGCGCATGCAGGAGTTCAAGGGCCCGCATGTGCTCATTCGCGCTGTGGCGGAGTTGTTCGACCGTGACCCGGAGCGCAATCTGCGCGTCATCATGTGCGGCGGGGCGTCGGGCGCGGATTCGTCGGTGGAGTTCTACCGCGCGATGGCTCACAAGCTGGGCATTGGGCGCAAGGTGCGCTTTTTGGGGCCGCGCCCGCCGGAGGAGCTCGTGCAGATCTACCAAGCGGCCGATATCGTCGCGGTGCCCAGCTACAACGAGTCATTCGGGCTTGTCGCCATCGAGGCGCAGGCCGCGGGCACGCCGGTTGTCGCGGCGCGGGTGGGCGGTTTGCCGCTCGCGGTGGCAGACGGGGAGACGGGAGTGCTCGTCGACGGCCACGCACCTGAGGCATGGGCGGACGCGCTCGAGCGTGTGCTTATCAGCGACTCCACCCGCCTCACCATGGCCACCGCCGCCGTTAAACGCGCTGCCGCGTTCAGTTGGGCGGCGTCAGCCGCAGCACTCTCGTCGGTGTATTCCGAGGTGCTGGAAGGGTTCACCCCCATGGATCACAGGGACGCCACGGGGGAGTAGCCCTCTACTCGTAACCGAGCTCCTCGAGCGCCCACAGCAGGCCGGTGTTGGCCAGTGCGTCGCCGTAGGCGGAGGCGTGCGCTCCCACCTCGGTGGCGAAGTCGTTGGCGGCGGAGGCGACCTCCGGTACCGTTGCTTGTCCGGTGGCCACGGCCGTAGTCGCGCCGGCGGAGAACTGTTGCGCTTCGTGCCCGATGGTGGCGGTGTCCTGCGCGGCAGCTCCGGCAACCATGCCGAACTTCTCGCGGCCGGTGGGCGGGACAATGTCTTCCGGAGTGACCTCTGGGTTGTTCGCCAGGATGTAGGAGTCGACCGCGCGATCTTCTTCATCTTGGGAGATGAACTCCGCACGCGGCTGGTTCGGGGCAGCAGGGGTGAAGTAGTCGTTCACTTGACCGTCGGGAACGTCATAAGCTTGTTCGATTGCGCGGTCGGCGCGCTGTGCGGTGCCCACCGGGCCCACGCCAAGGGACGTGACACCGATGATCTGACCGGTGGAGGGGTCGAAGTTGATTCCGCCCGAGTCACCGGAGGCGTAATCCAGCGACACGTGCCAGACGTTGTCCGCGGTATAGAGCACCTGGTAACCGCACTTGCGTGCGCCGACCATCCCGTCTTTGCAAATGGGTTGGCCAAAGTTGTCAAAGGCGATCTCGCCCGGGCGCAGCGTCCTGTAGTCGCGCACACCGGTCATTGCGACGGGGGTGGAGGCATTGCGGTTCGCTTTGTCCTTGGAGGCGGCGGAGCCGTCGACAGGGACATCGTCATCAATCACCACAATGCCCCAGTCCACCGTGGAAACTGCTGCTTGGGGCAACATGAAGGGGTTCGGAGCGTACGGGTCGTTGAAGTGCACCATGCCAGTTGCGCCGATGCGCTCGTAGCCCTCGCGCGTGGGCGCGTACACGTCGGTGCCCATCAGCAGGCCTGACTCCGTGTCGCCGAGGACACAGTGGCCGGCGGTGACCATGATGCGCTGCGTCGTGCCGTCAGGCAGGCGCACGTCACCGATGGGGCCCTGGCTGCAGGACGCATTGAACGCCTCCGGCGGCAGATTCATGCCCGTGGCTTCCTTGATGGTCACGTCGGGACCGAAGGGGTATTCGGGGTCGTACGGCAGAACACGCATAGGGGCACCGGGGGCGGCGGTGGCGCCAGTGCTTGCGTGGGCGTGCGGCGCTGCATCGGTGGCGGCAGCGGAGACGAAGGTGAGAGTGCTGAACGCGAAAGCCAGCACGGCGGCAGGGGAGAAAATACGACGAGTAATCACAAGAAGAACATAGGCCACATTTTCCTGAAATTCTACTGAAATTCCTAAGAAAAATTTGACCAGCGAAAACGCCGAGAAAATGGCATGCTGGGGGCTATGAGCAACGGAAAGCTAATCCTTGTACGCCACGGACAGAGCACCTGGAACGAGTCCAACCAGTTCACCGGCTGGGTCGATGTCGACCTGACGGAGAAGGGCGAGGCTGAAGCAGTCAACGCCGGCACGCTGATGAAGGAGAAGGGCATCCTGCCGGACATGGTGTTCACGTCCTTGCTGCGCCGCGCGATCCGCACCGCGAACATTTCTCTGAACGCGGCTGACCGCCACTGGATCCCGGTGACCCGCAACTGGCGCCTCAACGAGCGCCACTACGGCAAGCTGCAGGGCCTGAACAAGGCGGAGATCCGTGAGGAGTTCGGTGAGGAGCAGTTCATGGAGTGGCGCCGCTCCTACGACACTCCGCCGCCGGAGATCGACACCGACAACGAGTACGCGCAGACCGACGACCCGCGCTACGCTTTTCTGCCGGAAGTTCCGCGCACCGAGTGCCTCAAGGATGTCGTCGAACGTTTTCTGCCGTACTACATCGACTCCATTCTGCCGCAGGTTCTAGACGGTAAGAACGTCATGGTCGCCGCACACGGCAACTCCCTGCGCGCGCTGGTGAAGTGCCTGGACAACATCTCCGACGAGGACATCGCTGGGCTGAACATCCCCACCGGCATGCCCTTGGTCTACGAATTCGATGACAACGGCAAGGTGTCCAACCCGGGCGGCACCTACCTCGACCCGGAGGCCGCTGAGGCTGGCGCGGCCGCTGTGGCTAACCAGGGCAACAAGTAGCGGGTGGACTACCTTCTCGCCTTCCTCGCGGGAGGCATTGCCGTCGCCCTCGCGATCGGCGGAACTAAATGGCTCCGTCGCTGGCGGGGGCGCAGCCGTACCAGCGACAACACCACCGACAACCAAGTCCGCACAGTCAGCCAAATCCTGCACTTGGTTATTCAAGGTTCGCCGACCGGCATCACCGTCGTGGGCAGAAAAGGCGAGGTCATCCTCTCTAACGCCCGAGCTCATGAGATGTCGATTGTGCACGATAGGACGTTGAACCCGGAAGTGTGGGGCGTCGGCAAGCAAGTGTTCGAAGAACCAGAAACCCGCGTTTTGGACTTGAACTTGAAGCACCGCTCCACTGGCTCGCGGGTGAACAATGTGCGCGCGGTGGTGCAGCCGCTGACGTTGTCTGAGAACAGCTACATCATCGTGTACTCGATGGACGAGTCCGAGAATGTGCGCATGGAATCCGCCCGCCGCGACTTCGTCGCGAACGTCTCCCACGAGCTGAAGACCCCCGTTGGAGGCATGTCGCTTCTGGCCGAGGCTCTACTTGAAGAACCTGATGACCCAGAGCTGGTCGCCTACTTCGGCGAGAGACTAGTCGGCGAAGCCCAGCGCATGGGCGCGATGATCACTGACCTGATTAACCTGTCCAAACTGCAAGGCGCCGAGGCACTGCCGGAGATGGAGGCAGTGACCGTCGACGAGATCATCGACGAGGCCATGGAGCGCAACGTCCTCACCGCCGAGAACCAGGAGATCGAGCTCAACCGCGGCCCACGCACCGACACCATGGTCATGGCCGACAAGTCGCTTCTGGTCACCGCGCTGTCGAACTTGATCACCAACGCGATCAACTATTCGCCGAAAGGGCATCCGGTCAGCGTCAGCCAGAAGGTCGTCCGCGACTCCGTGGTGCTCATTCGCGTCACTGACCGCGGCATCGGCATCGCGCCGGAGGACCAGAAGCGCGTCTTCGAACGGTTCTTCCGGGTGGATAAAGCACGGTCCCGGCAGACGGGCGGGACGGGGCTCGGTTTGGCCATCGTGAAGCACGTTGTGGCAAACCATGGCGGTAATATCAAGCTTTGGTCGCGTCTGGGAACGGGATCAACGTTCACGATCGAGTTGCCGGTGCACAAACCGGATCCGTCGAGTGCGACGGTGATTCCCGCAGAGATCGCCGAGTTGGAGAATAAGGAGCAGCAATGAAACCGACCATCCTGATCGTCGAGGATGAGGAATCGCTGGCGGACCCGCTCGCCTACCTTCTGCACAAGGAGGGCTTTGAAGCGGTCATCGCGCCGGATGGCCAGGCCGCGCTGACGGAGTTCGAGGCCAACAATGTTGACCTGGTTCTGCTCGACCTGATGCTGCCAGGCATGTCAGGCACCGATGTGTGCAAGAAGCTGCGCGCCACCTCCGACGTGCCGATCATCATGGTCACCGCCCGCGACACAGAGATAGACAAGGTGGTCGGCCTTGAACTCGGCGCGGACGACTACGTGACCAAGCCGTACTCCACCCGTGAGCTTATCGCCCGCATCCGCGCGGTGCTGCGCCGACGTTCCGATGTCGCTGACCCGCCGGGCGAGGAAGAATCCGGGGAGAACATCCTCGAAGGCGGCCGCGTGCGTCTCGACGTTGAGCGCCACACCGTCTACGTCGACGATCAGCCCGTACCCATGCCGTTAAAGGAATTCGACCTGCTCGAGTACCTCATGCGCAACGCTGGCCGCGTGCTCACCCGCGGCCAGCTCATCGACCGCATCTGGGGCTCGGATTACGTCGGTGACACCAAGACCCTCGACGTCCACGTCAAGCGCCTGCGCACAAAGATCGAAAAAGAGCCTTCCCGACCGGAGCAGCTGATCACTGTCCGCGGGTTGGGCTACAAGTTCGAGGCGTAGAGCCGATCTAGCGGCACCGCGACATCACGGTTTCGCAGCCCGGGTCGCCGGGTGCGTGGCGCGTGCCTGCGGCGGCAAGCCCGCGCGAGCTTCGCAATGCTTTGCGACGATGTCGTAAGGCCCCTCACCAATAAGCTGCGTCAATTCGTCTTTCATCGACTTCCACACCGGCTCCGCCGGGCTTGCCTCGGAGTGGCAGGCAGGGTCGTTGGTGCACCACCAGTCGAAGTCTTCTCCGCCGTCACCCCACTGGCGGCGATCGTACTCGCCGATGGTGGTGCGCAGAATCTCCTGGCCGTCACCGCGTTCCTCCCAGGAATCTTCGCGGGAAAACGGCACCTGCCAGCACACTTCCGGTTTAGAACCGATGATGTTGCGGCCTTCATCCATCGCCCATTGGTGCAGTGCGCATCCGGGGCCGGTGGGGTGGCCGTGGCGGTTGGCGAAGATGCACGCGCCGTCGACAAGCTTTGTCTTGATGGAGGGTTCCTCATCGTCCTCGTCCCATTCGAGCCACGGCTCCAGCTCGGTGGGGTCGGCGGCCTCTATATAACTGTCCACATCGTCGGGGCGCAGCTGCCAGAACCGCGCCGGCATTTCGGCTACAGCGTTATAAAGGTCATCGCGGTCATGCTCATCCGACAGGTAAGCGCCGTGAATGCAGCATCCGACAACCGGCAGCTCCTTAGAAATACCCCGGCACTGCGGGGTACCGAAGCGGCACGACCACGTGGATTCCAACCATGTCAGGTCGAGGGAGAAGTAGTGCAACGGGTCATCGGGGTGGATGAACTCGAACCATTCATGCGGAAAATCCGGCGGCAATTCGTGGCCGGCGCTGATTGATTTTCCAGCGGGGGAGTCAGATGGGAAGCCCAAAAACACACGTTGGTTCACACTGCACCACGGTAGACGGTCTACTCTTAAGCCTGTGCGACTAGGTGTATTGGATGTGGGCAGTAACACTGTCCACCTCGTGGCAGTAGATGCCAAAAGTGGCGGCCGCCCGACGCCGATGAGCGACTGGAAGCAGTCCCTGCGGCTCGTGGAGATGCTCGACTCTGAAGGCAACATCGACGACAAAGGCGTGAAAAAGCTCACCGAAGCGGTACAAGAGGCCGCCGACCTGGCAGACAACCTGAAGTGCGAAGAATTCCTGGCTTTTGCCACCTCTGCGGTACGGTCCGCCACTAACTCCGAGGAAGTGCTCGCCCACTTGGACAAGAAGACGGGCGTGAAGCTCAAAGTGCTGTCCGGACAAGACGAGGCGCGGCTGACGTTTCTCGCAGTGCGACGCTGGTACGGCTGGTCGGCCGGGCGCATCACCAACCTGGACATTGGCGGCGGTTCGCTGGAAATGAGCACAGGCAATGATGAAGTTCCGGACATTGCCGTCTCGCTCGACCTGGGTGCCGGCCGGCTGACTCACGAGTGGTTTGACTCTGACCCGCCAGAGAAGAAGACCGTGAATGCCCTACGCGACTTCATTGACGCTGAGCTGTCGTCCGCCGCGGAGGAATTTCTCATCCGTGGTGAAGCAGGTTTGGCCGTGGGGACATCTAAGACGTTCCGCACTTTGGCGCGTCTGACCGGTGCCGCGCCGTCATCTGCCGGACCGTATGTTCAGCGCACGTTGACCGCACCCGGTTTGCGCCAGTTGATCGCCTTCATCACCCGCATGACGGCGTCTGATCGTGCGGAACTTGAAGGCGTGTCGTCCGACCGCTCGCACCAAATTGTGGCCGGCGCGCTGGTGGCGGAAGCAGCCATGAGGGCACTGAAACTTGATAAGTTAGATATCTGCCCGTGGGCATTACGCGAAGGCGTGATCCTGCGTCAGATCGACATGGGACAGTCTGAAGGAGACGAGTAGATGGCCGAAAAGCAACTCACTGTTGCCGAGCTGATGGCCCGGGCACAGCAGGAGAACCCCGACACCGACGCCGAGGGCCAACCCCGCCGCCGTCGCCGCCGCAGCATCGAAGAGGGCGGCGTCACCGTCGCCGAACTGACCGGTTCCTTCAAGAAAGTCAATGCCCGCCCGGCCGAGGTCAAGCACTCGTCCGTGCCGCTTGACGGCGAGGACGTCGATCAGCCTGAGTCAGCCGAGACCACAAACGTTGCCGAACCGGAGACGCATGTCGAACCGGAGGCACCCGCCGTCGACGAGAAGGTCGAGCCTGAGGCAGAATCCGAAACGCTTGCTACCGATCAGCCTGAGGACGATCAGCCGGTGATGCTGACGAAGTTCCGCCCGGTTGAACCCGAGCCAACACAGTACGAGGAGCCCGCACAGTACGAGCCCGTGGAGCCCGAGCCGGAGGAGTACGAGGAACCGCCATTCGAAGCGGCGCAGTCCGACTATGAAGAGGAAAGCTTCACCCTGCGCAAGGTTTCCTTCGTCGATGATGACCAAGAGGATGAAGTTGCGGAGGTTGCGGACCCGGAGCCGGCCACGTACATCCAGCCCGCGGTGCATCCGGAACCGGTTGAGAACCTCGTCCCAGAGCAGTCTGCGAACGAGACCAACGTATTTCCCGCGATTGAGGATGAGGCTTATACAGAGCAAAACACCTCTACTTTTGCCGCGCCGGTTCGCGACAACGTCCGTGGCGATCTGCGCGACGACCGTTACGAGGACGACCGTTACGAAGATGACCGTGCAGACGGCGCCGTGGAGCCGGTGTACGAAGACGTAGCTACGTACGACGGCAAGGTCGAGGACAATAGCGTCAACCCGATCATGCTGGTTCTGCTTGTTTTCGCCGGCCTGATTCTGGGTGTGCTGATTTTCCTCGGCTTCCAGTACCTTTGGGCCACCTTGGACACGCTCGTGGTTGCAGGTCTGGCTGCAGTTGCCACGGTGGGCATCGTGGTCCTTGTCCGTGCGATGAAGACCGGCCGCGATGGTCTCACTCTTGCACTGGCTGGTCTTGCCGGAGCGGTCATGACGTTCGGTCCGGCGCTCATCTCCGTCGTTTAGGGCTGCCGCCGGTTCCGGCGCTCACGTTTGTCCCGCACGCCCAGCGTGCGGGGTTTCGTGTTCGGGGGAGGATTTTGCACGGTTGTTGTCGTTGAGTTTTCCGGCGGGTGTGGCACGCTAATAAGCCATGAGCAACATTGCAGTCATCGGCGCAGGCAATATCGGCGAGGCCCTGATCTCCGGTCTGGTCAATTCTGGTGTCGACCCGGAAACGATCACGGCGACCAACCGCACGCCGGAGCGCGGCGAGGAGTTGAACCGCCGGTATGGCGTGAACACCACGGACGACAATCAGGCGGCTACCACGAACGCGGACGTGTGCTTTCTGTGCGTCAAGCCCTACGCGATCACGGATTTGATCGAGGAGCTCTCGGAGACGATCGCGAGCAACGAGACTGCAACCGTTGTCGTGTCTATGGCGGCGGGCGTCACTCTCGATGCGATGTCTGAGGCGGCGCAAAGTGCGGGCACACCCATTGTGCGCGTCATGCCGAACACTCCGATGCAGGTGGGTAAGGGCATCAGTGTGGTCGCGTTTGGCAAGTACGTCGATGAGGATCAGCAGGAGCTGGTCACGGAGTTGCTGGGTGCGTGCGGCCAGGTCGCCGTTGTGCCCGAGTCGCTTATCGACGCTGCTTCAGCCCTATCCGGTTCCGGCCCCGCCTACTATTTCCTTGTCACGGAGGCTCTCGTGGATGCCGGTGTGCACATGGGGTTGCCGCGGGAGACAGCCATGTTGCTGGCGACAGGCACGGCAGACGGCGCCGGTGCGATGTTGGCGCGCTCGGGTAGAACCCCGGCGGATTTGCGTGCAGGTGTGTGCTCTCCGGCAGGAACGACTGTTCAAGCCATCCGGGAACTGGAGGAATCCGGCATGCGTGGCGCGTTCTACCGGGCTGTGGAAGCAGCCACCAATCGTGCCTCTGAGCTGGGAGAATGACCAGAATGACGGTAGTGAGCGGAGGGTCCGCTGTGAAAAATGTGAAAGTTTTCTGGCTTATGAGTCGCATGTGACACTGTTTTCACGCTAGGCTGGTTCAGGCACGTGCGTGTCCAACTGTGGGAGGGGAAGCCTACAGCGCGCACCGGCTCCCTAGTGCTGGAGGATTAACTAGAACATGGCAAATGAAGATAAAGGCAAGTTCCTGACTGTCGCTGAGGTCGCTGAAATCATGCGCGTTTCCAAGATGACGGTCTACCGTCTGGTCCACTCCGGCGAGTTGCCGGCGGTGCGCGTTGGCCGTTCGTTCCGTGTGAACGAGAACGCTGTGAACGAGTACCTGGACTCCTCGGTCTATGACGTTGATTCGGACGTCGGTTAGGCCCCTCTTTTTGGATTCACCGGTCACGGCGCTAAACTTTGTACCCATTCATGTTGCGTGAGCGCCGCTGCGGGAGTGCACCTCGCGGCGTTGCCCCGGACCTGCCCTGGAACCGGAACGTGGCACGGAACTGTACGTACAAAGAGAAGCGAGGAAACCTATGGGTTCTGTGATCAAGAAGCGCCGTAAGCGCATGTCCAAGAAGAAGCACCGCAAGATGCTGCGCCGCACGCGCGTTCAGCGCCGTAAACTGGGCAAGTAGAACTGCCCCGCTTCACGCCCGCCCTGCCACTTGGCTGGAGCGGGCGTTTTTCGGCTTTGGCCGGCCCTTGGGAGGGTGCCCAATCTGATGCATGAACGGCCGAACTCATCGGTAAGCTTGGGTTATAGCCTGCGCTTTTCGCAACGGGTGCAGGCTGACACATGACAACCACCTGATAACCCAGACTCAGACGAAGGAATCAACCATGTCCACGCCTGTGAGCAGCAACGCAATCTTTGAACCAGCACAGTTGGGCCCGGTCCAGCTCCGCAACCGCTTCATCAAGGCGGCTACGTCGGAGGGGCGTTCCCCGAACGGCCGCGTGACCGATGAGCTCATCGCCTACCACGAGGGCTTTGCCAAGGGCGGTATCGGCATGACCACTCTGGCGTACTGTGCCACCTCTCCGCACGGTTTCTCTGCCCCGGGTCAGATCCTCATGGAGAAGGATTCTCTGCCCGGCCTGAAGGATTTCACCGCCACCATGCACGCCCACGGCGCGAAGGCGTCGGCTCAGCTGGGGCATGCTGGCCCGGTGGCTACCCGCCAGCAGATCGGTGAGACCCCGTGGGCTCCCAGCAAGTTCATCAACCCCACGAGTATCAACTACTGCCGCGGTATCTCTAAAGACGAGATCAAGCTGGCCATCCGCGAGTTCGCTGACGCGGCCGAGCTGGCTGCAGAGGCCGGTTTTGACGCTCTCGAGCTGCACTTCGGTCACCTCTACCTGCCGTCTTCCTTCCTTTCTAAGTGGATCAACCGCCGCGATGATGAGTACGGCGGCAACATTGAGAACCGCTCCCGTTTCGTCCGCGAGATCTCTCAGGCAGTCAAGGACAGGGTGGGCGATGACGTGGCCATCATTGCGAAGATGTCCATGACTGACGGCATCCCGGGCTCTATCGTTTTGCCGGACTCCCTGCAGACCGCCCAGATGCTCGACGCTGACGGCAACGTCGACGCGATCTTGCTCACCCAGGGTTCCTCCGTCGTCCGCCAAATGTGGCTGTTCCGCGGTGAGCCGCCGTTGGCCGGCTTCGCGGAGCACATGCCCTTCCCGTTCAATGTCGGTGTGCGGATGTTCGGCAAGCCGATGCTGGGCAACTTCGAGTACCACGACATGTACATGTACGAAGACGCACGCCAGTTCCTGGACAAGGTGCACAATTCCAAGCTGGTCCTGCTGGGCGGCCTGACTCAGCGCGAGCACTTTGAGAAGGGGTACAACGAAGGCTTCGAGTTCTTCGAGATCGGCCGTGCCCTGTTGCGCGAACCGGACATGATCCAGAAGATCCAGGACAAGCCCGGATACCGCACCCTGTGCGACCACAACAACTACTGCATGCCGTCCGTCTTTGGTAAGACGCACTGCATTTACTCGCCGGACTACGCGATGAAGCCGGAAGAC
Organism: Streptococcus thermophilus; assembly: GCA_900618065.1. Next base: position 455,804 of record UYIL01000003.1, read on the forward strand.
CGCGAGATCCGCCCTGAGGAGACCGCGGGTTTCTCCGAGCGTATCGACGCCCCTGGCGAGCGCTCTGCCTAACGCTTCCGGCGCCGCCGCCAGGCCAGCCCGCCACCCACGCCGGCCACGGCGCCTAATGGAATAAGCACGCTGAGGAACAGGCGGCGCACCGGGCGGTAGTCCCGGATGAGCCAGCCATGTTTCGCAGCGTGCTTTCTCAATGTGCTGTCGGGGTTGATGGCTACGGGGGTGCCCACCATGGACAGCATGGGGATGTCGTTGGATGAATCGGAGTAGGCGGTGCACTCCTTGAGGTTGAGCCCCTGCGCCTCCGCCAGGGCGGCAACGGCGTGCGCTTTGCCCGGGCCGTGCAGGATGTCGCCGACGAGACGGCCGGTGAACTGCCCGTCCTCTTCCTCCGCCACCGTGCCTAGGGCGCCGGTGAAGCCGAGCCGCTCAGCGAGGATCTGGCCGACCTGCACCGGTGTCGCGGACACGAGCCAGACTTGCTCGCCGGCATTGATGTGCATCGAGGCGAGTTCGCGGGTGCCGGTGTAGGTGCGGGCGATCAAGTGGGCGTCGACAAGCTCGGCGCACAGGTCGCGCAGCTCGCTGACACTCCACCCGGTGATGAAGCTCAGCGCTTTCTCGCGGCCCTGCGCGATCGCGTCCGGCAACTCCGCGCCGAACAGGCGGTACCGCACTTGTGCGACGAGGTAAGGGAAGATCTCGCTCAGCGTTAAAAACCCGCGCTTGAACAGCTGGTAGCCCAACGCGATGAGCGAATTTCCCTGAATGAGGGTGTTGTCCACGTCGAAGAACGCCGCGGCCGTGATGTGCTGGGGGATGTCCGGGTCGGGCTCAGTGACGCGCTCGGCGGTCAGGCCCGCGGCCGCAGACGCGGCGGAGGCAGCTGCTTCGCCTGCGGTGCGCTGGTGGGCGTCGTCGATAGGCGGAAGCGCAGTTTCCTCGAGATAGCGCCGCAGATTGCCGCTCAAGCCTTTTCTCCCTTCGTGTGTAGTGTGATCCATCGTAGGTTAGGAGGATCCCGATGGGTGCAGTAGCTGAGGTCGAACTGATGGTCCGTGCCACGTGTGGGTCGTGCGAGCGCGTGGCGGCGCAGATCGCGCCCGTGGTGGAAGAAGCGGGAGCGCGCCTTTCGCTTATCGACGTCGACGCCCACCCCGGCCTGGCCATCGAATTCGGTGACCGAGTCCCTGTCGTAGTCATCGACGGTGAGGAATTCGCCTGCTGGGAAGTCGATAATGATGAATTGGCTTCCGAGCTAGCCCGCGCCGGGCAGGCTGACGCGCAGTAGGTCCGCCCGCGGTCATCAGCGGATTGTTTGGGAACGGGGCCGCGGGGGTATCCTTTGGGATGATCACGAACTGGTCTGGAGGGAAAACGTGAGTGTTCTCGTGGTGGGCATGTCCCACCGCTCAGCGCCCGTGGCGCTGCTGGAGCGACTGAGCATGGACAAGGCTATGCAGGAGCACACTGCACGCGCACTCCTTGAGCAACCCAGCATCAGCGAAGCCATGATCATCTCCACCTGCAACAGGATGGAGGTCTACGCCGTAACCAATGCTTTCCACACCGGTGTCAACGATGTGCTGGCTGTGCTGAGCGAATTCTCTGGCGTGGATGTGGCGGAGCTGAGGGGCTACCTCTATGTCCGGTATGCCGATGCCGCTGCGAAGCACCTCATGCGTGTCTCTGCCGGTTTGGATTCGATGGTGGTGGGGGAGCAGCAGATCATCGGCCAGGTCCGCTCTGCTTACCAGGACGCGGCCGAACGCGGCACGATCGGCCCGGCGCTGCACGCGCTGGCCCAATCCGCCTTGCACGCCGGTAAACGCGTTCACGCCGAGACGGATATTGACGATGCCGGGGCTTCCATGGTCACGGCAGCCCTCGACGAAGCCATGCGGGTGCAGGGGATGGCCCCTGACGCGTCTTTGGAAGGGCACTCAGCCCTTGTGCTTGGGGCCGGCGCGATGAGCTCCTTGGCTGCTACCGACCTGGGTAAACGCGGGGTGAGCAAGCTGATCGTTGCCAACCGCACCCGTTCGCGCGCCGAGCGGCTCGCCGAGCATGCCCGCGAAGCCGGAGTTAGCGCCGAGGTAGTCGACTTCTCCGCCCGTGCCGGCGCGCTGTCCCGGGTGGACATTGCGGTGTCTGCGACCGCCAGCGACGGCTTCACCCTCACCCGCGAAGACATCTCCGGCCCAGCTCTGCTCGTCGATCTGTCCCTGCCCCGCGACATCGACGACGCGGTCGCCGAGATGCCCGGGGTCACCCTGATCAACATCGAGGCGCTGCACGAGTCGCTGAAGCAGTCGGCTGAATCTCCGCAGTGCCCTGAGCTGGGTGCCCGCGGGCAGGCCGAGCACATCATCGCGGCGGAGCTGGCAGCCTACGCCACTGAGCAGCGTGTGCGCGACGTCGCCCCCATGGTCACTGAACTGCGGGTCTCCGCGGCAGAGACCGCCCGAACGGAGCTGGACAAGTTGCGCACCCGCCTGCCTGGGTTGGATGACCGGGAATTCGGGGAAGTGGAAAAGGCGGTGCGCAGGGTCGTCGATAAGCTCCTGCATAACCCGACGGTGAAGATCAAAGAGCTGGCTGGCACGCAGTCGAAGGTGAGCTACGAAATCGCCATCGAGGAACTGTTCGGGCTCACCGGCGGGGCGGACACACGCACCGGGCTCGGCGGCGACGGCACTAACTATGAGAAGAGCTCGCTTGCCGGGTTCTGTGAAAGGGGAAGCCAATGACAGAAGCGTCGAGGGTGTTGAGAGTAGCCACCCGCGGGTCCAAGCTTGCCACGACCCAAGCCGGCCACATGCGCGATGCGCTGGTGGATGCTGGGCACGGCGCGGAGCTGACCATCGTCACCACCGCGGGCGATATGTCGCAGGCCCCCGTGGAGCGCATCGGGGTCGGGGTGTTCACCACCGCTATCCGCCAGGCGCTTTTCGACGGCGAAGCAGACGTCGCCGTCCACTCCTTCAAAGATCTGCCCACCGCCCGCGAGCCGCGCACACACCTGATCATCCCGGTCCGGGAGGACCGCCGCGAGGCCCTCATCGCCCGCGACGGGCTGAAACTGGCTGACTTGCCCCGCGGTTCTCGTGTGGGCACATCCGCGCCGCGACGCATCGCTCAGTTGCGTGCGAAACGCCCGGATCTAGACATTCGTCCGCTGAGGGGAAACATTGAGTCGCGCATGGGGCGCGTGACCAGCGGGGAGCTCGATGCTGTGGTGCTTGCCTATGCCGGCATGTCCCGCGTCGGCCTCGGCGAGCGCGCCACTGAAGTCTTCGCGCCGGAGGATTTCATGCCGGCGCCTGCACAAGGTGCACTCGCCGTGGAGTGCCGGGCAGACGATGGGGAGGCGGTCGCGGCCATCGACACGCTTGTGGACGACTTTGCAACCCGCTGTGCTTTGGCCGAACGCTTTGTCCTAGCAACCTTGGAAGCCGGCTGCACCGCGCCCGTCGCAGCGTCTGCCACCCTCGACGGCGATGAAATCACAGTGCGCGGCGGTGTGTTCGCCCTCGACGGCTCCGCTCAGCTCGTGCGTGAGGCCAGCGGCGCAGATCCGCGCGAGGTGGGCCACGCATGCGCCCAGCAACTTTTTGACGCAGGAGCAGCCCAATTCCTCTAGCCGCGGTTTTTCAAATCCGCGCCATTACTTTAAGGTGTAACTACCATACGCCGCCTGCGCCGCTGTGCATCTGGTCCCCGTAACCAGGGGGGCCGGGCACGTCCCAATAGCGCGCAGGGCGGTTTTCTAGTGATTGAAGCTTTCGAACGATCCGTTTAGAAGAGATTCCTTTGATGAATGCTGCCTCCACCACAGCGCCCGAGAACACCGTTGGCAAGGTCATTTTCGTCGGCGCCGGGCCGGGCAACCCCGACCTATTGACGGTCCGCGCCCGCGAGGTGTTGGAGCGTAACTCGATCGCCGTCGTGGATACAGCGGTCTCCAACGGGGTGCGTGCGGTTGTCGGTTCCGCATTGCCGGTGCCCGCCGACAAGCTCAAGGAGGCCGCTGAGGAGTACGAGCGGATGTGCGCCAAAGCCAAGGAGGCCGGCGCGCGGCGCAAGCCCGCTAAGCCCGCGGCGCCGACGGCGGCGGAGATCTCTGAATTCGCTGTCGGTGCCGCTGACTCGGGTGAGCCCGGTGAGATTGTTGCTGTGCTGCAGCAGGCTCTTGCTGATGCCGCAGCCGCTATCGACCGCGGTGAAGCCGGTGACGGCGATGTCATCCGCCTTGTCGCCGGTAACCCGCTGACCCGCAACGCGATCATGGAGGAAATCTCCGCCGTCGCCGCCGCGGGCCTTGAGTTCCAGGTGGTGCCGGGCATGTCGCTGCCGTCAACGGTGCCGTCGTTCGCGGGCATCGCGCTTGGTTCCACCTACACCGAAGCGGACTTGGGCAGTGAGCCGATTGACTGGGACGGTCTCGCCGCCGCCCCGCAGCCGCTCGTCCTGCAGGGTGAGGCCCGCCACCTGCCGGTCATTGCCACCGAACTGCAAGCCCGCGGTTTCTCCGCGTCGACGCCGCTGACTGTCACCATTAACGGCACGACACGGTTGCAGCGGACGTTTGATGCGACGCTGGGGACCGTCGGCAAGCTCGATGCGGATCTGGATGGCACGTTGGTGGTCACCATCGGCACTGCCGTCGACGACCGTTCGAAGTACTCCTGGTGGGAAAACCGCCCGCTGTACGGGTGGCGCGTGCTCGTCCCGCGCGCGAAGGAGCAGGCAGGCCCGATGAACGCCCGCCTGAACTCCTACGGGGCCATCCCGCAGTCCGTGCCCACCATCTCTATGGAGGCGCCGCGCAACCCTGCGCAGATGGACCGCGCCATCAAGGGGATTGTGGAGGGCCGGTACCAGTGGATCGTCTTCACGTCCGTCAACGGTGTTGACGCTGTGTGGGACAAGTTCGAGGAGCTCGGCCTTGATGCCCGCTCGTTTGCCGGTGTCCACCTCGCCGCAGTGGGGGAGAAGACCGCCGACGCGATCCGTTCCCGCGGCATGATCCCAGAGCTCATTCCGCACCGCACGAAGCAGAACGCGCACGGCCTCGTGAACGTTTTCCCGGAGTATGTCGAGGAGATTGACCCGGTTGGACGCGTGCTGCTGCCGCGCGCTGACATTGGCACCGATGTGCTTGTCGACGGTCTCGTCGAACGCGGCTGGGAAGTCGACGACGTTGTCGCCTACCGCACCGTCCGCGCCGCCCCGCCCGCGCCGGAAGTGCGCGACATGATTAAGACCGGCGGGTTCGACGCCGTGTGCTTCACCTCCGCGTCGACGGTGAAGAACCTCGTGGGCATCGCCGGCAAGCCGCATCCGCGCACCATCATCGCCTGCATCGGCCCCATGACGGCAGCGGAAGCGAAGGAGCAAGGTTTGCGCGTCGATGTCGTGCCTGAGGTCGCTGACGTACCCTCGCTTGTGGACGCTTTAGCGGAGCATGTCGCAGGCCTGCGTGCCGCTGGCCAACTGCCGCCGCCGCGGAAGAAGCGCCGCGCCCGTCGCTCGTAACAGCAGTTCGTAGAATGGGCAGCGTGCCTACAACGATGGAACCTTCAGAATCGTTCAATTCTTCAATCTCGCCGCAGCCGAGTCCGTCTGGTCCGTCTGGCCCGGTGCGGCGGCCGCGGCGGCTGCGCCGCAACGCTGTGCTGCGTCGGATGACCGCTGAGACCCGCCTGGACCCGGCGGACCTCATTCTGCCCCTGTTTGTCGCCGACGATCTCGGCGAGTCGGGGCAGCGCCGTGAGATCCCATCCATGCCGGGGGTGTACCAGCACAGCATGGACTCCCTTGTGGAGATCTGCCGTGAAGCGGCCTCTCTGGGCATTCCCTGTGTCGACTTGTTCGGCGTGCCCCGCGACGAGGATAAGGACGCGTCCGGTTCCCAAGCGTGGGATCCGGACGGTGTGCTCAACCGTGCCATTGCGCGTTTGCGCCGCGAGTTCGGCGAGGACTTGCTCATCATGGCCGACACCTGCCTGGACGAGTTCACCGACCATGGCCACTGCGGTGTGCTCACCACCAACCGGGACGGCGAAATAGTCGTGGACAACGACGCTACGCTGCCGCTCTACGCGAAGATGGCGGTGGCCCAGGCGGAGGCCGGCGCGCACATTGTCAGCCCGTCGGGAATGATGGACGGCCAAGTCGAGGTGATCCGTGAGGCGCTGGACCAGGCTGGGCACGCCGATGTCGCGATCATGGCGTACTCGGCGAAGTACGCATCCGCGTTCTTCGGTCCCTTCCGCGACGCAGTTGGATCCTCGTTGCAGGGCGACCGCAAGACCTACCAGCAGGATCCGGCGAATATCCGTGAGTCCCTGTTAGAGGTTGAGCTCGACGTCGCCGAGGGCGCGGACATGGTGATGGTCAAGCCGGCGATGCCGTACCTCGACGTGCTGGCCAAGGTCGCCGATGCCTCACCCGTCCCCGTTGCCGCCTACCACGTCTCGGGCGAGTACGCGATGCTCCAGGCCGCCGGCCGCAACGGCTGGATCGACCTCGAGCGCACGATGATGGAAGCTTTGCTGTCTATCAAACGCGCAGGCGCCGACCAGATTCTCACCTACTTCGCGCTCGACGCAGCCCGCATGCTTATCGACGAAAGACCTCACCCATGACCACCCCAACCCCTCCCGCTCCGCAGCAACCCGCCCAGCCCGCGCCGGACGATGAGCCCGACACGCGGCCGGAGACCGTGCGCTACCTGCTGGTGACGTGGGTGGTCATGATCGGCGCTGAGTTACTCCATCAGCTGTTCACCATTGCGATGCCGTTGCTGGACCCCTCCGCATTGTTCGAGAGTGCGCGTGAGGCCAGCAAGACCATGCCGCAGGCAGTGACGGAGGGGCAGGTGAAGTTGGTGGCTTATGCGTCGATAAGCATCATGGCGCTGTTGTCGCTAATGATTGTCGCTCTGCTCGCTGTCGCGCTGCGGGCTGTGGCGACACAGAAAAAGTGGGCGAACAATGCCCGCACCCTGCTGATGGCGTTTTCGGTGTTCTTTGCGCTGCGCATGCTCACGGTGTTTCTGGTCAACCCCGCCGGCATGGATGTGCCCACCGCTGTCATCGGCGCTGACGGTGTTCTCCAGATCGCGGCGGGAGTGGCGGCGATCTGCGCACTCATCTTTGCCAGCCAAGAGGACGCGAAGAAGTGGACGGCCAAAGAAACCACAGACCATAATGACCTAAGCACTCAGTAGGAAGCCCAACACGACAGAAACGCAGGTGCACGCCATGGCCGGGATGTTCCCCACGATCGTGAGCGACCCGAACGACCCGAACCGCCGCTACCGCGGTGAAGTCGGGGACACGTGGCCGCGTAATCTGCAGATCGCGTTCTACCTCATCTGCGGCGCAGCGGTGCTCATGTTGGTCACTGCGATGATGCTGCTATCTGAGGGGTTTCCAAGTGATCCGGGAAATGAATCGCTGCGTGCTTCCTACATGACCAATATGCGCACCGTGTCCATCGGCAACATTGTGCTGGCTCTGCTGCTGGTTTCCGCTGCGAGTTATTTTCGCCACGGCAACCGCATCGCCCGCCGGTGGGCGGCTGCGTTTGTGGGGCTGAGCTGCTTCCTCAACGTTGCGGCGTTCATGGTGCAGCTGACGTCGTGGGCGTCGATGGTGATCGTGATTCTGCTGGCGTTTTCCATGCTGCTGGCGTTCCGCCCGGACGCGAACGCGTTCGTGGAAAAGATGAGCCCCCGCTTCTAGCGAGCAGGTAGAGATGACAGCATATATCGCGGAAGAGACCCAGCACCGCCCGCACGTCTCCTATTCCTTCACGCTCGAGGGGCTGCCGGACGCGCCGGATATTGACAAGGTTGAGGCCACCCTCGAAACGATCGAGGGCGTGGAATGCAAGATCGTCCACCCCAGCAACGCCGCCTGGATCACGGCGACAGCTGCGACGGGGCCGGAGCAGATTATCGAGATCTTTGCCGAGCAGGGCATCACGGCGCGGTTGACCGACGCTTCGCAGCTGCGCCACGCAGCTCCCGCCGACATGACGACGGGCCGCCGGCGCTCCCAACGCCCCGTGCCCACACGGATGCGCCGCCGGCGCCGCACCGCAGACAGGTCGCTCGACCGTGCCCGCAAGGCCGGCTACAACCCGCGCCGCAAAACAGAGCGCACGCAAGACGATGTCCTCTACACCGCCCGCGACTTGGTCACGCCCGCCCGCATGTGGGTGGCTTTGCTGTTCACGCTGCCGGTGTTGGTCCTCGCCTATATCCGCCCGGCACAGTTCGACGGCTGGCAGTGGGTTGAACTCGCTCTGGCCACACCGGTGGTCACGTGGTGCGCGTTGCCGTTCCACCGCGCGTTGCTCGGCGGAGTCCGGCGTGGCATCACAGCTCTCGACGGTGCGAGCTCGGTGGCCATCATCATCGCGTACCTGTGGTCCGCCGCCGTCATTTTCTTCGCGCCGACCGGCGACCGTGGGTGGCATTCAGGCTTCACGTGGTTTGCCACCACCCGCGGCACAGCGCACGGCCCAGAGCTGTTTCTCGACGTTGCATGCGGGATCACGCTGCTGTTACTGATCGGACGGCGGTACTCCATCCGCGCACGCACATTGCTTATCGACGAAATGGCCGCCCGCACCCTCGACCCCGAAACCGAATACACACGCTTTGCCAAAAAGCGCGGTCACGCCGAGGCTGCCGAGGAGCGCATTCCTGTCTCGGAGATCAACCGCGGCGACGACATTGTCGTGCACGTCGACGAGATCGTTCCCGTCGACGGTGTGATCATGGGTGGCCGCGCGCGGCTGCGCCCTGGGCTGATCGACGCCCACGAACCCATTGACGTCAAAGTCGGTTCCATCATCTACGCTGGTTCCGTCATCGCCGAGGGCGAAGTCAAGGTGCGCGCGCAGCGCACCGGCCACGCGACGCGGTGGAGCGCCGTGGAGCACTGGTTGGCAGACGTCGAAGCGCGCCAGCGCTACGCCTCTGTGCAGCATGCGCAGGCAGCGGCGGCGTTGCTGCCGGTGGCGATGGCGGTGGCGCTGACAAGCTTTGTGCTGTGGGGGCTGATCACGGGCGACTATAACGCGGCGTTGCGCACCGCATTGGCCGTGCTCTCCGGCGTGGCCCCAGTCGCGTTGGCGCTCTCGCCGGCGCTGGCGATGCGGCTGGGCATTGAATCCGCCGCGCGCAACGGTGTGCTCGTTCGCGACGGTGAAACCCTGCGGACCTTAGAGACCGTGGACACGATCGTGTTCAACCGCGTGGGCACGCTCGCGCAGGAAGAGATGTTCGTCGAATCCGTCACCGCCGCGGAGGGCGAAAGCAAGGAAATGGTGATGCGTATTGCCGGCGCGTTGTCGATGAACTCGCAGTTCCCCGTTCCTCGCGCCTTGGTGGCCGGAGCCCGCGATGCCCGCGCCGGGGCCGACGATGACCGTGAGTTGCCCGCGCGCTACGAGCTGGTCAGCGTCGACTACGCGCGCACCGGCGATGTCACCGGCCGTTTGGCGCTGGTCTACGTCGACGAGGACGGCCACGAGAGCACGACGCATATTGACGCCATGCTGTGGCGCCCTTCCAACCTGTCCCACCTCAAGGGCCACTTGGCGGTGGCCGCGACCTCCGGCGGCACGCCCGTGGTGGTGCATTGGAAGGGCAAAGACCGCGGTGTGATCACGCTGCATGATCCGTTCAAGGACGACGCTGACGACGCCATCGCCTTGCTGGAGAACCAGGGGTTAGAAACAGTCATGTGCACCCGCGACACCTACGCTGTCGCCCGCCGCTTCGCCGATTACCTGGGCATCTCCACCGTGCTGGCGGGAATCACCGCCGACAAGAAACCCGGCGCCATCCGCACCCTGCGTGCCAACGGTGCCGAGGTGGCGATGGTCGGCGACCGCACCGTGCTCGACGCGCTGCGCGCCGCCGACGCGAGCATCATGTACGCCACCGCCGACGACATCGAGCTGTGCCGCAAGCGTAACCGCCGCGTGTCCGTGATGCTGCTGCGGAATGATGTCACCGCCGTGCCTCAGCTCATTGCCCACGCCCGCAACGTCTGCGGCATCAAAGACCGCAACCTGTCGCTGGCGTGGATGTACAACATCGCCATGCTCTTCTTCGCCGCGATTGGTGTGATTCCGCCGATCATCGCCACGGTGCTCATGCTCGGGTCGTCCCTGCTCATCGAGTCGTTGTCGATGCGGGCGCGGCGTTTCCCGCGGAGCCTGTAACAATGGAGCCATGAGCAGACGCACGCTTGACGACGCCCCTTTGATCGCCGCCGCCACCGGCCGCACCCCCTCGCGCACCCCGGTGTGGTTCATGCGCCAGGCAGGCCGTTCCCTTCCTGAGTACCGCGCCGCGCGGGAGGGCATCGCCATGCTGGACTCCTGCTTCATGCCGGAGCTGCTCGCGGAGATCACCATGCAGCCGGTGCGCCGCCACGACATGGATGCGGCGATCCTGTTCTCCGACATCGTCGTGCCGCTCAAGGCAGCCGGCGTGGATGTGGAGATCGTTCCCGGCCGCGGGCCCGTCATGGGGTCGCCGGTGCGGTCGCGGTCCGACGTGGACGCCCTGCCCGTCCTCGAGGGCGACGTTGACGAGGTCGCTTCGGGAATTTCGATCATCCTGTCCGAGCTCACCGACACTCAAGCCCTCATCGGCTTCGTCGGCGCGCCGTTCACCCTGGCCAGCTACCTCATCGAGGGTGGCCCGTCGAAGAACCACGAGAAAACCAAAGCCATGATGCACGGCGACCCGGACACCTGGCACGCCCTGATGGCCAAACTCGTGCCTACCATCACCGCTTTCCTGCGCACCCAGGTCGAAGCCGGCATCGACGCGATGCAGTTGTTCGATTCCTGGGCCGGTTTCCTCACCGAGGCCGACTACCGCCGCTACGTCCTGCCGTACTCCACCGAGATTCTGGCCACCGTCGCAGGGGAGATCCCGCGCATCCACTTCGGTGTGGCCACCGGTGAGTTGCTCGGTGCAATGTCGGAGGCTGGCTCGGAGGTGATGGGCGTCGATTGGCGGGTCCCGCTCGACCGGGCCGCGCAGCGCTTCGCCGTTCCGAAGGTGCTCCAAGGCAACCTTGACCCGGCTCTGTTGTTCGCCGGCAGCGACGTCGTGCGCGAGGAAGTCGCACGCATCAAGGGCGAAGCCGACAACGCCGTGCGTTCCGGCACCGCAACGGGCCACATTTTCAACCTCGGCCACGGGGTGCTCCCGGAGACCGACCCGGACGCCATCACCGAAGCCGTCCGCATTATTCACGAGGAGGCGTAAATGAACATCGCCATCATCGGCGCTGGCCTGGCTGGCCTCACCGCCGCCTACGAGCTGCGTCACGGCCGCCACGACGGCCGCGACGACAAGATCGACGTCTACGAGGCCACCGACCGCATCGGCGGCAAGCTCTACACCGTCGCTTTCGAAGCCGGTCCCACCGACATGGGTGCGGAGGCGTTCATGGCGCGCCGCCGCGACGCCGTCGAATTTTTCGAGTCCCTCGGCCTGGGCGATTCGCTTGTCGAGCCTTCCGGCCTGCGCTCCCTTCTCTGGTCCGGCGGCTCCGCCCGCGAGCTGCCCACCGGGGGCATCATGGGCATCCCTGGGCGCTCCGAGACTGTCGCCCACCTCGTGTCCGCCGACACCGCCGCGCTTATCGACGCTGAATCCGACCGCCCCGGCTTCCACTGGCCCACCCCTGATTCCGACCCTGGCGACCTCAACGTCGGCGCTCTCGTGCGCGAACGCTACAGCGATGAGGTCGCCGACATCACCGTCTCCCCGCTGCTCGGGGGAGTGTACTCCTGCACGGCTGATGACCTCGGTGTGCGTGCGACGATCCCGCAACTCGCCGCTGAATTCGACCGGATGGCTGCCGAGCATCCCGAGCGCCTAGTCCACCTGTCCACGGCTGTGCGCAACCTGGAGGCGCAGCGCGCCGAACTGCCCACCGGCCACGGCGCGGTGTTCAACGCCTTCCGCGACGGCTACCAGGAGCTCTACGAAACCCTCGCCGAGCAATCCGGCGCCGACATTTACATCGACGCCTTCATTTCCGGCATTGAGCGCGCCGGCTCATCCAGCGACTCGGGCGCGCCCCAGTACAAGCTGACCGGCGGCGAAGACACTCTGTACGACCACGTCATCCTCGCCGTGCCCGCCCCGACTGCGGCTCTGTTGCTGAAGCGCGTCGCCCCCGACGTGGCCGCTGAACTGTCGAAAGTGAAGTTGGCGAACTCCGCCGTGGTAGGCATGCGCTTCGCCAACGGCGATGGACTGCCCGAGAACTCCGGTATCCTCACCGCCGACACCAGCGACGGTTCCAGCGCGGACGTGCGCGCCAAGGCATTCACGCTGTCATCGAAAAAGTGGCCGCACCTCGCTGAGCGCGGCGGGGCGCTCGTGCGCGCCAGCTTCGGCCGTTACGGAGACAACCCGGACCTGGCCATCACAGCCTCCGAAGACGACCTCGTCGACTGGGCACTCGATGACCTGCACACCATCACAGGGTTCGACGGCAGGGAAGCAGGCCTCGAAGAAATCTACGTCCAACGCTGGTTCGGCGGTCTTCCGCGTTACGACGAGGCTCATGTGGGGGTGGTGCGTGACGTCGATAAGCAATTGGCGCAGGTGCCCGGCATCTCCGCGACAGGCGCATGGGCAGGCGGCGTGGGCGTGCCCGCCGTCATCGCACACGCGCGCGACACCGCGCGTGCTGTAGGTTAATTGTCCATGCGTGAAGAGCAGGACCGGGCGGACGACCGCCCCGCTTCCGAAGACCCCGAATGGTGGGAAGAGCCAGGACTGCCCTGGAACTCCAAACCCACCAAAGCCGACTACTGGTGCCTCGCGTGGTTCGGTTTCGTCGGGTTATTCGGCATGGCGATGATCCCGCTGCGCGCCTGGCTGCTGGGCCTCGACCCGCCTGTCATGCTGGCGCTGACGGGCTCGCGGATCGGCGCCGCCTCGACAGGCGCGCTGGCCGCGGTCGGCGAAGCACCGGGCTGGATCTGGTACCTGCTCATCGGCTCGCTCGTGGCCATCAAATTCGACTGGGTCTACTGGTGGGCCGGCAAACTCTGGGGCCGCGGCATCCTGGACGTCCAGGCGCAGAACTCGAAACGCATGGGGCGCAACATCGAACGGGTCGAAGGCTGGTTCCACCGCGTCGGCTGGGTCGGTATCTTCCTGGCGTACGTGCCGATTCCGCTGCCCATCGCGTTCGTCGTCTTCGTCATGTGCGGCGCAACCGGCATGGACGTCAAGAAGTTCATGCTGCTCGACTTCATCGCGAAAACCGCGTGGTCGTTCCTCTACTTCGGGCTCGGTTGGGCGATCGGCGAGCCGGTCGTCTTCGTCCTCGAGCAGTACGCCAAGGTGGCCAACTGGGTGGCCATCGGCCTGCTGGTAGTGATCTTCTTCGGGGTGTTCCGTGGGCAGCAGAAGAACGCCGGCAGGGTCTAGTTTTTCGGTTGCGCCGCCGCGGGGGTGTTGCCGGCGCGCTCCAGAACCTCATCGCGCAGGTAGATCCGGACGATGTTGAGCACGTCCTCGTCAGGCGCCTTTTCAATCGCGCTGGCAATGTCCGCCACCGCATCATCTTCCGACATGTTCAGCTCCGTGGCGATGCGTTTCTCCAGCGACATTTCCGTATACCGGGTGTGACGTGCGCGCCGGGTGCTCACCCAGTACACGGCCATGGACAGTACCGACGCGGCGATGGAGGCGATGAGCATGCCCTTCCACGGGGTGACCTGGAAATGGGAAAAGCCGAGCGTCAAGCCCGCGGCGAGCAGCGCCGGGAAGACCATCATCTTCTGGGACGTGAACAAACCGGGAACATTGCCCAGCACGACATCGCGCACCAGCGAGCCACCGGTGGCCGTGATGACAGCCAGCAGCAGCACAGCAATCCACGGCAGATCATTGGCGAGCGCCTTTGACGCACCCACCACCGACCACACCCCGACAGTGATCACGTCCATGTAGAACCGGAAGCGATCCCACAGCGGGCCTTCAATGCGGACGAAGAACGCGATGGCAGCACCGATCACCGCGACGGTGAGGTACCAGGGGGTCTGCAGTGCGGCGACGGGACCGTTGTTGAGCAGGCAGTCGCGCAGCATGCCGCCGGCGAGCGACGAAATCAACGCGATGAAACCGAACCCGACCACGTCGAAGTTCATGCGTTTGGCCACTTGCCCGCCGATGATCGCGGCCAGCAGCACGCCGGTGTATTCGAGGATGAAGTAGAGAGGGCCAAAGTCATTCACGCCGGAGATTCTAGCTACACCCGGCTTATATCCGGCGGGCTCCATCCTGTGCGCTTGTGGCGTAGATCGTCGGCACGGCGCCGACCCGGAAGTAGTGCATGGTCTGTACGCCGTATTGCACGCCGTTGGCGGAAGGCACAAGTCTGAGAGCTGTATCCATGAAGAGGCTTTTTGTCTAGATGGCTCGCACCCTCCAGTGCACACTGGTGCGGTCGCCGGGTTCGAGCACGGTGAGGTCCTCGCCTGTCGCGAGGGCGTTTGGGGGCGCGGTCATTGGTTCCACCGCGAGGAATCGTTGCGGCGAGGTGAAAAGCTGGCACCATCGCATGCTTATCGACGCATCCAGCCCCACCCCCTTCCCAGCCCGATCCACCAACACTGCCGTGTGGGTCCGGTGCTCCGGGTCGAACCCGGGGTCATCCAGCCACGCGCCAGCCATGTCGATCGGGTTGTCCGGCCACGGTTCGCGCGGGCCGGCCGGGATGTTGCGCTCGTCGAGTGGTTGGCGTTGCGTCAGGCCGTGGTGCAGCGTGCACTCGTCTAGCGGGGCGCCCTGGGGGTCGAGGTAGGTGTGCACACCGAGCGCGCATGGTGCGGCATCTTCGCCTATATTCTCGGCGGTCATTGTCGCCTCGATCCCAGCGCCGCTTGCCGCCGCGCCACACGACGGGCCACCGCCTTCAACGCCTTCACCGGCGACGAGACGGTAACGCACGGTCAACGCGATCGTCCACGGCCAGCCGGGCTCGGGGCCGAGCACGGTCCGCAGCGTTGCCTCAGTGCGGTCAGTGCGGTCCGTGCGGTCCGTGCGGTCTGCGCCGCCGCTAGTGTCTGCGTCGATGTCGAAGATGCGCCCCCACGTGAACCCGTGCAGGGCGTGGCCCAATTCGGGTTCGGTGACGTCGAGGCGGTTCTCTTCTTCGTCGAAACGAAACGTCGCGTTGTTCACGCGGTTCGGCCATGGGGCCAGGACGATGTTCGCGGCCCCAGGTGGTCGCTGGGCGGGTTCGAAGGAGCGCAGGAGTGGAAGGCCGCTGACACGCAGCTCGCGCACGGCCGCACCTGACGCAGTGATAACCGCACGCACATTGCCTTGGTTGAGGACTACTTCGAGGATCGCGTCAGCATCCATAGTCCAATTATCGTTCTCTCGCCCTTGTACCGAAAAATGCCCCACCCAATCATGGGTGGTTGCCCAATAATTTTTGCTGTCAGAGCGAATCGTTTCCTGGGGTTTGTGGATAAATCGGTGAGGTTGGTGACGTGTCAACGCGGTTATCCACAGGGTTTTCGCCTTGCCCTTTACCGCGCTTGCATGCGTGCATACGGTTCAAACCATGAACGCATTCGGGGAAGCGGTGGGCGCGATGTCGCAGGGCATCGACTTTTTGGCGGGGTTCGACCGCGACGTCGCCCTCGACGCCGGCTTCCCACCGCACCAGGTCCGCACATGGGCCAAGACCCGCGAGGTGTATTTCGGCAAGACGCGCTGGTCGAGGAAGCAGGCGGTGGCCGTCGATAAGGCGCGTGGGGTGCCGCTTGCCCAGCTCGTGCTCATCGAGGAACGCATCCGCCATATCGACGACGAAGGCGAGCGTTGGCGTCTGCGCCATGAACTGCTCGGCCTGCGCGGTAACTACGACTCGGTCAAGCGCAAGGCCACCGCTATCGTGCCGCCGAAGGAGAAGAAGCCGCCGAAGCCGGGAATCCGGTTTGGTGCCTCGGTCGACGGCGTTCGTTCGGTGAGCATCACCGGGCCTGAGCGTGAGCTTGCTGACCTGGAGAAAGCGGTCTCGGCCGGGCTTGATCCGGAGCAGCCCGAGTCACCGCAGAAGCTGGAGAAATTCCTTGAGCTTTTGCGTGACGACGGCCCCCGCGTCCCCCGTTCCGAACCCCGCCCCATCGTCATGGTGCCCGTGGACGAAGCCGTTAAGATTCTCGGCGGCGAGGGTGATGACACTGTCCTCGGCCTGACTGACGGAACCACCATGACCGCATCCGAGCTGGTGGCTGAGAACTTCGGCGAGCAGCTGGAAGTCGCCGTCTTTCACCCGCAGGAAGGTGCGGTGAACCTGCTTCGCGGCCAGCGCTTCGCCAACGCGAAGCAGCGTGCGCTGGTGAGCATGGTCCAGCCGATCTGTGCGGTCCCGGGTTGCCGCCACGCTGCCGACATGTGCGAGATGCACCACATCACTCCGTGGAAGCACGGTGGCCAGACCAACCTGCGCAATCTGGCGCCGCTGTGCCGCTACCACAACCGCACCAACGACGATGATGACCAGGCGCGCCGCGGCCGGATCGAGAACATCCGTGGTGCGCCGATGTGGGTGTCGCCGCGCGGTTACCCGATGCCGAACAACCGGCATCCGTACGGGGCGATGAAGGCGCTCTTCGGAACCTAGCGCGTGCGGCAATCCCTAGACTGGGGGCATGACTGCATCAACTGATCGTTCCGAATCCCGTTCCGCTGCGCTGTTCCAACGCGCGAAAGCCGTCACGCCCGGCGGGGTGAACTCGCCCGTGCGCGCATTCGGGTCCGTGGGAGGTCAACCGCGTTTCATCGCGAGCGCGAGCGGCTCGCAGCTTATCGACGCCGACGGCAACCCCTACACCGACCTCATCTGCTCGTGGGGACCCATGATCCACGGGCACTCCCACCCGCAGATCGTCGAAGCGGTGGAGAAAGCCTTGAAGGACGGGCTGTCCTTCGGCGCGCCCACCGAGGCAGAGGTGCGCCTGGCGGAGCTGATTGTCGAGCGCACGAGCGTGGAAAAGGTCCGCATGGTCAACTCCGGCACGGAGGCGACAATGAGTGCGGTGCGTCTCGCGCGCGGGTTCACCGGCCGGTCGAAGCTCCTCAAGTTCGAGGGCTGCTACCACGGCCACGTCGATGCGCTTCTGGCCGCGGCCGGATCCGGCGTGGCCACCTACGGCCTGCCCGACACCCCCGGCGTGACGGGCGCCCAGGCTGGCGACACCATCGTCGTGCCGTACAACGACATCGAGGCCGTCCGCGAGGCGTTCGCTGCCCACCCGGGCGAGATCGCCGCGATCATTACCGAGGCTGCCGCGGGCAACATGGGCACCGTCGCCCCGGTGGAGGTGGCACCGGGTACCGGGTTCAACCAAGCGCTCAAAGACATCGCGCATGCCGACGGCGCACTCCTGATCATCGATGAGGTGATGACGGGCTTCCGCACCTCCTACAGCGGCTGGTACGGCATCGACGGTGTCGCCGGCGACCTGACCACCTTCGGCAAGGTCGTCTCCGGTGGTTTGCCGGCCGCGGCGTTCGGCGGCCGCGCCGACATCATGGACTACCTCGCGCCGGGCGGGCCGGTGTACCAAGCGGGCACGTTGTCGGGGAATCCGGTGGCGATGGCGGCGGGGGAGGCGTCGTTAAGCATTGCGGAAGAGGCGATCTACCCGCAGCTGAACGCCAACGCCGACCGCCTGGCCGCCCTGCTTACAGACGCTCTGACCAGCGCCGGCGTCGCACACCACATTCAGCGTGCCGAGTCGATGCTCTCCATCCGTTTCGCCGAGGGCGCAGGCCACAACTTCGCCGACATGAAGGCCGCCGACACGTTCCGCTACGCCCCGTTCTTCCACGCGCTTCTGGCCGCCGGCGTCTACGCCCCGCCCAGCGCCTTCGAAACCTGGTTTGTGTCGACCGCCCTGACCGATGCAGACTTTGAGAAGATTGAGACTGCTTTGCCTGCCGCTGCCCGCGCGGCAGCGAGCGCAGCAGAGTAGGAGGCAGCCATGGCAGGGTCCAACGAAACCGTCGTGCATCTCGTGCGCCACGGTGAGGTGCACAACCCGAAAAAGCTGCTGTACGGACGTCTGCCCGGTTTCCACCTGAGCTCGCGCGGGCAGTCGATGGCTGCGCGCACGGCCGTCAGCTTCAAAGGCCACGACGTCACCTACCTTGCCGCCTCGCCGCTCGAGCGGGCGCAGGAGACCGCCGCACCGATCGCAGAGGTCCTCGGCATGGGGATCCACACCGACGACGACCTCATCGAATCCGACAACGTCTTCGAGGGATTGCGCACCAAAGGGCTGCGCTCCCAGCTGGTGCACCCTGTCCGCTGGCGCCACATGACCAACCCGCTTGAGCCGAGCTGGGGTGAACCGTACGACGAGATCTTGGAGCGGATGGAACGGGCCGTCGATAAGGCGCGCGGGCATGCGCAGGGCCGTGAGGCGGTGCTCGTGTCGCACCAGCTGCCGATCGTCATGATGCAGCGCTCCATCCAGGGCAAACGCCTGCCGCACAACCCCACGAAGCGCCAGTGCGATCTAGCCAGCGTGACCTCGCTTGTTTTCGACGGCGACCGGCTTGTCTCCTGGTCCTACGACGAACCCGCGAGGGGGATCTAGGTGCGACGTTTCGCCGCGGTTGTCTTTGCCGCCGCTTTCGCGCTCACCGCATGCGCAGACACGGGTTCCGGTGATACGTTCGCGTTCCACTCGCCAGGCGGCCAGGTCGAAATACTTTACGACGAATCCGACCGCGCCCCTTTGCCCACCTTCTCCGGCGAATCCCTCATGGAGCCGGGCGAGCAGATCTCTCTGGACGTCTTCAAGGGGCAGATCGTCGTGCTGAACGCCTGGGGCCAATGGTGCGCGCCGTGCCGCGCGGAAGTCGACGACCTGCAGGAAGTCCAAGACGCCCTGACCGAATCTGGCCAGGGCACCGTGCTGGGCATCAACGTGCGCGACCACCAGCCGGAGATCGCTCGCGACTTCGTCACAGACAACGGCGTGACCTACCCGTCGATTTATGACCCGCCGTTCCGCACCGCCGCGGCGCTCGGCGGCATCCCGACGTCCGTGATCCCCACCACCGTGATCCTGGACAAGCAGCACCGCCCTGCCGCCGTGTTCCTCCGCGAAGTCACGGCCGACGACATCCTTGAAGTCACCGACCGGCTCGCCACGGAAACATCCATGGAAGGGGCCGGCTAGATGGGGGAGACCTTCGCGGATCTCGCTGCGTCCGGCCCGCTGCTGCTGGGTATGCTCGCGGCGGCGGTGGCTGGTCTGGTGTCGTTCGCGTCGCCGTGCGTGATCCCGCTCGTGCCGGGCTACTTGTCGTACCTGACGGGCATTGTCGGCGGCGAGCTGGACTTCCGCGACGGCGAAGTGGCGGTGGGCAAGCGCCGCAAGTGGGCGGTGGTTGTTGCGGCGGGGTTGTTCATCCTCGGTTTCACGGTCGTGTTTCTGCTGGCCACAGTGACGGTCTTCGGGGCGATCCGCCTGATTGCGCTCAACGCGGACACGCTTATGCGCGTCGGCGGTGTGGTCACGATCGTGATGGGGCTGGTCTTCATGGGGGCAGTCCCGGCGCTCCAACGCGACACGCGCATGCAGCCGAAGCAGTGGGCGACGTGGCTGGGTGCGCCGCTGCTCGGCGGGGTGTTCGCGCTGGGTTGGACGCCGTGCTTGGGGCCGACGCTCGGGGCGGTGATCTCAGTGTCTGTGGGCACGGACGGGTTCACAGCGGCGCGCGGCATCGTGCTTGTCACCGCGTACTGCCTCGGCTTGGGCGTGCCGTTTTTGCTGGTGGCGCTCGGTTCCGCGCAGGCGGTGGAGGCGGTCGGTTTCCTGCGCCGCCACTCGCGTACCATCCAGATCATTGGCGGGGCCGCGATGGTGCTGGTGGGCATCCTGCTGCTCACCGGCGCGTGGAACGTTTTCATCAGCTGGACCCGCCAGTTCGTCGACGGCTTCGGCACCACTTTGCTATGACTTTTCTGAAACGTATTTGGCACTGGCTCACGAGTATGCGCACGGCACTCGTGTTGCTGTTCCTGCTTGCGCTCGTCGCGGTGCCGGGTGCGTTGTTGCCGCAGCAGGAGGTCAGCCAGTCGCAGGTCGACGAGTACATTGCGGCTAACCCGACGATGGGTCGCATCTACGATCGCCTTTCGCTTTTCGACGTCTTCTCCTCCCCAATCTTCGCCGCCCTGCTGACCCTGCTGATCATTTCGTTGATCGGGTGCATCATTCCGCGCTCAATTGATCATTACCGGGCGTATAAGGCGAAGCCGACGCGTGCGCCGAAGTTTCTGCACCGGATGCCGTTGCACAGTGAGGCGGATGTGGATGCACCGCTCGAGGAGGTCGAGGCCCGCGCGCGCGAGGCGCTTGGCCGGTGGCGCGTGGCGGTGTACACCCCGGAGGAGGACCGCGCGGGGGCGCAGTCGTTGTCGGCGGAGCGCGGGTACGCCCGCGAGCTGGCGAATTTGGTCTTCCACGTCGCCATCGTCGCGGTCATCGCGGTGTTCGCGTTGGGGCGCATGGTGTTTTATGAGGGCCAGGTCATTGTGGTGACCAATTCCGAGTCGGAGTTCGCGGTGCCGGTCGAGCAGTCGCGCGAGTTCTGCAACACTTCGCCTGCGAACTTTGACACCTTCCGCGCCGGCCCGCTTTTCGACGGCACCGGCCTCACCCCCTTCTGCTTCATCTCCCACAATTTCACCGCGGACTATTTGCCCAACGGCCAGGCGGACTCGTTCGCGTCGGATGTCTCCTACTTGGAAGGCGAGGAAATCACAGCCGGCGGCAACGGCGACTGGGAAGACTACACCCTGCGTGTGAACCACCCGTTGCGCATCGGCGGCGACCGCGTGTACCTGCAGGGCCACGGTTTTGCCCCGCAGATCACGGTGACGTGGCCGAACGGGGAAACCCGCACCCAGATGATTCAGTACCGCCCGTCGGACCTGACGTTCTTCCTGTCCAACGGCGTGATGCGGTTCGACCCGCCCGCCGGGATGTACCCGGACTTGTCGGACCGCCGCGCCAACCAGCTCGCCATCGAGGGCGTCTTCGCCCCGACGGCGCAGTGGTCGGGCCCGAACGGCGACATGCTCCAGTCCGCTTTCCCGGCGATGAATGACCCGGCGGTCTCCCTCGACGTCTACGTCGGCGACGCCGGCCTGGACACCGGCCGGCCGCAGAACCTTTTCTCTCTCGACCAGGACCTCATCGCCAACGGTCAGCTGCAGCGCGTCGAGCGCATCCAGCTCGCCGCTGGCGAGGAGCAGAAGATCACGGCGAACGGCCAAGAGCTCACCGTGCGTTTCGACGGCGCCGCCGAGTACGCCAACTACCAGATCTCCCGCGACCCCACGCAGGTGTGGGCACTGGTCACCACGTCGTTGCTACTGGCCAGCCTCATCGGTTCGTTGACCATCAAGCGCCGCCGCATCTGGGTGCGTCTCACCCCGAATGCGGACGGTACCACCCACGTTGACATGGCCGGCTTGGCCCGCACCGACCGCGCCGGTTGGGGTAACGAGTTCTATGACGTGGTAGATGAGGTAACGGCGCGCAGGGGCGTCGACAAGCATGCGGACGACGCGCTCGACGACGGCGAAGAGTGGCACTGACCACCCCCGATGACCTTTGAGGAAAACCCCGTGTGGAGTAAGGTTGATCTATGCTGCCCGTCAACACCACACTCGCCGGTATTTCGGACCTGACCCTGCGCACCGCCTTCGCGGTGTACATCGTGTCTCTGGTTCTGGCGTGCATCCACTACATGCGCGCGCAGACTGTGATCGACATGCGCCGCGACAAACTCGCGCAGGCCGAGCGCAAGGAAAAGGAAATGGTCGCAGTCGGTGACGGCGGTTCCACCACGGTCACGCCGCGTTCCCCCGAGCTTGACGACGCCCCATTCGACCCGTCCGCCTTCGACACCGCCCGCGACCGTGCGCGTTCGATGGCGGGCATGGCGCAGTACCTGACGTGCGTCGGCATCATCTTCCACCTCGTGGCTGTGGTGACGCGCGGGATCGCCGTCAACCGTTTCCCGCTGGGCAACATGTATGAATATGTGCTCACCTTCACCGCAGTGTCCATGGTGGTCGCTGCGGTGATCATCCAACGCAAGGGTTGGCACACGATGTGGCCGTGGGTGCTCACCCCCATCATCATCCTGCTGTTCCTCGATGCCACGGTGCTCTACGCCGAGGCCGCTCCGCTGGTGCCGGCGCTGCGCAGTTTCTGGTACCCGTTCCACGTCTCCACGGTGTCTATCGGCGCGTCGATCGGCCTGATCTCCGGCATCTTCTCGATGCTCTATCTGCTGCGCATCCGCCACCCGCGCGGGGAGGAGAAGGGCTTTTTCGGTGGCATCGCAAAGCCCTTGCCGAGCGCGAAGAAGCTCGACTCTTACGCTTACCGCACGGCGATTATCACGCTGCCGGTCTTCGGCATCGGCATCATGCTCGGCGCGATCTGGGGTGAGGTCGCCTGGGGCCGCTTCTGGGGGTGGGACCCGAAGGAGACCGTCGCGTTGATCACGTGGATTCTCTATGCCGCTTACCTCCACGCCCGCGCGACCGCCGGCTGGAAGAACGTCAAGGCCGCCTGGATCAATGTGGCCGCGTTCGCCACTAGTGTGTTCAACTTGTTCTTCATTAACATGGTTGTTTCGGGGCTCCACTCCTACGCTGGGTTGAACTAGGGTAGATTGTGTTAACAATTTTGTTAGCACTCGATTGACCCAGCCCGAAGGAGACCCCCGGTGCCCGCACCCCGCAACAAGCAAGGCAAGCCTGCCAGCGATATTCCGGTCCTACTCGAGTTGGGCGCAGCGTTAGCGCAGTACCGCCGTGACGCGGGGCGCCTGCAGCAGGAGGTCGCCACGGCGGCGGGGGTGTCGCGGTCGACCCTGCACACTATCGAGCACGGCGGTGCGGGTGTGCGGTGGGAGAAGGTTGTTGCGGTGGCGCAGGCGTTAGGTCTGTCGCTTGATTGGACGGAGCAGGCGGCTACGTAGGGTCGCTGGGGTCGTCGTCACGCGATTGGCGTTTTTTGCGGCGTTCCTCTTCTTCGCGGGCTTTGCGCTCCGCCTCCTCGCGTGCACGCCGCTCTTTGAAGCGGTTTTTCTCGATGTTCCACAGGAACTCCTCGTCATCGTCGGGCCCTTTGATCGCCGGCGGCTGCTGTTTTTGGCGTAGCGGGCCGTAGCGGTCGTTGCTGCCGGGGCCGAATGCGCGCCACAGAAGCCATAGGGCCAGGATGACCAACACGATTAACAGGAGTCGTCCCATGCCTCTAACATAGCTGGTTGTGACACAGCAGCCAGCTCTCGACCCCAACGCACGCAAGCGGGCAAACCGAGCCGCCCTGATTTACGGAGGGTTGCGGCTTGCGCTTTTCGTGGTGCTTACGGTGGTCATCCAGGCGCTGGCCTTGCTTATCGACGCCCCCGTCCCCCTCGTCATGTCAGCCCTCCTCGCGCTCATCGTCGCCTTCCCGTTGTCGATGCTGATCTTCCCGCGCCAACGCGTCGAGGCGACTGAGGCGATGGCCGCCTGGAACGAGCAGCGGCGGGCCCGCAAACAGTGGGTGAACGAGGAACTCGCCGACCGTTAGGAAACGGCGCCGAAGATCAGCGCGATCACGGCCATGGCGGGCAGCGAAGCGAAGGTCGTAATGAACACCGTGTCGCGCGCGACTGTCTCCCCGGCACGGTAGTTGGCGGTGTAGTTGTAGACGTTCTGGGCTGTGGGGAGGGAGGAGAGGATGATGGCGGCGTAGAGGGCGTCGTCGTTAAGCCCGAGGAGCGCGCCGGCACCCCACGCGATGGTCGGCATGACCGCCAGTTTGAGCGCGGACGCCGTGATGGTGGCCGGTTTGTCCGGGCCGGGCTCGAGGACGGAGCTGCCTTTCAGCGAGGCACCGAAACTCATCAGGATCATCGGGATGGATGCCCCGCCCAAGATCTCCAGCGGCGCCATCACCGGGTCAGGGACCGTCCAACCGCTGGCGGAAACGATGAGGCCGAGCAGCGGGGCGACGACCACCGGAGCCGTGATGCCGGCCGTGATGGCGCGGGCGACGTGCCCCGCGCGGGAGCCCCCGGCAGTCGGGTCCGCGGCGAGGCCGGCGATGACGATGGGGGAGATGATCACCATCTGCATGAGCAGCACCGGCGGGACGTAGGCGGGGTCGCCGATGACGTAGATGGCGATCGGCAGGCCAATGTTGACCGAGTTGAAGTAGCTCGCGCTCGCCGCGCCGGACATGCGCGTGGCCACGTCCGCCCGGAAAAACATCCGCGAGATGACCCAGAAGATCGCCATCGTGACCACCGTGGCGATGAACACGACCACCACGACAGGGGAGAGGAACGTGGAGGTGTCGGAGGTGGCAACCGTGGTGAACAGCAGCGACGGCGACGCCACCCAGTACGCGACCCGGTTGAACATGAGCCGCTGGTCGCCGTCGCCGATCACGCCTCGCTGCGCAAGCACGTAACCCGCCCCGATGACGACGAAGATGATGGCGAAGCCGGTGAGAACGTCGAGCAACACTACATCCCTGGCGCGGGCAGGTGGCGGCTGTAGCCGAAGTCGCCGTAGGGAATGGTCTCGCCCAAGTGCCACATCGGGGAGCCGGCGATGAGCGCGCCGGCGGTGATGAGCGCCCAGATGAGCATTGCGCGGCCGTTCGCGCCGAGCACGGGGATGAGCTCGGGGCCCTGCGCGCCACGCTTGACGACGAGCACCGCCCCGATCGCCCACGGCAACGCCGCCAACGCCAGCAGCGTCGGCACCCAGGCCGCGCCGAGCAGCAGTGTGACGGCGAAGGGGGTGAGGGTGAGGATGGTGAAGAGGGTGCGGGCGCGGGCGTCCCCAAGCTTGACGGCGAGCGTGAGTTTGCCGGCTTCTGTGTCGGAGGGGATGTCGCGGATGTTGTTGGCCAGGTTGATCGCCGCAGAGATGGCGCCGACGGCGACCGCGCAGCCGAACCCGACCCAGGTGACGTAGCCGATCTGGGTGAACTGGGTGCCCAGGACGGCGACGAGGCCGAAGAAGACGAACACCGCGACCTCGCCAAGCCCGCGGTAACCGTAGGGGTTTTCGCCGCCCGTGTAGAACCACGCGGCGAGGATGCACAGCGCGCCGACGAGAATCAGCCACGGCGCGCTCACCGCCGCCAGAATCAGACCGGCCAGCCCCGCGACACCGAAGGCGATGAAGGCAGCGAGCTTCACTTGTTCTGGTCGTGCGCGGCCGGAGGCGGTCAGGCGGGTGGGGCCGGTGCGGTCGTCGTCTGTGCCGCGGATGCCGTCGGAGTAGTCGTTGGCGTAGTTGACCCCGATGATCAGCCCCATCGACACGATCAGGGCGAGCAGGGCGGCCGGCAGCGACGGGATGAATTCGTACGCCGCGGCACCCGTTCCCACCACGACGGGAGCGACGGCGTTGAACCAGGTGTGCGGGCGCGCCGCTTCCCACCAATCCTTGAAGCTCATGAGCTTCATCATAGGTCGGTGGCGAAGCTCGGCTAAAGTATCGCTTCATGTGGATCGACTACGCCGTCCGCCAGGTGCTGCACACCGCGGGGACGCTCGCCCGCCAGCCTGGCCTGCGCTTGGCCACGCATGCGGCGCACATGTCGTTCCCCCAGCATGGCGACACCGTTATCTCGTTGACCACCTACGGCCGACGCTTATCGACGGCGGTGTACTGCATCTCCTCCCTCCTCACCGGCACCCACCGCCTCCCCGTGTACCTCTGGCTCGACGAGGAGGACTACTACCGCCCCTGGCCCAAGGCGCTGGCCCGGTTGAAGGAGCGCGGCCTGCAGGTGCGGTGTTCTAACGGCCATTACGGCCCGCACACGAAGTACTACGGGGCGTTCCAGGAGTTCCAGGGTACGGGCACGCGGGTGATCACGGTGGATGATGACATGATGTATCCGCGGTGGTTCGTCGATAAGCTTTTGAACTCGGCGGATGCGAGCCCGGGCTGCATTGTGGCGTACCGCGCGCACACGATCGAGTTGAACGCGGACGGCATGGCCCCGTACAAGGAGTGGAGCGCGACGTACACGACGGAGCCGTCCGCGCGGCACTTCGCTACGGGGGTCTCAGGCGTGCTGTATCCGGCGTCGATGGTGGACTATGTCGCTTCGCACGGCACGGAGTTCACGGGCAAGGCCCCGCTTGCCGACGACGTCTGGCTCAACAACCTGGCCCTTCGCTCCGGCCACCTCGTCCGGCAGGTCTACCCGCACCCGCGCGAGTTCTCCATGATCCCGTTCTCGCAAAAAGGCGCGCTGGTGCGCCGCAACCACTGGCGCGGCGGCAACGACGTGCAGATCGCCGACACCTACTCCCGCGCCGACGTCGAGGAGCTGCTAGCGGCCGCCCCGGTCGAGTCCTAGCGCGGCGTTGACGGTTAGGCGAACAGCTCGCGCACGGCGGTGCGGTCCGGCTTGCCGGGGCCCGTTGTGGGCAGGGTGCGCACGTGGCGCACATCCTTGGGTACCTGCCAGCGGGGCAGGTCGTCGAAAGCCTCCATCAGGTCGGCGACCTCCGCTGAGCCGGCGTAGGCGGCGCAGACGCGGTTGCCCAAGCGCACGTCCGGCACCCCCACCACGCACGCAGCAGTCACGCCGTCGACACCGAGCATGAACGACTCGACCACTTCGGGGTGCAGCTTCAACCCGCCCGTGTCGATGATGGTGTCGAGGCGCCCGGTGACGGTCAGGCGGCCGTCGATAAGCTCGCCGGCGTCGGAGGTGGCAAACCAGCCCGGATCCGCGAACGCCGCGTGATCGGGGGCGTTGCGGTAGCCGCGGGCGATGGTGGGGCCGCCGAGGTGGATGCGGCCGTCGATAAGCGTGATCTGCGTGCCGGGGAGCGGGCGACCGTCGTAGACGCAGCCGCCGGACGTCTCGGATGACCCGTACGTGGTGACCACACGGATGCGCAGCTTGCCCGCCGCCTCCAAGATCTTCGGGTGAATGGCGCCGCCGCCGACGAGCACAGCGCTGTACAGGCGCAGCGCCTCGATGCCCGCGAGCGTGCTCATCGCCTTGTCCAGCTGCATCGGCGTCATCGCGGTGTACATGCGCTCGCCGGTGTCGGCGAGGTCGTGGGTGCGCGCGGCGAATTCGCTGATGTGGAAGCCGCTCGAGAGGTCGACGAACTCCGGCTCCACACCCGCGACCATGCTGCGGACCAAGACCTGCAGCCCCGCGATGTGGTGGGCCGGCATGGCCAGCAGCCACTGGCCGGGCCCGCCGAGCGTCTGGTGGGTCGCATCCGCGCTGGAGATGAGGTTCGTCGCCGTGAGCTGCGCGCCCTTTGGCACACCGGTCGAACCGGACGTGGCCACAACGACCGCGATGTCGTCTGCGATCGACTGGCCCGCGCGCATCGTCGTGCGCAGCTGGTCCGCCCGCCGCGGGTCGTCCCTGGGGACGGGCAGCACCGCGCACTGGCCGCTGATCGCGGCTTCCAGGTCGGGCATGATCGCCAGCGGGTCGGCGAGATCGACAGGCAGCAGTTCGAGGATGTGGGGCACGCCGGCAAGCTTACGGGGGTCAGTCTCCTCCCACGGGAGGAGGTCGCAGCGTGGGCGGAGCGGATACGCTGAGCAGGATGCGTGTGAAAAACGGTGATCTCGTGGTGGCGGCGCTGGCGGCCGTGCTGGCGGTCATGTACACGGGGGTGCTGTTCGCCGACTGGGCAGGCGTTGCCGATTGGGTGCAGGCGGTGTTGTCGTGGGGGTTCGTCGGCACGCTCGCGGTGTGGCGCTCCCGCCCGCGGTGGTCCGCCGCGCTCATGGTGGGGCTCAACGCCGCGTGGTCGGCGGTGTGGTTCCTCGCGCCGGTCAATATCGGCTACACGCTGTGGGTCGTTCTGGTCCCGTTGGGTGTGTTCACGGCGCGGCGGTGGTGTTCGACGCTGTTCAGCCGCGCGGTGTTGGCAGCGGCGCTGGCGTGGTCGTTCGCCTCGCCGTTCATGTGGACCTGGGGGGACGACCTCATCCTGCACTACCGCACGCCGGTGGATGCGGTGATCTCGTTGGCGCTGCATTGGGCGGCGATCGTTGTGGCGTTCCTGTTCGCGAAGAACCTGGTGGCGGAGCAGGCGGCAAGGGCCAATGAGGCGCGGATGCGCGAGCAGCTCCTGGTCACCGCCCGCGATGAGGAGCGGCGCGAGACGGCGCGCGAGATTCACGACGTGCTGGGCCACACCCTCACCCTGATCAAGGTGCAGGCGAACGCGGGGTTGGCCGGCGGAAACGAGCGCGAGGCGCTGCAGACGATCCAGGCGGTGGCCGGCGACGCGCTGGCCGACATCCGTGGGCTCGTGCGGGATCTGCGGGAGGAGAACGCGGGGCTGCAGCCCGCGCCGGGGCTGCGCGACATTCCCGAGCTGGCCGAACGCTTCTGCGACGCGGGGGTGACCGTGACGCTCGATCTCAGCGAGGCATCGGTGCCGGCGGTGACGGGGTTGGCGGCGCACCGGATCGTTGCGGAGTCTGTCACGAACGCGGCGAAGCACCAGGTGAAGCCCGTCGTTCAAGTGACGGTGCGGCCGGCCGAGGGCGGTCTGGCGGTCACGGTCGTCTCCACGGGGCGCCGCGCGCCGCAGCCAGGTGCGGGCACCGGAATTGAGGGGATGCGTGAGCGTGCGCGCGCCACCGGCGGGACCCTCGACGTCACGTACGACGGGGACACGGTCACAGTCAACGCGCGGTTGGGGGTGTGACATGCGCCTTCTGCTTGCCGACGATCAACCCCTCCTCCTCTCCGCCCTCGCCACCATCCTGAATTCCCAGCCGGACATCGACGTGGTCTGCACTGCCACGAATGGGCAAGAAGCGGTGGACGCGGTGGACAGGGTGCAACAGGCTGGCGCGGGTGGGATCGATATCGCGGTGCTGGACATTCGCATGCCGGTCATGGACGGCATCACTGCGGCGAAGAAGATCATGCCGCTCGGGCCGAAAGTGATCATGCTGACCACGTTCAACGACGACGAGCTCGTCCAAGCCGCCATCACGGCCGGCGTGCACGGATTTCTGCTCAAGGATGCTGACCCCGACGTGCTTGCCGACGCTGTCCGCGCCGTCGACCGGGGTGAATCCGTGCTGGCTAGTGGGGTGACGGGGGCGGTGTTGGAGTGGGTGCGTGGGGGCGTCGATAAGCGAAACGCGTTGAGTGACTACGAGCGGCAGGCGCTGTCCATGCTCACCGCGCGCGAGGTGGAGGTGCTCGCCGAGATCGCCGCCGGGGCGACGAACGCGGAGATTTCGCAGCGGCTGTTCATCGCGCCGACGACCGTGAAAACGCACGTCAAAAACCTGCTGGCCAAGCTGGGTGCGCGGGACCGCGTCGCGCTCGTGCTGTTGGCGCACCGCGCCGGAATTTCCTCCTGAGGGAGGATCACACGCGCCGGGCCGCGCGCCATAATGACCGCATGACTCACCTCGGATGTAGCGATGTTTCCGTGTCGTTCGGCGCACAGCGCGTCCTGGACGGCGTGACCCTGACCACCCAGCCCGGGCGCGTGCACGCGCTGCTCGGGCCCAACGGTGCCGGCAAATCCACCCTCATGTCCGTCATGCTCGGGCTGATCGAACCGGACGCTGGTGCCGTCACTCTCATGGGCCAGCCGTTCGATCGTGCGCTGCTGCGCAACGTCGGCGCGTCGATCAATGACCCTGCCTTCTACGGTCACTTGAGCGCGCGAAACAACCTTCGCGTGCACACGACGTTGCTCGGTCTGCCGGACTCCGAGGCCGACCGGGTGCTTCAGCTCGTCGGGCTTGCGGGGGCGGGGAAGAAGCGCGCGTCCGCGTTCTCCACCGGCATGAAAGGCCGCCTCGCGCTCGCCCAGGCACTGCTCGGTGAACCGCCGGTGCTCGTGCTTGACGAACCGCAAACCGGCCTCGACCCCGAAGGCATCGCCCACCTACGCACCTACCTGCGCGACTACGCGCGTTCCGGGCGGACAGTGCTGGTCAGCTCCCACCAGCTCGGCGAAGTCCTCCACCTTGCCGACGATGCCACCATCATCGCCGGCGGCACCGTCCGCTTCGCTGGCGAACTGCGCGAACTCGGCCCGAACCTAGAAGAGTCCTTCTTCCAGCTGACCCGGGGAGCCGCAAGGTGACGGCGCGCGTGTCACTGGGCGCGACAGGGTATCTGCGCGCCGAAGCAATCCGCTCATGCGGTTCGGTCCTGTGGTGGCTCGCTGTGTCGGGCTTGCTGCTCGGGGGCGTGCTGACGCTGTTCGGGTTTGCCGGCGCTATTCAGGACGCAACAGACCTGTTGAGCTGGCAGGCGTTATTGGTCACGGGGATGGCCGCACCGCTGGCCGCATTGTTTGCCGGCACAGCGGAGAACCGCGAGCGCGACGCTCGCAATGGCGGCACCGCGTGGCGGCCTGTCTCACCGGTGGCGTCCCGCGCAGCGCGCCTGGCGTTCGTGTGGGCTGCCCTCGGCGTGTTCTTCCTGCTGGACTTCGGTGTCACGGCTGCGGTCGCGTCTCTGCTCGGCTTTGATCGGGCGGGCGTGGTGCTACTCGTCGGGATTTTCGTGTGGATCGGTGCCCTCGGCCCGGCGGGACTGGCCGCTGGTTTGACGCGGCGCGTCGGCCTGCTGCCCACGCTCGTTGTAGCGGTGGTGTGGCAGATCGGGCTCGGCTACTTCGTCGAGCGCGACTGGTGGTGGCTCAATCCGGGCGCGTGGCCGCTACGCCTTGTCTTGCCGACGATGGGTCTGCGGTTCAACGCGCTACCGCTTGAGCCAGACTCACCCATGAACGGCGAAGCGCCCTGGCCAGCACTCGCGCTGTGTTTGCTGCTCGCGGCGGTGGGCGCGGTATGCGCAGTTCTCATGCCTGTCCGCCGCGCCCGGTCTCGGAGGAAGACGGTGCACGCATTCAGCACTCCGATCGAGGCTGCGGGACCTGCCGTCGCGCGCCCGCCCAAACCCGGTTCGGCTTTGCTCGGTGTCCATCACGCGGCAGCGACGCCAGCCGTCTACGCGTGTCTCGCACTCACCGGGCTGGTGATGCTTGCCGCGGTGCGCTACTCCCCGGATGTCCGCCAGGGAGTGTTCACGTTCCTCATCCTCCCGGTCGGCACGGGCGTGCTGCCTGCGCTGGTCTGGCCGCGGCTGCACCCCGCGTGGGCGCTCATGCAGATCGAGCATCCGCGCGTGCGAAGCGCGCTGTGCACCTGGTGCGTGGCGGTCGTCGTGCTGGTCACGCTCGTCGCGGTGCTTACCGGCACGCCGGCTGCCGGCGGGCTGCTTGCACTTCTCGTCGGCACGGCGATGGTGCTGTTCGCCCTTTTCGTCACGGCCCGGTTCGGGGTGGCGTGGACGCTCGCACTGACGATCATATGGACCATCTTCGGTGTCACCATCGGCGGGGAAGTGCTTGCCGAGACCCCGTTGTGGATCCTCGCCCCGCAGGCATGGCCGTACACCGCGACGACGCCGCTGCGCTTCGCCGTTGCGGCTGTTCTCGCCGCGGCGCTCGCGGCGGGCAGCTGGGCAACCGCGCGCTGGCAGCTCACAGGCAACCGCTCAGCGCACCGCTAGTAGTAGAACGGGAAGTCCTCCCAGTTCGGCGGGCGTTTTTCCAGGAAGGAGTCGCGGCCTTCCACGGCTTCGTCGGTCATGTACGCCAGGCGGGTGGCTTCGCCGGCGAAGACCTGTTGGCCCATGAGGCCGTCGTCAAGCAAATTGAACGCGAATTTGAGCATGCGCTGTGCCTGGGGCGACTTGCCGTTGATTTCGCGGGCAACCTGGATGGCGCCGTCTTCGAGCGAACCGTGAGAAGACACGATGTTGACTGCGCCCATGCGGTGCATGTCCTCAGCGGAGTACTCCCTGCCGAGGAAGAAGATCTCGCGCGCGAACTTCTGGCCCACCTGTTTTGCCAGGTAGGCGGAACCGTAGCCGCCGTCGAAGGAGCCCACGTCGGCATCGGTCTGTTTGAAGCGGGCTTCCTCGCGCGAGGCGATGGTCATGTCGCACACGACGTGCAGCGAGTGGCCGCCGCCGGCCGCCCAGCCATTGACCACGGCGATGACCACTTTCGGCATGGTGCGGATGAGGCGTTGCACCTCGAGAATGTGCAGCCGCCCGCCTTCGGCCTTGACGCGCGCGGTGTCCACCTGGTTGTCGTCGTCGCCGTACTGGTAGCCGCTGCGGCCGCGGATGCGCTGGTCGCCGCCGGAGCAGAACGCCCAGCCGCCGTCCTTCGGCGACGGCCCGTTGCCGGTGAGCAGCACGACGCCCACGGACGGGTCGCGGCGCGCGTGGTCGAGGGCGCGGTAGAGCTCGTCGACAGTGTGCGGGCGGAAGGCGTTGCGCACCTCCGGGCGGTTGAACGCGATGCGGACGATGCCGTTTTCGCGGCCTTCGCCCACGTGGCGGTGGTAGGTGATGTCGGTGAACTCCTCGACGGCACGCCACTGCGACGGGTCGAAGGGTTGGTCTGTGGTGTAGGTCATGGCGCCATCGTAGAGCTTGGAGCTGGGTTTAGGCGGGAGGTAAGGTAAGCCTATGCACACGCTTATCGACGTCCCCGTCGCCGGGCGCGCGACCATCACCGACGCGAACGTCGACGCGAAGTTGGGCCGCCGCCTGCGCGAACTCGGCCTGCGCCGTGGTGCCGAGGTGACCGTCATGCAGAAGACCGCCGGCGGCGGGCGCGTGGTGAAGATCCGCCACACGCACTACGCGTTGGGGGCGGCCGCGTTGAAGCGCATTTCGGTCGAGCCAGTCGAACAAGAGCTTTGCGACGACTGCCCCCGCAAAGGAGCCGCCCAATGAGCACCCCAGAAGCTGGCCGCAAAGCCTTTACTGACGTCGCGGATGTGCCCGTCGAGTGCCCGCACGACACCCCGGCGCACCCGAACCTGACCGGCAGCGTGACCGGCGCGGCGTCGTGCCACAAGTGCGGCGCGGGCGATATCGAGCAGGCCCCGGCGAGCGCTCCGACCGTCGCGTTGGTCGGCGCGCCGAACGCCGGCAAGTCGACGCTGTTCAACGCGCTGACCGGCGCGCGTGTGTCCATGGGCAATTTCCCGGGCACGACGGTGGAGTTTTCCCGCGGCGTGTGGCGCCCGCACGGTAAGAAGGGCACGGTCTACGGCATCATCGACGTGCCGGGGGCGTACTCGCTCGATCCGATCAGCCCGGATGAGGAGCTCACGCGCCAATTGCTTATCGACGGCCCCTCCGGCACCCGCCCCGACCTGGTCATTGTTGCCGTCGATACGGCGAATATTTCGCGCGGCCTGTACCTGGTGTCGCAGCTCGCGGAGCACGAAGGGCGCGTTGTCGTCGCCTTGACGAAGGGGGATGTCGCGCAGCGCCAGGGCCTGGAGGTTGACCCAGCGGTGCTCGAAGCCAAGCTGGGCGTTCCTGTCGTCGCGATCGATCCACGCCGCGGCCACGTCTTCGCGCTGGCGAATGCGGTGGAGCAGGAGTTGAAGCGTCCGGTGCGCGTGGTGCGGCCCGTCGAAAAGCCCGCGCCTGCCGACGACGACTTCGCGCTTGCCGACGCCCGCTTCGCCTGGATCGACGACGCCGTCGCCGCCGCGACCCTGCGCGACGAGCAACAGGCCTCGGCGACGGAAGCGATCGACCGTTTCGTGCTGCACCCGTTCTTCGGGCCGCTGATCTTCCTGGCCGCGATGTTCGCGGTCTTCCAGATCACCACGACGGTGGCGGCGCCGCTGCAAAGCCTGCTCGAGGACTTCGTGCTGGGCCCGTGTTCCGATTGGGCGCGCGCCGGGCTTGCCGCGGTCGGGCTTGGGTACCCGTTCGTGGAGGGTTTGCTTGTCGACGGCATCATTAACGGCGTCGGCATGGTGCTCACCTTCGTGCCTTTGATGGCGCTGATGTTCCTCTGCTTGGCGGTGCTGGAGGACTCCGGCTACATGGCCCGGGCAGCGGTCGTGGCCGACCGGCTCATGCGGGCAATCGGGTTGCCGGGCAAAGCGTTCATCCCGCTCATCGTCGGCTTCGGCTGCAACGTGCCAGCGATCTCGGCCACGCGTGTTCTGGCCACCCCGGAACAGCGCAGGTTGACCGCGCTACTGGTGCCGTTCACCTCCTGCTCGGCGCGGTTAACGGTGTACGTGATGCTGGCGCAGACGTTCTTCCCGGACAACGCCGGATTGGTCGTCTTCGCCATGTACGTCATCTCGATCGCGCTGGTGGTGCTCTCCGGACTGCTGCTGCGCACGACATTGTGGCGCACGATGGGCTCCGACCCGCTGGTCATCGATCTGCCCGTCTACCAATGGCCCACAGCGCGCTTGAGCTTCTCGGTGATGTGGAGCCGCCTGAAAGGCTTCCTGCAGACCGCGGGCGGGATCATCGTGGCCACGGTCGTGGTGATCTGGTTCCTCCTGTCCACCCCCGCTGCGCCGGGGCACAGCTGGGGCGATGAAGATCTCGCGCCCCAAGATTCCCTCTACGGCGTTGTCGCTGATTCCATGGCGCCGGTTTTCGAGCCCGCCGGTTTCGACTCGTGGTCGCTCACCGGCCCGCTGGTCACCGGCTTCCTGGCTAAAGAGGCGCTCATCGCCACGTGGGCCCAGACCTACGACCTCGAGGATGTCACCGACGCCGCCCCCGAGGAGCAGGGCACATCCCCGCTCGCACAGGCCGTGCGCGCGGACTTTGAGGAGACCTCCGGCGGCAACACCCTGGCCGCCGTGTGGGCCTACATGATCTTCCTGCTCACCTACACCCCGTGCGTGGCCACGCTGGCCGCACAGCGTCGCGAGATCGGATGGAAGTGGACCGCGATCGGTCTCGTCGGCCAGTTAGCGCTCGCTTGGCTGCTCGCCGTGGCGACCTTCCAGGGCCTGAGCTTGGTGCTCTAGAGAGGGACAACGATGGGATTCTTCACAAGAAACAACCGGCCGCAAGCAGCGCCTGCACCCGCAGCACCCGCGGGCGGCCAGCGCCCGATGGAAGCAGTTGTCGCAGCAATCCGCGGGGGAGCGCGGTCCCGCGCTGAGATCCGCACCATGACCGGCCTGAGCCCCAGCACTGTCGACGCAGTCGTGCACCACTTGCAACGCGTCGGCCGGCTCACGCTGGAGGAGATCGGGTCGTCGTGCGCGGGCGGCGCGTGCTCGACGTGTGTGGCGGCGGCCCCGAACGGAGGCTGCGCCTCGGCGCACCGGACTGACGGACGCGGAGGACCCGTCGCGCTCGTGCTGACGAAACGGCCCGCGGATCCCGGGTACAGTTAGCCATAAATATGGGCCATAGCAGGAAGGTGCTGCCATGACTGAGAACGGTCAGGATGAGCGGTATCAGTTGGGGTTCGTTGACTACGAAGTCCCCGACAGTTTCTTCGAACCACTGCCGGAAGACGAAATCGGTGCTTGGGAATAGTTTTCTGCCGGATCCTAACGACATTCTCGATCGCGCCCACGTCGTCTCGCTGCCGATGGCGGTGCGGTTCCGCGGCATCACCACGCGCGAAGCCCTGCTTATCGACGGCCCCGCCGGCTGGGGCGAATTCTCCCCCTTCCTCGAATACAGCGACGAGGAAGCGGCGGCGTGGCTGCGTGCCGGGCTCGAAGCCGCCTACGAAGGCTACGAGGGCTTGGGCGGCCCCAGCGAGGTGGAAGTCAACGGCACGATTCCCGCCGTCACGCCTGACGAGGTGCCCTATGTGCTCGCGCGCTTCGAAGGCGTGCGCACCTTCAAAATCAAGGTGGCTGAGCCTCGGCGGACGCTCGCCGACGATGTCGCGCGCCTGAAAGCCGTCCACGAGCTGCGCCCCGATGCCGTGCTGCGTGTCGACGCCAACGGCGGCTGGACCGTGCAGGAAGCGATCGCCGCCGCGCGGGCTTTCGAGGAGATCCTCCCGCCTGCGGATACGGCGTCCGCGGGGACTACGCCCGACCCAGCGCGCGGCGGTTACTTGGAATACATCGAGCAGCCGTGCCGCACCGCGGAGGAGCTAGCGGAGGTGCGGCGCAGAGTGAGCACGCCGATAGCGGCGGATGAGTCGATTCGGAAGGTGGCGGACCCGTACCGTGTCGTCAAGCTGGCGGCGGCCGATGTGGCGGTGTGCAAGGTCGCGCCACTTGGCGGGGTGCGCAATCTCGCGCGGATCGCCCGCGACCTGGACCTGCGGATCACGGTGGCGTCGGCGCTAGACACCGCGGTGGGGATTCACGCCGGCCTCGTCGCTGCGGCAGCGGCGGGGTCGCAAGCGGCGGGACTGGCCACGCAACGATTGTTCCTCGAGGATGTCGCTGACCCATTCCCCATCGTGGATGGGCGCATCAGTATCAATCCGTCAGAGTTGTTCGCGCCGGATGCGGATAGGGTGGCGGGGTTGAAGGCGTCGTCGATAAGAAAAGATTGGTGGTTCTATCGCCTGAGACGCTGTATGGCTTATGTTTGAGATATGCCAGCAACTGCGATAACCCGAGATTCCACCCAGTATGCCGAAGGCGACATCGCCACCGCGCCGGAGAGCAAGGATTGGCGCCGCCAAGTCATCGGCCTTTTCGTGGGGCTTGCGGCGGCGGTGGTCATTTACCTGATGTTCCCGGACGGCGCTGCCGAGACCGTGCTCGAGTCTTCTGGCGCTGACCCGGAGCAGGAGTACTCCGCGCAGGCGATGCGCATCGTGGCTGCGGTCGCGGTGTGGATGGCGGTGTGGTGGATGACGGAGGCGATTCCGCTCGCCGCCACTGCGCTCATCCCGCTGGCCGTTTTCCCGATCATGGGTGTCGCCGAGTTCAAAGAAGTCAGCGCCCCGTACGCTTCCGACACGATCTTCCTGTTCATGGGCGGATTCATGATCGCGCTGGGTCTGCAGCGGTGGAACTTGCACCGCCGGCTTGCGCTGTGGGTGGTCAAGCTCATCGGCACGTCCCCGAAGCGGATCATCCTGGGCTTCATGGTGGCCACCGGCTTCTTGTCGATGTGGGTGTCCAATACCGCCACGGCCGTGGTCATGCTGCCGATTGGTGTTTCGGTGCTCACGCTCACCGCTGAACAGCTGGGCAGCATGGACAAGCAGAAGAACTTCGCCACGGCGCTGATGCTGGGCATTGCGTACTCGGCGTCCACAGGCTCGTTGGGCACGCTGATCGGTACGCCGCCGAACCTGCTGCTGGCCGGGTACATGAAGGAATCGCACGGTATCGAAATCGGCTTTGGCAAGTGGATGATGTTCGGTGTGCCCATTGCGGTGCTGTTCACGCTGCTTGCGTGGATCATTTTGATCAACGTGTTCAAGCCTGAGATCGATGAAATCCCCGGGGGCAAAGAGCTTATCGACGACGAATTGAAGAAGATCGGCCCCTGGACCCCCGGCCAAATCCTCGCCGGTGTGATCTTCGTCGCCGCCGCGGTGGCCTGGGTGTTCATCCCGCTGGGGATGGAGACCTTCGGCTGGGACTTCCCCTACACCGACGCGAGCGTGGGCATCATCGCCGGGTTGTTGCTGTTCACCATTCCCGGCAAGCTCAACGGCATTCGCTTGCTGGATTGGGAGACGGCCAAGGACATCCCGTGGGATGTGCTGCTGCTGTTCGGCGGCGGCCTGTCGCTGTCGGCGATGTTCACCAAGACGGGTCTGTCGCTGTGGATCGGTGAAGTGGCCAAGGTCCTTGCTGGCCTGCCGGTCATCCTGCTCATCGCCGCAGTGGCTGTGCTCATCCTGCTGCTGACGGAGCTGACGTCCAACACCGCGACCGCTGCGACGTTCCTGCCAATCATGGGCGGTGTGGCCACCGGCATCGGCCTGACATCGGGCGGGGACATGAACGTCATGCTGCTGACCGTCCCGGTCGCCCTGGCCGCAACGTGCGCGTTCATGCTTCCGGTGGCCACCCCGCCGAACGCGATTGCTTACAGCTCCGGCTACGTCACTATGGGGCAGATGATCAAGGGCGGTATCTGGCTCAACGTGATCGGCGTGGTGATCATCACGCTGGCCACCTATTTCTTGGCGGTGCCTGTCTTCGGGCTGGTGCTCTAGGCCGGTGCGGCAGCGCGGGCCGGACGCGGTAGGTCTCAGATCGCTGGGGGACTACGATGTGGCCCATGGATGATCAGACCCGCCGCGTCGACCCGAGCAATGAGACCGAGTTTCTCGGTGCGGACGACCGCACTGCCCAATTCCAACCCAATGAGAAGGGTCCACGGCAGTATATGCCGGATGAGACGAACTACCAGGCTGCGTACCCGGAAACCCAGTTCGGTGGCCACACCCAGTACGGCGGGCAGGGCGGTTACGGTGAGCCCGAGCCTTACGAGCAGCCGTACCGCCCACCGAGCGACCGCCAGCCTTACAGCGAGGAGTACGACTCGCCGAAGCGCAGCGGCAAGGCGGGCGGTGTCGCGTTAGGAATTGTTGCGTTGCTGTTGGCGCTGGCGGCCATTGTGCTGTTCTTCTTGTGGCGCGGGGCGGAGGGCCGGGCGAACCAGCCGCCGCCGGCACCGGTGACGCTCACGGAGACTGAGACGGTGACAACGACACCGGAGGGCCTGCTCGACGGTCTCTTCGGACGTAACCGGGATGGTGATCCCCAGGTGACAATTCCTACGGATCTGCCCGAAGACATGCCCACCGACATCCCGACGGAGATTCCGCCGGAGCTCCAAGACGAGGCAGAAGGCGTGGTCAATGACTTGCAGGGCTTCCTCGACGACCTGTTTGGCTCGGGGGAGTAATGGCGGATTCTGCAGTAGAAGCGGTTGCAGTTGCGGACTACGTCGCCGCCGAAGTCGCCGGGCATGTCACGGATGTCGTGTTGTGCCCGGGTTCGCGCAACTCGCCGCTGGCGTACGCGTTTCTGGCCCGCAGGGATGTCATTGTCCATTCGCGTATCGACGAGCGCGCTGCCTCCTTCCTCGCCCTCGGCCTCGCGCGCGTGCAGCGCCGGCCGGTGGCGGTGGTGATGACCTCGGGAACGGCGGTGGCCAATTGCTACCCGGCTGTCATTGAGGCCCACATGTCGCATACCCCGCTGCTGGTGGTCAGCGCGGACCGGCCGCAGCGGCTGGTGGGCACGGGAGCGTCACAAACGATCTGGCAGGAGGGGATCTTCGGCCGCTACGCCACGACGCAACAGGTCGCCGCGGTGGGGGACCCGATCGACCTGGCCGCGGGCGCGGGCGAAAGTAGCGTCGCGCACATCAACGTCGCGCTGGACACCCCGCTCGTGCCGGAGGCGTTGGCCGGACCTGTCGGCACGCCGCGCGGGGTTGTCGGCCCCGGGCGGTTGAAGGGCAGTGCGGGTTTTGTCGATCACGGCGCGGTCGACGTCGACCTGAGATTGAACACCTTGGTCATCGCCGGTGACGAAGCCTGGGAAGTCCCCGGCCTCGAGCACGTGCCCACCATCGCCGAGCCGACCGCCCCGACCCCGTTCCACCAGGTGCACCCGCTGGCGGCGCAGTTTTTCACTCAGGACGAGGTGGCTATTAGCCACGACGGTGGAGACTTCGCGGCGTCGACTAAGCCGGACCAGGTCATCGTGGTGGGCCACCCGACGCTGCACCGCGACGTGCTGGCGCTCATGGCGGACAACACCATCGAGGTCATCGGGCTGTCGCGCACGGAGACGTTCACGGGCAACCCGGTCCGCCGCGGCAGCAGGGTGAACGCCATCGGCCAGCCGACCGACCAGTGGCTCAAAATGTGTGAGGCCGCCGGAGACGTTGGTGCCCAGACGGTCCGCGACGCTCTCGACGATGCGCAGTTCGGTTTCACCGGCCTCCACGCAGCGGCGGCGGTGGGCGACACCTTGGCGGTGGGGGACACGCTGGTCCTCGGCTCGTCGAACCCGGTGCGCGACGCCAGCCTGGTCGGCCTGCCGTTCGACGGCGTGTCCACCTACGCAGCTCGCGGTGCCGCCGGCATCGACGGCACAGTGTCCCAGGCCGTCGGCGTTGCATTGGCCACCCAAGCGCTGCACCCGGATGAGATCCGCGCTCCGCGCACCGTGGCACTCGTCGGCGACGTGACCTTCCTCCACGACGTGGGCGGCCTGCTGATCGGCAGCCACGACCTG
Organism: Streptococcus thermophilus; assembly: GCA_900618065.1. The sequence continues at coordinate 495,976 of UYIL01000003.1, forward strand.
CCCCAGCCGCGCCCGAGCAACCTCACCATCGTGGTGGCCAACGACAACGGCGGCGGCATTTTCGAGTCCCTCGAACCCGGTGCTGAGCCACTGCGGGAGTACTTCGAGATGGCGTTTGGCACGCCTCACGACGTCGACATCGCCGCCCTCGCAGACGCCTACGGTGTCGCGTACCGCCGGGCTGAGTCGACGCAGGAGTTGGTGGAATGCCTTCTGGATGGCGTCGATAAGCACGAGCCCGTGACTGTGATTGAGGCCGTGACCACGCGCGCGACCAGGCGCGATCTGGCAGAGCGGCTGAAGAAGTGATCCAGCGCCGCCTGCACCAGCTGATCATCGCGTTATACCTGTGCGCGATGCTCGGCAGCGTGACCATGATTGCCGGGCCCGCGCTGAATGATGCCACTATCGCCCGCGACCCTGGCCGCGGCATCGCCACCGTCACCAGCGTGACCTGGCTGCGCACCTCCGTCGAATACCAAGACGAAACTGGGCGCGTGCACTTTCCGCCGCTGGGTCTGCTCTACCCCTCGGGACTGGGGGAGGGGCAGCAAGTGTGGGTGACATACGCGAAATCGGACCCGGACATTGTGAAGGTGGAAGGCCGCTCATGGACGCTCGCGCTCGTTCCGGCGTTATCGGTCGCGCTCATGTCCACGCTTATCGCCGCGTTAGCGTGGATGGCGGTTTCGCGGGCGGGACGGCGCGAAAATTCACCTGCCGTTACCGAGAAAGACGCAAACAGTTAGCTGGCCACAGAAATAATGATGCAATGCGTGTCGCTATTGTTGCCGAAGCTTTCCTGCCCAACGTCAACGGAGTAACCAACTCTGTTCTGCGTGTGCTGGAGCATTTGGAGGCGACCGGCCACGAAGCAGTCGTCATTGCTCCTGGTGCACGGTCGAACCAGGAGGAGATCCCGTCCTACGCTGGGTTCCCGGTCGTGCGCGTGCCCACGATCATGGTGCCGCTGATCGATTCGCTGCCTATCGGTGTGCCCAACGCGACGCTGTGGCGCACCCTGCGCGAGTTCCAGCCCGACATCGTGCACCTGGCCAGCCCGTACGTGCTCGGCGGCGTCGGAGCCATTGCTTGTCGGCGTTTAAAGCTCCCCGCCGTCGCCCTGTTCCAAACCGATGTGGCCGGGTACACCGCCCGCTACCACCTCGGCTTTCTGGAGAAGGCGGCCTGGGCGTGGACGCGCAGGCTGCACAACATGACCCAGATGACGCTCGCACCGTCCTCGGTGACCATCGAGGAGATTGAGTCCCACGGTATTGAGAATGTGCACAAGTGGGGGCGCGGGGTGGATTCGGAGCTGTTTCACCCGTCGAAACGCAGTGAGCAGCTGCGCGCGAAGTGGGACCCGACCGGCACGAAGAAGATAGTCGGCTTTGTGGGCCGCCTCGCGTCGGAGAAGGGCGTGGAACGTCTCGCGGCGCTGCACGGGGACTCGGGGATCCAGCTGGTCATCGTTGGCGACGGACCGGAGCGGCGCGACCTGGGCAAGCTCATGCCGCGCGCGATCTTCACCGGTGAGCTGCGCGGGGAAGCGCTGGCGACAGCGTACGCGTCGCTGGACCTGTTCGTCCACACCGGAGAGTTTGAGACTTTCGGCCAGACACTGCAGGAAGCGCAGGCCTCCGGCACGCCGACGATTGGGCCACGGGCAGGCGGGCCCATCGACACGATTGTGGACGGCTACAACGGCCAGCTTCTCGACGTCCCCACCTTCGAACGAGACCTGCCCGCCGCCGCTGCCACCATCCTCGCCGACGACAACCTCGAGCAGATGAGCCGCAACGCCCGGGAGTCTGTCGCCGATAGAACCTGGCCGGCCTTGTGCGAGCAACTCTTGGGCTATTACGAGCAGGTCATTGAAGCCAACCCGTACACGGGGCGGAAAGGCCGGCGCGGCAAGGCGAAGTAGACTGTCCTCTTATGGCCAAGGCGAACCTGGAAAAGAACCCGCACGACGTGGCGGGGATGTTCGATGACGTAGGAAAGAACTACGACATCACCAACACAGTGATGACGGCTGGCCTGGACCGCCGCTGGCGCCGCCGGACCCGCGAACTGTTGGACTTGAAGCCGGGGGAGCGCGTGCTCGATCTAGCTGCTGGCACGGCCGTGTCCACCGAAGAGCTGGCCAAGTCCGGCGCGTGGTGCGTCGCCTGCGACTTCTCCCAGGGCATGCTCGCCGCCGGTGCGCACCGCGACGTGCCGAAAGTCGTCGGCGACGCCATGCACCTGCCGTTCGCCGATGAGACCTTCGACGCTGTGACCATTTCCTACGGCCTGCGTAACGTGCACGATTTCGAGGCCGGCCTGCGCGAGATGGCGCGCGTGACCAAACCGGGAGGCCGGCTGGTGGTCAACGAATTCTCTACACCCGTTATCCCGGTGTTCTCCACTATTTACAGCACCTTCCTGCCGCGGATGATCCCGCTGCTGGGCAAGGTCTTTTCCTCCAACGCCCCAGCTTATGAGTACCTTGCGGAGTCCATTAAGGCATGGCCCGCGCAAGAGCAGCTAGCTAACGCCATCAACGACTCCGGGTGGGAACGCGCCACCTGGAAGAATCTCGCCCTCGGGATCGTGGCGCTGCACCGCGCTGAGAAGGCTTAGGCGCAATGGTTTAGCGGGCGTCCCACAGCGGCGCGTCGCGCCGGGTCGCCGACGCTGAGGCCACGGACCCGGCCAGCCGCCACGCCCGCGCGATGAGGTCTTTGTCCTCTTCGCTGATGAGGTTGCCCATCAGCCGGGCGGCGGCGGGCATGAGGTAGCGGCCGCCGAGTCCCCGCAAAGCAACCGGCCCAGCAAGGGGCAAGAACTGCGGGTAGGTCAACAGCCGGGCCGCGGTGCGGGCGAGCACGAAGGCTTCGCCGTAGCGGCGGCGCAGTTCGTGCGGCCAAACCAGCGTCAGGTCGCGGTCGACGGCGCGTTTGCGGCCGTTCGAGCCCGCCTTGGCATCAGCGATGAGGTCGACCGCCATGATGGCGGTCTCCAACCCGTAGTCGATTCCCTCACCGTTGAGCGGGTTGACGCAGGCGGCGGCGTCGCCGATGAGCATCCAGTTCGGGCCGGCGACGTTGGACACGGCCCCGCCCATGGGCAGCAGCGCCGAGGCGATGTCGCGGGGCTCGCCGAGCTGCCATTCCTCGCGGACCTGGTCGGCGTATTGCACCAGTAGTTTTTTCGTGTTCACCTTCGCCGGCCGGGCATCGGTGGATAGGGCGCCGCAGCCCAGGTTCACAGCAGAACGTCCAAGCGGGAAGATCCAGCCGTAGCCAGGTTGAATCGCCCCGTCCGAGTCGCGGAGTTCAACGTGGGAGTGCATCCACGGCTCGTCGGCAAACGGGGTAGTGCAATAGGACCGCGCGGCGATGCCGTACACCTCGCCGCGGTGCCACTGCCTGCCCAAAAGCTTTCCGACGGGCGAGCGCACCCCATCCGCAACCACCACCCAGCGCGCGCCGAACGTTCCCTTCGGGGTGACCACCGAGGAGATCTCGCCGCGGGTGCCGTGCGCGAGCGCGGTGACGGGGCAGTCGTACAAGACGGTGGCGCCGGTGGTGGCGGCCAGGTCAGCCAAAGTAGCGTCAAAAAGCGTGCGGGGAGAAGTAGACCCCTCGGCGCCGTAGGACCCGTCGGGCCACGGTGCGGTGACGGAGCCGCCGAAGCCGTGCAGCTTCAGGCCCTTGTTGCGGTAGGCCGGCAGTGCTGATTCGAGTCCGAGCGCGCGCAGAGAATGGACTGCGCGCGGGGTGAGTCCGTCGCCGCAGGTTTTGTCGCGGCGGTGGGCAGAGGCGTCGACAAGCAATGTGCTCAAGCCGGCGCGCACCGCAGCGATCGCTGCGGCGGAGCCAGCGGGACCGGCCCCGACGACAACGCACTCGAAGGATTTCATCGCACTTATTGTGCCAGACGCACACACTGTGGACTACGGTAAAGGGGACATCATCCAGCCCGCACGACCCGCAAGGACGATCAATGACCAACGGCACACCCCAGCTGGACCTCGGGGATCAGGAGCTGGCTGCGCGCGTTGCGGAAGGGTTGAACAGCGTGGAAGCACTCATGCTTGAGCGTCTGTCCAGCGGGCAGGACTTCCTCAACGAGAAGGTCACGCACCTTGCCAAGGCTGGCGGGAAGCGTTTCCGCCCGCTGATGGCCATGCTGGCTAGCGAGTTTGGGCCGGAGCCGCAGGCGGACAAAGTGATCAAGGGTGCCACGATCGTCGAGATGGTGCATTTGGCCACGCTGTACCACGACGATGTGATGGATGAGGCCGCAAAGCGCCGCGGTGTTGAGTCAGCGAACGCGCGGTGGACGAACACCGTCGCGATCCTGTCCGGCGACTACTTGCTTGCAGAGGCATCGCGCATCATGAGCGAGATTGACACCGCCACAGTCGCTCACTTCGCCGAGACGTTCAGCGAGCTTGTCACCGGCCAGATGCGTGAGACGGTTGGGCCCGGCGGAGGCGACCCGGTCGAGCACTACCTCAACGTCATCCGTGAGAAAACGGGCGTGCTCATCGCGTCGGCGGCGTTCCTTGGTGCGACGCACTCTGGCGCTAAAGAAGAGGATGTGCGCACGCTCAAGGAGCTCGGTGAGGCGGTCGGCATGATTTTCCAGATCGTCGACGACATCATTGACATCTTCTCTGACTCAACGCAGTCGGGGAAGACGCCCGGCACCGACTTGCGCGAAGGCGTATTCACGCTGCCCGTCTTGTACGCGATGCAAGATTCCGGTCCAGCGGGCGAGGAGTTGCGCGCGATGCTCACTGGTCCGCTTATCGACGATGCCGATGTCGCCCGCGCTCTCGACCTCATCGCACAAACGGATGGCCGTCAGCGCGCGCTTGACGACGTTCGGGGTTACCTGGCCGACGTCGACAAGCATTTGGATGCGCTGCCGGACATCCCTGCTAACCAGGCGATCCGGCACATCTCGCGCTACACCGTCGACCGCGTCGGGTAGCTTTATGTGCCACATGCTGGTGATTTGCGTTTTTCCGGGGCGCGTCCTGTAATGTAGTCCCAGCACGCCAGGTTGCCCGAGCGGCCAAAGGGAGCGGACTGTAAATCCGCCGGCATTGCCTTCAGAAGTTCGAATCTTCTACCTGGCACCAACAAACGCACCGAGGGATTATCCCACGGTGCGTTTTCTGTTGCGGGTAGTCCGTGTTCACGGGGCGGACATGTGGGTTAAACGACAAAATGTGTGTCTGACTCCGGCGTGTCGCGGGGTTAGATGTGGCCTTTTTGGATGCCGATTGAGTGGGTGTATTCGGTGTCGATAGCGTTGTCGCAGAGGGCTGGTCGTCCGGTTTCGTGGTCGGCTTGGTTCTCGTTGTGGGTCAGGGTGGATACTTTGGCGAGTTGGTCCTGACCCCAGTTGGACTGCCTGGCGATTTCTACGGGATCGTCAGGCAGTTCCGTTTTCAGATATAGCCACCGCTCCAGCATCCGGCGTTGGTGTTCCCCGCCTCTGCCGCGGTGGGTGCGGGCCAGCAGTTTCAGCTGGGCGTTGATGCCGCCTTCGAGGCTGTTGGTGGTGGATTTGATCCGGCTGACATCGAGCACACCGTCGGGTGGTTCGAGATAGACGAACAGTAGGTTGTTTCGCCATAGGTGGTTGAGGCTGTTGTAGGCCTTGCGGGTGGGTTCGTGTGTCCACGACCAGGTGCGTTGCCGTGTGGCCGGGTCGGTTGTCCACGTTTTCTGGTTCATCCAGTCGCGGTAGACGTTGCCGTATTCGTGTAGCTGCGCACCCCATGCCGCGGCTTCATCCAGGGTGGTGATTGTGGTGAGGTTGAGTGCGAGTTGGTAGATCGCTCGTCCTGCATCGGTGCGTGGGCGTGAGGTGGTGTGTCGGCGTACCACGCGTTGGGCGTGGACGAGGCAGCGCTGCACTTTCGTTGTGGGCCAGCATGTTTTGATTGCGCTGGCGGCGCCTCGGCCGCCGTCGATCACCACCATCACTGGGGCAGGAATACGTTCGAGCAACCTTTGGTAGTCGCGGGTCGTTTCGTGCAAACACCAGTGCCAGGCGATGACGTGATCCAAGGTGGCAGCCACGATAAGACACCCGCCGGCGGTGTAGGTGCCGTCAAGAAAGACCTGGTCGTAGACCCGTCCTTCGTGCCCGATCGTGGGATCAGGCACATCGACAAGCCAAAACGTTGCAAACCGGCGTTGCAGGGTGCGTGGGTCGCAGCCTGTTTTGAAAGCGGTGGTTTTCAGGCTGTCGCCTGTGGTGACGTGAGTGATGAAAGCGTCGAAGGCGGCGGCGTTGGTGATATCGGGCCGTCGTTTCGTGGCGGAGGCGCCGCAGATCTTGCACCGCCATCGGGTGCGGTTGGCGGAGGTTTTGCCGTTGCGCTTCATATCACCGCCGCACACGCGGCAGCGGGGTCGGTTCTTTGGCATTTACAAAGCCAACAACGCCCCTAGCACACGACGGTGGACTATCCCGGTATTTCCCGTCCCCGCGACAGATATATGCTGTCAAAGCAAATATTTTCCGGGTTACCGCAGATCACCACCGACGAATCGCTCCATCCGGACACACATTTTGTCGTTTAACCCGGACATGTGCACGTTACTTAAATCTAGCTAAGTGTTCACCTTAATACTTTAAGGTTGGGCCGTTCTGTCCAATCGTTCGAAGGGTCTCTTATGTCTTCCTCCCGCCTCCGCAGCGCAGCCGCAGTTTCTGTGTCCGCCGCTGTTGGCTTTTCCGCGCTCGTTGCGCCGCATGCGCTTGCCCAGCCGGCAGCCTCTCTCGTTGTGATCAACGAGGTCGAATCCAACGGCGACCCCGTTGCCGACTGGGTGGAGCTGGCGAACACCAACAACGGTGATGACATCGATATCTCCGGCTGGAAGATTCTCGATGACAACGACAAACACGACCCGATTGTCATTCCGGATGGCACGAAGATCGAGTCGGGCGGTTACTACGCCCTTTACACCGAGAAGCAAACGCCGGACGGTTCCCAGGGCTTCGGTCTGGGCAAGAAAGACTCCGTTCGCGTGTTCGACGCCGCCGACAAGCTTGTGGCTGAGACCACCTGGGACGGCCACGCCGAGCACACCTGGGGCCGCATCCCGGACAAGACCGGTGAGTTCACCGGCACCGGTAACCCCACCCGCGGGACGGCCAACGAGGCGGCAGGGGAGAAGAAGCCGGTCGCGGAGACCGCTTGGCCGTTTGACCCGCAGGAGATCCAGAACATCGATCTGGGTGGCGCGTTTGCGGGCGAGGACATGTCCGGCATCGACTTCGACAACAACGGCCGCGCATGGATCGTCAATAACGACAAGGGCACACTGTTCGCCGTTGACTATGACGAGGAAACCAAGAAATACACCGAGGCCGGCAACTGGAAGCTGCGCTACAAGGACGGCTCCGGCGACCCGGATGCAGAGGGCATTGCCTTCGGCCAGGATGGCGCGCTCTACGTGGCCACCGAGCGCAACAACGAGCACAAGGACGTCTCCCGTCCGTCTGTTCTGCGCTTCGAGCTGCCCACCGGCGACGATAAAGAGCTGAAAGCCACCCACGAGTGGGATCTGAAAGGCCTTGTCGGTGAGATCGGTGCTAACTCTGGCTGGGAGGCGATCTCCTACATCCCGGACCAGAACGCCTATGCCTTGGGCTTGGAGGCCAACGGCAAGGTCTACTTCGTTGACCTCAAAGACGATGAAACCCACGAACTGAAGCAGGAATACCAGTCCCCGTTTGCCGGGGTGATGGCGCTGGATTACAACTCCGTTAACAAGCAGCTGCGTGTGATGTGCGACGAGGTGTGTGATGGTGCATCCCTCCTCCTGGCCCACAACGGCACGGAGTTCGCCCCGGTGTCCAAAACCCAGGCGCGACCGGCGAAGATGAACAACTTTGCTAACGAGGGCTTCGCGGCCTTCGTCTCCCGCGGCCAGTGCGAGGGTAAAAAGCTCACGGAGACCACGCGCTTCCTCTGGGCTGACGACGGCGTGTCTAACGGTATTTCCTTGCGTGGCGCTGTGGCCACGAAGGAAACGGAGTGCGAGCCGTCCACGGGTCTGGACACGAGCAAGGGATCGGGTGAAGGCTCCGCTAAGTCCTCTGCGCGCGACGCGGACGGCAAGCTGACCCCGGGCGCTACCGCTGGAATTGCGCTGGGTGTTCTGGCCGCACTCGGGACGATCTTCGTTGCCTTCAGGGACCAGATCAACAGTGCGCTGGGGCAGATCTTCGGTATCCGCCAATAGCGCTATAAACACGCATAAACAAAGATTGACCTGCTGATTTGTGAATGTGCGCAACGGCAGGTTAATCTTTCAAAGGCTTCAAACAAGCGGCTAACGCTTCAGAGGCTGCGCCCCCTTAGCTCAGTCGGCAGAGCGTCTCCATGGTAAGGAGAAGGTCAGCAGTTCGATTCTGCTAGGGGGCTCTGTTGTTTGCTGGCGTCTGCCCGGGAAACCGGGTGGTAGGCGGCAAGCACATGGCGGTGTAGCTCAGTGGTAGAGCAAGCGACTCATAATCGCTGTGTCGAGAGTTCAATTCTCTCCATCGCTACTCACCTTCTGGGAGCGGTCCTACGCTCGTGGTAGGGTTGGCGTACTGTTTTACGCAGTGCACCAAAAGGGGCGTGGCGCAATTGGTAGCGCAACGGTCTCCAAAACCGTAGGTTGCAGGTTCGAGTCCTGTCGCCCCTGCCATAGACGACCAATGCCTTGAGGAGAGCTGTGACTAACAACCAGCCAGGTAGAAGTGCGGCAAAGCCCACCGGTAAACGCCAGCTGAGCGGTTCCACCTCCGTCACCACTGATTCTTACGAGACGAAGCGCACTCCTGCTGCCGCCTCCGATGATCAGGACAACACTGGCGACGGCCCGCTGGCGTTCCCCGGTGAAGTTGTCGGCGAGATGCGCAAAGTGGTCTGGCCCACCGGCGCGCAGATGGTGAACTACACACTCATCGTCTTCGGTTTCCTCATCGTTTTGACTGCGCTCGTATGGGGCGTGGACCAGGCAGCGTCCTGGGTAGTTGAGCAAGTCCTGGTGCCTTAGGTATAGTCTTCTGCAGACAAATACAGATCCCGCCGCCCGTCAAGGGTAAGGCGGGATCAGTTTTTGGCCCAGCAGGTAGGCTGGGGCGCACCACACCCCGACGAGAAAGGAGCGGTCATGGCAGAAGACACCACCAACAACGAAGCCACCACTGAAGAGCGCAACGAAGAAGAAATGGTTGCCGAAGGCGGCGCGGTGCAGGAGTCCACGGACCCGGAAACCGGCGCAGACGACGCTGAGGCTGACAGTCAGGGCTCCGGCGCCACCACCGACCTCCGCGAAGACGAGATGATCGGTGAAGGCGGCGCTGTCGGCGACGACACCGCTGACGCTGAGCCGGTTGTTGACGCGGAGCAGGACGAGGCGCCGGAGGTTGAGACTCAGCCCGTGCAGGAAGTCGACCTCGAATCGGCCGATGTCACCGAGGCTGACGCTGAAGTTGCGGCGTCCCCGGAGGCCGCGCTCGGCGGTGAGCCGGAGGAGGCTACGGACGCGGACTACAAGCGCCGCCTGCGCGAGTACACCCGCGAGCTGAAGAAGCTCCCTGGTTCCTGGTACATCATTCAGTCCTACTCGGGCTACGAGAACAAAGTGAAGACCAACCTGGACATGCGCATCCAGACGCTCGAGGTGGAGGAATCCATATACGACGTGGTCGTGCCCATCGAGCAGGTCTTTGAGAAGGACAAGAACGGCAAGAAGAAGATCGTCAAGCGCAAGCTTCTTCCGGGCTACGTCCTGGTGCGCATGGATCTTAACGATGCGGCGTGGTCCGTGGTCCGCGAGACCCCGGGCGTGACCAGCTTCGTCGGTAATGAGGGCAACGCGACTCCGGTCAAGCACCGCGACGTGGCGAAGTTCCTCATGCCGAAGACCGCGCCTGTCGACGGTGAAGCGGCCGCATCCGAGGCAAATGCCGAGGGCGAGACCGTCATCGCAATGCCGGAGCAGGAAGAGAAGCCGAAGGTCGCGCACGACTTCCAGGTCGGCGAGGCTGTCACCATTCTTTCCGGTGCGCTGGCGTCCGTGTCTGCGACCATCAACGAGATCGACCCGGAGACCGGCAAGATCCAGGCGCTCGTGTCCATCTTCGGCCGCGAGACCCCGGTCGAGCTCACTGCCGATCAGATCGAGCGGATCATGTAGCGTACCTCGTGGCGCGCCGGCTGGCGGCAAACAAGATCTCGATTGCATTCTTGCCCTGTCACTCAAAACTGACCTGCGGTTTTGTTTGAGGATCTCGGGGGCGGTGTAATCGAGATCTTGCCCGTCACGAACGGCACCCTACTGATACCGGCTCCCAACCTAACGGGGCCGGTTTTCGCGATTTGGGCTGGTCGGGGTCAGTCCCGTACACTGGTCGATCGTGCCTGCTTGAGGGTGGGTGCGGTAGTGAACGTCCCCGGTGGCTGCGTCGATAAGCAAAAGGCGTTGACGTGGCATCCGGAAGGTCTCCGTTAATCATCGTGGCGGGGGCCTGTACCTAGGAAAAGAGGTAATTCGATGGCTAAGAAGAAGGTCACCGGCCTGATCAAACTGCAGATCGAGGCTGGTATGGCGAACCCGGCACCGCCGGTCGGTCCGGCTCTCGGTGCGCACGGTGTGAACATCGTCGAGTTCACCAAGGCGTACAACGCTGCAACCGAGTCCATGCGCGGCAACATCATCCCGGTGGAGATCACGGTCTACGAAGACCGCTCCTTCGACTTCATCCTGAAGTCCCCGCCGGCTGCGAAGCTCCTGCTCAAGGCCGCTGGCCTGCAGAAGGGCTCCGGCGTCCCCCACACCGACAAGGTGGGCAAGGTCACCTGGGAGCAGTGCAAGGAAATCGCTGAGACCAAGAAGAACGACCTCAACGCCCGCGACATCGAGGCAGGTGCGGCCATCATCGCCGGTACCGCTCGTTCCATGGGCATCGACGTCCAGAAGTAACACGGGCGTCCGTGGGAGGGCCGGGTCAGGCCCGTACCACACTTCCCGCCGCCTGATATGGCGGCAGCAATCAACACTGCAAAGGAATTCAACATGGCCAAGAAGCACTCCAAGGCTTACGCCGAGCAGCTGGCAAAGATCGACCGTGAGTCGGTCTACACCCCGCTGCAGGCAGTCACCCTGGCGAAGGAGACCGCCTCCGAGAAGTACGACGCCACCATCGACGTGGCAATGCGTCTTTCCGTCGACCCGCGTAAGGCTGACCAGCTGGTCCGCGGCACCGTCAACCTGCCGAACGGCACCGGTAAGAGCGTGCGCGTCGCTGTTTTCGCTGAGGGCGAGAACGCAACCAAGGCTCAGGAAGCTGGCGCCGACATCGTCGGTTCCGACGAGCTGATCGAGCAGATCAACGCCGGCAACATCGACTTCGACGTTGCTATTGCGACCCCGGACCAGATGGCGAAGGTCGGCCGCGTTGCCCGCGTCCTCGGCCCGCGTGGTCTGATGCCGAACCCGAAGACCGGCACCGTCACCCCCGACGTGGCTAAGGCTGTCAGCGAGTCCAAGGGCGGCAAGATCGCCTTCCGCGTGGACAAGGCATCCAACCTGCACGCTCTGATCGGCAAGGCATCCTTCACCCCGGAGCAGCTCGCCGAGAACTACGGCGCTCTCCTGGACGAGGTTCTGCGCCTCAAGCCGGCATCCGCCAAGGGCATCTACCTGAAGAAGGTCACGGTTTCCGCGACCCAGGGGCCGGGCGTTCCGGTTGACCCGTCTGTGCAGAAGAACTATACGGAGGCTTAAGCCCGCGTAGTTACCGCGCTCAAACCCCGGTTTTCGGCATTCGTGCTGTGAACTAGCCCCCATTAGTTGGACTGGTTTAATTCTAGGCGGTTAGGGGTTCAAGGGCCTGATTCCGATATTGCGTCGGGGTCAGGCCCTTGAGTCGTTGTTGGACGCGTTTGGTGTTGTACCACTGGATGTAGTCATCGATCGCTTGGTTGAAATCCTCGATAGTGTCGAAGACTTCGCCGTGGTACATCTCTGTTTTCACGTGCCCGAAGAAGTTCTCCATAACTGCGTTGTCGTAGCAATTGGCTTTACGCGACATCGACTGAACACCGCCGTTGTCGTCGATCAAGTCGCGCCAGGAGACGTGCTGGTACTGGAAGCCTTGATCGGTGTGCATCATCCACCCGGGTTCAGGCGCGCACGCCGCGATCGCCTTGGTCAATGAAGCAGCGGTAAACGCTGTCGACGGCGATGTAGCCACGGTATGGGCGACGATTGAGCGGTCGAACAGATCCATCACGGGTGACAGATACACCTTGCGGCCTGCGACCCTGAACTCGGTGACGTCGCTGACAAAAGCGGTGTTCGGCGTGTCCGGGCTGAATTTGCGATCCAGTTTGTTCTCAGCGATGTGGCTGATCGTTCCGGCGTAGGAAACATAGCGCCGGCGCTGGCGGATCTTGGCCCGAAGACCCATCTCGCGCATGAGCTTGTAGACCACCTTGTGGTTAACCACCCAGCCCTCGTTGCGCAGGTCCAGCAGGACCCGCCGGTAACCGTAGCGATGCTTATTACGCTCGAAGCTTTCCCGGATTGCGTGCTTAAGTACCGCGTGCTTATCCGGCTCGCTCAGTCGTTTCTGGTGGTAGAAGAACGTCGACCGTGGCATACCTGCCGCGTCTAGGAGATACTCCAAACGGTGCTGCGACTTGAGGATGACAATCGCCTGGACTTTCAGACGTGTCCCTGATTCCTCAAGTCCCGCAATTTTTTTAGGTAGGCGTTTTCCGCTTTCAACCGCTCGATCTGGCGGCGCAGCTTCTCCTCCTCCGTGAGCACCTTCGGCGCGGCCGAGCCTTTGGGCCTGCCCTTCGGCTTCGGTTTTAACGCGTCATCGCCACCTTTGCGCCATTCCCACGACCAATATTTGACCAGCTGATCTGACGACAGGCCAAACTCACGTGCAAGATCCATCGCGGTCTCGCCGGCGAGGTGGCGTTCGACAACTTCCTTCTTAGTCTCAAACAAGTACTGCTGCTTTGTCGGCTTCTCCACGAGACATAGACTGCCATGCAGGACAAACCGACGGTAGAGACAACGGACGGCATCTCTTGAGACCCCAAGGACACTCGCAGCAGCTAGAGAACCCATACCCTGCTCAAAAAGATCTACCAACTGCTCACGCTGATGTTCACTCAGCGAACTTCGTGCTCTCAACGAAAACTGCTCCCCACTAGTCGGTAACTGATTTCTCAGTCCAACTAATGGGGAGCAGTTCACTGGAACCGGGGTTTTGTGATCGCCAGGGTGGAGGGGATGCCCTGTTCACGTATCCTGGGAGCAGCTGAACCTTTGGGCCGAAGGTCCTAGATCGACAGCATTGGTGTTCAAGGAAGGTACTGACCAGTACTGGCATAACGGCGGAACGTTCGGGTTCTCGTCCATGCTGCTGCTCGACACGGGTAAACAGCGTGCGTCTTTCGTGGCTGCCGATTCGTCCACGGAGATTGAACCGTTCGCGTTCGAACTCCTCGGGCTGGAAGACCCTGCCAAGAACAAGAAGCAGTGATTGCGCGATTTGGTTTCCCGCACCGCCCTGCATTAAGGTTCATCAACGAAGTTTGAACGGGAATTTTTCCCGCGCTCAAGTTTCACCGAAGACCGTCGGTCATCCCGAAGGTGAAAGCCTAGAAGGATCGAAGACTCCACCCACGGAGTGGCCCACGCAGGAGAAACGTGGCTTGTATAGCGCTTGAAAAGCGCATTGCCTCGTGCTTCTGCACGGGGCATTTTGTTTTGCGCCGGTCGCGTGGTGGCTGCCACGTGGCGTCGATAAGCGAAATGCTCCGGGCGGATACAACATGAAGTAATTGGAAGGAGGCGTGTGTCATGGCAAACCCGAAGAACACAGCTGAGCTGGCTGAACTGAAGGAGAAGTTCGAAGGCTCGTCCGCTGTTTTCCTCACCGAGTACCGCGGTTTGACCGTGGGTCAGCTGCAGCAGCTGCGCGGTGAGCTCGGATTTGATGTTGAACTGCACGTCGCCAAGAACACCCTCGTCAAGATCGCTGCTAATGAGCACGGTATTGAGGGTCTCGACGATTACCTGACCGGCCCCACCGCTGTCGCCTTCATCAAGGGCGATGCGACTGTGGACGCCGCGAAGACCATGAAGAAGTTCGCTAAGGACAATGACCTGTTCATTGTCAAGGGCGGCTACATGGACGGTAACGCTCTCGACGCATCCCAGGTGGCTGCTGTCGCAGAGATGGACAACCGCGAGACCACTCTGGCCAAGCTTGCTGGCGCTTTCCAGGGCTCTATGGCGAAGGCTGCTGGCCTGTTCCAGGCTCCGGCATCCAAGACGGCACGACTCGTTGCCGCACTGCAGGACAAGCAGGAAGCCGCTTAAAGCGACTTTCAGTAAAACGCACACGAAACATTCTGGCCGTGTAAGGCCACAACAGAAAGGAAGCCACAATGGCTAAGCTCACCAAGGACGAGCTCATCGAGCAGTTCAAGGAAATGACCCTTATCGAGCTCTCCGAGTTCCTGAAGGAATTCGAGGAGGTCTTCGACGTGACCGCTGCCGCTCCGGTTGCAGTTGCAGCAGCTGGCGCTCCGGGCGCTGCTGGCGACGCTCCGGCTGAGGAGGAGAAGGACGAGTTCGACGTCGTTCTCGAGGACGCTGGCGACAAGAAGATCGGCGTTATTAAGGCTGTCCGCGAGATCGTCTCCGGCCTGGGTCTGAAGGACGCCAAGGAGATGGTTGAGGGTGCTCCGAAGGCCATCCTCGAGGGCGCTAACAAGGACGACGCTGAGGCTGCTAAGGCTAAGCTGGAAGAGGCTGGCGCGAAGGTCTCCCTCAAGTAAGCGTTTCACGCATCTTGCCCCTGCCTGTGTGCAGGGGCTTTTTGCTTTTCGACGTTCGGTGCCCCGCATCCCGCCGTGGCGGGGCTAGGGGCAGGTGGGGTGGGCTTGTAAAGTGGCACGCATGCTTCCCAAGTCCCGTATCTTGTCTGCCATCCTTGTTGGGGTGGGCATCGCGCTCATTGTCGCGGGACTAGTAGCTCCACGTTTTCTTTTGGGGGATGCGCGTTTCCCGCTTAACCTGGAGCACACCACCTGGACAATGCACGACCCGCAGGGGCGGGTTTTCGATTCGGAGGTGGGGGAGAACGGTAAGGCCGTGGAGGTGCCGGTCACCCGCCAGCTGCACATGACTGTGCAGAACCCGGCAACGGAGGAGCGCACGGGGCTGCGGATTGGGGATTCGCTGTTGCGGGGTGACAAGGATTCTGACTTTGACAACCTGATTGCTGCTTCAACGTGGTCGTACGAGATGGACCGCAAGACAGGCGCTTTCGCTACTGCAGCCAAGCTGAGCAGCGTGATGGCCATGCCTGATGCCGAGGTTGCCGTTGATGGCGTGTGGCTGAAGTTCCCGCTCGATGTGCAGCAAACGGAGTACGCGGTCTTCGAACCCACGTTGCGCACGGCGGCGCCGGCGGTGTTCAAGGAGGAGCGCGTCGTTGCCGGTCGCACTGTCTATGTGTTTGAGCAGCGGGTCGAGGCGGTGAACGTCGCCAAGCTGTATGCGGATGTGGCCAACACGTTGACGTTGCCTGCGCCCGGCGGCGGGCAGCGCCAAGTATTCCGTTACCACGACGCGACGCGTGAGTTCACGGTCGACCAGATCACCGGTGTCGTCGTGGGCATCGATGAGCGTGTCGACGATTACTACGCCGACCAAAACGGCCGCCGCGCCCAGGACATCATTGCATACGACGCTGCGATGGACCCTGCCGATGTCGAGCAGATGGCGGGCCAACTGACCCCGGTGACGCAGTCCGTGTCGCGTTGGGTGACCTGGGGGACGATCGGGTTGGGCGCGCTGCTCACCCTCGCCGGACTGATCGGAGCGCTGCGCCCGGGCGGGGGTAGATCGACCCGGGGTGATGCTGGAACCCCGTAGAGTCACACTTCCAGGGTTGCACTCCGCAAGGAGTGAGGTGGTAGAGTTCCACGACAAGCGACGGCGCTTTCATAGAGCTTTATATGAGACTGCTTTACAAACAGTCATTGGGGGTATAAGCTGTCTCCTTGCGCTGGAAGCCGTCGCCGGTGCGTGAATGAAACCTTGGATCCATATTTAGCAAAGATGGGTTTGACAAGGTGACTTTGTGCATTTTTGGGGGACGGGGCTTCCACTAAATGAAACGCTATTTATCCAGCGGGTGTTCACGGGCATAAGCGCCGATGCACGTGCCCCGCGTGAGGTGCTGGAAGGACCCATCTTGGCAGTCTCGCCCCAGACCAAGTCAGTGGCCACAATCCCCGGAGCCCCGGAGCGTTATTCCTTCGCGAAAATCGCGGAGCCGATCGCGCTGCCTGGTCTTCTTGACGTTCAATTGGAGTCTTTCGCTTGGCTCGTCGGCACGCCGGAGTGGCGTGAGCGCCAAGCGGAGGAGCGTGGCTCGGATGCCCGCATTACCTCCGGCCTCGAGGACATTCTCGAGGAGATTTCCCCGATTCAGGACTACTCGGGCAACATGAGCTTGTCTTTGTCCGATCCGTACTTTGAGGACATCAAGTACACGATCGACGAGTGCAAAGATAAGGACATCAACTACTCCGCGCCGCTGTACGTGACGGCGGAGTTCATTAACAACGACACCCAGGAGATCAAGTCCCAGACCGTCTTCATCGGCGACTTCCCGCTGATGACAGACAAGGGCACGTTCATTGTCAACGGCACCGAGCGCGTCATTGTCTCGCAGCTGGTGCGTTCCCCGGGTGTGTACTTCGACGAGACAATCGACAAGTCCACCGAGCGTCCGCTGCACTCCGTGAAGGTGATTCCTTCCCGCGGTGCATGGCTGGAATTCGACGTGGACAAGCGCGACACCGTCGGTGTGCGCATTGACCGCAAGCGCCGTCAGCCGGTGACTGTGCTGCTCAAGGCCCTGGGTTGGACCACGGAGCAGATCAAGGAGCGTTTCGGCTTTTCCGAGATCATGATGACCACGCTGGAGAATGACGGCGTGGCCAACACCGATGAAGCTCTGCTGGAGATTTACCGTAAGCAGCGCCCGGGTGAGCAGCCGACGCGCGATCTGGCGCAGTCCCTGCTGGAGAACGCGTTCTTCCGTGCGAAGCGCTACGACTTGGCTCGCGTCGGCCGCTACAAGGTCAACCGCAAGCTGGGTCTGGGCGGCGACCACGACGGTGAGATGACTCTGACTGAAGAGGACATTGCCACCACCCTCGAGTACTTGGTGCGCCTGCACGCCGGCGAGCGCGAGATGACCTCCCCGGAGGGCGTGGTCATCCCGATCAACACCGACGACATCGACCACTTCGGCAACCGCCGCCTACGCACCGTGGGTGAGCTGGTGCAGAACCAGGTCCGTGTCGGCCTGTCCCGCATGGAACGTGTGGTCCGTGAGCGCATGACCACCCAGGACGCGGAGTCCATCACTCCGACGTCCCTGATCAACGTGCGTCCGGTGTCCGCCGCGATCCGCGAGTTCTTCGGCACCTCCCAGCTGTCGCAGTTCATGGACCAGAACAACTCTCTGTCCGGTCTGACCCACAAGCGTCGCCTGTCCGCACTGGGCCCGGGCGGTCTGTCCCGTGAGCGCGCCGGCATTGAGGTCCGCGACGTGCACCCGTCGCACTACGGCCGCATGTGCCCGATCGAGACTCCGGAAGGTCCGAACATCGGTCTGATCGGTGCGCTGGCGTCCTACGCTCGCGTGAACCCGTTTGGCTTCATCGAGACGCCGTACCAGAAGGTCGTCGACGGTCAAATCACTGACGAGATCGACTACCTCACCGCCGATGAAGAGGACCGTTTCGCCATCGCTGAGGCCGCTACGGCCCACGACGCTGACCGCAACATCACTGCGGACCGTATTGAGGTGCGCCTCAAGGACGGCGACATCGGTGTCGTCGGTCCGAAGGACGTCGACTACGTGGACATCTCCCCGCGCCAGATGGTCTCTGTCGCGACGGCGATGATTCCGTTCCTGGAGCACGACGATGCGAACCGCGCTCTCATGGGTGCGAACATGCAGAAGCAGGCTGTGCCGCTGCTGCGCTCTGAGGCTGCCTACGTGGCCACCGGTACGGAGATGCGTGCGGCGTACGACGCTGGCGACATCGTCATTGCGAACAACGCCGGTGTCGTTGAAGACGTGACCGGCGACGTGATCACCATCATGGATGACGAGGGCCAGCGTGAGTCCTACCTGCTGCGCACCTTTGAGCGCACGAACCAGGGCACGTGCTACAACCAGACCCCGATTGTGTCTGCAGGCGACCGCGTCGAGGCTGGCCAGGTCATCGCTGACGGCCCGGGCACGAAGAACGGCGAGATGGCACTGGGCACCAACCTGCTCGTCGCATTCATGCCGTGGGAAGGCCACAACTACGAGGACGCGATCATCCTCAACCAGCGCGTGGTGGAGCAGGACGTGCTCACCTCCGTGCACATCGAGGAGCACGAGATCGACGCCCGCGACACAAAGCTGGGTGCGGAAGAGATCACCCGCGAGATCCCGAACGTCTCTGAGGACGTGCTCAAGGACCTCGACGAGCGCGGCATCATCCGCATCGGTGCGGACGTGCGCGACGGCGACATCCTGGTGGGTAAGGTCACCCCGAAGGGTGAAACCGAGCTGACTCCGGAAGAGCGCCTACTGCGCGCCATCTTCGGTGAAAAGGCCCGCGAGGTCCGCGACACCTCCCTGAAGGTGCCGCACGGTGAGACCGGCAAGGTCATCGCTGTCCGCCGCTTCTCCCGCGAGGACGACGACGATCTGTCGCCGGGTGTCAACGAGATGATCCGCGTCTACGTTGCCCAGAAGCGCAAGATTCAGGACGGCGACAAGATGGCCGGCCGCCACGGCAACAAGGGTGTCGTGGGCAAGATCTTGCCTGAGGAGGACATGCCGTTCATGGCTGACGGCACCCCGGTGGACATCATCTTGAACACCCACGGTGTGCCGCGTCGTATGAACATCGGCCAGGTGCTTGAGGTCCACTTGGGCTGGCTGGCTCACGCCGGTTGGACCGTCAACCCGGACGATCCGGCGAACGCGGAGCTGCTGGAGACTCTGCCTGAGCAGCTGTATGACGTTCCTCCCGAGTCTCTGACCGCCACCCCGGTGTTCGACGGCGCAACGAACGACGAGATCGCAGGTCTTCTGGCCAACACCAAGCCAAACCGCGACGGCGACGTCATGGTCGACGGCGACGGCAAGACGGTGCTTTTCGACGGACGATCCGGCGAGCCGTACATGTACCCGATTTCTGTCGGCTACATGTACATGCTCAAGCTGCACCACCTGGTGGACGAGAAGATTCACGCCCGCTCCACCGGCCCGTACTCCATGATTACCCAGCAGCCGCTGGGTGGTAAGGCGCAGTTCGGTGGCCAGCGCTTCGGCGAGATGGAGGTGTGGGCAATGCAAGCGTACGGCGCTGCCTACACCCTGCAGGAGCTACTGACGATCAAGTCGGATGACGTGGTCGGACGTGTCAAGGTCTACGAAGCCATCGTCAAGGGCGACAACATCCCCGACCCGGGAATCCCCGAGTCGTTCAAGGTGTTGCTCAAGGAGCTGCAGTCGCTGTGCCTGAACGTGGAGGTCCTCGCCACCGACGGCACCCCGATGGAGCTCTCCGGTGACGACGACGAGTACGACCAGGCTGGTTCCTCGTTGGGCATTAACTTGTCCCGTGACGAGGGTTCTGCCGCGGATACCGCTTAACGCCAGGTGGGAGGGGGCGTCGATAAGCGTGCGCCCTTTTCCAGAGATACGAACTTGAACTCATAAAACCTAGAAGAAAAGGAACATTTACGTGTTTGACGTAAACCTCTTCGACGAGCTCCGCATCGGCCTGGCCACCGCCGAAGACATCCGCCGTTGGTCCCACGGCGAAGTCAAAAAGCCGGAGACCATTAACTACCGCACCCTGAAGCCGGAGAAGGACGGCCTGTTCTGCGAGCGCATCTTCGGCCCGACCCGTGACTGGGAGTGCTCCTGCGGTAAGTACAAGCGTGTCCGCTACAAGGGCATCATTTGTGAGCGCTGCGGTGTTGAGGTGACCAAATCCAAGGTCCGCCGCGAGCGCATGGGCCACATTGAGCTGGCTGCTCCCGTGACCCACATCTGGTACTTCAAGGGTGTGCCGTCGCGCCTGGGTTACCTGCTGGACCTGGCGCCGAAGGACCTTGAGCGCATCATTTACTTCGCCGCGAACATCATCACGTCCGTCGACGAGGAGGCACGTCACAACGACATGTCCACGCTCGAGGCGGAGATGATCCTGGAGAAGAAGGAAATCGAGCAGGACACCGAGGCAGAGATCGCCGACCGTGCCCAGAAGCTCGAGGAAGACCTCGCTGAGCTGGAAGCGTCCGGTGCCGCTGCGTCTGCCCGCAAGAAGGTGCAAAACGCTGCCGACAAGGAAATGCAGCACATGCGCGAGGCTGGCGAGCGCGAGATCGAGCACCTGGACGAGATCTGGAACACCTTCATCAAGCTCGCTCCGAAGCAGATGATCATCGACGAGAACCTCTACGAAGAGCTCGTCGACCGCTACGAGGACTACTTCACCGGCGGCATGGGCGCTGAGGCGATTCAGACCCTGATCCGCAACTTCGACCTGGACGCTGAGTCCGAGGAGCTGCGCCACATCATCGCCGAGGGCAAGGGCCAGAAGAAGGTCCGCGCTCTCAAGCGCCTGAAGGTTGTCGCCGCGTTCCAGCGCTCCGGCAACGACCCGGCCGGCATGATCCTCGACGCGATCCCGGTGATCCCGCCGGAGCTGCGCCCGATGGTTCAGCTTGACGGTGGCCGTTTTGCCACCTCCGACCTGAACGACCTGTACCGCCGCGTGATCAACCGCAACAACCGTCTCAAGCGCATGATTGACCTCGGTGCCCCCGAGATCATCGTGAACAACGAGAAGCGCATGCTGCAGGAGTCCGTCGACGCACTGTTCGACAACGGCCGCCGCGGCCGTCCGGTCACTGGCCCGGGTAACCGCCCGCTGAAGTCCCTGTCCGACCTGCTCAAGGGTAAGCAGGGCCGCTTCCGCCAGAACCTGCTGGGTAAGCGCGTGGACTACTCAGGTCGTTCCGTGATTATCGTGGGTCCGCAGCTGAAGATGCACGAGTGCGGTTTGCCGAAGCTGATGGCTCTCGAGCTGTTCAAGCCGTTCGTGATGAAGCGCCTGGTGGACAACGACTACGCGCAGAACATCAAGTCCGCGAAGCGCATGGTGGAGCGTCAGCGCCCTGAGGTGTGGGACGTTCTGGAAGAGGCTATTGCTGAGCACCCGGTGCTGCTCAACCGCGCGCCGACGCTGCACCGCCTGGGTATCCAGGCCTTCGAGCCGGTCCTGGTCGAGGGTAAGGCCATTCAGCTGCACCCGCTGGCATGTGAGGCCTTCAACGCCGACTTCGACGGCGACCAGATGGCCGTCCACCTTCCGCTGTCCGCGGAGGCACAGGCAGAGGCACGCATCCTCATGTTGTCCTCCAACAACATCCTGTCCCCGGCATCCGGTAAGCCGTTGGCTATGCCGCGCCTGGATATGGTGACCGGCCTGTACTTCCTGACCATGGTCAAGGGCGAGGGCGAGATCGGTGGGGAGGGAGCTTATGCTCCCTCCGATGAAAATGGACCCGCACGCGGTGTGTACTCCTCCCACCGTGAGGCCATCATGGCCTACGACCGTGGCGTTCTGGGCCTGCAGGCCCCGATCAAGGTCCGCATCGATCACCTGCGCCCGACCGCAGAGATTGAGGCGGAGCAGTTCCCCGATGGCTGGGAGAAGGGTCAGTCCTGGTTGGCTGACACCACCTTGGGCCGCATCATGTTCAACGAGATGCTCCCCTTCAACTTCCCGTACCAGGAAGGCGCGATGGTGCGTAAGGGCGGCAAGGACAAGGTGCTGCTGGGTGACATCATCCAGGCGATGGTGGAGAAGTACCCGATGATCACCGTCGCGCAGACGATGGACAAGCTCAAGGACGCCGGTTTCTACTGGGCGACCCGCTCGGGCATCACCATCACCATGTCCGACGTTCTGGTTCTGCCGAACAAGACGGAGATCCTCGACGAGTACGAGCGTGAGGCTGAGGCCATCGAGCGCAAGTACTTCGAGAAGGGTGCTCTGACCGAGAAGGACCGCTACGACCGCTTGGTCGAGCTGTGGCAGGACGCCACCGACAAGGTCGGTAAGGCTGTGGAGGCCCTGTACCCGGACGACAACCCGATTCCGATGATCGTGAAGTCCGGTGCTGCCGGTAACATGCGCCAGATCTGGACCCTGGCCGGTATGAAGGGCATGGTCGTGAACTCCCGCGGTGAGTACATCACCCGTCCGATCAAGACCTCCTTCCGTGAGGGCTTGAGCGTGATGGAGTACTTCAACAACTCCCACGGTTCCCGTAAGGGCCTGGCTGATACCGCTCTGCGCACCGCCGACTCCGGTTACCTCACCCGTCGTCTTGTTGACGTCGCTCAGGATGTCATCGTCCGCGAAGAGGACTGCGGCACCCACCAGGGTGTCAAGGTGCCGGTCGCCGAGGCTGCAGGCACGGGCCGCTTCAACCGCCACGACCTGGTCGAGACCTCTGTCTCTGGCCGCGTGCTGGCGTCCGACGCGACCGACGCCGACGGCAAGGTCCTCCTCGAGGCAGGCTCCGACCTGTCCGAGGAGCGTATCGACGCTCTGGTCGACGCCGGAATCGAGTCCGTCAAGGTCCGCTCCGTGCTGACCTGCCAGACCCCGACCGGTGTCTGTGCGAAGTGCTACGGCAAGTCCATGGCGACGGGCAAGCTCGTCGACATCGGCGAGGCCGTCGGCATCGTCGCCGCCCAGTCCATTGGTGAGCCGGGTACCCAGCTGACCATGCGTACCTTCCACCAGGGTGGTGTCGGTGGCGACATTACCGGTGGTCTGCCGCGTGTCCAGGAGCTGTTCGAGGCCCGCGTTCCGAAGAACCGCGCCCCGATCGCGTCTGTCGCCGGCGAGATCTCGCTGGAGGACGAGGGCAACTTCTGGACCCTGACCATCCACCCGGAGGACGGCTCCGACGACGTGGTCTACGAGAAGCTGTCCAAGCGCCAGGGTCTGGCCCAGGTGCGCCGCCCGATGGAATCCAACCCGGAGGCCATGATCGAGCGTTCGCTTCGCGACGGCGACACGGTCAAGGTCGGCGACCGCCTCCTGCGCGGTGCCGCTGATCCGCACGACGTGCTTGAGGTGCTGGGCCGCCGCGGCGTCGAAAAGCACCTCATCGACGAGGTGCAGGCCGTGTACCGCACGCAGGGTGTGTCGATCCACGACAAGCACATCGAGATCATCATCCGCCAGATGCTGCGCCGCGGCACCGTCATCGACGCAGGCTCCACCGAGTTCCTCCCGGGCACCCTGGTGGACCTGTCCGAGGCACGCCAGATCAATGGTCAGGCAGTCGCCGAGGGTGGCGAGCCGGCAGAGCTGCGCAGCGAGATCATGGGTATCACCAAGGCCTCGCTGGCCACGGAGTCCTGGCTGTCCGCCGCCTCCTTCCAGGAGACGACGCGCGTGCTTACCGACGCTGCTATCAACAAGCGCTCCGATAAGCTCATCGGCCTCAAGGAGAACGTGATCATCGGTAAGCTGATCCCGGCCGGTACGGGCATCTCCCGCTACCGCAACATCTCCGTCAAGCCGACCGAGGCAGCACGCTCCGCCGCCTACTCGATCCCGACCTTCGGCGACGCCATCTACGGTGACGAAGGCTACGGCGAGTTCACCGGCGCGTCCGTGCCGCTCGACGAGTACGGCATGGGCGGCTACGACACCTACCAGTAGCCCAGGAGCCTGCGTTTGGCAACGAGCCCGGTTTCCTTTCCCCGATTTGCACGAGGTGGGGAAGGGAGCTGGGCTTTTGTTGTCTACATGCGCCGTCGTTGCTGCCGTGCTCTGCTCCATCCAGTTCTTCGGGTTGCTTTGCTCGGAGCTGCTGGTCTTATCATGAGTGTGAGCCCATCGAAATCTGTGGGCGACCAGTCGTGACGGTGAGTGCGGAACTCCATGCCTTGCTCGTTGTTGGACGAGTAGACGAGCAGAGCCCGCCCGTCACGGACGAGTTCGGTCGTCCTATCCCATAGAAGGTCTCTTATGCGAGCTGATGGAGTTCCGACGAATGTGCCGGGGGCGAGTTCAGTCAGCCATTTGGTTAGGTCTCCTCGCAGACCAGCGGGGCACGCCGTAACCACTAGTACGATCACGAGAGTGCCTCTTTGTCAGCCCAGTTGACACCCGAAGCGATGACTTCGAGTTCGCTCCAAAGCAGTAGTTCAGCATCATGGAAGGGCTCTTCATCGGATACGTTCATGACGAACTTCAGATCACGGACCATGCGTTGCATTAAACGCTTTTCGACGACGGCATCGCGCACTAGTCTCCGGACATTCGTTGGAGGATTTCCCTGTGCGCTCGCAACGGCATCGAAAGCTGCCGGAATTGCTATCTCGGCTTTGTAGAGATCCGCAATGTCGTACACAAACGACCGATCGGTACCGGTGTGAATGACCCCGAGTGCCGGAACGAACCCCATTCCGGCTACGACGGCATGTGCGATCCCGTATAGCGCAGAACTAGCGGTAGTGAGTGCTTGGTTGATGGGAGACGAAGATTCGAAGTCATTGGGGTCGTAACTCCTGCGGTCCCAATACACACCAGTGCGTTCAGCTTCCGCTGCGTACACCTTTTTCATGCGAGCGCCCTCGCGGCCTCTGAGCTTGGCCATTGACAGTCCGGTGAGGTCTTCTCCGGGAAAGCGGAGATTGTACATTCGCTTTGCGCAGTCCAATCTCTTCCGCTGATGCGACACCACTTCAGCCTGAAGTTCAGCCATCCATGAAGACTTTGCTGGGGGCCGGCCGCTGGCGTAGTACCGAACGCCACGCTCACCTACCCATACGGTCGATGTTCCGGCATCACCCAGCAGAGCCATCGCCGCATAGGTGACTCGAGTTCCTGGGCCGAGGAGAAGAACGGCTAACTGTGTGGCTGGAACATGCGCGATGCCCCGTTGATCCGTGATTGTGAGTGCGTTACCGTCCCGGTTAACCGTCGCTCGCTCCACATAGAGGAAAGAAATGCGGTCTCCCATCTGCGCTAAAGCGTGACGAGTGATCGGCAACTCTTGTGGAGTAGTCATTTATTTCACCGGTGCGAGCGTAAGGAGTCCGCAACCGTAAGCACGTGCTCGACCAATGCCATCAGTAAGCGTGTGTCGAAGCGCCTCAGCATCGGTGACTTCTAGAGTTCCGGTGAAACGGGCTTTTGCGATGCGGACTTGATTCCGAACCCCCTGGGAGCCGTTTCCCCTGTTGAACACGTCAGTCCATCGCTCCATGACCATCGGGGCGTCATCTTCAGACCAACGGGCGCGCTCTTCATCGGTGCACGGATCGTCGATACGCGGGGCAAGCATGAAGCCGGCTCGATCAGCCTGTTTGTACAGCCACTCGAGCTGATGGCGAACGGATACATGCGCCTTGATCTTGCCGCGCTTCCCATTGGGAACCGAATAGGTGGGGTTACCTACGATTTCGAAATGCCAACGCTGTCCCCTTGTCAGGGAATTAAGGAAGCGACCATAATCAGCGCTCTGCGCTGGACGGCTCTCCCAGCCCGCCTGCTCAACGATAAGTGAACCCGTCGGCTTTTCTGGCCCGACGATATACAGCACTGATTCATGGTCATGCGTGTCAACCCGCCAAAGAACTCGTCCGGCGTCTTCATCGATATCTGGCGGGAATGAAGCTCGGACAGCAGCGTGCATGGCTTGGGAATTGGTGAGTAACTTTCGCCCGTTCCGTCGCGCAGGGTTGAGAGAAATTCGCGTCAGCGTGCTCATGCTTGCACCACCGTTTCGAAGTAGATGTCTCGTGGGGAAACGCGTTCCTTGCCATCTGGATTCGGAATTTCCACATCGTCACTACGAATGACATCACGCCATCCGTAGTGGCGGTGTTGCGGGTCAAAAGACAAAGGAACGTCTTGTCGAGGTACTCCACCTGTTTCCTTGGGATCTGCATCCCGGTAGAGAGCCAGCGAGACATTCTTCGGTGATTGTTTCTTGTGCTGAGCAGTCGCGTACCACGTGTGATGACCGCGAAGTGCTTGCTCTCCGTCAGTGTCAACCAGCCCGACGACGAGTCCTGGGTGCACAGGGCAAGAGCGACGGCCCATGAAGAGCGGAAAAACAGGCGATTTCAGTGCAGCGGCGATGTTTTCGAGTTGGGTGCGGTCTTCTGATTCCACGGCTACTAAGAATGCAGCATCGGATAGAAAATACCGAGTAACAAGTTGCCCTTGTCTATCTGGCTTCGTCTGCCAGGGCTGTGCCGTCTGATAATCACGCAGCAGGCTTCCTGATTGGTCAACTCGAACAGCTAGCTTCAAAGCCGCGAGGTCTTCAATTTCGTCGGTGCGGCGTCGGCCTTGGGCTGCAGCAATAAGGCCAACGATTCCGGATTTCGTCGGAGTGGTCGCGGTGGCGCGCGTCTTGAACCGAGACTCATCTCCCCATGACTGCAACGGCCCCTTCAACAGGAGCAAGAGCGAGTGACACATTAGCTATCACCTGCAAGGCGCTTCAGCTCATCTGCCATGCGATCTTTGAGGCCTGCGAGTGTGGTCTTCTCTGCGATGCCTTCGAAGGGCTCCGAGAGTTCACCGATTCCAAGCACGAAAGCTGCACGCGGGGTGAAGCCGTAGACTTCTTCGACATCCCGTGCTTCCTGAGCGAGTCGTTCGGCAGCGACGGTGCGGCGGGTCTTCCGCCCTGCGGCTGTCTCAGATCCAAATTGATAATTGCTGGCGGATTCCTCGAGCACCGGAGTTTCAAAAGCATTCACCAGTGAAACTGGGCGTGTATCGCGAACAGCTACATACACCAATTCAGGCATTGTCTGGTTAGCGAAGGTGTTGATTTTTCCGGTGGGCATCGACGCAACGAACGCCTCGATGAAATGTTGCGCCGCCTGGAGCGCGACCTCAGCGGAGCCGAGGTTCTTTTCAAGCCCATCCAGATTGACAGTGGCATAACGGTAGAGAGTGGAAGACATCATTTGAACAGTGCCGATCATTCCTGCGCCGGTCTCTTGACCTTCCTCAGCAAGGTCATCTACCGCTGTGAAATAGTCGAAATCCGGAGCGGAGTTGTGAATCCCAATGGCATGTGCAACCTGCACCGCGGCGTCGACGTTATAAGCTGCGTCGTCGGCGATCATGCGGCCGAACATGGCCATATCCACCGAGTGGTCGGTATCCAAAATCTTCTTTGCCTCGGAATTCGACAGCTTCCCATCGCCGAGAGAAAGGAGTTCCTCCACGGCGCGATTGACTTGCTGCTGGCTGAGGAAAAAAAGATACGTGGTTCGGGGGTAGGGGTTGTGTTCTGCTTCCTCGTCTCCCTTCTTCGGCTTTTCAATCTCCGTCTTGATCTTCGCTGCCTTGAACAGCATTTCGGTTCGTGCAATCGCATCCGATCGCTCCAAGCCCTCTTTTTCAAGGAGGCGAGCGATTTTTTCAGGCAGCCGCTTTGAACGGTCACCAATCTGTTCGCTATCAAAGTGGGTTTCGAAGTACCGGCGGATCGCTCGCTTCCATGACTGCGAAGAAACCCGTTGGCGCGGGACGCCGCCGAAGACCGCTGTTTTAGGTGCGCCAGTGTCATCGCGGTTGATGAGGGAAGGCGGAATAGTTTGCAGTGCGTGAATATCGATGACCAGGGACATGAGAAATGCCTTTCTAGTTAGTGGTGGAAGAAAGGGTGGAGGAGTCGGATTCGGAGAGCGGAGAATCCTGCTGAGAAGGGCGGAGCAGCCCGACCGCATAATCGCGGCCCCAGCGAAGGAGAACTCCATCGCGCCGCGCTGGGTTCTGGAGACTTCGCAGGTCCACGGCGAAAGAACCGTAATCAAAAGCGAGTTTCTCGCGTTTCAACAAAGAAACCAATGTGCGTAGGTGAATTAAGCGTGAGGATTCTTCGCGTGCAGTCTGCATAGCGTCAAACCGTGCCTTGAGCGATCCCGAGTCACTGATGGTTTGGAGCCGGCCGCAGGTCATCGCGAAGGTGCGCTCTTCTGAATGCGCTGGTGCGGCCGCACTTTGCATATGCCATGCGAAGAGCGTCAGTGCGTAATACGCCGCGGATTCAGAAGGCGAGGGTGCGTCGCCACGGCCCAGCTCACCTTCGCTGAGTGTGGGGGAGAGCATGCTCAAGACATGCTGGAGGGCGAGAGGATCGGTTCCGAACTCGCGCGCTGCACTCTTGCGCAACTCTGCTAGGTTGCGGCGTGCTCCGATGCCCTCGATTGATTCGGGGTGCTCGAGGTAGTTCGTCTGTAATCGGCTCACAGTATTTGCCACACTGTGCCGGAGGTTCGGTGCACTCATTCCTGATTACCTTTCTTCAGCAGTGCTCTTTTTTCCTTCTCGTGTTCACGAAAGAGGGGAAGATCGTTGCCTATTCGATATTGAAGTTGCCGGTAGAGCGACCCAGCGCTGACTACGTGGCCGCCTCGGTCGTCTTCACCGTCGATGACGCGGCCGATGAGAGCCTTCTGGCCCGCTCCGCGTACCGCCTCATCAGCAATCTTTAAGACTTGCCGCTGAACTTCTCCCTGCCACGAAACTGCTTCTTCCTCTATCCTTTCGAGGTCTAAGTTGCGAAGCCAGGCGATGAATAGGGGTTCTAAGACGGTGTACAGACGGTCCGCGACATCCTTATCGAATTCGTATTCTCCGCCGGCTGCTACACCGAGCTGTCCAGCGAACCAACCGAGCGACGTAGCAGCGTTGCGGGTTGCGTCGGCAGCGTCACGAACATATTGCCGGTGGACTCGAGAAATCCGGTCATCCTGGAGCAATGAAAGAGGCAGACCGATATTCCCAGTGATTACCGTGGCGACCGATGAGCTCTGAGACCCGTATTCCATGGAAACGATGCTGACATCGGCAATTTCTTTTGTCCGCTCATGTTTCGCGATTCTCGAGAAGTTGACTAAATTTTCCGGTCTTTTGGGTGCATGCTCCTCTTTGGTGAAGCCGGCATCAGATTCGGAAACAAGCAATGCGTCGAGCGAGCGCCACATTGTGCGCTGTGGGTCAAAGGTCTTCGGGTAGAAAGCCAGCTGGCCCTTTCTGGTCTGATTCTTACTGAAACGGTAGGGTGTCATCGGATCCCCGAAGATGTTTCTTCCTGCGTCCGGGATTGGATCACCGTTGCTTACCAGTACCGCTACGACGCGATTATCTTCCGCGAACAGCCGAATTCGTCTCGACTGCCACGTGGCCAAATCTGCTGCTCCTTGCGGTTGAGGGGCCAGGGGCTTGGCGATTTTGCCCTCGCGGTCATTGCGTTGGGCAGCTGTGTCGGGTTCCCGTTCCCATACGGGTAGATCTTCTACGGAATCTGAAGAGAAGACTTCTTCCGATGTATTGAGCAGAAGAGTCTCTAGAAGTGACCGTCCACGGATGACCGTTCCACCTGTCATTCCTGCCCACCCGGTACCGATGGGGTAGCCCTTTCCTCCCTTGACTCGTGGGTCTCCAACAGCACCGGACTTGATTCCGGAGTAGTCGTACCCTTGGGCGTGGATAAGCCATCGAGCTCCTTCATCGAAGGCAAGGCTCTCGCGCCCCTCATGTGTGCGCATGGTGAAATAGTCATGCTCGGCATCCGGCAGAATGCGCGAGACAGACTGTCTAGTCGACTTGGTTGTGTCCAGATCGGCTACCTGCATGAAAGGTGCTTCGGCATCGAACAGGTTGAAACGGTGGCGGTATCTGTTCAAGTACTCCAATACAACGTCGTCTTTGCCGTTATCGACTAATTCCTTCCGTTTCGCGATGAACCACTTTTCCCAGTCATGCGATCCAGCAACCATACTGTGCTGCGCGCGCCAGAAGATGGCCAACAAGACGCGGAGTACCGCGTAGTCCTGGGTGGGGGAGTCCCCGCGAATTTGAATTGGCGTTGCACTGCCGTCAAAAACCTGGCTGATACTCAGTTTCTGCGTGCCTTCTCCTGTCTCGCAAATGATCCACGGCTGTTCAAGCAAGTCGAATGAAAGGTCTTTGGTTGGTTGGCTCACTTCGATTTTTCCTTCCGTCAGTAAAAGGGAGATTTTCCTCAGATATTAAGGAGTGGGTGTGACGTCTTCCCTGGCTGGTTCGCTTGTATTTTCGAGCCCAAGCTCTGAGGTGTATCGAATCTTGAACCTTCCTAGGACGACTTCGCCCTCGTTGTCGAGAGGTAGCGCGAGCTGACCTTTGAGTAGGTAATGCCTATTCCATGCTGTCGGTGTCAGTTGTTCAAGCGTGCCCACTACAGCCTCAAAATCCGCATTGGATCTAGTCATTCGGGCCGGGAGTCGAACAGTGCTGGATGCGAGGTGAAATGCTTGGCGGTAGCTCAGTTCAGGATCGCCTGTCACTACCCAATCGGTGCCCCAAGGGGCATATTCTTGCGCATCCCCGACTATCGGGATGACTTCAACTGTTGGCTCCGAATCGCGCACCTGTGCTGCTCCAATCTCGTCATCCCCGAGCGTGACAGTGGCTTGTTCAAGGTCACCGAATAGGTCACCGAGCCTCCTGCACTCGTTCGGTGATTTGATACGGAAGCTCTTTGAGCGTGCATGCGCGGAGTCCAAACGCGCGTTGTCGTTGATCTGTGCTTTGTCCCATTCATCAACCCATTCCGTTGGGACCTCTTGTTTCGGGTCATAGACCTTGCGCACAAGCGCGGCTACGTCATCCGGCCGCTTAAAAGTTGTCGGTAGATGAAGAATTGTTGAGAGAAGAATCTTTGACCCGTAAATGGCTTCAGCACCGGAATTCAGCGTGGGATGAGGTGAAAGTGACTCGATGCCGCGAACGAATACTTTTGGTTCCCGTACGTGCGGTGGGCGGTCCGGTTCCGGGCGGTTGTGCCGGTGCAGGCGCCCAATTCGTTGGACGATGAGGTCCATAGGTGCGATATCGGTGACAAGGACGTCAGCGTCGATGTCCAAACTTTGTTCGGCTACCTGGGTAGCGACCACGATCTTGCGATACGGTCGTCCGCTATCGCGATGCGCGGCGGCACCGAGTTCTTTGCGTAGGCGGTCTTCCTTTCGGGAACGCTCCCAAGCCGTGAATCCGGCATGATGCAACTCGACTTCGTCAGGGTGTGAGAGCTTGAAAGCACGGTAAGCTTCTTGCGCTCGGTCGATGGTGTTGCAGATGATGAGGGCCACGCCTCCGTCGATAAGCAAAGTTTCAACGTGCTGATGAAGATTGCTGAGCGAGTCTTCGATCACCTCAATCGTGGCCTCGAGATTCGTGGGATTCGGCTCTGGCGTGATGCTCTTCTGTCCAGCTTGGGAGGCCACAGTGATAAGTGGATATGCATTGGAAGGAGTGCCGATCTCTTGCCCCGTGAATGACTTGACTAACGCATTGCGCCGATCCGGCGGGAGGGTGGCGGACATCATGATGACTGTCGCTCCGTAATGCGCAAGCCATTTGAGTGTCGTTTCCAGGTAGTCCGAGGTGTATGCGTCGTAAGCGTGAACCTCATCAAAAATGATGATTTTTCCAGCTAGTGCAACATGTCTGAGCATGGAATAACGCTGCCGCAACGCCATCATGAGTACCTGGTCTACGGTGCCCACAACCACATTGGATAGCAGCCCACGGCGCCGCCCGCTCATCCACGAACTCGCGGTGACGTTGTCGCCAGCGGAGTTGTCCTCGCCGATCCCTTTGAACCGCAGCTGCTGATAGGGCTGAGACAACTGGTTCTTGGAGTGGGCGAGGTAGAGCGATGACACCGACTCTGAATCCGTAGCGTTCTTGGCCCAGTTGATAGTCCGTTCAAGGAGGCCGTTTGCTGTAGCCATCGTTGGCGCCGCGACGTAGATTCCTTGAGCTTCGGTGGTGTTTGCGATGAGATGTGCGGCGGCGAGAGCGGCTTCTGTCTTGCCCACGCCTGTTTCCGCTTCGAGGATGATCAAGGCGGGGCCGGTTACTGTTTTCGCTGCTTCGATCATGGCGGCCTGGACATTCCTGGCGCGGAAATTCGCTGGCCAGTTGAAGGAATTCCGATAATGCTCATCGACGTCGTCTTCCACCACTCGTCCGGCCCAGGGGCGGGTTAGGTCCGTGGATTGCATTCCTGAGCGAACCCGTTCGTTTTGACTCCCGGAGACAACCATCGGAAACGCGTCAGGGTTGGATGCGATCCAGTCGGCGATGACGACGAGTCCGGTCAGGAGCTGCATTGCCGCGGGGTCCCGATCGTTGTCGTCTTTTAGA
This sequence comes from Streptococcus thermophilus, assembly GCA_900618065.1. The sequence goes on from UYIL01000003.1 coordinate 528,374, forward strand.
GCCTCGAGGACGCTCTCGACGCCTACCAGGTCTGCTATGGTGTCCAAAAACTCATAGTGCACCTCCTGCCATTCCTGCGAGTAGGTGGATAGAATTGTCTCGATATGGTCCCGTTCCCCTTCTAGCGAGGGCACACCGTGGTGGGCATCGGCTGCGGAAGAAATCCATTCTGCAGTGGGGTAGTCAACCCCCCGATCCATCAGCCAGTTTGCAATTAGCACCCCGGAGCAGATGCCGTGAGGTAGTTTGCTCGTGTTTCTCTCCAAGCCACTCTTCCGAAGGGGGAGGCCGGCATCGGACAGATTAGAAACGAGATGCTCGAATCCTGCCCTTTTCTCAAGCTGAGTTTGGAAAGTCAAGTTTGCCTTGCCGACGTCGTGCGAGCCAGCAAGCCACATGTAAAAGATGCGAACTTGATCTTTTGTAAGGCCCAATCCTGTTGCGAGCCGTTGCTTCAATGGATCTGCGACCCAGATGTCATAAACGACCTCAGCCACTCCCGCAGCGTCCATGAGGTGCTGGGGCAGGCTCAGACTTCCGCTTTCATCTCCTGATTTCGCCCATAGAGCAAGAGCTTGCTCGCTGAAGTTCAGCGTCGGCGACAGGTGGTCGCCGTATTGTTCGAGTCGTAGACCGGAGTGTCTTTCCTTCATGGTCTGCTCCTTGCCCGATGGGTGTTGCATTACTCACTTAGGCTCAAATGGAGATTCTAGAGGACCTCTCGGCCACTATCTTAAGCCATCACAATAACAAGTTGTAGTGTTTAGCCTCTTCGCCAGTTGGTGGACACCGGTGCCGTTCGAATACCTTAGGCTCATCCCCTGTTGAAGGGGATGAGCCTTTGTTCTTGTGCGATTGGCTCTCTTCCCCGCGTCAGCGGGGTAATGTCAGTTTGGGTTCGCAAGTTATCTCTCCTAGCTCCTGACGGACACTCTTTCCGCAGTTCGAGGAGGGTGTTCCCCGCGTGAGCGGGGATGAGCCAGGTCACGGACATGTACTCGATGTTCATGGGATGTGTTCCCCGCGTGAGCGGGGATGAGCCACCGCGCCACATCATCTTCATCTGGAAGGAGATCGTGTTCCCCGCGTGAGCGGGGATGAGCCCACCATTGATGTACCAGCCCGGCGGCAACTCCAAGTGTTCCCCGCGTGAGCGGGGATGAGCCCCCTGGAATGGAAAGCAACTGAGCGTAGCGAAGGTGTTCCCCGCGTGAGCGGGGATGAGCCCCAGAAGGAGAAGTAACCATGTCCCACCGTCTTGTGTTCCCCGCGTGAGCGGGGATGAGCCTTAGCTTGCCCGCCACGGGGGTGGTTGAACCCCGTGTTCCCCGCGTGAGCGGGGATGAGCCCCAGGGCCTCCAATTGACGGTCCGTGAGGTGTAGGTGTTCCCCGCGTGAGCGGGGATGAGCCCATGTGTCTCATTTCCGTGACCAGGCTAGTTTCCGTGTTCCCCGCGTGAGCGGGGATGAGCCCACGGACGATTGGTTCACCTGGTCCAGCGGCAACGTGTTCCCCGCGTGAGCGGGGATGAGCCCTCTTTAAGCTTCTTACCGTTCATGTAAACAGGGTGTTCCCCGCGTGAGCGGGGATGAGCCGTCGCACCTGGCGGACGCGGAGAAACAGGGCCTGTGTTCCCCGCGTGAGCGGGGATGAGCCGTAGACCGTGGCTAACTTCAACCTGAACGACTACGTGTTCCCCGCGTGAGCGGGGATGAGCCCACGCCACCGTAGTCAGCGGCGGCTTTCGACACGGTGTTCCCCGCGTGAGCGGGGATGAGCCCTGTGCGCCGTCGGCCATCCACTCTGTGGAAGAGTGTTCCCTGCGTGAGCGGGGATGAGCCGGGTGTCACCGACCTGCAAGTGAACATCGAGACGTGTTCCCCGCGTGAGCGGGGATGAGCCCTCAATAGAGAGACCACCCCGGCCGTAGAACGGGTGTTCCCCGCGTGAGCGGGGATGAGCCCAACGCACGGCATGGCAGCGCTACTCAACGAAGGTGTTCCCCGCGTGAGCGGGGATGAGCCCATCAGAGGCCCGTTCAAGACCGGGACAGCAGGGTGTTCCCCGCGTGAGCGGGAATGAGCCCCTCAAGATGCTCGTACTCCAGCGGCTCCAGAAGTGTTCCCCGCGTGAGCGGGGATGAGCCGGGGCTCCCGCCCTCGCTTCGCTCGGTTGGGCATTGCTCGCCGGGCTTGATCTGTGGTCACCGCGTTGATCAGCGCATGTGGCGCCCCAGAGTATATCGCCATCGTTGGTGGAGTCTTCGAGTGCTGGATTGATCGGGCTGACATGTGCCACCGCCGCCCTAATATCGTTGCCCAGCTGTAAGCATAGCCCGCAAGCTGCAACAACTCTCCACCTGAAAGTTCCTCACCCCCGCCAACTCGCCCGCAGATGTCGCCTGCCTGGTCGCGGTTTTCAACAACATCAACCACAACAAGAACCAAGATTCCTTGCTAAACCACGACCTCGCCGACGTTTGTTATGACGCCCGCGACTGTGGCGACGAGATCATCTCAGTGCGGGGAGAGCGATTTGCTTGCCACGTGCGCGGTGTAGTACTTTTAGCGGGATCTCGCCCGCATTCTCGCGCGGTGCGATTTTCAACGAACTCCTTGCAACCACGGTTGGCGTGGGCGTTCATGCACACGGTAGGGCCCCGGAAGAAAAAGAGCCCCCATTTTTGCATGTACGGCCACGTCTCACTCCGGTTGCGAAAGACAGAAAAGAGCGTGAATGCCTACTATTCAGCAGCTGGTCCGCAAGGGCCGCCATGACAGCAAGAAGAAGGTCGCTACGGCAGCCTTGAAGGGTTCCCCGCAGCGCCGCGGTGTGTGCACCCGCGTGTACACCACCACTCCGAAGAAGCCGAACTCCGCTCTGCGTAAGGTCGCGCGTGTGCGCCTGACCTCCGGCATCGAGGTTTCCGCTTACATCCCGGGTGAGGGCCACAACCTGCAGGAGCACTCGATGGTGCTCGTGCGCGGCGGCCGTGTGAAGGACCTTCCGGGTGTCCGCTACAAGATCATCCGTGGTGCCCTGGATACCCAGGGTGTGAAGGACCGCAAGCAGGCTCGCTCCCGTTACGGCGCGAAGAAGGGACAGTAATCAATGCGTAAGCAGCAAGCACCGAAGCGTCCCGTTGTCAAGGACCCGGTTTACGATTCTGAGCTGGTCACCCAGCTGATCAACAAGATCCTCAAGGACGGCAAGAAGTCCACCGCGCAGCGCATCGTCTACGGTGCGCTAGAGATGTGCCGCGAGAAGACCGGCACCGACCCGGTTGGCACTCTCGAGAAAGCCCTGGGCAACATCCGCCCGGACCTCGAGGTCCGCTCCCGCCGTGTTGGTGGCGCTACCTACCAGGTGCCGGTTGAGGTCCGCCCGGGCCGTTCCACCACTTTGGCTCTGCGCTGGATGGTCACCTTCACCCGTCAGCGCCGCGAGAACACCATGACCGAGCGTCTCGCCAACGAGATCCTGGACGCATCCAACGGTCTCGGCGCATCCGTGAAGCGCCGCGAGGACACCCACAAGATGGCTGAGGCTAACCGCGCCTTCGCCCACTACCGCTGGTAAGTGTCGCTCAAACTCGAGCTACCGCAGGCGCATTGAAGTGTCTCGGCCTGCCACAATTGCTATTTAGTGGCAGAATCGACAAAAGAAAACATTCAAATCGGTGTCGCCTTACCCGCAAGTGCGGGTGGAAGCGGCCGCAACAAGACGACAAGTTGGGGTATACAACGTGGCACAAGAAGTGCTTAAGGACCTGAACAAGGTCCGCAACATCGGCATCATGGCCCACATCGATGCCGGTAAGACGACCACGACCGAGCGCATCCTGTTCTACACGGGTATTAACCGCCGCGTCGGTGAGACGCACGACGGTGGCGCGACCACGGACTGGATGGAGCAGGAGAAAGAGCGCGGTATCACCATTACCTCCGCTGCTGTTACTTGCTTCTGGAACACCAACCAGATCAACATCATCGACACCCCGGGCCACGTCGACTTCACGGTCGAGGTTGAGCGCTCCCTGCGTGTTCTCGACGGTGCTGTCGCAGTGTTCGACGGTAAAGAGGGTGTGGAACCACAGTCCGAGCAGGTGTGGCGTCAGGCCGCTAAGTACGACGTGCCGCGTATCTGCTTCGTGAACAAGATGGACAAGCTCGGTGCGGATTTCTACCACACCGTCCAGACCATCATTGACCGCCTCGGCGCTAAGCCGTTGGTCATGCAGCTGCCGATCGGCGCTGAGGACGACTTCGACGGTGTCGTTGACCTCATCGAGATGAAGGCCATCACCTGGCGCGGCAAGGTCGAGACTGGTGCTGAGCCGACCATCGAGGAGATCCCGGCTGATCTTCAGGACAAGGCTGCGGAGTACCGTGAGCAGCTGCTCGAAACCGTCGCTGAGTCCGACGAAGAGCTCATGGAGAAGTACTTCGGCGGCGAGGAGCTCACTGTCGAGGAGATCAAGGGCGCCATCCGCAAGATGACCGTTAACTCCGAGGTGTACCCGGTCTTCTGCGGTACCGCGTACCGCAACAAGGGTGTTCAGCCGCTGCTCGATGCGATTGTTGACTACCTGCCGAACCCGCTGGACATCGGTGAGGTTCAGGGCACCTCTGTCGACGGCGAAGAGAAGATGACCCGTAAGCCGTCCGTCGAAGAGCCGTTCTCCGCTCTGGCGTTCAAGATTGCCGTTCACCCGTTCTTCGGCAAGCTGACCTACGTGCGCGTTTACTCCGGCCAGGCCATCCCGGGCGAGCAGATGCTCAACTCCACGAAGTCCAAGAAGGAGCGCGTGGGCAAGCTCTTCCAGATGCACGCGAACAAGGAGAACCCGGTCGAGCACGCTGATGCCGGCAACATCTACGCGTTCATCGGTCTGAAGGAAACCACTACGGGTGATACGCTGTGCAACCCGGACCACCCGATCATCCTGGAGTCCATGGACTTCCCGGACCCGGTGATCCAGGTCGCTATTGAGCCGAAGACCAAGGCCGACCAGGAGAAGCTGGGTACTGCTATCCAGAAGCTCGCGGAAGAGGACCCGACCTTCACCGTGCAGCTCGACGAGGAGTCCGGCCAGACCGTCATCGGCGGTATGGGCGAGCTCCACCTCGACGTTCTGGTTGACCGCATGAAGCGCGAGTTCAAGGTCGAAGCGAACATCGGTTCCCCGCAGGTTGCGTACCGCGAGACCATCCGCAAGCCGGTTGAGCACTTGGACTACACGCACAAGAAGCAGACTGGTGGTTCGGGTCAGTTCGCGAAGGTCATCATCTCCATCGAGCCGTACGCTCCGGAGGCAGAAGAGCTCGAAGAGGGCCAGTCCCCGACCTACACCTTCGAAAACGCCGTCACCGGTGGCCGCGTGCCCAAGGAATACATCCCGTCCGTGGACGCTGGTATCCAGGATGCAATGCAGTACGGCTACCTTGCCGGTTACCCGCTGGTGAACATCAAGGCCACCCTCGAGGACGGCGCGTACCACGAGGTCGACTCTTCTGAAATGGCGTTCAAGCTCGCTGGTTCCCAGGCCCTGAAGGAAGCTGTCGCGAAGGCGAAGCCGGTGCTGCTCGAGCCGCTCATGGCTGTCGAGGTTGTCACCCCCGAGGAGTACATGGGTACGGTCAACGGCGACATCAGCTCCCGCCGCGGCCAGGTGTACGCCATGGACGACCGTTCCGGCGCCAAGGTTGTCAAGGCGAAGGTGCCCCTGTCCGAGATGTTCGGTTATATCGGCGACCTCCGTTCCTCCACCGCTGGCCGTGCGAACTTCACCATGGTGTTCGACTCCTACGGTGAGGTTCCGTCCAACATTGCTCAGGAGATCATCGACGAGCGCAACGGCCGGGCTTAAGCCCACCCCACCCCTTCCTTCAGTGCCAGGAGGGAGGGGCGGTAGCGGCCGAGCTGAGGGGTGCAGGTTTTCGCTTATCGACGATCTCTCGCCACATCCCTGAGCCGGCCGTTACCACAGATCATCTGCCTTACCGCAGCTTTAAACCTGTGGTTTGAAAAACGGCATTAACAAATCTAGGATCATGTAACTGGCACATTTGCAAATGAACAACCACGTGATTGTGAGATTCGCAATCACACGATCGTCCAGGAGGACAATCAGTGTCTAAGGCTAAGTTTGAGCGCAGCAAGCCGCACGTAAACATCGGCACCATTGGTCACGTCGACCACGGCAAGACCACCACCACTGCTGCTATCACCACGGTTCTGGCTAACCAGTACCCGGAGGAGAACCAGGCATTCGACTACGCTGCCATCGATAAGGCTCCGGAGGAGCGCGAGCGTGGTATTACCATCAACATTTCCCACGTTGAGTACAACACCCCGAAGCGCCACTACGCACACGTTGACGCCCCGGGCCACGCCGACTACATCAAGAACATGATTACCGGTGCTGCTCAGATGGACGGCGCGATCCTCGTGGTTGCTGCCACCGACGGACCGATGCCGCAGACCCGTGAGCACGTGCTGCTCGCTCGCCAGGTTGGCGTTCCGTACATCCTCGTTGCTCTGAACAAGTGCGACATGGTTGACGATGAGGAAATCATCGAGCTCGTCGAGATGGAGGTCCGCGAGCTGCTGGCTGAGCAGGAGTACGACGAAGAGGCTCCGATCATCCAGATCTCCGCTCTGAAGGCTCTCGAGGGTGACGAGCAGTGGGTTCAGTCCATCGTGGACCTCATGCAGGCTTGCGACGACTCCATTCCGGACCCGGAGCGCGAGACCGACCGTCCGTTCCTGATGCCGGTCGAGGACATCTTCACCATTTCCGGCCGCGGTACCGTTGTTACCGGCCGTGTTGAGCGTGGTGTCCTGAACCTCAACGACGAGGTTGAGATCATCGGTATCCGTGAGAAGTCCCAGAAGACCACCGTCACCTCCATCGAGATGTTCAACAAGCTTCTCGACACTGCTGAGGCTGGCGACAACGCCGCTCTGCTGTTGCGTGGTCTCAAGCGTGAGGACGTTGAGCGCGGCCAGGTCATCATCGCCCCGGGTGCTTACACCCCGCACACCAAGTTCGAGGGTTCCGTCTACGTCCTGTCCAAGGACGAGGGCGGCCGCCACACCCCGTTCTTCGACAACTACCGTCCGCAGTTCTACTTCCGCACCACCGACGTGACCGGTGTCGTGAAGCTGCCGGAGGGCACCGAGATGGTCATGCCGGGCGACAACGTTGAGATGTCCGTCGAGCTGATCCAGCCGGTCGCTATGGATGAGGGCCTGCGCTTCGCTATCCGCGAGGGCTCCCGCACCGTCGGCGCTGGCCGTGTCACCAAGATCGTCGAGTAGTACTTGACGGTCGAGCCTTAGCGCTCTGATTTAACCGCTGTTTCCGGGTTCACCCCGGGGCAGCGGTTTTTTCGTGCGCGCGGCAACGCTCCGTGTAGATTCGGTGGGGTGTATCCGTCCGACATGTCCGATCCGACTCGCATCCCGCGCGTTCTGGATGAGCTGCGCCTGACGTGGGAGGGCCAACCAGATCTTTCGTTGGCCACGTTGTTCGGTGTGTTGGCTCACCGCAGTGTGGGGTGGGGGACTTCTGACGATGAACTGGTGGAAGCACTCCAGGATGAACGCGCCAGTCACCCGGCGGACCTGCCCCGGGACGACCACGGCCGCGCCTCCAACCCGGTGCTTGTGCATACGTCGACCCCGGACAACCTTGTCACCCTGACCCCATCGCTGGTTGTGGTGCGGTCGCTGCAGGATCGTAGCCGTCAGCCGAGCATCTGGGCGTATCACACCGTCCGGGCGACGGGTCCGGGACGGTTGCTTGTGGTCACGGATGGGGAGGGGGTGGAGCACCGTTTGGGCGTCGTCACGCGCATCGAGGCGGTGGGGAATGCGCCGGAGCTCGATGGGCTAGAGCACGCGGAAGTTGCAAACGCGGTGTGGCTCGTGCTTATCGACGGTGCCCGCGTCCTCATCAGCCACCGCCTCCACACATGGCGTGTGGAAGGTCGGGCCGTGGAGAAGATCACCGTCGCTTGGGAGCGCGTGGTGCGGTGCCGGATAGGAGAAGACCTGGCCATCGCCCCGGTAGGTGGGGGAGAGGACCAGGTCTTCGGCCGGGTGGAGCAGATTGTGCTCTTAGAGAGCTAGGATGCTGTCACCTTGTCAAGGTGGAGCTTGAACACCGTGTCGATGTCCATGGTGTCCACGGCATCGCGGAAGTCGGCGTCGATCTGCTCGACGTAGGCGACGATCGTTTCGAAGTCGAACTCGGGGTTCGCCGTGATGGTGAACGTCGCGGTCGGACGCTGTCCCACGTAAGACACGGACTGGGATGCCGTGTTGATCAGCTCGGTGGATTCAGCGTAGTTGCACGCCGCCTGGGCGAGGCGGGCCACGTTGACGCGGGTGTCGCCCATCGTCGGGTTAGCGGTGGCGATGGCGCGGTTGTTGAATCCGCGGCTGCGGATGTTCGGCAGGATCATCCACAGGCCCAAGATGACGGAGGCGATCAGTGCGGCAACGAGAGCAGCGGTGTACCAGTTCATCCCTGGGACATCTGCAATCAAGGAACGGTTGATGTCGCGGACAAAGTCCGAGATGTACGGAATATTCCAGTACAGAGCCGCTGGGATCAACCCGCCGAGGAGCAAAAGCAGGCCCAGCAAGAAGATGATCAGGCGGTCGAAGAATGCGAGTGTCCGTGTCATTGCAGCTCCCTCGCCGGTGCGGGTGGGTGGATGTTGACTTTGACGTGCGGAGGCGGGTTGAGTCTTTGAACCTGTTCGGTCAAAGTCGTCGCTAAGCGCTGGTCGAGCTGGCCGGAACCATCGTCCTCCACATCCACGATGAGTTTTTTGCGCGTGGCCTTGGAAGAAATGCTCGAACGCCCTAGCTCGGAGCGGGCGGACGCCGTAGCCTTGCGCGCCACGTCCACGGGGCGGACCCAGATGGACGACGGGGAGCTGACCTGCATGTGCGTCCGCGGACGCGGCATGAGCGCGGTGATGAGCAACCATAGGCCGACCAGAGCCACGATGATGCCAACGGTGACACCCACGGGGTTCACAGCGGCACCACCGAGCCAATCGAAGATCGGGCGGATCCACGAGTTCTGCGGATCGTTCTCCTGGTAGCGGTACCACAGGTCGCGGCCGATCACGCCTGCCAAACCGAGCAGAAGCAGGCCCAACAGGATGGTTAACCAACGCACGGCCGGGTTGCCGCGGGGTTCACCGCCAGGTTGCGGGCCATACTGGTCAATCCCCTGGTGGACTGTTTGCGCTCCGCCCTGGGGCTGAGCGACATCAGGTCTCTGCTGGATCTCAGCCATCGTTGTCCTCCTCGAGGTTGTCCGGGCTGACGGTGATGGGGGCCAACGGCTGCGGTTGCGGTGCCTGCGGAACAAGAATCTGGTTGGGCTTGTCCACGCCGACGCGCCGCAGTGGGGCCGGCTGAGGCCGAAGAACCTCAACGTGTCGGGGCTTCGGCGCGTAGATCGGGTCGAGTGGCCGGCGCGCCGGCAGCGACACCGGTGCGAGACGCGCTGGGGAGTTGACACTGATCTGACGCAGCGGCTCCATGGGAGGCATGATGACGGGCTTGCGCGGGAACGCGCGGGAGACCGTGATCGCCCGCTGCGGAGCGAACTGCTTGACAGAGATTCCGCGCAGCGGAGCCGGTGCAGGGGCCGCGGGTGAGTGCAGGTCCGCCGGCGGCGGCACCTGAATGCCTGCCAGCGGCAGCGGCGAGGGAGCGAACACCGGATCGAGCGGGTGGATCGGTGGCTGCGGCACTCCTCGCACGCTCGGCGCTGGAGGAACGGAGACGTGGCGCACGGTCGGTGCCGGCGGAGTGCTCACGTGAGCAATGCGGTCGTACGTGGAGTCGTCCACGACGATCGGGGCCAGCTCGGTCTGAGGTTTGACCACGGGCGACGTTACTGTCGACGGAGTGGTCTCCACCGGCGTCGGCACAATGCCGACGGGGTGGTGCGCCAAGTCGGTGCGCGTCACGCGCCGCTGGGAGGACACTTCCGCATCCGCCACGGCGATGTTGATGCGCGTGACTCTCAGGCCAGTCAGAGTCTCCACGTGGGTGCCCACGGTCTGCCGGACTTCGTCGGTGATGGCCCCGACGGGAGCCGGGTAGGTGGTCACGATCTCCACGTCGAGCGCGACCGAGCCGGCTGGGCGGTCAATGTGGGCATCCACGCGCGGAAAGCTGCGGCCAGCGAGGCCAGCCAACTTCGCGTCGATCGCGCACGTGCCCGGCACAGTCAGCGCGGCAGCTTCGCCGACGCGCGCAACGGCTTTCTCACTAATGCGGTAAGAGTCTGGGTCCATTAGCCGCGACCCCGGCCCGAGGTTGTGCTGACCAGCTCGGCGAGGTCAATGCGGCCTTCGAGTTGGGCGCCGATGACACCGCCGATGGCACCGAAGAGTGCTGTGAAGAAGAAGCCGATCCACCCGCCCAAGATGAGCGCGAACGCCAGCACGACACCGATCAGTGCGCCCAGAACGGTCTTATTGGAGAAAATGTTCATTTCTGTGTCCCATACTGTTAGTTTTGCGGAGCCGTCCGGGGGCTGCGCACGGCGTCTGCAACGACGACATCGATACGCGGGGCCCCCATGCTCGCAATGGCGGGGGTCTGCGCGACCGCGCCTTGAATATCGGCGACGATCTGCGGAATCTCACGGCGGGAGGACATGTCGTAGATGACGTGGATGGCAATGTGTGAGGGCCCGATTAGCTCGATGCCCTCAATCATTGCGCCCGGCACCCGCAGGAAAGCTTTGCCCATGCGGCCGCTAGTCAGCCCCGCCACGCCTTTAACGGTCGTTGCGGCACCGCAGATCTGCTCTGCAATGTCGCGGGTGACGGAGAACTCAGCCATTACTGTTCCAGAACCTGGCCGTTAGCCGGGTAGCTCGGCTCGTTGCGGACGGCCTCTTCCTCGGTGTTCTGCTCCGGCAGGTTGACGTCGTGGACGGTGACGTCAACACGGTCAACGATCAGGCCGGTCATGCGGGTCACGGCGATGGTGACGTTCTCGCGGATAGCGTTAGCCAGCTCGTGGATGGCAACTCCGTACTCGGCGATGATGGCAACGGCGACGTCAGCGTGGCCGTTCTCCACCACAACGTTCACGCCCTGCTGGACATTGGTGGAAGCGGTCAGGGACTCACGGACTGCGCCCCACATGCGGGCCGCGCCGCCGCCCAGGTTGTGCACACCGGAGACCTCGCGGGCAGCGATGCCGGCGATCTTGCCCACAACGTTGTCGTCGATGACGGTAGAACCGTGCTCGGTCTCCAGGACCTCGTTGCGCGGTTGAGCTGCTGCTTCAGGAGTGGTGGAGCCGCCGGTCTGAGCGGTTGCGGGAACGTCAGCGGAGGTCGGGTTCTGGTTGTTGGTGTCCATCATGGTCCTTCCGGGAAAGTTGGGTGAGTTGCGCTTATGCGTCACTCGCCATACTAGGCTCGCCTGCGCAACTTGGCCACGCGAGAAGAAGATCGGTACCGTTTCGAGACCAAGTCCTCCTATTTGCTTTCGGCTTGAGCTGTGTGTTTAAATACTCGGGTTGCTTTAACACGGCGTCTTCTACGTGGCGTCGCTGGTAAGGCGAACATGACACCTTTTGCACGGTAAGCGAGCATTGCTTATCGACGAAGGACCTGCGATCGAGCACGGGCCATCAATCAATCGGCACTCTCGAGACTGGGGACCGGAGAAGGGGCATGGCAAATAAACAGCGGCAGTACACGAAGGCCACGGGGCGCGGATCGTCGATAAGCGATCTGCCCACCTCCTTCCAAGCCTGACACTGAGCTTTCTTGCTCAGCGGAAGCACTGACAAGCGCGTTGTTTTCACGCCATGCATCTTCCGCCGATTGTCATGGCAGTCAATTCGTTTGAAAGACACTGGCGTTGTCAGCCGGGCCCTGAACCGGACAACGTTATAGAGAAAAGAAGCAAGCTAGTCCTCACCTCTTCGTTTTGGCGATTCGTTCGGTTTCGAGCGAAGCGAGAAAGCGAACGTGGGGAAGCGAGGAAGAGGTTTACGTGGCGGGACAGAAGATCCGCATCCGGCTCAAGGCCTACGACCACGAAGCGATTGACGCATCTGCGAAGAAGATCGTTGAGACGGTCACCCGCACGGGTGCCCGCGTCGTTGGACCGGTGCCGTTGCCTACCGAAAAGAACGTGTACGCCGTTATTCGTTCTCCCCACAAGTACAAGGACTCGCGCGAGCACTTTGAGATGCGCACCCACAAGCGCCTCATCGACATCCTCGACCCGACGCCGAAGACGGTGGATGCCCTTATGCGCATCGACCTTCCTGCCAGCGTCGACGTGAACATCCAGTAGGGAGAACTGACACATGACTAACGAGATCAAGGGCATTCTGGGCCGCAAGCTCGGTATGACCCAGATCTTCGACGAGGAGAACCGTGTTATCCCGGTGACCGTCGTCGAGGCTGGGCCGTGCGTTGTCACCCAGATCCGCACTGAAGAAACCGATGGCTACTCCGCCATCCAGATCGCTTACGGCGACATCGATCCCCGTAAGGCGAAGAAGCCGCAGGCAGGCCACTACCAGAAGGCCGGCCAGAACCCGCGCCGCCACGTGGCTGAGATCCGCATGGACGACACCTCTGCCTACGAACTTGGCCAGGAAGTGACCGTCAACATCTTCGACGGCGACACCTTCGTCGACGTTGCCGGCACCACCAAGGGCAAGGGTTACGCAGGTGCCATGAAGCGCCACGGCTTCGCAGGTCAGGGTGCCGCTCACGGTAACCAGGCCGCTCACCGCCGCGTCGGCTCCATCGGTGGCTGCGCCACCCCGGGCCGCGTGTTCAAGGGCAAGCGCATGGCAGGCCGCATGGGCAGCAACCGTGTGACCACCCAGAACCTGAAGATTCAACGCATCGACGGCGACTCCAACCTGCTCCTGATCAAGGGTGCCATCCCCGGCGCCAAGGGCAGCCTGGTCACCGTCAAGACCGCAGTGAAGGGCGGTGCTCACGCATGACGAACCTGACACTTGATGTCCACACCGCTGACGGAGCAACCAAGGGCACCGTCGAGCTTCCGGCCGAGCTGTTCGACCGCGAAGCTTCCGTGCCCCTGATGCACCAGGTGGTCAACGCGCAGCTCGCCGCTGCACGCCAGGGCACCCACAAGACCAAGACCCGCGGCGAGGTCCGCGGCGGCGGCCGTAAGCCGTTCCGCCAGAAGGGCACCGGCCGCGCACGCCAGGGCTCCATCCGCGCACCGCACTACACTGGCGGTGGCACGGTCCACGGCCCGGTGCCGCGCGACTACTCGCAGCGCACCCCCAAGAAGATGATCAAGGCAGCTTTGGCCGGCGCCCTGACCAACCGCGCTCAGAACGACCGCATCCACGTCGTCGAGGAGCTCGTCCCCGGTCAGACCCCGTCGACCAAGTCCGCCCGCGCCTTTTTCGAGCGTCTCACCGACCGCAAGTCGGTTCTGCTCGTCATCGGCCGTGAGGATGTCAACTCCCGCCTTTCCGCACGGAACCTACCGGGCGTGACCATCCTTGAGCCGGGTCAGCTGAATACCTACGACGTGCTCAATGCAGACGACGTGGTCTTCTCCGTGGAAGCTCTCCACGACTTCGTGGGCCGCGCAAACGCTGTTGGTGCCGCAGAGGAGGCAAAGAACTAATGGCTAAGATCGCAAACTCACGCGACATCATCATCGCCCCGGTCCTCTCCGAGAAGACGTACGGCCTGATGGAGCAGAACACCTACACGTTCTACGTCGCACCGGATGCCAACAAGACCCAGATCAAGATTGCCGTGGAGGAAATTTTCGGCGTGAAGGTCGATTCCGTGAACACCGTCAACCGCGAGGGCAAGCGCAAGCGTTCTCGTACCGGTTGGGGTAAGCGGAAGGACACTAAACGCGCCTACGTCACCCTCCGCGAGGGCAGCGACTCCATCGACATTTTCGGAAGTGCGACTGCCTAACGGCAGCCCGCTCTGCGAAAAGAGTTAGATCGAAAAGGACAAACTATGGCTATTCGTAAGTACAAGCCGACAACCCCGGGTCGCCGCAACAGCTCCGTTTCTCAGTTCGAGGACATCACTCGTTCCACCCCGGAGAAATCTCTGCTGCGCCCGCTCCCGAAGAAGGGTGGCCGCAACACCCACGGCCACATCACCACCCGTCACCGTGGCGGCGGCCACAAGCGCCAGTACCGCGTTATCGACTTCCGCCGCACCGACAAAGACGGTATCCCGGCCAAGGTCGCACACATCGAGTACGACCCGAACCGCACCGCCAACATTGCGCTGCTGCACTACGCAGACGGCGAAAAGCGCTACATCATCGCACCGAAGGGCCTGACGCAGGGCACCACGGTCGAGGCTGGAGCCAACGCCGACATCAAGGTGGGCAACAACCTGCCGCTGCGCAACATCCCGACCGGTACGACCATCCACGCTGTGGAGCTCAAGCCGGGCGCCGGCGCCAAGCTGGCCCGTTCCGCTGGCACGTCCATCCAGCTGCTGGGTAAGGAAGGCACCTACGCCGTTTTGCGTATGCCGTCTTCCGAGATCCGCCGCGTGGACATCCGCTGCCGCGCGACCGTCGGCGAGGTTGGCAACGCTGACCAGATCAACATCCGTTGGGGTAAGGCCGGCCGTATGCGCTGGAAGGGCTGGAGGCCCACCGTCCGCGGTGTTGTCATGAACCCGGTCGACCACCCGCACGGTGGTGGTGAGGGTAAGACCTCCGGTGGCCGCCACCCGGTTTCCCCGTGGGGCCAGCAGGAAGGCCGTACCCGCAACCCGAACCGTTATTCCAACAACATGATCGTGCGCCGCCGTCGCCCGAACAAGAAGCGCTAAGAGGAGGTAACTTCATATGCCACGCAGCCTAAAGAAAGGCCCGTTCGTTGACGAGCACCTCCTCAACAAGGTGGATGCCCAGAACGAGGCCGGAACCAAGCAGGTCATTAAGACCTGGTCCCGCCGTTCGACCATTCTCCCCGACTTCATCGGCCACACCTTCGCCGTCCACGACGGCCGCAAGCACGTGCCGGTGTTCATCGACGAGTCCATGGTCGGCCACAAGCTCGGTGAATTCGCACCGACGAAGACCTTCAAGGGTCACGTCAAGGAAGAGAAGGGGCGTCGATAAGCAATGAGTGACACCATCACCTCCGCACGTGCGACCGCTAAGTACGTCCGCACCTCGCAGATGAAGGCGAACCGCGTCCTCGACCTCGTCCGCGGCAAGTCCGTGTCCGAGGCCCTGGCAATCCTGAAGTACGCACCGCAGTCCGTGTCCACCCAGGTGGCCAAGGTCGTCGCGTCCGCAGCTGCCAACGCCGAGAACAACTTCGGTCTTGACCCGCGCACGCTGGTCATCTCCGAGGCGTACGCCAACGAAGGCCCGACCATGCGCCGCTACCAGCCGCGCGCCCAGGGCCGCGCATTCCAGATCCGTAAGCGCACCTGCCACATCACCGTGGTAGTTGAGAGCCAGAAGGAGGCTTAAACTCACATGGGTCAGAAAATTCACCCGCACGGCCTCCGGCTGGGCATCACCGCTGACTGGAAGTCCCACTGGTACGCCGACAACAACTACGCAGACTATGTCGCTGAAGACATCAAGATCCGCGAGTTCCTGAACAAGAACCTGCAGCGCGCAGGCATCGCCGACATTGTCATCGAGCGCACCCGCGACCGCGTCCGCGTCGATATTCACACCGCCCGCCCGGGCATCGTGATCGGCCGCCGCGGTGCAGAGGCTGACCGCATCCGCCGCGAGCTGGAAAAGCTCACCGGCAAGATGGTCGCCCTGAACATCCTCGAGGTCAAGAACGTCGACGCCAACGCCGCTCTGGTCGCCCAGTCCGTGGCAGAGCAGCTGGTCAACCGTGTTGCATTCCGCCGCGCCATGCGCAAGGCCATCCAGTCGGCGATGCGCCAGCCGCAGGTCAAGGGCATCAAGATTCAGTGCTCCGGCCGTCTCGGCGGCGCTGAGATGTCCCGCGTCGAGCGCTACCACGAGGGCCGCGTCCCGCTGCACACCCTGCGCGCCGAGATCGACTACGGTCTCGCCGAGGCTGAGACCACCTTCGGCATCATCGGTGTCAAGGTCTGGATCTACAAGGGTGACGTCGTCGGCGGTGTCCGCGAGTCCGAACTCAACGCACCGAAGAACGAGCGCGGTGGCCGCGGCGACCGCGACCGTCGTCCGCGCCGCGGCGGCCAGCGCCGCCAGCGCGCTGAGCAGAAGAAGGAGGGTTAAGTTCATGCTTATCCCGAAGCGCGTCAAGTACCGTCGCCAGCACCGCCCGAACCGTTCGGGCGTGTCCAAGGGCGGCAACTCCATCAACTTCGGCGACTACGGCCTGCAGGCTCTCGAGCCGGCGTACATCACCAACCGCCAGATCGAGTCCGCACGTATCGCCATCAACCGCCACGTCAAGCGCGGCGGTAAGGTTTGGATCAACATCTTCCCGGACCGCCCCCTGACCCAGAAGCCGCTCGGTGTGCGTATGGGTTCCGGTAAGGGCCCGGTGGAGAAGTGGGTGGCCAACGTCAAGCCTGGCCGCATCCTGTTCGAAATGTCTTACCCGAACGAGCAGGTCGCCCAGGAGGCTCTGCGCCGTGCCGGCGCGAAGCTGCCCTGCAAGACCCGCGTTATCTCGAAGGAGGACCTGTACTAATGGCTACTGGTACCCCCGCACACGAGTTCCGCGAGCTCACCGAGGCTGAGCTTAAGGACCGCCTGTCCGCTGCTAAGGAAGAGCTGTTCAACCTGCGCTTCCAGAACGCTACCGGTCAGCTGACCAACAACCGCCGGATCTCGACGGTCAAGCGCGACATCGCCCGCATCTACACGGTGCTGCGCGAGCGCGAGCTGGGCCTGTCCACTGTCCCTGGTGAAGGAGCGTAAGTAAATGACTGAAGCAACTGGAACCGCCACCGGCAAGGGCCCGAAGCACACTGAGGCTGAGCCGAAGGAGAAGGGCCTGCAGAAGCGCCGCCGTGGCTACGTCGTGTCCGACAAGATGGACAAGACCATTGTCGTCGAGGTTGAGGACCGTAAGTCCCACGCCCTGTACGGCAAGATCGTCCGTAGCAGCAAGCGCGTGAAGGCTCACGACGAAAACAACGAGGCTGGCGTGGGCGACCTCGTCCACATCATCGAGACCCGTCCGCTGTCCAAGGACAAGCACTTCCGCCTCCTGGACATCGTGGAGAAGGCTCGCTAGTCCTCTCTGTTGGCTAAGTAACCCGCCGATTTCAGTCGGCGGGTTTCTTGCTGTTTAGTGCATCGGCTACATCATTGAATGAAGTGCTCGAGCTCGCGCGCATAGGGCGTGTCCGCACCAGACCGGGACACCGTGATCGATGCCGCGAAAGCGGCGAAGTCGAGAATCTCCCGCCACTCGGCCCAGTCGAGGTCCAACAGGTCGTTGCGGTCTAGATCACGCCGGTCGAACTGGTGCACCAGTGCGGCCATCACGGTGTCGCCGGCGCCGATGGTGTCCACGACGCGCACTTCGTGCGTTGGGACGGGGCACTCGCCGAACGGAGCGCGCACGCGGATGCCGTCTGAGGATGTGGTCACTACGACGGGGACGGTCGAGGTATCGCCGAGGAACTCGACTTCGTCATCGGAAAGCTTCAGCACCGTCACGCATTCCAGCATGCCCCGCAGGAACGCGCGATGCTTCTCCGTGGTTGTGGCCGGGCGGATATTCGGATCGAGGCAAACGACGGCACCGGCTTCCGCACTCGAACGGGCGGCGGCGACGTAGCGCGACGCGGCCGGCTCACGTGTCAGCGAAAGGCTGCCGAACACCGCGAAGCCCTCTGACACAGGCACTGGTTCTGCCTGACGGTCCGCGGTGCCTTCCGTGTAGAACTGGTAGCTCGCTGACCCGTCGTCGGCGATAGATGCTACTGCCAGTGTGGTGGGTTCGGGGCCGGTGGGGCAGTGGGGGGAGGGCGACGTGGGCGTCGATAAGCGAAGCGCGCAGCTCGCGACCGAAACTATCGCCCGACAGCCGCGATTGGAACGAGACGGTGGATCCCATGCGGCCGAGGGCGCGTGCGACGTTGAACGGGCCGCCACCGAGCGCTGGCCGCAGAGGCGCGAGTGGAAGCGTGCCGGCGGGTACCAGGTCCACCAGCGCCTCGCCGTAGACCGTGATCATTGGGTGCGCGATGCCTGGTCGAAGAATTCCCGCTCGTAGTAGCAGGCGTGCATGAAGGCCTCGGTGGCCTTGGCGCGCTGCTGCTCCGTGGTATTCGACAGCGCCTTCTCCACGCTCTGCAGCGCCATGCGCACACCGTCTACGAAGTCATCGCCGCCGTACATGGACAGCCACGCGTTGTAGGGGTGGGCATCGTGGTTGTTCTCCGCAAGGTGCATGCCCACCTCGGCGTAGAGCCAGAAGCACGGCAGCACGGCGGCGGCACCGACGGCGTAGTCGGCCAGCGCCGCTTCAGACTTGAGCATGTTCACATACCCGAGTGTCACCGGCGACGGGGGAGTGTCCGCCGCGACCTCGTGCGCGGAGATCCAGCTGCGGTGCAAATCGGATTCCGCCTCAATGGCGACAGTCGCAGACTGGGCCCACCACACCTGGTCTTCAGCGTCAGGAGCTTTCACGCTTAACGACGCCAACGCCCGCGAGTACTCACGCAAGTAGTACGCATCCTGAACCAGATAGAAGGAGAACTGCTCCTGCGGCAACGTGCCGTCGCGCAGAGCGCGGATGAACGGCAGGTCGAGGGTCTCCGGCCACACCTTCGCCGCTGCCCTTTCCCATAGGTCGCGGGTGTAGGGGCCGGCAGCCTCGATCTTGGGTTCGAGGATGGGGGAAGAGGTGGTGTTCGGGGCGGTCCAATCGTCGCTAAGCTTCCAGGGCTGCGCGGAGCCTGCCGCTGCGAGACGGCGCGCACGATGGGAGTGGTCGATGGGGCCGTGGCCGGTGCCAACGTTGAGGTCGTCCGCGTGCGCGATCGCCTCATGCAGCCAGCTCGACGTCCACGCGAGCGCCGTGTCTGGGTCGATAGCCATGCGCGTGGCGAAGGCCGACGACAGGGAGCAGCCCGTGCCGTGCGTGTTCTTCGTGTCCACGCGGGGGACCTCCGCGACCTCGGTTTCACCGCCGGGGGAGACCAGCGCGTTCGATGCCATTCCTTCGCGCAGGTGACCGCCCTTGACCACGACTTTCACGCCGCTGGCGTCTGCGTAGACCCGGCCCTGCTCCATAGCCTCCTCGAGCGTGTCCGCAGGCTGCGTGCCCGCCAGAACCGCCAGCTCCGGAATGTTGGGCGTGACCACGGTCGCGTGGTCCTCCACAAACTGCCGCAGCGCATCCTCCGCGTCCTCGGTGAGCAGGCGGTCGCCGCTGGTGGCCACCATCACCGGGTCCACCACGACAATGGGCACCGGGTGGTCTTTGAGGTAATCGGAGACAGTCTGTGTAGTCTCCGCGTCACCCAGCATGCCGATCTTCACCGCGTCGACCTGGACGTCGTCGAAGACCGCATCGAGCTGAGCCTTGAGAAACTCCTGCGGCGGGGTGTGAATGTCGCGCACGCCGTGGGTGTTCTGCGCCACCAGCGAGGTGACCACGCACATGCCGTACCCGCCGGCAGCCGCAATCGACTTCAGATCCGCCTGGATGCCCGCACCGCCCGTCGGGTCGGTTCCGGCAATGGACAAGATGTTAGGGATAGCGCTGGGCGTGCGTTCAACCATCAGACAATTCCTCCGCGAATTCGAGTTCGATCAGGTTCAACGGGTGTGATCTCAGCCCGGCCTACTACGGGCTGGGCACCCCGTGTCTTATCCCTCAACCATACGTGAGGCTCGCGTCCGTCAGGGGGTCTTCAAACAATCAAAGACTTGACTTCGACGTGTATCGAGGTCAGGTCCCGGGGCTGAAGAGCCGCGGCTTCGGACTGCTGCGGATTCCTGGGGGGACGGTTCGTGCCCTTTGGGAGCTGGAATACTGCTCGGGCATATAAGCATTGACGCACGTTTTTGACCTGCGAGTTTAGATGAGCAGTATTCTGAAAAACCGCCAGTAGTATTCCGGGCTGGATGGTGCCCCCATTGGTAGGGCTCCCCTTCGCAACGACCCGGGGTTATTGCAGCACTCTGCTCTGCTCAAGGTGCTGCATCCGAGGCCAAGCGCGGCCGCCGCTCTACCCCACAGCATTGTTCACGGCACCGACGAACCTGTCATAATCCGCGCGTATTCCCTCCAGTGGCTCCACCACGGCTGTGTGAGATATCGCCGCCACCTCTTTGCGCACAGCCTGCCGGGTGCGGCGCTTCACCCCGGAGCCGATCACCCCACCGAAGACGGTAGTGACCAGACCGATGATGAGTCCCGTCAATAGCCCGGCCATGATCAGCAGGGTGGGGACGGGCCACCCCTCGACCGTGGGCACGAGGTCATCGCCCAGCAGGGGCATCAAAGCGCCCGGCAGGAAGGCGACAAGGAGATACCACACCACACCGGCGAGAGCGGCGATGAGCGCCAGCCATTGAATCACCGTGAGCAGGAACCATCCGCGGGACGGTTCTGCGGGGAGGCGGGTGCGCGCCACGGCACGGTCCAGTTCACCCGGCAGGACTTGGGAAATCTCCTCGGTGCGGTCTGCCACCGCCGCCGACCACGCATGGGGCAACCCGGCTGCGGCAGCTGCGGAATAGTCACGCAGGCCCTTGTTCGCCACCGCTTTGCCGGACGCATCCACCTCCGGCATCGAGGTGCGGTGCACACCCACTTCGTCGGACTCCTCCCGCAGCCCAAGGCGGCGCAACGGATCGGGGCGGAACCTGGTGATCCAGCTAGTCAACAACCACCCGGTGCGCTCATGCAGCCGCTTACGGTAGGCGGCGGCAGTGGTCTCGGCGATGCGCTCTGCCCCGGCCGCTTGAGACAAGGTCGCATCAAGGGCACGCTTCGCGTGCTTATCCACGCCACCCACCCCACTTGCCGGCGCATAGTCCTCCGCCACCGCCCGAATGTCGGCTTCGATCCGGGCAGTCTGAGCCGTATGGGCGCGGGCAACTTTGGAAATGGCGCCCCGCAGCGCCTCGATGCCCTCACCGGTGCGGGTGGAGGTGGGGATGACGGAAATGCGGGTGAGGCCGTCGTGGAGAAGCAAATTCTCGAAGTTCCCGGCAACCGTGGGCACATCGTCCGCATGCAGCAGGTCAGCTTTGTTCAACACAGCGAGGGTGACCTCGGCGTGGCCGGCGTGGGGGCGGATGAACTGGTCGTGGATCACGCTGTCGGCGTACTTCTCGGGGTCGGTGACCCACACCAACACGTCGACTTGGCCGGCGAGGCGTTCCGCGATCGCGCGGTTGGAGGCTTCCACCGAGTCGAAGTCCGGCAGGTCCAGCAAAATGAGCGGGCCTGCGCCGGGAGCGAACTCTCCTTCACGGCTGCGGCGGTCCTCCACCCCAAGCCAGTCCAGCAGCGCTTCGGACCCTTCCGGTTCCCAAATCGCCGCGAGAGGTGAGGATGTGGTCGGGCGGCGCGCGGCTGCCTTACCTAAGTCCTCACCCACGACTGCATTGAACAGCGACGTCTTACCGGAACCGGTCGCCCCGAAGAACCCTACGACGGTGTGGTCAGCAGACAGCGCGCGACGTTCTGCTCCCGCACGCGCAACCGAGTGGAAGCGCTGGACCTCGTCGGCAGGCAAGTAGGGCGCGCCAATGGAGGCGGCCTCCTCCAGCGCGGCAAGCCGGTCACCGAGCGGAGTTGTGCGTTTGAAAAGCGCCACTATTCCCTGCCCTCCGTTTGCTGAGCTTCAGCGCCAGACGATTGTGCGCCAAACGAGCCCCGCAGTTGGTCGAACAAGCCGCGCAAGGTGCCGTGTTCGTAGCTTTCCCGCACATCCTCATGGACATGGACGGCGGGAGCCTGCGCAGCGGGAGCTGGAGCGAGGATACCCGGGAAGCGCTCGTCGATGGACACGCGCGCTGCAGCGGCCGCGGTGCGCATTGAATCGGCGGAGGTGCCTTCGAACAGCGGGTCAGTGATGGCGTAGTAGCGCTCGCGTTCCTCACGCAGCAGCACATCGAGACGCTGGTTGAGGTCTTCGCGCGCGTCGGCAGCCATGCGGCGCACGGTGTCCTCGCCGAACACCGTCTCCAGCAATTTCTGGCCCAGCACAGCGGATCCGCCCGCGATGCCGATCTCAGCGCCCGTCAGTCCGGCTGTGGTGGAGAACACCACCAGCATGAGCGCGACGGTGAGTACGTTGAGCCCAAGCGACATCACGCGCGCACGCTGGCGCTTTTCACCGGCGGTGTCTTGGATGCGCGTCAGCATCGCCCCCTGCCATTCGCGGATGAGCTGCGCGGCCTTATCGTCGATGTCCTGGCTGGCGCGGGCCAAGGAGGGATCAGCCGCGTGACGACGCTCCGGTGCCACCGCCCCCACATGCGCCCACGCCCGGGACGCCGCCGTGTCCGCCGCATCCACGATCACGGCGTGCAAACCCGACTCCAGCTCCGTTTCCACCTCCCGCAGGGGAGCGGGCTCACCACTGAAAAAGCTGCCCACCTTGTCCACGGTCTGGCTGAACCAGCGCTCGAAACCGCGGAACACGTCAGCGGTGCCTACCACGTCCTGCCAGCGGTCCATGACCTCACTGCGCAGCATTTTTCCGTCGGATGTGGCATCAATGATGTGGTGGTGCGCGGAGCGGTACAGCTCCAAGATCGACTCGTCGATGTGGTTCGCGAATTCTTCGCTGCGCTGGCGCGTAGCCACCAACTCATCCACGCGAGAAAGGGCGCCGTTGGCCGCACCTGCCACGGTCTTGCCGGCCACCTCGCGCCGGGCAGCAGAATCGTCCGCCAATGAGGTCAGGTAGTTACGCAGCGGCGCCACCATCTCAGTCGGGAGGAACTCCTCCTGCAAGTCCTTCACGTACGGCACTTCGAAGACGGTGGCGCGTTCCAGGCCGGCCGCGTTCATCATGCGGCGCAGGTCGGCCGGGACCGTGGCGGCGGCTGCCTCGTCGAGGCGGTTGAGCACGACCACGACTTCGATGCCGCGGCCGGCGGCGTCGTGCAGAAAGTTCCACACCAGCTGGTCGGCGTAGCGCGCGGGGGTGGTGACGAAGATCCACAAGTCCGCTGCGGCAAGCAGCTGGCTGGCAAGGGCGCGGTTGCGGTCATCGATGGAGTCGAAATCCGGGGCGTCGAGAAGCGAAAGGCCCGCGGGGATGCTGGGTGTTTCCACCACACGCAACGTCGTGGACTGCTCGTTGCCCGCGCCGTGAGAGCGTGCAAGGCCGGGAAGAACCTGCGGCGAGTTGAACCAGTCCGCGTCTTCCGGATTGGCCACCAGCACCGGCTGGCGCGTCGTGGGGCGGATCACCCCGGGGTTAGACACCTGCTCCTGCAGCAAGGCGTTGACCAGCGTGGACTTGCCGGATCCGGTAGAGCCGCCAATCACGGCCAACAGTGGCGCGTCCAAGTTGGCCAGTCGGGGGAGGATATAGTCGTCGAGCTGGTTGACCACCGCGCGGGCCTCTTCGGCGGCGCCGGCGGGCAACGTGGTTGCGGCCAGCGATTCGCGCAGCTGCTTGACTGCGCTTAAAGGGTCGCTCGGCGGGGTGGTGGTTTCGGGGCTAGTCACCCGGCCCATTGTTGCAGAAACTTAATCCTTGTAGTCCGTCTTGGTCAGATTCAACCAGCCGTATACGCCGCCCATAATCAGGCCGCCGCCCACTAGGTTGCCCAGCCACACCACAGACCAGTTGCGCAGAATATTGGCAATGGTGAACCCGTCGATCGTCTCGGGCCCGTAAACGAAGCCGCCGAGTTGGACCATCACGAAGTTCGCGATCGAGTGCTCGTAGCTCATGGCGGCGAACGCCGGAATGACCACGATGATGCCGAGCAATTTGGCGGAGAAATCTTGTCCAGCCTGCGTGGACATCATGAACGCGATGTTGACCACCATGTTCGCCAGAATCGCCTCGACGAACAAACCCCCTGTGGGCTTCGCGAGTTTGTTTTCCAGCACGGTGTGAAGCAGGCGGCTTTCGGGGTCGATGTTGCTCATGAACACCGTATGGGAGATCAGCCAACATATCACCACGGCGCCGACCAAGTTGAAGAGTGTGACGAACAGGATGAGCGCCAACCCGCGTAGGACGGACACGTGCTTGGTCACCGCCCCGTAGGTCATGAACATCATGTCGCCGGTGGCGAGCTCGCCTTGCAGGACGATGATGATGTACAGCGTCGTTGCGAAGATGGCCGCGAAGACGTAGCCGCCCCAGCCCGGGGCGTAGCTTTCCATGATTGTTCCGGTCGCCGCGGCGAAGGACGTCATGATTCCGAGGTAGACCCCGGCCATGATCGAGCGCACTGCGAACCGGGACGGTTCCGTGGTGAACAGGTCCAGTTTTCTGCCGATGATGCCTGGTGCTTTTTCATGGAAGCTCATATGCTCAACACTAGCGTCACTTTATACGTTTGAGCTGGGGTTTGATCAAAGACCCAGTGTGATATCGGCCCGCTTCTTTGAGGGACGCGGTAAGCGCCCGCCAAACCATGCTGTCAAGATTTGGTTCAACACCAGATGACGTGCTTTAATACGTCAGTTGCCTGGAGCTGGTCGGCCACGACGCGCGTTTCCGAGCGGAATGGCCGAGACCCTTCGGCCTCGTTGTAGTACAAGAGGTCCGTCGATAAGCGAAGGCGCAAAAGCAATTGACCACGTGCGTGCAGGACGGAAATCTGACGCACATTGATCCAGGTCAGGAGACCAAAAGTGATTCAGCAAGAATCGCGTCTGAAGGTCGCCGACAACACTGGTGCACGCGAGATTCTGTGCGTCCGTGTCCTCGGCGGTTCTGTTCGACGCTTCGCCGGTATCGGCGACACGATTGTCGCCACCGTGAAGGAAGCCGCCCCCGGCGGCAACGTGAAAGAGGGCGAGATTGTCCGCGCCGTCGTCGTGCGCGCCAAGAAGGAGACCCGTCGTCCGGACGGCTCCTACATCTCGTTCGACGAGAACGCAGCTGTTTTGATCAAGAACGACACCGAGCCGCGCGGTACCCGCATCTTCGGCCCGGTTGCTCGTGAGCTGCGCGACAAGAAGTTCATGAAGATCGTTTCTCTCGCACCGGAGGTGATCTAGTTGAAGATCAAGAAGGGCGATATGGTCCAGGTCATCGCCGGTAAGGACAAGGGCGCTCAGGGCCGCGTCATCGAGGCGTACCCGAAGCGTGAGCGTGTCTTGGTCGAGGGCGTGAACCGTGTGAAGAAGCACGTTGCTAACTCGTACAACGAGCGCGGTGCTGAGTCCGGCGGCATTGTCACCCAGGAGGCTCCGATCCACGTGTCCAACGTGATGATCCTTGACTCCGAGGGCACCCCGACCCGCGTCGGCTACCGCTTCGACGAGGACGGCAAGAAGGTCCGCGTGGCCAAGTCGAACGGGGAGGACATCTAATGACTGAGATTCAGAACTACACTCCGCGCCTGAAGACGCGTTACCAGGACGAGATCCGCGGCAAGCTCGCTGACGAGTTCGGTTACGACAACGTCATGCAGATCCCGGGCATCACCAAGATCGTTGTGAACATGGGTGTGGGCGACGCTGCCCGCGACTCGAAGATGATCAACGGTGCCCTGGAGGATCTCACCGCGATCACCGGCCAGAAGCCGCAGCTGCGTCGCGCGAAGAAGTCCATCGCTAACTTCAAGCTGCGTGAAGGCATGCCGATCGGCGCGAAGGTCACCCTCCGCGGCGACCGCATGTGGGAGTTCCTCGACCGTCTGCTGACGGTTGCTCTCCCGCGTATTCGCGACTTCCGCGGTCTGTCGGACACCCAGTTCGACGGTAACGGCAACTACACCTTCGGTCTTGCTGAGCAGACCATGTTCTACGAGATCGACGTGGACAAGGTTGACCGTCCGCGCGGTATGGACATCACCGTTGTGACCTCCGCGATCAACGACGAGGAAGGCCGTGCGCTGCTGCGCCACTTCGGCTTCCCGTTCAAGGACAAGGACGGCAAGATGCAGCGCCCGTAAGCTGCTTATCGACGCTCCCCCCTGCAGCCCGGTTTTCACACCGAGCCGCAGGGGGGGCTAGTCGTTTATGGGGAGTTACGGCCGGGCCTTGCCGTGGAACCAGAACGGGACCCAGACCACGTCGGACGGGGCAAGACCCCAGTCCTTCACGGCGAGTGCGCGTACGGATTTGGTGAGGTTGCCTTCGCCGGAGACCCACACGGAGCGCGGCGGTTGCCCTGTGCCGAAGTGTTCGCACAGGACGGCCAGAGTGGTTTCGGTCTCGGCGGTTTTCGGTGCTTCTATGACGGTAAGGGAGGCGAGCTTTTCGTGCCACTGCTCAGCCAGGCCGTCCTCGATTTCCTCTGGGGACGTGACGACGGCGACGGCGTGGGTCTGTGTGAGAGCCTGGGGTGCGTTAGCCTCTTGGTAGGCCAAGATATGGCGCAGGGCGGGCAGCGCTGAAGCATCGGCGACAAGTAGCTGCGAGGATGCTGGCGGCTTCCACAGGGCGGGGCACGTGAACATGCCGGCGGTGTCGCCTGGGCGCGCCTGGCGGATCCACCGGGAACCGGGGCCGGAATCGCCGTGGGTGACCACGTCGACGTCGATAAGCTTGTGTGCCCTGTCGAGGCTGCGGATGGTGTACCAACGGAGGTCGGGGCGTGTCTCCTCGGGGATTGCTGCCACGGCCGCGCGGATGTTGATGCCGCTGAAGCTGAACGGGCGGAAGGGGTGGCCCGGCTTCGGCATGACTAAGCCGAAAAACTCGTCGGGGCCGCTCAAGGGGTAGTCCGCGAAAACTTCCCCGGTGAAGGTGAGGCGGTGCAGACGTGGCTTGAGCTGCTCGTTGGCGACGAGGGTGACGGGGTGGAGGAGGTGGGTCGGCATGTGTTGAAGTGTGTCCTAAGTAAGGCAAGGCTTGCTTTATTATACCTGCGGGGTCTACGATACGACAGTCGACACAATTTGAAAACCTTTTTGTGCCCTAAATGGGCCTAGATGCTCCAAGGACCCCACTATGAACTTTCTGAAAAAGCGTGCCGCCAGCACCGTTGCCCTCGTGGCAACCGCCGCCATCGCGCTGACAGGCTGCTCGCGTGGCGAGGGTGAGCCCGAGCCCGCGGTGAACTCCGCTGAGATGCGCGTGGCCAGCCTCGGCCTCGGCGATGCTGACACGCTGCTCGCACTCGGCATTACTCCGGTCGCCGTTGCCCCGTGGGGAGCAGAGGGAGACGTTGGCCCTTCCGGCGTCGGTCCGTGGTCTGAGGACTTGCTTGGCGATGCCGACCCCGTGGCCATCTATAACGTCGCTAGTGGCTTCACCGCCGACATTCTCGAGCAAGTCTCTGCGGTCGACCCCACTCACATTGTCGCCGTGAACCAGGCGGTCGATGTCGAAGCGCAGGAATCACTGGAAAACATCGCGCCGACGACGCTTGCGCCTGAGGAGTTCGACGACTGGCAGGTCCCCTGGGAAGATCAGGTCACTGCGATTGCCGAGGGCGTTGGAAAGCAGTCTGAGGGCCAGGAGCTGATCGAGCAGACGCAGCAGGTCTTCGATGATTTCCGCCGGGACCACCCTGAGGTGCAGGGCGCGCGTGCCGCCATCGTCATGCCGTACGACGGCAAGATCGGCCTCTACACGGCCGGGGACGGGCGAGGGCAGTTCATCGAGGACTTAGGCTTTGAGATTCCGGATGAGCTGCAGGGCGACGGCTCGACGTTCTTTGTCGATTATGCGCCGGAGAACTACACCGAGCTCAACAACGTGGACTACTTGTTTGTCCTCGACTACAACGGCCTGGTCGACCAGATCAAAAATGACCCGACGTTCAATAGTCTCGACGTGGTGCGCGATGGGCGTGTGCACTACCTCGACACCGATACCGGC
Source organism: Streptococcus thermophilus (assembly GCA_900618065.1). The sequence continues at coordinate 556,329 of UYIL01000003.1, forward strand.
AGCGCTATGAGCATGCCCAACCCGGTGACCATCCCGTGGGTGGCGGAGAGGTTCGAGGAACAGCTCTGAGAGCCCGATGAGCACAGCTAATATCCTGGTCCGCGCCGCGGTAACGCGTCGAACCCTCATCGCACTCTTTGCCGTTTCAGCCGTGGCGGTGGTGGCCTCACTGGCTCTCGGCTCGCGCCCGATCCCGCTCGGTGAGCTCGTCGCCGCGGCAGCAGGAGGAGGCAGCATCGACGTGCGCACCATCTTCTGGGAGCTGCGCGTGCCGCGCACCCTGCTCGCCTACGCCGTCGGGGCATGCCTGGCCGTTGCCGGCGTTCTGGCTCAGGCGTGGACACGCAACCCGCTGGCGGACCCCGGGTTCATCGGAGTCACCGCGGGCGCAGCGTTTGCGGTGGCCCTCGGTAGCGCCATGGGCACGGTGGTCGGCCTTGCCGGAGCCACCGTTCACGCTTTCGTTGGTGCGGCTGCCGCCTCCGGTCTGGTGCTCGTCGTGTCACGCCGCTCCGCCAGCCCGCTCACTTTGATTCTGGTGGGTATGGGAGTCGGCGCCTCCTTGAGCGCGGGTTCAGTCCTCATTGGCCTGTTCGACACTGAGGTGCTCGACAGCATGAGGCACTGGGTAGTCGGCTCGACCATCGGCCGCGGCTATGCCGACGCTGCCGTTGCGTGGGCCGGGCTCGCCGTCGGGATGCTGGTCGCTGTGTTGGCCGCACGTCCCTTGGACCTTTTGGCCATGGGGGAGGAGACGTCCCTCGCGCTGGGCGGCTCGCCCCGGCTGGCGCGGGTTTTCGCGGCGCTCGGCGTGGTGATTCTCGCCGGTTGCGCTACCGCGACCGCCGGACCCGTCGCATTCGTCGGCTTCGCGGCGCCGCACATCATGCGTCGCGTCGTCGGCCCTCAGGTTAGCCGTCTCCTGCTGCCATCGGCCCTGTTCGGCGGAGCGTTGGTGCTGCTCGCAGATGTCGTTGGGCGCCTGATCATGCGTCCCGGCGAAGTCGAGATGTCGATCGTCATGGCCGTGATTGGCGGGCCTGTGCTCATCGCGGCGGTGCGCCAGGGCTCGACGATGCAGAAGGAGGTGGTGTAGATGGACCGGATCGTAGAGATCCTGGGTGTGCAGCGGCGCGAGCGCAGGAGAAGGACGGCAGTCGCTGGAACAGTATTTGCCACCGTGGCTGGAGCCGCCTACCTGGTCCTTCTCGGGCAGGGGGCGTTGGAGCTGAGCCCAGCGCGTGTGGTGGACGTGCTTACCGGAGGCGGCACCAACCGCGAGATCATGGCGGTGTGGGACCTGCGAATGCCCGTCGCCCTGGCGACACTCATCGTCGGGGCGGCGCTCGGAATGGCGGGGGCGTGGACGCAGTCGATGTCACGCAACATGCTGGCCTCCCCGGATATTTTGGGGGTGACCTCCGGTGCAGCGGCTTTCGTGGTGCTGGGCAGCATCACCTACCGCCCCTCCTTTGCGGACGAGATCCCCGTCTTCTGGTGGCGCGCGCTGCTCGCACTGGTGGGCGCGGCTGCCGTCGTCGCGGTGCTGGCGCTGATCGGGGGAATTGGCACAAGTGACAGGATCGTCATCGTTGGTGTCGCGCTGTCTCTCATGCTGCATGCGGCGGTGAGCTACCTGCTGCTTCGCGCCGAGATCCTGCGCGCCGCCGAGGCACAGACCTGGCTGGCTGGGTCCACTGAGTTTGTCCGCATGGATGCCATCCTCCCGCTGCTGCTGGGACTTGCGCCCTTCGTCGCGCTCGGGGTGTGGTGCGGACGCGACCTGCCGGTTTTAGCGCATGACGACGACTCGGCCGCGATGCTCGGAGTGAGCATTACTGAGCAGCGCCGGGCGTTGCTCATCGCGGCCACGGGTGTATCGGCGGTGGTGGTCGCAGCTGCCGGGCCGATCGGCTTCGTCGCGCTTATCGCTCCGCACTTCGGTCGGCTCGTCGCCGGCACCCCGACCCCCTCGCCGGTGGTGGCGGGGGCTGCGGGGGCGGCGATCTTGGGGGTGTGCTCTGTGATCGGTGGTTTCATCCCGTCGACCGCGCCGGTGGGAGCTGTTTCCGCCGCTCTCGGAGGGGTCGTTCTGGTGGTGCTGGTGTGGGGCCGAGACCGCTAGCGCGAGACGCAACAATCCAGAAGGAAAGCAAGGAAATGAACAGCAAGACACGGACCGCGGACGCACTTGTGGCTCAGGGCATCAGGGTGGGTTACGGGGACGGAGCGGAGGTGCTCCACGGCATCGACTTAACGGCGCGCGCCGGGGAGGTGACCACGCTCATTGGGCCGAATGGCTGCGGCAAGTCGACATTGCTCAAGGCGATGTCCAAACTCCTTGTGCCCAGTGCGGGAATGGTGCACGTCGACGGTGTCGATATCCACTCCCTGTCGGCGCGCGAGGCCGCTCGCCGAGTGGCTCTCCTGCCGCAGCACCCGAGCGCGCCGGGCGGGTTGTATGTCGGGGAGCTCGTCGCCCGCGGGCGACATCCGCACCAAGCTCGCATGGCTGGTCCGTCCGCCGCTGACCATGAGGCTATCGCCCGCGCCTGCGAGGCCACGGGGATCAGCGACCTCCTTGAACGCGATATCGACGCTTTGAGCGGCGGACAGCGTCAGCGAGTGTGGCTGGCCATGACCTTGGCGCAGGACACACCCGTGCTGCTGCTCGACGAGCCAACTACCTTCCTCGATCCCGCCCACGCCATTGACATGCTCTCCCTCGCACGGGAGCAGGCGCGCAGTGGCAAGGCCGTGGTAATGGTCCTGCACGACCTCATGCTGGCCGGCATGTTTTCCGACAGGATGATGGTCATGCGCGACGGCGCCATCGTGGCGCATGGCACGCCGGAGCAGGCTTTGACAGCGGAAGTTCTGGCACAGGCTTACGGGCTTCGGGCCGAGGTGTGGGACGACCCAGCCGGTGTTGCCCCCGTCATCGTCCCGCGCGGGACCGTGCGCTAGGTGCTCATACCCTGCAGGCTTCACCAAAGAAGCGTACCTAGCCTTCGGTAGCAACCGGGTTGTCTATCCGGCCTGCGTACAGCAGCGAGGAGTTCTGGTCGCCCAAGTCAACCATCGTCTCTGGATTTCGCCACTGCAGCCGGTTAAGGCACGAGTGCATGAAGTCGGGTGAGAGAAGAGGGAGATTTCGCCCCGAGTTCGGATAGTCGGCCCAGTACCGTTGCACGCAGTCACGCACGCACGCCCAAAACTCCTTGTTGGTAACGGTGCGTGCGTCCGAGAGCAGCGCGCAGAGGTGGCGCAGCACACCGTCGAAGATATCGGTGAGGATCGGCTGGGCGCGTAACTCGTCGGTCGTCGTGACGGCCTTGATGCGAGCGATGGATTCGGGCACGTCCCGCGCCGGGTTGACCACCGCTATTTCCTCGCCGATGTCTTTGAAGAAGGAGCCAACGGGAACGAAGTTGTCGAGTTCGAGGATGACGTTTTCAGAATGCAGCACGAACGCGACGTCATACTCGGCGAGCGCCCGGATGGCGGGGCGCAGGTAGACGTCGAGAAGCCGGGTGAGCCAATCGGAGGGGGAAAGACCGGAGCGTGCGATCCACTCCGCAGTGAGCGAGTGCCCAGCCGGATCCGTATGTAGAACTGCCGCGAGGGTGACCGCCACATTTCCTTCACCGAGCAGGGGGATCGGGGAATCACGCCACAGGGCGGCGAGCATCTTCTGGTGGGGGCCGTCGTCTGCCACCCCTGCCGCGGCGCTTTTGTGGTAGACGTCTGCTGACACGCCGATCGAGGCAATTTCCTTAAGCAGGCGCACATTGTGGCGGGTCAAATCCGGGTCGTCGTCGAGAAGCGATCCGAGCCATTCGTTGATCGCGGGGGTGTCCGACATGTACTTCGGGGACAGTCCACGCGTAAAGCCCATGTTTCGCACGGCCACCGCCGTTTTGATGTAGGGCAGCTCGGGCCGCGTCATGTTGAAGAAAGTGCGTAACGACTGCTGTGGGTGCATGAGGTCCATGCCTTCTCCGAGGTAGACCAGATCGCCGCTGAGGATCGCGTCCGCAAACACGGTCGTGACCTTATTCTCCCACTGCCAAGGGTGCAGGGGCAGCGCGACATACTTGTTCGGGTCTAACCCACACTCACCGAGGTAAGCGTGCATGATTTCATCTACCCGCACGCTGCTTAGCGACGCCACACAGGCCGCTTCCCGGCGTACCGCCACCCATACCAGCGCCGTGGAGCGGCACATCTCGGGAACGTAGGCGGTTGCCTCGGACTCGCTCATCCCCGCGCGCCCCGCATTGGCGATGAACCCGGGGTGGCCTTCTACCATCGAGGATTCAACGTATTGCAGGTACTCAGCGGGGGTGAGGGACTCGGCTGCGTCACACAGCTGCGTCACCGTGGGGCGAACGAGCGCTTCAGCACGGGCACGCCCGGCGAGTGTGGAGGAGAGCTCCTCTAGATAGGTGTGGACAAAGGTAGGGGGAATATCGAGTTGCGGTGCAAGGCGGGCAAACAGCGGAATGAGGGCAACCGGTTCGCCCGAGGCGTAGCGGATTGAGTCGGGGTTGATGGAGTAATGCTCCAGCGGGTGTAGCCGCGCCTCGAAAAAGATCGTTTCGCCTGCGGCGACGACAGAATATGTGCCAGGTGCTTCCGTCGCCCGCGGAGTGAGTGCTCGCTCGTGGATCATCTCCCGCAACGCCTTGGCCACCAGGTGGCGCTCTGCGCGCTGGGCTGGCGCGCTGGTGAGGTGTTCACACCTGGAAGGAACACGCAGGTGTGGCACGCGAGCCCGCGCACCAAGCGGGGAGGCGTAGAAGCGGGCGGCCTCAACCATCTGTATACGGGCGGTTTTTCCGGTCAACGCGGTCTCGGCAAAGCCGGTAACGGTGCGGAAACCAGCGAGCGCGTTCTTGGCCAGAATCTTTTCGTTGCGCACGTCGGGTTCGACGATGATGCGCGTGACCCCGGAGCCGGTAGGGTCGATGGGGGTAGCGAACAGCCAGGCGACGACGGCCGCCATGAGAGCGGACGTCAGTCCAGGTTCTCGGTCGTCGCCTTGCGGCGGTGCACTCAAAAGGTGCATGCCAATATCCCCCGGGCGCAGCGGAATCTGTTCTGAGAGGTGATCGAGGAGGACCCGGGCTGGGTCGTAGATCTCAACGAACGCAAGGGGGACGTTGTCGCGCTCGACGATGTATGCGGCTTCGTGCGGGGAGGCAGCGAGGCGAGCAATCTCAGCGGCGACGTTGCCAGAAGAGACATCAAGGGCGCCCCAGAACTTTGAGTGGGGGTCAGTGACCCAACTATGCACGGTATTGCTGTCACGAGTGGCGGCGGAGCGAAAACGCAGCCACCCGGCAGTGGTGTGGACCCAGCTCATGCGGTGAACCCCCCGATGTCCTGAAACGCAATGGCGCGCTCGATGGGGTAAACCTCCCGGCCAGTGATGGCGCGCAGCACAATGGAGTTGCGCCACGGCCCCATGCCGAGGTCCGGCCCGTTGAGGGAGATCAGATGCTCGTCAGCGTTAAGCACGAAGAGTGTTGCGGCATCGTCGGCGGCGAAGCTGCCGTCCAAGTCGAAGCGGCCTTGCGGGTCTAGATTTAACTGCTCGCGGGAAGGCTCGAGGAATGCGGGGATCTGGGCGCTGCGGTAGCCGGTGCACAGCACGGCGGCGTGCGTGGAATGCGGAGAATGCGTGCCAGTTTCTTCGTGGCACAGATCGAATTCGAGGGTGTCTCGGCCGTTGCCCGAGTAGCTCACGCTCACCCCGGCGTGGAGGGTGGTGTGTTCCGTCAGGTTCGAAGAGAGGCTGAGCCGATAAAGCATGTCGTAGATGGAGTTGATTGTCTCGGAGGAGATGCCTTTGTATAGGTTCCGGTTGTCCCTGAGCAATTGGTCGCGCCTTTCCATGGGGAGCTGGCGCACGTACCTGGCGTACTCGGGAGAGGTCAGCTCGAGAGTGAGCTTGGTGTATTCCATGGGGAAAAACCGCGGGGAGCGCGTCAACCAATCCACGCGTTTGCCCGAGGCAACAGCCTGCGGCAGGAGGTCGGCGTAGATTTCGGCGGCAGATTGCCCGGATCCGATCACGGTGACTGATGATGCTCCCCGGAGCGCCTCTCGTGCTGAGAGGTAATCGGAGGAGTGCAGCGCCCTGGGGTGTGCAGAACTATCTAGAGCGCCGATCAGTTCGTCAGGGGCAAAAGGCGTCGTGCCTACCCCGCTAACCACGTTGCGCGCGAGAACACGGCGGCCGTCAGAAAGCTCGACGAGCCAGCAGACGCCCGCGTCGTTGCGGAGCGAGGCTGGTGCTGGACGCACCGCGAGTACCTCGATGCCCCAGAACGTGGTGTCGAGCTGAGCGCTGACCCATGCGCAGTAGTCCGAATACTCGCGGCGCAGCGGGTAAAAGTCCTCACGGATGTAGAAGCGGTGCAGCCGGCCGCTCAGCTTGAGGTAGTTGAGGAAGCTGTACGCGCTGGTGGGATCCGCCAAAGTGACTAGGTCGGCGAGGAAGGGTACCTGGATGGTGGATTCCTCGAGCAAGAGGCCGGGGTGCCAGCAGAAGGCGGGGCGCTTGTCAAAGAAGGCCGCACTGATCTCCCCCGAGTCAACAAGGGGTTGCGTCAGCGCCGCTAGACCGAGGTTGAAGGGGCCGATTCCGACCCCGATGATGTCGTAGGTGGGGTAGGGGGCAGGCATGGATGATTTCTCCTTTTTACAGCGAGTGCGCTGCGTAGTCGTGGCTTGTCCGTACCACCGCGCGGAGGGTACCGGTGATATCACCGAGAGACAGAGTGGGGTCGAGGATGGTGAGTTTCATCAGACGCTTCTCCCCGATGCGGGTAACAGCTACGGCGGCTGTCCCGGAGGTGAACAGGGCGTCGCGCACGGGTTCCACGAGGGTGCCGTCGGGGTCGCCGTGAAGTGAAAAGAGGACGGTGCTCAAGTGAGGGTGCTCGAAGAGGTCGAGGTCGGCGAACTCTTCGCTGTGCTCGATTGCGCGTGCCGTGTTGTGAGCCAGTGCAACAACGCGGTCGAAGGCGGTGCCGATTGCTTCCGCGCCCACGGTGCGCAGGGTGACCCAGAGTTTGAGGGCATCGAAGCGTCGCGAAGTCTGCAGCGAGTAGTCGGCGAGGTTGAGATGCGCCGAGGAGGCGGGATTGAGGTATTCAGCGTGCGAGCGCACATAGGACAGATCGCTGCCGCTGCGCATGACTACGGCCGAGCATGCGAGGGGCTGGAAGAAGGTCTTGTGGAAGTCGATGGTGATACTGTCCGCTCGGTCGATGCCGCGCAAGCGCGAGCGGTGCTGCGCGGAAAAGCACGCGGCCCCTCCGTATGCGGCATCGACGTGGAGGTGGACGCGTTCAGCGTCGCACACGTCGGCGATGTCGGAAAGAGGGTCGATCAGTCCCCGGTCCGTGGTGCCGGCTGTGGCCACTACGGCGGCGGGGGTAAGCCTGTCCGCTCGGGCGCGCGCGATGGCTGCACGAAGCGCAGCGGCTTCAATCATGCCGCTATCGGCGTGCGCCCCGCCGACCGTGATCATGTTTTCCGGTTCGATGCCGAGCAGCTCGGCGGCGCGCCGCACAGAGTAGTGAGCGCCGGGCGAGGCGAAGAACGCGAGGTGTTTTAGAGGAGCGTCGACGCGAGTTTTGTTTCTCGCAATAGCAAGCGCCTGGAGGTTGGATTGGGACCCACCTGATGTGAACACGCCGTTGGCCGACGGCGGAAAGCCAACGGCCTCGCTTATCCACCGGATGAGCCGCTGCTCGATGTGTGCGGCCGCGCCCGCTTGGTCCCACGATTCCACTGCCGTGTTGAGAGAGGTGGCCAGAACATCAGCGGCGACCGCGGGTAGAGCGACTGGGCAGTTCAAGTGGGATATGTAATTGGGGTGATGGTAAAACACAGCGCTGTCGAGCCAGATTTCCCGCAGCTCCCTAAAGCAGTCTTCGAGAGTGTGCTGCGGAGTTGCCAGGTCGATGGAGTTGACGAGCTCGCTGATGTCCCCCGGTTCGTGCTGTGGAACCGGGTGGTCGGCGGTATGAATCGCTTGCGCAGCGAGGAACGCAGCCTGGTTGAGAGCCGCCATGAATTCCTCCGCGGTGGTCCCGCGGCCGACAAGGTGGGCGTTATATTGCGGCGCATCGCACGGGTCCGAGGGGTGCTCGCGGTTGAAGACCATGCATCGATGCTACCATGACTAAGGTTTGCCTAGCCTTATAAGGGGGCCTTTTTGTTCCAGCTTATAGACGTCTTTCTCCCACAGATTCCCAGCATAGAGGCGGAAACACTCCCCCGCGTGCGGAGCCAGCGAGAGCCATGCCGGCTCAAGTGTGGTGACCGTACGCCCGGCAGTCGTTGAGTACAGAGGCTCGCCGCGGAGCTGAGGATGTGAATGGGCCATACATGAAGACGAGGTACGGGCGCGCAGGTTAGCCAAAGTTTGATGCGGACAATGAGGGGAGCACCGCAGCGTCGACTTCGCTGGCGCCTATACGGACCGGCAGGCTGCTCTCCTGCTCCCGCTGGACACGGCGCTACACTGCACGGGGTTCATGCTGCGTGCCCCGAACATCGCGCGGGAGGTCTCGGCAGTGATCTTCGGCGTGCGCCCACTCCAGCGAAGGCTGTCACGATGCCTCGAGCGTGCGTTGAGTCGTTACAGGGGCCTTTGCTTGTCGACGCTTCCCTCTGCTGGCTGCTCGCCTAAAACCCCCAACATCACCTTGTCCCTGACCGGCGTGACTCCAGCCGCTTGAACGCGTCCTTGCACTGGTGAAGTGGATAGCGGCTGTCGATCGGCAGGATGCGTTTGCCGTCGTCGATCAAGGATACAAGCTCGGCAAGCCCCGCCCCGTCCGGGTGCATGAGGAAAAATTCAAAGTGTGTGCCAGCCCGCTTCGCCATTCGGCGTACATGGCAGCTTCGCAGGTGGGAGTCGGCGGACCTGCCGGTAATCAGCAGTCCGTCAGTGGGCTGAAGGTCTAAATGATCCGGGGCGAACTCCTGCTGCACGGGTGCGCCCCAGCGAGAGAAAGCCCGGCAGTATAGACCCTTCGACCACGTGCGTTCAGGACGGAAATCTGGCGCACATTGATCCAGGTCAGGAGACCAAAAGTGATTCAGCAAGAATCGCGTCTGAAGGTCGCCGACAACACTGGTGCACGCGAGATTCTGTGCGTCCGTGTCCTCGGCGGTTCTGTTCGACGCTTCGCCGGTATCGGCGACACGATTGTCGCCACCGTGAAGGAAGCCGCCCCCGGCGGCAACGTGAAAGAGGGCGAGATTGTCCGCGCCGTCGTCGTGCGCGCCAAGAAGGAGACCCGTCGCCCGGACGGCTCCTACATCTCGTTCGACGAGAACGCAGCTGTTTTGATCAAGAACGACACCGAGCCGCGCGGTACCCGCATCTTCGGCCCGGTTGCTCGTGAGCTGCGCGACAAGAAGTTCATGAAGATCGTTTCTCTCGCACCGGAGGTGATCTAGTTGAAGATCAAGAAGGGCGATATGGTCCAGGTCATCGCCGGTAAGGACAAGGGCGCTCAGGGCCGCGTCATCGAGGCGTACCCGAAGCGTGAGCGTGTCTTGGTCGAGGGCGTGAACCGTGTGAAGAAGCACGTTGCTAACTCGTACAACGAGCGCGGTGCTGAGTCCGGCGGCATTGTCACCCAGGAGGCTCCGATCCACGTGTCCAACGTGATGATCCTTGACTCCGAGGGCACCCCGACCCGCGTTGGCTACCGCTTCGACGAGGACGGCAAGAAGGTCCGCGTGGCCAAGTCGAACGGGGAGGACATCTAATGACTGAGATTCAGAACTACACTCCGCGCCTGAAGACGCGTTACCAGGACGAGATCCGCGGCAAGCTCGCTGACGAGTTCGGTTACGACAACGTCATGCAGATCCCGGGCATCACCAAGATCGTCGTGAACATGGGTGTGGGCGACGCTGCCCGCGACTCGAAGATGATCAACGGTGCCCTGGAGGATCTCACCGCGATCACCGGCCAGAAGCCGCAGCTGCGTCGCGCGAAGAAGTCCATCGCTAACTTCAAGCTGCGTGAAGGCATGCCGATCGGCGCGAAGGTCACCCTGCGCGGCGACCGCATGTGGGAGTTCCTCGACCGTCTGCTGACGGTTGCTCTCCCGCGTATCCGCGACTTCCGCGGTCTGTCGGACACCCAGTTCGACGGCAACGGAAACTACACCTTCGGTCTTGCTGAGCAGACCATGTTCTACGAGATCGACGTGGACAAGGTTGACCGTCCGCGCGGTATGGACATCACCGTTGTGACCTCCGCGATCAACGATGAGGAAGGCCGTGCGCTGCTGCGCCACTTCGGCTTCCCGTTCAAGGACAAGGACGGCAAGATGCAGCGCCCGTAAGCTGCTTATCGACGCCCCCCGCTACCCGGTTTCACACCGTGGTCGCGGGGGTGTTGTCGTTTGGGTGTTTTTATGCCGTGCCGCGTCAGCCATCTCGAACTAGGGTGGGGGCGGATTATCCCTGCCAGTTTCGCCGTCGTCTAAGGAGCACCAGCATGTCCCGTCGTCCTGCCCGTGCGGTTATCGCAGCCGCAACCGCCCTGTCTTTGACCACTGCTACTGTCCAGTCTGCGGACGCCGCGCCGCTGGAGATCAGTGCCCTGCCGCAGCAGGATGTTGTCATCAACGGCGTGAAAGTACCGATGCCGGCTGCGTTGCTTGCCGTCGCTGGTATCACTGCGGCGCTCGGCGGGTTGAGTACGTTCATCGTGCAGGTGATCATCAATGCGGCAGCGGGGCAAAAGGATGGGTTTGGGCCCGGTGGTTCCTCCGGTAAGCCGAAGAAAGCGGCCCCTCAGGCTGAGTACCTGAACCGCTTCGACTTCAGCGAAGGGAACGACGACAATAAAATCGGTGGGCTTAGTGGCATCGAGCTCGTCGAGCAGGACCGCTACATCGCTATCTCGGACGACAAGAATGAACACGGGCCGATCCGCGCGTACTACTTCAAGACGACCGATGGTGGAAAGACGTTCACCGAAGATGGAATGGTCACCTTCACGCAAGCAGACGGTGGCAAGTACACCGATTACCTCGACCCCGAGGAGATTCGCCTGCTGCCGAATGGGAACTACTTGTGGACCACCGAAGGAGCAGCCGACAAGGGCAAGTACATCGCCCCGCAGATCATCGAGTCCACGCCGGATGGCAAGGAAGTGCGACGCATCGACGCACCCGCGCACCACGCTCCCGATGAAAAGGGGACGAAGGGTGTGCACGACAACAAGGGGCCGGAGGCCATGGCAGTTCTCGCTGACGGGAAAACGATGATCACCATCAACGAAGATGCTCTCGCGCAAGACGGGCCGGAGAACTCTGATACGCACAGCTCCCTGGCCCGCATCACGGTCTACGATGTGAACTCCGGTAAGGCGATTAAGGAGCACGCAGTGCGTGTGAGCCCGGGCCGCGGAGTGACGTCCCTGCTTGCCGACGACAACGGCAACCTGTTCATGCTCGAGCGCGGATTCGACGAAGACACCGAGACGAACATGGCGCAGATTTACACGCTGAACCTCAAGGGTGCGGACGACGTGCTGGGTACGGAGGCGCTGAGCGGGATGGAGAAGACAGCGTCCAAGACCCTCATCTTCGATTTCGACAAGCGGAAGCCCCACCCCGACAACGTCGAGGGACTCGCATGGGGGCCGAAGAATGCGGCGGCAAACGGTGGCCGCTCGATGGTGGTCGTCACTGACGACAACTTCAACGATTCCCAGTCGACGCTTATGCACCTGCTCGCCGTGCGGTGACGCACGCAAACCGAGCAGCATGGTCGCCCTTCCGGCTACATGTCGATAAGCATCCAGTCAACCCGCGGTAGGCGTTCGCGCGTGGCCACCCACGTCTCGAAGGCTGCGAGGGTCTCGTCGTAGCTGGCGATCATTGCCTGGTAGTGGGCATCGGGACCGCCGTCGCGGACTTCCACTTGGTACGCCTCTTTGGCGGGCAGGTACATTGTTTGGATGTACTGCTCATCGTCGCGGGTGTCACCGACGATGAGGAAGTTCACGTCCGTGCTGCCTTGGTCGTGGTAGTAGTTCATTTCCTCGGTCACCCTGGTCAACCACTGCGGCAGCGCGCGGGGAGAAGCCCAGGCTATATCCCAATCGTATGTGCGGATGAACATGTCTGGAGTGTCGTCGCCGTAGGCCAACACAAGATCGTCGAGTTCGGAGACAACTACCAACCCCATGCCCGCCGCGAACTGCGACAGGCGGTGGACCACCAAGCTGACCACCATGTCGTGCACGTCCACGACGAGGCAGCGACCGCCTCGAAGTTCGGTGCCGTCTGGGTAGAGGAATCCATCATCAATCAGGTCACGGGTGTGCTCCAGGACTTGATTGCGCAGCTGTTCCAGCTGTTCGTCTGCGACGAGTGGCCCGTTGGCCGCGGCCACAACCGCCTCGATCACCTCTTGGTTAGGCGCGGCCAGCGGCGCGTCGGGCTTGTGAATGATCAGGTCTGTGTTTCCCATGTCTCGTCTCCTTTGGTATGGGCTCAGCGGCGCGGTTCGGGCGGGAACGCGATGTCGAGCAACTCAACATCGGTCAGGGTTTCAGGGTTGTGCCACAGGATGGCTTCGATTCGTTCGTGGTGGTTATAAAGCGTAACCCAGTGCTTGTAGAGGACGATCCCTTCCTTCCCGTCGTCAGCCCACGGGATGCCCCTCTCGTCGAGCTGTGCGGTGAATCGTGAGGTCGGGATGTGGAACGGGATGCCGAGGAAGCTGGCGTTGTTGTGGGGGCTGACTTCCAGCTCTGTCACGGCACCGTTTTTTCAGTCGCGCAGCGGAGAACTGCTCCCCGGCGAGGGTGATGGCGCCCCGGTACCCGTTGCCGAGGAAGGCGTCCCAGTTCAATCGATCAATGATGGGCTTTGGCTCCGGGTTGCCCATCGCGCTTAGCACGTCTTCGAACTTCAACGGGCAATCAGTGGTGAAATCAACAGCGGGCCGGTGCATCGCGCGTTCCTCCGCTGGAAGATCTGGTATTTCTGCTCGTTCAGAGGAGTGTCTTAAGGTTTTCCTCGTCGATGTGGAGGCTGCCGGTCACCATGAAAACATTGCTGAACGGTTCAACGACCACATCGAAGGTCCGAGCCGGTTCGCTCATGCGGGAAAGCGCTTAGTTGGTCAGCCCGGAGCTGTTCATGACATCGCGCAGGGTGTTGGCGGAGTTCTGGAACTGCTGGGTTTCGGTCTCGTCGAGGTGCAGCTCTACGACATCGCGGATGCCGGTGCGGTTGATCACGGCTGGTGTGCCGATGTAAATGTCGTTCTCACCGTAGTGGCCTTCGAGCAAGGCACTGACTGGCAGGACCACGTCCTCGTTGTGGAAGACGGCCTTGGTGATCCGGGCGAGGCCGCCGCCGATACCGAAGCTGGTGGAGCCTTTGGCGCGGATGATGTTGTAGGCGGCGTCGCGAGTCTCCTCGAAAATGGTGTCCATGTCGTTGGAGACGTTGTCGTCTTCCTCAGCCAGGCGGCGCAGGCGCTCGTGCAGGGAGACACCTGCCGCGGAGCCAGCAGAGATAACGGGCAATTCGGTGTCGCCGTGCTCGCCGATGACGTAGGCGTGGACGGAGGTTGAAGAAATGCCGAAGTACTCGCCGAGAGAGTGACGGTAACGGGCGGTGTCCAGGATGGTGCCGGAGCCGATCACCTGGCGCGAGGGCAGACCGGAGAACTTCCAGGTGGCGTAAGCCAGGACATCGACGGGGTTGGTGGCCACGAGGAAAATGCCGTTGAAGTCGTGCTCCATGACCTGGCCGACGATGGTTTCAAAAATCTTCAGGTTGCGGGCCACGAGGTCGAGACGGGTTTCACCGTCGCGCTGGGCGACACCGGCGCAGTTGACCACCATCGCCGCGTCGCGGCAGTCCTCGTACGTGCCCACGGTCACGCGGGTGTTGTGCCCGGACCACGGGACGGCGTGGTTGAGGTCCTGCACGTGGCCCCACGTCTTTTCTTCGTTGAGGTCGATGATGGCCAGGTGGTCGCACAGGCCCTGGTTGACCAGCGCGTAAGCATAAGCGATGCCGACATCACCGGCACCGATGAGGACGACTTTGTTTCCGGCAGTAGGGCTGTTCGTGATCTTGTGGTTCGCGTGCGGGTGGATCATGGGTGCTCCTTCGGGGCGGTTAGTCGCGGGAGAGGTCGAACTCGGTAGTTCCTTCGATCCGTTTCGGATCCGTGCGGGTAGCGATGCTGACTCGGTTGAAAGAGTTAATGGCCACAATGCTGACAAGCAGGTTGAGCGTCTCTTCTTCGCCGAGCTTGTCGACGGCGGCATCCCACAGGTCATTCGGAACCGATTCGTCACCGTCGATGTGGGTAATAGCGTCAGTAAGCGAGAGGACCAGTTGCTCGTCCTCGCCGAAGGCATCGCTGTTGTTGGTCCAGCGCTCTGCTTTGAGGATGCGCTCCTCGGACCAGCCGTCTGTGCGTGCGTCGCGGCGGTGGGTGGCGGTGCACGCGCGGCAATCGTTCAAGACCGAGGCGCGTAAGGAGACGAGGTGGCGGTAGTCTTCCGGCACGTTGTGCGAGGTGTATTTCACCATGGGCAGCAGCGAGCGCATCGCCTCGCCCCTGAGTTGCTTCCTGGGTGTCTCGGATGACTCGGTCATAGTCCCGAGCCTAGTCTTCCCAACTCCGGCGTGCTTGGCGGTAACGTTCGTGCGCGGGCCGTCCCGGAGGCGTGGAGCGTCGATAAGCGATTTGTGCTAATTGTGCGCTGACCTGTATGGTTGACCGACGGACCTGAGCGCGACGCACACATTTCGTCTCAGAGCCGTTTTTGAACGTGACAATCCGACATTGTTGCAGGCCCCCCGCCATAATGCGGACCGTATGAAGGGTGGCGGCGAGCACCTTCCGTTACTGAGCGGCAAGGAGCGCCCCCAAGTAGCTGTAGTAGCCCCCGACAAAACACGCGGATAACGCAGGTGGGTCACGGGAACCGCAACGAGAAAGGTAACCGGTCAACTATGACCATGACAGATCCCATTGCGGACATGCTGTCTCGCGTGCGCAACGCTAACAACGCGCACCATGAGACCGTGTCCATGCCCTCCTCGAAGTTGAAGGTCAACATCGCGGAGATCCTCAAGCAGGAGGGCTACATCGCTGACTACACGGTTGAGGAAGAAAAGGTCGGCAAGACCCTCTCCCTCGACCTGAAGTACGGCCCGTCCCGCGAATCTTCCATCGCCGGCCTGCGCCGTGTGTCCAAGCCTGGTCTGCGCGTCTACGCGAAGTCCGGCGACCTGCCGCAGGTGCTCGGCGGCCTGGGCGTGGCCATCATCTCCACGTCCCAGGGTCTGCTGACGGACCGCCAGGCCCAGGAGAAGGGTGTAGGTGGGGAAGTCCTCGCCTACGTCTGGTAAGGGAGGTTTGTTAAAACATGTCTCGTGTAGGTAACGCACCCATCGCTATCCCCAGCGGCGTCGAAACCAAGATCGACGGCCAGCACGTCGAGGTCAAGGGCCCGAAGGGCACCCTGTCCGTGGACGTTCCGGCACCGATCACCGCTGCTGTTGAAGACAACCAGATCGTGGTCTCCCGTCCGGACGACCACCGCACCAACCGCTCCCTCCACGGTCTTTCCCGCTCGCTGATCAACAACTGCGTTGTCGGTGTGACCGAGGGCTACAAGATCAACATGGAGATCTTCGGCGTCGGTTACCGTGTGCAGCAAAAGGGTAAGGACCTCGAGTTCTCCCTCGGCTACTCGCACCCGATTCTGATTCAGGCGCCGGAAGGCGTCACCTTCGCTGTCGACGGCAACACCAAGTTCTCCATCGAAGGCATCAACAAGCAGCAGGTTGGCCAGATTGCCGCGAACATCCGCCGCCTCCGTAAGGATGACCCGTACAAGGGTAAGGGCATCCGCTACGAGGGCGAGCAGGTTCGCCGCAAGGTCGGAAAGACGGGTAAGTAAACAATGAGCACTGAAGCAAACACTCAGAAGCGCACCCCGGTCGGCCGGGACATTGCTACCCGCCGCCGCGAAGCACGCGTCCGCCGCCACAACCGCATCCGCAAGACCCTGCGCGGCACCCCGGAGACCCCGCGTCTCGTCGTGCACCGCAGCTCCCGCCACATGCACGTCCAGGTCATCGACGACCTGGCAGGCCACACTCTAGTCTCCGCTTCCTCCATGGAAGAGGACGTGCGCGGCGTTGAGGGCGACAAGAAAGCCAAGGCAGCAAAGGTCGGCGAACTCATCGCAGAACGCGCCAAGGCAGCCGGCATCGACGAGGTCGTTTTCGACCGCGCCGGTTACAAGTACCACGGCCGCGTCGCAGCGCTTGCAGACGCAGCCCGCGAAGGTGGTTTGAAGTTCTAATGATCACCGCAGCAAAGTTCGCAAACATCAACGGAAGGATCGCGTAATGGCCGAGCGTGAACAGCGTGAAGGCGGAGCATCCGCCGAGGACCAGAACCAGAACGCTGCAGCAGACAACGCTGCAACGGACAACAACGACAACCGCGGTCGCGGCGACCGTAACGACCGCGGTGACCGTAATGACCGAGGCGACCGCGGTGGCCGCGGCCGCCGTGATGACCGCCGCAATGACCGCGGTGGCCGTGACGACGAGCGCGACAAGTACATCGAGCGCGTCGTGACCATCAATCGTGTGGCCAAGACCGTCAAGGGTGGCCGCAACATGTCCTTCACCGCACTCGTGGTCGTCGGCGACGGCCAGGGCATGGTCGGTGTCGGCTACGGCAAGGCCAAGGAAGTTCCGGCCGCAATCCAGAAGGGTGCCGAAGAGGCTCGCAAGAACTTCTTCCGCGTCCCGATGATCGGCGGCACCATCCCTCACCCGGTCCAGGGTGAGGCCGCAGCGGGTATCGTCATGCTCCGCCCGGCAGCTCCCGGTACCGGTGTCATCGCCGGCGGCGCTGCCCGCCCGGTGCTCGAGTGCGCTGGTATCCAGGACATCCTGGCTAAGTCCCTCGGTTCCGACAACGCCCTCAACGTGGTTCAGGCCACCGTTGCCGGCCTGAAGGAACTCGTCCGCCCCGAGGAAGTTGCCGCACGCCGCGGCAAGTCCATCGAGGAGGTCGCCCCGGCCCGTATGCTGCGTGCACGCGCAGGACAGGAGGCGTAACCCACCATGGCACTGAAGATCACTTTGAACCACGGTCTCGTCGGTGAGAAGCCGACGACCCGCAAGAACATTGAGGCTCTGGGTCTGCGCAAGATTGGCCACTCCGTGGTCAAGAAGGACAATGACGCTACTCGCGGCATGATCCTCAAGGTGCGCCACCTGGTCACCGTCGAAGAAGTAGCAGGGGAGTAAACATGGCTGAAGTAATCAAGCTCCATGATCTGCGCCCGGCTGAGGGTGCAAACAAGGCGAAGACCCGCGTCGGCCGCGGTGAGGCGTCCAAGGGTAAGACCGCTGGCCGCGGTACCAAGGGCACTAAGGCCCGCAAGCAGGTGTCGGCAGCATTCGAAGGTGGCCAGATGCCGCTTCACATGCGCCTGCCGAAGCTGAAGGGCTTCAAGAACCCGAACAAGGTCATCTACCAGGTTGTCAACGTTTCCGACCTGGCAAAAGCCTTCCCGGAGGGCGGCACCATCACCACCGCTGACATTGCTGACGCTGGCCTGGTTCGCAAGAACCAGCCGGTGAAGGTGCTCGGTGACGGTGAGATCAGCGTCAAGCTGAACATCACCGCCGAGAAGTTCTCCAAGTCCGCGTCGGAGAAGATCACTGCCGCTGGTGGCACTACCACCGAGGCAGTGTCCCGCGCCACGGCTGTCCAGACGGACGCCGCGGCTGACGCCGCTGACGCTCAGGGCGTCAAGGAGTCTGACCCGTTGACGGGCACGGCCTCCATGACAAGGCCGGCAGCAGACGAGGCTGACGAGGAGAACTAGGACCTCTCAAGCCCCGCACTGATCCCCGCGAGGACGGATTTGATCCAGTTCTCGCGGGGATTTTTCATGCTTCGGTGGCTCCTTTGCACCGTTTGTCTCGTTCCGGTATGGAGATAGAGCAATAGCGCACGTGCGAGCGCAAAGCGTGCGGAAAAACTCGTGTACTTGTTGCCGTTTCATGGTTTGTCCGGCGCACCTGCTAGGGTGAACAAGTCACATGCGTCCTGGTGCGAACCGGGCGTAAAACGTACGTAACTGTCCACTACCTTCTCTGGTGCTGCCACGGCCGGAGGAGCCAGGAGGCCACGTGTCAGCCATTGTTCAGGCGTTCAAGGACGCCGATCTACGCAAGAAGATCCTGATCACTATTGCGCTGATTGTTCTGTACCGCATCGGTGCGCAGATCCCCACCCCGGGAGTCGATTACGGGATCATCGCGGAGCGTCTCTCCGCTTTGACAGAAAACGACGAGGGGAACATCTTCTCTGTGATCAGCTTGTTCTCGGGTGGTGCGCTGCTGCAGCTATCCATCTTCGCCATCGGCATCATGCCGTACATTACGGCGTCGATCATCACCCAGCTGCTGACTGTGGTCATTCCGCGCTTCGAAGAGCTGAAGAAGGAAGGCCAGGCTGGCCAGACCAAGATGACCCAATACACCCGTTACCTCACGGTGGCGTTGGCATTGTTGCAGTCTGCCGGCATCGTGGCGCTGGCTGACCGCGAACAGCTCCTTGGCAGCGGTGTGCCGGTGCTGGTGGAAAACCGCACCATCTGGACGCTAATCATGATGGTCATTGTGATGACCTCCGGTGCCGTCCTGATCATGTGGCTCGGTGAGATCATTACAGAAAAGGGTGTGGGTAACGGTATGTCCCTGTTGATCTTCGCCGGTATTGCAACCCGCCTTCCCACGGACGGTGTATCGATCTACCGCCAGTCCGGCCCGGTCGTATTCGCCCTGGTTGTTGCCGCTGTCGTTCTTCTCGTTGTGGGCATCGTGTTCATCGAGCAGGGGCAGCGCCGTATCCCGGTGCAGTACGCAAAGCGCATGGTGGGCCGTCGCCAGTACGGCGGCACCTCCACCTACCTTCCGCTGAAGGTCAACCAGGCCGGTGTGATCCCGGTGATCTTCGCGTCCTCCCTGATGTACGTCCCGGTCCTGATCACGCAGATTGTCAACTCCGATAAGCCGGTTCCGCCGGACAACTGGTGGATGTCCACGGTCATGGCGTGGCTACAGAACCCTGGGACCTGGCAGTACATTTTGATCTACTTCACGCTGATCATCTTCTTCGCCTACTTCTACGTGTCCATCCAGTACGACCCGTACGAGCAGGCGGACAACATGAAGAAGTACGGCGGTTTCATCCCAGGTATTCGTCCTGGACGCCCGACCGCTGAGTACCTGGCTTATGTGATGAACCGTCTGCTGTTCGTCGGCGCTATTTACCTCGGCCTGATCGCCATCCTTCCGAACATCGCTCTGGATCTGGGAGTCGGCGGCGGCGGCAACATGGGCATGTCCTCATTCGGCGGTACGGCTATCCTGATTATGGTGTCCGTGGCTCTGACCACGGTGAAGCAAATTGAATCCCAGCTACTGCAATCCAACTACGAAGGACTGTTGAAATAATGCGTCTCGTTCTCCTTGGCCCTCCCGGCGCCGGAAAAGGCACCCAGGCAGCAATTCTCTCTGAGAAGCTGAACATCCCTCACATTTCCACGGGCGATCTTTTTCGCGCGAACATCGGCGAAGGCACCCCGTTGGGCGTGGAGGCAAAGGAGTACATCGACGCCGGCAAGCTGGTGCCCACCGAAGTGACCGCGCGCATGGTCGAAGAGCGTCTGGCTGAGGAAGACGCAGAAAACGGCTGGCTTCTCGACGGTTTTCCTCGCACCGTCGAACAAGCCGAGATACTCGAAGAGCTGCTCAACCGTCAGGGCCAGAAGCTCGACGGTGTGATCAACTACCAGGTAGATGAGGACGTTGTGGTCGAGCGCATGCTCGCCCGCGGCCGCGCCGATGACAACGAGGAGACTATCCGTACTCGTCTGCAGGTCTACCGCGACGAGACTTCTCCGCTGATCGATCACTACGGCGATGCCTTGATCAACATCGAAGCCGACGGTGCAGTCGAAGAAGTCAACGCCCGTACCATGGAGCGCCTAGGCCAATAAATGCTGTTCGGCCGGAAGCGGGCCATCCCGGCGAAATCGCTGGGTGAGCTCGATGCGATGGAAGAGGCCGGCAAGATCGTCGGTATCGCACTGCAAGAAGTGCGCAAGGCGGCAGTCGCAGGCGCGACCACGCTGGACCTTGACACGGTGGCAGAGCAGGTCATCCGTGACCACGGTGCTATCCCAACGTTCAAGGGTTATAACGGTTTCCCGGGATCCATCTGCGCGTCGGTTAACGATGTTGTTGTCCACGGTATTCCGGGATCGAACATCGTTCTCGCTGAAGGCGATCTCGTATCCATCGATTGCGGTGCGACACTCGACGGCTGGGTCGGCGACTCCGCGTGGAGCTTTGGGGTGGGGGAGTTGGCCGCGGATGTGGATAAGCTCAACCGTGCAACTCAGCAGGTGCTTAACGAGGGCCTGAAAGTAATGGTGCCGGGCAATCGGCTCACTGACGTATCCCACGCTCTCGAGCAAGCGACCCGCCGTGCGGAGCAGGAGTTCGGCGTCGAACTGGGGATCCTTGCTGGCTACGGCGGTCACGGCATAGGCCGTGCAATGCACGAGGATCCGTATCTCGAAAACGAGGGCCGCCCGGGGCGTGGCCCTCTGATTCAGGCTGGGTCAGTTCTGGCGATCGAACCTATGCTCATCTTGGGTGGTGAGACTGATTCGGTCGTGCTCGACGATGACTGGACAGTTGTTACCGCCGATGGTTCACCTGCCGCCCATTGGGAGCACACCGTTGCCGCAACGGATGAGGGTCCGCGGATTCTGACCGTGCGGTCGGGGTAGTGGTTGCCAACCGTTCAACATGAATACAATTTCCCGTTTATGTTTCATGCGGTATGTTTAAACGCTAAACTCTAAGCATGTTCACATCCCGTAAACATCGCAATTTCATCATCGCTGCAAGTACTGCCGTGGCGTTGTCTGTGGCTCCTTCTGCTGTCGGGGCGCACGCCGCTGAGGACAATATCTCCGCACTCGGGGCACGATCCTCGTTCGGGCCGGAAGGGTTCCGCTTCACCGTCAATGCCCCTGACGCAGTGTGGGGCGCACGAGAGACCCTGCGCGGGCAGGCTTCGGCTATTTCCCTTGGCAACACAGCACTCGAAGGAGTTCTGCACGGCGCGATCGACAACGTCGTTGAGGCTATCTCTCCGGGCTTGATCGAGGCGCGCGCCAACGGGCAGGACCGAGCTGAGAGGCGCTCGGAGAGGCCCGAGCTTGATCCTGGTAGGCCCATCATGCGCCTTAACTGGTAGCTAACAGGCTCGTTCACAGCCTTTTTGACGTTCGTAGGCAAGAATCTTTGCGCTTCACTTCACGGAACTAATAGTTCCGGGTTATACTTTCCGCATGCAGAAACCGTTCTTGCGTTCCGCTCGTGCCCTCGCGGTTAGTGTCGGAGTGGCAGCGGCCCTTGTTGCAGCCCCCGTTCCGGCTCAGGCCCAGCCCACTTTGCCTCAGGTCAACGTTTCCAGCTCCCCATTCCTGCAGAACGCGGAAAAGGCGCTGCAGGCAGCCGCCATGCAGGTCAACACGGATGCCCGCAATGCGGTGTGGGATACCCGTAATGCCCTGCGCAGTGCAGCTACTACGGTCTCCGGCGGCAACAAGGCTCAGGAGAAGCAGCTTCACACCGGTATTGACCGCCTCGTCGAAGCCATCGCTCCGGGCCTCATCGCCCAGAAGACTCCGAAGCCGAAGCCGAAGCCAAAGCCTGCTCCGAAACCGGCGCCGGCTCCTGCGCCGCGTCCCGCGCCCGCCCCGGCTCCGCAGCCGGGTGGTTGTGCGCCGTCGGCACGCGCGTGCGTGGATCTGAAGAACCAGCGCACCTGGCTGCAACGCGGCGGAAAGGTCAGCTACGGGCCGGTCCGCATGGCCTCTGGTAAACCGGGGCATGAAACGCCAAAGGGGTTTTTCTACGTCAACCGTAAGGTCAAGGACGAGATTTCCTGGGAGTTCAACAACGCCCCAATGCCGTATGCTACCTACTTCACCAACAACGGCATTGCCTTCCATCAGGGTGACCCGTCGATCAAGTCCCACGGCTGCATCCGTATGTACCGTCAGGATGCGCAGCAGTACTTCAATTCGCTGCAGATCGGTGACCAGGTCCACGTTTTCTAAACGCGTACCCGCGCCCACGAGCTTTCCCCAACCGCGTGGTCGGGGATTTTGCTTTTACGCAGGTAGAAGGCTAAAGTTGTGCGTTGGTGTGAGGCATGATTGCCGTCGCACTACCCAGTAACGGTCGAAACGTCAGGTGACCTGGGAATATAGGCGGTCACCAGGAAAGCGGAGTGTATGGCTAAAGAAGGCGCAATCGAGGTCGAGGGCCGCATTATCGAGCCCTTGAAGAACGCAATGTTCCGTGTCGAACTGGACAACGGGCATGAAGTTCTCGCTCACATCAGCGGCAAGATGCGCCAGCACTACATCCGCATCCTCCCCGAGGACCGCGTCGTTGTGGAGCTGTCTCCCTACGACTTGGAACGCGGGCGTATCACCTACCGCTACAAGTAAAAGAGAAGCCTCCTTATTCACGGCATGCCCCAAGGTGGGCATGTTTTCTCACCTCCGGCTGCGGTGGCTGGAGCCGCGTGAACCACGACCCAAGTGTCCGGCCGGACCGGACCCAAGCGTCGACTGACGTGGACGGATAGGGAGAAAACCACCGAAACAACCTGAAAGGCACGTCCAACATGGCACGTCTCGCTGGTGTGGACCTTCCGCGCAACAAACGCATGGAAGTCGCACTAACCTACATTTACGGAATCGGGCCTGCCCGTTCCAAGGAACTGCTCGAGAAGACCGGCATTTCTCCCGACCTGCGCACCGACAACCTGACCGACGATCAGGTCGCAGCTCTTCGTGATGTCATTGAGAACTCGTGGAAGGTCGAGGGTGACCTCCGCCGCGAAGTTCAGGCTGACATCCGCCGCAAGATTGAGATCGGCTCTTACCAGGGCCTGCGCCACCGCCGTGGACTTCCCGTCCGTGGCCAGCGCACCAAGACCAACGCGCGTACCCGCAAGGGACCGAAGAAGACCATCGCAGGAAAGAAGAAGTAATACATGCCTCCGAAGACTCGTTCCACTGCGCGTCGCTCTGGTCGCCGCGTAGCCAAGAAGAATGTGGCCGCCGGCCACGCATACATCAAGTCCACCTTCAACAACACCATCGTGTCCATCACGGATCCGAACGGTGCTGTCATCTCCTGGGCCTCCTCTGGCCACGTCGGCTTCAAGGGCTCCCGTAAGTCCACGCCGTTCGCCGCCCAGATGGCTGCCGAGTCCGCTGCCCGTAAGGCCATGGACCACGGCATGAAGAAGGTTGACGTTTTTGTCAAGGGTCCCGGCTCCGGCCGCGAGACCGCAATCCGTTCCATCCAGGCCGCGGGCCTGGAGGTGTCCTCGATCTCCGACGTGACCCCGCAGCCGTTCAACGGTTGCCGTCCGCCGAAGCGTCGTCGCGTTTAACAGGCTGAAAGGAAAAGAGGTAACTACACATGGCTCGTTACACCGGCCCTGCTACCCGCAAGTCCCGTCGCCTCCGCGTCGACCTCGTCGGCGGCGACATGTCCTTCGAGCGCCGCCCCTACCCTCCGGGGCAGGCTGGCCGCGCCCGCATCAAGGAGTCCGAGTACCTGCTCCAGCTGCAGGAGAAGCAGAAGGCACGCTTCACCTACGGCGTGATGGAGAAGCAGTTCCGCCGCTACTACGAGGAGGCTAACCGCCTCCCGGGCAAGACCGGCGACAACCTGCTGGTGCTCCTGGAGTCCCGCCTGGACAACGTTGTCTACCGTGCTGGTCTGGCGCGCACCCGCCGCCAGGCACGTCAGCTGGTTTCCCACGGCCACTTCACCGTTAACGGTGTGAAGACCAACGTGCCGTCCTACCAGGTGACCCAGTACGACATCATCGATGTCCGCGAAAAGTCCCGAAACATGCTCTGGTTCGAAGACGCCCAGGACAACCTGGTCGACTCCGTCGTTCCGGCCTGGCTCCAGGTCGTTCCGGAGACTCTGCGCATCCTCGTGCACCAGCTGCCCGAGCGCGCTCAGATCGACGTTCCGCTGCAGGAGCAGCTCATCGTCGAGCTTTACTCGAAGTAATCCCCCTACCGGCGTCATATAGCGGTCGCCGAAAAAGGAGAAGTTCATGCTCATCTCACAGCGTCCTCAACTCACCGAGGAATACATCGACACCAACCGTTCGAAGTTCGTCATCGAGCCGCTCGAGCCTGGTTTCGGCTACACCCTCGGTAACTCTTTGCGCCGCACGCTGCTGTCGTCCATCCCGGGCGCTGCAGTGACGTCCATCAAGATCGAAGGTGTGCTCCACGAGTTCACCACGATCAACGGTGTCAAAGAGAACGTCTCTGAGATCATCCTCAACATCAAGAACCTGGTGCTGTCCTCCGAGTCCGATGAACCGGTGGTCATGTACCTGTCCGCGCAGGGCCCAGCTGACGTCACCGCGGCAGACATCGATCTGCCTGCCGACGTCACCGTGCACAACCCGGACATGCACATCGCATCTTTGAATGAGAACGCGCGCCTGGACATGGAGCTCGTTGTCGAGCGCGGCCGCGGCTACGTTCCGGCCATGACCAACTCCGGCGGCGAGATCGGCCGTATCCCGGTCGACCAGATCTACTCGCCTGTGCTGAAGGTCTCCTACAAGGTTGAGGCAACCCGTGTTGAGCAGCGCACTGACTTCGACAAGCTGATCATCGACGTGGAGACCAAGAACTCCATGAGTGCCCGCGATGCCCTAGCGTCCGCAGGCTCCACCCTCGTCGAGCTGTTCGGTCTCGCCCGCGAGCTGAACACCGCCGCCGAGGGCATCGAGATCGGCCCGTCTCCCCAGGAGACCGAGTACATCGCCGCGTACAACATGCCGATCGAGGACCTGAACTTCTCTGTCCGCTCCTACAACTGCCTGAAGCGCCAGGAGATCCACACTGTCGGCGAACTCGCTGAATGCACCGAGTCCGACTTGCTGGATATCCGCAACTTCGGGCAGAAGTCCATCAACGAGGTCAAGATCAAGCTGGCTTCTCTGGGCCTGACGCTCAAGGATGCTCCGGAAGACTTCGATCCGACCCAGATTGAGGGCTACGACGCGGAAACCGGCGATTACGTTGACGGCGGCTTGGACGACGCTGAGTAAAAACCTGAGCGCCGCACGCGCACACATTTTTTAATCCACGAGGAGTACAACTATGCCTACCCCGAAGAAGGGCCCGCGTCTCGGCGGCTCGGCTGGGCACCAGAAGCACATTCTGGCCAACCTGGCGAGCCAGCTGTTCGAACACGGCGCCATCACCACCACCGACGCCAAGGCGAAGGTTCTGCGCCCGTACGCGGAGAAGCTGATCACCAAGGCGAAGTCCGGCACGGTCAACGACCGTCGTGCCGTGGCTGCGGAGATCCCCAACAAGGACATCGTTTCCTACCTGTTCAACGAGCTTGCTCCGAAGTTCGAGAACCGTCCCGGCGGTTACACCCGCACCATCAAGCTGGAGAACCGTAAGGGCGACAACGCACCGATGTCGCAGATCTCCCTCGTTCTCGAGGAGACTGTGTCTGCTGAGGCCACCCGCGCTACCCGCGCTGCAGCTTCCCGCGAGAAGGCTGCCCAGGAAGCAGCTGCTGGCCAGGATGCTGCCGCTCCGGCTGCGGCTGAGGTGACCGAGGTTGACGAAGCTACCGAGGTTACTGAAGCTGACGCAACTGCCGCAGCTGAGGCTGAGAACACGACCACCGTCGTCGCTCCGGAGAGCGAAGAGACCGTCGTGAACATCAACGAGGTTGAAACCCAAGCTGACGCGACTGAGGTCGTTGAAGAAGAGGCTGACGCTGAAGACGAGAAGTAGGGCGTAGCTTTTTTAGCGCGCTTAGCTTTACACTCCACCCGCTTGCAGTGAGATATCAATTCTCGCTACAAGCGGGTTCTGCTTTATCGTGGCAGGCCAATGAAACTAACTCCACGCGACGGCCCTACTGATGCGCGGTGCTGTAACCTGGCTCGTAAGCGCAGGACGAGCTCCTCGCATATACATCGCACCGCCCGAAGGTTCGCTTTCGGGCGGTGTAGTCATATCGGTGCTAGTTCGCAGCTTGGTACGGTATGCCCCGATGAAACAACAAGCATCCCACCCCGGCGCAGAGGAGGGGCACTCAGACACCCTCCGCCTACGCTTTGACATCGCGTATGACGGCACCAGTTTCCACGGATGGGCCCGCCAGGCTGCCGCGCCGGGGGAGGAGATGCCAGTACGGACGGTGCAGGGGGAACTAGAAGACGCGCTGAGCCTGATTCTGCGCCACCGCGTGGAGCTCACCGTCGCGGGGCGCACGGACGCCGGGGTGCACGCTACGGGCCAAGTCGCGCACGCAGATGTGCCCAAACACGCGCTCGACCAGCGGTCTATCGACGGGGACCCGGAAAAGCTCGCCCGCCGCCTCGCCCGGCTGCTAGAACCGGATCTTCGGGTCACCGCCGTCACCGAGGCACCAAAAGATTTCGATGCTCGCTTTTCTGCGCTAACGCGCACCTACCGCTACCGGGTGACCACTAACACCGCTGGCCCGAACCCGCTCAGGCGCACGGACACCGCTGTGTGGACCAAGAAGATAGACCTTAATGCCGTGCAGGAGACGGCAACGGCCTTGGTCGGGCTGAACGACTACGCGGCGTTCTGCAAACCCCGGCCTCACGCCACCACGATCCGCGATGTTCACTCTTTCACGTGGGCGGATGTTTCTACGGCGGAAGAACCGGAGCTCTACGAGGCCACGATCACGGCTGACGCGTTCTGCTGGCACATGGTGCGCGCGTTGGTGGCCGCGTGTTTGGATGTCGGCGCAGGTGCCCGTGACATCTCATGGGTGCAGACCCTGCTTGCGGCGAACGAGAGGGATCCGCGGGTGAAACTCGCGCCGGCGCACGGCCTTACCCTTGTTCACGTGGACTACCCAGACCCTTCTCAGCTGGGGGAGAGGGCATTGGTGACCAGAGATCGTCGCAAAGCGAGGGAGGTGGAATAGACTGCTCAGATGGAACAGGGAAGAAAGTAGGGCCGCATGGATGTAGTCGGAGCTGTTTGGCTCGCCATCGCGGTTTTCACCCTGCCTGGACTCATCGTGGCGTGGGTGGCAGGCGCCAAGCTACCGGCGGCGGCTGCGGCGAGTTTGCCTGCGACCTTCGGCCTTGTCGGCTTCGGCAGCTGGGTGCTGGGCGCGCTGGGGGTTCGTTTTGGGTGGCCGTCGTTCATTGGCTTCCTTGTGCTCGTGTTGCTGCTGGCCGGTGTGTGGCGTTTCATGTTCGCCCGGAAGGCCAAGCGTGAGGGTGCGCAATCGTGGCTACGCGCTCTGTGGCCCGGTGACTGGCGGCGCCGAAGCATTGCAGATCCGTCGTGGGTGCTCCCCGCGGCGGGAATCACTGCTGGTGTGTGGATGCTCATCGCGAAGATGCTTGAGCTGCAGGACAACGTCCCGCACAAGTTCGAAAACGTTGTGCAGGGTTGGGACACGCAGTGGCATGCCAACGCGGTGCATTTCATCATGGAGGAGGGCATCGCCTCGCCCACCCGGATGGGTGAGCTGCAAAGCCCGGAGACGCACGTCGACTTGTTCTACCCGTCGGGCTTCCACGCGGTGACGGCGCTGTTTGCCCACGCGGGTGGGTTGGCGGCGGTCCCTGCGATGAATCTCGCGTCTATCGTCGTCACCAGTTTGGCGGTCGCCGGCGGTACGGCGGGCTTGGCGTGGGCGATTGCGCGCGGCCAGGGCATGGTTGCGCAGATCGCCGCGGGGTTGGCCCCGATCGCCATCTACGCTTCGCCGCCTGTGGTGTGGGTCAGCGATTACGTGGGCATGCGCCCCTACATCGTGTCCATTGGTTTATCCGGGATCGTAGTTGCGCTGTTCATGCAGGTTCCGCGATACAGAGCGCTGAGCTTTGCGACGCTTTTCGCCTTCCTCGGCGTCCTCCAAGTCCACCCGGCTGCCGTGACCGTGGTGGTACTGGCCGTCCTCCTTTACTGGGCGACCTATTTGGTGTGGCGGCCTGATAGCACCCGCCTCGGTGACTTCATTTGGCTGGCCATACCGGCGCTCGGGGGCACGCTATCGTTTCTGCCGCAACTGCTTGCCGGCCGGACTCAGGCCGAGGAGGTTCAAGGCTGGAGCGCCCGCGAGAACGTCACAGCTGCAGAGGCTTGGGAAAAGGCGTTCTACATGGAGACCCGCCACGTTGAGGAGTTCTTCCCCGTATTCGATCCGACGATCCTGTTTTGGCTCGCTGGTTTCGGCGCGCTTGTCATGCTGGTGTGGCGCAGACAGGTGTGGGCGCCGATTTTCTACGCTCTCATGGTGTCCGCAACGGCCAACGCGATGCATCCAGTGGACAGCATCTTTGAACCGCTGCTGACGTTTTTGGGTGCGGCTCACTACAACTCGGCGCACCGCGTGGCCACGATTGTCGCGCTGACATTGTTCGCGGCTGCTGCCGTGGGTGCGGCCGTGATCATCCGCGTCCTGTGCCTTGCACCGGTTGCGGCGCGCAGGCGGACGCGTCCGTGGCAGTGGGCAACGGCGATTGCTTCGGCTGTCCTCGCCGGTTTCACTGGCTGGGGTACTGGGGTGTGGGCCGCCACGGCCGCTGCAGATGGCGCGAAGGAATCCTATGAGGCATCCCGTGTCGATGACCGCATGATCGATGAGGACCAGCTGGCCGCTTTCGAGTGGCTGGGATCCCGCCCAGAAGCACATCAGGGTTTGGTCATGGGTGAATCCACGGAAGGCTATTCCTGGATCTACTCCATTGAGGGTGTCCCTACTGTCGGCCGCCACTACCTGTGGCCCTCGGGCGGGCTGGGCACGAACTCGAGCATCTTGAGCGACCATGCCGCCCTGCTCGGGGCGGGCCAGCGGGGCAAGCCGAATGCTGACAACGTCATCGACGAGGCTGCTGCCCACCTAGACGTGCGGTTTATCATCTCCACCGGAAATTCTTTCTGGGGTGACCCGAGCAACTGGCAGGTCGACACAGCCTTGTGGACCTCCCCGGGTGTCACCCCCGTGTACCAGCTCAACCGGGTGACCATTTTTGCCGTGAACGAGCAGTTCAGCGCCGAGGAGCTCGCCGAGCTGCAGCAGGATGCAGTGGAAAACGGCGGCTCCACAGACCTTCCGACCCTTGAGCTAGTCGCCCTTGACCCCGATGCCTCCGAGGCCGGTGCCGCCGAGCCGGTCGCCCCGGAACCTGCCATCCCAGCGCCAAACACCCGGGGGCGCGCCGCTCCTATGCTTGAAGCCCCGGGGTGGGCGCTCTAAACTCCGAGGGAGTATTCGGGGGAATTGATCGGGGGGTCACGTGTCCCGCACGCACGAGGAAAATACACCGAAAGAGCAGACGGCTCAGCGGTTGCTGCCAACAACGCGCTCACAGGTCTCGGGGCACCGCTTCATGCGCCGACGGGTGGAGCACGGGCTGATCTACGGTGACATCCGGATGATTCATGATCCGTTGGCGTCACGGCGCCGTTCGGCCATCTTCGGCCTCATCGCGGTCGCGCTTATTGCGGGCGGATGCGGTCTCTTCGCCTGGCTCAAACCGAATCCAGATCCAGGGTCGGCGGCGATCATGCGCGCGGCCGACGGCTCGCTCTACGTCCGGGTCGGCGAGGTGGTGCATCCGGTGACTAATTTGACGTCGGCACGCTTGATCGCAGGCAGCCCCGACGAGCCGCAGCGCGTCGGGGACGAACGTTTGACGGATTATCCTCGCGGGGTGCCACTGGGCCTGACCACCGCACCCGCGATGTTCGCGCCCGAGGGCAGCGACGACATCGCGTGGAGTGCATGTTCGCTTATCGACGTCTCCGACACCCCCACCCTGACCATCCACGCCGGCCCTGCTCCCGAATTGCTCGAACCGCACGAGGCCATTGTTGTCGCACACGACGGCGACGACTGGTTGGTGACGCGGGCCGGCCGCGCGAAACTCCCGCCTGCCGGAGACCCGGCAGGGCGGTTGATCCGGCGCGAACTCGGCATTGATGCCGCGACCCCGCGCCGGGAAATGCACGGCGGTGTGCTGGGTGCGCTGCGTGAACTGCCGCCGATCGGGTTGCCGCGCCCGCTGCCGCGCGTGCTGGAAACGCAGGGGGAGGCGTGGGCGCTCACCAGCCACGGCGGCGTGCAGCAGATTACGCAGCTGCAACGGGATGTGCTTGTCGGCGCCGGTGCCCAGCCTGAGCGGACTGACGCGTCCGCCATCGCGGCCTACCCGGACGCGGATCCGCCGCTGGCGCTATCGATCCCGGAAGAAAAACCGCAGTGGATTGATCACTCGGTCACCTCGGGGGCGCCGGACACCGCGGTGTGCGCGGCAGAGACTGGTGAAGCGGGGACGCGTTCGGCAGGGTCGCTCACCAGGGGAGCCATCGAGCTGTCTGGGGCAGGCCCAGCAACCCACTTCATCGGGTTGTCGGATGGGGCAGTTGGGGTCGACACCGGCTCGGGCTACCACGTCGTATCGGGTGCCGGCCAGCGTCACAGCGTCGATCAGCAGGACGTTTTGGAGATGATCGGGGTGGCGCACATGGAAAAGGCCCCGTGGGCAATCGTTAGTCTCTTGCCTGCGGGGCCGGATCTCACGCGTGAGGGCGCATTGACTGCGACCTACTAGCTGGACTTAGGCAGTCTGCGTCGGATCTATGAACCGCTAGTCGACAAGGCGAAAGCAGCCGGGCTATGTCCGCAGGAGGTTGCTCCGCTTGATGTCCACCTTGGTCTAGGGGTGATTACGCGGCCGCTTCCGGAGACTGCTGTAAGCGAGAGGTACTTCGGTGGGATTCAGCACGAACTCTTAGATGTGATGCTCGATGGCTTAGAGGCGCGTGCGCGGGGGAACGCTAAGCCTGCGGCGGAGTACCCCGGTTCTTGCGGATTCCGCGCACAACCAAAACGATCCCCGCGATCCAGCTGGCTAGCGCCGTCATGTAGGAGATCGTGCCCCACGCCGTGGCAACGGCGAGGAACCCGAGCAGGAAGACGATCACCCCGATGATGATGTCCTGCTGCCCGGTGGTGCCGGAAGAACGCGAGTTGCCCGAGTCGTGGGGCATCTGGGAAGTCATGACTGCCAGTGTGCCAGGAAAGCAAACGGCCCTGCCAGGGCAGGGCCGTGAAGAGTTGGGGATGCTGAGTACTAGAAGCCATCCTCGAGGTGCAGGGTCGGGCCGTCGGAGTCGCCCATGTCTTCACCGAAGGTGTCTTCGGACATGGTGTCCTCTGTAGCAGGAGCATCGTAGGTCTCGTCGATCGGCACGATCTCCGTGGTGGTGTCCTGGAAGTCGAAAAGGTCGTCATCCGGCTGTTCAGCCGACTCATCGGAGGGCTGTCCGGCCTTTCCGGTGTAGTCCTCGACGTTGCCCAAGCCCTCGACGTAGTCGTCCTCAGCGCTAACCTTCGTTTCCAGAACACCGTCGGTGTTGTCGGAGTCGATGTACATTGCGTCGAATTCGCCGTCGCCGTCAACGTCGACAAGCACTGTGTTCGCGTAACCGTCGCCGTCCGAGTCGAGGATGACGGTGTCGATGGTGCCGTCGCCGTCCAGATCCACAAGCGCGGTGTCGATGGTGCCGTCGTTGTCGGTGTCCCGAACGGCAGCGTCAAATGTCTCCACGTTCTCGTCGATGGTGTTCGGGTCTTGGGGGTTGTTGGGGTTGGTCATGAGTGTGTCCTTCCTGGTGTTGAATAGTGTTTTCATGCGTTTAATGCGCAGGGTACGTCAAATGTTCCGGCGTGAAATGCACAAAGATCCCACGGCAGTACTGAGCAGCGCGAACACGAATAAAAACGTCAGAACAACACTCGTTTTCCGTGGTGCTGCGGCCACGGTTTTCTCTACGGGAGTAACTGTCATTGGGTCCGTATCGTCATCGCGACCAGAGCGGTGAGATTCGGGCGGGAGATGCGTTAGCGTAGTGAGCGTATCGACGGCCCCGCCGCTCGGCTCCGCGGCCCCATCCACCATCGCGCGGATCTGTGCCGGGGTGGCGTCGGGGTAGCGCTGCCGCAGCAATGCCACCGTGCCGCTCACGATCGGAGCGGCGAAACTGGTGCCCTCGTATGGTTGAACGGCCCCGCGTTCGCCTGCAACGCCCTTGGTGAAGCCGTTGCCGTCCGCCGACAGGGCAACTAACGGGCTGCCCGGCGCGGAAACGGAGACGTGTCCGTCCGGCACGGGCAAGGAGTATTCCGCCATGGTGTGGCTGTCGGCGCGCGAGCCGACGGTAATGACGGTAGGGAAGTGGGCCGGGTAGACCGTCGAACCTGGTGGGCATTCGTGGTTCGCGTTGCCGGCGGCGGCGACAACGACCACGCCGTCCTGTTCGGCACGCCCGAGGGCCACGCGCAGGTCGGCTGTGTCCACCCGGGAAGCAAGCTCCGGCTCCACGCAGGATACGACAGACATGTTGATCACGTCCGCGCCGAGGTCGATCGCATTGTGGATGGCGCGCGCTAGCGTTTCCAAGTTCCCGGCCCCAGGTACATCCGCTAATTCCGGCGGCGTCTCCGGGTTCGGCGCTGTACGGAAGTGGGCAGAGGATTGACGGATTGCCACCACCTCCGCATCAGGGGCGATGCCAGCGGTCGTGCCCGCGATGATGCCGGCGACGACGGTACCGTGCGCATCGCAGTCCTGGAACGGGCGCGGCTCATCGGGAGTGACGTAGTCCTTGCCGGGGATGAGCTGGTTGAGCTCAGGATGCCGGGCCACCCCGGTATCGATCACGGCCACCTTCACTCCCGCGCCGGTGGCGATCTTGCGGACTTGGTCGATATCGGCCACTGCAGTGGGCGGATCAGCGGGAGCCGGCGCGGCGCAGGCGACATCCTGGGCATCGGCGACAGGACTGGCAACTAAGACGGGATGGGTAGAAACGAGGACGAAAGTCACGGTCGGGATGAGAATGAACGTCGACAAGCGAAAGCGCACTACAAGCCCCTGATTAAGGTGAAGAAACCGGTGAGGTAGACCGCGAGCGGCATGACGGCGATGATTGCGGCAGCCTCAGCGCGCTCGAGCCACACGAGGGTTGTGGGCTCCAAACCTGGAACGTAGCGGGCCCAGATCGTGGCACTCGCCGCAGCCAGCGCGACGACCCCGGCGAGGACGAGCAGAGCGGGATGCGGGGCATCCATCCGCGCCACGGCTGCAACGGCGCAGGCCACCGCAGTCACCGCGGAGAACGCGAGACTTAACCGCGGGGCCGTGGAGTGGTGGCGCGACGCATGCACGATGAGCGCGCCCGCGACGCACAGGCAGAACGCGAAGATCCATCCTCCACCCGCAACAGCAACGGTGACCAGAGCCGGAATCATGCACGCGGCGGTGCCGATGCCCAGCCCATCAGTGATCGCGCGGGCCTGGCGCGCGCGAACATCCACGTCATCCTGATAGTCGTCTGCGATGGAGAACTCTTGCCCGGCGGTGGGTACCCGGGGAATACGCAGACCTGCGCCGCGGGTGGCCACAGCCGGCATCAGCATGACCGCGGTCAACCCCAGTAGCACAACGGTCGCAACCGGAGCCTGCGGAGAAGGAAGCCATGATCCCAGCGCACCGCCTGCGCTGAGTGCGCTGACTGTGAGCAACGCAGTACCGCAGCGCGTGCCGACGAGACCCAGCACCGCCCCGCCGCCGATCAGTACTGCTACCGTCGCTGACGCAGCGATCACACCGAGAGCTGCGCTGCTGTTGAGCGGCCACGCGAGAGCCTCCTCGCCGCCAGCCCAAGCGCCACAGGTCACACCCGCCAGCACGGCACCAGCGGGGAACACGGCGCGGGAACGGGAGATGACACCGACCGCCAGCGAGAGAAGCGAAGCCGCGGCAAGTCCAATGACCGGGCCGGTCAGTGCGGATACTAAAAGGCCCGCAGCGATCAGGCCCGCGAACGATGAGGCGGTGTCGATCCCCGCACGGGGACCACCGGCAGCTGACGCCGCCGCGAGCGATTCCGCAGCATCTCGCACGACGGGAGGTTCGACCTGCTCTTCCGGCCGCAGTGCAAGTACCTGGCCGTCGCGCACCCGCATGCTGTGCAGCGGCGTGTGCGGATCCAGGGGAGCACCCCCGGCGGTAGTGAACTCCCACGAGCGACCGATTTCCGGCAAGTCAATAAGCCGGGCAAGTTCCGGTAGAACCTCAGCGAACGTCGACGCCGTTGGCAGTGTCACGTCAATGGACCGGTGGTACGTCACGGCACTGACGCGCACGGTGACGCGGACAACATGGTGAGTCGATGCGGCGACCACAGTTTCTTCCCCCCGGGTTGCATAGTGCGGGCCCCCGCCCGCACCACGTGATTGAGCTGCGCTGGACAACACGCTACACGCAACCCAGCACGGCGCGCTACACTAACCTTCAACACCTGCGGTTGGGGGAACCGGCGGGGATGGTTCGAGGGGGGACTTTCATGCTCGGATTGGACAACAACCCTGTCCAAACGCCGGTCAGTGCTGGTCACAGTGCAGAAGATGCGCCGCCGCTGCCCGGTGGGAACCTGTCTGCGGAGGCTGTCCCGCAGGCGGTGCGGCGTCCGCCCGAACCGATGATGAAGCTCATTATGCCGGTGGTCATGGTCGCCGCGATTGGAGCGATGGTGGCCATTATGGCCCTATCAGGCCGGGGTGTCAGCCCGATGATGATGGTCTTCCCGCTCATGATGGTGATGGGCATGCTCACCATGCTCAACCCGCCTGAGCGGGCCGGGGACATCGATGAGTCCCGCCGCGTGTACTTGCGCCACCTCGACGCGTTGGCTGAGCACGCCCGCCGCAACGGCGATAAGCAGCGTGCTCACGTTGAATTCTTCCACCCGCATCCACAGGCCCTGGTCAGCGCAGTTCCTACGGAGCGTGTCTGGGAGCGGGTGGACGGTGATTCGCGTGCGTTGGAAGTGCGCGTCGGAACAGGCATGTCCGCCTTGTGCACGCCCATCGATGTGCCTGACCCGGGCTCACCCGAAGACCTCGACCCTGTCTGTGCTGTGAGTCTGCGCCGCACCGTGGCCGCCGTTAGTGCAGTGCCGCGGGTGCCGATCATCATTCAGTTGGAAGCGTTTCCGTTGGTCACCCTCGCGGGTCCGACGGCTCGCACGGTAGCGCAGTCGATGCTGACGCAATTGGCATTCTTCCACGGCCCGGAGCTGCTCGGTGTGGAGGTCGTTGCCGAAGGGCTGGAGTACTCGAAGTGGTTGCCGCACACGCGTGACCCTGAGTCGGCGGAGTTCTCGGTTGCGTTCGTAGATGCTGGTTCACCGGATGCGCTCGTTCGCGCCGAGCACGATTGCATTGTCGTGGTCACAGAGGACGAGGACGCTTTCGTCCACGAAGACGCCCTGCATTTGCTGTGCGGGGAACGCATCAGCGCCGTTACAGCTGCTGGCACTGAGACACTCGGAGAACCGGATGACTTCAGCGCGGGTGCTGCGGAATATGTCTGCCGGAATCTCGCGTTCTACCGCCGCCCGGAGGGGCAGGCGGGATCTGCTGGCAGCGGAGATCTACTGGAAATGCTCGGATTCGACGACGTTGACCAACTAGCCGGGCCCGCGATGTGGCCTGGGCGGGAGGGATCTCGGCAGCGGTTGACAGTGCCCATCGGCACGGAAGGCCCCGGATCGGGCGGGGTTGCCGTCTATCTGGATCTGAAAGAGTCGGCGCACGGCGGGATGGGCCCGCACGGGCTGTGCATCGGTGCGACGGGCAGCGGCAAGTCCGAGCTGCTCAGAACACTCGTTGCGGCTCTGGCGGCGACCCATTCTCCCGAGGAGCTCAACTTTGTCCTCGTTGACTTCAAAGGCGGTGCCACCTTCCTCGGCTGCGAGGGTTTGCCCCACACGTCGGCGGTGATCACCAACCTGGAAGATGAGGCGATCTTGGTGGAGCGCATGTTCGACGCGATCTCCGGTGAGCTCAACCGGCGTCAGGAACTGTTGCGCACGGCCGGCAATTTCGCCAACGTCACCGACTACACCGCGGCCCGCATGAGCACGCGGCCGGAGATGGATCCGCTGCCGGCACTGCTCATCGTGGTCGACGAGTTCTCCGAGCTGCTCGGCCAGCACCCGGACTTCGCGGACTTGTTTGTGGCGGTCGGACGTCTGGGGCGCTCACTGGGAGTGCATTTGCTGCTGGCATCGCAGCGGCTGGAGGAAGGCAAACTCCGCGGCTTGGATTCGCATCTGTCGTACCGTATTGGCCTGCGCACGTTCTCGGCCGCCGAGTCGCGCCAGGTGCTGGGTATTCCCGACGCGTACGAACTGCCAGCCGATCCGGGTTCTGGCTACCTCAAAGCCGCGTCCAGCGAAATCACGCGTTTCAAGGCTGCATACGTCTCCGGCCCGCTCATGCGAAGAACCCCTGCGGCCCAGGGTTCCCTCGCCGCAGCGGGCATTCCGGAAGTGCGCATTTTTGACGGTTGGGATCCACCGGATACGACCCCCGTCGTTGCAGGCACGCCGGACCCGTCGACGACCCTGTTGGCAGCGATCGTAGAGGCCGCCCGCGCCACCGCGCAGGATCGCGGCCACAGTGCCCACCGCGTCTGGTTGCCGCCGCTGCCGCGCCGGGTGGGAATCCCTCAAGTTGTCACGCGGGCTGGGAAGCTCACCGCGGGCATGGGGCTTATCGACGACCCTTACCACCAGCGCCAAGACCCCCTCATCCTCGATCTGAACGTCTCCGGCGGGCATGTGGCGATCGCCGGAGGACCGCAGACGGGCAAGTCGATGGCCGTTCGAACGCTGATCACATCTTTGGCGGCCACCCACTCCACGGCACAGGTCGGCTTCTACGTCATCGATGCCGGTAGCGGCGACCTCACGGATCTTGAGAGTCTGCCCCACGTCGCCGGCGTAGCGGAGCGCAGTGATGAGGAGCGCGTCCGCCGCGTCGTCGATGAAGTGCTGGGCATCATTGAAAACCCGCGTGGTACTGCGCGGTGCGAGCACACGGTGCTGGCAGTCGATGGGTGGCACTCGTTGCT
This sequence comes from Streptococcus thermophilus, assembly GCA_900618065.1. Next base: position 593,538 of record UYIL01000003.1, read on the forward strand.
GGCCGCCGACTCGAAGCTCGAGGATCTGCGGGAACCATTAGCCACCATCGCGGCTGAAGGGCCGGCGGCCGGGGTGCACCTAGTGGCCACCACCCAGCGCTGGGGCGCGATTCGTCCGAACGTACGCGACATCATCGGCACCCGGCTGGAGTTCAAACTCACCGAATCCATGGACTCCGTGGTCGACCGCAAAAAGCAGGAGAAGCTCCCTGCGCTGCCCGGCCGGGGTCTCACCCCCGACGGAATGAGCATGCTTGTGGCGGCAACAGCGAAGGAAGACGTCGCTCATATCGCAGCCACGACGGTCGACCAGCCGCGCGTTCCCGCCTTGCGGGTGCTGCCGGGGAGGGTGTCTGTTGGGCAGGTGAGAGAGGCGTCGATAAGCGGAAAGCCGGTGTTGGGCATTGGTGGACGCGCACTGGAACCGGTGCACCTGGATGGCCAGCACCTCATCGCCATTGGCGCCGCGGGTTCTGGCAAATCAACGCTGGTGAACACCGTGATCACGGAAATCGCGCAGCTTCCGCGGGCTGAGGCGCGCATGGTGGTCGTTGATCCGCGGCGTGTCCACCTGCGGCATGCAGACCACCCGATGATCGCAGCGTACGCGGGTTCCACTGACGCGGCTGCCGCGGCGGTGACGGACACCGTGGCCACGATGACTTCACGGTTGCCGGGGTCGGATGTCACGGCGGAGCAGCTCGCTGCCCGCAGCTGGTGGACCGGCCCCGACATTTACCTAGTCATCGACGACCTAGAACTCGTGCCCGATGAGCACCTGCGCCCGCTTGTCGCGCTGTTGCCCCATGCCCACGACATTGGGCTGCACATCATCGCGGCGCGCAAATTCGGCGGTAGTGGCCGCGCCTTGCTGTCGCCGTTCCTGTCCACGTTGAAGGATCAGCTTCCGGATGCCGTTGTGCTCTCCGGCAACCGTGACGAAGGCCAGCTTTTCGGTGTCCGGCCCATGCCGCTCGCGCCGGGGCGCGGAATCTTCGTGCGCAACAACGACAACGCCGGCCCGATCCAGATCGCAGTAGGGGATCCAGCATGACCGCACGCCTGACTACACCGCAGCTCACGGTGACCATCCGCCCTGACAGTGTCGTCTTTGAAGGTGCAGCCAACGTGCACCGCCACGACAACCCGAGCACCAGCGACATCGCCGCCGCAATCTGCAAAGCCTTGGGCAGTGAGCCTGCAGGTGCCCATGTCCACATCGTCGGCGACGAAGAGACCATCGACGACTTGGTTGTTTTGACGAGTGGATACGACATCGTCCTCACCAGCGAAACCACGAAACGGCGCGGAAAGCACGCGCTGCGCCCCAACGCCGGCGCGGACGCTGCCGAAACCTCCGAAACTGCGGAAACGGGTACGAATGCCGCCGCCGATGCCACTGGTGCCTCTGCCGGGTCCGATGCCCATCCGCGGACCACGGAATGGGAAGAGATCACGCTGCGCCGGCCCACGCTTTACGACGGCTCACGGGAAACCTTCCTGCCCGCAGGCACCCTCCTCGTCCTGGCTGTGACGGTGATCGGCGCGCTCTGCGCCGCTGCCATTTGGGCCGTCGCGAGGTCCGGCTCGGATGCGTCTGAGCGGGATCAAGTACACGGGCCTTCCGGTGATGCAGCAACGAGCAAGCGGGCATCGCCCACCGCCCCGTCCGCTTCTACGCCGCCACCTTCATCTGCGCGTCAACCTGAGTCCGTCACACTCACCCAGGATGGCTTGAGTGTGGAAGTGCCGGTCGGTTTCACCCTTGAGCCGGACGAGGACATGTGGCGCGCAACCGGCCCTGATCCAGATTTCCGCTTGCAGCTTGCCGTCGATCCTCTCTACGGGGTGGCGGGGGAGGCGGTGATCAACCAGGTTGAGCAGGAGATCTTGGCCGATCCTGAGCTGCACGTCACCGAGCGCGACGACCTGAGCATCAGTTATAAGCACATGCTTCCCGACGGCTCCCATGCCCAATGGCGCGCCTGGATCGACGGCGGCCATCAAATCTCCATCGGCTGCCACACGCGGACCGCTCCTACGACCGTCCAGCAGGCCACATGCGCCATGGCCAATGATTCGGCCCGGTACAGCCCGCCGTAATTGTTCCGCGAAAGGGCAGGTACCGGCCTGCACGGAGAAATTGTCCAGAAATTTTTCCACGTCGAGGGAACCGAACAGGCCCCTTCGGCAGTCCAATAAGGGTGGAAAGGTCACGAACGGCCCGCAAAGGTGCTTCACCGACTATGCGCCTCGTGCCCGGACCGGCCTTCTGTCCGCTAATCCACACACCAATATCGGGGGTAAACATGAGCAACATGAGAACAGAAGCCGACGTGATGCGCGCCGCCGCGAAACACGTCGACACTACTAATGACGAGATCAACGTCGAACTCAACCGTCTGCAGGGCCTCGCCCAAGAGTCCCGTGGCTACTGGGGCGGCACCGCGCAGGTCAGCTTCAACGAGTTGATGGAGCGTTTCGACGACGCTGAGCGCCGTCTGGGTGAGGCGCTGAGCGCTATTGCAACGAACATCCGCGACAACGCAGGTAACTACGAAGACGTTGAGGCCACGAACGCGGATGGCTTCTCGTCCATCTCGCCGTCTGCAGGTCTGGCCCTGTAGCGCCACCGAGAAAAACTTCTGAGTTCAATCACCGAGTTCAACTACCGAGTTCAAGGAGAACACTATGACCGTCATCAAATACGCATTCAACTCAATCTCGAATACCTCCCAGGACATCTTGCAGTCGTCCCGCGAGATCAACGGTCGGCTCGAAGAGCTGAAAGCACAGCTGCGCCCGATGGTCGACAGCTGGGACGGCGACGCCGCTGAGGCGTACCAGCTCCACCAGTCCAAGTGGGACGCCGCGGCAGAGGAGTTGAACGAGATCCTCACCACCATCGGCAACACCGTTGAAAACGGCAACTCGCGGATGAAGTCCGTCAACACCGCCGCTGCTAACAGCTGGGCTTAGCGCCACCACGTACATGGCCGTTGCCCTTCTGAAAGCGCCTGATCAGCACTGACCCGTTCTCATTCGGTTGGCGTGAGCTGATGCGGCGCTGAGCACCAACGCATGGCACCGATCCATACCGCGGACGGAAGGGGGGGCATCGGTTTTCGTCAACGCCGCCACAGGGATGACTCTGTGGCGGCGTTTTGGTGTTTCGGCAGGTGGTGCTCTATGGTTAACGGTCTGTGTGTTGTCTCCGACCGGCACTCGCTTTGCAGTAGCTGGTCACCTCACATCCGGGTCTCCACCGGCCGCCGGAATGTGAGGGGGAGCGGGCGCACATGGCCGGCAGCCTCTAGATACAGACTTCAAGGAGTCCGTCTATGTCTACTTACCACCCGAAGAGCGGTGACATTACCCGTCAGTGGTACGTCATCGACGCTACCGACGTGGTGCTGGGCAAGCTTGCTTCTACCGTGGCAGACCTGCTGCGCGGTAAGCACAAGCCGCAGTTCGCACCGAACGTCGACACCGGCGACCACGTCATCGTGATCAACGCCGACAAGGTCCACATTTCGTCCAACAAGCGCGATCGTGAGATGCGCTACCGCCACTCCGGTTACCCGGGTGGTCTGAAGTCCATGACCCTGGGCCGTGCTCTCGACGAGCGTGCGGACCGCGTCATCGAAGAGGCTGTCAAGGGCATGATGCCGCACAACCGCCTCTCCCGTGAGTCCATTAAGAAGCTTCACGTCTACGTCGGTGCCGAGCACCCACACGAGGCGCAGAAGCCCGAGAACTTCGAGCTTAAGCAGGTGGCGCAGTAATGACCGAGCCGAACAACACCCCCGAGAACATCGCTGACGCAGCCCCTGAGGCTGACCTCACCGACATCGATGCCGCAACCGCAGCGACCGAGGAATTCAACTACACCATCGGCGACGCTGTTGCGGTCGAGGACGAGACCGCTGGCGCTGAGGAGACCGTCGAGGTCGCGTCCTTCCACGAGGGCCCGATCCAGACCGTCGGCCGCCGTAAGCGCGCCATTGCCCGCGTCACCGTCGTCGAAGGCGAGGGCAAGATCACGGTCAACGGCCGCGAGTTCGAGGACTACTTCCCGAACAAGCTGCACCAGCAGGACATCCTGTCCCCGCTGACCCTGCTGGAGCGCGATGGCCAGTTCAACATCAAGGCCAACATCAACGGTGGCGGCCCGACCGGCCAGGCTGGTGCTCTGCGCCTAGCCATTGCCCGCGCCCTGAACGTGTACAACCCGGCTGAGCGCCCGACCCTGAAGAAGGCCGGCTACCTCACCCGTGACGCACGTGCCGTCGAGCGCAAGAAGGCTGGTCTGCACAAGGCCCGCCGCGCACCGCAGTACTCCAAGCGTTAATCGCGGTTACTGCTGCCACAGCGCCGTCACCCATTCCGGGTGGCGGCGCTTTTTCCTTAGCAGCGCATTACCAACCTGAAAATCACCTAAGGCATAATAGATTCTCATGACTCGACTGTTTGGAACTGACGGTGTCCGTGGCTTGGCCAATGAAGCTCTGACCGCGCCTTTAGCGCTGAAGCTGGGCCAGGCGGCGGCCACGGTGTTGACGCAGACGAAGCGTTCCGACCAGCGTCGGGCGACCGCCATCATCGGCCGCGACCCGCGCGTGTCGGGGGAGATGCTGGCGGCGGCAATGGCTGCCGGCATGGCGTCGAAAGGCGTGGACGTGCTCCGCGTCGGTGTTATCCCAACGCCGGGCTTGGCATTCCTCACCGACGACTACGGCGCGGATATCGGCGTGATGATCTCCGCGTCCCACAACCCCATGCCGGACAACGGCATCAAGTTCTTCTCCGCCGGCGGCAAGAAGCTTCCAGACGACGTGGAGAACGACATCGAGCTGGAAATGGCCAACCTTAACGAAGGTGGGCCGACAGGCACCGGCATTGGCCGCATTATCGAGGAGTCACCGGAGGCCCACGACCGCTACCTGGACCACCTCAACGCGTCGGTGACCACCCGCCTTAACGGCCTCACGGTCGTTGTGGACTGCGCCAACGGCGCCGCCTCCCGACTTGCGCCGGAGGCCTACGCAGAAGCCGGGGCGAAGGTCATCCCGATCTTCAACAAGCCCAACGCCTTCAATATCAACGACAACTGCGGATCTACTCACATCTCCCAGGTGCAAAAAGCCGTTGTCGAGCACGGCGCTGATTTGGGCCTGGCCCACGACGGCGATGCCGACCGCTGCCTGGCTGTCGATGCCGAGGGCAATGTTGTCGATGGCGACCAAATTATGGCGATTTTGGCTCTGGGGCTGAAAGAGAAGTCGTCGTTACGCAAAAACACACTCGTGGCTACCGTGATGAGCAACCTCGGACTGAAACTCGCCATGGAGCGCGAGGGTATCGCTGTTCGGGAGACGAAGGTGGGCGACCGCTACGTGCTCGAGGAACTCGCGCGCGGTGATTATTCACTCGGTGGGGAGCAGTCCGGCCACATCGTGTTGCCGTCCCGCGCGACGACGGGCGATGGAACGTTGAGCGGCCTGATGATCATGGAGCGCATGGTTGAAACCGGCGCGACCTTGAAGGAGCTGGCCAGCGTGATGACGGTGCTGCCGCAGGTGCTCATCAACGTGCCCGTCTCCGACAAATCACTCATTTTGGACAACCCAGAAGTCAAGGAAGCGACCGCCGCAGCGGAGGCTGAGCTTGGCTCCAGCGGCCGCGTGCTGCTGCGCCCTTCCGGCACCGAAGAGCTCTTCCGCGTCATGGTGGAAGCAACGGAGGAGGAACAGGCACGCAAGGTGGCGGGCAAGCTTGCCGCCACGGTTGCCTCTGTCTAGCGCGGGTGCGCTGAAAATGTCTTAAAGTTATTGGGGCAACAGGGAACCAAAGGGGGGTCCGCGGCAGTCTAACTCCGTGTGAGGATTTCGACTACCGCATGCGCGGCTTCATTTACACGGGGGGATTGAACGTGAACGCAGGTTTAGAGCTGGACACTGATGATGCTCGGGACAGGCTGAACAAGGCGATTTCGCATTACACCGAAGCGGTGGACCGATTGAGTAAGCGGAGGCCGAGTGTGGATTCCGCCTGTTTGGGGGAGGGATTCACCGGCGACGCAGAGCGTTTGGGGGCCGCTTTGAGTGCGGTCCACGACAACACTCTCGCGCACTTGCAGGCGAGAGTGAAGCACTACGAGGACATTCTTGCACTCACCGACGATGTTGAATCCGCTGATGATGACAACGCCGCCGACATCACCGCCGTGTTGAGGAGCTCCGACCGTGGGTAACGAGTTGGTCAAAGACCGCCTCAACTCGGTGGCGGATCAAGCGGCCACAGTGCCCGGCATTTCGGATGAGACTGTTACCGCGATTAACACCAAGGTGGGGTCCATTTCTCAGAAGCTGGACTGGACTAAAGGCAAAGACACCAGTGCGCTGACTGCCGAAGTCGCCCATGTCAACCCCAAAGATTCCCCGCCAGACGGCAAGCCTCGCTCCGGCGGACGCGTTGGTGGTGGAGGAACCTTGGGCTTGATCTTCGATATGGGGATGCTTCTGTATGACGCGTTCCGGTCCGGCCAGGGCGAATGGTTCCGCGACATCGGAATCACAGATCGCGAAAACCGCCTCGATGAAGACCAGTTGGAGTTGGACCGCTGCCTCGATGATCTGTGCAAGCAAACGCAGGACTGCGTTGACGCGGTCGATGAGATTGACTCCAATGCGGAAGACGGCGTGCTGGCCATTCTCGATCGTGTCCTCTGGTTCATCGGAATTGTAAAGTGGGGGCTGTTTTCGAGCTTCGGAAGCTCCGTTGGCGTGGTGGTCCTGTTCTCACTGGGCCGTGTCGAGAACACCATCGAAGACCGTAACAAGACCATGGGTAAGTGCTGGGAGAGCCTGGAAAGCGTGTACGACGATGTATGCAAAACCCACCCCGCGCCCTTGACTGATCATTACTCGTCCGCGGAGGACGCAGCCACCCGGCCCGACCGGGAGGTACCCGGACCAGAACAGCACGAACAACCGGCAAATGAGCCACCTATAACCGGCTCGGCGGAACCACCGGTGAAACCAGCAGGCGTCCAGCCAGCACCTGCCCCAGCACCCACTCCAGGTCCCGCTCCTGCTTCTACTCCAAGCGCAGTTTCGGCTGCCGCACCAGCTTCTGCACCGCTTGAAGTTCCGCGCATGGAAGCTCCACCAGCACCAACTATTCCGACGAGCGTGGCAACCACACCCGCAGGCTTCGCAGCTGGTGCTGGCGCGGCGAACTTTAATGTCAATGTCAACGTCAGCGTCGGCGGTGATCTTGGCAGTTCCGCAACGGGTTCAGGGGTGTTCGCGCCACCGGAACCGCCAACCCCACCGGCACCGTCAGCTCTTCCAGCTCAGCTGGCCCCTCCTGCCTTACCAGCGCTGCCATCCCTTCCCTCTGTCCCGCCGGTTGGGCCTGCAGGCCAGTGCGCGATCGGGCAGTTCATTGCCGGGGTGGAGGAGATCAAGCAGATGGTGATGGACTGCCTGCCGGAGGCGGAGGTCCCGCCGGAGACCGGCTGCGAGTGCTCGCCAGAGGAACCGGCGAACAATTCAGAGGACTCGCCTGAAAAACCAGCCCCGGAAGCGCCAGCACCTGACGAACCCGCTACTGAGAAGCCAGCCCCACCGCCTGAGCTCGCTGAGGTCAAAGAACCCCCGCCACCGCCGAAACAGTCAGTGGCACCCGCTGGTGCGGGAGAAATCGGCGGACCAAACGACATTGCACCGCCGGAGCCGAAGACACCGACGGATGCACCTGCTTCAAGCCCCGAGCCCGGCGACACCGACAACCATTCTGACAACGACGAGCGCACCAGGAAGACGAGGACGTGGTGATGGACTTCAAGGATTTTGTCGACCAGTTCAACCAGCGCACCGCGCGCCGCATGGCCGAGTTCGAGCTGGTGCTGCAGCAGACACAACAACAGATGGAGCAAACTGCACGGCAACAGGCTCTCGCCAAAGAGATGAATATCCAGAAGCCGCCAGCAGCCACACCGCGCGGAGGTTATCGTGGTGTCCGGCACGGCAAAGTGCAGGGTGTGCTGCGGAGAGAAGGACCGACAGGGGCCGGGCCCGGGCAGACCTAACACCTAGCGCCGAGCACCAGGGCTCATACCGGAGCTAGAAGATGCTCTTGGTGTCGGAGCGCGCAAACCCGGCGTGGTCGGCCAAGTCCTTGCCGAAAATGGATTCCACGCCCTTGCCGGCGGCATCCATCTCAGAGAAGTCTGCGTACTTCTTCTCGTCAGCGAGCTGGTGCAGGAAGAATCCGGTCAAAAGACCACGAATGGTTTCCTGAACGCTGCTCTTAGACTTGCCCACACCGAGCAGCATCTTGCGGAAGTTGTCCTCACTCAGCGCCTGCTGGTTGCCCTTCTTCACGGTGCGGTACGCGACGGGGCCGGCCCAGTTGTAGGCCAGCTTGGCGGGGTTGCCCGGGTCGAAGATGGCATCCGAGTCCTCGTCGGGGCCGATGATCAGGCCCGGTTTGAACAGGGTGCGAGATGCCTCCACAGCAGAGGGGGCGACAGATGCCGGGTAGACAGGTGCAACTGCCTTGACCTTGTCGTTGTCCACGCTGGCGAGGACGGCGCAGCCGCCGCCCATGCCGTGGCCGGCCACACCGAGCTTGTTCGGGGAGACGGTCACGTTGCCGTTGCCCATCCGCACGCCACCGAGGATCTGCAGGCAGGTTTCCAGGTCGGCGGCGTAACCGGCGTGGTTCGGGTTGAAACCGCGCTCCGTGTCCGGCACGGCGACTGCGATGCCCCAGCTAGCCAGGTGGCGCAGCGTCTTTTCGTAATTGGCGGCGCTCTTCATCCAGTCGTGGCCGAAAGCCACGCCGGGGATGGCGGTGCCTTCCGCAGGCACGTACACCTTGCCGGGCAAGCCGGTGTAGCCGAGGTCGCCCTCCATGACGCGGTAGGGGCCTCGCTTGGACAGTTCGCTGAGCTTCTTCAAGTTCGCAGACACGCCCCCAAGACTACTGCATACGCCGGGCGGAGGGAGCAGCTGACGTGGGTTAGTAGCCATGGGTCAGACATGGTTTATTCTTAAGCGCATGTGTGGAATCGTGGGATACGTAGGAGACCAGCAGGCACTCGGCATCGCGCTCGACGCCCTGAGGCGCATGGAGTACCGCGGGTATGACTCCGCCGGTATCGCTGTAGTGGGTCAAGGCAGCTTGGACGTCGCAAAGCGTGCGGGCAAACTGCAAAACCTCGAGGACAAAATCGAGGAAATCGGCACGGAGAACCTGTCCGGCACCACAGCGATCGGGCACACCCGCTGGGCCACGCACGGCCGCCCGACGGATGAGAACGCGCACCCTCACATGTCGTTTGACGGCAAGGTTGCCATCGTCCACAACGGCATCATCGAGAACTTCGCGTCCCTGCGCGAGGAGCTGGAGCGTTCCGGGATTGAAATGCAGTCCGAAACCGACTCGGAAGTCGCCGCCCACCTGCTCGCTCTCGCCTATAACGAGGGGGAGACGGCGGGGGACTTCAAGGAGTCGTCGCTAAGCGTGCTGCGCAAGCTCGAGGGCGCGTTCACCATTCTCTTCGTGCACGCTGACCACCCGGACCAGATCATCGCCGCACGCCGCTCGACCCCGCTCATGGTCGGCGTGGGCGAGGGCGAAATGTTCCTCGGCAGCGACGTCGCCGCGTTCATCGAGTACACGAAGAACGCCGTGGAGCTTGAATCGGATTCCGTCGTGGTGATCACCAAGGACGACTATGAGGTGCTGCATTTCGACGGCACCCCGGCCCAGTCCAAGCCCTTCACCATTGACTGGGACTTGGAGGCCGCCGAAAAGGGCGGGTTCGATTCCTTCATGATGAAGGAGATTTTCGAGCAGCCGGCCGCTGTTCGCGACACCCTGGCCGGCCACTGGGACGGCGAGCGCGTCATCCTCGATGAGAACAGCATCTCTGAGCGTGAACTGAAGTCCTTCAACCAGGTCTTCGTGATCGCCTGCGGTTCTGCCTACCACTCCGGGCTGGCCGCGAAGTACGCCATCGAGCACTGGGTGCGCATCCCGGTGCAGATCGAGGTGGCATCCGAGTTCCGCTACCGTGACCCGGTGCTGGACGAGCGCACGTTGGTACTGGCTATCTCCCAGTCCGGTGAGACGGCCGACACCCTCGAGGCTGTCCGCCACGCCAAGACGCAGGGCGCGAAAGTGCTCGCGGTGTGCAACACCAACGGATCCCAGATCCCGCGCGAGTCCGACGCTGTGCTCTACACCCACGCCGGACCGGAGATCGGTGTGGCGTCGACGAAGGCGTTTTTGGCGCAGGTCGCCGCGAACTACATCGTCGGCCTGGCACTCGCCCAGGCGAAGGGCACGAAGTACCCGGATGAGATCCGCGATATCTGGGCGGAACTCGAAGCCATCCCGGAGAAAATCGAAGCCGCGCTGGGCAACCACGACACGTGCAAGCACATCGCGGAGACCCTCGGTGCTGTGAAGACCATGCTCTTCCTCGGCCGTGGCGTCGGTTTCCCGATCGCGCTCGAGGGCGCGCTCAAGCTCAAGGAGCTGGCGTACATCCACGCGGAAGGCTTTGCCGCCGGCGAGCTCAAGCACGGCCCGATCGCGCTGATCGAAGACGACCTGCCCGTCGTGGTCATCGTCCCGAGCCCGCGCGGCGTGTCCCAGCTGCACTCCAAGATCGTCTCCAACATCCAGGAGATCCGCGCCCGCGGCGCCAAGACGATCGTCATCGCGGAAGAAGGCGACACCGCCGTCGAGCCCTACGCCAACTGGCTCATGCGCATCCCGCAGTCGCCGACGATCATGCAGCCGCTGCTGGCCACTGTTCCGCTGCAGTTTCTCGCGGCGTTCATTGCCCGCGAATGCGGCAACGAGGACATTGACAAGCCGCGCAACCTGGCCAAGTCGGTCACTGTCGAGTAGCGCGTCTTCATGCTTTCGGCCCTCGGGTTCGCCTTCGTCGACTCGATCAACCTCCTGCTCATCGGGGTGATCGTGGCGGTGGGCATCATCGTGCCGCGCGGCAGCAGCCAGTACGCACGCACGGTGAGCCTGCTCATCGCCGGAGACTGGCTCGGTGTGGCCTCGCTCGCGTTTGTCATGCTTGTGCTTTTCGACGGGCTGGGCCAGATCGTCCACCGCTTCGTCGAAGGCCCGATCTTCGGGATCCTCCTCATTGCCACCGGCCTGGTCACAGGGCTGTTGGCGCTGCGCGGTGGGGACAACTCCGCCCTGGTGTCGCGCATTCTGGAACCGCTGCGCACTCCGTCGCCGACGACTGTTGTGGTCGGTTTCATCCTCGGGTTGATCCAGTCAGCGACGTCTGTGCCGTTCTACGGCGGATTGGCCGTGCTGTCGACGGCGGGGGTTGAGCTGGCGACCCGGTACACCTTCCTCATCCTCTACGCGACAGTCGCTCTGAGCCTGCCCACCGTGTGCGCTTTGCTTGTGGGGTGGGTGCGGCGGGCCCCGCTCAGCCCCGCCGGCCGCGCTTTCGACTGGGCCCGCGACAACTCCGAGAAGGTCTCCCTTGGCGCTACCTGGTTCGTGGCGGCTCTGTTGGTTCTGCTCGGTGTGGTCCACTTCGTGTAGAAAGTGCGTGTTCGTGCGCGTACGCGGCGGGCCGTGCCGGCCAGCGACAACAGGCTATGAACCTCTGCCTATGAACCGAGTAGACGCCCGAGGCCAGCTACAGATACTCAGTTCATAGGCAGAGGTTCATGGGCAGGCCCGGGAAAGTGCGGCCGCTTCACGTCCTCAGTTTCTCACCAACCCCGCCGAGCCCGGCGAGAAGGAAGTGGCACAATATCCCCCATGAGTCCCGCCACCCTCCGCATCGACCTGGACGCGATCGCGCACAACACCGCCCTGCTCAAACGGGGCGCCGGCGCGGCGAAACTGATGTGCGTGGTCAAGGCGAACGCGTACAACCACGGAGTGGAGCGCGTCGTGCCGGTCATGGACGCGGCCGGGGCGGACGCGTTCGGAGTGGCCACCCTCGCCGAAGCCGCCCAGGTCAAACGTCTCACCGATAAGCCGGTCCTGGCTTGGATGTGGGCGCCCGGTGACACTATTCCCGCAGGCATCGAGGTCGGTGTGCCCACGCTGACGCACCTGCGCACGCTTATCGACGTCTCCCCCCTCACCCCCATCCACCTCATGCTCGACACTGGCATGAACCGCTCCGGAATTGACGAAGAAGACTGGGCCGCAGCCTTTGAGCTTGCCAGAGACGCCGGCCTGACGGTGGTGGGCCTGATGTCTCACCTGGCCTGCGCGGATGAGCCGGACAACCCCTTCAACCGGGAGCAGCAGGAGTCCTTTCAGCGTGGCATTGCCCTGGCCCGCAGCATGGGGCTGGACGTGCCGTGCAACCACTTGGCAAATTCCCCGGGAACCCTGTCGCGGAAGGAGCTGGCGTTCGAGCAGGTCCGAGCCGGGGTGGCGCTGTACGGGCTTGACCCCGTCGCGCCGGAAGCAGCGCTGGAAACAGTGCCCGAGACCGCGGCGAACACCGGCTTCGACCGCTCCCAGCTGCGTCCGGCCATGACGTGGTCGGCGGAGATTATCGCCGTTAAGCGCATTGGCAGGGGAGAGGGTGCGAGCTACGGGCTGACCTGGACTGCCCCGGAAGACGGGTACACGGCGGTGGTGCCGGTCGGGTATGCCGACGGGCTTCGGCGCGCGTGGCAGGGCGCGGTCGAGGTGACCGTGAACGGGAGGCGCTATCCGCAGGTGGGGCGGGTGTGTATGGATCAGTTCATCATCTGGCTCGGCGGCAACCCGGCCAGCATCCAGGCTGGCGACACCGCCGTCATTTTCGGCGGGGGCGGCATGAGCGCTGCTGAGTTGGCTGACCGCGCCGGGACGATTCACTATGAGGTGGTGTGCTCCCCGTGCGGGCGAGTTGAGAGACAATACAGCCATGAAACCTCCTTATGATCAGCCTGGGCGCACCGAATGCGCCACCGCCGAGGACACCCGCGCGTTTGGTGAACGTCTCGGCGCGAGTTTGGAGGCCGGTGACTTGGTCATCCTCGACGGCCCGCTCGGGGCGGGCAAGACGACGCTGACACAGGGCATCGCTAAGGGCATGGGTGTGAAAGGGCGGGTGACCAGCCCGACTTTCATCATTGCCCGCGAACACAAGAACACCGGTGACGGTCCAGCGCTCGTGCATGTGGATGCCTACCGCCTGCTCGACAGCGTCGGCGGCACCGGCACTGCGGATCCGCTCGGTGAGCTTGATGCGCTCGACCTCGATTCGGAGTTGGAGGACGCGGTGGTTGTGGCGGAATGGGGAGGTGGGCTGGTGGAACAGTTGACCTCCAGCTACCTATTGGTCACCCTCAACCGGGACGCTCTCGACGAGGGGCGGATGATCTCATGGGCACCGGCAGAGTAGGGTTGTAGCCATGCAAAAGCTCTCAGCAAGCCAGAAGGGCTGGACGGGAATCGTTATCGCACTGTGGATCATCGCTTTGGTGGCCATGATGTTCCTCATGCCTAAGTCCTCTCCGTCGAAGAACACTGCCGGCGGTGCGCAGAACGTGTCTGAGGCGGGTGCGTCGGGGTCGCTCGCCAGCACGCTGGAGGGGATGGAGCCGTCGAAAAGCGACGCGGTAGCAGGCGAGCTGATTGATTTGCGCCACGTCTACGGGCAAGAGGTCGAAGCGTTTGTGCCGCTGTGCAAGGAAGAGCCGCAGGAGCTTATCGACGCAAAGATGAAGGCCGCCGAGAGCGTCAAGGACCAAATCGACCTTGAATCCGGCAACAGCTACGTCTTGCTGGTGAATAACCGGGAGGAAGGCGTGAAGGCCGTGGACGCCGTCCAGAACGATGTCATGGATCTGTGTAACGGCAGCTACTTCGACCAGTTCTTCAGCACTGAGCAGGGGTTCCCGGTGCACTGGGACGGCGACAAGTGGCGTTTCGGGGCCCGCGTTCAGTAAATGAACGTTCTGGCGATCGACACTGCGACGACGGATCTTGTCGCCGGGATCGTCGACGCGGGTAGCGCCGGTGAGCCCCGCGTTCTCGCGGAGGCAGTGACGGAAACCCGCGCACACAACGAGCTGCTTGTGCCCACCGTCATGGAGCTGTTGTCCCAGGCTGGGCTCGAGTTCAATGATCTCGGTGCCGTGGTTGTCGGCTGCGGCCCCGGCCCGTTCACGGGTCTGCGCGTGGGCATGTCCACGGCCTCAGCTTTCGGGCAGGCGCTGAGCATTCCGGTGCATGGTGTGTGCACCCACGATGCGGTCGCGGCCCTTGCGCACCGAGAGTGCGAGGAGGGATCCAGCTTGATCGTCACGGATGCCCGCCGCCGCGAGGTGTACTGGGCGCGCTACGAAGCGGGTCAGCGCGTGGCCGGGCCGGACGTTGTAGCTCCCGCCGCGCTAGACGTGGTGCCCGCGGACGTGATCAGTTGTCCTGAGACGTTGCGCGGCCAGCTGCCCGCCGAGCTTATCGACGCTGCCCGCCACACCACCTACATCCCGCCGCGCCCCGCGGGCTTGGTCGCGGTGGCTGACCTCGGCGCCATCCCAGAGCCGCTGGTGCCGCTCTATCTGCGCCGGCCGGATGCGAAAGAACCGTCCCCGAAGCCGAAGTCGCCGGCTATTCCGGACGTGGACCTGTAGATGTTTCTGCGCGAGTTGAAAAAGGCCGACGCGTCTGCCGTCGCCGCGATCGAAGCCGACCTGTTCGCCGATGAGAGCCCGTGGTCGCGCGATGTTTTTCTGGTGCAGTTCGCGCACCCGCATACCTTTTACGTCGGCGCGTTCACCGGCAGCGAGCAAGCGGAGCTGGTCGGCTACGCGGGTTTAGCCAAGCTCGGCCCCCGCAACGATCCCGAGTTCGAGGTCCACACCATCGCTGTAACCCGCGAACGCCAAGGCGAAGGGATCGGCCGGGTGCTCATGGAGCAGCTCGTGCACGTTGCGGATGCCTACGACGGGCAGATGTTTCTCGAGGTTCGCGTGGACAACACTGCGGCCATTAGTCTTTATGAGCAGTTCGGTTTCACCGAGATCGGCCTGCGTAAGGGCTATTACCAGCCGTCTGGCGCGGACGCGTACACCATGATGCGGCACAGTTTGAGCGAAAGGAGCGGGGCGTGACAGGAAAGATCATTCTCGGCATCGAGTCCTCCTGCGATGAGACAGGCGTCGGCATTATCCGTCTCGCACCGGACGGCTCGATGGAGGTGCTTGCCGACGTTGTTGCGTCGTCGATGGCTGAGCACGCCCGGTTCGGCGGTGTCGTCCCGGAAATTGCTTCGCGTGCCCACCTGGAGGCGATGCCGCAGGTGATGGAGGAGGCGCTGGGGCAAGCGGGCGTCGATAAGCCTGATGCTGTGTCCGCCACTGTCGGTCCGGGGCTTGCTGGCGCTTTGCTCGTGGGTGCCTCTGCCGCGAAAGCGTATGCCGCGGCGTGGGGTGTTCCGTTTTACGGTGTCAACCACCTCGGCGGGCATGTCGCGGTAGCCAACCTGGACGGCGCCGAGGAGCTGCCGCACTCTATCGCGTTGCTGGTCTCCGGCGGGCACACGCAGATTCTCGAGGTGGATGCCGTGGGCAAGCCGATGCGCGAATTGGGCAGCACGCTTGACGACGCTGCTGGCGAGGCCTACGACAAAGTCGCCCGGTTCCTGGGGCTCGGGTACCCGGGCGGGCCGGTGATCGACAAACTGGCCGCGCAGGGAGATCCGGACGCGATCCGGTTCCCACGCGGGTTGTCACGTGCCGAGGACCTGCGCGGCGAGCACCGTTACGACTTCTCCTTCTCCGGGCTGAAGACCGCCGTCGCGCGGTACGTCGAGGCCGCGGAGCGGGGCGGCACCGTCATCTCCATCGAGGATGTGTGCGCGTCGTTCCAAGAGGCTGTCGTCGATGTGCTCACCGCGAAAGCAATGATGGCATGCGAGGACACCGGCGCAGGCACGCTGCTGCTCGGCGGGGGAGTCGCCGCCAACTCCCGCCTGCGTACAGTAGCTGAGCAACGCGGTGCGGCAGCCGGAGTTGAACTGCGGGTGCCACGGTTCAAGCTGTGCACCGACAACGGAGTCATGATCGCCGCGCTGGCCGGACAACTCATCCACGAGGGTGCCCAGCCCTCGCCGTTGTCGACGGCCACGGACACAGCCCTTGAAGTAGAGACACCACTGGTCACCGGTTAAGTCACCGACACAGTGTTTGTGTCGAGCACACGGGGGCATTTGGGGCTAACGTGAAGGTGGTTCGTAAACGAAGCACCCCCCACAAACTGTGAAAGGACTCTTTGGTATGAGCTCCCGTAAGGATCACGAGCGTTTCGGTTTCCTGGTGTACCCGGACCTGACCTACCACCGCATCGTTTTTGGTACCCGCAGCGCCGAGCAGTTCCTCGGCCCGACCGTGCACGAGCAGGTCGAAGTCGCCTTTGTCCAGCAGGATAACGAGTTTCAGGCGATCTACTCCCCGGAAGCCCGCGAGAACCGCGCCGCCCCGAACCCGGTCGCGTCGATGGCCCGCAACAAGGCGGCCACCGACAACCCGAACTTCCTCACCGACCCCGTCCACGCTATTTCCGGCCCGGTGATCTTCACCGGCCGCGGCGGCAAGAGCATTGACGACGAGATTGTCACCCAGATCAAGCAGGCCATCCGTGCCGTGCGCAACTTCATCGACGACAACGCTGAAGACTACGAGCTGTGGCGTAACGCCGTGCTGAACATGGGGTCCCCGCAGGAGTAGACCTGCTGTAGAGCTTCGGACCGTAAGCTTCGGGCCGGGTAACCGTGGAGTTCGCTGCAAGCGGACACCACGGGCCCGGTTCTTGTTGTTACCTAGCACTCCCGCGGGTAGAGTGCTAACCAGGTTTTGGGCACAGTTTGTTCACCCGCGACGACGGCTGCGCACCGACCGAAGAAGAAACCAAGTCTGAAACGAAAGGTTTTCAAACCGTGGCAAACGTCAACATCAAGCCCCTGGAGGACAAGATCCTCGTCCAGATCGTCGAGGCTGAGACCACCACCGCCTCCGGCCTGGTCATCCCGGACTCCGCTCAGGAGAAGCCGCAGGAAGCGACCGTCATCGCCGTCGGCCCGGGCCGTTGGGACGACGAGGGTGAGCACCGTATTCCGGTGGACGTCAAGGAAGGCGACACCGTGATCTTCTCCAAGTACGGCGGCACCGAGCTGAAGTACGACGGCGTGGAGTACCTCCTGCTGTCTGCTCGTGACCTGCTGGCCGTCGTCGAAAAGTAAAAGGCGGGATTAATCCCCAATGGCAAAACTGATTGCATTTGATCAGGAGGCCCGCGAGGGCATCCAGCGCGGCGTGGACACGCTGGCTGACTCCGTGCGCGTCACGCTCGGCCCCCGCGGCCGCAACGTCGTGCTGGACAAGGCCTTCGGTGGCCCCGTCGTGACCAATGACGGCGTGACCATCGCACGCGAGGTCGACCTTGAGGACCCTTTCGAGAACCTCGGTGCGCAGCTGGTCAAGTCCGTCGCTGTGAAAACCAACGACATCGCCGGTGACGGCACCACCACCGCGACGCTGCTTGCCCAGGCCTTGGTCAACGAGGGTCTGCGCAACGTCGCCGCCGGTGCCAACCCGATCGAGTTGAACAAGGGCATCTCCGCAGCCACCGAGAAGGTTGTCGAGGAGCTCAAGGCCCGCGCCACCGACGTCTCCTCCAGCGAGGAAATCGCCAACGTGGCCACCGTTTCTTCCCGCGACCCGGAGGTCGGCGAGATGGTGTCCGGTGCGATGGACAAAGTGGGCAAGGACGGTGTTCTCACCGTCGAAGAATCCCAGTCCATTGACTCCTACGTGGACGTCACCGAGGGCATCTCCTTTGAGAAGGGCTTCCTCTCCCCGTACTTCATGACGGACCCGGAGGCCGGCCAGGCTGTCCTGGAGAACCCGCTGGTTCTGCTGGTGCGCAACAAGATCTCCTCCCTGCCGGAGTTCCTTCCGGTTCTGGAAAAGGTCGTGGCGACCTCCCGTCCGCTGCTCATCATCGCCGAGGACGTTGAGGGCGAGCCGCTGCAGACTCTCGTGGTCAACTCCATCCGCGGCGCCCTCAAGGTCGTCGCCGTGAAGTCCCCGTACTTCGGTGAGCGTCGCGCAGCCTTCATGGACGACCTGGCTGTGGTCACTGAGGCCACCGTGGTCGACCCGGATCTGGGCATCAACCTCAAGGACATTGAGCTGGATGTCCTAGGCAGCGCCCGCCGCGTCACCGTGGACAAGGACGACACCGTCATTGTCGACGGTGCAGGTTCCGCCGAGGCAGTGGAGAACCGCCGCGGCCAGATCCGCCGCGAGATCGAGAACACCGACTCCACCTGGGACAAAGAAAAGGCCGAGGAGCGCTTGGCCAAGCTCTCTGGCGGCATCGCCGTCATCCGCGTCGGCGCACCGACGGAGACCGAGGTCAACGAGCGTAAGCTGCGCGTCGAGGACGCTATCAACGCTGCCCGCGCCGCCGCACAGGAAGGAATTATCGCCGGCGGTGGTTCGGCTCTCGTGCAGATCGCGAACGAGCTGCAGAAATACGCAGACGAGTTCGACGGCGAGCAGAAGGTCGGCGTCCAGGCTGTCGCGCGCGCGCTGACCAAGCCCGCTTTCTGGATTGCTGAAAACGCCGGCCTAGACGGTTCCGTGGTCGTGTCCAAGATCGCTGAACTGCCCAACGGTGAAGGCTTCAACGCCGCAACCCTCGAGTACAGCAACCTCATTGAGCAAGGCATCATCGACCCGGTCAAGGTCACCCACTCCGCAGTGGTCAACGCTGCATCTGTGGCACGCATGGTGCTGACGACCGAGGCATCGGTCGTCGATAAGCCTGCCGAAGAAGACGAGCACGCAGGGCACCAGCACTAAGCTGCTGTATCAATGCCCGCGCGCTACACGCCTCACCAGAACACGGTGGGGCGTTTCGCATTGCTTGGGGCTACGGGAAGCAGGCGAGCCCCGCTATGTAGACGCGGACGTTTAGCGCGCGGCGACGGCGACTTTCTTGCGGCTGCGGTTGCCGCGCAACGTTGCGTGACGCTCGGACTCGCTCATGCCGCCCCAAATGCCGTACGGCTCAGCAACGGCGAGAGCGTGGGCACGGCACTGTTCGAGCACCGGGCAGCCCAGGCAAATGGCCTTCGCACGGTTCTCGCGCTGGGTGCGTGCGCGGCCACGCTCCCCGTCCGGGTGGTAGAAGACATCGGACGCCTCTCCACGGCAGGCGCCGTGGAGCTGCCAATCCCAGAAATCAGCGTTGGGGCCGGGCAGTTGCGAAGGCATGGACATCGTAGGCATTCTTAGCGGTCTCCTGGAGTAGCGATCCGTTCGTGCTTCACTTAAAGGGAGCGAAGCACCGACAAGGGAGTGTTCACTGTGCGGGTAAACAACGGGTTTCTGGCAGGTGTCGGCCAGTTTGATCACAGAGATTCTGTGGTTTTGGCACGTCGATAAGCTGCGAAAATGTGTCAAGGTTAAAGCTGGGTGAATTATTCTCAGCTTTCCAGTTGGGGGTCTTGGCGAGTATGCGTACGATGGACGGGTCCGTGGCCGTGAGTGAGCGAAGGAGAGCCGTGTCAGGATCAGACACCGACAGCCGGCTAGCTCATCTTGTGCCGCGCGCACAAGACGGGGACCGCCGCGCCCTTGAGGAAGTCATCCGAGTTGTGCACCCCATGGTGCTGAGGTACTGCCGTGCACGCATCAACGGCGGGCGCACGCCTACGGCAGAAGATGTCGCGCAGGAGGTCTGCCTGGCGGTGGCGACATCCGTGGACAAGTTTCAGGACACAGGTAAACCGTTCATGGCTTTTGTCTACGGCATCGCCTTCAATAAGGTGACCGACGCTCACAGGGCTTTATCGCGTGACAAAACCAACCCTACAGATGAAGTCCCTGACCAGGAGTTTTCCGGTCTTACGCCGGAGGATGCGGCGATGGTGACAGCGGGTAGTAACGCGGCGCGTGAATTGCTCGATCAACTAAGTGAGAAGGCACGTGAGATAATTGTCCTGCGCGTATTCGTCGGTCTTTCCGCCGAAGAAACTGCAGAGATCACCGGCAGCACAGCCGGAGCTGTCCGCGTCGCCCAACACCGGGCCCTAGCCACCCTGCGAAAGGCCCTCGAGAAGAAACAAGGAGGGTAGCCATGAAACCTGAAGATGCACACCGCAGCGATGAATTCCTGACCGCGCTGTCCCGCGGTACTGACCCGTCCGACGGGCAAGACGAACTGGCTACTCTTTTGCTGGACTTGCGCGAAGACGTTGAGGCGCCGATGCCGGAAGCGCCAATTATCGGCGATGCAGATGCGGATTCGGCTCCGCGCAACGATGATGCAGAAGAAGCCACGGCACCGGTTGTCGTCGCTGTAGATGAGGGCGCAACGCCGGTTGTTGACGGTGCGGAAGCGGACACAGTCCTGCTCAGTGACGACACAGAGATGGACGCGGCGACGCTGAGCGACGACACAGGCGAATTCACAGCCGTCAGCGAAGACGCGAATCAGGACGTAGCACCAGTTTCCCTCGATGTTGAGCGCAAGAACCGCCGCCACCGCACCAACCCATGGATGGCGGGCTTGGTCGGCGCTGCCGCTGCTACGGTCATGGTCGCCGGCACCGG
Organism: Streptococcus thermophilus; assembly: GCA_900618065.1. Next base: position 614,174 of record UYIL01000003.1, read on the forward strand.
CGCTGCGCTGTACAACGCCACCCCGGATTCGCCCCTGTGGGGACCATCCCAGAAGCTGTTCGGTGGCAACACCGACTACGTAGAGCTGGCGAGCACGCTCGACGAGATTGATTCGAAGGCAGAAAAGGGCGACATCGAAGGTGCCCGCAGCCTCATCGAGCAGCTACGTTCGAGTTTGAAGGCCGAGCGCAGCGAACGTGGGGACCGTGGTGATTCCCAGAGTGGCACCACCACCACCCCGCGCGCAGAAAAAGAAACGGTCACGGTGACCACTGAGCGGAAGAATGACGACGCTACGCGTTCTGGCTCCCAGCCTCCTACGCCAGGAACGGTCACGGTGACGGTTGTGGTTACGGAACCAGCAGCGCCAGTGAACCCGGGTTCTCAGACGGTGCCTGGAACTCAATCGTCTCCGTCAACTGCGGTGACACCGGCTCCAGCTCCGGCGCCTGGACCGGCTCCATCTTCACCTGCGCCGAATCCGCCAGTTCCGCCCTCGAGCGTGCCCGCACCGCCCGACCAGGCTACATAAGCGCAGCCGGGTAATCGTCAGCGAGCGTCGAGTCCGTCTAGGTAGCCCAAAGCGTAATCCCACGGCACGTAGGCGCTCTCGTTCGGCTCTGCACTCGGCTCGTGAACGGGCGGCAGCTCGTTGTTGAGGTTGGCAATCATGTTGTTGATCATGATGTCCCAGTCATAAAAGTGCACTTCATCGCAGTCATCGCACATGAAGTAAATGCCCAGGATGCCTCTGGGGCCGAGAACTTGCTTGAACTCGCGGGTCTGGGCGAGGTCGCGGATGACGGCTTGGCGCTCCTCGGGCGTCAGTGGCTCCACAACCTCGTCGTCTTCGATGAAGGATGCCGGATCGTTGGGATCGTCGGCGAAAGGGTCGCGCGGCATCATGGAGTCGAAATTCACACCCTCAACCCTATTGCGGATCGGGGCGGAAGGACAATCGCGGGGTGTCGGCCCAAGGCACTATGCTATCTGCGTAAGTGCTTCAAGCGGTTGTAAGAAAGGGAGCGATAGGGCATGTCCAGCGAAGCGAATCAGCGAGTACACACCGGTGGGGACGACCCGGACAAAATTGCTCTGCGCGGTCTGACGTTCGATGACGTGCTGTTGCTCCCGGCAGAGTCGCACATTGTCCCCGGTGAGGTGGACACGTCCGCCCAGTTCAGCCGCAACATCCGCCTAGGTATCCCGGTGGCTTCCGCCGCGATGGACACCGTCACCGAATCCCGCATGGCTATTGCTATGGCTCGCCAGGGCGGCATTGGTGTGCTGCACCGCAACCTGTCCGCCGAGGCTCAGGCGGAGCACGTCGATGTGGTGAAGCGTTCGGAGTCCGGTATGGTCACTGACCCGGTCACTGCGGCGCCGGACATGACGATCGCTGACGTGGACGCGCTGTGCGCACGCTTCCGCATCTCGGGCCTGCCCGTCGTCGACGGTGAAGGCGTGCTCGTGGGCATCATCACCAACCGCGACATGCGTTTCGAGCCGGACTTTTCTCGCCCGGTGGCCCAGGTCATGACACCGATGCCCCTTGTGGTCGCCGAGGACGGCGTGAGCAAGGACCAGGCTCTCCAGCTCCTGAGCGCGAACAAGGTGGAGAAGCTGCCGATCGTCGATAAGCAGGGCAAGCTCACGGGCCTGATCACCGTGAAAGACTTCGTCAAGACTGAGCAGTTCCCCAACGCATCCAAGGATGCAGAAGGCCGCCTGCTGGTCGCTGCTGGCATCGGTACGGGCGACGATTCTTACGGTCGCGCGGGGCTGCTTGTCGACGCTGGAGTCGACGCCCTCATCGTCGACTCCGCCCACGCCCACAACAACCGCGTCCTGGAAATGGTCGCCCGCGTGAAGAAGGACTTCGGCGACCGCATCGACGTCGTCGGAGGCAACCTGGCTACCCGCGAAGCCGCCGCCGCGATGATCGAAGCCGGCGCAGACGCCATCAAGGTCGGCATCGGCCCGGGCTCCATCTGCACCACCCGCGTTGTCGCCGGCGTTGGCGCCCCGCAAATCACGTCGATCCTCGAAGCGTCTGTTCCGGCCCACAAGGCCGGGGTGCCCGTCATCGCCGACGGCGGCATGCAGCACTCGGGCGACGTGGCCAAGGCGCTCGCGGCTGGCGCGTCGACCGTCATGCTTGGCTCCATGCTCGCCGGCACGCGCGAGGCCCCAGGCGAGATCGTCGTGGTTGGCGGCAAGCAGTACAAGCGCTACCGCGGCATGGGCTCCATGGGTGCTATGCAGGGTCGCGGCCTGACAGGGGAGAAGCGCTCCTTCTCTAAGGACCGCTACTTCCAAGCCGACGTCACCAGCGAGGACAAGCTCGTGCCGGAAGGCATCGAAGGCCGCGTACCCTACCGCGGCGAGCTGGATACCATCACCCACCAGATCGTCGGCGGCCTGCGCGCCGCGATGGGCTACACCGGCTCCGCCTCGATCGAAGAACTGCAGACCAAGCGCTTCGTCCAGATCACCGCTGCCGGCCTGCGCGAATCCCACCCGCACGACATCACCCAGACCGTCGAGGCACCGAACTACCGCGCTTAGATAGCGCTTTCGCTCACGTTTCCCACGTAGACAAAGAAGGAAGACACCATGCGTGATTACGTCGAGATCGGCATCGGCCGCGAAGCCCGCCGCGCGTACTACCTGCGGGACATCAGCATCGTGCCCGCCCGCCGCACACGTTCTTCGAAGGACGTGGACCTGAGTTGGAATATCGACGCCTACACGTTCGACATTCCCTTCGCTTCCCACCCGACAGACGCTCTGGCGAGCCCCGAGTTCGTCATCGAAATGGGCAAGCAGGGCGGCCTCGGCGTGATCAACGCCGAAGGCCTGTGGGGCCGCCACGCCGACCTCGACGGGGCGATCGCCAAAGTGATCAAGGCCGAGCTCGAGGCAGATAACACTGGCAAGCAGCGGACTTCTGCCGAAAACAGCGCCGTCAAGACCCTCCAGGAGCTGCACGCCGCGCCGCTCGACCACGACCTGCTTGCCGAGCGCATCGCCCAGGTCCGCGACTCCGGCGTCACCGTCGCCGTCCGCGTGAGCCCGCAGCACGCTCACGAGCTCGCACCCGTGGTGGTCAAAGCCGGCGCCGAGATTCTATTCATCCAGGGCGAGATCATCTCTGCCGAGCACGTCCAGGAGGGCGGCGAGCCCCTCAACCTGAAGGAGTTCATCGGCTCCCTCGATGTTCCCGTCATCGCTGGCGGCGTGGCCGATTACACCACTGCGCTGCACCTGATGCGCTCCGGTGCCGCTGGCATCATTGTCGGCCAGGGAACAACGACGTCGGATTCCGCATTGGGCATCGGCACCCACATGGCTACCCAGATCGCCGATGCGGCGGCTGCCCGCCGCGAGTATCTTGACGAGACGGAAGGCCGCTACGTCCACATCATCGCCGACGGAGCGATACACACCAGTGGCGACATTGCTCGGGCCGTCGCTTGCGGCGCCGATGCAGTCATGCTGGGCACCCCACTCGCAGCTGCGTCCGAGGCAGCGGCAGGCGGCTACTACTGGCAGTCGCAGGCCGCCCACCCGCGGTTCCCGCGCGGCATTATCAAGAAGACCGGAAACTCGTTCAGTTTTGGTTGGGGTCTCGATGATGCCGATGCCGCACAGGAGATGCTGAACCACCTCCGTGAGAACAGCCCGAGCCTGGAAACGATTCTCCACGGCCCGAGCACCAGCACCTGGGGCGGCCACAACCTTGCTGGTGGCCTGCGTCGCGTGATGGCCAAGTGTGGCTACACCGACATCAAGAGCTTCCAAAAGGTGGACATCACTCTCACCAGCTAGCAACGCAATTTCGCGGCCGACAACGCCCGGTGGATCTCCAATGATCCCCCGGGCGTTCTCATGTCTCCGGGTTGAGGCGAATGTCACGGTCGAGTCATCTTGACTCTCCTGCAAGTACGACTAAACTATGATCAGAACAAAAGTACGTCTAGACGTAACTTATAGAAAAGCCTCGGCGGAATACAGTTTCAGGAAAGGAAAAACTCAATGGTTCGGTCGGAAAATCAGGCGTCACGATCAGCGCTGTTTGTGGCGGCAGCCGCGATGATGGCGATGATTCTCGCGGGGGCGCTCACAGCGTGCGCCCCGGAGGAGGATCGCGGGGACGGTGGAAAGCCGAAAGTGCTGACCACCTTCACCGTGATCCAGGACATCGCCCAGAATGTCGCGGGGGAGCACTTGACCGTGGAGTCTTTGACGAAGCCGGGGGCGGAGATCCACGGCTACGAGCCCACGCCGGCTGATATCCGCCGCGCGTCCGATGCCGACCTCATTCTGGATAACGGGCTGAACTTGGAGAACTGGTTCACGCAATTCGTCGAGGGAGTCGACGCGCCCCACGTCACCGTCAGCGACGGCGTGGACCCGATCGACATCACCGAGGACGAGGGTGCAGGCAAACCCAACCCGCACGCGTGGATGAGTCCGGTTGAGGTGAAGAAGTACGTGGACAATATGGTCACCGCCTTCAGCGAACTCGATCCGGACCATGCTGAGGACTTCACGCAGAACCGCGAGCGGTACAAAAAGCAGCTGCAAGAGGTCCAGGACGGCATGGTCAACGAGTTGGCGAACTTGCCTGATCAGCATCGCGCACTGGTGACGTGCGAAGGCGCATTCTCCTACATGGCACGCGACGCTGGTTTAGAGGAACGGTTCATTTGGGCCGTGAACTCCGAAAATGAGGCAACCCCGCAGCAGATCACCCGCGCCATCGAATTCGTCAAGGAAAACGACGTGCCGGCCGTGTTCTGCGAATCCACGGTCTCGGACGCATCGATGCAGCAGGTGGTTGACGCAACCGATGCCATCTACGGCGGCACCCTGTACGTCGACTCCCTTTCGGAGAAAGACGGTCCGGTTCCGACCTACCTCGACTTGATCAAGCACGACGCCGACGTGATCACGCAGGCGTTGACGGGTAAGAAGTAGGTGTCGCGGTGCAACAGGAAACGTCAACACCCGCGGCGGCCGTGCCGTCGAACGCGACTCCCGCGATATCCGTGCGCGATGTCACCGTTCACTATGGGAGCGTGCTCGCGCTCGACGGCGCGTCCCTCGAGATCGCGCCGGGACGCGTGTGCGGACTCGTCGGAATGAATGGATCCGGGAAATCTACGCTTTTCAAAACGATTATGGGGCAGACTCGGCCAGATTCAGGGACCGTCGCCGTGAACGGAGATGACCCCGCTGTCGCCCGCCGCACCGGTGTGCTCGGGTACGTTCCTCAGCGCGAGGCAGTGGACTGGGATTTCCCGGTCAGCGTATGGGATGTGGTCATGATGGGCCGCTACGGACAACTCGGTTTCACCCGCCGGCCTCGCCGGGCTGACATCGAAGCCGTTGACCATGCACTCGAGCGTGTGGAGCTCACAGATTTCGCCGCCCGTCAGATCGGTCAGCTTTCGGGCGGCCAGCGGAAACGCGCCTTTGTTGCCCGGTGCATTGCCCAGGGGGCGAGGATCATGCTGCTGGACGAGCCTTTTGCGGGCGTCGATAAGCGCAGCGAAGCGACAATGACCCGGCTGTTTCGCGAGCTTGCTGACGGCGGCGCCACCGTCTTTGTGTCGACGCACGACCTCCCCACGTTGCCCGATTTGGCTGATGAAGCGATGCTGCTCAACCGGCATGTGCTCATGCACGGCTCGCCCAAGGATGTCCTGCAACCCGATAATCTCGCCGCTGCCTTCGGACTGGATGTGATGAAACGATGATCTCTTTTCTCTTCGACCCGTTCGCCTACGACTTCATGGTCCGCGCGTTCGCCACGAGCTTGATTTCCTCCATCGTGTGCGCGGTGCTGTCGTGCTGGCTGGTCCTCGTCGGCTGGTCGCTGATGGGCGATGCCGTGTCTCACGCGGTGTTCCCCGGCGTGGTGCTGGCGTATATCGCGGGCGTTCCCTTCGCTCTCGGGGCAGTGGTCTTCGGCTTCCTCGCTGTGGGATTGATCGGTGTTGTGCGTGATACGAGCCGGGTCAAAGAAGACGCTGCGATCGGAATCGTCTTCACCACGCTCTTCGCGTTCGGGCTCGTGCTCATATCCGTCACGCCCTCGCAGACCGACCTCAACCACATTATCTTCGGCAACCTGCTCGGCGTCTCCAAAGCTGATCTTGTACAGATCTTCGTTTTGGGCGTGGCCACGCTGGCTGTGCTCGTGCTCAAGCGCCGCGATTTCACGCTTTTCGCTTTCGATCCCGTGCATGCTCACGCGATTGGTTTGCGGCCGAAGCTGATTGGGGCAGTGTTGCTCGCCCTGCTCGCGCTCACTTGCGTGGTGGGGTTGCAGGCCGTCGGGGTGATCCTCGTGGTGGCGATGCTGATCATTCCGGGCGCGACCGCATCCCTGCTGACCGACAGTTTCGGCCGCATGCTGCTGATCGCCCCTGCGGTGGCCACCGTATGCTCTGTCGTGGGGCTGTACGTGAGCTATTACCTCGACGCTTCGCCTGGCGGACTCGTGGTCATGGCGCAGGGGGTCGCATTCCTGCTGGTGTACCTGTTCAGCCCGCGCCAGGGGATCATCACAGCGCGTGCGCTCCGGGGCGGAACGGCGCGTCTAACTGGAGACGAACAGCGCGCCGGAAGCGGTGCGGCCGAGCGGAACTGAGTTCTTTGCCCCGTCCACCTTCACATCTAGCGACTCGGAAAACGGCGCACCTTCTGAGACCGTGAGGACGGCACCGACAACGATGCCGTTCTCCTCGAAAAACTTCAGCAGGGTCGGGTCCGAATCGGAGATCCGCTCGACAGTGACCGTCGTCCCCGCTGCGCCGGCGCCCACCCCAGCATCCGTGAGGCGGCGCGCGTCCAAAGCGAGCACCGTACCGTCGGCGGCCGGGATCGGATCCCCGTGCGGGTCGCGGGTGGGATGGCCGAGCAGCTTGTCCAGCCTGTCCACCAGGTAGTCAGAGACTGCGTGCTCCAAGTGCTCCGCTTCGTCGTGCACTTCGTCCCACGTGTACCCGAGAGTCTCCACCAAGAACGTCTCGATGAGCCGGTGGCGCCGAATCATGTCCACTGCGTATCCGTGACCCTTCTCGGTCAATTCCACCGAGCCGTAGGGGGCGTGCACGATCAACTCCTGTGCGGCGAGCTTGCGCACAGCATCCGAGACCGACGACATCCGCAGCCCCGTCTGCTTCGAAATCAGGGTCGCCGTGACGGGTTCCGTCGACCATTCCGTGAGACTCCAGATGACCTTCAAATAGTTCTGGGTCGAGGTGGATAATTCGCTCACCGACATGCGTTCAACTCTACTTATCTTCCGGGAGCATGCTTATCGACGTCGCCCTGAACCCGCAATTCACCCTGCACAGTTGCGACTGTTCGGTCTATTCAGGCCATGAGTTAGACTCTGAAACCGTGACTACCTCCGCGAACGCACCAGAGCAGACCCCGCCCGCAAACGCCCACCCGCGCCCGGTCCTTGTCGTCGACTTCGGCGCGCAGTACGCGCAGCTCATCGCCCGCCGCGTGCGCGAGGCCCGCATCTACTCCGAGGTCGTTCCGCACACGATCACGGCGGATGAACTCAAGGCGAAAGACCCGGTGGCGCTCGTGCTGTCCGGCGGCCCGTCGTCGGTGTATGAGGCCGGTGCACCCCAGCTCGACCCGGAGATCTTCAAGCTGGGCCTGCCCACGTTCGGCATTTGCTACGGCTTCCAGGTGATGACGCAAGCTTTGGGCGGCACCGTGGCTAAGACCGGTTCCTGCGAGTACGGCCGCACAACCATGGACGTGCGCGGCGGTGTCCTCCACGCCGGCCTGAATGAGCAGCACCCGGTGTGGATGAGCCACGGCGACTCGGTGACCCGCGCGCCCGACGGGTTCGATGTCACCGCCGCGACCGAGGGCGCGCCCGTCGCCGCCTTCGAGAACGCCGATCTGTGCATGGCGGGCGTGCAGTACCACCCTGAGGTCATGCATTCGCCGCACGGCCAGCAGGTGCTCACGCGCTTCCTCACCGAGATCGCGGGCTTGGAGCAAACATGGACCGCGTCGAACATCGCCGACCAGCTTATCGACGCGATTTCCGAACAGATCGGCCCCGACGGCCACGCGATTTGCGGCTTGTCCGGAGGAGTCGACTCCGCCGTCGCGGCGGCCTTGGTCCAGCGTGCGATCGGCGACCGCCTCACGTGCGTGTTCGTCGACCACGGCCTGCTGCGCCAGGGTGAGCGCGAGCAGGTGGAGACCGACTTCGTTGCGGCGACCGGCGCCCGTCTGGTCACCGTCGACGAGCGCGAGGCCTTCCTGGGCAAGCTCGCCGGCGTCACCGACCCGGAGGCCAAGCGCAAGGCGATCGGCGCGGAGTTCATCCGCTCCTTCGAGCGCGCGGTCGCCGGCGTCCTCGAAGGCCAGGATGTCGGCTTCCTCGTCCAGGGAACGCTCTACCCGGACGTTGTGGAGTCCGGCGGCGGCTCCGGCACCGCGAACATCAAGAGCCATCACAACGTCGGCGGCCTGCCCGACGACGTCGAGTTCGAGCTGGTCGAGCCCCTGCGCACCTTGTTCAAAGACGAGGTCCGCGCCGTCGGCCGCGAGCTGGGCCTGCCGGATGTGATTGTGAACCGCCAGCCGTTCCCGGGCCCGGGCCTGGGCATCCGCATCGTCGGCGAGGTCACCGCCGAGCGTTTGGAGACACTGCGCGCCGCCGACGCCATCGCCCGCGAGGAGCTCACCCGCGCCGGCCTCGACGACCAGATCTGGCAGTGCCCGGTGGTGCTGCTTGCCGACGTCCGCTCTGTCGGCGTCCAAGGCGACGGCCGCACTTACGGCCACCCGATCGTGCTGCGCCCGGTGACCTCCGAAGACGCGATGACCGCGGACTGGGTCCGCGTGCCCTACGAGGTCTTGGAGACCATCTCCACTCGCATCACCAACGAGGTCGAGGACGTCAACCGCGTGGTTGTGGACATCACGTCCAAGCCGCCGGGAACCATCGAGTGGGAGTAGTGAGCGGCCTCGTCGCTCACCCGACGAGGCCAGTCTTAAGATCTCGATTGCATTTTTGCCCCGTCAATCAAAATCGACCAGGGCTTTTATCGCGTGTTTGACGCGGTGATGTAATCGAGATCTTGGGGTTTGGTCTACTTCGCCCACGCGACCTGAATCGAGCCCACGTTCTGGTGGATGTTGATGGTCAACAGTTCGCCATCGCCGTCGATTTCCTCTGGCGGGCAGGCCGTGTCACCGACATCGACATCGCAGTTCACACGAGCGCGGACTTTCTCGTCGGGCATGAGCACTTCAACCGAACCGACTTTCTGGCTGATATCGAGAGTCACCGGTTCCTTCATCGGCTGCAGGTCCGTCAGATCGACGGTGAGTTCACCAACGTAGGTATTGACCGGGTGGATGCCCTCTGCGTCAGGGAAGGCGATGATCGTTTGCCCGAAGCGGGACCAGTCGCGGTTGCGGATTTCGCTTGCGGCCGCCATCGCCACGAATGTCGCAATGGTGAGCAGTAAAGCTACGGGAATCCACACCCACAGTGGCCGGTTCCTTTTCGTGCTCGGCTGTTGGGGCGGTTCGTACCCGGGGTCCGGCAGGTGCCACAATTCCGGAACAGTCCCCAACGGGTCCCACGACGGCGGCCCCGTGTGACCGTGGGCCGGGTGCGGATAACCTTCCGGAGCGGTGAATCCACTGGTGACAAGGTGGCTCGCCGGAGTCGTGGCTGGCTGGGGCTCCGGATCCCCAAAACCAGGCCCCCCAAAACCAGGCCCCCCAAACTCAGGCTGGCTGCCCTCCAGCTTCTTCGGTTGTGCGATCACCCCTGGGGGCGGCTCTGGGAGGCGGCGGTAGAGCACCCACCATGCGAGCGCGGAAAGGGCTAGCCCGGCGAGCGCGGAGGCGGTTGCGTCGGCCCAGGTCCACGCGCTGATCGTCGGGAAGAAGAGGAACAGCAGGACCAGTAGGCCCCAGCCGGTGTCGCGCTCTTTAACCTCCACGGCGTCGAGCTGACGTGTGGGGGTTGAAATGGCTTGGGCGGGGGACGTCGATAAGCCGAAGCGCGGCATGAGGAAACCGCACAGGGTGTAGACGAACAGCCCCACACCGAACGCGAGTGACAGCGCGGCGAACGCAACGCGCACGAGGGTGGGGTCGATGTGGTAGCGGACGCCGATTCCTTCGCAGATGCCGGCGACCATGGCGTCTCCGCCTTGTTTCTTCGGGATCCGCGGTGGGCGGGTGTCCCACATCAGTTTCAGTGTCTCGTTCATGGTTTCAGTATGCGAAGTACTGGGTGAAAGCGGTATCGGGATTCACCCTGAAATCACAGGTTCAGGGTTTGTCCTGATTCCCTGCCGCACGCCGCGTGCCATGATGTACAGCATGCCCCAGCACTACGCCCCCGAGCCGCCCCGGCCCTACCCGCGCTTTGTGCGCGAGCAGGAGCACCGGGTCATTGCTGGTGTCGCGGCGGGGTTGTCTGCGCATTTGCTTGTCGACGTCACCTACATCCGCCTTTTCCTCTCCCTCTCCTCCCTCCTTGGCGGGCTGGGCATCATCCTGTACGCCGCTTTGTGGATCTTCACCCCGCTGGGCGCACCGGAGCGGCCTGTCGTGGACAGCAAGCAGATCGGAGGGGTTTTCAACCTGCTGTTGGTCGTGGTGGCGTTTGTGCTGTGGTCGATGTCGACATCTGCGGTGGGTGATCCCGGTAACGGCGCGTTCGTGGCGGTGGTGGTCATGGTCGCGGTCGGTGCGGTGCTGGCCTGGCGCGCGTACGACCGTGACATGCGCACCGCCGGTTCGATTGCGTCCCTGCTCGTTGGCGGTGTGCTGGTCATGGGCGGTGTCATTGTCATCGCGCTCATGGGGGATCGCGGCGGGATTATGGGCGTGGTTGTGGCTGTACTGGTGGCGGTGCTCGGGGTGGGCATTCTCGTGGTGCCGCTCATTGCGCGTCTGTTCCGTTCGCTCGTGGAGGAGCGCCAAGATAAGGCGATCGCCGCGCAGCGTGCCGACATCGCCGCTCACCTGCATGATTCCGTGCTGCAGACGCTCGCGCTCATTCAGAAGCGCGCCAGCGACTCCGAGGAAGTCGCCCGCCTTGCGCGCCGCCAGGAACGCGAGCTGAGGGCATGGCTTTACGACGCCACATCCGCTCCACCCTGGACCACCCACACCACCAATCCCGAACCCGCGCCGACTGCTGTCGCGCCGGCCACCTTCTTCGCCGCGATCAACACCGCCGCCGGAGAAGTCGAGGACCTGTTCAACGTGACCATCCGCCCTGTCACAGTTGGGGAGGACACAGCGTTCGACGACACTGTCGAGCCCATCGTCCTGGCTGCCCGGGAAGCTATGGTGAACGCGGCGAAGCACTCCGGAGCGGGAGGGATCGACGTGTATGCCGAGAACCTCGCCGGTGAGCTCTCGGTGTTCGTCCGCGACCGTGGTGCCGGCTTTGACCCAGCGACGATCCCGGCTGACCGCCACGGTGTGCGTGATTCGATCACCGGCCGCATGGAGCGCGCCGGGGGCACAGCGACAATCAAGACCGCGCCGGGCAAAGGCACCGAGGTCGCACTGACTTTGGTTGCGTGACCCAGCACCTTTGGTGCGGGGTAGTGTCGGGTTTATGGCAGTGAAGGTGTTCCTCGTCGACGACCACTCGGTCTTCCGCTCCGGCGTCCGGGCAGAGCTGAGCGCGGCGCCCGGCATTGAGATCGTTGGTGCCGCCGGCACGGTCGCCGACGCGGTCACAGGGATCGGGGACACCCAGCCTGACGTCGTGCTTTTGGACGTTCACATGCCCGATGGCGGCGGCCTCGCCGTGATCACCCGAGCACCCGGGCCGCAGTACCTGGCCCTGTCCGTCTCCGACGCTGCCGAGGATGTCATCGCGCTGATCCGCGCCGGTGCCCGCGGTTACGTGACCAAGAACATCGACGGGCCCGAGCTGGCCGAAGCCATTGTCCAGGTCCACGGTGGAGACGCGTACTTCTCCCCGCGGCTGGCGGGTTTCGTGCTCGATGCCTTCGCGTCGGGCGGGGTTGTCGAGGATCCTGCGGGGGAGCCGGAGAAGGCGGGGGAGGATGAGGAGGTCGTCGATAAGCTGACGCGGCGCGAGCTCGAGGTGCTGCGGTTGCTCGCGCGCGGGTACACGTACAAAGAGATCGCGTCTGAGCTGTTCATTTCCGTCAAGACGGTGGAGACGCACGCGTCGAATGTGCTGCGCAAGACGCAGACATCGAACCGGCATCAGCTCACGCGGTGGGCGTCGGAACGCGCGCTGGACTAAAGATCAGCTTGGCGCTCGCGAGGTACTCGAAAGCTACTCGAAACGTACTCGAAATACGTTGTATCTAGCCTGACCTGCGCAGATCGATCTACTTGAAACCTACTCGAAACGGTTTCAAGTAGAATTACTGTTGTGAAAGAACGCCCCTCTTTTCAGGATGACCCCGCGCTGCTGTTGACTCTTGACGAGGATCAGTGGTTTGAGCGGAAATCGTTCCGCATCGCCCCAAAGGACCTTGCCAAAACAATTGTGGCCATGGCTAACGCGGAAGGCGGTGTGATTGCGGTTGGAATCACTGATCGCCGGTTTGATGGTCAACCGACCTCTGCGCAGGAAAATGATCTGCGTCAAGTGACGTTCGATCACACGGATCCGACCGTTCGTGTTGATGTAGAAGCTCTTGATGCGGAAGAGGGTGCATCTGTTCTTCTCTTCAATGTCCTGCCGAGTGACAGGGTGCATTACTTGAAATCGGGGGAGTGCTTCTTGCGTGTTGGCGACGAGTCCAAGCGGCTGAAGGCGGACGACATTCTCGAACTCCGGTACACTAAAGGGGAGCAGCAGTTCGACGCGTCGGTGCCACCCCGTGCGACCGCCGAGGACCTCAATTGGGAGCTGGTGGAGAACTACGCCGAGGTTATAGGTTCATCGTCCGCGGTAGATGCGTTGAGGGCCCGCAACTTGGTTGACCGTGATGGTCGGCCTCGCACGGCGGCGATTCTTCTGTTTGGTAAGAACCCGCAGGAGTATTTCCCGAATGCGCATGTGCGTGTGCTCCAGTTCGGGGACGATGAACGGCTTTCCGGTTACCAGCAACAACTCATGGCTGATCGGCGTCTCGATGGCCCGCTGCCGCAGCAGATCGCTTATGCGCAGAATGTGATCGGCGAAATGCTGCCCAAGGTCCGCAGGTTGACCGGGGAGGGGCTGTTTGAAGATGAAAATCTGATCCCTCACGATGTGTGGCTTGAGGGGTTGGTTAATGCGGTGATCCACAGGTCCTACAGCATGAGCGGCGACCACATCCGTTTCGAGATGTACCCGGGCCGGATTGAAGTCTCTAGCCCTGGCCGTTTTCCGGGGCTCGTGGATCCTGACAAGCCTGAGTCGATTGCGCGGTTTGCTAGGAATCCTCTCATTGCAAGGGTTACCGCGGAGCTTCGCATTGGCCAAGAGCTCGGCGAAGGTATTCGTCGTATGTTCGCCGGTATGCGCCGGGTTGGTTTCACGGATCCTGTGTACAGGCAGACTAGTGGAAGTGTGATTCTCACCTTGAATGCTGTTCAGCGCCTGAACTTGGGAGCTGTCGACGCTTTGCCGCCGCATTCTGCGGATGTGCTTTCCGTTCTTCAGGCAAGGGGCAGGTCAATGTCGACAGGTGAGATCGCTGAGGCCTTGGGCTTATCGACACCTCCTGTGCGTCGCGCTCTGCAAGCGATGCGAGGCAAGGGAATCATAGAGTGGCGTGGAAACAGCTCCCGCGATCCGCGCGCAGTGTGGTCGGTATTGGGCCCGCTAGGGTAGCTCGAAAGCTACTCGAAACGTACTCCAAACACGTTGTATCTAGCCTGACCTGCACAGACTGACCTACTTGAAACCTACTCGAAACGGTTTCAAGTAGATTGCGTCATGCATGGTCTGAAGTCGCTAGGCCATTCCGCCGCATAGAAAGCATGTTCGACCTTTTTGATTGACGTTGGTTGCCCCGGCGAGCATAATCATCTTCGTGAGTGGAACAAGTGTTCGCAAGGCGGATGTGGAGGCGCTGGCCGGGTTGGCTGCCGCCTCCGGCTCCGCTGCGCCTGCTGTGTCCGCCAGTTCCGCTCGCGCCGAGCAGATCGCTGAGCTGCGCGCCCGCATGGCGCAGATCGGCGGGGAGGTTCCGGACCAGCTCGGCGGGCCTCATGCTGGCCACGTTACGGGGACTGATGTCCTGCAACTCGGCACCCAATTCGAGAATATTCTGCCCGGCGGCGGCCTGCCCCGCCACGCGGTGACGCACATGAGTGATACCCCGGCACTGGTGGTGGAGATGCTGCTGCAGATCACCGAAGTGGGCGGGTATGCCGGCGTGGTCGGCTGGCCGGAGCTGTCGTACGCGGCGCTTCCGCCAGAGTGTTTGAATCGTGTCGTTGCTGTACCGGACCCCGGGGTGGACCCGTTGGAGATCACCGGGGTGCTGGTGGAGGGGCTGGATCTGGTGGTCTTCCGCACCCGCACGCGCGTGGAGCTGACCCCGGTGCGGGCGCGTCCGCTGCTGGGCAAGCTGCGCAAAGGCCGGGCCGCGCTCATGCTCGTCGGCGCGACGGTGCCGTCGCCGGCGCTCACTGTCACTGGTGACGTGCAGGAGTTCCGGGGGATCGGCCGGGGCACAGGGCGCATCACGGGGCTGGATATCCGGGTGCGGGCGCAGCCGAAAAGCGCGCATCCGGCATCGGGCACGGTCACCGTCGGCCAGGCTCAGGAGGCGGCGCCAGCTGCTCCAGCGCTCAAGGTTGTGACGTAGATGCGCGTCGCCGCCATATGGTTCCCCGATTGGCCGGTGCAGGCTGCATGCCTCGAAGACGATCTGGCAGAGCCGTTGGCCGTCGCGCGCCAGCACCGCATCAAGGTCGTCTCGCACACCGCCCGCAAGCTCGGCATCCGTCGCGGGATGCAGGTGCGCCACGCGCAGTCGGTGTGCCCGGGGCTCACGGTCGTCGACGACAATCCGGACCGCGACGGACGCATCTTCGCTGCGCTCGCGGCCAGTTTCGACGATGTGGCTTCATCAGTCGAGGTGCTGCGCCCTGGGCTTGTCGTCGTGGACATTGCGGCTGCAGGCAAGTTTCACGGCAGCGAGGCCCGCGCCGCCGAGATGCTTGTCGACGCTGCATCCCGCCCCGGCATCAACCCCCTTATCGGCATCGCGGACGAGATCGCCACCGCTGTCATCGCCGCACGCACTTGCGCGGTGGTCCCGCCGGGTGGGTCGGTGGACTTCCTTGCCGGTCAGTCGTTGCGCGTGCTTGCAGCGGAGACGGCGCTCGGCGCAGATGGGGAGACGGTGAAGTCGCTGGGGCAGCTGGGAATGAGCACGCTGGGGGATCTCGCCGCGGTGCCCGCCACCGCGATTTCGACGCGCTTCGGGCAGGCCGGGCTGCACTGCCACCGGATTGCGCAAGGTGCGCCGGACCGCCGCGTGGCTCCGGAACTGCCCACGTCTGATCTCGCGGTGTCCGTGACACCCGAGGATCCGATCGACCGCGTCGACGCCGCTGCTTTCGCCGCCCGCTCGTTGGCCGCCAGCTTGCACGAGCGGCTTGCTGACGCTGGGCAGAACTGTGTGCGGCTCAAAGTGAAGGCGGAGCTAAGTGACGGCACATCCCTCGAACGCATTTGGCGCACCCGCGACGCCCTGACAGAGGAGGCCACTGCCGACCGCGTGCGGTGGCAGCTCGATGGGTGGCTCACCGGCGGGGGAGCGGGCGCGATCGCCTCGCTCATTCTGGAGCCGCTGGAGGTCGCGGCACCTGAACCGGCCGGTCAGCTCTGGGGCGGTGCTGCCGCGGGGTCGGAGGAAGCGGCCCGGGAAGCCCGCCGCGTCGCCGAGCGGATCCAGTCTTCTTTGGGCATTGATGCCGTCGTTCAGCCCCGCCCCGCCGGGGGCCGTGGCGTTGCCGAGCGCATCGCCCTCGTCCCCTTCGGCGAGCAGGGCAGTGAGGCTGCCAGTGCCGCAGCGGCTGCCTCGTGGCCGGGCGCGATCTTGGCCCCGCTGCCTGCCCGGATCGGCGGCGGGCTGGACCACCCGGCGTCGCGGGTGAAGCTGATCAGCGCGGACGCGAAGCACGTCGGCGTCACCGCGGAAGCGCTGCTGACGGGAGAGCCGTACGCGTTGGGATGGGGTGAACACCGCTACGTGGTCACCGGCTGGGCGGGGCCATGGCCTGTGGATGAAGGCTGGTGGGGCGACAACCCCCAAAAGGTCGCGCGCCTGCAGGTGGTGGGGGAGAAGCCTGCAGGCAATGAGCGCGCGGCGTGGCTGCTGTTGTGGTCGAAGCGGCAGTGGCGGATCGAGGCTTTATATACCTGAGAGATATACCTGAGAGCGAGATAGGCTACCCTAAGAAGTATGCCCGCTCCCCGCCAGCCAATGTGTTCCGATGTCGAAGTCGAACCGCTGCCCGGCACCGCCAAAACGGCGGGGACCTACGTCCTCTTTGAGCACCCTGGCCCCTGGAGTCATGACGTTCTCGACGGTGGAACCTTAGGCGAGGAGCTCACCGCGAAGCTCAAAGCGCACCTGAGGAAATTCGACGCGTCGCTGCAACTGATCCGCCACCCCACGCGGAAGGGCCGCGACATTGACAAGCCGCACCTGTACACCGTCTTTTCAGATGTCGGAATCACGGAGGTCCACCACGTCGACCGCGCCGAAGACCTGCTGGATATGGACTTTTCCGCGCCGGGGCGCAACGGTGGGCAAACACGCATCGCGCCACTGCTGCTGGTGTGCACGCACGCGAAGCGCGACCGCTGCTGCGCAGTGAAGGGACGCCCGCTGGTGATGGAGCTGGAGCGGCGCTATCCGTTCCGCCGCACCGGTGACATCGTGTGGGAGACCTCTCATGTCAAGGGGCACCGTTTCGCCCCGGCGATGCTGCTCATGCCGTGGGGGTACAGCTTCGGCCGGATGAATCTGGAGGCCACGGAAGCGATGATCGGCGCGGCAATGCGCGCGCAGTACTTCGTCCCCGGCAACCGCGGGCGCGGCACGTTGTCGCCGCCGGCGCAGGCCGCCGAGATTGCGGTAGCTGCCCACTTGCAGAACGAGGGCGAGGATGTCACCTACGGCCAGTTCACGCTCGTGGGCGAAACCGTTGGCGACGGTGCAGCCATAATCGTGTTCGCCGATGACACGCACCGGGGGCCGCGCCAGTTCGCAGTCACCCTTACGCAAAACGAAGCCGCAGGAGTGATTTCCTCCTGCGGCGACGAACCGAAAACGGGTACGTACTGGGGCGTCGAAAAGCTCGAGCTTATCGGCGCATGACCTTTCGCGACAGCACGTTGCCCAGCAGCTGCGCGAGCTGAACGATGACCACAATGGTGATCACGGCCAGCCACGTCACCTGCGGCTCAAACGCGCGGTAACCGTAGACGATGGCGAAGTCACCCAGACCACCGCCGCCGATGTAGCCGGCCATGGCGGACATGTCGATGACGGCGATGAAGATGAAGGTGAAGCCCAAGATCAGCGGGCCGAGTGCCTCCGGGACGATCACGGTGCGGATGATGCGCCATGGGCCAGCACCCATCGCGCGGGCTGCTTCAATCACACCGGGGTCGATGGCCACGAGGTTCTGCTCCACGATGCGTGCCACGGTGAACGTCGCGGTCACGCACATGACGAATGTGGCCGCCCCCCGTCCGATGGTCGTACCCACCACCGCCAAAGTGACGGAGTAGAGCATGGCGATCATGATGATGAACGGGATGGGGCGGAAGAAGTTCACCAGGATGTTCAGCGTCCAGTAGACAAACCGGTTCTCCAGCACACCGCCGGCGCGGGTGGTGTAGAGGAACATGCCGATGATCAGGCCGAAGAACCCGCCGACGAGCATGGTGATGATCACCATGAACAGCGTGTCCTGGATGGCCTGGAAGTAGGTGGGGCCGAGGCGGTCCCAGTCCATTTGGGCGAGGATCTGCTCAGTCATTTACTTCTCCTCCCCAATCTCAGCAGTGGTGCTGCCGGTGATTTCGTGAATGGTGGTGGTCTCCTGCATGGCGCGGTAGAACTCCTCGATGGCGCGGTTGTCGCCGGTCAGGCGCACCGTCATCTTGCCGAAGGACCGCTCCTGCAAGGTGGTCACGCTGCCGTGCACAACGTCGAGGTCCACGCCCTGCTCCTGCAGCTTCGCGGCCGCGGAGAAGAACCCGGAGTTCGACGACAAATCGACGGTGAACAGTCGGCCGTCGCCGCCCAAGAGTTCGCGCTCTTCGCTTTTCGACGGAGTGTTGCGCAACGACGTCGACACAAACCGCTGCGCCACGTGCGTCTTCGGATTAGAAAACACGTCGTAGACAGAGCCGTATTCGACGACCTTGCCGGCCTCCATGACAGCGACCTTGTCCGCGATGGCGCGGATGACGTCCATCTCGTGGGTGATCACGACGATGGTGATCCCGGTGCGCTGGTTGATCACCCGCAACAGTTCCAGGACTTCCTGGGTGGTTTCGGGGTCGAGGGCGGAGGTGGCTTCGTCGGCAAGCAAAAGCGAGGGATCCGTGGCAAGCGCACGGGCGATGCCGACGCGCTGCTTCTGGCCGCCGGACAGCTGCTCCGGGTAGTTCTTGCCGCGCTCACCCAAGCCGACGAACTCGAGTAGTTCCTGTACGCGGGCGGCGCGCTCGGACTTGCTCATGTCCGTCATTTTCAGCGGGTACTCGACGTTTCCTGCCGCCGTGAGCGAGGTGAGCAGGTTGAACTGCTGGAAAATCATGCCGATGTTGCGGCGCACCTCGCGCAACTGCTTGCCCGGCATGCCGACAATGTTGGTGCCGTCGAGCAGAATCTCACCGGAAGTCGGGGTGTCCAGCCCGTTGATCATGCGTACGAGCGTGGACTTGCCGGCACCCGAGTATCCGATCACGCCCAAGATCTCACCGGGTTCAACGGTGAGGTTGACGTTGTCGAGTGCGACGACATCCGCCCCGCCCTTCTTGGAGCGGAACGTCTTGTGGACGTTCCGGAACTCAATCCGGGTGCCGGTGGGTGCCATTACTTGAAGTCCTCTTCCAGGCGCTTGAGGATCTCGTCGAGCTCCTCCTTGGTCTTCTCCACCTGGACAGCGGTGCCGTTGGAGTCCTCGTTCAGAGCCTCGGTGACCTCGTCGGACTGCCAGATCTCCACGAGCTTGTCGTAGGTCGCGTTGTCGACGTCGTCTGCGCGGACAGCGAAGATGTTGATGTACGGCTCCGCCAGCTCAGAGTTCGGGTCGTCTGCGAAGACAGAGGTGGACGCGTCGATGCCGGCGCGGCCCAGCCAGGTGTTGTTGATCACGGCCGGGTCGCCCTGGTTGTAGACGGTCGGGGTCTGGGACGCGTCGACCGGGGTGACCTCAACCTTGGAGGCGTCCTTGTCGATGTCGGCCGGGGTCGGGTTCAGCGTGTCAGCGCCGTCCTTGACCTTGACCAGGTCAGCCTGAACCAGCACGTTGATGGCGCGGCCCTGGTTGGACGGGTCGTTCGGGATGGCGACTTTCTGGCCCTCGATGTCGTCGAGGCTGTCGTGGTCTTTCCAGAACAGGCCCAGGGTGTTGATTTCGCCGGAGCCGACGATCTTCAGGTCGTCGCCGGAGGAGGCGTTGTACTCAGCCAGGTACAGGATGTGCTGGAACTTGTTGATGTCGATCTGGTCCTGAGCCAGCGCCGGGTTGACCGGCGGGTACTCGGTGAACGGGGTGAGCTCGAGGGTGATGCCCTCCTTCTCGGCCAGCTCCATGAAGACAGACCAAGCCTTCTGGTCGGAGTCGGTGGTGCCGATCCGGACAACCTGATCGTCGCCGCCGTTGTTGTTGCCGGCTGCGTTGTCTGCCGACTCGTCAGAGCATGCGACCAGGCCGGTTGCCGCCAGAACGGAGGCTGCGGCGGTCGCGATGATGCGGTTGAAGCGCATATCTTTTCCTGCACTTTCTTGCTAGGGGTGGTCAAATATGACTTCGAAAATCTAACACCTAACGGACCGCTTAGTCTAGTTTGGGTTCACACCAACCATTGCTATGCCGGCACTGGATACGGCCCCGCGCCCGTTGCTGATTGGAACAAATTTTCGACCGTGATTATTCTGGGGGCGTGCGTTTCCATGGCGGCGAGAGAATGTCCTGGTCGCGGCTGGAGAGGATTCTCTCCGGCCGCCCCGGGCCTACTCCTGTGCCCGTCAAGCACACGGGCACGCCCGCCGGGGCGGTCTATGCGCCAGAGGGATCCGAAGCAGAAGGCGGCGCCGCGCCGGGGGATGGGTCGGCAGGCACCGCGCCCCGCCGTGCACCTGCCGTCCCGTTCGCCGAACTCCACGCGGTGTCCACCTACAGTTTCCTCAGTGACACCGGCGGTGCGAGCGAGCCGGAAGAGATCGTGGCCCGGGCGCAAGAACTGGGCCTATCGGCAGTCGGCCTGCTGGACCGGGACGGTTTTTACGGCGCGGTCAAATTCGCTGAGGCAGCGGCAGAAGTGGGCATGCCCACAGTCTTCGGTGCGGAACTGTCGCTCCCGCGCGACGACGGCGGCGGCCCAGGCGATGACTCGGTGATTCCGCTGGCCGTCATCGCCCGCGGCCCCGAAGGCTACCGCCGCCTGTCGCACCTCATGGCCGCCGCCCACATGGCAACGGGGGAGAAAGACAAAGTCCTCTATCCGCCCCTGCCGGTGATTGCCGATGAGCTTGCCGGGACGTGCACCGTCCTGGCCAGCTGGCAGTGGGCGGACCGTATCGATGATCTGATCGAATACTTCGGCCCCGACCGGGTTGTGCGCGAATTCACTGCCACCATGCTCCCCGAAGACGCCGACCATAACGAGGCGTTGCGTGCATACCCGCACGTCCCCGCGATCATCAGTGCGGCACCCGGGGCGGCTACGCGCCAGGGGGCTAGGTTGGCGGGGGCGAAGAGGTCGCTGGCGCGTCGTCAAGCAATGGGCGTTGCGTACTGCGACCTGCACCCAATGGGCGCGAACTGGCTGCGCAGCGGCGAGCAGCTGCTCGCGATGGCCCCGGGGTGCGCGGACATGCTCGCAGCCACCGTCGATCTGGCGGCCGAGTGCGCGTTCACGCTCAACCTTGTCGCGCCGCAACTGCCGCTCTTTCCCACGCCCGACGGCCACGACGAAATGAGCTGGCTGCGCCACCTCGTGCGTGTCCGCGGCGAGGAGCGCTACGCCTCGCGTCCCGCTGACGTGCGTGAGCGGGCGTGCACACAGATCGAGCACGAACTGAACGTCATCGAGCAGCTGGGGTTTCCGGGCTACTTTCTCATCGTCAACGACATTGTGGACTTCTGCCGCGAGTCCGACATCCTGTGCCAGGGGCGCGGGTCGGCGGCGAACTCGGCGGTCTGCTTCGCCCTGGGGATCACCAATGTGGAGCCGATTTCGGCGCAGCTGCTGTTCGAGCGGTTTCTCTCGCCGGACCGCGACGGGCCGCCCGATATTGACATCGACATCGAATCCGGCCGCCGCGAGGAAGCAATCCAGTACGTCTACCGCACCTACGGCCGCGACAACGCCGCGCAGGTGGCCAACGTGATCACGTACCGGTCGAAGGGTGCGGTGCGCGACGCCGCCCGCGCGTTGGGTTACCCGCAGGGCGCGGCGGATGCCTGGTCAAAGGGGCTCTCAGAACCGCCGAGTCTTGTCTCTTCGCTAGCCGAGCAATTGCGCGGCCAACCCCGCCACCTGGGCATCCACTCCGGCGGCATGGTGATCTGCGACCGGCCGATTGCCGACGTCGTGCCCGTCGAATGGGCCCGCATGGAGGACCGGTCGGTGGTGCAATGGGATAAGGACGATTGCGCGTCGGCAGGCTTGGTCAAGTTCGACCTGCTCGGCCTGGGCATGCTCGAGGCGCTGCACCACATGATCGACCTCGTGCGCGAGACCACAGGCCGCGAGGTGCGCTTGTGGGAGCTTCCGCTTGACGACGCTTCCGTGTACGACATGCTCGCCCGCGCCGACGCCGTCGGAGTGTTCCAGGTTGAGTCCCGCGCCCAGATGAACACGCTGCCGCGGCTGAAACCGCGCGAGTTCTTCGACCTGGTGGTGGAGGTCGCCCTGATCCGCCCCGGCCCGATTCAGGGCGGATCGGTGCACCCCTACCTACGTCGCCGCGACGGGCGCGAGCCAATCGAGTTCGACCACCCGGTGCTGGAGAAATCCCTCGGCCGGACGCTGGGCATTCCGCTGTTCCAAGAGCAGCTCATGCAAATTGCTGTCGACGCCGCAGGCTTCACCGGCGCCGAAGCCGACTCCCTGCGCCGCGCCATGGGGTCGAAGCGGTCACCTGCGAAGATGGAGGCGCTGCGGCAGCGCTTTTTCGACGGCTGCCGTGAGACGAACGGCATTGACAGCGCCGTCGCCGACAGGCTCTGGCAGAAGATCGTCGCGTTCGCCGCCTACGGGTTCCCGGAGTCCCACTCCCAATCGTTCGCGTCGCTGGTGTACTTCTCCGCCTGGTTCAAGCACTACTACCCGGCGCAGTTCTGCGTGGGCCTGCTGCGCGCGCAGCCGATGGGGTTCTACTCGCCGCAGTCGCTCATCCAGGACGCGCGCCGCCACGGCATTGACGTGCTGCCGGTCAGCGTGAACGACTCTGGGTGCGAAGCGCGCTGCGTTGTGGACGCTGTTTCCGGTGCGGATCCTGCCATCCGGGTCGGCATGAACTTGATCAAAGGACTGGGCAACAAAGCCGCAGAGCGGATCGAAGCTGCCCAGCCGTTCACCGGCATTCCTGACCTGTCGCGCCGGGCTGACTTGTCGGTCGAGCACGTCGAGGCTTTAGCGCGAGCTGGCGCGCTGGACTGTTTCGGGGTCGACCGTAGACAAGCACTGTGGCAGGCAGGCGTTGCCGCCACCGAGCGAGACGGGATGCTTCCTGGGCTTTCTGCGATCTCGGCACCGGCACTGCCCGGCATGAACGCCTTCGAGCTCATGGCTGCCGACGTTGCCGCCACCGGTGTCACCCCCGGCTTGATGCCCATGGAGATGCTGCGCGGGGCGCTGGGCGCCAACGGGGTCGTCGCCGCCGCGGACCTCATGAGTGTTGAGGACGGCACCCGCGTGCGCATCGCCGGTGTGATCACCCACAGGCAACGCCCCGTCACCGCCGGTGGGGTGACCTTCATGGGTCTCGAGGACGAAACCGGGCTGATGAACGTGGTCATCCCCGTCGGGCTGTGGAACCGCCAGAAAGTGCTTGCCCGCACCGCCAAAGCGCTGATCATCCGCGGCATAGTGGAAAACGCCACCGGCGCGGTGAGCATCATCGCCGACAAATTCGAGCCGCTGGAGATGGGTGACTGGCTCGCCCGCGGGGCGCGTGACTTCCACTAGCGGGGCAGGTGCCAGGTGGGCGCCGGGTGGAGAGGGCCGGTCAGCGTGCCGGAACACTGCTCGATTCTGGGGTGGAATACTGCTCGGCAATATCAACCGAAACGCATGCTTTTGACCTGCACGTTTGCGTGAGCAGTATTCCGGAAAACCGCCAACAGTATTCCAAGGCCGATCCTGCAAGAGGGGAGTGTGAATCTAAAGGCCTCCCAGAGCGACTTAAATTCAGAGCACCCCTCGAGGTTGGATAGTCTGATTCTGTAATGACTGGAAACAACATCCCCAAAGCGGGCGACACTCCGAACGCCAACGTTCCTGCAGCGCCCAAACCCCCGGCCGCCCCAAGCGCGCCGGCTGCACCGGCTGCTCCCGGAGCGCCGAAACCCCCGGTGGCCGCGCCAGCTGTTCCCGCGGCACCCAAACCGCCGGCTGCTGCACCGAAACCGCCCGCTGCGCCTACAACACCTGCAGCTCCGAAACCTCCGGCAGCGGCACCAGCGGCTCCCGCAGCGCCGAAACCCCCGGCTGCTGCACCGAAACCGCCCGCTGCGCCTACAACACCTGCAGCACCTGCAGCGCCGAAACCTCCAGCTGCTGCGCCTACAACACCCGCAGCACCTGCAGCGCCCAAACCTCCAGCTGCTGCACCGAAACCCCCGGCTGCTGCGCCGGCTCCCGCCGCACCCAAACCGGCTGCAGCCAAACCTGCTCCCACCACATCCGCCGGGGAGAAGAGTGGTGGGGGGACGACGGTGGCGCGGGGCGTCGATAAGCGGAGGCGCTGGGTGTGGATCGCTGCGGTGGTCGCACTGGTGTTGCTTGCACTGGGTGTCTGGGGCGCCCGAGCGTTCCTGGGTACGGAGACGGGCCAGGAGTTCGTGGAGAAGTACCCCGGTTACGCGCCGATGCCGGAGAGCGCGCCGGTGGGCATTCCCGCGTGGCTGAACTGGTCGCACTTTTTCAACATGTTCTTGATGGTGCTGATCATCCGGACGGGCATGCAGATCCGCACCGAGCGCCGCCCTGATGCGTACTGGCGGCCGAAGAAGGGCGGGCGGAAGATCAGTTTGACGCTGTGGTTCCACCAGGTGCTCGATATCTTGTGGGTGGTCAACGGGCTGGTGTTCGGTGTGCTGCTGTTTGTAACGGGGCAGTGGATGCGGATTGTGCCGACCAGCTGGGATGTCTTCCCGAATGCCGTGTCGGCCGGGCTCCAGTATCTGTCCTTGAACTGGCCCACGGAAAACGGCTGGGTCCACTACAACGGCCTGCAGCAGCTGGCGTACTTCCTCACAGTGTTCGTTGCGGCACCGCTGGCGATCCTGTCGGGTGTGCGCATGAGTAGCTTCTGGCCGGCCAACTCGGCCCGATGGAACAAGGTCTTCCCTGCGCAAGCGGCGCGGGCGATGCACTTCCCGGTGATGATCTACTTCGTGGTGTTCATCGTGATTCACGTTGGGCTGGTCTTGGCTACTGGCGCGCTGCGCAACCTCAACCACATGTACGCGGCGCAAGGCTCGACGGACCCGACGGAGTACGCGGGGAACTGGACGGGCTTGATCATCTTCCTCGTGTCGCTGGCCGTGGTCGCGGCGGCGTGGGTGGCGGCTCGTCCGGCGACGCTCGCACCGCTTGCCCGGCGCTTCGGTGAGGTCACCGCGCGCTAGGCTGAACCGCATGCAGGGTGCCCACGAAGCAGAATCGCCGGATCGCCGCCGTTCGCACCTGAACCAGCCAGCACAGATGCCTACTGATGTCAGTGGCATGAATCCGGTGAGCCGCAAGCTCGTCACCGCGCGCTATATCTCGCAGACGATCTGGGCTGCGGTCCTAGCTGGCAGCTTCGGCCTTGCCCAGTTTCAGCTTGGCGGCGTGTGGTGGTGGGGTGCTGCCGCCATCGGCCTCTGGTATGTCTTTCAGCTGATCATGATTCCGTTGCGGGTGCGCAATACCGGCTGGTTGGAGACAGACAATGAGCTGCTGATCACCAAAGGGAAGATCACTCAGAATTTCACAGTGGTGCCGTACGGCCGGATCCAATTCGTCGATGTCAGCACCGGCCCATTCACGCGTCCGCTGGGGCTTAAAGAGTTGGCACTGCACACGGCCTCCGCGACAACGGACGCGACCATTCCGGGGCTACCCGCCGAGGAAGCGGATGCGCTGCGTGAGCGTCTCGCGGTCCAAGCTCGTGAACGAATGAGCGGGCTGTGAATACCGCCCCGCGGTACCGCCGCGTCCACCGTCTGACTCCGCTGCTGCGTGTGTGGGCTGGCGTGGCGGCGATTGTCACGCTGATCGTGTTCAACTTTTTCACGTTCGTGGCCGATGCGTTGAGTGAGCGAGACCTGACGTGGGCCACCATCGGGCAGCTCGCCGGCGGGGCAGGGGTGGCGATGCTTGTGGTCTTTCTCGGTTCACAGGTGTGGTGGTACCGCACGGGTTTCCGTCTCGGCACGGATGAGGTGGAGTTAACACGGGGCGTCATCTCCACCAAGGTGCGCGCGGCGCGCTACGACCGTATCCAAGCTGTCGACGTGGTTGAGCCGCTCGCCCCGCGCCTTGTCGGCCTTGCAGCTGTGCGCGTTGAGGCAGCCGGAGGGTCCAACTCTGCCATCGAGATCGGGTACCTGCCCCGCACGGAAGCAGAGAATGTCCGCACGGAACTACTGAGAAAGATCGCGCAGCAGGGCACCGACGAGCAGCTGGACACGCTCACACAGACTGCGGGCGCTTATCTCGTTGAACCGATTCCGGTCGCGCGCTCGCTCGCCGGCGCGGCACTGCGTCTGACCACGGTGTTCACGGTCGCATGGTCGCTGATTCCGGTCTTCACGGAGCTCACCCTGGCAGTCATCCTCCCGGTCCTGGCCGGGTTCATCCCGCAGATCTGGCGGCAGATCGACCAGTCGTGGCGCTACACAGCGACGCTGGACGGCGACGTTGTGAACTTGAGCTACGGCCTAGCTAACCGCCGCCGCCAAGCAGTGCCGCTTGATCGGATCCATGCGATCGGGCTGTCCCAACCGGTGCTGTGGCGCATCTTCGGCTGGTGGACAGTCACGGTCAACATCGCCGGGTACGGCCGCGAGTCCAATAAGCAGTCCGGCACGTCGCGGCTACTACCAGTGGGTTCGTACGAGCAAGCGGTCGCGCTGATCGAAGCAATCAGCCCGCTCACCCGTACGCACATCACAGAACCCGACTGGGATCTCCGCTCACCGAAGCGCGCACGGATCCCATCGCCAATTGACGCGTCCCACCAGGCCGTCTCCCTCGACCTCGTGGGCGGCATCCCCATGGCGACCACGAGCCACGGCCTGCTGAGCCGCCGCTACGCATTCATCGAAGTGCCCCACATCCAAGAAATCACGTTCCGCCAAGGACCGATTCAGCGCCGTCTCAACCTGGCGCACGTGCGCTTCGAGCTTGTCCCCGGCACCGTGAAGATGTGCGCGCGCGACCTCGCTACGCCCGACGCCTGGGCGCTTATCGACGAGCTCCGCACCCGCAAACTTCCCCCTCTGAACCCGCACTAGACCCCGCCGGGGAACCCCAGCTGCCGCCACGCCTCGTAGGAGGCCACGGCAGCCGAGTTGGCCAGGTTCATCGACCGGCGTCCGGGCAGCATCGGGATGCGCAACTGGTCTGTCACGCGCGGGTGGTGGGAGTGCTCCTCGGGCAGCCCCGTCGGCTCTGTGCCGAATAGAAGCGCATCGGAGTCGCGGTACTCCACGTCTGTGTAGTGGCGGGGGGCGTGGGTGGTGAAGGCGAAGATGCGTGCGTCGATAAGCGACGCGAAGCAGGACTCGATGTCGTCGTGGATCTGCACGTCGGCGAGGTCATGGTAGTCCAGGCCGGAGCGCTTCAGGTGCTTGTCATCCAACAGGAAGCCCAACGGTTTGACCAGGTGGAGCGTGAACCCGGTGCCCGCGCAGAGGCGGATTGTGTTGCCGGTGTTGCCGGGGATGACGGGGTTGTCGAAGATCACGTGCACGCCGCTTAGTCTAAAGCTCGGTCTAAGATGACGGGTGTGACTGCGATCAAACTGGACGGAAAACTCTACCGCGAAGAAATCTTCGCCGACCTTGAGACTCGCGTTGCTCGTCTCAAGCAGGACTATGGGGTCACACCTGGCCTGGCCACGGTGCTTGTCGGTGAGGATCCCGCCAGCCAGAACTACGTGCGCATGAAGCACAAGGACTGCGAGGAGCTGGGCATCGCGTCCATCATGAAGGAGCTGCCGGGGGATTGCACCCAGGATGAGCTCGACGCTGTCATCGAGGAGCTCAACAACGATGACGCAGTGACCGGCTACATCGTGCAGCTGCCGCTGCCGAAGCACCTCGACGAGAACCGCGTGCTGGGCCTGATCGACCCGGACAAGGACGCTGACGGCCTGCACCCGGTCAACCTCGGCCGCCTGGTGCTCAACGAGCCCGCCCCGCTGCCGTGCACCCCCAACGGGTCGCTGGCTCTTCTGGAGCGTTTCGGTGTGGACCTCAACGGCGCAATCGTGTGCGTCATCGGCCGCGGCGTGACCGTTGGCCGCCCGATCTCGCTCATGCTGACCAAGCGCGACGTCAACGCGACAGCCGTGCTCTGCCACACCGGCACCAAGGATCTCGCCGCGGAGACCCGCCGCGCCGACGTCATCATCGCCGCCGCCGGAAAACCCCACATGATCACCGCCGACATGATCAAAGAAGGTGCCGCAGTGCTTGACGTGGGCGTTTCGCGTGTCGACGGCAAAACCACCGGCGACGTCCACCCCGACGTGTGGGACAAAGCCGGCTGGGTGTCCCCGAACCCCGGCGGCGTCGGCCCGATGACACGCACCTTCCTCGTGCGCAACATTGTGGAGAGGGCAGAGCGGATTGCCCACGCCGAGTAATTCACGCCCAGCACGACGCCCCCCAAGGCGCCCTGACGTAGACCCGGCGGGGCGGGCCACGACCCCGCCGGTAACCGCGCCCGGGTCTGTTTCGTCGGCTCCTCCGCCGAGCCTGGATAACCCGCACGACATCGGCACCCCACCGTCTCGGCTGCCCGTGCGCGTTCAGCAGGTGATGCTGGTTCTGTTTGTCCTCGGTTTCGTCGCGGCCTCGCTGTTCTCGGTGACAGAGCACTGGCGCCGAGCGGCTTTCACTCTTGGCGTGTCTATGCTGTGGCTCACCGTGTGCCGCTTGACGTGCGACTCGCAAGTGATGGGGTTGTTGGCGGTGCGGTCGCGACGTTTCGACGCGCTATTCACCGCGTCGACAGGCGCTCTGCTGCTCTGGTTGGCGCTGTCGGTGGATGCGTTAGGGAGCTAGAGCGCGAAGAGTATGACGTCTCGTGAAACGCAGGAAGCGTACTCGGACGTGGCGGACACGTACATCGACCTTTTAGGAAGCATCGATTCTGTTGACGAGGCAGATCGTCTGTTCATTGCGGAAGGATTCAAAGGCGTCACCACAAACATTCTCGATGTGGGTTGCGGTCCCGGTCACCTGACGGCGTACCTCAACAGTCTGGGGCATCAAGCTGCGGGAATAGATCTAGTTCCTCAGTTTGTGAATCATGCGCGGAGGATATATCCAGGCATTGAGTACTCGGTGGTTGACATTGAGAGTCTCGGAGAAACTGCCGAGAACGTGGGTGGGGCGCTGGCGTGGTACTCGCTAATCCACATGACGCCGGGGGACATGGTGAAGGCCCTCGAAACGCTCTCGAGGATTCTCGTTCCCGAAGGCGTGCTCATTTTTGGTGGGTTCCATGCCGAGTCCCGAAAGCGTTTCGACCATAAAGTTCTCCCGGCCACAGCGTACTCGGAAGACGACATCACAAGTCTTATTGAAAACGCAGGGTTTCGGGTGAGCAGAGTGGAAACTCGTCCCGCCACAGCCCGGAATCGGGCGCACATCGCTGTAGCCGCAGTGCGCTCCTAACGTGCGCGTGCTGAACTTGGCGGAGTCAGCACCGAGCCCACGGGGGTCGGTGTTCCGCGGCGGCCGGTTAGGGATCACTGAGCATCCCGTTTCAATGGGAAATCATTGGTAGCCTGGTCCCATGGAAGCAACGATTGATTCAGGTGGTCGTGTCCTGTTGCCGAAAGCCCTGCGAGAAGCGCTCGGTTTGGAGCCGGGATCCAAAGTTGACATCTCGGCTTACGGAGGTGGAATAACCATCATTCCTGGGGGCCGCACGGCGGAGATCGTCGAAACGGACGATGGGCGATTGGTTGGCCGAGGGTCGAGCCCGATTACCAACGAGGATGTTCTGGCCCTTATTGACGCGGGGCGCAAGTAGTGACAGTTATAACCTTAGATACCAGCGCCGCTGTTCCGCTCTTGTTGGCGAATCATGGTTCGCACGAGCGGCTAGTTCGTTGGTCGAAGGGGAAAGAGCTTGCTTTATGCGCTCATTCGCTGGCCGAAACCTATTCAGTGCTGACGAGGCTTCCGGGGGATAACCGCTTCAGTGAGACTGATGCTGCCCGAGTGATTGATCACGCTTTCGAGCACGTTCTCTGCCTTCCGGATGCCGTTGCGCGCGATGTGCACAACCGATTCGCGCAGCTCGGTATCAAGGGCGGTGCTGTTTATGACGCTTTGATTGCGTTGACTGTGCTGGAGAATGGAGCTTCTCTGGCTAGCCTGGATAAGCGCGCCTATCCCGGGTACTTCGATCTTGGAGTCACACTGGAGCTCATTCCATAGCATCTAGATGTCGTAGTTGCCTTGCTCCTTCGCTAGGTCGCTCGCGGACGGGGTCTGGTCTGCCATGGCAATGAAGTTGCGCAGGATGTGGCCCATTTGGCGGGTTTCCACTAGGAAGGCGTCGTGGCCGACGGGGGAGACGATCTTGTTCATC
This sequence comes from Streptococcus thermophilus, assembly GCA_900618065.1. The sequence goes on from UYIL01000003.1 coordinate 644,421, forward strand.
GCCAGCAGGTTGCCGATGTTGCGCGAGATGTGTTCCTGCTGGTGGAACGGGTAGAGGATGTCGGTGTCCACGCCGACGACCATCGTGGGCACGGTAATCTGGGCGAGTGCCCGGTTCAGTCCGCCGCGTCCGCGGCCGATGTCGTGGCGGGAGAGGGACTCGGTGATGGTGACGTAGGAGCCGGCGTCGAAACGCTCCACGAGTCGCTGGCCCTGGTAGTCGAGGTAGCTCTGCACAGCGAAGCGCTGCTGCCTGTCGCGGAAGGCACCGAGGGGGTTCTCGCCTGGCTGGGCCATGGTGCCAAAACGCTCGTCAATCTCCAGCTCACCGCGGTAGGTCAGGTGCGCCAGCCTGCGTGCGGCGGATAGACCTGCATCGGGGGAGCGGCCGGTGCCGTAGTAGTCGCCGCCCTGCCAGTCCGGGTCGCGTTCGATGGCGGAGATTTGCGCGGACTGGATGCCGATCTGCCAGGCGCTCGCGCGCGCAGACATGGCGATGACGCAGGCGTAGTTCGCCCAGTCCGGGTACATCAGCGTCCACTCGAGGGTGCGTGCGCCGCCCATGGAACCGCCGATCACGGCGTGCATCGAGGTGATGCCGAGCGCCTCTAAGAAGTGTGCTTCGGTGCGCACATGATCGCGTATCGACGTCGCCGGGAACCGCGAGCCCCACTTACCGCCGTCCGGGTGGTCGCTCGACGGGCCGGTCGTACCGGAGCAGCCGCCGAGGACGTTCGTGCAGATGACGCAGAAGCGGTCCGTGTCGATAGGCGCGCCAGGGCCGATCAGCCCGTCCCACCACACGACGGCGTTGGAATCGCCGGTGAGGGCGTGTTCCACAAGGATGAGGTTGTTGCGGCCGTGGGGATCCCCGTGGAACTCACCCCACCGCTGGTAGGCGACAGTGACATCGCGGATGACGGCGCCAGCCTCAGTCTGGAGGTCGCCGATCGGTTGGAAGGTCAGTTCGCCTTCGGGCGGAAGCGGGATCATGCGATGGCCGCGAATCCGTGCTTGAGATCGGCGATGATGTCGCGGACATCTTCAATTCCGACGGACAGGCGAATCGTCGCCTGCGTGATGCCCGCGCGCGCCAGGCCCGCTTCGTTGGACTGCGAGTGCGTCGTCGACGCCGGGTGCACGACCAGCGAGCGCACGTCACCGATGTTGGCCAGGTTGGAGTGCAGCGTCAGCGCATCGATGAACGCCCAGGCACGTTCTCTTGCTGCCGTCGGATCCCCGTCGGCAGCAAGGTCGAAGGAGAGAACGGAGCCGGTGTACTTCAGCCCGAGTTTCTCCTTCGTGGCGTAGTGCGGGGAGCTGGGCAGGCCAGCGAAGTTCACGGTGGCAACCTGCGGATTCGCATCCAGGAACTGTGCGACTTCCAGCGCGTTCGCGTTGTGCTTTTCGACGCGAAGGCCCAACGTGTCCATCCCTTGCAGCGCCAACCACGCGTTGAAGGGGGAAATCGCCGCACCCGTGTCGCGCAGCACACCCGCGCGCGCCTTCACGGCGAAGGCCGGTGCACCCACATCCGCGTAGACGAGACCGTGGTACGCCGGGTCGGGGTTGGTGAAATAAGGGAAAACGTCTTGGCCGTCGCGTTGGACGGTCCAGTCGAAAGATCCGCCGTCGATAATCGCTCCGCCGAGCGTCGAGCCATTGCCGGTGTAGAACTTCGTCGTGGAGACGACAACGATGTCCGCTCCGAGCTCAAGCGGCTTGACCAGCGCGGCTGTGGCCATCGTGTTGTCCACAATGAGCGGGACACGGTTAGCGTGGGCGACGTCCGCGATGGCAGGAATGTCCAGAATGTCCGCGATCGGGTTGCCGAACGTCTCGCCGTAGAACGCCTTCGTGTTGGGCTTGACCGCAGCCTGCCAAGAGGCCGGATCGTCCGGGTTGTCCACGAACGTGAACTCGATACCGAGGCGGGGGAGGGTGACCTCGAACAGCGTCTCAGTGCCGCCGTAAAGGCGCGGGGAGGTGACAATGTGGTCCCCGGTGCTAGCTAGGTTCGTGATCGCCGCTGTCTCCGCCGCCATGCCGGAGGCGAACGCCACCGCCGCGACACCACCCTCTAGGGAGGCCAGACGGTTCTCGAACGCGTCCTGCGTCGGGTTGGTGATGCGGGTGTAAATCGGCCCCGGGTCAGCCAATGCGAACCTCGCCTGCGCGTGCTCCGTGTCGTTGAAGACGTAGGAGGTGGTCATGTAAATCGGCTGATTGCGTGCACCGAAGTCAGAGTCGACATTCTGGCCGGCGTGGACGGCGCGGGTGTCAAAACCCCACTCGCCTGCAGCGCTGTTGTCGTATTGAGGCATATTTCCAACCTAGAAGCCCCCTGGTGCAGGGTGCAAGAAAGCCACGTGAATTTTATTCGTGGCTAACAGACGGCGGCAACAGCGAGCCAGCGGCGGGGAAGATCGCTCACGTCGGCGCGGAAACGCCCGTCGAACCCGCGGGTGCCTGCCGCGGCGGCCTCGGCTAAGCACTCGAGGAGGTCCGCCCGGTGTCCGCTAGCGTGCGCGCGCAGCCAGGCGGCATCGGCCATGAGGCGGTCGCGGTTGGTTCCCGTCGCCCCGCGCCGCCCCTGCCGGGCGACAGCATCGCGCCAGCGCCGCAGCACCGTCGCCGGTTCCACCCGCGAGGACGCCACCGCCTTCGGCGCCACGTCGTGGGGGGCACCGAGCCAGTGCTCATTCGGCCGGTCCAGCCCCGGAAACACCCAGGTGCCGTCGTGGCCGACTCCGATGAGCACCCAGGGTGACCGGCCCGGTTCTTCCGGCCGCCGCTGCCGCAGGCGCAGCTGCACCTCGACTCCTACCGCGCTGGCCAGCACCCGCAAGGTTGGGACGCCCAGCTGTTCGGCCGCCGGGGTGACCTGGCAGCGCAGCGGACCATCGTCAGTCTCAACAACGAGCACCGGGTGCAGCCCGCCGTCTTCCACCCCGGCCAGGACACCGTCTCCGACCCACCAGTCCTTAGCCGGCACAGCGGACTCGTCCGGGGTGCGGGCGCTGGCGCGGACCTTCGCTCCGCGACCGAGCCTGCCGTCGGCTGAGGCGGTGGCGTGGGTGAGCAGCAACCCGCTGCGCGCAAGATCATGATGGTTCAGCCCAAGTTCAGCAAACCCAGCGCTGGCGCGGTACGCCTGATCCACCTGTGTCTCATCCCCGGGAACCACAGACGGCAGCTGCCAGACGTAGCCGTCGCGCTCATCCACAAGATAGGTGATCACACCCGCGTAACCGGATCTGGTCAGCACCGGCTCGCACGCCCACCCGCGCAGCTTCAAACCTCCCACCGGTTGGTAGGTCCGCCGCGCTGTGCCGACGGCATCGACGCTCAACGTGTCCGTTTCCTGTCCGTGCCGGAGTTGGTGGGTGGCCATCGCGGTATCCACCAGCACCGAGATAGCGGCCTCCGTCACCCGCCCGTCTGCGCTGCCCAGTTCACCGTGTAACCGTGCGAACGAAGACGCCAACAGCGGAAGACGTTGCACCCGCGCCGCAGAAACGAGCCGGAGAACCGCCGCACGGTCCGACGCGGTGAGGCCGCCCAGCCCCCGGTCGAGCAGACCCATCAGGCACTCTTCAGCGAGGGAAAGAGTGGCCAACTGGTCGTCTGTCAGCGATAACGGTTCGTCGGAGGATTCAGGATCAGCTGCATTTTCCACGTCGGCGGGCTCGACAGATTCGGCGGGATCTGCAGCGTCGTCAGGGCTGGCAGCTGTCGGCGGGCAGGCCGTGAGCACCTGAGCAAGGTGGAGGCACCGTGGGCTAAGCAGGCAGTCGCATTCTGCGCCGGCGGGCGGGTCAAGTGTCACGGTGGCGGTGCCGACTGTCACGGTGGTGCCGTCGATAGTCCAGCTATCGGGATCGGCAGTGCCCAGGCGTTTCTGCAGGCGGCCGGGAAGCGCTTCGATCGTGGCGGCGACAAAGTCCGGGTCCATGCCGGGCAAGTCGTGGCGGGAATCGGGGTGCGTCATTGCTGCACCTGCTCTGCCACCCACCGCGCTAGGGCTGTCGGGGAGACCGCGGAGACGGCCATGCCAGCGTCAGCGAGCTGCCCGGCGATTCCCGCGTTGTACCGGGCCTGGCCCGTGTCGTCGAGGGCGGCGCACCCGAGCAGCCGCACTCCCGCATCGTTGAGCGCCTGAACGCGGGCGAGCAACCTCTCCACGGAGCCGCCTTCGTCGAAGTCACTAATGATGATCAGTAACGTGCGCGACGGCACGGTCACGTGTTCTTGGGCCACTGCCAGTGCGGATGCGATGTCCGTGCCGCCGCCGATGTGGATCTCGAGCAACAGGGACAGCGGGTCCGAGACATGCCCGCTCAGATCGATCACCTCCGTGGAGAAGGCGAGGAACGTCACCGACAAAGCGTCGACCCCGGACAGGATGGAGGCAGTGAGTGCCGCGAACACCGTCGACGGCTCCATCGACCCGGATACATCCACGAGCACGATGACATGCCACTCAGAGCGCTTGGCAATGGGTTGACGGAAGATCGGTGTGGCCACCACCAGTTGCGGCGTGCCGTCGCTGTCAAGCACCGCGTGGCGCAGGTTGCGGCGAATCGTGCTCAACGGGTCCAATTCTGGGGAGGGGCGTGTGCTGGGCCGCCAGCCCTGCAGGCCCCGCAGGGCGGGACGCAGCTGGTTGGCCAGCACCTGCGACAATTCCTCGACCATGCGCCGCAGCACCGGGCGCAGTTTGTCCAAGACGGATTCGGGCATGCCGCCAGCGAGGGTGAGAACGTCGCTCAGCAACTCCACGGATGCGCGCGGCTGCGTCTCTGTGAGCAGCTCCATGGCGAACGGGTGGCGCGTGTCCACCGCCGTGGCAGCGATGTCCTCGCGCACCTCTTCACCGAAGAGCGTGTCGAGCTCGTCGACCCAGTCGCGGGCCGTGGGGTAAGGCGGCTCGCTGCCGGCGCGCCCGCCTAGGGATCCGGCGGTGGATCCTTCGCCGGCGCCGCTGCCGTAGAGCTGGTCGAGGCTGCGCGCCAAGCGGCGCTGGGAGGGCGACGACGATTCACTACCCCGCCGTCCCAGCACCAACTCCCACCGCTGCGCCGGGGTGAGCGCCATGGAGGTGAGCCCCAGCCGCTGGAGGCGTTCCCAGGCGGCGATGTCGTCGGCTGCCCAGCGGCCGAGCTCTTCGACCGGCACGTTGACAGGGCGCGCGCGGTCAGCTCCGACAGCGTCCATGAGACGTTCGCGTTCGGCGGCGGACAGCGGGTCGAACCCGCCGCGCAATGCGGGCAGGCGCGCGATGAACAAGGCCTCCTCGAGGTCCTCGACACCGCCGCGGAGGTCGTCGAGGAGGTGAGAATCGTCGGTAAGCAATTCGGGGCTCGCGCTGATGAACCCCGTCAACCAGCGGCGCAGGTCCATGCGGCCCGACGAGGTGGCGGCAGCTCGGATCCGCGTGGCGATGCTGGGCAGACCCTCCGGTTGCGCCCCGAGCCGGTGCAATAGTGCGGACGCTGCGCCCTGCATCAGCGGCGACGCTTCTGTCACGAATCCTGTGAGGGTGTGCGTAAGCCGCAGCCCGAGGTCCGCATGCTGCAGCGCGACAAGATGCCCTAACGCGGCGGCATCGTCCGGTTCGTCGCTGCCTGCAAGTCCGCTGACTTGGGCGACCGCGGCGCGCGAGAGGATGTCCAGCGCTTCTGCGATCGCTTTACGACGCTCCGGCTCCACCCGCAGCATCCCCGCCACGGTTCCTTCGCTCATGGCCACTACGGCAGTGAGCACGCTTGCCAATGTGCTCACTCCGGCGCGACCGGGCAGCGTGTCTGCCACCGCACCCAGCCACCAGTCGAACTCGTCGAGCAGGCCCGCGGCGGCGGCATCCGCGAGACCCGTCGCGAGAACATAGTCGACAGTCACGTCATCCGCATCGTCCATCGGGTGTGGCCGGCGAGCGCGCAGCGTGCCGGCCGCGGCTTGTTCCACGGTCACTCCGTAGCGGGAGGCGCGGGCGAGACTGGTGTCGGTAGCAGCGTCATACAGCACCGTCCACCGCGTGCTCACTGCCTGTGCGCCGCCGACACCTGCGACGTGGTCGGGAACGGCGTAACCGATCGCGGCGACTCGGCAGCGGTGCAAGAACACCTCGCGGCGGGTGTCCAGCGTGTCTTGCGGCGACGAGTTTTTCAGGCGCAGCGGCTCCAACGTGAGTTCGCGCGAGGGCTCCCCCGGGCCGGGCAAGCGCAGATCCTCAATCTGTGCGAGGAATTCGGGGGCCAATCCGGACTTCGGAGTACCCGGCGCAAGCTGGCCCACGCCGGTGCCCACGAGAATGTCTTGGGCGACCCGGGCGACGACGCGCCCGCGCCCGAGCACATCACCCTGGGCGAACACGCTCGTGCACGCCTCCAACAGCTCTCGGCGCCCCGGCACCGGGAGTGCCCGTAGCGCCGCGAGATCGAGCGCCATGCGGTGCGCCTCTTGGATCTCACCCGGGCCGCAGGGGTGCCCCTGCGCGCGGATGCCGGACGCCATGCGGGTCAGCAAAGTAGCCACGGCGTCCTCGAACGCAGCCCGGTCGCTACCGTACTCCAGCACCGCCTCCTGCCAGCGCGGGTCACGAATGCCCGAGGGGTACCCCGAACGCGAATCCAGCAGCGCGTGGGAGTACGGGACCAGGCTCGCCGTTGTTGTGCGGCTGTTCCGCAGCGGCTGAAGTTCGCTGAGCAGCGCAGCGTCCGCTGTCGCGTCTTCGCTGATGCGGGTCTCGGTGAGCGCCGGGCTGTGCCACGCGCCCGTGACTGCGGCGATGCGGGGGCCGTGTTCGGCGCGGGCGCGGCGGATGTCCTCACGCATGGAGGCTTCGCGGGCAGCGGTGCGGGCATCAAGCGGCTGGCCCTGCCGGTACGCCCAGCCGAAGGCCAACGCGGCGCGCCGGACTGCCTCGCCGCTCGCCCCGGCAGAAGGCACTTCGACTAGGCGGTCCCACGAGTCGTCGTGGTGGTCGGCGTGGACGTGGCTGTCAAGGAAGCGGCCCACGCTCGAGGTGGGGTGCTCGCTGTCATCGGGTGTATCCCCCTCGGCTGGGCTCGCGCCGGGGGAGAGGTCTGCGCAGATCACCGGCACCCCGTGCGCGTGTGCCCAACGCAGTGCGGCGAGCTCTGGGCTGAAGTCAGCCATCGGCCAAAAACTGATCCCGCCGCCGTCATCAGCAACTGCGAACGCCATCGGTGCGACGGCCTCAGGGTGGGCGATCCATTCGCACCACGGTGCTGCTTCTTCCGGCATTTCTAGCACCAGCGCATCCGGCTGCGCGTGGTCTAAAAGCTCCGGAAGCACGCGTGAGAGCGACGGCGAATGGTGGCGCACACCGATCAGGTACACAGAATCGCCGGCGAGCTTATCGACGGCCCCTGCAACCTCCAGCTCCGCCCTTTCCGCGCGAATCACGTGGTCGGTGGCCATATCAGGCGAGTTCGTCGCGCTGGTCCCACAGGGTGCGCCACGCGGCGGCACCCTCCTCGGCCCGGCGGTGGACAACCGCGTCCCAGTAGCCGCGCAAGCGGTCGGCGTCAGCCGGGTCGTCCTTGCGGACAACGCCGAGCAGGTGGCCGGCCAAGTCGCGCAGCCCGTCGCTGCGGGCAGGAAAGTAGGCGGCCGACAAGGCGATCGAGGTGCTCACGGACACCGCCTCTGCGGTGGAGAGAACCGTGGTGGGCTTTTCCACCGGCCACCCTTCGCGGCTCACGCCGGCGCGCAGGTCGCGGAACGCGGTGACGAGGACTTCCACGACGACATCGTCGACAGGAGTATCGATCTGCGCGGCATCCAGCGCCCGCTTCGTTTGGGCTGTCACGAGGGCGACTTCGGCGTCCAGGTCGGCGATGGGGTGGACCGTCTCAAAGCTGAAGCGGCGCTTCAGAGCTGCACTCATTTCGGATACCCCGCGGTCGCGCAGGTTCGCCGTGCCGATGAGGCCGAAGCCTTCGGTCGCGGCCACGGACATGTCCCCGAGCTCGGGCACGGCGATGCGGCGCTCCGACAGCAGCGACACCAGCGAGTCCTGCACCTCCGGCAGGCAGCGGGTGATTTCTTCGATCCGGGCAACCTGGCCCTGCTCCATGGCGCGCATCACCGGGCTGGGCACCAGCGCCTCCCGCGTCGGCCCCTGGCCCAGCAGCATGGCGTAGTTCCAGCCATAGCGCAGCTGATCCTCGGTCGTGCCGGCGGTGCCTTGCACAACCAACGCGGAGGTTCCGCAGATTGCGGCCGACAACAGCTCTGAGAGCATGGACTTGGCGGTGCCGGGCTCACCGACGAGCATGAGTCCGCGCGAGCCGGCTAGCGTGATCACGCAGCGTTCCACGAGTGCGGGATCGCCCACGTACTTCGGCGCAATGGTCAGTTTCGAGCGGCCAGCCTTCAAATCGGCGCCGCCCATGATGAACGTGACTACTGCGCGCGGTGTCAGCCGCCACCCGGGTGGGCGCGTGCCGGTGTCCCAGCGCCCCAGAAACTCCAATTCTTTGGCGTAGCGCTCTTCAGCGAGCACGACCTGTTGCGTCATCGGCGTCTCCTTCGGGTGGTTTCCAGTTCGGCGAAACGCGGTGCATCCTCACCTTGCGAGCGCTCCCAGCACGCAGCGAACCATTCCGGCGGTGGTAGCGGCGCCACCGGAATACCCAACTGGGGTTCGTACACGCCACGGTATCCCGTCGGCTCGATGGCGAACGCACTGAGCTTCCACAGCTCGATGGGCAACTCCGGAGCAGTCGCATCGATCCAGCCGCCCATGAGGAAGAAACTGCGCCCGGAACGGGGCCGTTTCCCGGCCACAACGACATCGGCGGCGACCAGCTCATCACCCGCGCGGGTGATGTCGGCCTTCTTCCAGTTGTTCCAGCGGCGCACGTTGGCGTCTGTGGGATCGGGCCATGCCAGCAACTGCAGGTAGTAGCGGGCGGCATCCTCGCTGACGCCCAGTGCAGCAGCCGCCTCCGCCACCAGGCCAGGCGCGGAGACGAGAGGGTCGCGCGGCTCGCCGTCGCCCGGTTGCCGCAGCCACTCGGCGAAGGCAGTCAGAGCCCCACGCACATGGTAGACGGCCGCCTGGACAACCAACCTTTGCTCGGAGTCCCTCAAGTCCTTGGCCCACTCACGTGCCACTGCCAAGTCGGGGTCAGCCGGGTCGGTGATCCCGGTGAAGTCGAGGTACACCCAGTCTGACGAGGACTCCTGGAACAGGGTGAATCGACCCGACTGGATGGTCTTGTGGCTCTTATCGCCGGGCACCCTCTCCGGCACACCGATGGCGCGGCGCAGCTTGCTGCAGGACTTGTCGGCCCAGGCGACACCGATCATTACGTGGTCGATTCCCCTCGGGTTCGCGTGCAACCGTTCAGCGTAATCCGCTAGCACGGGACGCAGCGGATCAGAAAGATCCAGCTCGCTCGCTACCCAGAACAGGGCCGCCATCTCTTCACCCCACGCGGTCTCCGAGTCACCGTCGCCCGCGTGTTGGGCAGCGACCACGCGCTGCGTTACCTCTTCCGACAGCGTCTTCGGTTTCCGCTTGGCGATGTGGGGTGGCAGCGGCGGCAGGTAGGCGGGTCCGTGTTGGGACCAGAACTGGGCCATGGATGCGGTGTCCAAACCGTCGTCAAGCAGTGTGCTGGCATCTTCGGGCACACCCGCAGCCAACACACCAAGGAATTGCTCGCTTTGGTCCCACAGCCGCTCCCGGGCGAGCTTCGCTTCATCCACCTTCAACCCCATGGCGGTGCGCAATTCCTTCGACAGGAAGTTGACCTCAAGTGCGCGGAAGTTGGGAAACCCGGCCATGATCAAGTGCGCATCCGCCAGTGGCGATCCAGTGGCAGCGGCGAAAGCTTCGCCTGGCTCCGGCGACCACGGCCGCGGGCCCTCGGCACTGATCCGCTCAAGCAGAGCATCGAAAACCGGCTCAAGATCGGTGCGCGAGGCAGGGATCTCCGCACGATCCTTCAGCGGAACCGCTTGACCACCCGCCGTCACAGGTTCGCTGCCCGCAGCCCGGACAATCACCTCGTCACGCGTGAAGGGCGAGAGAAGGTTCTTCGACTGAGGCGGTAGTTGCTTGTCCCGGCTTGCCGGGTACGGGATGCTCTGATACGTCTCCACGACGAGGTTCTCTGCTCCCAGAACACCTGCGTCACGCATCACCGTCCATAGTTCCTTCAACCCCTGGACTTCTTCTGCAGTCCGGCCTGGGATCGCTGCGAGGGTGAGCAAAGCATCGCCGAAACCGAGCAGGTGCATCCAGTCGCTGCTGCCATGACGGCGGTAGTCGAATTGCGGTTTTGTGGATACGTGACGGTCGTGCAGCCCCAGCTCCGACGCGCCTTTCCAAATGTCAACGGCATCGAAGGCATCCAGCTTAAACCGTTTGACGGGATCAACAACGTGCCGGTGCTCCGCAAAGGTCGGGGCCGGTGTCAATGTTTCTGCCTGTGTCTCCGCGTCCGGCTGCGGCCAGGAGTTAGTCACGTCATGCACAACGCACGCAATGGCATAGCGCAGTACCGGATCTTCCAGACCGAGCAGGTCGCCTACCGCTGTGCACAGCTTCTCGGTGACCCTCGCAGCTTGCTCGGTGTGCGCGTGGTCGATCAGCGGGCGCACGTCGTCGGCGGTGATCGACCGCAAACGATCGCTTACCTCCTGGTCGCGTACGCGAGTGTGGTGCCACCACATAGCGCAGTCGGAATCGGTGCCGCGCAGCGGGATCGGTGCAAGATCATCTGGGTCTACAACCGCCGGGTCCGAAGCCCATGTGGAAAGAATCCAAGTACCCCCGCCTGGGCGGCGCAAAGTGCCCTGCGCATCTCTGGCGGAGGCACCGGTGACGGTGTATTCGGTTCCGTCTGCGTCCACGATCAGGCAAAAGTCCGGGTCATCTGGGCGAGTGAACACCGCGTGCCGGTGATAGCCCGTCGCGGTGGAAAAGGGCGAATCGGCCGTCACATTTGTCACCGGGCGATGCTGCGAACGCTGCGGATCAAGCACGAGGTCTGGGTGACGGCGGCGTTGCTCCTCCATCCAGTCAGGTAAAGAGGCGCGCCCTGTCGCACCGGTGTTTGGGTCAATCTCCAGCACCTTTTCGTCTGTGACCAGCCATACTTGCTCGCCGTCCACAAAGAAGTGCTCGCTGCCCGTGGCCCACGTCGATTTGCCGGGGCGCATGATCACGCCCTCGGCGAACAGCCGTCCGCCGGGCACCGGCACGGAGACGTTCAACCCTCGGTCGTGAAAGTACTTCAGGTTGCTCGACATGCCCTTCGGGGCCTCGGGCCACCACACCCGGGGGTTGTTATCGTGATACGTCGCCAGCCCGAACTGGCCGTCGACTTCCTTCACGTCGAAAATGCTGTTACCGGTCCAATTTGGGATCGTGGTGGAGGTTCGGCCGCGCAGGTATGTGATGCCAGATCTGTTCTCCACAATGACACCGGGCCAACAATCGCTGGAGTCAAGCCACGTGGAAAGTTGTCTGCACTCCCCATAGTCGTTCTGGGCCTGTTCCAGCTCAGGCCAGCCGAGTTCGTCGGGCAAGCCGCGGCGCAGTGACTCGGCCAGCGGTACGGCCGGGTCGCGGTGGATGATCCGGACTCGGTCGAGGAGCGATTGGATTTCAGGGTCATCGACGTGCTCAAAACCCCGGACGAACCCGGTGCTACGTGTCAGCAGTTCGACTGGCGGGATACCAGTTTCAAGCTTTTCGACGCTCTCACCGAGCAGCTCCAGCACCAAGGGGCGAAGGTGCGGATCGGAGGCGAGCGTATCCACTATCTCGGGGTAGGCCAGGCAGGCGGTAATTCCTTCGATCATGTCTTCGCGCAGTGACTCGTCTGCAGCGAGATGGGGCAGGGGTTCCCGATCCGGTCGGCGGGCCCACCTCCCGAGAGCAATGTATTCAGCCTGTTCGTGATGAGAGAAGGCGAAGGGGATGCCGGAGGCGGCAACTTGCTCGACTACGGCGGCGGGAAGATAGCTCAGCCGGTCGTGGGGAAACGGCACCTCCTTCAGCCCGGCGTGCGGCAGGATGTCGGCCAGCACCGACGCTAGGTCCTCAGATTCGGTCGGGGGCCAGTCCCGCAGGATGGATTCAAACCACAGAATGCGCGGGACGAAGTCGGGGTGGTTGCCTTCTTTGACCTTGTCGAGCGCTCTTGTCTTGCTCAGCAGGTTCAACCACACGTCGGTGTCCACACCGTAGGGAGTGAGCGAAAGGAGGCGGTCTACTAGGTCGTCCTCTTCCGCGACAGCCTGGCAGATCGCTTTTTCGTAGTTCTTCCAGAAATGCGTACCGGCGTACTGGATTGATGCTGCCCGGAGCATCTCCTTGGCGATGCCTAACTCTTCTGCTGCCGGATCCAATCCGGCAGCAGAAGAGTTTGGCCAGCTCTTTTTTCATTCCGGCATGCGGTGTGAGACCGCCGCGCACCCGTTCCACGCACAACGTGCGGTAGGTCTGGTACGCCTCGGCCGGCTCCATGCTTTCTGCGAGACGTTTCGCTTCATTGCTGAGCTCCTTGGTGTTCATCGCCCCCGCGTAGGCGAATTCCATCACGGCTTCGAGGTGGCGCTCTTCGTCGATAGGCGAGCGGTGGCGCTTTTCTGCATCGCGTGCGAGCGTGAACATTTGCGCCGCGAACCGGGGGTTCTCCGCCGCGATGCAGATCCGTCCGGCCTCTTCCAGGAACGTCGGCAGGAAGTGCGGTGCACTATTGTCCAGCTTGGCCGCCAGCTCATCGACGATCTCTTTGAAACGTTTCAGTTTCGTGTGGGCGTACCGGCCGGCCCGCTCAAGATCGGTAACGAGATTCAGCGCGTGCTGCGCGTTGGCGGGGTCGGTGAGAATTGGCCACGATGGAAAACCGATTGCCCTGCGGCGGGTGTGACCGACGTTGACCCGGTCGCGGGGGATGAGTCCCGTGACCCCGAGGGCAAGATCTTCAGCCTTCACCAATGCCTCCGGGACGAGCCGGACGATGGTGCGGTTCGGCAGCGCCGGGTGGGAGTAGCTCGCCGCGACGAGCGGTACGGACGTGTCCGTTGCATCGGTAGTGATGCCGCCCTGTTCAAGGCGGACTGTGTTCTGCTGCGTCATCAGCGGGTCCTCCGGGTGGTTTCCAGGTCGGCGAACTGCGGTGCGTCATCACCACGGGAGCGTTCCCAGCACGCTGGGAGCCACAACGTGGGAGGAAGGGGCGCCACGGCCACTCCCAGCATTGGCCGGGGTTTGGTGAAGTCAGGCAAGACGACCATGCCGAAAGCCTCCTTCTTCCACAGCTCCAGCGGCACGTGCGGGGGAGCGGCTTCAAGCCATCCGCCCGGCAAGAAGAAGTTGCGTCCAGAGCGAGTCCGCTTCGCTTCTAAGACGAGGTCTACCGCAGCGAGTTCTTTGCCCGCGCGGGTGATGTCGGCTTTCTTCCAGTTGTTCCAACGGCGCACGTTCGCGTCGGTCGGGTCTGGCCACGCAAGCAATTGCAGGTAGTACCGCGCGGCGTCCTCACTGACGCTTAGCTCTGCGGCGGCGTCGGCAACAAGCTCAGGCACAACGACGAGCGGATCGTGCGGATCCCCCTCACCGTGTTCACGCAGCCACTGCGCATACGCGGACAGCCCGCCCGACAACCGCACATCGACCGCTGCAAGCGTCTGGACATCGCCGCCGAACGCGACACCCCACTGGCGCGCCAGGTTCAGATCGGGATCCTCCGGGTCAGTGATGTCGCTCAAATCCGCGTGCAAACTGTCTTGCCAGCGATTGGATTCGATCTGGAACCGCCCTGCCGGTTGCTGTTGCGATCCGATGCTCGCTTCCTCCGGGCCAGGAAGTCCCAGGCGCTGGCGTACTTGGGCGTGATCGCGGATACGGCCGAGGTGAACGGAACCCAGGCCGGCTGGGGACTGTGCCAACTCCTCGGCGTAGTCCGCCAAGGCAGGGCGCAACGGGTCGGACAGGCCCACCTCGTTGGCGATCCAGAGCAGCATAGCCGCCTCCTCGCCCCAGAACCTCTTGTCGTGCTTGCCCGCGATGACATCTCTGAAGGTGGTATCCCACAAAGACGTCGGTTTGCGGTCGGCCAAAGTAGCGGCGGGCTTTTCGCGGGCAGAAGTGTCAGCGTGGAGCTGTTCGGGGGCAGGTGGGTGCCCGGGCCAGCGGGCCGCCATAGTCTGGCTGTCCAGTCCATGCTCCAGCAGCTCAGCTGGGTCCTTAGGCACACCGGCAGCAAGGACGGCCAAGAAGTGCTCGTTGACTTCTTGCAGCCTTCTTTTCGTATCCAGCGCTTCCTGGACTTTGAGGCCTAGTGCTGTGCGCAACTCCTTAGGCAGATAGTTTTCTTCAAAATCAGCAAAGTTGGGGAAACCGGCCATGATCAGGTGCGCATCCGTCACCGATACTCCGCTGGCGGCGGCGAACGCCTCGCCCGGTTCCGGTGACCACGGTTGGGGCCCATTGGCGCTCACACGCTCCATCAGCGCATCAAAGACCGGCTCGAGATCTGTGTGCCCTGGCGCGATCTCGCGCCGTTCCAGCAGCGTGAACGTGCGCCCTCTGCGGGCCACGGGCTTGCCGGAATCAGCACGCAACAGGGTGACCGTATCGATGCCATGGTCAATCTCCAGTGTCCGCGGGGGAGCGACGTGGAGGAACGGGTCAACCCCGTCAGGTATTTGCAGGACATCAACAAACAGATTATCGGCGCCCACAAGGCCGGATTTGCGCAGCACGGACCACAGCTCTTTCAGGGCCCGAATCTCGCCAGCGGTGCGGCCCGGAATAGCGGCGAGAGCGAGAAGCGCATCGGAGTTGCCGAGCAAATCGCCCCACGAGTGTTGCGCACTGGGGAGGCGTTCCTTTTGGGCGTGCTTGGGCAGCTCGCGGTCATGCAGCCCAAGCGTTGCTGTGTCGCGCCAGATGGACATGACGTCGAACTTGATCAAGTGCGTGTGCATTGCCGACGTGAGCACGCGCAGGTGGTGTTTCAGTGTTGGAGCGTCTGGCAGCGCGGGGGTCGGAGCCGATGTGGCCCAGCCCGGCCACGAGTGCACCAAAGCATCGGCATGCTTGGCGACGGCATCGCGTACCGCAGAGCTGGGCAGCCCGAGCAGCTCGGATACCGCCTTCTGGATCACGGTGACAGTAGGGAGACCGCGCGCTGAGATACGCTCGATCAACGGGCGTAGCTCGTCTGCGGTGATCTGACGCAACCGTGCGCTGAGTTCGGGGTCACGGGGAACCGCGTGGTGCCACCACAGGGGTGTTTCGAAGCCGATTCCATGGTAAACCGTGGGCATGAGGTCATCCGGGTCGAGGAGATATATGGTGCGGCCGTTTCCGGCAAGAACACGAGGTTGCCCGTCGGGTAAGCGAATGACACCGCGTACTAGGGGAGCGTACGTGCCGGTAACGGGATACTCGGTCCCGTCAGCGTCCACGACGAGCTGAGAGTGCAGATCATCCGGACGGTAGAACACGGCGCTTCTGTGATAGCCGTCCGCAGTTGAGAAGAGTGAGCCCGTGGTCTCGTCGGTGACGGGTCGCAGCTGCGAGCGGGCCGGGTCAAAGACGAGATCGGGGTGGCGGCGGCGTTGCTCCTCGAACCAATCCGGCAAGGATTCGCGGCCCTTGGCGCCGGTTTTCGGATCAATCTCAACGACCTTGACCGTCTTGTGGTCGTCTTGGACCATCCAAAAGCGGTCGCCCTCGTTGAAGAACTGCTTGCTGCCGTGGCTCCACGTCGCTCGGCCTGGGCGAATGATCGTATTCGCGTCGACAAGCCGCCCACCCGGGACGGGAATAGATTCATCCGGATCGTTAAACCAGGATTGACGCGTTCGGGCCACGAGCCGCTCGCCGGAACCAGACCAGTTGATGCAATTCTTGCCGGCGGAGGGGTCAAAGTGCTGGATCGCGAACTGCCCCTCGACTTCGGTCACGCCGCCAATGGATGCGCCGGTCCAATTCTGGATGTCGTGGCTCGTGCGTCCGCACACATACGTGGCCTTGCTGCCGTTGTATGCCACGACACCCGGCCAGCACTCTTGCAGCCGGGCCTCGTCGTACCTGTTGCTGTTGCTTGCGTAAGCGTCTTCGAATTCGGGCCAGCCCAACTCATCGAGCAGACCGCGGCGCAGAGTCTCGGCCAGCACTTCGGCGAGATCGCTGTGATAGGTCCGCACACGGTCCAGCAAGGCTTGGACCTCGGCATCAGCGATGAAGTCGAAGTGGCGGACGAACGTGGTCACCTCGGTCAGCCGGTCGGCCGTCGGCGGGGCAGACTCAAGTAGTTCAACCTGCTCGGTGAGCATGTCGATGACCAGCGGGTGGACATGGGGGTCGTTGGACACAATCGAGGCAACCTTCGGGGATGGCAGCTCCCGCTTGATGCCGTTGATGAGGTATTTCCGTAGGTCCTCGTGGGCTGCCAAATGCGGCAGGGGGGCGCGATCCTCGCTGTCCAGCCATGCCTCCACATTGACAAAGGTCTCGGGGCCGGCGTCGTCTACCTCGACCGCCACGTCGTGAGCCGCCAACTGTTCGAGTGCTGCAGCGGGCATCTCAGTGATTGTGCGCCACGACAACGTCACCGACGTGCACCCTGCGTGCGGAAGAATGTCAGCGAGCACCGGTGCCAGCTTCTTGCTCGGCTCCGGGGAACCCCACCGCCCCCACCTGCGCTCGGAGGCGAATGACACGATCAAAGGCACGAACTCTGGGTGGGTGCCTTGTTTGACTAGTTCGAGCGCCCCGGAGGCGTCGAGAAGCTCCAGCCAGTTGTCATTCTTCGCTTCTTCCGGTGCCAGCGTCAACAGGATGGCGCGCAGCTCCTCGTCCTTCGCTGCCGCCTTGCGGATCGCGGCGTTGTAGCTCTTCCAGAAGCTCTCATTCGCGCGCTCGATGGAACCGATCCGCAGCAGTTCAGAGACGATGCGGACTTCTTCGTCGGCAGGTTTCAGGCCAGCTGCTTTTGCTAGTTTCGCCAGGTCCTTCTTCATACTGGAGTGCGGCGTTAAGCCACCGCGGACGCGTTCGACACACAGGGTGCGGAACATTTCGTAGG
The DNA here is from genome assembly GCA_900618065.1 of Streptococcus thermophilus. The sequence continues at coordinate 661,510 of UYIL01000003.1, forward strand.
CGCCGGCTGGCTCCAGTCGTTCGGAGAGGCTTTGAGCCTCTGCGGTGAGCGCCTTCCCGCTGATGGCGCCGGCGTAGGCGAATTCCATCAGGACATCGCGGTGGCGCTGTTCGTCCACAGGTAGCGCATAGCGGCGTTCGGCTTCACGCGCCCTGCCGAACATCTGCGCAGCATAACCGTGGTTGCCTACCTTCAAGTAGATGCGCGCGGCCTCCTCTAGGAAGGTCGGCAGGAAGTGCGGGGCGCTGTTCTCCAGCGATGCTGTCAGCTCTAAGATCTCTCGCTTGGTGGCGCCCGGCTTCGGACGCGCACGCCGGGTCGCTCGCTCCAAGTCGCCAACGAGGTTCAGCGCATGCTCGGCATTGTCCGGATCGTTGAGGATCGGCCACGCCGGGAAACCCACCCCGCGGCGGCGCGTGTGGCCAGCCGGAGTGCTTCCCTGTAACTCAATCCCGGACACCTCTAAGGCGAGGCGTTCTGCTTCCAGCAGCGGCTCCGGGATCAGCCGGACTACAGTGAGGCCGGGCAGGGCAGGGTGCGTGAAGGTAGCCGCAGTCAGCGGGTACGAAGTGTCGTCGGCCTGCTGCGTGATGCCGCCTTGTTCCAAGCGAGCTCGGTAGTCACTCATTTCCCTCCCCTTCCACTGACCGGCCTGCGTAAATGAATGTGGCCATGCGGACACCTTCGCTGTAGGCGACGGGGCCGAGTTCGCGCACGGGGACGGTCTCGCCGTCAACCTCCCACTGCAGCTCACCGGTCCAGGTTTCCTCCTCCGGGTTCCCACTTGCCCCGATCCAATACCGGGCCTCCACAAGGCGGCCGGCTTCATAGATGCGGGCCACCGCAAATCCGCCCTTAATGCCAAAACCGGCGCTCTGGGCGCGGCCGGTGGCAAAACGCCTCTGCTCGAATCGGCCATTCGCCCACGTGTCCAGCTTGGTCACGGCAGGCTCCGGAAGCGGGTCGGGCAGTCTGTACACGGCGCGTTGCAGCTGGTCGAAGCGCTGTTCCACACCGAGATCCGCGGCGAACTCCCGTAGGTCAGCAAGATCCTCAAGCAACGCGGGGTGGGGAATGAGGATCTCGTCGGACACGATGGTGCGGGTTTCCCCGTCCAAGTCGACGATGCCGAGGCTGGTCTGCTCGTCCACGACGGACGCGTCCCGCAGAAAACCGGCTTCTTCCGTGCCATTATTTTCACCGTCAACCGGTTGGATGATCAGGTCGCGCAACCAGGACTGCCACGCCTCATCCGGCCACACAGCAGCGATGACAGCGGCTGGGACAGGTAGCGAGCGCAACAACCAGGTTTCCACTGTTGAGCCGCATTCAGCGTCGTGGGACTGCAGCCACGTCAGCAGGTTGTCCAGCTCAAGGAATTCATCAGTTTTCTTCACCTTTGCGGGCACCGACTTCAGTACCTTGCCCTTGGCATTACGTGCCCGGATGGCCCCATCTGCAATGGTCAGGGCGTATCCCTCGGGGGCTTGAATCCAAGTAGAGTCTGCAGGCTCAGTCATGGCCACAAACTTACCTGTTTCTCAGGTTCTAGGTGGGAGAGAAAAAGTCAACGCCCGTGTCTGACTGCCGGAGTGAAATAATGAGAGTCGAGAAACTAAAAGCGCAGATTAAGCTGTCTGGTAGAGCCCGTTCAGGGCTCGAGCGACGTGAATATATTTCTCAGCGAACTATGGGGCACGATGTGGTGGACGAGCAGAAGGTTATGCTATCCGCATGAGTACTCCAGGAAACCCCTACCACGGTTCTGCCTCAATGTCGGGTGGCGGATTTGACATCAAAAACTTTGCCCGTGAAGCAGCGGAACGGGTTGCTTATCGGCACGATCACACTACTGAGCCGGGGCTGATCTGGAGTGCGGTTGGGAAGCCAGTCTCACGCGTGGGGGCTGGACGCTATTCCTTGACGGAGGATTTCCCTGTCGTCGAGCGAGGTGTTCTTTCTACCGACCGCCAACAGATCCGGACGCATGAAATCTTCGATGTAGATGGCCATCAAACAATGACACAGAAAGCTAGAGCGGTAGGTACCGTCACTCTCCGTGCAAAGCGGCCGAGTGGTGAGCTCGATTCTTTCGAGCTGGTCGACATCCCTGAATTCAGACAAGCCGTCCATGTGATTAATGCCACTGCAGAAGAAGCTCGCATACGCATGCAAAGGCGTGCCAATTCGCAGACTCTAAGGCACGAGGGGCCACAGCCAACCAGTTCTGGTGGGACTGTTGAAAATAGTCTTAATTCTGAACTGCAGAAACTTGCGGATCTGAAACTGGCCGGTTTGCTCACTGACGAGGAGTTTGCAGCAGCAAAGCGTAAACTGCTCGGACTTTAAGAAGGGTGTTGTCTAAATACTGAAAGGGGCAGCCCCTGTGAGGCCGCCCCTTTCATGGTCTTAATCTACGCTTCTAGTCGTCCTCGGTTTTGTCGACGATCTTGTTGAAGGTCTCCGACGGGCGCATGACCTTCGTAGTCTTCTCGTTGTCCGGCCAGTAGTAGCCGCCGAGGTCGGCGGGCTCACCCTGAACGTCGAGAAGCTCTTGCAGGATCTGCTCCTCGTTGTCGGCGAGATCTTTCGCGATGGTTTCGAAGCCGGAGGCCAGCTCCGTGTCGTCCTGCTGGGACGCGAGCTCTTCTGCCCAGTAGCGGGCAATCCAGTAGTGGGAGCCACGGTCATCGATCTCACCCACCTTGCGGGACGGGGAGCGGCCCTCGTCGAGGAAGGTCTCAATCGCGCGGTCGAGGGTGTGGCCCAAAATGCCGGCCCGGGCGTTGTCGTTCTTTTCCTCCTCGTGGAAGAAAGACTCGGTCAGTGCAAGGTACTCGCCGAGGGAGTCCCAGCGCAGGTGGTTTTCTTCCTGGACCTGCTGGACGTGCTTCGGGGCGGAGCCGCCGGCACCCGTCTCGAACAGGCCGCCACCGGCCATGAGCGGAACGACAGAGAGCATCTTCGCCGATGTACCCAGTTCGAGGATGGGGAACAGGTCCGTGTTGTAGTCGCGCAGGACGTTACCGGTGGCGGAAATGGTGTCCTCGCCGCGACGGATTCGGTCGACCGTGGTCTGGGTGGCTTCCTCGGGGGACTGGGAGGAAATGTCCACGCCATCAAGGTCGTGCTCTTCGAGGTGCTTGTTCACCAAAGCACGGATGTTGTTGTCGTGATCGCGGGCTGGGTCGAGCCAGAAGATAGTCTTCATGCCGGACTTGCGTGCCCGGTCAACAGCCAGCTTGACCCAGTCCTTGATGGCGGGGCCACGGGTGTGGCAAGCACGCCAGATGTCGCCCTTTTCCACCTCGTGCTCCATGAGGACATCGCCGCTCGAGGAAACGACATGCATGGTGCCGTCGAAAGGCATCTTGAAGGTCTTGTTGTGGGAGCCGTATTCCTCAGCCTTTTGCGCCATGAGACCAACGTTGGGGGAGGTGCCCATCGTGGTCGGGTCGTAGGCGCCGTTGGCGCGGCAGTCGTCGATGACCACCTGGTAGATGCCAGCGTAGGAGGAGTCCGGGATGACAGCCAGGGTGTCCTGCGGCTTATCGTCGGCGTTCCACATCTGGCCGGAGTTGCGGATCATGGCGGGCATGGAAGCATCCACGATGACATCGGAGGGCACGTGCAGGTTGGTGATGCCCTTGTGGGAGTTGACCTGCGCCAGGTCCGGGCCCTCAGCCATGGCCTTGTCGAAGGCCTCGCGGATCTCCGCGCCGTTCTCGAGGTTTTCCAGCCCGGAGTAGATCGCGCCCAGGCCGGACTCGCCGTCCAGGCCAGCCTCCATGAGCTGCTCTCCGTACTGGTCGTAGACATCCTTGAAAAAGGTGCGTACGACGTGGCCGAACATGATCGGGTCGGAGACTTTCATCATGGTGGCCTTGAGGTGGACAGAAAACAGCACTCCCTCATCCTGTGCGCGCTGGATGGCGTGGGCAAGGAAGGTGTCCAATGCCTTGGCGGACATGAACGTCGCGTCTACGACATCGCCGTTGTCGACCTGCATGTCGTCGCGGAAGACCTCTTCGCGGCCGTCTGCTCCGACGAGCTTCATGGTCAAAGTGTCATCGCGGTCGAGGATGACGGACTTCTCGTTGTGGCGGAAGTCGTTGTCCTCCATGGTGGCCACGTTGGTCTTCGAGTCAGAGGACCATTCGCCCATGGAGTGGGGGTTCTTGCGCGCGAAGTTCTTCACCGAGCGCGGCGCACGGCGGTCAGAGTTGCCCTGGCGCAGGATCGGGTTCACAGCAGAACCCTTCACAGCGTCGTAGCGGGACTTGATGTCCTTCTCCTCGTCGCTGGACGGGTTGGCCGGGTAATTCGGAATGTTGAATCCTGCGTCCTGCAGCTCCTTGATGGCGTTTTTCAGCTGGACCAGGGAGGCGGAGATGTTCGGCAGCTTCACAATGTTGGCTTCCGGTGTCTGCGCCAGCTCACCGAGCTTCGCTAAGTCGTCCGGGACACGCTGGTCTTCGTCGAGGTAATCCGGGAACTGGGCAAGGATGCGGCCTGCCAGTGAAATGTCACACGTTTCCACGTCCACGCCGGCGTTCGACGCGAAGGCTTCGACGATCGGTTTGAGGGAGTAAGTTGCCAACAGCGGGGCTTCATCCGTCTGCGTCCAAATGATCTTGGCCATGGTTCACCTCAATTAATAGGGGCTATTCGTTTCGCTCCCACACTACCTATTTGGTCAATCCTGCGCCGGGTACCCTGGCTTTCTATGAGTCTCACTATCGCCTCCGTGAACGTCAACGGCATCCGTGCCGCCACAAAGGTCCGCAATGAGTCCAACCCGGGCATGCTCGCCTGGTTGTCCGACACGACAGCAGACGTGGTTCTCATGCAAGAAGTGCGCGCGACTGAGGAGCAAGCGCAGGCCGCACTCGCACCCGCCATTGAGGAAGGGTGGCACGTGTACACCGCCCCCGCAGCCGCGAAGGGTCGTGCGGGGGTGGCCATCGCATCGCGCGCACCGCTTATCGACGTCTCTTACGGCATCCCCGGTTTCGAAGACTCCGGCCGGTTCATCGCCGGAACGACCCCCGGCGGGGAGCGTGTCGCGTCGCTGTACCTGCCGTCCGGTTCTACCGGGACCGAGAAGCAGGACGAGAAGTGGCAGTTCCTCGACCAGTTCGAGCCGCTTTTGGCTACCTGGCCCGACGAGTACCCCGACATGGTCATCGGCGGTGACTGGAACATCTGTCACCGCCGTGAAGACTTGAAGAACTGGAAGACAAACCAAAAGTCCTCCGGCTTTCTGCCGGGCGAGCGCGCCTTCATGGACTCTGTGTTCGGTTGCTTCCCCGACGACGAAGCCCAAGACATCGCCGCCAAGGATGAGGCTGGTTTCTTCGGTGCCGTTGACTACGTCAGTGACACCCGTCGCTCCGCCTGCGACGAGCCGCGCTGGTTCGATGTCGCCCGCCGCCTCCACCCGGAAGATGCTCCCTACACGTGGTGGACCTACCGCGGCCAGGCCTTCAACAACAACGCTGGTTGGCGCATTGATTACCACGCCGCCACCTCCAGCATGCTTGATCGTGCGCAGCGCACCTGGGTGGAGAAGGCGCCGACGGTGGAGCAGCGGTGGTCCGACCACTCGCCGCTGCTCGCTGAGTACCGTTAGCTTTCGCGGCACGAAAGACCCAGGTGAAAGACCCAGCCTCCGCCCGGTGCAGGGCAGTGGCTGGGTCTTTTGGTGGCTCTGGCCGGTTTTTAGTAGCGCGCGAAGTTCTGGGTCGCGTACCGCTTGCCGTTGGGGTGATCAGCGACACCGACACCAATGCGGTTGATTTTAGGGTCGAGCATGGTCTTAAGGTGGCCCGGGGACTTGGCCCACTGTGCCACGAGGTCGTCGGCCTCAGCGGAGGTCATGTTCTGTAACACATTCTCGGATGCGTTCTTCCAGCCCTTCGGGTAGCTGTCGGCGAAGTTCGGCCGGTGGGACAGGCCGCCGCCGGTACTGGCGAGCTGTTCGGACCAGTCTTGAGCGAGGTCGTTCAGCTCCTCCATCGGTTCGAGCTCAGGAAGCTCGTTCTGGGCGCGGAAGCGGTTTGTCGCATCAATCAGCGCCTCCTGCTCGTCGCTCACCCCAGAGTTAGAGTCGGAATCGGTGTCTTTCGCCGCCGGAGCCGGTGTGCTGCTTTCAACCGGCGGCTCCTCTTCTGCCTTGCCTGGTTTCACAGGGGCAGCCTGCTGCTGTTCGGCGTTGACAGCGTCGGGCTCGTGGTCCTGGACGAGTTCGCTGAACGGGAGCCCGAAGATGGGCAAGACGGTGGCAATCAGGCTGATGAAGGATTGCATGAGGAGGTTCGTCATCGTGTCACTTTCTCAGTAGGCGCTGCTCAGATGAGCGGTGTCTTAGCGGCAGATTTCATTTCCGCGTGTTTACCGTAACGTCTCAAAACTGTTATTAAAACGTGTCTTATTGAATTCGTAAATAGTTCTCAGTCGGAGTAAGGGGCTGTGGTTAGCTTCAGTCCGCCCGCCACCCCCTTGAACACCGTTCAGTTCCTCCTCTAGGCTGGCGTTGAATACGGACCGATTGGAGGCAGTCGCATGCACGACATTCTCACAGTGGCACGCAAGAAAGCTCTCGAGAACGGGGAAGGGCTGACCGAGCAAGAGGTGTTTGCCGTTCTGAACGTTGCAGATGATCACGTGGCTGAGCTGCTGGAGATGGCTCACCAGACACGCATCAACCAGTGCGGCGTGGATGTCTCTCTCGAGGGAATCATTTCCCTGAAGACCGGTGGTTGCCCAGAAGATTGTCATTTCTGTTCCCAGTCGGGCTTGTTTGAGTCCCCGGTTCGCGCAGTCACTCTCGACATCGCGGAATTGGTGGAGGCTGCGAAACAATCGGAGAAAATGGGTGCGTCCGAGTTCTGCATTGTCGCGGCGGTGAAAGGGCCGACGCAAAAACTCTTGGACCAGGTCGCTGAAGCGATCGTGGCCATCAAGGGAGAGGTGGACATTTCCATCTCCGCTTCATTGGGCATCCTCACCCGTGACCAGGCCCGCCAGCTGCGGGAGATGGGCGTGAGCCGCTACAACCACAACCTCGAAACGGCGCGCTCTTTCTTCCCGCACGTGGTGACCACCCACTCCTGGCAGGAGCGTAAGGATACGCTTGAGCATGTGCGCGCAGAAGGGATGGAGACCTGCTGCGGCGGCATCATCGGGATGGGCGAAACTCTTGAGCAGCGTGCGGAGTTCGCAGTTCAGCTCGCCTCCGTCGAGCCGGAGGAAGTCCCGCTGAACTTCCTCGACCCGCGCCCCGGCACGCCGTTTTCAGACCGCCCGCTCGTTCCGCAGGGCGAGGCATTGCGCATGGTTGCGGCGTTGCGGCTTGCGATGCCGCGCACACAGTTGCGGTTTGCAGGCGGCACTGAGCTTGCGCTTGGCGACGACGGAACCGAAGCCGGTCTCCTCGGCGGCGCCAACGCGATCATCGGAGGGAACTATCTGACTACCTTCGGCCGGCCAATGGAGCGCGACCGCGATGCCGTCGACCAGGCCATGGAGGTCGCTGCGAAACCAGGGGTGAACCCGGGAATGAACCTGGGGATCACACCAGTCGGGCAGAAGCGGAAGTCCGGCAACGGCACTTTTTATGACACCCTCACGGCGTTGTAGATGAAAATTCCCGACAACGACGAGCTTGCTAGCGCAGTGCTCTCTGGCGAGGTCGCGCTGCCGGCTGACCCTGCCCGGCCGTACGACGCGCCGCGGATCTGCCCCTTGTGCCAACGGCGCATGGTGGTGAAGATCAGCCCGATGGGGTGGGCGGCAGCCTGTTCGCGCCACGGACAGCTGCGCTCGGAGTGGTTGGAGCGTTGAATGCCGAAAAGCCCGCCACTTCATGGGAGCGATTCCCTCGTGGCGGGCTTTCGGTGGGTTAGCGGATGAAGCGCGGCGCGCGAGCAATCGAGAAGGCCGAAGCTGCTGTCGCAATGAGTGTTGCGACCGTGATAGTGAGCAATCCTGTGTAGGTGGGAGGAACCGACACGATGTCTCCCCCGATCTCAGTCGTGCTGTAGGCAATGATGGCCACGTTGCAGAACACTGCGGCGGCAACGGCGGCTATCGCGGCGACGATTGGTAGCCAGCGGTACTCGGTTTTCGCTGCGAGACCCGCCCCCACGCCAATCAGGCACGTGAAGAAAAGGAATGCAAAGGTGACAGCGAACGTGGCCATGATCGTCCCGGCGTTCTGGGCGGCGGCTTCGACCATATATGCCTCCCCGTTTGTGTCTACCCATTCAACTGGGTTGTTGCTCACCACGAGGAACGCGTCGTAGAACGTGTAGTAGGGGTTTTGTTCCTGGTTCACTACCGATGAGGCGGTCGTGACCACGGCGAGCACTCCGGACACTGCCGCTGCGGTGGCTGCGGCAGACTTCAGCCACGTGCGGAAGCTCGTGCCCAGTTGGTTCATCGCTGGCCACTGCATTGCCCCGATGGTGAACAGGGCTACTAAGCCGAGTCCGCCGAATACGGTCCACGCAGTCCCGTCGCCCGCGAGGAAGCGGGCAAGGGGCATCGCTAGGGCGAGCGCGGCCAAAGCGAGCAGATAGGTGTAGCTAGAGAATGGGCTTAAGAACAGTTTCATGGCTGGGCCTTTCGGGTCGTTGCTTCGGAGGTTGCGGCGGGAGCGGGAGTCGTTGCCAGGATGTCGAGGAGCTGTGCATCGTCGGGATACTCGACGCTTAGCCCTGGCATGGAGTCCAGATCTAAGGGTGTTTCCGCGAGCGTGGCCCGAGCGGTGGGGCCGAGGGTCGACCGTGTCAGCTCACCGTAGCGTTCAGTGAGTGCGTTCACGTCCTTGATGGGGCCGGTGACGGTGGGGAAGAGGGTGCGGAGATCGTCGATAAGCATTGGCTCGCTGATTTCATGCTCGAACGCTTGGATGACGTGCGTGGCCAGGCCAGCGAAGTCTTCAATGCGGTGAGAGGCCATGACGATCGTGCGGTCGGTGTTCTCTGCGAGGTAGGCGATGAGGTTCTCCCGGGCGGTGCGGCGCGAGGTGACGTCGAGGCCGTCGAAAGGCTCGTCGAGAAGCAGTAGAGGCGCGTCGACGGCGAACGCGAGATTGATCGTGAGCAGGCGGCGTTGGCCGACGGAAAGGTCGCTGAAGCGGGAGGACTCCTGCACCTTGTCCGGGAGCGATACCGAACTCAGCTTCCTGATCGTGGTAGCGGCGCGAAGATGATCCGCAACGGTGCGCCCGGCGAAGTGGGTATCCGAACCGGCGGGCACGAATGCCGCATCCGGGTCGACGAGGCTGCGGAGGAAGTAGGTCTTGCCCGCGGCGTTGGGGCCCACGAGGGCATAGAAACCGGGGGACAGGGGAAGTGTCGGCGTCATGGTCGGCGCTCCTTAGCAATCAAGTCAGTCAGCTCATCGGCGGAAATGCCCAGTTGGTCCGCTTCTCGCAGGAGCGGGCGGATGAAGGCGGCGGCAAAGGCGTCGCGCCGGGTGCGCAAGACCTGTTCGCGCGCAGAATCTTTGACGAACATGCCCAGCCCCCTGCGCTTTTCCACCAACCCCTCGTTGAGTAACTCGGTCAAGGCTTTCGCGGCGGTGGTCGGGTTGACGGAATAGAACTGCGATAACTCGTTGGTGGACGGGACTCTCTCACCCGGCGGGTAGGTCCCGGACGCTATGTGATCGCGGAGCTCGTCCGCGATCTCTTGGTATATGGGTTTACCACTCATGTGGGTAACCATATAACTAGGGGGGTTCCGGGTCAAGAAAAATCCCCACCTGCCGTGTGAATGAACTGCTCCCCATTAGTTGGACTGAGAAATCAGTTACCGACTAGTGGGGAGCAGTTCATGGGCGGGAGGCGGGGACTGTGAAGCGGGGAAGCTTGCCTATTGGGACTACCTCTTGGGGGCGAGGAAACCGATGTGACGGTAGACGCTGTCCAGCAAAGGTGCCGCAACTTCGCGTGCGCGCTGCGCACCGCGGGCAAGGATGTCCTCCAGCTGGGCACGGTCGGCCATGAGTTCGTCGTAACGCGCCCGCAGCGGGGTGGTGAACGCCTCGAGAGCATCGGCGGTGTCGACCTTCAGTGCGCCGTAACCTTGGCCGTCATACTTGGCCACGAGGGCGTCGACGGCCTCACCGGTCAGCGCGGACTGGATAGCCAGCAGGTTGGACACCCCCGGCTTTGTCTCCCGGTCGAAGGCGATGACACCGTCGTCGTCTGTGACGGCGGAACGGATGCGCTTGGCGGATGTCTTCGGCTCATCCAGCAGGTTGATGATGCCCTTCGGGTTTGCACCCGACTTGCTCATCTTCGCCGTCGGCTCCTGCAAGTCGTAGATTTTCGCCGAACCCTCCGGAATGAAGCCCTCGGGGACGACAAAGGTCTCGCCGAAGCGGGAATTGAAGCGCTCCGCAAGCGTGCGGGTGAGCTCGAGATGTTGGCGCTGGTCCTCACCGACCGGCACGAGATGCGGAGAGTAGAGCAGAATATCCGCCGCCATGAGCATCGGGTAGGTGAACAAACCGACCGACGTGCGGTCCTGGCCCTGCTTGGCTGACTTGTCCTTGAACTGCGTCATTCGGCTCGCCTCGCCGAAACCGGTCAAGCACTGCAATACCCACGTCAGCTCCGCGTGCTCCGGCACATGCGACTGCACAAACAGTGTGGATTTGTCCGGGTCGATGCCCAGCGCGATGAGCTGCGCGCAGCCGGCGATGGTGCGGGTGCGCAGCTCCTCAGGGTTCTGGTCCACCGTGATGGCGTGCAGGTCCGGAATGAAATAGAACGCGTCGTAGGAGTCCTGCAGGTCGATCCACTGCTTGAGCGCACCAAGGTAGTTGCCCAAGTGGTAGGAGTCCGCAGTGGGTTGAATGCCGGACAGGACGCGCTGCTTTTCATCGTGAGTGCTGGAGCCAGTCATGTGGCCTAATCCTACTCAGCGCATGAGAACCGGGTGATCTCGTGTGCGCCGGAATACCCTACGGGAGACATTTGCACGCTACTGTGGGAGACCGATGTCATCACACCCTGTCGTGTACCCCTGAAAGGAACAATGACGCATGGCCACCTCCACTTCGCCCCGCACGGGCTTCACGGATGAGCAAGGAATCGAGCGCGCCCACCCGACCCAGCAGGACGAAGGGTTCATGGGGGACGTCAAGGAAAAAGCCCCTGTTATTGGCCACGCGATGCGGATGAATGAGCGCTTCGCGGCTAACGGCGGCAACCAATTCGCCGCCGGCATCACCTACTTCTCCGTGCTGTCGCTTTTCCCGCTGGCCATGCTGCTGTTCGCGGGTCTTGGTTTCTTCCTGGCCTCCCGCCCGGATTTGATGGAGCAGATCACAGAGCAGATCACTAACTCGGTCGAGGGCGAAACGGGCGAGATGATCAACAGTGTCGTTGAATCCGCGATCGACCAGCGCGGCGCCGTCGCCGGTGTCGGTTTGCTGACCACGCTGTGGTCCGGCCTGAGCTGGATGAACCACTTGCGCGCCGGAATCGGCGCGATGTGGAACCTCGACGCGAACGAGGGCGGCAACTTCGTGGTGAAGAAGCTGTGGGATCTCGTCGCTCTCATCGGCCTGCTGGTCCTGCTCATCATCGCTTTCGGCGTCACCGCGATCGGTGCGTCCAGTTTCACCTCCACGCTCATGGAGCGCCTGGGCATCGGTGACTTCCCGGGTGCCCGCTTCCTGGTCTGGCTGGTCGGTTTGGCCGTCGGTATCCTGGCGAACTTCCTGGTCTTCTTCTGGCTGATCGTGTTCATGCCGCGCACCAAGGTGCCGCTCAAGCCGGGTCTGAAGGGCGCGCTCATCGGCGCGGTCATCTTCGAGCTGATCAAGCAGTTCTCCACCGTGATCATCGGTTCCGCCACCGGCAACCCGGCCGGCGCGATCTTCGGCCCGATCATCTCGCTGATGGTCGTGCTTTACCTGGTCTGGCGCGTTGTCCTCTATGTCTCCGCGTGGACGGCCACCTACAAGGAATCCCTCAAACTTGAGGAGCCTTCCATCCCCGAACCCGCCGTGATCAACATCCGCGCCGGTGTCAACGAGGAGGACACCACCGGCCGCAACATCGGTATCGGTGCCGCCATCGGCGCGATCGGTGTGGCAGCGGTTTCGCTGCTCACCCGCTAGCTGTTTATTTGCGGCGCGATCGCGCCGACAGCCACATCCCCACGGCCGCCAGAGCGAGCACCCCGACGAACACGCCGATGCCCTGCCAGGGGAACCCGGCAGCAGTGAAGCGTGCAGTGCGTGAGTTGGCGCCGGCCTCGTCAGTGACGGGGGTGCCGGTTTCTGTGGGGTCGGCTACGACGTCGTCAAGCGACGCGACGGCCTCGGACGAGCTGAACTCGTAGCTTTGGTGCAACAGCAACTGCGCCTGCTCCCACGCCCGCGCCTTATCCCTGGTGGTGTCCAAAACGACTGCCATAAGCCGGCGCCCATCGCGGTCGAGCGCGCCGACGAAAGTGTGGTTCGCATCGTCGGTGTAGCCCGTTTTGCCGCCAATGCCGTCCGGATCATTCAGGTAAAGCTGATTGTCGTTGTACACATCAAAGGGCTCGTAGGCAGTGCCGTCCTCGCCGGTGTAACCGGGGAAAGGGTACATCTCCGTTTTGATGATGTTCGCGAATGTGTCGTTGTCGTACGCGACGCGGTACGCCAGAGCCATGTCCCACGCCGAGGTAGACATGCCGGGCGCGTCGAGGCCCGAATAGCTCGCGGCGTAGGTGTCTGTCAGATTGAGCTCGCGAGCCTTGGCGTTGATCTTGTCCAAGGTGGCTTCATCACCGCCGAGCTCCTGCGCCAAGGCGTGGGAAGCGTCGTTGCCGGACACCATGAGCAAGCCGTGCAACAGGTCGTCGACCGTGTACTCACCGCCCGCGCCGATGCCCACAGCAGAGCCCTCCTGACCGGCTGACTCTTCGCTGACCGTCACTTTTTTGTCTAGGGGAAGCTCGTCGATAGCAACGAGCGCGAGCAGCACCTTGATCACAGACGCCGGCCGGTAGCGGCCGTGCGGGTCCTTCATTGCGATCACATCGCCCGTATCCACATCCGCCACCAGCCACGCCGCCGCCAGAACCGCCTCGTCGACCTCGAAGTCGTCCGGCGTGATGTAACCGCACGGGCCGTCATACGTCACAGGCAGCGGCGTCGGCGACGCACTGCCCGGCGCCACGCGTTCCGACGTGCTCACCGGCTCCGGCGGCACCGTCGCCCGAGGGCACAAGTCCGTGTCCGGAGCCTTCTCGCGCGGGGGAGGGGTGTACTCGGTCTCCGTGACTGTTTCGGAGCCATCGATACTGGTGTCGCCGGTGGTGTCTGAGGTGCCGTTTGCGGTCTGTCCGTTTTGTCCGAATAGACCATCTTGTGCTGCGGCGACGGGCACTGAAAGGGGCGCTGCGGCGATGGATGCGGCGGCGAGAACAGCGGCGGCGCGGGGTGCAGCCTGTGAGTACTTCTTCATCGTCAGCCAAGTCTAGGCTGTGGCTGGGGAACCCTGGTAGTTACCGGCGTTGAAGCTGAGCCTTACCTCAAAAACGTAGCCTGAGCTGCAGTTAGTTAGTGTTTACTTGCTTGCGGCCTGGGGTGGGAAGGGGGTAGAGCTTTCAAGTATGGATACAACTGAGAGCACGAACGTCACCCACCCCACGGAAGAGTTCCCCGAAGTCGAGGTGGAAACCCACGGCATGGGCGAGAAACTGAACCGTCTGCGCGCAGCGGTCCTGGGCGCCAACGACGGCATTGTCTCCGTCGCGGCCGTGGTCGTCGGTGTCGCAGGTGCGACGTCGAGCATCCGTGAGATCTCTACGGCCGGTATCGCCGCGCTGGTCGGTGGCGCCATCTCCATGGCACTAGGCGAGTACGTTTCCGTCTCCTCCCAGCGCGACGCTGAGAAGGCCGCGGTTGAGACCGAGCGCAAGCTGCAAGAAGCGGACCCCGACGCGGAGTTGACCCACCTAGTGCAGGCCTACAAAAACTCCGGCCTGTCCGAGCAGACCGCCAGCGCGGTGGCGCGCGAACGCACCGCGCTCAACCCGCTGGCCGCCCACCTGGAAATCCACTACGGCATCGATGAGGAAGACATTGTCAGCCCCTGGTCGGCGGCGATCGCTTCCTTCCTGGCCTTCTTTGTCGGCGCGGTCTTACCGCTGGTCGCGATTGTGCTCGCCCCGGCACCTGTACGCGTGGCAGTTTGTGTGGCAGTGACCTTGATCGCATTGGCGGTCACCGGCGCGATCTCCGCGAAGCTCGGTGGAGCCAAGCCCGGCCGGGCAGTGGTGAGACTGGTCGTCGGCGGCGGCTTGGCACTGGCCGCGACCTTCTTGGTGGGCATGCTCTTCGGAACCACGGTGGGGTAGAGCAAGCACCCACTGGGTTCGCGGCCTAGAACGAGTTTGCAGATTTAGATTGCATCGTTGCACCAGCAACGAAATCTGACCTGGGGTTTTGGTGGCGCGTAGAGCGCTCAATGTAATCGAGATCTTGCACCCCAAACCGCGCCTCAAACCGCACCCCAGAGCGCGCCTTTAAGCCCGCCCGCCTTAGAACTTGGAGAACCTCTTGACCAACATTTCCTCGAGTTCCTTCCACGCCTCCGCCTTGTCGGCGAATGGGGCGGACGGCACGTAGCCGGCGGCCTCGGTGGAGCCCATCATGTAGGCGAGGTAGTCCTGCATGCGCGGGTTGGCCAGCAGGAAGGAGTTCAGGGAGTCGTCCTTGGCCCAGTCGGCGGCATCGGCCATGAGCTCGTAGGCCTTGGACATTTGCTGGGTGTCTACAGCGTCCACACCTTTCTCGATGTCGGTGGCGATGCCGTTGAGTGAGTAGGAGTTGTCGGCGTGGACATCGACTTCGAGTTCGCCGGCATTGGCGAGCGTCATGATGTCTTCCCAGGTGGACACGGCTGCTAGGTCGTGGTCGTCGTTGTCGACGATCCAGCGCAGCAGGTGCTTGGCGGTGGGGAAGGTGAAAATCTCGCCGTACTTGCCCAGGAACACCGGGGCGCCGCCGACGTAGGTGCGTAGCGTGTACACGCCCTTGCCGTGGACGGTCATCTTCACCGGGTCGATGCCGGCGTCGGCCCACGGGGAGACGTCGTAAGGGTCGGCGGCGGCGCGGGCTTCCTCGGCTTCCTTCTCCGATTGTGCGCGTGCTTCTTCGCGGGCGGTGGCAGCGGCGGCGATGCTCTCGCCCGCCTTGTCGACGCGCGCAGCGTCCAGCTCATCATCCCCCACCACGCGCACAGCGCCGTCGAGGGATTCGACGACCTCTTTCCAGTTAGTCAGCACTGCACGGCCGACACCGGTCCATTCATCCATGCCGTTGGGGCCTGAGTAGTGCTCGTGCCCGCGGTGAATGTTGTTCAAGATGGAGTGGGACGCGAAGAAGATGGATGCGGTCTCGGCGCTGGCGACGTCGGCAAGCGAACGCGAAATCTGGAACACGCGCGAGGCGGAGGAGACGTTCTCGTGGCTGGGCCGGCCGGCGAGGAAGTGGGGCAGACCGATGATGTCGTATTCGTTTTTCGGTCCGGGCACAACCCGGTCGTCGCCGAGCGCCTGGAACGCGTTCCACTGCGGGTGGTCGGCCAAGTCGTGCTCGGTGTGGTCCTCGAGGTACACCAGCAGCGCTTCGGGGCTGGTGAATGCCAGGACATCATCTTTGTCGCCGAAGAAGGCCTGCCACTCGGAGCCGCCCTGGCGCCATGTGGGAGCCCAGAGGGTGTAAAAGTCGCCCTCGGTCAAGGAGATTTTCACCGGCAGAATCGCGCGCGTCGTCATGGGCAATTACTTTACCTAGGCTCATGCTGTCGGTCGCCAGAACCCCTTGAACGGCATGCCGATGTTTTCAGTGCGGACCGGGTTCATTTGCACCGGATCGCCCGCTTCAACCATCATGCCATCCCCGGCGTACATGGCTACGTGCCCGGTCCAGACGACCAGATCCCCGGGCTGCAGTTCTTCGTAGCTGACTTCTTGGCCCACCGCCTGGTTCTCTGCGGTGCGCGGGATCTCCACCCCCGCCTGCTTGTACGCCCACGACGTCAGCCCGGAGCAGTCGAATCCGCCCGGTTGGGATCCGCCCCACACGTACGGTGTGCCCAGTTGCGATTTCGCCGCTTCCACGGCTGCGCGCCCAGCAGCGCTACCTCCCTCGCTGCCTTCAGCCGGTGCTTCCGTCCCACCCGCTGGAGGCGCAGGAACCTCGGCGGATTCCCCGGCCGGGGCGGTCTCTGGCGTTTCTGCGAGCCCGCGCAGCTCCTGTTCCGCCGCCTGCGCTTCCGGAGGCGCCTCAAGCGGCGGGCGGCCCAATGCTTCCGCTGTCATCGTGTCAAGGCGCGCAATGAGCGGCTCAAGCTCCTGCTCGAGTCGCTCCACACGCTTGACGACGTCCGCCAGCGCCCCTCCCGCCAACCCCGCCACCTGCGCTATCGCGAGCGGGGCAGTGAACGGGTTCACGGCACCGGGCGCGATCGGGGCAACGTCGGCGAGGAACCGCTGCCCGACCATCGCGATGTCCATTGCAGCGGTAGAGACGAGCGGGACTGCATCGCACACAGTGGCCTCGATCGTCACGCGGTCGGCAGCGAGGGCCCCGACCGCCCGCAAAATAGTCTCTGGGTCCGCCCCGACGATCTCTGCCAGCGGCTCCACTGCGGCGTAACCGGGTGGGGCGGGAAACGACATGTCCGGCAGCACCTCGGGCACGGCCTGCATGATCGCCGCGATGACCGGTTCGGTGAGGAATACTGTGGGGGCCTTGGGTGACGGCACCAGAAACTGCGTGAGAGATCCCGTCAATGATTGCGTCATTGCTGGATCCTCCTGAACCCGTCACCGGTTGCCCAGTCGGTGTGTTCGGCTGCCGTGACCAAGGTGTCCATGTTGTCTGCGGTGCGGCGGCCCTCGGTGGCAAGGCGCTCAGCCTGCTCGTTGGTGGTGTCGACAGCCGCCGCCAGAGCAGCCGTGAATCTGGCGAGGGGGCCGGTGGTGGGTAACGGTGGGAGGGTGATGGGGGTGGTCGAGGAAACGTCGATAAGCAATTGCTCGATGTCGGCGCGCGCGGCGGGCGGATCCAAGATGAAAGTGTGCATGACATGTTGGACTGCCCCAGACCCGCTTTCGGTTCCCTGCGCCGCGAAATTTCTGGTTAGCATGGCGAATATGCAGATCACAGTGATCGACCACCCACTGGCTACCGCGCGTTTGACCAAGCTGCGCGACGCACGCACCAACAACTCCGGTTTCCGCGCCGCGCTGTCGGATTTGGGGGCGATGCTCATCTATGAAGCATCCCGCGCGCTGGAGGCCGAGACCTTCGATTGCGTCACCCCAGTCGGCACCGCTGAGGGAACGCGGCTGAAGACCCCGCCGATCATCGTGCCCGTCATCCGCGCCGGGCTGGGCCTGGTGGATCCGGCATTGTCGATGATCCCCGACGCGCAAGTCGGCTTCATCGGGCTGGCGCGCAACGAAGAAACGCATGAGCCTGTGCCCTACCTCGAAGCGCTTCCCGACGACCTGTCGGGCCAGCCCGTCTTCCTCGTCGACCCCATGCTGGCCACCGGCGGATCACTCGTGCACGCGATCAACCTGCTCACCGGCCGCGGCGCGGACGACATTACCGTGGTCACCGTCGTCTCCGCGCAACCCGGCGTGGACCGCATTGCGGAACTAGATGCGCCGATTCGCCTGGTCACCACCGCCATCGACCCGGGGTTGAACGAGGACGCCTACATCGTGCCGGGCCTGGGCGACGCCGGTGACCGCTTGTACGGCCCGCGCAACATCGATATGTAGTACTCTCAGGGCAGAAACAATCGATGGGGGATCGATAAAGGGGGGCACCACCGTGAACGATGCCAGCGCAGCTAGCGGGGCCAGCGAGAATACCGAAATCTTGCCGGACGCCAAATGGGCGAGCTACGGGTACAGCCTGTCCGCGCGCCTGAAGTCGGTGCGCACCATGCGCGGCGTGAGCCAACAGCGGCTGGCTGACCTGTCGGGGTTGTCGCGCAGCCAGGTGTCCAACCTGGAGCGCAACCACAACAACAGCCGCCGGTCCAACGACCCGAACTTGAGCACGATCTACCGTCTGGCGTACGCGCTGCGTGTGCCGCCGGTGCTGCTTCTGCCAGGCGCTGGCGAAGAAGTGGGGGAGATCTGCTGGGACAGCTTCGGCCCGCAGGATGCCAGCGCCCTCAACCTGGAAATTCTCTGGCCGGCCCGCCCCGAGGACACCCGGCCGTTCGCGCTGTAGAGGCAGGCCAACCCCAACTGTCTGTACAGCTTGGTCTAGTACTACACTTCCACAGGTACCTGTCGCACTGTCGTGCATTGTCCGGGAGGGTTGTTCCGTGGAAAAAGTGGGGTTGTCGGCCCAGATTGACTCGTGGTTTGTCGCGCACCGCGACGAGGTCATCGCGTGGCGCAGGCACCTGCACTCTCACCCGGAGGTTTCCCACCACGAGATCGACACCACCCAGTTCATCGCCGAGCGCCTGCGCGAGCGCGGTCTCGAGCCGCACCTGTTCCCGGAGACCGGTCTGTACGTGGACATCGGCCCGGAGTGTGAGGACAAGCTCGCCTTCCGCGCCGACATTGACGCCCTGCGCGTCGAGGAGTCCACGGGGCTGCCGTTCGCGTCGCGCACACCGGGCATCTCCCACTCGTGCGGCCACGACGTGCACACCGCAATCTCCCTGGCGCTGGCGTGCGCGCTGGCTGAGATCGACCTGCCGTTCGGTGTGCGGGTGATCTTCCAGCCGGCCGAGGAGGTCATGGACGGCGGCGCGCCCGACGTGATCAAGTGGGGCGGCCTCGACGGCGTGGCCTGCATTTACGCCGTCCACGCGGAGCCGAAGCTGAGGGTGGGCCAGATCGGCGTGCGCACCGGTGCAATCACCTCGGCTGCCGACGTGCTGCGCATCAACGTCACCGGCCCGGGCGGACACACCTCGCGCCCGCACCTGACCAACGACGTCGTCTACGCCCTGGGCAGTCTGGTCACCCAACTGCCGGCGCTGCTGACCCGCCGGATCGATCCGCGCACCGGCACCGTGCTGGTCTTCGGCCAGATTGAAGCCGGCTTCGCCCCCAACGCTGTGCCGAAAACTGGCAGGGTCTCCGGCACGATCCGCACTCAGGACATCGCCACATGGCGCACGCTTGAGCCGCTCATGAGCGAGCTTATCGACGCAATCATCGCCCCGACCGGTTGCTCACACGAACTCGCCTACACCCGCGGTGTTCCGCCCGTGATGAACGACGACGTGGCTACTGCCGCGCTGGTCGAGGCAGTGCGCAGCGTCGACCCGCACGCCATTGTCCAGGCTCCCCAATCCAGCGGCGGCGAAGACTTCTCCTGGTACCTCGAGCAGGTCCCCGGCTCCATGGCGCGTCTGGGTTGCTGGCGCGGCACCGGCAAGAAGTACGACCTGCACCAGGGCGACATCGACATCGACGAACGCTGCATCGATGTGGGCGTGCGCCTGTTCGGAACCATTGTGGAGCGCTTTGCAGATTCGGACCGTGTGCCCACCGGCGCATAAGTAGCTTCGTGGCTACAGTGGTCTAGCGAGAACCTGACCGTCCGCAATTCGCTTTTCGCAACAGGAGTTTTCGCATGTCCAAAAAGATCGTGATCATCGGCGGCGGCCCCGGCGGCTACGAGGCTGCGTTGACTGCGAGCCAGTACGGCGCGGACATCACCCTGATCGAGGCGCTCGGCATGGGCGGGTCGGGCATTCTGCGCGACGTGGTGCCGTCGAAAGGCTTCATCGCGGGCACGAACATCAAGACTGACCTGCGCCGCGCGGACGCAATGGGGCTGCGCCACGGCCTCGGCCAGGTCGACCTGTCCATCCCGGCGCTGAACAACCGCGTTGTCGCGCTCGCTTCCGAGCAGTCCCGCGACATCCGCGCCCAGCTCGAACGCGCTGGCGTGCGCTTGGTCACCGGGCGCGCCCGCTTCGCCTCCAAGCAGGAGGGCCACACCACCCACCGCGTCAAGGCAGAGCTTGCCGACGGCACGGCGGAGACCTTCGACTGCGACATCGTCCTCATCTCCACCGGTGCTTCCCCGCGTGTGCTGCCGAAGGCGAAGCCGGACGGCAAGCGCATCCTCAACTGGCAGCAGATGTACGACCTGATCGAGACCCCCGAGCACCTCGTCGTGGTCGGCTCCGGTGTGACCGGGGCGGAGTTCGTCTCCGCCTACGCCGAGCTGGGTGTGAAGGTGACCATGGTGGGCTCGTCGGACCGTATTCTGCCGCACGACGACGCTGACGCCGCCGACGTGCTCGAGTCCGTCCTGTCCAACCGCGACGTCACCCTGGTCAAAGACGCCCGCGTGGAGAGCGTGGACAACACCGGTGAGGGTGTCATCGTGCGCACCAGCGACGGCCGGGAGATCGAAGGCTCCCACTGCCTGATGTCGATCGGTTCGGTGCCGAACACCAAAGACCTCATGCTCGAGTCCCAGGGCGTGGATGTCACCCCGTCCGGCCACATTCACGTCGACCGTGTCTCCCGCACCAACATCTCCGGCATCTACGCCGCAGGCGACTGCTGCGACCTCATGCCGCTGGCGTCGGTCGCCGCCATGCAGGGCCGCATCGCGATGTACCACGCGCTGGGGGAGGGTGTGGCACCGCTGCGCGCGCGCACCGTCGGCTCGGCCGTGTTCACCCGTCCGGAGATCGCCGCCGTGGGCATCACCGAGGCGGAGATCCGCAACGGCGACTATGACGCGGACATCATCAAACTGGACCTGCCCACCAACCCGCGCGCCAAGATGCGCTCGCTGAAGACCGGTTTCGTGAAGATCTTCTCCCGCAAGGGCTCCGGCCAGGTTCTCGGCGGTGTCATTGTCGCCCCGACCGCGTCCGAGCTGATCCTCTCGCTCACGATCGCGGTGACCAACAATCTGACCGTTGCGGACTTGGCCAACTCGATGGCGGTCTACCCCTCCCTGTCGGGTTCGATCACGGAGGCAGCGCGCCGGTTGGTGCACAAGACCGACCTCAACTAGCGGCCGTTCGCCTCTCACAGTTCGCCTTTCACGCCGACCTGCGGGTTTGTCCGTCGGCGAACCGCGATAGGCGAACCATGAAAATCGAACCCGGCCCGGCCTACTACATCCTGGGCTTCGACATCGAGTTCTTCACGCCGCTGTTCGTCATGGCGCGCATCACCGGCTGGACCGCGCACATCATCGAGCAGTTCGAGAACAACTCCATCATCCGCCCGCTGGCCGCCTACAACGGCCCCGGCGAGCGCCACGTGCCCGGCGTTTAGCTTTCGCTTATCGACGCCCCCTCCCACCCCGGCTGCTCGCTGCGGGGGGGGCGTAACTATAAGGAGTATAAAGGCCCCTGGCCGCAGGTGGAGTATAAGGAGTATAAAAGGCTGGTAGGTGCTGTGTGAGAGGAGACCACCGTGGCCAACCCGTTCATTCCTACATTCGGTGTCTCGCCGATCATCTTCGCCGGCCGGGCGAGCGTCGTGTCGACCTTTGGCCGAGGGCTCGACGGCGGGGTCGGCGACCCGCGCCGGGTGCTGCTGCTGAGCGGCCCGCGTGGCATCGGCAAGACCGTCACCCTCAACGAGCTTGAAGATGAAGCGAAACGCCGCGGGTGGGTCGTCCTCCGTGCCCACCCTAACGCGGTGGTGCATCCCCTGGTGGACACCGTCATCCCGCAAACCCTGGCGATGCTCCGCGAGCAGCCGACAGTGAAGCGGCGCATCACCGGGATCAGAGCTAGCGGCTGGGGCGTGGAGACGGAAGTGGACACCAGCCGCAAACCGTCGGCCTCGCTCATTTCTTCGCTCAATGAGCTCTCCCGTGAACTCGGCCCGGACAGCGGCATCCTCATCACCGTCGACGAGGTGCAATCGGCCGATCCGGAGCAGTTGTGGGAGCTCACGGCGGCGATCCAGGACCTGATGCGCGATAACCACAACGTCGCCTTCGCTGCGGCGGGGTTGCCGGAAGGCATCGGGGCGCTGCTGCAGCACCCGGGCACGACGTTCCTGCGGCGCGCGCAGCACGCGAACCTCGGGCCCATGACCCCGCAGGACACCGCCGACGTCCTGGCCCAAACCGCGGCGGAGGGCGGGGTGAAGTTCAACCGGGGAGCCCTTGACGAGGCAGTGCAGCTCAGCCGCGGTTATCCGTACCTGGTGCAGCTCGTCGGCTTCCACCTCTTTGAGCGGGCGGCAGCAGGAGGCGGTGTGGTCGAGTCGAACGACACGCTCGCTGTGACCCCGGACGTGCTGGAAACACTCGGGCAGCTCGTGCATGAACCCGCGCTACGCGGCGTGCCGCCGAAGCAGCACGAATTCCTCGTGGCTATGGCGCAGGCGCAGCAGGGTAACGCGGCCGTGGCCGTCAGCGACATCGCCGACGAGCTGGGCGGGACCCTCCAGTCCCAGTCGATGGCGCGCAAGGCGCTGCTCGACCGGGAGCTGATCTACAGCCCGCGGCGCGGGTTCCTCAACTTCACCATCCCGCACATGGGATACCACCTGGATAATGAGGGGATCAAAGACACCGGTTGGGACTAGGATCGGGGGTCAACCCACCCCTTCACCGATCCAGGGAGACGAGACCCCCACCATGACCACGCCGCAGACAACCAGCCTCCCCGATCCGGCTGATCTTCCCACCTTCTCCAAGGTGCTTGTGGCCAACCGCGGCGAGATCGCCGTGCGCGCCTTCCGCGCCGCCGTCGAGACCGGCGCGAAGACCGTCGCCGTGTACCCGCGCGAAGACCGCCACTCCTTCCACCGCCCGTTTGCGGACGAGGCAGTGCTGATCGGCACGCCGGGCCAGCCGGTCAAGGCATACCTCGACATCGAGGGCATTATCGACGCCGCGAAGCAGACCGGCGCCGACGCGATCTACCCCGGCTACGGCTTCCTGTCGGAGCGCGCAGAGCTAGCGCGCCGCTGCCGCGAAGAAGGCATCAAGTTCATCGGCCCGTCTGCGGAGACGCTCGACCTCACCGGCGACAAGGCCGCTGCAGTTCAGGCCGCCGAGCGCGCCGGCCTGCCCACGCTGAAGGACTCCGAGCCGTCTGCTGACCCTGCCGAGCTGGAAAAGTTCGCCGAGGACTTCGAGTTTCCCGTGTTCGTCAAAGCTGTCGCGGGAGGTGGGGGACGCGGGATGCGCTTCGTCGAAAAGCGCGAAGACTTGGCCGCGCTCGCGGCGGAAGCCAGCCGCGAAGCTGAAGCCGCGTTCGGCGACCCGGACGTCTACATCGAGCGCGCCGTGATCAATCCGCAGCACATCGAAGTACAGATCATGGCCGACGCCCACGGCAACGTGGTCCACCTCTTCGAGCGCGACTGCTCCGTGCAGCGCCGCCACCAGAAGGTCGTCGAGATCGCGCCCGCGCAGCACATCACCGACGAGCAGCGGCAGCGCATCTGCCAGGACGCGGTCAACTTCAGCCGCGAGATCAACTATGAAGGCGCCGGCACCGTCGAGTTTCTTGTCGACGAAGCCGGCAACCACGTCTTCATCGAAATGAACCCGCGCGTGCAGGTGGAGCACACGGTCACGGAGGAAGTCACCGGCATCGACATCGTGAAAAACCAGATGTACATTGCCGCCGGCGCCACCTTGGACGCGCTGCACCTGCGCCAGGAGGACATCTCCGTCCACGGCGCGGCGCTGCAGTGCCGCATCACGACCGAAGACCCGAAGAACGGTTTCCGCCCCGACGCAGGCACCATCACTGGTTACCGTTCGCCGGGTGGTGCGGGCGTGCGTCTCGACGGCTCCGTGGCCGTCGGCACCGAGATCACCCCGAACTTCGACTCGCTGCTGGTGAAGATGACCTGCCGCGGCCGCACGTTCCAGGTCGCCGTCGACCGTGCGCTGCGGGCACTCAAAGAATTCGCCGTCGACGGCGTGTCCACCAACATCGGCTTCCTGCGCGCGCTGCTGAGCGAACCGGACTTCCGCTACCAGCGCATCAACACCGGCTTCATCGCCGACCACCCGCTGCTTCTCGATGCCCCATCCGCCGACGACGACGCCGAGAAAATCCTCAACTACCTGGCCACCGTCACGGTGAACCAGCCGAACGGGCCGCGGCCGTCGACACTGCAGCCGTCGAAAAAGCTCCCGCCGCTGGACTATGGTGAGCTGCCGCGCGGTTCCCGCGACGACCTGCTCGAGCTCGGCCCCGTCAAGTGGGCGGAGAAGCTGCGCAACCAGACTGCTCTCGGTGTCACCGAGACGACGTTCCGCGACGCGCACCAGTCGCTGCTGGCCACCCGCGTGCGCACGAACACGCTTGTCGCCGCGGCAAAGCACGTCGGCCACCTCACCCCGGATCTGGTGTCAGTGGAGGCGTGGGGCGGGGCGACCTTCGACGTCGCCATGCGTTTCTTGCACGAGTCGCCGTGGATGCGTCTCGACGAGCTGCGCGACGCGATGCCCAACGTCAACATCCAGATGCTGCTGCGCGGGCGCAACACCGTCGGCTACATCCCGTACCCGGAGTCCGTCACGCGCGCATTTGTGGGCGAGGCCGCCACCAGCGGCATCGACATCTTTCGCATCTTCGACGCGCTTAACGACGTCTCCCAGATGCGCCCGGCCATCGACGCCGTCCTAGAGACGAACACAACGGTCGCCGAGGTCGCCATGGCCTACTCCGGCAACCTGCTCGACCCCGCCGAAGACATTTACACCCTGGACTACTACCTGCGTCTGGCTGAGGAAATCGTCGAGACCGGCGCGCATGTCCTGGCGATCAAGGACATGGCTGGCCTGCTCCGGCCGGCTGCGGCCGCGACACTGGTCACGGCGCTGCGCGAGCGTTTCGACCTACCGGTCCACGTGCACACCCACGACACCGCCGGCGGCCAGCTGGCCACCTACCTGGCTGCGGCAAACGCCGGTGCCGACGCCGTCGACGTCGCCTCCGCCCCGCTGGCGGGCACGACCTCGCAGCCGTCCATGTCGGCGCTGGTGGCCGCCTTCGCCAACACCGAGCGCGACACCGGCATCCCGCTGCAGGCCGTCTCTGACATGGAGCCGTACTGGGAGGCAGTGCGCGCCGTCTACGCCCCGTTCGAGTCCGGCATCCCGGGTCCGACCGGGCGGGTGTACAAGCACGAGATCCCCGGCGGCCAGCTGTCCAACCTGCGCACCCAGGCCACAGCGCTGGGCCTGGCCGACCGCTTCGAGCTCGTCGAGGACTACTACGCCGGCGTCAACGAGATCCTCGGCCGCCCCACGAAGGTGACCCCGTCGTCGAAGGTGGTGGGCGATTTGGCCCTCTACCTCGTCGGCGCGGGAGTGACCCCGGAAGAGTTCGCGGAGAACCCGCGCAAGTACGACATTCCCGAGTCCGTCATCGGCTTCCTGCAGGGCGAGCTGGGCACCCCGCCCGGCGGCTGGCCGCTGCTGCGCGACGAAGCGCTGGCCGACCGCGCGCCGGTGGACCACACGGTGCAGGTGCCCGACGACCTCGCAGCCGAGCTCGCCGCGACGGACGACGCCGCCGGTGACGCGCAGAAGCGCCGCCGCGTCGCCCTGGGCAAACTGCTATTCCCGAAGGAGCACGAGTCCTACCTCGAGCACCGCCGCCGCTACGGCATCACCGACCAACTCGGCGACAAGGCCTTCTTCTACGGCCTGGAAGAGGGCAAAGAAGTGATGATCTACTACGGCGAGATCGACTCGAAGCAGACGCCGCTGGTCGTGCGCCTGGACGCGATGAGCGAGCCGGACGACAAGGGCATGCGCCAGGTCATCCTCACCGTCAACGGCCAGGTCCGCCCGATGACCATCCGCGACGAGAACGCCGAGTCCACCGTCGCCGACGCCGAGAAGGCCGACCCGGGCAACCCGAACCACGTTGCCGTCCCGTTCGCCGGGGTGGTCACCATCACTGTCAAGGTGGGGGACACGGTCAAGGCGGGCGACCCGATCGCCACGATCGAGGCGATGAAGATGGAGGCTGCGATCTCCGCGCCGCACGACGGAACTGTCGAGCGGATCGCGTTCACCCAGTCGACGAAGGTGGAGGGCGGCGACCTCGTGGCTGTCGTCACCGCGGGAGCTAGATGATCTTGCGCTCCCGCGCCTTATCGACGGCCGCCGTGCGGTTATCCACGCCCAACTTCGCATAAATGTGGATCAGGTGAGTCTTCACCGTCGCCTGAGAAATGAACAGGGTCTCGGCGATCTCTCGGTTGGACATGCCGGTCTGCAGAGCTGTGAGCAGTTCGATTTCGCGGCCGGACAGCGCCTCGTCCGGCTTGAGCACCCGTTCGGCGAGCACGTTGGCGACTTGGGGGGACAGGGTGCGCTCGCGTTGCGCGGCGGCGACGACGGCGTCGTGCAGCTCGTCCTCCGGCGCATCTTTGAGCAGGTAACCCATCGCGCCGGCTTCCACGGCCGCAACGACGTCCGCCTGGGTGTCATACGTGGTCAAGATGAGCACCGGTGGCCCGCCCTCAGCCACGAGCCGGCGGGTCAGTTCGATTCCGTCGGCGCCGGGCATCTGGATGTCGCTGACCACCACATCGACGTCCGCCGGAACTT
This sequence comes from Streptococcus thermophilus, assembly GCA_900618065.1. The sequence continues at coordinate 688,090 of UYIL01000003.1, forward strand.
CGGCCGTGCCGTCGGAAGCCTCGGCGACGACGTCAATGTCGCCGAATGAGTTCAGTACGGCGCGCAGGCCGGCGCGGACGACGGGGTGGTCGTCGATAAGCATGACGCGCATTAGGCTCCTTCCAGCGGCAGCGATGCGGCGAGCACGTTGCCTTCGACGGTGAGGTCGCCGCCGGCTTCCGCAACACGCGCGCGCAGCCCTTTCAGCCCGTAGCCTTCCGGCCCGGTGATGCCGCGGCCGTTGTCGTAGATGTCGACGGTCGCGTGCGCCCCCAGCTTATCCACCGTCACCACCGTCAGCGTCGCCCCCGCATGCTTGACGACGTTACTTAGCCCCTCCCTCACAACCCGCTCCACCACCGAAGCGACCGGCTCCGGCAGGTCGACCGCGTCCACGCGGACCTCCAGGGGAGTGCCGAGAGCCTTCTGGCGGGCTTCAGCGGAGCGGGCGAGACGCTCGATGCGCGCGGTCAGCGTTTCCCCGGCACCAGGGCCACTTACCGCCCCCACGCCAGCCCCGGTGCCGCCTCCCGAGTTGCCGGTGACGAAACGGCGGGCCTCCGCCAAATTGTCGGCAGCTGTGTCGTGAATGATGGCGAGGGTGTCGCGGGAGGGGGCGTCGCTAAGCTGCTTGTCCAGAGAGCGGGCGAGCAGCACGATCGAACTCAACCCCTGCGCCATGGTGTCGTGGACCTCGCGCGCCAGGCGCGCGCGTTCCTCCGCACGTCCTGCCTCGTGCTCGGCGGCGGCGAGCTCCAACTGCGCGGCGCGAAGATCCGCGGCGATCTGGCGGTAATGCTCCGCCTCCGCACGCAGCGCGCGGTACGCGTGCACAATGCCGACTGCTAAGACCGTGCCGATCGTCGGGCCGATCAACCCGCCCACCCCGTTCGCCGGGACCGTCACCGACAGCGTCAGCGCCAACAACCCCGCCGTCACCGCGATGCCCCACCACGTCGGCAGCACAAAGCACGCCACCATCACCAGCGGGAACTCCAGCCACACGAACGATGGTGACAGCAACGCCAGCGCCACCCACACCGCAATGACCACCGCCAGCCACACCGCCGCCTGCGCCTGCGTGTACGCGCCCCCGCGGTTCTGGTGCACCGTGCCGAACAAATACACAGCCGCGAACGCGCCCGCGGCAGCGACAGTGAGCCAGTCCCGCGAGCCTGCGAGACCGACAATCAACAGCACAGCCACCAACACGTGCAAACTCACGCGCAAGGTGACCAGAATCCGGTGCGATGTCATGCGCGCCACCCTATCCGCTTGCTGGCGCATGCTTGATCAACCGATCGGTTGACCGCGTTTTCAACCACCCGCCCGATGTCTAGGCGTGCAGGTCAGCGCCACAATTGAGGCATGTTCGTGGGAATCAGAGAAATCAGGAAAGCAAAGGGGCGCTTCGGGCTCATCGTGGGCACCGTCGCGCTGATCACCCTGCTCGTCGCCGTGCTCACCGGGCTGACGTCGGGCCTGGGCAAGCAGAATACGTCCGCGCTCGAGGCGCTTGCACCGCAGTCCGTCGTTTTCGAGGATCCGTCCGAGCCGTCGTTCACCACCTCGCGCGTTGAGGCGGAGGCGGGCACTGAACCGCTCGGCACGGGTCAGACCCTTATGCAGGTCGACGGCGGCGACGAAGAATCCGTCGCCGTGCTCTCCCTGCCGCGCGGCACCACGTTGCCCGGGGGAGAGGTCTTGGGCGACGGGGTGGTTGCGTCCGAGTCGCTGGGCCTTTCGCGTGACGACGCCCTGCGCCTCGGGTCCGCCACCACCACCGTCGACGCCGTGACCGCGGACCTCCACTTCTCCCACACCCCGGTGCTGTGGGTGCCCACCGAGACCTGGCAGGAGGCCTTCCACACCGACGCCGACGGCACCGTGCTGCTGTCCAACGACCCCGACCGCGCCGACGGCGTTTCCCTTACCGAGTCCTTCCAGGGTCTGGCGGCGTACTCCTCCGAGCAGGGCTCGCTGAAGATGATCCAGGGCTTCCTCTACGCCATCGCCGCGCTGGTCATCATCGCCTTCCTCACCGTGTGGACGATGCAGCGCACCCGCGACCTGGCCATCTTGAAGGCCATCGGCGCCTCCAACACGTACTTGCTCAAAGACGCGCTCGGCCAGTCGGCTGTGCTGCTGCTCGTCGGCGTGCTCATCGGTGGGCTGGCGGCCTTCAGCATCGGCCTGGCCATGGCTGGCACCGCGCCGTTCACCCTGTCGGCGTCCGTGATCGGTGTGCCCCCGGTCGCCGTGTGGCTCCTAGGCATGGCCGGCGCGCTGCTGGCCACCCGCTCGATTACCAAAGTCAACCCCCAAAGCGCACTCGGAGGTGTCGCATAATGCTCGAACTCACCAACGTCACCGTGTCCTTCCAGGACGGCGAGGAGCGCCGCACCGTCCTAGACACCATCAACTTCACCGCGCAACCGGGCCAGCTCACCTTCATCGTCGGCGAATCCGGCTCCGGCAAGTCCACGCTGCTGTCCGTCGCAGCCGGCCTGATCACCCCGGACTCCGGCACCGCCACCTTGAACGGCCGTGAGGTCAACGACGCTGTGCGACGCCACCATATGGGCATGATCTTCCAGCAGGCCAACCTGATTAGCGCCCTCAACGTCCGCGACCAGCTGCTGGTCACCGATCACATCCGCGGCATCAAACCCCGTAAGGACCGCGCGGATGAGCTGCTGGCCACCGTCGGTCTCGACGGCCTCGGCGACCGCGACATGCAGGCCCTCTCGGGTGGCCAGCGCCAGCGCGTCGGCATCGCGCGGGCCTTGATGGGCTCCCCGGAGCTCATCCTGGCCGACGAGCCGACTGCCGCCCTCGATTCCGACCGCTCCCATGAGATCGTCGCCCTGCTGCGCCGGCTTGTCGACGACCATGGCGTCGCCTGCGGGTTTGTCACCCATGACCGCTCGCTCATCTCCACCACCGATGAGGTCTTTGAGATGGACGAGCACGCTCCGGCGTTGGTGTAGGGGAGTGGTGCGCGGGTCCCGGCCCTTGGCACCGCCCTCGGCCCTTGGCACCGCCCTCCGCCCTTGGCACAGGCCCCGGCACCGGCCCGGCCACGGTTTCCCAGCGATTGACTAGAACCAAACGACTAGAACGCTTCGTTTTCGGCTCAGAAGTGAACGTTCTAGTCGTTTGGCTCTAGTCATTTGCAAAAGGTGGGCCGCGTTCCCGGCCGGAAGGAGACCCAGAGCATAGGAGGCCGGGGGTAAACGGCCAACACCAAGGCGCGTTTATAGGTGCTTGACCATCACTTCCGGGTGGTGGTCGGACTGCACGAAGCCGAAGACTTCGTAGACGTGGCGGGCGCGGTCGTTGCCGGGCTCAACGTGGAGTGCAATGGATGAGGCGTGGTGCTCGGCGGCGAGCTCGCACGCGGCTTGCAGCAGAATGCGGCCCAGGCGGTGGCCGTGGGAGCGGTTCTCCACGGCGATGGCGAGTTCTGGGATGTCGGGACCCAAGTTGGCTTTGGTGTAGTCCTCGCCGGGTTTCCAGTAACGCAGCCACACACCGCCGGCGGGGACGAGTTCGTCGTCGTAGGCGATGAAGCCGCCGTCGTGCTCGGGGGACCACTTGCCCACGTACTCTTCGGCGCTTTGGACGCTTCCGCGGCGGCGGCGCGACTCGTCGCCGAAGACGTCGGCAAGGTAGTCGAGCCGGCGCAGGTAGGTGCGGTCGGATTCAGTGGCTGGGACGAGCGTGAATTTCATGCCTTGCCAGCCTACGCCTGCGCTAGCGGATCTCCAGTAGCACGGCGGTCTTGTTCACCTGCTCGCCTTGCTCCACGGCGAGGCCCTTGACGGTGCCGGCCTTGTGGGCTTTGACGGGGTTTTCCATTTTCATCGCCTCGAGCACGAGCAGAATGTCGCCTTCTGCGACCGTGTCGCCGTCTGCGACATTGACCTTGACGACGGTCCCTTGCATCGGCGCCGGAACCGCATCCCCGGACACAGCCGCACCGGATGAGCGGCGCTTCTTCGCCTTGCGCTTCGACCCGTTGCCGATGACGAGGGAGGCGGGCAGGGCGACCTCGACGCGGCGGCCGTCGATCTCGACGGCGTAGGTGCGGGTTGCCGGTTCAGAATCGGCAACGTCCATATCGTCGTCGGAGTCCTGGTACGCCGGGATGGTGTTGGTGAATTCCTCTTCGATCCAGCGGGTGTAGACGGAGAAGCCGTTCTCGTCGCCGACAAACGCCGGGTCGTTCAGCACGGCCTGGTGGAAGGGGATGACGGTGGGCAGGCCGTCGACGATGTACTCGTCCAGGGCGCGGCGGGCGCGTTCGATGGTTTCGCCGCGGGTCTCGCCGGTGACGATGAGCTTGGCCAGCATGGAGTCGAACTGGCCGCCGACGATGTTGCCGGCGCGGACGCCGGAGTCGACGCGGATGCCCGCACCGGCCGGTTCGTGGTAGCGGGTGATAGTGCCCGGCGCGGGCATGAAGTTCATCCCGGGGTCTTCGCCGTTGATGCGGAATTCGATGGCGTGGCCGCGCGGGGCCGGGTCGGAGGTCAGGCGCAGGGTTTCGCCGTCAGCAATGCGGAACTGCTCGCGCACCAGGTCGATGCCGGCGGTTTCCTCGGTGACGGGGTGCTCGACCTGCAGGCGGGTGTTGACCTCAAGGAAGGACACCAGCCCGTCGCCGACTAAGTACTCGACGGTGCCGGCACCGTAATAGCCGGCCTCCTTCACAATCGCCTTGGCGGAGTCGTGAATGGACGCGCGCTGCTCGTCGGTGAGGAACGGCGCGGGGGCCTCCTCAACGAGCTTTTGGAAGCGGCGCTGCAGGGTGCAGTCGCGGGTGCCGGCGACGATGACGTTGCCGTGAACGTCGGCAAGCACCTGGGCTTCGACGTGGCGGGCGCGGTCGAGGTAGCGCTCGACGAAGCACTCGCCGCGGCCGAACGCTGCGACGGCTTCGCGGGTGGCGGACTCGAACAGCTCGGGGATGTCTTCGCGGGTGTGGGCGACCTTCATGCCGCGGCCGCCGCCACCGAATGCGGCCTTGATGGCCACCGGCAGGCCGTGCTCGTCGGCAAACGCGAGAACCTCGTCGACCGAACCGACCGGCTCTTTGGTGCCCGGCGCCATCGGTGCGCCGACCTTCTCGGCAATGCGGCGCGCCTCAACCTTGTCACCCAGCAGCGCGATGGCCTCCGGCGACGGGCCGATCCAGGTGAAGCCTTCGTCGATAACGCGGCGGGCGAAGTCGGCGTTTTCGGACAGGAAGCCGTACCCGGGGTGGATCGCGTCCGCGCCGGAGGCTTGGGCGGCGCCGATGATCCGGTCGAAGCTCAAGTAGGAATCGGCGGCGGTGCTGCCACCGAGCGCGAACGCCTCATCGGCCAGGCCCACGAACGGGGCGTCCGCGTCCGGCTCCGCGTAGACAGCGACGGATGCGATGCCGGCGTCTTTCGCGGCGCGGATCACGCGCACGGCGATTTCGCCGCGGTTGGCAATGAGAACCTTCGAGATTGTCACGGGATCTTCCTTCTAGCCAGGTGTATAGACGGACACAGACAGTTATCGCCAAGGGTAAAGCACAGTGCAAGCACAGCTGAACTTCAACCGGGCGGTTACGGATGACTAATCGCAAAAACGCTTATCGGCGTTTCCCCCGCCCCGCACGCAGGCCCTTAACCTTCGTTCTACTCTGCGTCCCGCTCGATCGGCATGCGGACCATGTTGCCCCACTCGTACCAGGAACCGTCATAGAGTGACACGTTCTCTACCCCCAGGACGTGGCGGAGGACGTACCAAGTGTGGGCGGCGGACTGGCCGGCGCTGCAATAGGTGATCACGGGGGAGTTCGCAGGCACGTCGGCGTAGGCGGCGGCGATGGCTTCGCGGTCTTTGACGCGCCCGTTCGGGTGGACGGCGTCGCCCCACGGGTGGTTCACCGCGCCTGGAATGTGGCCGTGGCGCAACACGGGGGAGGCGCAGTTGGAGTCGGGGGCGACGTCGACTTCGGCGCCGGCGAAGTATTCGGGGCCGCGGACGTCGATAAGCAATGTGTCCTCGGGCCGCGAGCGGACGTGCTCCACAAAGCTCCGCCACGTGCTGTCGTCGCGCTCGACAACGGGGTAGCCCTGCGCCGGGTACTCAGGCACCGCGAAGGAGGTGTCGCGTTCCTCGCCCATCCACGCGTCGCGCCCGCCGTCAAGAAGGCGCACGTCGGGGTGGCCGAAGAGCTCGAACACCCACGCCGTGTAGGCGGCCCACCAGTTGTTGCGGTCGCCGTAGACCACCACCGTGTCATCGCGGCTGATGCCGCGGGCATCCATCAGCGCTGCAAACGCCTCACCGTCGATGAAGTCGCGCCGCACCGGATCATTCAAATCGCGGTGCCAGTCGATGCGCACCGCCCCAGGAATGTGGCCGATGTCGTACAAGAACGCGTCCTCGTCCGACTCCACCACCCGCAAACCGTCGACCCCCAGGCGGGCCGACAGCCACGACGCGGAGACGAACTTCTCCGGGTGGGCAAAGTCCTGGAACTGCGGAAACGGGTCAAACTCTATGGCCATGCGGATCCCTCAACGGCGTGCAAACGGTCGCTGACAATCTTACTCGTCAACGATTCCTATCGAGCGCGTTTAGTGTGACGCACACCCGGTGTGAAGTTAATTACTATCTCCTGCACTCGCCAAGCGACGGCCTGAAAAAGGGCTTAATCTCAGGGGCGGATCACCCTTTACCTGGTGGAGGTCCGCAGACGTACAAGCACAGATCGAAAGGGAATCTCACGTGCACAAGGCTATCGTCGTCTTCGAGGTCGAGGGCGGTTCTGACAAGTACTTTGACGGTCACCGTCGCGACACCATGCCGATTGTCAACTCCATCAAGGACAAAGGCTGGCACTCCGAGGTCGTCTTCTTCCGCCCCGAGTGGTCCGACGACATCTTCAACTACGTTTCCGAGAACTTCGACGGCTACATCTCCCGCGTCAACCCGGGCAACGTCCCCGGCGGCGAGAAGGGCTACTTCGACCTGCTGACCCGCCTGTCCGAGGCGGGCCTGGTGGGCATGTCCACCCCGGCAGAGATGATCTCCTACGGCGCGAAGGACGCCCTGGTCAAGCTGAACAAGACCGACCTCGTCCCGGAGGACACCGCGGCTTACTACGACGTCGAATCCTTCCACGAGACGTTCCCGACCGCCCTGTCCTACGGCGAGCGCGTGCTCAAGCAGAACCGCGGCTCCACCGGCTCCGGCATCTGGCGCGTCCGCCTGGCCGACGAGTCCCTGGCTGAGTCCGTTGAGCCGGGCACCGCCCTGCCGCTGGACACCAAGCTCAAGTGCACCGAGGCTGTGGACAACCACACCGAGGAGCGCGAGCTCGGCGAGTTCATGGACTTCTGCGACCAGTACATCATCGGCGACAACGGCATGCTCGTGGACATGCGCTTCATGCCGCGCATCGTCGAGGGCGAGATTCGCATTCTGCTCGTCGGCCCGCACCCGGTCTTCGTCGTGCACAAGAAGCCGGCTGAGGGCGGCGACGCATTCTCCGCGACGCTGTTCTCCGGCGCGAAGTACACCTACCAGAAGCCGGAGGAGTGGCAGGAGCTCATCGACATGTTCGCCGAGGCCCGCCCGGTCATCGCAGAAAACCTCGGCGGCGACAACATCCCGCTGATCTGGACTGCGGACTTCATGCTCGCCGACGACGATGAGACCGGCGAGGACACCTACGTCCTCGGCGAGATCAACTGCTCTTGCGTCGGCTTCACCTCCGAGCTGGACATGGGCATCCAGGAGATGGTCGCTGACGAGGCCATCAAGCGCATCGAGGAGAAGAACGCTTAAGCGCCCGCTTATCGACGTCACAGAACCCCACCCTCCCAGGTGGGGTTCTCGCACTTCCGCGGCCGTTTCTGCGCGCCTATGCGCCACGGCGACGCATGGCAACTTTCCCGAAGATAGTTAGACTACAAACGTTCCATTAGCCAAGGACCGTCAAAGGAGCTAGCAATGTCCACCCCGAACACCCCGAACCCCGACGAGCCCATCACACCCAACACTAACGAGTACGGATCATCCGGGTTTACCACCCCAAGCACCGGTTCCCACTCTGATTACACCGGCTCCGACGCGACGTCTGGCTCTACGTCGTACTCCGGATACGTCGAATCCTCTGTTCCTTCCTCGCGGAGAAAGTCGACCCCGTCCGGTACCGAAGGTGCCACTGGCGCATCCGACACCTCCTACCCAGACACCACCGTGATCCGCACCGGCTCTGAGGGCACCGCTGGCACGACGCCGGCAGCCGGGTACACGTCTTCGGAGACCCCCACCACGTACGGAGCGGGTAGCACTGACTCCACCGGCAGCGCAAACACCCCCGGCGGCGCTAGCACCACCGGTGCCGCTGGTTCTACGGGCGCGTCCTCGCACGCCGGCACCTACCAGTACGGCCAGTCGGCGCAACCTGCGGGCGATTGGGCTGGTTCCACCGGGTCCAACAGTTCCACCGGTTCGGCGGGTTCCGCCGGCGCGCAGCAGTCTTACGGCGACCAGTTCCCCTCGTCGTATGGCTCCCCGGCCGCTCAGCCGGCCCAGGCACCGCAGGCGAACCAGCCGGCCAGCCAGTTCGGCCAGCCGCAGCCGGGCCAGCAGCCGCAACAGGCACAACAGGCACAACAGGCACAGACCCAGTTCGGTGGCCAGGCCTACGGATCGAACCAGGCGTACGGTTCCAACCAGTCCTACGGCGCCGATCAGGCCTATGGTGTCAACCAAGCGTATGGCACCAACCAGGCTTACGGCACAAACCAGGCCTACGGATCCAACCAGGCTTATGGGGTTAACCAGGCCTACGGCTCCGACCAGGCGTACGGCACCAACCAGCCGCAGCCGCTCGAGCAGACCGTGAAGCCGAAGGGCAAGAGCTTCTTCAACTCCTTGTTCGACTTCAGCTTCCGCGACTTCGTCACGATCGACTTTGTCAAGATCATCTACATCGTGCTTCTGGTCGCTACCGTGCTCGGCTGGGTGCTGGGTCTGATCGGGGCCATCTCCGGCTTCGCGTACGGGGCAGGGAGGGGACTGCTGTACGTGTTCGGCTGGTTGATCATCGGCACGCTGGCAGCACTGCTGCAGATCATCCTCATTCGCGTCGGCCTGGAGGCTCTGGTGTCGGTGGTCCGCATCGCCCAGAACACGACTGATCTGGTGGACCGAAACAAAGACACCGCGGACGCCACGGTCGCCACTGAGACCGCGGACACCACGGTCACCACGGACACCAAGGCCGCTGACAGCGTCGAGGCCACCAACAAATAAAGCGTTCCGGCCGCCTGGAGTGGCTTAAAGCAGCTTCTCGACGGCCGCCGGATCCGCATCCGACAGCATTTGGCGGCACCGGTCGTACTCCGCGTCGTCGCCAATAGCCTGTGAGGTCAGCGCCAACATCGCGATCGACTCGAGGACACCGCGGTTGGGTTCGTGGGAGTAGGGCACCGGACCCCAGCCCTTCCACCCGTTGGCGCGTAGGCGGTCCAGCGACCGGTGGTAACCGGTGCGCGCGTAGGCGTACGCCACGAGCAGATCACCGCCGTCGAGTTCGCGGCGGGCGCGGGCGGCCCACACGCTGGGGGAGTCGGGGTGGGTGAGGGCGGTGTCGTCGTTAAGCAAGTCTTTGCCTGCGGCGGGGTCCTCCGGCAAATACACCGGCGGCGGGGCCATCATGTCTTTCAATTCCATGGGGTCAATCCTGCCACTTTGGGCCGCGGCGGATGCGGATCGGGCCTTTCACCGTGGCCAGGTCGACTTCGCGGTCACCTTGGGTAATGACCACCGTGCCCGACGCGGCGAGCTCGGCCGCTGCCGCGCGCACGTCGTCCATCAGGTCACGCCATCCGTCGCCGTGGTCGCGCGCGACATCGGACGGGCAAATCGACGATTCTGGCTTGCGCGCCGCCAGCTTATCGACGATCTCTTCCCCAAACCCCACCTAACGCCCCCGGGCGATGTCGAGCGCGCCAGTGATCATCGGCACCTGGAGCGGCAGGCGGGCCAAAGCGACGGCCTGCATGGGCAACGGCTTTTCACGCCACAGGTAAGCCATGTAGAGGTTGGCGGGGAACACACCGGCCAGCAGCAGCGCGGAAGCGTACCCGCCGAAGGCGCGGGTGCGGGGAACTGCCACCAGCGCCGCGCAGGCGAGCTCGGCCACGCCGGATGCCAACGTGTAAGTGCGCTGCTTTCCGGGCAGCTGGGGCGGCACGATCTGGTCGAAGACCCGCGGCGCAACAAAGTGCAGTGTGCCGGTGGCGGCGAACATGGGCGCCATGTTTTTGCGGAAAAAGTCATTAAGGGCCATGCCCGCGAGTCTAGCCCCACAAGTCGGAGGCGTTGATCCCGAAAGAGTAGAGCGCTCTGCGTAGCAGCGGCAGGGACAGGCCGATGACGCTGGTCTGGTCGCCCTCAATAGAGTCGATGAACCAGCCGCCCAGAGCCTCCAGGGTAAAAGCGCCGGCGCATTCGAGCGGTTCGCCGGAGCGGGCGTAGGCCTCGATGTCGGCGTCAGAAACGTCGCCGAAGTGAATCTTCGTCGACACAGCGTCGGTGATCCACGTGCCGTTGTAGCAGATGGCGTGGCCGGTGATCAGCTCGGCCGTTCGGCCGCGCTGGGCCTGCCAGCGGCGGATGGTCTCCTCGACGGTGTGCGGTTTGCCCTGCAGCTGACCGTCCAAAAAGAGCATCGAATCACAACCGACCACAATGTCGTCGGGATAGGCCGGTGCAACGGCCCCGGCTTTGGCGTGGGCGAGGGTGCGCACGGAGTCGGCGGGGGAGGCGTCGATAAGCGAGGCGAGCAGGGTGTCTTCATCGATGTGCGCAGGCTTGACCACGGGCTCCACGCCGGCGTTGCGCAAGATCATCAGCCGCGACGGCGACTGGGACGCTAAAACAAGGCGCACTAGAACAGCGCGGTCGAGTTGAACGCCGACGGGTTGAACAGTACCGGGCTGTGGACGCGGTTGGTGGGGCGGCCCCACAGGTTGCGGTGGCCGCCGGCGGTGCGGGACTTCGCCTCCTGCTGCAGGTCGCTCAAGACCTGGGTCAAAGCGGCGAGCTCGGTGTCGGTCGGGTTGCCTTTGACCACGGTGAACAGGGGCTGTGACGAGGACTGAGTCATGGTTTCCTTCCAGATCCGACTACAGCGGGATGTTGCCGTGCTTCTTGGGGATGGCATAGACGACCTTGCGCTCGAGCAGGCGCAGCGCTTCGGTGACTTGGGTGCGGGTGTGGGAGGGCTCGATCACAGCGTCAACAAGTCCGCGCTCGGTGGCCACGTACGGGGTGAGCTGGCTGGCGGCGTACTCGTCGGCGTCGACGCCCAAGTGCTCGGCGGCCGTGGTGGCGTCAGCCAGCGCGATCTGCGCAGTCGGCCACGCGAAAACCATGTCAGCGCCCAGGTCCTTCGACCCCATGACCACATACGACGGGCCGATGGCGCGGCGGGTGATCACGGTGATCTTGCCCACCTGGGCCTCTGCGAAGGCGAAGGCGAGGGCGGCGCCATGCTTCGCGGAACCGAGGTGCTCTTCCTCCTCAGAGGGGAAGAAGCCGGGGGAGTCGACGAATTCGACGATCGGCAGGTTGAAGGAGTCGCAAACCCGGATGAACGCGGCGGCCTTCGCCGCAGCAGCGTGGTCGAGGCAGCCGGCCAGCACGCTCGGCTGGTTGGCCACAATGCCCACGGCGCGGCCGGAGATGTGCGCGAAACCGACGACAACGTTGTCGGCGTAACCGCGGCCCAGCTCGACTAGGCCTTTGTCGGTGACGCGGGTGATGATCTCGCGGACGTCGTACGCCGCGGAGTCATTGTCCGGGATGAACGTGTCCAGGGAGGTGGTGTCCGGCTCGGCGGAGTTGTCGTTGATCGGGGAGGCGGCGCGGTTGTTCTCCGGCAGGAACGCGGCCAGCTCGCGCACGGTCTGGATCGCCTCCAAGTCGGAACCGGCGGTCAGATGCGCCACGCCGGTGACCGTCTGGTGAATGTCGGCACCGCCGAGGGACTTCGCGGTGGCCACGCGGCGGGTCACCTTCGTCACTGCCGAAACGGAGGTCAGGTGCATCGTGGCGGACTCGACCATGACCACCACGTCGCTCAACGGCACCAGCAGCGCCGCAAGCGAAGCGACTTCGCCCGCCACCACAGAGATCTGCGGCACGACACCGGAAGCTTCGGTCGCCTTGCGCAGGATGCGCGCCGACATCGCGGCGGTGACCACGCCCTCCTGCAGGCGTGCGCCGGTGGAGTCATGGATCGCGATGACCGGCACACCAGTCTTGATGGCCAAGTCGTAGACCTTCAGGATCTTCTCGGCGTAGACCTCGCCGATCTGCCCGTCGAAAATCGAGGAGTCGTGGGCGTAGACCGCGACGCGTCGGCCGTCGATAAGCCCATAGCCCGTGACCACACCATCGGTGACGGGCTTGGTGCGGTCCATGCCGTGCTCCTCCACGCGGTGGCGCGCAAGGGCGTCCGTCTCCACGAACGAGTCGGGATCAACCAGGGCCTCCACGCGCTGACGGGCCGTGGAAATGCCGGCTTCACCTGCAGTGCGCGCGGCTTCGCTGCCCATCGGCTCGCGGGCCTCCGCCAAGCGGTTGCGCAGGTCCGCGATTTTGCCGGCGGTGGTGGTCATGTCGGGCTTCTTGTCGGTCATAACGCCTCATCCTACGGGGTCGGGTGCATCCATTCGCTTATCGACGCAACCTCCCCCACCGTTAGCCACCCGTATCCTGTGGCCTACTCTCACTCGTGGCCGAGCATGTACTGAGTCTCGTTCCACCGCTCGTTGAATTCCGCGGTGTTGCCGCTAACGGGGGTGATGGATCCGGTGGAGGTGTCCAGTTCCACCGAGTAGTGCTCGGTGATGCCTGCTGCAGTCCCCTCAGTACGTGCACCCCACTCGAGCGTCACAGTAGCGTCGTCGGCGGAAACGTTTTCCACCTTGGTGAATATGCGCATCTCACCGTCAGGTTTGCCGTTGACGTAGAACGCGATTCCATCGGTGATCGAAGCGCCTGTTCCGGCGGGTTTCTCCGCATCGCCGAGAGCGCCCCGGAAAATGATCCAGCTCACCGGAGCGCACGGGTCGTAGTTGTTCTCCACGTCGTCGATCCAGAAGTTGAAATCTGATCCGTCGGTTGCCGGCATGCGGCCGGGAGCCGAATTGGACGGGTACTGCTCGCGCGGGTCCTTGGGCAACTCTGCGCAATTTTCTGTCTGTTTGTCCTTGGGCTTTTCAGACACTGTCTCCACAACGGTCTCCGGGCTGTCGGCGGAATCACCGTCATCCTGGGAGTCTGGGGCAGCGGCGGTGGTCAGGGCGGGCTCTTCTGAATCGGGGAGCGCGGAATCCGAGCAGCCAACCAGGCCCAAAGTGCAAGCGGACACTGTGGCCCCGGCGGCGATCATTGTGACAAAGCGGTGGCGGAACGAAGATGTGGTGGAAGGCATGCCAGCAGAGTACACCGAGATGGCGGTGTTAAACCGTGGCTGCTGGTCACGGCCCCCACCCCGTCGCCACGATGCCCACCGAGGTGTTGCCCATAGTCACATGCGGGTCCTATGCGTCGGGCTGGGTGCCTCTAGGCGTTGGCGGCGAGCAGCTCGCGCAGGTTCTTGCGGGCCCGGTGCACCCTGACCTTGGTGGCGGAAAGGGAAGCATCTTGGTGTTCGGCGATTTCCGCAAGCGTGAATCCGGCGACCTCGGCGAGCACGAGGGCTTCCCGGGATTGGTCGGGAATCGCAGCCAGAGCCTTGGACAATGAATCATTGTCGGCGATGGATTCCTCGAACTCCGCGGCAACGTCTTCGATCTCCAAGGGGGCCGCGTCATCGTTGCCCCCGAGCGGGGAATCGATGGAGACCTCTGGGCGGCGCTTCCGCACAACCTCCAGCGAAGCGTTCGACGCGATGCGGTACATCCACGTGCCAAAGCCCGATGCGCCCCGGAACTTCTCCAAGTTCTTCCACCCGAGGTACATCGCCGCCGCGAAGGCATCTTCAGCGTCGTGGTGGTTCGCCGTGATCCGCAGGCACACGTTGAACAGTTTGACCTCGTGCTGTTTCACCAGCTCAGCGAAGGCCGATTGATCGCCGGCCTTGGCGTTAGCGATGAGCTGGGGTTCGTGCATAACGGACAGGCTACTTTAGGCCAGCCCGGACTGTCCGCATAACCCTTGCAGATATGCCGGCGCGGGGGTTAGAAGTCCGGATCGACGTCGAGGTCGCCGTAGTCGTCGAGGGCCATGTCGTCCGTGTCGTCGGTGTCCGCGGTGCCGTCGAAGCTCTCCGTTGGGTCGGCAGAGTCCGGCATCTCGGGGTCGGTTTCTGGCGCAGGGTCAGTGTCTGGCTCGGTGGTAGCTGGGGCGGTGTCGGCGTCGGCCGGGTCGTCGAGCGCGAGGTCATCGTCGTCGATGGTGTCGATCGCGTCGTCCTCGGCCGCGGCATCGGGAACGAGGACGGCCTCGTCCCACTCCGGCCATTCCTCAGTGGTGAACGCCGTGTTCAGGGAGCGTTCGACCAGGCCTTCTGGGATCGGTTCTGGTGTGATCATGGCATTAGAGCAATTCGTGGGTCTTGAGCCAGTCAACGGCGTCTTGGGGCGAAGCGAAGTCGTAGGAGCTTAAGACCAGGCCGGTCTCGGTATCGGCGTAGGTGACCTCCGCATCGTAGAGGTTGGAGGTGTCGGCACCGACACCTGCGGTGCCATCGGAGCTTTCTTCTGTGATTCCCTCCTCGGACTTGGAGTAACGGCCCTGCTTGATCAGGGAGCGCTCACGCTTGGCGGCATCCTTATTCACAGCGAGGTTCATAAAGGAAGAGGCGTAGCGTCCCACCTCCCGGAAGTGCTCAACCCCCTCGCTGTTCACCTTGACCTTGCACTGTATGCTGGGCGCGCCGAGGAGCCCCGCACTACTTGAGTTCAAAGAGCAACTCTCGACGGATTCTTGCAGTTTCTCCGGTAGTGCCGCGTAAATCTCTTCGCCGGTCTTCGGCTCCTCGGACTCGGTCGGAGCCGGCGTCGTGGACTCGCCGGCGGATTCAGCTGCGGTCTGCCCACCCTGAGCCTGGTTTTCGGCAGGGTCATCGCCACCGCGGGTCAGCGCGAAAGCACCGATTCCGCCGATCAGGAGGACCGAACCGAGGACTGCACCCACGGCCAGGGCAGTGCGGTTCTTCTTACCGGGCTGAGGCTGCGGTTGGCCGGATTGGCCGGGCTGGCCTGGCTGACCGGTGTGGGGCGGGACCGGCTGGACCTGGGTAGGCGGGCTATACTGCCCCGGCTGACCAAAGTGCCCCGGCCGACCTGCAGGACCCGGCTGGCCGGCGTACGTCGGCGTGGTGGGCGCAGTCGAGGTATGCAGGCCGGTCACAATCGGCGCGACGGCAGACAGCGCACCCTGGGCGACCACCATCTTCGGGTCGTCGAGGTTGGCCACCGGGCCGAGGCTCTTGATCTCCTCCTGAACCATCGGGACGCGGGATGACCCGCCGGTCATGTAGAGGGCTTTCAGGTCGCCGGGGGAAGTGACGCCAGCGTCGATAAGCGTCTGGCGCGTCAGGTCAGTCGCACGCTGGACGGGCTGGCGGATGATGTCTTCAAACTCGCTGCGCGTCAGCGTCAACCGGACAGATTCGGATTCGCCGGGGACAGTAATTGTCGCGGTGGGGGACTCTGAAAGGACCTCTTTCGCGCGGCGGATGCTGTCTTCGACGGCGTGACGGTCGGACAGGGGCGCGCGGCGGCGCAGGTACTCGATCTGGTCCGGGTGGTCGTCCTCAAGCTGGCGGTCGACCCAGCGGCGGATCAAGGCATCGAAGCTCTTGCCGCCCAGGGAGTTGTCGCCGCGCGCGGCCACAATGTGGAAGGACCCGTCATTTTGCGCTTCCAGGACAGCAACGTCGAGGGTGCCGCCGCCGAAGTCGAAGACAGCGATCTTATCGCCCGGTTCCAGCGGCTGGTTGGCCGAATAATATTGGGCGGCCGCCTTCGGCTCGGAGACGGTGCGGATGGTGGTGGCGTTGAGGCCGAGCTGCGTCGCAGCGTCGAGAAGCACCTTGATCTCCGCGTCGGTCCACGCCTCAGGGTGGGTGAGCACAAGCTCAGCCGGGCGGTGATCGTTGTGCTCGCGGGAAGCCCTGCGCACCACCGACTCCAAAACGGCGGCAACCGGGGTGGACGCCGGAATGTCGTAGCCGTTGATCTGGAAGATCTGCTGCGGGATGACGCGCTTTGGCGCGGCGAGGAAGCCGTCCGGGTTGCCCTCCGCCTTGTTCAGGGCCACGTCGCCAGTCTCGACGTGTTCGGGGTTTTCGATGTACACCGACGACGGCATGGTCATCCTGTCGTGGGACAAGCTGACGGCCTCCACGCCACCGCGGGTCGGGTTCGTGTGCGCTGCCGCGGTATTGGATGTGCCGAAGTCAATGGACAAAGTCCAGTCCTTGGACATGGGGGCCTCCCTAGCAGTAGGTGGTCTTCAGGGCTAACAGTAGTTAGATGACGGGGCGGGGCGGGAAGTTACACTCGCCCCAGGGAAAAGAACCCACAGCAACCCGAGTCTTTCCCAAGAGGGTTCTAGGACTCAGCCGCCGTAGTCTCGGCGGTGCTTTCTGCCTTACTCTCCGCGGTGCTGTCAGCCTTGCTCTCCGCGGTGCCGTCCGCAGCTGCGTCCGTTTCACCGTCCGCAGCACGCAGCATCAGGTACTGTGCGGCGACCATGTGGGACAGCTGGGTCTTCGGGTCGACCTTGTTCTCTTCTTCCTCCGGATCGTTGCCGATGGTGGCGTCAGAGCTTGCCGAGGTATTTTCCCACTTGGAGATGTGGGCGTAGTAGTTCTCGTACTTCAGGTAGCAGTAGTGCAGCTTTCCACTGTCCTCGAAGGTGGTGTAGCACTCGGTGCCGGGCACACCCTGCGGTTCGTCGTACTTCTCAGGGTCCTCACCAGAGTCCAACGCGCGGAAGGAGGCCTGCAACAGCTCGGCGTTCTCCGGGTTGGACAGGCGGAACAACGTGGATTCACCGACTGCCATGGCTTCGATATCAGCCTGGTCGAGGATCCGGGAGACTTCCCCGGTGGCCTTGAACATGCCGTTCATCGCACGCTTGTTCATGTTGGCGGGGACAGGGCCGGTCATCTCCACGCCCTCTGGGCTCATCACGACGTACTTCAGGATGTTGTCCGGATCCATTGGCTGCAGTTCGTCGAATTTGCCGAAGCCTTCTTCGGTCTTGTGGGTGGCAATGTCTTCCATCATGGGAATCTGCATGGTCAGGAACTTGGACAGGTAGTCTTCCGCCCACGTCAGATCGTCGGTCTTTTCCTCCTCAGAGATGTCGAAGCCGCGGTTGTCCATCGCGTTGGCGAAGATGACGAACTCGTTGTAGGTGGTCACCATGTGGATCTGGGAGCCTTGCTCATCCTTCATGCCGGCGGCACCGGGGTGGCCCTTGATGTCGATGTACTCCAGCGGGTAGGTCGTGTCGTCCCCGTAGTTCACGCCGCCTTCTGCCAGGTAGGTGTCGCGCACGGCGTTGGCGAACCCTTCGGCAGAGCTCGGGTCGGTGAAGCGCCAAATGTAGTTCTCGGCGATCTGCTTGCCGGACTCGTCGCTGGCGGGGTGAACGTAACCAGTGATGTAGTTTTTCTCAAACGGCTTGGTGGCTTCGTTGACGGCATCGGGGAAGACCATGTTGATCCGGCCGAAGGTGTTGTAGCGGACCGGCATGCGGCCTTGAGTGAATCGTTCCGGGTCCACCTCGTACGGCAGCAGGGTCTGGTAGCCGATCTGGTTGCCCTCCGAGTAGGAGGTCATGTCAGCCGGGGTCTCGGGCCACCCCTTGTGCGGTTCTTTGCGGTACTGGCCGGTGTCGTACTTCTCTTCTTCGGGGACCTCGGAGGTGGTCTGCTCTTCGGTGGCCTGCTGCTCCTCCTGCTGCTGCGGACCCAGCTGTTCGACCAGGGAGCAACCGGTGAGCATGCCGGCAGTGGCGGTGGCGGTGAGGATCGCGGCGATGCGCTTGCTGGAACGGGACACGGGGGAGGCCTTTCTTTATAAAGGTGCAATTCGGTCACAGATTGGATGCTGGGAAAGCGTGCGAAGGTTACACCGTTGGGCGGAGGAATGTTCTGAATTTTTCATAGAAGTCTCGCATATCTTCCTTGTGTGTGCGCGGAAAGCGGGCTTGCCTGCCACGCCCCGCCATATCTGCGACACAATGGGGGAGGCATATACTTCCCCCTAGCTAGCCCCGATACGCGAGAAAGCCTAGAAATTGACGCAGCCGGATCAACCGACCTCAGCGCCCGCAGCCCAGCAGAATGACCTGTATGGCAAGGCCAAGAGCTACATTGACCGTGTTTGCGAGGGGATTTTAGACAAGCGTGGCCGCGCGAAAGTGTCGGTGCGGGTCAAACAGGCAGCGTCGGCCGAGTTGCAGGCCAATACGGTCATTCTCGCCGGCGAGGTCAACCGTGGAAAGAGTTCGCTGGCGAATGCGCTTGTGGGGTGGCAGGGGGTTTCGCCCTCGGGCACGGATTTCACCACGGTCATTCCCATTGCGATCGGGCCTGAAAACGACGAGATCCCAGCCGGTAGTGCAGCTTTGATCTCTGCCGAAGGAACGGAGATTCATCCGCTCAGTGAGCTGCCCAGTCGAGTGGACCGTGCGTTGCAGTCCTTCGACGGATTCGTGCCCACCCGTGCGCACATTGCTGTCGACGGCTCGAAGATGGGCGACGCCATTGTCATTGACACTCCCGGCATCGGCGGAATCGGCTCTGCGGATTCCGCAGTGCAGGCAGATACGGAGAACTTGGCCAGTGTGGTTGTGGTGGTCGCGGATGCCTCCAGCCCGTTGACGAAGCCGGAGATGGACTTTCTCAAGCACGCCCACGAGGTGTCTGCGTCTGTGGTTGTGGCGGTGACCAAGACGGACAAGAACATGACGCGCTGGCGCGACATCGTCGCCGAGGATGAAAAGCTCATTGCCGCCCACGTCGGCGACAACATTCCTGTCATCGGGGTGTCGTCGCTGTTGCCGTTCGCAGAATTGGGCACCGACGACGACCACGTTGACACTTTCGCTGGCCTGGCCACGCTGCGCAAGGAGATCTCGGACCGCTTCGCCAGCGCGGAGTCGCTGCCGGTGGCTAACGCGTTGCGGATGATGAACCGCGCGTTGGAGGACATCGAAGCGGAGATGGAGACCGAGCAGCGCGATCTGGAGCAGGCCGAAGATGTTCTCCCCGAACTGGAGGAGCAGAAGGCCAGCTTCGAGGAACTGCGCCAGCAGGCGAAGGTGTGGGAGCGCCACTTGAACCGCGACCTTCAGCTCATGCGGCAGTCGGCGGCGGACAAGCTGGATGAGGATTTGTTGGAGATTCGGACGAAGTGGACGGATTTCATCGACAAGCACGGCATCCAGGTCCTGCGCAAAGACCCGCAGCACTTCACCCGCCTCATGGAAGAAGACTTCCAGCGCGCGGTGGTGGTCTCGGTCAGCCAGTTCGGCAGTGACGTTGAGGCGTACTTGCACAAGATTTTCGGCAACTCCACCATCCCGGACGAAATCATCGCGGAGATTCGTGAGCAGCTGCACATCGGGGAGATCCGTACGGCCGAGGTGAACCGCAACATGCGCGACACGTTCGACCCGATGATGCTCATGATGGGTTTTTCCGGCGGGTCCACCATTGGTGGCCTGCTCGGTGCGGCGTTAGTCCCCGGTGTGGGAATCATTGCTGGGGCAGCGTGGTTCGGGGTGACGTTCGGCTTCCGCGCGATCAAGTCGGGTAAGACTCAGCTGAAGAGCTGGCTCAATGAGTCCCGGAGTTCGGCAGTCAAGCACACGAACAACATTTTGACGCAGTTCACTCTGGTGGCCCAGCCGATGATTTCTGCCCGTTACACGGCGCAGTTGGAGGCGCAGCTGAGCGACTTGAAGCAGCGCATCGCGCGTGCGCAGAAGACCATCACCCAACGGCAGGAAACGCGTAACCAGCGCCTGGAAATCATCAAGAAGAACCGGTCGCGCGTGCGCAAGGCCCACAGCGATGCAGAGACCATGATTGAGCAGCTCACGGCACGGAAAGCGGGGTAGAAGATGTCCATTCTTGAATTGATCGCGAATGAGCTGCACCGCTTGGCGTCGCTTTCGCCGGAGCTGGCTCGCGCGTGCGGTCCGCTCATTGCGCGTGTGCAGACACCGCCGCGCATTGTCATTGTCGGCCGCATTAAGGCGGGCAAGTCTACGTTGCTCAACGCGCTTGTCGGTGCCCCGGTCGCGGAGACCCGTGCGTTGGAGGCCACCAACGTGGTCACTGTTTTCCAAAACGGCATGCCCGACCGCGCCATTGCTTACCTGCGCAGCGGCGAGCAGGTCCCTATCCCGATCCAGCGTGGGCGTGTGTCCCAGTTGCCGGTTCCCGCGGCGGAGATCGCGTTCATCGACCGCTGGTTGCCGTCGCAGGCGGTGAGCCGGTACACGCTCATCGATACCCCGGGTACAGCGACGTTGACAGCGGAAAATGAGGCCACAACGCGCGCCGCGCTTATCGACGGCTACGAGCAAACCCGTTCCGCCTCCGTCGACGCCGATGCTGCTGTGTTCCTGTTTGACTCTGCACCTCGCCGCGACGAGGTCGAGTTCATCCAGCAGCTCGGTTTCACTCCCTTGAACACGCTGGGCGTGCTGTCCCGCGCGGACTCCTTCGGTGAGGGGGCCTTGGGCGACGAAGACCCGATTATGAAAGCTCACGAGCACGCCGCGCGTCTGTCCCAGCAGTTGGGCGGTTTTGTGTCCCGGGTCATGCCGGTGTCTGCTCTGCTGGCGCAGACGGTGGCCACGGGGGTGGTGAGCGAATCGCTGACTCGCGAGATCGCCTCAGTGACAGCGCAGTCTCGCCTGGATCTCGTCTCCGCCCTCTATTCGCAGGGCAACAGAGGCACTGGCGGGCCCCGTAACATCGATGCCAGCTTCTCCGCGCACTCACTGCAGGGTGCCCCGGACCCGAACCGGCACGCGGCGCAGCGCATTGAGAACGTCGTCGACCTCATCGGCGAGTACGGTTTGTTCCGCGGCCACGAGGAAGCGGTCAAGGGCGGTGCCGCGTTCAACGATTGGCTCATCCGCGCCTCCGGCATCGGCGCGATCCGCGAAGCGCTGGAGCGCGACCTGTCCTGGTACGCCTACCTCCACCGCGCCGGCGAGATCCTCACCGACCTGGAAGGGCTAGTGTACCGCCACCCGGCGTTCACCGAACCGATCCGCCACACGCTGCACACCGTGCGCAATCACCCCGTGGCCATCCCGGCGAAGCTGCTGATCACGCTGAAGTCGCTGCTGGCCGCCCATGCGTCGGAGGAGTTCATCCACGAAGCAGCGCGGCTCGCTCATGCCGGGCCACCGCCGTCGCGCCTGGGGCTGCCGCCGAACTCGAACCCGTGGACGGTGCTGGACGGCATTCGCGAGCGCCGCTCCCAAATGCAGATGCTCTCCTTCGGGCTGCTCGACCCCTCGGAGGAGGAAGCATTGGTCGTGTTCAACCAGGCCTACGACCAAATGGAGCGCGACACCCAGGCCCTGACCTAGGTCAGGCCAAGCGCAGGCCTAGAGATCGCGGATCAGGTCGGCGTATTCATCCTGGCCGCGGTGGCGGAAGATTGCCACGGTGCGGCGGCGAGGCGCGGACGTGTCTAGGCCGAGTGCCTCATTGATGGCCACCAGCGCCGTGTCCGAGTCATTGGCTAATGCGTGATCCAACGCCATCGAATCCAGTAAGTGGGCCAGATCGACCTCCTGATCATCCACCTCGAAAGCGCGGGCGGGAGCAGGCACAACAGTGAACTCATCCGGCGCGAAGCGCAGCCACACCCGGTCGCCTTCGGCCGCTTCGGCCTCCATGAGGAAGCGGCGGATCGTGGAGGTAGTGGATTGCTTCAACGCGTTCACACGCACGAACTGCTCGCCTAGGCGGCTGGGTACAGCGACCTTATCGCCCACGGGCACCCGGTAAATGCCGGCGACTCCGCGGGGCACACTGAAACCGGATCCGCGCAGGTGGTCCTGGTTGACGGTGAGCAGCATGTGCCATGCATCGTCGCGCCAGTACAGGTCGCGGTAGTCCTGCGGGTCCGCTTCGGTCGGCTCGCCTGGGCTGCCAGCGGAGTCGCCGGCGGTGTCGGTGTCTGGGAGGGTGACATGACCGTCGTCAAGCACGAAATCCGCTCCACCGACGTAGGCCCGCACGGAGTTCTCGCTGACGCTGAGAGACGGGGCTTCCTCCAGCAGATCCTTCAACGCGACAGACCCGGTGGGGGAGGCCTGGATCCGGGAGGTGATCCAGTCCGTAATGGTGAAGAATTCCTCCATGCCCCATTCGCGCAGACCATAGAGATTCGACGCAACGCGGATGATGCGCTCGTCCACACTGATGGCGTTGCTGACGGAACGCTCGTTGATGTTCATTCCCGTCGCCTGGACGATTTCGCTCAGGGTCATCGGTTCGCCCTTGATCGACAACACGCCCGCGGCGCGGTCTTGGTGGCTGCGCGCGATGAGCACATGTTCGCCGTCGGGAAGCACGAGCAATCCTGTGCGCTGCGACATCCACTCCGCCAGCAGATGGCTGTCTGCGCCTAGATCTGCCGCTGCAGCGCCGATAAGCACCGCGTTGTACTCGTTTGAGTGCTCCGCCAGCGCCGCGTCGACGGCCTCCGCGAAGCCGGGCGCGGTGATCCATGTCTCGTCGGTTTTCCACAACCCCCACATGCGGAAGTAGCGCTCGTAGGTGCCCTCGAACGGCTCCGCCGTCATCGCCAGGGCAGGGATGTCTTCATTCACCTCGGCGAATGTGGACAGCGGCAGGAACTTTTCCGCGAGCTCCTGCGCAACATCTGTGGACAGGGCGTTGGGCACATCGAAATTCCGTCTGATCTCTCTCTCGAGCTGCCGGATGCGCTCCCGGGAGACGTTGAAGTGCGTGCCCAGCTCTTCCAGCGTCGCGCCGCCCATGTAGCGCATGGACACAATGGTCAGCTTGCGGGTGTCGTCCGAGCATGTGGCCACAAGCTCGTCGACGCACCGTGCGAACAGTCCAGCGAGCACATCTTCAGCCATTCGCTTATCGACGCCCGGCACTAGCCCCTTCACCCCATCCGGCAACTCCGTCTCCGTCAGGGTCAGCCAGCCGGCGAGGACGTCGAGCTCTTTCTCGGTTTCGGAGTCTGCAGTGGAGTATGGGTCCGCAAACGCCAACGGGTCGTCGGCGTAGGCGTCGTCGGCGTAATCGGAGTCGCGGAACACGTCCCCATTCTGCCCGTCCTGTTTCTCCGCGTCAGCTTCCTGCGGCAGGTCAGCGTCTATCGCAGCCAGCACAACCGCTTCCACCAGGCGTTCCAGACGTTTTGCGCCGACACCTGGCAGGTCACGCAGGTCCTCCACCGTGGCAGAAAGCATCGGCTGGTGGCGCTCCGCCCACAGGGAGCCCACCCGCGCGGCAGAGGAGCCGGCAAGGTCGATCGTCGTCTCCGCTGACAACACCGTTGAAAGCTCCATGAGTTGCTCGGTGGGGAAGTGCTGGATCCACAGGGCAGCGATCTCCTGATTCTGCAGCTCGGACTCGTGCGCTCCAGGCATGACGGAGGGCACCCACGTGAACCGGGAGCTCGCACCGGACGCGTCTTCCGGAAGCTCCGGTTGGTCGTCAGCGCCGTTGAGATCCATACCTGCAAGCAGCTGGGCAAAGTGCGTCTCGCTGACGATGGGGATGTTCAACTCGCGGGCACGGCGGGCCTTGTCGCTCGTGGAGTCCGGGTTAGCCGAGACGACAACAACAGTGTTCTCTGCCACCTCGCCGATGTCCAGGCCACGGGTGCGGGCCCGGGCTTCCCACGTCTCGCGCGGCAGGTCCATTGCGCCGGTGAAGGCAATGCGGTCGCCGGAGCTGAGTTCAATCCGACTCTCACCGTCACCAGTTTGGGGTTCGGTGAGCAACTCCTCGACCAAAACTGGGTCGACGGAGAGCTGTTCAGCCAGTGTGCTCAGCTCAGTTTTCTCCCGGTCGGTGATCACCCCGTCGAGCCAGGCCTCAACGGCGATCTGCCGGATGAAATCCTCATGGATCTCTGCGACGTCCTCATCCGTCAGCCCCGTGTCATGGGCGAAACGCGTCAGCCCGTAAAACTGCGCCGGGGTGAGGTCCCGGTCGGCGAGAGAGACCAGCAGCAGCTCCCGGTACTGGTCCGGACTCCCGTTGCCGCCCGTGGGCAGTGTTTGGGCCAGACGTGCGAGCCACTCGTCAGCCGCGGCAGAGTCGCCGGACTCGGCGGTTGCTGCGACCCCGGTGGAGACGGTGGTGATTGTGGATCCGCCGGTTCGTGCGGTCTCGTCGCTCTCTGGGTTCTTGTCGCTATCGGCAGAATCGGCAGGCTTGGCGGGAGCGGTGGATGTGCTAACCCTGGCAGCAGATTCCACACCGAGTTCCTGCCGGGTGACCAGGTTTGCGGGGGTGGGGGCCGCGGCGCCGTCGAAAAGCAGCGGAACGCCCATGAGTGTGCCGGAGAGAGTGCGCAGGAGTTCCGCGGTCGCGATGGCATCGGGAAGCGCGGCGTGCTGGATCGTGTTGGTCAGACCCGCTGCCTCCAGGGCATCGGCGAGCCTGCTGTAACCCAGCTGCGCCGTGGCCAATTCCTTCGTGTCCACCCAGTGCGCATCGCCGACATTCGTGGCTATGCCCACGCGGCGAAATTCCTTGGACAGGAACCGCTTCTCAAACGACGCGTTGTGCGCCACTCCGATCCTGCCTCTAAGAACCTTTGCGAGATGCGGCGCGACCTCCTCCCAGGTCGGCGCGTTCTTCAAATGCGTCGCGGTGAGTTTGTGCACGTGGCTGGTGGCAACGTTCCGGTTCGGCTGCACCAGCGTCTCCCACGTACCCTGCTGCCGCAGCTGCTGATCCAGCAGCACAACACCGACCTCAATAATGCGGTCAGAACCACCAAAACCGGTGGTCTCAAGGTCGATCACGGCGAAACCAGGGTGCGGACTCATTGCGGCAAATCCTCTAGTGAGAAGGGGCTAAACCCCATACACGGTAGTCCACCGCCCAGACGTGTGTGGAACGAAGGATCCCGCGGGCAAGGCTACTGCGGATATTCACCGGTGGTGTTCAGGAAGTACCCCCCATTTTCACCGGCGGCGTCCAGTGCCGGGCCCATCTGGCTCTGTTTCCCGTCAGCGTCGGTTGCGCCATTTTCTTCTGGTGAGCCAGAGATGGATCAAGGCGAGCACCGCGCCACCTGTAAGGGGCACTGAAATGCGCAACGTTATGAGCAGCACGATTCCCCACACGCTGGTGTTTGCCGCCTCTACTGAGCCGAAGATAACCCACAGTGCCAGGATGGCCGCGACCGACACCACCAGTGACACAATGAGCAACACCGTGAAGGCTTTGGTCCACTGCTTACTCAGTGCGGTCAGCACGTGCTGCGGCGAGCCCGCCGCCGGTTGCGTCGAACTGGCGGGTTGGCGCGACCCGCCGCGCGGCAGCCACGTGCTCGGCGGCGGATCGTTCGGCCCGGGCTCAGGCTCGAACTGATTCCAGTAGCTCTCCGGCGATTCGTTGCGCTGAGCCATGTCACTGCCACCTTCCTGTGGGCACCGGTGCTCATGTCACCGTATGCATAACGCGAGGTCACTATGGTGTGTGACCTCGCGTTATAGTCTGAATTCGGTAAGAATTTTAGCCGTATCGAGCCTCAAGAATCAAGGGCGTGAGCTGGGTAGGCTCGAGCTCCTTAGTCCAGTGCGGCAGGTTCCCGCTCGGGGCCCACGCAATGGCCCAAGAGGCGCGTTCTTCAGGCGAGTCGCCACCGTGACCGCCGGCGTCCAGGTGACCGTGGTCGGTGGTGATCACGACCAGCCAGTCTTCACCGAAAGAGTCGTAGCGGAACTGAACGTCCTCGACCATCGTTTGAACGTGAGCGTCCACGCGGCGGATTGCGTCGGCGTATTCGTCCGACACCGCGCCGTAGACGTGGCCGGCATCGTCGACATCGCAGCAGTATACGAACCCCATGTCGAAGGCCGGCCCGCGCAGTGCTGCGTGGGCGTAGGCGACGCATTCAGCGTCGGTAGCAATGTAGCCATGGGTTTCGCCGTCGCGCGCGACAATGCGGTGCAGGCCCGCCTTCTGCTGGTCTTCCCGCGGGTGGAGAATCGGTCCCAACCCCGCCGGATCGATCAACACCGGCCAGCCAGCCGCCGCGAAGGTGCGGGTGGTGGTGTCGCGGTGGAACGCCAAGGAGAGGACATCGGGGTACGTCCAGTGGCGGCTGCCCACCATGGTGTTGTCCACGATCCCGTGCTCGGCGTGCGATGCTCCCGTCAGCAAGGACGCCCACCCTGGTCCGGAGATGGTGGGTACCTCCATCGTGATGGTGGAAAAGCGGCCTTCCTCCGCCAGGCGGGGCAGAGCATTGCCGACGCCGTCGCGTTGAACAAGGTCCCACCGGGTTCCGTCGAGACCGATGATCAAGACCGGCCGGTGCGCATCCGGGCCGATATCAGGTGTGCCCTGCGGCTCATTGCTGGGAATCAGCATGGGGTGAACCTGTTCCTTACTCGTGCGGCTGGCCGGCCTGGAGGGTGGGGTAGGTGCCCAGCGGACGCTTCGCGTAGAGTTCCTGGGCGACTGCGCGCTCCTCCTCGGTCGGGGTGTCAATGACAGCCTCAGAACGAACCAGATCCAGCTTCACGCGCTGACCCGGGGCGATCTGGTCGGCCTTCGTGGTGGAGACATCCACACGCACCTGGCCCGGGTAATCGTCGTGGTCGAGCATGACGGCGGAGAAGATGCCGCGGAGCTGAATGTCGTGGACAGTGAAGCGGCCTTCTTCGTCATTACGCAGCTCGAACTCCTCCGGGCGGAGAAGCGCGATCATGATGTCGCCGTCGGAGACGGGCATGTCCTTATTCACAATGTCCATCTCCACATCCATCACGTTGAGCCGGCCGTTACCCACCACGCCCGGGATACGGTTGGTGATGCCCACGAAGGAGGAAATGAACGGGGTTTCCGGGTGGCGGTAGATCTCAGCCGGGGTGCCAATCTGGGCGATGACACCCTCATTCATGACACCAATGCGGTCCGCCATGACCAGAGCTTCTTCCTGGTCGTGGGTCACCATCAGGGTCGCAATGCCCTCCTGCAGCTGAATGCGGCGAATCTCGTCGCGCAGCTGCACACGGACCTTGGCGTCCAGGGCGGACAGTGGTTCGTCGAGAAGCAGCACCTCCGGCTCCACCGCCAAAGCGCGCGCAAGCGCAACACGCTGTTGCTGACCACCCGACATCTGGGCCGGGTACTTCGCGGCGTGCTCGTTCAAACCAACGAGCTCGACAAGCTCCTCAGCGCGCTTGCGGCGGGCACCGGCGTCGACACCGCGGATCTTCAGGCCGTAGGCGACATTCTCCACCGCATCCATGTGCGGGAACAGGGAGTACGCCTGGAACACGATGCCCAGGTTGCGCTTGCGGGTCGGCAGATCCGACACTTCGCGGCCGTTGATGATGACGTCGCCGGAATCTGCTTGCTCGAGACCAGCGAGGATCTTCAGCGAGGTGGACTTACCGCAACCGGAGGGGCCGAGGAGAGCGACCATTTCGCCCTCGCCGATGGACAGGTTGAAGTTACGCAGAACGGTTTTTTCACCGTAGGACTTGACGAGATCCTTGAGGATGACAAAGGGCTCAGCCATGGCTACGAGGCCTTTCTATTCTTTTTGAGCGAGATGGTGGATGCCGCCGAGATCAAGCTGAGCAGAATCCAGGTGAAGATCATGACGAAGAAGGACAGGGCGGCGATACCGCGCGGGTTCGTCGACGAGACTTCGACCATGAACACAGGGAAGGTGTACTGCAGGAGCAAAGAGGCGATCGCGAACTCGCTGACCACCATCGCAATGCACAGCAGCGACGCGGACAGCATGGCGACGCGCAGGTTGGGGATGACCACGCCGCTCAAGGTCTGCCAGGTGGTCGCACCCAGCGACGACGACGCGGCGAACATCGTCCGCAGGTCCAATGCCTTCACACCGGCGTCAATGGCGCGGTAGCACAGCGGCAGCGCGTTAATGACGTAGAGCGGAACCAGGATCCACATCGAGGTGAGCAAGCCCGGCGCGAACGGGCGGAAGAACACCGACACACCGTTGACCAGAGCCACGGCCGGAACGACGAGCGGGAGCACCGACAGGAACTCCGCCGCCTTTGCCATCTGCGGCGCCTTGAGGTTCAAGAAGATGATGGTGGGCACCAGGAGAATCAGCATGACCAGGGTGGTCACCACCGTCAATAACAGCGTGTTGATCAGGGATTCGCCTGCGCGCGAGTGGTTGAAAGTCTCCATCAGGGTGTCTGTGGTGAAACCGACGCCCGGGCGGGTGAAACCGAAGATGGCGGCCGCGAACCAGGGCAGCGCGAAGTAGATCGCGGCAACGATGAGGATCGCAGTCGAGGCTGCCGACGTCTTGTGCTGGTTGCGGCGGCGAACTTTCTTGTCGGACGCGGGGTCGATGGCTTCCTCGGCCGGAGCTGCCGTTACTGGTTGAGCCATTTTTCACTCCTTCTGGTGAAGTAGATGCGCAGAGCCATCGCCGCGATGATGATGAGCATCATCCAGGTGACCAACGCAGCTGCAAGGCCCGGGTTGAGCAGCACGTTGCCGCTGATGAAGAAACCGATGAGGATGGGCACCAAGTTGAGCGAGCCGCCGGCCAGGGCGAACGCGGTGGCGTAGGCAGCGAATGCGTTAGCGAACAGCAGCAGCAGGGAACCCAGGATGGCGGGCCACAGAACGGGGATGACCACATCCTTGATGTATTGGCTGCGGGTGGCGCCGAGAGACGATGCAGCGTCGTACCACTCTTTGCGGATGCCCTGCATGGCCGGCAGCATCAGCGTGGCCATCAGCGGAATTTGGAAGTACAGGTACACCAGCGACACACCCCAGAAGCCGGTCAGGGAGAAGACTTCGCGGAAGCCGGGCCAGCCGTTGGCGATGGCAACGGTGAGCAAGCCTTCGGTGCCCAGAAGCGCGATGAACGCATACGCCAGCCCCACACCACCGGACTGAGCGGCGAGAGCGGAGAAGCTGTTGATCAGACCGGAGAGCTTGCCCGGGCGCCTGTCGTGGGTCAGTGCCCACGCAAGCAGCACACCGAAGACGCCACCGACGACAGCGGTGAACAGGGACAGGTTGAAGGTGAGGACGAACGCACTGCGGTAGGTCGAACCCATCGCCTCGCCCATTGTCGCGAGGGTGAAGTTGCCTTGGGGATCCTGGAACGACTTCAGGGTGTTCGCCAGGATCGGCATGATGAGGAAGACAGCCAGAAAAAGGAAGTACGGGAGGGCACCGAGGGAAGCAGGGTTGAAACTGAACTTCCCTTTGGGTGTGCGCTCCCGCTTTTCCTTCTTCTTGCCGTTCTCGTCATGCCCCGGAGTGGCTTGCGGTTCCACCGCGTCCTGGGAAGAAGAGACGGCGCTAGACATTAGTTACGGACCCTCTTCGCCCACTCAGTAGCGATGACCTCGTTGGCCTTGTCGCCCTGCTCAACGGACGGGACCTGCACCTTCTCCAGGACGGCCGGGTCCGGCAGCTTCTCCATAGCCTCATCGGAGAGCTTGCCTTCTTCTGCCAGCTTGGTGAAGCGGGACGGGATAGCGCCGCCGAGGGCGTACTGCTCCGCGCCCTCGTCGGAGTTGAGCCACTCAACCCACAGACGTGCCGCGTTCGGGCGCTTCGGGTTGACCGAGATCGGCTGCGCGTAGAAGTTGCCGAAGACGCCGTCTTCCGGAACGACGCGCTCAAGGTCGACGCCGTCCTTCTCCAGCTGCTCGGTGGCACCGACCCAGTTGTAGTTCCAGTCGAGGACAATGGCAGCCTCACCGGTGGTCAGGGCGGCAGCCGGGTCAGAGATGCTGACAAGGTTGCCGGACTTGGACAGTTCCTCGAAGAACGCGACACCCGGCTCGATGTCGTCGAGGGAGCCGCCGTTGGCCAGCGACGCAGCGAACACGCCGGCGATGGAGGATGCGCCCTGGCGCGGGTCGCCGGACAGAGCAATCTGGCCCTTGTACTTCGGGTCGAGCAGGTCCTTGAAGGTCTTCGGAACGTCCTTGACCTTCTTGGTGTTCACACCGAACTCGATCACGCCGTAGTACGCGGACACCCACTTGCCTTCCGGGTCCTTGAAGTCGTCCGGGATCTCGTCGAAGGTGGACGGCTTGAACGGCTCGACCAGACCCTGGTCAATAGCCGGGTTGGTGAAGGAGTAGCCGATGTCCAGCACGTCCGGCTGGCTGTCCTGTCCCTTGAGGTTCTGGACAGCCTGGAGCTCCTCGGCAGAGGATGCATCCGGGGAGTCGACGGCGACCTTCACGTCGTACTTGGAGGTGAACTCGTTGAAGTGGCCTTCGTAGTTAGCCCAGGTCTTCGGGTAGGCGATGAGGCGGACTTCACCTTCCTCCTTGGCCAGCTGCGCGATCTCTTCCGGGGAGCCACCAACGTTTGCCGAGGCGCCGTCATCGCCCCCACCACCGCAGGCCGCGAGGCCGAGAGTGGTAGCGACTGCGAAGCTGGCTGCTGCTACGCGTGCAGCCGCGGACTTCTTTTTAAAGAACATGTAGAGCCTTTCCAATCGGGCGAAGCTGGGCAGGAGTTGCCCGCTTTCCGCTCAAAGGTTTCACAGGTTTCTTAATGAAGGGTGGCAGGATTGTGACGAATCAGCGAACAGGAGTTG
Organism: Streptococcus thermophilus; assembly: GCA_900618065.1. The sequence goes on from UYIL01000003.1 coordinate 718,947, forward strand.
ATCTTTATTTGGCTCTACTTGCAGTGAAAACTGCTGGTCAAAAGGTTACGTGTCACCAAAACGGGTCATGGCACAATCTATTGCATGACCGATGTGTTCTTAGAAAAGATCAAGGATTGCGACGGTGTCTTGTTCGACTTCAACGGCACGCTGAGCGACGACGAGCCGGTGCTTCAAGCGACGTATGACACGGCCCTGCAGCAGCTGGGGCTCGAGGGTTTGCGGCCGAACGAGTACGAGTCCCTAGTCGGCTTGTCCGATCCCGACATCGTCCGCCGTCTTTTGGCGGCACGATCCTCCGACGAGTTCGATGCGCTGATCGGCCACCTGTCAGAGGCATATTCAGCGGCGGTGGCTGAGCGTCCGACGATTACGCGCGAATCGGCGCGCTTCGTCGCCGAGCTTATCGACGCCGGCACGCACGTCGCCATCGTCACCGGCACGTTCCGCGCACTCATGCAAGGCGGCTTAGACCAAGCCGGTCTGTCACACATCGGGCGCGATAGCGTCGCAATCGAGGATGTGGCCACCGGCAAACCGGACCCCGCGGGATTTCTGCTGGGGGCGGAGAACATCGGTGTTCCCACGGACAGGATCCTCGGTTTCGAGGACTCCTTAGCCGGGGTGGAAGCGCTCACACGCGCCGGCATCCGCGCCGTCGGCATCGGCCCCCACCTGGCGGAGACAGAGGGGCTCATCGCGCACTTTCCGACGATGGATGACGCCGCCCGGGCGTACCTGGACACCTGAGCTACCAACTCACCGCCGCCTACCGGATCAGCTCGGGACGGTCCTCTTCATTGGGGTCGATGGGCCGGAAATACTTGTTGTGCGGTCTATCAGGCAATTCCCGGCCCTCCTTAAGCCCCGCCATGTAGACGCACATCGCCCCCACTGCGGCAATGAGGAAGGCAATTGCAAGGTTGGGGGCGGCGAATATCACGAATGTGATGCACAGGGTGAACATGATCATTTGGGCCGTCCAGACAAATGGCGGCTTCTTTTCCACCTCAGCCGTCTTCTTTGCCGGCGCAGGAGTGTGTTCTTCAGGTTGGGGTCTCGACAGTTCCGGCTCGTCGGGCGGTGACGTGGCGGGCAGGCCCGGCTCTTCGTTTTGCCGTTTGTGCTCAGCAGTAGCTGCCGCGACGACGAGCTCCACGAGCATTGTCTGGCGCAGCGGCCCGACCCCCTCGAGTGTGAGCAGATCCTGGGCACTCCAGCTAAGCATGTCGGGGCTTTGCAGCTTCCACTCGTCGACGAACCGGTCGAGGCCGCTGCCGTTGCCCGTGATGTCTGTGGAGGGCGCGACGTAGCGGGAGATCGCAAACAGCGGCTTGTGCGAGTGCTGGGAGATCCAGGCCGACGTGACGCGCGCCATGTCGGCCGACCCAGCACGGTCCGGGGCGCTCTCCATCCACGGGAACAGTTCCTCGCGCTCCACCTCTGGGTGTGTGGGCACGACCGGCCGGGGTACCGTCACCGGTTCTGAGATGATCTTGCGCTGGTGGGAAACGGTCGGCGACGACCGTGGGGCAGGGGAGTGCGGCGAGCGCCGGCGCGGTGCTGTGGGGGCTGCGGGTGCCGTGGCGCGCGTCGTCGTGTGTTCCGGCTCCGTTTCCGAGCGGCCGTGGAAGAACGCCGTGGGATAGCCCGTGACCGATGCGTCGTGCTCCTGGTGGAGGTAGCGCAGGAGGTTGGCGGTTGCGGAGGCGTCGGAAAGCGCGTCGAGCGTCTTCAACGCAGGAAGCTCAGCTGCGGCGAGCGCCTCCCTCAGTTTGTTTACCCCCAAATACCGCGACGAGAGCTGCATGGTGTCGATCCACGTGTCCGGCACAGTGTCGTCCATGCCCCAGCGCTCGAATTCGTAGCGCAGGTAACGCTTCTCGTACGTGGCGTCGTGCGCGACGAGTATGCGGCCGTGAAGGAGGTGCTTGAGGTGCCCGGCGAGAGCGGGGAAGGTCAGGCCCCTGTCGACGTCTTCTTCCTGGATGCCGTGGACATCGGTGTTGAGGATCAGTCGATGCGGGTTGACCAGCGCTTCCCACGTGTCCTCCACGGAGAGGTCCCTGTCGAGCAGCACGACACCGATTTCCACAATCGCGTCATTGTCACGCATACCTGTGGTCTCGAAGTCCACCACCGCGTAACCGGTGTTCAGACTACGGCGAAGTGATCCCCTGTTTCTGGCGTGCACCGTGGACATAGTAGTTCACCCAGCTCGTCGGTGGCGGCGGGCCTAGAAATCCGGGCCAAACACTACAGTCCGGCTGGTTGCGTTACGACCAGAACTACTATCCACACCGACGGTGTATCTGTACTTCCTCTCGTTTCCGAGTGAGTAGTCTCCCACAATCGTGTTCGTACTCTTCTAGCACTGGGTCGCTGTGCCAACTTCAGGCACGGGTTCAGGTTCCCGTGGGCCTGCAGTGACGACCTCTGACATCGAAGCTAAGCCGCCGTCCTTCTCAAGAGCCCAGAACTGGAAGCCGCTCAAGTTGCTAACCCCCAGGTACTGAGCAGCCTCATCTAGACTGTCGAAGTCTTTCTCGCCGTCGATGCGAACTGTCCGATCTTCGGTGATGATTGCATCCACCACCCAGTCTGGGTCGATCGGATCGAGGAGATCACCGGGCAAAAGGTAACAGCTTTCGACCAACTCACTAAGCGAGAGCTCGAGATCGTCCACCACTGCAAGGGGGACTTGAGTCTCTAGGTCCGGAACCTTATGAATCGATCCGAGCCGCTCAAAACCATCCCGAGTCACTTGTGCGATGAGCTCGCGGCGTTGTTCCAAGAACTCGGTGTAAGGCATCAAGTGCCAATCGTCAGGTAAAGCATGCCAGTACGTCTGCTGGGCCAGCCATTCCGGTCCACTAGATCGCTCATCAACCAGTTTCGGCCAGTACTCCGCTGGATCTCGATCGGAGATGATCGAGTTCGTCTGCCAGTCGGTTGGAGCGAAGTTGGCAGCTTGGTTGATCCGCTTGTTGTCGGTAATGCCGAGCTCGCGCTGTTGGTAGGCGCGGGGGAAGAGATGATGTCCTTCCGTCCCTTTCTCCGCGGGAATGGATGGATCCATCCAGTGGCTGACCTTCATCGGCAGCATGAACATGTCCGCATCGAGGACGTTCAGACTTGCTAGGTAGCAGAGGTAGCCCGGAGACAGTCGGTACTGCGAGGAAACGAGTTGTTGTGGGAGGTTCACTTCCCAGAAGTCATTTGTAAGCGTGACCCGGATGCCGTCTTCGACGAGCTTTCTGAAGGCTTCTGCGTCCTTGACCTCGGGAGCGTCAAACATGTCGAGGTCGCGCTGGAGCTGAGATTCCGATGAACCCGTGTACCGAGCCGTCAGCTGGGACATGAAGAACCAGCGTGCAACGAGCGTGCGCAGCTCAGTCAATTCCACGTTGAACCGTTCACGGCCAATGAGAAACAGCACATAAGAAGCGAGCTTGTTGAAGTCGGAGGTGATGTCGCGCTCGGACCGGAATCCTGCGATCTGCAGTGAGTGGATGTACTCCGTCCAGTTGATGTGGTTCGTGACCACAGGCAAGGCGTCTTTCAGAAGTTGCAGTTCGCGTTCCTGTTTCTCGGGATCAACTTGCCCAGTCGTTCGGTTCTTCGCCTGGAGGTTTGAATATGCATCCAGCAGCTTCGCACGGTTTTGGCCGAAAGCGACCATCGCGCGCACGATGTAGCCTGTGTCAATCTTCCAGAAGGGGTTCCAGGGGGTCCAATTCACTTGTTCCCGCTTAATTTCCGACGCCCGTTGGGGCGTGATCCGAGAAAAGTGAGCGAATTCTTCGATCTTGTCGCGGCCCTTCGGCCAGAAAACGCTCAACCACGTGAGGATGTAGTCGTAGGACTTCAGGCTCACACCTTCGGAATTAATGCGGACGAAGATGTCAGCCACGAGGCGCTTCTCGACGTCATCTTGGATGTGAACGACATCGAAAGAGTAAGACTCTATCGCTTGAAGCCGCTGGACTACCCGCCGTAGATGGCGTTTTTGCTCCTTATCAAACTCGCGGCCAGCTTCCTCGAGGGGATCGATAAAATCATCATCAAAGTCGAAGTCGTGGTGCCACACTTTCGCGATGTCGTCGATCCATTCAGGTGATTTCGCAATCGCAACCGATCTCACTTCGAAGCGCTCCGTGAATGGATTGAACGAAATCGTGATGCGGCGTCGACGGTAATTCTCGTCCTGAACTTCGACACCTTTAATGGCTGCGAAGAGACTCGTCAGACGTTGCTGTCCATCGATGATCTGGTGCTGAGCTTTGACCCCGTTACCGGAGGAGATCTTCCGAGTAGCGCCTTCTTCTGGCACGTCCCAGAACATCAAAGCGCCAACTGGGTAGCCTTTGTACATCGAGTCGAAGAGATCTCTCACCTTGGTGGCCGGCCAAACGAATGGGCGTTGAAGATCCGGCAGACTGATGCTGCCTTGCTGCACTCCGGACACAAGTTGTTCGACTTGCCATGAGATTGTCTTGAAGATCGCAGCCACCGAAACTCCTTCGTTTGTGTTTGAGCGTCAAGTACCGGGCGTAACAGCACCAAGTTCGGAATCGTGGTGCTCAAAACAAAGCTAGATAGAAGTCCGGACACGCTGAACTTGCCTCACGACTGAGTGTTCGAAAGGTGCGGGCGGACCTGGACCCTTTAAAGCTCGTCTACGATTCTCATGGTCTCTACGGCTACACGTGTCACCTTGCCTACGAGGTCCACGATGTATCGCGGGTTTCCGACCTCGTCGGCCCAATCATTGGGGTCATTAACAATGCCTGACGCCCTATCCTTCTTGACTTGGTACCGATCAATGATCCACCCGAGTGCTGAACGGGACCCCAGCTGGTATTTCTCTGCTTCCTCCGGGATGCCCGCGATGGTGATCTGCTTGTTGTAGATCATCTTCGTCGTATCGTTGACGTTCTTGCCGTTTTCAGGATCCTTCTTCTTCGCCCATTTTGGTTTGATGACTCGCCAGGTCTCGCGGTCGTTGGGATCGCCCTTGACTTGAATATCGAGGGGGTACGGCTCCAAACCCTCATAGTTAACGTGCAGGTCCATCAGCTGCTGACCAGCGTGGGCGAACCTGTCGAACTCATTCCTCGTCGCTGGTGTCGCGATATGCGGCAACATCTTTTTCAAGTCCGACGAGTACTTCGTCCGGTAATTCGGATCATGAAGCTTTCCGTACACAAAGTGGAAGATGTCGTCGCCCGTGATGTCCTCGCCGAGTGATTCTCGATACAACTTCTTAATTTCATCGGATACATTATCTATGCACACATAGCCGTTGACATTCTCACCAACTCTTCCATAGATAGATCTCTCGCTAACTGGTATTTGCGCTGACCTCGCCCCAAATAGTCCACCCTCTTCAGCTTCGTTCGGTTCCCAAACGAAGCGGCTTATAAGTTGCCCGTTTTGTCCTGCACCGATCAACTGAACGTCAGGGGTGAGATTAGTGGCCAAGGCAGAAAAGTTGCTGGTCGCCCCAACTCCTAGGAAGTAAACAGCGATATTTGCGTGATCACCAGTCGGGAAAAACAACCTGATTTTGCTTAATCTGTGAGTGAAGAACTGGTCCACGTAAAGGTGCTGCTGGCAGAACGGGCGATGCACTGCGATTCGGAGACGCGACCTTTCGGCGTCCGCGTATCGAGATTGATTCAGCTTGCCTACGAGGCTCGATGACCACTTGATTAGGGCGGGATCCGAGAACTCTGAATTCGCTTTTAGGAATTCTTCCGCGGTACTCGCGGGGTCCTTCAGCTCTACTGCCTCGTTATATGTTTTGGTTGATTGCTTAATATTGCTCCACACTTTGGAAGCGCTAAAACCGTAGGCCCACGGGTCTCGGCTGGTTGCAATTCCCATAGAAGCGATTTCGAAGAAACGGGTAGCTGAACGTGAATCCTTGCTCACTAGTGCAGGCCAACTGGAAAATTCTTCATTCCGCTGGTTGAGCCAATCCCCGTCTAGATTTGGTTCAATGTACTGCCATGAAATATTCGCCAGATTGCTGTGATCGATAGTCTGCAACTTTTGTTCAGCACTCAGGTAGTCGCCAACAGCGTGATAGCGGAGACTAAATCCCGCCCTGTTCGGGTCTTTTACGCCGACTGCAATGGCAATTGTGGAACGGCTCCCGGCCCCGAATACTTTCCCGCCTTCTTTTCTCGATTGTTCACCGGCAGTGCGCTGGTTACCACGTAGGTTGAAAACGTAGAGGTCAGTGAAATCCTCGGCCATCGACAGACGGACACCGTCGCCGGTGTTTCCGTCGATCCAGCCGCCGTTGGAGACAAAAGCAACGACGCCTTGGTTGCCGATTCGGTCCGTAGCCCAACGGAATGCGCGCAGATATGAGTCATAAAGCGAGTTCTTGTTAGTGGCCGTGGATTTGGCAGCATAGGTTTCCGCAATACGCTTATCCAGGCTCGGGTATTTCTGATTGGCGTTGAGGTCGTTGGCGCTGGTTTGGCCTGCGGAGTAGGGCGGGTTGCCGATTACAACGTTGATGCGAGCGGCCTTCTGGCGCTCAACGGAAGCATTGTTCTCTGCGAAGATCTCGAGATCCGGGATGTCGCCGTCCTCGTGGATCTGGAAAGTGTCAGCGAGGGCGATGCCTTTGAATGGTTCGTACTCGGGTGCGTCCTCGCCGGCGCTCTGCGCGTGTTCGGCGCGCAGAGCGTTGTAGGTCGTCTCGATGTTCACTGCGGAGACGTAGTACGCAAGCAGCATAATCTCCGTGGCGAAGAGCTCATTGGCGTATTTTCGCGCGAGGTCTTCGGGCCTGATCAAGCCGGACTGGAGCAGGCGGACAGTGAACGTTGATGTGCCGGCAAAGGGATCTAGGATGGTGACACCTTCGTCGGTAAGTCCTTTGCCGAAGTGTTTGCGGGAGACATCGTCGGCCGCGCGGAGGATGAAGTCGACGATCTCTACCGGTGTGTAGACGATGCCGAGTGCTTCGGACTGTTTTTTGAAGGCCTTGCGGAAGAAGCGCTCGTAAAGCTCCTTGATCACCTGTTGTTTGCCGGATGCGCTAGTGACCTCGGAGGCGCGGATACGGACGGACTCGTAGAACTTGTCCAGGCCGGCCGTTTCAGATTCGAGGTCGGCGTCGGAAAGCGCGGTGACCATGCGCTCCATGACTTGAGCGACGGGGTTGTGGGTGATGAAGTCGTAGTCGTCGAAAAGCGCATTGAACACTGGGGCCGTGATCAAGTGCTGGCTGAGCATGCTGATCGCGTCCTCATGCGTAATCCCGTCGTTGAGGTTGTTACGCAACCCCGCCACAAAGCGCTCGAACTCGCGGAGAAGTTTCGGACTGGCGTTGTCCAGCAAGCTGTTGATGCGGATGATCTGGTTCTCCGCGATCACTGCGACGTCGTCCGCCCAGTCCTCCCAGTAAGTGCGGGTACCCACCTTGTCTACGAGCTTGGTGTATATAGCTTCACGCCATTGCTCGAGGGAGAAGAGCGCGAGTTGCTGTGCTGTGAGCTCTTCAGGCTGATCGGACGGATTCCTGTCGTTGTCGTCGAGAATCTTCGTATTGTTCGGATTGTCGATGTGATCGGTATCGACCGGAAGCTCGTCGGGTGAACCTTCGTTGAGACCAATTGAGTTGATCTTGGCGTTGAAGCGATCGTCGTGGGCACGTAAAGCGTTGAGGATTTGCCAAACCACTTTGAATCGTACGTTGTCGTTGAGCGCCTCGGACGGAGACTTCTCCGGTGGAACTGCCACAGGCAGAATGATGTATCCGTAGTCCTTGCCCTCGGACTTGCGCATGACGCGGCCGACGGATTGCACGACGTCGACCATCGAGTTGCGGGGGTTGAAGAAGATCACAGCGTCCAGAGCGGGAACATCCACACCCTCTGACAAGCAGCGGGCATTGGTGAGGATACGAGTTTCGGTTTCGTCCATCGTGGATTCGAGCCAGGAGATCTTCTTGCCGCGCTCCATCGCGTTCATAGTTCCATCGACGTGCTGAACTGCGACGTCGAGGTCGGCATTGTGGAGCGAGACATCGTTGAGTGCTGCATGCTCCTCGAGCGATTGCCGGTGGCTGGCGATGAGCCCGGGGTACATCTCAGCGATCAGTTTCGAAGTCTTGATGTCTTTGGCGAAAGCGACTGTGCGGCGCATGGGTTCTGCGCCAATCTCGAAGCCGCCCTTCTGGCCTTGCAGTTTGCCGGAGCGCTTGGCCAAGGCATTCCAGGCGCCGATCATCGCAGACGCCGTGGTGAGGTTCATGCCCTCCTGGGTGCTTCGGGACATTGCATCGGCTGCGACGCTTTCATCGACGGTCATGACAAGGACTCGGTAGTCGGTGAGCAATCCCTTGTCCACAGCCTCACCGAAGCCGAGCCGGTGGAACTCTGGGCCGTAGATCGCCTCGTCATCCATGGAGGCGATCTCGGCGGAGTGCTCTTCGGCTTTCACTTTGACGTTGTCGTCGAACAGTCGCGGAGTTGCGGTCATGTATAGGCGTCGCTTCGACCGGATGTATTCCGTGTCGTGAATGCGAACGAAGTTCGACTCATCGGTGTTGGCCAAGGTGACACCGGTCGTACGGTGAGCTTCGTCGCAAATGACAATGTCGAAGTCGTCGAGGCCTTTCTCCTGTGCGTCGTGCACCGCTGGCAGAGATTGGTAGGTGGAGAAAACGACGTGAAGTCCACTGGCGCGCTTGCCCTGTTCGAAGCGCTTCTTGATGTCTTCACCCTTGGTGGAGACCGGAACTTCTAGGTCGTAGGAAGCAATGTCTTCGGCCTGACGGCTGGCCTTGTTATCGGAGCAGACGGCGAAGCTCTTCAAATCAAGGCGAGCTTGAGCTGTCCACTCGCGGAGTGTCTGGGCGAGGAGAGCGATTGATGGAACAAGGAAAAGGACTCGAGCCCGGCCTCCGTTTTCTTCAGCGACCCGTTCTGCGAGACGCAAGGCGGTGAAGGTTTTGCCGGTGCCGCAAGCCATGATGAGTTTGCCGCGGTCGTGGTTCTTGAAACCGGTGAGGACATTCTCAATGGCGGCCTGCTGGTGGGGGCGAGGCTCGAAGGTTTCCTTACGGGTGAGATGAACCTGGATCTGGTTGCCGGGGAAGACCACGTCCCAGTTGATTGGGGACTCCTCGATCTGTGCGTATCCGATGCGGCTCGTCGGAATGTACTGGTCCTTGAGAGCATCCTCGGCCTTTGAGGACCATTTGTCGGTGGTCGAGATGATGTAGCGGTGGGCGAAGTGCTCGAAGCCTGACTCAGTCTCAAACGAGTGTCCAGAGGCTTCGAAGAACGAGTCGATGTGCTGCTTCTGGATACTCGTCGTCGGCTTGTAGAACTTCGACTGAATTGCAACCCATTCTCCGTCGTCGCGCCGGCGAGCAACGAGGTCGATGCCCGTGTCTGTTTTGCCTCCGTTGTACGGCCACTTATCCCAGCGGTAGACCTCTTCGAACTGAGCCGATAGCGTCGGATCAGTTTTGAAAAAGTTGACCATCAACTTCTCAAAAGCGATTCCGTACTTTGCCTGAGGCTGGCTATCGCGGAGCTGCGCAAGGACTTCACCGAAACTCGACATAGGGCTATTGTGCAGCTTTCTGGAAAAGAAGTCTTAACTGACACTCTTCAAAAGAAAAAGTCAGCCCCATGGGTTGCATCTAGAAGTGCGAGAATGCGACTTAACGACTGCTTGTAGACGTTTATCCTGTCCTAAGAAAGAGGCTGCAATGCTCGCGTCCATCGCTACGGTAATTACGCTTATTCCGATTGGTTTATCGCTCCTGCAATTTGTTTTTCCCCAGCGAAAGGCTGCGGGTCGCGTTGAACAGATGTTAGCTATAAGGGAAAGCTTCGATGTTCTCGAACAGAAGGACCCCAAACGATACAACCAGTACGACTGGGAGTTATTTGAGAGTTCTCACTGGAGTTTTGAACGATTGGTTTCTAGGCGTGGGCTGACGCTAGCAATCTACCTTGTCAGGACTCTCGTCGGGCTGCTTGGTGCATATCAAATTTTCTCGGCCGCGCCATTCGTTTTCGAATGCATGCCGCCTGGTGATCACTTTTTCGGGCGTGAAGCATTCTCAGAATGTGGTGCATCCTTTCCACACGGAGAAGGGATGCACGGAATCTTGGGTGGACTAGCGATTCTAGTAATCAGTCTAACGGCATTACGAGACTTTTTGACGGCAGAACTTAGAGAAGAAGCACGCGTTCTAAGCAAAGGAATCCAACGGCTTACTGCGAATTCCGGGTTTGTTCCCGAGACTCACGAGAAGGCAGTCTACCGGTACTTAGCAGTGAAGTTTGGGCCACGCCGTTTACGCCTAGTCAGCCCAGATAAAACCGGTTGGAAATTCGACTCTAAATGGGAGAAATTTAGGTACGACGCAGGAATAATCTGGCGCCAGCTCGTCATGATTTCGCCGGGTATTGGCTTTGGTTTCTTTGGGCATCTTGACGACTGGCAGCATGCCTATGGGGCCGACGTTGTTCAGCTAGTGTCAATCTTGGTCTTCGTGCCATTAACAATGGGTGTCGTTTTTCTCGTATTCGATTTTCATTTCTCCTACATTGTCTATTCTGATCCGGCTTATTCTCTGCAGGAGCTATATTGCCTGGTGACCGGCTCAAAAAACTGGGATGAGCTAATGGATAATATTCCATGGAGCATGAGAGGTTCAACCTTCTCCGGTGGAGTTAGAGGCAAGTCTGGGGTTTGAGTAGCGAACTGTGACGCATTATTTGGGCTGCGGGTGCGGGCGTCGAGAAGCAGCCCCTTGCCCCCGCGCCCACCTGTAACCTCACGACCATGGCCTGGGGAAAACAAAACTCGGACTGGGAACAGCGTCAACGCGAGTGGCAGCTCAAGCAGCAGGAGTTCGCGCGCAACGCAGACGTGAAGCACCGGATCATTGCCCGCGCGCAGCAGTTGGTGGGCAGCGACGACTTCAGGTCTGCCGGGGGCCCGGCCCCCGGAAAGTAGACACCGTGGGGGTGAAATTATTGGCTTTACTCTAGCGCATTGTTAGGAAGCGTGAGTTTCGTACTCAATGGGTGTGAGGTACTTGCACCAGGAATGCCTTCGGGTGGTGTTGTAGCGCGCACACCATGCGAAGACGTCGCGCCGGCAGACTAGCTGATTGGAAAAGACTTTCTGGTCTTTGAGCACTTCTCGTTTCAACGCCGCGTTAAACGACTCCGCGAGTGAATTATCAGCGCTGCTGCCAACTGCTCCCATCGACTGGGTGACGTTGAGTCTTCGGCAGACAGCCTGAAACTGCGATGAGGTATACACGCTGCCATGATCTGAGTGGAAGATCGCCCCGGAGAGACTGCCACGGGTACGGCGAGCATGCTCGAGCGCTTCTTCGACGAGGTCGGTGCGCATGTGGTCTGCGATCGCGAAGCCGACGAGCATCCGCGAGTAGCAGTCAATCACAGAAGCCAGATACATATTCGACCCGTCTGCGATCGGCAGATAGGTAATATCGCCGACGAGGATCCTATTGGCAGCTGGCGCAGTGAAGTTACGCTTGACCAGGTCAGCGAATATAAAGCGATGACGCTCACGCTGCGTTGTCGTGACCTTACGTTTTTTCGTGTAGCCGCGCAGCTGAAGCTTCCTCATAATCCGGGCGATGCGCTTATGGTTGACCGGTCCGGTGCTACTGTACGCATCGTTGAAAGTCAGCTCGGCGGCAATGCGTTTTGCGCCGTAGAGCTGCCTCTTGTCGTCGAAGATGGCCTGGACCTTGGCTCCGAGTATGGCATCATCAACCAGTCTGCGGTGCCGCTGGGCGCTGCTAGCTTTCCATTTGTAGTAGGAGCTGCGGTTTAACCCGAGTACGGTGCACATCCGCTTGACCGAGTAATCGGTGCGGTGGTCATCAACGAACCGGAAGCGGATCACCAGTTCGTCTCTTCCATGAAATATTTGGCTGCCTTACGCAAAATATCGCGTTCTTCTTTCAGGCGGGCGTTTTCCTGTTGCAGCTGACGTAGCTTCTCAGCATCGGTCAGTTGCCTCGCACGATCAGCACGTAAGCCCGCTGAAAGCTGGGGTTTCGTGCCAGTTCCGTACTTATCAACCCATACGCGAAGCGTGGAGCGGTTGATCCCTAAATCAGCGGCCGCAGCGTTCAACGACACCTGTGGATCGTTCTCGTACATCGCGACCGCGTCGCGCTTGAACTGATCCGAATAAACCTTCCTAGGCATGGAGGTAGATTACCTTTCCCCGACTCAACACAGCCGGAATCAGAGGTGTCTACCAAACAGGGGTCAGGTCCTCAAGCACATCCTGGGATTGTGGATCGCTGATAACGAAGGTGCAAGCTTTTGGGCATCCGTGTGCGCTGATCTGGCCAATCGTGGGGTGAAAGACGTGTTCATCGTCTGCTGCGACGGGCTCAAAGGCTTACCCAAAGCAGTAGAAGCTACCTGGCCGAACTCCATGGTGCAGACTTGTATCGTGCACCTGATCCGGGCAGCGAATAGGTGGGTGTCCTACCAAGACCGCAAACCCGTCTCCAGCGCGCTGCGTGAGGTCTACACCGCACCGAACGAAGACACCGCTCGTGCCGCCCTAGACGCGTTCGAGGCCTGTGAGCTGGGCCGGAAGTATCCGCAGTCGGTGAAGGTGTGGCGTGATGCCTGGGAGCGTTTCGTGCCGTTTCTGCAGTTCCCGCCAGCAGCGCGCAGGGTGCTCTACACCACGAACGCGATCGAGTCGCTCAATGCTGAATTGCGCAAAGCTACCCGCAACCGGGGCCAGTTCCCCAACGACACCGCGGCACTGAAGACGCTGTGGCTGATGATCTGCAACATCGAAGACAAACGCGCGGCTCAGCGAGCGAAGAAAGCGAAACGGGCAACCGAATGCAACGGCTATATTGAAGGCGCGAAAGCTAACGGGTGGAAACAAGCGATCAACCAACTAGCTGTGGCATACCCCGACCGATTCGCCGACTACTTGTAAACCAAACCCCGCACACAAAGAATCGGACACCCTCCTGCATCGCGTGCGCGTGATGAGTTGGTCATTACTGCAACGGGTGAGCCGTCGGACCTGCTGCCCGAAGATTAGTAGGCCTAGCATGGGACTATCTCAGACGTTTTTGCAGTTCATAGGTTCAATCGGTGCGTGGTCTAGATGAAGTTGTAGAGTAGGCAGCACTGAAACGGTCACGATCTAACAAAGGAGCATCAATGACAGCCGGTTTTGTCCCAAGCAATGTCCGTCATTGGACTCTGGAGGAAGCGGTAGAAGCCCGAAACCATGTAGCGGAGAAGATTGCAGCTAAAGGCAGGAGCGTGAACGAACTCCGTTTCCGAGCATCTGAGTGGTCTCTCAGTGCTGATGAGCTCAATCTTCTGGATGAGTACGAGCGACTTGAGCGCATGGTCAAGTTCGCTAACGGTGAGCCAATCTAAAACTCTGGAGCTATGCAACCAACCGCGAAATCCATTGACCTCCAAGCCTCAGATTTCGCAGAAAAGATCACGCGCGTAGCGAAAATCTTTGCTGGTGAAAAAGCGCATGACTACAAGTCCGAGATCATTCCCAGTGAGAATGGCTGGCTTGTGGAAATCCACAATCGCCAACGCGGCTTCACTCTAAATGCCGACGAGGAAGACGCATTTCTTGTTAAAGCCCACTGGACCTGTTCTTCGGATCGAACGGGGCAATGGCTCAAAGTTGAACGATCCAGTTTCGGCGTGTTTCTCGCTAAGAGACCCGATCGGCCCCTGTTCAGATACGACTTCCAAAGCGATTACGGCGAGAACCTCCCAAAAGCACACATTCATTTCCAGGCAGATCATCCTGACATGGACCCCACCCAAGCGATGCAGGACACCGAAGAATCTTTATCGCATCTCGGTGAGGGAAGTAAGCGGGCGAGACGACGTGCAAAACACAGGAAAGAACCAAAAGTATCTGGTCTTCATTTCCCCGTCGGTGGTACTCGGTTCAGACCAGCACTTGAGGATATCTTGCTCATGATGCTCGAGGAATACGGGGTTGTACCGGTGAGCATGAGTCCCGTTGACGCGAAGAAGGAACTCAGGAAGTCTCTGTCGGACTGGCGGCTGGCACAAGCTCAGGCAGTGATTCGGGATACACCGTTACTGGCCCTGGACTTTTTCGAAGACGAAGGCTTTCAGGTGGTTGCAGACCCGAAGGTCCACGACCGAGATATGGATCCGCGTGACTACTTCCGCAATCGGACCGAAAAGCTCACCGAGCTCTGATCTTTCAGTTTTCACTCCTTAGTGCCACCGCTGCTGATGCTCGGCGTGGGTGGACAGGTATGCGCCGGGGTTGAAGATCTCGTCGTAGTAGTCGGTGTCGAGGTGCTGGGCCTGGAGGTAATTCATGATCCAGACGGTGGGGATGGTGCCGGGGAATTTGCCGAAGGTGTCCCAGATGTAGGTGGCCTGGAGCTTCATCAGTTCGGTGAAGCGCTCGTCGGGTTTGGCGGCCTGGGAGCGGATGGCGCGGCTCTCGGTCCACGGGCCCGGGGTGTCCGGGTGGAAGGGGCCGCCGGGACCGTACTTGCGCTCAAAGAAGGCGTCGACAGCGTCGGCCATCGTCTCGTAATAGGGCGGGCGGTAGGTCTCGAAGACGTCCTTCTTGCCGATGGCGTTCGGCAGCGACCAGCGTTCATCTTCTTCGATGTCGAAGCCGAGGCCCGGGACATCCTCACGCCCGGAGCCGCCGAGGAATGTGAGGCGGTCGATGCCGTCGAAGCTCCACCCGCCGAGCCCCAGCGCGCCGAGGACGAGGTGACCGAGCAGGGTAGACGACATGAGCTCCGCGGTGGCCTCGGTCTGGGAGTACTGCTCGAGGAAGGTGAGAGGCAGGGGATCGTCGACACGCGCGATGTCACCGAATTCCTTGATGCCGGGGATCTCGCGACCGTTGATGTCGTCGTAAATGACGTATTTGTTGCGAGTGAAGAAGGCGAGGTTGGCCAAGGTGTGCTGCGCCAAGTCGGAGACCGGCGCGATGAGCAATGAGCCGGGGTGGTTGGCAATCCACGTGTTGTGTCCCTCGAGGTAGGGCTCTTCGCGGGGGATCCAGAGGCGGTCGTCGCTAAGCTTTCGCACTCGACGTAGGACGGAGTTGAGACGGGCTTCGGTGAAGCCCTCGTTCTCGTTGAAAGGGACCTCCGGCGTCGCGTCGCGCGTGGACAGAGCGTAGGTGCCGGACTCATCGGTGAAGAAGAAGTCAGCGATGTGGAAGCCAGCCGCTGACGGGAATGTGCGGCCGACGGCGCTGCCCGAATAGTCCGGCAGTTTCGGCGCGTAGCCCGGGTGGTGCGTGATGCTGTGGTGCCAGCCCGTCACGCCAGCGACGGTAGCCAGAATGATTGCGCGCTCGAGATCGCTGAGCGGCTGGATGTCATGCTTGCTTTGGTATGCCAGTGGGCCGGCCGGCACGTGGCCGCCGAGAGGGAAGCGGCGGGAGCGACGGCCGTTGATGGCGTCTAAAAGAGGGAACTGGGCTAAGCGGTCGAGGTTTTCGCGGTCTTTGTCGGTCAGTGTGATCAGGGGGATGTCAGCCATGAAAATAGACCTTTTAGTCTGCGTCGGGTTTGGTTGAGTGAATTCCACACTATGTGCGCTGGTCTTTCATGGCTAGGGTTTAAATTCAGGTGCGGTCTTGACGTGTAGACCGCTCGGTCCGCTATGCGATCGGCGGGAATGTAGCGCCCACGCGTAAAACCCTAGGAACTCCGCAGTGCGGAGTCCCTAGGGTCGTGGTGGCCGGCGTGGATGTGGTCGTTCGGATGGCTGGCTAGTCCATCTGCAGGACGGTGCGGAGCTCGGCGAAGGGCCCGGGGAGAACTTGGTGCGTGACTGTGCGGCCCTGCCGGGTTTTGGTAAGCAAGCCGGCGTCGGTGAGCTTCTTCAGGTGGTGGGAGACTGTGGGTTGGCTCAGGCCGGACTGTGCGGCGAGCTCGGAGACGCTGATGGGCCCGCAGCCGTCTTCGGCGAGTTGGGAGAGCAGCCGCAGGCGGGCGGGGTCGGCCAGAACTTTGAAGAGCTGGGCGTAGCGGTCGGCATCTACGTGGGTGAGCAACCCGGCGCTCAGGGAGCAGCAGGTGGATGTTGTCGGAGGGGTATTCGGGGCGGCCATGATCCCCACTATTTCATATTGACAGGCATCGATAACAGTCTTAATGTTTCATATTGATAGTCGTCGATACGAAAGGTGATCTATGTCTGAGCCGGTCGCGGCGCAGGAACCCGCCCGCATGTCATTCCTCGACCGATTCCTGCCGGTCTGGATCATCCTGGCGATGGCGTTGGGGCTCGGGCTTGGCAATTGGCTTCCAGGTTTGAGTGGAGCCTTGCAAAGCATGGAAGTCGGTGGAATATCGCTTCCGATCGCGCTGGGCCTGCTGGTGATGATGTACCCGCCGTTGGCCAAGGTGCGGTACGACAAGACGAAGGAGATCGCCACCGATAAACGGTTGATGGCGGTCTCCATCGTCCTCAACTGGGTCGTCGGACCTGCGGTCATGTTCGCCCTCGCGTGGATCTTCCTGCCCGATGAGCCCGCACTTCGCACCGGTTTGATCATCGTGGGTCTTGCCCGATGCATTGCCATGGTGCTTGTGTGGTCGGATCTTTCGTGTGCTGACCGTGAAGCCACTGCGGTGCTGGTAGCGATGAACTCGGTCTTCCAGGTACTGATGTTCGGCGTGTTGGGGTGGTTCTACCTGCAGATCCTGCCTGCATGGCTGGGGCTGTCCACCACGTCCGCGAGCTTTTCGTTTTGGGCTATTGTGTCCTCGGTCTTGGTTTTCTTAGGCATTCCGCTGCTCGCAGGTGTTCTGTCGCGGATCATTGGGGAGAAGGTGAAGGGGCGCGACTGGTATGAGGAAAAGTTCCTCCCAGCGATCTCTCCGCTCGCGTTGGTCGGCTTGCTTTACACCATCGTGCTGCTGTTTTCCCTCCAAGGGGAGCAAATCATGTCCCGACCGTGGACGGTGGCGCGGGTGGCCGTGCCGTTGCTGATCTACTTCGTCGGCATGTTCTTCATCGGGCTTGTCGTGTCCAAGGCATCTGGGATGGGGTACGCGCAATCTGCCTCCGTGGCATTTACTGCCGCAGGTAACAACTTTGAACTGGCCATTGCTGTGTCGATTGGAACCTTCGGCGCCGAGTCCGCGCAGGCGCTCGCGGGTACGATCGGGCCGCTGATCGAAATCCCAGTCTTGGTGGGCCTCGTCTACGTCATGCGGGGCATCGGACCGAAGCTCTTCCCCGGTGACCCGACTCTTCCCGAGCGGCAGGAGTCGCCCGCGCGTGCATCGGCAGCGAGTTCACCGGTATAGAAAGGATGCATGATGTCACCTACTCCCAAGATCCTGTTCGTCTGTGTCCGCAACGGCGGGAAATCCCAAATGGCTGCTGCTCTCGCGGAAAAGCACGCGGGGAAGCGGCTTGAAATCCACTCGGCCGGCACCGAACCCGGAACGTCGATCAACGCGGAATCTGCCGCCTCGCTGGAAGAGGTCGGCGCGGACATGTCCGACGGGCACCCGAAGGCGGTTGACCCGGAGATCCTGCGCACTGCAGACCGTGTTGTGGTCATCGGTGAGGAAGCGCAGTTGGATCTGCCCGATGATGCCCGCGGGACGATGGAGCGGTGGGTGACGGATGAGCCGTCGACACGCGGAATTGAGGGCATGGAGCGGATGCGGCTGGTCCGCGACGACATCGACGCGAAGGTGCGTGGGCTGATTGCTGACGTGCTCGGCGAGTGACGGAGCTGCCCGTCAGCGGTCCGCTATAGGTGGATGACTTCCACCCCGGACCATTTCTCCGCCAGGTATTCCGCCGCAACGAGTCGGTGGCATGTGGACGGGTCCGCCTCCGAGCACAGCAGCGCCGCACGGTCGAACGTCGCCTTGGTGGGCATCTTGCGGTCGTCGAATTGCTTGCGGAGCTTCTCGGCGAACTCGTCGAAAGGCAGACCCTCCTTGCGGTAGGCGTGCATGAGCTCCTCACTCGGGGCGAGCTCCAAGACGTGCTCGTAGTCGATGCCCGCAATGACATTGAGGAACCACGCGAGGTCGTCCTGTTTGGTGAAGCCGGCGAGCTGGTTCGTGTTGTGCCGGCGGATGTCCACCACCCGCTTCACGCCGTTGTCGCGCAACAAGTCGAAGAACTCCTCGGCGCTCTTTTTCGAATAACCGACAGTGAACAGCTTCATGTCCGACATGGCGCCCAGTGTAAGTCCAGCGGCGGGGTTGCGGAGCGGGTGCAAAACCGCAGGAACTCCGCAGTGCGGAGTCGGCGGAGTGTCTATTGCCGTTGAACTTCCTGGGTGCGGTGGTGATGCTGCGCGCGTTACCTCGATGTCCCGATACTCTGGACCCCATGACAGTTCAGGACATTGCCCGCATTGAATCCGAGGTCGCCGAGCACTGGAGCGAGGTGCGCCACGTGGAGGAGTCCACCTCGACGAACACGGAGCAGCTGGCCACGGGGGAGCCGGGTCAGGTCCTCATCGCGGACCGGCAGACCGGGGGCAAGGGCCGGCTCGGCCGGGTATGGGAGGCACCTGCGGGGGCGAGCCTGCTCATGTCGGTCGCGGTGGAGTTGAAGCATTTCAACGACGTCGGACTCGCATCGCTGGCAACGGGTTTGGCGGTGACAGACGTGATCCCGAACGCCCAGCTCAAGTGGCCCAATGATGTGCTGCTGAACGGCAAGAAGTTCTGCGGCATCCTCGGTGAGATCGATATGCGCGAGGACAACACCATGCTCGTCATGGGTTTAGGCGTCAACATCGCGTGGCGCGCGGAGGACTTGCCCACGGACTGGTCCACCGCCCTCAACCTCGAGGGCATCACTATTGAGTGGGACTCATTTGTCACCGATCTGCTCCGCGCACTCGGCGAGCGGCTCACCCAGTGGCAGAATCGCGACGCGGCGCTTCTCGACGATTACAGGGCAGTGTCGGCAAGCATCGGCCAACGCGTTCGCTTGTCGACGGTGCAGGGCGACGTGGAAGGGGTCGTCGACGACGTCGATAAGCATGGCGAAGTAGTCGTGGATGGGGTGAGCTACTCGACTGGCGACGTGACTCACCTGCGACCCGCCAACTAAACTCCCTGACGTGTCCAAGATCAAGCTCGGTAGGGGAGAAGTCGTCCTGGCGGACATGGCGCCGCCGATGACGGCGCTGGTGTTCCCTTTCCTGGAGCTGATCGTGATCACCGCGTTGTCGTGGATGGCCATCGGCTGGATGGACGCCAACGGGGTGGATGCGGCCTTGCGCAACGGCGCCGTGGCGGTGTGGGCTGTGCTCGCTCTGTGGCGCTTTGTGCTGCCGCTCGTGCGCTCGCGCCGACAGCGGTTCGTAGTGACCAACAAGCGCGTCGTCTTCATGGGGCGCGGCCGGACCGAGTCGATCCCGCTGGCGCAGATCCGCGATGCCCGGCGTTACCGGGGAGGCATGAGCATCGGCGTGTTCGGCTACGGGCAGCCGGTGTACTTCCCCAATGTGGGGCGCTCGAAACGGGTGGAGGAGCTCATCCGCCGGCAGTTGCTCTAGCTTTTGATCTCAGTGTCGTGGATTTGCTTGTCCAGATCCTCAGGCGAGAGGTTGCCGGCGGCGAAATCGGCCGTCAGCGGCAGGTGGAGCTCAATGTCGGTGCCGGGGCAGAGCTCAATTACGGCCTCGTGAACGGTGTAGTCCAGCACGTGGCCGCCGGTGGTGCGGTCCTCATCGATGAAGTGCACGTGGCAGCCCGGCACGCCGATGCCCTTTGCGTAGCCGGGGGTGCGGAAGCCGCCGATGATGCCGCAGACGTTTTCAAACCGAATCTCCTTGTCGTCGGCGACGGCCTTTTGCATAGGTGGGTACGGCTTCTCCTGCTTGGTCACGGTGCGGGTGGTCACGGTGTCGAAGCTGCCGGTGATGCGCACAGCGTGCAGGTAGTTGCCGGAGGGTTGCAGCTCGTCGATGAATGCAGACAATTCGCTGCGGCGCATCCCCTTCGGCGCGTCGGCGACGATCTTCGGCACGAAGTTGGTCACCTGACCAAACGGGCTTTTTTGGTCTAAGTCGGCGATGGTGGCGGAGCCGTCGCCACGCAGCTGGTAGCAGGTGCCGTCCAGGATGATCATCTCCCCGTCGAGGGCGTCGAAGGTGCCCAGGCCGAAGTTGCCTTTAGACAGCATGTCGCCGATGGCGAGTTCACCGTCGTAAATGCCGTCAAGCAGCGCGGACATGAGAGAGTTCTGGAAAATCGTGTGGCGGCCAATCGTGGTCATAGGCCCGATGGTAGCCATGCGAGGCGGTTGGGGGCGAGGGGTGCCGGACTGCGCCATGGAACTGCGTAGGGCTCATCCCGAACTGAGTCACCCCTGTCACATAGATGGCATTGTGCCCCGCGCGCCAGTTTGTGACTGTTGTGGCGCATGTGACTGAGTTCGGGATGGGTCCTACGCCGCCCTGGGTGGCATACCGAAAGCAGGCCCAGCGCTCGTCGGGCGGACAGGCTCACTAGAGTGGACAGACGTGAATGACGCAGCGAACAGAGACCCCCAAGGGATGCCCATTCTCGCCGTGATCGGCGATGGCCAGCTTGCCCGCATGATGCACACCGAAGCCATCGAGCTGGGCCTGAAACCCCGGGTGCTGGCCGGCTCCGAGGATGCTTCTGCCGCGCAAGTCTTCGGCGACGTGGTCGTCGGCGATTACACAAAGCTTGACGACGTCAAAAGAGTCTGCTCCGGCGCCGCCGCCGCAACCTTTGACCACGAACATGTTCCTAACGAGTTCCTGGATGAGCTCATTGCTTCCGGGGTGAGCGTGCAGCCGCAACCCCAGGCCCTCATCAACGCCCAGGACAAACTGGAGCAGCGACGCAAGATGGCGGAGATCGGGGCGCCGGTCCCGGAGTTCGCCGCCATTGAAAGCGTCGAGGATGCGGAGAACTTCTTCGACTCCGTCGAGGGCGCAATATGCCTCAAGGCCACCCGCGGCGGGTACGACGGCCACGGTGTGTGGTTCCCGAGGTCGCGGGAGGGGGCGGGTGAGCTCGTCGATAAGCTTTTGGCGGAGGGCACCCCGCTGTACGCGGAACGCAAAATCGACTTTGACCGCGAACTGTCCGCGATGGTCGCGCGCACCCCGTCGGGCGAGATGCGTGCGTGGCCGGTCGTCGAATCGCGCCAGCGCGACGGCATCTGCGTAGAAGCGATTGCGCCCGCGCCGAATATGGCACCGGAGATGGCGACTTATTGCCAGGAACTGGCGATGAAAGTGGCCGAGGAGCTGGGCGTGACCGGCGTGCTGGCCGTCGAGCTGTTCGCGGACGGTGACAAGGTCATTGTCAACGAGCTAGCAATGCGCCCCCACAACACTGGCCACTGGACACAGAACGGCTGCGTGACCTCTCAATTCGAGCAGCACCTGCGCGCGGTGCTCGACTGGCCGCTC
This sequence comes from Streptococcus thermophilus, assembly GCA_900618065.1. The sequence continues at coordinate 740,436 of UYIL01000003.1, forward strand.
GGCTCGGTGGAGATGACCGCGCCGTTCACCGTGATGGTGAACACCCTCGGCGGGGAGACTGAGCCAGCGGAGCCGATGGAGGAGCGCGTCGCCGACGTCATGCGCCGCTACCCGGAGGCGAAAGTGCACCTTTACGGCAAGGGCTACCGCCCGGGCCGCAAGATGGGCCACGTCAACGTCGCAGGCCATGACCTGGATACTGTGCTATCTACTGCGCAGGCCGCCGCAGAGATCATCGTCAACGGGACTAAAGGAGAGTAGATGGATCCGCAAGTAGGCATCATTATGGGGTCCGACTCGGACTGGGACACCGTCGCACCCGCGGCGGAGATCCTGGCGGAGTTCGGGATTCCGTTTGAGGTCGGTGTCGTCTCCGCCCACCGCACCCCCGAACGCATGCTGGCGTACGCCAAGGACGCGCACACCCGCGGCCTGCAGGTCATTATCGCCTGTGCGGGCGGGGCAGCTCATTTGCCGGGCATGGTGGCAGCTGCGACGCCGCTGCCGGTGATCGGCATCCCGCGCGCCTTGGAAGACCTGGATGGTCTGGATTCGCTGCTGTCCATCGTGCAGATGCCGGCGGGTGTTCCCGTGGCCACTGTCTCCATCGGTGGGGCAAAAAACGCCGGCTTGCTCGCTGCGCGCATCCTGGGCGCGACCAATCTGACACTGCAGCACAGGATGGTTGAGTACCAGCAGAACATGGCCCACGAGGTCGAGCGCAAAGATCAGGCTCTGCGCAACCGCCTCCTCGGTGGCGGTGAGTAACACCTCGGGCCGCGACCCTCTGGTGGTGCTCGGCGCCCGCATTATCGACGGCCGCCCTTCCCGGATGCTCGAAGCCCGCCTGCGCACAGCTGCCCAGTACGTTGCGGCCAACGGGCGGCGCCCCGTTGTCGTGTCCGGATATGGGGAAGCCGCCGTCATGGCTGCCTGGCTGGCCGAACATGGTGTTCAAGCCCGCGACATCATCGAGGAGCCTCTGGCCTCCTCCACCAACGAGAACTTGGAACGCTCCTGGGCGCTCTTCCCGGACGCGCAGCGGCTGATCGTGGTCACCAACGGCTTCCACGTCGCCCGGGTGCGGGTGTGGGCGGCGCACCTTGAGGTGCCTGTGACTGTGGTGGCCGCGCCGACACCGCGGAAATCGCGGTTGAAGAACTATGCCCGGGAGCTCATCGCCACACCGCACTCGGCGGCGCGGGTGGTGTGGCGCAAGTACGTGCGGTGGCGCTACGGGCGCTAGGGGCTCGGGCGCGGTGCGCTAGCTGAGGGTGTTGGTGACCTTTTCTGCCTCCATGATCTGCTCCACGCGCTCGGTGGAGGCGACACCGGCAATGACCACGACGGACCCGCCGGCGGCCAGCGGGCACATGATCCGGCGTTCGAACTCGGGGCCGGTGGTCCAGCCGGGAACAAGGTAGCGTTCGGGGCCGTCCTCTGGCAGAACCCAGCTGCTCAGTTCGTAGGGGTTGTCGTAAAACTGGTCGCCGTAGAACCGCACCGTCGGGCCGAAGTCGACCAGACCCGGTGCGAGAGTGCCGCCCGATTCGACCACGCCTCGGCCGAACGGGTCGTCCGAGACCACAACGACGTCCGGCACCCCGTCCCAGTCTTTCGCCCGCTCAACGGTGGTGAACACCAGCCGGGGACCGGAGGATGAATCGTGCTTTTCGTGGTTGACATCCACGTAGGGGCTCAGCCCCGCGTTGTAGATGCCGACGGGAATGACCGCCGCCTGCCACGACACCGGAAGATCAACGAAGATGGTTGGGGATTCACTGAAGGGGTCGTGGGGGTCGAGGTCGAATTCGTCGATAAGCATGTTGGCGATCTTGTTGGCCCAGTTGTCCAACGTCATCGCCGAGAACTCCATGCGGGTGCCTGCGACCTCGTCATACACGGTCAGCCTGGGGCTGGCGGGGTCAGCGGCGAGGAGGGATTCGAGCAAGCTCATGCGCCCCATAGTAGGGATTTCCGCAGTAAGGAGTGTGCTGAGGCAGGGTCGGGGCGATCGGCCCAAGCGAGCTGGAATACTACTGGGCGATTTCCGGAATACTGCTCAAATGAACGCGCTGGTCAAAAGGGTGCAAAAGCTTGATATGGCCGAGCAGTATTCCAGCCGCCAGCTAGGGCTAGTTCACGCCCCGGGCTAGTTCACACACCGGGGGCCAGTGCCGCCGGCGTTGAACTCCGGAGCGACCTCGGCGGCGCCGAAGTCCTCGCCGGGGGTGCCTACGGTTTCTTCCTCGGAGACCTCGGCGGGGGCGGCGGCGGAATCGGAGACGGGGCCGGTGTAGTCGTCGTGGACGACCACGATGAGGGAGCCGGCCTCCACGCTCTCGTTCGCCACGACGGGCAGGTTACCCAGCGCTTCGGCCAGCTTGAGTGCGGCCGGGTCGTCCGGGTTGGCGGCGAGGATTTGGGACTCGAAGTACAGGCCGGGGCTCGCGTTGCTGACGCTTTCGACGGTCATGCCCTGCTCCGTCAAGTAGGCGCTGACCCCGCCGGCTTGGCCGGTGGTCTCACCGGCGTTGAGCACGGTGGCGGTGTAGCTCTGCAGGGTGTCGGGCAGGGCAGCGGCGGTGTTGTCGGAAGCGTCTTTATCCGCCTCAGTGGCGGCACCGTCGCCGGTTTCCGCACCGGCACCCGCGCCCTGGCCCGGCTCTGCGTCGCCTTCCTGGCCTTGCTCGCGCGCCAGCTCGTCCATGAAGTCGTGCACTTGGGGCACGTCGACGGTGACAATGGATTCGCCGTAGTCGCCGACACCGTTGACGGAGGTGACGGGGATGGTGACAAAGTGCACGTTGCCGGCGGCCAGGTCAGACATCTGGGTGGCCATGGCCATGATGTTCCAGCCGGTGTCCACGGTTACGGAGCGTTCCACGGCGGTGGACAGCTCGCGCAGTTTTGCCGGGTTCGACAGCGTGCCGGCGGAGATCGCCTTGTTCACCAGGGAGGCCATGAACACCTGCTGGCGCACAATGCGGTCCAGGTCGCCGCGGGGCAGGTCGTGGCGCTGGCGCACGAAGGCCAGCGCCTGGGTGCCGTTGAGGGTGGAGCGGCCGGCGGGGAACTTTGCGCCCGACAGGGGCTCGTCCACGGCGGCGTTCAGGCAGACGTCGACACCGCCGACAGCGTCCGTGAGCAGCACGAAACCGAGCAGGCCCACCTCGGCGTAGTGGTCGACTTCGACACCGGTCAGGTCCGCTACGGCGTTGATCAGCCCCTGCTGGCCAGCGCGGGCGACCTGTTCTTCCATTGGTTTGCCCTCGGACATGCCGTCTTCGGTGAGCTCCTCGCGCTTGTCCAGCGCGTGAAGGCCGTAGACACCGTTGATCTTCGTGTTGCCGAAGGTGTCATCGTGGACGTACGTGTCGCGGGGGATGGATACGGCGGTGGCGCGGGAGCCGTCATTGGGCACGCGCACGACCATGATGGTGTCGGTGTTGAGCTCGCCCTCGGCCTCACCGGCGTTGAGGCGGGCGAGTTCCTCGTCAGAGAGGGGGTTGCCCTGAGCGTCCGTGCGCGAGTCTGATCCGACCAGGAGAATGTCCACGGCACCGTCGGCACCGTCGAGGTCGTTGTTGCCCAGGTCCAGTTCGGAGGCGGACAGGCTGTTGCCCAGGCGGCCGATGGAGTAGTAGCCCATTCCGGCGATAACGAGCAGCACAACGGACAAGGTGGCCAGCAGCCCTTTGACGGCTGGGTGGCCTGCTTGGGAGATGTCCCGTGCACGCGACGGTGCCGCCTGGATGTCGCGCACAGGCCTGTAGTGCTCACTCACGAATCGTGTCGCCCCTTGTCTCGAATTAGCTTGAAAGTATACGGTACGGGCCCGCCAAAACTCTTCCCGTGCGCGGTAAGCTGCCCCACTGTGAGCAATCCCGAAACTCCGCTGGCAGTGATCACCGTGACGTACTCGCCGGGCAAGCATTTGCCGGCGCTGGTGGAATCGCTCGCAGAGGCGACGGCACGGCCGACCCGACTTATTTGCGCGGACAACGGTTCTATCGACGGGGTGCCGCAAGATGTTGCGCGTGAGTGCAACAACGTGGACTTCATGCCCACGGGAGGCAACATTGGTTACGGCCCTGCGATCAACTTCGCCGCACGCTCGCTTATCGACGATAAAAATGCCGGCCGCATCGACCCCACCTACTTCCTCATCGTCAACCCAGACGTGGAGTTCCTGCCCGGCTCCATCGATGCCCTGCTCGGGTGTGCACGGGCGCATCCGGAGGCCGGGGCAGTGGGGCCGAGGATTGAAGAGGTGGACGGGTCGGCGTATCCGTCGGCACGCGAAGTGCCCACGTTGGTCACCGGGATCGGCCATGCTGTGTTGTACCCGCTGTGGCCGGGGAATCCGTTCAGTCGCGCCTACAAAGCCGGGGAGGAGATGGACACGCTGCGCCGCGCCGGATGGCTGTCCGGGTCGTGCCTGCTGGTGCGGTGGGACGCGTTTGAGGCCCTCGGCGGGTTTGACGAGCGCTACTTCATGTACTTCGAAGACATTGATTTCGGGGACCGGCTGACCCGCGCCGGGTGGGAGAACCTGTTCTGCCCCGACGCGCTCATCGCCCACGACCAGGGCCACGCCGCGAAGAAGTACTCCGCGGTGACCACGCCGGCACACCATGACTCTGCCTTCCGTTTCCAGGCAGACCGCCACCCGCGCTGGTGGGAGGCGCCGCTGCGGCTCATCTTGTGGTCCGGGCTGAAATTACGCGCCGCGCTGGCCCGTGCTGTGGGGTAGCTGGGAGCGTGCTCATATGAAGTTGCAACCGATCCGTGACAGGTAAATGCGCGGTTTTGTTGATGTGTCGGGTTAGGTTGAACGCATGGTTTCTACGATCGATCCTGCGCAAACGGACGCCGTCGTTCTTGTGGGCGGCCAAGGCACGCGCCTTCGCCCGCTGACAGTCTCTACGCCGAAGCCGATGCTTCCCACCGCCGGCTACCCCTTTTTGGCGCACTTGCTTGCGCGGATCCAGGCCGCTGGCATCAAGCACGTTGTCATGGGCACCTCCTATAAGGCGGAGGTGTTCGAGGAGCACTTCGGTGACGGCACCGACTTGGGTCTGGAGATCGAGTACGTCGTGGAGGAGGAGGCTCTGGGCACTGGCGGGGCGATCCGCAACGTCGAGTCCCGGCTGCGTTATGGCACCGCGATGATCTTCAACGGCGATGTTCTCTCCGGGGCGGACTTGGGTGAGATCCTGAACACCCACGCCGAGCGTGAGGCGGATGTGACTCTCCATCTGGTGCGTGTGCCGGATCCGAGCCAGTTCGGTTCCGTGCCCACCGACTCGAACGGCCGCGTTCAGGCGTTTCTGGAAAAGACGGAGGCGCCGCCGACTGACCAGATCAACGCCGGCTGCTACGTCTTCCAGCGCGACGTGATTCAGTCCATCCCGCAGGGTCGCGCGGTGTCGGTTGAGCGTGAGACCTTCCCCGGACTGCTGAAGTCCGGCGCGCGCGTGTACGGCCATGTGGACACGACGTACTGGCGCGACATGGGGCGCCCGTCCGACTTCGTGCAGGGTTCTTCCGACTTGGTGCGCGGTATCGCGCCCTCGCCGCTGCTGGAGGGCCGAACAGGCGAATCGCTTGTCGACGATTCCGCTGGCGTCGCCGGCGGCGCCATCCTCGTCGGTGGCACCTTTGTCGGCCGCGGCTCTACCATTGGCGCGGGCTGCCGTCTAGACGACTGCGTGATTTTTGATGGTGTGACTATTGAGCCGGGCGCGATGATCCGCGATTCCATCATTGCCTCGGGAGCGCGAATTGGTGCCAACGCACGCATTCAGGACTGCGTGATCGGCGACGGCGTGCAGATCGGCGCGCGGTGCGAACTGCAGGGAGGCATGCGCATCTGGCCGGGCGTGAACATTCCCGATTTGGGAGTGCGCTTCTCGCCGGACGCGTAATGACACGCCGAATTAGTAGCGGAATAGTTGCAATACCCCATCGGTGCTACTACATGTAGTACCCCCGGCTTTTGCCCCCGGAAAAAGGGTCATGTTACTGGTGTGACTGGTGTGGTACCTTACGCGGAAAATGAACTGCCTTGCCTGATGAAAGCCTATTTTTCTCCTGAAAACGGTCGTTCTTAGTTGACGCGTTTTGGCGAACGCCGTTTTAATCGCAATAGTGTAATTCCACACGGAAACACAGCAACACAGCAACACAACAACAAAGAAATTCCAGTGGGTGACTCCCAACGGCGTCACCAACGGTGCAAACGAAACTACTCAGAAAGGGGATGGCGTGGAAGACATGGTTGACAACGCCATTCTGCGTGGCGCGGCCGCGGGCGGAATGACCCTCGACGAACTGTTCGGCACCGTCGAGCAGGAATGGCAAGACCAGGCGCTGTGCGCCCAGACAGACCCGGAAGCGTTCTTCCCCGAGAAGGGTGGCTCCACCCGCGAGGCCAAGCGCATCTGCCAGGCCTGCGCGGTGCGCGACGAGTGCCTTGAGTACGCGCTGGAGCACGACGAGCGCTTCGGTATCTGGGGCGGCCTGTCCGACCGTGAGCGCCGGCGCCTCCGCCGCCAGATCGGCTAGTAGTTGCTAGCTAGCTGGCGCTGGTCAGCTACCACTGGAAGTCCGGGTCAATATCGCGCGGATCCAGGTTAAGGTAGTTGGCCACAAGGGCGGTCAGCACGATTGTCAACAGCTCGGCACGTTCCCGGGCTGTTTTCGCGCGCCGCTCAACCGGTGCGCGGAACACCACGAAACGGGCGCGGGTCGGGTTGCCGTAGCGGTCCACCCCAGCCTGCAAGACGCGGCCGAGCGGAACGGGACCGTCTGCGAAAATCTCCTCCGGTAGAACTGCCGCGGCGCTGGTGTTCGCGGCATCCCGGCGCATCCGCATGCGGGGGATGGTGTCCACGGCCAGATCCACACCGGCCAGCTGCGCAGAGTAAGCGTTCTGCAAGGGCGCGTACGCTTCCAGAACCAGCTGGTCGAAGGCCATTGAACGGGTCCGGTACCGGGGTACCGCCACCGGCAGCATCGGCCCGCGGACCCCGCGGCCGTGACGGTCCCGGCGCGGAGGCAACCACGACGGGTCCTGGGCTGGGCTGGCTGGTGTATTGTCCTGATCGCGGCGCGGATCCTGCCCGCGGTCAGGGCCTGTGGCGGTGGAGGACATGCCTTCAATCTAGGCCAGCCGTGATCTGTCGCGGACGGGGGCGCGCCGCGTGGCGAGGGGCAAAAATCTCTCCGGCGCGCTTACACTAGTGAGCCGTGAGTACCTTTCGTCGTTGCTGCCGTCCGGGGTGCGGCCGGCCTGCCATCGCCACGCTGGTGTACGCGTACTCCGAGAAGACGGCCATTGTCAGCCCGTTGTCGCCCAGTCCGGACCCGCACGCATGGGATCTGTGCCAGCGGCACTCGGAACACATCACTGCGCCGGTGGGGTGGGACATGGTGCGCATCGACAACATCGAGCTGTCTGATGAAGACGAGCTCACCGCGCTGGCCCACGCTGTGTCCGAGGCAGGGCGTGTGACCACTGGCCTGGTGGATACCACCCGTGACCCGATCGAGTTCGACGGCCGCGACTTCACTAACCCGCAGACCTCCAACCACCCCGTCTACCGCACCAAGCGCATCGGGGAGCACCTGGAGGAGCACAAGGCTGCCCGTCGCGCGCACCTGAGCATTGTGCCGGACCCGGAGGCGGAGGCCGCCGCCGAGGACGGAAAATAGCAATAAGCCTTGACCGGCACCTCTACTTGGTTGACTATGTAACTACGTATCTACAAGGAGGGGTGCCGTGACTACGATCTCTTCACGCGATTTCAACCACGATGTAGGTGCGGCTAAGCGCGCCGCTCTCGATGGGCCCGTTGTGATTACTGAGCGGGGAGAACCTTCGCACGTGCTTCTTTCGATAGAGACATACCGAAAGCTGCAGGGGGATGGAGCAAGCTTTGTCAGAAAGCTTCGTATGAGCGATCCGGTCGACGCTGAATTTGAAAGAGTAGATCTTGAGTTCCGGGTTCCGGAGTTTTGATGTACCTCCTGGACACAAACGTTCTAAGCGAGTTTCAGCGGTCCCATCCCGACGAGGGGGTGCTGAGCTGGATGGAATCGGTGGACCCCTTTAAGCTCAACATTTCTGTCCTCACCGTGCTCGAGATTGAGGTGGGTATCTTGCGGCTGGCCCGTCGAGACGAAGTCCAAGCCATGCGCCTGCGTAATTGGTTGGATGAGGCTGTGTTGGATGGATTCGAGGGTCGTACACTTCCGGTCACGCTGGAGATCTCTCGTCGAGCAGCGCAAACCCATGTACCGAATCCGAAGCCGACGATTGATGCCTTGCTGGGCGCAACCGCCTCGGTGCACGGTCTGACGGTCGTGACGCGCAACGTTAGGGACTTTGCGGATCTGGGCGTGCCTGTGTTCAATCCCTGGCGCGCAGCCTAGCCCTAAAGCGTTCATGCCGGTCTAGGATCGTAAGGCATGAGCGAACCTACTAAGCGCAGCCGCGAGGCTGTCACTCAAGCGGTGAAGGCCTATGACATCCGCGGCTTGGTCGAACCTGCCGACAGGGCCACCATCGACCGCGACTTCGTCTTCGATGCCGGCGCCGCCTTCGCGTCCATCCTGCGGGAGGAGGGGGAGAAGACTGTCGCCGTCGGCCACGACATGCGCCCGTCCTCGCCGGAGCTCGCCGCCGCGTTCGCCGAAGGCGTGACCAGTCAGGGGCTCGATGTCGTCGCGCTCGGCTTGACCTCGACCGACCAGCTCTACTTCGCGGCCGGCACGCTCGGATGCGCGGGCGCGATGTTCACCGCCTCGCACAACCCCGCCCAGTACAACGGCATCAAGCTCTGCCGCGCGGGTGCGACGCCGGTCAGCCAAGATAGCGGTCTTGCGGAGATCACGCAGATGCTTATCGACGGCACACCCGCCTTCGACGGCCCCACCGGCACCGTCAAGGAATACGACATCCTCGACGACTACGCCTCCTTCCTCCGCGAACTGGTGCCGCTTCCGGACAGCCGGAAACTGATCATCGCAGTCGACGCCGCTAACGGCATGGCCGGCCACACGGTGCCCGCGGTGCTGGGCGACCAGGATGTCCGCACCCTCTACTTCGAGCTGGACGGCACCTTCCCCAACCATGAGGCCAACCCCTTGGAGCCGGAGAATTTGAAGGATTTGCAGGGGTTCGTCGTCAAGCAAGGCGCTGATATCGGCCTTGCCTTCGACGGCGACGCTGACCGCTGCTTCGTCGTCGACGAGAACGGCGACCCGGTCAGCCCGTCTGCGATCACCGCGCTGGTGGCCGAGCGCACGCTGGAGGACAATCCCGGCGCGACGATCATCTACAACGCGATCACCTCGCAAGCCGTGCCCGAGCTGATTGAGGCGAAGGGCGGCCAGGGCGTGCGCACGCGCGTGGGCCACTCCTACATTAAGGCGCAAATGGCCGAAAAGGGCGCGCTCTTCGGCGGCGAGCACTCCGCGCACTACTACTTCGCCGACTTCTTCAACGCGGACTCCGGCATGGTGGCCGCCCTCCACGTGCTGGCCGCGCTGGCGGAGCAGGACAAGCCGCTGAGCGAGCTGATGGCCCAGTACAACCGCTATGCCGCCTCCGGCGAGATCAACTCTGAAGTCGCCGACCAGCAGGCTGCAATGGACGCTGTCGTCGAGGCGTTCGCCGACCGCACGGAGTCCGTGGACACCCTCGACGGCGTGACCGTGTCCCTGGCGGGATCGAAGACGTGGTTCAACGTCCGCGCCTCCAACACCGAGCCGCTGCTGCGCTTGAACGTCGAAGCTGAAACGCAGGCTGAAGTCGACGCTGTGGTCGAGGAAGTGCTGGGGATCATCCGGGCATGACCGACTCCTCCAACCGCTACTTCGAGGGTGCTGCGCACTACGACCGCGAAACCGTGCGGTTTTTCGACATCGCTCACGAGGGCGCCCAGCTGCGCGCCGTCGCCGAAGCTGCGGGGCGGTTGGAGCACCTTGCCGGGGTGAACCCGCGCAGTGTGGTGGTGCTGGCCACTGACCAGATCGCTGCTGCGGCAGCGCGGTGCGCGCTAACGCTGGCAGGGCAGGAACGTGCTGCTGGCGCAGGTGCCGGCCTGCGATGGCCGGTCATGGTCGCCAATGAGCTGCCGGGGTATGTCGGCCCGCTCGATGTCGTGGTGGTTGTCGGCGACGCGCCCGATGCGGAAGCCGTCACGCGCGCGCTGTCCACCGCGGCTGGCCGTGGCGCGGAGACCGTTCTAGCCGGGCCGCAGACCGGGCCCGTAGTGGAGGATGCGCCTGATCCCACTGTGGTTCTTCCCGCGCCGCCAACCACTCTCGGTGCCTCGCCGCTGCGCACCATCGCCGCGGTCACTGCTGTGCTGCAGACATTGGAGGGCGCGACATCGCACCAGGTGGCTGAGCTCGCGGCCGCCGCCGACGACGTCGACGAGGAGCTGCGCCAGCTCTCGCCCGAGCGCGACAGCACGACCAACCTGGCCCGCCAGCTGCGCGAGTTCGTGGCCGGGAAGCGGATCATGCACACCGGTTACACGACCTCCGGGGCAGCTGTGGCCGAGGTGGCGGCGGTGATATGGGCGGTGAAGGGGTTGGCGGGAGGATTCGTCGATAAGCATGAGCTTGCTGGCGCGCTTGAGGAGACCTCCAGCCCCGCAGACGACATTTTCCACGACCCCTACTTGGATGGTCCAGTCGTTTCGGTAGCCACGATCGTGTGGGGTGAGGATGATCCGCGGCTACCCGGCGGGCGGGCGGAGCAGTCCGCCGCAACCAGCCTGTTTACGCAGGCACTGTGCCTGATCGTGCGCGCCTACGCCACCACAGCGCTCTCAGATGATTCCTAACTGGACCGCCTGTGAGCGGACTACGCGCGCTCTATCATTGAGCTGACAAGACAGTAGGGGAGCGACCATGAAACTGATCACTCCGGCCCTGCAGACCTACCCCTGGGGCTCAAAAACCATGCTGGCGCAGTTGCGTGGCGAGCCGGTCCCATCGGCGCAACCCGAGGCTGAACTGTGGTTCGGCGCGCACCGCACAGCGCCGTCGCTTATTAACGGCACCGGCCTCGACTCCCTTATCTCCGCCGACCCACCAGCTGCCCTGGGGGCTGGTGTGGCGGCTCGATTCGGCGGGCAACTGCCGTTCCTGCTGAAGATTCTCGCTGCAGAAGCGCCCCTGTCCGTCCAGGCCCACCCGGACACCGCGCAGGCACGAGCTGGGTTCGCGGCCGAGAACGCCGCCGGCATTCCCCTCGGCAGCGCTAAACGCAACTACAAGGACCCCAACCACAAGCCCGAACTGTTAGTCGCATTGACCCCGTTCCGCGCGCTAGCTGGCCTGCGCCCCGTCGCCGACACCCTCGCGCTGATCGAGCACCTCGACTGCGCGCCGCTGAACCGCTACGCGCCCTTCCTGCACACCGACAACGAGGAAGAAGGCCTGCGCGCGCTGTTCACCACGTGGATCTCACTGCCGCGCGCAAAACGCCTCGAGCTTATCGATGCTATTTCGGCCTCCGCCCAAACCCGCCTACCAGGAGCCGCGCCATGGATGGCCGAGGCGATGAGCTGCTTCGTGGAGCTCAACGACCGCTACCCCGGCGACGTCGGAGTTCTGGCCTCCCTGCTTCTCAACTACATCCAGCTCGCCCCCGGTGAGGCGCTTTTCCTCGGGGCAGGGCGGCTGCACGCCTACATCAGCGGCCTGGCCGTCGAGATCATGGCCAGCTCCGACAACGTGCTGCGCGGCGGGCTGACCTCCAAGCACGTCGACGTCCCCGAACTGGTACGCATCTGCGACTTCACCACCCAAGCCGACCCGCGCATCACCGCCACCACGACCACCGCCGCCTACGGGGATGCCACCGACTACCCCGTTCCTATCGAGGACTTCGTGCTCACCCGCCACCGGCTCTACCCGAGCGCGGGTGCGTTGCAGGTAGGGCAGGTCAGTGACGGCTCTGCCGCTGGGCCGTCTATTCTGCTTTGCACCAAAGGTGCTGTCACTTGCGGTTCCGGGGAGGTCCTTGAGCTGAACGCTGGGTCAGCAGCGTGGATCCCAGCCGATGATGAACCGGGTTCCGTGCGCGCCGCCGGCCACGAGGTCGCAGAGGTCTTTCACGCCCGAGTCGCCGTGTGAGAGCGGGAACCGGGCCGCGAGGTTTGGCGTCTGTGCAAAAGATGACATTCGCAAGGTAGCGGTCGAACGACAGAAACCCTCTACCTGGGAGTTTGAAACCATTGTAAATGCCGCGTGCAAAGTTTTGCACGCGACACAATCGAGATCCGGCTAGGGACGGCGCGAAAACTCGACTAAGGCGGGCCGGCCCGAGTGTTAGATCCCGGAACTGTTCCCAGCTTTGTCCTCGTTGGCTGCGCGCTCTTCACGGGTAGCGGCGGAGAACGGGTCTTCCGAGCGCTGCTCGTTCATCTGGGCGCTCTCGGGGGCAGCGCTCTGCGGGGCCGCATTGCCACTCTGGGCGGCAGTGCTTTGCTGGGGAGTTGGGTTACCGGCCGGGCTGGCTGCGTTCCCGTTCGGGCTCGCAGCGGTGCCCCTTTGATTGACGCTCGGGGTCACAACATTGCTGGCCTGGCCTGCAGGACTGGCGCCTTGGCTGGCAGCAGGCGAAGCAGGCTGATGTGCGGGCGAAGCGGGCTTATCTGCTGGCTGCGCGGGCGTGTCCGCTGGCTGCGCGGGCGTGTCCGCTGGCGAAGCAGGCTGGTCGTTGGCTGGGCCTGGGCGAGGCGAAGGCTCGCTGACCTGGTCCGGAACGGTAGCCGGAGCAGTGTCCGGGTTCTGCGGAGGCTGGGGGCGGGAGGGCTCGCCGGCGCCACTGGTCTTCGATGGCGGCTCAGGCCGGGAGTCTGCATCGGAACGGGCCTGGTTGCCCTGGCCGGAGCGCGGGGTCTGGTTCGGCGTGCGGCCGGAGTTGTTCTGGCCCTCGCGAGCACCGTTGTTGCCATTGGCGCTTTCGCCGGTGTTGCTCTTGCCGCGAGTGCTCGGGGCGGCGTTGGTGGGGCGGTAGTAGCTTGTCTCGCCATCGTCGCGTGCCCCGCCGAGCTGGGCGTTCGGGGGTGCGAGCGGGTCCGCTCCGGCGGTTGGGCCGGGGCTGGCACCTGCACCGGAACCACTCCCGGAGGCTCGGATGTCCTCAGACGTGGATGTGGGCTCCGTGCTTTCTGCGACCTCACGGTCTTCATCCGCGTCGACGACGGGTTGGCCGGCGATCTCAGTGCCGTCGGACCGCATCGCCATGCTCGGGCCCGGGATTTTCCACACGGCGAGACCCAGCAGAACCGCTAGGGTAAGGCCGGATGCCATGTAGACGGCGAAACGGCGTTTGGTCAGCTCCATGACATCCTCCTTCGAACGTTGAGTCGTGCAGTATCCCCGTGTTGTTACTGGATAATAACAACTCGGTAACAAGTTACCATGGAAATGCAGGATCGGCTAGCCCCAATTTCCCGTGCGTTGCCTGTTTCTGGTGGACAGCCGGCCTGCTAGGCGCTAGTAGTGGAAGCTAAAACGCACTGTATAGCGCAATGCCGCAATGGCGCGATAGTGAAAACGTGAACCGACGTGAAGGGTAAGGAGCAAGGCATGAGCACGTGGGATACCGCGATCTTCAGCGAAGACACTAACGTCGACTTCCTCGACGAACTGGCGTCCCTTGATGCCGATGAGCGCATGGAGGCAGTGCGCGATGCCTGCCTGCTCGCCGTCGACCGCAGCAACGCGTCCGAGGATGAGGCGCTCAATGGCCAGGCCGCAGCCACGGTCGCCGCGATTTGGGCGGGTGCCCCGTTTTCCGCTGGGGACATTGCGGACTCCTACCCGTTTCTGCGCACAACGTCCGCGGAGCTCGACGAGAAGCTTGTCGACGCTGCTGTGGCCATCCTCGAAGACCTCGCCCAGAGCGACACTGAGCACGACGTCGATCAGTTCATCGAAGCCCTCTCCTAAGGGGCCGCAGCCTGACCCCGTATTGTCGTGCTGAGACGCTGTGACACTGAGACGCTGCGATGCCGCGACGCCGCGACGCTGTGACACTGAGACACTGAGACACTGCAGACAATAAGGAGAACCCCCACCATGGATCTGGACTTCAAGGTCGCCGATCTTTCCCTGCACGAGGCCGGCCGTAAACAGATTGAGCTGGCTGAACACGAGATGCCGGGGTTGATGCAGTTGCGGCGCGAGTATGAGGAGGAACAGCCGCTCAAGGGTGCGCGGATTGCCGGCGCGATCCACATGACTACGCAGACGGCCGTGCTCATTGAGACGTTGACCCACTTGGGTGCGGAGGTCCGCTGGGCCTCCTGCAACATCTTCTCCACCGAAGATGCCGCTGCCGCCGCGATCGTGGTGGGCAAGGATGGCACCCCGGATAACCCGCAGGGTGTGCCGGTGTTCGCCTGGAAGGGCGAGACGCTGGACGAGTACTGGTGGTGCATGAAGCAGATCTTCAGCTGGGGCGAAACCAAAGGTGAGGCCATCTTCCCGAACATGATTCTGGATGACGGCGGCGATGCCACCTCCGCCGTGATCAAAGGCGCCGAGTTTGAAAACGCCGGTGCCGTGCCGTCGACCGATGAGACTGATTCGGACGAGCAGGTCTCCTTTTTCAACATGCTGCGCGACACCCTGGCCGAGGAGCCGAACAAGTGGACCCGCACGGCAGACGAAGTCAAGGGTGTCACGGAGGAGACCACCACTGGTGTCCACCGCCTCTACCACTTCGCCAACGAGGGCACGCTGCCATTCCCGGCGATGAACGTCAACGACGCGGTGACCAAGTCTAAATTCGACAACCGCTACGGCACCCGCCACTCCGTCATCGACGGCCTCAACCGCGGCACAGACATGCTCATCGGCGGTAAGAAGGCCCTGGTCTGCGGCTACGGTGACGTGGGCAAGGGTGTGGCGGAGGCCCTCGACGGCCAGGGCGCGATCGTGTCCGTCACCGAGATCGACCCGATCAACGCGCTTCAGGCGCTCATGGACGGCTTCAAGGTGGTCACGGTCGACGAGGCGATCGGGGATGCAGACATTGTCATCACCGCGACCGGCAACCTGGGCATCATCGGTTTCGACGACATGATGAAGATGAAGGACCATGCTGTGCTGGGCAACATCGGCCACTTCGACAATGAGATCGACATGGCCTCCCTGCTGCACCGCGAGGACGTCACCCGCGAGAACATCAAGCCGCAGGTGGACCTGTTCACGCTGCCGTCGGGCAACTCCATCATCGTCCTGTCTGAGGGCCGTCTGCTCAACCTGGGCAACGCCACCGGCCACCCATCGTTCGTGATGTCTAACTCGTTCGCGGACCAGACGATCGCGCAGATCGAGCTGTTCACCAACACGGACAACTATGAAAACCAGGTGTACCTGCTGCCGAAGATCCTCGACGAGAAGGTCGCTCGCATCCACGTTGAAGGCCTGGGCGGCCGCCTCACGGAGCTGACCAAGGAGCAGGCGGAGTACATCGGCGTCGACGTCGCAGGCCCGTTCAAACCCGAGCACTACCGCTACTAATGATCATCGCACTCGAGGGCATCGACGGCGCCGGTAAGAACACGCTTGCGCAAGCGCTTATCGACGGAGTGAAAGCCCAAGGCTTTCACGCGGACCGCCTGTCTTTTCCACGCTATGAGGATTCGATTCACGCCCAGTTAGCCCAGGCCGCCTTGCACGGGCAGATGGGGGATCTCGTGGATTCAGCCCATGGGATGGCCACTCTCTTCGCGCTCGACCGTTTCGGGGCGGTTGAAGAGTTGAGGGGGTATGAAACGTCGTCAAGCATTCTTGTGCTCGACCGCTACGTGGCATCCAACGCCGCGTACACCTCCGCCCGCACGGGCGACGCTGCGGACCGCGAGTGGGTGGCGCAGCTGGAATTCCAGCAACTGGGGCTGCCGAAGCCGGACCTGCAGGTGCTCGTGGACACCGCGCCGGACACTGCGCGGGCGCGGGCGCGACAACGCGAACAGGCGGATGCGTCACGGACTCGCGACCGCTATGAACGCGATGCCTCCCTGCAGGACGCAACATACGCGGCGTATGTGGAGATGGCGGAGACGAACTGGGCGGGTCCGTGGATCCGCGTCACTGATGCAGCCCCTATTATGGAAGTGATCGGGCACCTGCGCTAAGGAGTAATGATGTCACCGAAGATTCTGGTTGTTGATGACGACCCTGCCATCTCCGAGATGCTCACCATCGTCCTGGAAGCCGAGGGCTTTGAAGCGGTCCCGGTGACTGACGGCGGTGCGGCTGTCGGCGCGTTCCGTGAACAAAACCCCGACTTGGTCCTGCTGGATTTGATGCTGCCGGGCATGAGCGGCGTGGACATCTGCAAGGAAATCCGCAAAGAATCCAACGTGCCGATTGTCATGCTCACCGCCAAGACCGACACCGTCGACGTGGTTCTTGGCTTGGAATCGGGGGCGGATGACTACATCACGAAGCCGTTCAAACCGCGCGAGCTCATTGCCCGCATCCGGGCACGGCTGCGCCAGAACTCTGAAGAGCCCAGCGAGCTCCTGGAAATCGGTGACCTGCAGGTGGATGTGCCGCAGCACATTGTTACCCGGGCCGGCAAGGAAATCTCGCTCACCCCGCTCGAATTCGACCTGCTGGTGGAGCTAGCCCGTAAACCGCAACAGGTGCAGACCCGCGAAGAACTCCTGGAATCCGTGTGGGGCTACCGCAATGCCTCCGACACGCGCCTGGTGAACGTGCACGTGCAGCGGCTGCGCTCCAAGATCGAGCACGACCCGGAGAACCCGGAGATCATCCTGACCGTGCGCGGCGTGGGATACAAGACGGGTAAGTAGGGGATCGCTCTGGGTCGTTTTGGTCAGGCGAGGGACCGCTTCTCCCACAGGTGGCGCACCTCGCTGCAGGTCAGGTTCGTGGGCACGGTCCTTATCGTGTCCACGATTGTCATGGGTGTGCTCGTGCTCGCTTTAGCGTCGGTGGTGACGCAGCGCCTGGTGGATCTGAAGATCGAAAACGCCGAATCTGACTTAGAGCGTGTCCGGGTCGCGGTGGAGGAGCAGCTGCAGAACACGGCCACCACTACCTCAACGCAGGGCCGCCTGAACACCGCACGTGCTGCGTTGGCGCAGCGCTCGCAGCAGGATCAGCCGTCGACAGGCGCGTATGAGCCTGTGCTACTCGTTCCCGATGAGGACGGTGCGATTAGCGCCCCAGAGAACTTTGTCATCCCGCAGCGCTTGGTCGATTTCGTCGGGCGCGGGCAGGTGGCCTACCAGTTCACGCCGGCGCAGCACGACGGTGAGGCGTACAACGCGATGATCATCGGCACACCGACCAATTCCGACATTCCGGACCTGCAGCTCTACCTGGTCATGGACATGGAGAGCGAGCGGCAGACCCTCGCGCTCATGCGCGGCCTGCTCACCTCCGCCGGCATCGTGGTGGTTGTGCTGCTGGTGGGCATTGCGTGGTTGTCCTCGCAGCAGCTCATCTCGCCGGTGCGGTCTGCCTCCCGCATTGCTGAGCGGCTCGCAGCCGGGCACCTCAAGGAACGCATGGCTGTCGAAGGCGAAGACGAAATGGCCCGCCTGGCGCTGTCCTTCAACGACATGGCCGACAAACTGTCCAGCCAGATCAACCAGCTCGAAGAATACGGTGACCTGCAACGGCAGTTCACCTCCGATGTTTCCCACGAGCTGCGCACCCCGTTGACCACGGTGCGTATGGCGGCCGACATGATCGCCAACGATGAAGAGGCCCTGGAACCGCACACCCGACGCGCGTCCCAGTTGATGACCAAGGAGCTCGACCGCTTCGAAGCCTTGTTGGCGGACCTGCTGGAAATTTCGCGTCATGATGCCGGTGTCGCGGAGCTCTCCGCCACGAACATGGATGCCCGCAGCCCGATCGAATCCGCCTGGGAGCAGATCAGCCACCTCGCTGAGGAGCTCGACGTCGCCGTGGAGTTCGACATGCCGGACACGCCGGTGACCATGATCGGTGACCCTCGCCGCATCGAGCGCATTGTGCGCAACCTGCTGGCCAACGCCATCGACCACTCTGAGGGCAACCCGGTGGTGCTGGAACTCACCGCCAACGAGGGCGCAGTGGCTATCACTGTCACTGACGGCGGTGTGGGCCTGAAACCGGGCCAGGAGGAGCTCGTGTTCAACCGTTTCTGGCGCGCGGACTCCTCCCGCAAGCGCCATTCGGGCGGCACCGGTCTGGGCCTGGCTATTTCGCGCGAGGATGCCCAGTTGCACCATGGGCTTCTCGACGCTGCTGGCACCCCCGGTGTCGGCTCCCAGTTCCGCCTGGTACTGCCGCGCGATCCCGAGGTGCCCTACACGGAACCGCCGGTGGACCTGATAGCTCCGCAGGCGCCGGGCACTGCGGACGCTACGGTCGTTGTAGACGTTCCCCGGGAGATCGGATGGGCTCACATGGACCCCGGGTTTGCCGGCGCGAAAGCGCAACGCATGGTGCGGGCGCAGGAGGAGGGGCGATAATGCTTTCCATGACCCCCAGCACTCACCGCCGCCGCGCCGCCGCCCTCGCGCTGGCAGGTGCAGGGTTGCTGTTCACCGCAACTGGTTGCGCGACGCTGCCCACCAGCACCGAGCCGCACGTGCTGCACCCGTTCGACGACCAGCGTGCCCCGATGCCCGTCGAGGAACCCAGGGAAGGGATGGAGCCGGACCTGCTTCTGCGCGAGTTCTTTGCGGCGTCTGCAAACCCGACAGGGGAATTTGAAGCGGCCAGGCGGTACATGACCAGGCCGATGGCGGAATCCTGGGCGCCGCGGGACACCACGTTCGTGCTGGATAGCTTCGACCTAACATCGCGTGCATCGACGGACCAGAATAAGCGCTCCTATTCTGTCGCCGGCCGCATCGTCGGCTACCTGCTGCCCGGCGGCGCATTCAAGCCGGGTGACAACCGGCAGTATGAGGCGACAATGGAGCTGTCCCAGCAGGACGGTGAATGGCGCATCGGTGCCTTGCCCAACGAGGTAGTCATTGACCGCACTGACCTGCGCAGCCATTACGAGCCGCGCAACCTCTACTACTACGACACCACCGGGCAGTCCCTCGTGTCGGACCGCCGCTGGGTGTACTCGCGGGTCCCGTCGGTGGAGACTTTGCTGATGAACATGCTTGTCGACGGCCCTGAGGAGCGCATCGCCCCGGCCGTGCGCACCGCCATCCCGGGGGATGTGGCGTTCACGGGGCTGAAGGACGGCATCTACGAGTTCACCGGCCTTGCAGACGCCGATGAGCAAACCCGCGCCCGTTTCGCCGCTCAAGTGGTGTGGACCCTCAATGAAGCGGGAGTGCGTGGGCCGTACCCGATCAAGGCGGACGGTGCCGCGTTGGTGGATGATTCCGTGGAGTTGACCACCGACAACTTCGCCGACCTCAACCCTGTCCGGCAGCCCGACGGCAGCCCGAGCTTGTACACGCTGTCGGACGGCTCCATCAAAGCCGTAAGCTACCCCGACGAAGACGAAAGTGAAGTCGAGTCGATCCCGGAGCTGGACAAGGTCGGCGACATCTCCCACATCGACATTGCTGATGACGGCACGTACGCCGCAGCGGTGAATGTCAGCGAGCGGGAACAGGCGTTGGTCCTGGGCAAGCTAAGTTCCGAGGAAGGCACCACGGAAAGTGACCGCGACGGTGGAAATAAGCCTTCTAAGCGGGAAGTTCTGCGCGCGGAGAGCCTCACCCGCCCCACGCTGGAGCCGGACAACACTGCTGCGTGGTCCGTCCTCGACGGCCAGCGCGTTGTGCGTTTGGACCGTTCCTCGACCACCGGTGAGGTCGCTGTCGACGACGTTGAAATGAACCTGCCTGATTCTTTGGGCGGGGAGATTTCCGTGCTGCGGCTGTCGCCGACAGGTGCGCGCGTGGTGATGATCATTGACGGCCATTTGGCGGTCGGTGTCGTGGAAATGCGTGATGACGGCAGCCGCGCCGTTGTCAACGTGATGAAGTATGCCGCCACCGAACTCGGCGGGGCGGCTGTCGCGGCCGACTGGCAGCCGGACGGGTCCCTGCTGGTGGGGACGTCAATCATGAACACCCCCGTGTACCGGGTGGAGCAGGACGGTTCCACTGCCACAGCCTTGCCGTCGGGCAATGTCAGCGGCCCCGTTGTGGCACTCGGCGCGTCCGCTGAGACGATGTACATCACTGACTCGAAGGTGCTCATGCAGATGCCGGTGCAGATCCGGGAGAACGTCAACTGGCGTGAGGTGCCCGGCCAGCAGGGCGTGCGTGCGGCGCCGGTGCTGCCGAAGCCGTAGCAGCTGTAGTGGCGGGGTGCGGAGGCTAAGGGGGCAAGGGTAGTTTGGGGCTGCTAGGGGAGTTCGGGGAGCTGATCCTGCCGCGCCGCTGTGCTGGCTGCGGCGGCCACGGCCACCTGTTGTGCCCGGTGTGCCGGCACCAGTTAGCTTCCCCGCCGTTCCGGCATTCGCCGAACATGACCGCGCACGTGCCGGTGTATGCCCTTGGGCCGTACGCGGACCCGCACCGGGGCGTGGTGTTGGCCATGAAGGAGCACAACAACGTTGCGGTGCGCCGCCACGTCGGGGCTGTCATCGCCGCCGCGCTGGACTATCTGGAAGCCCGCGGTGACATCCCTGCCGGCATCCACCTCGTGCCCGCGCCGACACGCCCCCGGTCGGCCCGAGCTCGCGGCGGCGACCCCGTCACCGCGATCTGCGCGGCGAGCGGGCGCCCTACCCATGCAGTGCTGGCGTTGCCCGACCGATTGGCCGACCAAGCCGGTCTCGATGAATCCGGCCGCCGCCGCAACCTGCAGGGAAACGTCATCCTGACCGGGGTGCCGCGGCAGCCGGTCGTGGTGGTTGATGATGTGGTGACAACGGGGGCGACGTTGCAGTCGAGCGTCGAAAAGCTCATGGCGTCAGGCGCGAGTGTCGCTGCGTGCCTTGTGCTCTGCGCAGCGTAGCGGCAGCTGCGGTGAACCGCAGGATGAACAAGATGAACTAATGACTGACAGATCATGGCGGGCGGTATAATTTGGGTGAAACGGTATATAGCGATTGTGTTCAAAACGTCCGATCCGAAGCCGAAGGAGGCAGCAGATGACTTCTGCAGACGAGAACCGCCAAGAAACCTTGAGCCCGAACGCCCAGGTGACCATCACCGGCCGTAATGTCGAGGTTCCGGAGCACTTCCAGGAGCGCGTGAACACGAAGCTAGCCAAGATTGAAAAGCTCGATCCGACGCTGAATTTCTTCCACGTTGAGCTCAAGCACGAGCCGAACCCGCGCCGTGAAGCCCAGGCCAACCGCATCCAGATCACCGCCACCGGCAAGGGCCACCTCGCGCGCGCGGAAGCGAAAGAGGACAGCTTCTACGCTGCGCTGGAGTCTGCCGTGGGCAAGATGGAGCGTTCCCTGCGCAAGGTGAAGGTCCGCCGCGAGATCTCCATGGGCGGCCACCGCGCACCGAAGTCAACTTATGAAGTCACCTCCGAGCTCGTCGCTGAGGCGGAGCAGGCACGCCAGGAGCAGGATGACCGTTACGCCGACACGTACGCGGATTCTGTCGCCGAGAACCTGCCGGGCCAGGTCGTGCGCACCAAGGAGCACCCGGCCACGCCGATGTCGGTCGATGAGGCACTGTCGGAGATGGAGCTCGTCGGCCACGACTTCTACCTGTTCATCAACGCTGAGAACCAGCGCCCGTCCGTGGTCTACCGCCGCCACGCCTACGACTACGGCCTGATCACGCTCGTTGCGGAGGAAGAGGCTTAAGCCTGCTTCGCTTATCGACGTTGCTTGCCCGGCCCCGCGCCGGGCCCCGACACACCTCCACGCTGCCTGAAACTCAGACTTGGGCGGGGCGTGCGTACAATTGTGGTTTGAATGTGAATTCTGACCCAGACACAAAGGAAGCACCACGTGTTCGGACTGTCCAAACTGCTGCGCGCCGGTGAAGGCCGCACGGTCAAGCGCTACGACAAAATTGCTGACCAGGTACTCGCCCTCGAGGATGAGTACGCGGCGCTGACCGATGAGGAGCTCAAGGCCAAAACCGACGAGTTCAAGGCTGCTCTGGCAGACGGCACGAGCATGGACGAGATCCTGCTCGACGCCTTCGCCACCGCCCGGGAGGCGTCCTGGCGCGTGCTGGGGCAGAAGCACTACAAGGTGCAGATCATGGGCGGTGCCGCCCTGCACTTCGGCTCCGTGGCGGAGATGAAGACCGGTGAGGGTAAGACTCTGACCTCGGTGCTGCCGGCCTACCTCAACGGCCTGGGCGGCGAGGGCGTGCACATTGTCACGGTGAACGACTACCTGGCTAAGCGCGACGCGGAGATGATGGGTCGTGTGCACCGCTTCCTCGGCCTGACCGTCGGCGTGATCTTGTCGGATATGCGCCCGCCGGAGCGCAAGGAAGCCTACGCCTGCGACATCACCTACGGCACGAACAACGAACTCGGCTTCGACTACCTGCGCGACAACATGACCAAGTCGGTGGATGACATGGTGCAGCGCGGCCACAACTTCGCCATCGTCGATGAGGTGGACTCGATCCTCATCGATGAGGCCCGTACCCCGTTGATCATCTCCGGCCCGACCGATTCGACGAGCCAGTTCTACACCGTCTTCGCGCAGCTGGCGCCGCGCATGAAGGCCGGCATCCACTACGACGTGGATCAGCGCAAGCGCACCATTGGTGTCTCCGAAAAGGGTGTGGAGTACGTCGAGGATCAGCTCGGCATCGATAACCTCTACGCACCGGAAAACTCCAGCCTGGTCAGCTACCTCAACAACGCCATCAAGGCGAAGGAGCTGTTCACCCGCGACAAGGACTACATTGTCCGCCAGGGCGAGGTCCTCATCGTCGACGCGTTCACCGGCCGCATCCTGCCGGGGCGCCGCTACAACGAGGGCATGCACCAGGCCATTGAGGCCAAAGAGGGCGTGGAGATCAAAAACGAGAACCAGACCCTGGCCACCGTCACCTTGCAGAACTACTTCCGCCTGTACAACAAGCTGGCCGGCATGACCGGTACCGCTGAGACGGAGGCTGCGGAGCTCAGCCAGATCTACAAACTGGGTGTTGTGGCCATCCCGCCGAACAAGCCGAACATCCGCAAGGACCACGACGACCTGATTTACAAGACCCAGGAAGCCAAGTTCGCGGCTGTTGCCGAAGACATTGCAGAGCACGTGAACAAGGGCCAGCCCGTGTTGGTGGGTACCACCTCCGTCGAGCGTTCCGAGTACCTCTCCCAGCTGCTCACCCGTAAGGGTGTCAAGCACAACGTGCTCAACGCGAAGTACCACGAGGAAGAGGGCCGCATCATCGCTGAGGCCGGCCTGCCCGGCAACGTGACTGTGTCCACGAACATGGCCGGCCGCGGTACCGACATCGTGCTCGGCGGCAACCCTGAAGTCCTTCTTGATGCCCGCCTGCAGGAGCAGGGCCTGGACCCCTTCGAGGACGAAGAGGCCTACCAGCAGGCATGGGACGAGGCACTGCCGCAGGCCAAAGCGAAGAGCGAGAAGCTTGGCGACGAAGTGCGCGACGCCGGCGGCCTCTACGTTATCGGTACCGAGCGGCACGAGTCCCGCCGCATCGACAACCAGCTGCGCGGTCGTTCCGGCCGTCAGGGCGACCCGGGTGAGACCCGCTTCTACCTCTCCATGCGCGATGAGCTGATGGTGCGTTTCGTCGGGGCATCCATGGAGAACATGATGAACCGCCTCAACGTCCCCGACGATGTCCCGATTGAGGCCGGCATGGTGTCCCGCTCCATCAAGGGCGCACAGTCCCAGGTGGAAAACCAGAACTTCGAGACCCGCAAGAACGTCCTGAAGTACGACGAGGTCCTCAACGAGCAGCGCAAGGTGGTCTACCGCGAGCGCCGCGAGATCCTCGACTCTAAGAACATCAAGGA
Source organism: Streptococcus thermophilus (assembly GCA_900618065.1). The sequence goes on from UYIL01000003.1 coordinate 764,403, forward strand.
CCAGATCCGCCGCATGATCGACGACACCGTCGGCGCCTATGTCGACGGCGCCACCATGGACGGGTACGTCGAAGACTGGGATCTGGATCAGCTGTGGACCGCGCTCGACTCCCTCTACGGCCCGTCCATGACACCCGAAGAGCTTATCGACGGCCCCGAGTACGGCTACCCAGGCGAACTCTCCGCCTCCCAACTGCGCCAGGCCGTCATCGACGACGCCAACGCCCAGTACGACCAGCTGGAAGACAACGTCGCCGAGATCGGCGGCAAGGAACAGATGCGCAACGTTGAGCGCATGGTCATCCTCCCGATCATCGACACGAAGTGGCGCGAGCACCTCTACGAAATGGACTACCTCAAGGAAGGCATCGGCCTGCGCGCCATGGCGCAGCGCGACCCCCTGGTGGAGTACCAGAAGGAGGGCGGCGACATGTTCAACGCCATGAATGACGGTGTGAAAGAAGAAACCGTCCGCCAGCTGTTCATGCTGCGAAAGCAGTTCGAGCGCCAGCAGGACGGGGTTGACGGAACGGGCACTGACGGCAGCGTTGGCTCAGTCGGCATCTAACCTTCACGTTCCCGGTGTTCCGCGCCCGCCCACCATATGGGGTATCGCGGGTTAGAGGATACGGAAGGTGGTTAGGCGTCCGGCGTCGATAAGCGCCACCCAGCCATACGTCCTCCCGCCGGACACGATGCTGCCGTAAAGCTCCGTGCCCTGGGGCGTATCGCGGCCGTGGCACGACAGCACGCGCACCGTCGACGGTGAATGCAACGCGCGCCGCTGTGCCGCGACATGCTTACGCACACCAAAGCTATAAGTGCGCTGCTGCAGGACGCGCAACTCGCGCACCCCGAACGCCGCGTCGAGCGCAATGCGCACAAGCGGCGACAACCGCGAACCACTCGGCGACGGCGATTGCGGCTCCGGGCCTACAACAGGCTCCGGGACAAGGACTTTCAAGTGAGTGTGGCCGGGGACAGGCTGGTACATAAATGCCTCCATAGAGGGCGAAAACAGCGGCAGCGGATGCGACGTCGGCTATGTATCATTGTGCAGGTAAAAGCAGTTCGGCGGACCGCCGCGATGCGCACTACAGTGAGCAACGAAAGGACATGGATGATGCAGGGTTTGATTGTGGACTTTTGCGGTGTTCTGGACGTCGACGAGGAAGACACCCGCCGCTGGCGCGAGCTGCTGGCCGCGCTGCGCGAGCACGACATTGCGACCTCCATCCTCTCCAACGACCCGGGCGGCCCCGACGCGGACCACATCCGCGAGTGGGAATTCCGCGGCCACGTTGACGCCGTGGTCCTCTCTGGTGAGATCGGAGCAGAAAAGCCCGAGGCCGCCGCATTCCAGGCCGCCGCTGATGCGATGGATGTGCCGCTGAACGAATGCGCGCTGATCGACGACAATATTCTCAACGTCCGCGGCGCCGTCGAAGCCGGGCTGATCGGCATCCTCCACACCGCCTTCGACCGCACCGTGGTGGAGATCCAGTCGCTGTTCGGCATCGAGGGTGAGTTCTAGCGTGCGCGTCTACATCCCCGCCACCTTCGGCATGCTCAAACAGCTCGACGCCGATGGCCTCATCCACGCCCGCAACGGCTGGGCATTCGCGGCGACACCCGCGCTGACCGAGTTCTTCACCTCCGGGGACGAAGAAGAGATCGAGCTCGTCGCGTTCGACGATGCCGCTTTGGCATCCTTGCGACTGCTCGCCATCGGCGACGAAGAAGACTTCCCGTACCGGCGTGTGGTCATCTCCGCCGACATCGACGCCAGCTTAGAGCCGGAGATGGGGGAGTCCACAGTCAAACTCAGCGGACCCGTCGCGCTGGAAGATGTCGCAGCCATCCACATTGACATCGCCGAAGCCGAGGACGCCACCCGCCGCGCCACTTCGCTTATCGACGAAGCAGACCTCGGCGACCAAGACGCCGAACTCGCCGTCGGCGACGCCCAGGACAACTACCTGGCATTTTACGACCCGTCAGAGCTGCCCTTCCTGATCGAGCTGCTCTAGCCGGCGCGGCTGCGGCCGGCTAGCCGCCCGGCCGCGCTGCCCGCTCCCCACGTCCCGCCCCTCACGTCCCGCCCCATGCCCCGATTAGCTAGTTTCAGACTGTTATGTCCATGAGGTTCTTGGGCACGGAGTCCGATGACTTATTGGGCATGGAGTCGATGGACTTTTTGGACGTGCCTAGTCGATCATGGTTGCGGCCTGCGTTTTGGCCGGGGCTTGGATAGGTTCGGTTTGAGCTGTGGCGGTTGGCGGTGCTTCATCCCATCGACGAGATTGATGTTGATCTGCCCGCCGGGTGGCCTGTGGCTCAGCGTGATCGGCAGTGGCACGCTGAAGAGGAATTCGCCGTCGTGGGCTGTGAAGAACTCTGCGACGTTGTCGTCGGTGACCGTGGTGTAGAGCAGGCGGTTTTTGAATCTCAGGCCAATGTAGAGGCCGTGTCCGCATACGCGGACGACTCCGTCTTTGCTCACACGCAGTTCGTCTGGGATGCCCCAACTGTTTGTTGATTGTGTCGTCAGCATCGTTAGTGTGGGGGTATCGGTGGGAGGTAGGCCTTGCTGAGCTGCCATGTCATCGGTGCTGGCCTCGGGTGAAGTTGCCGCTTCCCCGGGGCCGTTTGTCGCTGTGGGTGCTGCGTGGGGGTTATGTGCCTGGTTGAAGGCGACCACGCGGGCCCAAATGTTCTCCGGATCAAGCGGCTGTGTGGGCGGTGTTGCCTTCGGGAATGTGTCGAAAGCTTGGCGCGGGGTGATATGCATCTTGCCCACCAGCAGCGATTGGTGGCGTCGCCGCTCGTTGTACACGACGCGATATTCAGCGAGATACGTGTTGACCTCAGCAAGGCTTACCGGGTGGCGCACGTCTAAGAACTGGGTCAGTGTGCGGTGGGATCGCTCGTCTTTTCCTTGAGTTGTGGCGGCGAACCCAGCGATAGCCAAGACGCCTTCACTGGCGAGCCACAACTCGGTAGCGGAGAGGTGTCCACGGTGGTAGGTGGCGAACGCCTCGCCGTTATCGGAGAGGATCTCTTGAGGTTTGCCGTAGGTTGCGAACGCTTCGGCCAGCACGGCGCGTGCGTCGGTTCCGTTTTCCGGCAAAGCGAACGCTTTGGTGCCGACGTCGAATCTGCTGGCGTCGTCGATGATCTGGTAGATCGTCACCTGCGTGTGCGCATGGTCGAACAGGCGGTAGACCAGCCCATCAATCTGCCACAGCTCACCGACGAAATCGCGGGCGAAGCGCTTATAGGAGCTGCGCGGTCGTTTACGGGCGTTGGCGTCGACGAAACCGAGCTCATGAAGCCACGACGCGATGGTCGAACGCGACGGGGTGCGCTCAGGACCGATCGAATCGAACAGGTAGTAGTAGATCGACCATGGGCCGTAATCCAGCCCTTGTTCCATCAAATGTTGTCTCGCGTTGACGACCGCGACCTTGTCTGTGTCGTCGAATTTTCGAGCTGGGTTCTTCGGTGCGGTCGAATCGGGCACAATGCCAGATCGGCCCTTCTGCGCTACCCGGTTTTTGATGTTGATGTACGTCTGCCGCGAGATGTCGAGTTCTTTGCAAAACTGTGTGATCGTTTTACCGTCGCGGACCGGGTCAAAATCTACGACCTTTCTGCGCTTGTGCAATGGAATAGCCATCCGGCTATTCCACCGCCACGAACGCCCAAAAAGTCGCTAGACATCACGTCCAAAAACCCCCTGGACTCCATGTCCAAAAAGTTCCCAGACATCACATAGCTAGTTTCAGACAGCTAGTTCGTTCGATTTGGGGCCGATAAACCAACAAACTAGCTGTTTGGATCTAGTCATTCCCGGTGGGAGGTCTGCCGGGAGCCTGCTTGGGCCTGCCGGGCGACTAGTCGTAGGTGGTCTCGTTGATGCGGAGGGCCGCAAGGAGGCTGCGGACCGCGTCGACACGGCGGCGGATCACCGAATCCTGGCCGCCCGTGGCGGTCGCAGCGGTCTCGGTGGCGAGCTGATCCCACGCACATTCCGGATCAGCTGGCGGACCCATGTGGGTGCAGCCGCGGGGGCAGGCTTCGGTGGCCTTGGCAAGGTCGGGGAACGTCGCGATGACATCATCGGGGGTGACGTGCGCGAGCCCAAAGGAGCGGATGCCCGGGGTGTCGATGATCCAACCGCCAGCGGCATGCCCGCCAGCGGCGGGGAGCTCGAGCGCCACCGACTGCGTAGAGGTGTGGCGGCCTTTGCCTACCCCGGACACCTCTCCGGTTTCGCGGTTCGCGTCGGGGACGAGCCGGTTGACCAGGGTGGACTTGCCGACGCCGGAGTGGCCGATGACCGCGGACAACCGGCCGGCAATGCGATCCGACAGAGGGCCGAGATCGTCCTCGATGCCGGTGCGCAAGACGTCTACGTTCAAGTCGCGCAGCTCGCGCTCGAACTCGCCGGGGTCGTCCAGGTCTGATTTGGTCAGGCACACGACAGGCGTGACGCCGCCGACGAACGCGGCGATGAGGGCGCGCTCGACGAAACCGGTGCGCGGCGGGGGATCAGCCACAGCGCAGACGATGAGGAGGATTTCGGCGTTGGCGACGACGATGCGCTCGTACGGGTCGGTGTCATCGGCAGTGCGCCGCAGCTCAGACGTGCGCTCCTGGCGTTTCACAATGCGCGCGAGGGTGTCTTTCTGGCCGGATGTGTCGCCAACGACGCCGACGCGGTCGCCGACCTCGATGGAAGTGCGGCCGAGTTCGCGGGCGCGCATGCACACCACGCGCGTGCCGGCCTCCGGGCCTTCTTCCAGGACCACGCCCCAGCGGCCGCGGTCTTTCGACACGACCAGGCCGACCACGGCGTCTTCATGTTTCGGCCGGTCCTTTGTCCGCGGGCGCGACCCTTTGCCGGGGCGGACGCGGACATCGGATTCGTCGTAGCTGGAGAAGTCCCGCGAGGCGCGTCTAGCCACGGGCACCGCCCGCGCCGGCAGAGTCAGAGCCGCCGACCATGCCGGCCCACATGTGCTCGAAGCCGGGTAGCGTCTTCGCCGTCGTGCCGATGTCCTCGACGGAAACACCCTCAACGGTCAGACCGATGATGGCACCGGCGGTGGCCATGCGGTGGTCGGCGTAAGAGTGCCAGGTGCCGGAGTGGAGGGGGGAGGGGGTGATGCGGAGGCCGTCGTCAAGCTCGTCGCACTGGCCGCCCAGCGCGTTGATCTCGGCGGAGAGGGCGGCGAGGCGGTCGGTTTCGTGGCCGCGCAGGTGCGCTATGCCGGTGAGCGAGGACGGTGTGGTGGCGTGGGCAGCAAGTGCGGCGACCGTCGGGGTGAGCTCGCCGATGTCGCTCATGTCCAGGGAGATCCCGCGCAGCTTGCCGCCCTCCGGACCGTTGACCTTCAGTGCGTGCGCCGGGCCGTTAGGGACCAGCGACACCTCGCAGCCCATGCCGCCCAGAATGTCTCGGATCGCGTCTCCGGCCTGGGTGGTCTCCTGTGGCCAGTAAGGGACAGTCACTTCGCCGCCGGTGACGGCCGCGGCTGCGAGGAACGGGGTGGCGTTCGACAGGTCAGGCTCGACCATCCAGGTCCGGCCAGCAATGGGACCAGGGTGCACGGTCCACTCGTTGTCACCGATCTCGACGGTCACGCCGGCGTCGCGCACCATGTCCACGGTCATCTGAATGTGCGGCATCGACGGCAGTTTCCCGCCGGTGTGCACGAGCTGCACGCCGCGCTCAAAGCGGGCGCCAGCCAAAAGCAAGGCCGACACAAACTGCGAGCTTGACGACGCATCAATCTCCACCCGTCCCCCCGGCGCCGATCCCGATCCATTCACCGTGAACGGCAGGGAATCCCCCTCCACGTCAACCCCAAGGTCACGAAGGGCATCCAGGATGGTGGAGACGGGGCGGGAGCGGGCTTGGGGGTCACCGTCGATAAGCACGGGCCCGGACGCGAATGCCGCAACGGCGGGCACGAACCGCATGACGGTGCCAGCGAGCCCGCAGTCGACCTGGGCGCCGGTGAGCGCGCCTGGGGTGGCTGTGACCGTGTCCCCGTCGCGGCTGAACTGCACACCCATGCTCTCGAGTGCAGCCTCCATAAGGTCGGTGTCGCGGGAGCGCAGGGCTCCGACCAGTGTCGATGGGCCGTCGGCAAGGGCGGCAAGCACGTAGGCCCGGTTCGTCAACGACTTCGACCCCGGAATCACCTGGGTGTGCGTGATGGGGTCGGGGTGGTAGGGCGCGGGCCAGAGTTGCGTCATGCGGTTAATATTACCGAGCATGTGCGGACGCTTCGTTCTCTTCACCACCGGCCACGATCTCGTCGAGGCGATCAGTGAGCTTCCCGGTGTCACTGACGTGGCCGCCCCGGATGGCACCCCGCCGCCGCGGTACAACATCGCGCCGACCAACCAGGTGCCGCTGATCCGCATCGCCGAATCCGCCGCGCAGATCGACTCTGCGCGCTGGGGCCTGCTGCCCACTTGGAAGAAGGACGAGGACGGCCCGCCGCTGTTCAACGCGCGCGGGGAGACCGTGGCGGAGAAACCGTCTTTCCGGGCCGCGTTCAAGGAACGCCGCGGGCTCATGGTGCTGGACGGCTATTACGAGTGGCACGAGAAGAAGCCGTACTTCGTCGCGCCGCCGGAGGGCCTGCTGTACGCCGCTGCGCTGTGGGAGACCGGGCAGGACAAACTGTCCACCACCATGGTCACCACCGAATCACACGGAGACATTGCCTGGCTGCACCACCGGCTGCCGCTCTTCCTGCGGGAGGACGAAGTGGAGCAGTGGGTGAGCGGCACCCCGGAGGAAGCACTGGAGCTCGTCGCGCCGTCGCGGCGGGCGAACGACCTGCTGTGGCGCCCGGCCGCGGGGGAGGTGGGCAACGTGCGCAACGAGTACGCCGAACTTGTCGGCGACGGGGAGATGGGCAAGGAGCCGGCAGCCTAGGCTGCGATGTCCGTGAACTGAGCCCCAGCTACCGCCGCGAGGTCCTGCGGGCTCACGGCGACTGACAGGCCGCGTTGGCCGGCGGAGCAGGTGATGCGGTCGGAGTGGGCGACGGAGGCGTCGATAAGCGTGGGCAAGGTGCGGGAGGTGCCCACCGGCGAGATGCCGCCGACGATATAGCCCGTCATGCGCTGCGCAGCGGCGGGCTCGGCCATCTCCGCGTTCTTCCAGCCGAGCGCTTTCGCGGCCTTCTTCAGCGACAGGTGGCCTGAGACCGGCACGCAGCACACTGCGAAGTCGCGGTCGTGGGAGATCACGAGCGTCTTCAGCGTCAACGCGGGGTCCAGGCCGAGCTCCTCGACAGCGTGATCACCGAAGTGATCGGTGTGCGCGGCGTATTCGAGCAGCTCATAGTCGATACCGGCGGTTTCAAGCGCTTCCAGCGCGCGGGTGCGGGCAGCCATGACCGCAAGCCTAGCTATAGTGGCACCCATGCCCGACCATCACTCCGAGGACCTCGAGCGCCGCTTCACCGAGGAGGCCATGCCGCTGCTGGACCAGCTCTACGGCGGTGCCCTGCGGATGACGCGCAACCCTCAAGACGCGGAGGACCTAGTCCAGGAGACCTACCTCAAAGCGTTCAACGCGTTCGACTCCTTCAAAGAGGGCACGAACTTGAAGGCGTGGATGTACCGCATCATGACGAACACGTACATCAACAGCTACCGCAAAAAACAACGCCGCCCGCTGGAGACGTCCGCCGAAGACGTCACGGACCGCCAGCTGTACACCACCAGCTCGCACGATTCGACAGGTCTGCAGTCGGCCGAGGTGGAGGCACTGGGCAATCTTCCGGACCAGCAGATCGCCGACGCGATGAATTCGCTTAACGACGACTACCGCATGGTCGTCTACCTCTCCGACGTCGAAGGCTTGGCCTACAAGGAAATCGCCGAAGCGCTGGACATTCCCATCGGTACAGTGATGTCCCGATTGCACCGTGGAAGAAAACAACTGCGCGGGCTGTTGAAGGACGTAGCAAACGCGCAAGGAATCGGTTTGGAGGACGCGAACTAATGTCTCAAGACGACTGCCGCATCGAGCCCGCGCAGGCTCACGCGCTTTTGTGCGAGTACTTCGACCCCACGACACCTGCCGAGCGTGCCGACGAGATCGAAGCCATCATCCAAGCCTGCCCCCAATCCTTCGCATGGCTCGAGTCGGAGAAGCAAGTCCGCTCCATCGTCCGGCGGTGCAACTGCCAGGACCAAGCGCCGGAAGGACTCCGGCAGAAAATCGTTCAGTCGATCTCGATCTCCTCGATCTCCTCGGTGTCCTACACCCAAATCCGCTACGAGTAACGCGGTGCCAGCCGCCGGAACAGGCCCGGCAGCAACAATGTCCCCTCGCCGATCTCTCGGCGAGGGGACATTGTTCTATTCAGTGCTTAAGAGTTGGGACGCTTGCCGCGGTTTGCACTCTTCTTGCGGCGGTCCTTGCGCTTACGACCACGCTTGCTCATCACGACCTCCTTGGGCCATCGGGGTGTTAGGAACTATGCGTTCACTGTATCGGGGTGGAGCGGCAGGGCGATAATTGCCCCCGCTCACACCACGACGATCAGCAGGTCTTAAGCGGTGAGGCGCTGACGGTTGCGCTGCTTGTTACGGCGCTTCAGCGCGCGGCGCTCCTCCTCGGACATGCCGCCCCACACGCCTGCATCCTGGCCGGTCTCGAGTGCCCACTTCAGGCACTGGGAGGTAACGGGGCAGCGGTTGCAGACCAGCTTGGCCTGGGCGATCTGGGATAGTGCGGGGCCGGAATTTCCGACCGGGAAGAACAGTTCAGGGTCTTCGTCGCGGCAAACAGCTTCGTGGCGCCAATCCATGATGGGGGTCTCCTTCTTGCAGTGGTTTCAATGTGAGGTTCTTGCGTTTTTGGTCGAGCGTGCGCACCACCAACAAACCCCCGTGAACAGCGGAGACAACTGCACGGTACAACGCGGTCAAGCGCGTGCGGCACAGACGCACTGCGGTCACGGTGATCGTGGAGATCAGGGTTTGCGCAAAGTAGAAGAATCCGGCTTCCCTACGGGCGGAGTTCTCGGTGGCTGCGAGACCCGTCTTCCGTTTACCGGATGTTAACTCCGTGGTGGCTTGGAGTTAGTGGCTAGGTAACTAGCTCTTTGTTTTTGCTACCCGAGAATAATGGCACGTTTACATAACGCGCGCTAGGGGTTAACGCCAAATTGTGAGTTAAATCATATCTTCTAGCGTGAAAGGGCGGGGGTTCGTAGGGGAGGGAGAGGATGTGTCGACAAGCGAAAAACGCGTTGTGGTGCGGATACGGTGGGGAAGTAGAAGAAGCGTGCGAGGGGAGTTCGTCAAATCGCGGCCGGCACCTAGGATGAAGTGCGTGAGTTCGACACCCAGCCCCCACGAAACCCCGGACAACCTCGCACCGACATCTACTCCCGCACCGATGAAGATGTCTGCCGCGGTCGCCGTGATCGAAGGAGTCGCCGCTATCGGCTACGGCATCTACTTCGCCATCACGCAGGCGCGCATGGGGGCTGACGACGCTTTAGTGGAATCAGATACCGCCGCATTCGCCTTCGTCGGCGTGGGCACGGCGCTGTTCATCCTCGCGGCTTTCGGGCCGATGGTCTACGGCGGCATCAACATCCTGCGCGGCGGCCAATGGGGCCGGTCCATCATCGTGTTCATCAACGTGCTGCTGCTCGGCATCGCGTTCTTCATGTTCAGCGGAGGAGCGGTCGCTCTCGGTGTAACCACGCTGCTTGCGGCGCTGCTTGCGCTGGGGTGCGCGCTTCACCCGGCGTCGACAGACTGGGCGACATCGAACTTCGACAAACGCCGCGCACGCCAGCAGCGCTAGGACGCGTCAAGCACGACGACGTCAGCGCCTCGCTTTTCGACGATGGTCGGCCCCGCCGACGCCACCGCCACCGGCCCAGTGAAACCGCCACGGTCGACGGGGATGACGTTCTCTACTTTCTCATTATCCCAATCCGCGACGGCAATGCCGTCTGAGCTGGGGTAGAGCAACCGGCCGCCGATGGCGACACCGGTGCCCAGCGCACCCTGGTACACCGTGGACACGGCCAGCGTGGCCGGATCGAGCAGGAGCAGGTTGTTGCCGTCGAAGTAGCTCATGTGGTGCGGCAGGTCCGCAGTCTGGACGTCGGCGACACCGATCGGGGAATCCGCCAGCAGGTTCGACTCCGGGACCGACGCGCTGGCGAGTTCTGCGCCATCCTTGTCGTAAGAGGTGACCTTGGAGGTAGCCGGGTCGTGGACCGCCGCAGCGTCCTGACTGATGGCCACCAGGTAAGCGCCCTCCGGGATGGAAACGGACTCATGCATCTCCGGTTTCCGTGAGTCCTCCGGGGTGGTCTTCTGGAAGCGCAGCCACGTCCCGTCCTCACAACGTTCCGTGACGGCGAGCAGCTCGGTGCGGGTCAGCGCGGAGGTCAGCGTGCAACCCGGGTTCGGCTGCGTCTCCGGCTCCTGAGGCGCTTCCAGTTCGCCGTACTCGACGGTGCGGACCATGTCGGAGCGCCACAGCTCGACCCGGGAAATGCCATTGTTGCCGACAGTGCCCACGCGGTCGTTCGACGCGATCACCGCCACCTGCTCCGGCGAAATCGCCGAACGGGTATCCACGTACTGGCCAGTGGAGGCCTTAATGGACACGACATCCCCGCAACCGATCTTGGTGCGGTACACGGCGACGATGTTGCCCCACGCGTTGGACATGCCGCACAGCTCGGGCCCACGCTTATACGTCCACTCCGTTTCCCCCTCCGGGCTCGTGGCGGTGATGGTGTTGTCCGCGTACGTGACCACTAGGCCGTTGACCACCAGAGGCTTGGGGGAGGGGGAGGCATCCGGCAGCGTGAAGCTCTCGGCGAGGCCGTTCGGCACGTTCGCCAAAATGCCGGCATCGGGGAATTCTTCTGCGGCCGGTGCCAGCTCGTCCTGGCGGATTGGTGCCGTGAAGTACGCAATGAGCAGGAGCAAAACGCATACGGCCGCGATCACGGCCGTGGCGATGAGGTCTCCGCGGGTGCGCCGCAGGGGAGTGGTGGAACTCATCGGCGCCTCCCGGAACGCGAGCGGGAACCGGAGCGCGAACGCGACCGGGGTCCCTGCTGCTGGCCCTCACCGCCGGAGCGTTTGGGGATGCCGTGCACCTCCCGGGCCGGTCCGACGGAGGACGCGGCATCGCCGGGGATGTTCAACGCGTCGAATAGCTCGGGCGACGTGGAGAACCACGACGGCGGCTCCGGCATGTCCAGGCCCAGCTCGTCGGAAATGATCTTCCACTTCCCGGTTTCGTCGAACCCGACCAAGGTGACAGCCGTTCCTGTGCGGCCCGCGCGGCCGGTGCGGCCAATGCGGTGGACATAGGTCATCGGGTCATCCGGGGTTTGGTAGTTGATCACGTGGGTAACGTCGTCGACGTCGATGCCGCGGGCTGCAACGTCCGTGGCCACGAGGATCTCTACATCGCCCTTCCGGAACGCCTCCAAGGAGCGCTCGCGGGCGGACTGTCCCAGGTCGCCGTGGACGGAACCGACGGCGAAACCGCGCCGTGCCAAATCTTCGGCCACCTCGGCGGCGGTGCGCTTCGTGCGGGTGAAGATGATTGTCCGGCCACGACCCTCAGCCTGCAGCACGCGGGCGACAACCTCCGGCTTGTCCATCTTGTGGGAGACGAACACGACCTGCTTGGTGGTGTCGTGCAGCTGGGAGGAATCGGCCGATTCAGCGCGGATATGCACCGGCTTGTTCATCATCTCGCGCGCCAGCTTCAGAATCGGTGCCGGCATCGTGGCGGAGAACAGCATCGTCTGCAGCGGCTGGTTCAGTGCACCCCACAGGCGCTGAATGTCGGGAAGGAAGCCCAAGTCGAGCATCTCGTCGGCTTCGTCGAGCACCAGAATGGCCACGCGGTCCAAGACCAGGTCACCACGCTGGTACAGGTCCAAAAGACGGCCGGGCGTGCCCACGACCACGTCCACCCCGGCTTCCAGGGCATTGAGTTGCTCGTCGTAGGGGCGGCCGCCATAAATCGTCGCCAAGCGGAGGGGCGTTTGCGACGCTGCGAGCGTAAGATCATCGCTGACCTGCACCGCGAGCTCGCGCGTGGGGGTGATCACCAGCGCTCGCGGGGTGCCGTCAAGCTCCTCAATTGCTGCATCGTCAAACACCCGGTCCAGCAGAGGAACCCCGAACGCGAACGTTTTACCCATGCCCGTGCGGGCCTGGCCGATCAAATCACGGCCCGCCAGCGCGAGCGGCAACGTCAACTCCTGGATGGAGAAAACGCGCTCAATGCCGGAGCTCCCAAGTGCCTCCACAATCTCTGCGGCGACACCGAGCTCGGCGAAGGTGGGTTGCTGATCGGACACGTGAACATCTTAACTGCCCACCGCTACAATGTGACCATTGCAGCAACTACCAACGAAGTTTAAGGACGCAATGGAAATCAAGATTGGTCTGGCCGACAGCCACCGCGAACTGTCCATCACCTCCCCGCAGAACCAGGAGGACATCCAAGAGCACATCACTCGAGCCATGGAGTCCGGCGCGCCGACGCTGACCCTGGAGGACGAACGCGGCATGAAGTTCGTTGTGCGCACCGAGCGCATCCTGTATGTGGAACTGGGCAACTCCACCCCGCGCGCTGTTGGCTTCGCTGGTTAAACCCGGGATAGATTAAGCCCTATGAGCCACCACTCCGACACCGCCAGCGACGGCGCTCTGGTCCGTTTCGCGCGCAACTACGGTTGGCGCGCGTACGCCATTCCCGTCCTGATCGTGGTGACGGCACTGGTCATCTGGAGCATCGTGAATACCCCGTCCGGGGAGACCGTCGGTGCCTCCGACCGCGCCCCGGGAGAGGTGGAGGAGCAGGAGACCCGCAAAACGGTGGCGCCGATGCCCGAGGGCGAGGTAGCCATCACGGAGTTGCCCCCTGGCGGCCCCTACACCGAGGAGGGCGCAGGCACGTTCCGTCCCGTCGGCGCGCCCGGGATGGCCGCAGGCAAGGGTGAAGAGCAAGTGGTGCGCTTTAGCACCGAAGTTGAAGACGGCATTGACACCAGCCGCTTCGGCGGCGACGACAGCTTCGCCACAATGGTGGACACCACCTTGTCCGATCCGCGCGGATGGACCAACGACCCCGGGGTGCGCTTAGAGCACGTCAGCGCCAGTGATGACCCGGACCTGCGCATTCAGCTTGTCTCGGTGGGTACAGCCCGTGAATTGTGCGGCGACAACTTGGGGCTGGAAACATCTTGCCGTCTCTTCAGCGAGGAGCACGGCGACAGGGTGCTCCTCAACGAGTCCCGCTGGGTCCGCGGAGCCGCCCCGTTCAACGGGGACTTGGGCACCTACCGCCAGTACGTGATCAACCACGAGGTCGGCCACGCCCTGGGTTATGCGGCGCACGAACCGTGCCCGACTGACGGGGAGCTCGCGCCGATCATGATGCAGCAGACGCTGAGCCTGAACAACGCCGAGCTGTCCCGCATCGCGCCGGATGAGGTTTACCCCGACAACGGGGACACCTGCCGCGCTAACGCATGGCCCTACCCGCGCCCAGCAGCGCTGTAGGTAGGAAAGGAATCTGGCATGGCGGTTCCCGGTCACGTTCTGACGTCCTTCCAGGTTGAAGACGAGCGCCCCGAACCGCTCGGCAACGAGTGGGGCAACGGCGTGCGCTACGGGCGCATCGTCATTTCTTCCGCGCCCGCGCATGCCGCGTGGTCGTCCAAATTGCGCGAGAAAGTCACCGTCCCGGGTCTGCGGATCGCACGGCCCGTTCGAACCACCGACGGCCGCTTCACACTGGCCGGTTTCCGCGCCACAGACTTCATCGAAGGCCAACCCGGCCACCGCATCGACGAAGCGATCTCCGCCGCACTGCGGTTCGACGACGCCGTCGCATGCTTTCCCGCCCCCTCCATCCAGCGCGATGACGCATGGGCCCGCGCCGAACGTACCGCCTGGTCGTCCACCCCCGGGGCCCCAGTCAAAGGCGGCCAGCTCACCCACGCAGACTTCCTCGCATGCTGCCTCTTCTCCGGCTCGCTCGCACCCGCGCTCAGCGACATCGTGCCCAGCGCAGAGCCGCGCCCGCACGGTTACACCGCCGCCCTAACGCTTATCGACGGGCTGTTAGCCGGCGCCGTCGACAACAGCGTCCTGAGCCGCTGGTCCCACATCCCCGACCTGTTCTTCCTCTGCGAACGCGCCTTGGAATACAGAGCAGTCCTAGCGGCCGGCAACCCTCACGTTGCCGCCGCCCAGACCGAGCGAATCGAACGGGTTCGGCGGCTGCTGGAGCTCTAGGCGCCGCGTGCGGGGCCCGGGCCGTGCCCGCGGACGGCGGCTGGCCCCCTCCACGGCGGATAACTAGAACCAGACGACTAGAAAGCTCCTTCTCTGGCCGAAAATCGGACATTCTAGCTATCTGGTTCTAGCTATTCACCGCACGGAACAGCAAGCAGTCCGCCGTTAGAAAACATGTGCTATTTCTTCCCGGGGTGTTCTACGCCAATGTCGGGGTGAGGTGAGAGACTGTTAGCCATGAGCTCGCCGCACCTGACTCTTCCCCCGAACCCGCGGGCCTACCTGGTCCACCGGGAACGCCGCGACAGCACGCGGTCGTGGCCCGTCGATCTGCCTGAAGGCGGCGTGTATAAGGTCACTGGTAAAGCCGGGTCCGGTGTGACGAGCTTCCTCATTGACGTAGCGGCTGCCCGCATCGCAGCAGGCCAGGACCCATCTAGCATCGTCTTCGTGACGGCATCGAAGGAGTCGGCCGCGCGCGTGCGGGAGGAGCTGTCGGAAAAGCTAACCTCCTCCGGGTTCGTGGCCGATGAGCCGATCGCTCGCTCGGTGCACTCTTTGGCCTTCGCTCTGCTCCGGGCCAGCGAGGAGCCTTCAGATGCCGCCGCAACGCCGATCCGGTTGATTTCGGGGGCGGAGCAGGACTTCGCCATCCGTGAACTGTTGCAGGGCAACGCCGCGGACGGCACCGGTTCGTGGCCGGAGGAGCTGCGTCCCGCGCTGCCGATGGTGGGGTTTGCCCGTCAGCTGCGTGACTTTCTCCTTCGCGCTGTCGAACGCACTCTCACCCCCGGTGAGCTGCGGGAGATGGGGCAGTTGCACGGTATCCCGGTCTGGTCTGCGGCTGGGGATTTCCTCGCCGAGTATCAAAACGTCATGGCGCTGTATGGTGCACGCAGTTATTCCGCTTCTGAGCTCGTGGCCGAGGCGGTCCGTCGCCCTCTGCCGCGCACGTGGGGCACAGTGCTTATCGACGATGCTCAGCACCTCGACCCCGCCTCCGGCATCCTCGCCACCCAACTCATCACGGAGTCCGAGCTTGCTGTGGTGGGCGGCGATGAGGAGCAGGCAGTGTTCCGGTTCCGCGGTGCCTCCCCGCTGTTCTTCAAGGACCTGGATGCTCCCGTCATCGATCTGGGGGCATCCCGGCGCGCCCCGTCCGCGCGTGCCGTCATTGCGCCGGACGCGGCGGTGAACAACGCGTTCGTGGCTGACACGCTGCGCCGTGCCCATCTGGAGGATGAGGTGCCGTGGAGGGATATGGCTGTGGTTGTGCGCTCGGTAGGGATGATTGAGCCGCTGCGCCGCACGCTGCTTCAGGCAGGGGTGCCGGTGGCGATCAACCCGACAGACGTCGTGCTGGGGGAGCAGCGCATTGTCACCGCGATGCTGCTGGGGTTACGTGCTCTGAACGGTCTCGAGGCCCCACAGTGGCGCGAGCTTTTGCTCGGCCCGGTTGGTGGGGCGGATCCGGTCACGTTGCGGCGGCTGCTGCGCGGTTTGCGCCGGTGGCGTCCGGATGTCCGCGCGGAGGAGACGTTGAGCGAGCTTTTGGCCCTGCGCGGTGAGCTGCCCGGCTTTGGTGACATGCTCACTCAGCGGGAGTTGGACATCTTGGACCGCATCCGTGGCGTACTGGAAGCTGGGCGGAGAGCCGTTGAGGATGCCGGCAGTGTTGAGGAGGTGTTGTGGGCCGTTTGGACGCAAACCGGGCTGGCGGAATCTCTCATGGCCATCGCGTTGCGCGGCGGGGCGGCCGGATCCCAGGCCGACCGTGACCTGGATGCGATGATGGCTCTGTTCGACGCCGCCGGTGACTTCACTGAACGTCGACCGACCGCCACGATTGACGCGTTCATTACCCACATCGAGGAGCAGGAGTTGCCTACCGGTGTGCGCGACCGGCGCACCGCCGTGCCGGATGCAGTGCCGTTGCTCACGGCCCACGGTGTGGCCGGGCGTGAATTCGCCCGCGTCATCGTCAGTGAAGTGCAGGAGCTGTCATGGCCCACGTTGAGTGAAACCGGAACGCTCATGCGCCAGGAAGATCTCATCGACCTTGTCGATCAGGGCATCGACCCGGCGACCCCGGTCTCCCACACAGTGGATCGGCTGAAGGAGGAACGCCGCCTTTTCCACGTCGCTGTCAGCCGTGCGACGGAGCAGGTGATCGTCACTGCTGTGGACGCCCCGGACGGGGATGAGGTCATTGAGCCCTCCCGCTTCGTGCAGCAGTTCGCCGACGCGCGCGGCATCATCTCGGAGCATGTCAACGCTGGCACAGCCGCCGCCGGTGCGACTGCTGGGCAGCAGACGCTTTTCGACGGGGTGGGCACCACCACCGGCACAGAGGAGCTGCATATCGATGTTGCGCCGGTGCGGGTGCTCGCTGTCGAAGACATTGTTGCTGAGCTGCGCCGTGCCTTGACCGACGAGTCTGCAAGTGAAGACATCACCCGTCAGGCGGCCCGCCAGCTCGCCCGGCTCGCCGTGGCCGGTGTTCCTGGGGCGGATCCGGGGCAGTGGTGGGGGATCAGGGAGGCGTCGATAAGCGAAGGTGTGGAACCGCCTGGACGCCTGTCGCCCTCGCGCATTGAGGGACTGCTGGAATGCCCCATGCGCAACGTGCTGGAGCGCGATGTCGCGCCTGCGTCGAGCGACGCAATGACACGCGGAACGCTCGCGCACTACTTCTTCGAGGCTGTCGGAAACGGGGCCGATGTGGAACTCGCCCAAGCGGACACGCTGGAGGCATACCGCGCACTGTTCACCGTCCCGTCCTGGAAAGAGGCGAGCGACACGGCTGAATTCACGCGTCTGCTTGGCCGTGCAGCGAAATGGGTTGATGACACCCGCGGCACGTTCGAGCTCGTGGACACAGAAGTCCCTGTCGATGTAGAAGTCGCACCGGGGCTGCGCATCGGCGGGCGGATCGACAGGCTGGAGCGCGAGGAAAACGGCGCTGTCCACATCGTCGATCTGAAGACGGGCAAGAATTACCCGTCTGCCGCGGAGGCGGAAGAGAACCCGCAGCTGTTCGCCTACCAGCTGGCACTGTCGCGCGGCACCCTGAAGGAGGGCGCCGATGCGTCGGTTGCGACTGCGGGTGCGGCCGGCCCCCTCGATGTCGGCGGGGGAACGTTGATCTATCCCGGCAGCGACCAGGTGAAGGTCACGGCCGCTCACCAAGCTCCGAAGGACCCGGAGCAGCTGGGGGAGTTCGCGGCGCGCATCGCGCAGTTGCCTGCGGAGATGACCGGGCCGCGGCTGCGCGCTGTGACGGGCAAGCACTGCGATTTCTGCCAGGTCAAAGCACTGTGCCCGGTGCAACCGGAAGGGGAGGTGACCACCCGTGGCTGACATGCAACCCGTGACGCTGTCGCGGTACCTGAAAGAGAAGTACCCGCCGACCGACCAGCAGGCGGCGGTCATCGGGGCGGACCCGGGCCCGCTGCTCGTTGTCGCCGGCGCGGGCGCGGGTAAGACCGAAACGATGGCGGCCCGCGTCGTGTGGCTGGTGGCCAACGGCTACGTCCGGCCGGAGGAAGTGCTCGGGCTGACGTTCACGCGAAAGGCCGCGCAAGAGCTGGGCAGGCGCATTCGCACCCGGTTGGAAAAGCTCGCCGCGAACGAGCAGCTCGTGCGCCATTTGGACCCCACCGGTGGGCTCGCCGAAACGCTGGAGGTCATCGCGCCGACGGTGTCCACCTACGATGCTTATGCTGGCGACCTGATCCGCGAATATGGCCTGCTTGTGCCCGTGGAGCCGGATGCGCGCCTCATCACCGAGGCTGAGCTGCACTCCATCGCCTGGGACGTGGTGAACGACCATGGCGGAGTCTTGCTCGACGGCGTCGATGCCAACCCGGGCGTGAGCACAGTGGTGGATACGCTTTTGCACCTCGTGTCCAACATGGGCAACGACCTCATGCCGCCGTCGCGGGTGCGGGAGGAAGCGGAGGCGTTCATCGACAACGTCGCCGCCCTTCCCCGCGGCAGGGCGAAGGAGCAGTATGCCAAGGAAGTTCGTGGCTGGGTAGACAAGCAGCGTCTCCGCGCCGCGTACACGGACTTGGCGGAGGAGCTCAGCCGCGAGCTGCGCGCACGCGGAGTGGTCACCTTCAACGAGCAAATGTCCGTCGCGGCGCAGCTGGCCAGCAACCATCCGTCGGTGGGGGAGAGCCAGCGCGGCCGCTTCCGCGTAGTCATGCTCGATGAATACCAGGACACGTCGCACGCCCAGCGCGTGCTGCTGCGCAGCCTGTTCGGTGAGAACCGCGACGACCCGGCGCGGCACCCGCACCCGCTCACCGTCACCGCCGTGGGCGATCCGATGCAGGCGATCTACGGTTGGCGCGGGGCGACAGCGGCGAACCTGCAGGCGTTCGTCGAAGACTTTCCGCTTGCCAGCGGTTCCCCTGCCCCGAAAGCCCAACTCACCACCTCGTGGCGTAACCCGCCGGAGGTGCTGGCGTTGGCCAACTCAGTCTCGGCGGCTGTGCTCGGCGCTCCGGGGCCGCAGCGCGCTGTTGAGCCTCTCAACCCCAACCCGGCATCCGAGCCCGGCACTGTGGAGGTGGGCTTCTACGGGCCTGTGGACGAGGAAATCGCCGCCGTCGCTGACATGCTGTCTGCGGACTTCCACGAGCAGTTGGCGGACCACGGCGATGTCTCCTCGGCTGTGTTGGTGCGCAAGAACAAGCAGTCGGCGCTCATCGCCGAAGCTCTCGAGGAGCGCGGCATCCCTTATGAGATTGTCGGTTTGGCGGGCCTGCTCACCGTGCCGGAGGTCGCCGATGCGGTGGCTGTCGCGAAAATGCTCGTTCACCCACAGGATTCTGCCGCTGCTCTACGCATCCTGGCCGGTCCGGCGTGTGGGTTGGGGTTGAAGGACATCACGGCTTTGTCCCGTCGGGCAGTGAACCTGGCCGGCGGCCGCGCGCAGGACCAAGAAGACAGCGCTGTGGCGGCGCTGGGGCCCGCCGCTGACCCGCGGGAGCGCTTGCAGGCGCAGCTAACTGATCTCATCCGCGAGGCCGAGAACGCGGTCGGCGAGAACGAGCGATCTGTTGGCCTGGCCGACGCGGTGGCGGATCTCGGCGAGCCGGAGCGGTACACGCCGGAGGGGCTGGAGCGGCTGCAGGAGCTCTCCTCGAAGCTGCGCGCGCTGCGCATGCGTAGCTTGGGCAAGCGCTTGCCGGACCTGTTCGACGACATCATCTCGATCTTCGGCATCCGCACCGAGGTGCTCGCCCGCCCATCCGACACCGGCACTGTGCATTTGAACAAATTCGCCGATACGGTCGCGGCCTACCCGGGTGCGGACTTAGAAGGCTTCCTGAACTACCTGGAGCTGGCCACAGAGCACGAAGACGGCCTGGCGCCGGGCGCTGTTGCGAACACCGGCGACCGGGTGCAGATTCTCACGGCGCACAAGGCGAAAGGCTTGGAGTGGCGCACCGTCGCTGTCGCCCACGCGGACGCCGCAACGTACGGCGGAACGGCAGAGACCTTTCTCGGGTATGTGGCGACGCTCCCGGACGACACCTACACAGCGCTCGACGAAGCAGACACCCGCAGCGACTTCCAAAAGCTCACCAACCAGTACAAAAAGGACAAGACCGCCGAGCTTGCCGAAGAGTCCGCGCGACTGTTCTATGTCGCTGTGACCAGAGCGGAGCGGCGTCTTCTGGTCACGGCGTCCGGGATCTCTCCGACGCGGAAGAAGCCGGTGGAGCCTTACTCCCACTTCCTTCCGTTCCGGGACATGGCGGAGGTGTTGTTTTGGTGGGACGGGACGGTGACAGACGAGCTCACGCAAACGCGTGAGCGGGAAGGGTTCTGGCCGCACTACAGCGCCGAGCCTGCTGCCGTGGCTGCCGCGCAGCGCGTGAACGCAGCCCTTGAGGACTTGCCGCAGCTCACGGCCGGCGAGCTGTATAAGCTGTGGGAACGCGACGTCACCGCGCTGATTGAGGAGCATGAGGCGGCCATGAGCCCCTCGGTGCCGGTGATCATGCCCGCGATGCTCACCGCATCCGATATCGTCGCCCTGCGCGCCAACCCGGAGCAGTTCGCCCGCCGCGCGCGCCGCCCTGTGCCGTTCAAACCGAACTCTTACGCCAAGCGCGGTACAGCGTTCCACGAGTGGATCGAGGGGTTCTTCGGCGCGCGTCCGCTTCTCGACGACGACGAGCTGCCCGGCAACACCGAACCCGGCGTCGACGCCGCAACACTGGCCCGCCTCAAGGAGTCCTTTGAGGCCAGCCACTGGGCGCAGCGCGCCCCGGCGCACATCGAGCACCCCTTTGAGATCGACTTGGGTTCGGCGACCGTGCGCGGCCGCATCGACGCGGTGTACCGCGACGCACCCACAGCGGAGACACCGAACGGTAGTTGGACCATCGTCGACTGGAAAACCGGCGCCAAACCCCAGGCGGCCGAAATGCGGGCCGCGAAGCTGCAACTGGCGGTCTATCGCGAGGCCTGGAAACGCATTGCCGGCGACGGGCTGCCCGTCAACGCCGTGTTCTTCTATGTCCGCACCGGGGAGGACTTCGCCCCGCACGACCTGCCGGAACGCGGCGAGCTAGAGGAGCTGCTGCAAACCGCCGCGGCAACAGGTCTAGAGTCCGATATAGACATGCAGCACTAAGGAGGTGACCCCGTGGCGCCATCGTTTCGTCCGCCCATCCGTTTCCGCGATAACCGCAGCGACGAGCTGACGTCTTTGCCAGACCACGCTCTGCTCAACGTCATTCGCCTCCCGCAGGCAGACAGGGCGACGCCGTGGGCGCTGATCAGCCGCCGGTTCCTGTACGCCATCCTGCTGGTGGTCATCGTCGCTGTGCTCGTCTGGTTAGACAAGGACGGCTACTCGGAGCACCTCACCTTCATCGACGCGGTGTACTACTCGGCCGTATCGCTGTCGACCACGGGCTACGGCGACATCACCCCGGTGACGCAGACGGCGCGCCTAGTGAATATCTTGGTGGTCACCCCGATGCGTGTGGCGTTCCTGATGCTGCTCGTCGGCACCACGTTGTCCGTCCTGACCGAAGACTCGCGTAAGACCCTGCAACTGCAGCGCTGGAGGAAAACCGTGCGCAACCACACCATCGTCGTCGGATACGGAACGAAGGGCCGCTCCGCGGTCGAGGCGTTGATCGCAGAAGGCATGCCGCCGTCCGACATCGTCGTCATCGACGACAACCAGGAGGCCCTGTCCCACGCGGAGAACCGCGGCCTGATTGCCGTCCACGGCAACGCGACGAAGTCCGACGTGCTGAAGATCGCCGGCGTGAGCCGCGCCCGCTCCGTGGTGGTCGCACCGTCCAGCGACGACACAGCCGTCCTGGTCACGTTGTCGGTGCGTGAGATCAATCAGGGGGTCAACATCGTCGCGTCGGTACGCGAAGGCGAGAACCAGCATCTGCTCGAGCAGTCCGGTGCGGACTCGGTGGTGATTTCCTCCGAAACCGCGGGTCGCCTGCTGGGCATTGCCACCTCCACGCCGACGGTGGTGGAAATGATCGAAGACCTGCTCAGCCCCGATGCCGGGTTCGCCGTGGCCGAGCGCGCCATTATTGATGATGAGGTCGGCTCTAACCCCCGCCACCTCGCCGATATTGTGCTGGGCGTGGTCCGCTCCGGCGAGCTGTACCGTCTCGACTCGCCGGAGGCGGAGACCGTCGAGCCGGGCGACCGGCTGCTGTACATCCGCTACACCGATGAAACACCGGACAACCTGAGTGAAGCTGCCCGCGCAGAGGAAGAGGACCGCTGACTGATGATCGACCTGAGCCAGCTCGAAACTCAGCTCGACCCCGACCAGCTCGTCGCCGCCACCGCGCCACGCGGGCCGGTGTGCATCCTCGCCGGCGCCGGCACCGGTAAGACGCGCACCATCACCTACCGCATCGCGCACCTGATCGACCAAGGCTTCGTCGCCCCGCAGCGTGTGCTCGCGGTGACGTTCACTTCGCGTGCGGCAGGGGAGATGCGCGACCGTCTGCGCGACATGGGCATAGGCGGAGTGCAGGCCCGCACGTTTCACGCCGCCGCGCTACGCCAGCTGCGCTACTTCTGGCCGCAGGTGGCGGGCGACATGCCGTGGCATCTCATTGACAACAAGTTCCCGCTCGTCGGCCGCGCCGCCCGCTCTGTCGGGCTCGAGTCGCACAAAGACATGGTGCGCGACTTGCTCAGCGAGATTGAGTGGGCCAAGGCGTCCCTGGTCACGCCTGAAAGTTATGCCGAGACGATCGCCGCCTCTCACCGTGAACCGCCCACGGACGCGGAGAAAGTCGCTGCGGTGTACAAGCGCTACGAGCAGTCCAAGACCAGCCCCGACGGAATGGCGCTCGACTTCGACGACCTGCTGCTGCACGTCGCCGGAGCCCTGGAGAATGCGCCGGCGGTGGCCGAGGAGTTCCGCACCCAGTACCAAACCTTCGTCGTCGACGAGTACCAGGATGTCACCCCGCTCCAGCAGCGTGTGCTCGAAGGCTGGCTGGGCCAGCGCGACGATCTCACCGTCGTCGGGGACGCTAACCAGACCATTTACTCCTTCACTGGGGCCTCCCCGGATTATTTGCTGAACTTTTCGCGGACGTACGGGCACGCGACCGTGGTCAAGCTGCAGCGCGACTACCGCTCCACCCCGGAGGTGACGGACCTGGCGAACACCGTGATCTCCAAAGCGTCCGGCCGCGCCGCCGGAACCCGCCTGGAGTTGCAGGGCATGCGCGCACCGGGCACGGAGCCGACGTTCGCCTCCTACGCCGACGAGCCGACGGAAGCGCGCGAAGTTGCAGCACAGATCCGCACGCTTATCGACGGCGGTGTTCCACCCCGCGAAATCGCCATCCTCTACCGCCTCAACGCGCAGTCGGCGGTGTTCGAGCAGGCTTTGTCTGATGCCGGCATCGTCTACCAAGTCCGTGGTGGCGAGGGCTTTTTCAACCGCCCCGAGATCCGCGAAGCGATCGGCGTGCTGGTGCAGGCCACCCGACGCAACGACCTGCCGGACGACCCGGTGGCCGTCGCTCGCGCGGCCTTCGCCCCGCTGGGTCTGAGCGCCACGGAACCCGAAGGTGCGCAGCAGCGCGAACGGTGGCAGACGCTCAACGCGTTGGTGGAGCTCATCGCCGACATCGTCAACACCGGGGAAGCGGATTCGCTGCCCGGAGTGCTCCAGTCCTTGCGGCAGCGCGCGGAATCGAAGCAGCCGCCAGCTGTCGACGGTGTGGCGCTGGCCAGCCTGCACGCCGCCAAGGGCCTGGAGTGGGACGCGGTCTTTCTTGTCGGTCTGGTGGAGAAGACTCTGCCGATCTCCCACGCCATCAAGGCTGGCGACGAGCAGATCGAGGAGGAACGGCGCCTGTTCTACGTGGGCATCACCCGCGCCCGCGAGCACCTCCACCTGTCGTGGTCGTTTGCGCGCCAGGAGGGCGGACGGAAGTCCCGCGACAGGTCGCGGTTCCTGGACGGTATTGCGCCGCAGCTCGACGTTGAAACCACCCCGGACCGCCTGAAACGGCCGAAGCGGTGCCGTGTGTGCGGCAACGCCATCACCACACCCGCCGAGAAGACCCTGGGCCGACACGAGGAATGCGAGCCGACGTACAACGAGGCCGCGTTCACCGCCTTGAAACAGTGGCGCCTGGATACCGCCCGCGAAAAGCAGCATCCCCCGTACGTTGTCTTCACCGATGCCACCCTGTTGTCCATTGTCGAGGCGATGCCGGCGACCCCCGCCGAACTGCTGGATATTTCCGGCATCGGCCCTGCGAAGCTGGAGCAGTACGGCGAGGACGTGTTGGCTGTTTTGGAAGACTTCCGCTGATCCCGCGTTATCCTGCTCACAGGCACGCGGGGCAGTTCTTGTGGGTGCCCACCGCGTGCTCTGTCGGACCTGACCCCTGTTTGGTAGACACCTCTGATTCCGGCTGTGTTGAGTCGGGGAAAGGTAATCTACCTCCATGCCTAGGAAGGTTTATTCGGATCAGTTCAAGCGCGACGCGGTCGCGATGTACGAGAACGATCCACAGGTGTCGTTGAACGCTGCGGCCGCTGATTTAGGGATCAACCGCTCCACGCTTCGCGTATGGGTTGATAAGTACGGAACTGGCACGAAACCCCAGCTTTCAGCGGGCTTACGTGCTGATCGTGCGAGGCAACTGACCGATGCTGAGAAGCTACGTCAGCTGCAACAGGAAAACGCCCGCCTGAAAGAAGAACGCGATATTTTGCGTAAGGCAGCCAAATATTTCATGGAAGAGACGAACTGGTGATCCGCTTCCGGTTCGTTGATGACCACCGCACCGATTACTCGGTCAAGCGGATGTGCACCGTACTCGGGTTAAACCGCAGCTCCTACTACAAATGGAAAGCTAGCAGCGCCCAGCGGCACCGCAGACTGGTTGATGATGCCATACTCGGAGCCAAGGTCCAGGCCATCTTCGACGACAAGAGGCAGCTCTACGGCGCAAAACGCATTGCCGCCGAGCTGACTTTCAACGATGCGTACAGTAGCACCGGACCGGTCAACCATAAGCGCATCGCCCGGATTATGAGGAAGCTTCAGCTGCGCGGCTACACGAAAAAACGTAAGGTCACGACAACGCAGCGTGAGCGTCATCGCTTTATATTCGCTGACCTGGTCAAGCGTAACTTCACTGCGCCAGCTGCCAATAGGATCCTCGTCGGCGATATTACCTATCTGCCGATCGCAGACGGGTCGAATATGTATCTGGCTTCTGTGATTGACTGCTACTCGCGGATGCTCGTCGGCTTCGCGATCGCAGACCACATGCGCACCGACCTCGTCGAAGAAGCGCTCGAGCATGCTCGCCGTACCCGTGGCAGTCTCTCCGGGGCGATCTTCCACTCAGATCATGGCAGCGTGTATACCTCATCGCAGTTTCAGGCTGTCTGCCGAAGACTCAACGTCACCCAGTCGATGGGAGCAGTTGGCAGCAGCGCTGATAATTCACTCGCGGAGTCGTTTAACGCGGCGTTGAAACGAGAAGTGCTCAAAGACCAGAAAGTCTTTTCCAATCAGCTAGTCTGCCGGCGCGACGTCTTCGCATGGTGTGCGCGCTACAACACCACCCGAAGGCATTCCTGGTGCAAGTACCTCACACCCATTGAGTACGAAACTCACGCTTCCTAACAATGCGCTAGAGTAAAGCCAATAATTTCACCCCCACGGTGTCTACTTTCCGGGGGCCGGGCCCGTCACCCACTGCGGCCCGAAGGGGTCGATGACCTGAGCGATTCCTGGCTGCGCCTGCGGCACAAGAACACCGGGCGGCCCCGAAATCTCCGCGCACCGGCTCACGACCACTGCGGCGGCAGCTGCCCCGGCGGCGATCACCGTGGGATCCGGGCCATTGGCGGTCAGAGCCTGAGCCAGTGCCGTGGCGGCGGCGTGCGTGTGCGGGTCCCGGTCCTGGGCGTGCATGAGCACGCACTCCAGGCAGGGCCCGTCGCCGCTGACGCTGGCCGGGCCGACCACCACGCGTGAATCCAGCGTGAACACCGGGATGATCCAACCTGCGTGCCCGGCCAGCGCCTCGCGCAACCGCACCAGCTGGGGGAAGTGGTCCACAACCACGACGGGTACGTCGGGGGAGTGGAGGGAGATAAAGGGGCGCAGCGGTTCGTCGATAAGCGGTGTGCGCACTGTGATGCCTGCCGCGCGCAGCAGACGCACCACCTCATCCGCCAGCGCCGACGTGCCCAGCACGACGACGGTACGCGCGCTGGCATCGACGAGGATGCGGTAGCCCAGCAGATCGTTCACCAGCGCCCGCGCCTCCGGCTCCGCAATGCCGGCAAGGCCGCGCAGCGCGTTGAGCACATCCCGCACAGTCGTCGGTTTCACCGCGGCATCGAGGATATCTTTGAGCTGGCGCGGGTGCGCCGTGTCCAGCACCGCGCTTCTCGACGCATCCAGCCCGAACTGCACCGCCCCCTCCCCGCGGACCAGCACATTCACACCGGGCGCTAAACGAACTAATGTTGAGTCCCCCATAGGAGCCATTGCAGCACACGGGAGGACACTGCGCCATGCTCAACCACGACAACGTCGACGTCATCCGCTCAGCGAAAAGGACCCGCACGGTGCAGGCACGGTTGAAAGGCGACCGCATTGAAGTCCGCATTCCGGCACGTTTCACCGCCGCGCAGGAACGCGACGCTGTCGACGGCATCTTGGCGAAAATGGAGCGCAAGCTGACCACCAGCACACTGTCTGACGAGGATTTGCTGGCCCGAGCCCGGTCCCTCAACAACTCTGTGCTGGGCGGGCAGGCGCGCATCGGATCCGTGCGGTGGACCTCCAACCAGTCGACGTTGTGGGGATCATGCACCACTGCAACAGGGGACATCCGCATCTCCGACCGGTTGCGGGACGTGCCCGACTGGGTGGTCGACGCCGTGCTCGTCCACGAGCTTGTGCACACCTTCATCCCCGGACACGGGCCAGATTTCTGGGAGCACGCCGACAAAGCCCCCCGCGCAGAGCGCGCGAAAGGCTACTTAGAGGCGTTTCAGAGGTTCGGGCAGAACTAGTCGTTCTTCTCCTGGTCGTCCTCGGTGCCCCGGTCGTCCTCGCTCGGGCCAGGTTCGCTTGCGAGCATCTCCTCGAGCTTGGCGATCTCTTCGTCGAACTGGTCGTCCGGTGCATCGTCGAGAAGCGTGTCGATGAAAGCTGCCGGGTTCTCCAGGTGCTCGCCCGTGGGTAGCAGATCCGGGTGGTCCCACACCTTGTCGCGGCGCTCCACGCCGACAGCGGTGGTGGCCCGGCGCCACAGCTGGGCGGCCTCGTTCGTCTTCGGGGCACCCAACTCGATGCCGACGACATTGGCAAACGCGTTCTCGGCGGACCCGCCGGTCGCGCGGCGGCGCGCCCAGGACTCCGTCATCGCGGCGGTCGACGGAATGCGGGAGTCAAGCGCGTCCTCCACGACGACCTCGACCCAGCCTTCAACGAGCGCGAGCAGCGTTTCGAGGCGGTCGGCGGCAGCGGCGTTGCGCGAAGTGACACGAGGGGACATGTCCATGCCCTGCATCTCCTGCATCGCTTCCTGGATCTTCGCCGGGTCGCCCGACTCGAGGTTGAGATCCCGGATCTTCTCCTCGATGTGGGAGGTGTCCAGCTCAAGGCCGACGGAGTACTCCTCAACCGAGGACACGATGCGCTCCACCAGCCACGGAACGTGGGTGAACAGGCGCTGGCGGGCAGCCTCGCGGGCGGAGATGTAGACGAGCACCTCCTGGCCCGGCACCGACAGCTGCTCCGAGATCGGTTCGATGTTCTTCGGCACGATGCCGATAACACCGTTCGGAGCGACCGGCAGGCCGAAGTCGTTGCCGGTCAGCGCTTGGTTGGCCAGGTCACCGAGTGCCTGGCCGAGCTTCGCTCCGAAGTTCATGGAGTTGAAGTGGCCGAGCATCTGGGTGATCGGACCGAAGATTTCGCGTGCTTCCTCCGGCATCGCATCGAGCTGGGCGCGGCCCATGTGCTCGGCGACGGGGCTGACCATGCGCTTCCATGTGGGGAGGGTGTTGGTCAGCCAGTCGTCTGCGCTCCACGCTTCGGGGCGGGAGCCGGAATCGGGGAGCACTGTGGCATCATCGAGCCACAGGTTGGCAAGGCGCGTCGACTCCGTGACGGCGTTCGTGTCGCCAGCGGTCGCGCCGCGCGGATTCTTCACCACCTGGCGAGCAGCACGCAGAGCCACGTCGTAGTTGACCGCGTCTTGCTTCGGACGCTCTTGGCTGGCCCGGTTAGCTTGCTCGCCCAGGCCGGAGAGCATCTCGCTGAACTGGCCCAGCACCTCGCCGAGGTTGCCGAAGCCGCCGCTGAAGCCCTGGGTGCCGCCAATGCCGAACCCGAACTGGCCGAACGGGTTGTCCTGGCCGCCCTGATCGTCGCGGCCGTTGCCGTCCTGCCCGTCCCGGTCATCCCGGTTTTCACGGTCATCGCGGTCGTCGCGGTCGTCGCGGTCATCGTTGGGGAAAGAGAACCCGAATCCATTAACCATGGTGGCCAGCCTACCGGCGGGGAAACGCGCCCTACAACGAAAAACAGGCTGAGCAGGCAACGCTCTAAGCGAACACGGTCTTTCGGGCACGCTGTTGTAGGCTTTATTGCCGTGACAATGCCTGCCGAAGCGGATCAGCCCGCTACCACCCTCAAACGCCGCCGCGCCGCGGTGGCGTTGGGCGGCATTCCGCTCGCGGTGGCGGCGACCTTGTTTGTGGTCGGGGGTGTTCCCGGAACCGACATCCGGTTCACGGTGCCGTTCGCCGCGCAGGGACCGGGGCCGACGTTCAACACGCTGGACGAGGTCGACGGCACCCCTGTCATCGAGATTGACGGGGCGGACGTCGACCCCACCGCAGGCAGCCTGGATATGACCACAGTGTCTGTGCGCACCAATATGACCGTGGGCCAAGCACTGAGCCGTTGGCTGATTTCTGACGACACACTAGTGCCGATCAACCAGATCATGCCGTCGAACATGTCGGATGAGGAGATGCGTAAGCACAACGAGGCCACGTTTGTCGCTTCCGAAGCCGCCGCCACTGTCGCGGCGATGCGTTACCTGGGGGAGCCGACCCGCGTCCTCATTCACGACGTCCTAGAAGACGGTGCCGCAGCCGACGAGCTCAAGCCCGAAGACATCGTCACGGCTATCGACGGCACCGATGTCACCGCCCCGCAAGAAGTCCAGGACCTCGTCCGCGCGAAGAAGCCCGGCGACGAGCTCACCGTCGCCTACGAGCGCGGCGGCGAACAGGGGGAGGTCACCATCACCCTGGGTGCGAGCCCCGAGGACGAGTCGGTCCCGCTGCTGGGTGTGACCATGTCATCCGAACCGGCCGGCGATGTCACGGTGAACTACAACTTCAACGACGTTGGTGGCCCGAGTGCGGGAATGATTTTCTCGCTTGCGGTGATCGACAAGCTCTCGCCGGGCGAACTCAACGGCGGCAAGCACGTCGCGGGCACCGGCACTATCGCCGAAGACGGCTCCGTCGGCCCGATCGGCGGCATCACGCATAAGATCGAAGGCGCGCGCGACGGCGGCGCAGAACTTTTCCTCGCACCTGAGAACAACTGCAAGGAAGCAAGCAAGATCGATGCGGGGGACATGGTTGTCGCTAGCGTCGCCACGCTTGACGACGCGATTAGTGCCATGTCCGCCTTCTCCGAAGGATCCCCCGTCGAAACCTGCTCGGCCGACTAGCGCGCTACTGCTCGTTGGTGAGCTGCTTTGCCTCTTGCTCGCCGTCTTCAGCGCCGTCTTGGTCTTCTGCGCCTTCGTCGTCCGTGGCGGGCTCGGGGGTTTTCACACCGGTGCCGTCATCTTCGGCCAGCCCCAGCTCGTAGATGCGCTGCTCCGGGTCGACATCTTCACTGTCGACCATTTGCTGCAGGAGCTGGCCCTTTTCGCTGTCCACGACGGTGAGCACGGCGGTCCGCCCCAGCATCGACCAGCCGACAATCTTGTTGCCGTCCTCGGACTCCTCCACAATGCGGGAGCTCCTCAAACCGGTCAGCAGGTCCTTTGTGTCTTCCGCCATGGACTCGGATTCAAAGAACTGGAACTTGCCCACCTCAGAGCCGGAGCATTCGACAGAGCCTTTGAGGCTGGTTTCCGAGCACGTATCTAAAGCGTCGAAAAGCTCCGCAGGCGCAAGGGAGGAGAACTGCTCCGCCACCTCGGCCACGAGCTCCGGATCGTCGCTGCGGCGCCGCCAGCCGGGCTGCTTGCTCGTCTCCGATGTGGACTCCTCGGCCACGGCCTCAGCGGACGTCGATTGCGGTGCCGGGGTTGGAGTAGGGTCCTCGCCCTCTTTGTCAGTGCAGGCGGCGAGCGTGACAGCCAAGCTCATCGCCGCAAGTGCGACAAGCGCACGGCGATGACGGGGCAAGGACGAAGACGGCACGGGGGTAACTCCTTTGAAAGTAGACCCCTTTAGTCTAGATCGTCTTCCTGCGAATCGTTGTCCAAGCTGTACCGCAATGCGCCGATGACCGCGGGGGCGACATTCGGGCCGCCGCGCAGCTGGATGTCATCCTCGGCGAACGGCCCTGCCTCCTCCAGCTCCGCTTCAGTAGGGCGGATCTGCAATAAGGTCTGCTCAATGTCTTCCTCCCGGAGAACCCCGGAGAATAACCGCGCCGGAGATGCCTCCGCGGTGCTGCTGGTGTCTAGGAAGACGATCTCCTGGGCCAAAATGACGCCGGCGACTTCTTCCGGCCATGCTAGACGCGCGATATAGTCGCCCAATTCGTCTGAACCAGGCAGGATGTGCTCCGGAAGCTCCTGCACCACCAAGGTCAGCGGTGAATCCGCCTCCTCGTCGAGCGCGGCGAGTTGGTCCACAACCAACTCCGTCGGAACAAGCGCGAACAGCGTGGGCGGTGCGTCCCAGCCTTCAGCGTGGACGAACTCGACGGCCTCCATCATGGCCTTGTTGAGAGCTTGCTGGCGCAACTGGGGAACCCTTCTGGTCTTTTAGGCGTTAGGCACTTTAGTGTTAAAGCTTAATAGTTCATCGTTCTAAGCCGTTATAAGGAGCTGGATTTGGCCACGCGCCTAAACCGCCCCCGCCCGGAGTCGGGGAAATCCACGAATAAATTACTACTCACCATCGGAATCGTTGCGCTGATTCTGTTCCTCGTTCCGCTGCTTGTGGGCCTTTACACCGAGTTCCGCTGGTTCGGCGATGTGGGGTACCGCGGGGTGTTCACCAACGTCATCCTTGCTCGCGTGGCACTGTTCGTGCTCTTCGGGCTGCTCGGCGCCGCGATCACGTGGGCTGCCGCGTTCATCGCATGGCGCAACCGTGAACGGGTCTCCGTCTTCGCCGACCCGAATTCGCCCATGGCGGCTTACCAGTCCTCTATCCAGTCCAGCGTGCGTTCCATGCTGGTGTGGCTACCCATCGTGGTGGGGCTGATCACCGGCATGATCGGGCAGGGTTCGTGGCGGACGTTCCTGCTGTGGATCAACTCCTCTTCTTTCGGGTCCCAGGACCCGCAGTTCGGCCGTGACTTGGGCTTTTACGCCTTCGCTTTGCCGGCGCTGTCGACGCTGGTCAGCGTTTTGTCGATGCTGCTGATCATTGCTTTCCTCGTCGCTTTGGTCACGCACTACCTGCTCGGCAGTATCCGGGTGGCTAACCAAGTCAGCGGCGCGAAGGGCCACATTTCCAAGCCTGCGCGCGTTCAGCTTGCCGTCACGGCCGGTCTGTGGATGCTGGTCAAGGCGGTCGACTACTGGCTGGAGCGCTACACCCTGCTCTACGACCGCAACGATATTTTCACCGGTGCGTCCTACACCGACATCAACGCGCAATTGCCGGCACGCATCATCCTCGTGGTCATCGCTGTTCTGGTCGCGGCGGCGTTCTTCGTGTCGATCGTGTTCCGCGATTTCCGCATTCCCGTTCTGGCGACCGTGTTGATGCTGTTTTCTTCCCTGGTGATCGGCCAGGCGTGGCCGGCGATGGTGGAGCAGTTCTCCGTCAAGCCCAACCGCCAGGCGCGCGAGTCCGAGTACATTCAGCGCAACATCGAAGCCACGCGCGAGGCCTATGGGCTGACTGACGCCACTGTCACCTACGACACCAACTGGGGTTCTGAGAGCACGAACGATGGGGAAGTAGGCCGCGATTCCGCGACCATCTCCAACATCCGTCTGCTTGACCCGGAGATTCTGTCGCCGACGTTCACGCAGAACCAGCAGCTGCGCAACTTCTACGGTTTCCCCGACCAGCTGGCCATGGACCGCTACACCGTCGACGGCGAACTGCGCGACTACGTCGTGGCCGCCCGTGAGCTCGACCCGAATGCTCTGCGTGAGAACCAGCAAGACTGGCTCAACCGCCACACGGTGTACACGCACGGAAACGGTTTCGTGGCCGCTCAGGCCAACATTGTCGACGAAGCTGCCCAGGATGCTGGCTCCACCCGCGGTGGCCTGCCGGTGTTCACAGTGTCGGACCTGCAAGCCAACACCAACGCGGAAGAAAAGGAAGACGCCGAAGAACTGGGTATCCGAGTGGACCAGCCGCGCGTCTACTACGGCCCGGTCATCGCGTCGGCTGAAGACGGCCTTGACTACGCCATCGTCGGCGATGTCGGCCAGGGCCCGCTCGAGTACGACACCGACTCTTCCTCCTTCACCTACGACGGTGAAGGCGGCGTGAGCATCGGCAACTGGATCGACCGCCTTGCGTACGCGGTGAAGTACCAGGAGCTCAACCTCATCCTGTCGGACCGTGTCGGCAGCGAGTCCAAGATCCTCTACGACCGTGACCCGCGCCAGCGCGTGGAGAAGGTCGCACCGTGGCTAACCACCGACAGCACCACGTACCCCGCTGTTATCGACGGCCGCATCAAGTGGATCGTCGACGGCTACACCACGCTGTCTGCCCTGCCGTACTCCACCCGTGAATCCCTGCAGGACACCACGCAGGATGCACTTAACCCGGAGGGCACCAACCAACGCTTGGTCAACAACGAGGTCGGTTACATCCGCAACTCCGTCAAGGCGACGGTCGACGCCTACGACGGTTCAGTCGACCTCTACGCCTTCGACGAAGAGGACCCGGTCTTAGAGGCGTGGATGGGCGCTTTCCCGGACACGGTGAAGCCCGCTAGCGAGATTTCCGAATCACTGCGCGATCACCTGCGCTACCCGGAGGACCTGTTCAAGGTCCAGCGCGAGCTGCTGGCCCGCTACCACGTGTCTGACCCGGGCGTGTTCTTCAACAACGACGCTTTCTGGTCTGTCCCGAACGATCCGACTGCTCCGGAAGGACGTCAGGAGCTCAACCAGCCGCCGTACTACGTTGTGGCCGCCGACCCGGAAACGGGTGACCCGACCTTCCAGCTGATCACCCCGTACCGTGGTCTGAGCCGTGAGTTCCTCGCTGCGCACATGACGGTCACCTCCGACCCGGATAACTACGGCCAGATCACCGTCCGCGTGCTGCCGACTAATACGCAGACGCAGGGTCCGAAGCAGGCCCAGGATGCTCTGATGTCATCCGACCAGGTGGCCCGTGACCGTACCCTGTGGGAAGGCTCCAACACGCTGAAGAACGGCAACCTGCTCACCCTGCCGGTGGCTAACGGTGAGATCCTTTACGTCGAGCCGATTTATTCGCAGCGCAAGGACCAGGAATCCGCGTTCCCGAAGCTGCTGCGTGTGTTGGTGTTCTACAAGGGGCGCGTCGGTTACGCCCCGACAATCTCCCAGGCGCTCAACCAGGTGGGCATCGACTCGAAGGAGGCCCAAGACATCTCCATCGTGGACTCCGAGGACTCGACCACGTCCGACGCCGAGGATCAGGCCACGGCAACAGACCCGGGCAACACCGACGCGGAGAGCGAGGAGAGCGAAGGTGACAGCGACACCGCCACCCCGCCGGCTAACCAAGAGGAAGCCCTAACGGCTATCGACGATGCCCTGCGCGGCCTCGAGGACGCCCGTGACGGTTCCTTCGAGGAGTACGGCCGAGCCCTGGACCAGCTCGACCGCGCCGTCGAGGAATACCAGAAGGGACAGTAGCCAGGTACGGCCAAAACGGGCCGTACCTGACCCATTAGCGGTGAACGATATGGGCATTTCAGTCCCATAATTCCAAAGCGATAACTCACTGACCAGCACTTACTGTCCAGGGCTTGTGGGTCGGTGCGCTACATCGTTCACACAGTCTCAACCTGAACAGCTGGCTAACTCCCGGCGAACGGGTGGTGAACCCCGCATTCACCCCCTGGTCCACTTTCGTGTGTGGCCAGGGGATTTGTCGTTCTGGAAGAGTCTGCGTATAGTTAACAACCGTTGCCGATACGGCAGCAGGTGAAGTTCATAACTCACTCGACGCGGGGTGGAGCAGCTCGGTAGCTCGCTGGGCTCATAACCCAGAGGTCGTTGGTTCGAATCCAGCCCCCGCTACTAAGATAAGGCCCCTACCAGTGCAAATGCTGGTAGGGGCCTTCTTCATTTTGTGAGCGGATCACCATTTGGTGCACTAGCTGGTGCACTAGGGTCAAAATCCTGCACCAAACGGAACTGCGACGCTCCAACGAAGCGGCGCAGGTTTTCGGGGCATTGCTTAGTGATTGCGAGGTCGGCGGCAACGAAGGAACGCCACGGGAGCCGGCAGTTCGGGGGGTCTGCCTATCTCGGGGGTGAGACTGCTCAACCGTGGCGTTCGGGAGAAAGCTTATTGAGGGCGGCAAGTCCGTCAGCGCTGTAGCGCGCACCTTCAACGTCTCGCGGCCGACGATCTATCGCGCTCTCAAGCGCATTGACGCCGACGCTTAAACACAGGCTGCGTCGCTAGCGCCCGCACCCGGCAAGCGAAGCATCGGGCTGCGCTAGCGACGCTCGGCGCAGATAGGCACTGCACTGCTGGGATACGCCTGCGACCGGCAGAGCCGGGCCGAATACGGGATTGACCGCATACACCCCGTATTCGTGCAAAGGAGCACTGCCATGTCCACTCATTCCCACACGCTCGCCTCCCACGGCGAGATCCTCGCGAACCTCCCCGGCATCCTCGGTTTCTACCCGAACAACTCGCTGATCCTCGCGTTCTTCGTCGACGACGAGGGCGTCGACACCGTCCGCCTCGGCCCGGTCGCGCGGTTCGACCTGGACGAAGCTGTTGCAAAGCTCACCGAGAGCCGCGAGCGGTTCGCAGCGTGGGTCCACCACCTCGAACTCGACGCTGTTATCGCGTACATGATCAGCGACGACATTGCACAGCCGATCTTCGACGAGACGGCCACGTACCTCACCAGCGGGGCAGTGCACCTACCGCCGCTGCTCGGGGTGGTGCAGGTGCCCGAGATCGTCACCGGGGCTGCGTGGTGGTCTGTGTACCAGCATCCGCTCATCGACGAGCCGCGCCACGGCGTTGTCGGCGAGGTCGCCGCATCAGCGGCGCTGCGGCAAATGCTAGAGCACACCGGCGAGCTGCCGGAGCCGAGCAAAGACGACATCGAGGCACGGTTGAACAGCACCGATCACGGCATCGACGCCGCAGAGCACGCCGACATCATCGAAGACGCGCTGGCGTATATCCCGCCCATGTTCGCAGACATGCTGCAGCGTGAATACGAGCAGGCAGCGGCAGGGATCACCCAGCCGAGCACCCGCGCAGTTCGATCGGCGTTGAAATGCTTCACCACGCCGCGCTTGCGAGACACGCTGCTCGCGGCACTGCTCGATGACCCGCAGGCTGGCCTTGCGTTCATAGAGAAGGTTATGCGCGCTGTCCCGACCAGCTGGCCAGGGATGCGCGCGCAGCTCACCACCACTGTTGCCGTGCTTGCGCACGCCACCGGCCAACCGGGGCTAGCTGGCGTGGCTGCGCAGCGAGCCACCGAGATCGGGCCAGACGAGAACTTCCCGTCGCTGGTCGCGAAGCTCACCGACATCGGCCAAGGCGAGCGGATGGTCGAGCTTGTCCGCGAAGGCGCTGAGAAGACCCGCACGATCTTGTTCACCGAGTAGCACCACACACCCCGTTGCAGCGATGCAACGGGTTTTCTTTTTCGCTGTATCGCCGTGGCTGGCGACAACAGACACTTCAACGAGGCAGGGGAGCGACCCCTAGACAGCAGAGCTGTCTCCAACAGACGGATTGACCATCAATCCGAACAAGGAGGCACCTGATGCGCGACATCACCCACACCGACCTGGAACTGCTCTACCAGCTCGCCGACGGCATCGACGGCGAGGACGCCGATCCGGGCGCAGCACAAGAACTGCGCGACCTAGAGGCGGCAGGCACACCGCTGCCCTGGGCAGTGCTGTAACGACAGCGCAACCACCCCGCAGCAGCAAAGCAGCTGCTTAACCACCACATTGCACAGCAATTCACACCCACTCACGTAAGGAGAACCATCATGTCCAACCCCTTCAACAACGGCACCATCGTCGGCAACGCAGCTCGCGCACCGAAGCTGTTCGAGCACGCAAACGGTGGCGCGACGGTGAAACTCAGCGTCTATGCGCGCAACACCTTCAAGAACAAGGCCACCGGCAAGGTCGAGTCCGAGATCGTGGAGCTGACCGGCTACGTCCAGGACGCGAAGAACCCCGGCGTGTTCGGCTGCATCGGCAACGGCGATCGCGTTGCGGTGAGCTACTCGCTGAAGACTGACAACTACACCGATAAGGACGGCAACAAGCACTATCCGCTGGTAGCGCGCATCGACACTGTGCAGCTGATCGACTCCAAGAAGGAGTCTGAGGCACGAGCAGCACGCCGCGAGAACAGCGCAGATAACGCTGCTGCTAATGACTCTGAAGAAGTGCCGTTCTAGTTGCAACAACACCCCGCAGGGAAACCTGCGGGGTTATTTTTTCAGCACAGACCACGCATAACGCCGTCGCCGTCCAGTACGGGAGCGCTGATACTCCTGCTCCAGACGCTCTGTCTCTACACAGTGCATTACATGAGCCATTACATGCGCTGTTTTACTGCACTGTGTACTAGCCATTCCATTACGCACTACGCTGGCGCACTTCAAGTTCATTGAAATCTTCTCAGACATTAGTGGTTCTCCTTCAAGTGAAGAATGCTTTAACTGGCCCCACCTTACCGGCATTCCTCTCAAACTTGGCCTCTGTTCGCTATGAGCGTTGGGGCACAGCGCCTAAGGCGCATACGGAAGCTGGGTTAACATTTACTCATGTCTGTTTCTGAGCTGTCCACCAGTACCCAGAACTATTTGAAAGCTATCTGGGGGCTAAAGGAATGGTCATCCGAGCCCGTTACCGCCACACTTATAGCGAAACAGCTGGGACTCAAGCTCTCCTCGGTCTCCGATGCAGTGCGCAAAATGTCGAAGCAAGGGCTCGTGTCACACACGCCCTATGGCTCTGTGGAGTTAACCGAACTTGGCAGGCAGTACGCATTGGTCATGGTGCGCCGCCACCGATTGCTTGAGTCTTTTTTGGTTCAAGCATTGGATTATACGTGGGACGAGGTCCATGATGAAGCCGAAAATCTTGAACACGCGGTGTCTGACATGCTCATAGAGCGCGTGGATAAGTTCCTCAATTACCCCACTAGGGATCCACACGGCGACCCTATCCCTACGGTTGATGGACAGGTCACTATCCCCAGTGCGCACCGTCTCACCGACAGCGGCGCACAACCGCAGGTGACCGTGGAACGCATTTCTGATTCCGACCCACAACTGCTGGCCTTCCTCAAAGAGCAAGGCATCGTCATTGGGGCTGTTCTTACCACGCGCGAAGGAACGCCCTTTTCAGAATCGCTCGAAGTACAGGTAGCCGACAGTACTCAGTGGGTAGTACTTGGGCGCCCAGCTACGGACGCAGTGTTTGTAGCACACCACAGCCTGTAGTCTTTCCCTTTCTCATTAATCCTGTCCCTACCTGCCCTTTTAAAAACTACGGTGCGGCGTAGTTTGCAACTACGGTAGTACGTAGTTAATCTTTTCGATCATCACCTATCCCACTTATGGCTAAGGCCAGGATGAGCAGGATTGTCATGTCAGACTCACCAGATTTGGTGTACTTTTCTAGCGTTTCTGAAAACACAAAAAGATTCGTCGAACGCTTAGATAGACCCGCAGTGCGCATTCCACTGCGGCCCAAGAAAACCGGAATGATCCAGGTTTCACACCCGTACGTACTCATCGTTCCAACCTACGGCGGTGGCTCGCTCAAACGCGCAGTCCCCAAACAGGTCATCGACTTCCTCAATGACCCAATCAACCGTTCCTTTATCCGGGGCGTGATTACCTCAGGCAATACCAACTTCGGAAGCGCTTACTGCGTCGCCGGCCGCATCATTTCCGCTAAGTGCCACGTTCCAGAGCTGTATCACTTCGAGCTACTCGGCACGCAGAAGGACGTTGCCGCTGTAAAGCAGGGCCTTCACAAGTTTTGGGAGCAGCAAAGCAACTAACAATTACACCCCATTGATTTCCCACAAAATGAAGACCACATCCGCAACACACAGATTGGAAACCACAATGCCGCCACTTAAGGCCACCCCCACACAGCCCATTGGCCCTACGCCCCGCACCGCTTCAGCAGACGATGCCGGCGGTGTCGGTAAGCGCAAGAGCTACCATGCACTCAACGCGCAGCTGAACCTATTCGACGATTCGGGAAGAATCCAGTTCGACAAGGACATTGAGGCAACACAAGACTTTTTAGCGCACCATGTCACTCCCCGCATGCATCAGTTTGAATCCACCAAGCAGCGCTTGGAGTGGTTGGTTGATAACGAATACTACGAGCGGGAATTCCTTGAGCTTTATGATGACGATTTTCTGTGCACTATGTACGACAGAGCCCACCGAGCCAAGCATCAGTTCCGCACTTTCCTCGGCGCATTTAAGTTCTTTACTTCATACGCACTGAAAACCTTTGATGGCTCGCGATTTCTGGAAGGCTACGAAGAACGCGTCGCCACCACAGCTTTGTACCTTGCACAGGGCGATGAAGAGCTTGCGGAGAAGCTGGTGGATGACATCATGACCGGACGCTTCCAGCCCGCCACCCCTACTTTTCTCAACGCAGGAAAAGCCCAGCGTGGCGAAATGGTCTCCTGCTTCCTCCTTCGCATCGAAGACAATTTGGAAAGCATTGGCCGCAGCGTGAACTCTGCACTGCAGCTTTCAAAACGCGGCGGTGGTGTGGCCTTGTTACTGAGCAATCTGCGCGAATCCGGAGCCCCAATCAAAAAGATTGAGAACCAAGCTTCCGGCGTAGTCCCAGTCATGAAAATTCTGGAAGATAGCTTCAGCTATGCCAACCAATTGGGCGCTCGACAGGGCGCTGGAGCCGTCTACCTACATGCGCACCATCCAGATATTCTTCGTTTCCTGGATACCAAGCGGGAAAATGCCGATGAGAAAGTCCGCATTAAGACTCTTTCGCTGGGAGTTGTTATTCCAGATATAACCTTCCAGCTGGCCAAAGAGAACAAGGATATGCATCTTTTTAGCCCGTATGACATCGCTCGCGAGTACGGCGTAGCCATGTCTGACATGTCTATCACCGAGTATTACGACGAGCTGGTTTCCAATCCGCGAATTTCTCATACGACTATCAAGGCCCGCGAGTTTTTCACCACGCTGGCTGAGCTTCAGTTTGAATCTGGATACCCCTACATACTCTTTGAGGATACGGTCAACCGCGCTAATCCCCTCAAAGGACATATCAATATGTCCAATCTGTGTAGTGAGATCCTCCAGGTCAACACGCCATCCACCTACGGCGCCTCAGGTAACTACACCACCGTTGGCCAGGACATTTCCTGCAATCTAGGGTCGCTCAACATCGCTAAAGCTTTTGAATCACCGGACTTTGGGGAAACTGTTGAAACCGCGGTGCGCGCTCTCACGAAGGTCTCAGACCTAACAAATATCGAAGCTGTTCCTTCCATCGCTCACGGTAATGCATCCATGCATGCCATCGGGTTGGGCCAAATGAATCTCCACGGTTTCCTGGCTTCCAAGCGTATTCCTTATGGCTGCGCCGAAGCACTGGACTTTACAAATATCTATTTCCTGACCGTGACCTATCATGCGCTCCGTGCATCCCATGCGCTAGCGGTTGAGAAAGGTCAACGATTCACTGGCTTTGAAGAATCCACCTATGCCACTGGCGTCTACTTCGACAAGTACATCGACCAAGACTGGGCGCCGGCCACTGACCACGTAAAACAGCTATTCCATGAGGCTGGCGTGCAGATTCCTCAACGCGAGGATTGGCTATGGCTCAAGAACCAAGTGATGCAAGACGGCATCTACAACGCCTACTTGCAGGCAGTTCCACCCACTGGATCAATTTCCTACATCAATGACTCCACCGCGTCCATACACCCGATTGCCTCCAAGATTGAAATACGCAAGGAAGGCCGCTTGGGGCGCGTGTACTACCCCGCACCGGAAATGACCAACGACAACTTGGAGTATTTCGATGACTCCTACACCGTGGGGTACAAAAAAATCATCGACACCTACGCTATGGCCACCCAACACGTGGACCAAGGGCTTTCCCTGACTTTGTTCTTCACCGCTGACACCACTACGCGGGACATCAACAAGGCACAAATCTATGCCTGGAAAGCCGGAATCAAGACCTTGTACTACATCCGTTTACGCCAACCTGCACTCCAGGGAACCGAGGTCGAAGGCTGCGTTTCCTGTGCTCTGTAGGAACACGGTCCTTCCTTCATTCACAACCATCCATCAAGAAAGAAAGAAGCTATGTCTTCAACATCAAACACTGCTGAGCTAACCAGCATCTCAGTTACGCCGCCAAGTTACCGGCATGACCCTTCAGCCCGCATCCGCGCCATCAATTGGAATCGGGTGAGCGATGAGAAGGATCTTGAAGTGTGGAACCGCCTCACCGCCAACTTTTGGTTGCCAGAAAAGGTTCCACTTTCAAACGATCTCCCGGCGTGGCAGAGGATGACACCGGAGGAACGCAACCTCACCATGCGGGTGTTCACGGGACTCACCACCCTGGACACCGTCCAGGCCACTGTGGGCGAAATCTGTCAGATCCAAGATGCCCGCACCGAGCACGAGGAGGCCGTGTATACCAACATCGCCTTCATGCAATCAGTCCATGCCCGTTCTTACTCTTCAGTGTTTTCTACTTTGAGCAGTACGAAAGAAATTGATGAGGCATACCGCTGGGCGGTGAATAATGACCTTCTCCAGGCACGCGCCAAAAAAGTGCTCACTCATTATTTTGGACCCGATCCACTCAAGCGCAAAGTGTCATCGACGCTGCTTTCCTCGCTGCTTCTCTACGCGGGTTTCTATCTTCCCCTGCATTTTTCCGTCCACGCCACCCTGACAAATACGGCAGACATGATTCGCCTCATTCTGCGTGACAAGGCAGTGCACGGTTACTACTCAGGCTACAAGTACCAGCGCGGACTGGAAACGTCTGCTCCACAACGGCAACAGGAGATGCATGATTTCACTATTTCCTTGCTCGAAGAGCTTTATGCCCTAGAGCTGGATTATTCCGGCGAGCTATATGAGCCGTTGGGGCTCATGGATGATGTAGCTGTATTCGTTCGCTATAACGCCAATAAGGCGCTCATGAATTTGGGCTACCCGGACTACTTCCCACCTGAAGAAACGGAAGTGAACCCGGAAATCCTCGCTGCCCTAGCACCTGGAGCAGATGAAAACCATGACTTCTTCTCCGGCTCCGGTTCCTCCTATGTCATTGGCACCGCTGAAGAAACGAGTGATGATGACTGGGATTTCTAAACCGTTTCCACGACCAGACCAAGGAAGCTGGCTTGAGACCATCGCGCTGTTTGAAGCCATCCGCGAAGGAAACCAACCAGCAGCCATGCGGCTTTTGGATACGTCCGCCGCACGGGAGGCCGTCCTCGGGGGACTGTTAGGACTCATCGAACTGTACTTCCGCCATGAAGAAGACAAAGTGGATAACTTTCTTACTGCCGCCCACGCCGCCGGGCCACCGCCTGCCTTTGGCTGCAAGCCTTTTCTCCCTTGATCGCACGTACCTACGCCCAACTAAGAAGAAAGGACTTCCTATGACCACCCCACGCATTAGTGTTATCGTCGGCAGCCTGCGCCGCGGCTCATTTGCGCGCAAGATTGCACACGAAGTGCTCACAATGATCCCTGAAAACTACCAGGCAGACATCGTTGAAATCCGTGACTTGCCGCTCTATGACTTCGACTACGATGACCCCTCGGTCACGGACAAGCCCATTCCAGCTGAGTACACCACTTTCCGCGACACCATCAAGAACTCGAGCGGCGTCCTCTTTGTTACCCCGGAAAATAACCGTACTATCCCTGCCTGTCTCAAGAATGCAGTGGACATCGGTTCCAAGCCCAACTCGGATGTGGCTTGGAAGAACCTTCCCGCAGGTATCATCAGTCACTCTGTAGGCCGCATGGGCGGCTACAGTTCACAGAAGAACCTCCGGCTCGCCCTGTCCTACTTCGATATGCCGCTTCCTGGTCAGCCCGAGGTATTCCTTGGCCAATCCCCCACCCTCTTCGAAGACTCCGGCCATCTCAATGAAGGCACCGCAGGCTTTGTCAAAGACTACGTTATACGCTTCCTGCAGTTGGTCGACATGACATTAACAGCCAAGCACAGCTAGCGACGGCGACTAACCCTAGCCACCGCCCTCTACGAAGTACTTGAAGGCTTCTAAAGGGCCTTCTCAAAGACACAAACCCCGGATTCACACTCATCCTTGAGTTACCTGAATCTGAACCCAGGACGCTTCAAAAAACACCGCTCTAATTCTTCGATTTTCGCTGAATTAGAGCGGTTTTAGCGCTGTCGCTGGACACTGACCCTGGCGACATCCTGTTAGGCCGCTACAGGGCCATACAGGGCAGGGGAGACCCCCATCTACGGCTTGCCGCCGTCGGGGGACTCCTTGTCACCGTCGGGAGACTCCTTGCCACCGTCGGGGGACTCCTTGTCACCGTCGTGGTCGCGCTGTTGCTCCTGCTGGCGGCGCTTAGCGATGCGTTCCAGCGCGCGACGCAGTACTGCAGCGCTTTCCTCCTGAGTACGGTCGATGACGATCTCGCGGTACCGTTGCTTCATCTCTGGGTTGCTGTCAATCTCGACCCGCAAAAAGTCCTGATCAACATGCGAAATCTCCTGCAACGACTGCGTTGCTTCCTCGATGATGATCTTCGCTTCCTGCTCTGCTTCCTCGCGCGTTACTGCAGCGTCACGTGTGGCCTCATCATGTTCTTCACTGCCGAATTCTTCGGCAAGGTCAAGCAGCTCATCTGCCTGAGCTTCAGCGAGACCCAGCGTCTGCTCAGCTTCTTTGCGTGCGTCACTGCGGATCTGCTCGGCTTCTTGCTCGGCCTTTTCGCGTGCTTCGCTGCGGAGCTGTTCAGCTTCCTGCTCTACACGCTTGAGCTTGGCTTCGGCGGCGCTCTCAACCTCCTTGGCACGGTCCAGCAACTCTTCCGCCTGTGCCTCGGCAAGACCC
This sequence comes from Streptococcus thermophilus, assembly GCA_900618065.1. The sequence continues at coordinate 807,801 of UYIL01000003.1, forward strand.
AACTCCTGTTCAGCATCCTTCTGTGCATCACCACGAATCTTTTCGGCGTCCTGCTCGGCCTTCTCGCGTGCTTCTTTGAGTACGCGCTCGGCAACCTCGCGAGCCTGCTGTTCAGCATTTTCCTGCACACGCTGGGCTTCTTCACGGGCCTGCTGCGCCCGTTCGAGTTCTTCTGCAGCTTGCTTGCGGTCTTTCGCTGCAGCATCGACATCTCGCTGTACGGAGCTGTGCTTCCGTTCCACCTCGTCCTCACGGTTCGCAAGGTCGCGCTCCCGGTCCTGCTGTTCGACGTAACGGTCAAGATTCAGCGACTCATTGTGACGTTCAGACACATCTAGCTCTACCGGGTAACCCAACGCGTACATGTGCTCTCGAAGTCCACGCTGCGCGTCGATGAACTTCTGGTTCCCGGAGATTTGTTTGCCCTTCTTCGGGCCAGATATGTACCGCACCGACTCATCAGTGTTGTACGCGATGCCGGGCCGGCAGCGGAGCTTGTCGGGATCATCCGGCTTCGGCGAGAACGTATCAGCCTGGAACTGGATGTGTGGCGTTGATTCGTCGAAGTTCATATCCCCACCGGCTACGGCATCGATGCCGCCGGGGATGAAGTTCTCGGCGAGCCAACGCATCGACTCTTCGAGATACTGCTTCGCTGCTTCGTAGTCGCGTGCTACCAGCCGAGGCCGTTTCACTTCGCGACCGTCTACCTCACTTGTGTAATAGTCCGGGATTTCTTTACACATCGACTTCGGTAGATGCACGACGAACAACGACGTTTCAAAACTGTTCTTCTGCACGCGCACGCCGTCCATCCGGGCGTCTTGGTACGCCAAGACTTCCTCGACGGACGCAGCGCGTCGGAACGTGCCGTTGCCGTCGTTGACGAACGGAACGTTCAAATGTGCATCGGCCACCACGATGTTTGAGTTCATCGCGGCCTGATGCGCGAGATCCTGCGGATCTAATTCTCGCATCGCCTCCTTGAGGAGTCGCTTGCGATCTCCACGTGTGTCTCCGCCGCAGTTGTCACGGCGGAGATGGCGCAGATTGAACGCTGCGCGTCCCTTCTGCGCTGTAGATGTCTTCGACATATCTGCGTTCCTTGTGTTGAGGTGTGCGCGTACACGGAGCCTCTGTCTTCGACCCCTCCATGTACCCGCGCACATGACGAACTTGAGTTTCCTGGGGACTCCGCGAATGTTCTGGAGCCTCTGCTTCGCCCCTCCAAAACATTCTACCCCAACAAACTCAAGTTCTTTAGCCCCCTAAAGACCTCAGTCTAGCCACCTCGCAAGCTCGGAGAACTGAGGTCTTGAGGGGGCGCCTGCAGCGGGCAATCGCTCGCGGAAAAACCCTCCCTATTCGGTCGGCTTTTTCCGCTTCGCCCTTTCGAGAAACACTGCGTGACCTGCGAAGATCGCTGTGGCGATCTCCTTGGCCCCGCAGCAGTGCAGTGGGCTACGCGGCGCTGGCGCCCCGCTTTAGCCCCTGCCGATAGCCTCGTTCGCTGCGCTTTCGAGGCTATATAACCGACACAATAATTTTGTGGCGGTCTTCGAGTGGCACGCTATTCGCGGCCAATTTTGTCCGTCGCACATGGTGCGCGACATTTTCCCTGCTCGCGCAGTGAAAACAGGGCTTTTGGAAAAAGTCCCGGCGTCGCACCCCCTTATACTGGTTTTGGTTTTCAGCGTCGATTTTCGACCCTGACACACAAAGCACGCCTTCGCTGCAGGTCAGGGACCCAAATGGCGGTCTTCGACCCACCGCTTTTTGTCCGCAACCGGTCTTCGAGTGACCCATTTTCATATCGCGCGATATATCACGCTGCGACGATCTGTAGACCCGTCGTTGCCCAGGCACGGCCAAGGGCACGACGATGGCTGCTCACACACGAAAACCCCACCCTTTGGACTAGCCCCCGAAAGTTGGACTGGTTTAATGCTAGGCGGTTAGGGGCTTAAGGGTCTGATTCCGATATTGCATCGGGGTCAGGCCCTTGAGTCGTTCTTGGATGCGTTCGGTGTTGTACCACTCGATGTACTCGTCGACAGCTTGGTTGAACTCCTCGACGGTGTCGAAGACTTCGCCGTGGTACATCTCCGCTTTCAAGTGCCCGAAGAAATTCTCCATTATCGCGTTGTCGTAGCAGTTGGCTTTGCGCGACATCGACTGAACACCGCCGTTGTCGTGGATCAGATTGCGCCAGGACGAGTGCTGGTACTGGAAGCCTTGATCGGTGTGCATCATCCACCCGGGTTCAGGTGCACACGCCACGATCGCTTTGGCCAAAGCGGCGGCGGTAAAGGCTGTCGACGGCGATGTAGCCACGGTGTGGGCGACGATTGAGCGGTCGAACAGATCCATCACCGGCGACAGATACACCTTGCGACCTGCGATCCTGAACTCGGTGACGTCGCTGACAAAGGCGGTGTTTGGCGCATCCGGGGTGAACTTGCGTTCAAGCTTGTTGTCAGCAATATGGCTGAACGCTCCGGCGTAGGAAACATAAGGCCTACGTTGGCGGATCTTGGCGCGAAGCCCCATTTCACGCATGAGCTTGTAGACGAGTTTGTGGTTGACCACCCAGCCCTGATTGCGCAGGTCCATAAGGACTCGCCTATAACCGTAGCGATGCTTGTTGCGTTCGAAGCTTTCTAGGATTGCTTGCTTGAGCGCAGCGTGTTTATCCGGCTCGTTGAGTCGTTTTTGGTGGTAGAAGAACGTCGCCCGTGGGATACCTGCCGCGTCTAAGAGGTACTCCAAGCGGTGCTTTGACTTGAGGATGACGATCGCCTGGACTTTCAGGCGCGTCCCTGCTTCCTCAAGTCCCGCAATTTTTTTAGGTAGGCGTTTTCCGCTTCCAGCTGCTCGATCTGGCGACGCAGCTTTTCCTCCTCGGTGAGCACCTTCGGCGCTGACGAGCCTTTGGGCCTGCCGATCGGTTTCGGTTTTAACGCCTCATCGCCGCCTTTGCGCCATTTCAATGACCAGTCTTTGACAAGCTGATCTGAAGACAAGCCAAACTCGCGTGCAAGATCCATCTTCGTTTCGCCAGCGAGGTGGCGTTCGACGATTTCCTTCTTGATCTCGAACGAGTACTGCTGCGTTCTCGGTTTCTCCACGAGACAAAGCCTGCCATGTAGCTGAAACCGCCGATAGAGGGCGCGCGATGCGTACTTCGAAACCTTGACAACGCTCGCGGCGGCTTGGTGCCCCATGCCCTGCTCGAAAAGATCAACCAACTGCTCGCGCTGAGTTTCACTCAGCGAACTTCGTGGTCTCAATGACAACTGCTCCCCACTAGTCGGTAACTGATTTCTCAGTCCAACTAATGGGGAGCAGTTCACTTGCGAGCGGGGTTTGTGCTCTCGATACGAGCCACGGCAGTACACCGTGGCACCCTTCGGCTGTACACGTAAGCGGTGACTGCGTGTACAGCCTGACGGCTAGTTCTGTACGTCCTCGGGCGGACGGTCAGGACCGTCGTCGCCCTCGTTGCTGCTCGGCGACGGAGCACCGTCTTTTGGTTTCGCCGCCTTGTCGTCGTCGGTGGATGCAGGCTTGTTGCCGTTGAGTATCGTCTCGAACTCTTTGGCATACCCGTGCATCTTTGCTAGCCGTTCCTTCGCCGCCTTGTGTGCACGGCGGGCTTCATTCACGGCATCTTTGGCCCGCTGCTCTTCGAGCTTCGCGGCCTCGTAGTCGTCTTGAAACGACATGTGATCTTCTCCTTGGTTGGGTCTTTGTGTTCGGCTGGATCACCCACACGCGGCGGACCACGTGTGGGTTGTAGAACGCTCACCTCGCATCAGTCCTTGCATCCAGCCCAGGACGCAGCAGGGCCAGCTGAGTCAGACAAGACGGGCACTTCAACACCGCCCTTGCAGGGCAGTACCACAGCCTTGAACGCATCCATCACGGTGCGTTTGATGTCCTCTGCGCGGTCGCGTGGCACTGAGAGCACAATCTCGTCGTGGACGAAGATGCGCACCATCTCCAGCACCTCTTGAGGCAAGTTCAGCACGCCTTCGAGGAAGACGTCTCGGGCCGTGCCTTGGCCGTATGCGGCAGGTGCTTGGGTGTACGCCGTGTCGCGTCCGACAGTCACCCGGCGACCGAAGCCCGTGGCGATCCAGCCGAGAGCCTCGGCGTGCTTGCGCAAGTGATCTTTGAACGCTTCGAGTTGCGGGAACTCGAAGTGCAAACGGTCCAGCTGCTCCTTCGCCTCGACCTCGGAGATGCCAGCGTGGGATGCAAAACTCTTTGGCCCCATGCCGTAGTTCGCGGCGTGGCCGAGCGCCTTCGCGTCGGACCTGCGAGACGCATCGCCGAAGACGCGAATAGCCATCTCCGTGTGCGCGTCACGGCCAGGGGCGAAGAGTGCAGCGTAGGCAGCATCTCCGCTACCCGCTGCCATGCAGCGCGCGTCGATCTGCGACAGATCCACCGAGATCAGCTCCTCGTCGGCGCTATCGGCCACGATCATCTCGCGCTGGCGGATGAGCCGCTCATCACGCGAACCGAACACCGTCATGCCGGGGTTCGTTGTGCTCAACCGGCCCGTGGCCTGACTCGACGTGATGTGTGGATACACCCGCTCACCGCGCAGATATTTCTTAATCGTTGCCGCTGGGGTGGAGGACTGCAGCACTGTTATCAGCTTCTCGGCCAGCTCGACAACCTCAGACACGTCAGCGTGGTCCGCCGCGACCTGTTTGAACGCTGGCGCACTGATGCTGATCGCGCCCTTAGCAGTGAGCGGAACAGCAACGCCGAACCTGTCGAGGTAGTCGGCGATAGCTTGTTTGCCCTTATCGGTCATCCAGGGCTTTTTCCCCTTATCAGGGATACCAACAGTGCTCACGAGCCAGGCGCGGATCTCAGACACAACGGCTGCTTCCTCTGCGAGAAACTCGTCGACCTTGGCTGTATCGACGCGCACACCGTGCGACTCGACAACGCTTAGCGCGTGTATTTTCTCGTGCTCACGGCGCAGGTAGTCCTCGCCAACAGCCTCGATCGTGGCAGGCACAAGCTTCTCGTAGACCGCTACGTTGGCACGCACGTCCTGCAGCGCGTATTCGACGTACTCGGGGTTGTCCACCGGAATCTTGTCGAACCCGCCGTGCTGCTTCGCCAGCACCTTGAGAGCAGACTCGCTACCTGCCAGCAGTTTGCCGTCGACGCCACACCTGCGGGCAACAGCATCGAGGTTGTACTTGAGGTTACGATCACCGCCAGCAGCCAGGCGGGACATGACAAGGGTGTCGCGCACCTTGCCGGCCTTGATCAGCGCACCGACGTCGAGGCCGTAGAGGCGCTGCAGAACGGGCAGATCATACTGCACGATGTTGTGGCCGACGATAGTGTCTGCACTCTCTAGCAGCGGGATAAGTTCACCAGCAATGTCGGTGGTGGTGACAGGCTCGGCACCGTTGACAGAGTAGGCGGCAAGACGCACGAAGCCAGGATCATCGGTGACGTGCTGGTCATCTGCGCTGTCAGTCTCAGTGTCAAACACGACGATGGTGCTGTCAGCCGGTGCTGCAGGCTCATCGACTGTTTCTGCAGGTGGTGGCGTTTGCGGGGTCTGGGGAGGTCCACCACCGTTTCCGCCGTCACCACCACTGCCGTCAGCCCCATCATCATCGTCAGGATCGACACATACAACCTGGAATCGCTTCGTGTGGTTGACCGTTCCGGCGCTTCGTAGCACATAGCCGTCGAAGGGCCGGTCCTGAAAACGGGTGTACAGACGACCAAGGCGCTGGGCCTTCGCGTTCTCCACCGCCCAGAGATCCGAGGGCAGGGGTACAAATCCACCGGAGAGGCTTTGCTTTTCAATGGCCCTCTGCGCTTCGAAGGCGAGGAACGGCTTGTCGCCGAAGACGCTGTGTAGCCACGCTACATGAGCAAGATCCTCTAACTCGCTCTCGTCGGAGGCCTTACGCCACTCGCGTACGCCCTCCATCAGATCGCTGCGGCCTGCAAAGGCCAAGATACCGCCGACAGTGAAATACCACTCTTCGAAGCCACCGGTGTCATAGCCGGTAGGAGGTGCGGGCTTGCCAGCAACAATCCACGCGCGGATCAATGTATGCGCTGCTTCGAGGAGCTTTTTACGGTTCTGGCGTACCCAATCCAGAAGCCTTGGGTACTTAAAATCATCCCTTGCCTCAGGGTTGACCAAATCCGTATGCAGTTTAATGGGATTCGTACGACGCGACATGTCTTTGCGCGATGCGACGTTCTTGCCGATAGCGATGACACAGGCACCATTCGGCACAGACCTATGCTCCGATTTACCCAGAGTACGGCCAGCGTAGTCCACGGCAGAGATCATGGAGGCCAATGCCTCACTCTCCAAACCACTACTAGCCTCGTCAAAGATCAACAGGGTACGGCCCGCCAAAAGCGCTGAGAAGATCACCTTGTCCATCTCTTCGTCACTGAAGGGAATCCTTTGTGGCGGGGCGGCGCGACCCGTTACGATGATGCTGGCGACATCGACCAGCTTGTTTTTGCCCGTACCCTGCTTATTTGCCGAAACAAGACTCAGGGGTACCGTGTCACAAACAGCCCGGGTAAGCAGAGTTAGCACGACACTTACACCACGGGTGCGATCAGCCTCCGAGGCAAAAGGGAAGTCACAGAACGGTTCCAACAACGTCTCAAGCGCTTCCTGGGCATCGTCGGAAGTAGGAGCGTCGGGTACGTGGAATCCTTCAAGGTCTTCTGAAAGGTCTACATACCGACGTGTCTCAGCGTTGTAACCAGGCTCGCAGATAATATTTCCACTCTCGGAGAGAATAGGGGTCTCTACGATGCCCTCGATGGAAGGGTATTTCGATACGCGATTCTTGTTGAAGATCACGGAGGCTTCTGTCTTGCCGAGCGGCCTTACCACTACTTTCTTGGCCATGTGCTGCTCGACCCGGATGGCCTGGGCAGCGATATCAATGGAATAAGGAACATCAACGGCGTCAAGGTGTTTGCGGCCGTCCCTACTATCCAAAGCCACGAGCTTTTCGTTGGAGCGAAACAGCCTCGTGCCCGCGTACTTGTCGTAGACAGCCTGAGCCACAGTGTCGTAGAAGATCTCTGGCTCAAGCTCAGCGTTGACAGACGGCTTGTTGCTCACCACCTGCGGGGTTGATGCAGTCTGTGAGGGAACCTGCGCCATCGGGGGACGCTTCTGACACGGTTTGTCGCCGGCCTGCTTGATCCACAGCTCAAGCATTGCCTCTCGACGATCCGCAGGGATATGTGCAAGCACATCGTCGATCCCCTGTTTGCCGCCACCGGGCACATTCACAAACCGCACAGGGGTTGCTCCCCACTGACGGCACAGTGTGCCAAGTCCCTGGGCACCGTCATAGACCATGCGGTTCTTCGCGGCATCGGCATCTGCGATGATGAAGGTGGGCAAGCCGCCGACGAGTTGAAATGCAGTGGAGGGGCCTGCATCGCCGCCCTGCCAGGATGAAATGCCAGGCAGGCTATATACGGCAGTGTCGTCGTCAGTAATTGACATAACGGCCAAGGCTTGTTTTATACCCTCAACCAGAAGCACCCGACGGGTGCCAGCATGGACTGTGCGCCGTTCTATAAGCGAGGGCACGGGATAGCCAGAGTCCTTCGAGGGGCCGATGTACTTAGGCGCCCTGCCGTTTGCCAGTACCACAGAATCAACCTGCGGTTTGACCTGCCAGGTTGTTCCTTTACCAGCTTCGGGAAGCTCATAGATTAGTGCTGGAAGTGCGTCTTTGAACCGTCCGATCCACCGCAGTGGCTCAGGTAGATCCTCGGCGGAATATGCTGTGTATGCACCGCAGCTGGCAATGACCTCATCGGAGATACCGGAGGCGCGCAGCTCAGCCAGGTGCTCATCCGACAGAGCAGCCCCTAGCCCCGAACCTTTACTTGACGTTGACGTTTCAGCATCAACAGAAGTAATATCGGTATCGGTCGTGGTGCCCTCGTCAGCAGTGGTGGGGGCGCTTTCTTTCTGGTTCATTACGCCGCACCTCCAGCCGAGGGCTGCGCGTCGAGCCAGGCTTCGAGATCGCTGACACGGTAGAGGATCTGTTTGCCAGATTTGATATAACGAGGGCCGCGGCCCTCGGCACGCCAATTAGCAAGGGTGCCACGCGAAAGACCAAGCATCTCAGCGGCGGCCGTAGGCTTCACGGACAGATGGAGGACGTCTTCACGAGTACTCACGATTAACTCTCCAGACATGGAAAATTCGCCCCAGCCTGCACAGTTGTGCTTAGGAGCTATTTCATGTCCGGTTCTAAATCGTTGACCCACTTATTTCGAGGACGGAACCGCGCTGGCGATACCCGGAAGGCTAGCCACCACTTTAGTCCATTGCGGGCCATTTGAAAAGGGGGTTTTGGTCACTTTCCGGGCCAGCTCTTTTAGGGCAGAGGCGCATAGATGTTGGACGTGACGTGACTTACGTGTAGAAGCGCCGAAGTAGGGGGTCCGGGGGATGGGGGATACGGGGGATGATTCAGCCTCCGTCGCGTAGAAATCCTAAAAAACGTATTAGTTGGTAAATACCAATTAATGTCTTTTTCACTTTCCCAAACGTTGGGGGATATAAGCCCCCTTATCCCCCGTATCCCCCGGACCCCTATAGTTTTGCGACAGCCATTGCCTCCGCAGTATGTGTGTGGTGATGTATGTCACACAATGGCGCGTCCGACTGGGGCCGAGCGTGGTTGTGCAATCTCCGTGTGGTGCAGCGCACAAAGAGGGGTACAACGTTACTCTCTATTTAGGTGTTCTTTGCAAGAGTGAAAAGTAACGAAACAAAACGTATCTGCTCTGCTCAGGCCGAGTTTTTCGGGTTTCGTATTTTGCTTCTTTACTTTCCGTGTTTGCGAAACAACTCGTAAAAACATCTTGTGGCCTGCGGTAACGTGTTTCGTTGTTTCCGTTTTGGGTCATTGTGTTCATTTGAACAGCGGTGGAAACCAATCATTAAAGGGGAGGTCAGTTGCCGAAGACGTTCCCCAGTGCGTACCGGCGTAGGCCGACGGGGCTGCTTCAGGTTGAAGGCCGGGCGCGGGCAGCTCGCCATATTCAAGCTCGCGTAGGCGGTCGGTCAGCGCCTTCTTTAACGCCTTGAGTTCACGTCTGGCAGAGGCGAGCGCACTATCACCATGCGACGCCCTGATGTCAGCCCTCAGCTCCTTAAGGCGGGCGTTGATTGTCTTGAGTTCACGCGCGAGGGCGGCTCGCTCAGCCTCGCGCTCTTCCTGAGGTGTTACCCCATCGCTGAGGCGGCGCTGTATTAGTTCGGAGGAATCCCAGTAGGCAGGTCGTGGCGTGTTCATGACCAACAGTTTACTAAGATTCGAACCTATACAAAAGTGGTGCTATAGTTTTGCGCATGGCAAAGAAACAACAAGCATCACGCGCACCACTTCAACCGGGTGAAGATACTGTTGAGCGCGTCCTTGACACACGCACGCGAGGGCCGTTTGACGAATTTTTCACCGTCAAGAACTGGGAAGGGCGCTCCAAACGATTCCATGTCCGTGCGGCAACGAAGGGCGAATTTCGGGCTAAGGCCAAAGAGAAGATCGACGAGTATCTCAACACGTCCACGAGCAGCTGGACGAAGGCGAAACGTATTGCAACCTTTATTGACGATGTGAGCGAACCTGCCGTGAAAGCGGCGCGCCTGAGGCCTAACACAAAGAAACGCTATGAGCTGGCGCTATCGCAGCTGCGCCGACAGTTAGGCGGCCTGACGATCGGCGATGCCGTGCGGTTTAGGACTCTTGAAAAAGCGCTACAGGACATTGGCCGTGGCCACGGGGCGGAGTCTGCACGACAAGCACGCACAGTGTTGAGTAAGTATGTCCTTGACCAGCTGATCCGCGAAGGCATTATCGAACACAACCCGCTGAGGGGTGTCTCCATTGACCTTGGGGATACGCGCAAGGGGAGTAAACCTGCGCAGTCGCACGCGCTCACCGATGCACAGTATGGCGCGGTGGTTGATCACCTCGTGGGACGCGATACCTCGGGGCCGATCCCACCGGGAACAGATAGGCGGCACACGTCGATCAAGAAACACGAAATCACAGTGGCGCTAGCGGTCCTCCAGGCCGGTACGGGTCTGCGTATTAGCGAAGCGCTCGCCCTTACCCGTGAGGACGCGACTGTCACACAAGACTCGCTCGCGGTATCGGTGCAGGCGGAACAGTCCAAGACGCACCGGGGGCGCACCGTGCCAATGTTGGACGCGCGGTGTGAGAAGTTCTGGCGAGAGCGGATCAAAACAATTGGCCCCGGCGATCCGCTCATTCCCGCACCGGGGGATGCGCACTCGCACTGGCGGACAGATAATGCCGTCAAGGCATGTGCAGCGCTCTACCGCGATATCGGCGCCCGGCTTGAGGACGAGACTATTTCAACCATGAGATCTCACGCCTGGCGCACGGTACTCAATAACCGCGCGATCGCTCGTGGAGTTCCAGCTGAGATCCGCAGCGCTTTTTTCGGTCACACCGAAGCATTGAACGCTCGAAACTACACGGACCTCACCGACGTTTCGGCCATGCAGTCGGCGCTTGCGGGTGGTGCACTAGATGGTGCACTAGGGGCATGATCCTGAATGATTCTGAATGATTCCCAATGACCTTTTGGGGCGCTGAAATGCGAAGGTGTCCTCCGATAACCCCTGATAGGCTCGAATGTGATCCGATAACCCAGAGGTCGTTGGTTCGAATCCAGCCCCCGCTACCAACGTTCAAACCCCCTAGCTGGTGTGACACCGGCTAGGGGGTTTCTCGTTCTAGTTAGGGCTGACGGTCGTGCCGTCGGGGAAGTAAATGGTGGAGTCTCCACTGATTTCCACGTACGCGAGGTTGTGTTTGCGCGCCAGAGTGGGGGCGAGCTCGTCTGCACCGGGCATTCTGGAGCATGCCAGGTAAACGCTGTCCGGGCGGAGGTCGTATTCAGCGGCGTCGGAGTCATCTTCGTCTTCATCCTCGTCGAAGATGGGGTCGTTGAGATCGGGCATGGAGTCGGTGATCTCGTTGTAGAAGGCAGCGATTGCGTCTGTGCACTCTGCGGGGTCGTCGACGGGTTCTTGGTTGCCGAAGTCATCGTCGAGCCACGCGATGAATGCTTCATGGGTGTCGCACGGCACCTGGCGGGGGTCGATGACGAGTTGGTCGTAGCTCATAGCGAGTCTCCTTCGTAGGGGGTTTTCGGTCTCTTCAGGGCGAGCCTAGGCGGTTTTCGGGTCGTGGGTGTCGATGTATTCGTGGAAGACCTTGCGGGCTTGCTGATACTCTTCCTCAGCGGTCATCTGCCCCGGATCGACCTTCAAGTTGTGGGGGTTGATCGCAGGTTCGTAGTCGAGCTGATCAATCCAGGTTCGCGCAGTGCCAAAATCACCGGCGTGAAGCATGAGGTAGAGCTCGCTGTACGGGCCGATACCCAAAGCGAAGTACGGGTCTTCCGTGAGGGGACGCAAATCGTCGGCATGGGCTCGCACGCGGGCTTCATTGGCTTCAAGCACTGGCCCGATGATGGGGAGGAACGCGTCCCATTTCGGACCTGAGCCATCGATCTCGAGGGGGCGGTCTGCGGCGAGGTCCCGCGGTTTCAGAACGAGCGCGGCATCACTGCCTGGGTCGCCTCTGAACGAGCTTCCTGCAATGGCTGCTCTTTCGAGCGGCACGTACTGCGGTAAACCCACCCACTGCATGACACTGGTTTCGGGTTCGGTCTCCCAGCGGAGAACGGCATCTGCCTCAACCTGCAGTTCGATTCCTCGCGTCAGAGTCTTCTTCCAGCGGCTTTTCCTCCCTGGGCGCGTGTAACCGCGTCCCTCGAACCACGGGTCGAGATCGGAGAACAACGGTCTACGTCTCGGCATCTGTCGGATCCTCTAGGGGGTTTCGTATCGGATGGAGCCGTCTTCGAGGATCGTGTTATCACTCAGCCGCACGGCGGCCAGGCCCCACAATTTGGCCTCGTCGCGGATGCCGAACTCGCTCATGGATTCTTCCTCGAGGTCGAGGTGCAGGTCGACGAAGTTTTCTCCGTAGCCGACAATGTCGACGACATCGCACCATCGGTAGGCGACCATTGCCACCGCCCTGGTCGGGTCAGCCGTGTTGTCGGCGGTGAAGTCCATCGCTTCGTAGGCCTCGCTGGTGAGAGCTGCGCCGCCGGTGTCGATGTAGCGGTAGTGCTCAATGGGGTAGTCGGGGTGGATGACACCGTATCCCGCTTCGTAGTCAGCGGGCTTATCCAGCGTTGTCACCTTCACGGTCCCGGTGAAGTCGCTAAACGCCATGCGGTCTTCCGGGCTGGCGTTGTTTGCACGGATGCGGAAGGTGCCTGGCTCGATTTCGTCGATAAGCATGGCGTGGTTTCCGAAGCTGAAGCGGAAGTTGTCGCTATACCTGCGGTCCATCCAGGCATTCGTGACGGTCACGATGGGATCGTCGCCAAGCTTATCGACGATCACCCACCCCCGGTTCGCCTCCCCATGCACCCCGAGCACTTCTTCGGCTTCGTCCATGCCGGGGAACCGGAAGCTGCAGCGAAATGCTTTGACCCGGATGGCGACCTCTTCCGGAGGGTGCGGCGAGTCAAAGTCCCACTCGATGACGGTTTCCACCCCCGGCTCCGGTTTGATCTCAAAACTTAGGTGGATCGTTTTCCCTTCAAATTCAACGCTCGATGATCCCGCCTCGGCGAACATCTGATTGAACGTAGCGGACATGAGCCGTTCTCCTTATCGTGTGGGGCTCGACGGTGTCCAGCCGATCTCGGCGTAGAGTTCGGCGATCGGTTCACGGATCCATTCCGGTTTCGTCGTGTCGGACAGTTCATCGAGGTAGCGTGCGCCGCGCCGCTCGTCGTAGCCCAGGTTCTCCAGATCGGGACGAGCAACGTCATACTTCGAGCGGAAGTTGGATGCGTCAGCTTCAATGATGTTGAACAGCTGCTCCGCCGCTTTGCGTTTGCGCGAATTGTCGTCGTCGAAGTAGGACAATGTGAGCTGGCGGAGTTCTTCAGCGGTCTGGATCCAGTTCTCGTCGACAAAACGCTGGTCATGCTCGGACAGTTTGACGCGCTGCATCGGCACGCCGATGAAGCTGACGTTCGTCAGGGTGCACTGGGATAGGTCGACCTCGGCAAGTTGCGTCTTGGTGTGATGCTCCATGAAGCTGACGTCTTCGAGGTGTCCGATGATCGTCGTGTGCTCAACGATCTCATTATGGAAACCGCCCTGGCGCAGGACGACATCGGTCAGCGTGCTTCCACTGATCCGGTCGAACCAGTCACCGTCCAGCGGGTGAACGGGAGAGATGACTTCGGTATCAAGCAGGGCGATGTGCTCCACGGTTGTTTCTTCGAACCGTGGATGCAGGAGGAGGCAGTTTTCAAACCGCACCGTGCTCAACATGCAATTTTGGAATGTCACTGCGTTGAAGGTGCAATTGCGGAACAGGACACCATGGAACGTCACGGAATCAAACACGTGCTCATCGAAATGCTTGTGATCGACAGGCCCCATGACCTTGTCAGGCAGTGAGTTTGCGGGTTCGGTCATCAGATTTCCTCCGTGTATGTGCGCATCCAGTCTGTCATTGTCGGGAAGGGCCCTTCGACGTACTCGAGGTCCTCGAAGTGGAAGTGGCCAAACTCCGTGGAGCCGTCGTCCTTGAGGTGGTACAACGCGAATTCGTCGATGTCGAAGACGGCAACTGGGAACCACTTATCTGGGTCCTCACCAAACATTTCTGCGGATTGGGTCAGTTGCTCGTGCCCAGATTCAACGCTGAAAGGGCCATTAGGTGCGGAGGCCGGCGAAAGCCAGTCCACACCGGTGATGTGGAAAACTCCGTGCTGCTCCAGGAAGTTCCGGTATTCAGCGGGAACCCACTCCGGCATGCATTCCAGGCCGGTTTCAAAATCGTCTTCGCTGAATTCGCAAGGAACAATCTTTCCCGCGTGATCGTCGATCGGTTCACCCATCCGTTTACCTTCCAGATTGCCGGTCAGCCCAGATTAACCGTTCAGGCGGGCGGCTGCGGTTCGTGATTCCGCCCCGGGCCAAGTTGACAGCAAAACCGCAGGGACTCCGCAATGCGGAGTCAAGGAAACACCCCGCCGGGAGTGCGTCAACTCCGACGGGGCGAGTGGGAAGGGTTAGAACGGCAGCATGTCAGTGATCTGCTTCGGCAGAATGCCCTGCTGGGAAGCGAAGAATCCGCCGCCGATGATGGTCAGAAGCGCGGCGAGAACACCGAAGGCGATGCCGGCAGGGTTGGAGGATCCCTTGTTCTGGTCCTTCTTGGAGGAGTCAGCGCTGCCCTTAGCGTCGGCCTTGTCGTCGGAAGCGCGCTTGAGGGTGAAGGACTCCAGCTGGCCTTCCTGCATGTCGAAGGTGGAGATCTTCAGGCCCTGCGCGGTGACCTCGACGTTGGTGTAGTCCGGAACCTCGTTCTGGTTCCAGAACGCCGTGTAGGTGCGTGCGGTCTTGTCGCGCGTGGAGTTCTCCATGTTCCAGGACTTGTCATCTTCATTGCGCTCACCCGTCTTGAAGTTGAAGAACTGGTAGTACTTCGAACCCGAAGAGGAGTTAGCAGTGACATACTGAACCTGCCCCTTCTTCTTCTCCACGGTGCCGCCGTTGGTCACAGGGTTGCCGAAGTCGACTGGCTTCTGGTCTTCCATCAGGTAGGTGCGGGTGTAGATGTGGTCGTGGCCGGAGAGAACCAAGTCCACGTCCATCTCGGAGAACACCGGTGTCATGCGCTCGCGCCAGTACATGATCTGGCGGTCTTCCTGGTGGTACGCCTGGGAGAACAAGGAGTGGTGGAAGGTCACGATGACCCAGTCCTTGTCCGCACCGTGCTGCTTGATGGTCTCGCGCACGAATGCTGCGTCGTCGTCGAAGTCCTTCCAGTCGTTGGAGTCGAGCGAGACGATCAAAGCGTTGTTGTAGGTGAACCAGTAGTTCTCGTCGCCCTGGGTGGGGCGGTTGTACATCGCGTCGTAGCTCGGCTTGAAGTAGTTGTCGTGGTTACCGTTGTTCACGGCCACGCGGTGGGAGCGCATCTCCTCGGGCGCGATGAACTTGGAGTGCTCCACCAGTGCAGAGTGGTTGGCCTGGTCTCCGGCGGAGAGCAGGAAGGACGTGTTCGGGTTCTTGGACACGCCCTCGGTGACAGTGGCATCCCATGCAGCCGCTTCCTGATCCAGGTCATGGGTGTTGTACAGCTGCGGGTCACCGAAGAACAGGAAGTTCCAGGAGTCGCCGTAGGTGCCGGTGTTGAAGGTGTACTCCTCGGACCAGCCGTCCTTCTCAGATCCCACCACGTAGGTGTACTCGGTGTTCTCCTTCAGGTCGGAGATAGTCGCCTTGTGGTGGGCAACATCGGTGCCGTACTGCTTGACGCTCGGGTCCACCGGGTAGCCCTCGGACAAGTTCACCGTGGAGGTGGCTGACTTCGCGGAAATTTCCTGGGCGCCCTCGGCACCCGTGCCAGCCTCGCGGATACGCACGGTCTGGCCGGAAATGTTCGGAGCGGTGTCCAGTTGAGCATCACGCTGTCCTGGGTTTCACCGACCTGGAGGATGACATCCTGCGGTTTAGCAGTGGGCAAGTCGAACTTGTACTTGAACTCGTCCTTGTTGAAGTTTTCGCTGTTGACCAGGGTGCGGGGCGGAGCGGTGGGGACGTCCTTTTCATCGGCGAGAGTGACAGGTGCGGCGACGCCGGAAACTGCGACAGCAGCAGCGGTGGCGATGGCGAGGAAACGAGTGCGCATGGCAGAACCATCCTTAGTAAGAGCGAAATGCTTGGCAGGGAGGCTTAGTCAACTTTCAGGGTGACTACAGAAAATTATGAGGGCCCCTTATGTCTTAAACAGTGACCAGAAGAGAAACTGTGGGTGAACTTATCGGGCCAGCTCAATGCGCCTCTGATAAGAAAGGGCATCGTGACAACGTCAACTGGCAAAACCGGAGCAACAGACATAAGCCGCGGTTCGGCCTGGGAAGTCTTTCGGATCTTCCTGCGCCTCGGCTGCACCTCTTTCGGCGGCCCGACAGCGCACCTGGGTTTCTTCCGCGATGAGTTCGTGGAGCGGCGCAAGTGGTTCAGCGACAAGCAGTACGCCGATCTCGTGGCGCTGTGCCAGTTCCTGCCCGGCCCGGCGTCCAGCCAGGTCGGCATGGCGATCGGTCTGCAGCGCGCCGGGTATCTGGGCATGGTGGCGGCGTGGTTCGCGTTCACCATGCCGTCGGTCGTGCTCATGGTGGCGTTTGCGCTCGGTGTGGCGTACTTGGGGGACATTAGCGATGCTGGCTGGCTTATCGGTTTGAAAGCCGCTGCAGTAGCGGTCGTCGCTCAGGCGGTCTACGGGATGGCGCAGAACCTGGTCACCGACAAGATCCGCGCGGCCATCGCAGTAGCGGCGCTGGTAGTCGTCCTACTCGTCCCGCACCCGCTGGTACAGGTGCTTGCCATCGTCGTGGGCATCGTTGCGGGTCTTGCTTTTCTTAAGGGGGAGGAGCGCCAGGAGGAGCCGTCGAAAAGCGAAGAGAGCGGCTCGCGCACAGTCGGGATTGTCTGTCTCGTGCTCTTCGTGGTGCTGTTGCTCGCGCTGCCGGCCGTCGCGCGCGCTGCCGGGGGAACCGGGATGGGGATCTTCGAGTCTTTCTACCGCGCCGGCGCCCTCGTTTTCGGCGGCGGGCACGTTGTGCTGCCACTGCTGGAAACGGTGACGGTGCCGGACATGGTCAGCCATGACACCTTCCTTGCCGGGTACGGTGCAGCGCAGGCAATGCCGGGTCCGCTGTTCACGTTCGCGTCCTTCCTCGGTGCCAGCGCGGACGGGATGCACTGGCTGGTGGGCGCGACCATTGCAACGCTGGCGATTTTTCTGCCTGCTGCGCTGCTGGTGCTCGGCGCGATGCCGTTCTGGGAGCGCATCCGCCAGATGCCGAAAGCGGGCAGCGTGCTCGCGGGAGCGAACGCGGCGGTAGTCGGCATCCTGGGTGCGGCGCTGTACACGCCGGTGTTCACCGCGGGCATCACGGGTGTGGCGACGATGTCAGTCGCCGTCGTCTGCTTCGCCGCCTTGACGTCGTGGAAGGTACCGCCGTGGGCAGTAGTCATCGGGGCCGCCCTTGTCGGTGCAGTTGTGCTTTAACCCGCCACCGCTACGCTGGGCCCATGGCCCACCAACAATCGCTCCTTGACCTCTCTGACACTCCGTACTGGGAGCTAGATGGCTTCCAGCGGACCTTCCGCCCCGGCGAGCTCACTGTGGGCCTCTCGCTTCCGATCGAAGAAAACGCGGAAGCCAACCCCACCGACAGCCTGGGCAACCAGCTGCGCCTGGTGCAGAAAGCGCAGGACGGCGGGATCGCTGCCGTGTGGGTGCGCGACATTCCGCTGCGCGTGGAGACCTTCGGCGATGTTGGCCAGGTCTACGACCCGTGGATGTATCTAAGCTACCTCGCCGCGCACACATCTGACATCGCGTTGGGTACAGCGGCGATTGTGGTGCCCTTCCAGCACCCGCTCCTGCTGGCCAAGCGCGCAGCGACGATTGACCGGCTGTCTGGCGGACGTTTCCTCATGGGTGTGGCCACGGGGGACCGGCCGGAAGAGTTCCCGGCGTTCGGCATGGACAAAGGCATCCGCGCGGAGGTCTTCCGCGAGCATGTGCATGCTTATCGACGCGCCACCACCACCTCCCACAAACCCCTCCGCTGGGAAGTTGCCGGGCAGGGCTTCAAGATGGGCGGAGCGGATGTGGTGCCTAAGCCGTCTGCGCGTGAAGTGCCGTTGCTGGCCACCGGCTCATGCCAGCAAACCCTTGAGTGGCGTGCGGAGCACACCCACGGCTGGTTCATGTACCACAAGGGCCTTGATGTGCAGCGGGTCAACGTGGCGAACTGGAATGACGCGGTCGCCGACTGGGCCGCGCGCGAAGGGGTGGACGGGGCGGCAGCGTTCAAGCCGTTCGCCGAGTCGCTCTGGCTCGACCTCGCCACCGACCCGGACGAGCCGGCCAGCGGCGGGACCTTCGGCTACCGGTTGGGACGCAACGTGCTCATCCAGCTGCTGAAGTCGCAGCGCAGCATGGGCATCCACCACGTATCGGTGAATTTCCGCACCTCCACGCGGCCGGCAGAGGAGCAGATCGACGAGCTCATCGAGCACGTTTTGCCTGCGCTCGGCTAGGAAAGAACCTGTTTCAGCGCTTCCTCGAACCGTTCGACGGCGCGGTCGACGTCGCCCCACTTGTCCAGGCCGAACAGGCCGATGCGGAAGGTGGAGAAGTCCTCTGCCTCACCAATCTGGAGCGGAACGCCGGCGGCGATCTGCAGGCCGGCCTGCTTGAAGGCGGAGCCGTTCTGCTGTTCGGGGGCGGTGGCGTGCATGACCACGATGGAGGATGCCTCAAAGCCGTCGGCGGCGACGGAACGGAAACCAGCGTCTGCGAGTACGCCGCGGATGCGGGTGCCCAGCTCGACCTGGCGCTCGGTGAGCTGCTCGAGGCCGGTCTCCTGCGCCTCCTTCATCACCTCCAGGTTGTGCTCGATGGTGTCCGTCGGCAGGGTCGCGTGGTAGGCGGCGGAGCCGTTCACGTATCCCTCGGAGATGGCGGTCCATTTGGCCAGGTCCATGGCGAACGAGTCGGAGGCGGTGTTGTCCAGTTCGGCGCGGGCAGCCGCGGAGAACATGACGTAACCGGTGGCGGGGGAGCCGGACCAGCCCTTCTGCGGGGCGGTGAGCAGAATGTCCACGCCGGTGGCCGTCATATCGATCCACTTGGCACCGGAAGCGACACAGTCGAGGATCATCAGGCCGCCGGCGTCGTGGGCTGCGCGGGCCAGCTCGGTGATGTAGTCGGCGGGCAGTTCAAGACCGGCGGCGGTTTCCACGTGCGCTGCAATGACCACGGCAGGGCGCTCCTCGCGGATGCGGGCGGCGACATCTTCGATTGCCGGCGGAGCGTAGGAGGGGCGAGCCTCCTCAGAGGTCGGCTCGGCGTTGAGCACGATCGCCTCGTCGGTGAGCGAGCCCATCTCCAAAATCTGCGACCAGCGGTAGGAGAACTGGCCAGTGCGGACGACCAGCGCTTTCTTGCCGCGTGCAAACTGGCGGGCGACAGACTCCATGGCAAACGTACCGCCGCCGGGGATCACGGCCACACTGGACGCGTTGTAGGTGGAACGCAGAATGTGCTGGAGCTCCTGCATAACGCCGATGAAACGGGCGGACATGTGGTTGAGCGAACGGTCACTGAACACGGCCGAATATTCAAGAAGGCCGCCGGGGTCGACATCGTGGCGGGGGAGCTGAGTACGCGCGGAATCAGTCATGCTCACAACGCTAGCACCAGCTTTGCCCTACCATGGGGCCCGCTATTAATTAAGGAGAAGTAATGATGAACTGGGTTGTCGCTATCGCCGGAGCTGTCATTGGCGCCTTGTTGACGGGTTGGATCTTGTCGATGTTGGGAGTCACCGGCATCCTCTACACCATCCTCGTGCTGATCGGCTCCGCATGCGTGTCCTCGCTTGCGGGCACCCTGTACCACCGCAGCAAAATGCGCTAGAGCGCGTTGACACCGCCCGGCAAGTTCACCAAACGGATATCGCGCTGGTCCGCCAGCGGCTGGAAGGTGTCCACGAACCATTGCGACCGCACGCCGGAGGCGCAATAGACGACGATTTCGGAGTGCTCCGGGAGGTCGCCGATAAGTTCCGCAGCTATGTTCGGGTGGAGCTCGATATCGGATGTGGGCAGCAAGTGTCCGGGCGCCGGCAGGTCTTTAATGGCTTTCTCGTGCGGTTCGCGCACATCGAGCGCGATCGCCTCACCGCGCTCAAGCTTATCGACGAGTAATCCCGCCCCCTCCGGCACCGTGCACACCTCGCCATAATCTGGAGCTACCTTGGTGACCAGCGGTCGGCCTGGATCCCGGGTGACAGTGAACTGGCGGATGGACGCGGTCAGAGCGTCATAAATGTGCAGCTTGCCGGGTGTGGAGTCGCCGATGCCGGTGAGGAACTTCACCACCTCAGTGGACATGAGTCCGCCGACCACCGACGTAGTCACACCGAGCACGCCCGCCGTTGCGCAATCCGGCACGGAGTCCGCGTCTGGTTGCTCGGGGTAGAGGTCACGCATGCCAGCTCCGGTCTCAGGTGCACCGGGGCCGGTCCACCACAACGCCACGTCGCCGCGGTAACGCAGCACCGAGCCCCACACCAGGGGAGTGCCGGTGATCTCGGCGGCGTCGGCGGCGAGGAACTTGGTGGAGAAGGTGTCGGAGCCGTCGATCAGCACATCGACCCCGTCGAGGAGATCCGTCGCGTTCGATGCATCCATCCGGCCCTCGATCGTGTCAACGCGGATGCCTGGTTGCAGTTCCCGGAGGCGTTCTGCTGCCACCTCGATCTTCTTCCGGCCAACGTCGGAGGCCCCGAAGAGGATCTGGCGGTGGATGTTGGTTAGGTCGACCACGTCATCGTCGATAAGCGAAATGTGCCCGACGCCTGTCGCCGCAAGCGTCTGCATGATCGGGCACCCCAAGCCACCTGCGCCGATGACGAACACATGGGCGCGCTGAAGCGCTTCTTGCTGCTCGGGCCCGAAGCCGGGCAGGTTCATCTGCCGGGCAGTACGGCGAAGCTCATTCTCGTGTAGATCGCTCATAACCTAAACTTAATCACCATGTCCAAATTTCGCTCGGACCCGCTGATCTTTTTCTCCGCGGCCGGATTCATCACAGTCTTCGTCGCCGCCACGATTGGATTCGGCGACTCTGCTAGAGAACTCTACTCTCACGTCTCCGCTTGGATGATGGACCACTTCTCGTGGCTCTACATCGGCGGAGTCTCTGCGGTGTTCCTGTTCCTCATCGTCATTTTCGTCTCCCGCTACGGAAATTTCCGTCTCGGTGATGACGACGACGAGCCAGAGTACTCGCTGCCCGTCTGGTTCTCCATGCTCTTCGCAGCCGGCATGGGCGCGACCCTGATGTTCTGGGGTGCCGCAGAACCGCTGCACCACGCATTCAACCCGCCACGCGGCGGAATGGAGTCCATGAGCGATTCCGCTGTGCGCCAGGCATTCGAGTTCACCTACTACCACTTCGGCATCCACATGTGGGTGATCTTCACCCTGCCGGGGCTGGCCATGGGCTACTTCGTGTACAAGCGCAAGATGCCCGCCCGCTACTCGTCGATCTTCTCGCCGCTGCTGGGCAAGCGTGTCTACGAGTGGCCGGGCAAGCTTCTCGACGCCATCGGCATCGTCGGCACTGTCTTCGGCCTCGCCGTCTCTGTCGGTCTTGGCGTGCTGCAGATCAGCGCCGGGTTGAACATCATGTTCGGCGTGCCGCTGGTGACCTGGGTGCAGCTGGTGATCATTCTGGCGCTCACCGCTGCCGCATCGATTTCTGTGGCGACGGGCCTGGACAAGGGCGTGAAGATCCTGTCCAACCTCAACATCGTCGGCTCCGTGATCCTGCTGGTCTTCCTGGTCTTGGCCGGGCCGACCCTGAAAATTGTCCAGCACTTGACCGAGTCCTTTGGCATCTACGCATCCTCTCTGCCGGAACTGATGTTCTGGGTGGACGCCAACAATGAGAACCCCGGCTGGCACGCTACCTGGACCGCGTTCTACTGGGCGTGGACGATCTGTTGGTCGCCGTTTGTGGGCATGTTCTTCGCCCGCATCTCCCGCGGCCGCACAGTGCGCCAGTTCATTGCCGGCACGATCCTCGCGCCCACCATTTTCGACATCGTGTGGTTCGCCGCCTTCGGCCGCACCGCCATCGAGGTGGAGCAAAACGACCCAGGAGTGCTTACCGGCCCCGTCGTCGAGGACGGCGATACCCCGCAGGCCCTGTTCACTCTGCTGGCGCAGTACCCGCTGTACATGGTCACCGGCACGATCGCGCTGGCGGTCATCGTGTTCTACTTTGTCACCTCGATCGACTCCGCGGCCTTGGTCATGGACACATTCGCCACCGGCGAGGAGGAAGTGACACCGTCGTACTACCGCGTAGCGTGGGCCATCGCTGTCGGCGTGGTCACGGCCGCGCTGTTGTTCATCAATGACTCCGGTATTCAGGCGCTGCAGGAAGTGGTGATCATCATCGCCCTGCCGTTCTTCTTCGTATACTTCATCATGATGTTCTCCCTGGTCAAGGCGATGGATGACGACGCTGCGGCGGACCGCAAGTTCCGCTCCCGTCAGTGGGGGAAGACCGACACTCCGGAGAAGTACGAGGAAGCCGAAGCCAAGCCTGCGCCGGGCTATGACGAAGAGGGCAACGAGATCGACCGCCCTGAGCTCGAATACGACTACGACAACGAGACGTGGCGTCTCACCGAGACCCTCGTCATCGAAGGCGAGGCCGAGACCGAAGACGGCGATGAAGAAGTCGTTGAGGTTGAGGTGCCCGAAGGCACCCCAGTCGAGATTGACACCGCCGAGCCAGCGGGGTCGACGAAGGTCGAGGGGGAGCGCTAGTCAGCGCTCACTGGGGGGAGCTTTGCGGCGTCATCGGCCCAACGGTGGTCGGGTGTCCCAACGGCTCAACGTGAATGATCGTTTCGGCTCCGCCCAGTGCCGCCGCGATTCCTTCTTCGACAGCGTCAGCGTGGTCGTGGGACTTATCCACGGTCCACTGACCCGGCACTTGCATCACCAGGTCAACAAAGCGCTGACGGCCAGCTACGGTCGTGCGCACGGAGGTGAACTCGACGCCGTTGGCGGCGGAGTAGTCGGCGAGGAAGGACTTCACCGTGGCCACTTCATCCTCAGGCAGCGTCTCCGCCAGCAGACCTAGGATGGCCCCGCGCAGCAGCGAATAGCCTGTGAACAGAATGTTCGCGCCGACCAGCAGCGCGACGATCGGGTCGAGGATCTCCCAGCCGGTCAGCCACACCAGGGCCATGCCGACGATGACACCGACGGTGGTCCACACGTCAGTAATCAGGTGCCGCCCGTCCGCGTCGAGCGTGGTGGAACGGTACTTCTTGCCCGCGCGAATGAGCACAAGGCCCACGCCAGCGTTGATGGCGGTGGCCACGATGGAGAACACCAGCCCGATGCCGAGTTGTTCCAACGGCTGAGGGTCGATGATGCGCCCCACCGCGGTGATGATGATGACCACCGACGCCACGAGGATGAGGAAGCCTTCCACCTGCGCGGCGAAGTATTCGGCGCGGGCGTGGCCGAAGTTGTGGTTGTCGTCTGCCGGCTTCGCGGCCAACTTGATTGCCCACAATCCGACGCTCGCGGCGACGAGATTGATGGTCGATTCGATTGCGTCCGACAAGAAACCGACCGACCCGGTCACCCAGGCCGCGACGAGTTTCAGGCCGATGACAAAGACCGATGCGGCGATGGACAGCCACATGAACCGTTCCAGCAGTTTCTGCTCGTCCATGGGCTCTACAGCACCTGGTCTGCCCAGCTTGCTAGCCCTTCAAAGCTTGACGACGCCACCGCGTGGTCCCTCTTCGGAATCCGCCCCGCCCCACGCGCAGCCGAACCGGCTTCGACTGCAAGACGCATCGCTCGCGCCATCGCTTCGGGGTCTTGGCACCGGTTGACGGCGCTGGCGAGCAGCACGCCTGAGCAGCCGAGTTCCATGGCCAGGGCGGCGTCCGAGGCGGTGCCAACTCCAGCGTCGACAAGCACGGGAACCTCGGCCCGCGAGCAAATGAGCTCGATGTTGTGCGGGTTGAGAATGCCCAGGCCCGTGCCGATGGGCGAACCCAGCGGCATCACGGCCGCCGCGCCGATGTCCTCGAGCTTCTTCGCGGCCACCGGGTCATCAGAGCTGTAAGCGAGGACGGTGAAGCCTTCATCGATGAGCATCTCGCACGCGTCGACGGTCTCCACGACGTCGGGCAGTAGCGTGCGGTCGTCCGCAATGACCTCGAGCTTCACCCAGTCGGTGCCCAGAGCCTCACGCGCGAGCTTCGCGGTGATCACCGCGTCGCGGGCGGTGCGGCACCCAGCCGTGTTGGGCAGGGGAGCGATGCCGAGACGTTCGAGCAGGTCGAAGACGCTCTCACCCTGCTCGCCGTCGTTCTTCTGGGCAGCAAAGCGGCGCATCGCGACTGTCGTCAGCTCTGTGCCCGATGCGACAAGCGCACGCTCGAGCATGTCCTGCGAGGTCGCCCCGCCAGTGCCCATGATCAGGTGCGAGTCGAACTGCGTGCCGGCGATCTCGAGCACGCCTAGCCTCCCTGGACAGCGGTGAGGATGTCCACGTGGGCGCCGTCCTCCAGCACGCGGGTGGTCCACTCCGACTGCGGCACAACATCGCCGTCGATGGCGACAGCAGTGCCCTTCGGCACCTCGCCTAGGCGCTCTTCCAGCAGTTTCTGGACGTCGGTGGCGTCGGTGGTGATGTTTTCGTCGTTGACGATCAGGTTCATTCTTGCCTCCTGTGGCGCATTGGATCGCAGGCTTTCAAGTCTACGGACGGCTCCTGCTTTTCGACGAGCTCAGCCCCGCACCGAGCCCCCACCGCCGCGAGCAAGATTCCGTGCCGGAAGTACCCCGTGGACACGACGACTCGGTCACTGACTCTGCCGAGGTATGGCAGGTCGTCGGGGGAGCCCGGCCGTGCACCGGCATGGGTTTCCACGATGTCGCAGTCTTCGATGGCGGGCAGGATCTCAATCCCGTCACGCAGCAATTGGAACACGCCGCCGGCCTGCGGGTCGGGGCGGTTGTCTTCGCGGGTTGTCGCACCGAGGGTGAGCATGCCGCCGTCGCGCGGGATCATGTATACCGGCCGGTCCTCGACGAAGCCGCGGATCACCCGTTCTGCCAGCGGGCGCTGGTGCTCTGGCACGCGCAGCTCCACCATGTCCCCGTAGACCGGACGGAGTTTCAGCGGGTTATACCCATCAAACCACCCCGTCGTTTCCTGCGCGCCGAGCCCGTTGGCCAGCACGATCTGGTTCGCATCGAGTTCATCGACATCATGGATCGCTTCGTGGATGAAGGTGACGTTTGTGTTGCGGCAGGCGTCGATAAGCGCCTCTGCGAACAACCGCGGGCGAACCTGGTGGTCACCCGGGATGTGCACGGCGCCGGCGATAGCGGGATGGAGCGCGGGCTCGAGCTTGCGGGCCTCGCGGGTGGTCACGCGCTCGGTAGTCATGCCGTGCAGTTCCTGGTATTCCTGCAGCTCCTCAAGGTGCGTCTTGTCCGCGCGATCCTTGGCCACGACGATCGTGCCGTCGGTCCGGTAACCAGTGGGCTTATCTGTGTGCTTCGCGGTGAGCTTAATGAGCTCGGGGTACCACTGTCCAGCCGCAATCATGAGCGGGAAGAGTGGGTCCTGCTTGTACACGACCTCTGCGGCGGGGGCGAGCATGCCGCCCGCGTGCCACGTCGCGCCGCTGACCGGATCAGGGTCATAGACAGTGACGCTGTGGCCGCGGTCCGCTAGCGTCAGAGCGGTGGACAGGCCAATGATGCCTGCCCCAACGACTGCAATATTCTGTCCTGCCATATTGCCATCCAGCCTACGCTCCTTTCAGAGCCAGCCGTTGTCGTTGCAGGTGCGCGCGGCAGCGAAGCGGTTGGGCGCGCCAGTCTTGGTCATGATTGCTGAGATGTGGTTGCGCACCGTCCCAGTAGAGAGGTTCAACCGCGCCGCGATCTGCTTGATTTCCGCGCCGGTGAGCGCTTCGCGGGCCACCTCGACCTCGCGCGCGGTCAGCGGGGACGGGGGAGTGAACAGGGATTCTTCCGCTACCTGCGGATCGACCACTCGCATGCCGGCGTGTGCGCGGCGCACCGCGTCGGCGAGCTGGTCTGGGGGAGTGTCCTTCACAATGAACCCCGCCGCCCCGGCCTCCAGGGCCGTGCGCAGGTATCCGGGCCGCCCGAATGTGGTCACGATGAGCACCTTGCACGACGATCCCGCGAGGTCGGCGGCGAGCTCCAGGCCGGTGCGGCCGGGCATTTCAATGTCGAGCAGCGCCACATCCACTTTGTGTTCCCGCACTGCCTCGACAACGCCCTCACCCGAACGGCAGGTGGCTACGACCTCAATATCCTTCTCGAGGTTGAGGAGGGCTGACAGCGCCCCCACCAGAAGCCCTTGGTCGTCGGCGATGAGCACGCGAATCATGCTGTCACCTCTACCCGTGTTCCTGACTTGGTGGGCGGAACCACAAGTGAACCGCCGGCAGCGCTCACCCTGTCGGCGATGCTCACTAAGCGCGTCCCCGGTGGCAAGCCGATGCCGTCGTCGGCCACGACGAGCTTGTGCGGGGTGACCACGATCTCGCATTCCGACGCCTGGGAGTGCCGGATCACGTTGGTCACCGCCTCCCGCAGCACCCACCCGAACAGTGGGGAGTCGGAGGCGCCGTCAACGCTGATCCGCGGCTGGATTCCAGCCGCCGCCAGTGCTGAGCGCGCGGCTTCCACCTCCGTGGTCAGCGACGGCGTGTGGGTCGTCCGCACAGCCCGCCGAACGTCCTCGAGCGATTGTCGGGACAGCTCCACGATCTCATCCAACTCCTTCGCCGCTGCTTGCTTATCGACGTCCACCAGTTTGCGCGCCAGCGACCCCTTCACGTTGATCACTGTCAGTGAATGACCCAACAGATCGTGCACGTCCCGGTAAATAGACTCGCGTTGTCGCGCTAGCTCGAGCTCGGCGGCGAGGTGGACGCGCTCGTCGCTAAGCCTGGTCGCGCTGACCTGCGTTCCCACCGTCACCGCGATGAGCACGGACGCGCCGAAGAATATCCAGGTTGTCAGGGTGCCCGTGAAGAACACGTAGATACCGAACGCTGAGATGATGGCGAGATCCACGATCGTGTGCATGCGCACCGGCATGAGTGATCCGGTCACGGCCGTGATGTACGGCAGCATTGTTGCACCCCAGACCCCCATGATGGCGGTCACTCCGATAATGGGGATCAGCAGGGCAATCACCCACAACGCCGCGTTGACGGTGTCGTTGCGGTGTGCTCGGACTGTGTGCGCACACAGATAAACAACACCGAAGATCACGATCAACCCGGCACCGGCTACGTATTGCCAGGTGGGGAGCTCCATAGTGAACAAGCCGGCGAGCGGGCTGACAAGAAGGACGAGCCAGATACCGGCTTCGAGGAGGTGGTAGCGGCCCCCGTTCGTCTTCTGGGTCACGCACGCCCTTTCTCGCGACTATCCAAGGCCAAACTGATCTCAGCGAAAATGACTGTCCAGGCAATGATACTGAGCACGGGTTGCCACAGGGGGTCGGTGACCTGGTAAGGCTCGTCCTGAATCAACTGGAGACCTTCGGCCAACGGCCACCGCGAAAGCATCGTGGCGCCGTACATCGGGGTGAACCGGGAGAAGTCGACCAAGTTGCTCGTGAGCGGGAACAGGGTGTTTCCGGCGAAAGCCAGCAGGGTGACTGAGGTGGCGGCAATCGAGACTGCCGTGAGGGACTTCAGTGACTGCGCCCAGACCAAACCGTAGAAGCCGAAAGGCAACGCCACCGCAACGGTGATGAGGAAACTCCAGAACCACGCGCTGGCGTCCATCTTGGCGTCGACCAATGCGCCGGTGAGGAACACCGCAGCTACGGGCAGCACGACGTTGACGATGATGACGAGCAATCTCGCCACCGCAATCTGCATGTTCGTCAGTGGTGTCAGGGCGAGTTGCCGCCCCCATCCACTGTTGTGCTCCACGACCACCAAGGACGACTGGGAGACAGCTCCTGAGATGCCCGCGTAGAGGGCCATCCCGAGCATGACGAAGGCGGCGACGTTACCGTTGCCCAGTTCATCGCCTGAATACTGCTGGGCAGCACCGAAGATGAGGTAGAGAATCACCGGAAGAACGATGTTGAAGAACAGCGAAGAGGCATCGGATTTGAGGCGTTTGAGGTTGTGCAGTGCGAACTTCAGGGTGGTCATGGCTGCTCCTTATCTGAGGTGAGCGCGACGAAGGAGTCCTCCAGGGACGTTCTGGTGATGGTCAGGTCGTGCGCGTCGGTCTCGGTGAGTAGTTTCCGGGCGTAGGAGTCGGAGTCCTGGGTGGTGACGTCGATAAGCCCCTGCGATGACTGCGCTGTGACCCGCTTTTTGTTCGCGTCGGCAGTGAGTTGGTCTGTCCGCCCATCCGCGATGACCTGGCCGTGATCGAGCACGATGATGCGTTCAGCCAAGTTCTCCGCTTCTTCGAGGTAGTGCGTGGAGAAGATGATGGTGCGCCCAGAGTGGGCCTGGGCGCGCATCGTGTCCCAGAACTCGTGGCGGCTGGTGGCGTCCATCCCGGTGGTTGGTTCATCGAGGATGAGAATGTCCGGCTTGCCCAGCAACGCTATCGCGAAACGAATGCGCTGTTGCTCGCCGCCAGAGCATTTGCCCACCCGGCGGTTCTGAATCTTGGTGAGATTCGCCTGCTCGATCGCGGCCTCCACGCCGATGGAATCGCGGTGCGTGGAGTTGATCATGGCCAGGGTGTCTTTGACGGTGACAGTGTCGAGGAGACCGCCGGTCTGCATCACCGCACCGATGCGTGCGTCCCGGATGGCCTGTGCCGGGGTCATGTCGGCCACGCGTACTGTGCCGCTTGTCGGCTTGGTCAATCCGAGAATGAGGTCAACCAGGGTTGTTTTGCCTGCTCCGTTGCGCCCAAGCAGGCCAACGATTTCTCCGCGGCCGATGCTCAGGCTGACATCTTCAACGGCTTTCACCGATCCGAAATGCTTGCTCGCGTTCTGTGTTTCGATCATGCTTCACATTCCACTGCGCGCCGGGAAGGCGAGCGTAGCCCTGCTGTCACGATCTCGGCGTGACAGTTGTCATGGGTGTTAGCCTGGGGTCAAGATTACGAACCGATCGAAAAAGGAGCATTAGCTATGTTCACCCGTTCCCGTGACGAAGTGGAAAAGGTCGAGTGGGGTGGCGGCACCTCTGAGCGTGTCGTCACCGCCAAGGACAACATGGGCTTCGCCATCGCCCACACTGTTGTCCGTGCTGGCACTGAGTCCAAGCTGCAGTACCGTAACCACCTCGAGGCTTGCTACTGCATCGGCGGTTCCGGCGAGGTTGAGGACACCGAGGGCAACGTGTACCCCATCACTCCGGGCACGGTGTATGTGCTTGATGAGCACGACGCCCACTACCTCCGCGGTGGCAAGGACGAGGACCTCATCTTGGTCTCCGTGTTCAACCCGGCCATTACCGGCGATGAGAAGCACGAGCTGACCGCCGACGGCTTCAGCTCCTACTAAAGACGGTAAAACCCCAGGGACTCCGCAATGCGGAGTCTCTTTTTGTGTGAAAGGCCTGCTGCGAGCACCATGAGCAGTATGAACACTGACCGAATCCGCCGCGCAGTTCTCATCGTGGCGCTGCTGAACCTGCTCTACTTCTTCATTGAGTTCGCCGCGGCCGTGATGATTGGCTCGGCGTCGCTGTTTGCCGATTCGGCCGATTTTCTCGAAGACACGGCGATCAACCTGCTGGTGTTCTTTGCAGTGGCGTGGCCCGCGTCGCGCCGTCGAAAAGCGGGAAGCGTGCTCGCGGCGCTCATCCTGATTCCTGCGATCGCAGCGATCGTGATGGTTGTGGCCAAGATTCTCAACCCGGAACCGCCATCTGCGGAAGGGCTGACTGCGGTGGCATTCGGTGCGCTGGTGGTCAATGTCATCTGCGCGGTGATCTTGCTGCAGCTGCGGGAACAGGGTTCCTCGCTCGCGACAGGCGCGTGGCTCGCGGCGCGTAACGACGCCCTTGCCAACATCCTCATCATTATCGCCGGTCTGCTGACTTTCGTGTGGCCGACAGCGTGGTTCGACATCGTGGTCGGCGCGATCATCGCCGCGGTGAACCTCTCCGCCGCCAAGGAAGTCTGGGAAGAAGCGCGCGAGGAGCACGATTCTGTCGAGGAAGCGTTCGCGGAGATGGAGGACTAGCTCCGCCGCGCTTGTCTCCGCCGCAAAACCCCAGGGACTCCGCAATGCGGAGTCTTGCGAGCAACTAGTTCGAACATGTGAGCGACAGTTGTTCGGGTTGTTGTGTAGAGTCGGGGTAACCGACGAGACGGGGCATCAACAGGGGTGGTGATCGGCGTGAACATGCTGGATGAAGAGCTGGATCTGGAGTGGCTGGCTGAGGAGATCGTGGCTACATACGTTACGGTTGTGCGTTCGAAAGCGCGGCTGTTGATACTGATCGGTGACTTCGATCAAATGGGGTTGGCAAACGAATGTGGAGCGACGAGCACGGCGGCTTGGTTAATCAGGCGGCTCGGGGTGTCAGAGTCCACAGCGCATGAGTACGTGAGCGTGGCACGTCAACTGAACGATTTCCCATACCTGACGGAGATGTTCCTCGACGGTAACCTGAGCTACTCCGCGGTGCGTTTACTGCTCAAGTACCTGACCGCTGACAATGAGTTCGAGCTGGTGAAGATGGGCATGGAGCTCAACTACCACGGTCTGGAAAGCGCTCTCGCCGGAAAGCCCAAACATAAGGAGTCGAAGGAGGAGGGCAAGGAGTATTACCTGCGGCTGAAGCAGGAAACAGACGGTGACTTAAAGTTGTGGGGGAGGCTCAACGCCGCAGATGGTGAAGCTTTCAAGGCTGCGCTCAAGATTGGGCACCTCGCGTTCGCCGCCGAGGACGAGGAGCTCGAGAAGCTGCTGGGTGGGGACGGGGTGGTCGACAATGAGAAGTTAAATGAGCTCATCCATGAAAAAGAGAAGGATGAGGAAGTTCGACAGGCAAAGCGGGAGGTGTCAGGCTTCGGCTTGCCGACGCCGCGCGCCTTGGTCTTCTCCCTCATGGGAATGGTGAACATGGCCCGTACAAAACCCATCAGCACTCTCCGGGCGCCTGGCGCGCACGTGAACGTCCTGATGACCACCGACGGGCGAGCCTACTTGCCCAACAACGCAGGAGCGACGACCGAGACGCTCGAGCATCTCGTATCCAACGCTCTGGTCAGGTTGGACACGGTGAGTAATCAGGGCTTGATCCTGAACACCGGTCGGTCAACTCGCCTAGCAACGGACGGGCAGGTCAACGCGCTCATGGCTATGTGGGGCGGGCAGTGCGCGACCCCGGGCTGCACGCACCGCAGGTTCATGGAAATGCACCACATCAAGGACTGGGCCGAGGGCGGCATGACCGATCTGGATAACTTGCTGCCGTTGTGCTCCGGATGCCACTCGCTAGTCACGGAGGGTTACACGACCATCACTCGCCATGGACATGAGATCGTCTTCGCATTCGGGGACGGCTCGAAGTACGTCTCCTACAACCATTCCTTGCCCGTCCGAAACGACGGATATGAGACTGCCGATTTGAACGAACCCCTGTGGGCGGACAGTTTCGCCGGATAAAGTAGGCCGGAATACTTATCACCAACCGCAGAAGGGAACAGCGATGTCCACTGCAGTAAACGAGAACGACGGCACTGAAGCCGCAGGCAAACGGAAGTCGGGCTGGCTCGGCCCGGGTCTGCTGATCAGCGCCTCGTTCATCGGGCCGGGCACGGTCACCACCGCGACAGTCACGGGCGCGAGCTTCGGTTTCGCTCTGACGTGGGCGATCGTGTTCTCGATCGTGGCCACGATCATCCTGCAAGAAATGTCGGCGCGCCTGGGCCTCATGGGAGGGTTGAGCACGGGCGAAGCGATGCGCAAAACATTCGAGTCGCCGGTGGCGAAGCTGCTGATGATCTCGCTCATTGTCACGGCGATCGGCGTCGGCGGCGCCGCATACGCCGGCGGCGACACCACGGGTACAGCCCTCGCGCTTTCCGACGTCACCGGCCTGAGCATCCCCGTCCTGTCCTGCATCATCGTCGCCGTGATCGTTGTCCTTCTGCTGACCGGCAGCTACAAGGTCATCGAGAAGTTCATGACGGCGCTGGTGATCATCTTGGCGCTGATCTTCCTCATCACCGCAGTGGCAGTGAAGCCGGATCTCGGCGCGATGTTCAAGGGGATCTTCGTGCCGGGCATTCCGGGCGGCTCGGTGCTCACGGCGATCGCCCTGATCGGTACGACAGTGGTGCCCTACAACATTTTCCTCCACTCCAACCTTGTCCAAGAGAAGTGGGGCGATGAGCCAGGGGAGCTGGGGCTGAAGAAAGCTCGTGTGGACAACATCGTGTCCATCTCCATCGGCGGCCTGATCACCTTGGCGATCCTGGCGACGGCGGCCGCCACACTCTTCGTGCAGGGTGTCGAAGCCGAATCCGCTGCTGACTTGGCGGAGCCACTGCGCCCGGTTCTCGGTGATTTCGCGCCGTGGGCGTTGGCGATCGGTCTGTTCGCGGCTGGCCTGACTTCGGCTACCGCCGGCCCGCTTGGCGCTGCCTACGCGATCTCCGGCGTGCTTGGCTGGTCTTCCGACTTGAAAGACAACAAGTTTCGCGCGATCTACCTGGCCGTTGTACTCATCGGCCTGGTGATTGCGGTGACCGGTGTCAACCCGATCCAGGTGATCGTCCTGGCGCAGGCAGCCAACGGCATCCTTCTGCCGGTCGTGGCGTTCTTCTTGCTCTACACCATGAACAACAAGAAGCTGCTGGGAGAC
Organism: Streptococcus thermophilus; assembly: GCA_900618065.1. The sequence goes on from UYIL01000003.1 coordinate 840,426, forward strand.
AACGCCAACGGCCTTGCCTCCAACCTGCTCGGCGGCTTCATCTTCCTGGTCACCGTGGTGCTCGGCGGGTACTCGCTGTACAGCTTGTTCTAGCGGGGGAGGTTAGAGCGCGACGGTGTAGCTCGCCTCGGTTGCAGCGGCGACGTCCTCCTCGGTAACGCCAGGAGCGAGTTCGACGAGGGAGAGACCTTGGTCAGTCACCTCGAAGACGCAGAGATTCGTGATGATCTTATCCACTGCACCCTTAGCGGTGAGCGGGAGCGCGCATTCCTTCAGCACACGGGATGCACCGTCTTTCTTGGAGACGTGGTCCATGATCGCGATGACCTGACGGGCACCCTTGACCAGGTCCATTGCCCCGCCCATGCCGGTCATCTTCTTGCCCGGGATGCTCCAGTTCGCGATGTCGCCGTTCTCGGAGACTTCCAGGGCACCCAAAATCGCGGTGTCGACGTGGCCGCCGCGGATCATCGCGAAGGACTGCGAGGAGCTGAAGGTCGCGCCACCCGGGAGAATCGTCACGGACTCCTTACCGGCGTTGATGATGTCCGGGTCGAGCTCATCCTCGTAGGGGTAGGGGCCCGTCTTGAGAATGCCGTTTTCGGACTGGAGCGTGACCGAGATGCCTTCCGGGATGTAGTTGGCCACGGCCGTCGGCATGCCGATGCCGAGGTTGACGTACTCGCCGTCGGTGAGCTCCTGGGCAGCCCGTTCGGCGATCTGCAGGCGTGACCACCCCTTTGCGGGTTGCTCGGAGTCGCTGGCCTGCTGTTGTCCATCCTCGTCGCGCGAACGCACCGTCTCGCGCTCGAGGTACTTGTCCGCAGCCTGCTCCGGGGTTAGTGGGAGAATACGGTTGACAAAGATACCGGGGACATCGATCTCGTCCGGGTCGAGGTCGCCCGTCTCAACGAGGTTCTCGACCTCAACGACGGTGACTTTTCCGCACGTAGCGGCATCGGCGTTGAAGTTTCCTGCGGTGCGGCGGAAAACAAGGTTGCCTTCCGGGTCCGCCTTCCAGGCGCGCAAGAGCGAGAAGTCGGTCACGACGGCTTCTTCCAGGACGTACGTCTGGGTCTTGCCCTTGAAATCAAAATCACGAGTTTCGAGGGGTTCGGATTCGCGGGCTAGGGTGCCGTTGTCGTCGTAAAGCACGGGCAAACCGCCGTCAGCGCGAGCAGTGTCGACACCAGTCGCGGTGTAGAACGCAGGAATGCCCGCTCCGCCAGCGCGCAGTTTTTCCGCCAAGGTGCCCTGCGGAATGAGGTCGACCTCGATCTCGCCCTTGAAGTACTGGCGCTCGAACTCCTTGTTGAAGCCGAAGTAGGAGCCGCAGAACTTACTCACCTGCTTGGACTGGAACAGCAGGGAGAGTCCAAGGTGCTCGTCACCAATCATTGTTCCGGGGTTGTTGGAATAGACCGTGAGGTCCTGGACATCGGTCTGGACGATGCTCTTGAGCAAGACAAGCGGGTTGCCGCAGATGCCAAACCCACCGACTGCGAGGGTCATGCCGCTGGTGAGGCCGGACAGAGCTTCTTCTGCGGTTTGGACGATTTTCGAGTGAGACATTGAGGTTCCTTATCTGGAGTAGGAGAAAGTGGAAGTTAAACCGTGTAACCGACGACGAGCATCATGATTGCCATGGGTATGCCCGCAGCGATGAGAGTCGCGGTGGTGTACCCCAAGACATCACGAATCTTCATCCCCGCGACAGCGAGCATGGGCAGGGCCCAGAAAGGCTGGATCATGTTGGTCCACTGGTCGCCGTAGGCAATGGCCATGACCACCATCTCGGGAGAGGCACCCATTTGCTGGGCCGCATCCAAAAGGATCGGGCCCTGCACGGCGAGCTGGCCGCCGCCCGACGGGACGAAGAAGTTGACAATGCCGGCTGAGATGAAGCCCAGCACACCCAGGGTCTCCGGGGTGGCCACGGCGACGATGGAGTTAGACAGGATCGCGGCCAATCCGGTCGCGGTCATGATTCCCATGATTCCCGCATAGAGGGGGAATTGGAGCAGAATATCGCCGACGTTCGAGGCTGCTTCCTTGGTCAGTTGTGCAAGTTCGTAGGGGCTGCGGACGAGCAGGAAAATCAGCGTCAGGAACGTCCAGTTGACAATATCGAGCGTCACACTGCCGCCATTGACAAAATGCAGGACAAGGTAGGCCAGCAGAGCGAGCCCGGTGAGCAGGGTGAGGATGCGGGAGGCATCGATACGGTCGGCCGTCGTGTCCTTCGGGGCGGTCATGTCGTCCGCTGCGGTCAGCTCCGCGACCGCTGCATCCTTGATCAGGTGGGAGTCCTGCACGTCGCGCGGCGCCAGGATGAACAGGACGAGGGCGACGCAGGCGAGGGTGAGAACGATGGTGACCAGGTTCCACCACGCGAAGAGGGTGTCCGACAGCGGGATGGTGTTACCGAGCTGCTCAGCGATGAACGACCCCTCCGTGGCGGCAGTGAGCTGGGAGGATCCCGAGTAGCCCATGTGCCACACGACCATGGAGGAGTAGGCGGACGCGATGAGCATGGGGAAACTGATGCGCTCGCCGCGCGTGTGGAACTGGACGGCGATGTTCTTGGCCAGGATGGCACCCAGGATCAGGCCCAAACCCCACGAGAAAAGCATGGCCATCGCGGTGATGGCGAACAGGAAGAGGTAGGCGGTCAGCGGCTTCTTGGGCACCGTGGCCAGAGAGCTCAGCAGAATGCTCACGGCCCTGGTTCCGGCGAGGATAGAGCCGAGCAGAAGGACGAGTGCCATCTGCGTCATGAACTCGAGCAGGCCGGATAGGCCTTCGCCCCAACCGGTGACAACATCAGCTGGGCCTGCGTCTGTGAAGACCAGCGCCATTACCGCCACGACGGCGGTGAGCACGATTGCGAATGTCAGCGCAGAAGGGGTGTACTCCTCGATGAGCCGGTTGATCGGGCGCATCGCGCGAGCAAAGAATGGATCGCGGGTGGGGGTGTCCGACTCGCGGGTTTCCACTGTTGTGGTCATATGACTCCTCCGTCAGCAAGTATGCAACAGATCACATTTTGCCTGAGAAATTATTAGTCGGAGTCGGTTTGGCGGAAAAACTATTAAGTAGAAACGTTTTCCCTGCTAACTAATGGGGAAATGGGGCTGCCACCCCAGCTGGATTCAATAGTTACGCCACGTTGCCGAAGCCGGCGAGCACGTGCTCGACATACGCCTGCGGGTCATCGGCGTTCATGATGCCACGGACAATAGCTACGCCGTCAACACCGGTCGCAGCGAGATCGGCCGCGTCATCCACTGTCACGTCGCCAATGGCGACGATAGGCAGCTCGGAGGCAGCGACGAGGGGAGGGTAGCCGTCAAGTCCCAGGGGTTCGCGGCCGGAGTCCTTCGTCGGGGTTGCGCGGAAAGGGCCGGCACCGATGTAGTCGATGACATCGGCGTACTGGTTGGCATCCTGCACGAGTTCCAGCGTCCCCGTGGTCAGGCCGATGATCGCATCTGGCCCAAGCAATTCCCGCGCGATGCGCGGATCGAGGTCGTCCTGGCCGATGTGCACGCCGGCGACGTTAGGAACGCGGGCCTGGCGTAGGGCGAGGGCGACGTCGACGCGATCGTCGATAAGCACGTGCGTGGCGGGGTTGACCTCGTGGACAGCTTCCGCGACAGCCTGGCCGAGCTCGAACAGCGAGCGCGCAGAGATGGGTTTGCTACGCACTTGGATCATTCCGGCACCGCCAGCGGCGGCCGCGCGCGCAGTACCGACGATGTCAGGCCCCTGGCCGGTGATGAAGTAGCACCGCAGATCAAGCTCAGTCATCGCGCAGCGCCTCGATGAGCTCGTCCTTGGTCATGTCGGAGCGGCCGGGGATGTCCATCTCCTGCGCGCGGGAGTAGAGCTCGTCGCGGGTCCAGTCCTCGTAGGAGCCAGCCTCGCCGCCCTTCGCGCCGACATGGGAGCGCGAAGAGTTCGCCGCCGCGTTAGCGATGGCCGCCGCCTTCGACTTCGAATTGCCCTCCTGGCGGAGGCGTTGGTACAGCTCCCCGTCCTTCACCGACGGGCCGCCGGGCGTGTTCTCCGGGTGCTTGTCCTGCGTCATGAGGGCCATTGTAGGCCTCCGCATAGGGCTCAAGCTTCCCCGTGCGCCCGTAGGCGAGACGGCGGTGGACCCACTCGAACGGGCCAGGGGTATTCGTCGCTTCGAGAATCATGGCAAGGATGACAGTGATCAGCCACACACCTGTCACAATGAGGAGCTTGCCTGCGACGGTCGAGTTCTGGCCCAGGCCAAGCGTAAACGGCATGATGGCCACGATGATGAGGATCGACTGCGCCAAATACCCCGACATGGAGCGTTTGCCCAACGCAATGAAGGGGGAGAGGGCGGCCGGGGGACGGTAGCCGTCCACCAGTAAGGCAATGATCGCAAGGATGCCGGGGCCTGTGAGCAAACCGAATCCCATGTTCAACCCGTAGAACATGAACTCAACTTCCTGCGAGAACACGCCGATGGCGCCGAGGCCCCACGGCAGGCCCAGGAACAGCATCACAGCAACAGTGATGCACGCCCAGGTGATCAGTGTGCGGCGGTGGCTAGCGACGTCCGCCAGCACCCCCTCCCGCGCCCAGATGAACCCAATGAGCATGACACAGAGCAACTGGATCGAGGCGGCAATCGCACCGGGGAAAGCGATAAGTGCCCCCATCGACCCCTTGCCCATATTCCAGGCGTAGAAGTCGCCGACGGATTGGATCGAGGAGGTTGGCGCGAGGGGTGCTATCAGCTCGACGCCGTTGGCCGCGACAATGCAGGAGAAAATGGCGAAAACGAAGCTGGGCAGGAACAGCACATACGCGATGATCCGCAGAATCTTGGTGCGCACGGTGATCAGCAGCGCCATGATCATGCCGGCAAGACCGTAGGTGAACATGATGTCGCCGTGGTACAGCAAGAACATGTGGAGCACACCGAAGAGTGCGAGGAAGAAGTACCGGCGCGCCAGCACGCGTTTCGCTTTGCCCGCAGGGTAGTTCTTCCGTTCCAAGCTCAGGCACAGCAGGCCCACACCGAAACCGAGCAGGGTGGAGAACATCGGCAGACCGCGCACGTGGACGAACAGCGTGGAGAAGACCGCGGCGATTTTGTCCATCACACTGTTCGGGTCGACGCCGCCGACGGTGGGGCCGATGGCGCCGGGGACATCGGTGATGAGCCAGGAAGTGGTGATATTCGCCATCCCGATGCCGAGCAGCGCAAGGCCGCGGGCGAGGTCAGGGACAACGAGGCGAGGGGGTTTCTGGGTGGGCGAGGGGGCAACAACAGGTGCGGTCATGACAGTCTCCTTAGAACAGCATCGTGCACCAGGTTGTTGGTGGCCACTGCGTCACCGCCGTGCGGCCCGTCTTCACCGGCAAGCGACGTGAACCGCCCACCGGCTTCGGTGACCAGAACGGACAGCGCTGCGAGGTCCCACAGCGACACCTCGGGCTCCGCGGCGATGTCCACGGCACCCTCCGCCACCAGGCAGTAGGAGAAGAAGTCGCCGTAGCCGCGCAGCCGCCAGACATCGTCAGTCAGGGAGATCAGCTGGTCGCGCAAGTCGCGGTCGCGCCAGCCGCTCAACGACGAGATGCTTATCGACGCATCCTCCAACCCCGCAACCCCCGACACCCCGAGCCGCTTCACGCTGCCGTCGGCGAAGGTGCGCCACGCGCCGGAACCGTCGCTGGCGTACCAGCGGCGGGCCAAGGCAGGGGCGCTGACCACGCCGACGACAGGCTCGCCATCGTCGAGAAGCGCGATGAGGGTAGCCCACACAGGCACGCCGCGCACGAAGTTCTTGGTGCCATCAATGGGGTCGATGACCCACTGGCGGCCGGAGAACTGCACCTCTCCACCGAATTCTTCACCGAGGACCGCATCGGAGGGGCGGGCAGATTCCAGCTTGCCGCGCAGCGCAGCTTCCACGGCGATATCCGCGTCCGAGACCGGGGTCATGTCCGGCTTCGAGTCGACTTTGAGGTCGGCGGACTCGAATCGGTCGAGGGTGATGCCGTCGGCAAGCTCCGCGAGCTCGAGTGCGAGCGCGAGATCATCTGAATAGGTGGTCATGGCGCTCAATCCTAGCGAGATCGGGGCGTTGTTACTCGGCCAAAAGTGCCTCGACCTCGTCCACCAGTTGCTCGTTGCCGGCCACGCACCAGGTCACCCCGCCGGCGTCGACCTTGATGGCTTTTCCGCCGGCACCTTCGACCAGTGCTTTACCGGGCAGCCAATCCCAATCCGCGACCGAGTGCTGGATCCAACCGCCGATCCCGCCGGAAGCTACCGTGGCCAAGTCGACGGAGCCCGCGCCCCACATGCGCACCGTGGCGGCCTGGCTGGCTGCCCGCATCCAGGCGTCGCGGATGTCTGCATTCTCCATATCGCGCGGGTGCAGGTAAGTGGCCAAGGCGAGCTGATTCAACGGCGCGTTCTCCAGGTGGGGGAGTTGCTCGCCGTTGCGCTCGGTGATGCCGTCGTGCGCCACCCAGGTCATGTTCATCGCGGGTCGCGCGACCGCGGAGCAGAGGATGCGCCCCGGATTGCTGGGTGTGCCGCTAACAAGCGCAAGCGCAGAGCAGAAGTAGTCCGAGCCGCAGGAGAAGTTGTACGTCCCGTCCACCGGGTCAATCACCCACGTGCGACCCGAAGTAGATTCTATGGCCGCGCCCTCCTCGCCCAGGATGCCGTCGTCAGGGCGCAGGGCCTCGAGTACACCGGCGACGAAACGCTCCGCGGCCATGTCGGCCTGCGTGACCACGTCCGACACGGAGGTCTTCTGCGCGGTCTCCACACCCTCGTTGCGCATCTGCAGAGCGAGCCGGCCGGCGATACTGGTGAGCAGCGAGGCTAGTTCGGCGTCGGTAGCGTCGGGGTACTGGGCGATGAAATCCTGCGTCAGGTCGGTCATGAGAGCCATTATCGCGCCGTCAGATAGACTCCGCACATATGAATCCCGAGACCAGCAACCGCATTCAGGCCCTTGACCAGACGATGACCACTATTGAACAGGTCATGGATCTGGACGAGTTGGATTCCCGCGCGCGCGAGCTGGAGCAGCAGGCCGCCGACCCGAGCCTGTGGGACGACCCCGAACACGCCCAGGGCGTGACCACTGAACTCTCCAGCGTCCAGGCGCGCGTGCGCAGGGTGCGCAGCCTACGCCAGCGTATCGACGACTTGCCCGTCATGTACGAGCTCGCCGAGGAAGAGGGCGACACCACGCTTGCCGACGACGAACTGACCGACCTCACCTTCGCCGTCGAATCCCTCGAAGTGACCACAATGCTGTCGGGCGAATACGACCAACGCGAAGCAGTGGTGAACATCCGCTCCGGCGCCGGCGGTGTCGATGCGGCTGACTGGGCAGAGATGCTGATGCGCATGTACACCCGCTGGGCAGAAAAGCACGGGCACAAGGTCGATGTCTACGACATTTCCTACGCTGAGGAGGCCGGCATCAAGTCGGCGACGTTCGTCGTGCACGGTGAGTACATGTACGGCCAGCTATCCGTCGAGCAGGGCGCGCACCGGTTGGTGCGCATCTCGCCCTTCGACAACCAGGGCCGCCGTCAAACCTCCTTCGCCGAAGTCGAAGTTCTGCCGGTGGTAGAGAAGACTGACCACATCGACATCCCGGACTCGGAAATCCGCGTCGACGTCTATCGCTCGTCCGGTCCTGGTGGCCAGTCGGTCAACACCACCGACTCGGCGGTGCGGATCACCCACGAGCCCACCGGCATTGTGGTGACCTGCCAGAACGAAAAGTCGCAGATTCAGAACAAGGCCTCCGCCATGAACGTTCTGCAGTCGAAGCTCCTGGAGCGCAAGCGCCAGGAGGAAAAGGCCGAGCTGGACGCCCTAGGCGCCGGCGGCAACGCCAGCTGGGGCAATCAAATGCGTTCCTACGTCCTGCACCCGTACCAAATGGTCAAAGACCTGCGCACCAACTACGAAGTAGGCGACCCGCAGAAGGTGCTCGACGGCGACATCGACGGCTTCTTAGAAAGCGGCATCCGCTGGCGCATGGCGGAGCAGCAGGAGGCAGACGCGCCAACCGCATGACCTCAGTGACGCAGTGTGGTTAGAGAGAAGTCCACAGTACGGATTCCCCGTACCAGTGCGTCAGGTCAAGTGCGAGCTGTATGTCGGAGGCGCGCAACGTGTCGCGGTCCACAGTCTCGCGAAAGCGTTTATTGCGGTACTTGACGGTGTTCGGGTGCGTGTACAACCGTTTCGCTGCTTCGTCGGTTCCGTACAGCAGGAACATCCGTGCGTTTTGGCGCAGCGTCGCACTATTCGGGTCGCGCAGGGCTAGCTCACCGAGTGTGAGGCGGACGAAGTTGGATGCGACGTCCACTTGATCGACAAAGGCGGCGGCCACCGCAGCGCCGGCAACGGTGTAGTCGATCACTTGGGGGACCGCGCAGGAGGCTTTCAGCGCGAGCTGCTGGAAACGACGAGCGTGGGAATGCGAATAGGCGAAACCATTGACACCAGAGGCTGAGGGGCCGAAAGCAGCCTGGGAGTCACCCGGCAGAATATCGGATAGCTGTCCCGACGGGTTCTCCCACGTTGGTGCGACACCTTGTGCCGGGTTTTTAACCCAGAACCACATTTCTCCCGGGCGGGGAAAAACAATGAGCGGATCAAATTGCGATCCGAGGAAGCGAGCGATGCGCCGCGCAACCTCCGCCGATGTGCTGGCGGGGAGAGTTTCCTGAGGGTCAGTCCAGGCCACGCCGGCGATGTGCCGCCCGTCAAAGGAGTAGTTCTCAACCTCGCCGCTCGGTGGTACAGAATCTGTATCCGCAAGGATTGAGCTGACAATCTCCATAGTCGCAGCGTTGCCGGGAAGGAAGAGGTGCTCCAGCTCTTCGTTGTAAAGTTCCACGACTTTGCCCTGCACGATGAGGAGGAATTCGTGGCACAGGTGCATCGCTTCTTCGAGCAGTTCGAAGTGGTCGGTGACCGACGACGCTGACTCCTGCGCGGCGAATTGCTTCTGGATCATGACTAGGACGCCCCGCTCGATCGAGTTCTGGCCTTGGTGATATGCCAGGGTCAGCGTGGTCACCGAGTAACCGTGGCGTGCGCAGGACCGTGCGAAACGGACCACTCCGTCAGGCAGAGGTATGTGGTGGATCGCTTCAAGCTCGAGTTTTCCCTGCAGGAGCAGGACCAGATTGGAAATATTGGCGTGAACGCTGTCGTAGAGGTCAGCGCGCAGCGGCGGTGCAATATCAGGGAAAATTGTGTCCTCAATGTATTGCGTGACGTTGGAGATCAGTTCTTCGACGTTGTCCGACACCCGCTGGCTTAGAAGTTCAAACTGCTCGGCCTCCCGCCGCTGCGATGAATCCATCAATGGCGGCCCCCTTAACCCCGGTTGCTCTTGGTGGCGCGCGTGGCTGCCTGCCAACCGCTCATGCCGTGAACGCCGGCTCCCGGCGGGGTTGACGCTGAGCAGAGATAAACACCGTCAATGCCGGTGAAGTAGGGGTCCGGCGAGAGAATCGGGCGGGCGAGCAGCTGGATCATGTCGGAAGCCCCGCCGATGATGTCGCCGCCGATGTAGTTGGCGTTGTAGTCCTCGACCTCCTGCGTTGAGTAGGCCACGGAATCAACGATGATATCGCGGAACCCCGGGGCGAATCGTTCGATGTGCTCGACGATTGCCCGGGTGGCATCACCTTTATATCCCGCGGGCACGTGGGCATAGGCCCAGAGTGGGTGGAACTCGCCGTCGCTACGCGTGGTGTCGGCGAGGTATTGCTGGCCAACGAGGACGAATGGGCGGTCTGAGAGACCTCCCGCTGCTGCTGCCTTCTCTGCGCGAGCGACCTCGGCTGCGGTGCCGCCCACATGCACCGTGCCGGCCTTGCGCGCTTCCGGGTTGGTCCACGGGACATCGCCGCGGATCACGAAGTCGACCTTGAACGCGCCCATTCCGTGGCGGAAGTTACGGTATGCGCGCTTTTGGCGTGCGGGGAGATCATTACCGCAGATCTCCAAGGCGATTGATGGGCTGACATCGAGCATGACGGCATCAACATCGCCAAGTTCCTGCAATGAAGTCACCTTGTGCTCGCACACCACGCGCCCGCCGTGGGCCTCAAGTTCTGCAACCATCGCTGACGCGATGGCGCCGCTTCCGCCTTGTGCAACCGGCCACCCCGCCGCGTGGGCAGCTGCCGTGAGCAGCGTGCCCACGGCAGAACTCATGGGGGTGTCCAAGCGGGTAAGAATATGGGCGGCCACACCCATGTACAGCGCCTGAGCTTCATCCGACCGCCACCTTTTCGCCGATAAGGCTGCAGGAAGTGCTGCATTCATACCGAAGTACGCCAGTGGCAATGGGTGCTTCGGGATGTCAATGATCGGACCGAAAACAGATGTTGCGATCTTGTCGAAGCTTTTCGCCATGGGACCGAATGTGGCCTTCCACAGCTTGCCGTCTGTGCCCATGCCGTCGGCTGTGCGGTCAATGTCCCTGTACAACACCCCGGCACGACCGCCGTCGAGCGGGTGAGCGAGGTCGACCTCCGGAAAGGCGAAAGACAGGCCGTGCTGGGACAAGTTGGTGTCCCGGAAGAAGGGGCTGACCACAGACATTGGGTGGACCGCGGAGCACATGTCATGAATGACACCAGTGCGCAGGTTGTCGTTGCTGCGCATGCCGCCGCCGGGAGTGGAGGCCGATTCGTAGACCGTGACATCGTATCCGCTGCGAGCGAGAGTGATTCCCGCTGCGAGCCCGTTCGGTCCGCTACCGACAACTGCTGCTTTCATGAGTGTGCTCCTCGCTATAAATAGGGTTCCCCCACGACGCCAGTGGCGTATGGGGGAGTGGCGTTTTAGACCTGCGGAACGACCGGTTTCTGTGCGTCCTGAGTGTAGAGTGCGATGCGCTCGTGCAGGAACTGGCGGCCCTCGAACTCCGCATCCGGGTTGACCGGGATCGGGCCGTTCGGCAGCCACGGCTGCTCAGAGATGCAGTCCTTGACCTTCCACGAACCGGTCTCCAGCACTCCGAGGGCCATGTCGTAGACCACGTAGCGCTGGGTCTTCTTGTGCATCGGCTGAGACTCGACGTATGCGACGACGCATTCACCTGGCTCGAACTGGAGATGCTTCTGCACGGACGGGTAGAAGGTGGGGCCGTGGAAGTGGCCTTCACCGAAGTTCCAGCCGAGCAGCCACGCGGACATGTACTCGCCTTCGCGCAGGTGGTAGCTGTCGACGGACGGGCCCAGCTCACGGGTGAGCACCGAGAGAAGACCGCGGCCCTGGGAGTGCAGAGAGCGCCAGGAGAGCACCTTGTCCATGAGCTTGAACTTGGCTTCTTCACCGAAACCGGCCTTGATGATCTCTTCCGGTGGCGGGATCGCGCCGGGGTAGTCCTTGTACATCTTCTCGATGGCATCCGGGGAGAAGGCCCACACCGAGCACGCCCAGTTGCCTGCGTATTGGCGCATGCTGATCAGGAATGAGACCCACTCCGGCTTGAAGTTGCCCACGGCAGGGCCGATCAGGACGCAGGCGAAGATGAAGATTGCTGCTCCGACGCTGCTGATGTCGCCGATGCCGTAGCCCTCCCATACCGGGAAGCCGAAGAAGATGAAGACGGTGAGCAGGATGTAGTGGATGTTCCACTCGAGCGGAACGGCGATCGGCATGGACAGGATGATGACGATGTGCATGCCGATGATCACGAAGGCCGCGATGCCAGCTGCCACCGCGTTGCCGGACAGGAGGAGAACCAGCGGGCAAATCAGCTCGACAACGGTGCCCAGGCCGTGCGCCATGGCGACGGACAGCTTGGACGGCTGCAGGTCGTGCGGGTGGTTGCGGAAGAACATCCGGCTGACCCGCTTGCTCAGCATGTACGGCGCGTTAGCCATCATGACCGGTACGACATACTCGAAGTGGCGGCCGAACTTGGAAACACCTGCACCCATCCAGACGAGGATGATGATCATTTTCACGCCGATGATGTAGTCGTGCGGGTTGAGCACCAGAGCGAAAACGAGAGCCAGGAAGTACTGGTCATTGCGCATCCCCAGGAAGAGGTGCTGGCAGCGGTAGCCGATGGCCAGGATGAGCACGATTGGCACCACGAAGCACCAGGCGGGCAGCATGCCGCCTTCTGCACCCGGGATGTACTCGGCGACGTAGCCGTGGTTTGTCGGCGGGAACACAATAGCGACCATGAGGGACGCGATCAGTGCGTAGTACAAAGCTACGTCCACGATCGAGCGGGTGTCTCCGCCCTGACCCGGCAGGCGGCCAGCGAACGGCGGGCGCTTGATCACGCCAATCTTGGACCAGTACTTGTTCGCGCCGAACTTTGGCGCGTAGTGGAATCCCGCCGGGCCGGAGCTAGCTCCCAGGCCGCACAGCTCCCAGAGGATCGCGAACATGAGGAACTTCTGGTAGACGATCGGCTCAGCCCACCAGTTGCTCACGTCGAAGGGATTGCCCACTCCGGCGAACAGGGTAGAGACTGCCAAACCGATGACGACATAGGCGGTGCACTTGATGAAGTAGAACATCGTCGCGTTCTTCGGCGATCCGAGACCGATTTCCGCGAGGCTCGCTCCTGAGATTCGCAGACGCTCACTCAAGCTTAGTTTTTTGTATTCCTCAATCGGTGTGTCGATGAGGTCAGGTGTAGACCATGCCAACGGTTTCTCCTTTCGATTCTGGTGTGCGTGATCCCGTTGCGAAGCTGGGCGCGTGGCCCGGCCTCCTCACACGTGGGGCGTTCCCCGTATGTGATGTGGCTTACAGGATTGAGACATAACCGTAAGGGGCCGATGACAACGCTCACAATGTTTGTTTGGCTAAAGAACTAGTGGGTTTTTGTGCTCACGGGACAAAAGCGATCGTCTAGGTGCTGCAACGCAGTCCGACTCTTGCTTTGGAATGCAAAACACGGTGGCGAGCCCCTCGCAATGGGGGTGAGCTTGCCACCGTGCACGTTCAGGGGTTTCTTGCGTTTTCTAAGCGTCCTGCACGAGGAATTCCTTTTTCGCGATGTCACGCAGCGTGGGTTTGTCCACCTTGCCCACAGGGTTGCGGGGCAGGTCTTCCACGGCGGTGATATGCACCGGCCACTTGACCTTGGCCAGTAGTGGGCGCACGTGATCCAAGAGTGCATCCGTGTCGACTGACGCTGGATCAGAATTGCTCACGTAGGCGACAGGAACTTCTCCGAGAACCTCGTGCGGTAAACCGACGACAGCGGATTCGACGACATTCGGATGGGTGTTCAGTGCGTTCTCGATCTCAGAGGGGTAGAGGTTCTCCCCGCCACGGATGATCATGTCCTTGATGCGGTCGACCAAGAACAGGAATCCGTTTTCGTCGAGGTAGCCTACGTCGCCGGTGTGGAGCCAGCCGTCGACCACGGTTTTGGCGGTTTCTTCGGGCCGGTTGAGGTAGCCGACCATGACGTTGTCGCCTTTAATCACCACCTCGCCGGATTCACCAGTGGGCATGAAGCCGCCCTTGCCGTCGCTGATACGCACTTCTTGCCCCGGTAGTGCGCGACCGACGGTGCCGGCGGGTGGGTCGTCATCAAGGCGAACAGCTGTCGAGCCCACGGTTCCTTCGGTCAGGCCGTAGGCACCTCGGATTTTCACCCCGTATTTCTGCTGGAAGGACTCGATGAGCTGCACGGAGGCCGGTGCGGCGCCGCACACGGCGAACTCCAGACTGGAGAAGTCGACACCGGAATCCGGCGGCAACTGCAGCAGATAGGCGAAGATTGCCGGCACAGCGGAGAAATATGTCGGCCGGTACTGCGCCACAGCGGAGATGAATTCCATCGGGTTGAAGCGGTCCAAGATGGTCACCTTGCCCCCGCGGCTGTAAGGCGCGAGGAAACTGACCAAAATCGCGTTGGAGTGAAACAGTGGCAACGGCATCAAGGCGTGGATCTCCCCGTCCATGTCCAGAGCGCCGGAAATGCTCTCCACCATGGCGTTGAGGTTCTTATGGCTGAGCATTACCCCCTTCGGGCGGCCGGTGGATCCGGAGGTGTAGACCAGTAGGGCGATGTCATCGGCCGAGGGAAACTCAGGCAAGGAGCCGGGGGACCTGGGGGTTTCGTGCTCGCGGTGCTGGCCGGATACCGCGAGCTCGTAGAGGGGCACCACGCGCGCGCCGGGGAAGTACTCTTCTGGTTCACGCGCGGCGAAGTCGTTGGTAGTCACCACGACCTTCGCTCCGGAATCCTCAATCTGGTAGGCGGACTCGGGTGCAGCGAAGGTCGGGTTCATGGGCGTGCACGCGGCCCGCAGCCGCCATGCCGCGGCCATGGTGGTCAGCAGTTCAAGGCGGTTGGGCAGGAACGTGGCTACGACATCACCGGGCCCGACGCCCATCGCAGCTAGCTGTTGGGCGAGGATGTCTACTTCTTCGGCGAATTCTTGGCCGGTCAGAGAGCGGAAGGAATCCCGAAGGCGTGTTCCTTCGATTCCCTGGTGGAATTCGTTCCATGGCTGAAAGCGATAATCGGTCATGATCCCTCCGATATGTGATGTGGGTTACAGGGGTAAGGGCCACTATAGAGGTTCGCTGGGGGATAGTGAGTCGGGGGAAAGGATTCGCTGGTCCACGGTAAAGGGCACCGCGCAGGTCTGGGTACCTGCAGTTTTGCGGCGCGTGATTTCTAACCGGGAGCTATCTGTCACTAGAGTGACACGCGTGATCACTTTCTCCAATGTGACAAAGGTGTACCCGACGTCCACGCGGCCGGCGCTCGATGATGTCTCCCTCGAGATCGAAAACGGGGAGTTCGTCTTCCTTATCGGTCCGTCCGGCTCGGGCAAATCGTCCTTCCTGGAATTGCTCATCCGCGAAGAGAATGTCACTTCCGGCGACATTTACTTCGATGATTTCCATGTCAATGCCCTCAAGGGCAGCGAGGTGAACAAGCTGCGCCAGTCCATCGGCTACGTCTTCCAGGACTTCCGGTTGTTGCCAAAGCTCAACGTCTACGACAATGTCGCGTTCGCCCTCGAGGTAATCGGCAAGTCGAAAGCGAAGATCAACAAGCTCGTTCCGGAGGCGCTCGAGATCGTCGGGCTCGACGCGAAGGCGAACCGCATGCCCAATGAGCTCTCCGGCGGCGAGCAGCAGCGCGTTGCCATTGCGCGCGCGTTCGTCGATAGGCCTCGGCTGTTGCTTGCCGACGAGCCCACCGGCAATCTCGATCCCTCCACTGCCGACGACATCATGGCGTTGCTCGCCCGCATCAACCGGATGGGAACGACAGTGGTGATGTCCACGCACAACGCCCGTGCGGTCAACGACATGCGTAAACGAGTCATTGAGCTCCACCTGGGCAAGCTCATCCGCGATGACAAGCACGGTGTGTACGGGAGGGAAAGCTAATGAACTGGAACTTCATTTTCCGTGAGGGGTTTCGCGGTTTGGGCCGCAACCTCACCATGACGGTCGCGCTGATCATCACCACGGCCCTGTCTTTGGCGTTGGTCGGTGCCGGCATCCTCATGTCGCAGATGACCAGCCAGACGAAGGACCTGTATCTCGACCGCGTCGAGGTCATGGTTGAACTCAGTGATGAAGTCTCGGAGACGGATAAGGATTGTTCGTCGCAAAGCTGCACGCAGGTGCGCGATACCTTGCAGGCCGATGAACGCGTCGAATCAGTGACTTTCCGCAACCGTGATCAGTCCTACGAGCGCTTCGTGGAATTGTTCCGAGAGTCTGACCCGGTGCTGGTGGAGGAGACGTCCCGCGACTCGATGCCGGCGGCGCTGCACGTGCGTTTGGAGGACCCGACGGATACGTCGCCGATTGACGCTGTCCGCGACCTGCCCCAGGTGACCTATGTCGCCGATCAGGCCAGTGATGTCCGCGGTCTTGCAGACTCGATGGACTCGTTCCGCAACGCGACCTTCATCATCGCCGCCGCCCAGGCGCTGGCCGCGATCTTCTTGATCTCCAACATGGTGCAGCTGGCGGCGTACTCGCGGCGCGAAGAAATCAGCATCATGCGCATGGTCGGCGCGACCCGCTGGTTCACCCAGGCTCCGTTCATCCTCGAGGCGGCGCTGTCGGTGCTTATCGGCGGGATCATCGCAACGATCGGTGTGTGGCTGATCAAGACCCAGATTGTGGACCAGATGCTGGACCCCGTGTATCAAAACTTGCTCATCGCCCGCCTGCCGAACTCAGCAGTATGGACCGTCATGCCGCTGGTCAGCCTCGCCGCGCTAGTCGTGTCCGGCCTTGTCGCGCAGGTCGCGCTGCGCTCCTACGTCCGGAAGTAGCCTATGGCCAAGAAGAAGAAAACCGACGGCTCCAACGTCATTGCTTCCAACCGCAAGGCGCGCCACGATTACACGATCCTGGATACCTACGAGACAGGCATCGTGCTCCAGGGCACGGAAATCAAGTCGCTTCGGGACGGCAAAGCGTCCCTCGTCGAAGCCTTCGCCACCATCGACAACGGCGAGGTGTGGCTGCGCAACCTGCACATCCCTGAATACTCGATGGGGTCGTGGACGAACCACTCGCCGCGCCGCACCCGAAAACTGCTGCTGCACCGACGCGAGATTGACACCCTCGAGGGCAAACTGCGCGACGGCAACCGCACCCTCGTTCCCCTGAAGCTCTACCTCAAAGAGGGCCGGGTCAAAGTCGAGCTCGGTCTGGCCCAAGGTAAGCAGGATTACGACAAGCGTCGCGCCATTAAGCAGCGCACTGAAGATCGCGAGATCACGCGCGATCTGGGGCGGAAACTCAAGGGGATCAAGGCTTAACGCTGATCCTGCCTAGACTGGGTGGCATGAAAACAGCGTTGATTACAGGAGCGTCCCGTGGCATTGGTCGCGCGATCGCGGAAGAGCTGGGTAAGGACCACCACATCATCGCGGGGGCGTCGCGCGACGCGTCCGACATTGTCAGTGCGCTGCCCAGCGCCGAGCCGTTTGAGGTTGACCTACGCGACACCGAGGCGCTGCTTGCGGCTGCGTCGCGGATCGAGAACGTCGATGTGGTGGTCCTTGCCGCTGGTGTCCTGCACAAGGATCCCTTCGAGCAGATCTCCGATGAGCAATGGCGTGAAACGGTGGATATCAACGTGCTCGCGCCCGTTACGCTCACGCGCGCATTGCTGCCTGCTTTGCGACGATCGGGTGGCCTGCTTGTGACCATCAACTCCGGCGCCGGTTTCCACGGGGTGGAAGAGAACACCGCTTACTGCGCCTCGAAGTTCGCGCTGCGCGGCTTCACTGATTCGCTCAGACTGGAAGAAAAGGGGCGCATCCGCGTGACCTCGATCCATCCGGGCCGGACCGACACCGATATGTTGGCCGATCCGAAACACGGCGACCGGCCGAAGATGGACGCCCAGAACGTGGCTAACGCTGTACGCCTAGCGGTCGACGCGGGACCGGGCGCGACTGTGGAACACTTGCGTGTGGCGCCGTCGGGGATGTAACGTTACTGCTCCTGCGGTGCTACAGCATGTTCCCGCCGCAGGGGTAAGTGAAGTTCACTCCAAGGGGATGACTTGGTTTCGACTTCGCCGACTAAGCCAGGGGAAGCGTGCCGGTGCAGGCTGGAGACCACCGATTGAAGCGTCGCAGCATGTTATAAGCGCAGAGAAGAACTCTCAGCGTGACTACGCCCTCGCTGCCTAAGTAGCGACCGCGTGTCTGTCAGGCCGGGCTCGCTCCCGTCCCGGACCCTGGCATCGACTAGGGAGCTTGCCCTTCCACCGTGTCAGTGCGGTGATTGAAGGGGACACCTTTCACTGACTGGGCCCATCATCCGGACATGTTCGCCTGATCCGGAGGGTCGAGCAGAGATCTGTGCGGACTGCGCACGGAGAAGCCCTGGTGCGGTGGCGAAGGACGCGGGTTCAATTCCCGCCATCTCCACCACAAGCGGTCCCGGTTCTGATGAAGGGCCGGGGCCGTTTTCGTTCCTGCTCCTCGCGTAGACTTGGGCGCGCTATGACCACCGCGAAGACGATGTCGAAGAAGCTGGGCTGCCTCGCAGCGTGCGCCATGTTGACCGTGGTTCTGGGGGCGTGCGTGCCGGCCGGGGAGGAAACCACCGCCGGTGCCCCTGAGTCCACTGAAACTCACGCGGACGGCGAATGGACGGGGGACACCGTGGACGTCGTCGACAACGAGGGCGCCAAAACTGTGCCGTTCAAGCCAGAACGGGTGGTGGCATTCGACCCGCGCATGGCGGCGTTGTTGAAAGATTTCGGTATCGACGTAATTGTCGCGACCAGCCCCGAAGAAGCTGCAGATGCCGAACCTGATGTGGTTCTGGTCGGGGCAGAGACGTCGCACAGCGCCTCCGAGCTCCAAGATGTCGCGGGAGCACCGGTGGTGGATCTCACTCCGCGCCCCGATCCACCGTTGGATTGGGAAATGGTGCGTCAAGTGCAGGTTCTGGGCGTCATCTTCGACAAGGAAGAAGAAGCTGAGCAGATGGACAGCGACTTCTCCGACGCTCTCGAGCGGGCCCGCAACGCGGTCGGGGAAGACTGGTCGGCGGCGGCTGTGGAAGCTAGCGGCGGCGCCGTCGAACCCCTTTCAGCCGACGGGGGAGAGCTCTGGGGCCCTGTGATGGACATGGTGGGCCTTAAACCAGTGGAGCTGAGCGCGGAGCCGGATGTCATTCTCGTCGAGGAGCGTGAACCGGATATGCGCTCGTCCGACTATGTACCGGCGTTGAAGCTGCTTCTGGATGATGAAGAGCTAGCGGAAACTCCGGCGGTTAAGAACGTGAACATCTACGTCGGCCCGTTTGATGTCCCAGAGGTGGCAGGGGCAAGCACGTACACCCTCATCCTCAACGAGTTGGCTGACCACTGGTCCATCAAGGGCTGAGGAATGTGATGTGGGGGAGGGGGTGTTGACTCCCCAGGGCCATGTTCTAGGTTAGGCAAAGCTTACCAACTTTCTATGTATGGAGGATCTCCTATGAAACGTGTCTCTCGGCTCGCTGCCATCGTCGCTGCCGCCTCACTGACCCTTGCTGGCTGCGCTGGCGAAGGCAATGACTCTGTGGACGGTTCGGCTGGCACTAGCCAGGCCGACTCCGGCTCGTCCGACAACGGCGCCTCCGACGATGGTGCATCTGACACGGTCACCATCGAGGACAATGAGGGGACCAAGGAGGTCCCAGTCAACCCGTCCTCGGTCGTTGCCCTGGACAACCGCAGTTTCGAGATCCTCGACGAATGGGGTGTGCAGCCTGTCGCTGCCGCCCGCGCGCTCGTGCCGGAGACCATTCCGGGCATCGCCGACAATGACGACATCATCGACATCGGCAACCACCGCGAGCCGAACCTCGAGGCGATTGTCGCAGCTGAGCCTCAGGTGATCGTTTCGGGTCAGCGTTTCTCCGAATACAACGAGGAGATTGAGAAGCTGGTTCCGGACGCAGTCCTCATCGATCTCGAGCCGCGCGAAGACCAGCCGCTGGATAAGGAGTTCCTGCGGCAGGTCGACGCCCTGGGCAAGATCTTCGAGCGCGAGGAAGAGGCCAAGAAAATGGCGGATGACTTCACCTCTGCGCTCGACCGCGCCCGCGAGGCATATAACGATGAGTGGAAGGTCATGGCCGTCAATGTCTCCGGTGGTGAGATCGGCTATGTCGCTCCGAAGGTCGGTCGTACCTGGGGGCCGCTGTTCGACCTGCTTGGCCTGACCCCCGCCCTGGAAATCGAGGGCGGTAGTGATGACCACAAGGGCGATGACATCTCCGTGGAGGCGATCGCCGAGGCGAACCCGGACTGGATGCTCGTGCTCGACCGTGACGCCGGCGTACGCACCGAGGATTCCGCCCCCGCCCAGCAGGTCCTGGATGAGAGCCAGGCTTTGGGCAACGTGACCGCCGTCAAGGAGGGCCACATCTACATCGCTCCGGCGGACACGTACACTAACGAGTCGATCGTGACTTACACCGAGATTCTCAACGACCTTGCCGATCAGTGGGAGGCTGGCGCTTAGTGCCGCATCGCTTATCCGCGAAAACCCGCCCGCCGCTTACCGAATGGAAGCTGCTGGCGGGTATCGCCGTTGTCGCCGGGTTGCTCGCCGTCTCTCTGGCGGTGGGGCAGTACGATATGCTCGGCAACGACGACGGCGCCGACATGTTCTGGACTACCCGCGTCCCACGCACCATCGCACTCGTGCTGTCAGGGATGGCCATGGCCATGAGCGGCATGGTGATGCAGCTGCTTACCCAGAACAGGTTCGTCGAACCCACTACGACCGGTACAACAGAGTGGGCCGGGCTCGGCCTGCTTGTGGCGCTTTACTTCATCCCGAACCCTTCGCTGACTGTGCGCATGGTCGTCGCAGTGGTGTTCGCCTTCGTGGGCACCATGGTGTTCTTTGGTTTCCTGCGCCGGGTGGCGCTGAAATCCTCGCTGATTGTGCCGATCATCGGCATCATGCTCGGGGCGGTGGTCAGTTCTATCTCGACGTTCTTCGCCATGCAGACCGACATGCTCCAGTCGCTGGGCATTTGGTTCGCCGGCTCCTACACGTCGGTGATCCGCGGCCAGTACGAAGTGCTGTGGGTCGTGGCCATCGTCGTCGTCCTCGTGTTCGTTTTCGCCGACCGTCTCACCGTGGCTGGCTTGGGTAAAGACATCGCCACCAACGTCGGGCTGAACTACGAGCGCGTCGTGCTGCTCGGCGTCGGTCTCGTAGCCATTGCCTCCGGCGTGGTCACGGTTGTGGTGGGTATGCTGCCGTTCCTCGGCCTGATCGTGCCCAACCTGGTGTCCATGTTCCGGGGCGATGACCTGCGCTCTAACCTTCCTTGGGTGTGCCTGCTCGGTATCGCCGTGGTGACGGTGTGCGACATCATCGGCCGCACCATCATCGCGCCGTTCGAGATGCCAGTCTCGGTCATCCTCGGTGTCGTTGGCGCTGTCGTGTTCGTGGTGCTCATCATCAGGCAAGAGCGGTCATGACGGCAGGAACACGGGAAACAACTGCAGCTCGCGCGAGGCATGTGGGGGCGTTTCAGTCGTCGACAAGCAAACGGCGGTATTGGATCGTCATCGTGTGCCTGCTGGTGCTCGCCGTTGGTCTGACGTGGGGATTGCTCGCCTACGAGAACCCGATGGACGTAGGCACGCGGGGGTACTGGCTCATTGCGCAGCGCCGCGCAAACTCTGTGATGGTCATGGCGCTGGTGGCGCTGTGTCAGGCGATGGCGACCGTGGCATTCCACACGGTGACCGGCAACCGCATTATCACGCCGTCGATCATGGGCTTCGAGGCCCTCTACGTGGCTATTCACACGTCCACCGTCTACTTTTTCGGCGCGGTGGGCCTGGCGAACGCGCGCACGGTGGAGATGTTCCTGCTGCAGCTCGTAGTCATGGTCGGGTTTTCGCTGCTGCTGTACTCGTGGCTGCTGACGGGCAAGAACAACATGCACGCGATGCTGCTGGTTGGCGTGGTCATGGGTGGGGGACTGGCGAGCTTGTCGACGTTCATGCAGCGCATGCTCACTCCCAGCGAATTCGACGTGCTCACAGCGCGGTTGTTTGGATCTGTGAATAACGCCGACCCGGAGTACTTTCCGGTGGCCATCCCGTTGGCGCTCGGCGGGGCGCTGTTGCTGCTGGTGCACTCGCGAGTTCTCAACGTCTTGGCGCTGGGGCGTGACCCCGCGATCAACCTCGGTGTGAATCACCGTGGCCACGCAATCTATGTGCTGGTGCTCGTCAGCCTGCTCATGGCAGTCTCGACCGCGCTGGTCGGGCCGATGACGTTCCTCGGATTCCTCGTGGCCACGTTGGCGTACCAGTTCGCGGACACCTACGATCACCGGTACATCTTCCCGATGGCCGCGCTCATCGGATTCGTCGTCATGGCCGGGGCGTACTTCGTGATGAACCACATTTTCTACGCCCAGGGCATCGTGTCTATCATCATTGAACTCGTCGGCGGCGTCGTGTTCCTCGCCGTGATTCTGAGAAAGGGGTCGTTGTGATCAAGCTGTCCTCGGTCGAGAAAACGTACGGCCAAGAAACAGAGATCGGGCCGATCGACCTGGAGATTCCTGCTGGCGGCATGACCGCCCTGATCGGGCCGAACGGTGCGGGCAAATCCACCTTGCTCACGATTATCGGCCGACTGCTGGAGCAGGACTCCGGCACTGTCACCGTCGCCGGCCACGACATCTCCACGGTGAAGAGCAAAGAGCTCGCCAAAGAACTGTCGATTCTGCGGCAGGAGAACAACTTCGTCACCAAGCTCACCGTGCGCCAACTCGTCGGATTCGGCCGCTTCCCCTACAGCAAAGGTCGACTGACCGCCGAAGACGAAGAGATCATCTCGCGTTACATCGACTTCCTCGGTCTGCGCGGACTCGAGGGGCGGTACCTGGATCAACTGTCCGGTGGCCAGCGACAGCGTGCATATGTCGCCATGGTTCTCGCGCAAGAGACGGACTACGTGCTTCTCGACGAACCCCTCAACAACCTCGACATCTCCCACTCCGTCGACATGATGCGTCACCTGCACGACGCCGCGGAGAACCTGGGTAGAACCATCATCGTCGTTCTGCACGACATCAACTTCGCTGCGCGCTACGCGGACTATATCTGCGCAGTGAAAGACGGCAAGGTCGTCGAATTCGGCACGCCTGAGCAGGTCGTACGTCCTGATCTGCTGTCTTCGATCTTCGGCACGTCTATCGACGTGATCAGCACCTCGCGCGGCCCGGTGGCCGCCTACTTTTAAAAGCTTTCAGCCTGCAGGGCGGAAAGCGCGGGTTGAGCGCCGTTTTCTTGGCACGGATACAACGCCCATGTGTGCAGGTAGAAGCCCGGTTCTGAAGAATATTTGCATTCTTTAGAGCTTTGGAGTTATTGTGTTGTTCCGTCGCTGCGAGACGTTACCAACTGGTAAACGGAACGTAATGACGAAAACAAATCGAAATTACAACGGAATTGACACGCAGTGTCGATCTCAGTAAAGTCGGTCAAGCTGCTTCAGACGGAGCAAAGAACAAAAGTTCCCGAAGAGCGTGCGTGTGTTGTGTGAGAACTCGATAGTGTGCCAATGTTTTTTGGTTGGTTGTGTGCGGCCTTTTTGATGCCTGCATGTTTTTGTGTGTGGTGTGTGCTGGTCGGTGGTGCCTGAACCTAATTTTGATGGGGTGTCACTGTGCTGGTTGGTCGTATGTGGCTGATTGGAATGTTTTTTGTTGCTTTTTCTTTTTTCCCCGTCAGGGATGAGGAGCAACGTTGGATGAACCGGATGGTTTGTCTAGTAATTTTAGGATTGCCAGTCTGCATGCTGGTGCATGGCTTTTGTTGGTTGTGTGTTGGTGTGTGGGTGGTTTTGTTTTGGTTGGGTTTTGGGCTTTTCACGGCCTGTTTCACTGTGTTTTGTTGAAACTGTTTTTGTGGAGAGTTTGATCCTGGCTCAGGATGAACGCTGGCGGCGTGCTTAACACATGCAAGTCGAACGGAAAGGCCGAAGCTTGCTTCGGTGCTCGAGTGGCGAACGGGTGAGTAACACGTGGGTGATCTGCCCTGCACTTTGGGATAAGCCTGGGAAACTGGGTCTAATACCGGATAGGACCATCGTTTAGTGTCGGTGGTGGAAAGTTTTTTCGGTGTGGGATGAGCTCGCGGCCTATCAGCTTGTTGGTGGGGTAATGGCCTACCAAGGCGTCGACGGGTAGCCGGCCTGAGAGGGTGTACGGCCACATTGGGACTGAGATACGGCCCAGACTCCTACGGGAGGCAGCAGTGGGGAATATTGCACAATGGGCGCAAGCCTGATGCAGCGACGCCGCGTGGGGGATGACGGCCTTCGGGTTGTAAACTCCTTTCGCCAGGGACGAAGCGTAAGTGACGGTACCTGGATAAGAAGCACCGGCTAACTACGTGCCAGCAGCCGCGGTAATACGTAGGGTGCGAGCGTTGTCCGGAATTACTGGGCGTAAAGAGCTCGTAGGTGGTTTGTCGCGTCGTTTGTGGAATACCGCAGCTTAACTGCGGGGTTGCAGGCGATACGGGCATAACTTGAGTGCTGTAGGGGAGACTGGAATTCCTGGTGTAGCGGTGGAATGCGCAGATATCAGGAGGAACACCGATGGCGAAGGCAGGTCTCTGGGCAGTAACTGACGCTGAGGAGCGAAAGCATGGGTAGCGAACAGGATTAGATACCCTGGTAGTCCATGCCGTAAACGGTGGGCGCTAGGTGTGAGTCCCTTCCACGGGGTTCGTGCCGTAGCTAACGCATTAAGCGCCCCGCCTGGGGAGTACGGCCGCAAGGCTAAAACTCAAAGGAATTGACGGGGGCCCGCACAAGCGGCGGAGCATGTGGATTAATTCGATGCAACGCGAAGAACCTTACCTGGGCTTGACATACACCGGATCGCTGCAGAGATGTAGTTTCCCTTGTGGCTGGTGTACAGGTGGTGCATGGTTGTCGTCAGCTCGTGTCGTGAGATGTTGGGTTAAGTCCCGCAACGAGCGCAACCCTTGTCTTATGTTGCCAGCATTTGGTTGGGGACTCATGAGAGACTGCCGGGGTTAACTCGGAGGAAGGTGGGGATGACGTCAAATCATCATGCCCCTTATGTCCAGGGCTTCACACATGCTACAATGGTCGGTACAACGCGCAGCGACACTGTGAGGTGGAGCTAATCGCTCTAAAGCCGGTCTTAGTTCGGATTGGGGTCTGCAACTCGACCCCATGAAGTCGGAGTCGCTAGTAATCGTAGATCAGCAATGCTGCGGTGAATACGTTCCCGGGCCTTGTACACACCGCCCGTCACGTCATGAAAGTTGGTAACACCCGAAGCCAGTGGCCCAAACGTGTTAGGGAGCTGTCGAAGGTGGGATCGGCGATTGGGACGAAGTCGTAACAAGGTAGCCGTACCGGAAGGTGCGGCTGGATCACCTCCTTTCTAAGGAGCATTAATTATTGTGAGTCACTTGTGATGCACGCAGTTGCGTGTGTGGGTGGCTTGTGGGCTGTTGAGTATCCGCCTGTGGTGCTGCAGACCCGTTTGTTGATGGAAAATTTCCAGGTGGACACGCACCCGGGGGGCGGGGATGCCTCCAGGAGAAGCACATGATTCATGGTGTGGGTGTGCCGCACGTGTGAAGCAATCAACCGGTTTACATGAAGCATTGGTGCGCTGTTGGGTGTCTGGGGCAGCACATGGTACCCGCACGTGTGTGTGGGTGGTTGTCCTTGTGGCTCAGATGGTTGCAGATACTGCCTGTGGTGGTGTTTGTGTTCTCTGGGTGTGGTGTGTGAGAACTGTATAGTGGACGCGAGCATCTTTCTTCTTTGAAGAGAAGTGTGTATTTCTCATCGAGTTGGGGCGAGGATGATTGTTCTTGTTCTGGTTTGGTGTGAGTATTTTTTTGTGATTGTGAGTATGTGTTTGTGTATCCGGGCACACGTCTGACTGTTGTTGGGTGTGTGTTTGTGTTTGTTGCTGAAGGGCGCATGGTGGATGCCTTGGCATGCTGGGCCGATGAAGGACGTGTGAGGCTGCGTTATGCCTCGGGGAGTTGTCAACAAAGCGTTGATCCGAGGATGTCCGAATGGGGAAACCCGGCCACGGTTGTGTGTGGTCACCGTATGATGAATTCATAGTTGTGCGGGGGTGATACCGGGAAGTGAAACATCTCAGTACCGGTGGGAGAGGAAAATAATAATGATTCTGTTAGTA
This sequence comes from Streptococcus thermophilus, assembly GCA_900618065.1. The sequence goes on from UYIL01000003.1 coordinate 866,185, forward strand.
GCGGCGAGCGAACGTGGATGAGGCTAAACCGTGTGCGTGTGATACCTGGCAGGGGTTGCGTGTGCGGTGTTGTGGGGTGCGATGGTCAACGGTCTGCCAGTCGTTGCATTTCTAGTGCGTGTTAGCGGAAGTGGCCTGGGATGGTCTGCCGGAGTAGGTGAGAGTCCTGTACGTGAAGGCGTGTGCTGGTTGTGTGTCGCAATATCCCCGAGTAGCAGCGGGCTCGTGGAATCTGCTGTGAATCTGCCGGGACCACCCGGTAAGCCTAAATACCTAGTGTGACCGATAGTGGATAGTACCGTGAGGGAATGGTGAAAAGTACCCCGGGAGGGGAGTGAAAGAGTTCCTGAAACTGTGCGCTTACAATCCGTCAGAGCCCCTCTGTGTGGGTGATGGCGTGCCTTTTGAAGAATGAGCCTGCGAGTCAGCGGCATGTCGCGAGGTTAACCCGTAGTGGGGTAGTCGTAGCGAAAGCGAATGCTAATTGTGTGTTTTTTAGTGGCATGTCCTGGACCCGAAGCGGGGTGATCTACCCATGGCCAGTGTGAAGCAGCTGTAAGAGGTTGTGGAGGCGCGAACCCACGTAGGTTGAAAACTGCGGGGATGAGTTGTGGGTAGGGGTGAAAGGCCAATCAAACTCCGTGATAGCTGGTTCTCCCCGAAATGCATTTAGGTGCAGCGTCGCGTAGGTGTGCCGGAGGTAGAGCTACTGGTTGGTTGAGCGGGACTATCATCTTAGCAATGTCAGCCAAACTCCGAATGCCGGTTTACATTGTTGCGTGGCAGTGAGACTGTGGGGGATAAGCTTCATAGTCGAAAGGGAAACAGCCCAGATCGCCGGTTAAGGCCCCTAAGGGTGTACTAAGTGGAAAAGGATGTGTAATCGCGAAGACAGCCAGGAGGTTGGCTTAGAAGCAGCCACCCTTGAAAGAGTGCGTAATAGCTCACTGGTCGAGTGGTTGCGCGCCGACAATTCAGTGGGGCTCAAGTACACCGCCGAAGCCGCGGCATATGTTTTATATGGGTAGGGGAGCGTCGTGCATGGGGTGAAGCGTTACCGGAAGGGGGCGTGGACTGTGTGCGAGTGAGAATGCAGGCATGAGTAACGAATGATGCGTGAGAATCGTATCCGCCGGATGACTAAGGGTTCCTGGGTCAAGTTCGTCTTCCCAGGGTGAGTCGGGTCCTAAGGCGAGGCCGACAGGCGTAGTCGATGGTCAACGGGTTGATATTCCCGTACCCGTGCATACGCGCCCAAGTGCGAAGCGGTGATACTAACCACCCTGACCACCCGCCAGTAGGGTCTTTGACTCTACGGTGGGTGTGATGCGTGGGGCCTGATCCGTTGTAGTTCAGTGATGGGGTGACGCAGTCAGGTAGCTACGCCACTTAGTGGATTGTGGTGCAAGCGTGTGGCACAGGGACTAGTCAAATGCGGTCCTTTGAAAGTGTGAGGCGTGATGCGTAGCCCGTAGTGGGTGATGGTGGTGATCCTTTGCTGTCGAGAAAAGCCTCTAGCGATGTGTGTGTACGGCCCGTACCCGAAACCGACACAGGTAGTCAGGTAGAAAATACTCAGGCGGTCGGGTGAACTGTGGTTAAGGAACTCGGCAAATTGCCCCCGTAACTTCGGGAGAAGGGGGGCCAGCACTGGTGAAGCGAACATGCGTTGCTGAGCTGGTGGTGGTCGCAGAGAAGAGAGGGAAGCGACTGTTTATCAAAAACACAGGTCCGTGCGAAGACGGTCAAGTTGATGTATACGGACTGACGCCTGCCCGGTGCTGGAAGGTTAAGAGGACCTGTTAGACCTTTGTGGTCGAAGCGGAGAATTTAAGCCCCAGTAAACGGCGGTGGTAACTATAACCATCCTAAGGTAGCGAAATTCCTTGTCGGGTAAGTTCCGACCTGCACGAATGGCGTAACGACTTCCCTGCTGTCTCAACCACAGGCCCGGTGAAATTGCACTACGAGTAAAGATGCTCGTTACGCGCGGCAGGACGAAAAGACCCCGGGACCTTCACTATAGCTTGGTATTGGTGTTTACTGCGGTTTGTGTAGCATAGGTGGGAGACTTAGAAGCGCTTACGCTAGTGGGTGTGGAGTCGGTCAGTGAAATACCACTCTGACCGTAGTGGATGTCTTAACCTTGGCCCATGATCTGGGTTGGGGACAGTGCCTGGTGGGTAGTTTAACTGGGGCGGTTGCCTCCCAAAGAGTAACGGAGGCGCCCAAAGGTTCCCTCAGCCTGGTTGGCAATCAGGTGCAAGAGTGTAAGTGCACAAGGGAGCTTGACTGCGAGACCTACGAGTCGAGCAGGGACGAAAGTCGGGACTAGTGATCCGGCACCTACTTGTGGATGTGGTGTCGCTCAACGGATAAAAGGTACCCCGGGGATAACAGGCTGATCTTCCCCAAGAGTCCATATCGACGGGATGGTTTGGCACCTCGATGTCGGCTCGTCGCATCCTGGGGCTGGAGTAGGTCCCAAGGGTTGGGCTGTTCGCCCATTAAAGCGGCACGCGAGCTGGGTTCAGAACGTCGTGAGACAGTTCGGTCTCTATCCGCCGCGCGCGTTGAAACTTGAGAAAGGCTGTCCCCAGTACGAGAGGACCGGGACGGACGTACCTCTGGTGTGCCAGTTGTTCCGCCAGGAGCATCGCTGGTTGGCTACGTACGGAAGGGATAACCGCTGAAAGCATCTAAGCGGGAAGCCTGTTTCAAGATGAGGTTTCATTCGAGGTTCCCCACAGACGATGGGGTTGATAGGCCAGATCTGGAAGCACCGTAATGTGCGAAGGTGACTGGTACTAATACACCAACAACAAAACAAAACACCGTGCACAAACAACACAAACAATTGCGCACTGTTCGCGTCCACTATGCAGTATCTGACACACCACACACACCTGCGTGTGTGCCGCAGATAATTTGATAACCGACCACACCACACGCGCAGAAGTGTGGTGGTCACCATGACACGCAAGCCCTATTGGGTGTGTCGGTGGTTGATAGCGGTGGGGAAACGCCCGGACCCATTCCGAACCCGGAAGCTAAGCCCACCCGCGCTGATGGTACTGCACCCGGGAGGGTGTGGGAGAGTAAGTTACCGCCGACCAACAACTCAACAAAAACAACTCAATACACCAAAACCCCCGGGACAACGACACCGATCACCGTCACCCCCCGGGGGTTAACGTCGTGCCCGCATGCGGGACGCTGTGACTGGTGTGACTGAGTTCGGGATGAAGCCTACCCAACGAACAACCACACGTCACCGGCCGATTACGCCACATCTTCGCTGGTGAAGTACGATGCAGTGGCTCGATTGTTAGATGGCTGGGAGGTTTCCGTGGACGTATTACCATCGATTCTACTGTTCTTTATGGGCATCATGGCGGGGATCATCAACTCCGCTGTGGGTTCTGGCTCGCTGCTCACGCTCCCGGTACTTCTCGCCATGGGCGTTCCGCCCGGGGTAGCGGTGCGCACCAACACCATCGGCCTCATGTTTGCCTCTTTCGGGTCGGCGTGGGGCTTCCGTCACGAAACCAAGCGGGAACTGCCGTGGCTACGCCCGCTGATCATCACGACGATTATCGGTGCAGCATCGGGTTCGCTGCTTCTCTTATTCACCCCGACACGAGCACTCGACTTCGTCATTCCAATCCTCATCGTGGTGGCGTTGCTATTGGTGGTGTTCCAGCAGCGCATCGTCGACACGCTCGCGCGGCTGAACAAGGATTCCAGCGCCAGCTCTGGCGCCGGCGCAGTGCAGGAGGAGAGCGACGATCCGGTAGGCGAGGCCTACAAGAAGCCTGGTCTCGTCGGAGCGATGGGTCTAGCGTCCGTGTACGGAGGATTCTTCACTGCCGCCCAGGGCATCATTTACTTAGCGGTCATGGGTGTGGGAACCGGACGGTCGTTCAAGGACGTTAACCCGGTGAAGAACTTCCTCTCCATGATCGTCAACACAGTTGCCGCGCTGGTCTACCTCATCGCCTACCTTTTCTTCGGGGCTGAGGTGCTATGGCTGGGGGTGCTCATCCTCGCAGTTGGTGGTGTTATCGGCGGGTTGGTCGGCGCGCGCATCGCTAAGAAAGTCTCCAACCGTTTCCTCAAAGGCGTCATTGTCGTTGTCGCCGTCATCGCCCTCATCCGTCAGTTCATCTGACCGAATAAAGGCATTACAACGCAAAAAGCCGGGCATAGGCCCGGCTTGTGGTGTTTTACGCGGGGGACGCGTTGAGCCACGGTCTTGCGGTTACTCCTTGGTGATGCCGTAGGAGTTGTACAGCTTGACCTCGCGGTCCTCACCGTTGTGAAGGTCACCCTCCACCTGGTAGAAGTCGATCTTGAACTCCTTCTCGGTGACAGTGTAGACAGCGAAGCTCTGGATGGTCGACTGGCGGTAGTTGTCGTGCTTGTGGTCGAACTTCGGAGTCTTCTCCGGCTGCTCAGCGACGTCGAAAAGCTCGTTCCAGGTGTCAACGTCCTCTTCAGTCATCCAGTCGAGCTTCTCGCGGACCTTGTGAACGTGGTCTGCACCCTTCTGGTAGATCGCATCGTAGGTCTTGGTGCCCGAGGTGTTCGGGATGACATAGGTGACGCCGTCCGGGTTGACGTGGTGCTCAACGCCGTCGATCTCACGCTTTTCGGTGTCCTCGACCTCGCCGTAGGAGAAGTTGTCCGGGCTATACGTCAGGGACTTCGTGCGGGTCAGGTTGTGGTCGTGGCCCTGGAGAACCAGGTCGACGTCAAGCTCGTCAGCCATCTGGACGAACTCCTCACGGGTGACCTGGACGTCCTCGTCCTGCAGGGAGTGGTAGGACGCGGAGTAGACCGGCTTGTGGTAGGCCAGGATGATCCAGTTCGCACCGTTCTCGCGGGCCTTGCGGATGTCCTCCTTCGCCCACTCCATCTGCTCGCGGCCGACTGCACCCTCGTCCGGGTTGTCGTCGGACTCCTTGTTGTCGTTGGTGTTCATCACCACGAAGTGTGCGCCGGAGTAGTCGAAAGAGTAGTAGGAGCCGCCATCGATCTTGTCATTGCTGACGGGCACGTTGGTGTGCTCGTTGAAGGCGGTCTCGTGAACGCCCTCTTCCCAACGCAGGTTGTACTCATCGTGGTTACCCGGCGTGTAGGCGTGCGGCAGCTTAATGTTGGCGTCGTGGGAAGCGTTGAGGTTATCGACCCACTCGTCCTCGACGGCCGCGGTCTCAACGAAGTCACCGGTGTGGAGCGCGAAGTTGGCGTCCGGAGCGACCTCCATGGCCTTTTCGAGGGTGTTGGCGCCGTACGCCGCCTCGTTGTTGACGTGCTCGTTCCAGTAGGCGTTCTGGGTGTCGGTGTAGTGGATGAACTGGAAGCTGTCGTCATCCGGGTTCGAGGTGGTGAAGGTACCGGTTTCGGAGTAGCCCTCAGACTCGGAGCCGACCTGGAAGTAGTAGGTCTTGTTGGGCTCGAGGTCGGTGGCGGTCGCCTTGTTGGAGTGCTCCTTGACGTCGACAAGCGAAAGGTGCGCAAGCTTCGAGCCGTCAGCAGTCCACTTCGTGTTTTCGCGGTCGATCTGCTCGTCGGTGAAGTAGCCCTCGACCTCTTCCGGGTTGCCTTCATCGTCGACCAGCATGTCGCCCTCGTCGTCAAAGGTGACGGCGGAGTAGATGTAGTAGCCGTCCTTGTCGCGCTCGGCGTAACGGTTGGTCACCTCAGTGGTCTCAGCGGGGAACTCCTTGGCGTCGGACATGTCCTCCTGCTCGGAAACCAGCAGCATGGAGTCATCCAGGTCGTCCTTTGTGTACCAGTTGAAGCCCATCTCAGTGGAGGTGTCTTCCATGAGGTTCATGGCGATACGGTCAGGCTCATTATCAACCTCGACATCAGCGACCTCAGGCTTGTCGTCCTGGAGTTCAATCAGGTCAAGACCGTTCTTTTCACCGTAGACCGGGTCAACTTCCTCGACATCGGTTTCGGTGGCGGTTTCTTCGACTACGTTCTCACCGTTCTCGCCATTCTCATTCTCCGCGGTGCAGGCGGTGAGGAACAGTGCGGAACCGGAAACGATCGCAATGGTTTTAAAGTACTTGGATTTGGTGAACACGTGGAACCCTTCGGCAGGTTGTTGTCGGAGTGGTCCCTTTCCACTGTGGGGATGCAGCCCTAACCGGAGGTTTCCCGAGCCTAAAATCAAGATGAACAATCTGGCAGGATCCCGTGATTTACGTGTCAGGTGAGATCACGTTCTCGCGGAGAGGTGCTAGAAAACCATCAGATTGGAATGGAAAAGGGCCCCTTCAGGTCGAAGGTGCCCTAGGTAAGGTTCGTTCCCTTACAGGTAATCGAGATTGATCTCGGTCTCAGGATCGAAGAAAACGACGCCGTCTTGATTCATGTCGACCCACAACGTGTCGCCAGCGTCCGCTGAAACACCACGGTTGAGTCGCACAGCGACGCGGCCGCCACGGACAACCAAGGTAGATTCCTCGGGCATGGGTGCTGTGCAGTAAGCGTAGGCCTCGGCCCCCAAGTGCTCGACGATGTCCACGTTGAGCGGCATTGCGAACCCTTCAGGTCTCTGGTTTACCGACACCACGTTGAAGTTCTCTGGGCGCACGCCAATGATGACTTTGTCGGAGCTGACCTTGTCCATCTGACTGTGCGGCATGTGCAAGTCCTGCTCGAAGCCGTCTCGCATGATCACCGCCCGGCCGTTTTCAACCCTGACGTTTTCGACGAGAGTCATGGCCGGCGACCCGATGAACGTTGCCACGAACGTGTTACCAGGGTTGTTGTACAGCGTTTCTGGGGTATCCACTTGCTGCAGGATGCCCTTCTTTAGGACGCATACGCGATCACCCATGGTCATGGCCTCCGTCTGATCGTGCGTGACGTAGACGGTTGTGGTACCAAGCTCCCGCTGCAGCGCGAGGATCTGAGAGCGGGTGGACACGCGCAGCTTCGCATCCAGGTTAGAAAGCGGCTCGTCCATCAAGAAAACCTTCGGCTGACGCACAATCGCGCGTCCCATTGCCACGCGCTGGCGCTGACCACCGGACATCGCAGAAGGCTTTTTGTCGATGAGATCCTCAAGTTCGAGCATCTTCGCGGCGAACTCAACACGCTCGTTGATGGTCGCCTTATCTACCTTCGCGTTCTCAAGGGCGAACGCCATGTTCTGACGCGCCGTCATGTTCGGGTACAAGGCGTAAGACTGGAAAACCATGGCTACGTCGCGGTCACGGGGACGCGTTTCTGTGACATCCTCACCATCGATGAGGATTTGCCCTTCGTCGACAGGCTCCAGCCCAGCGAGCATCCGCAACGTAGTGGACTTACCGCAGCCGGATGGGCCGACGAGGACAAGGAATTCCCCGTCAGCGATATCCAGACTGACCCGGCCCACTGCCGGCGGACGCGCGGGATCATAGATGCGTGACGCTTGGCGGAACTCAACGGTTGCCATAAACAGCTCTTTCTCTTCGATCAGATTCTTATGTCGTGGGTTGAGAAGCTAGTCCTTGAGGTGCGGCTTGATGTCGCGGTCGATGACGCTTTGGGTCTCCTTGTCCAAATCGCCGAAGACCTTCTCCACGTCCTGTCCGCCGACAGTGATCTTGTCCAGGGCACCACCGATGCGCTGGCCGCCACCCGGCACGAAAACGCGAGCGTAGTCTTGCGGCTGGGTGTTCTCGTTGAGCTGTTCAATTGCGGTCTTGGCATTCGGGTTCTCATCCAGGTATGCCTTCTCGTCCGGGTCCTCGAGAGCGTCCTTGCGCACCGGCATGTACCCCGTTTCCTGGGTGAACTTGATGGTGTTCTCGGTGTTGGTGATGAAGTCGATGAACTTGATCGCGTTGGACTTGCGCTTGTCCGAAATGTTGTTCGGGATAGCCAGACCAGCACCGCCAGTAGCCGCCGACGGGCTCGGGCCAGGCAGGTAGGTGGTGATGAACGGAACGGTTGCGGACTCGGTCAGGCCACCGAGGGAACCAGTCGATTCGAGCAGACCGGATGCTTTACCGTTACCGAAGGCCACGGTCGGGTCCGTAGCAATCTCGATATGCCCCTTCTCCACCTGGTCCTGGAGGAACTTACCGGCCTCGATGGTCTTGGGGTCGGAGAAGTTCGGCTCCCATTCCTTGGAGTACGAGCCGCCGAAAGCCCACAACATGCCCTGGAAGTACCAGTCGAGGTAGGTTGAGCCGTCCGGGACCACCAAAGCCGGGTTGCCGGTGGTCTCCTTCAGCTTGCCAGCCCACTCGTCGAATTCCTGCCAGGTCTCCGGGCCGCGGTCCTCCGGCAGACCAGCCTCCTTGAGGTCGTCAGTGTTCCAGTACATCAAGTTGGTGGAGCGGGAGTACGGGGCACCGTAGTGCTTACCGTTGTACTCGTAGTCCTCGCGCAGGGTGTCCACGTAAGAATCGGGATCGAGTCCTTCTTTCTCCCACAGCTCGTCCAGGGGAGTGGTGGCCTCGTTGAGTGCAAAGTTGAACCAGGTCACATCGGACGCAACGATGACATCAGGAAGATCCGAACCAGCCAGTGCGGCGTTGAACTTCTGGGCGAGCTCTTCGTAGTTTGCGCCACCGTCGACAAGCTCGACCGTGAGGTCGGGGTTTTCCTCCTCGAACGCTTTGATCATCTCAACCTCGATGTCGCGCGAGGAACCCGGGTGGTTGGACCAGAAGATGATTTTGCTTTCGTCCCCGCCGGAGGGTTCGGAACCGCCGCCGCTGGTGCTGCCGCCGGCACAGGCGGTCACGGACAAAGCGGTGAAAGCAGCGAGGGTGACAGCGGTAACGCTTTTACCAACTCGGCTTGAGCGAAGTTTTTGGAACATGAGGTTCTCCTATCGTGTGAAAGTTGGGGGGGATCAGGTTGCTGGTTGAAGGGTTAGCCCTTAACCGCACCAGCGGTCAGGCCCTTAATCATCTGCTTCTGCAGCAGCAAGAAGACGATGATCATTGGCAACGTGGTCAGGACGGTTCCGGCCATCACCGGAGCCCAGTTGTTCAACCCTTCCGCGTCTTGGAGGCGGGTTAGGCCAACGGGGAGGGTAGCGGCTGCCTCTGTGTCGGTGATGAGGAACGGCCACAGGTATTCGTTCCATTCATTCACCACGGTGATGAGAACGAATGCGGAGAGGGTAGGCCACGACATCGGCAGCACGACCCGAAATAGTTTGGTGAAAAAGCCGGCGCCGTCCATGTCGGCTGCTTCCATGATTTCTTCCGGCAGGGACTGGAAGTGGTTGCGCATCAGGAAGCAGCCAAAGGCGACACCCGCTAGCGGAATGATCACGCCCTGCCATGTATCGCGCCATCCCAGCGAGGCAGCCAGCGCGTAGTTGGAGATGATGGTGATCTGGTTGGGCACCATCAGGGCCGCGATGACGAGAAGGAACAGCAGGTTTCGCCCGGGGAACCGCAGGAAAGCGAAGGCATAAGCGGACAAAACGCCCAGCACGACTTTGATCACTGTGAGAATCAGCGTGATGCCGATGGAGTTGCGCAGGTAGCTCGGGAAACCGGACGTTTCCCAGACCCGCGCGTAGTTCTCGGGCACAAACGGGTTCGGCCAGAACGTGATCGGGTCAGAGTACACTTCCTGCATTGTCTTGAATGACGTGATCACGATGAAATACAGCGGAACCAAAATGATCAGCACTGTCAAGACCAGGGAAATGTACCCGAAGATCTTCATCGCCGGTGAGCCGTAGTCTGCGCCCTCGCCTTTTCGTTTGCGCTGGGCCTCGCTGATCACCGGGTCCCCGTCGGCCTGGCTCCCCGGTACTGGCGGCATATCGTCCACGGCCGGCGGAGTGGAAGAGGCGGGAGCGACTGACTTCTTGGTGAACTTCGTAGACATTTACTTGTCCAGCCTTTCCTGCAGCTTGATTTGGGCGACGGTGATGATCAAAACGACGAGGAACATGATCGTGGCGACAGCTGCGCCGTAACCGGCACGGTTATTCACGAACGTCTCGGTGTACACCTGGAAGACCATCGTGGTCGTGCCGTAGGTAAACGGGCCGCCTCGCGTCATCGCGTTGATGATGTCGAAGACCTGGAATGAGTTGAGCAGCACGGTGATCAGAAGGAAGAACGTCGTACCACGCAATTGGGGGAGGACAACCCGGAAGAAGTGGCGCACGGAAGAGGTGCCATCGATCTCTGAGGCCTCATCAAGGTCATCACGCCGGCCCTGGAGAGCGGCGAGGTAGATGACGAACACGTAGCCGACGTTCTTCCAGATGTAGGTCACGGTGATCATGAACAGTGCCCAGCCAGACTCCTGGTAGAAGTTCGGAACAGGGATGTTCAGCAGCGTCAGGAAATATTGGATCAGTCCGTAACGCGGATCGAACACGAACTGGAATGCCACACCGATGGCGGCACCAGCGATGACGTAGGGCGCGAAAACGATGGAGCGGACGGCAGAGCGGCCGAAAAGTTTCTGGTCGAGCAAGATCGCCAGCAGTAGGCCGATCACCATCGAACCTGCGACCGCGAAGAACGTGAACAGGACCGTGTTCCACACAATCAGCGGTGTTTCTGGGGCTTGGAACCAGGTGATGTAGTTTTGCAACCCCACGAACGTCATGTTCGGGGAGGAAATATTCCAGTTGTAGAATGAAATGCGGATGTTGTCTATGAGGGGGCGGTAGGTGAACAAGATCAAAAGAATCAGGTTCGGGGCAATGAGCAAGGTTGCTAGCCCGACCTGATGCCAATCGATCTTCTTGCGTTTCTTTTTGTATGTCGCCGCGTATTCTTCGGAGATCTCCGGCTCCACCGACACCGCAGGAATCATCGTGCTCATGCGATAGAAAGTTAAGGCCGAACTGTGAACGCTAGGTGAAACTGAGGTGTTCACCTAAGGAAGCCTTTATAAACGCTGGTAGATGTTGATATGTCGCCTTAATGGGCGTAGCAGTTATGTCTCGCCGTGGAGCACTTCTGCGGCGATATGGGGCAGATCGGTCGCCAAAAAGTCCACACTGCGGTCCTGGCACCACAGCATGTCCTTCGGCAGATTGACAGTCCACACATAGGAGCGCTCGGCTTGTGCGAGCACATCCGGCTCGGCTTGGACGTGCATGATGGACGGCCCCACACCGGAGGTGCCGATTGGTTCGAACGGTGCCGGTTGCTCCCCGTTGAGCATGGGCAGCGGAGTGATAAGGAGGAAAGTCTCCAGCTCGGGTAGCAGACGCTGAAAACGCTGGATCGCGTCGGGGTTAAAGGAGATGAGATGAAACCGAGGATCTGTGTGGTAGCCGGCTGCCGTGAGCGCCTCGGCTACGGCCTCTTCGAGGCGAGCACCGTAGGGGGACGGGTGCTTGGTTTCTATGAATAAGTGCTTGCCGGGGTAGGCATCAACGAGGTCAATGAGCTCGCTCAGAAGCATGATCTCTTGAGGGTCGTCCGCAGAGCCGATGTTGAGCTGTTTGAGCTCGGCAAGGTCTAGGTCGGCGACAGCGCCCGACCCATTCGATGTCCGATCGACGTGCTGGTCGTGGATGACCATAAGATGGCCGTCTCGGCTCAGGTTGACATCGCATTCGATGCCGTCAATGTCGAGTTTGAGGGCTTCTTCGAAGGAACGGGGTGTGTTTTCGGGGTAGATGCCGTTGAGGCCGCGGTGCGCGATGATTCGGGTTCTCACGCTTCACAGTATGGGGCAGGTTCTGGTCTACAGCACGAGCAAATTGTAGGGAGTCTCTTTGACCTCGCTGTAGCGCTTGCGGGCCTTTTCGAGTTTCTGCCATTGGTCCTGCGGGATCGCTTCGCGCGCCTTATCGACGACATCCGCATCCGGCGTCGCCCACGCGATCGGCATCGGGCTCACCTCTTGGAAGTGCTCCGTGTCGCGTGTCGTGCGCCGTCCGCCAACAGCCACGGCCGGAAGTTTCATGCCCGTCTTGGGGGCGTCAATGCCGGGGATCGACGTTACCGTCCGCAACGCGGCGGCGTACGTCGGAGGCTGATTCTCGTCGACGTTGACGTTCACCAGCGCCATGATGACGCTGTCGCGGGGGTTGACCTCAGCGATGACCGCCGGCACGAGCGGGTAGCGGTCGTACAGGTCCTGGGCCGAGCCGACAGAACGGGGGACCAGAAACGCCACAATCAGCATCATCAACCCGAAAAGAATCAGGCCGAGCCCGCCGACCCACCGCCACGGCGATGCGGGATCCACAAGGAACCAGACGGCCAGGCCCGCGACAAGGCAGATCACGAACAGTGAAACACCGGAGATGACCGCTTTGCGGGTGTCCCGGAGCATCTCGTTGTGCTGCTTAGCAAAGGCCTCGTCGACATCGAAGTGGAAGTGCATTCTTCAAGGATAAACGGTCGCGCGATGTGTGCTGGTCAGAGGTCAGCGGCATCCACAAGCCGGTAGGCGTAGCCCTGTTCCGCGAGGAATCGTTGGCGGCGCGCGGCGTACTCGGCGTCAAGAGTGTCGCGCGCGACGATGGTGTAGAACAGCGCTTCTTTGCCGTCTTCTTTCGGCCGCAGCAGCCGCCCCAGCCGCTGCGCCTCCTCCTGGCGGGACCCGAAGGTGCCGGAGACTTGAATGCCCACGGCTGCTTCCGGCAGATCGATGGAGAAGTTCGCCACCTTCGAGACCACCAGCGTGCGGAGGTCACCGTTCCGGAAGGCGTCGAAGGTGGATTCGCGTTTGGTGGTCGAGGTTTTACCGTCGATAAGCGGTGCGCCCGTGCGCGCGGCGATCTCTTTGAGCTGCTCGATGAATGCCCCAATAATGAGGATCTGCTCGCCATCGTGTTGCGCAAGAAGCTTATCGACGACTCCCAGCTTCCCCTCACTGCACGCCGCCACCCGGTACCTTTCGCGGGTCTCGGCGGTGGCGTAGAGCATCTTCTCATCGGTGCTGAGCGCTGTGCGGACCTCTACGCACTCGGCGGTGGCAATGTAGCCGGCCATCTCGAGCTCTTTCCACGGGGCGTCGTAGCGCTTCGGGCCGATGAGCGAGAAGACGTCGTCTTCGCGGCCGTCCTCACGCACGAGCGTGGCGGTCAGGCCGAGCCGGCGGCGCGACTGGAGATCCGCCGCCATGCGGAAGACCGGGGCGGGGAGGAGGTGGACCTCGTCGTAGATGATCAGGCCCCAATCGCGCGAGTCGAACAGCTCCAGTGCCTTGTACTCACCCTGTGTTTTGCGTGTGACCACCTGGTACGTGGCAATGGTGACGGGGCGGATCTCCTTGCGCTCGCCGGAATACTCGCCGATCTCCTCTGGCGTGAGCGTGGTGCGGCGCAACAGTTCATCGCGCCACTGCCGTCCAGCGACCGTGTTGGTGACTAGGATTAACGTGGTTGTCTGCGCCTGCGCCATGGATGCCGCACCGACGATCGTTTTGCCTGCTCCGCAGGGCAGCACCACGACGCCGGAGCCACCCTCCCAGAAAGACTCCGTGGCGTACTGCTGGTAGTCGCGCAGTTCCCAACCATCGTGGTTGAGGTCGATCGGGTGGCTCTCTCCGTCGACGTAGCCGGCAAGGTCCTCGACCGGCCACCCGATCTTGGTCAGTTCCTGCTTGATGCGGCCGCGTTCGGAGGGGTGAACGGGAGCCGTCGTAGCGTCGATCGCGGCCCCGAGCATGGGTTTGATTTTCTTGTTGCGCTGGATCTCGGTGAGGATCATTTCCTCGTCGGCTTCCAGGATGAGGCCGTGGGCCGGATGCTTGATCAGGCGGATGCGGCCGTAGCGGGCCATGGTCTCGGCGACGTCGATCAGCAAGGCCTGGGGTACAGGGAAGCGGGAGTAGCGCTCGAGCACATCCACGGCCTGCTCCGCGTCGAAACCGGCTGCGCTGGCGTTCCACAACGCCAACGGCGTAATGCGGTAGGTGTGCACGTGCTCCGGCGCGCGCTCCAGCTCCGCGAACGGCGCAATCGCCGCGCGCGCCTGCGAAGCGCCCGGGTGCGCGACGTCGAGAAGGACAGTCTTGTCGGACTGAACAATAAGCGGGCCGTCACCTAAAGGCATGAGGGCAATTATGCCTTCGTTCTGTTGCGAAGCACCCGGAGGGGGTCTGCATGAAAGTACCGAAACTTGGTATGTTCGGTGCCATGGCCAAAAACACATCGATCACCCTCGGTGACCACTACGAGCAATTTGTCGCGGACATGGTTGCAAGCGGACGCTACGCCACGTCCAGTGAAGTCATTCGTGCTGGCCTTCGTATGGTTGAAGACTACGAAAGAAAAGTGGAAGCGCTTCGCGGCGAGATCGAAAAAGGTGAGCGAAGCGGAGTTATTGAGGACTTCAGCTTCGACGGATTTCTTGCCGAGATGAAGCGAAAGAATGAAGTTTCAGCTTAGTCGCGCCCGTCACCTTTAAGGCCCATAGATGAACCCCAGTTCAGCGGAACTGGGGTCGTTGTTTTGGTTCGGTTGCTTAGCGCGTGAACGCGTCGCTCCACTTGCCCTTGCGGCCGTTGTTAAGGATCGTGCGGCGGTAAATGCGCGCGGCGAACCAGACCACAGCGACAGTGGCAGCCAGGGCGATCAGCAGGGATGCGGCGAGCTGCAGGCCGGTGAAATCGCCCGCGGCGTACGTGATGGGCGCGGTGAAGATGGACACCGGCGGGATCCACGACAGGACCTGCATCCAGGCCGCATCTGTGTTTGACCAAGCGAAGGCCGGCACATAGGCGCTGATCATCAACAGGATGAGAACCGGGCTCTGGGTGGATTGCAGATCCTCGGTGCGCTGCACCATTGCGCCTGCGGCGGCGTAAAGAGCGCCGAAGAAGAGCATGGCCAGCAACCACGCGGCGAGCATGATGGGCAGGATCGACCAGTCGAAGGTGAAGTCGTCACCGAGTCCCGAAACCTGCAGGCCGATCGCGCCGACGCCGAGCAGAAGCACTGTGGCTAGGAAGCCGAATGCCACCGCTCCCAGAATCTTGCCGGCGAGGAAGTCCATCGGGCGCACGGATGCGAGGACCAGCTCGACAACGCGAGAGGACTTCTCTTCCGTCACGCGGCTACCCACCTGGGCAGCGAAGAGAATCACAGTGAAAATGAGGAGGAACAGGCCGAATAGGACGGTCATGAGGCGAATGAACTGGTCCTCGGCCCCCTTGGCGTCGTGTTCGACATCGAGAGCATTGACCTGGATCTCGGGGGCGGCCGCGTCGTATTCGGCTGGGTCCACACCCAGGGATTGGAGAGCGCCGGCGTGCTGCTGAGCTTGGGCGAGCTCTTCGACGGTGGACATCACCGTCTGGTCAGGAATCCCGTCGGCGATGACGTCCCACGTGGAGCCGTCGACAACGATAGCGCTGTCGATCTCACCGTCGCGGACGAGCTGCTCGGCTTCGGCGCGGTCAGCGGCGGTGCGGGTGTCCAGGTCGGTGCCGTCGAAAAGCTGCTCGTCGGTGCCGACGATGGCGACTGTCTTGTCCGCCCCCTCATCGTCTTTGTTGGTTTGCCAGGTGAAAAACCCGATCGCACCGATGATGGCCACCAGCAGAATGCCGATGGTGGTCAACACACCTCTCGAGCGGAGGAGGATCTGCATTTCCCTGAACGCCGTCGTGGAGATGGTGTGCCAGGAAGAGTAGGGGGCGTGTGTCTGTGTCGCGGTAGTCATTACTTCACAACCTCCTTGAACAGGTCGCCCAGGTCGGGGACGACACGGGTGAATTCGTGCACAGGGCCCGCAGCGAGAGCGGAGTTGAGGATGCGCTGGTCGTCATCGGCGCTCGCGGTTTCGAGGATGACGTGGGTGGGGGAGTCGTCGACAAGCGTTGCGTCTTCAGGAATCCAACCGCGTGCTTGCGTGCCCACCTTGAAACGCACCGGGCCGCTTGAACGCAGCTCATCCACGGTGCCTTCGGCGACCATGCGGCCGCGGGTGACAATGCCGACGCGGTCGCACAGGCGCTGCACGAGGTCGAGCTGGTGGGAGGAGAACACCACCGGGACGCCGCGGGAGCGGGCGCGGTCGGTGAGCATGGAGCTCATCACATCGACGGCGACGGGGTCGAGGCCGGAGAATGGCTCGTCGAGGATGAGGATGTCGGGGTCGTGGATCAGCGACGCGGCGAGCTGGACGCGCTGTTGGTTACCCAGCGACAGGTCGTCGAGCTTGTCGTCCATGCGCTCGCTCAGCCCGAGCTCCTCGAGCAGCTCGGTGCCACGCTGCTTTGCTGTGTCGGTGGGAACACCATGCAGTTTGGCCAAGAAGACCAGCTGGTCGAGGATCTTCTCCTTGCTGTACAGGCCGCGCTCCTCAGGCATGTAGCCGATCCGGCGGCGCAGGTCGTCATTCAAAGGAACACCATCGAGCAACACCTCGCCGGAATCTGCTTCGAGAACGCCGAGCGCAATGCGCATCGTGGTGGATTTGCCAGCACCGTTGGAGCCGACGAAGCCGTAGATCTCGCCATCGCCGACACTGAAAGTCATGCCGTCGAGCGCAGTGACATCGCCGTAGCTTTTGTGCAAGTCTTTTATCTCTAACGTGGTCATTATTCCTCCACTGGCTGGTCTTCAGGGTGATCGCGGTTAATGATGGCAGCGAAACCGATCATGGGCAGGGTGGCCACAAATAGGTAGGTGAAGAGCATGTACAGGCCGGCCGTTTTGTAAGCGACGCTATTAGCTGCGTCAGCGATGAATGTCGCATACAGGAGAAACCCAGCTCCGCCAACCAACGTGAGTGCGGAAAAAGCCTTGAACGCGCGTTGACGCCAGGTGGCGAAGATATCGCGCTCGTATTCATCGAGCTTCGCATCTGGTAAGCGGTCCTTGCTGTCGTTAGCTCCGCGGATGTAGGTCCACGCGGCCATGGAGAGGAGCATTGCCGCGGTGTACGACAGTGAGAATGTCCACGAATCCGATCCTGTGATGAGTGAAATGACGAAAAGTAGCGCCGCCACGATCAGACCAGCGAAATAGAGCACGATGAGAGCACGCGTCGCTTTCTGGTTGCGTACTCTTTTCGAGCCGGGAAGTGATGCTCGATTCTGGCTTGATATGGATGTCATCGCGGGTACAGCTCCTTCGACATAGGGGCGAACTCATCGCGCGAGAAAACCGCTTCGACAGGGAGCCCGAAGACCTCGCAGATTCGGAATGCGAGGTCGAGGCTTGGCGAGTGGTCTCCGCGTTCGAGAGCGCCCACGGTTTGCGGGTTGACGTCTATGAGTGCGGCTAGTTCTGCGCGGGACATGTCGCGTTCCGCGCGCAGCACTCGGACCCGGTTATGGATGGGGTCCTTCGGTTTCTGCTTCGGTGCCACACGACAAAGTGTTGCATAAACACAACGACCCATCAAGGATTTGCAACGAAAACCTAGGTCATGACCACCTTGGTGATGCGCGGCAGCGCGATGCGGACGACCTTCTCCGTCGCCTCATCCAGCGCATCAACCTGCCCGGCTGACACAGTCAGCGGCAGCACGGTCAGCGTTTTGCCGTGGCCGTTCTTGTCCACGTAGCCGACCGTGACGTGGCGCCGCCCGCGGACGGCGGCGCGCAAGGTTTCTAGCGTGTCAGCCGAGCTCGGGGCATCGGGCGCTGAAGCTGAGTCGCTTCGCAAGTGCGCAATGATCTGTTCTTGCTGTTCTGGCGAGATTCGTTGCGGCCGGGGCAGACGCGATGGAGTCGGGGCCACGAGCGTCGGCTCAGGCGCCATGTTGATCTGCACTCCGTGCGCGTCCTCGGCTGAGGGTTGCAGGCCAGCGTCGCGCAAGACGGCCATCAGGCGCGGCAGCGGTAGGTCCGAAACCGCCACGGTCGGCGCCAGAACACGTAGCGCACCCTCCTCGAGCTTCTCATGTGCCGTCGCGATTAAAGACGGGTCTGCGCTGTGGATATAGCTCGCAGCCGCGCCTGCCCGGATGGCGCCGTGCATGCGTGCAGTGTCATCGATCAAAAAGGCGATGCCCTGCGGAACCTCGCCGAGCACATGGTCAGCGAACCACGCGTGGAGTTCTTCAGCGGTGCGCCCAGCGTCCAGTGCGCGCTTGACGGAGCCATCGGTCACCCGCCACACGCTGGCCAAACCCGGCGACTCCAGATCCGCGACGGACTCCAAGAACGACGCCATCTCCGGTTCCAGCGGCCCGGGCGCCAGCACGGTCATGTCCGCTTGAGCAATGAGCTTATCGACGCTTCCAGGAACCAAATCCCTCGTCACCGCCGCCACGTCGTGGCCGGTGTCGCTGATAAGAGCCAGCAACGGCGACGACGGCTCCGGAGCGAGCGCGCCCAAGGCCGTGCCTTCTGCAACCGTCGCCTCGATCAGGCTGGGCGGGATGCTGGAGCCGGTCAGCGGGGCGTAGAAGAGGATCCGCTGCGGGTCGCCGCCGTGCCGGAGAATGGTCATGCGGGCGTGGCGGATGTCGGGGGAGCGCATCTCCTCGGACAACAGCCGCGGGCCGCTGGCGCCGCCGTCGAGCCGCCACGGCGATGCGACCCACCCAGCCAGCAGAATCGCCCACTGGTCCGACAAGGGAGCGTCCAGCCACGTCAACGCGTCCCTAGTCGCGGCGAGGATCGTGGCGTCCGTTTCCTCACCGACACCGCGGCCGACCAGTCCTGCCGCTTCACCCGCGGTGATGAACAAGGCTGGATCGAAGTTCAGCTGTTTTGTCAGTGCGGAAAGGGCCCGCACACCGACCGTGCCGTCCTTGTTCAACGCCACCGGCTCGTGCAGTAGGGCCATGAGGAGCTGGCGCATTTGGCGCACGGAGTCGAGGCCTTGGGCGGTGGCGGTGTCGTCGATAAGCGATTGCTCGGTGGCGGGAACCTGCGGCTCCGCGAGGGGGAATGTGCGCGGCGTGATGCCCTTGACTGCGTCGCGGACGGGGCGGGGGAGACGCACGGTGTTGGCGTCAAGACGGATGAGCAGCCCGCGCGCAATGAGGCGCGGAATGGGCGCGGACGGGTCGGCATCGGACGCGGCCATTGCCGTTGTGCCCACGCCCCCGGAATCGGCGAGCGTATCTAGCACGCGCCGCTCTGGGGGAGAAAGCGCCCCCAGATCGAGGTCGTCGGGAACGGCATCGGTGACACGCCACGGGGGCAGCGCGGTCAAGGCGCCGGGGGCGATCCGCAGTTCGCCGTCGGGGCCGAAGACGAGGGCGGACGCGCGCAGAGTCTCCACGTGGTCGAAGCTTGACGCATCGACCGGATCGAGCTCCGCACCGGAGTCGGCGAGACGCTCCAGATCAGCCAGTTCAGCCGCGTTGAGTTGGCGGATAGCGCGTGCTGCAGAGGAGGGCAGCGCCAACCGCGTGGCCAACGACCCCACGGTTGGAGGTGGCGGAAAAAAGGCGTCCGGGCGGGTGCGGGTGAGCGCCTTAAGGCCTGAAGTGTCGAGCGTGTCCAGCCATTGCGAAAACGAAGTCATTGCGGGGGTGATTTTACGTGCGTTTTCCCCTCCGGCGTGTAAGAATGACTTCCATGGCTAAAGACGTTGACAACATCACCCAGATCAACCCGGCTTGGCCCGCCCACACCCCGGGCAACGGTCACCCGGTCACGGAGCTTTCCTCCAAGCTCGCCGGCGCCTCCAGCCCCTACGGCGACGACCTGATCCTGCCGCGCCCGTGGGAGGAGACCGGGTACGTGCACCCGACGACGCGCATCAACACCGCGCAGTAGCCGCTGGCCGGCCTAGCCCCGCACCGAACGCGGTGCGGGGCTTCTTGCTCGTCTGTAGCCCCGTCTACACAACGTGAAAGTGGGCCCCGCATGGTGCGGAGCCCACTTTCTCTTTGGGAAACTAGTTGCCTAGCCGCCGCTTTAGCGCGGAAGCCGGGCGTTAACTGCAGCGACGAAAGCCTGTGCGTCACCGGACAGGAGAGCGTCGATTAGGTCCTTGTTGGCCTTGTAGAACGCGTTGTAGTCGTTGCGGTTGGCCTTGTAGGTTGCCTCAACCTGCGGCGGGACGGCGTAGCCGCGGTTGTTCAGCTCGCGGGTGAGGGACTTGTACAGCTTGTCCACCTCAAGCTCGGTGTTCTTCTTCGGCTTCGGTGCTGCGGCAGGCTTCGGAGCCGGCTTCGGTGCCGGAGCTGGCTTAGCTGCCGGAGCGGTGCGCGGGGTCGGCGCGGAGTTCAGGCCCAACTTACGGGAGCAAGCCGGCCACGCGCCCCAGCCCTGGGCCGCGAGGGTGCGCTCAGCGACAACGATCTGCTGCTCGCGGGTTGCCTGGTGGGCGTACGGCGCGAATTCGCCGCCGCCGTATGCGCGCCAGGTGGAAGCGGAGAACTGCAGGCCGCCGTAGTAACCGTTACCGGTGTTGATGTGCCAGTTGCCGCCAGCCTCGCACTGGGCCAGGCGGTCCCAGTCGGAGTCCGGAGCTGCGGACGCGGTCGGCGCAACAAGTGCGGTGGTGGCGATAGCTGCGGTAGCGCCAGCCAGTGCCTTAGCGGACACGGCCTTGGAGTTCTGCTTGCGGTGACGTCCCATAGGGGTGTGTTTTCCTCTCTTGTTCTACGTCTGCGGGGTGAGCTGTCGGGTTCAGGCTGAGGGGGTTAAACGCCTGGCCGCGGTGAGCGGCTTCACCCCTAGCGGGCTCGGGTGTGAGGCTCCGCGGTGCGCGGGGAAGTGCATTCCTGCGCGGGTGGGTCCCCCGCTTTTGTCCTGTTGAGTTATCGGGCATCGAGCCGGACAAAACTGAACGTGGCTCGTAGCTTTCTTTGCGCGCCCGTGTGCGGGCATGAGCGCTACTCTAGCTGTTTATAACGATTCAGTCACGTTCCGGGAACAAGTTGTTGTCAGTGTGACTCATGTGACTGTCTGCCGGCCGGCTTTGCCGATCCTGCCTGCACGAACGTGGGAAATGTGACCTATCTAACAGGGGGCCGTGTTGGCGTGTTGTTCGGGTGGCGGGGTTCGTCGAAAAGCATTAGGGAAACGCATTTTCGTGCCGTTGAAACCGGTTCTGCAAAAGCCCAGTTGGCGTGTGGCTAACGGGACCCCAGTTACTTGACGTGTGGACGGCACGAAAATGCGGTTGCGGCACGGGGAATGATTCGCCCTGCCGACGGGTTGTTCTAAGCCAGTAACTAAAATGGACAGCTCTAGTGATTAATGGTGGTGAATGACTGATGCCAGTAGGAAAAGTGAAGTGGTTCGACTCGGAGAAGGGCTTCGGCTTCGTCTCCAACCCGGGGGATGAGGATGTCTACGTGGGCAAGAACGTGCTGCCCGACGGCGTTGAGGACCTGCACCCCGGTCAGCGCATTGAGTTCGATTTCGCAGCCGGTCGCCGTGGGCCGCAAGCACTGCGCGTGAAGCTTATCGACGCTCCCCGCCGCCGCGCCGTCAACCGCCGCAAACCCGAGGAACTCGCCAGCATGCTCGCCGATGTCATGTCGATGCTGGAAACCCAAATCCAACCCGCCCTGGACGCCGGCCGCTATCCAGACCGCAAGGAAGCCCGCCAGATCGCGGAGATCCTGCGCGCTGTGGCCAAAGAGCTCGACACCTAGCCAGTCAACTAGCCAGCCAGCTAGGAGGCCTCGGTGGTGAAAGCCCACGTGACCACGACTGGGGTTTCTTCGCCCTGCTCGTCTGTACCGACCATGAGGGCGGAGACCTCGATCACGACGAGGTTAGCGTCCTCGGAGACAACGGGGACATCTACTGCGTCGGCTTCCCCGGGGGTGAAGGTGCGCTCAGTGTTGGCGGCGGGGTCGTTGTAGATGCTCAGCAGCGACCACTGCAGCTGAGCGACATCGTTGGGCACCGTGACGCGGACGTGCTCGGTACCGGGCTCGACGGAGATCAGCTCCACGTTCCCCTCCGGGCATTCCGTCCCGAACTCGCAGATGGAAAACGGTTGGGTGGAGACCTCGTCACCGGACTCGCCGGCACTTGCCGTGACCTCAATTTCCTGCGGCGGGGTGCCGGGCCGGTTGTTCTGCCACTCCATATAGAAATACAGCCCGGCCACGATGGCGACGATGGCCACTGCGATGACCGCCAGCATGGCGATGGACCGTTGGTCCCGTGCAGAACGCGTAGTGCGAGATTTCGTGCTGCCCATGGTTGTGTAGTCTACGGTCTACTGGGGCACGAACTTCACGCGGTACAGGTCGGGCCAGCGCTTGCCGGACAGGAGAAACTCCTGCGTGCCGGGGATGCGGGCGATGCCGTTGAGTACGTGATTGGGGTCGGGGGTGGCGTTGTTGGGTAGGGAGGAAGCGTCGATAAGTGCGTCGACAGCTCCCGTGTCCGCGTTTATGCGCACGATATCCGTCGTTGTGAAAATGTTGGCGTAGACGTGGTCGCCGACGCACTCGAGCTCGTTGAGCCCGTCGACGGGCTGCCCGTCCATGGTCACGGTGAATCGCTCACGTTCAGTGAACGTGTCGGGGTCGATGCGGCGCAGTTGGTCGCTGCCGTCGCTGAAAATCACTTCGCCGGCGCTGTCGCGGTGGCAAATGCCCCAGCCCTCACCGTCGTAGGTCACACGGTCGATCTCATCGAGGGTCCCTGCGTCGCGTTTGATCGCGGTGCCGCTTTGCCAGGTGAGCTGCCACAGGTGATCGTGAACGCGCGTAATACCCTCACCGAAGAACTCTGGATCTAGGTCTTTGCTCGCCAGTTCTTCGCCCTCAAGGGTGGAGCGGTAGATCCGCGACTCGCCCTCCTGGCCGGTGGCCACGTACAAAGAGCCGTCGGAGGCGACCTCAAGCCCCTGGGTGAAACTGGTGTCATCGAAGTCGTAGCGCTCGAGGACCTCGACGGTGAGACGCTCGACCTCGTCTGGGTCCTTCTGCGAGCTCGTCGGGGCACACGCGGAAAGAGCGGCGGCACTTACCGCCGTCACAGACAGAGCGATCAGGGGGAGGCGGACACTAAACGGGGAGTGGACCATACGGTCTATCCTGCAACACGGTGCGCAATAATAGACACGTGCCACGAAGAAACTCGCGACGCCAGCAAACCGGACCGCTTCTCAGCGCTACCGCCGTAGACACCGCGCGGCAGGCCCTCGAAGAGCTTGACCAGGGGGAGGTCGGCGACCACATCGGCATCCACGGCATGAGCGGCAACGTGGCGACGCACCGCTTCGAAGCTTCCGTGCCCGGTTACCCCGGCTGGGAGTGGAACGCGGTCGTGGCCTGTGCCGATGGCGCAGACTACGTGACCGTGAATGAGGTCGCCCTCGTGCCCGCCCCGACCGGTGACGCCTTGCAGGCTCCCGACTGGGTACCGTACAGCGAACGCGTCCGGCCCGGCGACCTGCGCCCCGGCGACCTCATGGAGCCCGCGCCTGACGACGAGCGGCTTACCGGCGACTCTTTCGCCCCCGACGCCGTCACCTTCGCCGGCCGGGAAACCAACCAGTACCTGACTACCGCCGGGCTGCGTGCCGCAAAGGACCGGTGGCGCCGCGGCGACTACGGCCCCAACTCAGCCCACGCTTCACAGGCCGCTTTGCAGTGCCGGACCTGCGCGTTCTACATCCCGGCCGCCGAGCCCCTGGGTAAGAACTTCGGCATCTGCGCCAACGAATACTCCGCCGACGGGCACGTCGTCGCCGCCGTCTACGGCTGTGGTGCACACTCCGAAACCAAGGTGGCCTCCAACGAGTTCGACGGAGCCGAGGAGCTTTACGACGATGAAAGCCCCGTCTTCTAGCCGCCGAGATCCCTCCCTCACACCCTTTAAGGGTCGCGCTCGTTTTGGAAAAACGCCCGTGTAGTGGGACGCTTATCGCGTCATTTTCCGTTTACTTTTCATGAAAAGGGGACGCGCACGTGAGCGATCATCCCGCATCGGCCGGATCCACCGTAGGGTCCACAGCTGGATCGACCAAGGTCACACCTGACGAGAACACCAGCACCGAGACAACCCGTAGCGAACCGCAGTCCGGACTGGACCGGTTTTTCCACATTTCTGAGCGCGGTTCGAGCGTGGTCACTGAGATCCGCGGCGGTGTAGTCACGTTCTTCGCGATGGCCTACATCGTGCTGCTCAACCCGCTGATCATCGGCACCGGTGAGGACGTCAACGGCACCGTCCTCGGCGTGCCGCAGGTGGCGGCGGCGACCGCCCTGGTCGCCGGTGTCATGTGCATCCTCTTCGGTGTCGTGGCGAATTACCCGTTCGGTATCGCGGCCGGTCTCGGCCTGAACACCCTTGTGGCCGTGACACTGGTCGGCACAGAGGGCCTGACCTGGGCGGAAGCGATGGGCCTGGTGGTCATTGACGGTATCGTCATCGTGATCCTGGCCGTATCCGGTTTCCGTACTGCAGTCTTCCGCGCTATCCCGGCGTCGATGAAGGCGGCGATCGGTGTGGGCATCGGCCTGTTCATCGCCATGATCGGTTTCGTGGACGCCGGCTTCGTCCGCCGCATCCCCGATGCCGCGATGACCACGGTGCCGGTGCAGCTGGGCAACGGCGGCTCCATTGCCACTTGGCCGACGGTCGTGTTCATCCTCGGCCTGTTCATCTGCGGTTTTATGGTGACGCGCAAGATTCCGGGCGGGCTGTTCATCGGTATCGTCCTCAACACCATCATCGCTTTGATCGTCGAGGCGGTTGTTGGCGCAGGTTCCTCTGCTGAGGACCCGTCCGGTTGGTCCCTGGCGGTGCCGTCCTTGCCAGAGTCCCTCGGTGGCCTGCCGGACCTGTCCATCGTGGGCAACATTGATCTCGTCGGCGCGTTCGCCCGCGTCGGCGGCATCACTGCGACCCTGCTGGTGTTCACCCTGGTCTTGGCGAACTTCTTCGACGCCATGGGCACCATGACCGCACTCGGTCGCCAGGCTGACCTCAACGATGAACGCGGTGAGCTGCCGAACATGAAGAAGGCCCTCGTGGTTGAGGGCTGCGGCGCCATCGCGGGTGGCCTTGGCTCGGCATCGTCGGCGACGGTCTACGTCGATTCCTCGGCAGGCATCGCGGACGGCGCACGCACCGGCCTGGCTAACATCGTCACCGGTCTACTGTTCTTGGCCGCCATGTTCTTCACCCCGCTCTACGAAATGGTGCCCATCGAGGCTGCCGCTCCGGTGCTGGTCATCGTCGGTGCGCTGATGATGATGCAAATCACCGAGATCGACTGGGACAAGTTCCACATCGCGCTGCCGTCCTTCCTGACCATCGTGGTCATGCCGTTCACGTACTCCATCGCTAACGGCATCGGCGTCGGCTTCATCGCCTTCACCCTCATGTCGCTCTTCGCCGGCAAGGCGCGCGAGATTCACTGGATCATGTGGCTGATCTCGGCCCTGTTCGTGGTCTTCTTCACCATCGACCCGATCTTGGCGGCTCTTAGCTAAATGGAACGCATCACCGACCCTGCCGACCCGCGTCTAGACGACGTCCGCGACCTGAAAAACACCGATAACTCCAAGCGTTACGTGTTCGGTGAGGGGCCGCTTGTGGCCGGCAGGGTCATTGATTCCCGCTTTCCGCTGCGCTGCGTCGTGGGCTTCGAGAAGAAGCTGGAGACGTTCTTCACCGAGCGCAAAGAGCAAGGCCTTCCGCCTATTGACGCACCCGTCTACGTTGTCACCCGCGAGCTCCTCGCGGACGTCGCCGGGTACGACATGCACCGGGGGTTGATTGCGGTGGCGGACAGGGCGGAGGAGACGTCGATAAGCGAGATGCTGAACGCGCGCACGCTGATCGTGCTGGAAGGCGTCGGGGACCACGAGAACATTGGCGCGATCTTCCGCAACGCCGCGGGCATGGATGTCGATGGTGTGCTGCTCGGCGCGGGGACGGCTGATCCGCTGTATCGCCGCAGCGTGCGCGTGTCGATGGGGCATGTGCTGCGCCTGCCGTTCGCGCATCTCGGTGGCACGTCGACGACATGGCAGCGCTCGCTCGACCAGCTGCGTCAGGCAGGGTTCCGCTTAGTGTCGCTCACACCCGACTCGCGCGCGGTGCATCTCGCCGACGCGCTTATCGACGACACCGGCCACCCCTATAAGAAAGTCGCCCTCCTCGTCGGTGGCGAAGGACCTGGGCTGACTGAGCATGCAATGCGCGCAACCGATATCCGTGCACGCATTCCAATGGCAGCGGGCACCGATTCACTGAACGTGGCCACCTCAGCCGCGATCGCGTTCTACGAACGGCAGCGGTCCCTGCGGTAGCTGGGGTAGCCGGCGTGCGGTGCCGTGCAGTGCATGCGGTTCCTGGCACCCCACTCGGTCCGCGCTTCCAGATCTAGTTTGCATCGTTACCGCGTGAACAAAATCTGACCTGGGGTTATGCGGGCGGAGGTGAAGCCCGATGTAAACGAGATCTGCCAACGACAGGCGCGGGCCGGCTAACCCCGGTCGGAGTGGCGCAGCTTCTCCTGCACCGTCTCTTTGAAGTTGCGGAACCGGCGGGTCACCCCGCGGGAGATGCGGCGGGCGGCGGCTGCGGAGGCATCCGCGAACTCGGCGAACTCCGTGCCGCCGTCCTCCTCCTGCTCCTCGTAGTCGTCGTAGTCGTTCGCGGGTTGGGCGAACTTGGCGGCCACCTGGTTAACGTCCTTCGGCTCAGGGACGCGGGTAGCGACTTTCGGCTCCGGTCGACCGTCGACCGCGTACGCGACGACGTTGACATCCGGTCCGTTCGGGGAAATATCCACACCCAACAGCTCACGCTGCGCGACCGTCACAAGGTCCGACGGTTCGAACGGGAGGGTGATGCCGCCAAGCTGCTCAGTCGTTTTGCCTGCCCAGAAGTCAGCCTCGAACCACTCGGGGATTCCGGTGTCTTCGACGAGCTCCGTACGCGTGCCGCACAGGGACCGCTTGATGGTGTCGCCGCTGAAGTGGGCGTAACCGGCATAACCGGCGCCGTCTGTGCCCGCCCCTTCAGCAAAAACAAACACGTCGGCCGCGGGCACGGCCCGGCGCAAATACGCTGGGATCTCGGAGAGTTTCGCGCACTGGGGGACAAACGTCTGCAACACGGCCACGCCTGGGTAGCCGGCGATATAGAACTCGTCGCGTGATGCCTTCGAGGAACGGTTCAGGGGGAACTGGCCAATCGGTGTGATGGGCCACGTCGGGTTGAGCTGAGCGAGCAGTTTACGGCCGAAACCGCGGTCCGCTTTGGGCTCGGCGTTCAAGACTGCGGCTGGGTCAGCCGCGTTGACGTACCAGAATGTGACCGCTGCGGGGTAACTCATCGACCATGACCTACTTCGGTCGTTTCGTATTCGTCCGCACCCCTAGCAGCACATCCTCCCAGTGCGGGGTGACAGCCTTGCGGCGGCGCTTTTGCGGCTTGTCTTTCGGGTCCGGCTGCTGGAGGAACTCGCCCTCACTGAACAAGTTCGGCTGGGTGCGGCTGTTCGCGTTGTCAACCTCAGGGGCTTGCGTGTTGTGCTCGTCGTACTCGTTGTACACGTTGTATTCGTTGTGCGGCTGGGGGTTGTTGCGCGTGCTCAGGTTGTCCTGGTGGGGGTACTCTCGGTAGTTCCGGGGGTCCACCGTGGGCTCCGTGAAGTCAGTAGGGGCGGAAAAGCCTGGGTGTCCCACAGAAGAAAGGGAGCGCACCGGCTGAGCAAAGGACGGGTCGATTAAGTCGGCTGCGACAGCATCGCGCGGTTCCGTTGTCACACCGTTGGCCATGGAGCGGCGGAAATACCACTCAGCCTGGTGCTCCTGCAGGCCAGCCTGCCAGGTCACCCGCACGACCCACGGTTCGCCGACCTCACGGACCGCATCCCAGGTGGCTTCAGCCAACGTGTGGCCGCGGGAGGCAAATGTCAGCGCAAGCACCTCAAACAAAGTGTCCGACGCCGGGCCATCTTCACGGACCGGGTGGGACTGGCGGGCTGCTTCAGCGACCTGGGCGCGTTCGAGCAGTACCGGGTGCGCATAAGGTTCTACGCGGCTCATGGCCACGCCCATCTCCTCAGCGAGCTCCTCGGTCGTAGCTCCCGCCCGGATGCGCGCCTGAATTTCTTTCGGGCGCAGGGACAGGGGAGTGGCGAAGAGGGGATCCGGTTCGGCGGGCTCAGCGGGCTGAGCTGGCGCAATTGCTGGGATGGGCTTGGCTCGCTCGGTTTTATCTGTCCGCTCGGCAGGCTCCACAGATCCCGCTTCCGCATACTCGGCAAGGG
The DNA here is from genome assembly GCA_900618065.1 of Streptococcus thermophilus. Next base: position 894,260 of record UYIL01000003.1, read on the forward strand.
AGTCAGCGGAGTATACGGTGAAGGTGGGGCGCGAGAACTCGGGTTCGGGGGTGGTAGCGGGCTCGTCGACAAGCTCTGCCTCGACCACCTCGTAGTTTTCGCTGTCAGCGTCGAAACCGCTGTCAAACCCCTCGGTCACTTTCTGGGTGGGGACGGTGGGCGGGATCAATTCCTCGCGCGGAATGCAGAACCGTTCCCCTTCCTGGGTGCGCAGCACCCACAGGGAATCTGTCGATTCTTCGGCGACAACGAAAAGCTCGCGCATCAGGTCTCCTTACACCGATGTCAATCAAGACACCAGCTTAACTGACACGCGAGCGGAAACTGTGGTACTGAACGCCGCCGGAGCGTTGCAAGAACGCCCGACGATTGCCGCTGCGACTACTTAGCTGACTACTTGGCGCCCACGCCCTGTTCGAGCAAAAAGTCGATAGCGCCGGTCAACTTCTCCACGTCTGCAGTGTCCACAGCCGGGAACATGCCGATGCGCAGCTGGTTGCGGCCCAGCTTGCGGTACGGTTCGGTGTCAATGACACCGTTGGCGCGCAGGGCCTTAGCCAGCTCGGCAGCGTCGATAGACTCATCGAAGTCAATCGTGCCCACGACATAGGAGCGCTTCTCGGGCTCGGTCACGAACGGGGTCGCGTGCGCGTGGTTCTCGGCCCAGGCGTACAGGGCCTGAGAGTTGGCCCTGGTGCGCTCCACCATGCCGTCCAGGCCACCGTTGTCATTCATCCACTTCACCTGGTCGGCCATCATCAGCAGGGTGGCCACGGCCGGGGTGTTGTAGGTCTGGTTCTTGCGCGAGTTGTCCACGGCCGTCTGCAGGTCCAGGAAGGCCGGGATGAAACGGCCGGACTCCTTGATCTTCGCGATGCGCTCGATGGCGGCCGGGCTCATTGCTGCGAACCACAGGCCGCCGTCGGACGCGAAGCACTTCTGGGGGGAGAAGTAGTAGGCATCAGCGTTGGTCATGTCGACGGGGAGGCCGCCGGAGCCGGAAGTGGCGTCGATAAGCACCAGCGCGTCAGTGTTGGGGCGGGTGACGGGCACCATGGCGCCTGTCGACGTCTCGTTGTGCGCCCATGCGACAACATCGGCGTCAGTGCCGTCGAGCGCGGACGGGTCCGGAGCGCTGCCCGGCTCGGCCTCAATGACCGCCGGCTCCTCCAGCCACGGAGCCTGCTTGGACGCCTTCGCGAACTTCGACGAGAATTCGCCGTAGCTCAGGTGAGCGGACTTGTTCTCGATCAGGCCGAACGTCGCCGCATCCCAGAACGCGGTCGCGCCGCCGAGCGACAGCACGATTTCGTAGCCCTCCGGCAGGGAAAACAGCTGGGATAGTCCCTCGCGCACCTCGCCGACAACGTCCTTTACGCCCGGCTGGCGGTGGGAGGTGCCAATGATGTGGGCGCCGTCCGAAATCGCATCGAGCTGGGACTGCCGCACCTTAGAGGGGCCGCATCCAAAGCGGCCGTCCTCCGGCAAAAGGTCCGCGGGAAGTGCTGGGTAATCGGTCATGGGTGCCCCTTTAAAATTCAAACTGGAAACTGCACCCACAACAATACTGTGGTGCGGTCTATCGAACCGAAACGGTGTCTGCATGGTCACATCTGCTGATAGAGTTGGCACATGTCAATTTCGGTGTGATCCGATGTGCGCCGTCTGTCGGGGACAACCTGCAGGCCAGCGCGGGGGCGCACCGCCCAACGACTCTCTTGAAAGGTTCGACACGTGGCTACTGACAACAACAAGGCAGTACTTCACTACCCCGGGGGCGAGTATGAGATGGACCTCATGCCCGCAACCGAGGGCAACGACGGCTTTGTCCTAGGCAACCTCCTGGGCGAAACAGGGCTGGTGACCTTCGATCCGGGCTACGTTTCCACCGGTTCGACCGAGTCCAAGATCACCTACATCGACGGCGACGCCGGCATTCTGCGCTACCGCGGCTACGACATCGCTGACCTGGCCAACAACGCCACCTTCAACGAGGTGTCCTACCTGCTGATCAACGGCGAGCTGCCGACGCAGGAGGAGCTCGACGCGTTCAGCGACGATATCCGCCACCACACGCTGCTGGACGAAGACTTCAAGGCCGCGTTCAACGTCTTCCCGCGCAACGCCCACCCGATGGCTGTGCTGGCGTCGTCGGTGAACATTCTTTCTGCTTACTACCAGGACCAGCTCGACCCGCTGAACGAGGAGCAGCTGGACAAGGCCACTGTCCGCCTCATGGCCAAGGTGCCGATGCTCGCTGCGTATGCGTACCGCGCATCCCAGGGTAAGCCGTACATGTACCCGAACAACGCGCTGAACCCGCGCGAGAACTTCCTGCGCATGATGTTCGGTTACCCGACCGAGCCGTACGAGGTCGACCCGGTTGTCGTCGACGCGCTGGACAAGCTGCTCATCCTCCACGCCGACCACGAGCAGAACTGCTCCACCTCCACGGTCCGCATGATCGGTTCTGCGCAGGCGAACTTGTTCGTCTCCGTCGCCGGCGGCATCAACGCCCTGGCTGGCCCGCTGCACGGCGGCGCTAACCAGGCTGTTCTGGAGATGCTCGAGGACATCGAGAAGAACAACGGCGGCGACGCGACCGACTTCATGAACCGCGTGAAGAATAAGGAGAAGGGCGTCCGCCTGATGGGCTTCGGCCACCGCGTGTACAAGAACTACGACCCGCGTGCGGCCATCGTCAAGGAGTCCGCGCACGAGGTGCTCAACCACCTCGGCGGCGACCACCTGCTGGACCTGGCCATGGAACTGGAAGAAATCGCCCTGAAGGACGACTACTTCGTCGAGCGCAAGCTGTACCCGAACGTCGACTTCTACACCGGCCTGATCTACCGCGCCATGGGCTTCCCGACGGACTTCTTCACCGTCCTGTTCGCCATCGGCCGCCTGCCGGGCTGGATTGCCCACTACCGTGAGCAGTTGGCGATGAATACGAAGATCAACCGTCCGCGCCAGATCTACACCGGTGAGACCCAGCGCGAGTTTGTGCCGCGCGACCAGCGCTAAGGAGCGATTTTTTCATGGAGAAGCCCACCATCGACATCCCCGCTGAGCCGGCACCGGTCGACTTGGTCATTGAGGACCTCGTCTTCGGCGAGGGCGAGGAGGCTCAAGCAGGCGGTATGGTCAAGGTCCACTACTTGGGCGTTGACTACGAGACGGGAGAGGAGTTCGACTCGTCTTGGGACCGCGGCGAAGCCGCTGAGTTCCCGCTCACCGGCCTGATCGAGGGATGGCAAGAAGGTATCCCGGGCATGAAGGTTGGCGGCCGCCGCGAACTGACCATTCCGCCGGAGAAGGCATACGGCCCCGCAGGTGGCGGTCACCCGCTGTCGGGGCGCACCCTCATCTTCATCATCGACTTGCTCGAGGCGAATTAAACCCTCACGCTCACCCTGTTAAGCGTGCACAATAGGGGGCTATGGATCATTCCGTAGCCCCCTTCGCCACGCTTAACGACGGTTCTTCGCTCCCCCTCATCGGCCTAGGCACTTATAAACTGACCGGGCCGGACGCGGTCCCCATCATCCGCCGCGCCATCGAGCTGGGGTACCGCCACTTCGACACAGCATCGATGTACGGCAACGAGGAGATCCTCGGCCAGACGCTCCGTGAGGCCATTGCGGCCGGTGATGTCACCCGTGAGGAGCTCTTTGTCACCTCGAAGGTGTGGAATGACGACCAGCACCGCGCCGGCGAGGCCCTCGAGGAATCGCTGACGCGCAGCGGCCTCGACTACTTCGACTTATTCATGGTGCACTGGCCGTGGCCGCAGAATGGCACGTTCATCAGTGCGTACGAGCAATTGCTCGCTGCCCGCGAGGCTGGCTCGATCCGCTCGGTTGGAGTCGCCAACTTCTATGAAGAAGTGCTGGATGAGCTCATCGAGGCTACCGGTGTCGCCCCGGCCGTCAACCAGGTTGAGATGCACACCGGATTCACCCAGCCTGACCTGCGTGCCTTCCACGACCGCCACGGCATCGTTACTGAGGCGTGGGCACCGTTGGGTAGGGGAGAGGTGCTGGATGGGGAAGCGGTGCGGGGTGTCGTCGATAAGCATGCGGCGAGCGGTGCGACACCCGCGCAAGTCGCACTCGCCCATCTCATGGCGCACGGTGTGTCGGTGATTCCAAAAACCTCGGATCCGCAGCGCTTGGAGGAAAACCTCGGGGCGGTGCACCTCGAGCTCGACAGTGACGATGTGCGTTCTTTAGATGGTGTCGTCGGGGCGCGCCAGTCCAACGATCCCCGCGTTTTCCCAGGCTGAAAGTAGTTGTAGCGACTATCCGGCGGTGTGGGGGTGGCTCCCGCCGAGTAGTTTTCGCATGTAAACATGTTTTGCGGGGGTAACCGGGGATGCATGGGCGGTTAGATCGTTCGATTCGCCCACGGTTTTGTGTGCTTTAGGTTACATTCATTTCAAGTTGTAAGCACCTCAACTGATGAAAGGACACAGCCATGGCCAATGGTTCGACAACGATGTCGAAGCGTAGGGAGCCTACCCCGCAGGACTTTGTGGAGATGCAGCAAAGCGAGCAGTTCCAGAAGCTCCGGGGCACCTACCGCAAGTTCACCTTCCCGGTCTCTATCGCGTTTTTCGTCTGGTACCTCTTCTACGTCGTGTTCGCGACGTTCTGGCCGGACGTCATGGCGCAGCCCTTCCTCGGCCTCAACGTCGGCCTGTGGCTGGGTATCGCACAGTTCGTGACCACGTTCGCCATCACCTGGGCATACGTCGTCTACGCGAACAAGAACATTGAGCCGCAGGCAGCGGCGATCCGTGAAGAGATGGAGGGCTAACCCATGAACCCTGACGTTTTCCACCTCGCCCAGGACGCTGCTCCGGAGGGCGCGGGTAACCCGATCCTCAACATTGCCGTTTTCGGTCTGTTCATCGTGATCACCATGGCGATCGTGACGAGGGCTGGCAAGACCACCTCCGAAGCTTCCGACTTCTACACCGGCGGCGCCCAATTCTCCGGCACCCAGAACGGTCTGGCTATCGCCGGCGACTACCTGTCCGCCGCGTCCTTCCTGGGCATTGTCGGCGCGATCGCCCTGAGTGGTTACGACGGTTTCTTGTACTCCATCGGCTTCTTCGTCGCATGGCTAGTCGCCCTGCTGCTCGTCGCCGAGCCGCTGCGCAACGTCGGCCGCTTCACCATGGCCGACGTGCTGTCCTTCCGCCTGCGCCAGAAACCGGTGCGCGTGGCAGCGGCCTTCGGCACCCTGTTCGTGTCGCTGTTCTACCTGATCGCCCAGATGGCCGGTGCTGGCTCGCTCGTGTCTGTGCTGCTCAACCTGCACAGCTTTAGCGCGCAGGCGATCTGTGTCGCCATCGTCGGCGTCATCATGATCGCCTACGTCCTCATCGGCGGAATGAAGGGAACCACGTATGTCCAGATGATCAAGGCTGTGCTCCTCGTCGGTGCCGTGGTTATCATGACGATCCTCTGCTTCGTTGCCGTCAAGGGTGGCATGAACGCGCTGTTCGACCGCGCCATTGACATGCACGCCAGCTCCGAATACATCAAGGAGCAGGGCTACGAAGCATCAGAGATTCTCGCTCCCGGCCTGAAGTACGGCGGATCCTTGACCAGCCAGCTCGACTTCATTTCCCTGGGGCTCTCCTTGGTCCTGGGGACAGCTGGTCTGCCGCACGTGCTCATGCGCTTCTACACCGTCCCGACAGCCACCGAAGCGCGTAAGTCCGTGACCTGGGCTATCGTCCTCATCGGTTCGTTCTACCTGATGACCCTGGTGCTCGGCTACGCCGCGGGCGCCCTCGTCGGTCCGGACAACATCAACGCCGCGCCCGGCAAGGCGAACTCCGCCGCACCGCTGTTGGCCTTTGAGCTTGGCGGCTCCATCTTCATGGCCATCGTCTCCGCCGTCGCGTTCGCGACAGTTCTCGCGGTTGTCGCCGGTCTGGCCATCACGGCTTCCGCGTCCGTTGCGCACGACATTTACGACGCTGTGCTTCGCGACGGCCAAGCCCCCGAAGAAGAGCAGGTCCGCGTCTCCCGTATCACTGTGGTAGTCATCGGTATCGTGGCGATCGTCCTGGGCATCCTGGCCATGAAGCAGAACGTGGCCTTCCTGGTCTCTCTGGCATTCGCGATTGCCGCATCCGCGAACCTGCCTACGATCCTGTACTCCCTGTACTGGAAGCGCTTCAACACCACCGGTGCTGTCGCCTCCATGTACACCGGTCTGGTTCTAGCGCTGGTGCTCATCTTCTTCTCCCCGGCTGTGTCCGGTTCCGAGACCGCGATGTTCGCCAACGCAGACTGGGCATGGTTCCCGCTGACCAGCCCGGGCATTGTTTCCATCCCGGCGGCCTTCCTGGCCGGCATCATCGGCACCTTCGTGGGCAAGCCGGACAACCTGGATGAACTCCAGGCTGAGATGGAAGTCCGCTCGCTGACCGGTGTCGGTGTGGAGGCTCCGGTCGACCACTAGAGCGTTCGCCGGCACGCGTTCACTAGCGAAAAGAAGAGAGGCTGCCCCGTCGTGGGGCAGCCTCTCCGCGTTGCCGGATCCGGGCCAGATTTAGATTGCATCCTTGCCACGTCACGCGAAAACGACCTGGGGTTTTGACGCTGGAAGAAGGTGCCGATGTCATCTATATCTTGGCGGTCCTGCGGCGTCGCCCGCCGCGGCCTACTTGATGAACTGCTTGGCGAAGTTCACCGCGTTCTCAATATCCTGCGGTTTGACGTTCTGTGCGAAACGCTGCGCCTCCGAGGACATGCCCTGCGGAGTCGGATCGGAGGAGAAGTCTGGCAGGGACGAGTTTTCCGGGATGTCCGGAATGCCCTGTGCGGGTGCCGGTTTGGGTGCGGTATCAGGTTTCGCAGGTGCCGGAGATGGTGCGCGGTTGTTGTTCGCTGCGACAGGCTGCCATTGACCCCAGTCGGCGGCGTAGACGTTGTTGATGTCGCAGAGGTGGCCGTCGATATGCGTCTGCCACTTCGCCTTCTGGTGAATGGTGGTTCGCGGGTGAAGTTTGCCGCCCGAACCCCAGTCGTGCTGCCAGTAGTAGGTGCCGATGCCATCTTTGATGCACCACTCAATGGTGTTGTAGTTGCCGTAGACACCGGTGCGCAGGCCCGCCGTGGCAAGTGCTGCCTGGAACGCACGCAGGTACGGGCGGATCTGGTTCTCGTACTGGGCACGGGAGGGGTTGTCGTCGATGGCGACATAGATGGGCTTGTTGTTCGGCCCGCCCGCCGCGCGGTGCAGGTTGATGGCCTGCGGAGCGTGCGTGGCTGCAGCACCTGCGCCTCCGAGCCAGTCAGCGGTCTGGGCGCGGCCGAACTGGTAGACCGAGGCGGTCCACAAGCCGTTGGCGGCGAAGTCGCGGGTCTCCTTCAATGAGACCGGCTTGCCCAGCATCCAGTCGGCGCCGGGGCGGCGCTGGGACACGTAGCGCACCGCGCCCAAATGGCCGGCTGCACGCACAGAGCGTCCCGACGGAACACCAGCGGCGTAGTCCACCACCGTTCCTACAGGGCGGCGGCCCTGGGCGATGGCGGAGGGGGTGAGGGCTAGGCCAGCTGCACCGGCGGCGCCGAGGGCGGTGGCGATAGTGGCCGCGCCGAGAAAACGGCGCCGCGAATACGTGTCACGGGAATTAGTCACATTAGTCACATGCGTAACGCTAGCAACAGAAGTGGTGTTTGGGTAGTCGAAACGCACACCGAAGGGCGAGTGAACGGTAAGCAATCGTTGAATAACGGTTTCGACTACTGGGTTAAGGCTTGGTGAAGAAAAACTCTGGGCGCAATAACTAAGAAAAGGATAAATAGACTCGGGTTGGTTCGGGCCCGAAGTCTGGACTCGACGGGTTTGTCCCGTTCTCGGCGACATAAGGAGGTAGGGGACATGAAGTCACGACAGAAGCTCGGCATGATGCTGGTGGCTGGGGCTGCTCTCTTGATCGCAGCTGCGGTCATCGTGGGCGTGGTTATCCGAGACGGTAAGGAACCGCCTACTGCAAACAACGGTCAAATGGAAACGGTGGCGCCGGGCCCCGAACAGGAACTCAACCCCGGCGCTCTTGTGGGAAATGCGCAGCGCAGCTGGCCCGACCCCGCGGGCAGGATGGATGATAGCGCCCATGTGACTCCGGGGGAGTACTCTCCAGACTTCTTCTACAGCCGTCCGGTGTGGACGCCTGTGAAACATGACGGGGACTTCCCTGAGCGTGGGGCTCTGGTGGAGGGTCAGTGCGACGGAGAGAACGCTTTGCGCGGCAAAACGCAGCAGCAGTATGTCAACGCGCGCTACATGGTGGTCAATAGCGAGGCTGGTCCGATCGAAAGCGTGAGGGGCGTGCCGCGTGGTTACGCTCATTCTCCGCAAGGCGCGGCGGTAGCCGCCATGAACGCCACAACGTTCCGTGCAGGAGCCGGCGATGAGATCGCCAAGGAGACATTCGAACAGCTGTGGTCGACGTCGGAGAAAGTCAAAGAAAATCGCAAGGTGACCCGCGCTGACGACGCCGAGCGTTTCCACAGTAGACGGTACGGCACGGTGCCCGCCCCTTCTGGCTACAGCATGGTCACCTGTACCGACACGCTTGCGGTCGTCGACGTCGCGGTTCTGGTGATCCCCGAGGACCTGGGAGGACCCACCTATTCGATTCTCAGAGTTTCTTTGAAATGGACTGGTGACAACTGGCTTCCCGATTTCAGCGGCGCAGCCGACGTGCAGGCAACCCAACCTAATCGCGCGGACCTTGATGGCTTTGTGGAGGTGACCTACGAGTGAATGCAGTAAAAGCCGCATCGAGCCGACTAATGGCCTTCGTGGCGCTGATAGTGGCACTACTCGCCTTGGCGCCGCCAGTGCCAGCACAGGAGGATAAGAGCCTAACGGAAGTCACCCTAGAGGGTTTTGAGAGGATCATCCGGAATGAAAAAGCACGCTTTTCAAACGATTGCCGCAGTGACGGGGCTCTGCATTTCACTGTCAGCTTGCTCATCAGAAGATACCGACACGGAGATGTCATTGCAGCAGTGAAGGAACTCGGAGCTGAGGTGATCTCTCCGGGGTTCGCGGTTCCTTACGAGTCGAAGGCGGGAGAGGACGACTACAACCCGACCGCGACCCGCGAATACATCAATAAGGCTCACGAGGCAGGAATCCGCGTCGTGCCCTGGACGGTGAACGACGCAGAAACCATGGAAGAGCAGCTTGATGCGGGTGTCGACGGCATCATCACCGATTACCCCACGCGGCTGAAGGAGATTCTTGACGAGCGCGAGATCGAGTACGGCCGCATGAAGTAAGGCGAGCAGCGGATCGCCAGTGAATATCGGGGAGCAGTCGAATAAACCTTAGCCCAGCTACTCCACCACCACCACCACCTCAGCTGGGCTTCCTCTCGCCATTTTTGAGTTGTCCTCACACTGCTGCTGCCCGAAATGGGATGGTTCCGTCAAGACAAAAGTTTCTTGATGCCCTCGGAGAGGATCTCTCGTGGGCTAATGTGGTGCGCCGCGTGGAGGCGCGCATAGGTTGGGGCTTGTCTGGGGTCGATGGGGACACGCTTTTCGTCGGGCGCCATGGGAGCGGTCAGGGCGGCGCCGATCACTAGGTTCGATAACCGGTAGGCAGTTCCCAACGGATCCGGGACGCCTTCTTGCTCGAGCAGGATGCACATGCGCTCCGAAAGGGCCAGGTAAGTAGGGCCTCTGGGTGCGCGCATGCCGATGACTTGACCGGCCCACCGGTGGGTCGTGAGGTGCGTGAAGAAAGCCTGCATCAGGGTGGGCAGGTCGGCGTTGTTGATCGACTCGGACATCACGGGATCGTCTGCAAGCACTATATCGAGAGCAAGGTCGAACAGGTCGTCAACCGACTCCACACGGGAGTACAGGCTGGCTGGAGCGACACCCACCTGTTGTGCCACAGCCCTCATGGTGAGCGCTCTCAACCCGCCTTCATTCAGCAACCTCGCTGATGCTTTTGCAACTTCCGCAATATCCACGGCGCGATGGCGTTGCACAGGTTTTTGATGTTCCCAATAACTCACCCCACCAGCCTAACCAAACATGCTTGAGCCACCTATCCAAACTATGTTAGTTTTGGGCACATGCTGGATGCCACCGACCTCCCGATCGCCTTGGAGAACACTCGCCTACGCCCTCTCTCCGAACTGGACGCAGACGCGTATGCAGCAGGCACAAAAGACGAAGCTGTGCGGCGCTTCGCTCACCTGCCTGAACCTGATTACACCCCGGAGTCCGTGCGACGGATGATCTGTGACGAGGCTGCGGCAGGCCTCTCGTCCGGCACGTTGGCAGTCCTCGCACTTGCCGACGCCGAGACCGACCGGTTCGTGGGTTCCATGGTTCTCTTTGACGTTAGCTCCGAGGCTGCTGAGGTCGGGTTCTGGATTCATCCCGGTGCGCGAGGGGAAGGACATGCCCGTCGGGGCTTGGAGCTGGCATCACGCTTCGCGCGTAACAGTGGACTCCAAACCTTGAAGGCACGCACGCTTCCGGAAAACAAGGCCTCCCAGCACTGCTTGACGGCGGCGGGCTTTCGCGAGACTGGACAAGGAGTAGGAATCACGCCCGCAGGACAGCGCGAGGAGTTGTTCCATTACCGGCGTGATCTCGTGCCCGCATCCGAGTGGCCGTTGGTGACAGAACGGCTTCGACTCCGTCTGCATGAGACGGGCGATATCACATGGCTTCACGATTTGTACTCACGACCTGACGTTGCTCGTTACCTGTTGGACGAACCATGGACTTTGGAAGTCACCCGCGACAAGCTCACGGAGCGGCTATTAAAAACTGACCTCGATGGTGAGGCTGCTGCGCTTGCGCTGGTTATCGAACATGAAGGCATCGCGATCGGGGACGTTGCACTATGGCTCACAGATCAGGAGCACCGCCAGGGCGAGATCGGGTGGGTGCTGAACCCGGCGCACCGAGGACAAGGCTTCGCCAGTGAAGCCGTCCGCGCGGTACTTGCCCTCGGGTTTGATAGGTACCATCTCCACCGCATCACCGCGCAGATGGATGCCCGCAACAGCGCCTCCGCGGCACTTGCTAACCGCGTTGGGTTCCGGCTCGAAGCGCATCACGTCCAGGACTGGTTCAGCAAGGGCGAATGGACCGACACCCTCATCTACGCGCGACTCGCCTCCGAGAACATGGGCCAATGAGTGGACAGCACACGACTACCGGCTGCGCATCGACAAAGTCGCTTCAAAAGGAAAAACAACCCTGCGCTGGAGAGGTCAACTCAGACGCCTCTACATCGGCCGCAGATGGGGCGGAGAACCCATCGCAATCCTGTGCGTCGATAACCACGCAGACATCAACATCACCGCGACTGGGGAACATATCGCTAGCTACACACTGACCGACGACAAGATCTATTACAACCAAAAAGACAACGAACTCAACCCCAACCGGGGCACTCCAAAAAGACGAAATCCCGAGACGCCATAGGAACGATGTCTCGAGACTTCACAACGCGCCCCTGGTAGGAATCGAACCTACGACACCTTCTTTAGGAGAGAAGTGCTCTATCCACTGAGCTACAGAGGCAACGGAGTTCAAGGTTACCGCACGCTTTTCCGCGACCGATAATTGCAGGCGGGAAGGGTCGGGCCTTTGACGCGGGCGTGCCGCAGTGCTGAAATCGGAAGCATGGAAGTTCGCGATCACCTCCGTCAGATTGAGCAGCAGGCCCAACTGTTGGTTGCGCCGAAATGGAGTGAGTCGCCTTCTGTTGTCGTCCCGGCTGTCGGGATCAGCACGGGCATCTACATGCTCGCAAATCTGCAGGGCAGGCCGATGATGGGTTTAGTGGTGATAATGGCGTTCGTCGCAGTCATGCTCATCGCTCACTTTCAGCGACCATCCGCGACACGGGTATCTATGAAGCAAGACATCGAGCCCGATTCGTCCCTCAACTGGCAGTACCCGGTCGGATTCATGGCCGTGTTCTTCATCCTCTACGTCATGATTGACTTGATCCCAGATCCAGGGATGGGCATCTCAATCGTGCTCGCGATTGGTGCCGCCGCGCTCGCAATGGTGTGGATCTGGCTCGTTCTCAAAGACACGATTCCGCAGCCGATTACGCTCCTGACGGATTCGCGTGGCGCGCCCGCGGATGCCGGACTCTCGCCCAAAGACCTTGAGATCTGCGCTGCGCTTATCGCCGCGGGCGCCACCGAGGGAGAGATCCGGCGTGAGATGCGTGCACCCGCACTCAATTCGCTTTTCGACGCCCCCATCAACCTCCACCCCCTCATCGACCGGGGCCACATAACCGTGTTTCACGAATACGGCGCTAAAGAGAACACTGATTGGATCACACTGACACGAGCGGGTGAGACTGCTGCCCGTAGTCAGGTTGCCGCATTGGGTGTGGTCTAAGATCTCGATTACATTCCCCGACCTGCCCTGACGCAAAACCGCAGCTCGCGGCTGGGCCGATGCAATCGAGATCTTCGCTGCGCGGCAACCGGTGGTTACTGCAGCTCCACAAGCTTGTCCAGCACCGCATCCGCCGACGGGTTCGTGGCGTGCGTGCCGTCGGAGTACAGCACGGTCGGCACGATCCGGTTGCCGCCGTTGACGGACTCGACCCATGCGGAGGCGTCCTCGTTACCGGGGAATTCGACGTCCACGACCTCATGGGGGACATCGGCCTTGCGCAGGTCAGCAATGAGCTTCACGCAGAACGGGCACCACGAGGTGGCGAAGACGGTGATCGGCTCGGTGGTCTCCGGGGTGGAAACGGAGCCGGCGGGAGAATCAGCCACGGTCAGTCCTTTCGTTCGAAGCGTTGAAAGCGGTAGCGCAGCGGAGCAGACGTTCCATCGCCGAGAGCGAGGTGGCCGCGTTCGGAGGTCATCCACTCAGTCTCGCTGACCAGGTCAAAGTCGATGTTCACGTGCGGGGCGAGGACGGCGCTGGGGCCGAGGAGGGGGGTCAAGGAGACGTCGATAAGCGTGCGCTCAATGATGTCGACCTCGTCGAGAGTGGCTTCATAGAGTTGCGCGCCACCGATGATCCACGCGCTCATGCCGCTGGTGAACTCGGGCAGGTCCTGGGAGACGAACGCTCCCTTCGACCACGTGCCGGGCTCGCGGGAGGAAATAATGTGGTTCGCGCGGCACGGCAGGGGAGTGACCGGCAGCGACTCCCACGTGCGGCGGCCCATGATGACGGGGTGACCGAGCGTGGTTTCCTTGAAGTGCTTCAGATCCTCGGGGAGGTACCAGGGCATACCGTGGCCGTCGCCGATGACTCCATCGACGGACTGCGCCCAGATCGCGCCGATCATACGGATACCTGCGCGCTAATCGTCGGGTGCGGGTCGTATCCCTCGACGGCGATGTCCTCGAAGCCGTAGTCGAAGATCGAGTCCGCCTTGTTCAGCGTGAGCTGCGGGTACGGACGCGGCTCACGGGTCAGCTGCTCGCGAACCTGGTCTAAGTGGTTGCTGTAAATGTGGCAGTCACCGCCGGTCCAGACGAGCTCGCCAACATCCAGGCCCGCCTGCTGCGCGAACATGTGCGTCAGTAGCGAATACGACGCAATGTTGAACGGCACACCCAGGAACATGTCGGCGGAGCGCTGGTAGACCTGCATGGACAACTTGCCGTCTGCCACATACAGCTGGAACAGCAGGTGGCACGGCATGAGCGCCATCTTGTCCAACTCCGCGACGTTCCACGCCGAGACAAGGTTCCTGCGTGACGACGGATCCTCCCGCAACAGATCGAGCGCATTCTGGATTTGGTCGATGTGCCGGCCGTCCGGCGTAGGCCAGGAACGCCACTGCACACCGTAAACAGGACCGAGCTCGCCGGTGTCGTCGGCCCACTCGTTCCAGATGCGGATGTCGTTGTCCTGCAGCCACTTCACGTTCGAGTCGCCCTTGAGGAACCACAAAAGCTCGCCAACGACCCCCTTGAAGTACACTTTCTTCGTGGTCAGAAGGGGATACGAGTCGGCCAAGTCATAGCGGAGCTGCTTGCCGAAGACACTGATCGTGCCCGTGCCCGTCCGGTCTTCCTTCGCAGCTCCGGTGTCGAGGATCTCGCGGAGCAGATCCTCGTAGGGGGTGTTGATAGCGCTATTAGAGTTGAAAGAATCTGTCACTTTGCAATGCCCTCGTAACTGCCATTCTCTTCGAGGTAAGTGGCGGCGTGGGAGAGAATATCGTCGGCAAGCTCGGGGCGGCAAATGAGCAAGTCCGGAATGTAGGTGTCTTCGTTGTTGAAGCGGATCTCGGAGCCGTCGAGACGCGACGCGTGCAGGCCCGCCGCCTTAGCGACACCCACCGGGGCCGCCTGGTCCCACTCGTACTGGCCGCCGGCGTGAATGTAGGCATCATAATCGCCGAGCAGCACGTGCATGGCCTTCGCGCCAGCCGAACCGATGCCCTCAGCGTCAAAACCGAGCTTGTCCGCGATGAAGCGAGCAACAGCCGGCGGGCGGTTGTGAGACAGCGCGATCTTGCGGGCCAGCGGGCCGGCAACGTGGCGGACATCAGAAGACTTGAACACGACACCGAGGTCCGGCAGGCCAACGGCTGCGTGAGTGGGCAGTCCATCTTCTACGAGGGCAATGTGCACTGCCCAGTCCTGGCGGCCGGTTGCGAACTCTTTCGTACCGTCGAGCGGATCAACGATCCACACACGGTTGTTCTCCAAGCGGGACAGGTCATCCACTGCCTCCTCGGACAAGAACCCATCATCAGGGCGGTGCTGCTCTAGAACGCGGGCAATCCAGTTTTGAGCAAGGTCATCACCAGCCTCCCCGAGCTCGCGGCCGCGCAACAGCCCGACACCGCGGATGCCTTTGAGGATTTCGCCGGTGCCAAGAGCAATCAGGTTGGTCAACCGTGAGTCCGAGTAGGTAGCCGTCATGGTTCAAACCATACCGCTATACCGCCAGTGCGCGCGCGCCGTGCCGGATCGTGGTAGCCGGGGAACTTAACACTCAACTTCACACTTATCTTCGCACAAGTGTTATGTAGTGTTATGTTGAGTGTGAAGTTGGAGAGTCTGAGGTGGTTTCCGTGAATAAGGACGAGGTAGAAGCGCTCATTGCAGATCTGCGCGTGATCGGGGCGGAAGGCCAAGCCGTCGAAATCAAGAGTGGGGTGGGCAAAAACATTCGTGAGACGCTCAGCGCATTCTCTAACTCTGGCAACGGGATCCTTATTGTGGGTTTGAGTGAGGCTGACGGTTTTCAGCCAGTCGTGAGTTTTGATCCCGTCAAGGAGCGCGACGCGCTCGTGTCGCGTTGCGACGAACTCACGCCTCCGGTCCGTCCGGATATTGACATACACCACATTGATGATGTGCCTGTTCTCGTCGCTGAGATCTCAGAACTGAACCGCGAGGATAAACCCTGTTACGTCACAAGTCAGGGGCGGTACAACGGATCCTACATCCGCTCAGGTGACAGCGAGAGACGGCTGAGCAAGTACGAGGTCGACCGGCTTCTTGAGGAAGAGGTTCCACCAAAGTGGGATGAACAGCCAGTCGCTGAAGCGTTTGTAGACGATTTGTCGGAGCCCGCATTGGCAGGTTTTCTCAAAGTGCAGAGAAAGCAGCGCCCGAAGACATTTGCCGATGGGGAAGAAAAGGCACTTCGGCGACTCAAAATTCTCGATGGGGACCATCCCACGCTCGCATCTTTGCTCACCATGGGGGATTATCCGCAACAATTCTTTCCCCGCCTCACTGTGACCTTCGGCTTGTTCCCCGGAACAGGTAAGGGCGATGTCACAACCGGAGCGCGGTTGCTGGATAGTGCTACATTCGCCGGAACAATTCCGGAACTCGTCGAAGCTGGTGTGGCAGCCGTCGAGAAGAATATGCGAACTGCAAGCGTGATTGGGGAGGTCTACCGCACCGATGTGCCCGATTATCCGCTGGTGGCTGTGAGGGAAGCGCTGGTGAACGCCCTTATGCACCGCGATTACTCCCCAAGTGCGCAGGGGGGTCAGGTGCAAATCAATATGTTCGTGGACCGGTTGGAGATTACGAGTCCTGGTGGGCTTTACGGCGGTGTGACCGTGGAGAATCTCGGGGACGCAGGCGTTAGTTCATCTCGTAACCAAAGGCTGGCGTCTTTCCTTGAAGATCTGACTTTCGACGGTGGTGGCCCGGTTGCGGAAAACCGCGGTTCAGGCATTGCAACGATGAACCGAGCGCTGCAGGAAGCACTAATGGCGCCACCAGAGTTCATCAACAGGATCACTGATTTCACAGTGATCTTCAGGAAGCGACGCGTGGCACCCCACGAACGCCACGTCACCGCTTCGGATAGAGTGCGCGACCTGTTTACTCAGAGGGAATCGTGGTCAACGGCGGAGCTGGTCGCCGAAACAGGCTTGAGCCGTAGCGCGGTCACTGGTGCTGTTAAGCAGCTCATCAACTCCGGCACTGTTAAAGCTACTGAGCCGGTCCGCTCGCCACGTCAGCGCTACCGGCTGTCCCGGCGGTCGACATAACACTCAACTTCACACTTAACTTCATACAGGTGTTATGTAGTGTGAAGTTAAGTGTGAAGTGCTGCCGGGCTAAGGTAATCCCATGCCCGCGAACGTCCTCGACCGTTTCCACCCCCAGGTAGCAACCTGGTTCGAAGAGGTCTTCGCCGCACCGACGGCGGTCCAGGACCAGGCGTGGCGGTCGATCTCGGAAGGGGAGAACACTCTGGTTGTCGCCCCAACCGGCTCGGGTAAGACACTGGCGGCCTTTCTGTGGTCTCTTAACCAGATGGTGAACCGCGCCGGGCAGCAGTCGCTCCACTTCGCCGATAACGCCGCTTTGCAGCGCAGCACTGAGGGAACCCGCGAGGGTGTGCGCGTCCTCTATATCTCCCCGCTGAAGGCGCTCGGCGTGGACGTGGAAAACAACCTCCGCGCCCCGCTCACCGGTATCGCTCGCGTAGCGCAGCGAATGGGCCTGGACATGCCGGACGTTTCCGTCGCGGTGCGCTCGGGGGATACTCCGCAGTCTGAACGCAACCGGCAGGCCCGCAAACCGCCGGACATCCTCATCACCACCCCGGAGAGCCTGTATTTGATGCTCACCAGCAAATCGGCGGGGATTCTGAAAACCGTCGATACCGTGATCATCGACGAAATCCACGCCCTGGCAGGCACGAAACGCGGTGTCCA
The DNA here is from genome assembly GCA_900618065.1 of Streptococcus thermophilus. The sequence continues at coordinate 911,459 of UYIL01000003.1, forward strand.
CTTGGCGCTGTCGCTGGAACGCCTGCGCCGCCTCGCCGGGAACTTCCAGCGCATCGGCCTGTCTGCGACGGTCCGCCCGCTCGATGCGGTGGCGAACTTCCTCGGTGAGCGCACCACCATCGTCAACCCGCCGGCGGAGAAGAAGTGGAAGCTCGACGTGCACGTGCCCGTCGAGGACATGAGCGATCTTCCGGTGCCCGAAGAGGGATCCCCGATCGGGGACGCGGTTATCGATGTCACTCCGACAGCCGAAGATGTCATTGACTTCGATCTCGCCCCGCCGCCAACTCCGGGCCAATCCTCGATCTGGCCGCACATCGAGGCGCAACTCTACCGCGAGATCATGGCGCACCGCTCCACAATCGTGTTCGTCAACGCTCGCCGAACCGCGGAGCGGCTCACCAGCCGCCTCAACGAGATCTGGGCGGCGGAGCACGACCCGGAGTCCCTCAGCCCGGAACTGCGGCGCCCACCAGCGCAGCTGATGAAGGCGACCGACGTGGCAGGCAAAGCCGCGCCTGTGATCGCCCGCGCCCACCACGGTTCCGTGTCCAAAGAGGAGCGCGTGACCACCGAAACCGCCTTGAAGGAGGGAACGCTCAAGGCTGTGGTGTCCACCAGCTCGTTGGAGCTCGGCATCGACATGGGCGCGGTGGATCTGGTCGTGCAGGTCGAATCGCCGCCCAGCGTTGCCTCCGGTTTGCAGCGCGTTGGCCGCGCCGGGCACTCCGTCGGTGCCGTGTCAGAGGGATCGTTCTACCCAAAGCACCGCTCCGACCTCGTCCAAACGGCTGTCACTGTCCCACGCATGCGTGAAGGCCTCATCGAGGAGCTGCACACCCCGAAAAGCCCGCTCGACGTTCTCGCTCAGCAGACTGTCGCGGCTGTCGCGGTGGAGGACCTCGAGGTCGACGACTGGTACGAGACCGTCACCCGCGCCTGGCCCTACCGCGACTTGGCCCGCGAAGTCTTCGACGCTGTCATTGACCTCGTCGTCGGGGTCTACCCCTCCACCGACTTTGCGGAGCTGCGCCCCCGCGCGATTCTCGACGGCACCACCCTCAAAGCCCGCCCCGGCGCGCAGCGCGTTGCCGTCACCAACGCCGGCACGATCCCGGACCGAGGAATGTTTGGAGTGTTCCTGATCGGCACGGACGCCGACGGAGGAGCACCCCGCCGAGTAGGGGAACTCGACGAGGAGATGGTCTACGAGTCCCGCGTCGGAGACGTGTTCACACTCGGCGCGTCCAGTTGGCGGATTGAGAACATCACGCGCGACCAGGTCCAGGTCAGCCCCGCGCCGGGCCACACCGGCCGCCTGCCGTTTTGGTCCGGCGACAGTCTGGGTCGGCCGTATGAATTGGGTCTTGCGCTTGGCGCCTTCAGGCGCCAAGCGAAGGGAACACCTGAAGAGATCGACCCGAGCCTGGATGCGTACGCTCGCGACAACCTCCTGAAATACCTCGACGAGCAGGAAGAAGCAACTGGCGTCGTGCCCGACGAGAAAACACTGGTCCTCGAACGCTTCACGGATGAGGTGGGGGACTGGCGGGTCGTGCTGCACACTCCGTTCGGCAAGGGGGTCAACGCCGCGTGGGCGTTGGCGACGGGGTGGCGCGTGGCGCAGGAGACCGGCATGGATGCCCAGGCTGTCGCGGGTGATGACGGCATTGTGCTGCGCCTGCCGCAAGGGGAGAAAGAGCCGGACGCGTCAGTATTCGGTTTCGACGCAGACGAGATCGCGGACATCGTCACTGAGCAGGTGGGCAACTCAGCGCTCTTCGCCTCCCGTTTCCGCGAGTGCGCTGCCCGCGCGCTGCTTCTTCCGCGCCGCAATCCGGGCAAGCGCGCGCCTTTGTGGCAGCAGCGCCAACGCGCCGAGCAGCTTCTCGATGTCGCCCGCAACTACCCGTCCTTCCCGATCATCCTCGAGACAGTCCGCGAGTGTTTGCAGGATGTCTACGATTTGCCGGCGCTGCAGGACGTGATGCGCCAGCTGGCTACCCGCCGCATCCGCGTCGCTGAGGTGACCACGGACCAGCCGAGCCCCTTCGCCTCGTCGTTGCTGTTCAACTACACCGGCGCGTTCATGTACGAAGGCGACACCCCGCTGGCGGAAAAGCGCGCCGCGGCCCTCTCGCTCGACCCGTTGCTGCTAGCTAAATTGCTGGGCACCGTGGAGCTAAGAGAGCTTCTCGACGCTGATGTGATCGCAGAGGTCGATGCCTCCCTTCGTCGCGTCGGCAAGGCGGACACCTCCGAGCAGTTCGCGGACACGCTGCGGATCGTGGGCCCCATCCCTCTGGATGAATTGACCACTTATACCTCGGTTCCTTTGTCAGGTCTCGAAAAAAGCCTGACAAAGCGAGTCATGGTGGTCCGCATCGGCGGCCGCGGGCATCTGGCGCAATCGCTCGACGCGCCACTGCTTCGCGACGGGCTGGGCGTGCCGATCCCTCCCGGCATTCCCGCCCAAGTGGCCACGATCCCGGACGCTCTGAACCAGTTGGTGAGCCGCTGGGTGCGTACGCGCGGGCCGTTCACGCTCCGCGACCTGGCTGAGACATTCGGCCTGTCGGTCGGTGCGGCCTACACGGCGTTGACCCCGCTGGTTGACGCCGACAAGGTCATCGAAGGCCGCTACCGCCAAGGTGTCGACGAGCAGGAGTACATGGCCGCCGAGGTTCTGCGCATCGTGCGCACTCGCTCGCTCGCTGCTGCCCGCGCGCAGACCCAGCCGGTGTCGCAGTCGGCGCTCGGCCGGTTCATGCCGGCTTGGCTCAACATCGCTCCCGTGGGCACGAGGCCACCGCTGCGCGGTGCGGACGGCGTGTACTCGGTCATCGAACAGCTCGCTGGCGTCCGCCTTCCTGCCAGCGCGTGGGAGTCCATGATCCTCCCGTCGCGCGTGGGCGATTACTCCCCGGAGATGCTCGACGAGCTGACGCTCGGCGGCGAGGTCGTCATCGTCGGGGCTGGCAAGGCCGGCGCACGCGACCCGTGGATCATGCTGCTGCCCGCCGACTACGCCGCCCAACTCATGCCGATCCCGGAAGAACCCTTGCTCAGTCTCACCCAGCAGCAGGTGATGGACAAGATCCGCGCCGGCGGCGGCTACCTGTTCACTGACTTGTTGGAAGGCGTCGGTGGTGCGCGCAGCGCGACCACCGACGAGCTCCGCGAGTCCGTGTGGGACCTTGTCGAAGCGGGCCTGATCTCACCGGACTCGTTCGCTCCAATCCGCGCCCGTCTTGCTGGCGGGAAGCACGGAAAGACGGCGCACCGGGCGAAACGGCGGCCGTCGAGAAGCAGAATCCGCTCTGGGCGCACCACCTTCACCACCGTGACTCCGCCGGACATGACCGGGCGCTGGGCTGCGACACCAACGCCTGACACTGATCCGACGCAACGTTCGCTGGCGCACGGTGAAGCGTGGCTTGACCGTTACGGCGTGGTCACCCGCGGCAGCATCGTCTCCGAGGACATCCCCGGCGGTTTCGCCCTGGCCTATAAGACGCTCTCCGGTTTCGAGGAGTCCGGCAAAGCCATGCGCGGTTACCTCGTCGAAGGGCTCGGTGCCGCGCAATTTTCCACACCAGCCACGATCGACCGCCTGCGCGGCCACCAGGACTCGGATGACCTCGTCGGCTGGCCGTCCGGCACCAAGGAACCGAAGGTTTACGTGCTCGCCGCGACCGACCCCGCCAACCCGTACGGCGCGGCGTTGCCATGGCCCGAGTCCGGCCCAACCCGCAGCGCCGGCGCGCTCGTCGTGCTGATCGACGGCCTCCTCGCCGCCCACATCACCCGCGGCGGCAAGACTATGACCACCTTCTTCGACGGTTTCCCGGAAGGAGTCGGCGGCGAAGATGGCCTGCTACGCATGGTCGTCGGGGCGCTTGCCGATGTTGTGGGGCAGGGCAGGATGACTCCGTTGACCGTCGAAAAGCTCAATGGCGAGCCAGCGTTCGTCCTGAAAGAATACGGCGCGGCCGGTTCGCCGAAGGGGGCGAAGATCGGCGGCAGGGCAGCCGCTTCGCCGAAGCGGCGGGGGCGGACGGTGGCAGACGCGATCAAGTCGATGGAGCTCAACGAATCGGGGGAGCTCGGCGACCTCAACTTCGACGACTAAGTGCGACTAAGCGCAGCGCGTTCAGCTCTGCCGTGCGTTGACCTCTTTGACGAGGTGGGTGGCGGCCGCCAGTCCGATGCGCTGGTTAGCCGTGCGGATGTCTTTGACAGCCTTGACGAATTCCCCCTCAGGATCCGTTCCCGTGCGGGCGAGAACACTGCGTGCCCACGTGACGGCTTCATCCATGTCTTTGAAGAACCCGACGAGCGATTCTTCCGGGGTCGGCTGGCGGCCAAAAAAGGAGAACATAGAATCCCAGTATGCCCGAAGGTGATTCCGTCTACCAGCTGTCTAAACGACTGCAGTTCATGGCCGGCCGCGAGGTGACCACATGCTCTTTGCGCGTGCCCCGCTTTGCCACTGTCGACTTCACCGGGATGACCGTCGAGCGCGTCTGGCCCCACGGTAAACACCTGTTCATGCAGTTCGGTGCCGACGGCTACGAGTCCGAAATTCTGCACACCCACCTCAAAATGGAGGGCACGTGGTCGGTGCACCGCGCAGGCGCACGATGGAAAAAACCCGGCCACACGGCCCGGGTGGTGCTCCAGCTTGCCGACGCTTCCGGCGACATCGAGCTCGTCGGCCACTCCCTCGGTCTCGTGGACGTGTTTCCTGCTGCCGCGTATGAAGAGGAAATGGGCTACCTCGGCCCCGACATGCTCGCTGTCGACTTCGACTATGAGGAGGCCTACAGGCGGGTTCTCGCCGACCCGGGCCGCGAAATCGGCCGCGCCTTGCTCGACCAGAACCGCTTGGCCGGCGTGGGCAATGAATACCGCGCTGAAATCTGCTTCCTGGCCGGCGTCCACCCGGCCCGCACGGTCGGAGAGCTGGGGGAAGAGAACGTCAAGCGCATCGTCGACATGTCCCGCCGGCTCATGTGGGCCAATAAAGACGAGGTCAAGCGGGTGTCCACCGGTGTGAAACGGGCCGGGGAGACCACCTACGTCTTCGGCCGGAACAACAAGCCCTGCCGGCGCTGCACCACGTTGATCAAGAACGGCTTCTTGGGCGGAGCGGGCGACCTCGAGCGGGTGATTTGGTGGTGCCCTACCTGCCAGCCGGAGCCGGAGGGGTGGGGGCGTCGATAAGCGGGCGCCCCGTTGGTGAAAAATTTGGCGAAATCTTTCAAACTGGCCCGTGAAACCCCGGTTCGCGCATTCGCTCCGCGAAATCTTTCACAACGGCGGGGCGGGTCGGGCGGCAACCTAAAGAGTTATGCCTGCGGTGCGGACTCGTTGCGTTCACGGATCGCGCGGCGGATGAAGAAGACCAGGAAGCCCAGCACGATGAGGATGAGTAGGACGTAGACGACCTTGGAGTATTGGTCGACATAGCGTTCGACCACCTCCCAGTTCTCGCCGAGCTTGAAACCGAGGTAAATGAGGATGAAGTTCCAAATGCCGGAACCCAGTGTCGTCCACAGGCCGAAGGTGAGCAGATTCATCCGGTCGAGGCCGGCAGGGATGGAGATCAGCGAGCGCACGCCGGGGATGAGGCGGCCGAAGAAAATCGAGGGCTTGCCGTAACGGTCGAACCACTCCAGGGCTTTATCCACGTCGGAGGCCTTGACCAGCCACATCCAGTCGGCGATCGCGCGCAGGCGGTCAGCGCCCAGCCACGCACCCAGGCCGTAGAGCATGTAGGCGCCGACGACGGAACCGATGGTCGCCCAAATGAACACCGACACGAAGTTCAGGGAACCCTGCGCGACGGTGAAGCCGCCCAGCGGCAGCACGACCTCCGAGGGGATTGGCGGGAAGAGGTTCTCCAGCAGGATCGCGATCCCGACGCCGGGGGCGCCGAGGGCATCCATGAGGTTGACAATCCAATCGATGATTCCGGACACGCGTCACTCTTTCTTCTAACCGTCAGTCGTCTAGCACTCTATCCGCTAACGCAGCGCGCGGTAGAAACGCGCACCGTCAGATGTCGGTTGACCAGGTATGCACCGGTGCGGAGGTCTTCTGGTTCTCCAGGTACGCCTCGAGCACCCGCGCCAGCGCGGCCTGGCGCTCCGGGGACCCAGGCTTAGTGCCTGCGCCGGTGGACGCCAACGCGTCGAGCTGCCACGATGCGCCGTTCTGGCGCCGCCACGCGCGGCCTTCGATGACGCTCAGGTACTTGTCGATCAAGTTCTCGTCGACCTCGAGCATCTCCAACCCGATCCGGGCTTGGTCGAGGAGGTGGTTGAGGACGAGGTTGGAAACGTCGATACGCCCCAGCGTGGGCCAGAAAACGCGTGCGCCGAGGCCTTCGCGCGCGCCGGCGAAGAAGTTGTTCGCTGCGTCGTTGAAGGTCAGGCGCGACCAGACAGGCCGGGTTTGCTCGCCGAGGAACTTGACCATGCCGTAGTAGAAGGCGGCATCCGCAATGATGTCGATTGTCGTGGGGCCGGCCGGCAGAATGCGGTTTTCCACACGGATGTGGGACAGCTCGGTCGACGGATCGTAGATCGGCCGGTTCCACCGCCAGATCGTGCCGTTTTGCAGATTGAGATAGTGCAGGCCGGGGCTGTTACCGTCCATGATGGGTTTGCCTGCCTCGGCGCGGCCTTCCGGGATGAGCGGGGAGAAGTAGCGGACGTTTTCCTCGAACAGGTCGAACACGGACGTGATCCAGCGTTCGCCGAACCACACCCGCGGCCGTACACCTTGATTAACCAGCTCCGCGGTGCGGGTGTCCATGGACTGCTGGAAGATGGGGATGCGGGATTCGTGCCACACACGGTGGCCTAAAAACAGTGGAGAGTTCGCTCCGAGCGCCACCTGTACGCCCGCGATAGCCTGGGAGGCATTCCACGCGTCGGCAAAGCGATCGGGGGCGACCTGCAGATGCAGCTGCATCGAGGTGCAGGTGGATTCGGTGGCAATGTCCTCGAAGGATTCGCGGTACCGCTCTTCGCGCGCGATGTCGATGTCCACGAGCTCGCCACGGGCCTGCATCACCGAGTTCGTCAGCGCGGCGTAGCGGTTTTCCTTGGTCATCCATTCGGGGCTTTGCAAATACTCGGTGGTGACGGTCGGAAGGGTACCGATCATCGCCATTCGCGCTCCCGCCTTCGCTGCGGCTTCATGCACATTGTGCAGGCGCTCGTTCAGACCATTGTGCAATCGCGTGAGCCCGTCGCCTTCCATGGACAACGGAGGGTGGTTCACCTCGACGTTGTAGCGTCCAACTTCGGCCTGGTATTCGTCCGAAAGCTCAGCGAGCACCGCATCGTTGCAACCAGCAGGCGCTGCATTCTCGTCGACGAGGTTGAGCTCGAGCTCCAAACCGATCGTGCCGTGATCGACGAATTCGGCCTCTTGGAGGTGCTTGTCAAAGACTTCGAGCTCGTCGAGCAGGTAATTGCGGTACTGCGTCCGCTGTTTCGGGGTGTAAGAATCGCGTGATACGGCGTCGCCCATGGTTGTCAAGAATAACCGCAGGCGACGCCGAACCACCGCATTTCATCTACTTCTGTTCGCGGTACCAGCGGATCAGCGCGTCCGTCGAAGCGTCGCCGGTGTCCGGCGTTTCCTCGCCGCTAACGGCCGCGGCCAGCTGGTTGGCCTGCTCTTTGCCCAGCTCAACGCCCCACTGATCGAAGGAGTTGATCCCCCAGATCACGCCTTGCGTGAACGTGATGTGCTCGTACAGCGCGATGAGCGCACCGAGCGCGTGCGGAGTCAGCTCGTGGGCGAGGATCGTGGTGGTCGGGTGGTTGCCCGGCATGACCTTGTGCGGCGCCAACTGCTTATCGACGCCACTTGCCTCCACCTCTTCCTGCGTCCTCCCGAAAGCCAGCACCTTGGTTTGCGCGAAGAAATTCCCCATGAGCAGATCGTGCATGGATCCTTCACCGGTGGCGGTCGGCAGGTCTTCCTTCGGGGTGGCAAAACCGATGAAGTCCGCCGGGATCATCGTCGTTCCCTGGTGGATGAGCTGGTAGAACGCGTGCTGGCCGTTCGTGCCCGGTTCTCCCCAGAAGATCTCGCCGGTGTCGACGGTGGCAGGGGAGCCGTCGATACGCGTGCTCTTGCCGTTGCTTTCCATGGTGAGCTGCTGAAGGTAGGCGGGGAAGCGGGAGAGGTCCTCGGAGTAGGGGAGGACGGCGTGGGTCTGCGCGCCGTAGAAGTTGCGGTACCAAACGTTGAGCAGGCCCATCAGTGCCGGGACGTTGCGCTCGATCGGGGTGGTGCGGAAGTGCACGTCCATCGCGTGGAAGCCCTCGAGGAAACGCATGAAGTCCTGCGGGCCGATGACCGCCATGAGCGACAGGCCGATCGCGGAATCGACCGAGTAGCGGCCGCCGACCCAATCCCAGAACGGGAACATGTTGTCAGTGTCGATGCCGAACTCGGCGACCTTCTCCGCGTTCGTGGACACCGCCACGAAATGCTTAGCGATGGCCGACTCGTCGCCGCCGAACTGCTCCAGCAGCCAGCGCTTCGCGGCGTGAGCGTTGGACAGGGTCTCCTGTGTGGTGAAGGTTTTCGACGCGACGATGAACAGGGTCTCCTCCGGATTGACCTCGTCGAGTACGCGGGACATGTCGGCGGGATCGACGTTGGAGACGAACTCGGCGGTGATGCCCGCGGTCGCGTAGGTGCGCAGCGCCTTCGTCGCCATCGCGGGACCCAGGTCCGAGCCGCCGATACCTATGTTGACCACCTTCTTGATCGTGTGGCCGGTGTGGCCCTGCCACTGCCCCGAGCGCAGTTTGGAGGCGAAATCGCGCATCCGCCCGAGCACCTCGTGGACGTCAGCTGCAGCGTCCTGGCCGTCGACTGTGAGGTCGTCCTCGGCCGGGATGCGCAACGCGGTGTGCAGCACGGCGCGGTCCTCAGTGGAGTTGATGTGCTCACCGGTGAACATCTGCTCCGTGGCACCCTTCAGGTCGGCCTCCTCGGCGAGCTCCACGAGCGCGGCGAGAATATCGGCGTCAACGAGGTTCTTGGACAGGTCAACGTGCAGGCCAGCAGCGTCAAAAGTGAAGGTCTCTGCGCGTTTGTCGTCGTGGGCGAACAGTTCGCGCAAGGTGGTCGCGTTCTTCTCGGCGTGGAGCTTGAGCAGGTTGTTCCAGGCAGCGGTGGAGGTGATGTCGGTCATGGCACCAAGGGTAGTGAAATTCTCCGGCTGGCTCGCCGAAAATTTCAGGGATAATGGGACGCATGAGCATTGTGAAGATCAACGCGATCACTGTCCCCGAAGGTGCCGGCGGGCAACTGGAGGAACGCTTCAAGGCCCGCAAGCACGCCATCGATAATCAGCCCGGTTTCGAAGGCTTCCAGCTGCTCCGCCCCGTCAAGGGCGAAGACCGTTACTTCGTGGTCACCCGCTGGGCGGATGAAGAGTCCTACAACAACTGGTGGGCCGGCGAAGGCCGCTCTGCCCACGCGCACGGCGAGGGCCGTGAGGGCGGGGAGCCCCGCAAGCCGGTCGCATCCGGGGCGGATCTGCTCGAGTTCGAGGTCGTTCTCGACTCGCTCGAGGAGGATTAGGTTTTTGGGGGATGCCCTAGGCGAGCAGCCCCTCTTGCAGCCCCGCGCGCAGCCCCTCTTGCAGATCTAGATTGCATGATTGCTCCCGCAAGTAAATCTGACCTGGTGTTTTCTCGGGTCCTTAGGGGTCAGGTGTAATCGAGATCTTCGCGGGCCTTGAAGACCACGGTTTCACGTCAGCGCGCCCTTTTCCCGCAGCAGAGCGAGAAGTACCCTCGGCAGATCGTGTAGCGTCCCGGCGGAAACCCGTATAACGGTCCACCCCATGAGTTGGCATTCCACGTTGATGCGGAAATCCTTGTCTCGCTGGTCTCTGGCGAGATGGTGTTCACCGTCGTACATCACTGCAATCTTCAGGTTGACTAGGGCGAGATCGAAGGTGGTGATGAGGCGGGAGCCGTCGTAAAGCGGTACTTGCTCTTTAATTTCAAGCTTGAGCGCACGCAGCCTCACCGCCACCCGCGCCCACTCTGGATTCACGATGAGTTGAGGAGACCCCATGAATGCGACGCAGAGTAGCCGCATCTCAGTTTCTTTTGGCGAGTCCGCGTGCGCGCTGGATAGCCGCACAACGCTGCTTATCCACCGGCGGTTCACGCGGCCCCGCGCAGCCTCGAGAATAGATTCGGGCGCGATGCCGAGGTAGCGGCGCGAGGCATCAACAAGCTGGACGGCCCACAACAGCAGGGGATCGGCGATCCATGTAGGGCTTGACCAGCCGTGAATTCCGTCGCGGATGTCCTGGAGCGCTTCCACGACCGCGTCCTGCGGCGCACTCACTCGCAGCTCGAGTCCGTTCCAAATGACGGTCCACGTGCCTTTCGCTTTTCGACGTCTCCTCACCAGCCCCCACTCTCTATCCCTACGATCCAACGGAGTGTTCATCGTGGTGTCACATGAATTCGCGAGGAACGGTAAACCGAGAACCGCAAGGGCGCTGAGCCCTGCTGTCACGCAATCGGGGTTCTCATAGGCGTGGGCAACGGCACGCAAACCCGCGGGTACGAGGTATTGCGTGTTGTGGGGGTGGAAACGGGCGTCGTACAGCGCGAGTTCTTCAGGCCGCAGCGGGAAATGGCTGGCGAAGAGGGTGGGGGAGACCTGGACTCCAGGGCCCTTTGGGCTGAGCGTGCCCGGGACTCGGCGCGAGACGACCATCCGGTCAAGGCAAGGGAGGGTAGACGGGTTCATACCCTTCTTAGACTGCCTGGGGGTGCGGTTTGGTTCCCTTCGGGCGCGAAACCGTGGGAAAGGGCGGGCTGCCAGGTTCGGTCGGGTCCCGGAGATTTAGATTACATAGTTGAACCGGCCAGGAAATCTGACCTGGTGTTTTCTAGGGCTCGCGGGGTGCTGGTGTAATCGAGATCTGGCCGGCCGGGGAACCGGGCCAATAAAACGGCACCCGAAACCCGCCTCTAGGGCCTTAGCCCAACTTGCCCCGCCCGAGCCTGAGCAGGATCGCCGCCAGGTTCGGGCCTTCTTCTCCTAACTCGTCGCGGAACTGGTTGATGATGGCCACTTCACGGTTGTGCACTAAGCGGGTCCCGCCAGAGCCCATGCGGGTTTTGCCGATCGCTTGGGAGATCTCGGTGCGGCGCTTCACGGAGTCCAGGATCAGCCGGTCGAGTCGGTCGATCTCTTGCCGGTAGCGCTGAATTTCAGCGTCGGAAAGCGGATCGTCGGTGCCCGACGGATGCCTGATCTCGAACTCGCTCATAGCGCTCTATTCTGCCATGACCGGCTGCGCAGCAGGTGTGGTACACCCGCCTAGTACGGTTATAGCCATCATGGGAACTGACTTGACTTTGGGGTTGAATCCGCAGCAGAAGGCCGCCGTGGAGCACACGGGTAGCCCGCTGCTCATCGTTGCTGGTGCGGGATCTGGCAAGACGGCTGTGCTGACAAGGCGCATTGCTTATCTGCTGCAGGAGCGTGGGGTGGCGCCGTGGGAGATTCTGGCGATCACCTTCACTAACAAGGCTGCCGCCGAGATGAAAGAGCGTGTCAGTGCGCTTATCGGGCCGCAGGCGGAGCGGATGTGGGTGGCCACGTTTCACTCTGTGTGCGTGCGCATTTTGCGGCAGCAGGCGCAGCTCGTGCCGGGGTTGAACACGAACTTCACTATTTATGACGGTGATGATTCGCGCCGTTTGCTGTCCATGATCGCCAAAGAGATGAACTTGGACCTGAAAAAGTTCTCTGCGCGCACGTTGGCCAATGGGATTTCGAACCTGAAGAACGAGCTCATCGGCCCGGAGGAAGCTGCAGCGAACGCCCAGACGACGAAGAACCCCTTTGAGGTCACTGTGGCGGCGGTGTACACGCAGTACCAACGCCGGCTGCGGGAGGGCAATGCGGTGGACTTCGACGATCTGATCGGCGAGGTCGTTGGGTTGTTCAAGAAGCATCCGCAGGTGGTGGAGTATTATCGCCGCCGCTTCCGCCACGTGCTGGTGGATGAGTACCAGGACACCAACCACGCCCAGTACGAGTTGGTCCACACCCTGGTCGGTGATGGCCCTGATGCGCCGGAGCTCGCGGTGGTCGGTGACTCGGACCAGTCGATCTACGCGTTCCGTGGTGCGACCATCCGCAATATTGAGGAGTTCGAGCGCGACTATCCGAACGCGACGGCGATCCTGTTGGAGCAGAATTACCGCTCGACGCAGAATATTCTGGCCGCCGCGAACGCCGTGATTTCGCAAAATGCCGGCCGCCGCCCGAAGAAGCTGTGGACGGATACGGGGGCGGGGGAGAAGATCGTCGGATACGTCGCGGACAACGAGCACGATGAGGCCCGCTTTGTTTCCTCCGAGATCGACGAGCTCGCTGACAGGGGAGTGGATTACGGCGACATCGCCGTGATGTACCGCACCAACAATTCCTCGCGCGCGCTGGAGGACATCTTCATCCGCGCGGGAGTGCCGTACAAGGTCGTCGGCGGCACGCGCTTCTATGAGCGCCGGGAAATCCGCGACATTGTGGCATACCTGCGCATTCTGGATAACCCGGATGATTCGGTGAGTATGCGCCGCATCATCAATGTGCCCAAGCGCGCTATCGGCGACAAAGCGCAGGCGATGGTTGCGCTTCACGCGGACAATCACGGCATCAGCTTCGGGCGTGCGCTTATCGACGGTGCAGCGGGTGAGATCCCCACCCTAGGCCCCCGCGCGAGGAACGCGATCGGCGGCTTCGTGGAGATGATCCAGAGCCTGCGGGACGAGATGCCGGAGCTGAGGAACGAGGTAACGGGAATGCCCGACTTGGGTGCTTTGGTGACGCGCATTCTGGACGTTACCGGGTATAAGGCGGAGTTGGAGGCCTCCAACGATCCGCAGGATGGAGCCCGCCTGGATAACCTCAACGAGTTGGTCTCTGTGGCGCGTGAGTTCTCCTCGGAGGCGGCGAACCAGATGGCTTACGGCGAGGAGTGGGACCCAGAAAGTGGGGAAGCGCAGCCGGGCTCGCTGCAGGCGTTCCTAGAACGAGTGTCGTTGGTCGCTGATGCCGACCAGATTCCTGATGAGGGACAGGGCGTGGTCACGCTCATGACGCTGCACACGGCGAAGGGCCTGGAGTTCCCCGTTGTCTTCGTCACCGGATGGGAAGACGGCCAATTCCCGCACATGCGGGCCATGGGCGACCCGGCAGAGCTCGCTGAGGAGCGCCGCCTCGCTTATGTGGGTATCACGCGCGCCCGGGAGCGCCTCTACCTGACTCGGGCGCTGACACGCTCGTCGTGGGGCAGTCCGATGAACAACCCTGCCAGCCGCTTCCTCGCGGAGGTCCCGGAAGACCTCCTCGACTGGCGCCGGGTTGAACCGGAGTACTCCTTCTCCAACGAGGCGTGGGGCAGTACTGCGCCCTCTCGTCGCCCGGCGCCGCGCCGAGAGCGCACGCCTGTGAACAAGGATTTGCACCTGGCTAAGGGGGACCGAGTGAACCACGCGAAGTACGGGTTGGGCACGGTCATGAGCGTCGATGGTGTCGGGGCCAGGGAGACCGTCACCATCGACTTCGGTTCCAGCGGAACCGTGCGGCTCATGCTCATCGGCGGTGTGCCGATGGAAAAGCTGTAGTGCGCGGTCGCGCGCCCTACAGACACTGAACAGCAGCTAAACCTCGATGCCGCGTTCCTTGAGCCACGGCACCGGGTCGATGGCATCGCCGCCGCCCGGGCGGACCTCGAAGTGGAGGTGCGGGCCGGTGGACTGGCCCTCGTTGCCCATTTCGGCAATTTGCTCACCGGCGGTCACACGCTGGCCCACGCTCACGTTGAAGGAGTGGACGTGGCCGTACACGGTGATGGTGCCGTCGTCGTGGCGGACGCGGACCCACTTACCGAAGCCCTGTGCGGGGCCGGCATTGATGACTGTGCCGTCCATGACGGAGTAGATCGGGGTGCCGATGCCGTTGGCGATGTCGATGCCGTTGTGCATGCGGCCCCAACGCGGGCCGTAGCCTGAGGTGAAGCGGCCCTCTGCCGGAAGGACGACCTTCTGGCCGCTTGGCGCGGTGCCCTCCTGCGGGGTCACGGAGGTGGTGGGGACCTCCACGGTCGCTTCCTCTTCGTCGTACTCCGGCAGGGCACGTGGGTCGTAAACAATGCTGTAGCCGGCTGCGGAGAACGTTGCTCCCTTGGAGAGGATGTCGTCGAGGGCCATGCCAATGGACGGCAGGGCCGGGGCGAGACCGTCGACATCCTGGCCATCGACAGACACGTTGATGGCGTGGGCGGGAATGGCGGCCAGGGTCGTGAGTGCCACCGCTGCGGCGATCAAGCGTCGTTTCATAGCGTCCTTCTTTGCTTCTTTGTCTCTGCGCTTGGAATGGTCCGTTGAACTTGCCACATGCTATCCGGCCTGAGAACGCCGATCAATGCTCTGACACGGGCCTTGACATGCAAGTACGCCTCTACGCCGAAAGGGGGACTCGGAAACATGCTGGATACGACAGTAAACTGCCGTGACTAATGTGAAACCTGTGAGTTTTGGGGCGGGGGTAGCTGTCGGGGGTATTTCACCGGGGGTTAAACGACAAAATGTGTGTCCGGATGGAGCGATTCGTCGGTGGTGATCTGCGGTAACCCGGAAAATATTTGCTTTGACAGCATATATCTGTCGCGGGGACGGGAAATACCGGGATAGTCCACCGTCGTGTGCTAGGGGCGTTGTTGGCTTTGTAAATGCCAAAGAACCGACCCCGCTGCCGCGTGTGCGGCGGTGATATGAAGCGCAACGGCAAAACCTCCGCCAACCGCACCCGATGGCGGTGCAAGATCTGCGGCGCCTCCGCCACGAAACGACGGCCCGATATCACCAACGCCGCCGCCTTCGACGCTTTCATCACTCACGTCACCACAGGCGACAGCCTGAAAACCACCGCTTTCAAAACAGGCTGCGACCCACGCACCCTGCAACGCCGGTTTGCAACGTTTTGGCTTGTCGATGTGCCTGATCCCACGATCGGGCACGAAGGACGGGTCTACGACCAGGTCTTTCTTGACGGCACCTACACCGCCGGCGGGTGTCTTATCGTGGCTGCCACCTTGGATCACGTCATCGCCTGGCACTGGTGTTTGCACGAAACGACCCGCGACTACCAAAGGTTGCTCGAACGTATTCCTGCCCCAGTGATGGTGGTGATCGACGGCGGCCGAGGCGCCGCCAGCGCAATCAAAACATGCTGGCCCACAACGAAAGTGCAGCGCTGCCTCGTCCACGCCCAACGCGTGGTACGCCGACACACCACCTCACGCCCACGCACCGATGCAGGACGAGCGATCTACCAACTCGCACTCAACCTCACCACAATCACCACCCTGGATGAAGCCGCGGCATGGGGTGCGCAGCTACACGAATACGGCAACGTCTACCGCGACTGGATGAACCAGAAAACGTGGACAACCGACCCGGCCACACGGCAACGCACCTGGTCGTGGACACACGAACCCACCCGCAAGGCCTACAACAGCCTCAACCACCTATGGCGAAACAACCTACTGTTCGTCTATCTCGAACCACCCGACGGTGTGCTCGATGTCAGCCGGATCAAATCCACCACCAACAGCCTCGAAGGCGGCATCAACGCCCAGCTGAAACTGCTGGCCCGCACCCACCGCGGCAGAGGCGGGGAACACCAACGCCGGATGCTGGAGTGGTGGCTATATCTGAAAACGGAACTGCCTGACGATCCCGTAGAAATCGCCAGGCAGTCCAACTGGGGTCAGGACCAACTCGCCAAAGTATCCACCCTGACCCACAACGAGAACCAAGCCGACCACGAAACCGGACGACCAGCCCTCTACGACAACGCTATCGACACCGAATACACCCACTCAATCGGCATCCAAAAAGGCCACATCTAACCCCGCGACACGCCGGAGTCAGACACACATTTTGTCGTTTAACCCTTCACCGGGGTTAGAACCGGTTCCTGAGCGGGTTTCCAGCAACGCAAAACGCCCTTTCCCGCTCGGGAAAGGGCGACACGCTAACGAGGGTTAACTCAAACCTTGATGGTTCTAGACAGTAATACCGCGAGCTGCGAGCCACGGCACCGGGTCGACCGGGGTGGAGCCATCCGGGTGGACCTCGAAGTGGAGGTGAGAACCGGTAGAGAAGCCACGGCTGCCCATGCCGGCGATCTTCTGGCCAGCCTTTACCTTCTGGCCGACGGTCACGTCGAGGGTTTCCATGTGGCCGTAGACGGTAACGGTGCCGTCGTCGTGACGGAGACGGATCCAGTTGCCGAAACCCTGGGCTGGACCAGAGTCGATGACCACTGCGTCGGCGACGGCGAGGATCGGGGTGCCCACAACGTTGGCGATGTCGATGCCGTTGTGCATCGCACCCCAGCGCGGGCCGAAACCGGAGGTGAACGTGCCCTCTGCCGGCTTCATGGACAGGGGAGCACGTGCGGCCTCGTCAGCGGCAGCGCGCTCCTCTGCGTACTCAACAGCCTTCCCCAGCTGTTCAGCAAGATTGTCCACCGGCTTGTATTCACTAATCGCCAGGATCTGCGGTGCTTCCCGCAGGCCTGCCTCTTCGGCGGGATCGATCCCGTCGAAAGTCGTCTGCGCGTCGGCGATGCGGTCGCTGTTAGCTGCAGTTGCCACCGAAGCACCGCCGGTGGTCACTGCGCCCGTGGTCAGGGCGACAAGTGCGACACGGCCCTTGTTCGGGGTCTGCTTCCGGTGCTTGCCGGGGGTGCGGCGTGCGCTCGAAGAGTTCAACGTAAACCTCGTTAGATCGTCAATGGGTTACGGGTCGTTCCATAATCGTAACCGAGTTGTTATCTACCGGACACAGATTAGTCAGTTCCAGAACGTTAAGCAACCTTTCGGGCAACTTTAATCAAATCGGGTGGAAGATCTCATGTGTTACGCCGGAAAGCGAACTGGATCATAAACGTGTCCCACCTCGATTTCCGTGCCACCCGTGACAAGGTGGAACGCAATGAGTAAGAAGTCTAGTCCTCCAACGCGTTCAGCTTCAACGTCGCCCACTGCCGCCCGCCGTCGCCCTCGCTCAGTGCAGGCTGGTGACTCGGCGCGTGCGAACGCGGCACCGGCAGCACCGACGACGATGAAAGAGCGCGTCCGACGTTACCTGCCGTTCATCGGTATCCCCAACGTCGTGCTCGTGCTGGGGATTGTCGCTGCGTGTCTGGCAGCTATCCTGCTTGCCGGCGGCCGTGTCGCAGCGTTGCCCGCCACGATCGCAGAGACATGGTTCGTGTTGCACGGTGTCCCCGTGATCTTCGATGGTGTGATTTTAGGCTCAATTCCGCTTTTGCCCGCGATTCTGGTGGCGGCGTTCATTGCTTGGCGTGTGCGCATGGCCACGCGTGAGCGGGTTAGCGTGCTCGACCTGTACGCGATCTTTGGTCTCGTGGTGCTCATTCCGTTCACCTTGTCCGCCATCGCGTGGTTCATGGTGGCAGACGCGTCGTCCGTTTTTCCGGTCACTCCACCGGCGATTCACAAGGCGCTGTTCATCCCGGTGTCGGTTCACCTCGCTGGGATGGCCTGCGGGATGAGTGAGCGGCTGTGGCGCGCGTTGTTTGACCGCGCGTCGCTACCGGTGCCGCTGATTAGCGCCATGCGTGCGGTTTCCAACCTCGCCCTGCGCCTGCTCGCAGTCGCCGGGATTGTCTACTTGGGGCTCCTCGCCGCCGGTTACGGGCGCATCAATGATCTTGTCTCCCAGTTTCCGGTACTGGATCGGGGAGGGGCCGTAGCGCTCGTGGGGGTATGCATCCTCTACCTGCCGAACGCCGTTATCGCCACGCTGTCCGTTCTGCTCGGGGCCCCCTTCCAGATCGCCGGGGGCGGTGTGTCGCTCTTCAGTGCTGCTCTCGTCCCGCTTCCGCCGCTGCCGCTTTTCGGCGCGATCCCTGGAGCAGTTCCAGCGTGGGCGCCGGTGTTGATGATCGTGCCTGCTGCGGTGCTCATCCGCTTTGCCGCTTCTCGACGTTTCCTCCCCACCGACATTGCCATCTACGCTCTCATCGCCGCCGTTCTCGGCTTCGTTGGCGCACTCATGGCTGGCGGAGACGCCGGTGCATACGGCTGGATCGGGCCGTCGCCGCTGCTCTTTGCTCTGGCGGCGCTGTGCTGGGTCGCAGTTGTGATCGGGCTAGCGTGGCTCGTGGCGGCCGTCAGGGGCCGCACCGCGGCAACCGAGGAAGCTATCGATCTGGATGATCGAGACGAGGCGGATGAACTCGGCAGAGTTGCCAAAGCGTCGGTGGAAGAGCCGGACACGGGACAGTCTGATCCGGGAGAGCTCGAGGATGATGCGTTTGAGGGGGAGGATCCAACGGGCGGATCTACCGCTTACTCAGTTCTGAAACAGCACGACAACAAAGACAGCAAAGACCCCGAGGGCACCGAACGCACCGAACGCACCGAAAACGCCGAGAGCGGGGACGTGGCTGGCGATGAGAAGCACCGGGATGAGTCTCTCGGAGAAACGGGGCGTGCCGCCACGGACTAGACTTGGTCGTTGTGTCAGACTCTTCAGGCTCTTCAACCATTTCGGTCGCCGTGTTGGTGTCGGGGTCGGGGACGCTGCTGCAGGCGATCCTCGATCACCGTGGCCACTACAGCGTCGACATCGTGGTCGCCGATGTTGAGTGCCCCGCGTTGGACCGTGCGCGTGCCGCCGGCATCCGGGCTGAGGTCGTCGAGATGGCAGGTGACCGCAACACATGGAATGCCCGTCTGGCGGAGACTGTCGCAACCGCCGCGCCTGACGTGGTGGTGTCCGCCGGGTTCATGAAGATCCTCGGCCGGGGTTTCTTGGACCGGTTCGAAGGCTCGCTGATCAACACCCACCCGGCGCTTCTGCCCGCGTTCCCCGGCGCGCACGCCGTGAGGGATGCGCTCGCGTACGGCGTGAAAGTCACGGGTACGACGGTGCATTACATCGATTCGGGTGTGGACACTGGCGAGATCATTGCCCAGCGTGCGCTGGACGTGCGTGAGGGGGAGACCGAAGAAGAGTTGCACGAACGGATTAAGGTTATGGAGCGTGAGTTGATCGTCGATACGCTCAATCGCGCTACCCCCACAACGACCGGAAAGGTTGAGTTCTCCGCATGACCCGCACACCCATCAAACGCGCCCTGATCAGTGTTTTCGATAAGACGGGCTTGGATGAGCTCGCGGCTGCACTCGCTGAGGCCGGCGTGGAGATCGTCTCGACCGGTTCGACAGCGCAGCGCATTAAGGACGCTGGCGCGAACGTGACCGAGGTTGCGGAGCTCACCGGCTTCCCGGAGGTGCTGGATGGCCGTGTGAAGACGCTGCACCCGCGCGTTCACGCCGGCATCCTGGCGGACCTGCGCAAGGATGAGCACGCTAAGCAGATCCGGGAGCTCGGCGTAGAGCCGTTCGAGCTTGTCGTAGTCAACCTTTACCCGTTCAGCGAGACAGTTGACTCCGGCGCGGGCTTCGACGAGGTCGTAGAAATGATCGACATTGGCGGGCCCTCGATGGTGCGCGCAGCCGCGAAAAACCACCCGTCCGTTGCGGTCGTTGTGGACCCGGCCCGCTACGGCGAGGTTATCGAGGCCGTGCGCAGCGGCGGCTTCGACGAGGGGGAGCGCCGCCAGCTCGCGGCTGACGCGTTCAAGCACACGGCGCTTTACGACGCTGCGGTTTCCACCTGGTTCGCCGACCAACGTGGCGCAGACGGCACCGCGACACAAAAGACGACTTTGCGCTACGGCGAGAACCCGCACCAGTCCGCGCAGCTCATCTCCGACGGCACGGGGTTGGCTGGCGCTACCCAGCGCGGCGGCAAGGAAATGTCCTACAACAACTACCAGGATGCTGATGCGGCATGGCGTGCCTGCTGGGACCACGAGCGGCCGTGCGTGGCCGTAATCAAGCACGCGAACCCGTGCGGGATCGCGGTTTCCGACACCTCTATCGCAGACGCTCACTTCAAGGCCCACGCCTGCGACCCAGTCAGCGCCTACGGTGGCGTGATTGCCTCCAACCGCGAGGTCACTGTGGAGATGGCTGAGCAGGTCGCCCCGATTTTCACTGAGGTCATCATCGCCCCGAGCTTTGCCGACGACGCGCTGGAGCTGCTGCAAACCAAAAAGAACCTGCGCATCCTCACCGCTGATCAGCCGGAGCGCGCGGGCAAGGAGATTAAGCAGATCTCCGGCGGCACGCTCATCCAGGAACGCGACATCTACCAGGCGGAGGGCGACAAGCCGGAGAATTGGGAGCTGGCCGCCGGTGAGCCAGCCGATGAGCAGACCCTGGCGGACCTCGCGTTCGCATGGAACGCTGTGCGCTGCGTGAAGTCCAACGCGATCCTTATCGCTCACGACGGTGCCGCAGTAGGCGTGGGCATGGGGCAGGTCAACCGTCTCGACTCCGCCCGTTTGGCTGTCGAGCGCGCGAACACCCTCGATGAGGGGCGCAACCGTTCCAACGGTGCTGTCGCCGCTTCCGACGCCTTCTTCCCGTTCGCCGACGGCTTCCAGATTCTGGCCGATGCTGGCGTGAAGGCCGTGGTGCAGCCGGGTGGTTCGATCCGTGACGACGAGGTTGTGGCAGCGGCCAAGGAAGCGGGTGTGACCATGTATTTTACGGGCACCCGCCACTTCTCCCACTAAGTGTCGCAGGGACCCCGCGCCCAGTGGTGCTTTCTGCGGAAACAATGCAATAATTGACGGCGTGAGCAATGAGAACTGGGGCGCACCCCACAGCCAGTTCCAACCTGGTATGTATCCCCCGCAGTACCCGCCGGCACCGCAGCAGAAGTCGTCCAACACTGGAATGATCATTATGAGCGTCATCGCCGTGCTGTTGGCCATCGCGCTGACAGGGTTTCTGGTCTACTACTTCACGACGAATTCGAACTCGAGCCGCGCCGCGAATGAGCCCGCATTGACCAGTGTGCAGCAGCCGAGCGAGGGCGAACGCCCCACCGTCACCCAAACGGTGAATGCGCCCGCTCCGAGCCAGCAGGGGCAACCGAAACCGGCGAATAAACCCGCGAAGAACTACACCGATTACTGGGTGAATGACTCGGATGTGACCACTCCGCAGTTCGCCGCAAACGTGTTCTCCGCCTTCGTGGCCAAGTACAACTCTTCCGGCAACCCGAACGTCACGTTGTACGGGGTGTACAGCCCCGTCACGGGTAAAAGCTACGACATGACCTGCCGCGACCAGGGTCCGCACGTCGCGTGCACCGGTGGCAGGAACGCGGCAGTCTACATCTCGTAGATCCTGTGAGACGTCATCGTGCGCTCCCGTGCGCAGCATTGTGCGTGTGCCTACTGTCTGCCTGCACGGTCTCTCCGCTTAGCCCGGTAGGTGGCAGCGGCGGCGACACACTGCCGGAACCGTCCATTGGCACCCCCGCCGACAACGATCCTGTCCACCTGCCCCCACCGCCGGAGCAGACCGCGCCGCAGTCGGTGGCGGGCAACACCCAGACGGTGCTCAATGGCGCTGTTGACAACGTGATTGCGGGCTTCGGTGGCCGCGCTGAAGTCGCGGTGTCTGGACAGGGAGGGGAGTTCTCCGCTGGGGATGCTGCAGGCTTCGCCTCCTGGTCCACTATCAAGGTGCCTATCGCTATCGCTGCGCTAAAGGAGCATCCGGAGATGGCGGGGGATGTCGCCTCAGCCATTACGGTCTCCGACAATGACGCCGCAATGGCCCTGTGGAACAGTGTGGCTCCGGAGGCGGTGGAAACAGTGCTGGCCGAAGGTGGAACACCGCTGACGGTCCAGCGCGAGCGGGTCCGTCTGGAGTTCTCGCCTTTCGGCCAAACCGTCTGGTCTGTAGTTGAGCAGGCCCGTTTCGCATCCAACCTGCAGTGCGTGACCGGTTCGGAACCAGTGCTCAACCTCATGGGCGGGATCGCAGCTGACCAATCCTATGGGTTAGGCACGCTCCCGGGGGCGCGGTTCAAGGGTGGATGGGGGCCGTCGTCAAGCGATGGCGCGTACGAGGTCCGCCAGTTCGGTCTCGTGCATGACACCGCGGGGCGGAATGTCGCCGTCGCTGTCGCTGTGACTGCGGGAGACGGAAGTTACGAAAGCGGTCAAGTGATGGCGACTCACCTCGTCGCCCACATCGCCGCAGCGCTAGATAACGCCCCGGCTGCGAACTGCTAGTTGTTCTCCAGCAACTCGATGGTGCGCTCCCCGCGGTCCGGCGGAAGCTCAGCGTGCAAAACGTCTAACACCGCGTCCGCCAGCATGACGGATGGTGATGGCAACGCATCGGTGACCAGGGGATAGGGCGCTGTGCCCGTGTTGTCGCGCATTTCGACAGCTGCGAGCGACATGTGGAACGGCATCTCCACCAGCGGGTCATCGTCGCCCACGATCTCGGCCGCAAAGGAGCGGAAGTAGTCCTCCAGCTCTGCCCGCTCCTTGTGGTACTCCGCGAATTCCTCCGAAGTGGCCACCGGCAGTTGGTAGAGCCGGCCGATGTTCCACTCCGAGGACAACAATAAACGAGTTTGGGCAGCCACAAGCGCCCACAGTTTCTGGTTCGGGGACGCATCCGAATCTCGCAGCACCGCACCGAGAGCCAGCGAGGGCTCAATAGTGGACTTCAGCAGCGTGAGAAAGATGTCGGCTTTGGAAGGGAAGTGATAATACAGTGAAGCCTGGCGCACACCCACGGCATCGGCGATTTCATGTGTGGAGGTTGTGGCGAAACCCTGTTTGGTGAACAGCTCCGCAGATGCGTCGAGAATTTCCTCGCGCGCGGTGCGTCCAGAGCGTCGCGGCGACGACTTCCGTGGCCGGCCGACACTTCCTGCCATCTTTTCCTCCTGGCGACATTTTTAACCTGTCAACCAAAAGATACCCGAAGTTCAACCGGTGGCCTATAACGCCATCCAGCTTCGGGCGGAATGCAGGGCTATGATCTGTAGCCATGATGCGCCACCTCGCCGCTTTCCTCGCTGCAGCCGGGATAGCGATGCCCACTATTGCTGTTCCGAACATTGCGGAAATGCCCGTCATCGGCCCGGCCGCAGTGCAAGCGTTCAACCAAATTCCCGCTAACGTCAAACGCGACCTGGGGTGGCCGACCCCAATGTCCAGCCAGGCCCTGGGCCTGGACACCGCCGCACCGCAGCAGCGTCCACAGCCGGTGAACATCCAGCCGCAGCTGCAAGGAATTGTTAACCGTGTCAACGCTCGTCATGGCGGGCAGGTCACTATTTCCGTTTTCAGCCCTGGCGCTAGTGCGACGGCGGGGGATAACCGGCCCCAGCCGGCCTACTCCACAATGAAGGTGCCTGTTTCCATCGCGGCCCTCAAGCAGGACCGTCCGCGCTGGTACCGCGATGCGGAACTAGCAGTGACCGTTTCCGACAATCCCGCCATGCACCGCATGTCTGGTGCTATCCCCACCCACCAGGTGCAGACGGTGCTGGGCGAAGGCCGCACCCGTACTGCCAACTCCCCGGCGCACAAGATGTCCACGTTATGGACCACGAGCGAGCAGGCGCGGTTTGCAGCCAACCTCCCGTGCGTGAACGGCTCCCGCCCCGTTGTGGACATGATGGGCAGGATCACCCCCGAACAGCGCTGGGGGCTGGGGCGCATGCCCGGTGCACGCTTCAAAGGCGGCTGGAACTACCACCACAACGGGGGCTACCTGGCGCGCCAGTTCGGACTGGTGCGCGGCCCCCGCGGTGATGTCGCCATCGCCATCACGGCTTATGCGCCCCACGGCGGCTACGGCAAAGCAACGCACATGCTCAACGACATTGCAGCTGAACTGAATGGCCAGCTCGGCTCCCTGCCCGTCGCTCGCTGCGGGTAGCGCGCATAACGCACCGCCCAATAGAAGAAGCGCCCGGCTCCGTCAGGGGAGCGGGGCGCTTTTCTTACGCTGCTGTCAACCAGTGATTTAGCGGCTGGTGAACGGCAGCAGTGCCATCTCGCGGGCGTTCTTCACAGCGGTAGCCACCTGGCGCTGCTGCTGCGGGGTCAGCCCGGTCACACGGCGGGAACGGATCTTGTGGCGGTCGGAGATGAACAGACGCAGGGTCTCAATGTCCTTGTAGTCGACTGCCTCAATGCCCTTGGCCTTGAGCGGGTTCTTCTTCGGGCGGCGGGACTGCTCCATCCGCGCCTTACGGTTGTTGTTGCGCTTCATTAGTGGTGCACTCCTTGATTACCAGGACGACTTGCGGACGCCCGGCAGCTCACCGCGGTGAGCCATCTCGCGCATGCGGACGCGGGACAGGCCGAACTTGCGGAGGTAGCCGCGGGGGCGACCGTCGTGAGAGTCGCGGTTACGAACGCGAGCCGGGGAGGCATCGCGTGGCTGACGGTTGAGCTCGAACTGAGCCTCGAGACGGTCCTCATCGGACGTCTCCGGGTTGCGGATGATCGCCTTGAGCTCCTGGCGGCGCTGCGCGTAACGCTCGACGATCTCCTTGCGCTTTTCGTTCTTAGCGATCTTGGACTTCTTAGCCATTTCTATCGCTCCTCGCGGAATTCAACGTGCTTGCGCGCGACCGGGTCGTACTTCTTCAACGAGATGCGGTCCGGGTTGTTGCGCTTGTTCTTACGGGTGACGTAGGTGTAGCCGGTGCCCGCGGTGCTCTTGAGCTTGATGATCGGGCGGATATCGTTCTTTGGCATTAGACCTTCTCCCCTCGGGCGCGGATCTGGGCGACGACGGACTCGATGCCGTCACGGTCGATGATCTTCAGACCCTTGGTGGAAACGTTCAGCGTGATGGTACGGCCCTCAGAGGGCAGGTAAAAGCGCCGCTTCTGCACGTTGGGGTTCCAACGGCGCGAGTGGCGGCGGTGCGAGTGAGACACGGTTTTGCCGAACGACGGCTGCTTCCCCGTGACCTGGCAATGTGCCGACATGGTTACTTCTTTCTCCTAGCCGCTTGAAAACTCGGAGACATGCAATAGCTGACACCACACTCGAAACTAGAAATCGGCCTGGAAGTGAGGATGGCCGGGTGAGCTCGAGGGCATCAAAAGTCACCGGTTGACTAAGCGTAAACGTGTACTTCGACAACAGCGAGAGTCAACAATACACCCGCGGCGGGCGATCTCCTAATCCCTAAAAGGCTATCGCCGCGGCCATTGGAACTCCAACGGCGAATGGGGCCAACACGAGTCCGCGTTTGATGTAGTCGGCCCATGGTAGCTCCACTGAGTTCCGGCGCAGTTGATCGTGCCACAGGAGGGTCGCCGGGCATGCCCACGGGCGTCGAGCCAGTGCGACCGCCATCGGGGTGAGCATGATCGCGGTGGTGTCGAGTGATGAGAAGACGGTGGTGAACACGCTCAAAGCCATGAAGGCTGCCCACAAAGACCACTCGTTGCGGGCAATCATTTCCATGCAACGGGCGAGCGCGTCGAACGCCCCGGCTTTGGAAGCGATGTTGACGACAATCGACATACCCGCAACAAACACGATGATCGGCGCGAGGCTGGCTGAAACATCGGTGAGCTCCCCAGGATTGGCGAGGGCGAGGTAGCCGCCAGCGGGGGCCGTGGCAGCGAGATAGAGGGGAATGGCCGGTGATTTCGGGATAATGCGCATCATCAGCAGTATGTGCCCAGTTGGCCGCTACCGCAGCCCGTGGACTGTGCACCGGCGCCGCCGGCTTTGCGGAGGCGAGCGTTTGGCGGAAGTCATGTCCAGTAGCGTGGCGGATGCGTTGCCGCACAACGGAACGTAAGCGGCAGCGGTGCTATTGTCGCGCGCATGACCCCGCAACCTCAGGAGCATGCTTATCGACGCATTGTTGCTCTCGATGTTGCCCGCGGCCTAGCCATTTTGGGAACCCTGTTGACGAATATTTGGTTGTTCGCCGCATTGGCCGAGGATCTTCTTGCGGGGTTTGTGCCGGGTGCATCTATTGCTGGGCAGGCCATGGATTTTGCTCGCGGGACGGCCCAGGACGATCTCCGCTTCGATGCCTGGTTCGTCGATTCGCTTCTCTATCTGTTCACCGAGGGAAAATTCTTGGGTCTGTTGACCATCATGTTCGGCGTCGGTGTGGAGATCCAACGGCAGAACCGGCTGCGTCGAGGAATGCCGTGGCCGGGCGGGTACATGTGGCGCGCGGGTGTTCTCGTGCTTGAGGGATTGCTGAACTACATTTTCATCTTCGACTTCGATGTGCTCATGGGGTACGGTCTGACCGCTCTGGCTGTAGCTCCAATTCTTGCGCGCAGTGAGAAGGTGCAGAAGGCCTGGATGATTGCCGGGTTGTGCGTGCACGCGCTCGTTGTGGCGGTGTTCACCGTGTGGGCAGTCGCGTTGAATCTCATGCTGAAGAATGTGGAGTCCGACGAACTGGCTTTCGACGAGTTCATGAGCGACTACTCCACCGAGAGCTATTGGGGCATGGTCGACTACCGTGTGCGGGACTTCATCGGCGGGCGGTGGGAAGTGCCGATCATGTTCTTCATGGGGGTGGGCGTGTTCATTATCGGTGCGCGTTTGTACCGGGCCGGACTGTTTCAGCCCGCCGGCCACCGCCTACGCAAGAAGGTGATGGCGATTGGTTTTGGTGTCGGCCTGCCGCTGGACTGGGCTTTGAGGATTTTCCTGACTATCTATGCTTCCCCGGTTGCCCGCTACGTCACCTCAACGGTCGTGGCATTTGGGGTGCTGGCGCTCATCGCCGGTTTCTACGTGCGGAAAGACAATGCTCTCGGCGGCGCAGGCAAACCCATCGCGGCTGTGGGGCGCATGGCGCTAACATGTTACATCCTGCAGAATGCGATTGCCTCGATCATCTTCTACGATTTCGGCTTCGGGGTAGCCCGGCGTATCCAAGGACCGTACTTGACTTACTGGGTGCTACTCATTTTCCTGGCTATCGCCACAGGACTGATCCTGTTCAGTGTTCTGTGGCTGAGCAAATTCAGCCGCGGGCCGATGGAGATGATGATGAAACGGATCTACGGGCCGTTGGCGAAGCGGCGGGATGAGCGGATTCTGCGCAAGAGGCGCGCAGCTGCGTCAACAGCACCGAAATCGGCGGGGGCGTGATTTTCCTTTTCAGTGTCCTGCCGGTAACATCCCTGCAGTCCAATTCGCACCCAACTCAGGCACGATCCGCTTCACAGGCAGATTGAAGCGGAACCGACCTGAAGTATCAATCCTGAGGGAAACGAAGAGATGAAAAACGATATCCACCCTGATTACCACCCGGTAATCTTCCAGGACGCAGGTACTGGCCACCAGTTCCTGACCCGTTCCACCGCAACCTCCGGCCGTACCGCCCAGTGGGAGGACGGCAACGAGTACCCGCTCATCGTTGTCGATGTCACCAGCGAGTCCCACCCGTTCTGGACGGGCGCGCAGCGTGTCATGGATACCGCTGGCCGTGTTGAGAAGTTCAACCGCCGTTTCGGTGGCATGGCTCGCCGCAAGAAGAAGTCCGACAACTAGTAACGGCCGTTAAGGAGGAGAAGACACTATGGCAACCCCAAAGTTCCGCAAGTCGCGTTCGAACACGCACCACCGTCGCTCCCAGTGGAAGGCTGATAACGCCGCCCTGGTTGAAACGAAGATCGACGGTCAGACCGTGCGCATCCCACGTCGCCTGGTCAAGGCTGCACAGCAGGGTTTGATTGACGTTGAGGAGTTCTAAGCCTGCTAATCTTATGTGAAAACCACCACGAAAGTGGTGGTTTTTTCTGGCTAATAGCGGTTAAGGGCCCCTCAATGCCATGAGATTTCGCTAGGTATGGTCATAATAGTCCTATGAAGATCTTGGTGGTCGACGATGAGCAGGCGGTCCGAGAGTCTCTGCGGCGCTCCCTGCAATTCAACGGATATGACGTTGTACTGGCAAAAGACGGTCGTGATGCACTTGCAACCATTGAGCATGAGCAGCCGGACCTGACAATTCTAGATGTGATGATGCCGCAACTAGACGGCCTTGGAGTATGCCGTGAATTGCGCTCTTCTGGCTACGATCGGCCGATTCTTATGCTTACGGCCCGCGACGGTGTTTCGGACCGTGTAGCTGGGTTGGATGCAGGCGCTGACGACTATCTGCCGAAGCCGTTTGCGCTCGAGGAGATGTTGGCGCGTGTACGTTCGCTACTGCGGCGCGCTCGAGCGGACGCTATTCAGCAAGATTCTGAAACCGGCACCGAACTGAGCTTCGAAGACCTGCACCTGGACATCTCCTCCCGCGAGGTCCGCCGCGGCGACCGCCACATTTCGTTGACGCGCACGGAGTTCTCTTTGTTGCACCTGCTGTTGAGCAACCCGCGCAAGGTACTCACCCGCCAAAAGATCCTCGAAGAGGTGTGGGGCCACGAGTTCCCGTCGTCCGGCAATGCCCTTGAGGTCTACATCGGCTACCTGCGTCGCAAGACTGAGGCTGCGGGCGAACCGCGTCTCATTCACACCGTGCGTGGTGTCGGCTATGTGATGCGGGAGTCTGCACCGTGATCCTCCGGCGCGTAGCCGGCGAACACGAAGATATACACCAGGCTAGGACGCGGGAACTGGAGCTGTCGCGCCCGTCGTCGCTGCGCAGCAGGATTGCGTCTCTGGCAGCTGCCCTTGTGACCGCCGTCGTTGGCACGACGGCCGCGCTGTCTTACATAGCCGTCTCGGGCGCGATGGAGGACGGTGAGGTGCTTCAACTGGAGGCTCGCGCCGTGGCCCTGATGCGTCAAACGGGGTATGTGCGCAACCCTGCAGGCACGGATGTTGAGACGCTGGAAATGCTGGTCGATCAGTTCCGTATCGATAACCCAGGGTACCGGGTGGCGGTGTCGCCTGGCCAGTATCAGCCATTTGTCGGGGACCCCGTGCCCGTCGATAGGTTCGCGCGCAAGGGGCAGGAACCGGATTGGACCCAGGAAACGTTTTCTAATGAATGGGTCTCCGTGCTGCGCGACGCGGACGGGGTGACTGTTGCACTAGCGCGCGACACCGGCGGGATGGTCGCTCAAGATAACCGGTTGCGCGCAACCCTGATGGGCATCGTCGGTGTGGGTACGCTGTTGGCCGCACTTAGTGGCTCGCTGATCGCGCGCAGCACCGTGCGCCCGTTGGAGCGTCTCCGGCGCTCTGTTGACAGAGTCCGGGAGAGCAACGAGCTTGTGCCTATCGACGTCGAGGGCGACGACGAATACAGTCGCCTCGCCGAATCGCTGAACGCGATGATGGCGTCGCTCAATGACTCCCGTGTGCGCCAGTCGCAGCTTGTCGCCGATGCAGGCCATGAGCTACGGACCCCGCTGACATCGATGCGCACCAATATCGAGCTGCTCATGATGCTCCACCGCTCGGGCCACAGCACCATGATGACAGATGATGATCTGAACGATCTCGAGGATGATGTCACCGCTCAGATGGAGGAAATGTCGACCTTGATCGGGGACTTGGTCGACTTGGCGCGTGAAGATGTCCCGCAGCGGGAGTTTGAAGCTGTCCGCCTCGATGGGGTCCTCGCCGACGCGGTTGAGCGTGTCAAGCGCCGCCGGCCGGATGTGGAGTTCCGTTTCCGCGCGGATCCGTGGGTCATGGACGCTGATTCTGGGGCACTGTCCCGCGCACCAGTCAACCTCTTGGACAATGCGGCGAAGTGGTCGCCGCCGAATGGCGTTGTGCGTGTGTCTTTACGTGCGGCGAAACGCAGCGCGGTTCTGATCATCGATGACTCTGGGCCAGGAATCCCGGTGGAGGAGCGCGAGAAAGTCTTCGAACGTTTCTACCGTGCACCTGAATCCCGTGCTATGCCCGGGTCCGGTCTTGGTCTTTCCATCACGCAGCAGGTTCTGCACCGTCACGGAGCCGAGATCACTGTGGAAGAGTCCGATGACGGTGGAACGCGTATCCGCGTCGTCTTTCCCGGTCGTCCGGCACAGGGCAATAGCGACCCTGCCAGCGGCCAGTGACCGCGCAGGAAGTACTACGATGAGCGGAGATTCATTGCGATGCTAGCGACAGCTAGCGGGAGGACAATACCCGACCATGACTTACATGAATGACCGCAACGGCGCATTTCCCCCTCAGCCGGCCCAGCAGCCAATGTTGCAGCCGGAAGCGCAGCCCTACCCTCCGCAACCCGTGACTGTGAACACGCGGCAGAAGAAGGGGTTGGGTGCCGGTGGGGCAATCGCATTGTCTCTGGTCACGGCGCTGATTGCGGGTTCCGTCGCCGGCTATGCCGCGAGCAGCGTCGCCGGCGGTGGTGCCGGTTCCGGACAGGGGCGTGGGATGGGGGCCAGTAATGAGGAGAACGCGCTCGAAGCTCCCGTAGATAAGGAGAGGCCGCCGGCGCCGGATGGCTCCGTGGAAAAAGTCGCTGAGTCTGTGCTGTCTGCCGTGGTCTCTATCTCGGTCGCGTCCCGCGCCGGCGCTTCTGAGGGCTCAGGTTCGATTATCTCCTCCGACGGCAAAGTGCTGACAAATCACCATGTGGTCGCTGAGGCAGCCAACGGGGATACTCAGATGCAGGTCACGCTTAACGACGGAACCAAGCATCCCGCCAAATTCATCGCCTCGGACGTCAACACTGACATTGCCGTTATCGAGATTGAGGGAGTGTCTGACCTTCCGGTCATCCAGTTCGGTAACTCCGACAACCTGGCAGTGGGGCAGTCTGTCGTGGCGATCGGTTCGCCGCTGGGGTTGTCCGCAACTGTGACCACCGGCATCATTTCCGCCCTCAACCGTCCGGTCCGTGCGGCCCAGGGCGGCGGTGAGAGTTCGTTGATGGACGGTATTCAGACCGATGCCGCGATCAACCCGGGTAACTCTGGTGGCCCGTTGGTGGACATGAACGGCCATCTGATCGGCATGAACTCCGTCATTGCTTCTCTGTCGCAGGGTGCATCAGGTGAGGCGGGGTCGATTGGTCTCGGGTTTGCTATCCCGTCGAACTTTGCTCGCCGTGTGGCGGACCAGTTGATTAACGAAGGTGAAGCTCGCCAGCCGATGATGGGTGTCCAGGTGGATGTCCGTCACCGCGCGGACGGCGCTCTGATCGACTCTGTCCAGCCCGGAAGCCCCGCCGACGAGGCTGGCTTGAAGCCGGGCGACGTGATCACCCGCATCAACGACCGCGCGATCGACTCGTCTGATGCCTTGGTGGCAGCAACGCGTTCCTTCGACTTCGGAGAGACCGTGACCTTGGAGGTGAAATCTGCCGGATCTAATGAGACCAGAACGGTAGATGTGACTCTGAGTTCAGAGTAGATTTCTAGATGCGAAACCTTTTCGGAACCGCACACCACCCGCCACGAACTGAACACGAGGAGCAACGGTCATGTCGAACACTCTTGACGCGCTAGACATTCATGAGCCGGACGAGGCTTTTCTGATGGCGACGGAAGCTGAAGTGGATGTTCCTAGTCAGCCGTGCGCACTGGCGGTGCTTGTCAGCGACCACAAGCAGGGCGGGGCAATCGACGAGGGGAGTGACCGTCTCGTTTTCGAGCTCCTTCAGGAGATCGGCTTCAAGGTCGATGGTGTGGTCAACGTCAAATCGAAGAAATCCGAGATCCGCAAGGTCATCGAAACAGCTGTCGTAGGCGGTGTCGATCTGGTTGTGACAGTCGGTGGCACTGGTGTCGGCCCCCGAGACAAGGCGCCGGAAGCGACCCGCGGCGTCATCGACCAGCTCGTGCCTGGCGTGGCTCAAGCCGTTCGTGCGTCCGGTCAAGCGTGCGGTGCCGTGGACGCATGCACGTCGCGCGGCATCTGCGGGGTCTCTGGGTCCACAGTGGTGGTCAATCTCGCGCCTTCGCGTGCAGCGATCCGCGACGGCATCTCCACGATCTCCCCGCTGGTCACACACTTGATCGACGAGCTGCGCAAGTACAGCGTCCAGTAGTAACGGTCACGCTCGCACTCCACGCATGGTTTCACGCAAACCCCGCCGCCGCGCCTCACGCCCGGCTGAGACTGACTACGACAGGAACGCCGACACCCCCATCATTGAGGAAAAAGGAGACGGCGAGCGCCACGTCGAATTCGATGAGGAACCACCGATTCTTGACGAGCGCCCGCCGCACTATGGAGGGGACTAGTGTCTCGAGTTTTCTAGGTCATTTCCGCTCTTAGGCGCGGTGCGTGTCGGTCGGGGCAGTGCCGTTGCGGCCTGCGAGCAGATCGCGGATCTCGGTGAGCAGCTCCTGCTCGGTCGGGTCTTCTGCCTCCGGGTCGATGCCCTTGCGGCGCTTCTGCGCCTCGTCGAGCTTGTTCATCGGAGCGACGATGAGGAAGTAAACCACAGCGGCGATCAGCAGGAAGTTGATCAGCGCGGTGATCAGGGCACCGAAGTCCACGAAAGTGGCATCGTTGTCCGGCAAGACGTGGAAACCGAGGGGGGAGAAGTCCGCGCCGCCGACCGCGTTGATCAGAGGGTTGATGATGTTTTCAGAGAATGCAGTGACAACCGCCGTGAATGCGGCACCGATGACGACACCGACAGCCAGGTCGATGACGTTGCCGCGCATGATGAAATCTTTGAAACCTTTCAGCATGGTCGGACAAACTAGCACATCAAATGCCCATTTGTCTCCTCAGCCACGCTCACCAGTAAGCACGACAGCAAGCGGAGACGATAGCGACGCTGCCGCCACTGCCTCCGCATCCTGATGAAGCAGCAAGAGCAAAACGCTGCCGGCGGGGGAGTCGTCTGCACCTCCGGCCAGGAGCACAAGGCCGTTCGTGGCAATGGTGCGGGCTGCTCCTTCCTGTCCAGCTTGATCAATAGTAACCACGGAGACTCGGTCTCCGTGGTGGAGCATGGGGATGATGTCGGGCTCGGCGAGCTTGACCGGCACCATCGTATAATCCGCCCGGTCGCCAGGGACCAACGCCGAAACAAGATCGGGCCCCAGTAAACGAGTCGCTGTGACGACTTCGCCCGCGCTGGCTGTCGACGCCACAATCTGCCCCTCCACCTCGGTGGCCTGGTTCAAAGCGCTTTCGGGCACGATTGCTTCCGGTAATCTCTGCAGCTCAACATCTCCAGCGCTGAGCGGCTCGCCCGGGGAGACCTCGCGGGTGAACACCAGCACGGCCGGGTCGTTGGCCGCCCTGCCCGTGACGGCAGTGAGAAGAGCGGCGAGGAGTAAAAGGGCGGCAGTGAGACGTCGTAAAGCAAGCGCGCGGCGGTAACCGGGCGCAAGATTGAGAAAGTCCATGCCCTATTGGACTGCCGCTGACCCCTGACTGGTTCCGTCGAAACGCAAAAAACCTTTCGGGGTAACAGCTGCGTCCACGGGCTGGTCGTGCGGCTCAGCGGGCAAGAAGTCGTGCACTTCGTCGTCGTAGACCAACGCAATCCGGGGCACCTTAACTGCCTGCTGGAGCGCGCGGTCGTAATATCCCGCGCCTTGGCCCAGCCGCACGCCGAGGCGATCCACCCCCAGCGCGGGGACGATTAGGGCATCGCAGCTAGTTAACGCTGACGATGGGAAACGCTCCCCGGCTGGCTCAGCAATACCGAAGTGGGCCCCGCGCGTCACCTGGCCCGGCACGTGCAGCGCCCACTCCAAGACCCCGTTTGCGAGAGTGACCGGCAAAAAGACCTCGAGCCCCGCCGCCACGAGGACATCGGGAAGCTGCTCGCCCCCAGGTTCAGTCGGCATGGGGGAATAGGCGGCTACGCGCGTGTACCCGCGAAGGTGGCTGAGCAGGTGGTCACGCAACGCGGCGTCGACAAGCGCCTTGTCTTTACGCGCTCGCCGGCGCTGACGTGTAACCGCCCGGACCTGCTGCTTTGAACTCATCGCTTTCCTTTGCATAACCTGTGGGAGGCTTTAGCTGATTGTCGATTCATTGTAGGTAGACTCACCATTTATGGCATTTACGCGCAAGTCCAACGTGAAAACCGTGATCGTGCCCGCCGCGGGCATGGGTACCAGGTTCCTGCCCGCCACGAAGACGGTGCCGAAAGAACTCCTGCCGGTCGTGGACACACCGGGCATTGAGCTCATCGCGGAAGAAGCAGCACAGTTGGGGGCACAGCGCCTGGCAGTCGTGACCGCGCCAGGCAAAGGCGAGGTCATGGAGCACTTCGGCCCATTCGATCAGCTGCGCGACACCCTGCTGGCACGCGGCAAGGACGAGCAAGCGGACAAGGTTGCTCGCGCGGCCGACATCATCACGGCCGAGGCTGCTGTGCAGGAAGAACCGCTGGGCCTGGGCCACGCAGTTGGGTGTGCGGAGTCTCTGCTCGGCGATGACGAGGATGTCGTCGCCGTGATGCTGCCTGACGATCTTGTGCTGCCCACCGGCGTGATGGAGAAGATGGCGCAGGTCCGCCACGCTCTTGGCGGGTCGGTGTTGTGCGCCTTCGAGGTGGACCCAGAAGAGGTCTTCAACTACGGCGTTTTCGACGTCCGTGAGGTCGAGGCCGACGCCAGTGTTGACGCATCCCACGTCAAACGCGTCGTGGGAATGGTGGAAAAACCGGAGCCGGCCGATGCCCCGTCCAACTTCGTGGCCACAGGGCGCTACCTGCTCGACCGCGGCATCTTCGATGCGCTGCGCCGCATCGAGCCGGGCAAAGGCGGCGAGCTTCAGCTCACCGACGCCATTGAGCTGATGATCAACGAGGGCCACCCAGTCCACGTGGTCGTCCACGACGGCAAGCGCCACGACCTGGGCAACCCGGGCGGCTACATCCCCGCGAACGTTGACTTTGGCCTGAACCACCCGAAGTACGGCCCGGCGCTGTACAAGGCCATCAAACAGATTGTCGCGGAATACGAGTCGGAGAACCCGCAGCTGCGCGACCAGTAGTAGGTTCAACAGCATGCGCAGTGTCGACGAGCAGCTGGAGATGATCATCGACGCGACGATGACGCCCGAGCCCATCCGCATCGGCATCACCGACGCGTTGGGCTTGATGTGCGCTGAAGAAGTCCAAGCTTCCTCGGCGCTGCCGAGCTTCGCGCAGGCCGCTGTCGACGGCTACGCCGTGCGCGCGGTCGATGTCGGCGGCGGCCAGACCCTGGGCAAAAAAGACGGTGCGGTTGTCTCAGACCCGGAGACATCACTGCCCGTTGTGGGTGAAGTCGCCGCAGGATCGCACAAGCCTTTACGGCTCCAGCCACGCCAAGCTGTCCGCGTGGCCACGGGTGCTCCGCTGCCGACGCTTGCAGACGCTGTCTTGCCGCTCGAGTGGTCCGACCGGGGCCGCAAGCGCGTCACTCCGCACCGCCCGGTGCGTTCTGGCGACTTCATCCGCAAAGAGGGCGACGACATTCAACCCGGTGATTTGGCTGTGCGGTCCGGTGCTGTGCTCGGCCCAGCGCAGATCGGTCTGCTGGCAGCCACCGGCCGCGACAAGGTGCTGGTCTACCCGCGTCCGCGCGTGACCGTTATGTCCTACGGCCTCGAACTCGTCGACGTCGACCGAAGCCCCAGCTTGGGCCAAGTCTACGATGTCAGTTCTTATGCCGTTGCCGCCGCGGCGAGAGATGCCGGCGCAGAGGTCAACCGCGTAGGCATCATCAATGCCGAGCCGCGCCGCCTCATAGAGCAGATCGCTACCCAAGCGCAGCGCAGCGAATTCATCATCATCACGGGTGCCGTGGGCGGCTCGAGCGCGAAGCCGCTCCAGGAAGCGCTCGGTGAGCTAGGAGAGATTGACACTTCCCGCGTGGCCATGCACCCCGGCTCCGCCCAGGGATTCGGCCTTATCGGTGAGGACCGCATCCCGGTCTTTCTGCTTCCGTCGAACGCGGTCAGCGCGCTCGTGATCTTCGAGGCACTGATCAGACCCGCAGTTCGCACGTCGCTGGGTAAGCGCGTGCCCACGCGCCGCGCCGTCAAGGCGCGCTCGCTCAACCACATCGAGTCCATCCCGGGCCGGGTGGGCTACGTCCGCGCCAGTCTCATGCGCGACGCGGAAACGCGCGACTACCTGGTAGACAGCATCGGTGGCCCGTCTGGTGGCCCAGCCCACCTTCTTGCTGGGCTTGCGGAGGCGAACGCTATGATCCGTATCCCCGTCGACGTGGCGCACGTCCGGCCGGGTGACATCGTCGATGTCATGTTCCTCCAGCAGCGGGCATGATTTTCGGCAAGAAATCCCGTCCAAACTCCGGCCAGCGTCATCCAATCCACCCCGGCTGGCCGGAGTCCACGCCGACCGTGTTCATCCCGGGCAACCACCGTTTGCGCCTGCGCCCGCTGAACATCCAGGACGGCAAGGACTGGGCACGGATGCGCATTGCCGACGAGCCCACCCTGCGACCGGTCGAACCTACTGTTAGCGGCACATGGCGCGATGCTCACTCTCAGTCCGCGTGGATGTCGAACTGGACCAACCTGCGCCGCTACGCCCAAGACGGCGTGATTGTCCCGCTGGCCATTGAGCATGACGGGGCTTTCATCGGCCAAGTCACCCTGGGCAATATCCAGCACGGCGTGATCGGGGAGTGCTGGATCGGCTACTGGGTGCACTCGCCTTATTCCGGGCGGGGCATTGCGACGGTTGCGTGCGCCCTCGGGGTGGATCACGCCTTCGCGCGCATCGGCATGCACCGTGTGACCGCCACTTACCTTCCCGACAACCCGGCCTCCGGCAGAGTTCTCGCGCACGCCGGTTTCCGGGAGGAGGGTTACCTGAAAGAGAACTTGCATATTGACGGCCGGTGGCGCGACCACCACTTTGTCGCCCAGAATATTGACGACCTGCCCGGATCAGCAGTGGAAAGACTCGCCGCGCAGGGCCGTCTGTGGATTTAAAATCCGTGCTAATTCTCCCGGCGTGGTTCGGTCTGGGACCGACTTTCCGTGGCTAGTGTCGAGCTAATAACAAGCAACTAGCAACCTGTCCTGTGTGCAGAAAGGTCGTGGGCCCATGTCCGGTAGCCTCAGCCTGATCATCGTCCTCATCGTCGTGGTGTGGGCGATTGTTCTCGCTCCGATGGTGTTCGGGGACTCCAAACCCATCAGGCGCTCCGGCGAGGGGTACGACGAAACCCGCGTCCTCCACCAAGGTGGCACCACTGATGTGCAGGGCCGCCGCCGCCCGCGCGTGACCAAAGCGGATATTCACCACTTCGACGACTACGACAACGATTACGAGGTCGTCGAACCGGTGAAAACCGATAGCGGTTCAACGTCGTGGAAGAAGCTCAGCGCTGCAGCACAGCGCAATGTCATCGACGCAGATCCTGAGCCTGAGGCACTGATCAGCGCTCCCTGTGACGCCGACGCGAACCTCTACCCAGAGTCAGAAGCAGACCCCTTTGGCTTTTCCGAGGATGATGACACCACCGAGTACGAACTGGATGGGACGTACTTTTCGCCGGAGGATTTCGGTTACAGTACCGTCGTCACGCTCGATGCGGATGAATCCGCAGACCTAGATGCCGATGTTGACGCTGATCTCGACGCCGACGTTGAGGCCGACACGGACACCGAGAACGAGTCTGCGGCTGAGCTCGACGGTGAAGATGACCTCGGTGCGGAAGATCTCGAGTCTGAGACAGATGCTGAAGCTGAGTTCGACGAAAGTGAGATCTCCTACGCCCGCGCACGCCGCGGCCGGGGCGGCTGGGATCCGGAAACTGCGCAACGTGCCCGCGAGGACCGAGCCCGCCGCCGCCAGCGCACGATAACCGGGCTGGCTGCTGCGACTATCATCGCTGCTGTATTCGCCTTTGTAGCGGGAGGCTGGGCGTGGGCCGCACCAACTGTCACCGCGGTACTTCTGGCCTGGTACCTGGTTGCGCTGCGCACCCAGGTCAAGCAAGAGCGCGAGCTGCACGCGCGCCGGATGCGCCAGCTCCACCGCGCCCGCTTGGGTGTAGTCTCCTCCGAGGAAGGCGCACCCGTTCCGGCGCATATGCGCCGCCCAGGCGCTGTGATTGTGGAGCTCGATGATGAAAGTGCTGACTTTGCTCACGTGCCCACCTACCGTCGCCCCATCGAGCAGATTGATGAACCGGATACGCGATACCGCGACATTGCCTAACTGCGGCCAGTAACATCACGGGGTATGACTGACGCTTCCGTGACAACTGCTGACCCGACCACCCAAACCAACCCCAACCCGGGCAAGTCCGCCCAACTGTGGGCAAAGTTCAGCGACACCGCCCTGAAGCGCGCGGTGTTTTCTGCTTTCTACTCGGTCAAAGCCCCCTACTTCCGCACCGTCATGCCGCGTGTTCGCGAGGCTGTGCCGGGCCGCTGTGTGGTGCGCCTGGGCAAATGGTGGGGTGTGCAGAACCACATTGGCACCTTCCACGTCATTGCTGGCCTGAACGGCGCTGAAGCCGCAATGGGGTTGTTGTGCGAGGTCTCGGTTCCGGACACCCACCGCTGGATCCCGCGCGGCATGCGCGCAGACTACCCGAAGAAATCCACCGGCGGCCTGACCATCACCGCGACAGCGGACTTCCCCGACTTTGACACCATCACCCGCGAGACGGGCGGCCAGCTGGTCACCATCGACTGTCAGATCGTCGACGACGCTGGTGTTGAACCCATTACCGCCGAGATTGACGTCTGGGTCACCGCGAAGAAGTAACCCGTAAAGGCTTAAGACAAAGGCTCCGCCTGCTCCTGGTCCACGCGCACGTGGAGCAGAGCGACCCGGCCGCCTTCCACCTGGCGGATTGCTTCTTCGACGACATTGTCCACCTGCTCCGGGTCATCCAGCTTCGCGGCCCACGCCCCGTTCGCCTCAGCCAGTCTGCAGAACTCCGGGTTCTCCAGCTGAGTGCCGCTGACACGGCCGGGGTAGTGCTTCTCCTGGTGCATGCGGATCGTGCCGTACTGGGCGTTATCCACGACCACGATCAGTACGGGGGTGTGGTAGCGCACGGCAGTGATCAGCTCGTTGCCGTTCATCATGAATTCGCCGTCGCCGGTGAACACGACCGTGAACCGGTCCGGGAACGCCAGCTTCGAAGCGATCCCAGCCGGCAGCGAGTAACCCATCGAACCCAGACGGTTCGCGATCATCGACGGGAATGCTCGCGTAGGGAAGAACCGTTGCGGCCAGAAGCAGTGGTTGCCGGCACCGTAGGTGCACATCGCGTCATCGGGAAGCTGTTTGATGAGTGCCTCCATGACATCGTGCATGTCTACGCAGCCCGCGGGCTCGTCATAACGCTGCGCAACCGTCGGCAACGTGGAGTGCTCCACGTGCAGTTTGCGTGCCCGACTAAACCATTCGCCGGTGTCGGGCGTTGAACCGATGTTGAGGCTGCCCAGTGCTTCGGCGAAAGCCTCCGGCGAGGCGATGATGTGGCGGGTCACCGCGGCTGTGTGGCCGACAAGGTCGGGGTCCGGTGTGATCACGATGTTTGAGGCACTGTAGTCCTGCCGGCGGGTGAAGTTGTCGGTGGGTTTGTCCCACAGGACGCCACCGACGGTGATGAGTAGGTCAGCGTCGTCGAGAAGCTGGGCGGTCTCTTCCTTGCGCGCGGTGCCCAGCCACCCGGCGTTGGCAGGCGAGTCGAAGTCGATGCGGTCGGAGGAACGGGTATCGCACACGACGGGAATCTCGTGCTCCTCCGCAAAACGCTGCACGGCATCGCACGCTTCCTGTGTCCAGCCCTGACCACCTTCGAAGATGAGCGGGCGCTCGGCCTTTTCCAGGTGCTGCTTGAGCACGGCTGCATCGGCATTGGAAACGCCTCCGTGCGCGACCTCAATGGGGGGCGCGAGCTCGCCGCCCGGGAACTCAGCAGCCACCACGTCTTCCGGCAAACCGACAACGACCGGGCCCGGGCGGCCTTGCTGGGCTAAGCGCATCGCATTGGCAACCACACCGCTGGCGCGGTCGGGCTCGTCAATGATGAACACGCCTTTAGCAATCGATCCGAACCACTGATGCGGGTCGAACTCCTGGAAGGACTCGCGGTAGCGGTCTTCGCGCGGGATCAGACCAATGAAGAGCACGAGCGGGACGGCATCCTGCCAGGCGGTGTAGACACCGATCTTCGCGTTGGCGGCGCCCGGGCCGCGGGTGACCATGACGACCCCGGGTTTCCCGGTCGCCTTGCCGTACGCGTCCGCCATGTAGGCCGCGCCGCCCTCGTGGCGGCACACGATGGTGGAGATGTCGGTGTCGTACAATCCGTCGAGCACGGCGAGGTAGCTCTCACCGGGAACGAGGAAGACTTGTTCTGTCCCGTGGTCTTTCAGGGTCTGGGCGATGGCCGAACCGACGTGCATGGCTCTCCTTGGTGGCGGGGTTACTTACCCCTCCTAGAGTGCCCTGCCACGCCGGATCCTGCCACTGACCTAGAGTTCGAGCGGAGTTATCCGCAGCCCCGTCTCGCGCCGCCAAGAACCGAGCAAGTGGGTGTTCACCACGCCTGTTGCCTGCATGAACAGCCATGCTGACTTCGGACCGATGAAAGTGAAGCCACGGGCTTTGAGGTCTTTGGCCAGCGCAGCGGATTCATCTGTCCGGTCGGGAATATCCAGCATGGTTTTCGGCTGCGGCATTGCGGCAGGCTGGTAGGCCCACACGAGTTCGGGCAGGCATGTTCCGTCGCGTCGCATCGCGACTGTTGCCTCAGCGTTGGTGATCACAGCGGTGAGCTTCGTTCGGTTTCGGATGAGAGCGGGATTGTCCAGCATCTTCTCCACGTCAGCCTCGGTCATTTGCGCCACGATGTAGGGGTCGAAACCGCTGAAGGCACGGTTCAGAGCGGGGAACTTCCGCAGCACCGCACGCACGGACAATCCGGATTGCAGGACTTGGAAGCATAGGGCACGAAACATTTCGTTCTCGCTGAGACCGGGCACGCCCCACGTCGTGTCGTAGTACAGGCGCGTCAGCGGGTCCGTGGCTGCCCACGGCGGGCGGGCCTTGCCGTCCTCGCACATGACGGGACCGACAATGGCCGGTCTGTCTTCCAGCAGGGGAGCGAGCAGGCGGGCGTGCAGCGGGCAGTCGTCGATGGTGAGGAAGTCGAAGGGGAGGTGGTCGTAGGTGCAGGTGCAGTGTGTTTCGAAGTCGAGGTATGTCGTCATACCCTCGTTAGACTGCTTGAGGTGCCCGTTTGGTTCCACGTTGTAGGGTTGAATTCATGAATAGACCGGCCGTGCGCGACTTTGCGCTGCTCCTTGCACGTTTCATCGTGGGAGTGGTGTTCATCGCGCGGGGGTACCAGCACTGGGTTGGAATAGGAATGCGCGAGACCGCGCAGCAGTTGGCCAAGGCTGGTGTGCCGCAACCACGGTTGGCCGCGTACGTGGCGGGGTCTGTGGAGTTGATCGGTGGCGCGCTGCTCATCATCGGTTTGCTCACCACCATTATCGCCGGATTGATGGCCGTGATGGTGTTGGTGGCGGGCTACTTCATCCACCTGCCGAACGGATTCTTCGCCGAGGACGGCGGGGTGGAGTACCCGCTGATGCTCGCTGTGTTGCTGGGCCTGATCTTCGTGTTCGGCGCAGGCCGGGCGAGCTTGGATCGGGTGCTGGTTGATGGTTAGCCACACTGAGGTGCAGAAAGCGCTTTCGGCGCGTATCGACGGCGAAGATCCCGGCCTCGACAACGCCATCCTCGACGCTCACCTCGCCGGCTGCCCCGAGTGTCTGGCTTTTTGGGAGCGGTCACTGAGACTGACCAGTTCCTTGAGCCTGGTGGAGGCCGACGGTGCCATGGCCCCGCCCAAGGATCTCTCCGATGTCATCTTCGCTGGGGTGGAGGGGGAGTTCCGCCGTGTTTCTTCTCGGCGTGTGGTTGCTTTGGCGGTGGGCCGGATTTTCCTTGTCATCCTTGCCGTGATTCACGCGTTCTGGGCTGGCGACTATGTCTTGTCCGCAACGGTCACCACCGATAACCCGTCCGTGGCGCATCCGCTCATCGGCTTAGCCGCTGTTCACGTCGGTATTACAGCCGCTTTGCTTTTCGCGGCCTGGAAGCCTGGTCAGATCCCCGGCATCCTGCTCATTGTGGGCGCAATGTTCGGCTTCACGGTCGGCTTCGTCGTGCTGGAGGCCGTCTCTGGCAGTGG
Source organism: Streptococcus thermophilus (assembly GCA_900618065.1). The sequence continues at coordinate 953,545 of UYIL01000003.1, forward strand.
GACAGCGCCGTGGATGCAGTTGTTCACATTGCTGTTCACTTGCCTCGCGTTGGTGTTCATGTGGTTCGCGGACAAGGGGCTGGCGAACCCGCTGCGGCGCCTCAGTTCGGGTCCGCTGGCGTAGCTGGAATACTGCTCGGTCATATTGCCCTCATCGCATGCTTTTGACCAGTAACTTTGCGCGAGCAGTATTCCGGAAAAGGTCCAGCAGTATTCCAGCGGGATAGGGAAAAGCTAGGTCCAACTCGGAAGCCACATGAGTTGGTTGAACCAGCTATCCGGAATGACGAAGCCGTAGAGGATCGGGGAGAAGTACAGGAACATCCCAATGACCGTAGCTAGGTAGCAGACCACGGCGAACTGGCCCCACGTGATCGGGTACCCGGCGATTTTATGCAGCCCCGGCACCGGCCGACCTTTCTTGGCCACGTTCCCCAAGGCCAGAGCAAGAAGCACGATGGTGAAGGGGACCAACGGTGCGGCGTAGAAGAAGTACATTTGGCGGTCGAAGGCCACCAGCCAAGGCAGGAAGCCCGCCGCGAAACCGATGAGCGGCAGGATGACGCGACGATCTGCGCGGGAGATCCACGCCCAGATCGCCCACAGCAGGATCGGGACTGTCAGCCACCAGATAGCGGGTGTGCCGAAGAGGTAGATCATGCGGCGGCACTCCTGTCCGCCAGCGCACTCGATGCCGGTGGAGGAGTAGAACAGGATTGGGCGCGACGCCACCAACCAGGACCACGGCTTGGAGTCCCACGGGTGGGAGTGGCCTGAGGAGGAGGTCAACTCACTGTGGAAGTTGAGCACGGACAGGTGGTAGTACAGCCAGCCGCCGAAGGCATCGGGCAAGCTGCCCAGCCACGGCCAGTCGGAGTCGGCGATAGTGCCGTCGACTGCCGCGTGGCGGTACACCGAGGTTTCGGACGCGAACCAGGCGCGCCACGACCACAGGTAGAGCACCGCCGGGATGAGCACGATCGATGCCAGCGCCGAGGGCACATCGCGCAGCAGCGTTCCAGCTACGGGCTTTTCCACGCCGTAGCGCCGCCGCAAGTACAAGTCATAAAAGGACGACAGCAATCCGAAGAAGGCGATGTAGTACAGGCCGGACCACTTCACAGCCAGGGCGCACCCGAGCACGACACCAGTGGCAAAGCGCCACCAGCGGAATCCCAGCCGCGGGCCGTACGGGCCGGAGGCGGCGATGGTGCCGTCACGCCAGGCGCTGTAAAGCCTCTGATGCACTTGGCGCATATCTCCCGCGAGCGTCCACGCGGCTACAACAACGGGAAGCAGAATGAACACATCCAGCATGCCGAAACGGCTGATGACCAGCAGCACACCGTCGCAAAGAGCAATGATGCCCGCGAACATTGCCACCACCCACGACTGCGAGATGCGCCGCGCGAGCAGCATGATGAACACCACAGTCAACGCACCGAACAGGGCCGCCACGAAACGCCAGCCGAGCGGGGTGTACCCGAACAGTGCTTCACCGAGTGCGGCGAGCTTCTTGCCCAGCGGCGGGTGCACCACCAGGCCGTAACCCGGGTTCGACTCAATACCGCCGATGACCGGGTTGAACGACGAACGGTAAATGTCCCAGGCTTGAGGGACGTAGTGCTTCTCGTCGAAAACCGGGGTGCCTTTCGACACTGCCGTGGTCACTCCGATGAATCGCGTGAAGAACGCCAGCACGGCCACCACCGCTGTGGTGACCGTGTCGCGGCGGTCCCAGGGCACCGTCACAGGTGCGGTGGGGGCGGGACGGTCCACGCGCACTTTCGCAGCCACTAGTGTCGAACTCACGGGTGATGATCTTACTGTGTGCCCCGCGCTGCTTGTGACAAGCTGGGTGCATGGACAACACTCTTCCCGCCCATGGCGTCGTGGTGGCCGCCACTCCGTTGGGCAACATCGGTGATGCATCGCCACGCCTGAAAGCGGCGTTGGAACGCGCCGACGTGGTCGCCGCCGAGGACACCCGGCGCGCCCGCAATCTCGCGGCGGCGCTCGGGGTGGAGATCCGCGGAAGAGTCCTCTCCAACTTCGACCACAACGAGGACAAGCGCACGCGTGAGCTTATCGACGCCGCACGTGCCGGCATCGTCCTCATCGTCACCGACGCAGGCATGCCGCTGGTGTCCGACCCGGGGCATGCCCTGGTCAGCGCCGCCCACGACGCCGGTGTGCCGGTCACCTGCCTGCCTGGGCCGTCGGCTGTGACCACCGCGCTCGCTTTGTCCGGTCTGGGCGTGGGCAGGTTCATTTTCGACGGTTTCGCTCCACGGAAGTCTGGTGCGCGCCGGTCATGGCTCGAGTCGCTGCAGACCGAAAAGCGCGCCGTCTGCTTCTTCGAGTCACCCCACCGCACCGCAGTCACACTCGAGGAGGCCGCAGAGATTCTCGGACCCGATCGCCGCGGAGCCGTGTGCCGCGAATTGACCAAAACATACGAAGAAGTGCGCCGCGGAACCCTAGGCGAGCTCGCCGCGTGGGCGGCCGAGGGTGTGCGCGGGGAAGTCACCATTGTCATCGAGGGCACCACCGAAGTGGGGGTGGAGCCGGAGGACTTGGTGGGGGACGTCGAAAAGCTCACAAAAGGCGGTATGCGCTTGAAGGATGCAGTCAAAGAGGTGGCGAAAAACGCAGGGGTGAAGACGGGGGAGCTGTATAACGCTGCCTTAGACGCACAGAATTAGTTACTGTGTGGTGGCTGTGATGTAGCACCGCCGAAATCTTCGAAAGGACTGAACAGGTTTGAGTGTGACGCAAGATCCGCACGATCCCAAAGCACAACCCCATGCCCACGACCCGCTAGAGGACCAGGACAACCTCAACCCGGAGCGCTCAGCGACAGCAGAGCTCCACGATTTGCTCGAGGCTTCCCGTCACGGCGACCGCAAGAACTTCGGGGACCCCGAAGAAGCCGGCGACCGCGCCTTCGAGAATGAGGACGCGCCGGTCGACTGGAGCATTGTCGCCCCTATCGCCGCGATCGTCGTCGCCGTCGTCGCCTGGGGCCTGCTCGGCCGCGACAGCTTCGATGCTTTCGCCACCGCGTCCTTCGGTTGGGTGATTGACAACCTCGGCTGGGCGTTCGTGTTCTTCGGCACCATTTTCGTTCTGTTCGTCCTTGTCATTGCGATATCGAAGTTCGGCACCATCCGTCTCGGCCACAGCGACGAGCAGCCGGAATTCCGCACAGCATCGTGGATCGCCATGATGTTCGCCGCCGGAATGGGCATCGGCCTGATGTTCTTCGGTGCCTCCGAGCCGCTGGCGTTCTACCGCGACGGCGTGCCAGGCATGGACGGCTACCCGGTTGGTACCGCCATGGCGCAGACCATGTTCCACTGGACACTGCACCCGTGGGCGGTCTACGCCATCCTGGGCCTGGCGATCGCCTACTCCACATTCCGCGTCGGCCGTAAGCAGCTGCTTTCCAGCGCTTTCATTCCGCTGATCGGCGAGAAGCGCGCGTCCGGCTGGTTGGGCAAGCTGATCGACGGCCTCGCCATCTTTGCCACCATCTTCGGCACCGCCTGCTCCCTGGGCCTCGGATCTCTCCAGATCACTACGGGCCTGCAGGCCTCCGGCCTGGTGAACTCTCCGTCGACCATGCTCACCGTGGGCATCGTGTCCGTTCTGACGCTGGCCTTCCTGCTGTCCGCCATGTCCGGTGTGGGCAAGGGCATCCAGTGGGTCTCCAACTTCAACATGGTGGTCGCCGCGCTCCTGGCTATCTTCGTCTTCGTCATGGGCCCGACCGTGGTCCAGCTCAACATGCTGCCGACGGCACTGGGCTCCTACCTGGACCAGTTCTTCCTCATGGCATCGCGCACCGCAGAGTCCGCTGACGGAGAGGCCGCCGAGTGGCTCGGCGGATGGACCATTTTCTACTGGGCCTGGTGGATCTCCTGGTCGCCGTTCGTGGGCACCTTCCTGGCACGCATTTCCCGCGGCCGCACCATACGCGAATTCTGCTTCGGTGTCCTGCTCGTTCCGGCGGGCCTGTCCACCGTCTGGTTCGCCATTTTCGGCGGCACCGCCATCCACTACGAGCAGACCGGCCAGTCCATCTACGGCGAGGGTACTAGCGAGGAGCAGCTGTTCAACCTGCTGCAGTCCCTGCCCGGCGGCTCCATCATGGCCATCCTGGCGCTCATTTTGCTGGGCACCTTCTTCATCACCTCTGCGGACTCTGCCTCCACCGTCATGGGTTCGCTGTCCCAGAACGGTAAGTCCGACGCGAAGCCGTGGCTGGCCGCAATGTGGGGCCTGTCCACTGCAGCAGTCGGCCTGACCCTGCTGATCGCCGGCGGTGACGAGGCTCTGAGCTCCCTGCAGAACGTCACCATCGTTGCCGCGACGCCGTTCCTGCTGATCCTCATCCTGCTCATGTTCGCGATTGTCAAGGACGTCACCAACGACACCATCTACCTCGACCACAAGGAGCAGGAGCGCTTCAACCGCCAGTTGGCCATCGAGCGCCGCATGCACCGCGACGCACAGAAGAAGCGCGATAAGGCCAACAAGATCGGCAGGGCTGGCAAGACAGCCAAGTCCAGCAAGGTGGGCGAGTCCACCAAGGTGACCACGGCTGGCACGGGCCAGAAGGCCGACGCCGACAACGCGTAACTTATGCTGGAACCCATGACTGAGCCCAACACCGAATCCGCCCAGAACGTCCTCGTTTGCGTGGCCTGGCCTTACGCCAACGGCCCCCGCCACATTGGCCACGTTGCCGGATTCGGTGTCCCGTCCGACGTGTTCGCCCGCTACCAACGCATGGTGGGCAACAACGTGCTCATGGTCTCTGGTACCGACGAGCACGGCACCCCATTGCTGGTCCAGGCCGACAAGGAGGGGGTGACGGTCAAGGAGCTGGCGGACCGCTACAACCGCCAGATCGTGGAGGACTTGGCCGGTCTGGGTTTGTCCTACGACCTGTTCACCCGCACCACCACCCGTAACCACTACGCAGTGGTGCAGGAGCTGTTCAAGGGTCTTTACAACAACGGGTACATGATCAAGGAGACCACCAAGGGCGCGATCTCCCCATCGACCGGTCGTACGTTGCCGGACCGCTATATCGAGGGCACGTGCCCGATCTGCGGTGCCGACGATGCCCGCGGAGACCAGTGCGACAACTGCGGAAACCAGCTCGACCCGGTCGACCTGATCAACCCAGTCTCCAAAATAAACGGTGAAACCCCGGAGTTCATTGAGACTGAGCACTTCATGCTGGATCTGCCGTCGTTGGGCGAAGCCCTCAAGGAGTGGCTCGAGACGCGCCAAGACTGGCGTCCGAATGTGCTGAAGTTCTCGCTCAACCTCCTCGAGGTCATGCGTCCGCGTTCCATGACCCGCGACATCGACTGGGGCATCCCCGTTCCCGTCGAAGGCTGGGAGAACGACCCGGGCAAGAAGCTCTACGTGTGGTTTGACGCCGTTATCGGCTATCTGTCCGCCTCCATCGAGTGGGCTGCCCGCTCGGGCAACCCGGATGCCTGGAAGGACTTTTGGCAGGACCCGGACACCCGCGGCTACTACTTCATGGGCAAGGACAATATCACGTTCCACTCCCAGATCTGGCCGGGTGAGCTGCTCGGTTACGCCGGCAAGGGCTCCAAGGGCGGCCAGGAGCACCGCCTCGGTGAGTTGAACCTTCCCACTGAGGTCGTGTCCTCGGAGTTCCTGACCATGTCCGGATCGAAGTTCTCCTCCTCCAAGGGCGTGGTCATCTATGTCAAGGACTTCCTGGCGGAGTTCGGTCCTGATCCGCTGCGCTATTTCATTGCTGTCGCCGGTCCGGAGAACAACGACACTGACTTCACGTGGGACGAGTTCGTCCGACGCATCAACAACGAGCTGGCGAACGGCTGGGGCAACCTGGTCAACCGCACCGTGTCCATGGCGCACAAGAACTTCGGTGAGGTGCCGCAGCCGGGGGCGTTGAATGAGTCGGATCAGCGCATTCTCGACCTGGCTGCCCGCACATTTGGCGAGGCTGGCGCGGAGCTTGGTGAGGCCCACTTTAAGTACGCCATCACCAAAATCATGCACGTCGTCGGCGAGGCCAACGCCTACATCGCCGAGCAGGAGCCGTGGAAGCTCGCCAAGGACGAGTCTCAACGCGAACGCTTGTCGACGGTCCTCTGGACCGCCCTCCAAGTCGTCTCCGATTGCAATGCGATGCTGACCCCCTTCCTGCCGCACACCGCACAAAAGGTGCACGAGACTCTCGGCCGCGACGGTGTGTGGGCCGCTTCCCCGCGCGTGGAAGAGGTCGTGGATAACGCCGAGCATGATGATGCTGGCATGAACCTCATCGGTGTCGGCCTGCCAGAGATTGGCCAGACCTACCCGGTGATCACCGGTGACTACGAGGAGCAGCAGGCAGCGTGGGCCCGGGTCGACGTTGAGCCGGGTACCCCTTTGGAAAAGCCGCAACCCCTCATTGCGAAGCTGGACCCGGAGCTCGGCGAGACCGGCCCGGAGTGGGCGCCGGTGCAGTAGCGGGGTCGGGCCCTGGGCGCGCCCTCGCTGGGCTTGATCCTGCAAAAGATGACAAACTCGATTCCTGTCTAGAACAGTCCCCGCAGGTAAGGGCCTTTTGGGGGAGTAAATCGGAATCGAGTTTGTCAACGTTTGCAGCGGGGGTTGAAGTGCTTCGAGTAAAGGCGGCCAGGGCACCCGTGCGGAAAAGTTGACAAACTGGTTTCCTGTCTAGAGTCGATATCGCAGGTCAGTGCGTTTTGGGCCGCCGACTCGCAATCGAGTTCGTCGACTTTTCCGCACGTCCAGCCCAAAGCGAGCCCATTCAGCCCTACTCGCCCAGGAATTGCGCGATGAACGCAGTCAGTTTCCCCGTTTCCTCATCTTCGAAGCGTGTATCCACCACGACGAGGGGCGCGGTGTACATGTCGCGGTTGGGGGAGGCGACGACGAGGTCGGTGCCGTAGTCGTCGTTAAGCATCTGCCATTGGAAACCGTGCTCGCGGATGAATGCGTCTCCGAGCGCGGTGCCGAAGATGCGGGCGGTGTCGCCGCGCGGGTAGGCGCGTTGCAGGTCGGGGTCGAGTGCGAGGTATTCGCCGAGGGCTTCTTCGAAGCTGGCCACGATGTCGCTGATGGAGCCGTTGATCCCGGCGACTGCTGCTTCGGCGAGGTCGCGGTCGATGTGGGCGCGGGTGGCATCGTCGATGTCGGTGAACATGCCCCCAATATAGGCTCGGTGGTATGTCCAAGAAGAAGCCGCGCCCCACGCCGGTGCCCGCCGACGGCATCGCAGGGCTTATCGACGCCCATACCCACCTCGCTTCCTGCAAAGCCCGTACGCGCGAGGAGGTCGACGCGATTGTTGCCAGAGCAGTCGACGCGGGAGTTGAACGAATGTGCACCGTCGGTGACGGGCTGGAGGAGGCTGAGCTTGCTCTTCAAGCCGCTCACTTCAGTGAGCGGGTCCTCGCGGCGTGCGCGATTCACCCGACAAGAGCGCATGAGCTTGACGACGCCGCGCGTGAACGGCTTTCAGAAATGGCCCGCGACGAGCGTTGCGTAGCGGTGGGGGAGACCGGTGTGGACACCTACTGGCTCAAACATGACCCGGAGCGCACCGCCCCGCTCGAGGTGCAGGAGGAGGCGTTTCGTTGGCATATCCAGCTCGCGTGCGATACGGGCAAGACCTTGATGATCCACAACCGTGAAGGCGATGAGCACATGATGCGGATCCTCGCGGACTCGCCGCAGCCGAAGCACGTGATGCTGCACTGTTTCTCCTCGCCCATTGATGTGGCGCGGGAGGCGATCGAACGGGGGTACGTCCTGTCGTTTGCTGGCAATGTCACCTTCAAGCGCAATGAAGAGTTGCGTCAAGCCGCGGCGGAAGCACCGGCGGGGCAGCTTTTGATTGAAACTGATGCCCCGTACATGACCCCTGAGCCGTTCCGTGGGGTGCGCAACGAACCGGCGTTAATTGGACATACAGCGCGTGTTGTAGCTGAGGTGCGCGGGATTGGGGTGGCTGAATTGGCGCATGATGTGGCAAAAACCTTTGACCGGCTGCTCAATTCTTCGAACACGCTTGATTAACGTGGGAAGTTATCGTATTGTTATGTTCCATGTCGCGTCACCGTCGGGTTAACAACAAATCCACCACTCGTGCTGTCATCGCTTCCGGTGCTATCGGAGCGGTCGTCATCGGTGGTGCAAGTACTGCTGCCGCAGCCCAGAAGACTGTCACCGTCGACTTCAACGGCGAGGAGACGGAGCTGACTACTTTCGCGGGCCGTGTGGACGGCGCGCTGGAGGCTGCCGGCGTGGAGGTCGGCGATGGGGATCTGGTCCACCCCGCGCCGGGGGAGTCGCTGTCCAACGGCGACACCGTGACTGTGCGTACCGCCAAGCCGGTGGGTGTTCGCATCGACGGCGGCGAGGTGCAACAAGTCACCACCACCGCGGCGACGGTGAATGACTTCCTGGCTGAGATGCCGGGCATCGCCGGCGGCTCCGCCCACGATTACTCGGCCGACCAGCGCGTCGAGGACGGCATGACCATCGATGTCACGTCGCCGAAGATCGTCTCCATCACTGACGGCGGCAACACCACGTACACGTCTGCCCCGGCGCGCACTGTCGCCGAGCTGCTGGCGGCCCGCGGTGTGGTGATCGACTCTAATGATCGTGTCACTCCGGGCTTGAACACCCCGGTGACCGAGAACATGGCCATCAAGATCGAGCGCGTGGACATCACACAGCGCACCGCCACCGAGGAGTTCGAGGCGGATCCGAAGTACGTCGACGATGACAGCCTTGCGCCGGGCGAAGAGAAGGTCCGCGAGAAGGGCGAGAAGGGCCAGCGCAAGGTCACCCGCCGCCTGGTCACCGTGAACGGCAAGGTCGAGTCCGATGACGTGCTCAAGCGCGAGGAGACCCGCAAGGCACGTCCCGCTGTGATTGCCCGCGGCAAGCAGCAGGCGGGCGGCAACACGGGCGCGTCCGCACCGGCAGTCGCTGGCGGTTCCGTGTGGGACTCCATCGCACAGTGCGAGTCCGGCGGAAATTGGTCCATCAACACCGGTAACGGCTACTACGGTGGCCTGCAGTTCGCGGCGTCCACGTGGTCCGCTTACGGTGGCGGCCAGTATGCTCCGACGGCTGACCAGGCGACCCGCGAGCAGCAGATTGCCGTCGCTGAGAAGGTCCAGGCTGCCCAGGGTTGGGGCGCGTGGCCAGCGTGCACCGCATCGCTGGGTATCCGCTAGTCTCGGAGGGCATGACTACTTCCCAGCTGCTGGGCCCGGCGGAAATCCGCGCGTTGGCTGAGGAGCTCGATGTCTCCCCAACCAAAAAGTTGGGGCAGAACTTCGTGCATGACCCCAATACGGTCCGTCGGATCGTCGCAGCCGCTGACTTGGATGAGCCAGGTATTGCGGAGACAGTTCTCGAAGTCGGTCCGGGCTTGGGCTCGCTCACGCTAGGGCTGATCGATGTCGCTGATCACGTCATCGCCGTCGAAATCGATCCGCGGCTGGCAACCAAATTGCCGGAAACCGCCGCCGAGCGCAGCGACGCGGACCAGCTCACCGTGCTCAACATGGACGCACTGGTGTTCTCCCATGCCGATCTTGAACGGGAGCCGACGGCCCTTGTGGCCAACCTTCCGTACAACGTGGCTGTGCCCGTTCTACTCCACCTGCTCGATGAGTTCCCGAGCATCCGCCGTGTGCTGGTCATGGTCCAGCTGGAAGTGGCGGACCGTCTTGCGGCCGACCCTGGTTCGAAGGTCTACGGCGTGCCCAGTGTGAAGGCCTCTTTCTACGGGGATGTGCGCAAGGTGGGGACGATCGGCAAGAACGTCTTCTGGCCTGCACCGAACATTGAATCAGGGCTTGTGCGCATCGATGTGAATGACCCGTTCGACCGCTCGCTGCGCCCCACGGTTTTTCCGCTTATCGACGCTGCATTTGCCCAACGCCGCAAAACCCTTCGTGCATGCTTGACCGGGGTCTACGGATCTGGCCCAGCTGCGGAAGAAGCCTTGCGGGCGGCGGGGATCGATCCGGGGCTACGCGGCGAGAAGCTCTCCGTGGAGGACTTTGTCCGGCTCGCGGAGGTAGCTGACTGATGGAGCCAGCAGTTCCGTTGTTTTCAGAATCGTTTTCGGGCCGTGCGCACGGGAAGGTCAACCTCCATCTAGGTGTGGGGGAAGCAAGGGCCGACGGTTACCACGAGTTGTCGACAGTGTTCATGGCCGTCGACAGGCCGGAGACAGTCACCCTGACTCCAGCGGAGAACGCTTCGATCCGCACGACCTTCCATGTCGAGGAACCTGATGAGGATGTGGACACCCCGCGAAACTTGGCCTGGCGTGCGGTGGAGGCGTTGGCTGGGGCGGCCGGCGGCGCAGCAGGAGCTGAGCTGCCGCCCGTGCGGATCGAGATAGATAAGACCATCCCCGTCGCCGGCGGAATGGCTGGTGGATCCGCTGATGCGGCCGCCGCTGTTGTCGCTGCTGAGGCCTTGTTGTCCCACTACGGGTACATGGTGGAGCCGGAGGGCCGGGACAACGTGCTCAAGCGTCTCGGGGCGGACGTGCCGTTTGCTGTGATGGGCGGTGTCGCACTGGGCACCGACCGCGGCGACAGTCTCGTGCCGATGATGTGCCGCGGCTCCTACTGGTTCGCCTTCCTCAACCCGAAGGTGGGGCTGTCCACCGGGAAAGTCTTTGACAAGCTCGATGATCTGCGCTTCACCTACGCATCGATGGTGCCGCACATGGACACCGCCCTCATCTCCCGGGCGTTGCTCTCCGGTGACCCGCACCAGGTCGGCGCGGCCATGCACAATGATCTCGAACCAGCGGCCTTGGCGCTGCGGCCGTCGTTGCAGCAGATCATCCACGATGCCGAAGACGCTGGTGCAATCCGAGCAATGGTGTCTGGATCCGGGCCGACAATTGCCGCGCTGTGTGAGGATCAGGCGGTGGCGCTACGCGTCGTCGAAAAGCTCACTGAGCGGGGGAACATTGAAGGCTTCGCCGCCCAGGGGCCTGTCGGTGGTGCAGCTCTTCTTTAGAATGGGCCCATCATGGCTAACCTGATCAACCTGGAAAATGTGTCCAAGACGTGGGGGCTGAAAACACTCTTGGATGGAGTCTCTCTCGGCGTCCAAACCGGTGACCGCATTGGTGTTGTCGGCTTGAACGGTGGCGGTAAGACGACGTTGCTGGAGGTGCTCACGGGCATCGAGCCGCCGGATGAGGGGCGCGTGTCCCACACGAACGGTTTGCGGATGGCGGTGGTGACGCAGCGTTTCGATTTGCCGGATGAGATGACTGTGGGCCAGGCGGTTGTAGAGCCGCTTGGGTTGGAGGTCTTCGAGTGGGCCTCCAATGCCAAGGTCCGCGAGGTGCTGGCGGGCACCGGTGTCGCAGAGCTCGGGTTGGACACACCCGTCGGGCAGCTCTCGGGTGGTGAGCGTCGCCGCGTGAACCTCGCCGCTGCGCTTGTGCGTGATCTCGATCTGATCGTGCTCGATGAGCCGACGAACCACCTCGATGTCGAAGGTGTGCAGTGGCTCGCTGACCATCTTTTGAAGCGCAAGCTCGCCATTGTGGTGGTCACGCACGACCGCTGGTTCCTGGACACTATGGCCACGCTGACCTGGGAAGTCCACGACGGCAAGGTGGACGTGTATGAGGGCGGGTACAACGACTGGACTTTTGCCCGCGCTGAGCGTGCCCGTCAGGCGGATGCGATTGAGCAGCGCCGCCAAAACCTCGCGCGCAAGGAGCTGGCCTGGCTGCGCCGCGGTGCGCCGGCCCGTACGTCGAAACCGCGCTACCGCATTGAGGCGGCTGAAGCGCTCATCGCGGATGTTCCCGCCCCGCGCGACACTGTGGAACTCATGGCGTTTTCCAAGCAGCGCCAGGGCCGCGTTGTGATCGAGCTCGAGGACGCACGTATTGACGCTCCTGACGGGCGAACCCTTGTGGACCATCTCACGTGGCGTCTCGCGCCGGGGGAGAGGATCGGACTCGTCGGTGTGAACGGATCCGGAAAGACGACGCTGCTGCGGGTGCTGGCGGGTGACTATCCTCTCGCTGCAGGCCGCCGCGTCGAAGGCCAGACGGCTCGTATCGGTTGGCTGCGCCAGGAACTCGACGACCTCGATCCGTCCCGCCGCGTCATCGATGCAGTGGAGGATGTGGCCACCTATATCACCCTGGGCAAGAAGGAGTTGTCCGCCTCCCAGCTCGCCGAGCGGCTCGGGTTCTCGCCGAAACGGCAGCGTACACCCGTCGGGGATCTCTCAGGCGGTGAGCGCCGCCGCCTCCAGCTCACGCGCGTGCTCATGAGCGAGCCGAATGTGCTGCTTCTCGACGAGCCGACCAACGACCTCGACATCGACACCCTCCAGGAACTCGAAGACCTGCTCGACTCTTGGCCGGGAACGCTCGTGGTGATCTCCCACGACCGCTACCTCATCGAGCGCATCGCCGACGCCACGTACGCCCTTTTCGGCGACGGCGATCTGACCAATCTGCCGGGTGGGATTGAGCAGTACCTGGAGCGCAGAAAAGCAATGGAGCAGGACTCGGGTGTGCTCAACCTGGGGCACAACGAGGCGAAGGCTGCGGAAACGCCTGCGGGTGTTTCGCCGCAGGAACGCCGCGAGCTTTCGAAGAAGATGAAGTCGCTTGACCGCAAAATGGAGAAGCTCGATGAGCAGGTAGCTGAGCTGGAGGCGAAGATCACCGCGATGTCGCAGAATGATGCGCCTGATTTCGAAGCCATTGGAGCGAAAACTGGGGAAGTCGCGGAGTTGCGTGGACAGCGCGAAGAATTGGAACTGGAGTGGCTTGAGCTGGGGGAACTTCTTGAAAGGTAAATTTCATTTCATTTCGCTTACGAAATAGGAAAGTCTTTGTAATCTTTCCTTATGGGAAATGAAGTGAATTCACAGATTAAGCGCCGTACTTTCCTCGCTGGAGCTGGTCTGACGGCAGCGGGCGTGGTTGCCGCGAATATGCCGGTAGCGGGCGTGCCCGTGGCTCGAGCGCAGGAAAGCGCGAGTCCAGTGCTCACCGTCGGCCGCGGCATGGCGGACATGACGGGTGAGCCGCTCGGTGCCGGAATGAACGGGTATGCCGTGATGAAGCAGTCCAGTACGGGTATCCGGTTCCGCCAGTTCGCGCGTGCGTTCATCTTCGAAGACGATGAGGGTGTGAGCTCGGTCTTCGTCATCACCGAGATGGGGCTGATGTTTCAGTCCATCCAGCTTGAGGTGCTTCGCCGGCTGCGGGAGGCCTTCGGGGAGAAGTACAACGAGTCGAATGTCTTCATCACCGCCTCTCACACCCACGTTGGCCCTGGTGGCACGTCAGGGCACTTGATGGTCGATTTGACGACGCTCGGTTTCCGCCCGGTCACGTTCGAAGCGACCGTCGCGGGCATTGTGGAGGCGATCAAGCGTGCCCACGCAGACAAGCAGCCCTCAAACATCCGCCTCGTGCGCGGTGAGGCAAAGGATGCTGGTGTGAACCGCTCGAAGCAGTCGTTCGACCGCAACCCGGACGACGAGAAAGCCAAGTTCCCCACCGGGGTTAACCCGGAGTCTCTCACACTGTTCATTTCCCGCGGCGGGAAGGACGTGGGCCTGATCAACTGGTACGGATTGCACGCCACGAGTTTCGGCCACAAGCACACGCTTATCGACGGGGACCACAAAGGCTGGTCCTCCCACCGCATGGAAAAGGAGCGCGGGGTTGTCCACCGTGACGCCAAGAACGCTCCTTTCGTTGCAGCCTTTGCCGCCGCGCCCCAGGGCGACATAACGCCCAACATGGGGCTCACCCCGAAGTCGGGCCCGGGTTACGAGGATGAGGCCGCATCCGCCCAGATCCTCGGCGACCGCCAGATCGACGCAACTGAAGGCCAGATCATTCCGCTCGCCGGCGGGGGAGTGCGCAACCGCCACAAGTGGGTGGACATGCGTAACATCACCATCGACGGTGCGTTCACCCCGGACGGTTCGCAGCAGAGGACGGGCCCCGCCATCCTCGGGGCGGCGTTTGCGGCATCCAGCCAGGAAGACGGCGGAGGCCTCGAGGTGCCTATTTTCAACGAGGGCGAGCGTGGCGGCACGCCGTGGGTGAAAGCACTGAATGACGTCACAGTGCCTGCGAACTGGAAAGAGATCCACGGCAACAAGGAAATGCTCTTGCCGTTGGGCTACGTCGACGGCATGATCCAGCAAACGTTGTTGTACTCGATCACGCAGATCGCGGGTATCACCATCATCACCAACTCGATGGAGCCGACTTCCATGGCTGGGTACCGCATGCGCGAGCACGTCGCCTCTGTGCTCGGCGTGCCGCTGGAAACGGTCATTTGCCAGGGCTACACCAGTGGTTACGCCCACTACGTGACCACGCCGGAGGAGTACGACAACCAAGACTACGAAGGCGGGGCGACCATCTTCGGCCGCCACGAGCTGTGCGCAATGGTCCAGGTCTACGACGAGCTCGCGCACGCGCTCAAAGACGGAACGCGTGTTGATGTCGGTCGCCCCGCCGGCGACCTCACCGGCTGGATCCCCAGCGCGATCCCGGGTAAGCCCGGCATCGACCGGCCTGCCTTCGGTAAGCAGTTCGGCGACGTGATCACCTCGACTCCCACGGTGAAGGCGGGGGAGAAGGCGTCTGCGACGTTCTGCTTCGCCAACCCCAACTCCGACCTGCGCCACGGGGTCGGTTACCTGACCATCACCGATGCCTCCGGCACGATCGTCGCGGACGACTTCCATGCCAACACGATCATCGAGTTCTTGAAGCAGGGCCAATCCACCAACGCCCGCGTCAACTGGAATACCGCCGGGTTCGCGCCGGGTGTTTACTCGGTGCGGGTGGACGGGGTGTCGCGCGCCATCGGCGGCGCGCTGACACCGTTCAACGGCTCCACAAAGATCACTCTCACCTGACCGGCAGAAGCTCTAGACTGGGCGGCATGATCCTCATCAACGTCCGTTTCAAGCCCCTGCCCGAAAACACCGAGAACTTCCGCGAACTGGTCGCCGACTTCACTGACGCATCCCGCGCCGAAGCGGGCTGCCTGTTCTTCGAGTGGTACCGCAACACTGACCAGCCCGGCGAGTACATCCTTGTTGAGGCGTTCCAGGACGACGCCGCCGAGGCCCATGTCACCTCCGGCCACTTCAAGGTTGCTCAGGAGCTGTTCCCGCAGATCTTGGAGGAGACCCCGGAGATCATCAATACCCTCATCGAGGGTAAGACCGAGTGGGACGAGATGGCTGAGTTCAAGGTGAACTAGCAGCCGGCGAGAAACCCTTTCAGCCTTCATGGGCGACCCTGCTTGCCAGGTGCCTCACAGCCGGGACTACGGTGAAAGCCCATGAGTTCCGACATCAATTCCGAAGCCCAAGATTCCAAAGCAGAGGAATACACCAAGCCCCCGAAGCTGTCGAAGAAGGCCTACGAGAAAGAGCTGTTGCGCCTCCAGGCTGAACTGGTGAAGTTGCAGCAGTGGGTCGTCGCCACAGGTGCCCGTATCGTCATTGTGATGGAGGGCCGCGACGCCGCTGGCAAGGGCTCGGCGATCAAGCGCATCACCCAGTACCTCAACCCGCGGGTGTGCCGCATTGAGGCACTGCCCACGCCGACGGAGCGCGAGCAGACGCAGTGGTACTTCCAGCGCTACATCGAGCGCCTGCCTGCGGCTGGGGAGATCGTCATCTTTGACCGCTCCTGGTACAACCGTGCCGGCGTTGAGCGCGTGATGGGTTTCTGCACGACGGACCAGTACCGCCGGTTCCTCCACCAGGCGCCGATCTTTGAACGCCTGCTGGTCGAGGACGGGATCTTGCTGCGCAAGTACTGGTTCTCTGTCTCCGATGAAGAGCAGATTGCGCGTTTCCAGTCCCGCCGCGAGGACCCGTTGCGCCAGTGGAAGCTGTCACCGATGGATCTGGAGTCCATCACGAAATGGGAGGAGTACTCCCGCGCGAAAGACGAGATGTTCGTCCACACCGACATCCCGGAGGCGCCGTGGAACACGGTGGAGAGCGAGGATAAGAAGCGCTCGCGCATCAACGTCATCTCGCATCTGCTGGCCTCGATCCCGTACGAGGACGTCGCACTCGACCTTCCCGAGATCCCGGAGCGCCCCGCCTCCAGCACCTATGAGCGTCCCCCGCGCGAGGAGTTCCGCTACGTCCCGGATGTCGCCGCTGACTTGGAGCGCAACAAAAAGAGCAAGAAGAACTAGCTCTTCTTGCCCCGGTACTTGCTCACGGTCGGGTCGCCGGGGATCCAGAAACGGTACGGGGCATCGACGTTCTTGCTGATGCCCACTCGCGGTCCAACTTCCCAGTCCGGGTCCTCGTCCCGTGCGGTCAGCTGGACGGGGCTGCCGTTGTCAGTCAGGGACAGCCCCAGCGCCTGCCCCAAATTTCCGGGCCCGCGCGCGAGGTTCTCGTCGACGACGATATTGCCCTTTGCTTGTCGACGTTCCCGTGCCACGTCCACCCCCTCTACAACTTCACCACCACGCATGAGGCATCCCTGGCCCGTGCCCTCCGGAGCACAGACGATGTTGCCGTTCAGGTGAATGCCGTAGGAGAGATAGACGTAGAGGCGTCCCGGTTCGCCGAACATCGCCGCGTTGCGCTCCGTCTTCCCCCGGTAGGTGTGCGCGGCCTCATCGTCCTCACCGAGGTAGGCCTCCACTTCCGTGAGCCGGATGGTCACACCGTTGTGGGTGATCAGGCAGCCGAGCAGCTGCGGGGCGACCACGTCAGCGGGTGCGGTGAAATCGATCATCCTTTAGTTTTCAGCCTCCAGCCACCCGCGGATTGCGTTCAGTGCACCGTGCTCGGCGTTGGTCTCGGTGATCTCGTCGGCGATTGCTTTGAGGTCGTCGTGGGCGTTGCCCATGGCCACGGCGGTGCCTGCGGCTTCGAGCATGGACGTGTCGTTGAGGTAGTCGCCGATAGCGGCGGTGTCGACCATGTCCACATCCAGCGATTCAGCCAGGGCATTAAGGGCGGCGCCCTTATTGGCGTCATCGGACATGATGTCCAGCCAGTGCTCGGAGCTCACTGCCGCGTTCACTCCGGGGGCAGCCTCCTCGATCAGGGGCACGCCGTCGGCTTCGGCGTTGGACTCCACAAAGAGTGCCACTTTGGTGGTGGGGTTGGAGTCGGAACGTGCAGCGTCGATAAGCGAAGAGGCAGTACGCTGCGACACGTAGTACTTGTTCGTCTCTTCCTGCACCCATTGCGGCATGGCCTCGGCGACGTAGGCGTACTCGGGCTTGCACACGACGGGGTGAATGGCGGTGTCGGTCTCGCGGACAGCGTCGAGGATCGAAGTGACGGTGTCCAAAGACATCGGTTTCGTAGAAACGATCTCCCCGCGGTGCCACACGACGGCGCCGTTTTCTGCGATGAACGTCTCCAGCCCGCGGCCGTCGAACATTTCCTGCAGGGTGGCCAATTGGCGGCCCGACGTGGGGGCAATGATCATTCCGGTGTCCTGGGCACGCCCCAGCAGCGGCCAGAATTCGTCGGGAACGTTGCCGTCCGGGTCGACGAGAGTTCCGTCCATGTCCAAGGCAACAATGCGGGGAAAGCTCATAGCAGTCCTTCGTACGGTGTGGAACACTGGTTTCATGAGTGAAAGCAACGAAAATGCGACGCAGCCAGTGAAAATCGACGTGGTCCAGTCTACCGGAGTGATCACGCTCGACCGGCCGAAGGCGTTGAACTCGCTGAACCCGGACATCCTCTCCCCAATCATCGACGCGCTGCACGCTTGGCGCGGGGACGACGCGGTGGAACAGGTGCTGGTCCAATCGAGCGGCAAGCACTTCTGTGCGGGCGGCGATGTGCGCTACGCTCGCGAACAGATCATGGCCGGCAACCACGACGGCGTCGACGAGTTCTTCCGCCGTGAGTACGAGATGAACTACCTCATCTCCGAATTCCCCAAGCCGTACATATCGCTCATTTCCGGCGTGGTCATGGGCGGCGGCTTAGGGTTGACCGCACACGGCAGCCACTTTGTGGTCACGCCCGACGCATTCGGATCGATGCCGGAGATGAACATCGGATATTTCACCGACGTAGGCATGAGCTGCACGCTGCAAAATCTGCCCAAGCACCCGTCGCAGGGGCTCGGCACGTTCCTCGCGCTCACCGGGTACCGCCTCAAAGCGAACGACATGATGGCCACAGGTTTAGCCACTCACCTCGTCGAATCACTCGACGGTGTGGCAGAGCGCGTGATCAACGAGGGCGTTGGTGCGCTTGACACACTGGGGATGGAGCACGGCGACGCGGAGATCGAGAGCATTTATTCGCTTGTCGACGGCACTTTCACCGGCCCCTGGTCCGACATCCGTGAGCAGCTGACCGGCGACCTCGGTGAACTGGCCAACCCGCTGTTGAAGCAGGCCTCTCCGGCGTCGTTGGTCGCGTCGGCAGAGCTGATGGACGCCAACTCGCGGAACGATTTGAAGAAGAGCCTCGACAACGAACAGAAGCTGGGCGAGAAGATCCGCCGCGAGCCCGATTTCCTCGAAGGCGTGCGTGCCGTGTTAGTGGATAAGTCCAACGATGCGGACTTTGCCCCGGAGCCGGGGCCGGAGCGGTACAGGGAAGTACTAGACTGAATCTGTTGGTGGCCTGTGAGCAGGCCACCTGAAGCAATCAAGCCGATTGAGGATTTGAGGAAGGACGCAGACGTGACGGAAGCCGCAGGGCAGCCCCAGAACTTGACCGAGGACTGGAACAACAAGCTGAAGCTGGCCCAGGAAATGCTGCCGCTGATTAGTAAGCTCCACCGTGAGAACAACGCTGTGACATCGATCTACGGTCGCATTCTGGTGGGAATGACGGACATCGAGATCATCAAGGCCCACCGTTATGCCCGCCGCGTGGTGGCCCGCGAGCTTCCGCTGGAGGCCACCCTGCCGATTCTGCGCGAGCTGTCCACAATGAACTTGGGTACCGCGTCTATTGACTTGGGCCGCCTGGCCAAGAACTACAGCCGCACTGAGGGTGTGGAGCTGCGCACTTTCCTCGAAGAGGAACTCGCCGAGGTTATCGGTGCCGACAGTCACCGCGTTCCGCGCGACGTGGTCCTCTATGGTTTCGGCCGCATCGGCCGCCTGCTCGCCCGCATCCTCATCGCGCGTGAGGCTCAGTACGGCGGCGTGCGCCTGCGTGCCGTGGTGGTGCGCAAGAAGGGCGACGACGACATCGTCAAGCGCGCCTCCCTGCTGCGTCGCGATTCCGTCCACGGCGCTTTCAACGGCACCATCACCGTCGACCGTGAGAACGAGATCATCTGGGCTAACGGCACGCCGATCCAGATGATCTACTCCGACGATCCGGGTGCGATCGACTACACCGCCTACGGCATCAACGACGCGATCGTCGTGGACAACACCGGTCGGTGGCGCGACCGTGCCGGCCTATCCCGCCACCTGGACTCAAAGGGTGTTGCCCGCGCGCTGCTTACCGCGCCGGGCAAGGGTGACGTGAAGAACATTGTCTACGGCGTGAACCATGAGATGATCGATGATTCTCGGCAGGACCGTGTGCTGTCCGCCGCGTCGTGCACCACGAACGCGATCACACCAGTGCTCAAGGTCGTCGGTGACCGCTGGGGTGTCAAGCACGGCCACGTTGAGACCGTTCACTCTTACACGAATGACCAGAACCTGGCCGATAACTTTCACAAGGGTGCTCGCCGCGGCCGCGCCGCAGGCCTGAACATGGTGCTGACCGAGACCGGTGCCGCCAAGGCTGTGTCCAAGGCGCTGCCGGAGTTTGAGGGCAAGCTCACCGGTAACGCTATCCGCGTTCCCACCCCGGATGTGTCCATGGCTGTGCTCAACCTCGATCTGGATACCGAGGTGAACAAGGACGACGTGAACAACTACCTGCGTCGCGTGTCCACTGACTCGGACCTGCGCCAGCAGATCGACTACATCCAGTCCCCGGACATTGTTTCCACCGACTTCGTGGGCACCACCCACGCGGGCATCGTCGATGGCCTGGCCACCATCGCCACCGGAAACCATCTGGTGCTCTACGTGTGGTACGACAACGAGTTCGGCTACTCCAACCAGGTTGTGCGCATTGTCGAAGAGATCGCGGGTGTGCGCCCGAAGATTTTGCCGGAGCGCAAGGATCCACAGGACATCCGCTAGTGTTCAAACTGACAGGGCAGCTGCAACACTATCCCTGGGGTGATGACTCCAGCATTGCTTCGCTGCAAAACCGCGAACCCTCAGGCAAGCCCGAAGCCGAGTTATGGTTCGGCGCGCACCCCAGTGCGCCGTCTGTGACCGATGCCGGGCCGCTTGACGCTGTCATCGCCGCAGACCCCGCGAGGATTCTCGGCCCGCACTGTGCAGAGACGTTTTCCGGCACTTTGCCGTACCTAGTGAAGCTTCTCGCTGCGGCGCAGCCCCTGTCCATCCAGGCGCACCCCTCCATTGCGCAGGCGCGGGAGGGTTTCGCACGGGAGAACGCCGCCGGCATCCCCGTAGACGCGCCCACACGTAACTACAAGGACGACAACCACAAGCCGGAGATCCTCATCGCGCTGTCCCCGTTTCGGGCGCTTGCAGGATTCCGCCCGGTTGCAAAAACGCGCGCGCTTATCAGCGTTCTTGCCCTCCCGGCCCTTAACCCCGCCCAGGACGTTCTCGCCGACGAGACGATGAGCGAGGAACAACGCCTGCACACCGTGCTGGAAGGGTGGCTGTCGCTCGAAGACCCCGCCCCACTAGTTGACTCTGTCGTTGAGCGTGCGCATTCTCTCGCCGCCGGTGAGACGAATGAGGCAGAACTAGTCGCTATCGCCCAGAACCTGGAATTCATTGGGGAGCAGTTTCCCGGCGATGTGGGCATCCTCGCGGCGCTGTTGCTCAATCACGTCGAACTGGAAACAGGCGACGGGCTTTACCTGCCGGCAGGTAACTTGCACGCCTACATCAAAGGCTTCGGTGTGGAAGTAATGGCCAACTCCGACAATGTGCTGCGCGGCGGTTTGACCAGCAAGCACATCGACCGGGCAGAACTGCTGAGCATTCTGGAGTTCACGCCGCTCGAGGACCCCACCTTCCACGGGCAGGCCACCGAGACGCTCAGCCTGTATACGCGGAACTTCGATGTGGGCATCCCGGATTTCCGGGTGACCCGCTACTTCGATGAAACGGATGACGAAGACGGTGACGGCACCATGGTCCGCATCGACGGTGGGGAACCGACCATCATTCTGGTGGTGGAGGGCACTGTGACTGTCGCTTGCGAGGCATCCTCGCCGCTGGAGCTCGCCCCGGGTGAAGCCGTCTTCATCGGTGCGGATGAAGGTCTCATCCACGTCAAGACCAACGCGGGATCCGGCGCCCGGTTCTTCGAAATCGCTCCAGGCGAGACGGCAAAAGCCGGGTCAATCGACCCGGCCGAGTTCGACTAGTTGCTAGCCGTTAGTAGCGCTGGTTGACAGGAGCGCCCGGTTGAGCCGGAGCCCCCGGTGCACCCTGGGCGGTGTCGTTAGCGCGCCACTTGTCCTTGTTTTTGCGGCCCCACAGCAACCAGACCAGCGCAGCGATGATGCCACCGATGAGAAGGGCGACAAGCCAGATGACCCTCGACGTGCCGTCCATCGGCTTGGTGCGGGCGAAGTCGATGACAGCCCAGAACCAGATGATGAAGGAGATCAGGCTCGCAATTCCCAGACCGATGAGGAGACCTTCGGGAATTTCTGGCTGGGCGGTGCCGTACTCGCTGTAGGTCTGCGCGAGCAGAGAGACAGATTCGCTGAACATGAGAGAGGATTCCTTTCGGGAAACTGAACGTATCGTAGAGCGACATCATCAACCGATGTCCTGATCCTTAGACTCAGCCAGGCAGCGTAAGGTTACATCCCGAGCGAAAAATTATTCGTGGTGTCCGTCGACGCACTGCTCGTAGTACTCAACCAACTTCTCCGTCGCGGCGCGCCACGACCACCGGCTTGCCTCCTCACGGGCGGCGGTGCCCAGGGTGTGGCGGCGGGAGGCGTCGATAAGCAACTGCGAAAACGCGTCCGACCATTGCGCAGGTGAGGCCCCCTTGTCCACCAGCAGGCCGGTCTCACCGTCGTCGATGACGAACGGGATGCCGCCCGCGCGGGCACCGACGACAGGGACACCGGATGCGAAAGACTCGAGCGCGACGAGGCCAAGAGTCTCGGTCAGAGAGGGAAACGCGAACACATCCGCGGAAGCAAAAGCTTGCGCGAGCGGCTCGCCCGACATGTAGCCGGTGAAGTGGGTGAACTCCGGGTTGAAGGCCTTCTTCATCTGCGCGTACTGTGGACCTTCACCCACCATGGCCAAGCGTGCACCGGGGACTTTCTCGCGCAGCAGCGGCATGACGTCGTTGAGGATGGTCAGGTTCTTCTCCGCAGACATGCGCCCGACGTAGAGCAGTAGGGGAGCTTCCGGATTGCCGTCGGTGAGACGGGCCCGCATCTCCTCCGAATATTTGTCTGGATGGTAGCCGACAGTGTCCACAGCCTTCGGCCACAGCACCAAGTTCTTAAAGCCGTAGCCCGCGGCAGTGTCCATCATGGGCCCGGAGGTGACCAGGTTCATCTCTGCGAGATTGTGCCAATTCTTGACCAGCCAAATCGACGGCTTATGCACGAAGCCGATGCCTAGATCCTTCGTGTAGGCGGGCACGTCTGTGTGGAAGGACGCCAACAAAGGGATTTTGTGGCGCCGTGCCAGAACAGCGGCAAAACCGGCATACGCGACCGGGTTCACAATGTGGACGATGTCCGGATCGAACTCTTTCAACCGCTTGGACACCCGCGGCATAGGCATCCCGACTTTGATCTCCGGGTAAATCCAGTGAAGGGAAATGCTGGGCACTTTCTCCACGGGAAAACCCGCGTAGGTATCGGGGGCATCGCCAGTGGCGAAGATGACTACATCGTGCCCCATTTCCGCCAGCTGGTCCAGGGTGCGGATGATGCGGGTGACTACACCGTCAATCTTGGGGAGGAAGACCTCCGTGAAGATGGCAATGCGCATGGGGGCGAGTTAACGCTCGGTCTCCGGCACACCCTCAGCCTGGTTCCCGGTCCACAGGGAGCGGGCGGGGATCTTGGAGCGGTCCACGCGGTCGGCGTAGCGCTTGGCCACCTCCTCAACTTCCTGCAGCAGGCCCTCGGCGAGCTTCGTGGGCTCAAGGCCGAGGCTCAGAAACGTGTCATTGGAGACGAAGAGGTCGTTCTCGTCGGCCTCCTTGCGCGGGTTAGGCACGAGCGCGTATTCAGTGCCGGAGATCTCGGCGACGAGCTTGGCCAGGTCGCGGACACGGTGAGTCTCCGTCATCTGGTTGAAGATCTTCACGCGCTCGCCGTTCTCCGGCGGGTTTTCCACCGCGAGCTGAATGCACTTCGCCATGTCACGGATGTGGATGAACGCGCGGGTCTGGCCGCCGGTGCCGTGCACCGTCAGCGGGTAGCCGATAGCTGCCTGCATGAGGAAGCGGTTGAGCACGGTGCCGTAGTCGCCGTCGTAGTCGAAGCGGTTGATCAGGCGCTCGTCGCGCTCCGTCTGCGGTGTGTGGGTGCCCCAGATGATGCCCTGGTGCAGGTCGGTGATGCGCAGCTCGTCGTTCTTGGCGTAGTAGGCGAACAGGTTCTGATCCAGCACCTTCGTCAGGTGGTACACCGAGCCCGGGTTGGTGGGGTAGAGGATCTGCTGGTCGATCATGCCTTTCTCGCCGGCATCCACCTTGATGTCCAAGTAACCTTCCGGGATTTCCATGCCGGCGGTGCCGTAGCCGTAGACGCCCATGGTGCCCAGGTGAACGATGTGGATGTTCAGGCCGGACTCCACAACCGCCACGAGCAGGTTGTGCGTGGCATTGACGTTGTTGTCCACGGTGTAGCGCTTGGTGCGGTTGTTCTTCATCGAGTACGGTGCGGCGCGCTGCTCGGCGAAGTGGATGATGGTGTCAGGCCGCCCCTCTTCTATGAATCGCTTGAGCGATTCATAGTCTTGGGCGACGTCGATGTTGCGGAACTCGATCGTCTTGCCGGAGACTTCTTTCCACGCTTCCAGACGCTCCTCGATGGGCACGATCGGGGTGAGCGACTGAGCGCCGAGCTCTTCGTCGATGGCGCGGCGGGAAAGGTTGTCCACGATGGTGACGTCGTGCCCGAGATCCGAAAGGTGCAGGGAGGAGGGCCACCCGCAGAATCCGTCTCCGCCGAGAACTGCAATCTTCATCGTGTTGTTTCACCTTTCAAGTCGCATGCACAGGTCGCGCGCGTGAACTTTCATGCGCGCAAGCTTCTAGGTCACGTTACCTGCCCGGCTCTACCGGCGCGCGGTATGGAGAGTGAACGTTAGGTGACATGCGCGATCGGTTTCTACAACGCCCTCAAACTCATTCTCAATCTGCTCACGTGCCCACAGGCAGCCGGTATTCTTTTCGGTATGAAAACTTCTGACTCCATCATTATCGTCGGTGCTGGCCTGGCTGGTCTTGTCGCAGGCCATGAAGCTGTGAAAGCGGGCCGCAAGGTCGTGTTCATCGATCAGGAAAGTAGAGCGAACCTGGGCGGTCAGGCATTTTGGTCGCTCGGTGGGCTGTTCATGGTGGGCACCCCGGAGCAGAAGTTGATGGGGGCAAAGGACTTCGAAGACCTCGCGTGGGCGGACTGGGAAAACTCCGCTAATTACGACGATGCGACCGAGCCCGGCGGCGAGGGCAACCACGACTACTGGCCGCGCAAGTGGGGCCGTGAGTTCGTCCGCTTCGCCGCGAACGAGATGCGCGATTACCTCGGCGAGCTGGGTTTGCGTGTGCTCCCGACCGTCGGCTGGGCCGAGCGCGGCTCTGGTGACGCCTCCGGTCACGGCAACACTGTGCCGCGTTTCCACCTCACCTGGGGCACCGGCCCCGAAGTCGTCCGCGTCTTCCTCGAACCGCTCGAGGCCGCGGAGAAGCAGGGCAAGGTGGAGTTCCGTAACCGCCACCGCATGGACGAAATCATCGTGGAAAACGGCAGGGCAGTGGGGGTGAAGGGCATGGTGCTTGCCGACGATTCCTCCGAGCGCGGTTTCGCCTCCAACAGCGACGAGGTGGAACCGTTTGAGATCCGCGGCGACGCCGTTGTCATTTCCACCGGAGGCATTGGCGGAAACTTGGACAAGGTCCGCGAGATGTGGCCGGACGACCGTTGGGGCCCGTGCCCGGAAAACATGGTCACCGGCGTGCCCGAGTTCGTTGACGGCCGCGGCATCGGCATCGCCGAGGCAGCCGGCGCGAACCTGGTGAACACTGACCGGATGTGGCACTACCCGGAGGGGATGATCAACTGGGATCCGATCTGGCCGGGCCACGGCATCCGCATCATCCCTGGCCCGTCGTCGATGTGGCTCGACGCGACCGGCAAGCGTCTGCCCACCAACCTGTTCCCGGGCTCGGACAACATTGCCGCACTGGCTCACATCGGCCGCACGGGCCATGGGTACTCCTGGTTCCTTCTCAACCAGCACATTGCCGACAAGGAATTCATCTTCTCCGGTTCTGAGCAGAATCCGGATCTGACCGACAAGTCCTTCAAGAAGCTCGCCGGCAAGCTCGGCCCCGGCACGCACGTGGCGGTCAAGGCGTTCATGGACAACGGGGCGGACTGGGTCATCGCCGACAACCTCGAAGACTTAGTGCGCAAGATGAACGAACTGGCCGCCGAAACTGCAGACGATGAGGCCATCGAGGTCGACTACGACCTCGTGCACAAGCAGGTCGTCGAGCGTGACGCCCAGCTGACCAACACCTTCTCCAAGGACGCGCAGATCAACTACATCCGCACGGCACGCAACTTCCTGGGCGACAAGATCGTGCGCTGCGCCGAGCCCCACCGGCTTCTGGACGAGAAGAAGGGCCCGCTCATCGCGGTCAAACTGCACGTTCTTACCCGCAAGACGCTTGGCGGCATTGAGACTGACCTGAACGGCCGCGCTCTGCACGACGACGGCTCCATCTTCCCGGGCCTCTACGCCTGCGGCGAGGTCGCCGGATTTGGTGGCGGCGGCTACCACGGCAAGAACGCCCTGGAGGGCACCTTCTTGGGCGGCTGCATCCACTCTGGTAAGCGCGTCGGCGAAAATGTCGCTGCAGAGTCAGCGAGCGTCTAGAAATCCCCGACGTAGGTGCGCATCCAGTCCTTCATTGTGGGGAAAGGCCCATTGATGAACTCCCCGTCCATGAAGTGGTAGTGCCCGAATTCAGTGGTTCCGTCGTCTTTGAGGTGGTAGACGGCGTAGTCGCCATCGACGAAGGATGCGACTGCAAACCACTTTTCCGGGTCTTCCCCAGTCCACTTGGCCGCATGCATGACGTGCTCGTGCCCTGATTGAATGCTGAAGGGATCGTTTGGCGGGTATTCGGGGGAGTGCCAGTCCATGCGCGGTACGTAGAAGTCGCCGTACTCCTCAAAGAATTCGCGGTACTCGCAGGGCACCCACTCCGGAACATCCGAGAGCGCCAAGTCGAGTTCCTCCGCGCTGAATTCAAACCTAGATACACGGGGTGTGTCGATGTCAAAAGAGGATGGCATTTTCAGACCTTTGCTCTCTACGGCTGCTTTGGGTTCACCGTACTCATTTTCAAGCCCTGGTGCTGTGCTGGATCGCGGCGGTGGCCGCCTGCCCGCGCAGCCGTTCTCGGTCTTGGTCGGGGATGAGTGAGCCACCGGTCAGCCAGACGAGGTGCGTGGCGGAGTCGGGTACGTCCGGCAACCGCCACGGGATGGTCAGGCCAGCTGTCGCAGACGGTTCGACGACGATGCCGGTGGTGCGTTCGAGCCAGTTGACTGCGGCGAGGAAGGTCACGTCGGCAAGGGTGTGGATGCCGTCGAAAAGCGCATCGGCATGCTTGACGACGAGCGGCGACGGGCGCTGCACAGCCAAACCATCGGCAATGGTGCGCCCGCTCAGGCCGTAGTCCGCGCCGGAAACCTCGGCACCTTTGCCGGTGGCGAGGCCGAGCGCCATGCACGGGCTAGTGACTGGTTCGACGATGTGGCACTGGACTGCCGGGCCGAAAGCCTGCTTGAGACCGAACGCGACCCCGCCGGGGCCGCCCCCGACGCCGCAGGGCAAGTAGACGATAAGCGGGGAGTCCGGTGTGAACTCTTTACCGAGGGCATCGAACTGAGCCTTGAGGCGCCGGCCGGCGACGGCATAGCCGGCGAATAGACCGAGAGAGTTCTCATCGTCGATGAAGAACGTCGGTCCGGACTCGTCGGCTGAGCTGGTCGCAGCCGCCCGGGCGGCTGCGACGGTGTCGGTGAACAACCCAGGGTGCTCCACGACGGCCGCGCCACCAGCGCGGAGCCGGTCCTTCTTCCATTGTTTGGCATCGATGGACATGTGCACCTCGGTGGGGAATCCCAGCTGAGGGCCGACCGTGCCGATCGATAACCCGAGGTTGCCCGTAGAGGCAACTGTGATAGTGACGCCGGGGCGTTCTTCGGCAAGACGGAACACCTCGTGGATCCCGCCGCGGGCTTTGATGGAGCCGCTGATCGGCAGGGCATCGTCGCGCTTGATCCACAGTGACCCCGCCACGTCGCGCTCGAAGACGCGGGAGAGATAATCCTTGGTGTCCGGGACTTCCTCGACGGGGGATTCGATGATGCCGGGGCCGAACCCGCCTGACCCGGCGCGAGTTTCGGGATAGTGCTCGGCAACCCATGGGGCGAAGCGGTCGAACCGGTCTGCGGCTTCATCCGCGGCGGCCACCGTGTCGGCGTCGAGCTCCAAGGTGGTGTTGCGGGCCCAGGAAATTTCATGGGTGGCACGGAGGGCGTCGATAAGCGAAAGGGCGCGTGGGGGCGGGCAAGCAGAACGGTCCCAGGGCATGGTCATGAGCCCCCACTATATAAAACTGTTGGAAAATAGATATTGGCCCGAGTAGAGTTACGCGGGTCACAACCGTTGCACTGATCCGCGGGAGGAGGCATCTGCAATGACCCGCACGTTCACGCCGAAAGACCCCAAGACTGTCTTCATCAGCGTGGTAGCGTTCCTCATCTCCGCCGGATGGGCCGCGAACCACTTCGCGTCCGTGCTCGTGGTGCTACGAGAAAACCAGGATATGTCGACGCTGCTGGTCAACAGCGCCTACGGCATCTACGCTTTGGGCCTGTTTCCGTGCCTCATCGCTGGCGGCCTCATTGCGGACCGCTTCGGATCGCGGCCGGCGGTGATGGTCGGTGCGACTGTGGCCATGCTGGGCAACATCGCGCTCATGTTCTGGCAGGAACACCCGGCGGTGCTGCTGGGGGCGCGTTTCGTCGTCGGGCTCGGCGTAGGCCTGGTGGTCAGTGCCGGTACTGCCTGGGCCGGTCGGTTGCGGGGCACGGAGGGCACGACACTGGCAGGCATCTTCCTCACCTCCGGCTTCATGCTGGGGCCGATTGCCTCGGGCATCATTGCGCACACGGTCAGTGCGGACAACGCCATTTACATCCCGTACGTTGCGTCGATCCTGCTCTCGCTGTGCGCAATCGGCTTCTCTTTCATCGTCGGCGATGTTCCGCACACCCGCGAGGTCTTGCACCAAGAGGTGGATGAAGAAGACATTCAGCGCGATGCCCTCGACGATGCGTACGAGACAGACGATGCTCACGATGCCGATGAGCTGGCGCCTGCGGTGGAGCAGTCCGCTGGCAAGGCGCTGGCGACCGCATTCCCCATGGGTCTGTGGGTCTTCGCATGCATGACCTGTGCGATTGTCACGCTGTCTGGGCGTGTGGGACAGTACTTCGAGTCTGGTGCGTTCCTGCCGGGAGTTGCCGCCGTGACCGCCTTCGGTTCCGGCTTGGTGATTCAGGCGATCGGCCGGAAGATGAACTTCGGCCCGTACTCCGGTGTCGTCGGTGCGTTGTGCGCGGTAACGGGCATGACACTGGTGGCGGTCGGCGGCGCGAGCCCATCGATGGCCATGTTCATCGTGGCGTCGGTCTTCTTGGGGCTTGCGTACGGCCTGTGCTTGCGCGAAGGACTGCTTGACGTTGACACCTTCAGCCCGCCTGACAAGCGCGGCTCCGTTATCGGCATCTACTACGTGGCCACCTACATCGGATTCGGTTTCCCGCCGCTGATCGAGTGGCTCAGCGGCTACGTCGGCCCGTCTCTGCCGTACTGGGTGCTAGCGGCGCTGGCCCTCGTGTCCGCGGCGATCCGCACAGTGCAGATCCGCTCCGGTTACCTGATCAGGCCGCAGGCAGCGTAAACGGCTCTTGATTAGGGTTGGAGGCATGACGGACAACATTACGAATGCCTCCACCAACCCCATGCCCGCTCCGGCCGCAGCCGGCCACGATGCAGCGCCTGAAGGCACCCGCCTGATGCACCGCGACCTCTGCTGCACAGACTCGGTGCCCTGGGCAGGGCCGAACCCGGACACCGCCGGGGAAACTTTGATCACTGATCCGGACGGGACCTGCTCCACCTTGTTCCAGGCCTCTAACGGCATGGTGGTGGGCCTGTGCACCCGCTACACCGAGGGCAAAGGCGGGGATTTGCAGGTTGACCGGCCCATCGTTGTTCTCTTTGACCCAGACACAGCCGAGCCGCTGGCTGTCCACGAGATGGAAAAACACGGTCTTTTCGGCGGGGTGTACGGGTATTTGGACAAGTCCGACAGCGTCATCATCGCAGAAGGGCACGACATTCTTTCCGTATCTCACCGTTTTAACGGCGAGCAGTGGGAGCTCAACGCCGAATCGATGACCACCTTGAGTGAGATCCCCGAGGATGCCCAGCTCGCCGGTCTCATTCCCGATGGCCAGGAGCGCACCTGGTTTGTCACCCAGGATTCCATCATCGGCGTGGTAACCGACGCCGGGCAGTACACGCTCCAGCTGGGGGCGGGGGAGGAAGGCATCGCCAATGGGCTCGTCGGCCGCCCGAACGGTGTCAGTGTGCTGACCACTCACGCGCTGTACGAGGTCGAGCTCGACGGCGGCGAGGTCAAGATCGCGTGGCGCCATGAGTATGACCGTGGCTCTGCACGCAAGCCCGGGCAGCTTAGCTGGGGGTCTGGAACAACGCCGACGTTCTTCGGCGAGGATGACCCGTGGGTCGCCATCGTGGACAATGCGGACGACCGCCCCAACCTCATCGTGCTTTCCGCCAAGACCGGTGAGGTACTGGGCAGCACGCCCGCTTTCGAGATCAGCGGCCAGGGCACGGAGAACTCCATCATGGCCGACGGCAATACGCTGTGGATCCCCTCCACCTACGGCTTCGAATATCCAGAAGAGGCCGTCGACGGTCCGTCCGTTCCAGAATCCGCGCCGTTTACGGGCGGTTTGACGCGTATCGACGTCTCACCTGACGGCGACAACGCCGTGTCCTTTGAACGAGTGTGGGAGACCACCCACAACGTGTCCACACTGCCGATCCTGACCCTTCAGGACCGCCGCATCTGGTCAATGAGCACCGACGACGCCGACAACGTGGTCAGCTTTGCCGGTGTGGACGCGGACACCGGCGAGGAAGTCTTCCGTAAAGAAGTCGGCCAGAAACCGCTCGACGACCCCGGCCAAATGACCGGCCTGATCACCCCGGATGGTGTCTACTGGCAAGCGACGTTCTTCCGGATGCATGTGTTGAAGTAGCACGGACTACTCCAGCACGATGAGCCCCACGTGAATCGTGGCCAACTCATGCTCGCCGGGGCCCGGCGGGAGCGCGTGGAGCTCGTCGCGGGTGGCCTGCGTGACGGGGATGATCCAGCCGTAGTTCGGGTCCAGCGTGGGGGCACCGCCGGTGATACCGGTCACGAATGTGACGGGACGGGAGGTGGGGGAGGTAAGGCGCAAGGGAGCGTCGATCAGCGAAAGCTCCTGGAACGCATCTTCGTCGAGCGTGATGATGACAATGATTTCATCTGTGTCGGGGCTCACGTTCGCGGTGTGAACCTCGAGTGTGCGTGCTTCCACTTCGCGGGGGTCGCGCGGCATGGCAACGAGCGGGGCGGCATCCCGGCCGAAGAGTGCGCGGACGCGGTCAAAAAATCCCATGTGTTACCTCGTCTTATAGTCCGGCTCCACGCTGCGGCCAGAGCGGTTGCGCCCCAAGAAAAGCCACAACAATGAGCCAACAAGCGGGAAAGCTGCGCAAACGATGACCCAGATCAGTTTTGAGACCCCATCCAAGTAGTCAGCTCTCATGATGGATGCGATGGCCCATATAAAGAGCGCGAAAGAGGCTACCGCGAGGAGAAACACTCCGCCTACCAGCAGGACCTCTACCCAGGAGAGATTGAAGCCGAGCTCGCCGAATTCCAAAGTGCCCATAAGGTCAATCTACCGCTGATTCTTACGCTCTCGCGGCGAGCGCGAATTCGCGCTGCAGGCGAGACCCGGGCAGATAAGGTGAGGGGCATGACCGAGGACGACAGCGCGAAGGGCGCAGACAAAGAGATCATCGCGCGCCCCGCGAAGCTGGTCCAAACGTACGGGCCAGGCGAGACCGTCCTAGTGGATCCGCCTGACAAGAACCCGAAGGCGTTGCAGCGCGGAAACCGGCTGAGCTTGAAGAGTTGGAAGCTCGTCATTGCGCGCACTGTGCTTGATTTCGGGCCGATCGCGCTGATGGACCGCGGAGCGACACTGACCTACTTCACCATCACCGCGCTGGCGCCGACGCTGCTGGCGTTTTACTCCCTGGTCACGCTGATGTTCCCGTCGGACAAGGATGACTTGCGCGAGTTCATGAGCGGAGTGATCGAGGACATGGTGCCTGAAGAGCTACGAGAGCAAGCGCTCGACCTGTTCCTTAGCGTCGCAGGTACCCCGGAACAAAGCACAGTTGCCATCATCATCTCGCTGCTGGTCTCGCTGTTTTCCGCGTCAGCGTACGTGCGGGCGTTTTCCCGCAGCTGCAATGTGATCTATACACGCACTGAAGGGCGCAGCTTGCCGGTGACCTGGCTGACCATGTGGGGGATCACGGTGCTCATGGTGCTCGGCGGCGTGATCATGGTTGCGGGCTTGGTGCTGCGCACATCGATCGTGGACGCTGTGCTGGGGCCCATCGCGGAACCGCTGCGGCTCCAAGGGGTGGTGGACTACCTCAACCAGATCTTCATCCCCGTGTGGGACTGGCTGCGCTACCCGGCGGTGATTCTCGCTGCGATCGCGTTGGTGTCTTGCCTGTACTACTTTGCGCCCAATGTGCGGCCCGGGCGGTTCCGTCTACTCACGGCCGGCTCCGCGCTTGCGCTTGTGGTCATTGGCCTGCTGTGGACGCTGTTCAATTGGTATGTGTCCAACTTCGGGCTTCAGAGCGCCTACGGGGCGTTCGGATCTGTCCTGGCGATGCTGGTAATGGTCTGGGCAATGAATATTGTGTTGCTGCTGGGTGTGAAGTTGGACGCAGAGATCTTGCGGGCCAAAGAGCTCCAGATGGGGTGGAGCGCCGAGGAAATGGTGCAGGCGGCTCCGCGGGCCCAAGATGCCGTGCTGTTCCGCTACAAGGTCGTGAGCTTCCTGCATCGGCTGGCGCGGGATGTCTTCGAAGAATCGCAATCCAAGCGCGAGGTGGAAGAGCAGGAGCGGGTCCAGGAGATTGAAGACCGCGATTAGCGTTCTTGCGTACGGTGGGTGTCATGGCTCTCATCGACCCCCGCAGCAAGTACCCGACAATTTCCCCGCCTGAGCAGCGCCAGCCCCACCCCGGATTGGACGTTGAGATGGAACCGACCGCCGACATCGGCCTGGAGTCCTACGTGGGCCGCGGCCGCCTCGAAGGCCGCAAGGCCTTGATCACCGGCGGCGACTCCGGAATTGGCGCCGCCGTTGCCATTGCCTACGCGCGTGAAGGCGCCGACGTAGCTATTGCGTACCTACCGGAGGAGCAGCTCGACGCTGACCGCGTTCTGGCCGCCATTGAGGAGGCCGGCCGCAAAGCCGTTGGCATCCCCGGTGACCTGCAGGATCCGGACACGTGCACCAAGACCGTGCAGACAGCTCTCGATGAGTTGGGCGGTCTGGACATCCTGGTCAACAACGCTTCCCGTCAGATCTTTGCCGATTCGTTCTTGGACATCGACGACGAAGAGTTCGATGCCACGATGAAAACCAATATCTACGGCTCCTTCCGCGTGACCAAGGCGGCGCTGCCGCACCTGAAGCCGGGATCGTCCATCATCTTCAGTTCCTCGATTCAGGCGTACGACCCGACCCCGGGCCTGAACCACTACGCCGCAACCAAGGCCGCGATGAACAACATGGCGAAGGGCTTGAGCATGGAGCTGCTGGAAAAGGGCATCCGGGTCAACGCTGTCGCGCCGGGCCCGGTGTGGACCCCGCTGCAGCCGAGCTACGGTCAGCCAATGGACAAGCTCACCCAGTTCGGGCAGGAGTCCGGCCTGGGACGTGCAGGTCAGCCCGTGGAATGCGCTGGCGCCTACGTGTTCCTAGCGTCTGAAGAAGCCTCCTTTATCTCCGGTGAGACCCTTGGCGTTACAGGTGGGGCGCTCACGCCCTAAATGGTCCGCATGTGGCCTGTGACCCCGTACACTGGTGAACCATGATTGACGCACGTGATACTGCTCTCGTTATTGAGGGTGGCGGAACCCGCAACTCCTACACCGCCCCGGTGATCATCAAACTCATCGAGGAAGGTGTCCAATTCGGCTGGGTAGGCGGGGTTTCCGCCGGTGCCATTCATGCCGTGAACCTTCTGTCCGGGGACGCGGAGCGCACCCGCGAGGCTTTCACCACCTTCATGGGTCACCCCAAAATCGGCGGCCTGCGCTCGCTGGCACTGGGGCGCGGCCTGCTCAACGCAGAATTCATGTTCCAGGACCGTGGTGGTGAGCTGCCGTTCAACATGGACGCGTTCAAGCAGGCTGAGACTCCTGTCCACATCGAAGCCGTCCGCGCGGACACTGGCGAGTCTGTCGCATGGCGCAACGAGGAGCTTTTCGACGAAGACTTCATGAACCTGGTCATCCGTGCCTCCTCCACGATGCCGATGCTGATGCCGATGGCGCACATCGACGGTGTGCCGTACGTTGATGGAGCCCTGGGTGATGGCGGCGGCCTTGTCATCGATGCAGCCGAACAGGCCGGTTTCAAGAAGTTCCTGGTGCTGGGAACCAAGGCTCGTGACTATGTGCGGGAGCCGGTCAATCGCCCGGCGATGATTCGCCGCATGTTCCCCAAGTACCCCGAGGTCGCCCGCCGCACGATCGAACGGCCGGACGAGTACAACCGTTCCAAGGACCGTATTGTTGAGCTGGAGAACACCGGCAGCGCGTACGCGTTCTTCCCCGAGAACATGATGGTGGAAAACGCTGAGTTCAAGGTGCACAAGCTGGAAAAGAATTTCGCCGCTGGCGAGGAGCAGCTCGGGCGCGAGTGGCCCGCTATGAAGTCGTTCCTCGAGGGAACTGGGGCGTAAACTAGCTAGTCATGATCGATGCCACCGACACCGCCCTGATTCTTGAGGGCGGCGGGATGCGCAATTCCTACACCGCCCCCGCCATCGTCAAATTCATCCAGGAAAACGTCGTATTCGGTTGGGCTGGAGGGGTGTCGGCTGGCTCGGGGCACGCGATCAATTACGTGTCCCGCGATGCGTACCGTGCACGCGAGGCGTTCACGAATATGGCCGCGAATGAAGAATTCGGCGGGTGGAAGTCGCTGGCTCGCGGCCGCGGCTACTTCAATGCAGAATTCATCTACGAGCGGTCCAACGACGTGTTGCCGTTCGACTGGGACACGTTCCTGTCCAACACGGACACTGAGGTTCACATCGAGGCGGTCCGCGCCGACACTGGCCACACCGTGCAGTGGACGAAGAAGGATCTCGCGAACATCGAGACCGTAGGCAAAGTCACGCGCGCGTCGTCCACGCTGCCGAAGATCATGCCCATGGCAGAGATCGACGGCATCCAGTACGTCGACGGTGCGCTGGGGTATTCGGGGGGCTTGCTTATCGACGCCGCCGAGAAAGCCGGCTTCACCAAATTCCTCGTCCTGGCCACCAAGGAGCGGGACTATGTCCGGCCGACGGTGACACGGCCCATCGCGACCCGCAGGTTGTTCAACAAGCATCCCGCTGTCGCCGAAGCGTTGATTGTCCGGCCGGGGCGGTACAACGCGGCCAAGAAACGCATTCTTGAGTTAGAACAGGAGGGCCGGGCGAAGGTCTTCTTCCCGGACCAGATGAGCGTGGATGCGTCGGAACGCAATGTGACGAAGCTCAACACGAACTACATTCTGGGACAGGCCCAAATGGAGCGCGAATGGGACGACTGGATGGAGTTCCTGGGCGGCTAAGCGCTGCAGGCCAGTCCCACGCAATCCGGTGTCAGCCAGGTTTAATCCGTTGATGCGCTGGCCGTTTCCAGCTTCTGCTTTCCTAGGGCATGCTTGATCGCGTTGCGGACATTTTGATGAATATTATCGAACAGTCTTGCGTTCTTGGTTTCAGGGTGGGTACAATGGTGGCAACGGTTGATACGCTGCACACAGTATCGAGGGGAGGGGGCCATGGCGGGGCGCATCGCACAGCTTGTGGACACTATCGGCGACGCTCTGGCGCAGCTTCGCGACGAGTTCGCCGACCCTTCTCTGCTATCACTGCATGATGTAGCTGCCGAGATGGAAAAGCTTGAGGCGCACCTTAACGCCAAAGCGCTTATCGACGCTTCATTCGCCTACCTGTGCGACCGTGATAAAGCCGGACGACTCGTCGGGGCAAACCACCCCAACGCCTACCTCACCACCCGACTAGGGCTGTCTCCTGGGGAGGCCTACGACCGGCTCGCCCGCGGACGGGACCTCTTCGCCCCACCGGTCGCACCAGATCCTGAACCAGCGGACACCGGTGGGGACGATGACGGCGGCTTCTTACTCGAGCTCGGCACCGATAACGCACAGACCGAACACGCTCGCCGTGAGGCTGAAGAGCAAGCCCGCCGCAGCCAGGAAGAAGCACGCACCAAAGCAGCTGGGGTGTCCGCGGAGAAGCAGAACATCATCCGCCGCGAACTCGACAAGCTGCTCGCCCCCGCCCGCGGGGACCGCACCCGTATCCACGTCCTGGCTATGGATGAAGCCGCCACCCGGGACGTAAAAGACCTCCGGATGTTCGTGCGCCGCAACGTCGATGCCGCCAACCGTAAGCACGCCCCACGGAACAACCCGAACGCCGGTTTTGCCAACCGCGCGGTCCACATCGGGCACCGCAAAGCTGACGGCACCCACGAGATCACCATCACCGCCACCGCCGGTGATACCGCACTGTTGAAAGCCCACCTGGATAAAGGGCTCGCCCCGAACACCAACACCGGTGATGCTCAGCGCGGCACCGATGGTGCTGATGGTGAGAAGGACTACCGCACCCCACGTCAACGCCACTACGACCAGTTCACCACCATCCTCAAAGCTTTCGAGGCAGGCCAACAAAAACTCACCGGCGGGGCGGCATCTGTGGTGATCGCTATGACGATGGATGATCTTGCCGATGCTGACGGCTACGCCGCTGGCGGTGGGGTGTTTGCCACCAACACAGGCATCGACATCGATGCCATCGACATGGTCCGCCTCGGCCTGGGCACCCTGGACACCCGGGGCACCAATGATTCAGGCCAGGCGAACTTCATCCTCCAGCTTGACTCCATCACCGCGGTCCCGCTGTCGATGGGTAAAACCCGCACTGCTTCGATCGGGCAGCGCATCGCGATGCTCGCCGTCCAAGGCGTCTGCTCCTGGACCGGATGCACCAAACCACTGACCGAATGCGAAGCCCACCACATCTTCGCCTGGATCCTCGGTGGACAAACCACCATGGATAACCTCACCGGATTATGCCGCGAGCACCACAGATGCAACAACGACAACCGCGACGGCACCTGGGGCAAAGGACATATGGACTACGACCCCGACACCGGCCAAGCAGGACTTGTCACACCCGGGGCCACACACATGCAGTTCAACACCACAGACCCCGCCCACCACTGCGCAGCCAACCGCATCCGCCGCAAAAACACCACCACCACCACCGGCACTGGCACCAGTGGGCCCACAACGGCGAGACAAAAGACCGGGCCCGACCCACCCCTGTTCCCACCAAACACCAAACCAACCCGCACCCGACAACGCCCCAGCCCGCGCACCCGGGAACGCACCCCTGCTCGTGAATAAGAGGGGCACCCTAGCTTTACTACCCCCGGTCCTGCCGTATCCATCCGCACGTCGCACCCCCTTGTGCGCTGTGGAAAAGGGCTGCCGGAAACGGTTTGGGCGCCATTTTCCTGCATCCAGAGCCCAGCGGGCCATGAACGAAACGTTGGAGGATTGTGTGAGCTAAAACGCATGCCCTAAACCGGGGTTGACCAGTACTTTCATGTCTCGGGCGGGCGTAGTCTGGACAGTGACCCCTTCGAGGAGAGTGCATCCGCACGTCTCTCCACCGACTTTGATTGGAGTGTTCTGCTTGTCATCCGCGGTCAACAACCCCGCGTCATCTTCCACCCCGTCCGAACCCTCCGGTGCCACCGCGCCCTCGACGGCGACGGACCCCAACACCCCCACAACTGAAGCTAGCAGCGGTGCCCCGGAGAAACCCCAGAGCTCTGGCCGGGGCAAGCTGATTGCTTTCTTCTTGGCCTTCATTGCCCTCGGTGCGGTGCTGATCATCCCGATCGAGACAATCGATTGGCAGGGCCAGATCGCGCTCGGTCTGCTCGCGTTCGCGGTGATCATGTGGGTCACCGAGGCGGTGTCCTATCCGGTTAGCTCCGTGCTGATCATCAGCTTGATTTCTTTGCTGCTCGGATTCTCGCAGGACCCGGAGAATCCCGGGGAGATCGTCGGCACGTCCACGGCCCTGAAGACGGCCATGGCGGGCTTCTCATCCTCGGCCGTCGCACTCGTCGCCGCCGCCTTAGCCCTGGCCGTGGCGATGCAGGCAACTGGGTTGCACCGCCGCCTCGCCCTCTACGTGCTGCGGCTGGCCGGTGAGAAGACCTCGAATATCGTCATCGGCGCGATCGTCATTTCAATCATCTTGGCGTTCTTCGTGCCGTCCGCAACGGCCCGCGCCGGCGCCGTCGTGCCGATTCTTCTGGGCATGGTCGCCGCCTTCGGACTGGCCACGAACTCGAAACTGTCGGCCCTGCTGATCATCACCGCGACCCAGGCCGTGTCGGTGTGGAACGTGGGCATCAAGACCGCGGCTGCCCAGAACCTTGTCGCTGTTGGTTTCATTGAGTCGGAGATGGGCCGGACCGTGTCTTGGGGCGAGTGGTTCCTCTGGGCCGCGCCCTGGTCGGTCCTGATGTCGATCGCCCTCTACTTCATCATGCGCTGGGCCATTAAGCCGGAGACGGAGTCGATTGAGGGCGGCAGGGCGCTCGTCGAAAAGCAGCTTGAAGAGATGGGGCCGATGTCTGCCGCAGAGAAGCGCCTCACTGCGATCGCTGTGATCCTGTTGCTGTTCTGGGCGACGGAAGGCGTGCTTCACCCCATTGATTCTTCGGTGATCACCATCGTGGCTATCGGCATCATGCTGCTGCCCGGTATCGGTGTCATGGATTGGAAGTACGCTCAGGAGAAGATCAACTGGGGTACGCTCGTCGTCTTCGCTGTCGGCATTTCCTTGGGCATGTTCATGCTGGAGACCGGAGCTGCGACATGGTTGTCGGAGAAGACCTTCGGTGCCATTGGTTTGCAGAACATGCCGCTTCTGGCCACCATCGCGCTGGTCTCGCTGTTCAATATTGTGATTCACCTCGGTTTCGCCTCGGCGACCTCGCTGTCGTCTGCGCTGATCCCGGTGTTCATCGCCCTCGCAGCGACATTGGATGTGCCCAACGGCGGGTTGGGCTTCGTGGTCATCCAGCAGTTCGTCATCTGCTTCGGCTTCCTGCTGCCGGTCTCCGCCCCGCAGAACATGCTGGCCTACGGTACCGGGGCGTTCACCACCCGCCAGTTCCTCAAGACCGGTATCCCGCTGACAATCATTGGGTACCTGCTGGTGCTGCTGTTCTCGGCGACGTACTGGAACTGGATCGGTCTGGTCTAAGCCCCACATCACACGCCCTAGTCGGCGACGAGCGGCTCCATGGTGAGCTCCGGGTGCTCCTTCTCCACGAACGCGAGCTTCCACTTGTCGCCGAACAGCGCGATGAGCTCACCGTCGGTGCGGGTGAAAATCTCTACGCCGCGCTGACGACCCAGCTCGGGCGCTGACTCCGCGTCGGTGCGCCGCGCCACCGAGTAGGGGATCGGCTCGGTCACTGTCTCGACGTTGTACTCGTTTTCCATGCGGGCCTGCATGACCTCGAACTGCATGGGGCCGACGGCGGCCATGACGGGGGAGGCGTCGCCGCGGGCGTCGTTACGCAGAATCTGCACCACACCCTCGGCGTCGAGCTGCTCCAGCGCCTTGCGGAACTGCTTGTACTTGCCCAGCGATTTCGCGCGCAGCGTGCGGAAGTGCTCGGGAGCGAACTGGGGCATCGGCGGGAACTGGACTTTGCGGCCCGTGTAGATCGTGTCGCCCGGGGCCAGCGCACCAGCGTTGACCAGGCCGATGATGTCGCCCGGGAACGCGGTCTCCACGGTGTCGCGGGTGCGGCCGAAGACGGTGAGTGCGTATTTCGTGGAAAAGCTGCGGCCCGACTGCGCGTGCGTGACCTGCATGCCGCGGTCGAACTCGCCGGAGACCACGCGCATGAACGCGAGCGTGTCGCGGTGGTTCTTGTCCATGCCCGCCTGCACCTTGAACACGACGCCGGAAAAATCGTCGCCGACCGAACGCGACTCGTCCATCGCGCTTGTCGACGCCTCCACCGCCGCCGGATCCGACTCACGGCCCTCCGGAGCGGGCGCAATGGCGCACAGCGTGTCCAGAATCTGGTGCACGCCGAAGTTGAGCATGGCGGAGGCGAAGATGAGCGGCGAGGTCACGCACTGCTCGAACAGGTCCTGGTTGTGGACGGCACCGTCGGCGGCGAGCAGCTCGGCTTCCTCAACGGCGGTCTCCCACACCTCGCCCTCTTTCGTGGCAGCTTCGTCCGGGGTGAAGTGCTCTTCCGGGGCAATGGTGGAACCACCGGCGGTGCGGGTGAAGTGAATGTACTCGTCGGCTTCACCGTCGTCGTTGACGTGCGCGAGGCCGCGGAAGTCGCCGGCCTCACCGACGGGCCAGTAGAGGGGAGTGGGTTGGAGGTCGATTTCGGTGACGATCTCGTCGACAAGCTCCAGCGGCTCGCGGCCCACGCGGTCCCACTTGTTGATCACCGTGACAATCGGCAACCCGCGGGCTTTGCAGACGCGGAAGAGCTTAAGGGTTTGAGGCTCGAGGCCCTTCGCGGCGTCGATCAGCATGACGGCAGCATCGACGGCAGACAGCACGCGGTAGGTGTCCTCGGAGAAGTCCGCGTGGCCCGGGGTGTCCACGAGGTTGACCACATACGGCTCACCGGTGTGGCCCTCGGGAGCGTATTCGAACTGGAGCGCCGACGACGCGATGGAGATGCCGCGGTCCTTCTCCATCTCCATCCAGTCAGACACCGTGTCCTTGCGGTTGCCCTTGCCGTGCACCGCGCCCGCCTCCGAGATCGCGTGGGCGTGCAGCGCCAGCGCCTCCGTCAACGTCGACTTACCCGCATCCGGGTGGGCGATGACGGCGAAGGTGCGGCGGCGGGCGGCCTCGGTGACGGTGGAAGCGGTGCTCATGACCTGTAGAGGGTAGTCGGCCCTCAGCCGCGACGAGCAATCGTGCCCCAGACCATCACCTGTCCGCGCTCGCTGACGGCAACGAAGTCCCCTGGCCCGTACTCAGGCGGGGCGGGTAGCTCAATGCGGAAGAACTGGGGCGCGGTCTTGTCTTGCCTCGCGGCTTCCGGCTCCATCTGCTCCACCGGCTGCAGGTCCATCTTCCACGGGCCAGGCAACGCACCGTGCACCGCTACGACTTGATGGATGCCTAGTTTGGCGTCGTTGTCCACGTTTTCCAGTCGGCAGAAAAACGGGTACATGCCGCGCCACGCAAACGTCGGCAACAACACGGCGTACGCGGCAGCGAAGCTCACCAGCATGACGATGAAGAGCACAATCGTAGCTGAAGCGGAACCAACCGTAAATGCGGTCAACGCGTTAGACACCACGATGAGCAGAGGAATAATCAACCATTGCGTGCGCCACCCCAACTTGAAGACCACGTACGCGAGCAGGAAGAACACAAATGCTGCAACTCCCGCCCCTGCCTGTGCCATGAGCCCCGTGTCACCGTTGTAGTCAATCTGCTGGTACTCGATGTCAACATCGTTGAGGAACAAAAAGAGCATCAGCAGGAGAAAGCTCCAGATGAAGACGCCCACCCCGAGCACTCGGCCCGCAGTCTCATGGCGGCGTCGTCCCCGGGCGACGGCTGCGATGAGCTCATGGTCTGGCAACATCCCCATGGTCACAGTCTAGGCTGGATGCCCGTAACGCCATTGGGTGAAACTAGATGCGAAGTAAAACAGTAAGGAGCACGCAATGAAGATCGGCGTGATCGTCGGATCTATCCGCAAGGGCCGCACCGCGGAGAAGGTGGCCGCCTGGGTGCAGGAGCAGGTCGCCGACCGCGACGGCGCCGATTATCAGCTCATCGACCTCGCCGACTTCGACTTGCCGATGTATGACGGCGCCGGCATGCCGATGCTCATGAACCGCGAGTACGACAACCCTGAGGTCACCCGCTGGTCGCAGGCCATCGATGACTGCGACGCGTTCATCTTCATCACGCCTGAGTACAACCACTCAGTCCCGGCAGCGCTGAAGAATGCTGTGGATACGCTCGGTCCCGAGTGGGTGGGCAAGCCGATCGGTTTCATCGGTTATGGCGGCATCGGCGCGATCCGCGCGATCGAGCACTGGCGCCAGATCGCCGCGAACTTCCACATGCACGACATCCGTGAGCAGGTCGGTTTCATCCAGGCGATGGAAATGAAAGACGGTTTCCAGCCGATGCCTCACCGCGCCAAGGAGCTCGCCGCGATGTGCGACCGGCTTGAGACGCTCACCGCCCAGCTGAACAAATAACTCAGCTACGCGGGTGGATCTCGTTCTGCGCGCGCTGCACCCCGTGCTTAACGACGATCCCAGCCGCCTCCGCCGCCAACTCCAGCTGCTCCGTCAGAGCTTTTTCCTCGTCTTCTGAGTCCTGCGGCAGCGAGCTGAGCACCCAGTCCGGCACGGGCGTTCCTTTCGGCGGGCGCCCGATCCCGATCCGAACTCGCACGTAGTCGCGCGTGCCCAGTTCCTCAGTGAGGGACTTCAATCCGTTGTGTCCGTTCTCGTTACCGCCGAGTTTGATGCGGACTTTGCCGGGTGGGAGGTCGAGTTCGTCGTGAAGCACCACGACGTGATCGGGCGCGATGCCAATTTCACGCGCCAAGGGAGCGAT
Organism: Streptococcus thermophilus; assembly: GCA_900618065.1. The sequence goes on from UYIL01000003.1 coordinate 996,081, forward strand.
GCCCTCGCCGCTTAGGTTCATGAACGTCGTGGAGCGGGCGTAGGCCACTCCGTCAGCGACGGCGACGGCCACCTTGTGCCCGTGGAGCGGGGCCAGAGCGGCCCCGACCTGGTCGAGGAGGATGTCCTGCGCCATGTAACCGACATTGTGCTTCGTAGCGTCATACTTCGCGCCGGGGTTGCCCAGGCCAACGACGAGCCATTCGGCGTCGGGTAGCCCAGCCGGATCCTTTTCCGCTAGCTGACGGGTGCGAAAGAGGGAGCGCAAGTAGTCGAACACGGGTGCCAGTGTATGCACATTGTCTCTAGGATGACTTCCATGGGTGTGCACTTTTTCACCTCGACGGGTGACTTAGACGACGCTTGGTTCATGGTCGTGTTTTTCGCCCTTGCGATCGTATGGGGAGCCCTGTTGTACCTTCTCGAGATAGTCAGTACGAGGAGGCGGAAGCGAAAGTACGCCAAAGAGTGGCTCGCCACGTACGGTGAAGCTTCTTACCGGGCTGCTCAGGAAGCGGAACGGTTGGTCAAGCAGCTGAGTTCCCCGCTCACATTTCCAATGGTCCACAACCAGTGGGAAACGATCAAGAACCGGTTCGCTGCTGAGCCGTCGTCGCAAGAGGCTGCACGGGATGTGATTAACGCGCACCGCAACATTGCTTATCTTTCGGGGATTGAAAACGGGGACGAACGGTTGCGGCGCCAAGCGGTTAACGAGCTCATGTCAGATGCTGTGGTTTTCGGTGATGAATGGGTATGGCGCAAACTCGGCGCCATGCGAGGAAAAGTGAATGAGCCGGGGTTCTGCGAGGAATTAGCCCGTCATGTGCACGATATGGGTGTCTCCTCGCGCGAGTGGAATGACGCGAATCTCGCTTCCATGGATCTATCGCGCTCAAGCTTGAAGAAGTACGCTGAGGCGAAGCCGCCGACAATTGCTCAGCGTGAGTACCGGCCCGGTGCCGGGTTGAGCGGTTACATGCCGGTAAGCGCGATCTGGACGAGTTACCTACGACATCTCTCGCTCGACCGACCCATTCGAAATCTGGGTCTTGAGTCCCGCGCCCAGGCTCGCTTTTATCGACGCTGGCTGCGCGGGGAGGTAGCGCGATGAGCTTCCGTTATCGGATAAGCGACAGCGCGATCGAAGGCGTAGACATCTATGCTGCCAAAGTCAGCAGAACTCCACGCGATGACGCTTTCTACCACCGCGCGCTATCTCGCATTCCTGAAACCGATCGGCTCATTCCCCAGCTACGCTCACCGCTGGCTTTCGGGGCGGCGGAGCAATGGGAGCGAGCGAAAGCGAATGTTGTTCATTTGTTCGCGAGCGCTGATGAGCTGGAGGTGACTGCTGCGATGCAGTCTGCCCAGCAGGTTGACCGGATTAGCTCCCAGGCAGTCATTCTTGCCGGAGCGGAGCGCGAAGACGAAAACGCACGACTGGCTATTGTTGAGGACTTGGTCAACGATCTTGTCTTCGCTGAGAACTACCGCTGGTTCAGCTACGTGCCAAACCTAGGCATCGAGATGTCTATCCATCGGCTCACCGATCAGGCTCGCGCACTGAAAGGCGATTTGCGGTCCCCGCAGTTTTTCCAGAATTTCCTATCTGTGGTGGAAGACTATGCGGAGGTGGTCACCGACGCGCGCTCATGGGCTTTCGCGAACATCTCGCGCGACATCGATTTCGTCCCGCCACGATTCGGTGATGAACTCTTCGTCTTCGGTGCTGGGTACAACGGGTTTATTCCGTGGCAGTACGCCAGCGCGGTCCACGACTATATCGACTAAAACAGGACCCAAATCGGTAGATTGGAATACATGCCCACCAACCTTCCCGCGCCGTTACCCCGCGTTGTCGCCGCTCCCATGGCTGGCGGCCCGTCCACTCCCGAACTGGTCAACGCGGTCGGGTTCGGTTTTCTCGCGTGGGGAACGTGCTCGCTGGAGCAGGCGCGGGAAGAGCTCGCCCGCGTCGAGGAGCCCTTCGGCATCAACCTCTTCTACCCGCAGACCGATGAGCCGGGCCCGGTGGACCTCGAGCGGCTTTCCGGAGAGCTCAGTGAACCCGTGCCCTCAGCGGACCTGACCTTCGGCTTTCACGACAAACTGCGCCTCGCCATCGAGGACGGTCGTGCCAACATCGTGTCGTCGACCTTCGGCTGCTTCACTGCAGAGGAAGTCCGCATGCTGCATGAGGCAGGCATCCAAGCGTGGGTGACGGTCACCAACGAGGTCGACGCGGTCAAGGCGGCCGAGTACGCCGACGGGCTCATCGTGCAAGGCCCCGAAGCTGGCGGCCACCGCGCGACGTGGCGGCTGGGTGAGGAACCGGGGGAAAGTAGCGTCGAGAAGCTTCTCGGCGGCATCTTCCGCTTCATCAACATCCCCATCATGGCCGCCGGCGGTGCCCGCGGCCCCGCCGACGTGGAGCGCCTCATCGAGTGGGGCGCGTCATCCGTTGCGTGCGGAAGCGCCTTTTTGCTTGCCGACGAAACCATCACATCCGCCACCAACCGCAGCCACCTCCGCGATGCCCGGGGCGGTGATGGGTGCAGCGTGTCGACGCGTGCTTTTTCGGGCCGTTACGCCCGCGGCCTCGAGACCGAGTTCACCCGTACCCACCCCGATCTGCCGCCGACGTACCCGCATCTCAACGCCATGCTCAAACCCCGGCGCGACGACCCGGACTATGCGTACTGCCTGGTCGGGGAGCGGCCCGAAGAGTTGCGTGAGGGTCCGGCTGCCGAGATCGAGGCGTACTTGCTCGGCGTGCACTAGTCAGGTTCAGTCCAGAACTTCCGGTTCGTGATCGGAGTTCTCCACGTTGACCGCGTCAGGAGGAGTCGCTATGTCGGAGCCATATCTCAGTTGGTCCGCACGGGCGATGACACGGATGCGCTTGTCGACGTACTTGGTCCAGTCCATCGGTTGCGGCGAGGTGTCATTACCCAGGATTGCCCACAGCGGGTCTTGGGTTGTTTCGATCCCTCCGGCGACAAGGCCGTCAACTGGTTTCACTGGGTCAAGCTTGATCGCGTAGAAAGTAGAGACATTGTCTACGTCGTCCGCGACCCGTTCGTCGACGCCTGGGGGAAGCATGTCCTTGAAGTGGACTGCCATGAGCGTTCCCTCCAGCACCTGCTCACCTGGCGCGAGGTTGAGGTCTTCCTCCCGGTTGTCGTTTGTCACGCCACCAGGATCTTTGTCGCTATCCGGCGCGGCCAAAGAGTCGGGCTCAGGGATCGGTGCTTCACTGGAGCATCCTGTGACACTCGCGCTAAGAAACGCAGTGGTGAGGGCTGCGGCGAGAGTCTTTATTGTATGGCGGTGGGTGGACTGTTGCATGGGGCTCACCTCTCTGCTCCGGGGAAGAATACTGCTGGAGGTTTTCCGGAATACTGCTCGAATAAACATGCTGGTCATAAACATGCGTTGTGGCTTATAAGCTCGAGCAGTATTCCAGAAGTTCGTCTGTTGCGTCGGCAAGAACGATGGGCAGCTCCGCGAACTCCTGCTTGCTGAACGGCTTGAGCACATAGTCGGCGGGAGCTTGCCGCCCTGGGGGTCGCCCGATGCCCACCGCGAGACGGTGGTAATCGGAGTTGCCCAGGGACTTGGTTACGGACTTCAACCCGTTATGGCCGTGGTCCCCGCCGCCGAGACGGAGCTTGAACTGGCCGAAGTCAAGGTCGAGCTCATCGTAAATGACGTAAATGTCGGCTGGCTTCGTTCCGTAATAGTTGGCCAATGCCTTGACGGGGCCGCCGGAGACGTTCATGAAGCCGCGGGTGCGCGCCAGAATCGTACGGCGCGGCGTGAGCCGCCCCGCGGCAAGCTCGGCGACCTCGGTGTTGGTCTTCTTGTGCACGCTGAGCTGGACGGGCATCGGGGTAGCACGGTCGAGAAGCTCATCGATCACCATCGATCCCGCATTATGGCGTGTCTGCGCATAGATAGTGCCTGGGTTGCCTAGGCCCACGATCAGAATGGGGGAATCAGTAGCCACGGGAACTCATACTACGGGCAATACTGTCCCAGAGGAGGCGCGCAACCCTAAGAACAGCCAAAAGTTGCCGTGCCAATGCGCAAAGCCGGCTCCCCGGGGTGGGGGGAGCCGGCCATGGGGTAGGAGACGTCGAAAAGCGATTTACTCGCTTGCGCCCTCGTCGCCCTCGCCGCCGTCTGCGACCTCGACGGTGCCCTCAGCGTCGCCGTCCTCGTCGGAGTCAGCGCCAGCCTCGGCGCCGCCCTCCTCAGCATCAGCGGCAGCAGCCTCGAGATCTTCGTCGACCTGCTCGTAGGTGACGTTGATGACCAAGAACTCCGGATCGGTGAGCAGCTCTGCGCCTTCCGGCAGCTGCAGGTCGGAAGCGAAGATCTGGTCGCCGATCTCCTTGCCCTCGATGGACACGGTGATCTCGTCCGGGATCTTCAGGGCCTCGACCTCGATCTCGACAACGTCGAGCTCCTGCAGGACGACGGCGTCGGCAGCTGCCTCGCCCTCGTAGGTGACCGGCACCTCGACGTTGACTTTTTCACCGCGCTTGACGCCCAGCAGGTCGATGTGGTCGATGTTAAGGGTCAGAACGTTCTGGTCGACATTCTTGACCATGGCGAGGTTCTTCTCACCGTCGATGTCGAGCTCGAGAATGGCGTTGGTACCGTCGTTACGCACAAGGGCGCTGATCTCGAGGATGTCGACGTGGAAGTGGATGTTGTCCTCGCCGGAGCTGTAGAGAACGCCGGGGACGCGGCCCGCGACGCGGAGGCGGCGGGAAGCGCCCTTGCCGAACTCTTCGCGCTTCTCGGCCTTAATAACCGGGTTAGCCATGATGGTTACTCCTGTGTGTTCGGGCCACAAAAAATGCGGCCACTGTGATGACGATGTTCGTGTGCTCGTCGAGTGACCGCGCGCTGTTGTTTCGCTTCCGCTCAACAACAGCGAGATGATATGTAGTCGAATCGCGTCGATAACGGCTCCCCGCAGGGTGCCCTCGCCGAGACGACGTAGAGCTTAACAGCCCAGAGTGCACTGAGCCAAAACGCCGCTAACGCTTGACCGCGGCATCCTGCCAGATGAAATGGCCCGTCCGCTGCAGACGCTCGTGTCCGTGGTCCAGGGGGATGTCTTTGCGTTCCCGGATCAGGCACGACACGGTCAACCCGACCAGGCTTGCGGTGACCAAGTAAGCGGTGATTCCCCACGTAGAGCCGGTGGCCTGGAAGATCCAGGAAGCGATGAACGGAGCGAAGGCGCCACCAAGGATGGAGCCGAGTGCGTAGGTGATGGATGTTCCCGACGCGCGCACCGTGGCAGGGAAGAGCTCGGCGTAGAGAGCCGCGATTTGCCCGTATGTGAAGCCCAAGGCGCAGGCGAGGAAGATCAGCGCAACGTAGATCTTCGGCATTTCCCCGGTGTTCACCAATGGGAACAGAGCGATCGCTGCTGCAGTCTGAATGACAAAACCGACCATGAGCGTGGTCTTGCGGCCCCAGTAGTCCGACAGCCAGCCGGTGAAGAACGTGGCTACCATCCACACCGCGCCCGCCACCGTGACGGCGAAGAGGATCGGGCCGCGCTCCATCGCCATACCGTCAGGGTTGGTGGTGTGGTTCTGGATGTATCCGCCGGTAGTCATATATCCCAGCACGCTGTTGGCGGCGAAGAGCAAGGCGCCGGCGATGACGACAGCGAAGTAGTTCTTGAACAGCGCACCAATTGGGTTGTCTACCTGCACCTTCTTGATCTCCGCCATCTCTTCGTACACGGGAGACTCATCAACGCCCTTGCGGACCCACCAGCCCAGTACCACCAACAGGGCGGAGAAGAGGAACGGTACGCGCCAGCCCCATTCGAGGAAAGCGTCACCAGGAGCGATGAGGTTCATCACGTACAGCGCCCCGGAGGACAGCAGCAGACCGGCCGGCGCGCCGATCTGCGGGCCGGCGCCGAACAGGCCGCGTTTGCCGTTCGGGGCGTGTTCGACGGCCAGCAGCACCGCCGAACCCCATTCACCGCCGGCGGAGATGCCTTGCACCAGCCGTAGCAGCACCAACAGGATGGGGGAGGCCACCCCGATCGCCTCGTAGGTGGGCAGAAGACCGATGAGGGTGGTGGCGCCACCCATTGCCAACAATGTGATGATGAGCACTGCGCGCCGGCCGAGTTTGTCTGCGTAGTGCCCGGCCAAAAACGCACCTAGGGGGCGGAAAAGAAAAGACAATCCTACGGTGAGGAACGCCACGAGCGTACCGCCTGCCGGACCGAGCGGGGCGAACATCGCCTGTTTGAACACCAGCCCCGCGGTGGCGGCGTAGAGGAAGAAGTCGTACCACTCGATCGCGGTGCCCACGGTTGTGGCGGCCACCACCCGACGGCGTTCAGCGTGCATTCGCGGGTCGTTCGCGGGTTCTTCAGCAGTGGGCTCGGCCGCAGCGTGAGTAGAGGTCAAGGTGGTCCTCCTGAAACATGGGGTTGGTCGGGGGGCGATAAGGGCGTGCCAAAACTGGAGAAAAGTCTAGACCAATCGCATTCGGCAGAGCCGGAAAATATGCGCTGAATCGGATCGTGGTTCACCGTCGGTTAGCACGCGGCCGGCTCGATGACCGCTCACGGTCTGCTGGAATGCCCTCTAGCAGAGATTTAGTTGGCTAGCCCCCAACGTTGGCGATGGTAAACCGGACAGGGATAGCAGCAGCAAACAACCATTGAGGGGAAAATCCTACATTATGTCCAAGATCGATATTGACCAGCTTCTGGAAAAGGTAGAAAAGCGCCTCTACATCGGCGGCGAGTGGTGCGACGGCTCGGAGGGTGAGACGTTCGTGGTGGAGAACCCGGCGACGGGAGAGACCATTGCTACGATGGCGTCGGCTAGCCGCGAGGATGCGATCAAGGCACTCGCAGCGGCTGACGGTGCCCGCACCGAGTGGGAGCACACCACCCCGCGTGAACGCGCCGAGATCCTGCGCAAGGGCTACGACCTCATGCACGACCGCAAGGCGGAGTTCGCCACCCTCATGTCCCTGGAAATGGGCAAGACCTACGCCGAAGCTGAGGGCGAGGTCGACTACGGATCCGATTACCTGCTCTGGTTCTCCGAGGAAGCGAACCACTTCTTCGGTAACACCAACACTTACCCAGCCAAGGGCAACCGGATGCTCACCTTCCGTAAGCCCGTGGGCCCCTGCCTGCTGATCACGCCGTGGAACTTCCCGCTGTCGATGGCCACGCGCAAGGTGGCCCCGGCGTTGGCGGCCGGCAACACCGTCGTGGTGAAGCCTGCAGGCAAAACGCCGCTAACTATCCAGTACTTTGTGCAGACGATGGTTGAGGCAGGTGTACCGGCTGGTGTGATCAACGCAGTGTCCACTGCGAGCTCGAAGGATGTCTCCGAGCCGATCCTGGCCGACAGCCGCCTGCGCAAGTTGTCTTTCACGGGCTCGACTCCCGTCGGGGTGACGCTGCTTAAACAGGCGGCCGAGAACGTTGTCCGTACCTCCATGGAGCTCGGCGGCAACGCGCCCGCCATCGTCTTCGCCGACGCAGACTTGGAGGTCGCGGTCGAAGGCGTGAAAATGGCCAAGATGCGCAACAACGCCGAGGCCTGCACCGCCGCAAACCGCATCTTCGTCCACGAGGCGGTGGCCGACGAGTTCACTGAGAAGTTCGTCGCCGCCGTCAAAGAGATGAAGGTCGACGACCCGTTCGCCGAAGGCGCCGACATCGGCCCCCTCATTGATGAGCAGGCGCAGCAAGACATGCAAGAGCTTGTCGACGACGCCGTCTCCCACGGCGGCGAAATCCTCTGCGGCGGCAAGAAGGTCGACCGCGCCGGTTACTTCTTCGAGCCCACCGTCATCCGTGGCTGCTCGAAGGATGCCAAGGTCTACCGGGAGGAGATCTTCGGGCCGATCGCGCCGATCTTCACGTTCAAGGACGAGGATGAACTGTGGGAGCTGGCCAACGACACCGAATACGGCTTGGCCTCCTACGTGTTCTCACAGAACCCAGACGTGATTTTCCGCGCCTCTGACAATCTGGAATTCGGCATCGTCGGTTTCAACACCGGCGCAGTGTCTGATGCTTCGATTCCGTTCGGCGGCGTCAAGGCGTCGGGTCTGGGGCGTGAGGGCTCGAAGGAGGGCATGCTCGAGTACACCGAGGTGCAGTTCGTCGGCATGCCGGACCCGTACGCAAATAAGTAGATGGTGTGAGGCGACGCAGCCTCGCGCCGTAGCGCTCCGTGACCACCGGGGCGCTCCATGACCGTCGCCGCGATGAACAGGCCGATAGACCAGACAGCCATGGCGAAAAGGCCGACGCGGTAGTCGGGCAGCAGGGCCATGAGCACGAGCACCAGCACGACGTAGGCCCCGCAAATGTAGTTTGCAGCGGGGAAGAACGGGGCAGTGAAGCTCGAGCTGCGTCCGCTCTTGCGGAAGTTCAGGTGGGCGAAGTTCACTGCAGCCCAGGTGATCAGCTCGGAACCGACGACCACGGCAAGCAACACAGTGAAGACCTTGCCCTCAAAGAAGTAGTTGAGCAGCACGACAGAGCCCATGAGTGCGCAGTTGAACAGCAGCGCACGCAGTGGCAGACCCTTCTGCGTGGTCTGGCCGAAGTACGCGGGGGCTTGACCGTTCACCGACAGGTCGCGCAGCATGCGCGCCCCCGAATACGTCATGGTGTTGCACACCGAGGCGACCGCGGCGAGGATCACGAGGTTGAGCACGTGGGCGGCACCGTCAACACCGACAAAGCTAAGCACGCGCACAAACGGGCTTTCCGAGGCATCCTGCTCATCCCACGGTGCCAGCAGCAGGATCACGCTCATGCCGCCGATGTAGAAGACGAGGATCCGCCAGATCACCGAGTTGATGGCCTTCGGAATCGTGCGCTCGGGATTCTCCGTTTCTCCGGCGGCGGTACCGATGGACATGATGCCGCCAAAGGTGAAGGTCACCGCAACGAGTGAGAAGACCACGCCGGACGCGCCGAAGGGGAAGAAACCGCCGTGGTCGGTGAGGTTGTGGAACCCGGCGTCGGCGGAGGGGGTGAGCACCAGCACGAAACCCAGAATGATCATCGCGACGAGCGCGATGACTTTGACCAGCGACAGCCAGTATTCTGCTTCGGCGAAGATGCTCACGCGGGCGGCATTGATGATGAGTACGACGACCAACGTGACCAGCGCCGTGATCCAGTGGGGGATCTGCGGGAACCAGAAGTCCAGGAACGTGCCCATGGCGGTGAGCTCGATCATGCCCACCACGATCGTCGTGTACCACCAGTTCCACCCCGCGACGAAGCCGGCGCGGGGGCCGATGAAATCGCGGGCGTACGCAGCAAACGACCCAGAGACAGGGTTGGCCACCGCCATCTCACCGAGCATGCGCATGAGGAGATAGACGATCGCACCGACGAGGAGGAAAGTGACCAGCACACCCGGGCCGGCGTAACCGATCGATTCGGCTGAGCCCAAGAACAGACCGGTGCCGATGGCAGAGCCCAGCGCGATCATCTGCAGCTGGCGGCTCTTCATCGCCCGCTGCAGGCCGGCGTCGCGCTCCTGCAGCGAATACGGCTTGGTGGGCCCAGAAGGCGCGGCGGAGCGCCTACCTGCGGACTCGGTGGTTCCAGCAGGAGTGTTGTCAGGGTCAGGCACCTTAGGCTTGACCCTCAAACAGTGTGGTCACGGAGCCGTTTTCGAAGATCTCGTGGATGGTGCGGGCCAGCAGCGGAGCAATGGACAGCACGGTGAGGTTCTTCCAACCTTCGGTCGACTGCGGCAGGGTGTCGGTGGTGATGATCTCCTCTGCACCGCAGTCGTTCAGGCGCTCGCGGGCCGGGTCGGAGAACACGCCGTGTGTGGTGGCGATGACCACGGAGCGGGCACCGGCATCCTTGAGCACGCCGACAGCGCCGGCGATGGTGCCGCCGGTGTCGATCATGTCGTCGAGAAGCACGCAGTCCTTGCCCTCGACATCACCGACGACGCGGTTGGCCACGACCTTGTTGGCGGCGTCGATGTCGCGGGTCTTGTGGACGAAGGCCATCGGAGCGTCCCCAAGCGTGTTGGCCCACTTCTCCGCCGTCTTCACGCGGCCGGCATCGGGGGAGACCACAGCGAGGTTGTCCATGGAGTACTTGGACTTGATGTAGTCGGTCAGGATCGGCATCGCGTGCATGTGGTCGACCGGGCCGTCGAAGAAGCCCTGGATCTGGTCGGTGTGCAAGTCCACGGAGACGATGCGGTCCGCACCGGCGGCGGTGAGCAGGTCAGCGACCAGGCGGGCGGAAATCGGCTCGCGGCCGCGGTGCTTCTTATCCTGGCGGGCGTAGGGGTAGAACGGCAGGATCGCGGTGATGCGCTTGGCGGAGCCACGCTTGAGCGCGTCAATCATGATCAACTGCTCCATGAGCCACTTGTTCAGAGGCTGCGCGTGAGACTGAATGACAAAGCAGTCCGCACCGCGGACGGACTCGCCGAAGCGGATGAAGATCTCGCCGTTAGCAAAGTCGCGGGCGGTGGTGGGGACCAAGTCGATGCCAAGTTCCCGGGCCACGTTCTCTGCCAGCTCCGGGTGGGCGCGGCCAGAGAAGACTTTGAGGTCCTTGTGGCTTTCGACTTTCTTACCGGTCATGGGTGGTGTCGCCTTTCAGTTAGCTCTCGCGTGCGCGCTGGGCAGCTTCCGCCGCGGCGGTGCCGGGGCGTTTTTCTTCCACCCAGCCCTCGATGTTGCGCTGGCGACCTTCCTTGATGGCCAGGGCACCAGCGGGCACATCTTCTGTCACTACTGTACCTGCGCCTGTATACGCACCATCACCGACGGTCACCGGTGCGACGAACATGGTGTCGGAGCCGGTGCGGCAGTGGTCACCGATAGTGGTGTGGTGCTTGTTCACACCGTCGTAGTTGACAAAGACACTGGAGGCGCCGATGTTGGATTCCACACCGACTGTGGCATCGCCGATGTAGGTCAGGTGGGGCACCTTTGAGCCCTCGCCGATGTGAGCGTTCTTGGATTCCACGAAGGCGCCGAGCTTGCCGCGCGCGCCCAGCTCCGTGCCCGGACGGATGTAGGTGAACGGGCCGACGGTGGCCTCTTCACCGATAACGCCGAGCTCACCGTGGGTGCGCACCACCGATGCACGCGCGCCGATCTCCATGTCGGTCAGGGTGGTATCGGGACCGATCACCGCACCGTCACCGATTTTCGTGGAGCCCCACAACTGCGTGTTCGGATGGATGGTCACGTCCTGGCCGATCTCCACGTCGATGCCGATCCACGTTGAGGCCGGGTCGATCACGGTCGCACCGGCGCGCATTGCGCGTTCGACGAGACGACGGTTGAGTTCCTTGCCGGCCTCGGCAAGCTGGACGCGATCGTTCACGCCGGCCAGTTCGCGCGCGTCGGGGGCGATGTGGGCTCCCACTTTCTTCCCGTCGTGGCGAGCAATCGCCACGACATCTGTGATGTAGAGCTCGCCTTGAGCGTTGTCGGAAGTGATGCGTGTCAAAGCGTCACGAAGCACCGCGCCGTCGAAGGCGAAAACGCCAGAGTTGACCTCGCGCACGCGGCGCTGCTCGTCGTTCGCGTCCTTCTCCTCGATGATTTCCTGCACCTGGCCTGCGGAATCGCGGATGATGCGGCCGTACCCGGTGGGGTTGTCGAATTCGAGGGACAGCACCGTCACGGCGGCCTCTTCGCGCTCGTGCTTATCGACGAGCCCCTCAATCGTCTCCGCCGTCAACAGGGGCACATCACCGTTAGTGACCACAACCGTGCCGGTGAACTCGGGGATTGCGGTCAGCCCGATCTGCACGGCGTGACCGGTGCCGTTTTGCTCCTCCTGCACGGCCTGGAGAATCTGGATGCGCAGCTCCTCAGCCACAGCGTCAACAGCCGGGGAGACCTGGTCGCGCTGGTGGCCGACAACCGCCACGACATGCGCCGGGTGGATCGCCGCCGCTGCGTGCAGCGAGTGCGATAGCAGGCTGCGGCCGCCAATCTCGTGCAGGGTCTTCTGCGTGGTCGACTTCATGCGGGTTCCGGCACCGGCAGCGAGGACGACAACGGCGCGGGGCTGGTTCGCAGAATTCGCAGTGTTCACAGTGTTCGCGGTGTTCGCAGTGTTCGCAGCGGGCATGGACGCTCCTTTGATGCGGGGAGTCGGGGGCAGTTCGCTCCCACTTTACGCACCGGAGCGTTCACCAGTGACAAACTGTTGGAAGGACTTCTCTTCGTCCATGACGTGCACTTCAATCCGATCGCCGTCAAGCTGGCGGAAGTTGAAGATGGTCTGGCTCTGCACCGCCCCAGTGCTGTAATTGCGGGTGTTGTCGTTGGGGTCGGCGGGGTTGCGGTAGCGCGTCGGTGTTCCTGCCGCTCCGCGGTCGGGTCGCTCGCAGGGCCACATGCCACCGGTGACCTCATACGAACCTGGTTCCACCTGCTTGAGCTTTGCTGTGTTCCCGAGCGTTTTGGAGGAAATCTCTGCCTCTTCGCCGTTCGCGCTGAACGTGATGGTCAGGTCGACCTTGTGGATCGGCTCCGAGCAGTCATTGAGTCCGCGGGAATTCGGCAACGTCGCTTTGTAGGTTCCGCCGTAATAGGGCTCACCCCCGCTGGCTGTCGTGGAGGTGGTCGCTGGTGTCGACGCGGCCGTCGGCGAGGTCTCAGTCGGGGGCGTTGTCGTCGGCGAGGTGGAAACGATATTCGAGAGAGGTTGTTTGCCGTCATCGCCAGGCAGGGTCACCGAGAATGTGCATCCGGTGAGTGTGATCGCTGCCAGCGCGGTGGCCAGCGCCGTTGCGGCGTGCCGGTTAAGGGTGCGCATGATTGCCTTTCGTCGTGTGAATGTCCTGACCGTGATACGTTCCACGACGCCTTCGAGTTCCTCCCCCGGTCTCATTCCGCCGGATAACGCTGGCTTAGGCGGAGACTTCCTTGAGATTGCGTGCGCCGAACACTCCGAAGACACCCAGCACAGCGAGGAAGATGAGCACGGCCTGCGTGCCGAAGGCGGCAATGACCGAGTTCACCGCTCCGACGACGAGCAGCATGATGCCCATCACCGTGTTAGACGCGCCGGTGATCAGGGTGCGGCGGTCGCCATCGGCCATGTCCACCAAGTATGTCTTGCGGCTCACTCGCACGGTGGTGTGTGCGAGGTTCACCGCGAAGAATCCGAGCGGCATCACCCACGCGTTCACGCTTTCCGGCGCCAGCCGTGCGCTGAGCACGAGCAGCACCAGCACGACGGAGGCGGTTGCGGCGGCCCACGCCATCGTGCTTTTCGACGACTTATCCGACCACCATCCCCACACCCGTCCTCCCAGCAGAGCTGCCCCGCCGGAGGCGATGATGAACGCGCCCAGCCCGGCGAGGTCGGTGCCCTGCTCCTGGGCCAGCACCACGATGAACGGAGTGGACAGGGCCGTCACCAGCATTAAAGAGCGCACCGCGAGGAATTTCTGCAGGTCCCGGTCGCCCTTGACCAGCTCCCACATGTGCCCGAAGCCGTGCGCTGTGGCGTTGTCCTCCGGTTCGTATTCCGGTTCCCGGATCCCCGCGAAGACGAGCGCCGCAAGCGCCCATGTCGAGGCGCCGAAAGCCAGCAGCGCGACCATGACCCACTGCGGCAGGTCATTCGGCAAGAAGAACAAAACCAGGCCGACCGCTAAGGTGAACCCTCCGCCCAGGGCAGTCGCCCGGCCAGTGATCATTCCGCGGTGTCCCTTCGATATGGTCCGCCCTTGAACGTCTTTGCCGGCGATGGAGCAAATGGCTCTGAACAGGGCGAGACCGGCAAGAAAGATGAGGACGGAGATACCGAGGGCGGTGCCGTCGAAAAGCAATGCGGACACAGCGATGAGAGCGGCGCAGACACCTTGGCCGACAGAGCCTACGATCCATACGCCTTTGCGCGAGCTCTTGGACGTCACCCACGGCCCGAGTGCGAACTGCGGCAGCATCGAGCCCGACTCGCGGATCGGCACGAGGAAGGACGTGAACGCCGCCGGTACGCCAGCGGAGGTGAATAGCCACGTCAACACGGTTTTGGGTGCGACGATCTGGTCGCCGATGTTCTGCAGCCCGTTGGACCATATGAATCGGCGGGCGTTGTGTTCCTCGTGGGGGAGGCTGGCGCCGCCCGACTCGGTCTCCTCTGCGGTCATAACCGAAATAGTAGGCTCGTTTGAAGGACGTGGAAAGCAAGTGTGGGCTAAGAAGGCTCGCCTGATCAGCGTCAATCGAAAACCCGGGAGGCTACGTGAGCACGTTCAGCAGGCGGACATTCTTCAAGGGCATGATTCTGGCCAGTGCGGCCGCGCTGACTGCCTGCGCAGGTACCGGCGGTGTGCGCCGCGGCCAACCAACGCCTGCCGGGGCTGATGCGCAGCCGCGGCCGCTGCCGATTCCGCCGCTGTACGAAGGCGACCTTGACGGCACGGACGGCACGGTCGGCACGGACGGCACGACCCGCCGCTTCGAGCTCACCGCGCAGGAGGGCGAATATGAGATCGTGCCCGGCCACACCACGAAAACCTGGGGTTTCAATGGGGCGTGGCTGGGCCCGACACTGTTCATGCGCCGCGGTGAACGCATCGAGATGACCGTGCACAACGACGTGACTGAACCCACCGTCGTGCACTGGCACGGCCTGCACCTGCCCGCCGCCGCCGACGGCGGACCGGCATTGATGTTCCCACCGGGAGAGTCATGGTCGCCGAGCTGGGAAGTCGACCAGCACGCTGCAACGTGTTGGTACCACCCGCACCCGCACGAAACCTCCGCGCTGCACGCCTACCGCGGGCTTGCCGGCGCGATCATCGTTGCCAATGAAGGGCCGGAAACGCTGGGCTTCCCGTCCGAGTACGGTGTCGACGACATCCCGGTGATCATCACGGACGCGAAATTCACCGAGGATTTCCAACTCGACGAAACCATCGACCCCACCTACGGCCTGCTCGGCGACACCCCGTTGGTCAACGGCATCACGCGTCCGTGCTTTGAAGCGTCAAGGCGAGTGCTGCGCCTGCGCTTGGTCAACGGCGCGACGATGCGGTTCCACCACCTTGAGCTCGGAGTGCCCTTCCAGGTCATGGCAACCGACCAAGGGGTGCTAAATGGCCCCGCGCTTGTCGACGGCATCCTGCTCAGCCCCGGTGAACGCGCCGAGATCCTCGTTTACCTCGAACCCGGCAAAGATCTCACGCTGCGCAGCACGGGCGTGCCCGATGGCGGGGGCTTGCCCCGTGAAGAGGTGGCAGACGGATTCGGTCTCCGCGACACCTTCGACCTTTTGGAGATCGCGGTGCCGGAATCCCTGGAGGGTTCCGGCGAGGGCGAAGAGGGGAGGCTGGTCTGGGACATTGAGAGCGAATTGCCGTCTGCTGACGGTGCTCCGGAACGCGAGTGGCGGCTCAACGGCTTCCAGATCAACGAGCAGTCTATGGACATGGGGCGTGTTGACGCCGTGATTGACCACACCGGCCCAGAACTCTGGCACGTGGTCAACGAGAACGACGACTGGCCCCACAACTTCCACATCCACAACGCACGGTTCAGGATCTACGACGTCCAAGACGGCGAGATCGCGTTCAGAGACGGCTGGCACGACACCGTCAACATTCCGCCGAAGTCGCGGGTGTCTCTGCTTGTGGAGTTCGGCCACCATCCCGACCCCACCTTGGCCTACATGTTCCACTGCCACATGCTTTTCCATGAAGACGAGGGCATGATGGGGCAGTTCGTCATCGTGGACCCGGGGCAGCAGCCGTCACTCGAGCACGCAGACGGGCACGGTCACGGCAGCTAAAATCCGCGTATGCTCTGAGCGGACGGCTACATTCTAAGATGACTACACAGATAAACTCGTCACGCCCGCGAACTACTCAAGGTTGTCAATCGCGTACTGTCCTTCTTCCTCGGTGAACTTTCCGCCGTACGATTGGTCGACCAGGTAGCGGTAAATATCGTCGTCGGATAGATCACTGTGCTTTCGCAAGCTTTCAGCGTTTTCGAGCGCCTCTTCCTTCCAATCCGCATCGACGTTGTCCACTGCGTACCGCGCGGCCTCATCGGTGAACCTATTATCGTTTTCCTTCAAGGTCAGGATGTCGAACAGTCCTTCTTTGGAAAAACTGCTCACGTCGAGGAAGATTTCTGCCTCTTCCAGCGCTTCCTCGTAATCGTCAGAGGCCTCACCATCCGCCGGTGCAACTGCGGCAGAAGAAGAGTTCGAAGCTGAGGTTTCAGAGGAACC
This sequence comes from Streptococcus thermophilus, assembly GCA_900618065.1. Next base: position 1,012,362 of record UYIL01000003.1, read on the forward strand.
CGCTGCGTTAGTAGAGCTGGTCGTCGCGCCTGCGGCGGACGCTGATTCGTCGTCTCCACCGCCGGTGAGGGCGAGCACAGCGGCGAGAGCGCCGAGCGCGACCAGCAACCCTATTGCAGCCACTGCGAGGATCACCCCATTGCTCTTTTGCTCGGCTCCCGCCTGCGGGTTCGGGCCCGGGGTGCCGGGTTGATGGAAGTAGTTCGGCTGGCCTTGGTGGTGTGGGACGTTCTGAAAGCCCAGCTGGCTAGCCTGACCCTGCTGGCCTAGCTGGCCGGGGTACCCTGACCCGTTCGGTCCGGCACCGAAAGGCTGTTGCGCGCCCTGGAAAGGCTGCTGAGGATTCCGCAGGCCGCCGAAGTACGGGTTCTGCTGTTGCTGTTGTGGTCCCTGCGGAGCCTGGCGGTGGTAAGAGCTCTTCGGCTGACCCGGCTGACCCGGCTGACCGGACTGACCCAGTTGACCAGGTTGCGCACCCGGGCCGGTGGGCGATTGACCGCTCGGGTAGGGGTTGTTGGTCGCCCCGGATCCACTGGTCGTGTTCGGGTCGTTGTTGGGGCCGGGATAAGGGGTGCTCATAACGAGAATGACCTTTCAGAGAAGTGTGACGGTTTTTTCTTCCCGTTAGATGAGCTCAGGGGCAGCCCAGGTTACAAATCTTCTCTGAAGAAGTGTTTCGACAGCGCCGCTGCTTACTCGGCGGCTGGGCCTGTGAGGGCCAGTCCATCCTCGCCGTCGGTGGCTTCCCAGTCAGTGCGTTCGCACGACCCCCGCGGGGAGGTTGCGCCGAACTCGCCATCGGTGTCCTCGCGCACGACCGTCAGTGTGTCGGCCCCGTCGATAGAGAGCACCCAGAGCGCATCCGGAGTTCCATCGCCATTGAGGATCTCTTCGCGGTACTGGGTTTGGGCATCGTCGACTTTGACCAGGTTGGAGTGGCGCTGCTGGTCGGGTGAGGTCAGCGTAACGGCTCCGTCCTCGAAGAATCGGATGACCAGGGTCTGGTCGCCGTCTTCGGTGTGGAGGGTGCCTTCATAGCGCGAGTTCGGTTCAGCAGGTGCGGTGGTAGTCGGGTACTGGGGCTGCACGAACCAGCCAAAGATGAAGCCCGCCGCCACTAGCAGCACGGCAGTCAGCGCGATGACACCGCCGACAATGAACGCAGTACGGGTGGCGCTGCCTCCTGCGCGACCGACGCTGCTGCCAGTGTCAGCTGCTGGGTGTGCCTTCTCCGTGGGCTCAGGGGTGTCGTTTGAATGTGTCCTCGCGCTCATGAACGCTCCCGTCCTTAGCGAATAATGCCTGCTTCCACCTTTAAATTCTAGGGGATTTAGGCCTGTCACACTGGGCTTTTGGTCGAACGTGCCGCTCGCTTTGAGGTGGCGCGCCGCACGCGCAACGGCGGGGAGGGCCTATTAGGGGCAGAAGCGGGGATGCGGTATGCTCTTGATCGTCTTTCCCCATGGTGTAATTGGCAACACTACGGTTTTTGGTACCGTCATTCTAGGTTCGAGTCCTGGTGGGGAAGCTTTTTTATTGCCTGCCCGACACCCCAAGCGCTCCGCAGAAAGATTCAATGGCCAACCACACCGAAGACCTACCCATGCTCGCCGGAGTGCTTACGCAGGCCGCGGGCGATCCGAAGCTGACGGGCTTGCGCGCACGCGTGGGCGATCCCGCGCTCCACGTCACTGGCATCGACCAGGTTCGCCCGTGGGCGGCGGCGGCGCTTTCCCGTGAGGTGTCAGTCCTGCTGATCACGGCCACCGGGCATGAGGCAGAAGATCTCGCGGCCGAGCTCGCGGCGCTGATCGGCCAGGACAAGGTCGCCATGATGCCTGCGCTGGAGACGTTGCCGCACGAGCGCCTCTCGCCCGCGGCGGATGTCGTCGGTGCGCGCAACAAAGTGGTGCACAACATCGCGTCTACCCGGGTCGTTGTGGCGTCGGCGCGCGCGGCCTGCCAGCCGGTGCTGCCGTCGGTCGCCCCGGTGACTGTGAAGCTCGGCGAGGAATACGACTTCGGCGAACTCACCGAGACTCTCGTTCATTTCGCTTACGAGCACGTGGACATGGTGGCCAAGCGTGGCGAATTCGCGACCCGCGGCGGCATCATCGACGTGTTTCCCACCACCGCCGAGCACCCGGTCCGCATCGAGTTCTGGGGTGATGAGGCCACTGATCTGCGCACGTTCGCGGTGGCAGATCAGCGGACCATTGAAGACGTCGCATCCGTCGAGATGCACCCCGCGCGCCAATTGCTTATCGACGACTCCGTCCGCGCCCGCGCCCACACCCTCTCCACCACGCACAGCGGCAACCCGACGTTGGCCCAGTTGCTGGAGCGCCTGTCGGAGGGCACTTACGTCGACGGCATGGAGGCGATCGTTCCCGCGCTGACGGACGCGAGCTTCGCCGTGCTGCCGGAGCTGATGCCGGCCGGCTCGATCGTGCTGGTGACCTCCCCGGAGAAGGTGCGCACCCGCATTGCCGACCTGCAGGCCACAGACCAGGAATTCCTCGAGGCAGGCTGGGAAGCCGCCGCCATGGGAGCAGAGGGTCCTGTCGCAGCTGAGGGGCTCGACGTCTCTGCCAGCTCCTACCGGTCCTTCGAGTCCCTCGAGGTCTCTGCGCGCGAGGCGGGCAACGCCTGGTGGACGTTCGCTCCACCGGGAATGTTCACCGCTGACGATGAGGCCACCTTGCCGCTTGAGTACGAGCCCGCCCCTGCGCCGAAGGGCGATCCGAAGCAAATCGAGGCGCTCTACGGTCAGGTCAAGCTGCACCTGCAGGGTGGCGGCCGCGCCGCGTTCGTCGCACCGGCCAAGGGCACCATCGAGCGCATGGCGGAGCGGTTGCGGGAAAACGGCGTGTCGGCGCGCATTGCCACTCCGGGCCTTGAGCCGGTCGACGGCCAGGTGACGCTCTACCAGGCCCTATCCCACGCCGGCTTGAGCTTCCCCGGCCCCGGGTTGGTCGTGTTCACCGAGACGGACGTGACCGGCAACCGTGTCGGCGACATCGCCGGAGCCAAGCGTCGCGCCCCGCGCCGCCGCAACCGCGTCGACCCGCTGGCGCTCAAGCCGGGGGACTATGTCGTCCATGACACGCACGGCATCGGCCGCTTCGTGAAGATGGCCGAGCGCACGATCGGCACCGGTGCGGACGCCGCCCGGCGCGAGTTCATCGTGCTCGAGTACCAGCCCGCCAAGCGCGGCCAACCAGCGGACATGCTGTGGGTTCCGATGGATTCCTTGGACCTGTTGAGCAAGTATTCGGGTGGGGAGCAGCCGTCGTTAAGCAAAATGGGCGGCTCCGACTGGAAGAACACGAAGCGCAAAGCCCGCGCCGCGGTGCGTGAAATCGCCGGCGAACTCGTGGAGCTCTACGCGAAGCGCGCGTCCGCGCCGGGGCACGCGTTCGCGGCGGATTCGCCCTGGCAGATGGAGATGGAGGACAACTTCCCCTTCGTCGAGACAGAGGACCAGATGGCCGCGATTGAAGCGGTCAAGACGGACATGGAAAAGCCAACGCCAATGGACCGCGTCATTGTCGGCGATGTCGGCTTCGGCAAGACTGAGGTCGCCGTGCGCGCCGCATTCAAGGCGGTGCAGGACGGCAAGCAAGTCGCCGTGCTCGTGCCCACTACGCTACTCGCACAGCAGCACTACTCGACGTTCTCCCAGCGCATGGACGGGTTCGGGGTGGAGATCCGCGAACTGTCGCGCTTCACCACCCCCGCCGACGCGAAGAAGATTAATGCCGGGCTTGCCGACGGCTCCGTCGACATCGTCATCGGCACCCACCGCCTCCTGCAAACCGGTGTGCAGTGGAAGAACCTGGGGCTCATCGTCGTCGACGAGGAGCAGCGCTTCGGTGTCGAACACAAGGAGCACATCAAGGCGCTGAAATCGCATGTCGACGTGCTCACCATGACCGCAACCCCCATCCCGCGCACCCTGGAAATGTCGCTGACCGGCATCCGCGAAATGACTTCCATCACGACCCCGCCGGAGGACCGCCACCCTGTGCTGACCTACGTCGGCCCGCAGGAGGACAAGCAGGTCGCCGCCGCGATTCGCCGCGAACTGCTGCGCGACGGCCAGGTGTTCTACATCCACAACAAGGTCGCCGACATCGAGAAGACCGCCCGCCACCTGCGCACCCTTGTGCCGGAGGCTCGCATCGTGGTCGCTCACGGCCAGATGAGTGAGCAGGTGCTCGAACAGACTGTGCAGGGTTTCTGGGGCCGCGAATTCGACGTGCTAGTGTGCACCACCATCGTGGAGACGGGCCTGGACATTGCCAACGCGAACACACTGATCGTTGAGAACGCCCAGAACATGGGCCTGTCGCAGCTCCACCAGCTGCGCGGGCGCGTCGGGCGCTCCCGCGAGCGCGGCTACGCCTACTTTCTGTACCCCAAGGACAAGGTGCTCACCGAGACCTCCTACGACCGCCTGGCCACCATCGCCCAGAACAACGACTTGGGCGCCGGCATGGCTGTCGCGCAGAAGGACCTGGAGATGCGCGGTGCCGGCAACGTGCTCGGTGCGGAGCAGTCCGGCCACATCGCCGGTGTCGGCTTCGACATGTACGTCCGCCTCGTCGGCGAAGCAGTGGAGACGTTCAAGTCCCTCATGCAGGGCGAGCTTGTCGACGCCACCGACAACGGCCCCAAAGAAATCCGCATCGACCTGCCCGTTGACGCCCACATCCCAGAGACCTACATCAACTCCGAGCGTCTCCGCCTGGAGAGCTACCGCAAGCTCGCCGCTGCCCGCGACGAGGACGAGCTGACCACGGTCGCTGACGAACTCGTCGACCGTTTCGGCGATCTTCCCGCCGAGGTCCAGCGGCTTTTCGCCGTGGCACGGTTGCGCCATCAGGCTCGTAAAGCAGGGGTCGCTGACATCACCATGCAGGGCACCCGCCTGAAGTTCCACCCGGTGGACATGGCCGACTCCAAGCAGATCCGGTTGAAGCGCCTCTATCCAGGATCGAACTACCGTGCCGCCGCAAAGGCCGTCCAGGTGCCTTTTCCGCGCGAAGGCGGGGCGAAGAAGGCGCTCAATGCGCCCAACCTACGCGACGAGGAGCTGCTTCAGTGGGTCGCTGACTTCCTGTCAGAGATGTTCGATGTGGACCCGGTATCCGTGTCGGGATCCACAGCGGTGGGGGACGGCGATGCGGCCGGGGACGCGGGCGCGGGCGTCGATAAGCGGAAGAAGCGCGTGTTCTCAGTCAGTGAGTGACCGGGAGTGACCGGGCTTCAAGATCTCGATTACATGGGACCTCTACGGTCGAAGGAAAACACCAGGTCATTTTCGGTTGACGAGGCAAAGATGCAATCGAGATCTGGGCCGGCTCCCAGCTGCACTAAAGCTCCAGCCCGTCCACCCAGTCCCGGGCGATGACGGCGGGCTCGGCGCGCTCATCGCCGACGTTACGGATGTTCATCTCCACCAGGTCATCAGTGGTCAATTGAGCGTTGACGGTGTTGAGAACGTCGAGCGCCTCAGGCGGCAGGTGTCCCGCGTGGATGACGGGGACCACGTTCTGCGGCGGGATGAGGTTCAAGGGATCTTCAAGAATGACCAGCTCGGGGCGATCACCCTTACCGGTGATGGCGGGGGAGGTGGTGAAGATGTTGGCGGTGTCAGCCGCGCCCTCCACCAGGGCTTGGACGGTGAGCGGTCCGCCCGCGTCCGAGATCGGCTTCACCGTGATCTTGGCCGGGTCAATGCCGTAGACAGATGTCAAACCGGGCGGGCCGTAACGCCGCTCAGCGAATTCGGGCGGGGCGGCCACGGTGATCTGGTCGAGCTTGTCCAAGTCGGCGATGGTGCGGATGTCGTTGTCCGCGGCGGTCTCGGCGGTGACGCGATAGGCATCGGCTGACTCTGCAGGACTGAACTCGCCGACCTCGATGGTTCCGGGCAGGGAGGAGGCGAGGGTGTTGCGAATGGTCTGTTCGTCGGCGCCTTCGGGCAGGTCGTCGTAAAAGGCAGCGAGGTTGCCGGCGTATTCGGGCACGACGGAGACGTCGCCGTCCTCCAAGGCGGTCATGTAGACCTCGCGGGAGCCGATGCCGGAGGCGACGTCGACATCGAATCCGGCATCCGCGAGGGCCGCTGCCCAGATCTGGCCGATGATCTCAGCCTCGGGGAAGTTGGCGGTCCCGATGACAATGTCACCGCTGGCCTCGATCTCCGGCTCCTCGGTCGTCTCAGTCTCCAGCGGGTCACCGGAGGCGCACGCCGCGAGAACCAGCGGCAGTAACAGTACCCACACGCGTTTGAGCATTAGCCGTTTCCTTTCACTCGCAGGCCCGCAGGCGTGGCCCAGCGTTGCACAGCAGCCAACAGGAGGTCCATGACTAGCGCCACAAGCGTGACGACGATCGCTCCCGCCACCATCCGTGCGTAATCCTGCACCGCAAGCCCATCGATCAAGTAGCGGCCCAACCCGCCCATGCCGATGTAGGCGACGACCACCGCGGTGGCCAGCACCTGGACGACGCAGGACCGCAACCCGCCAAGGATTGTCGGGGCAGCAATGGGTAGCTCGACGTGTCGGAGAATCTGCCGGTCGCTGAACCCGGCAGCGCGGGCGGAGTAGACCACGTCGCGCGGGACCGAGTCGAATCCGGCCACCACACCGGCGAGTAGCGGAGCCACAGCGAGCAGCACGAGCACGATGGTGGCGGGAATGATCGGCCAGCTGATCCCGCGCGGAATGGAAATGGCCAACCAGGTAAGCAGGCCCAGGGCGGGCAGAGCACGCAGGGCACCGGAGACGGCTAGCACTGCTGAGGCACCGCGTTGTGTGTGGCCCACATACATCCCGATGGGCAGTGCAATGAGCACGGCGCAGAGCACAGCCAGGAACGTGTATCCGAGGTGTTCGGCGATCCGCATCGGGAAACCGGTGGCTCCGCTCCAGTGGGCTGGATCGGTGAGGTAGGTGAGGGCATCGATAATGGGTTGCATGGCGGTCAGCGCCTCCACGGCATGGTCAGGTGGGCGATGAGGGTGAGGCAGGCGTCGATAAGCACTGCGAGCAGGATCGTGCCCACGAGCCCCGCAATGATCTCGGTGGGGAAGGCGCGCTGGAACCCTTCCGTGAACAGCGTGCCGAGGGATTGCACGCCGACGAGCGCGCCGACCGAGATGAGGGACACTGTCGATGCCGCCACGACCCGCACCCCGCTCAGCAGCCCGGGGCCGGCTAACGGAAGTTCAACCCGCATCACGCGTGCCAGCGGCGTGTAACCGGCTGCAGTAGCTGATTGGCGCACGGCCCCAGGAACGGCGTCGAACGCGTCGGCGGCACTGCGGACCATCAAGGCGATGCCGTAGAGCGTCATCGCGACGACGACGTTGATGGGGGAGAGAATCGAGGTTCCCAACACCAGCGGCATGAAGACGAACATGGCCAAGCCCGGGATGACGTAGATCAGGCTGGTCACCACAACGATGACTTCGCGGAACCGGCCTGAGCGGTGCGCGACCCAACCGAGCGGGACTGCGATGAGGAAGGACGCAATGATCGCTGGTAGCGCGATGAGCAGGTGTTGCCCGGCAAGGCCTGCGATCATGCCGAGATTGCTGGATAGCCACGCCCAATTCACCGCAGCACCCCTTTGATGTTGCCGTTCGCGTCGAGGACGAGCGTCTCGCCGTCGCGCTCTACGGTGCGCAGGGTGCGCGCGTCCATGCCGACGAAGTCGCGCACGGCATCGTTCGCGGGGCGCGCCATGATCTCTTCCGGGGACGCTGCTTGCTCGATACGAGCCTGTTCTCCGAGGATGACCACGGTGTCACCGAGATAGAACGCCTCCTCAATGTCATGACTGACAATGAGGATCGTGGTGGCAAGGTTCTCCCGAATGCTCATGATCTCCTGCTGGAGGCCACGGCGCACCACCGGGTCGACTGCTCCGAAGGGTTCGTCCATGATGAGCACATCCGGCTGGTTGACCAGGCCGCGTGCCACGCCGACGCGCTGCGCTTGGCCGCCGGACAGTTCCGCAGGGTAGCGGTCCTCCAGGGCCGGGTCGAGGTTGACCAGCTCGAGCATCTCCGATGCCTTGCGTTTCGCCTCCGACTTGCTCGCTCCGCCGAGTTTGGCCACGTCGGCGACATTGTCACGCACGCTGCGGTGGGGCATGAGCCCGGAGTGCTGCATGACGTAGCCGATGCTGCGGCGCAGCTGCACCGGGTCAGTGTCCGCAACATCCGCCCCACGCACGAAGACCGCACCGGTATCAGGTTCGACCATGCGGTTGACCATGCGTAACAGGGTTGTTTTGCCGCAGCCGGACGGGCCGACGAATGCGGTTGTGGAACTCTCCTCGACGGTGTGGGAGAAGCCGTCCACCGCCGGCGCTGCGGACCCAGAGTACGTTTTGGAGACGTCGCGGAATTCAATCACCATCCCCAGCGTAGCTTGTTGAGCCGGAAAGGAGCCGGTTTACATGTACGGGTTAGAAGAAAAGCGGCATGACGAGCAGCATGGTCACGCTCCACGTCAGGTGCACGGCGATCGGCGAGTACAGCCGGCGCGAGCGCGATGCCTCGTAGAACGCCACGGCACCGAGCACCAGGGCTGAGAACACCAGCAGCGGCACACCCATCGCAATGGTAACCACGCCGTAGATCAGGGTGGACACCACGCCGACAGAGATTTCCGGGAGCCGGGGGAACCGTTCCCGCAGTTGCCGCGGCACCATGTCACGGTAGACCAGCTCCTCACCGATCCCGTTGATGACCAGTACAAAGAACGTGGGCAACAACCCGCCCTGAGCAGGCGTGTCCAGCAGCTGCTCGACCGGGCCCGCGAGGAACGGAATGTTCTGCACCACTAGCGCACCGAGCACGAAGACGATGGCCAGAGCGGCACCGATGAGCACGCCACGGCTGAGTTCAGGCCCGATCCTCGGCCCAGCGAACGCGTTCTTGCTGCCCCACAGCCACCAACCGGCCGCGTACACCGCCGCAGAGAAAACAGTGAACCCGTAAAACCCCAGGGTGCCGTCTCCGGCATTGCGTGCCAAGAACAGCCCGAGTGCGCCCAGCACGCAGGGAACGACCCAGCCGAATCTCATGCTGCCAGTATAGATTGGGGGCATGACACGCACAGCGCTCGTTACAGGTGCCACGGGATTCATCGGGGGAGGGGTTGTGAGCAAGTTGCTTGACGACGGCTGGCGCGTCCGCATCCTCTGCCGCTCCGCCGCGAAAGCGAGAAAACGCCCTTGGGGCGATGCTGTGGACATCGTGGAAGGAGACGCGACCAACCGCGAGGACGTCTCCCGAGCTCTTGAAGGTGTGGACTGCGCCTGGTACCTGCTCCATTCCATGGACAGCGGTTCCGGCTTCGCCGACGAGGAAGCAACGATGGCCCGCCAGTTCGGTGAGGAAGCGGCGCGCCACAAAGTGGGCCGGATCGTCTACCTCGGCGGCCTGCACCCGGATGGGGTGACCGGGGACTCTGACGATGTCTCCGAGCACCTCGCTTCCCGCATCAAGGTGGGGGAGATCTTGCTAGATTCGGGTGTTCCCACTGCAGCGCTCCAAGCGGGCGTGGTCATCGGTGCGGAATCTTTGTCGTTCAAGCTTCTGCGTCACGTTACTGAGCGCGTCCCCCTCTTCATCGCGCCGGATTGGATCACCAACGAGATCACCCCGATCAGCCAGCACGACATCGTCCACTACCTCGTCGCCGCCGCTGACCTCCCGCCAGAGCTCAACCGCACGTTCGACGTCGGCGGGCCGGACACCATGCCCTACGTGGAGATGATGCAGCGCTACGCCGAGACCGTGCAGATGCGCCGCCGCCCGTACTTCACCGCTCAAATCATGACCCGCCCCTTGGCTGCGCTCGGTTTGTCGTTTGTGACGCCGTTGACGTACGGGCAGATCCTGCCGATCTTTGATTCCGTCTCCTCCGACACCGTGGCCAAGGAGCGTGACTTAGAGGAGCTCGTCGGCACACCGGAGGGAGGCAATGAGCCATTCGACTCGGCCATCATCGAAGCCGCCCTTGGTACGTACCCGCACCACTACGGGTTCACTGCCACCACGTACCACGCGCTCGCGGCGATCTGGTCGCTGTTCGCCCCCGGACGGAAGTGGTGGCTGCCGCTGAATCTCACACAGGCGGTGGTCATGGTGCCCACGATCGCCGATATCAACGAACGGGATGATTCGCAGACCCTGGAGGATGCTTCCGGGCTGTCGCCGCTTGGCGCGCCAGCCTCACAGGCTGCCCTAGCGACGGCAATGAACTTGGACTTCAACTGGATCGCCCGTCGGTGGCCCAACAAGTGGACCCGTGGCGCGTGGATGGTCTCCTCGCTCGACCTTGCGCGCCGGGCCTATAAGGAAAAACCGGTGCGTGCCCTCGCACTCGTGCCGTACATTGCCGGCCAGTTCCTCTTTGTGCCTCGCTCTCGCCGCTAATCTCCCGGTGACCGTTGTCATTTCCCGTTCGGGCGTGCCGTAAACTTTGCTTCCGTGCGCACACGCAACGCGCGCACGCCCCTATAGCCCAATTGGCAGAGGCAGCGGACTTAAAATCCGTTCAGTGTCGGTTCGAGTCCGACTGGGGGCACTATTTCTTCAGCGCTTCGGGTCGATGACGCAAAACGACAGCGGAGCTGACCGCATCCGGTAGGTGCCCGGTTCGGCCTCGAGCACCGCCAGGATTTCGTGGCGCAGGGCTCGGTTGACCTCGACGGTGATGTGCGCGGACAGCAGGGGTTCCTGAGTGCGCCGCTGTTTGCCTGGACTGTCGCGGCTGAAGGTGACTGACGACGATTCTGCGTCCTCGTCTGGGAGAAACCGGACCCACGCCTCGGTTCCGTTGCCTGCACCCATGACCGCGAAAGATTTGCCGTACCCGAGTCGCCAGCGCATGGCGCGAAGGACATCAGCTGCGGCATGAGTACTCAAGTCGATGCGCCCCGATTCATCCACGGCGAAGTAACTGGAGGACACCGCAGATATCGACGAGCCCTCCGCCTCCGTCTTCGAGGTGATGAGGGGGAGGGAGGAGGCGTCGACAAGCAAGGAGCTGCGCCGCGGATCGCTTAAGCCGAGTGGAATTCTGTCTCCGAGCACACCCGCGAATTTCAGAGGATCCCAGCGCAGGGCTGCCTCAAGCTCGTCCGCGGTCACGGCGACGGCGTAGATGAACCGGACCCAGCCGGTGGGAGCGATCGAGAGCTCCAGGATCGGGTCGTTGACGAAGATGAACGCAGACAGCGTCGCACCCCTGCAGACAGGGGAACGCAGATCCATGTAGTGGCCCGGTTCGATCGGATCACCCGATTTTCGCAGGTACGTGGCGAGGCCGCGGAGACGGTGAACAGGCCACGTCGGAGGCTCCTGCGCCAGCGGGACCCGCAACGACAGCTCCGTTTGGATCCCGGCAACCGGCTGCGAACTGTTCGTCCGGGAGATCCCGTGCGTGACGTAGAGGTAGTGGGGCACTGGCTGGTCGAAGCGGTAAATAAGCACAGCGACGTCATCGCTGAACTCCAGCTCGCCATGCACCGCGACGGGATTTGCACCGGCCAGCGTAGCCAAATGGTCAAGCAAGTACTCGCTACCGGTGCGCTTGTTCACCCGTTCACGTGAGAAGAACCGACGCCTCCAGACCATGCTTCACATACTATTTTGCGGCCGCCGGGAACGAAACGGGCAGCTGCGTCGTTGAACGGTATGATCGAAACTCGGTCGAATCTTTGCTTCGAGCTATAAATCAGAAAGGAAACAGGCCAGTGAAATCTTCCAACCCCGTGATGGCGCGACTTCCCCAGTCTGCACAGCAGGCTGGGTTCGGCCAGCCCCAGGGCGGCCACGGTTACAACCCCCAGGGCGGCTCCTTCGGCTACGACCAGCAGGGAGGGTACCAAGACCCCTACGGCGCCAGCCAGAACCCGTACGGCCAGGCCGACTACGGCCAGGCCCCGTACGCCGCTACGACCAGCGAGCGTCCCATCACCGTTGATGACATCGTGACCAAGACCGGCATCACCCTCGCCGTGATCGTGGCATTTGCCCTGATCAACTTCGGTATCGGCATCGCAGTCGACCCGAGCATCTCCATGATCCTCACCTTCGTGGGCGCCATCGGCGGCTTGATCACCGTTCTTGTCCACAGCTTCGGCGGCAAGTACGGCTCCGCTGCAGTGACCCTGATCTATGCCGCCCTCGAGGGCCTTTTCGTGGGTGGCTTCTCCATGGCCGTCTCCGGCTGGATGCTCGGCAACGCAAACGCTGGCAACCTCGTCTTCCAGGCGGTGCTGGGCACGATCGGTGTCTTCGCCGGCATGCTCTTCGTGTACAAGGTCGGCGCGATCCGCGTCACTCCGAAGTTCACCCGCATCCTCACCGGCTGCATCATCGGCGTGGCCGTCCTGGCCGTCGGCAACCTGCTGATGTTCATCTTCACCGGTATGTCCCCGCTTCGTGATGGAGGCCCGCTGGCCATCGGCTTCTCTCTCGTCTGCATCGTGCTGGCATCCTTGAGCTTCCTCGTCGACTTCGACACCGCCGACAAGCTCGTCCGTATGGGTGCGCCGGCGAAGATGGCATGGGGTGTTGCCCTCGGCTTGGCCGTCACTCTGGTCTGGCTGTACACCGAAATCCTGCGCCTTCTGTCCATTCTCTCCCGCGACTAGGCAACAGGTAATTGACCGCCTAGGCGTCTCCTAGGCATCTGCTGTTATGTCCATGAGGTTCTTGGGCACGGAGTCCGATGACTTATTGGGCATGGAGTCGATGGACTTTTTGGACGTGCCTAGTCGATCATGGTTGCGGCCTGCGTTTTGGCCGGGGCTTGGATAGGTTCGGTTTGAGCTGTGGCGGTTGGCGGTGCTTCATCCCATCGACGAGATTGATGTTGATCTGCCCGCCGGGTGGCCTGTGGCTCAGCGTGATCGGCAGTGGCACGCTGAAGAGGAATTCGCCGTCGTGGGCTGTGAAGAACTCTGCGACGTTGTCGTCGGTGACCGTGGTGTAGAGCAGGCGGTTTTTGAATCTCAGGCCAATGTAGAGGCCGTGTCCGCATACGCGGACGACTCCGTCTTTGCTCACACGCAGTTCGTCTGGGATGCCCCAACTGTTTGTTGATTGTGTCGTCAGCATCGTTAGTGTGGGGGTATCGGTGGGAGGTAGGCCTTGCTGAGCTGCCATGTCATCGGTGCTGGCCTCGGGTGAAGTTGCCGCTTCCCCGGGGCCGTTTGTCGCTGTGGGTGCTGCGTGGGGGTTATGTGCCTGGTTGAAGGCGACCACGCGGGCCCAAATGTTCTCCGGATCAAGCGGCTGTGTGGGCGGTGTTGCCTTCGGGAATGTGTCGAAAGCTTGGCGCGGGGTGATATGCATCTTGCCCACCAGCAGCGATTGGTGGCGTCGCCGCTCGTTGTACACGACGCGATATTCAGCGAGATACGTGTTGACCTCAGCAAGGCTTACCGGGTGGCGCACGTCTAAGAACTGGGTCAGTGTGCGGTGGGATCGCTCGTCTTTTCCTTGAGTTGTGGCGGCGAACCCAGCGATAGCCAAGACGCCTTCACTGGCGAGCCACAACTCGGTAGCGGAGAGGTGTCCACGGTGGTAGGTGGCGAACGCCTCGCCGTTATCGGAGAGGATCTCTTGAGGTTTGCCGTAGGTTGCGAACGCTTCGGCCAGCACGGCGCGTGCGTCGGTTCCGTTTTCCGGCAAAGCGAACGCTTTGGTGCCGACGTCGAATCTGCTGGCGTCGTCGATGATCTGGTAGATCGTCACCTGCGTGTGCGCATGGTCGAACAGGCGGTAGACCAGCCCATCAATCTGCCACAGCTCACCGACGAAATCGCGGGCGAAGCGCTTATAGGAGCTGCGCGGTCGTTTACGGGCGTTGGCGTCGACGAAACCGAGCTCATGAAGCCACGACGCGATGGTCGAACGCGACGGGGTGCGCTCAGGACCGATCGAATCGAACAGGTAGTAGTAGATCGACCATGGGCCGTAATCCAGCCCTTGTTCCATCAAATGTTGTCTCGCGTTGACGACCGCGACCTTGTCTGTGTCGTCGAATTTTCGAGCTGGGTTCTTCGGTGCGGTCGAATCGGGCACAATGCCAGATCGGCCCTTCTGCGCTACCCGGTTTTTGATGTTGATGTACGTCTGCCGCGAGATGTCGAGTTCTTTGCAAAACTGTGTGATCGTTTTACCGTCGCGGACCGGGTCAAAATCTACGACCTTTCTGCGCTTGTGCAATGGAATAGCCATCCGGCTATTCCACCGCCACGAACGCCCAAAAAGTCGCTAGACATCACGTCCAAAAACCCCCTGGACTCCATGTCCAAAAAGTTCCCAGACATCACACTCCTAGGCATCTGCAGCTCGAAGCAGGATTCGTGCCCCCGCACACCGTTCATTCGTTGAATGGGTGCGGGGGTTTCGTTACGCGTTGGGTGGACGTGAGTGCGGGTGCGGAGTGTAGCCGGTGGGAGTGGGTACAGCTCCCGCGCGCTAAGCGCGACGAGAGGAATGAACCTCTGCCTATGAACAAGGTCGGCGCAACGGACATGTTCAGTGCACTCAGTTCATAGGCAGAGGTTCATGGCAAGCGAGAGAAACGGGCGGCCCTTACGCCCCAGCCACGACAAAGCCCCCGGCGAATGACCGGGGGCGAAACGCAAGAAACGCAAGCAGCGCACAAAGCACCTGCGGACTAGTAGTCCGTCTGCGGCATGACATCCTTGCCGTCGATGGAGACCTTAGTGAACACCAGCTGGCCGTCCTTGACCTCGGGGGAAGAGAGGGTGATCTTCACGTTTTCCTCGACGCCTTCGCGGCCGCCGTTGTCGCGGGTGGTTGTGCCTTCGGCGATCTGGTCGGACCACTCGTCCCACACGATGTTCAGTGCGAAGTCGTTGCTGTCCTTGCAGTTGAGGTTGATCTCAACGGGCTGGTGCACCGGGGTGCCATCGCAACCGATGTACCTCGGGGTGCCGTCTGGTGCGGCCTCGGCGTTTTCTCGCTCCGCAACGGTGGTGGTGGCACCTGCCGTGTTCGCGTCTGTGACGTTGGCGGCACTGGTGGTGCTGGTCTCCGTGACCTGGCCCGCGCCCGGCAGGGAGTCAGGGTCTTGGCTCTTTGCGGTGTCCACCTTCTCCTCGGATGCCTGCTCGTTCGGCGGGGAGCAGGCTGCGAGGCCCAAGGCGGTTGCGGCGGCGAAGGCGACTGTGGCGACCTTGCGGGAAGTGCGGGTAGTCACTGCGGAGATCCTTATCGGGTAGAAATGTTTTTCAAAAGGTGGCGGGCTCTATTGAGCTGCGCGGGGGGTCTTGGCCTTAACCGAATCATACGGCTTTGCAGACTCGATCGTGACCGAAATTTCGCGGCCGTTCGGTGCGGTGTAGGTGCGGGTCTCGCCTTCGGTTGCACCGAGCACGGCAGCGCCGAGCGGGGACTGCTCGGAGTAGGTCTCCAGGTCCTTGTTGTCGGTGGAGGCGGCGCGGGTGCCAATGAGGAAGGTTTCCTTGTCGTCCTCGTCGCCGTTGTAGTAGACGTGCACGACGGAGCCGACCACGGCCATGCCTTCGACAACACCGGTTCGCTCGGTGGTGGAGTTGGCCAGCAGCTCAGAGATCTGCTTGATGCGGGCCTCTTCCTGGTCCTGCTGTTCGCGCGCGGCGTCATAACCGGCGTTTTCCTTCAGGTCGCCCTCTTCGCGGCGCTCGTTGATCTCGGCGGCGATGACTGGGCGGTTGTCGATGAGCTGCTGCAGCTCGGCCTCAAGCTTGGCCTTCATTTCCGGGGTGATGTATTGCTGCTGCGAATCAGCCATGGAAGTGTAACCCTCGTTTCGGTTTTTAACGTCAGTGGTCGGTTGGGATCCTAACACAGGGCATGCTTAGCGACGGCAGCCGGGTAGGGTCTCCGGCCTGCGGTTTCTTAGCGTGCGGCGGTGTGCGTTGCCTCGGCGTCGAGGTAGGAGGGGAACGTGGTCGAGCAGCCGTAGACACCGCCGGAGACCGGCTGGTCGTTGACAGGGATGTCCACGTGCATGCGCATCTGTTTCTCCCCTCCTGGTGCGATGACCACGTCGCGGCGGCCGATCTCGGTCATGTCGAAGTTCAGTGAGGTGATGATGCAGTAGGAGGGGACGTCGATAGCTGAGTCGTCGCGTTGGACGTCGAACCAGACCCGGGATGTGGAGTCGTCGACACGCTCGTGGCTGACAAGGGTGGCGCTGATCGGCTGTGACTGACGCTGCATGACATAGCGGCCGAGAAAGACCACGATGAGAGTGACGAGCACAACGGCGACCACTGCAACGACTTTTCCGGACGTTCCCGACGGACGTTGCGGCTGCTGGCCGCCGTACCGCGCGGCGGGACGCTCGATGGTGGTCACGGTGGCTCCTCTACTAAGATGATCTCCCGATCAACCTTAACTTAACTAGAGGTGAGTACTAAGTGACGGGCTTCCGGCTGCTGGCTATCCACGCGCACCCTGATGACGAGTCGTCGAAAGGTGCGGCGACGATGGCGAGGTATGCCCATCAGGGCCACCGCGTCAAGGTGCTCACCTGCACGGGAGGGCAGCGCGGCGACATTTTGAACCCGGCGATGAACAAGCCTGGGGTCATTGAGAACATCACCGATGTGCGCCGCGAGGAAATGGCGGCGGCCGCCAACGCTTTGGGGGTGGAGCACGAGTGGCTCGGCTATGTTGACTCCGGGTTGCCGGAGGGTGATCCGTTGCCGCCGCTGCCCGAAGGGTGTTTCGCGCTGAAGGATCCGGAGGTTGTGGCGAAGACGCTGGTGGCGGAGATCCGCGAGTTCCGCCCCCAGGTGATCATCACCTACGACGAGAACGGCGGCTACCCGCACCCGGACCACATCATGGTTCATAAGGCATCCATGATCGCGTGGGAGAAGGCGGGAGACGCGGAGTTCGCGCCGGAGATGGGTGCCCCCTGGGAGCCGCTGAAGCTGTACTACACCCATGGTTTCGTTCCGCAGCGCATGCGCCTGCTGCACGACCGCCTGCTGGAGGATGGCGTCATCGGCGACGGGGAAACCAGCCCGTATGAGCTGATGCTGCGCCGGTTCGAGGAGAACTCTTCCGACATCATGCAGCGCGTGACCACGCAGGTGGACTGCGGCGACTACTTCCAGAACCGCGCTGACGCTCTGACAGCCCACGCGACGCAGATCGATCCGAACGGCCCGTTCCTCGCCAGCACCCCTGAGGTGCAGGCTGAGCTGTGGCCCACCGAAGAATTCGAGCTCGCGCGCACCCGCGTGCAGACCGACCTGCCGGAGACAGATCTCTTCGCAGGAATTGAGGAGGAGCATTAATGCTTATCGACGTCGCAACCGACACGATCATTCTCGCCCAGCAGATGAACCCCGATGCTCCGGTCGGACCGGAGTTCGGAAAGGCGGAGCCGATCGGTGCCTTCATCGTGTTGGCTTTAGCCGTCGTCATCTTGCTCATTGGGTGGGCGTTTCATCGGCGGTACTCGCGGTTCAACCGTCGAAAAGCGTTCGCGGAGGCGCGCGGAATCGACGTGTTCGATGAAGCGGCCGTGGATAAAGCCATGGAAGAAGAAGGTTTGCTCGACCGCCGGAAGAAGTCGATTTTCTAACGCCCCCGCGCGCTAGGATGAGTCTCATGGCCCTGCTTGAAAGAATTCTGTATCCGCTGTACGAACAGCGGTTGAAGCACGAGCTGCAGGGCAAAAACCAACCAAAGCACATTGCCGTCATGGCCGACGGCAATCGCCGCTGGGCGCGCGAAGCCGGCTTCACCGACATCGCGCACGGTCACCGCGTCGGCGCAGCTAAGATTGGCGAGCTAGTCAAGTGGTCGGCCGAGATGAACGTCGACGTGGTGACCATTTACTTGCTCTCCACCGAGAATCTTTCGCGCACGGCGGAAGAGGTGCAGCTGCTCTACGACATCATCTCTGGAGTGGTCGATGAGCTGAGCAGCGACGAGTTCGAAGCCCGCATCCGGCTCGTGGGCCACCTGGATTTGCTGCCGGAGAAAGTCTCGCAGCGGATGCGTTCGGCAGCGGCGGCGACGGAAGCCAAGAGCGGCATCGTGGTCAACATCGCGGTCGGTTACGGCGGCCGCCAGGAGATCGTCGACGCGGTGCAGCACTTCATCCGCGCCAAGGTGGAAGAGGGTGTTGCTGCCACTGAGCTCGCGGACCATGTCAGTGTCGAATCCCTCTCGGAGCACCTCTATACCTCCGGCCAGCCTGACCCGGACCTGGTGATCCGCACATCAGGGGAACAGCGTTTGTCCGGCTTCCTGCTGTGGCAGTCCGCCTACTCGGAGATCTGGTTCACTGACACCTACTGGCCAGCGTTCCGCAAGATCGATTTCCTTCGCGCGCTGAGGGATTACTCGCAGAGGTCGCGCCGCTTCGGCAAATAGCTGCAAATAGCTAGAGCTTGCGCATCCTGACACGCTGCACGGAGTGATCCGCCGCCTTCGACAGCACCAGCGATGCCCGAACACGCGTGGGCAGGATGTTCTCCACCAAGTTCGGCAGGTTAATGGTTTGCCAGATGCGGCGGGCTTCGGCGGCGGCGGCTTCGTCGGAAAGCGGCGCGAAGCGGGCGAAGTGGGCGCCTGGCTCTTGAAAAGCAGTGTTCTTGAGTTTGATGAAGCGGTCGATGTACCAGCGCTCAATGTCTTCCGTCTTGGCGTCGACATAGACGGAGAAGTCGAACAGGTCGGACACCATGAGCGTCGGCCCGGTTTGCAGCACGTTCAGGCCTTCGAGGATGAGGATGTCCGGATGGTCCACCACCTGGTATTCACCGGGGAGAATGTCGTAGGCGTCGTGGGAGTAGAGCGGTGCCTTGACATTGTCGCGGCCGGCTTTCACGTCAGTGACAAAGCGCAACAGGTCGCGGCGGTTGTAGGACTCGGGAAAGCCTTTACGTCCGGTGAGGTTGCGAGCCTTGAGCTCAGCAGTGGGCAACAGGAAACCGTCGGTGGTGACCAGGTCCACGCGCGGGTGTGACTTCCAGCGTTCCAGCAGCACCTGAAGGACACGGGCCGTGGTGGACTTGCCCACCGCGACAGATCCGGCGACACCGATGATGAAGGGTACGTGCCCGGGGTTTTCTCCGAGGAATGTCTCCGTGGCGGCCGTGAGCTTCTGGCGGGCACGGACCTGCAGGTGCAGCAGACGCGACAACGGCAAGTAAATTTCGGCGACCTCGTTGAGATCCATGCTTTCACCGATACCGCGCAGGCGCGCAAGCTCGTCTTCGGTGAGCACCTGCGGCATCTCCGCGCGGCGCTCCCGCCAAGCGTCACGCGTTAAATCCAGGTAGGGGCTGGGGTCTGCTGGTCGCGGCATGAGGACCATTCTTACACTGCCGTGTGTGGTTGGCCTACTGTGGTGTGCGTAGAAGGCTCGACCCGAAAGGAACGATGATGACCGACGATCTCCGCTACCAAGAGCTCGCCCAGCTAGACCCGGATGTTTACGAGCAAATTCTCGGGGAGGTCTCCCGCCAGCGCAACACACTGGAGATGATCGCCTCCGAGAACTTCGTCCCGCGCGCGGTGCTGCAAGCGCAGGGTTCGGTGCTGACCAATAAGTACGCGGAGGGTTACCCGGGCCGCCGCTACTACGGTGGCTGCGAGAACGTCGACGTCATCGAGGATATCGCGCGCGACCGCGCCAAGGAGCTGTTCGGCGCGGAGTACGCCAACGTCCAGCCGCACTCCGGTGCCCAGGCCAACGCTGCTGTGCTGCACGCGCTGATCAAGCCGGGCGATACCATCATGGGTCTGTCCCTGGCTCACGGCGGCCACCTCACCCACGGTATGAAGATCAACTTCTCCGGCCGCCTTTACAACGTTGTGGCCTACGAGGTCGACCCGGACACCATGCTCATCGACATGGACAAGGTCCGCGAGCTTGCGCTGGAGCACAAGCCGCAGGTCATCATCGCCGGATGGTCCGCCTACCCGCGCACCGTCGACTTCGAGGCGTTCCGCGCGATCGCCGATGAGGTCGGTGCGTACCTGTGGACCGACATGGCTCACTTCGCCGGTCTTGTCGCCGCCGGCCTGCACCCGTCGCCGGTGCCGCACTCCGACGTTGTGTCCACCACGATCCACAAGACCCTCGGTGGCCCGCGCTCCGGCATGATCCTGGCGAAGCAGGATTACGCCAAGGCGCTCAACTCCGCTGTCTTCCCCGGCCAGCAGGGCGGACCGCTCATGCACGTAGTCGCCGCGAAGGCCACCGCGCTGAAGATCGCCGGCACCCCGGAGTTCAAGGACCGCCAGGAGCGCACCCTCGAGGGCGCCCGCATTCTCGCTGAGCGCCTCACCGCCTCCGACTGCAAGGAAGTCGGCGTCGACGTTCTCACCGGCGGCACGGATGTCCACCTCGTGCTGGCTGATCTGCGCAATTCCGAGCTCGATGGCCAGCAGGCCGAGGATTTGCTCCACGAGGTCGGCATCACCGTCAACCGCAACGCTGTCCCGAATGACCCGCGCCCGCCGATGGTCACCTCCGGTCTGCGCATCGGCACCTCGGCCCTGGCGACTCGCGGCTTTGACCAGCAGGCGTTCACCGAGACCGCCGACATCATCGGTACCGCGCTGGCACAAGGCACCAATGCCGACGTCGAGTCCCTGCGCGCCCGCGTGACCAAGCTGGCGGAGAACTACCCGCTGTACCCGGGTCTTGAAGACTGGAAGATGCTCTAACGCTCTTTCGACTCTTCCGCAGGCCCGTCGCCGCGCTCTTGTGCGTGGATCCGGCGGGCCTCACGCAACCATGCGGGCTGATCCGCCAGAAGAGCCTTGATCTCTTCAGTGGTCAGCGGCTTATCCATGTCGTTCTTTTTCAAAGCGGTGATGGAAATGCCGAGTTTGCGGGCGACTTCGGGGCGGGGGTGGGGGCCGTCGGCACGCAATGTGCTCAACCACTGCGGCGGGTTCGTCTGCAGTTCGCGCAGCTGGGCGTGTGTCACGGCACCGTCCTGGAAATCCTGCGGTGCTGCCGGCAGGTAAATGCCGAGCTTCTTCGCTGCAGTTTCCGGTTTCATGGCTGTGCTGGACGGGGTGTTCGAGGGCGTTTCGCTCATGCCACAGACGGTAGCATCGTGGCATGTCCAGCCCCCTCCGCCTCGCGTTCGTCACTGGCACCGAGCCCGGCAAGTGGTTTGCCCGCTACCGCGCAGATCATCAGCTCGAGGACATTCCCAGCGACGACCCGTTCGAGCTTGTCGCCAGCGGTACCGCCCAGCTCGCCCTCGTGCGCGTGCCCGACGAACGCATCGGGCAGCCGGGGGAGCGGTTCCACCAGGTTCTTCTCTATGAGGAAAAACCCGGTGTCGCGGTGCCGAAAGACTCGCTCTATGACATCGGGGAGCCCCTTTCGCTTATCGACGTCTCCGACGAGGCCGTCAACTACACCTATCCCAACGGAACGACCGACGACCTGCGGATGGCGCTTCAGGTCGTCGCCGCGAACGTGGGAGTGGTTTTCGCTCCGGCGCCGCTGCTGAAAGTGCTGTCTAAAAAACAGGTCGTCGTCGCGGAGCTGAAAGGGGGGCCGGCGCATGAGCAAACGGCGATTGCGCTTGTGTGGAAGGTGGAGGATGACTCCGATGCGATCCAGGACTTCGTGGGAGTGGCGAAGGGAAGGACGCGGAATTCGTCGAGAAGCAGTGCTGAAAAGCGACGCGGTAGCAACGTTTCGGAGAACAGGGCCAACTCTAAAGTAAAGGGTAAAAGCAGTGGCCAGCGCAAGGGATTTTCCCGAAAGCACCCCAAAAAGGGGTAACTAGAAAGCGCATGTAACGCGAAGTTTGCATAATGGTGAACGGTCTTAAAAGTTAGATTATGAAAGGACTTCACGAAATGAACATCAAGATGAACCGTAAGCTCGGCGCTTCTGTAGCTGCCCTCGCCTTGGCTACCGGGCTGGCTGCTTGCTCCGATGATGCCGACAACGCTGAGGGCAACGTCGAAGAGGTCGAGGCAACCGAGACCAACACCGAGACCGTGACCGAGGAGACCGACGCTGAGGGTGCCGGCGCTGACGAGAACGCTGAGGGCGAGGGTGAGGACGGCGAGACCGTCGAGATCACCACCCAGGACGGCGAGACTGTGCTGGTTCCGGCTGCCGCACACCAGGCAGCTGAGGAGAACAGCGGCGGCAACTGGGGCGACCCGTTCAACGTTGAGTCCCGCGAGGACGGCACCACCCTGATCGAGTACGACGCTGACAAGAACATCGTTTACTCCGAGGAGACTGGCGGCGTGCCGCTCGTTGGTGAGATCGCTAACACGTGGAAGGAAGAGGGCGGCCTGGACGCTGAGATCGGCCTGCCGACCGAGGCTGAGGAGAAGCGCTCCGACGACAACGGCTGGATCCAGAACTTCCAGAACGGCACCATCGAGTGGCTCGAGGAGAACGGCGAGTTCGGCGCCAAGATCAGCTAGTTGACGCTGTAACCGAAAATTCATCTTACAAGGATGTAATTTTCCCTCTGCTCCCCTAATGTGGCGGGTGTCAGGTACCGCGAAGAACGGTCCTGGCTACCCGACAACCACACTAGGGGAGCAATTGCATGTTTGACCCTTCTGTTACCCATATCGACTCCGCACCTGAGCAGCTCACGGCGCACACCGCCTTGAGAACCTACGTGATCGACACGTCAGTCCTTCTGTCTGATCCGTGGGCGTTGAAAAAGTTCGCGGAACACAACGTGGTTCTGCCGCTCGTGGTCATCACGGAGCTCGAGCAGAAGCGCCATCACCCAGAGCTTGGCTGGTTCGCCCGCCAAGCTCTTCGCTTTTTGGAAGACCTGCGCGCCGACTATGACCGGCTCGACCAGCCCATGCCCGTCAACCTCGACGGTGGCATGCTGCACGTGGAACTTAACCACCAGTCTCAAGACAACCTGCCGTCCGCTCTGCGCGGCACCGAGAATGACAACCGCATTCTCGCCTGCGCCTACAACTTCATGCAGGAAGGCAGAGACACCGTCCTGGTGACCAAGGACGTTCCGCTGCGCGTCAAGGCTGGCGCCGTGGGTCTGCCCGCGCAGGAGTACCGCGCGCAGGACGTTGTCCTGACCGGCTACACCGGAATGGCTGAGCTCGAGGTCTCCGGGGAAGAGATCGACGAGCTCTACGCCACCGGCTTCTGCGCCATCGACACCGGTGAGCTTCCAGTCCACTGCGGCCTGACACTCAACGCCGGCAACAAGTCGGCGCTGGCCCGTGTTGCACCGTCGGGCGGGGTCAAGCTCGTGCGTGGCGATATCGACGCATTCGGTCTGTCCGGCCGTTCCGCTGAGCAGCGGGTCGCGCTCGATCTGCTTCTCGACGATTCCGTCGGCATCGTCTCCATCGGCGGTCGCGCCGGCACCGGTAAGTCGGCGCTGGCACTCTGCGCTGGTTTGGAGTCCGTCCTCGAGCGCGGCGAGCACAAGCGCATCATCGTTTTCCGTCCCCTTTACGCCGTCGGTGGCCAGAACCTGGGCTACTTGCCGGGCGATGAAATGGAGAAGATGAACCCCTGGTCCCAGGCCGTTTATGACACTCTCGAGGGTGTTGTGTCTGACAATGTCCTCGAAGAAGTCGCTGCGCGCGACCTGCTCGAGGTATTGCCCCTGACGCACATCCGCGGACGCTCGCTGCACGATGCATTCGTCATCGTCGATGAAGCCCAGTCGCTCGAGCGCAATGTCCTCCTGACCGTGCTGTCCCGCCTCGGCCGCGGCTCCCGCGTCGTGCTCACCCACGACGTTGCCCAGCGCGACAACCTGCGTGTGGGTCGCCACGACGGTGTTCAGGCTGTCATTGAAAAGCTCAAGGGCCAGGACCTCTTCGCGCATGTGACCCTGACGCGCTCGGAGCGTTCTCCGATCGCGGAGCTGGTGACAGACCTCCTCGAGGACCACGCCTAACCCGCGGGCCTAGCCACGCCGCAGGGCGCTAACCTGCGTCTGCGGCGCGGTTTTCGTGCTGTGGGAGTGAGTTGTACGATGGTCGCCATGCCGATTCCCGAGTCCGAACGCGATTTCACGATCCGCCCCATCCGGCCGGAGGACTACCCGCAGGTCCGCGACATTTACGAAGCCGGTCTGGGCACCGGCCACGCTTCGTACGAGCAGAATGGACCGACCTGGCAGAAGTTCGCGACGAACAAGATCATTGAGACGGTGTTTGTCGCCGTCGAGAAGCATGATGATGACCGTGTGCTTGGCTGGGTCGCTGCGGCGCAGGCGTCGACACGCAGCGTGTTCCACGGTGTTGTGGAGGATTCGATCTACATCCACGACGACGCGAAAGGCCGCGGCGTGTCCGGCGCCCTGCTAGACAAACTCATCGAGACATGCATCGGGCTGAACAAGTGGTCCATCCACTCATGGATCTTCCCGGAAAACACCGGCTCGGCGGGGCTGCATGAGTCGCGCGGCTTTGTGAAGGTGGGCACCTACCACCAGATGGCGCTGATGACGTACGGCGAGCTGGCCGGCACATGGCGCGACACCGACATCTACGAGCTGCTGCTGCCGAAGCCGGGCAAGCACTAGCTACTCGACGGTTTCTTTCAGCTTCACCTGCTCCACCGGGAACATTAGCGCCATTGCAACGAGAACGAGCGGGATGAGCAGCAAGAACACCGGTGTCAAGCCGTCGTTGTAGCTGGAGGCGATCGCGCCATGAATCGGGCCGGGCAACTGGTCCATGATTTCCGGCGTGATCGCGTTGGCATCAAACCCCTCGGCGTACTGCGCGCCTTCCGGACCGAGTTCCTTGACCGCGCCCGGAAGGCGTTCCTCCATGTTGTTCTGCATGTTGTGGATGAACGTCGTGCCCACCACAGACGCGCCGACGGACATGCCGATCTGGCGGAAGAAGTTGTTCGCTGCCGTCGCTGTGCCCACCACGCGGATGGGGAAGGAGTTCTGAACGATGAGGATGAGCACCTGCATCACCATGCCCAGCCCGAACCCGTAAATGAAGATGTAGACGCCGAGCACGCTTAGCGACGTCTCCGCCGTCAACCTCGACAACAAAAAGCACCCGAGAGCCACAACGCCCAAGCCAACGATCGGGAAGACTTTGTACCGGCCCGTCCGGGAAATCAGTGCTCCAACGCCGATCGAGGTGAGAAGCATGCCACCGACCATCGGAATCATCATCAGCCCCGCTGACGTTGGTGACATGGAGTGGACCATCTGCAGATACGTCGGCAGGTAGGCCATGACACCGGTCATGGACACACCCAGGACAACGCTGGCTGCGGTGGTGAGAGCCATGTTGCGGTTGTCGAACAGGTGCATCGGCACGAGCGGATCGCCCGCCCGCAGCTCCACGAAGACGAAGATTGCGCCCACGACCGCGGCCGCCGCGAGCAGCCCGAGGATGGTCGGGGAGTCCCACGGGTATTGCAGCCCGCCCCACGTCGTCGCCAGGATCAGGCACGTCGTTGCAACAGCCAGCAACACCGCGCCGACCCAGTCGAAGCGGAAGTTCTCCCTGTCACCCTTCGACAGCTTCAGCACGATCGAGGAAATTGTCATGGCCAATATGCCCAGCGGGATGTTCATCCACAGACCCCAGCGCCATCCAGGGCCGTCGGTGAACCAGCCGCCGAGCACAGGGCCCAGCACCGAGGAGATTCCGAACACAGCGCCCATGACACCCATGTACTTGCCACGTTCTCGCGCCGGCACGACCTCCGCGATGATCGACTGCGAGTTGATCATCATGCCGCCCGCGCCGAAGCCTTGGACTGCGCGGCCGATAATGAGCAGCTCCATGGTGTTGGCGAACCCGCCGATCGTCGACCCGACGACAAACAGCCCGATGCAGCCGATGTAGAACCATTTGCGGCCCAGTCCGTCGCCAAGCTTGCCGAAAACGGGCAGAGCGATGGTCATGGTCACCATGAACGCTGAGATCACCCAGCTCATGTGCTCCACGCCGCCGAGCTCGCCGACGATCGTCGGCAGGGCAGTGGAGAAGATCATCTGCCCCAACGAGCTCATGAGCATTGTGGTGAGAAGCGCCGCGAACACCAGCCCGACGTTCGGCTTGCCGGCTTCGTGCTCGTGTTCCTCAGTGTGCTGATCCTGTCGAGTTTCCGTCACTCATCGAAGACTACACCTGAAAAAAGACATGAAAGAAGGCCCAGCGCTCGAGCACGCTGAGCCTTGACGGTGACCGTTAGTTGCGGTCGGTGTTAGCCATCGACAGCACGTCGAGACGGCGGTCCATCTCTTCCTCGGTCAGGTCGTCGCCGATGAAGCCCAGGTCGATGGTGGCCTGGCGAATGGTGATGCCCTCCTTGACTGCGTGCTTGGCAATCTTGGCTGCGTTTTCGTAACCGATCGCAGAGTTCAGCGGGGTCACAATCGACGGAGAGGACTCTGCGAGGGTGCGCATGCGCTCCTCGTTGGGCTCGATGCCGTCGACAAGCTTGGTGGCGAACTGGCGAGAGGTGTTCGCCAGCAGACGTGCGGACTCGAGGACGTTGCGCGCCATGACCGGGATGAACACGTTGAGCTCGAACTGGCCTTGGGTGCCCGCGAATGCGACAGCTGCGTCGTTACCGATGACCTGCGCGGAGACCTGCGTTGCGGTCTCGCACAGCACCGGGTTGACCTTGCCCGGCATGATGGACGAACCCGGCTGCAGGTCCGGCAGGTGAATCTCGGCGAGGCCGGCGAGCGGGCCGGAACCCATCAGACGGATGTCATTGGCGATCTTGTACAAGGAGACCGCCACGGAGCGCATCGCACCGGAGAACTCGACCAAGCCGTCGCGGTTGGCTTGCGCTTCGAAGTGGTTCTTGGCCTCGGAAAGCTGCTCGACACCGGTGAGCTTCTTCAGCTCCTCGGTGACCTTGCCGCCGAACTCCGCCGGGGTGTTGATGCCGGTGCCTACAGCAGTACCGCCGATGGCCAGCTCGCCAAGGTGCTCCAGGGTGTTGCGCACACGCTCGATGCCCAGCTCGATCTGGCGGGCGTAACCAGAGAATTCCTGACCCAGGGTGACCGGGGTGGCGTCCATGAGGTGGGTGCGGCCGGACTTGACCACTTCCTTCCACTCATTGGCTTTCTTGTCCAGGGACTCGTGCAGCACCTGCAGCGCCGGGATGAGGTCGTTCGCAGCTGCCTCGGTCGCGGCGACGTGGGTCGCGGTGGGGAAGGTGTCATTGGAGGACTGGCCCATGTTCACGTCATCGTTCGGGTGAACTTCTACACCGTTCGCCTTCGCGATCGACGCGATGACCTCATTGGTGTTCATGTTGGACGAGGTACCGGAACCGGTCTGGAAAACGTCGATCGGGAACTCGTCGTTGTGCTGGCCGTCAGCGATTTCCTTCGCGGCGGCGATAATGGCATCGGCCTTCTCGGCGTCCAGGTTGCCCAGGTCCTTGTTCACCTGCGCACACGCAGCCTTGAGCAGGCCGAGCGCGCGGATCTGCTGCGCCTCGAGCCCGCGGCCGGAGATGGGGAAGTTCTCCACG
The DNA here is from genome assembly GCA_900618065.1 of Streptococcus thermophilus. The sequence continues at coordinate 1,039,907 of UYIL01000003.1, forward strand.
GCACGCTGGGTCTGTGCACGCCACAGCGCGTTCACGGGCACCTTCACTTCACCCATGGTGTCGTGCTCGATGCGGTATTCCTGATCAGCCATAATCATCCTTTGCGGTTGGAACGTGTTCCGGCGCGCGTAGCGCCGCTCCTGACATCCGCCATTATTCCTGATTTGCCGATCCGAGGAGAGTGGTTCTGCGCGCCAAAGAAGCCGGCCCGGCCTTCCTTAAACGGAGGGCGCGGGCCGGCGTGGGAAGATTCGTCGAAAAGCGGAGGCTTAGTTTTCGGGGCCGGAGTAGTCGACGACGGAGTACTCGCGCAGCTTCGCCAGCTTGTGCAGCGACTCGACGTGGCGGACGGTGCCGGACTTGGAGCGCATCGCCAGCGAGCGCGTGGTGGCACCGTCGGCGCGGTAGGAAACACCGCGCAGCATGTCGCCATTGGTCACGCCGGTTGCGGAGAAGTAGCAGTTATCGGAGCTCACCAAATCGTTGATGCCCAGGACGCGGGTCAGGTCATGGCCGGCGGCAATGACCTTCTCACGCTCTTCGTCGGACTGCGGGGCGAGCATGCCCTGGATCTCACCTTCGAGGCACTTCAGCGCACAGGCAGTGATGACGCCCTCCGGGGTGCCGCCGACACCCATGGCAATGTCAATGGAGTTGTTGTTGCGCGCGGCAGCGATCGCGCCTGCGACATCGCCGTCCATGATGAAGCGGACCTTCGCACCGGCGGCGCGGATGTCAGCCACCAGCTCAGCGTGGCGCGGGCGGTCCAGGACAACCACGGTGACATCGCGCGGCTCAATGCCCTTCGCCTTAGCGACGACCTCGATGTTGTGCGCGACCGGCGCGGTGATGTCGATCTTGCCTGCTGCCTCGGGGCCGACGGCGATCTTGTTCATGTAGAACGCGTCAGTCGGGTCGTACATCGTGCCACGCTCGGCTGCGGCGATGACGGAAATGGAGTTCGGGCGGCCCTCGGCCATCAGGCGGGTGCCATCGACCGGGTCAACGGCCAAGTCGAGCTCTGCACCCTGGCCGTTGCCGACGCGCTCGCCGTTGTACAGCATCGGCGCCTCGTCCTTTTCACCCTCACCAATGACGATGATGCCGTCCATGTTCACCGAGTTGATCATTTTGCGCATCGCGTCGACTGCGGCTCCGTCGCCCTCGTTCTTCTTGCCGCGACCGACCCAGCGACCGGAAGCCAAGGCTGCGGCCTCAGTGACGCGAACGAGTTCCATCGCTAGATTGCGGTCCGGTGCTTCGACGGGGTTACCCATTGGTTTTGCCTCCTGGGGCAGTTGGAGATCGATACGGTTATTCACCCATTGTGGCATTTTTCGCCCTGCTCCGGAGCAATTGGGGTGAGGTGGAAGCGGCATGCCATACTTGCAGGCGTGGCTGATGAGAAACCGCGGATTTTCCAGGACGGCAGGGACATGACGATCAATGTCGTGCTCATCGCTGCCCTGATGATCCTGTCGGTGGCGTTCACTGGGATGTGCGAGTTCAACCCGGGCCGGCCGGAGAACGGTCCCGTCCACGAGGTCGACGGCCGCACATTCATGGAAATGGAGGCCCGTGCGGCTGAATTCCCGGTGCGTTTCCCTGACATGCCGGAGGGGTGGACGAATAACTCTGCACGCCGCACGCTTATCGACGGCACCCCCGCCCCCGTCGCCGGCTGGGTCACCCCCGGAGAAGGCTTTTTGCAGGCCACCCAAACCGGTGTGCCGGCCGACGATATCGCGCAAGCCGACGGGAAATACCGTGAGCACTCCCGCGACGAGACCGTCGCGGACCTTCCGGCGATCGTCTACACCTCCGATGTGAACGATGTGCGCGATCTGTGGGTCGTCGATCTTGAAGATGTCCGCTTGCTCGTGACGGGCGCCGCCCCCGATGTGGAATTCCGCGAGCTCATCGAGGCCTTCGCAGCATCCGAGCCACTGTAATTCGATAGCACTAGCTCACAACAGACCCCAACCCGGCCCCAGCCGCGCCCCCGGCCCGAAACCCGACCCCAGGCCGACCCCGTCCTGCCCCGTCCGCGATTAGCTAGAAACAAACGACTGGAATGATCCTTTCGGGCCTGATTTTCGGACGTTCTAGTCGTCTGTTTCTAGCTAATCGGGTTAGGGGAGGGGTTGGGAGGGTTCGGAAGGCTACGCGATGAGTCAGCTGGGCCAGATGAGTCGGCTGAACCGGCTGAAGCCGGGTTTACTCTGCCCGGTCCGGGTCGTTGGAGCCCTGTTGGAGGGCTTGTTCGATGCGTTTCTCGGCGCCGTCGAGAAGCACTTCGCAGCGCTTAGCCAGAGCTTCGCCACGCTCCCAGTACTTCAGGGACTCGTCGAGGCTCATCTGGCCGAGCTCGAGAATCTTCACTGTTTCGACCAGTTCATCGCGTGCTTGCTCATAGGACAGCGAGGCTGGGTCGGGGATTGCTTCGGCGTTGGGGGTGCCTTGGCCGAACGTGTTATCTGCCATGGTTGGTTCTCCTTGCGGGCTTTGTAGCGTGTGACGGTTGAAACGTGGAGTTATTCGGCGGGGGAGGCGGCTATGCCGGCGGCGGTGATGGAACCGTCGCCGACACGGATGCGCAGCTGCGAGCCCGGCGGGGCCTGGGCAATGCTGGTCACCACTTCCGGCTCGCTGCCGTCGCGCGGCTGGACTTGCACGACAGCGTAACCGCGGGCGAGTGTGGCTGCCGGCCCAAGGGCGGACACCTGGGCGCGCAAAGCCTTGACCTCGGCGGTCTCCTGCTTGAGTAGGCGCGTGATGTCTCGGCGGATGGCGGCGGTAGCCCGGTCGAGCCCCTCGCGGCGCAACGTCACCTGGGTAAGCGGGTTCGCCATAGCGGGGCGGGAACGCACCTGGCTCAGGCCGTGGCGTTCGCGTTGGACCCAGGAGCGCAGGGCGGAGGAGAGGCGGGTTCGGGCGTCGTCAAGCATCTGGCGCTCGGCGACGACATCGGGGACCACACGCTTCGCAGCGTCGGTGGGGGTGGCCGCACGCAGGTCAGCGACGTTGTCCAAGACAGGGTTGTCCGGCTCGTGGCCAATCGCTGAGACAACCGGCGTCGATGCCTCGGCGACTGCACGCTGCAGCGACTCCTCGGAGAAGGGGAGCAGGTCCTCGACGGAGCCGCCGCCGCGGGCGATGATGATCACGTCGACAGTCTCGTCTTCGTCGAGCGCGCGCAGCGCCTCAATCACCTGCGGGACGGTACCGGCGCCCTGGACCGGAGTGTTGATCACCCGGAAGTCCACCGCCGGCCAACGGTCCTTCGCCACCGACAGCACGTCGCGCTCGGCGGCAGACCCGCGGCCGGTGATCAGGCCGACGCGGCGCGGCAGGAACGGCAGAGGCTTTTTCCGCGCCGGATCAAAAAGTCCCTCGGCAGCCAGTGTCTTGCGAAGCTGCTCGATCTTCGCCAGTAGCTCGCCCTCACCAACGTGACGGATCTCGGTGACCCACAAAGAGAAGGAACCGCGTCCGGCGTAGAAGGCGGGTTTGCCAAGGACGATGACGCGGTCACCGTCGTTAAGCGGGGCGTCCAGCGAGCGCAACATCTTCGTGTCCGCAGTGAGCTGAATGCTCATCTCTTTCTGCGTGTCACGCAGCGTCAGGTAGGAAAACCGCCACGTGGGCTTCACATTGATCTGCGTCAACTGGCCTTCAATCCACAGCCAGCCCAAACGCTCAATCCACTGCTTGACGCTTTCGTTGACTTGCGAGACAGTCCACGGCGCCTCCGGCGTGCTCTTCGGCGGTTGTGCACCCGCCATCGGCATCAGCCCCTTTCCGTCATGCGGGACCAGCTTACCTTTTCGCCCACACATCTATTACCCTTGGCCACATGACGAGCACCGGAAAAAACGTCCTTCTCGCCGCCCCCCGCGGGTACTGCGCTGGTGTTGACCGCGCGGTGGAGACGGTGGAAAAGGCGCTGGAGAAGTACGGCGCCCCTATCTATGTGCGCAAAGAGATCGTGCACAACAAGTACGTCGTGGAGACGCTGTCGAAGCGCGGCGTCATCTTCGTCGAGGAGACCGATGAAGTGCCCGAGGGCGCGCACGTGGTGTTCTCCGCCCACGGCGTGTCGCCGGCAGTGCGTGAATCGGCGCAGCAGCGCCAGCTCATTGCTCTCGACGCGTCGTGCCCGCTGGTGACGAAAGTCCACAACGAGGTCAAGCGCTTCGCCCGCGACGGCTACCACATTCTGCTGGTCGGCCACGAGGGCCACGAAGAGGTCGAAGGTACCGCTGGCGAGGCGCCGGACGTGGTGCACCTGGTCGACGGTGTCGAGGGTGTCGACGCTGCTCCCGACTTCCCGGAGGACCAGAAGCTGGTGTGGCTATCGCAGACCACGCTGTCCGTCGACGAGACCATGGAGATCGTCGCCCTGCTGCGCAAGAAGTACCCGAACCTGGAAGATCCGCCGAGCGACGACATTTGCTACGCCACCCAGAACCGCCAGGTCGCGGTCAAGGCGATCGCGGAGAGGTGCGAGCTGATGATCGTCGTCGGGTCGCAGAATTCGTCGAACTCCAAGCGCTTGGTCGAGGTCGCTTTACAGAATGGCACTAACGACGCTCACCTCATCGACTACGCGCACCAGATTGACGACGTGTGGTTCGACGGCGTGACGACGGTCGGGGTCACCTCCGGCGCCTCCGTGCCCGAGATCCTTGTCCGTGAAGTCGTGGAACACCTCGCTGAGCGCGGCTACGACAACGTCGAGCAGGTCACCACCACGACCGAGACCATCACTTTCGCCCTGCCGCGCGACCTGCGCCCGCCACGCCAGGCGGGGTAGATACGGCTAGTTGCCGTAAAGGTCTTCGTTGAGGCGGTGGCTGACCCGCCGCGAGGATCCTCGCCCAGCATCGCGCTGGTTTTCGCGCGCGGTGGCACGTTGCTGGGTGCGGGCGTTACTGCGCTGCTCGGCCTGGTTCCGGGCAGTACCGGGGGAGAGGCGCTGGGCCGGGCGCTTCGGCGCGGCGGGTTGGTCGCGGCGCGCGAGCAGCTCTTCGACAGTGACTCTGCTCGGCGAGCTTGTCCGCTCGCGAGAACGCGCGGCTTCGCGGCTGGTGCGGCGGTTTGATTCAGATGCCTGCCTGCGCTGGCGCTGCTCTTGGAGGCGGATCTCCTCGTTGCTCTTCTTGAGCAGCTGGTAGCGCAGAATTGCGATGGCCACGGCGCCGAGAGAGGTCGTGATCATGACAGGGAAGAATTGCACCAGCGGATACAGGATCAAAAGGACAGAGGTGCGTCCCAGTGACGTTTGGCCCTCCGGCAGTTGGAAGTACGCGTTGGCGGTGCCAGTTAAGAGCAGGAAAAAGGCGTAAAGCAGCGGGATCGACACGACTGTGAGGAACAGTCCGCGCGGGTTGACAAACGTGACCACAACCAGCGAGGCCACGGCGAACAGCGCGAGGAACGGCCAACCGACTGCACCTTTGTATATGGAGATCAGGCCGCCGGTGATGAGGGCGGCGATGATGATGCCGATGCCAGATCCCGTCGAGAAACCGGGCATTGCCGGGTCTGACTGAGTGGAGGGTCGGGACGTTGCATGGGACACGTTCAGTGATGTTACCGTGCCGTCGCGCGCGGGCAGCCGTTACTCGACGCGGGGGTGTGAACTTTCTTCGGCGCCGGCGGTGCGCGCACGGGCGGTTACTGCGCGCAATTCGGCGAGTTCGCTGCTTGGGCGCCCCGGTAGGTCGAGGTCTTTGAGCCGCCGCGCTGTGACCATGACGCGTGCGTCCATAGAGCCGAGTGTGGCGTTGAACGCCTCGACGGCCTTATCTAAGGACGCACCGACCCGGTTGTAGTGATCCGCCATTGTGCCCAGGCGGGTGAACAGCTGCGCGCCGAGGCGTTGGACCTCGGCCGCCTTGGCGTTGATGTCTTCTTGCTGCCATCCCAGCCCGACGGTGCGCAACAAGGCGAACAAGGTGGTGGGGGTGGAGATGACAACGCCTCGTGCAAAAGCGTCGTCAAGCAACTGCGGATCCTGTTCGAGCGCGGCATCAAGGAAGGGGTCGGCGGGGATGAACATGACCACGAACTCCGGCGTCGGCGCGAAGGCCTCGACGTACGCTTTCTGCCCCAGCGTTGCCACGTGTTGTCGCAGCAGGTGGCTGTGCCTGCGCAAGTAACCGGCCTTTTCTTCCGGATCCTCCGTGTTGAGCGCGTCGAGGTAGGCGCTGAACGGCACTTTCGCATCCACGACGATGTTGCGGCCGCGGCTTAAGCGGATGATCATGTCGGGGCGGAGAAGTTGACCGTCGATACGCGCTGCCTGCTGGACATCGAAATCGCAGTACTTGACCATGCCCCCGAGCTCCACGACGCGCTCGAGCTGCATCTCGCCCCACCGGCCGCGGGTGTTCGGCGAGCGCAGCGCGTTGACTAGTTGATCCGTGCGGTCGCTGAGCCGCGAGCTCGCGCGCGTCACGGCCTGCACCTGCCCGGCGAGCGCGGAGTGGGCGACAGCGCGATCTTCATCCATGTCGCGCAATTGCGCCGCGAGCTTATCGACGGCCCTCTCCAACGGCTCCAACTCCCGCCGCACATCCTGCCGCGGCGGCTGGGGAGGCGGGGATACGGGGCGGCGCAACAGGTGCACGGCACCCGCACCGGCGAGTAGCCCGAGAATGAACGAAAGGAAAACAAGGGTGAGGGTCAGCGCTGGGGACACAGAACTCATGCCCCACACCCTTGCACACAGTTAGGACAAGTCCGGTCCGCCACCCTTGGATTTACCGAACGGAAGTTCGAAGCGGCGGATTTTCCTCGTCGCGTTGTCCGTGCCGTCGCTACTACTTTCGCCCGCGCTAGTTGAGCTTGCGTCAGCTTTCTCGGGCGTTTTATCCACCGTCTTGTCGGCGCGTCGCCGGGCGCTCACTTTGTTCCACTGGCGCACCAGCGTCGAACCGGGGGTTGGGGCGGGGACGTCGCGCTCGTCGTCAATGCTCGGCGCTTTCCAGACGTGGTTGTCGATGAGCTCGTCGCGTTGCGCTGCGCTTTCCTGCTCTTCTGCCTCGGCGAGGGCTTTACCCACGTCGGTGGCGAACTCGAGGTCGTCTGCGCTGACTTCACCGGCGTGGAGCTGGAGCATGTCCTGCATGTAGCGGAAGATCACGGCAACGGTCGCGGCGACGGGAACAGCCAAGAATGCGCCAACGAGGCCGAAGAGACCGCCGCCGACTGTGACGGAGACCAAGACGACAACGGGGTGCAGGTTCATCGCGCGGGATTGCAGCAGCGGGGATAAAACGTTGCCTTCGAGCTGCTGAACGGCGATGACAATGCCCAGGACGATGAGCGCCTCGGTGAACCCGAGCGAGACGAGCGCGATGATGACGGCGAGCGCCCCAGCAACAATTGCGCCGACGAGCGGGATGAAGCCTGCCATGAAGGTGATCACCGCAAGGGTGAACGCCATGGGCACGCCGACCGCCCACAGGCCGATGCCGATACAGACAGCGTCGATAAACGACACGACCGCCTGGGCGCGAATGTATCCGCACAGCGTGTTCCAGATGCGGGTGAGCAGTTCGGTGGCGTGCAGGCCGGCGCGGCCGCCGGTGGCGGAGCGGACCCAGGGGAGGAACTTGGGGCCGTCGTTAAGAAAGAAGAAGGTGAGGACCACGACAACGACGAAGGTGATCATCATTGACGTTGCTGTACTGATGCCGGAGAAAATCCCGCCTGCGATCGCGCCCGCGCGGTTTTGCACCCACGTGATCGAGTCTTGGACGACTTCGTTGATCTGCTCCGCATCCACACTGAACGGCAGGGAATCCTGGTTCTGCAGCCACAGCGCCAGGCTCTGCAGCCCTTGCCCAGCCTGGATGGCGAGGACACGAGAGTTTGTGATGATGTCCGGCAGGATCATCGACACGAAGAACACCAGAACACCCAGTGCGAGCAGCATCGACATCAACGCCGACAACGCACCGGGAAGACCACGTCTACGCAGGAAACTGGTGACTGGTTCCAGCACGGTGCACACGATCAGCGCCAGGACAATCGGCAGGATGCCGGCCCAGAATTTGCCCACGAGGTACGCCAGCGCACCGATGAGGATGAAGATGGCCACCATCCGCAACGAGAACAGCGCGGTCGATTTCATCCACGAGTTGAACACCACCGCGCGGTCGACGCGGTTGTCGTATTCGTGGGACTTCTTGTCGCCGGCGTTGGCTTTATCGGAGGCTTTAACCTCCTCCGCGAGTTTTTGCGTGGAGCCGGAGGCCATGGCGGCGCCCGCGTCCTCGCCACCCTTGTTCGTTTCAGTCACGCAGACTATTGTGCCCGAAGCACTAGCGGCCCCGCTAAGCATTGCTTATCGACGATTCTTCCCGCTCACCCAGCATCCGCACCGAGTCCGTGATATCTTGCCTGCGAACGCTGCGCCTCCCGTGCTGCGCCTGTTGCTGAAAGGCTTCCCATGTCCTCTTCTTCCGTCCGTTCCCTGAAAGTGACTGCAGCGGTGACGTGCGTCGCGCTCAGCCTGTCCTTTAGCGCTGTTCCAGAAGCCGTCGCCCAGTCCAGCCCGTCTGAACAGTCCAGCCAAACCGCTGGTGGGCCGATTTCTTCCAGCCACGTGCACGTCGGTGCAACTGCTACCGACATGAACTTCTCCTGGCGCACCGCTTACAACGGCCAAGAATTCGTGAAGTACCACCCGACGGGTGCCCCAGAGGCGGTCAAGGAAGTTGCAGCTGAGGAAGCTGACTTCGGCGCCATCGCCTACCGCGCCAACCACGGCACCGTCAACGGCCTGCAGCCGGGCACCGAGTACACCTACCAGCTCGGCTCCGATGAGGGCGGATGGAGCGAACCGGCGACCTTCCGCACCCAGCCGGCAGGAGACAGCTGGAACTTCCTCACCTTGTCCGACGCCCAGATCGGTGTCGACCTTAAAGTCAAGGAACAGGCCGAAGCGTGGCGCACCGCAGTGCGTCAGGCCACTGGCACCTACCCGGACTCCCAGTTCATCGTCCACGCCGGTGACCAAGCTGAGGGGTGGGGTGACCCGATCAAACAGTGGGAGGCGTTCTTCTCCGCGGAACAGCTGAAGACCTACCCGTTAGCAATGGCCAAGGGGAACCACGAGCTGCTACCGACGTCTATCGTCGATAAGCACTTCAAAGAGCACGGAAACCTGCCAAACGCGAAACCGGGCGACGCGAACTACTTCTTCGAGCGCAACAACGCCCTATTCATCGTTTTGGACTCTAACGAAACCGGAAACAAGTACTCCGAGCCGATCGATTCGAAGCGCAAGCGGGCGATCGAACAGCAGTCTCAGTTCGTGCGCGAGACTACCGCTGCCCACGGCGGGGACAAGGATTGGACCATCGTGGTCATGCACCACGCTCCGTACTCCCACGGTGGCCGCTACCACGAGAAAGAGATCACGCAGATGCGCGAAGGCCTTGCGCCGGTGTTCTCCGAAACTGGTGTGGACCTGGTGCTCAACGGCCACGACCACATGTACAACCGCAGCCACCTGATGAACGGCACCGAACCCGTCATCCCGGAAGACACGCCGAAGCCCGGCGACGTGCTGCGCCCGAAGGCCAATGAGACCGTCTACATGACAACCACGACCGCAGGCGGCGGCAAGTACTACGACTTCCACACCCGCGACGGGAAGAAGCGCAAGGAATTCACCGACGTCTCCCAGACCTACGGCAAGGACTTCGCCATCCCGGAGATCGCCGTGTGGCGCCAAGACTACAACCCGGATTACGCCAACATCCAGGTGAGCAAGAACACGCTCGTGGTTACCACGCACAACGTCCACGACAACTCGGTTGTGGACAAGTTCACCATCGACCGCAGTGGTGCAGCTCCTGGTCAGCCCGGTGGCGGGGACAATGACAACGGAAACTCTTCCGGTTCCTCTGATTCCGACAGTTCAGCGCTGAGCCGCGGTGGCATCATCGGCGGGGTGCTGGCGACGCTCGCACTCCTCGGCGGCATCGTCGCGCTGGCTCCGCAGGCACGTGACATTGCGCGCCAATTCGGCCTCCAGCTGTAACCCGTCACCGCAGTTACCTGCGCCTGATAGCGCCCCGGCCCAGTCTGAACTGGCAGCTGGGGCGTACGTTATGATTGGCCAGCGTGAGCCTTACTCTTGGAATCGTCGGCCTGCCTAACGTGGGCAAATCCACCCTGTTCAACGCGCTGACCCGCAACGAGGTCCTGGCGGCGAACTACCCGTTTGCCACCATCGAGCCCAACGTCGGCTTGGTGCCGCTGCCGGACAAGCGCCTGGACCGTCTCGCGGAGATCTTCGAGTCCGCGGAGATTCTTCCGGCGACGGTGTCCTTTGTCGACATCGCCGGCATCGTCAAGGGTGCCTCCGAGGGAGAGGGCATGGGGAACGCCTTCCTCGCCAACATCCGCGAGGCGGACGCGATCTGCCAGGTTGTCCGCGCATTTGCCGACGACAACGTCATCCACGTCGACGGCCACGTCGACCCCGCCAGCGACATCTCCGTGATCAACACCGAGCTCATCCTGGCCGACCTGCAGACGATCGAGAAGGCTCTGCCGCGCCTGGAGAAGGACGGCCGCAAGGACAAGGACATCGCCGCCCAGGCCGCCGAGGCGAAAAAGGCGCAGGAGATTCTGGAGTCCGACCGGACGCTGTTCGCTGCGTCGAAAAGCGGTGAGATCGACCTCGCTCTCGTGCGCGACCTGCACCTGATGACCGCGAAGCCGTTCCTGTACGTGTTCAACTCCGACGAGGGCGTGCTCACCGACGACGCGAAGAAGGCCGAGTTGCGCGAACTCGTCGCACCCGCTGAAGCTGTGTTCCTGGACGCGCAGACCGAGACCGAGCTCCTTGAGCTTGACGACGAAGATGCCGCCGAGCTCCTCGCCGCCGTCGGCCAAGACGAGCCAGGCTTGTCGACGCTCGCGCGCGCCGGCTTTGAAACCCTCGGCCTGCAGACCTACCTGACCGCCGGGCCGAAGGAGTCCCGCGCCTGGACGATCCACAAGGGTGACACCGCCCCGAAGGCCGCGGGCGTCATTCACACCGACTTTGAGAAGGGCTTCATCAAGGCCGAGATCGTCGCCTTCGATGACCTCGACGAACTCGGCTCCATGGCCGAAGCACGCGCCGCCGGCAAGGTCCGCCAGGAAGGCAAGGACTACATCATGGCTGATGGCGACGTCGTCGAGTTCAAGTTCAACGTGTAGTGCTTAACCTCTGCGAGGAACTCTTTGATCCCGGGACGTGATGAGGACTGGGGCTATTGTGCTCCCCCGAACGCTACGGCCCGGGGGCACGAGGCTGTGTAGCAGGTGCAAGCGAGAGGACCAGGAGCGAAACACAGACCGCTGAGTCGACGCAGTCACGGTAAAGACGGAGCCGTCTAGGCGGTGCTCGAGGTTGTGCGAGACACGGTGACGCTGGGCGTCGGTAAGCGATGCGCATTCGGCGACATTGATGGAAAGCTGAGCTTTGCCGTCCGTCGTGTTGACGCCCTGGCTGCCTGGAGTCGACGATTCCGCGAAACGCTCCGCGAGATCGGCGGCGGCGATGACCGCACCGTCGGGGATCCCCGGGCTATGGTCAGGTCGTTCATGCCGCCGAGCCTAGGTGCCCACAACCCTTTCTCGTCTCGGCGGAAGCGGAGACCGCGTCGCGACGGCCGGGATCCAGCCTCAGTATTATCCTCGTCACCGGTTGATCCGAACGCTTTTTGCTCCTCCTTCTCCCGTCGGGCTCCGATTTCAGCGCCCTTCGCAGGTGACAGTGATCGCTGGATCCGCTCGAACTACCGGTTCCGATCAGCGGTCGAAGGATTTTCGCAGCAGCCGGATCTGCGGCGTCGGTGCCGCCGCCGTAGCCTGACGAGCATCCCCGCCATGACGGCCATCACGACGGCGGTCCCGGCACCGATGATCCAGGGATTACCGAGGAGCCCACCGACGCCTGCGAGTGCTCCGCCCGCCGCGATGAACGGCAGGCCGCAGCAGAGCAGCGACGGAAGCGCGCAGCATGCCAGCAAGAGCAGCCCGGTCCCTGCAGCGACGACGGGACCGGCGCGCCGTTCGTCGCGGTCCTGATCGGCGCTCATCGTCTGCTTCAGGATGAGATCTCCCCGATTGCCTGCGTTGCCGTTCATGCGCAGCACGACAGCAGCGACGGGTCGGTGGTGAAGGCCTTCGCGGCGATCCGGATGCCCTCGGCCATGGTCAGGTAGGGGGCCCAGGCGTCGGCGACCTCGGCGACGGTCCTGCCGAGCACGTGGACGCCTGCGGCGGCGAGCTCCCCGGCGTCCTTGGCGACGGCGGTCAGGCCGAGGATCTCGTTCGTCTCGGCGTTCACGACGATCTTGATGAACCCGCGGGTGTCGCGGTTCACCAAGGCGCGGGGCACGTGGTGCAGGGGCAGGACGCGGCAGTCGCAGCGGATCCCCGCGGCGAGGACGTCCTTCTCGGTCATCCCGACCGCGCCGATCGCGGGCCCGGTGAACGTCACCCGCGGCAGGCGGGCGTAGTCGACGGACCGGTCGGCGTCGGCGAACGCGTTCTCGGCGACGAGGGTGCCGTGGTGGGCGGCGACGTAGACGAACTCGGGGTGCCCGGTCACGTCGCCCGCGGCCCAGACCCGCGGGTTCGAGGACTGCAGCCGGTCGGAGACGACCACCTCGCCGGAGTCTCCGGTATTCACCCCGACCGCATCGAGGTTCAGGCCATCGGTGACGGGACGGCGTCCGAGGGCGACCAGGACCTGGTCGGCGCGGAACTCCTGCGAGCCGCCGGACAAGGCGGCGGTCACGACGGCCTCGCCTCCCGTGCCGCGGGAGACCCGGGTGGGCACTGCGCGGCTGACGACGCGGATGCCCTCGTCGGCGAACACCTCCTGGAGCGCCTTCGACACCTCCGGCTCCTCCTTCGAGGCGAGCCGGGACCGCACGAGCAGCGTGACCTGCGAGCCGAGGCGGGCGAACAGCTGCGCCTGCTCCAGGGCGACGTAGCCGCCGCCGAGCACCAGCAGCGACTCGGGGACCTCCGTCAGCTCCATCGCCGTGGTCGAGGTCAGGTATCCGGTCTCCTCCAGGCCGTCGATCGGCGGTGCCCACGGGCGAGAACCAGTCGCGACCAGGTAGTGGTGGGCCTCGATGGTCTCGACGCTTCCGTCGGATCCGGCAACATCGAGAACCGGCGCATCAGGGGTGCCCACGAACGAGGCGTAGCCGCGGAGGACCTGCCAGCCGTAGGAGTCGGCGACGTCGGCGTACTTCTCGCCGCGCAGCGACTCCACCAACGCTTGCTTCCCAGCGATCAGCGCGGGCATGTCGACGGGATCCGCCGTCGTCGCGATCCCGGGGAACCGGGTTGCGGCGTCGACCGCGACGTGCCGCGCGCCGGCCGCGGCAATGAGCGCCTTCGACGGGACGCAGCCCGTGTTCACGCAGGTGCCGCCGAGCGTCCCGCGCTCGATCATCACCACCGACTTCCCGAGCGTGCTGGCGCGGATCGCAGCGGCGAACGCGCCGCCTCCCGATCCGATGATGGCGAGATCGTACTTCGTAGGCATCGCTACTCCTGTCAACTCTTGGCTTTCTGCTCTGTCTCAGCCATACTGGACCTTCCAGTGCAGGGGAAGGTCAAGCGCGGCCACGGAGGGAGACAGCAATGTGGATCGGAGAACTCGCCGAGAGGGCGGGCACTACCGCGAAGACCCTTCGCTTCTACGAGGAACAGGGCCTTCTGCCCCCGACCGAGCGCACGCCGTCCGGATACCGCGACTACGCGCCCGAGACGGTCGCTCGGATCGACTTCATCCACCGCGGCCAGGCCGCGGGCCTCACCCTCGCCCAGATCCGCCAGATCCTCGACATCCGCGACGGCGGCCATGCGCCCTGCGAGCACGTGCGCGACCTGCTTGACGTGCGCCTCGCTGAGATCGAGCAGCAGATCGCGCAGCTCTCCGTGCTGCGCGACACTATCGCGGACCTTAGCCAGGACGCCGCGCACCCGGATCCTGAAACGTGCAGCACCGATCAAGTGTGTAGGTACTTGTAGACGGCGGGAGTCAATGACTCAAACGCTACAACCCCGATATGCGCTAGCGCATGTCGATGCCGCCGGTGCCCACCTCGATGATCTTGGTGGTGGGCGCGATAGCACACAGCAGCGGCATCGGGGCGGAGGCCTGCAGCGCGAAGTGGTGGACCAGGAAGGACGCGTTGTTCACGCCGATTTCGTCCGCAGCCTGGGTGATCTCCAGACGAGTCTTGGCGATCTTTTCCGCAGATGGCCCGCACTAGCTGCCGAAGGCGTAATGCCCGAAGCTTAAGAAGCCGAACGCTTTCATTGGATAACACTCCTTTTGATGGTGTTAACGAGAGGGAGTAACTTTGCAACGACATACCGTTGAATTTAAGTTCAATGTGTAGGTTAGCCGAATAAGAAGCTCTGACAGATGGTGGGGTAATCCTGCTCTGACATCTTATTCCAGCTTGGATGCGCTGGGATTAGGACTGGTCACGTGTGAGAAGGTTTCGTGTACAACTAGTGACATGAACTTTTTATTGCTCGGTGGTACCGGTTTCCTTGGAGGACACATTGCGGCGGCAGCAATCGACCGAGGACATCAAGTTACTTGCCTCGCGCGGGGTAACGGGAAGGTTCCCAACGGAGCCGAATTTGTGAGTTCAGACCGTGACCGTGACGGTGCGTACGATGAGGTTGCGGGGAAAACTTGGGACACCATTGTGGATCTGACGAGTCAGCCGAAGCATGCGCGGGATGCGGCGACGAAACTCCAGGCCAAGCATCGTATATTTGTGTCTTCGAGCAGCGTATATGAGGACCAAGGAAGTATTTCTTCCGAGTCTGATTCCGTAGTCACTCCGCTTGAAATTGACTACATGGAGAACATGGGGCAGTACCCGGCCGCAAAGTCTGCTTGCGAAACGATTTATCGCAACATAAATAGGTCGGTAATGGTAGTTCGACCCGGTCTGATCGCCGGCTACGGCGACGAAACAGGGCGCAGTGGTTACTATCCGTGGCGCTTCGCGCATCCCACGGGTGAGAACGTGATTGTCCCAGACCCGGCGTTTCCCGTCGCTATGATTGATGTGAAAGACCTTGCAGACTGGATAGTTGAGTCTGCAGAAGTTGGAACTTTCGGAACCTTTAACGCCACGGGGGTTTGCTACTTCCTTGTCCGATGTGTTCAAGATTTCGCGTGAGTTAACCGCATCGGAGGCTACGGAGCGACCTTGCTCTGATGAACTGCTTCTCGCTAATGATGCAACCCCGTGGATGGGCCCAAAATCGTTGCCGTTGCGTTTCCGTATCTAACTCAGCCGTTGCTTCCGCAGAAGAATTCCAAGACCACGGCGCCAAGGGAGGCTTTGCTTCCGGTGTGATGGCCGAGCTACTCGGCGAGGCAGCACCAGCCTTCACAACCTACTGGGCATCTGCCGGCCGGAAAGTTCGCTACCCTGCAGGTGGCGGTACCTGGGAGTACGGATTCTGGAACGCTAAGGCGCGTTCTTATTTCACCGTGAATCGGTGCCATACTTCGACTGTGACCGTCAACGGCAGAACGCAACGAAGCATCAACACCCGCGGCGGCCAGAAGTCGATCGCCGAGCTTTGGGCAACGAATTTGCCGGGCACTAAGGACAGCTACTACAACTTCTGCTAGAACTCATGCGCATTCGACCCCTAGTACTTGGGCTTTTGAGCCTACTTCTTGCTGCAGTCATCGCGACTACTGGGTGGCTGCTGACAGCCCTGGTTGACTCCACCAAGCCCTTGTCCTTAGGGGTCGAATCAACCTTTAGTCTTGACTACGTCGAGCCTAAGACTTCACTCGCGGAGGAACTTGAGTCAGACTACGCACCGACGGTAATCCGTAACTCACTGGTTTCATTGGCCGAGCAGAACGGCTACTCCATCTACCGGCTGACTGGCACCGATGACGCAAGCGGGACTTCCCACGAGGTTTTCATCCCGCTGGAGCAAAATTATCCAGCACCGGAACGCATTCCCCGGCTCAACCGGCCGGATGCCTTGATCCAAGCGGCCAGTGAGCTTGGGTCGCTGGATTACCACGGTGACTACGTCTTGGTTCCCAAAGCAACGGGTGGCAATGCGAACCACTTCTACGAATCGGCCAGGAATGACGGGCTCAGGCTAAGCGAAAAGACGCAGTTCCTTCACCTCATCCAATCGGTCGTATTCCGCCTGCCCGCGTTGGTGGCGATCCTGTTTCTATTTGTCGTTTCCCTTTTTGCCCTGGTATTTGTTCTTCGGGTTTCCGGTCTTAGATTGGCAGCGCTGCGCACAATAAATGGAGGGCACCGCAGTCAAAAAGGCAATTGGCGGCAATGGACCTTTGTCATCCTCCCGCACCTAGTTCTCATTGGCCTTGCGAGTACATTCCTCGCCCGCCAAGGGAGCTATTCTTTTGCCCTCCTGTTCCTCAGGTTCTACGCCGCCGGGATAGGCTTGGCCCTGGCTACCACCGGTTTGGCCGTAGCCGTCACCGCCCCATTGTTGCGCCGCGCAGTAGCGCTGCTGGGGCAGCGTGCCCCCGCAGAGAAGGCGGCGGGAAAAGCGCTGAAAGTAATTTCGGTCTTTACCTGCGTGACCTTTGTAGCAGCGGGTCTTAGCTCAGCGGCTGCGCTCCGCTCCTACCAGCAGGAATCCGAGGCCCAACAGACCTGGAAATCTCTCGCGGAGTTTGGAGCCTTGCATTTTTCAGCCAACTTCGACGGCCCTGCTGGCCGAGTGGAAGAAGGCGAGCTCTTGCCGCCCAGTGTGCAGCAGAACTTCCACGACTTCGCGCTCAGCTGGGAACGGGAGCACGGGGCTGTCCTCAGCCATACTTTGCCGAAAGAAGCTACCGGTGTGCCGGACTCCTGCCCCGTGGCACTTGCTAACCGCCAATGGCACGATCTGCAGGATTATCAGTTCCGTCCCGGAGACGACAACCACTCGGTCGACTATTCCGCAGCCCAAGAGCATTTCGCAGCTTCCGTGGATCTGTGGGCTCAGGAATCCGGCGACCTGCTCCTTAAATCTGCGCAAATTGGTCCGGTCAGTGCCGATCATGCGGTCGGATTCATTAGTGGAACAATGTCGGGGGAACTGGTTCCCGGCGATTGTTTTTACGTGCTTGAAACGGACGATCTATCCGGCTTCGACGCAGACTTCCTAAGCTCCACAGCTTCGAGTAAAAATTTGCTCTTCGCGGATTTCTCGGAACTGGGTCCAGAACTTACCGCTGCCGGCCTCGAAGGCTACGTGTACCCGGTACACGCGGCCGATCGCGGTCTGGCCGAACTAGTAGCCAGCACGGCGCTGTTCTGGCTGAGTATCCTGAGCGTCCTCGGAGCTTTGCTCGCCACGCTTGCGGCCTTGATAGTCCAGGCGCGCATCCAGCTCCGAGTTCACCGTCGCCTCCTGGTACTCCTCCACAGCGCTGGGCAATCACCGGACAAAACGATGTGGCGACTATTCAAAAGCCAACTGGTCAGCCTGACAGTTGTCGTCATATTGTCCGTCCTGGCTCCGCTACTGCTTCCCAACCCGTTCCTCTACACCTTCACCGCGCTAAGCTGCCTTGTTTTAATCGTCTACCTCGGTTTTGTCCGTCTCAGTATTTCTCAGCACATGTCCGCCTCCCCTAGGAGTCACAATGTCATTGGCTAGCCCCAATCAGTCCCCCACTCTGCCGCCGGAGATTTCCACCTCTCATCTCTGTCTCGCCGCGGAGTCGACTTTTTCTGTGGGGCGCAGCACGCGGATGGTGAAGAAGTCCCTCGTGGAAAATGCAACGTTTTCCCTACCCGGGCCAGGCTTTGTCGCCATCTGTGGAGCCAGCGGTTCCGGAAAGACTTTGCTGCTCAACACCTTGGCCGGGCTCCTGCCGCCGGCGGACGGCCTCCTCCGGATAGACGGTGAGAATGCCTCCGCGTGGAGGATGAAGCGGAGGCGGAGGTTCTGGCGAGAACGCGCAGCGATAATCCACCAAGACCACGGAATCATTCCCGAACTAAGCTGCGAAGATAACCTCACCCTCGGGCTATCCAGGAAGCAATACTCCAAAGAAGAATTGCTGCACTCCCTCGGCGAAGTCGGTCTTGATGTCCCCTTCGACGGGCCGGCAGCTATTCTCAGCGGAGGCGAGCAGCAGCGGCTGGCGATCGCCCGAGCCCTGCTCCGCGGCGCGGCTTATGTGTTCGCTGACGAGCCGACCGCCTCCCTCGACCCCACTAACCGCGACCAAGTTATCGCGCTCCTGCGGCGAGCTGCGGACGGGGGCGCACTCGTTCTGGCCGCCACGCACGATGCCGCAGTTATTGCTGCCGCTGACAGCACCTTGCGCATCAATGATCGCCAGGTCACAGTCTCCGGCTCTGCGCGGGATTAAATCGCGATGCCCGCGGCCTTGGCCACCTTCCGGTACCCGGCCGCATGGTCCGCGACGCTGGCGTGGGCGTTGAGTCCGCTGGGGTTGTCGAGCACGGGCCTGACCCCCGGAAAGTAGACACGTCGGGGGTTAGCTATGCTGCTTGGGTCAGCGTAGCTGATGTGAGTGCTTCGAAGTCATTGGGGGCTAGAAAGTTGCACTAGGAGTGCCGTCTGCGGGTGTTGTAGCGCATGCACCACCGGAAGACTTCTTGGCGACTGATGTCGAAGTGGTCGAGTTCAAGTTCAACGTTTAACGCAATGCGTTATTGACGTTTTGCGTTATGGGGGATAGGGTGGACTATGATCCAGTCATTCGCCGACAAGGACACCGAGCGTTTGTGGAATCGAGAACGAGTTCGCTCAATTGATACCCGCATCCACTCCGTGGCTCTTCGGAAGCTGCGCCTACTTGGTAACGTCCAACGTCTCGAGGAGCTTCGGATTCCGCCGGGTAATCGCCTCGAAGCGCTGAAAGGCGATAGGCGGGGTCAACACAGTATCCGTATCAACGACCAGTGGAGGATCTGCTTTCGGTGGACCGCCGCTGGCCCAGAGGAGGTTGAGATCGTTGACTACCACTGACAAGCTCCCCCCAGTTCACCCCGGAGAGATCCTGATGGAGGACTTTCTCAAGGAGATGGGCATCACCCAACACAAGCTGGCGGTTTCCATCGCCGTTCCCCCTCGTCGGATTAACGAGATCGTCCACGGAAAGCGCGCTATCACTGCTGACACGGCACTGCGGTTGGCCAAGTTCTTTGGGATGAGTCCGCAGTTCTGGCTCGGGTTGCAGGCTCAGTACGACCTCGACGTAGCAGAGGACAAGATCCTCGCCGAGATCGAGGCTATTCAGCCGTTTCAGGCCGTCTCGGCTTAGTTCTATCCCGGCCGAGATTCGCCTGGCGGCGAGGGGTCAACCGCCGTGGGCACGTGATGTCCAAACGGGATCTAGCGCGCGTAAAACCCCGCTCTTAAAAATAGACCGACTGTCGCCTATTTTTGAGATCCCATGACTCCCACCTACCTCCCCGGCACCGAACTCATGCACGCAGACGGGATTGAAGTTTCCACGCCTCCAGCGACCAAGCGCCAACCGCCGGTTTGCCAGAATCCTTAGATGCGCCGTGCCATGTCGGGGTATGCGATGACGACGCCATCGTGGTCCACCTCGAGCTCAACGTCGACGCCCCGGGTGCCGCTGCGGTAGTGCACGGTGTCCTGGTCGATGGAGCCGTAGTACTGGTCCGAGGCGACGATCTGAAGCGATGGCATGTCGATCCACGCCATGATCAGCTGCGTATCCGGCACACTTTCCGTGAGTAGATTCAACCGGCGGATCGGCATGGTGTTGGTCATCGGGCAGAGGCCGAGGTCGCAGTCCAGCGCATCGTTGAGTTCAACTCCGTCGGCGATGCCAGGGGAGGGGAGATCAGCGGGTTGCTCACCGGTGAGCGTGGTGTCGCTCGACCACTTACCGTCATCGTTTCGGGTGAGTTTCAGGGTGCGAGCCCAGCCGTCGCCCTGCACTTCGACGGTGACGAGCCGGGTAATCCACTCCTCGGCCGCGTCCAGTGTCCACGTGGCGTGGTACCCGTTGCCGTGCTGTGTGCCGGTGGCGGTCAATCCGTCGTCAGTGAATGCGACCTCTGCGACGTTCTTAATGTTGGGGTCGTCCCAATGCTCCCAGGAGTAAGTCTGAGTCATAGGGACGAGACTAGCGCGACGCCTACGCTCACGAGAGCGACTGCGATTCCCAGTGCACCGAAGATGATCCCGAGCTTGCCTCCGGTGGATTGGTCTTCGTACTTCATCGGAGCGTAGCGTTGCCCGCTCGCCTGTAACGCCTGGTTGATTTCGCGGTCGAGGTTGAACCCGTCGATGCGCCGTTTGACCAGCTGGCCCGTTTCGTCGCGCTCGACTTCCCACGCGAAGCTAGCCCCAGCGATGCGTCCCTGGAACCCGGACATCAACTGGCCGGGCTGGATCTGGGTCCCACGCGACACGGAGAAGAGTTAGAAAATCCCGTAGTTGAGTGGGGCCCGCGCATTCACACCGGGCAGATGACCGGCACGCCGTCGTCGTCGAGGATGCGGGCGCTAATGCCGTAGACCTCGTTGAGGAGTTCAGGGTTGAGCACCGCGGCCGGGGTATCCAGCGCCACGACGCGGCCCGCTTTGACCACGAGCAACTCGTCGCAGAAACGTGCGGCGAGGTTGAGGTCGTGGATTGCAACCAGGGCAAGCCTGTCGGTTCCCGCCACTTCATCGCGGATGATGTCGAGCAGGTGTACCTGGTGGCGCAGGTCGAGGGCGGACGTGGGTTCGTCGAGAAGCAAGACGCTCGGGGTGCGCACGAGCATCTGCGCGACGCCGACCAACTGGCGCTGGCCGCCAGACATGTCGGAGACCATGCGGTCGGCGAGGTGCGTGATGTTGAGCCGCTCCATGATGTCCGCCGTTGCCGCGACTGGATCAGCATCGACCGCGCCGCGGCGCTTCGCGGAAACCATGATGGACTCGAACGCGGTGAGTGACGCGGTGGTCAGCATGTCTTGGGGCACATAGCCGATGGCGGTGGTGCGAGACTTGCCGGTGACGTCGCGCCCATCGACGACGATGGAGCAGGTGCCTTGCGACGGCTTCTTAATCCCCGCGATGGTTTTCACCAGCGTGGACTTGCCGGCGGCGTTCGGGCCGATGAGTCCTACGACTTTGCCTTCTTCCAGCGGGCCGAAGGTCATGTCGTCGATGATCGTGGTACGGCCGTAGCCGACGGTGAGGTGCTCAGCGAAAATGACCACGGTTAGCCCCTCTTTCGTGCGCGGGTGAAGATGAGGAAGACGAAGAACGGCACGCCGACCAGCGAGGTGATGATGCCGATGGGGATCGCCAGCCCTGGGATGATGGAGAGCGATGCCGCGTAAGCCACGCTGAGCAGCATCGCGCCCGCTGCTGCCGCGCCGGGAAGGAAGAACTTCTGGTCCTCGCCCACCAGCATGCGGGCGACGTGGGGGCCGACAAGGCCGATGAAGCCGATGATGCCGGTGAACGCGACCGCCGAGGCGGCCAGGAAGGATGCCACAAGCAGGGTAGTGAGGCGCAGGCGTTTGACGTCGATGCCGAGGGCGGCGGCGCGATCGTCGCCAAGCCGTAGTGCCGTGAGGCGCCAGGAGTTGACCACGCAGAAGGGGATCGCTGCGGCGACCACCACAGCGAGGATGGCGTTCGCGGTCCAGTTCGCGCGCTGCATCGAACCCATAGTCCAGAACACGATCTGCTGGAGCGCTTCGATGTTGGCGCTGTACTGTAGCAGCGAGAGCAAGGCCTGGAAGAAGAAGCTCAGCGCGATGCCGAGGAGGATCATCGATTCGGCGGTGGCACCGCGCCACACGGACGCGGCTGCCACGATAGCGACGGCGAGAAGTGCTGCGATCGCCGCGGTGAGCGCCAGGTTGAACTGCGGGTTCGGGATGAGCGTCCAGCCCATCACAATGGCGATCGCCGCACCGAACGCGGCTGCCGCCGAGACACCGAGGGTGAAGGGCTCGGCAAGGGGGTTGTCCAAGATGGTCTGCATCTGCCCGCCAGCGAGGCCGAGCGCGGCGCCGCACAGCAGTGCCATCACCGCGGCGGGCAAGCGCAGGGTGCGAATGACCACGCGGGTCTGATCCTCCACCAACTCGGGGCGGAAAACGGCGTTGTAGACGTCGGCAAGTGCGATGTCGATGGGGCCGACGACGACGGCGACGAGGAAGCTCGCGAAGGCCGCGATGACCAGCCCCACGATGGCGAACGCTTTGTTGCGCCCGCGCTTGTGGTAGCTCTTAATCGCGGCCTGGCGAGCATCCACGTTTGCGGCGGGCTGCGCGGATACTCGAGTTGTCATGGGTTAGCTCTTGTCCGGGTTCGCAGGATCGTAGAAGAACACGCCGCTGTACTCGAACGGCATCCACTCCTTGTGGAACTCGATGAAGTCCTTGGCGGGGTGGTAGTCAGCGAACTCCTCCGGGTAGATCCACTTGGCGAAGGCTTCAAGCGCGAAGACGTTGAACGGGTTGTCGTAGAACTGGTGGTACACGGCGAAGTAGTTGCCGGTCTGCGGCGCTTTGAGCAGCTCGAAGCCGGGCAGTTGCAGCGGGCCGCTGCTAGTTTCTTTCGCCAGCTCGGCATCAGACTGGTAGCCCAACTCGACGTGACGGAAGAGGTCGGTATCGTTCGGGTCGCGCGCCCACTCGCCGCCGGTGACAATGATTTTCTCCGGGTCGAGCTCAATCAGCTTCTCAGGGGTGATGGTCTTGGTTTCCGGGCCGAGGACTTCTGGGCCGAGGTTGTGGCCGCCGGCCGCGGTGACCAAGGTGCCCAGGTGCACGTCGCCTGCGATGGCGCAGCACTCGTTGTAGCCGGCCGCGGTCCACAGCAATACGTCAGGCTTCTCGGCAATCTTGGCTGCGCGCTCGGAGATTTCCTTGACCTTCGCGTCGTAGAACTCGTTGTACTTCGCGGCGCGCTCGCTCTGGCCGAGCAGGTCACCCAGAAGCTGCATGGATACGGTGGTGTTTTCCAGCGGCTTCTGGCGGAAGTCGATGTAGGCGTAGGTAATGCCGGCGGCATCCATGTCCGCGATCATGCCGGCCTCTTCGGCGGCCTTCTTCTGGTCGAGCGTCATAATGACCACGTCCGGGTCCTGCGCGAGCAGGTTCTCAACGGTGACGTCGCCCTTCTGGATCATGCCGATCGCCGGCAGATCCTTCGCTTCCGGCTGCAGTTCGAGGAGCTTATCGCGGAACGCGCCCGCGTTCTTCACCAGGTCCTGGCCGTAAGCAACGATGTTGTCCAGCGGGTTCTCCTGCAGCAGGGCGGTGGCGTAGGCTGCGCGGCCCTCAGCCAGCACGATGCGGTCTGGCATCTCCGCGAACTCGATGGTGCGGCCTGCCGCATCCTTCACCGTCAGCGCTGCGTCCGCAGTGCGTGCCGACGTCTGCTTCTCCGCCGCTGTGTCCGAGGTGGCAACCTCAGAGGATGCCGTGCTGGCGGTGGTGCTGCCGGAGTCGGAGCAGGCGGCCAGGCCGATCGTGGTGGCGAGTGCAACCACGGTTGCACCGATCTTTTGTGAAAGCTTCAAAACTTCCCCTTTAGTCAAGTAAGCCTAAGCTTAGTTACAGGAACGCTGAGAAGACTAAGGTAAGGCTATGCAAATGTCAACGGTCTGAGTCGTGCATCATGCCACTTACCCCATAAACATCCCCTCAGACATCTGAGCGGGGGACACGGCTTTTCTGCTGTTGAGGTTCTTTGGTACGAGCCTGCGGGAGCGGTGTTACGGAAGCCGGGGCCGGCGCCTCGTCGACTTCAGCTCCGAGCGCCGTTTCTTCGCTTCGAGACGACGCCGTACCGAGCCTCGTGTCGGCTTCGTCTTACGCCGCGGGGGAGGAGGCGGGGCGAGCGCCTCGCGCAGCAGGGTGGCCATGCGTTGACGAGCCTCAGCTCGGTTGCGGACCTGCGACCGCTGCGTCGATGCGCTCACGGTGAGCACCGTGCCGTCTAGGCGGTGTTCGAGGTTGTGGAGGGCGCGGCGGCGTTGGGCGTCGGTAAGCGATGCGCACGCCGCGATGTCGATGGAGAGCTGCACCTTGCTGTCGGTGGTGTTGACGCCCTGGCCGCCGGGGCCCGACGCCTTCGCAAACCGCTCCGTCAGATCCGCGGCGGCGACGACGAGGCCGCCGGGGACACCCGGGCCGGGTGCGATGGTCAGGTCCTGCATGCCGCCCACCCTACAAACAAGAACTCGCAGCTAGCGCAAAGACGCAGGAGCTTTTCCTGGCAACGCCCGCGAGGCGCTCGAGTTTTACCACGAGGTGTTCGGCAGTGAGCTCGACATCATCACCTACGGTGAGCAGCTCGACCGAGGTGCACAGTTCCCGTTCGACCCGCCGCGCGACGCGGTCGCGCACGGCACACTAACCGGCCCGTTCACCTTCGGTGGCGGGGACGACCTGCAGAACAACACCAGCACTCTGGACCATGGGGTCTTCGGTGTTACCGCCGAGGTGGGGACAGTGGGCGAGGGCGAGCAGCTCATCGAGAAACTCACCCGAGACGGCGGCAAGGTCACCATGCCGTTTGCACAGGCGCCGTGGGGCGCGCACTTCGGCGCCGTGGAGGACAAGTTTGGGCTCGCCTGGAACATCACCACTGGCGAAGGCAGGTAGAGGCGGGTTCGGCGACGGCCACGTGGTGCTCCCGCTGCTCGAGACGGTCACGGTGGGCCCGGGGCTTGTCGACCATGACACCTTCCTCGCCGGCTACGGCGCAGCGCATGCGATGCCCTGCCCGCTGTTCACGTTCGCGTCCTTCCTCGGCGCCAGTGCACAAGGCATGAACTGGGCGCTCGGCGCGACAATCGCGACCATCGCGATCTTCCTGCCCGCTGCGCTTTTGGTACTTGGCGCGATACCGTTCTGGGAGCGCATCCGCCAGATGCCACGCGCAGGTGCCGCCTTGGCTGGAGCGAATGCCGCGGTGGTCGGCATTCTCGGTGCAGCGCTGTACACCCCGGTGTTCATGAACTAGCCCCCATTAGTTGGACTGGTTTAATTCTAGGCGGTTAGGGGTTCAAGGGCCTGATTCCGATATTGCGTCGGGGTCAGGCCCTTGAGTCGTTGTTGGACGCGTTTGGTGTTGTACCACTGGATGTAGTCATCGATCGCTTGGTTGAAATCCTCGATAGTGTCGAAGATTTCGCCGTGGTACATCTCTGTTTTCACGTGCCCGAAGAAGTTCTCCATAACTGCGTTGTCGTAGCAATTGGCTTTACGCGACATCGACTGAACACCGCCGTTGTCGTCGATCAAGTCGCGCCAGGAGACGTGCTGGTACTGGAAGCCTTGATCGGTGTGCATCATCCACCCGGGTTCAGGCGCGCACGCCGCGATCGCCTTGGTCAATGAAGCAGCGGTAAACGCTGTCGACGGCGATGTAGCCACGGTATGGGCGACGATTGAGCGGTCGAACAGATCCATCACGGGTGACAGATACACCTTGCGGCCTGCGACCCTGAACTCGGTGACGTCGCTGACAAAAGCGGTGTTCGGCGTGTCCGGGCTGAATTTGCGATCCAGTTTGTTCTCAGCGATGTGGCTGATCGTTCCGGCGTAGGAAACATAGCGCCGGCGCTGGCGGATCTTGGCCCGAAGACCCATCTCGCGCATGAGCTTGTAGACCACCTTGTGGTTAACCACCCAGCCCTCGTTGCGCAGGTCCAGCAGGACCCGCCGGTAACCGTAGCGATGCTTATTACGCTCGAAGCTTTCCCGGATTGCGTGCTTAAGTACCGCGTGCTTATCCGGCTCGCTCAGTCGTTTCTGGTGGTAGAAGAACGTCGACCGTGGCATACCTGCCGCGTCTAGGAGATACTCCAAACGGTGCTGCGACTTGAGGATGACAATCGCCTGGACTTTCAGACGTGTCCCTGATTCCTCAAGTCCCGCAATTTTTTTAGGTAGGCGTTTTCCGCTTTCAACCGCTCGATCTGGCGGCGCAGCTTCTCCTCCTCCGTGAGCACCTTCGGCGCGGCCGAGCCTTTGGGCCTGCCCTTCGGCTTCGGTTTTAACGCGTCATCGCCACCTTTGCGCCATTCCCACGACCAATATTTGACCAGCTGATCTGACGACAGGCCAAACTCACGTGCAAGATCCATCGCGGTCTCGCCGGCGAGGTGGCGTTCGACAACTTCCTTCTTAGTCTCAAACAAGTACTGCTGCTTTGTCGGCTTCTCCACGAGACATAGACTGCCATGCAGGACAAACCGACGGTAGAGACAACGGACGGCATCTCTTGAGACCCCAAGGACACTCGCCGCAGCTAGAGAACCCATACCCTGCTCAAAAAGATCTACCAACTGCTCACGCTGATGTTCACTCAGCGAACTTCGTGCTCTCAACGAAAACTGCTCCCCACTAGTCGGTAACTGATTTCTCAGTCCAACTAATGGGGAGCAGTTCATCACCGCCGGGGTTTCCGGCGTGATCACTCTGTCCATCGCCGTGGTCTGCTACGCCGCGCTCACCTCGTGGAAAGTGCCGGCGTGGGCCGTGGTCATCGGCGCCGCGCTGGTGGGCTGGGTTGTGCTGTGAACTTCGCTCTCGCCCCGTGCTCGGCGCTGAAGCGCGCCTAGGGAGCGAACAGGGACTAGAGCGTCACGTTGGCCAGCACCGCGCCGGTGGGTTGCGCCGCGCCGGCGGCGACTTCCTCGGTTACGAGGACTGAAGCAGTTCCACCGGGCAGCGGCATCCACACGTCGTCGTGGGGTTCTTGGCCGATGACTCCAGCCGATTCCACGGCGCCGTCATCCATGACTGCCCACACTTGTGCCCCCATGCCGTCGTCGAGAGCTGGCTGGCCGTTGACCATGGCGCCGCCCTTGCCCATGCCAGAGCTGATCACGATGTCGAGGCTCGCGCCCATCGCGTCGGCCTGAGCTTGACGCGCGTCGGCGGCCTCCATGATTGCGTGCATTTCGTCGACACCTTGGGCTGTCACGGATTCGCGTGACTCGTCGACAGTGAATTGGGTGACTGCGAATGCGCCACCGGCGATGAGCACAACGGCGGCTGCTGCGGCGGTTGTGAGACGTCGCCCGGAGCGGTTCTTCCGCGCGGTGTCGAAGTCAGTGACTAGGTCGGTGGCGTCGATACGCTCCATGATTGAGCGTTTGAGCTCCGGTGGCGGGGTGACCGGCGTGGCCGCGGAATTGAAGAGGTCCTCGATATCTTTATCCATCACAGGCCTCCTTTCAACGACACGGCCTTGCGAAGCTTTTGCAACCCGTCGCGTACCCGGGTTTTGGCTGTTCCGAGAGCGACGCCAGTGGCATCGGCGATTTCTTGGTGGGTGAGTTCCCCGAAATACGCGAGCATGAGCGCACTTCGATGGGGCTCTCCGATTGAATCAATGAGTTCTTGCAGCTCCTCAGACTCTAGTCGCTGTTGAGCTTCGTCCTCAGCGGCAGCGACCCACGTGGTCAGTTGACTGTTGAAATCGTCGGTGTCGCGGGCTTGGGAGCTGCGCCAGCTCCGCAGCCGATCGATGGCTCGCGATTTGGAGAGCCGCAGTACCCATGACTTGGCGCTGCCGCGGTGTGGGTCGAAGGTGTGGACTCTCTGCCATACCTCCACGAAGACTTCTTGGGTGACCTCTTCCGCTTGGGCCCGGTCACGCAAGATGTGGGTGGTGAGACCTAGAACCTGTGGGGCCAGAACGTCGTAAAGCTCGGCGAAGGCGACTTTATCGCCCGCGCGCACGCTTTCTAAGAGACGGTCAGGATCCACAGAATCTAAATCTAACACCTGGGTCATGCGCTACTTGGATTCCATCATTTTGTCTTCGCTCATCATGGCATCGGAGGACGGTGCCATGGAATCGCTCATCATGGCATCGGAGGACGGTGCCATGGAATCGCTCATCATCGCGCTGGACGAGGGCGTCATGGAGCCGTCCATTTTCTCCTCCATCTTCTCCTCGGTGTCGTTGCATGCGACGAGACCGGTGGCGGCGATGACGATGGCGCAGGCGCTGGCGATTGCGCGGTTGATAGACATGGTGTCTCCTTCACTTTTTCGGTTCGCAGGCGCAGTGTTTCTGGCCCGTTATTGAGTACTACGGAGCCGGGGGCTGATGTGGATTGGACCAATCCGGTGCGGGTGCTCACTCCGTAGTGCTGGGTGTAGGAAAGGCAACCGGAAAGTAGAGGAAACTCATGATCAGCGTGATTCTTGTCGGATTCATCGGAGGTGTGATCACAGCATTGTCGCCGTGCATTTTGCCGGTGTTGCCGGTGGTGCTGGGTGTCAGCGTCGGGCGTAAACCGTCGCACGTGGTGGCAGGGTTGGTCGTGAGCTTCGCCGCGATCGCGCTGCTGGGTACGTTGCTGCTTAGTGCGCTGCATTTGCCGCAGTCGGTGTTGCGCTGGGCGGGCGTGGTGTTGCTGGCATGGGTGGGGTTGGGAATGATTTTTCCGCCGGTGGGGGAGGTGTTGCAGAAGCCCTTTGACGCGCTTCCGCGCCCCACGGCATTGCAGGAGAAAACGCGCGGCAAGGGCGGTTTTCTCATCGGTCTGGCCCTTGGCGCGGTGTACGTTCCGTGCGCAGGCCCGGTGCTTGCAGCGGTGACGGTGGCGGGCTCGACTGGGCAGATCGGTTCGAACACGGTGGTGCTCACTGTCGCGTTCGCGATTGGGTCCGCGCTGCCGCTGTTCGTGTTCGCCCTGGCGGGCAACAAGATCGGTGACGAGGTAGACGCGGTGCGGCGCCACCGCAAGGCCATCGGCGTGCTCATCTTGGTCTTCACCGTGGCGTTAGCGCTCGATGCGCCGGCGGCGATCCAGCGTGCGCTGCCGAATTGGACGTCGTCGCTGTCGAACCGTTTTGAGACTTCGGACTTGGCCAATGACGCTCTCAGCAAGGTCGGCCCAACTGGGAGCGGTTCACTGCAGTCGTGCCGCCGCACCGACCCCGCGCAGCTGCAGGATTGTGGCCCGGCACCGGAATTCGCGGGGCTGACGAACTGGATCAACGCCGACCAGCCGCCGAGCCCGCAGGACGGTGGTGTCATGCTCGTTGATTTCTGGGCGTACGCCTGCATCAACTGTCAGCGTGCGGGGGAGCACATCACCAAGCTTTACGACACTTATCGCGATTCCGGCCTCACCGTCGTCGGCGTCCATTCCCCTGAGTACGCTTTCGAGCACGACCTGGGCAATGTCCGCAACGCCGTAGAAAAGGAAGGTATCCACTACCCGGTGGCGCAGGACAATGACTTCGCTACGTGGAGGAATTTCAACAACCGCTACTGGCCAGCCCGCTACCTGGTGGACAAGCACGGCAACGTCCGGCAGATCGTGGAAGGGGAGGGAAGCTACGCCGAGACAGAAAAGCTCGTGCGTGAATTGCTTATCGACGCCAACCCCGACGTCGACCTCCCCGAACCGGTCGAAGGCGGCGAAGCAGCAGGCGGTACAAAGGGCCGCAACCCGGAAACTTATCTCGGCACTGCGCGCGCCGAGTACACCAAGCAGCCCGGTTACACCGACGGCGAGCACGACTTCGGTGAACCGGCCACCCCGGAGCGCGGCATGTTCACTCTGAACGGGACGTGGATTCTCGAGGAGGAATCAGTGCAGACCACCAGTGGAGGACACCTGGACATCAACGTCTTCGCCAAGTGGGTCCAGCTCGTGGTTTCGGGTGAAGGCGAGATCGAGGTCGAGTATCCGGACGGTGCGACAAAGTCGTTCCCGGTCACAGATGGAACCCTCGACCTTGTGAAAGGCGACACGCCCACCGAGGGAGTGCTGCGCATCCGGCCCACGGCAGGCGTGAAACTGTATTCGTTGACCTTCGGCTAGGCAGAGACAACCTGGTCCAGCGCCTCGGCGAACTGCGCGACGGTGCCGTCGACGTAGCCCACTTTTCAAGCCGAACTGACCGATGCGGTAGGTGGAAAAGCCCTCAGGCTCGCCGATCTGCAGCGGAACACCGCCGGCGATCTGAACGCCGGCCTGCTTGAACGCGGAGCCGTTTGCCTGCTCCGGGGTGGTGGCGTGCATGACCACGATGGAGGTGGCCTCGAAGCCCGGTGCGGCGACGGAGACGCAGCCTTTGTCCGCCAGCAGCTCGCGCACCTTGGTGCCCAGCTCGACCTGGCGGGCGGTGTACATTTGACGCGCATCTTCCCGTGCCCTACTGCTTCCCAAGTTGCTAGATGTTCCGGGAGCGATAGCGCCATGACCGCATCCTGCGGTACTAGAGGAGGTTGAGATCGTTGACTACCACTGACAAACTGCCTCCGGTACACCCGGGAGAGATACTGATGGAGGACTTTCTCAAGGAGATGGGGATTACGCAGCACAGGCTGGCCGTCTCCATCAGTGTTCCCCCTCGCCGGATCAACGAAATCGTCCACGGCAAGCGCGCTGTTACCGCTGATACGGCCCTTCGTTTGGCGAAGTTCTTCGGGATGAGCCCGCAGTTCTGGCTCGGACTCCAAACTCAGTACGACTTGGACGTGGCAGAAGACAAGATCCTCGCCGAGATCGAACAGATTCAGCCGGTCCAAGCTGCCTCGGCATAGGCCGCACCTAGGGTATTTGAGGCCGTTGCCTCATCGCTTTCAGCTCCGAGCGCCGTTTCTTCGCTTCGAGACGACGCCGTACCGAGCCTCGTGTCGGCTTCGTCTTACGCCGCGGGGGAGGAGGCGGGGCGAGCGCCTCGCGCAGCAGGGTGGCCATGCGTTGACGAGCCTCAGCTCGGTTGCGGACCTGCGACCGCTGCGTCGATGCGCTCACGGTGAGCACCGTGCCGTCTAGGCGGTGTTCGAGGTTGTGGAGGGCGCGGCGGCGTTGGGCGTCGGTAAGCGATGCGCACGCCGCGATGTCGATGGAGAGCTGCACCTTGCTGTCGGTGGTGTTGACGCCCTGGCCGCCCGGACCCGACGACTTCGCGAACCGCTCCGTCAGGTCGGCGGCGACGATGACCAGACCGCCGGGGATCCCTGGGCCAGGCGCGATGGTCAGGTCGTTCATATAGCGCAGTTTACCTAGAGTTGCTTCTGGATCAGACCCGCCGTGCGAGATCGGGGTAGTGTACGACCACTCCGTCACCGTCGACCTCCAACTCGACGTCGACTCCCCGTGTTCCGCTTGCGTATCTGACAGTTTTGGCATCGATGGAGCTGTAATACTGGTCTGACGCGATCACCTGGAGGGACGGCATATCAATCCAAGCCATGATCAGCTGTGTTTTCGGAACCTGAGTCTCAAGCAGCGCCAAGCGACGAATAGGCATTGTGTTGGTGAGAGGGCACAGACCGAGATCGCAATCAAGTGCGTCCTTCAGGTCGGCTGACTGGACGATACCGGGGGAGGGCAGATCTTCGGGCTGGGTGCCCCCTTCACTAGTATCCGCCGACCACATGCCTTGCTCGGACCTTACCAGCTCGAGGCTTCGCCCCCATCCGTCGCCTTCAACGTGCACCGATACACGTTCGGTCACCCAGTTCTCTGCGGCGCGCAGCTCCCACGTGGCCTCGTAACCATCGCCGTATTGCACTCCGGAAGCGGTTAAACCGCCTCCAAGAAATTGAACTGCGGCCTCGTTCCGGATGAGTGGAGTGTCAACGTGCTCCCACTTATACGTGCGCTCCATGGTGAGGATTTTACCGCGCTTGATGGTGCGAACAGGCAGGGGGCTTTCGCCTGAAACTCGGTCGGGTTCGAGTTCAACGTGTAGACGGGGTCACGAGTCGTAGACCGTGTCACGGCGCCCGATCGTGAACACCTCGATGATCACAAGATCGTCGTAGATATTAGCGAGAATCCGATAGGAACCCACTCGGTACCGCCATTCTCCGGAGTGGTTGCCTGTGAGGGCCTTACCGATTGCTCGTGGGTTGGTAGATCCTTCCAGATTCTTTTCAATCCAGCCTGCAAGGATGCGAGCATCGAACCTATCCATCTTGCGAAGCTGCTTGCGCGCCTTTGAAGTTAGTCGCACGCTGTATCTGGAAGTTAGTTCTTCCATTAGCCGAGTTCGTCGAGTATTTCCTGGATGGTGAAGCGCTGCCCATCGTCTTCTGCCATCGCGTCCCGAAGTTCCTGAAGATCGTGTGCATCCTCGATCTTTTCCAAAATTGCGTTCCGAGCGAAGTCCGAAAGGGTAATTCCTTCAAAACTTGCGAACCTACGCACCAGCTCAGCATCTCGATCATCCATGCGGATAGTCATCGTGGCCATGAGTGTCCTTCGCTTTCGATGAATACAATGTATTCTATTATTTCCGTGAGGTTTCAATACGTCAAGAACAGCTACCGCTGGATCCGTTTCCCGCGACTGCGGAGTGCTCTCTTTATTGGTTTCCGCCGACCACATGCCTTGCTCGGACCTAACCAGCTCGAGGCTTCGCCCCCATCCGTCGCCTTCAACGTTCTTCGAACTCTCCCACATCCAGGTAACCGTCTGCGAAAAGTGTGCCCAGCCGGTCCAGCGCTTCCGAACGCTCGGCGTCGCCCACGCGGATTTCGTCCATTATCGCTCCCAACTTGCACTTGCCCCTGCGGCAAGCTGTTCAATCGCAACCATGGCAGATGGTATCGAATACACAATCAGCGAGGCCGCGGAAGCCCTCGGCGTTTCCACCAAGGCGCTGCGTCACTGGGAGGCGCTCGGCCTCATCACGCCCGCGCGCACGTGGGCCGACCACCGCGTTTACAGGCAGGCGGACCTCGAGCGCGGCGCGGCCATCGCCCTCTACCGCGGAGTCGGCGTGCCGCTTGCGCAGATCGCGCAGCTTCTCGACGCCTCCGGAGCCGCCCTCACGCACCACCAAGAGGCACTCGCTTCTCGACGGCGCACGCTCGACGCCCAACTCACATCTGTCCAGCGCCTCATTGACAACGCAACGAAAGGATCGATCGACATGGACGCAATGAAGAAGTACCTCGGCGAAGATATGCCCGCCTACCAGGAGGAGGCTGAGCAGCGCTGGGGTGATACCCCGGAGTGGGCGCAGTCCCAGAAAAAGCTCGCTCAAATGGGCGAAGGTGACTTCAAACGCCTGCAGGAAGAACAGGACGCGCTCGCCGCGGATCTGATCGCCGCACGCGATTCCGGCGTGGACCCCGGCTCCGAGGAAGCCGAAGCACTGGTGGAGCGCCACCGCGCAAGCATCGCCCAGTGGTACGAGGCGACCCCGGCTCGCCAGCTCATCCTCGCGCGCATGTACGTTGACGACGCGCGCTTCCACGAAGCCTACGGCGGCGCGCAGGACTACCTGCTCGAGCTGGTCACCGCCCACGCGGCGGCCGAAGGTGTGGACGTGGGCAACCCGCAGTGGGGTTAGAAACGGAGCAGTAATCCTTCCAACTCTTGCTGAAGCAGAGGCCAGGGTTTGGTCAGGTCTAGTGTTAGGAATCGGGGTAGCAGGAACTGTGTTCGGTAGCGCCCAACCTTTTGCGGGATCCGTAGGAGGGCGATTCGATTTAGTCGAGCAGGCTGCGGTACTGCCGACGTGCCTTCATCGAATGGATGATGGTCTCCGTACCGTCATCCCAGATTAAAACGACAATCTCCAGCAACCGCATCGAGGAATCGAAACCAAGGCGAAGCTCGCGCTGCGGGTGTTCCTCGTCAAGGGGTGCTTTGTAAACGCACCCCGTAGTGGCTGACGTAACTGAGTCCTCCGGTTCGATGCCGTGTTTCTCAGCGCTTCGGCGGACCTCGATCTCAGATGGCATTTCTAAGGGCCTCGCGGATCGCACGCGAGCGTGACCACCCGTGAGAGGCGGCATACGCATCAAGGTTTGAAATTTCGCTTGGGGAGAGACGAATAGAGATAACTTGCCCTGCTTCCGCATCTCGTGGTTTCCGTCCGCGCTTTCGCAATATCTCCACGTCGTAGCCCGCTTCGGCTTCAGCTACCCATGCATCAATTTGATCTTCGCTAACCGGCTTTCCATCTATCGTCTTCATGCGTTCATCGTAATACGGAATTAGAGATGTGCTTCGGTAATACGTGGCCCGCCACTTAAGTTCGGTTTTCACCAACGAGGTACTGTCCCACCACAGCGCCTCCGAGTTCGTTGAGGTTGGGTGCGACGACGTTGGCGCCGGAGCGGTTGGCGAGGGCGTCGATAAGCGAAACAAGCCCTGGATCATCCCCAAGGCGGAAGAAGGTGATCTTCGTCCCGCGTTTAGTCACCGAATCAAGCGCGTCGACCGTGCTCGCGAGTGTGATGCGGTCGGTCGGCCAGTTGAAGTAGGCCTCGCCCCATTCGGTCAGGATAGAAGTCGGCTCGCCGTCGGTGACGATGAGAAGCGTCGGATCGTAGTCGGCGTGGCGGGTGAAGAACTCGTTGGCGAGAAGCAGCGCGTGCTGCAGGTTGGTGCCCTTTTCCGGCATCGGCGGCAGGGCGGTGAGTTCTTCGATCGTCAGCGTCTGCGCGTAGAGGCCGAAACCGATAAGTGCGAGCTCGTCGCTGCGGAACTGCGTGGTGATGAGGTGGTTCAGCGCCAGCGCGGTCTGCTTCATCGGCGTCCAGCGGCCTTCCATCGCCATGGAGAAGGAGGTGTCCACAAGCAGTGCGACGGCGTTTTTCGTGCGGGCTTCGGTTTCGACCACTTCGATGTCGTTCACGGTGATCGCGAACGGCTCGCCGCTGGCGGCGCTGCGCTGGAGAGCGTTCGTGATGGTCCGGGTGGTGTCCCATGCCTGAGTGTCGCCGAACTCCCAGGGGCGGGTGCCACCGGTGGGTTCGCCCTGCTGACCAGCGAGGCGGGAATCGCGTTGGCCGCGGGATAACTGGGAGGTCGCGCCCTTTAACAGCTCCTTGCCCAGCATGCGCAGCGCTTTCGGGGACAGCTGCAGAGAGCCGGACTCGCCCTTGTTCAGCAATCCGGAGTCACGCAACGCTTGTTCCAAGTCGCGCAGATGCTTAGCGCTGGTGGCGGCGTCAGCGCCTAAGAGGTCGGCGACGTCGTCTAAGTCAATGTCTCCGGGGCGTTCGCCTCCGAGGGCGGCAGCGAGCTCGTCGAGGCGCCCGAGGTCGCGCATCGCGCGGGTGGCTTCGCCGAGGCCCATGCCGCCCGATGTCCCGTCGCCGTCGAACGGTTCGGACCCGGTCCAGTCCAGGTCGGGGCGGATGCCACGCAGGTTCGCATCCAGCTCGCCAACGAGGTTCATCAGCTCCTCCGAGCCGAAGGCCTCGGACGCGAGCTGCATGAGCTCGGCGCGCTGTTCGGGTGTCATGGAGTTGAGCAATCGCTGGGCTGCCGCCGATCGCTGCGCGAGCAGCTCCACCAACTCCTCGATGTTGCGGGGGTTCTCCGGAAACTGATCCCCGTGCTTGGCCATGAAATCCTGAAAGTCCTGTTCTGTGGCCATGCCGGCGCGATGCTTGCCCAACAGCACGTTGAGATCGCGAAGCATCTCGGCGACGGATGCGCGATCTTCATCGGTTGCACCTTCCAGTGCCTCTTTCATGCCGGCGAAGCGCTGGTCTAAGAGTTCGCGGCCGATGAGGTCTTTGATCTGCTGGTATTTCCCGCGCGCTTCGGAGGAAGCCCAGTCGTAGTCGTTCAGTTCGGTCACCGCCGCCGCGGGGGAGACGGGCAAGTTATCCAGCGTCATCTCCCGCATTGTGCGGTCGAGATCGTCCATGTCCACGTCGCGGGCGAGTTGGCCGCGTTCGGCGAGCACAGCTTCGTCGAGAAGCTGCTTTGCTTCCTGGAGCGTGCCCCCGAGATTGGTCTTGTGCAGCAGCTCCTGGCGGCGCTGCGCGATCTGGCGCAGGAAGTCGTCGTAGCCCTCGCGGCGCAGATACTCGCGCATGGCCTGCTCGGCTGAGTAGCCGTACATGACGTCGTCGGCAATGGCGCGCACCGCCTTGGCCAGGTCGGGCGGTGGGGCGAGCGGATCCGGGCCCGGGGTGTACCTGCGGTACCTGCGCTGGTTAGCCATAGATGGTCTCACCTTCGCCGGAGTCCTTCGAAATCTTCTGGGTGAGGTAGAGCGCCTCCACCGCGAGCTCGATGGCACTAGCGCGCTCGCCCTCGCTCTCGGCGTTGAAGGCCGAAGCAATGTCTGCGTAAAGCGTGCCGTCGAGCTGGGGCAGGCCGTTGAGGAACTCTGCCGCTGTAATGTTTTCTCCAGTGGTGATGAAGGTGGAGCCGTCGAGCGCCTCGATCAGCGGGGCAAAGTCGAGTCCCTTGATCCGGGGGCGAAGAGCCTGAGCCACGGAGTTGCGCAACAGGTACTCGAGGATGTCCCACTCGCGGCCTTCCTCGCCGTGCTCGAACTCCACCTTGCCGCCGAGCACGTCGACGGCGGCCTCCAGGTCCACTAGGCGCGCGACCGGGTCCTCCCCGGTAATGGCGGCGCGGCGGGCGGCGGAGGCTGCGACTGTCTCGGCGCCGGCGATGGCGAAGCGGGCCGAGACGCCGGCGCGCTGGTTCACCGCGTCGGATTCGCGCAGCGCGCGGGTGAACCGGGCGAGGGCTTCCATAATGGGTTGCGGAACATTGGCCGTGAGCGTCGATTCCTGCTCGATGACGCGGATCTCGTCGTCCAACTCGATGGGGTAGTGGGTGCGGATCTCGGCGCCGAAGCGGTCTTTGAGCGGGGTGATGATGCGCCCGCGGTTCGTGTAGTCCTCCGGGTTCGCCGACGCCACCACCAGCACGTCCAGCGGCAGGCGCAGCATGTAGCCGCGGATCTGGATGTCGGCTTCCTCCATCACGTTGAGCATGGCCACCTGGATGCGCTCCGCCAGGTCCGGCAGCTCGTTGATGGCCACGATGCCGCGGTTGGAGCGCGGGATGAGGCCGTAGTGGATGGTCTCCGGGTCGCCCAGGCGGCGGCCCTCGGCCACGCGCATCGGGTCCACGTCGCCGATCAGATCGGCCACGGAGGTGTCCGGGGTGGCCAGCTTCTCGGAGTAGCGGGCCTCGCGCGGGATCCAGGCGATGGGCAGCGCGTCTCCTTCCTCCTCGACACGGCGCTTCGTTGCGTCCGTCAGCGGGTTCAGGGGGTGTTCGCGCAGCTCGGATCCTTCGACGGCGGGCACAAAGGCGTCGAGAAGCAAAGGAAGCGTGCGAAGCAGGCGGGTCTTGCCCTGGCCGCGCTCGCCGAGCAGCACGATGTCGTGGCCGGCGATGATGGCGCGCTCGACCTGCGGCAACACGGTGTGCTCGAGGCCGTGGAGGCCGGGCCACGGGTTTTCGCCGGCGCGCAGTGTGGCGATGAGGTTTTCGCGCATTTCTTCGCGCACGGTCTTGTAGGTGTAGCCGGCGGCCTTGAGCTCGCCGAGGGTGGTGATGGATGGCCAGGAGTTGGGCGCTTCAGTCATGTCGGCCAGGGTACGCGGGTTTCCTGGGTGGGTATCAACGATGGCTTACCATCGCTTCATGGCCACCATCTACCTCATTCGCCACGGCGAGACCCCGACGACCGGCAAAATCCTTCCCGGGCGCGCGCCGGGGTTGCACCTTTCGGAGAAGGGGCGCATGCAAGCCGCGGCTGTGGCCAAGCAGCTCGCCAGCGTCGACGCGGTGTATTCCTCACCGCTCGAGCGCGCTCGCGAGACCGCTTTACCCACCTGCGAACGGTTCCACAAAGAGCTCATGCTTGACGACGGCCTCTTGGAAGCCGATTTCGGCACATGGACCGGCGAATCTTTGGCCGACCTTGCCACGTTGCCCGAGTGGCAGATGGTGCAGAGGCGGCCCGGGGAGTTCCGCTTCCCCGGCGGAGAGTCGTTCGTGGAGATGCAACACCGCGTCGTAGGTTGCGTGCGCACGATCGCGGCGCGGCACCCGGGCGAGGCGGTGGCCTGCTTCACCCACGCCGACCCGATCAAGGCGGCGTTGGCGCATTTCACGGGCCGGGGTTGGGGCGCGTTCCAGCAGATCCCGGCGGAACCGTGCTCGGTGTCGGAGCTTGAGCTGTGACCGCGAATGAGCTGCTTGAACTGCTTCAGCACGGCGAGGTCGGTTTCGTAGGCCAAGTCGCGGAGTCCTCGAACCTCACGGTGGTTGTGGACCTCACGCTTGCTCGCGACGGTGGCCGAGA
Source organism: Streptococcus thermophilus (assembly GCA_900618065.1). The sequence goes on from UYIL01000003.1 coordinate 1,077,999, forward strand.
GGACTACTGCTGGGGCATCTTCAAGCCTGAGGCAGGGGAGCGCTACCTCCACGATTTCCCGGGCGGGCTGTGGCGGCGCGAGCGGGCCGCGTACCTGCTCAGCGAGTGGCTTGGCTGGGACATCGTGCCGCCCACGGTGGTGCGCGAGGTGGGCCCGCTCGGTGTCGGGTCGTTGCAGTACTACGTGGACAACGACGGCTCTCACTACTTCCCGCTGTACGAGACCCGCCCCGACCTGCATCCCCAGTTACTGCGCATGGCCGTTTTCGACCTATTGGTGAATAACACGGACCGTAAATCGGGCCATGTTCTGCTCGCACGCTCGCAAAACGCGAACCGCGTTGACCACGTGTGGGGCATCGACCAGGGACTGTGTTTCCACCAAGACCCGAAGTTGCGCACCGTGATCTGGGACTTCGCGCACGAGGCGATCCCATCCGAGCTGGTGGATGCGGTCGAGCCGCTCACAGGGGAGGTGCCGGAAGGGGTGGCGTCGTTGTTGGCGCCGGAAGAGGTGGCGGCGTTGAAATCGCGCGCCTCGCGCATCGTGCGACTGCCGTGGCTGCCGGAGCCCCAGTCCGAGTTTCCGTACCCCTGGCCGCTGGTGTAGGCGCTACCCGCGCGCGGGGTAGCGCACGAGGAGGTCGTCGCCGATCACGGCGCCGTCGTTAAGCGTTGCTTTGCGTATCGACGCACCGTCGGCCCCCAACCCCATCACGTGCTCCACCTCGTCCCCGTGGGCGAGGAGGTGGTCGGCGATGATGCGGCGGTGGCAGCGCCACCACACCGCCTCGGAACACATGATGGCCGTCGGCGTGTGAGCTGCGTGCTGGCGCAGTTTCTGCAATGCTGTAGCGAATTCTTCACCTAGGGCGTGGTCGGCGTAGTTATGGAAGCTGCGGTTTTGCCAGTTGGCGTTGACCTCGAACGGGATCGTCTTGGATACGTTGCGCCGCCCCGCCAGCCCCTCGTTCTTCATGTAGTCGATGCCGTGCTCGGGGAGGTGCTGGGTGAGGGCGTCGTCGTTGAACCACGGGTACTTCCGCGAGCCGGTCAGCTTGCGCACGTCGACGACCGCCGCGACCCCGGCTGCCTGAAGCATTCGCACAAACTCGTCGAATTCGAGGTTGGAGTGGCCGACGGTGAAGATGCGCATGGATACCACGGTACGCCTACCCCGGGATGCTCCTGAGCGGAGCCGCCTGAATCAGACGCGCTTGTGGGGCGCTGGCTACACTCGCGGGCGTGAAGCGCTTGTCCATCAGAACGGTAGCGGTGATTGTAGAGGTCCCCGAGGGTGCAATGGAGGTGCTCTCCAGTGACTGAGCACCACACTGCCATCGTCGTTGGCGGTGGCCAGTCCGGCTTAGCCACGGCATACTACCTGCGGCGCTACGAAGTGGACTTCTTGATCTTGGACAATCAAGAGGAACCCGGCGGAGCGTGGTTGCACGCGTGGCCTTCACTAACACTTTTCTCGGCCGCGGAGTTTTCCAATCTGCCCGGCTGGCCTATGCCGCGGTACCCGGGGTACCCGCCGGCACGCCATGTCATCGACTACCTCGAAAGCTACGAAAAACGCTACGACCTCCCGGTGAGGCGCCCAGTGCACGTTCGCAGCGTGTCCCATGAGGAAGGGATGTTCTCCCTAGATACCAGCGCCGGTCAGTTCACAGCAGAGCACGTGGTCGCGGCCACAGGCACGTGGTCCGCGCCCTTCGTGCCCCACTATCCCGGCACCTTCCGCGGGCGCCAATGGCACTCGTCGACCTACCCCGGGCCGGAACCATTCCACGGCGCGAAGGTCGCGGTGGTCGGTGGGGCGAACTCGGGTGCCCAGATCGCTGCCGACCTCATCGGAACGTCGGAGGTCACATGGTTCACGCTTGAGGAGCCTCGCTGGATGCCTGATGATGTCGATGGCCGCGATCTCTTTCTTACGCAGCCGCCGCCGGATTCTCGGTGGCGATTCCAGCCCGAATCTCGGGGACATTGTCGCGCTTCCTCATCTACGTGAGCTCCGCGACTCCGGCCAGCTCACTGCTACCCCCATCTTCGATAGCTTGAGCGAGCTCGACCACGACCACCTGATCTGGTGCACGGGTTTCCGTCCGGCCCTCGGCCCATTCCGGCACCTCATGCGCGGCCGCGAAACCGCGGTGAAGAATCTGCATCTAGTTGGTTACGGCAACTGGACCGGCGAGGGCTCGGCAACCCTGATGGGTGTCGGGCCCTTTGCCAAACACACTGCCCAGGTAGTCGCGGGCCGTGTCGATGAAGCTCGGCACCAAAAGTTTTGAGATGACGCTTGGTCCCTGAGCAGCTCGATCCTTCCAAGATCCGCGTTGGAGAGCCGATGCGCTGGGCGAAGGCGTGTCTCAGCGCTTCGCTTGCGCAGCCCGCAGGCCGTTCAAAATCACGATGACTTCGGCGACCTCGTGAACCAACACGACGGCGGCCAGGCCCAGCACGCCGCTGATCGCCAGCGGCATCAACACGATGATGATGGCCAGAGACAGCACGATGTTTTGGTTGATGATCCTGCTGCCTCGGCGGGCGTGCTGCAGCGCTTGCGGGATCAGCCGGAGGTCGTGGCCGGTGAAGGCGACGTCAGCGGACTCGATCGCGGCGTCAGAGCCGGTCGCTCCCATCGCGATGCCCACCGTCGCGCCCGCCAGTGCCGGCGCGTCGTTGATGCCGTCGCCGATCATCGCCGTCGGCGTCTTGGAGGAGAGTTCGGCGACGATGCTTGCCTTGTCCTCTGGGCGCAGCTCGGCGCGCACGTCGTCGATTCCGGCGATTTCAGCCAGCGCCCGGGCGGTGCGAGTGTTGTCGCCGGTGAGCATGCTCACTTCCACGCCGTTGGCGTGCAGGGTCTGCACGGCTTCGGGTACCTCGGGCCGCAGCTCGTCGCGGACCCCGATCGCCCCGGCGAGGGCGTCATCGACGGTGACCAGGACGCAGGTCTGGCCCTCGGACTCCATGCGCTCAACGTCTGCCTTGAGTGGCCCGGCTTCGATCCACCGGGGGCTGCCCACCAGCACCCGTCGGCCTTCGACGGTGCCGCTGATGCCGTGCCCGGCTTCCTCGCTGATGTCCAGGGCGGCGGGCGCTTCAGGCCCCGCTGCCGCGATCGCCGCGGCGAGGGGGTGCGTGGATTGCTGCTCAACTGCCGCCGCGAAGGCAAGCACTTGCGCCCGATCGAATCCGTCTGCCGGGATCACGCCGGTGACCTCGGGCTGGTTGCGGGTGAGGGTTCCGGTCTTGTCCACCGCCAGGTGACGGATGCCGCCGAGCCGCTCGAACGCCGCGCCGGACTTGATGACCACTCCGAACCGGCTGGCCGCGCCGATCGCGGCCACGACCGTCAGCGGCACGGAGATTGCCAGCGCGCACGGCGACGCTGCGACCAGAACCACTAACGCACGGGTGATCCACGTCTCGGGGTCGCCCAGCAGCGAGCCGATCACGCCGACCAGCACCGCTAGGATCATCACCCCGGGCACTAGGGGTTGGGCAATCCGGTCGGCGATCCGGGCGCGGTCGCCCTTTTCCGCCTGCGCCTGCTCGACCAGGTCCACAATTGTGGTCAGCGAGTTGTCCGTTCCAGCTGCGGTCGTCTCGACCTCCAGCACACCGGCGGAGTTGATCGCTCCCGCGGGGACCTCGTCGCCGGGCGTGACCTCCTCCGGAATGGATTCTCCGGTGATCGCTGAGGTATCAAGGCTGGAGCGCCCAGACCGAATGATGCCGTCCGTGGCGATCCGCTCCCCGGGGCGCACGAGCATCAGCTCGCCAGCCACGAGGTCCTTCGCTGCGACCTCGACCGCCGTGCCGTCGCGTAGCACCGTCGCGGTCTGCGGTACCAACTTCAACAGTGCCCGCAGTCCGCCCTGAGCCCGGTCCATCGCCTTGTCTTCCAGTGCCTCGGCGATCGAGTACAGGAACGCTAGCGCCGCGGCCTCTCCGACGAAGCCGAGGATCACCGCGCCAACCGCGCTGATCGTCATCAGCAGGCCAATGCCGAGCTTGCGCTTCGTGACAAGGTTCCGGATCGCTCCAGGCGCGAACGTGTACGCGCCCAACAGCAGGCCGACCCAGAACAGTACTGTCGCGGGTGTCTCCAGCCCGGACCAGTCCAGCGCCAGGCCTATGCAGAGGGCTACGCCGGAGAAGATCGGCAGTAGCAACTCGGAGTCCTTCCACCATGGCCGATCGAGCTCTTCGATCTCCGTGGCGGGTTCGTGTTCGCACCCACACGCCGAGCTCATGCGTCCGCTCCTTTCTCGCCGCAGCCGGGCACCGAACACTCAGGGTCGATGCAGGGGGCGTTTTCGTCGACAGCCAACGTCGCATTCACCAGCGCGTCGAGCGCTGCCGCGAGGTGCGGATCGGCGATTTCGTAGCGGGTCTTGCGGCCTTCCGGCTCAGCTACGACGATGCCACAATCACGCAGGCAGGACAGGTGGTTCGAGACGTTCGACCGGGTCAGATCCAGGCTTTGCGAGAGCACGGCCGGGTAGCTCGGACCGTCTAGTAGGGTTATCAGGATTCGGGAGCGCGTCGGATCAGCCATGGCCCGGCCGAGCCGGTTCATGACGTCGAGGCGCGAAGCAATAGTCAGCATGTGCTGAACAATACACCGTACGCTGAACTATTCCAAGTAGACTGTACTGACAGTTACGCGAAGGTCGTGTGACCTGCAAGAATTAGTCGATGGGGTAGCCGATGACTAGTCCTTTGCGGTTTGGCTGGCACCCCAAGGCGGGGGCGACGCGGGTGGCGAAGTTGTCCAGAATCTTCACGTTGGCGTCCACGCCCATCCCGCAAAACCTATGCGTGTTTCCGTGCGCACCATATGTTCTCTGTGTACTGACGCAAATTACCGTATTTTGATTGTTGCAGGCTAACGAGAAAGTAACTTTGCAACGACATACCGTGGAGTTCAAGTTCAACGTATAGCCCGGTGCTCACCACCCACCCTTGCGGATGAACATGGCAGGCGAAGGAGCCCCAATGCGTGATATCGAAAGCCTCGTCGCCGTCGACAATCCGGCCTGGCCCCATCTTCAGCAGGCGCTGGCCGAATCCGACGCCGCCGTGCTCCCCGTCGCCCCAGAGCAAGGGCGGCGCTCGCTGTGGGAGCTGCAGGTCACCGCCGCGTCGGCGATGGGAGCAGTCGCGCTGCACACCGGCGGAATCGTCGTAGACCACGGCTGGGTGCGTCTGTACGGCGGCGGCAGCGAGCACTTGCCGAGCATCGCCGAAGCCAACGGGCTGGGAGGTTCCGTTTCAGCGCCGCCCGGCGAGCTCGTCGTCGGCCACGATGTTCTAGGTGGCCTATTCGCCATCGACGGCGGTGCGCTGGGCGTCGCACCCGGCGAGGTCTGCTATTTCGGGCCGGACACCCTCACATGGGACGGGCTCGGTGGCGGCTACTCGGCATTCCTCCTGGCAGCGCTGGGCGGCGGGCTGGAGGTGGTGTTCGAGGGGCTGCGCTGGCCGGGCTGGCAGGACGAGGTGGCGTCCTTGGCGCTGAACCAGGGCATCTTTCTCTACCCTCCGCCGTCCACCGTCCAGGGCGGTGACGTGAGCAAGGCGACGAGGTCGGTCGTCAGTATCCGGGAGCTGCTGGGCACTGCGTGATGCGAGAGTAAGTGCAGGGGGTGGGACCAACTCCCTTCGAAGTCCCCTGCGACGGTATCCTCCGACTGGACCGCGACCCCGGTGATCTGCCCCGAACTAGGGGATCTGCGGCCGTCGCCGCATCGACTTGAGCTCTGAACGCCGCTTCTTCGCTTCGCGGTGTCGCCGCACCGAGCCCCGCGTCGGCTTGGTTTTGCGGCGCGGGGGAGGAGGCGGAACGAGCGCTTCGCGCAACAGCGCGGCCATGCGCTCGCGAGCCTCAGCGCGGTTGCGGGCCTGCGACCGCTGAGTCGACGCGGACACGGTGAGGACGGAGCCGTCCAAGCGGTGCTCGAGGTTGCGTAGGATGCGGCGACGCTGGGCGTCGGAAAGCGATGTGCACGCAGCGACATCGAGGGAGAGCTGCACCTTGCTGTCCGTGGTATTGATACCCTGACCACCCGGACCCGACGACTTCGAGAACCGTTCCGTCAGGTCGGCGGCGGCGATGACCACACCGCCGGGGACCCCCGGGCCGGGCGCAATGGTCAGATCTTTCATGCCGCCCACCCTACAAGCGGATACTCACAGCTTAGGTCAAGAGCTTCTCGACGAATGCGCCCCGGTACGCACTCGAGTTCTACCACCAAGTGCTCAGTGCTGGTGTTGGAGCTAGCCCCGCTCGGGGTAGCGCACGAGGAGGTCGTCGCCGATCACGGCGCCGTCGTTGAGCGTGGCCTCGCTCACCTTAGCCCCATCAGCACCCATCCCGATGATGTGCTCAACTTCGTCGCCGTGGGCGAGGAGATGGTCGGCGATGATACGCCGGTGGCAGCGCCACCACACCGCCTCGGAGCACATGATCGCTGTGGGGGTTTCGGTGGCGCTCGCCCGTAACTGCGTGAGCGCGTCTGAGAACTCCTCACCAAGCGCATGGTCGGCGTAATTGTGGAAGCTGCGGTTACGCCAGTTGCCGTTGACCTCAAACGGTACGGAGTGAGACACGTTGCGCCGCCCAGTCAGGCCTTCGCTTCTGCTGTAAGTGACGCCGTGCGTGGGGAGGTGTTCGGCGAGGTGGTTGTCGTTGAACCACGGGTACTTCCTGGACCCGGGCAGCTTACGCACATCCACGATGGATTCCACACCGGCAGCCCTAATCATCTCGGTAAAGTCCTCGAACTCGAGGTTAGAGTGGCCCACAGTGAAAATGCGCATGCCTACAACGCTACGCGCGAGCCCGTCACACCCGCATTGGTGTCCAGTATTAGCTAGCTAGGTTTCGGGGTTGCCCACGCAGAACTCGTTGCCTTCCGGATCCTGCATGACTGTCCATACGAGCCCCGGCGCCTCGTGGGTGCCCAGTTCGGTGGCGCCCAAACCCTTGAGACGCTCCACTAGAGTCTCGCGTTCAACGCCGCCGCCATCGATATGCATGCGGTTTTTCCCAGGAGAGGGATCCTCAACGCGCTGAAACCCCAGCGCCGGAGTGGAATCGACCATGACGAAGTCACCGTAGTCGGCAGAGATCCCGCAGCCAGTTGCAGCTGACCAGAACTCGGCGAGCTTAGAAGGATCGTGGCAGTCGAAGGTGATTTGGCGGATACCGAAGGTGATGTCACTCATGGTCCCCATTGTGGGCGCGGGGCAGCGCACCTGCAATAATGCGGGGTGTTGGATGGGTTTTTCTTCATCCAGGGGAGATCTGAAAGCGCACCCCGAGGTAGCTGCTGCGACGGAATCCTCGGGCTTGATGCCGTGTTTGGTGGCGCTCCGACGAACCTCCATCTTCAAATTGCGTTTTTCAAGGCTTTACGAATCGCCTCTGACCTGGACCATCCGTGGGCAGCGGCATATCTATCAAGCTCAGAAATCTCGCCGGGTGAGAGCCGAATGGAGACAACTTTTGCAGCATCTTCATCCCGAGGTTTTCTTCCCCGGCGACGCAGGGTCTCCACGTCGTAACCCTTTTCGGCTTCGGTTACCCAGCTATCGATTTGCCCTTCGTTGACCGGTTTGCCGTTGATTGTCTTCATGCCGCTAATCGTAATACGGAAAGCATATACGCCGCTAGATTGAGGTAGCTTTCGCTGGAGAGTCAGTGGACTTCAATCTCGACGTTCAGCGCGTTTAAAAGGGCAGTTCATGGACGTTGGATCTAACACTTTCGATCCATAACTTTGAGTGAGTGGATAGAAGAACGTTCGTTCGCGGGGCCTAGATCGGATGATCGACACCTATTTACCATCTCGGTCTTTTCTACGGCGGAAAGGCAAATTCTTTGGAGCTGCAGTATCAGTGTCGGAAACGGGCTCAGATTGAGGAGCATTCAACTCGAGCGTGTTAATTGATGCTTCTCCTCCGGTGTCTCGTTGTGGATCAGTTCGCTCTGCTCGTTTTCTCTCGATCTCGGCGGCCTTCGCTAGAACTCGATCGTCGCTGCGGGTGCGGAACTTCTCCGTCGTTTTCTGTGCGCGTTCTACACCACTTTGTCGGGCACGGTTCGCAGCCTCGACGGTATCTCCAGCCCACGCCACAACCGACTCCCTCCAGCCCTTTGTCTGAAGTTGGTCCTCCGAATCAACCGTGAGCTGTACGTGCTCGGCGAAGGCTCCAATCGCTTCCTCAGCTTTGTTCGCAGACATCGTGATCTGGTGCGCACGGGAGTGGTAGGACATCCAGACAAGATTGCTCAGAGCTGCAGAGGAGCGAACGGCAGCCCTAATGGCTAGTAAGCGCTGAGTCGTAGCCTCTACCCGTTTGTGACGTGCGTTTTCGATAGCCGCGCGGTGTGCCGCGAGGTGATGTGGTTCAAACTCACTCACGTGCGCAATCTCTATGACGTAGAGCCGGTCATGTAGGTAAATGCTTCGGGCGAGGATGCCGAGCCAGAACGGAAGCTCGTCGTCAAGCCGGTTGAGTATCGCGGCGACCTTTTTCGAGTCACCCTGGTTCTGTTCAAGCTTTCTGGTCACGTCTGCAAGATGTTCGAGCGCGGAGGCCTCGATAGTGCTGAGCGCGCCACCGAATCCATTCACCTTCGACCAAGTGGTCTTCGACACGCTGTTGCTCGAGCGGTACAGTTCATCCGCTTCCTCGATCTCGTATTGAATTCCCCCGAGCTGACCAAGGTTTTCGATTTTGCTTTGCCGCAGGAGCTCGTCCAATTTCTCGTCTATAACTTCGAGGTATTCTTTGATCTCTGCCAAAGCCGCCTCTATCGCTGCTTGGGCAGCAAGGGCGCTTCCCGCAGTTGCCACCGCGGGTGAAAGGGTTAAGACATCCTCGATCTCGATTTGTTTGAAAAACTGACCCGAATTGCCCGGCAAATCAAGGTCGCCCGGCGGAATGCACCTCTGATCGGCCCCTCTGACACGCGCTTTTTCATAAGCTTTGCAGACTCATCGCTGAGCTTGACGTAGCAGCCCGAGTTGGCCTGCATCACACCCACGGCAGAGAACAGGTCGCGTGCGCGGTGCATCACTTGCGGGGAAACTGAAGATGCCGAAATGCCCTTAATGCGGGAAAGTTCGCTGAGAGATTCATCGCCGCCGAATACGATGAGCCCCTCGCCGTCAGAGATGAATTCTAGGTCAGTGCCTCGTCCATTCATGGTGCGAATTGTAGCGGTATGGGGCAGCTGACCAGACCGAATTAGCCCACTCTGTTCAGCGGGGGAGGTGTCACACCCGGCGAGCCATATCAGGGTAGAGGAGCACCACTCCATCCTCGTCAACCTGCAGTTCGACATCGACCCCGCGCGTGCCACTCGCATAGCGCACAGTTTCCGAATCGATCGACTGGTAGTACTGGTCGGACGCAATGACTTGGAGCGACGGCATGTCGATCCACGCCATGATGAGTTTCGTTTCCGGTACCGCGGAGTCCAGCAAACCCAACCGGCGTATCGGCATCGTGTTCGTGAGCGGGCACAGACCGAGGTCGCAGTCCAGCGCTTCGGCGAGCTCTGCACTTGCGGAGATCCCCGGCGAAGCGAAGTCTCCTGGCTGCTGGCCGTTCAACGTGGTTTCAGAGGTCCATTCTCCCGATGCGGACCGGGAGAGCAGCAAGCTCCGCTCCCAACCCTCACCTGTGACGTCGACTGCAACCCGTTGAGTCATCCAGTTATCCCGGGCGTCGAGTTGCCATTCCGCCTTGTAACAGGGGCCGGTCTGGGTACCCGCAGCGGTGAGCCCGTTGTCCTCGAACCAAACCCTTGCCTCGTTTCGGATGCGAGGATCGTTGATGTGCTCCCACTCGTAACTGCGTTCCATGGCGCCGAGTTTAGCTAGGTGCAGCATCTAACTCATCGCGCTAGTTCTATGGTGGCGATGGTCTAGGGTTCCTCCGACCTGCGCGACGCTTCTGCAGTTTTAGTATGGCCTTTTGGCGGAGTGCGTCGGCGTTTTCCCAGGTGAGATTTCGTCGACGAGCGCAGAAGGCCATACTGAAAATCTAGATCAGCTGAGCCCCCTTAGTGCAGTCAGACTAAACACCCAGGAGCGGCATCATGCGCAACGTCCGTCACCGGGAGCCGAAGAACACTTGTTTAGCGCCGATGGCGCGGAGGGACTGCTGGATCTCATGATCTAAATCGAATGGTTTATCCGTGCGCCGTTTGACCCATTTGCCGTCTACGCGTTCCAGCTCCCACGACGCGCCAACACTCCACGAACGGCTGATACCCCATTGGAAGCTAGTCGAGGGCACAGCTTCGTTATAGAGCCCCGAGTGTCCAGTCCTTTGTTGGTCCTTGCGCTTGAATCCTTTCGGTGTTTCGGTGAGCGTGATGGTGAACCATCGGCCGTAGGGCAACGAGTCCGGGATGGATTCGATGACCACGCTGTCGGGGGGTCGTTAGCACGCGGCATGGGGCTTCAGCGAGGCGGCGGGCCAGTTCGGTTGCAAGGGCAATAACGGCAGGGGTACCGGTGGTGAAATGGGGAGGGACGTAGTGGGCGCCGTCATGCATTGCGTAACCGTGACCGGGTTCCGTGACATCTTCTGCGAGGTAGAAGAACAGCGATCCAGCGCCGATCACAAGCACAAACACAACGAGGAACCCGATGGCGATGGTCGCGTCGATGGGCATGGCCTAAGTCTAATCAGCGTGGCGCGGTAGGCTGTGAGGAAACTAAGCAAGGAGGACGTTGATGGCCGAGTCGCACGGTGCGCCCGATGTTCGGGTAGGCGATCCTGAGCGCTCGACGGCGCTGGACCGGCTGGCGGAGCACTTTGCTAACGGTTATCTCACGCCGTCGGAGTTTGAGGAACGTTCCGGCCAGGCTGCAGCAGCGCGCACCCGCGGTGAGATTAGCGCGCTGTTCGCCGACTTGCCCGAGGTCAGTGAAGCTCCCACCTCCACGCCCGCGAATAATGAGGCCGACGCTGAGTTGGAGAATATGATCGCCCGCAAGCGCAAGCTCGACAGCGCTCTCGCGGTGTTGTGGGCAGCGACGATGACCATGTTCTTCCTCGGTATGATCGTGTTCAGCTGGGACTACTTTTGGGTTGTTCTCCCCGTCGCGGGTGTGTTGACAGCGGGCCTGTACGCTTTCTACGGGATTAGTGATGAAGACGATGAGGCTTTAGAGGAAATCATGGAAGAAGCCAACAAGGAGCGCGCGGAGCGCCTTCGTCTGGCGCATCAGCGCCGCAAAGAGTTGGGCAAGTAGGGCTTATACCGGCAGTCCGCGGTTACGGCGCTGCTGCCTATTCACCAGCGCTGCAGCTGTCGCTGCGACGAGCATGAGGTTGACCACCCACACTGCGCGCAGGCCGAGCTCGACGTAGGCCATGCCGCCCAACAGCGCGCCGCACGCAAGCGATGCCCACAGCGCGAAGTGCCCGAGCCAGTCAGCGTGCTTGCCGCCGAAGAACGCGCCGACAAACCGCTGCGACATCTTCACCAACGTGCCGGTCATGTAGGTCAGTGAGATGCTCACTTCTCCGCCGCGCTCAAACGTGGAGTTCATGGCGCCGACAGTGAAAGATAAAACATACACCGCGAGCTTATCGACGCCTGCCGCCACCAGCCCCGAAGCCGCCGTCGACATCAGGCAAATGAATAGGAGAATGGCCTCGCGCGTTCGCGTGGGCGGCAGGTGCCGCTGGCCGAGCTGGCTGATCAGTGCCCCGACCGCGACGCCGATGAGGAACGTCAGCATGATGCTGCCGGCGGTGAGGGCGACATCCCATTTTCCGGCGTTCACAGCGGCGGTCATGCGCGTGGTGTTTCCGGACATGAATGACAGGAAGTATCCGCCCAGGTACATGAAGCCGATGGTGTCCACGAACCCTGCTACTGACGACAGAAAGATCGCCAGTGCGTGTTCACCTCTGCGGTACCCCTTCATCGGTTCGCGTCTTCGGTGCGTCGAAAAGCGAGCATGCAGCTAACGTAACACCCGACTAAGAGAGGTGTGCGCGCAACCGCGGACTGTAGCGGCGGTTAGACATACGGGTCGAGCACCTGCGAACGGGTGCTCTTCGGGATCAACGCGATCGCGATGACGGCAACAAAGAGGTAGATCGCGCCCTCGATAGGCCAGTTCCAGGGCGTACTCATTTCCAAACCCATGCTCATCGCGAGGTTGAAACCGACGTGCATTCCTCCGTGAATACCGCATGCTGCCCACACGGAGCGGAAATGGACCGCGAGTGCTCCGGCGAGGAGCGCGAAGGCGAATGTCGGGAAGAGGTAGAGAAAGCGTTGCGCGATACCGTCCTGGCCGCCGGTGGAGACGAGGTGGAGGATGGCGAAGACCGCCGCTGAGAGGAGCAGAGCGGGCACCGGCCGCATCCGGGCACTCTGCAGCAGGTAGCCGCGGAAGAGGAACTCTTCGCCGATGCCTTGAGCTATGTAAGCGGTGAGGAACACTTCGAGCACCACGACAATCCACGGGTTCGGATCCGTGCCGGAGGTTTCGGTGGTGGCTTCTGTCAATCCGATTGCACTGGTCAGCCACGCGGAGAACACGGTGATGAGCACGGCGAGAAGGGTGCCGGCGAGGATGGCGGGGAGCGTGCGGCGGTCAAGCACCAGGCCTGCGGCTCGTGCGGGACGCCCGTCGACGAAGCGGGTGAGTGCCCATGTCAGAAGCAGGTAGGTGGCCAGCATGATGGATGTCGCAGTTGCCGTCACGGCCATTATGGCCCACGGGTTGTCGCCATCCAGCACGTTGCTGACCCCGGGCACGAGAGCAAAGGGAACGCTGGAGAGCGCGGCCACGAATAGGGCAAGTACGGCCAGCACGCAACGCGCGATCAGCGGCACCTTCGGGCGGGGCCGGGAATCCAGTTCCTGCGTTTGCGGGGTAGTGGTCGAGCGTTCGAACGATTGACTGGTGGGCGGGGGTGAGTTCAGCGGAGAGTGCATGCGGTGAGATTAAGACCAGAAGAGTGGTCCCCACATCGAGCTGCGGTCATGATTCTCGCCGGCCAAAAGTCATGACCGTGGTCATGGGGATTGCGCCCGCAGCGGCTTTAGGATGATGTTATGACACGATTACCTGCGCTTGAGCGCTCCTCGCCGCCCAAGTTGGCTGTGTTGCCGGGTGCGGTGGGCCGCGACCAGCGCATCGATAGTTTGGGTGTCGATGGCCTGATCGTCTGGATGTTCGTGCCCAGCTTGGGTGCCGCAGTGTTTCAGGCGGTGGAACTCTTCGGTGCTGGCCGTAGGGGAGCGTCGGTGGTCTTGGTTATCGCTGTGTTGTGCGCTGCGGCGCTAGTGATGCTGCGGCAACGGGTCGATGCCGGCGCAGCGCGCGCCGGGGTGGCGTTGGTGTTGTGCATCCTGGCCAGCCTGACCATGACCGTAGCCAACGTCATGGCGGTGCCGTTGATGATGGTGGCTCTCACTGTGCTCATCGTTGATGTGTCCTTGTCGGCTGGGATCATCGCGTGGGTGCTTTTCGGGATCTTCGTGTTTGTTTTGGGGTGGTGGATCGGGATTGAGGACGGAAGTCTTGTGAGCAATCTTGTTTCGACACAGCTGTTGACGGGCTTCGGGATCGCGCTTGGTGCAGCTCTGGCTGACTTGGAGCGGCGCCGGGTGGAAGCGTTGACCTTGGCTGCGGAGGTGCAGCGAGGCGCTGTCGTGGAGAAGGAGTTCGTGCTGGCGCAGGAGCGCCAGCGGGCGGCCCGGGAGCTCCATGACGGCTTGGGGCATAGCTTGACCTTGGTGGGGATGTCGCTCGAGTACGCGGAGCGGATGCATGGCCGCGACATTGAAGGGGCGATGGAGCAGGTCCGCACGGCTCGTGCGTTGACGGTGGAGGCGCTCGATGACATGAGGTTGTGGGTCAGGGCGCTCAATCCTGTGCGTTCTGACCAGTTGCGCGGCCGTGCAGCGCTGGATGCGATTGCGGAGTCGTTTCGCGGTACCGGTGTCGTGGTGGATGTTGACGTCGATGAGCCGTTTCCGAACCTCGGCCATGCAAGTGACTTGCTGGTGCTCAGGTTCGTGCAGGAGGGATTGACGAATGCTCTGCGGCACTCCAATGCCCGCGTCATCGAGGTCGCTGCCGCAGCGTGCGGGAATGAAATCCAGGTTGCAGTGACGAATCACATTGCGCCGGAGGCGACACAGCGTGACGACGGCCCCTTGCCCGAAGGCTTCGGTCTGCGCAGTCTACGCGAACGCGCAGAAGATCTTGGTGGAACGGTCATGGCGCATGTGGAAGACGGCCAGGTGCGGCTCGTCCTCACGCTGCCGTGCCAGGAGGTGGCAGCGTCGTGACTACTTCTGTGCGGGTCGTGCTTGTCGATGATCAGCAGCTCATGCGCCAAGGATTGAGCATGCTGTTAGGCACTGTGGACGAGATTGAGGTGGTGGGTGAGGCCGCTGACGGGGCGGAGGCGCTGTCCATCATCGAGCGCACCGACCCTGACGCGGTTCTCGCTGATGCCCGCATGCCCGGTATGGACGGGCTTGAGCTCACGGCCCAATGCGCGTTGCGTCATCCCGGTGTGCCCGTCATTATTCTCACCACGTTCGACGACACCCCGGTCGTTGAAGGCGCTTTGGCGGCGGGCGCTGCGGGGTTCCTGTTGAAAGACAGTTCCACCGACGACCTTGTCGCCGCGGTGCGCGCGGCCATCTCCGGCGGTTTGGTCATCGACCCTCGTGTCGCGCGCACGATCATGACTAAAAAGAGCCCAGCATCCGCTCCGGCCAAGCTCACGGAAGACTCGAGCGGTTTCGGTATCTCGGTGGAAGCGCTGTTAGAGCAGTTGACCCCCACCGAAAGACGAGTCGCCACTTTCATCTCCCGGGGTCTGAACAACCGCGAGATTGCCGGAGACCTCGTGCTGGCCGAAGGAACGGTCAAGAATCATGTGTCTGCTGTCATGCGGAAACTCTTGGTGCACGACCGGACCCGGCTTGCGTTACTTCTGCGGGATCATGAGGACAAGCTCTAAGGCGCCAGCTCGAACTCGATCGGCTCGCTTTCCACACCGTTGACCACGACGGACACGGCCTGTGTGCCGGGGTAATACGTGCGGGTGCTGGTGACTCGGAACGGGTGCGTTTTGGAGATCTCCAGCTCTTCACCCGGCGCGAGAGTGAAGCGGCCGAAACGGAACACGGTGGGGCGGCGGCCGCCGTTGGCTTTGAGGAAGTGCAGTTTGTAGTCCACGAGCACGTCGCGTGCGGCATCACTGTGGTTGACTAAAGTGGCGGTGAGTTCGGCACTGGCTCCAATCGTCGTGGCATCCGGGAACGCTACTGAGTGCAATTCAATTCCAGCGTCCGGTGCGAACCCGACGACCTCGAGCGCTTCCCGGTGGGACTCTTTCACCAAGCCGCGCAGGCCGCGCTCGACAACCCACGCGACCTCGGGGGAATCGCTTACCTGGCCCCACCTCCGGGCTGTCGCCAATGCAAGATCCGGGTGCGTCTTGGCAATGTCGTTCAGGTTGTTCGCCACGGATGTGCGCACGTACAGCGACTCGTCGTTGTAGAGGCGCTCCAAAACCGGCAGGATCGGCGACGGATCCTCGGTAAATGGCCTGTGGACAGCGGCCCAAGGGAGGCGGGGGCGGATGCCTTCCGTCGATAAGCGGCGGACATTGTGCGAATCCGACCGCGACCATGCGTGCACACGCTTCATCGTGGTCTCCGGGTAGCGCGTCAGGAACGGCCGCACCGCCCACTCGCCGGTGAACACGCGGGTCAGCGCCTCAATCGCGTCGAGCGAGACCTCCGGATGCTCCAGCCCGTAATCCTCGATGTAGCGGCTGACGGGCCACAGGTGGAACGAGTGGTTGAAATAGCCCTCGCCCTCCGCGAGTTCACGCCCAAGCTTATCGACGATTCCCGCCACCACCTCCGGATACTCACCCGGCAAACGGTCCCTCAAACCGGCGGCGAACACGCTGACGCGGTCTTTGATCTCCAGGTCGTCGACGCGCGGGGCGACCCAGGCGGCGTACTCCTCGGCATCGATCCCGAGCTGCTTGCCGAGCTTGTGCGCGGTGTCTGCGCCGAAGTAGTACTTCATCTTCATGGCAGCCACTGTAGGAGCGTTCGATTGGAGGGGCGCCTAGAACACCCCAATCACGCCGATGAGCAGCATGAGCCCACCGATGAGCATGGTCGTGACTGGCATGACCACGTTGACATCGTTCCCGTTGACGGGGGCGGTGAAGTGCTGCGGGTAGTTCGGGTCGTAGATCACCGTCACGATCTGGCCGATGCGGTTGTTCATTCCCACATCAGAATGGACAGGCTGGCCCAGGAGCGGTTGGCCGTCGAGTGTGGTGAACTCGATAGTTTCGACCATGGTGCGCTCCACCCGCGTTCGGCTGCCTTCATCTCGGGTGCGCTTTTCATGCATGAACGAATCCACGACCCGGCCTTCCACGCGCACACCGCGCGAGGCCAGTCGTTCGCGGGACATGTAGTCGGAGACGCCTTTGAAGATGACCACTGCCGCCATGACGAGGAAAATGAAACTCATTGTTTTCACGCTGCTTACGGGGTTGCGGGGGTGCTGCGCAGTATGCGCCGCCTGGGTTCCTTCTTCCCGTTCAACGCGCCGGGGAGCGAGAAAGTTCGCGTCTCTCCTAAAACACCGATGCCAGCATGGAAATCAGAGCTACCAATGCGAGGAATCCGCCGCCCAACATTGCTGCGACCGGAGCGACGACGTCGATCTCCCCATCCTCTGCTGCAGGGGCAAGGAAGTGGTACGGAGATTCCGGGTCGTAGATCACCCGGACCGTCATGCCCATCCGGTTGAGTTCACCGACGCCATCCGACGGCTGACCGAGAATCGGGGTGCCGTCGAGAGTGGTGAACTCGATGGTCTCAATCATTACGCGGTTGGTTCTGGTTCGGCCATCAAAATCTGAGCTCTCGGTCTCCCGCAGGTAGGTGTCCACCACGCGGCCTTTGACACGCACACCCTTCTGCGCGAAGTGCTCGCGGTACGTGTACCCCCGCCAGCCAATGAAGAAGATGAACCCCGCCATGGCCAAAAAGCCTGCACTGATCATGATGCGCTCCGTAATCGCCGTTCCTAAGCGGATTTCCCTGACTTGCCGGATTTCTTCTTGTCCAGCGACGCTTTCAGAGCCTCCATGAGGTCGACTACATCAGCGTCGTCACCGTCGTCGCTGCTGTCGGAGTCGGCGTCAGCATCCTTTCCGAATGTCTTGGAGGTGTCTAGGGTGTCGCCGGATTCGAATTTCGCGTCGATAAGCTTGCGCAGCTCGATCTGGTAGTCGTCGGAGAACTCGTCCGGGGTGAAATCTGACGAGTATTGTTCGACGAGCGCGGCCGAGAGCTCGAGTTCCTTGTCGCCGATCTTCGCGCGCGAATTGACGCCCTTGAAGTTCACATCGCGGATCTCGTCGGCCCAGAGCATGCCCTGCAGCACGAGGGTCTTATCGCGCACGAGCAGCGCGCCCAGGCGGGTCTTATTGCGCAGGGCATACTTCACGACAGCCATACGGTCGGTGTTCTTGAGCGTTTCCCGCAGCAGCAGGTAGGACTTCGGCGTCTTACCGACGGGCTCGAGGTAGTAGGCCTTCTCCGCCATGATCGGGTCGATCTGATCGGCGGGAACGAACTGGACGACCTCAATTTCGTTGTTGTTCGCCTCCGGCAGGGACTCGAAATCGTCGGCGGTGAGCACGACCGTCTCACCGTCCTCCTCGAAGGCCTTGTCGATGTTGCGGTATTCGACCTTCTCGCCGCAGACTTCGCAGCGGCGCTCATACCGGATGCGGCCGCCGTCCTTGTCGTGGACCTGGTGGAAAGAGACGTCGTGGTCCTCGGTGGCCCCGTAGGCCTTGACGGGGACGTTGACGAGTCCAAAGGTAATAGAACCGCTCCAAATCGCGCGCATACCCGCAGTGTACGGGGGTTATGTAAGTTACGTGGGAGAGTAGGCGAAAGGCGGTT
Source organism: Streptococcus thermophilus (assembly GCA_900618065.1). The sequence continues at coordinate 1,096,033 of UYIL01000003.1, forward strand.
CATGGCGCGCAGTAAGAAATTTCAGGTTGGGGAGCGCACGCTTGCCGTGAGCAACCTGGACAAGGTGCTTTACCCGGCCACCGACGATGCGCCGGCCGTGACGAAGGCGGACGTGATGCATTACTACCTCACCGTCGCCGACGTGCTGATCCCGCAGATCGCCCGCCGCCCCGTGACGAGAAAGCGGTTCCCGGACGGTGTTGGAGGAGAAGCCTTCTTCCGCAAAGACCTGGAGGATTCGGCTCCGGAGTGGATCCCCTTTGGCATCATCGCGCACAATACGTCGACAAACCGGTACCCGCTCGCCAACGAGCCCGCGGTGCTGGCGTGGTTCGCGCAGGTCGCGGCGCTGGAGCTGCACACTCCGCAGTGGCGTTTTGCCGGCACAGGTTACCCCGCCAACCCTGACCGGCTCGTCCTCGACCTCGACCCTGGTCCAGGCGTGGGCCTTGCCGAGTGTGCCGAGGTCGCACGCTGGTGCAAGGAGATCCTCGACGGCATGGGCATGGAGTCCGTTCCTGTCACATCGGGCTCGAAGGGCATCCACCTCTACGCCGCGCTCGACGGCACGAGCACTGCGGACCAGGTTTCAGCGGTGGCGAAGGAGCTCGCCCGCGCACTCGCCGCGGACAACCCGGACGAGGTCACCCATGTGATGAAAAAGGACCAGCGTGCCGGGAAGGTCTTCATCGACTGGAGCCAGAACAACGGCTCCAAGACAACAGTGGCGCCCTACTCGCTGCGCGGCCGCGAACGCCCGACTGTCACCGCCCCACGCACGTGGGACGAGCTCGAAGACCCGAACCAGCTCGAGTACACCGAGGTCATGCAGCGGCTTGCGGAAGGACTCGACCCGCTCGCACACCTGGGCTTTCACCCCGACCGCTTATCGACGTACCGCTCCATGCGCAACCCCTCCACAACCGCCGAACCCGTCCCCGATCTTGCCCCGCAACCCCGGGAAAACGGAGAGGAAATCTTCGTCATCCAGGAGCATCACGCCTCCTCACTGCACTGGGATGTCCGCTTCGAGCGCGACGGGGTGCTCGTGTCCTGGGCGGTGCCGAAAGGGCCTCCGCTCGAACCACAGGAAAACCGGCTGGCTGTGCAGACAGAAGACCACCCGGTTGAGTACGCGGCGTTCGAGGGGACCATCGCTAAGGGGCAGTACGGTGCCGGCGAGGTGAGCATTTGGGATACCGGCACCATCGAGGTGGAGAAATGGCGCGACGGCAAGGAAGTCATCGCCGTCCTGCATGGCCGTCCCGACGGCGGTTTGGGCGGAGTGCCGCGCCGCTACGCCATGATTCACACTGAAGACAACCAGTGGCTGATGAAGTTCATGAAGGACCAGCCCACCACCGAGCCACCCGCCGAACCTGCATCCACGCCATTGAGCGTCGCTGACTTGCCGGAACCGATGCTCGCGACCGCTGGTAGTGAAGCCGACATCCGGCTGGGTAAGAAAGACGGCGAGACGTGGGCCTTCGAGATGAAGTGGGACGGCTACCGCATTATCGCCGGTGTCGGTGATCCACGCGACGGGGGAGGAGTGGTGCTGTCCAGCCGCAACGGAAAGGACTACACAGACCTCTTCCCGGAGTTGTCGGAGCTGGAGCAGCTCATTAGCGAAGACTCTGGCGGAGTTGTCCTCGACGGGGAAGTAGTCGCCCTCAACGAGCGGGGGCGACCGGACTTCGGGTTGCTGCAGGCGCACAGAAGAGGCGAGCTCGGCAACGATGAGGCGACAATCCGCTACATGGTCTTCGATATCCTCCAGGTCGGCGCTCCCGGAGACAAACCCGGCGGGAAAGGGCGCTCCCTCACCCGTGAACCGTACGACAAACGGCGCGAGATACTGCGCACTCTTCTGGATAGCGGTGACCACGTGGCTATCCCTCCAGCGCACACCGGCAGCCTCGACGAAGCGGTCACGGTCAGCCGCGAGCTAAAGCTCGAAGGGGTTGTGGCGAAGCGGGCAGACTCGACGTATCTCCCCGGCCAGCGGGGCAGCGCATGGATCAAGATCAAATTCCAGATCCACCAGGAAGTGGTGGTCGTTGGCGTGCGCGAAGGCAAGCGCGGGATCGCCTCGCTCCTGGTTGCGGTACCCGATGAGCAAGGAGAGCTCATCTACGCTGGCCGGGTCGGCACAGGCTTCAGCACCAAAGAGCTCGGGGAGATCGAAGGGAGGTTGGAAGGGGTGAGGCGCAAGGAGCCGTCGATAAACGGAATGCCAGAAGACGCATGGTGGGTGGAGCCGACGTACGTCGCCGAAGTTGCGCTGGCGGGACGCACTCGAGACGGGAAAGTGCGGCACGCCGTGTGGCGCGGGTGGCGCGACGACAAGGATCCCAACGATGTTGAGTGGGTTCCTGAACTGGCTTAACGGGGCTTCGCAAGCGACGGATATCGGTTATTTCTGTGGAATGCGAACAAATTCACGCTGAAAACTTATGAATTCCTGGGCGATTGGGGCTATATTCCTCTACAAAGTAATTTTGATCACGTCCGCTAAATGTTGTGCACCTCACCAACACGACGCGGACGTCGAACCGGAGAGAGGTTACCGTTGAGCACCAAAGTTACAGGCCAGGGTGATTCCGCCCAGGCTCAGGCCCGGGAGAACATGGGGCCGCTCGAGCGCCTTTTGACGTGGCGGCCGTTTTCAGCGGTCGCGCGCACGCTGATCATCCTGGCGATGGTCGTGCCGCTGCTGTTTGCGGGCCTGTACATGTGGTCCATGTGGGACCCGACAGGTTCCGTGCCCGAGACGCGCCTGGCTGTGGTCAACAACGACAAGGGAGTCGACCGCGGTGAAGGCGCGGGCCTGGAGAAGATCGGTGATCAGGTCGTCGAAGGTCTGACCAGCCGCGACTACCTCGATTTCAACGAAGTGTCGGACGAAGAAGCCAAGCAGGGCCTGCTCAAGGGCAAGTACCTGTTCACGGTGACCATCCCGGAGGACTTCTCCGAAAAGGTCGTCAGCGTGATTGACCCAGAGCCGAAGCAGGCCGAAATCCTGATCAACTTGAACGACTACAACGGCACCAACGGTGCTGTCCTGACCTCCGGCCTGCTTCCGCAGATCCAGTCAGAGGTCAAGGCCGAGGTAGCCAAGACCTACGCCGAGGAAGTGCTCGGCGGCATCAACGAGCTTGGCGACGGTATCCGCGCCGCAGCCGACGGGTCCAAGCAGCTCGACGAAGGTGCTGGTCAGCTGAAGGAGGGTACCGGCCGGGCAGTCGACGGCATCAACCAGCTCGATGACGGTGCCACCCAGCTCAACGACGGCACCGGAGAGCTCAAGGAAGGTGTCGGCGAACTCGGCGACGGTGCAGTCCGCCTCCAGGACGGTGCACACCAGCTGCGCGACGGTCTCTACCAGCTCGAGGACGGTACGGACCAGCTCGCCGACGGCGCGCGCCAGATCGACGAGGGCGTGAACAAGCTCACCGACATGCTCATCCCGCTGCTCCAGAACGTTCAGGGCGGTGTCGGCCAGCTCAAACCGATCGTCGACACGCTGCGTAGCGTGGGCATGCACGAGCAGGCCGACAAGCTCGACGGCATCGTCAAACAGCTCGACCCGAAAAACCCGCAAAACGTCGTCAACGACCTCAACCGTCTGCGCGACGGTACCGGCGAGCTCTACGCGAACCTGTCCGACCCGAACATGCCTTACCGTGACGGTCTCAACCGCTTGGTTGACGGGTCCAACCAGCTCGCGGACGGTACCGACCAGCTCAACGGAGGTGTCACCCGCCTGACCGACGGTGCGAACCGCCTACACGACGGCACCACCCAGCTCAAGGACGGCACCACCCAGCTTGTCGACGGCGGTGCCCAGCTCCAAGACGGCACCGCCCGTCTGAAGGACGGTTCCAACGAGCTGTCCACCAAGCTTGGCGACGGTGCACAGCGCGCCCCCGAGGTCAAAGACATGGACAAGTCCTCCAACCAGATCGCCGTCCCGATCGCTTTCGAAGAAGCAAACGAGCACCCGACGCAGGTCATCGTCGACGAAGCCGACCCGACCGTGAAGGAACCCTCGAGCGGTTTCTCCATCCTCGGTCTCATCGTGATCAACTTCATGCTCATGGCAGTGATGTCCATCCTGCTTCCGCATGCCATCGGCCGCCGCCACAAGGCATCCGGCGCCGCCGGCCCGGTTCTGTCCGCATGGCTGACCAACTTCGGTGTCAACGTCGCACTGACAGCCCTGTTGGCGTTCGTGTCCATCACACTCGGATGGCGCCCGGAGAGCTGGCCCGTGATGATCATGACCCTGCTCCTGATCGATGTCATGGGTACGTCCATCTTCCAGTTCTTCCGCATCCTCTTCGGACGCTTGGTGGGTGCGATGTTCAACGTCGGATTCTTCGCCCTGGGTCTGTTCACCTCCGGCACCGTCTGGCCGCTGTCCACACTGCCGGCTCCGCTGGCGGCCCTGAACCCGTTCCACCCGATGAGCCACGCCCGCAACCTGTTTGTCCGCTCCGTGGACGGTATCTACGACGGCGCGTTTTGGACCGGCCTGATTGTGCTTGTTGTGGTCTCCCTGCTGGCGATCGGCGCATCCATCGTGATCTACAATGCGCGCCGCAAGGCCCTCCACATCGAGGACCCGAACGAGAACCAGCGCCAACGCGAGATCTACCAGCGTGAGATCCGCGAAGGTGAGGAGCCGCTGCAGTCGGTCTTCAGCCGCTAGAAAATCAATACGCTCCGCTCGCACGGCAGCAAGTAAAAGGGAGGGTGCCTCGCGCGCCCTCCCTTTTGTTGTGCACCGGCTTTATCCCGCGCCCACGACGAGGATCCACACAGCGACCAAGTGCACGATGGCCGCGATGATGGTCAGGGTGTGGAAGTGCTCATGGTAGCCGTAATAGCGGGCCTCACGGCCGGGCCACTTGAAGCCGTAGATCGCCGCGCCCACGGTGTAGGCCACGCCACCAGCGAAAAGCAGCCAGATAACGGCCGGGTTGGCGGTGTTCCACAAGTAAGGGATGAGTGGGATGATGATCCACCCCAGCCCGACGTAGATGACGGGGGAGAGCCAGCGCGGGTGCCTCAACCAGAACAACTTCAGCCCGAGGTTGCCCACGGCACCGATCCACGCGACGGCCAGAGTCCACGCCGCCATTTTCGGCGGCAGCGCGATGACGCACATCGGGGTGTACGTGGAGGCGATGAACACGGCGATCATGGCGTGATCGGCACGCCTCCAGGCCTCGACACCGCGCTGGGTGCGCCACGGGAACCGGTGGTAAGTCGCCGACACCGAGAACAACGCGATAAGTCCAGCGCCGTAAATGGTCACGCTCAGCGCTTCATACCATGTCAGTGTCATCCAGGAAAAGGTGATCAACACGGTGGCGGCGATGGTGGCCGCCTGTGCCGCGAACAGGTGGGCCCAGCCGCGGATGAGGGGGCGCTCGCCGCGGTCGGCTACCCAGCGGGTGACGCGGATTTGCTCGCCGCTTCTACTTTGCACAGTCATAACGCCTGCAAGCCTAGTCGCGGCGTGGCGCAATTCCCTCAGTCATCGTGCTCACCCAGGCGGCGGCCGCATGCCTGACGCCGTCGACCTCGCTCGGTTCAACAGCGCGGTCGCTACCCCAGACCACCACGTTTCCGTAGCTGTTTCCGGTGAGCATCTCGGGGGTCGATAGTGCCCCGACGTGCGGAAAGACCTTAAGCATTCCCGCGAGCTCCTCGCGCGTTTCGGCCAGGCCCGCACGGTCGCCGATGTTGGCCACGTACACCCCGCCGGGGGACAGAGCGTGCTGGGCAGCCTGGTAGAACTCAACCGTGGTCACGTGGCGTGGGGTGGTCGGTCCTGCGAAAACATCGCGGATGATGGCATCGACGCTGCCGGGGGACAGCGAGTGTATGTAAGTGCGGGCGTCGCCGGTGTGGAAGTGGGCGGGGACGTCGAAAAGCGAGCGGGTAAGTTCGCTCAACGCGCCGTCGATTTCGACAACCGTGTTGCGCGAGTCGGGCCACACGTCGGCGCAATAGCGCGGCAGCGAGCATCCAGCACCGCCAAGATGCACGACGGTCCGCGGCTCACGCAGGCACGCGGCGATCCACTCCATGTAGTCAAACCCCAGCACACGCGGCGCACCCAGCACAATGCGTGACGACGGCACCCCATTGACCTCCAACACGTACGCCCCATCGCGCTCCGGGTCGGCGTCAATCCGCGCTGACCCAGTGTCGACGGGGTACGTGCCCGCGGGCCGGAATTTTTCGGCGCGCGGTTTGCCCTGCCGTCTGCCGGGGCGACTACCAGACGGCGGCAAAACGCATCAGGACGTGGGCAATCGGGTCCGGGAACGGCTTACGCAGCCACTTCAAGACACGGTCGGTGAGGCTGACCGCGTGGTGTTGCACCCACCTCGTCCACGGCTGCTTGGACGTGAGCACCTTGATGGTCTCGTCCGCGATGTCACCGGGGGTGAGGTTGACACCCATGTTCTTCACCGACTGTGCCTTCACATTGGCCACCTGGGTAGCCGCCCACAGGGGCATCATGTCGTGAACGCGGATGTCATCGTTGCGCCACTCGATGGACAGAGCCTCGGTCATGCCGTTGACGAAGAACTTCGAGGCAGAGTAGGTGGAAATCTCCGGCTGGCCGAAAATCGCAGATGCCGACGACATGGAGATCATCACGGCATCTTTCGTCGCCTTGAGGTAGGGGTGAGCAGCTTGCGCACCGTACACAACACCAAGGCAATTGACATCTGTGAGCAGGCGAATCTTCTCTGGGTCCTGGTCCACCAACTCGCCGTCGATGATGATGCCGGCGTTGTTGAACAAAAAGTCTAGGCGGCCACCCGTCTTGGAGGTGAAGTCCTTCAGGGCCGCGTCCCAGTTCTCGCGGTCGGTGACGTCCAGGTGGCCGGTGATCAGCTGGCCCTCGGGAATGTCGTCCGTGCCCCAGATGGTCTCATTGACGTCAAAGGAGCCGACGGTCCAGCCCATGTTGAGCAGGCGTTGGGCCGTCGCCTTACCGATGCCGGATGCGCCGCCGGAAATGAAGGCCGCAGGGCGGCTCTTGGCATCGGTGACAAAGTCCTCCGGCTTCACGTACGGGGTTTCGTTCTCGTCATGGCGAAATGGCTTAGCTAAAGGGTTCCACATGAAATACACCTTAGAACTGCAAAACAGTTCGCGTGCGAGAAATGGGCAGAAATTTGTGACCCGGCCCACACGGCGCCTAGTTGTCGCTCCATGTCCGGGTTTTGTTGAAGAAGAACGCCAGCACAGCGCCCATGCCGATGACACCGGCAGGCAACAGGATTGTCGTGGCCATCGCGGCAGCAAAGGGGGCATGCAGTGGGGCCGGCAACGGCCCAGCGAACGTAGCATCCCCATCTCCGATGCGTGCGGTCAACTGCGCCGACATCATTGCGGCCACGCTCGCCGACCCAATCACCGCGCCGACCTGCCGCACCGTGTTGTACACGCTTGATCCGGCACCGGCCAACCGCGGATCGAGATTGCGTGTAGCAATCATCGACAGCGGCCCCCACATCATCGAGTTCCCCAAACCATAGAAAACAGAGATGAGCAGCATCCACGCACTGCTTATCGACGGTTGCGTAATCCCCGCCGCCCCCACCATACTCAACGAGGTGACACTCAAGCCCGTGATGACAATCGGCTTCGGGTCGCGCGTGTTGGTCAACTTGCCGATGAACCCCGACAACGCCCCCGACACCACTCCCGACGGCAGAATCAGCAAAGCAGCCTGCGTAGGCGTGAGCAGCTTCACGCTCTGGACGTAAATCATCCACGGAATGGTGAAGGTGGACACCGCGAAACCGACGGTGCTGATGGCTATGGAAGCGAGGGTGAAATTCCGATCGTCGAAAAGCGAGAGGGGAACTAACGCATCGCGCGACGTGCGCGTCTGCCACCACACAAACGCCACGAGCAACGCCGCGCCGGTAGCGATGAGCCCCACCGCACGGATATCCCAGTTGAAGTTAGCACCCTCCTGAATACCGAAGATCAGGCAGAACATTCCTACCGCACTCAGCCCCACCCCAAGCCAGTCCAAAGTGCGCGCGGTCAGTTCCAGGCGGGGGACATGCTTCCACGCGAGGACGAGCCCCAGAACGCCGACCGGCACATTGACATAGAAAATCCATTCCCAACCGCCAAGATCAACTAAAAACCCGCCGAGCAACGGGCCCGCGACCGTAGCGACGCCCGCCGTGGCACCCCACAAGCCCATCGCCGTGCCTCGCTCGTTCGGGGCGAACGTGCGGATCATCACCGACATCGTTTGCGGAGACAACATCGCCCCGCCGAGGCCTTGGAACGCACGGGCCGCAATGAGCACCCCGACCGACCCGACCGCGCCAGCGAGCCCGCAAACCAGCGACGACACTGTGAACACGGCAAGGCCGGCCAGGTACAGCCTGCGCGGGCCGAAGCGATCGCCCAGCCGGCCTGTGATGAGCAACGGAACTGCATACGCTAGCAGGTAGGCACTGTTGACCCAGATGACCTCGTTGTACGATGCCCCAAGGCTCTCCGCGATCGCAGGGATAGCCACGGCGACAATGGTGGAATCCACAAGAATCATGAAGAATCCGAGCATCATCGACCACAAGGCCGGCCACGGCGAGCGCTGATCTTGAGAGTACGTACTCACCCCGGCGAATCTACCCCTCACGGGTTCGGACAGGGCCGGTGGGACACCAATTACATTTTCAGTATGGCCCTTTAGGTTTCTGGCTCAGATCCGACCTGCGGAAACGCCGCGTTCGCAGTGCAAAAGGCCATACTAAACATCTGGAAACGTGAAGGCCCCGCTGGGAAACCCCAGCGGCGCCCGTTCGGTAGTTCTGGTCATCCTGCGGTTACGGCAGCAGGCCCGAGATTTGCTTCTGGATCTCCCTGAACATCTGCGGGTTGAAGAAGTTCAAGGCGCCGATAATAGCTGCAATGGAAGCTAGAGCGGTGAAGAAACTCAGCACGCCCTTAGCGGCAGGCGAGTCGACGGAGCCGTCGCCGGACCCGGTGTCACCGCCCTTGCCGGTGCCGACCTTGACCGGCATCGTGACGTTGGTCTTCGCGTCGGTGGTGACGCGCAGAACCAGGTCACCCTTAGCGTTAGAGGGGACCTTCAGCTTGACGCTGGCCTTGCCGGCTTCACCCAGTCCCTTTTCACCGAGGTCGGGGTCAATGGCGCTGGATGCATTCGCGAGCTTCTCGCCCTCGGAGTTCTCCAGAGTGACTGTGACCTTCTTGGCAGGGTCATCAATGGTGTAGATCAGGGACGACAGCTCGACGGTCGTCTCCGCGCCAGGCTTGAGCGGCTGATCGACCTTTACGCCGACGGCGGACTGACCGCGCGGGGCGAGCTCCTCGCCGCTCTTGAGGTACTGAATGAATGCGTCGACATCGACCAAGCCAATGTTGGACATCTCGGAACCCCTGGTCAGAGCCTCGAAGCTGTCGCCGCCGCCGAGCAGGAAGGTGGACCCAGCGATGACGTAGTCCTTCTCCATGTCCATCGGCTTACCGTCAATGGTGATGGAGGTGATGCGCTTCCCCTGCTCAGCATCCGGGTTGTAGGTGTAGGACACGTTGTTGGACAAACCGAGTGCGAGACGCGGGCGGTCTCCACCCGGCTTCCACTGCTGCTCGAGAGCGTCCTTGAAGTCCTTACCCTTGATGGATTTGTAGGAGTTCTCGTTGCCGAACGGTTGAACCGAAAACGCCTGCTTGTAGGTGACATCACCGGCGGGAAGGTCGTCGCGAACACCACCGGCGTTCATGATGCCGATGTCCGGGGTGACGTTGGAGTTTGCAGCGACACTCCACTTAGCGGCCTCCGCGAGCAGGTTGTTCAGCGGCGATTCGACACCACGGTTGGAGCCGGATTCAGCCCCTTCGTTCCTGCCGCGGGTGAAGCTAACCGGAGTATTCGCGACGACCTTCTGGCCTTCCTGCTCCGCTTCCGCTTGGGCTGCCGAGACAGTTGCAGCGATCTCCGGATACGCCTTGTCGCATGCAAGGACGGTGGCATTGTCAACGAGCTTCGCCTCATCGACCGTGATCTCACCGGTCTCGCGGTTCACGCTCAGGTCAACGTTCGCGAATCCCTGCGAGTACTGGCCGGCCTGCGCCACGACCGGAGCGGTGGACTTGTCGGGGGCAGCGTAGACGTGGGTGTGGCCGAGGAAGGCGACATCGACAGCTTCGTCGAACTTATCTGGGGCAATGCCACCGGCGTGGACGAGAGCGACAACGACATCGGCCTCGTCGGAGTCCTTGATCTTCTTAGCCAGCTGGTTGGTGGTGGCCACCGGGTCGTTCCAGGTGATGCCCTTGATGCCGTCCGGGCTGACCAGGTTCGGCATGTCGGCCGTGACGGTGCCGATGAAGGCGACCTTCACTCCGTCGACTTCCTCGACGTGGTACGGCTTCGTGCCCTCCACGGAATCAGCGTTGGCAGCAAGGTACGAAAATTCCGCGTCCGGGATGACACGTTCAGATAAATCCGAGGCGCCCTTGTCGAATTCATGGTTGCCCACAGCGGAGACTTTCAGGCCCATCTGGTTGAGGACCTCGATGGTGGGAGCGTCGTCAAGCAGCATGGCAGCGAACGGAGAGGCGCCGATGTTGTCACCGGAGGAGGTGAAGATGTGCGCGTCGCCGAAAGGCTCCGCTTCTTTGTCGATGGCGCACTTCAAGCGCTCGGCGCCGGGGACGGAGTTCTCCGGCTTCTTCTCGTCCTCGTCGTACTCGAAGCGGCCGTGGAAGTCGGTGATGTTCGAGATGGAGATCTTGGCGGTCTGCTCATCTGCGGAAGCGACCGGCACGGTCAAAGTGGATGCGGGCACGGCGCTGATCGCCACGACAGCGATGGCGGTGCGCAAGTTCTTACGCATGCGTGGGTACCTTTCGGTTCGAAAGCGGTGGGACAACACGGGTCTTCATTCAGCTGCTGGCGAATGCCGAGACAGAGAACCGCAATCGAACTTAAGCGCGCAAGGTGGCGGAGACGTTAAGTTAGAATGTCCGCAACGTTAAGGAATTCTTGAGCTTTCACTTAGCTGTACGGATTTACCACAGACCTCCGAGAAATTCACCCACGACGGCGGATCCGAGCTCGTCGAGATCCGGGGCGACAACGCGGCCGCCGGAGCGGGCCGCTAAAGCGTCGAGAAGCGCGACGAGGTTCGGGTCCTCCCCAAGCCGGAAAAACGTGGTGTTGGCCCCGCGCCGGGTGACAGTGTCGAGCTGCGTCACGGTCAGCGCGAGGGTCTCGCGTGTGGTGGGCCAGTAGAAGACGGGCTCGCCATCCTGTGTGAGGTGGGAGGTCGGTTCCCCGTCGGTGACGACGAGCAGCGTGCGGTTCATGTTCGGGTGGCGCGAAAAGAACTGGTCGGCCAGCAGCAGCGCATGGTGCAGGTTCGTGCCCTTCTCCTGCAGCGGCGGCAAGGCAGTCAGTTCGGAAATGTCCATCGTCTGCGCGTAAAGGCCGAAACCGATCAGAGCGAGCTCGTCGCCACGGAACTGCGTGGAGATGAGGTGATGTAGAGCCAGGGCGGTTTGTTTCATCGGTAGCCAGCGCCCTTCCATCGCCATGGAGAAGGACGTGTCCACGAGCAACGCAACGGCGTTGCGGGTGCGCGCCTCCGTTTCCTGGACTTCTACGTCGCCGATCGTGATGTTCATTGGGCCCGCGCCCAGGGATCCTTCCGCGGCTTGACGCTGAATCGCATTGGTGATCGTGCGGGTCGTATCCCACGGCTGGGTGTCGCCAAATTCCCAGGCGCGGCTCGAGCCGGTCGGTTCACCGGTCTGGCCGGCGGACGACGAATCCCGTGAACCCTCACGCGGGGAGAGATGCTGCGCGGCGTCCTGCAGCAGTGACTGGCCGAGTCGGCGCATGGCCTGCGGGGAGAGTCTGAGATGGCCGTCGTCACCCTTTTGGAGCAAGCCGCCATCGCGCAACGCCTTCTCTAAGTCTGAGAGTGTGCGCGCGGACACGGCAGCGTCTTGACCGAGCAGGTCTTCGATGTCTTCGAGATCGGCATCCGACGGTTTCAGGCCGGAGAGATCATCGGCCAGTTGGTCGAGCCGGCCCAAGTCCTCCATGGCTCGGGCAGCATCGCCCAACCCTAAGCCGTCATCTCCTTCGAACTGTTCGCCACTGTGCCAGTCGAGGTCGGGGCGGATGCCGCGCAGGTTCGCGTCCAGCTCGCTCATCAGGTTCATCAACTCCGGCGAGCCGAAGGCCTGCGCGGACAACTCCATGAGTTCGCGGCGCTGCTCGTCGGTCATCGAGTTGAGCATGCGTTGGGCGGCAGCGGAGCGTTTGGCCAACAACTCCACGAGCTCGTCAATGGTCTGGGGGTTCTCCGGAAACTGCGCGCCGTGTTTGTCCATGAACGCCCGGAAGTCCTCCTCGGTGTCCTCGCCGAGGCGGTGCTTGCCCAGCAGAATGTTAAGGTCCCGCAGCATCTCCGCAATGGCGGCGCGGTCTTCATCCGTGGCGTTCTCAAGTGCATCCTTCATTCCGGAGAAACGCTGGTCGAGCATCTCCCGGCCGAGCAAATCCTTGATCTGCTCGAACTTTTCGCGTGCATCAGAGGATGTCCACTCGTAGGAGCCCAGTTCACTCACCGCGCCGGCAGGGGAATCGGGCAGGTTATCCAGCTGCATTTCCCGTAGTTGCCGGTCCATGTCGTCCATGTGCACGTCGCGGGCGAGTTGGCCGCGTTCGGCGAGCACGGCGTCGTCGAGAAGCTTTTTCACGTCCTGCAGCGTCTTGCCCAGGTTGTGACGCTGCAGTAGGTTGCGGCGACGCTCGGAAATGCGAGCGACCAGGTCGTCATAGCCTTCGAAGCCGTCAGCACCGCGGCGGAGATATTCGCGCAGGGCACGTTCCGGGGAGTAACCGGCCATGACTTCATTGCCAATCTCCCGCAGCGCTTTCGTTAGGTCCGCCGGGGGAGCCAGGGGGTCCCGTCCGCCGGTATAGCGGGTGTAGCGGGATCTAGCCATAGATTGTTTCGCCTTCTCCGGAGTCTTTCGAGATCTTCCGGGACAAATAGAGGGATTCGATGCCGAGCTCAATGGCTGCGGCACGGTGGCCGTCCGAACCAGCGCCGTCCTCGGGTGCGAAGGCGGCGGCGAGGTCGTCGTACAGCGTTGCGCCGTCAAGATCCGGCAGGCCGGCGAGGAACTCAGCTGCTGTGACGTGCTCACCCGTGGAGATGGTGCGGGTGCCGTCCAGCGCGGCGATCAGCGGTGCGAAATCGATCTCGCGCACCGGACGCCGCACGGCCCCGGCGATGGCGGTGCGCAGGATGTACTCCAGCAACTCCCATTCGCGTCCTTCCTCGCCTGGTTCGAACTCGACCTTGCCGCCCATCACGTCGACGGCGGCTTCAAGGTCCACCAGGCGGGCAACGGGGTCCTCGCCTGACACAGCGGCGCGGTGGCGAGCTGATGCAGCGACCGTTTCCGCGCCAGCGATGGCGAAGCGGGCGGACACGCCCGCTCGCTGGTTCACGGCAGGGGACTCGCGCAGCGCGCGGGTAAACCGTGCGAGGACCTCGAGCAGCACAGGCGGGATCTCGGCCGTGAGATCCGCTTCCTGCTCGATGACCGCCATTTCCGCGGCCAGCTCGAGCGGGTAGTGGGTGCGGATCTCCGCGCCGAAACGGTCCTTGAGCGGGGTGATGATGCGTCCGCGGTTCGTGTAATCCTCCGGGTTGGCGCTCGCTACAACCAGCACATCGAGGGGCAGGCGCAGCATGTAACCGCGGATCTGAATATCGGCTTCCTCCATGACGTTGAGCATGGCTACTTGAATGCGTTCGGCGAGGTCAGGAAGCTCGTTGATGGCCACAATGCCACGGTTGGAGCGGGGGATGAGCCCGTAGTGGATCGTCTCCGGATCACCCAGCCTGCGGCCTTCAGCCACGCGCATCGGGTCCACATCACCGATCAGGTCCGCCACAGAGGTGTCCGGAGTGGCGAGCTTCTCGGAGTAGCGTTCGTCGCGGTGCAACCATGAAATCGGGGTCGCGTCGCCGTTCTCTGACACGAGCGCGCGCGAGGCATCGGTGATCGGGTGCAGCGGGTGTTCGCGCAGTTCGGAATCGGTCAGGACGGGGGTCCATTCGTCGAGAAGCGATGGCAGTGTGCGCAGCAACCGTGTCTTTCCCTGGCCGCGCTCGCCGAGCAGCACAATGTCGTGGCCGGCAATGATCGCGCGCTCGACTTGCGGAATGACCGTATTCTCCAGGCCGTGCAGCCCCTCCCACGGGTTGTCGCCTGCCGCCAGCGCCGCGAGAAGATTGTCTCGCAGCTCTTCACGGATCGTCCGGTACGGGTAATTCCCGCTTTCGCGCAGTTCACCGAGGGTCGAGATATTCGGAGCTGAAGTCATGCGCCCCAGACTACTCCGGCTCGCCATACACTGGCCGGGATGACAACTACGCGCGTTCTCCTCATCCGCCACGGTCAAACCCCCACGACCGGTGTGGTTTTGCCTGGTCGTGCAGCGGGCTTGCACCTTTCGGAGACGGGCCGCCAGCAAGCGGAACGTGTCGCTGTGCAGCTCAAGGAACGCTTCTCGCTTATCGACGCCATCTTCACCTCCCCCTTAGAACGCACCCGCGAAACCGCGGAGCCGACCGCCCGTGCTTTCGCGCTGGAGCCGATCGTCGATGACGCGTTTGTTGAATGCGATTTCGGCGACTGGACGGGACAGAAGTTAACTGAGCTGAGCAAGTTGCCAGAGTGGCAAACCGTGCAGAAGACTCCTAGCCAGTTCCGGTTCCCTGGCGGGGAAAGCTTCGTGGAAATGCAGGATCGAGTCGTCGCCGGAATCGAGTTCGCGGCTGCTCAATTCCCGGGCGGCGTTGTCGCCTGCTGTAGCCATGCAGATCCCATCAAGGCGGCCATTACCTACTACCGCGGTGTGCACCTAGACGAATTCCAAAAAGCGAAAGCGGATCCGGCGTCAGTGACCGTCATTGAGTTCGCCGAAGGAGTGGGCCGCGTTGTCTGACCACACGCTTCAGCCGCCGTTCACACGCGAACTCGACCTGCTCACCCACGGCGACTTGGGCCTTGTGGGGCAGGTGGCCGGATCGTCGAACATGACCTTCGTCTTCGACATCACCGCTGGTGATGAACAGGATGACAGCGATTACGCATGGGCTGTATTCAAGCCAGAAGCAGGGGAGCAGTACCTGCACGACTTCCCGCCCGCTTTATGGCGGAGGGAGCGCGCGGCGTTCCTGCTCAGCGAGCACCTCGGGTGGCACCTCGTCCCGCCGACTGTCGTGCGCGACATCGCGGGGTTAGGGATCGGTTCGCTGCAGCTGTACATCGACAATGACGGCTCCCACTACTTCCCGCTCTACGAAACGCGCGAGGACCTGCACGACCAGTTTCGCCGCATGGCCGTCTTCGACGTGCTGACCAATAACACCGACCGGAAGTCCGGCCATGTGCTGCTCGGCGAGGGGCCGTCCGGGCCCGAACACGTGTGGGGCATCGACCAGGGCCTCTGCTTTCACCAAGACCCTAAAATGCGTACCGTGATCTGGGACTTCGCGGGCGAGTTCATCGACTCGGCGCTCATCGAGGCCGTATCGTCGCTCATTTATGACGTTCCGGCCGACATCGCCGAGCTGCTCGAACCGGCGGAAGCCGAGGCACTGCAGGAACGCGCGCTACGCATTGCGGGGCTGCCCATGTTCCCCGCTCCGCGCCACCAGTACCAGTTCCCGTGGCCGCTGGTGTAGGGGGCGTCGACAAGCAAACAGCCCCGAAACGCACCTGCAGTACGTTCGGGGCTGTCGCGAATGGGCTTAGACGCCGTCGGTCTCCTGCGGGTCGTTGTCCGCGTCAGCCTTCGTCTCGTGGCGCGTGCCGTGGTCGTGCTCCGGCGGCGCGTAGATGGAGTACAGCTTCGCGGGCTCCGAGCCCTCGTTGGTGAAATTGTGCCACTTGCCAGCCGGAACGAACGCAGCCCAGTCAGCGCCGACAACCTGGTCGACCTCGAGGTCGGTCTCGGACGCGCCGATCATCGCGCGCAGCTCGCCAGCCTCGAGGCGCAGGAACTGGTCGTGGTCGTCGTGAATTTCCGCGCCGATCTCGCCGCCCGGCGGGATGGTCATTACGGTCAGCTGGAGGTTCTTGCCGGTCCACAGCGTGTCGCGGAAGGCCTCGTTGTCCACCGTCGCCTTCTCAATGTCAACGACGTACGGGTTGGGTCCTTGATCAGCCATTGTTCCTCCTTATGTGTTGCGAACATCAGGCACCTTCAGTCTACCTAGAATCCAAGGGCATGGATCTCCCCGAACGCATCCCGCTTAACGACGCTCGACTGGCCCACATCACGCGAGCCAACACGACCTTCGAGAACCTGCCCGAGCAACTTGAACAGGCCTGGAGCGAGCTGGCGCCGTTGATCGAGTACTACGAAACCGGCTGGAGCGGCGACATGCAGAACTACCCCGGCGCGCAGTTCGGCGTCCTATCCGAAGACGGCGTGTGGAACGAGATGGGGCGGTTCTACCACGCACTGAAAGAGATCGCCGCCGTCTCCGCGCGCATTGTGCGCGAGTACGAAAACGGCGGCGAGTCTGGCGGCGAGAGCTAGTCCAGCGGCACGAGGGTAACGTCGGTTGTCGGTGGACTTCCAAATCTGAGTCTCCACAATGTTGCCCAGGCCTTCGTTCCACATGCCCTGCATGTACAGGACCCCGTTGATGTTGATCACGTCAGACGGGATCAAGGTCAAGTTGTTGGGGGTGATGACGCAACCGGATCGGACTCTAGCAAAAGGCCGCGGTTCTAGTCCGGCTTCCTGTGGCGGCCGACGCTGTTCGGCTCTTCAGGGCGTCGGTGCCGCCCGGCGCCTTCCGCTTGACGTCGGGAGCGGCTAGCGCGCCGCAGCCGCACCCTCTCCACCTCAGACAGGTAAGTATTTCCGCTGGCGAGGTCGGCCGAGGTACTGCTGCGGTCGGGATTGAAGAAAATGGGGGCGGGGAAGGACTGCGTCGGCATTTCCGTCCGCGATCGACGGTCTGCCTGCAATTGGCGCTCCGACCGTGATTGGCGCTCCGGCCGCACGCGTGGCTCGACCGGGAACAGCGGCTTGTCCTCCGTACGCCGTTCGGGTTTGGTCGATCCCGCCTCGAATAGCGGTGCGCCCTCCGCGCGCGGTTCTGGTTTCGCCGGCGGCTCGACCGGGAACAGCGGCTTGTCCTCCGACCGATGCTTCGGCTTCGCCGGCGGCTCTGCCGAGAACAGAGGTGTGTCTTCCGCACGCGGTTCGGATGGCACCGCTGGTTCGGTTTCGGAATCCGGTTCCGGTTCGTCGGCCGGTTCCGTCTTGGACACTGGCTCCGGTTTGGCGGGCGGTTCTGCCGGGAACAGCGGCTCTTCTCGCGCAGGCGGCTCCGGTTCGAACGCCTTCTCTGGCTCAGGTACCGGCTGCAACTTGAACACGAGCTCCGGCCGCCCCGGTTTCGCCTCTGGTGCAGGTGCCGGCTCGTCTGCTGGCTCCGGCTCGAATGCCGGTTCCGGCTCGGTCTGCGTCTCGAACACGGGCTCCGGAGGTGCCAGAGGCTCCGGCTCGTCCTCAAACACTGGCTTTGCTTGCACTCGCGGGGCGGCCTCTGCGGCGGCTGCGCTTTCCTGCGCCGGCGGCTGGTATTGCGGGGCCCAATCCAGGAAAACTGCCCGGGCGTCTGGATGCGGAATGAGCTGATCTTCGGGGTCAATGGCGGCGTCGAGGGCGACGGTGATGGCAAGGGTGCCGTCGGAGTACTCGTAGACCTGCCAGGTGTCGTCTGGCCAGGCTTCGTCGCTGGTTTCGGGATCGAGGGGCAGCTCGGGGAGTCGCATGAGTGAGCTGGCGCCGGAGCCGGGGGCGGCGTCCACGCCAATGCGTCCGTCGATGGCGAAGGCGCGGGCCATGACGGGGGCGGAGGAGGCGTCGATAAGCGAACGCAGTAGGTCGGCTTCGGGGTGATTTATCGTGCCTAACGCCCGGCCGTCGCAGGTGACCACGATGTCTTCGCCGCGCACGAGCAGCCCGACGAGCCACTGGCCGGGTGACATTTCGGTGGCGTCGGAGTCGCTGAACTCGCCTTTGGAAAGGTCAACGTCAACCGTTTCCCTGTAGCCGCCCGGCAGCACGACCGAGCTGGGGAGGGGGTTGTTGCGGGGAATGACAAAATCGGCCGGGGCAAGGTCGACTGCGACCTCGCAGACACCGGAGCTTGGGTTGACGTTCAGTCTGGCTGTCGCTGTCGGAATGAAGCCGGTGTCGTGCACAACGTCGACGGAGTAAAGCTCGTCACGGTCCGCGGCGCTGATTTCGCCGATGACGCTGCCGTGCGCTTGCGGCCAACGCACCCGCCATCCGCCGGAAATCGGATGCGGCTCTAGCTCGACTGTGGTGAGGCTGGTTCGCCCATCGCCGCCTGCCGCCCCGAGATTCTCATGCAGGGTGGCGTGCATGACGCTGCCCACGCTGACGCGCATGCCGTCGCCAAAGGCGATAGGCGCGAGCGGGTAGCGGGGGGTCGGTTCCATGCCTTGGAACTTTACGCGGTATCCATTCGCGGAACGAATGGCTGGGGTTGATTAGCGGGCATCATTTAACCTAGTGAGACTTGCCCAGCGCCTTTCGCACCAGCGTCACAACGGCTACCACAGCGAAACCCACGATGAGTCCCATCACGAGCGAACCGGCTGTATCCACGAGCCAGCCGGGGAAGCCTCCACCGACAGCGTCCGCGCCGCGGGCGAGAATATCGTGCGGCCAGTGCCAGCCGAAGACCTCGTCAAAACCGCGGATGATCAGGTGGCCGCCCACCCACAGCATGGCCACCGTTCCCACGATGCCGATCGCCTGCAACACGTAGGGCATCCCCTTGACTAGTGCGTTGCCCAACTTCGGGGTGTTGCCGCGCTCAATCATGCCAAGGCCGATGTCGTCGATCTTCACCAGCAGCGCCACCGCCCCGTAGACTGCGACGGTGATGAAGATGGCCACGGCTACGAGCACGAGGAACTCCATCCATAGCGGCTGGTCGGCGACTTCATCGAGCGCGATGATCATGATTTCGGCGGACAGAATCAGGTCCGTCGTCACGGCGCGCTGCACCAGGGTGTCTTCGCTTTCGGCGTCGCGGTTGACGGCACGCTCCGCAGCTTCGTCAGCATCGTGCACAAGCTTATCGACGATCTTCTCCGCACCCTCAAAGCACAGATAGGTCCCACCAATCATGAGGATCGGCACCAGCGCCCACGGAGCGACGGCGTTGAGGAGCAGCGCGATCGGCAGAATGATCAGCAGCTTGTTGCGCAGCGACCCCTTGGTGATTCGCCAAATCATGGGCAGTTCGCGCGCCGGTGTCACCCCCGTGACGTATTGCGGGGTCACGGCGGCATCGTCGATAACGACACCTGCCGCTTTTGCCGACGTTTTCGCCGTCATGGCAGCCACGTCGTCCATGCTGGCGGCAGCGGTGCGGGCGATGAGTGCGACGTCGTCAAGCAGGGCGAGCAAACCACCGGCCATAGCTGGAGCCTTTCTGTAGGGAACGAGCAGAGCTTACCCGTTATGTATGGTGTGAGCATGTCTGAAACGGTCATATCGACGGCACGCGTGCGTTTGTCCAGTCCGGGGCGGTGCGGCAAGCGGCTGGCCGCCCACTTCGCCCAAACTATTGATGCGACGTGGGACAGCGACGGATCTAAAGGCCTGTTCAAGTTCCCCGGCGCCACCTGCGATGTCATCGGCACCGACGGTGTTCTCATGTTCAGCGTCGAAGGCCCCAGCGACGGCGTCGAGGAGGCGGAGCGCCAGGTGGCCACGCGTCTCATTCACATCGCGGACGAGGACGATGTCGTCGTCGAATGGCTACGCGGGGGAGAGACCGTCGCACGTTTTTCGCGCGATAGCGCCTAACCGACCGGCGCCAACTCCACTTCCTCAGCCCATGTCAGCTCAATGCCCTGGGCGCGGAGCCATTCCATCGCATCGTCGTCATGGCGCGTAATGCCCTCGACGGCGTTGAGCGTAGCGTCGATCGCCTTTTCGGCTTCCTCAGCGCTGATCAGGCCGGCGGAGGTGGCCGCTGCCAGCTCGTCGATATCGAGCACGTCGATCGCCTCACCCTGGACCGCCACAAGGTCCACGTACAGATCGCGCGTGCGCCACACCTCGCCCTCGTGGTCGATGGCGGCGATGTCGAAGTAGAAGTCCTGCTCGACATCCACGCCCTCACGGAAGTGGAAGATGTTGGCGCGCAAGTGCAGTTCCGGTAGCAGCCAGCTTTCGAGATAACCGAACTTCGGGTGGTTGGCACCGCGGGCCATGTACAGGCCGAAGTCCGTCACTTTGAACGTGTCGACATCGCGCAGGTACCCCTTCGGGTCCGTGTTCGTCTTCGACGTCGTGTCAAAGGTCTCCTGCTTGACAGGGTGGAGATCCACAGCGGTATCAGCAGAATCCGCCGTGCCCGGGGCCACTTGGGGGTCTGTGCCAGTCATCTCGATCGTCTTTCCTACATGCAGCGTTCTACTTCACCGCCACCGTCAGCGCCACCGGCGCGAAGCGGCAGGACTTCCCGCCTGTCTTCACCGCACCGTCGACCACTGCCAGAACTGGTCCGGGGCCCGTGGAGGCCACCCCGGACAAGGTTGCCGGTCCTGTCGGATTAATCCCGTTGTTGCCCAACGGCGTTACACCGCTGCGAAGCGTGCCCACATTTAGCCAGTACACGTTCATCTGCCCCTGCTGCATTTCCGCGGCTTTCGTCCCCAGCGCGGTGAAGACGAACGTGCTTTGCCCAGCCTTCGGCGCCGGCTTCGGGGATTTCGCAGGTCCTGGTACAGCGATGACAGAGCCGGTGGAGTGCATTCCCGGACCCATGCAGTTCGGCGAGACCGTCGGCCAGTATCCCTGGCGGAACGCCGGTGCGTTCGCCGGAAGGTCTGGCCCGCCGGTTTTTCCCTGCCCAGTAGTGAACCCGACGGCGGTCAGGAGCGCCTGGCGCACCTGCGGGGGCACCCACGGCTGCTTAGCAAAGTCGGCTACAGCGCGCTGGACGTGCGGAGTAGGGCGGCCCAGATCGTCGATAATCCGCGAGGACGTGAGATTCTGCAGGTTTGGCAGGGCCGGTGCGGCGCTGTGTGCGTGCGCAAGGGTAGGGGCGAGCATGCCAGCTGTGAGCCCAGCGGCAAGCGCGGACGCTAGAGCGGCGCTCTTCACAGGCCGCGTGAGGGCCGGCCGGGTCGACTTAGTCGGTGTCGGCAGCTTCTTCAGCTTCATGGGAGTGGGGGAATCCTTCACGTCGGAAAAATAACGCATTATCACAGGACACTTTAGTTACTTTGAAAACAATTGCAACAGAAACACCATACATTTCTTGCGTCCCAACGCTGGGATTGAATGCCGGGATTGGCGCCGTGCGGTGCTTCCTTTCGTCCTGCTGTGCGTCATCTTCGGTTGTGCTGCGCCCCGACATCGCACTGCCTACCGTATGCGGGTAGGGTTTAACCGTTCAAGCGGGGCTGCCGTGACGGTGGCGTCGTCACGCTAAAACCCATAAAGGAGCAGACCCGCAGTGTCGCACCCCGAATTCCGCAACGTCGCCATCGTCGCGCACGTTGACCACGGCAAGACCACCCTCGTCAACGGCATGCTGGAGCAGTCCGGCGTGTTCGGTGACCACGGCGAGGTTGCGGACCGCGTCATGGACTCCGGCGATCTCGAGTCCGAGCGCGGCATCACCATTCTGGCGAAGAACACGTCCATCCGCCGCAAAGGCGCGGGCAAGGATGGCCGCGATCTAGTCATCAACGTCATTGACACGCCGGGCCACGCGGACTTCGGCGGCGAGGTGGAGCGCGGCCTGTCCATGGTCGACGGCGTGGTGCTGCTGATCGACGCCTCCGAGGGCCCACTGCCGCAAACCCGCTTCGTCTTGGGCAAAGCGCTCGAGGCGAAAAAGCCGGTGATTATCTGCGTGAACAAGACCGACCGCCCCGACGCGCGTATCGACGAAGTCGTCGAAGAGGCCCAGGACCTGCTCCTCGAGCTCGGCGCCTCTTTGGAGGACCCGGATGCAGCCGAGGCCGCGGAGAACCTGCTCGAGCTGCCGGTGCTCTACGCCTCCGGCCGCGCTGGCCGCGCCTCCTTCAACAACCCGGGCAACGGCGGCCTGCCGGACAACGACGACCTGCAGCCGCTTTTCGACGTCATCTACGACGTCCTCCCCGAACCTTCCGCCGACATCGATGCCCCGTTCCAGGCGCAGGTCACCAACCTGGACTCCTCGTCCTTCCTGGGCCGCATCGCCCTGATCCGCGTGTACCGCGGCAGCGTGAAGAAGGGCGACAACGTCGCCTGGGTCCACTACGACTCTGACGGCAACGAACACGTCAAGAACGTCAAGATCGCCGAACTGCTGGTCACCGAAGGTCTTGAGCGTGTTCCGGCCCAGGGTGAGGTCGTCGCCGGCGACATCGCCGCGGTGTCCGGCATCGACGAGATCATGATCGGCGACACCCTGTGCGACCCGGAGCACGTCGAGGCCCGCGAGCGCATCAAGATCGACGATCCCGCAATCTCCATGACCATCGGCGTGAACACCTCCCCGATGGCCGGCCGCGGCGGTGGCGACAAGCTCACCGCCCGCATGGTCAAGGCGCGCCTGGACCAGGAGCTGATCGGTAACGTCTCCATCAAGGTGCTGCCGACTGACCGCCCCGACGCGTGGGAGGTCCAGGGCCGCGGCGAAATGGCCCTGACCGTTCTGATCGAAACGATGCGCCGCGAAGGCTTCGAGCTGACCGTGGGCAAGCCGCAGGTGGTCACCAAGGAGATCGACGGCAAGACCTACGAGCCGTACGACCACATGGTCATTGACACTCCGTCCGAGCACCAGGGTGCTGTCACCCAGCTCATGGCCAACCGCAAGGGCCAGATGACCGCCATGGGCAACTCTGGCGCCGGTGACTGGGTCCGCATGGAGTTCGACGTCCCGTCCCGCGGCCTGATCGGTTTCCGCACGACCTTCCTCACCGAGACCCGCGGCGCCGGCATTGCCAACAGCTACTCTATCGAGCACCGTCCGTGGGCAGGGGAGATCAAGGGCCGTCCGACCGGCTCGCTCGTTGCCGACCGTTCCGGGCAGGTCACCGCCTACGCGCTGACGCAGCTGGCAGACCGCGGCGACTTCTTCGTCGAGCCCGGCGCGGAAACCTACGAGGGCATGGTCGTCGGCGCGAACAGCCGCGACGAGGACATGGACATCAACATCACCAAGGAAAAGAAGCTGACCAACATGCGTTCCGCCACCGCAGACGCAACGGTCACGCTGGCCAAGGCCAGGACCCTCTCCCTGGATGAAGCCATCGAGTTCTGCGACGACGACGAGTGCGTCGAGGTCACTCCCGAGGTCATGCGTGTGCGCAAGGTGATCCTCAACTCCACCGAGCGCGGCCGTGCACGTTCTCGTGCGAAGCAGATGAACAAGTAGCATTAGCGCGCATGAAAGCAGTTCGCTTGACGACGGTCACGCTCGCGTCGATAAGCCTGCTCTCCTCGTGCGCAGCCAACCCGGACCCGCCCCCGATCGTAGAAGAGACGGTGACCACGGAGACAGCGACGACGACCGTTCAGCCCGGCCCGACGCGGTCGCAAGTCCAGGTCGGGGTGCAGCCGCTGCGCAACGGGCTCAACCCGCACCTCATCGCCGACGAGAACTCGACGGTGCAGGATGTCGCCGAGCTCACCCTGCCCAGCCCGTTTGTGGGTGGGAAGATGAACACCGATCTACTCGTCAACGCCACTGAGTTACCCGCCAGCGACGGTGCGGACGGCGCGGCAATGACCGTGCGCTACGAGATCAGCCCCGCCGCCCAATGGTCCGACGGCAGCCCGATCACCGGCGCCGACTTCGCCTATTTGTGGCGTGGCATGACATCCACACCGGGCACAGTCGACCCCGCTCCGTAC
Organism: Streptococcus thermophilus; assembly: GCA_900618065.1. The sequence goes on from UYIL01000003.1 coordinate 1,120,073, forward strand.
CGAGCCGTGAGCGATGTGCGGGTCTCGGGTGGCGGCGGCAAGATCGTCGACGTCGTTTTCGACGAGCCGGTCCGCGACTGGCAGGGGATGTTCCGCAACCTGTTGCCATCGCACCTGCTCGACTCGACCGCAACCGATTTCGCGCGGGCCCTCGCGGATACGATCCCGGCGTCAGCGGGGCGCTACATGGTCGACCGGGTCGACCGCGGAAGCGGCATCATCACCCTGAACCGCAATGACAGGTTCTGGGGACAGGATCCAGCGAGCATCGACATCCTGACGCTCAATTCGGTCCGCTCCACCGAGCAAGTGGCCGACCGCCTGCGCGCCGGCCAACTCGCTTTCGTGGACCACGTGCCGGGGGAGACATCCGCCGACACATACTCACTGATCCCGAGCACCCAGGTCAGCACGGAAAGCGGGCCACGGGAGCTTGGCCTGGTCATGAGCGTCGACTCGCCCATCCTCGACGACCGTGCGGCGCGCCAGGAACTTCGTTCGCTTATCGACGTCCCCCTCATCGCCCGCATCGCCTCCTCCCGTTCCCGCGATGTCGATGCCGCCGAGGCGACTCCGAAAGTGGGGCGGGATGCAGGGGAGTTGCGCGCGGCCGTGGATAAGCACAGGCCGCTGCGCATCGCCGCCGACCCGCGCGACAACGAGTCCATGCCCGCCGCCAGAGCCCTCGTGGACATCCTCAACGGCGCAGGAATCGCCGCGGAGACCGTCGCCGCCGACATGACTGACATCGCCGGACGGCTGCCAGCCGGAGAGATTGACGCGGTGATGAACTGGACGCTCACCAGCGGCTCGACCGTGTGGGCCAGCAAGGTCCAGTGCCCAAACGCCCCCGCAGCTGAAGACGGCGCCAACGGGGCCCAGGACGGCACAAACGGCGCAGGCCAAGCCGACGCTGGGCAGGGGAGCGTAGACGGATCCGCAGGCGGCAACAATGGCGACGGCGATACCGATGGAGCCGGCGGCGAGAACCGCTACACTTCCGGCAACCTGAGCGGACTGTGCACCCCGGCCACCGACCGGCTCGCCGAAGAGATCCTCACCGGCGCCATCACCAACCAGCAAGCGCGTGAACGGGTCACCGCCGCCACCACTTTCGAAGCCGTCTGGGTGCCGGTGTTGCGGGAACGCCGGATCGTCGTCCTCGGCCAGGGCATTATCGGTCCGTCGCCGAACTTGGAAGAATGGGACCGTGGCCTCGCCGGGGCTGACACATGGAAAGAGGACACAACCGCGCATGAGCAACGCACGACAGAACCCGAATAACGCTAATCCCAACATCGGCATCAACCCCCGAGACACTCGAAGAGACCTGACTGGTTACCGCGTCGTCGCCGTCCACGCCCACCCAGATGACGAGTCGATCTCCACCGGCGGCGCCCTCGCCGACCTATCCCGCCGCGGGGCGGATGTCCTCGTGGTCACCTGCACGCTCGGGGAAGAGGGCGAAGTCATCGGTGAGACCTACCAGGGCCTGGTCGACGACGAGGGCCGTGGCGCCGACCAGCTGGGGGGTTTTCGCGTGCATGAGTTGGCCCGCGCGCTGGACATCCTCGGCGTGCGCGGTGAATTCCTCGGTGGGGCAGGAGAGTATAGGGATTCTGGGATGGCGGGATCGGCGGCATCACGTCACCCGCGGGCGTTCGTGAACTCGGGGCAGCGCGCGGTCGACGACCTCGCCGCCATCTTCGAGCGGGAACGGCCCCACCTTGTCCTCACATACGACCCGAATGGGGGATACGGCCACCCCGACCACATCCGCGCCCACGACATCACCCACGCCGCCGCCGAGCAGGTCGGGGGAGTCCCGCGCATCCTTTGGGCCGCGCGTCTACGCAGCGAGCTTGAAGCCGAGATCGCCGATGTCGTCCCCGCCGGCTGGACCCGCCCGGCCCCGGGGGAGCTCGACGCCGTGGACACGACTGACACATGGGTGGAGATGAACGACACCGTCTATGCCGCCAAAGTCGACGCCATGCGCGCCCACGCGACCCAGATCTGGATTGCCGACGGCTCCACCTCCATCACCAACCCCCACGCCGCCTTCGGCCGCGCCCCCTCTGCCGACGTGACCACCTACGCCCTGTCCAACCTCATCGCCCAACCCATCATCCGCCGGGAGCACTACCAGCTCGGGGCCGGGCAGCTGCTGGACCACGGTGCTGACCTGCTCAGCGGCATCGCACTGTGACCCAGCAACAGCAACAACCACAGGCACAGCCACCCCATCCCCGTCAGCCGCAGGTCCGCACTGACTTCAGCCCCTCCGAAGCACGCTGGGGCATAGCGTGGCTGAGCATCGGCGCCATGATCGCCGTGCTGCTGCAAGTCACCTCCATCAACGCCGCGTGGGGGATCCCTTCTATCGCTACCGCGTTCCTCTTTCAGGGGGTGGTGACGAGGACGGGGCGGTTGTGGACGTCGAAAAGCGTGTGCGTGCTCGTGCCGACCCTCGTGTGGGCCGCCTGCTTTGCCATGCTCTATTTCGGGGTTGACGTCACCAGCGATATCCTGAACAACAATTCCATTCGTGCACTCGCGCTGTTAACCGCCGGTTGCCTCGGAGGGGTTTGGCCCCTCCTACGGCGCAAGTGACATACTTGACGGGCAACGTGAAAACCCAGAGGAGCAACAATGACCTACATCATCGCCGAACCGTGCGTTGATCTGCTCGACCGCGCATGCGTCGAAGAATGCCCCGTCGACTGCATCTACGAGGGCAAACGCATGCTCTATATCCACCCCGACGAATGTGTGGACTGTGGCGCCTGCGAACCCGCCTGCCCGGTCGAAGCCATCTTCTACGAAGACGACCTGCCTGAGGAGTGGAACGACTACTACGACGCCAACGTCGGATTCTTCGACGAGCTTGGCTCCCCAGGCGGTGCCGCCGCTGCCGGCAAGTACGACTTCGACCACCCCTTCGTGGCCGCGCTGCCGCCAATGCAGGAGTCCTAAATGCCGCGCAGCCCGCTCGCCTCATCCCTGCCCGACTTCCCGTGGGACACGATCCTCGACGTCAAGAAGAAGGCGGCCTCCCACCCGGATGGTCTGATTGACCTGTCCGTGGGCGGGCCCGTCGACCCGGTGCCGCCGACGATCCAGCTCGCGCTCGCGGAGAACGCCGCCGCGCCCGGATACCCGCAGACCATGGGCACCCCGGAGCTGCGCGAGGCGATCGTGTCGGCACTGGAGCGACGCTTCGGCATTACAGGGTTGAGCGAGAAGTCGGTGCTGCCGACGATTGGACTGAAAGAGGCGATCGCGTGGCTGCCGACGCTGCTCGGTCTGCGCGGTGAGACCGTCGTCATCCCGGAGGTCGCCTACCCCACGTATGAAGTCGGCGCACTCATCGCCGGATGCGGCATCGTGCGTTGCGACGACCCCGCCGACGCCCCCCGCGACGCTGCCCTAGTGTTCCTCAACTCCCCGTCGAACCCCACCGGCGCTGTAGCGTCAGTGGAGCAGCTGCGCGCGTGGGTCGAGTTCGCACGCGACACCGGCGCAATCATCGCTTCCGACGAGTGCTACCTCTACCTCGGCTGGGCCGCCGACCCCGTGTCCATCCTGCACCCCACGGTGACCAACGGCGACAACACCGGGCTGCTCGCGCTGCACTCGCTGTCGAAAACCTCGAACCTCGCCTCCTACCGCACCGGGATGATCTCCGGTGACGAAAACCTGGTCCAGGAACTGCTGGAGGTGCGCAAGCACGCTGGCCTAATCCTGCCGGGCCCCATCCAGCACGCAATGACTGCTGCATTGAGCAGCGACCTCCACGAGGAGCTGCAGCGGTCGGTGTACGCCCTGCGCCGTCTTGAGCTACTGAAGGCTCTGCCCGGCGCTGGGTTCACAGTCGACGAGTCCGACGCTGGCCTCTACCTCTGGGTGCGTCGCGAAGGAATGAACTCCCGCGAGGCGCTCGGCTGGCTCGCCGAGCGCGGCATCCTCGCCGCCCCTGGTGATTTCTACGGCCCCGCCGGCGACCAGCACGTCCGCATCGCGCTCACCGCGTCTGACGAGCGCATCGCCGCCGCCGCCGCCCGCCTGGCCGAGTAACGCCGCGACCAAACGGTCGCGGCGCAGTCGTGAGCAAGATAACGCCCCGACAATCCCGGGAATATTTGGTTACCGGAGTAATGTTGCCGGGAAGTTACGCGTCCATTCGGACGCCGCTGAGTTGGAGGACGCTCATTGACGGACACTGTGACACCAGCCGAACCACGGCCGGCTGAGGGCGGCGGGAGCACCGCTGTCCGCTTCGCTAACGGCGCGCGCGAATTCATCAAATTCGGCATTGTTGGCGGGTCAGGGGTCTTCGTCAACCTCGCAGTCGTGTACTTGGTTAAGAAGGCGCTCGAGTTCGGGTGGGCCATCCACGAGAACGAAGTGTTCATGAACCTCTTTGGCACCCGGTGGAACATCCGCTGGTACCACGTGATTATGACCATCGCGTTCGTTGTGGCGAACACATGGAATTACCAACTCAACCGGTCATGGACGTTCCGCAATGTAGCGAAGAAATCGTGGCTGCGCGGTTATTTCCCGTTTTTGACCACGGGGATTGTCGCATTCCTAGTCAGCCAGACTGTGGCGACGTTGCTGATGAATCCGACATCACCAATCGCGCTTTCCGACGAAATCTTCGACAACTCCACCGGCTTCCGCACAAAATTCTACTGGTCCGCCGCCATTTCGACGTTGGTGGCGATGCCGGTCAACTTCGTCATCAACAAACTCTGGACGTTCGGGAAACCCAAGGGCCCCATCGTCGTGGCTTAAAGCCTTCGGGCCCAACCTCGCACGGGCCCTATGCCGCTGGATGCCTCGTCGGTTGGCGCCTCGTCGGTGGAACATCTGTGCCGCGGTTGTCTAAGCGGCAGCGACTGGGCCGAAGAGGGTATCCATCGCTCCGTACCTGTGCCTCGGGTTGGTGCGGATAGCACCGTATGGGGAGACCCACACTGCCCGGCCGTTGCGGACTGCGATGTGGCCACGGGAGCGGTGGGTGTCGGGGGTGTCGTCGTTAATGCGGTTGTGGTACCGGCATAGCGGGACCAGGTTGGCCATGTTGGTCTCGCCGCCGCGGGCCCACGCGGTGGCGTGGTGGACTTGGCAGAAGTCGGCGGCGTGGTGGCAGTCCGGGTGAGCACATACCGGCTGGACCGCCTTCGCGAGGTCGCGCTGCTTGGCATTGGCCAGGCGCTCGGTGCGGTACATGTTCACCGCGCCTTCCGTCGGGTGGAACACGGCGGCCTCGAGTTGGTTGTCACCGGTGGCGATGAACTGGTCCATGAACTCCTTGCCGGTCATCGTGGTGCCGTCGGTGAGACCGAGGATGATATCGTCTCCGTCGCCACGCATAATGCGTGTCCATTCCGGTAAGGGAACAAGCAGCATTGGGCGGGGAGAAGCTTCGGGGACGCCGCCGTCGCCGCGCAAAAGGGCAATGAGTTTCCGCGCCATGTGCGCCCCTATCGAATCGTCGGGCCCTAAACCTGTCATGAGGACGTGTTTGAGGTCGGCAAGGAAGCGCTTGCCGGTCGTCAGGGTCAGGGTGGCCATCTCGTCGTCCCCTTCACTGATCGTGGCGCGCTCTTGCCGCGATGTCGGGTTTCTCGGCGGGACGATCTTCTTGATCAGTGCTCCGAGGGCTTTGAAGGTGCGGGTGGTGCGGCTGGCGGCGTCGAGAAGCTTCAGACGCATGGTGTGGCGGCGTGTCGCGTGCTTGATGTGGGCGATGGCGCGCTCGATTTTCGCGAGCATGCCCACCGAAAGACCGAAACGCATCGCCTTGTTTGCGGCCTTTTCACGTTTGACCGCGGACAGGCCGTCGCCAAAGTAGGCGTCATGGACAAGTTTCCAGTTGTTCACCACCGACGGCTCCACGCCGGCGCTGAGTGCTTGCTGTTTGTTGAAATCTTTCAACGCCCCCAACCTTGGGGCGCTGAACGCGCTGACAAGGTCATCGAAAGTTTCCATGCCTCACACGCTAAAAGCCCCGCACAAGGCGGGGCAATAGCGTGCACACTGCAGTGCGCAACGGGGGTTAGTTCTTGTGCAGCTCTTCGTTGAGCTCGACGGCGTGGGCGCGGGAGGCCTCAACACCGCCGGTCAGGGAGTTGCGGCGGAACAGAATGTTGTTGTGGCCGGACAGCTCGACGGCCTTGACCTCGTCGCCGGCGGAGTGGTCCAGGTCGGCGGCGATGTCGTCGGTGATGACGACCTTGGTGCCGGCGGTGACGTACAGGCCAGCCTCGACGGTGCAGTTGTCGCCGAGCGAGATGCCGATTCCGGCGTTCGCGCCGAGCAGGCAGCCCTCGCCGATCTTGATGGTCTCCTTGCCGCCGCCGGAGAGGGTGCCCATGATGGAGGCGCCGCCGCCGATGTCGGAGCCGTCGCCGACGACAACGCCGGCGGAGATGCGCCCTTCAACCATGGATGCGCCGAGGGTGCCAGCGTTGAAGTTCACGAAGCCTTCGTGCATGACGGTCGTGCCTTCAGCGAGGTGAGCGCCGAGGCGGACGCGGTCAGCATCGCCGATGCGCACGCCGGACGGTACGACGTAGTCGACCATGCGGGGGAACTTGTCCACCGAGTAGACAACGACCGGGCCGTTGGCCGCCAGACGGCCGCGCACGACCTGGAAGTCAGACACCTCGCAGGGGCCGTAGTTGGTCCACACGACGTTGGCCAGCAACCCGAACAACCCGTCGAGATTCGCCTCGTGCGGCTTGACCAGGCGGTGGGAGAGCAGGTGGAGGCGCAGGTACGCGTCGTACGCATCTGCGGGGGCATCGCTTATCGACGCAATCCGCGTCTCCACCGCAACACGCGCCACCCCACGGTTCTCATCCGGCCCGGCCAAGTCCTCGAACTGCTGCGGGGTCTCTTCGAGGCGAGTGGTGCCGGCTTCGGTGACGGACTCCCCAATCTTCGGGGCCGGGTACCAGACATCCAGAACAGTTCCGTCGTGGGTGACGGTGGCCAGGCCCTTAGCAATTGCGGTGGTCATGTCGTATTCAGCTCTTTCTGCTCGGTCGGGACAAGTCGTGGTGGAACCAGCGGCTGCGCCGGTTGCGTGGTTTCCGTGAGACAGCTTAGAGAATTCGGGGCGGAATCTCAGCTTTGCCACGCGTGAAACGTTAGCCGGCGGCAGGTTTGTTCCCGTCTTCCAGGCGCTTTCCGCGGGTCAGGAACGACAAGCCCACCAGCACGAGTGAGAGAATGGTGACGGAGATAACCTGGGGGCGGGCGGAGGCGTCGAAAAGCATGAGGACGACTAGGCCGCCAAGCGCGGCGAGCGTGACCCACGGGACCCAGGAAGCGCCGCGGACCTGGACTGCGGAACCGGTGATGCCGGGTTTGAGCTTGATGTAGCTCAGCGTGATCATGATCCACACAACAATCAGGCAGCCGCCGGTGGCGTTCATGATGAAGTCGATCATGCCCGGCGGGTTCCACCACTGCAGACCGACCGCCACGAAGGCGAAGAAGACGGAGACCAGTACCGAGTTGATCGGCACACCGTGGGCGTTGGTGCGCGCCATCCAACGCGGGGCGTCGCCCTCGAGAGCCTGCTGGTAGGCCAGACGTGAGGTGCCGTAGACCTGCGCGTTGAAGGCGGACAGCAGCGCCAGCACGATGACGGCCTCCATGAAGCCCGCAGCGCCGGGGATGTTGGCCATGTCGAGGACCTGCGTGAAGGGGGATTCAGCTGCGGTGTCGGCGCCATCGATCTGTGCGTAGGGCAGCAACAGGATGATCACGATGACCGAGCCGATGTAAAACAGCGCGATACGCCAGATGATGGAGTTGACAGCGTTGCGCACGTTGCGCGCGGGGTCCTCGGATTCAGCGGCGGCGATGGTGACCACCTCGATGCCTCCGAAAGCGAAGGCGACAGCGAGGAGTCCAGCGGCGATACCGGCGATGCCGTTGGGAGCGAAGCCGGATTCGGTCACGTTGGAGAACCCGACAAAGCCGTTGGCGGGCAGAAGGCCGAGCCACAAAGCAGCGCCGACGACCAAGAACAGCAGGATGACGGCGACTTTGATCATGGCGAACCAGTATTCGAACTCGCCAAATCCCTTCACCTGTGCGAGGTTGACCGCAGTGAGGATGCCCACGACGACCAGCGCCGGAATCCACTGCGGCACCCCGAACCAGCCCGCCATGATGGCGGAGGCGCCGGTGATCTCCACCCCGCACGCCATGATGAGCAGGAACCAGTAAATCCAGCCGAGCAAGAAGCCCGCCCAGTGGCCGTACGCTTGGCGCCCGTACGTGGCAAATGAGCCTGACGACGGGCGTGCCGCCGCCATCTCGCCCAGCATCCTCATCACCGAGATGACGACGACGCCGGCGATGACGTAGGCCAGCAGAATCGCCGGGCCAGCAGCGCGAATGCCTACGCCGACGCCAAGGAACAAGCCCGCACCGACGGCGGTGCCCAGGCCCATAAGGGTGAGGTGGCGCGACTTCAGGCCGCTGCCGAGTTCAGAGTTCGCGTCGTTGGTCGACGCGGCGGGTGCGCCGGAGTCGGGGCCAGTGGTGTTAGCGGCAGTGGTCATCGGCGGGGTCCTTCGGTGGTCTTGGTTGTGTTTTCCGCGCGGCGGCGCTTGAACGCGTCTGTGGTGGTCCAGATCAGCCCGGCGACGGTGATCACGGCGACGACGACGGCGACCGCCATCACCTGGAAGCGGCCGTCCGGGTTGGTGAGCATCAGCGCCACGATGCCGGCGGCCAGCGCAATGGTTGCCCACGGCAAAACGGCGGGGGCCCACATGCGGACATCGGTCAGTTGGCCGGAGGTTTCAAGGCGCGGGTGAAGGCGCAGGAACGAGAACGCGATGGCGAACCAGATCACGATCAAGCAGCCGCCGATGGCGTTGAGCAGGAAAGCCAGCAGCCCCGGCGGGTTCCAGTACTGCAAGGCAACGGCGACGAATCCGAAGATGACGGAGACGATGACGGCGCGCATGGGGACGCCGCGGGCGTCGGTAAGCGAAAAGGCGCGCGGGGCGTCGCCGCGCACGGAGAGGTTGTGCAGGAAACGCGAGGAGCCGTAAATCTGCGTGTTGCACGCGGACAGCAGCGCGACGACGATGACGGCCTCCATAATGCCGACGGCGCCGGGGATGTTAGCCAAGCTCAGCACGGCAGTGAAGGGCGATTCGGAGGCGTCGGACGCACCGCCGATCTGGTCGAATGGTAGCAGCATCACGATGAGTAGCACGGAGCCGATGTAGAAGATGGAAATGCGCCAGATGATGGTGCGGATCGCGGAGTGCACGGCGACGGACGGATCCTCAGACTCTGCGGCGGCGATGGTCACCAGCTCAATGCCGCCGAAGGCGAACGCGACGGCGAGCAGCGCGGTAGCCACGCCGCCCCACCCGTTGGGCATGAAACCGACGTCGCTGACGTTGGACAGGCCGACAAACGACGTGCCCGGCAGCAACCCCAGCCACAGTGCGACGCCGAGGATGAGGAATAGCACAATGACGACGACTTTGATCAGCGCGAACCAGAACTCGAACTCGCCGAAATTGCGCACGGCGGCGAAGTTAATCAGGGTGAACACGACGATGGCCGCAAGCGCCGGGATCCACGGCGAGATGCTGAACCAGGCGGCGATGATGGCGGAGGCGCCGGTGATCTCGACGGCCATGATCATGATCATCATGAACCAGTACAACCAGCCGATGAGAAATCCGGCCCACGGCCCGAAAGCTTCTTCGGCGTAGGTGGAAAAGGTGCCCGACGACGGGCGCGCAGCGACCATTTCGGCGAGCATCTGCATGACGCACACGGTGATGGCACCGGCGATGATGTAGGCGATGAGCACGGCGGGACCGGCGGTTTGAATTCCGACTCCGGTGCCCAGGAAGAGGCCGGCGCCGATGGCTGAGCCGAGCCCCATCATGGTCAGGTGACGGGTTTTCAGCCCGGCATTCAGGGATGTTGACATAAATGTCAAGTCTAGGAATAGCGGGTGCTGCCCACGAAATCCGGGGGAGGATCGTGCTCTATTGTGCGCGGCGCTCCCGGATCACAGGTGTCGAGCTGTGCGCTTCGTTGGTGATGGTGATGTCGGATTGGCCGTTGATGGTGCGCGCCGGAACGTAGGATTCGAAGCCGGTGCCAATGCGCGAGTCAAGGAGAATGGTGCCGGGCTCGAGCATGACACCGGCGCCGATCTCGCAGCGGTCGCCCAGGTCGAGGTCGATGATGCCGGCGGAGGGGTGGATGATGCAGTCGGCACCGATGTGCAGCGGGGTGCGGTTGGATCCGCCGGAGCGACCCGCCATCACGATCGAGGACAGTCCGAGGTCGGAGCCGCCGCCGACGACGCACGCCGAGGACAGTCGGCCCTCGATCCGGGCGGCGCCGAGCGCGCCGGCGTTGTAGGAGACGTAGCCTTCGCGGTTCACGCTTGTGCCTTCGGCGAGGTAGGCGCCGAGGCGGACGCGCTCTGCTTCGGCGATGGTCACGCCGGTGGGCACGACGTAGTCGACCATGCGCGGCAGCCGCTCGATCCCGTAGACGTGAATGGTGCCGCGGGCGCGCAGGTTGGTGCGCACGTACTCGAAGTCGTCGGGCAGGCAGGGGCCTTTGTTCGTCCACGCCACAGGAACGAGGTGCTCGAGGCAGTCGGTCATGTTGATCTCCAGCGGCCGCACTTTGCGGTGGGAGAGCAGGTGCAGGCGCAGGTAGACGTCGTGTGCATCGACGGCGGGGGCGTTCAGGTCGGCGATCTCGGTGAGCACGGGCACCACTTCAACGCGGCGATCCCTGTCCATCCCGACGAGGTTGAGCAGGCGCTGCGAAAGGTCGTTGGCGCTGACGCGGCGGGTGGAGGGGGCGAGGATGTCGGCGGGGTCGTCGATAAGCGACACGGAGGGGTACCAGCTGTCCAGCACGGTACCGTCGGCGGCGATGTTGGCGATTCCTACTGCGCGTGCGGATTGACCCATGCGTCACATCGTACGAAAGGGGCTCAGCGGCCGCGCGCTAAGATCGCCCACGTGACGTTAGATCTATTTCAGGACCCTGTTGAGCTGACGAAAGCGCTGATCGACATCCCGTCGCCGTCGCATGAGGAAGAGCAGATCGCCGACGCGATCGAGGAGGCCCTGCGCGCGTTGGACGGCGTGGAGGTGATCCGGCGCGGCCACACGATCGTCGCGCGCACGCACCGCGGGCTGGGGCAACGGGTGGTGCTGGCGGGGCACATCGACACGGTGCCGATCGCCGACAACGTCCCGCACCGCGTTGAGGGCGACACGCTGTTCGGGTGCGGTTCGGTGGACATGAAATCGGGCCTGGCCTGCTATTTGCACGCGTTCGCCACGCTTTACGACGCTTCCTCCCTCACCACCGACCTGACCCTGATCTGTTATGAAGCCGAGGAGGTCGCTGCCCAATACAACGGCCTGGCGCATTTGGAGCGGGATTGCCCTGAGTTGCTCGACGGCGACTTGGCGCTGCTCGGCGAGCCGTCAGGGGCGATTATCGAGGCCGGATGCCAGGGCACGATCCGCGTGTTCGTCGATGCCCGCGGCACCCGCGCCCACTCCGCGCGCGCCTGGCTGGGACACAACGCGATCCACGACCTGGCTGGGGTGCTGGGCCGCGTGGCAGCCTACGTGCCGCGCACGGTCACCATCGCCGGGTGCGAGTACCGCGAGGGCCTCAACGTCGTGGGGATAAGCGGGGGAGTGGCCACCAACACCATCCCGGATGAGGCGCGGCTGACAGTGAACTTTCGCTTCGCTCCGGACCGCTCGCTCGAGGACGCCAAAACGCACCTTGAGTCCGTTCTGGATGTCGACGAGGGCCTTGAACTCACCTACGACGATGCTGTCGGCGGTGCCCTGCCGGGCCTCGACGACCCCGTCGCGCAGGGCCTGCTGCGCGCTGTCGGCGGTAACTTCCGCGCCAAGTTCGGATGGACGGATGTGTCGCGGTTCTCTACTCTGGGTGTTCCGGCCGTGAACTTCGGCCCCGGCGACCCCGGCTTTGCCCACAAGATTGATGAGCAATGCCCGGTGGACCAGATCCGCACCGTCGCCGACTCTCTGCGGGAGTTCCTCGCTCCGCAGAGCTAGCAAGCGCTGGCAGACGCCGGCGACCTATAAGTTCAGCACCCCCGCACCCTACGCAAAGGCAAGTTTCCCCCGTGGCCCCACAGATCACACCCCGCCCGGACAGAAACCGCACGCTGTCCGGCCCGATTCTCAAGCGCAACAGAGATAAGGACGGGAGCTCGACCTACGATCAGCGCTTGCTCGAGATGGGCCGCGCCGACCACGATTGGAAGCACGCCGACCCGTGGCGCGTCATGCGCATCACCAGCGAGTTCGTCTCCGGCTTCGATGCGTTGCAGGATTTGGGCTGGGCCGTGACTGTCTTCGGTTCGGCGCGCCTGGGCGAGGGCACCCCGGAGTACGAGCAGGCTCGCGAGCTGGGCAAGGCACTTGTTGACGCTGGGTACGCCGTCATCACCGGCGGCGGCCCCGGCCTGATGGAAGGCCCGAACCGCGGCGCGCACGAGGCCGAAGGAATGTCCGTCGGCCTGGGCATCGAGCTGCCGTTCGAGCAGGGCCTCAACGACTGGGTCGACCTGGGCCTGAACTTCCGCTACTTCTTCGCCCGCAAGACAATGTTCTTGAAGTATTCCCAGGGCTTCATTTCGCTGCCCGGCGGCTACGGCACGATGGACGAGGTCTTCGAGGTCCTCTGCATGATCCAGACCGGCAAGGTGACCAACTTCCCGATGGTGCTGCTGGGCACCGAGTTCTGGTCCGGCCTGGTCGACTGGATCCGCGGTCAGCAGCTCGCCCGCGGTCTGATCTCCCCGGGTGATGACGAACTGTTCCTTGTCACCGACTCCATCGAGGAGGCCGTAGAGTACATTTGCGCGTCCCACCGCGAGATGACCGACCCGCGGAACATTCACACGCCGCACCAAGCCTGATGGGCGAGATGGCCCGGATCATGGGCATCCTCAACCGCACCCCGGACTCCTTCTACGACAAGGGCGCGACGTATGCCTTCGACAGCGCCGTCGAGCGAGCCCGCCGAATTGTCGCCGAGGGCGCGAGCATTATTGACGTCGGGGGTGTCAAAGCCGGTCCCGGCGACGCCGTCAGCGTGGCGGAGGAGATCGACCGGATCGTCCCGCTGATCGCAGCGGTCCGGGGGGAATTCCCCGCGGCTACAGTCGACATTTCCGCCGACACCTGGCGCCCCGAGGTCGCGGAAGCCGCGATCGCCGCCGGCGCCACCATCATCAACGACACGTGGGCGGGCTGGGAGCTGGAACTTGTCGAGGTCGCTGGCGCTCACAAGGTCGGCTACGTCTGCTCCCATACGGGTGGCGCCACCCCGCGGACCCGCCCGCACCGGGTGCATTACGACGACGTGGTCGCCGACGTCATCGCCGAAACCACCGCGCTCGCCGAACGCGCCGTTGCCTGTGGCGCGCCGGAGGAGAAAGTCTTCATTGACCCGACGCATGACTTTGGCAAGAACACCTTTCACGGCTTGGAGATCTTGCGGCGTGTCGACGAGATTGTCGCCACCGGCTGGCCTGTCCTCATGGCTCTGTCCAACAAGGATTTCATTGGGGAGACCCTGGGCAAGAACGGCCAGCCCGTCGGGGAGCGCGTCACCGGCACCCTCGCCGCGACGGCGTGGTGCGCTGCCCGGGGTGTGGCAGCCTTTCGCGTCCACGAGGTCGCCGACACCATGGACGTGCTCTACATGACCGCCGCAATTCAGGGGACGGTACCGCCCCAAGACACCGTCAGAGGGCTGGGTTGATGCGCGTTTCGGTTGTGGTGCCGGCGTTGGATGAGGGGGAGACGGTAGGAAACGTCGTCAAGCAAGCGTGCGCGTCGGGCGCGGATGAAGTGCTTGTCGTCGACTCTGATTCGCGCGATGCGACAGCGCAGCGTGCGGCAGAGGCGGGCGCGACCGTGGTGAATTGGCGCGACATTGACCCGCTGCCTGTGCGCCCCGGCAAGGGTGAGGCGCTCTGGCGTGGGGTGAAGGCGGCGAGCGGCGATGTCGTTGTGTTTCTCGACGCTGATGTCACCACCGTCGAACCGTGGTGGGTTGACGCGCTGGCTGCACCGCTCAAGGACCCGGCGATTCACCTGGTCAAAGCCGCATACCGCCGCGCCAACGACGGCGGCCGCGTGACCGAGCTGACCGCGAAACCACTGCTGCGCCTGTTCTTCCCGGACGTGCCTCAGCTCGACCAGCCGCTCGCCGGTGAATACGCAATCCGCCGCGAGACTGCTCTGCGCCTGCCGTTCGCCGCGGGGTACGGTGTCGAAGCCGGTTTGCTTATCGACGTCACCACCCGCCACGGCCCCGCATCCATCACCCAAGTGGACCTCGGGTTGAAAACCCACCGCAACCGGCCACTTGCGGAGCTGACGCACATGTCGGAAACGGTCGCGCAGACCATTTTATCTCGCGCTGGGGTGGTCGAGCCGCACGCCGATCGCCCGCCGTGGGTGCGGTAGTATTCCCCGCATGCTGTCTTGGTTGCTGCTCATTCTCGTCATTGCCGCCATAGCCGTGTTCGGCGCGTGGGTGTCGGCATCGATTTTCGGCCGCGGTGAAGTGCTGCCGCCAATGGATGAGCCGCACGACGTCATCGAAGCTAACCGCGCCGCCGTGGCTGACGGCCGTATCGACGACATCGCGCTCGAAGTGGTCCCGCGCGGGTACCGCCAGGATCAGGTGGATGCGCTTGTGGAGCTGCTCGCCGCCAAGTGCGGAATGGCCCCCGGAGCGGATGCGCAGCTAGCTCCCGCTGCGCCGAATGAGCGTAAGATTGTAGATACCTTAACCGAGGATTCTGAGCGGGAATCCTCAGAGCGACATGTCGAGGAGTGACACTGCATGGCTGCAATGAAGCCGCGTACCGGAAATGGCCCCATGGAGGTTGTGGAGGAAAGCCGCAAGATTGTCATGCGCATTCCGTCCGACGGCGGCGGCCGTCTCGTCGTCGAACTGAACAATGAGGAGGCCGCTGAGCTGGGCGCCCTGCTGCTCGGTGTCGCAGGCGAGTAGGCCGCATGCTGCGAGACATTGTCGACGTTCTAGCTGACCCGGTTGACGGCACCCCACTGCACGGCGCGGACGATTTCGCGCGCTTAGTGTCAGAATCCGGGCACTCCTATGATGTAGCCCGCCAGGGGTACGTGACACTCGCGTCCGGCGCGGGCATCGCGCACGAGGGTGACAGCCCGGCGATGGTGGCCTCCCGCGAGGCGTTTCTGTCGCGCGGCCACTTCGCGCCGTTCGTGGAAACTGTCACCGACCGCGTCATCGACGCCCTTGCGCTTATCGACGATTCCTCCGCTCCGTTTGCCCCCACCATCCTCGAAGTCGGCGCCGGCACCGGCTACTACCTCGCCCACACCTTGGACGCGGTGGATGGAGCGCGTGGGGTCGGTGTGGACATTTCCGTCCCAGCGGCGAAGCACCTGGCGAAGTCGCACCCGCGGGTGGGCGCGATCGTCGCGGATGTGTGGCAGGGGCTGCCGGTGCGTGATCAGTCCATTGACGTGATCACCGTCGTCTTCGCGCCTCGCAACCCGGCTGAATTTGCCCGCGCGCTTGTCAGCGGCGGTGAGGCGATCATCCTCACACCGCAATCCGGCCACCTCGACGAGCTGCGCGAGCCGCTGGGGATCCTCGGCGTCGAAGAAGGCAAAGTCGAGCGGATGCTTGAGCAGGCCGCCGGCTATTTGGAACCGGTTGGTGCCGATCCTCACGAATTGATCGAGTTCCCCATGACGCTCGACCGCGAATCCATCGCCGCCCAAGTAGGCATGAGTCCCTCAGCGCGTCACCTCGCCCCGGAGGTTCTCGCGGAGCGCGTCGTCGCACTGCCGGAAATAATGACGGTGACGGCTCGCGCCCAGCTCACTCGCCTTCGGAAAGTTTAGCGCGCTGCGCCTCGGCGCCACTGGTTGAGGATCTGCGCGTCACCGGTGGTGCTCACGCGCAGCCCCATCGCACCTTCCTCGGGCCAGAAGCGGCTGGAGAACGTCACGGCACCGCCGCCGGCGAAGATCTCGAGGGCGGAGCCGTCGATAAGCACGGAGATGTGGTCCTCGTCTTCGTCGTCGAGCGGGGCGGAGGCCGGGTCGCCGTCGTGCCTGTCCACGGTGATCTGGTCGCCGGAGTGGGTGATGGTCACGCAGACGTTGTCGGCGGTGTCGACGATCTCGACTTTCACCTCGGAGCCGGTGGGGATGTCGCACATGCCGGTCCACAGCATCGCTCGCTCTGTGGTGTCCACTGCATCAGGCAGGCCCGGCGCGGGGGTCTGGTAGAGCTGTCCGCCGGCGAGGGTGACCACGCGGGGGAGCGACAGGGCGTTGGCCCAGCCTTCAGCTTCCCAGGACGGCTGGGATGTCGGGTCGCCACCGCGGCCGGTTTCCGCGAGGAGGCCGAAGATGCGGGCTTCGGCGTAGCGTTCGTCGTCGGAAAGCGTTCCGGGCACGAAGTTGGTGGTGCGGGGGCGGGTGAAGTCGTGGCCGTGGTCGATGCGGCTAAACGGCGCTTTGACGGTGAATTCGTTGCCGTTGAGCTCGCCGATCAGGTAGCCGGACAGGTCCCATTTCTCCAGCTCCTGGGTCACAAAGAGGACGTCGTAGATGAAGCCGTCGACCTCGTCGCGCAGGCGGAAGATGCGGGGCGCGACGACGGGAACGTCCGAAGGAATGCCGGTGTCGCCGATGAAGCGCAGCGGGCCGATGAGCGTCCACGTGTCTTCTTCGGCGGATTCGAGCACGACGGGCACGGGTTTGTCGGCTTCACCGGTGCTGGCGAGCATGAGCCAGCCGGATTGGCCCTGTTCGCGGTCGTCGGAGGCGCTCCAGTCGGGTACGACGCAGGGGGAGCGGAAGCGGACGAAGCGGCCCTTGTCCTTCACTACTGGGCCCATGCGGCGCACACCGGGGTCGACCTGGCAGGAGTCGTCGATGTTGTCGCAGAGGGTACCGATGTCGTCGATACGTGCGACCTGGATCGTGGTGCCCGCGGATGTCTCGGACGTGAAGTAGAGGTCGGTGCCTGCAGGCCCGGCGACGACGGATCCGGCGAGCACGCGCGTTTCGCCGCCGACGGGGGCGATGACGTCGTTGCACTCGTAGAAGTCGAACGGGTTGCCCTCGGAGAACTTGTGCGCCCAGCGCGCGGGTGCGCCCGGTTCGGTTTCGTACTGGTAGAACAGGTGCCAGTCGTCGCCGTCGCGAAGCATGCCGGCAGCGGCGTCGAGGATTCCGTTGTCCGCAGTGACGTGCAGTTCCGGTCTCAGGGTGCTCAACTGTGCTCCTTTTTAGATCAGCGACTTGTAGATGTCGACGGTCTCCTGGGCGATCTTGTCCCAGGTGAATTCCTTCTTCACACGCGTCAGACCTGCTTGCGCGTAGCGTTTGGTCGTTTCGGCGTCCGCGGCGAGGGCGTTGACGGCCTCAGCCAAGTCCTTTTCGAAGGTGTCGGTGTCGTCTTTGTCGTAGTGGACCAGGGTACCTGTCTCGCCGTCGACGACAACCTCCGGAATTCCGCCCACATCGGAGGCGACGACGGCGGTTTCGCACGCCATGGCCTCCAGGTTGACAATGCCCAGTGGCTCGTACACCGACGGGCAGACAAAGATGTCGGCCGCGGAGTAAATCTCGCGGATTTCTTCCTTCGGCAGCATGTCGGTGACCCAGTACACGCCGCCGCGGCCTTCGCGCAGCTTATCGACGAGCGCCTGCGTCTCCTCCGCAATCTCCGGCGTGTCCGGGGCACCCGCGCAGAGGATGATCTGAATATCCTCGTCGAAGTCCTGGGCCGCCTTGACCAAGTGGGGGACACCTTTCTGGCGGGTGATACGTCCGACGAACGCGACAACGGGCTTGGAGGTGTCCACACCGAGGCGCTCAATGACACCGTTGCTCTCCGCGTCACCGGGGGCAACTCGGTGCCAGTCTTCCGTGTCGATGCCGTTGAGCACGACGTGGACTTTGTCTTCGTCGATGTTCGGGTAGGCCTCGAGGATCGCCTTCTTCATGCCGGTGGACACACCGATGACCGCGTCGGCGTTTTCCATCGCGTTCTTCTCGGACCAGGAGGAGATGTCGTAACCGCCGCCGAGCTGCTCGCGCTTCCACGGGCGGTCCGGTTCCAGCGAGTGGGCGGTAACCACGTGCGGGATGCCGTGCAGCAGGCCGGCAAGGTGCCCCCCGAGGCCGGAGTACCAGGTGTGGGAGTGGACCACGTCGACGTTGTCGGCTGCGTGCGCCATGCGCAGACCGGTTGACAGCGTCTTGATCGCGCCGTTGGCCTCAGAAAGCTCCGGGTCGACGCCGTGGACGTAGACGTTGTTCCCGTCGCGCGGTTCGCCCATGCAGTGGACGTCCACATTGACGATGTCGCGCATGAAGCGCGTTAGTTCGGTCACGTGCACACCTGCACCGCCGTATACCTCCGGCGGGTACTCGCGGGTCATCATTGCGACTCTCATGCTTTCCGAGACTAGTGACATTTCAAACCGTGCGCACGGATGTGAATTTCCCTAGTCTGGGCAGTATGAACAGCCAGCAGCCGAATGTCCTCGCCATTGTCCTTGCCGGCGGTGAAGGCAAGCGCCTTTTTCCGCTCACCCTCGACCGTGCTAAGCCTGCCGTGCCCTTCGGTGGCAACTACCGTTTGATCGATTTCGTGCTGTCCAACCTGGTGAACGCCGGGTACATGCGCATCGCTGTGTTGACGCAGTACAAGTCGCATTCGCTTGACCGCCACGTGGCCACCGCGTGGAATTTCTCTGGCCCGACGCACCAGTACATCGCGTCTGTCCCGGCGCAGCAGCGTCTGGGTAAGCGCTGGTATCAGGGGTCGGCGGATGCGCTGCTGCAGTCGCTGAACTTGATTTTCGACGAGTCTCCGGATTACGTCTTGGTCTTCGGCGCCGACCACGTCTACCGCATGGACCCGTCCCAGATGGTGGAGGACCACATCGCGTCCGGCAAGGAGTGCACGGTGGCCGGCATCCGCGTCCCGCGCTCCGAGGCCACGGCGTTCGGCTGCATCCAGGCGGAGGATGACGGCTCCATTACCGAATTTCTGGAGAAGCCGGCAGACCCGCCGGGCACCCCGGATGACCCGGAGATGACGTACGCCTCGATGGGCAACTACTGTTTCTCCACTGAGGCGCTGATCGCCGCCTTGCGCGAGGACCACGAGAAGGAAGATTCCGAGCACGACATGGGCGGAGACATCATTCCGTACTTCGTGGACAGGGGCCAGGCCAACGTGTACGACTTCTCCTCCAACGAGGTCCCGGGCGCTACCGAGCGTGATAAGGGCTACTGGCGCGACGTCGGTACCATCGACAACTTCTACGACGCGCACATGGATCTCATTTCGATCCACCCGGTGTTCAACCTCTACAACAAGTCGTGGCCGATCCACTCCACCGAGGATGAGAACCTGCCCCCGGCGAAGTTCGTCTCCGGCGGCATCGCGCAGGAGTCCATCATTGCGCCGGGCTCGATCATTTCCGGTTCAACGGTGCGCAACTCGGTCCTGTCCACCGACGTCCACGTTGAGGATGGTGCGACGGTCGAATCTTCAGTGCTCATGCCGGGTGTGCGTGTGGGCAAGGGAGCGATTGTCCGCCACGCGATCCTGGACAAAAACGTCTTCGTGTCCGACGGCGGCACCGTGGGAATCAACCGCGCCCACGACGAAGAGCGCGAGTTCAAGATTTCCGATGGCGGGGTCACCGTCGTGGGCAAGGGCGAGGTCGTCTACTAGCCCTTTCGCGTCACCAGCGTCACTCCGGCATCGAGCGGAAGGCGCGTGACGACGGCACCTTCAAACCCCTCCACAACCCCATCCGCTTCCCGGGCGGCGAGGGTGTCGCGGTCCTTTCGGGAGGGGTCTGCAATGGTGCCGTCCAAAAGCGATCCCACGACAATGAGCGTGCCGCCGGGGCTGAGCAGCGGCCACGCAGCCTCAATGGCGGCTGGCATGTCCACGGGTTCAACATCCATGTAGACCACGTGGTACGCCTGCGCGGCGAGCCGGCCAAGCACATCGAGCGGGCGCGAGGGCAGGAACCGGGTACGCGTGACTGGGTAGCCTGCTTCGCGGAACTGCGCCTTCGCGCGGTTTTGGTGGTCTGCTTCCGGGTCGATGCAGGTCAGTGTGGACTTTTCTGGCAGGCCGTGGAGGATGTGGAGTCCGACGATGCCGGCGGCCGGGGTGATTGCCACAGCACCTGTCGCGCCAGCACCAGCACCACCGCTTGCTGTCGCAGTGCCCGCGCCGGCGGCTGCGAGGGTGCCCAGCAGGCTGCCGAGGGCGGGGGAGGGGGCGGTGAGGCCGTATTCGGCGGCGTCGGCACGCGCGATGGCGTGGTTGGCCTCTATTGGCGCGGATTCGATGTAACTAGTCAGGGAAGTAAATGCAGAATCGCTCACGCGCCTCATCCTACTGGGCGGCGGAAGTGCGGACTGTCAGCAACTTGGCAGGGCCCCGCTCTAGCACGCGGAAAGGGGATGGGGGACAATAGCACCATGAGTGTGGTGTCCTCCGACCAAGAACTAACCGGCACGGCCGCATTTGATGCGGGGCACGCTGCGATGCCGACGTGGGCGGAACTCGTCGAAGAGCACGCCGACAGTGTTTACCGCCTTGCTTTCCGTCTCTCCGGTAACCAGCAGGACGCGGAGGATCTGACGCAGGAAACGTTCATGCGCGTCTTCCGCAGCGTGAAGTCCTACAAGGCGGGAACTTTCGAGGGCTGGCTGCACCGCATCACCACCAACCTGTTCCTGGACATGGTGCGTCACCGCAGCAAGATCCGCATGGAGGCTCTACCGGAGGATTATGAGCGTGTTCCGGGCACTGCGATGACGCCGGAGCAGGCGTACAGCGTCTTCAACCTGGACCCGGCGCTGCAGGAGGCGCTCGACGAGCTCAGCCCCGAGTTCCGCGTTTCCGTCGTCCTGTGTGACGTGGTGGGGATGAGTTATGAGGAAATCGGTAAAACGCTCGGTGTGAAGATGGGCACTGTCCGCTCCCGCATCCACCGCGGCCGCAGCCAGCTGCGCGACTCCCTCGAGGCGAAAGCCCGCACCAACGAGGGGGCCCGCGAGCTCATCCGCGCGCGCTAAGGGGCTCGGCATGCGCCAGTTCGACTCCATTGACCACTTGAGTTACGAGGCTGTCGCCGCGCTTATCGACGGCGAACTGTCCCCCTCCGCCACCCAACGCGCCCACTCGCACCTCGCCGAATGCTCTGACTGCCGGGAGGAAACGCAGCGCCAGCAAGCGGCTGCTGCGGCAGTGCGGTTGCACAATGGGGATGGGTGTTTGCGGGCGCCGCGCTCGCTCGTCGAAAAGCTCGCGTTGATGACGGACGACGAGGTTCCCGCTGAAGAAACGCACTCTTTGTGGTCGAAGTTGCGTGGCGGGTTAAAGTAAAGGCGTGTTTGATTCCATTGGCTGGCTCGAGATCTTCGTTGTCATTCTCGTGGGCCTCATTGTCATCGGGCCCGAGCGCCTGCCTGGAGTCATCGAGGATGTCCGCGCCGCGATTTTCGCTGCCCGCCGCGCCATCAACAACGCCAAGGCCGAGCTGAACGGCGAATTCGACCAGTTCGAGGAATTTCGCCAGCCGATCAACACCGTCACCGAGTATGCCGCGATGGGGCCGAAGCGCGCCATCGCCAAAGTGCTTTTCGACGAAGAAGGCGAATACCTCGATCAATTCGACCCCCGCACAATGATGGGCGAGGACCCGCACTTGGCATCCTCCGGTAACGCGACCGGTTCCACCGCCGCGAGTTCCGGATCGGGTTCTACCGCGGCGCAGCAGACCCAGCCGCAGCGCCCGCGGCGCCGTCAGCCGGGGGTGAAGAAGCAGGAGCCGCCGCAGCCGCCGCAGGCTTCGGGCGGGGGATTCTCCTGGGCCGACGTGACCTAGCTGCGGTTGCCCGTCACGCCGAGGTTGAGGTGCTTGCCCGCCAGGGACTCTCGGCGCACCTTGAGCTTCTCGGCGATGGTGTTGATCGCCTGCGCAGACGGGGAGTCAGGGGCGGAGATGGCAACGGGGGTGCCGTCGTCACCGTGTTCGCGCAGCGAGGGATCGAGCGGGACGGAGCCGAGCAGCGGAACGACCTCGCCGGTGATGAGGGAGAGACGCTCGGCCACGTGCTCACCGCCGCCGGAGCCGAAGATGTCCATCACGGTGCCGTCGGGCAGAGCCATTGCGGACATGTTTTCAATGACACCGGCGATCTTTTGGCCGGTTTGCTGAGAGATAGAGCCGGCTCGCTCTGCGACCTCGGAGGCCGCCGCCTGCGGAGTGGTCACGATGATCAGTTCCGCATTGGGCACGAGCTGCGCCACAGAGATAGCAATGTCGCCGGTTCCCGGCGGAAGATCCATGAACAGAACATCGAGCTCGGACCAGTACACGTCGGTGAGGAACTGCTGGATGGCCCGGGTGAGCATGGGGCCGCGCCAGACGACGGGCGCGTTACCCTCCACGAATTGACCGATGGAGATGTGGCGCACGTCGTGGGCGATTGGGGGGAGCAGCATCTCGTCGACAACCGTGGGGCCCTGGCCGGCGGAACCCATCAGGCCGGGTACGGAATGGCCGTAAATGTCGGCATCGAGAATGCCCACGGTGAGTCCCTGGGCGGCCAGCGATGTCGCCAGGTTGACCGTCATCGAGGACTTGCCGACACCGCCCTTGCCCGACGCCACCGCGAACACGCGCGTCGTCGAACCGGGCTGCGCGAACGGAATAACTGGGTCGGACTTGTCGCCCTTGAGTCGCTGCGCCAACGCGCGGCGCTGCTCCTCACTCATGGTGTGCATTGTCACGCTGACTTCACCGACACCGTCGAGCTCCTCGACGACCGCGCGCACGTTGTCGTGGATCGTGTTACGCATCGGGCAGCCGGCGATGGTCAGGTAAATACCCACGGCGACATCCCGGCCTTCGATCCGGACGGATTCGACCATGTCGAGGTCGGTGATCGGTTTGCCGATCTCGGGATCGTCGACACGGGAAAGGGCGTTACGGACAGCTGCTTCGGTAATTGGTGCGGTGTCACTCATCGTGGATCAGTATATGTCACTGCTCAACCCGCCCCTGGCCCGGCATTACAATCATGGGAGTACGCGATATCTATTACCGAATTGAGGATTAGCCGTTATGACCCAGCCGTATAACCAGCAAGCCCGCCCGCAAGCGTTGCAGCGCCCGTCCGGGTGGCCGGTCGGTAGCTTCACCACCTACGCCGAGGCGCAGGCTGCTGTCGACGGCCTGTCCGACCGAGAGTTCCCCGTCGAGAACCTCACCATTGTCGGTGTGGACCTGATGCAGGTGGAGAAGGTCACCGGGCGGCTGACTTGGGGGCGCGTCCTGGGCGGCGGTGCGCTGTCGGGCCTGTGGCTGGGTCTGTTCGTCGGTCTGCTGTTCGCGATGTTCAGCCCCAACGTGTGGGGCTCGCTGTTCTCCGCGATTGTTATCGGTGTCATCTTCGGCCTCATCTTCGCTGCCGTCGGCTACGCATTCACCCAGGGCAAGCGCGACTTCTCCTCAATGACAACGATTGTCGCCGGGCGTTACGACGTCCTCTGCGAAGCCTCCCAAGCCCCCCGCGCCAGGGACATGATCAACCAGATGAGCAAGCCGGGACAGGCCACGCCGCAGCGGGAGCAAACGCAGCAGCCGCAGCAACCGCAGGCCCAGCAACAGAGTGAACCCCAGCCCGTTCAGCAGGAGCCCGCGCAGCACCAGCAGCAGGTTCAACCGGAGCAGCCCCGTCAGCGGCCGGTGGGGCAAGAGACGTCGGAAAGCTTCCGCGTTGAGCCGCGCGACCACGCCGACACCCACATCAACCCCGATAACCCGGCACACCCGGAGCGTTAAGTGCTGGCGCGAAAACTCACTGGAAGCGTCCTCGCAATCGCCACAGCGTTGACGCTATCTTCCTGCGCGCAGGAAGAGTACGAACCGGTGGTCATTGTCGCCGACCCTTCGAACCCGGAACAGCGGGTGCTCGCAGAGATCTACCGGCAGGTCATCGAGCTTGACGGCCGCAAGGTCGGCATCGTCGGAGTTGAACTCGCCGATGACACGGAGAAGTTAGAGATCCTCCAATCGGGAGAGGCAAACCTGGGCATTTTCTGTTCCGGTAGCCTCGTCGAAGCGGAGAACCCCGACGAGGAAGCGAATCTGCGCGCAAGGATCGCGGACGGTAATGGGGCCAATCTGGACGTGCAACACGCAACGTACGACGCGGCCGCAGGCACGCTTCCGGGCAACCTCATGACGTTGGATCCCTCCCCGGCCCAAGGCTGCGAGCCCGAGCCCGCTGCCGAGCCGCCCCCGACGGCCGAGGCTGAGACGAAACCAACCGATGCCCCAAAACCAGGGGATGAAGCCAAGCCGAGCGGTGACAACGAGCCTCAGACCGGCAACACGGAAGACCCGAAGCCGGACAACCCCCCAAAGCCGGAGGCGGAGGCTCTGCCGCGCAACATCATGCCCGTCTTCAGGGTGGGACTGTTTGATCGCGGTGTCCGCCAGGCGATCCACAAAGTCACCCGCGCTCTGAGTACCGAAGATCTCCGCGAGCTGGTCGAACAGACGGAGAAGGAAGGCGATCCCTCCGGTGCTGTGAACGACTGGATGCTTGAGAAGACCGGTATGGGATCGGAGCTCCAGCGCATCGTCGAGGAGGGAGAGGCCCGCGACGCCTAGACAGCGCCACGCGGGCACGCGCTCCGCTAGCGACATCTGCACGGCGCGAGACAGACGCTGAAGCTCGCCGCTGAGGCTGAGGCCCGCTGCGCCACCAACCCCAACGCACGACTGAAAACCCGCCACCCGGAGGTTGAACTCCAGATGGCGGGCTTTCAGGTTAGGTGAGGGGAGGGGCTAGTCGGCGAAAGCTTCGTCGAGAAGCGCCTTCTCCTCTTGCTGGTGCACCTTGGACACGCCGGTCGCAGTGGTGGACTGGGAGCGGCGGGAGATCCGGCGCATTGGCGGCATGTTGTCAACGTAGTTAGCCAGGTGCTCGTTGTAGAACGGCCATGGACCCTGGTTTGCGGGTTCATCCTGGACGAAGCGGATCTCTTCGGCGTTCGGGTAGTTGGCGAAGGCGTCGGAGAGGCGGTTGAAGGGGATCGGGTGGAGCATCTCGATGCGGATGATAGCGACGTCGTCACGCCCGTCCTTCTGGCGGCGCTTCTCCAGCTCGTAGTAGATCTTGCCGGAGCACAGCATGATCGTCTTGACCTTCTCGGCGTCACCGATGACCTTGTTGTTCGCGTCGACGAGGTTCGGGTCGTCGATGACGGAACGGAACCCGGTGGTCTCGATGAAGTCTGCCGGCTGGGAGACAGCTGCCTTGTTGCGCAGCATGGACTTCGGGGTGAAAATGACCAGCGGGCGGCGCATTTCACCGAGCGCCTGGCGGCGCAGCAGGTGGAAGTGGTTTGCCGGGGTGGACGGCTGAGCGACGGTCATGGAACCCTCGGCGACGAGCTGCAGGAAGCGCTCGATGCGTGCGGACGAGTGGTCCGGGCCCTGGCCTTCGTAGCCGTGCGGCAGCAGCATGATCAGACTGGACAGCTGGCCCCACTTGGTCTCACCGGAGGAGATGTACTCGTCGATGATGGTCTGGCCGCCGTTGGCGAAGTCGCCGAACTGGGCCTCCCATGCGACGAGCGCGTCCGGGTTACCCACGGTGTAGCCGTACTCGAAGCCCAAACCGCCGAACTCCGTGAGAGCGGAGTTGTAGATCTGGAAGCGGCCGCCGTTGCCGGCCTCGATGGCGGTGGCGTCGAGCGGGTTGTACTGCTCCGCGGTGCTTGGGTCGAACAGGACACCGTGGCGCTGGGTGAAGGTGCCGCGCTTGGAATCCTCGCCGGCGAGACGGACGAGCTTGCCGTCGTGCGCCAGGGAGCCGAAGGCGAGCAGCTCGCCCCATGCCCAGTCGATGTCGCCGCCCTCGAAGGAACCGCCGCGAGCCTTCAGAACGGTCTTCAGGCGCTTGTTCGGCGTGAAGTCACCCGGCAGGTTGGCGTACGCGTCAGCCAGCTTTTTGAACAGGTCCTCGTCGATGG
This sequence comes from Streptococcus thermophilus, assembly GCA_900618065.1. The sequence goes on from UYIL01000003.1 coordinate 1,146,266, forward strand.
AGGTGTCCAGGCCGCGGGTGAGCTCCTGGGACTCGGTGATGCCGGTCTGCTCGGCGGGGGAGCCGCCGCCTTCCTTGACGTCGTTGAACACGGAGTCCAGCTGGTCGTGGAAGTCCTGTGCGGCGATCTCGGCTTCTTCCTCGGTGATATCGCCACGGCCGATGAGGTCCTTGGTGTAGCGGGTACGCACGGAGGGGTGGGAGTCGATGCGCTCGTACATGATCGGCTGGGTCACCGATGGATCATCAGCCTCGTTGTGGCCGCGCAGGCGGTAGCAGATGAGGTCGATGAAGACGTCCTTGCCGAATTCGCGGCGGTACTCGGTGGCCAGCTGGCCTACCCACGCGGCAGCTTCAGGGTCGTCGCCGTTGACGTGGAAGACGGGGCAGTCGAAGCCCTTGGCCAAGTCGGTGGCGTAGTAAGTGGAGCGGCCCTGGTCCGGGGTGGTGGTGAAGCCGACCTGGTTGTTCACCACGATGTGGACGGTTCCACCGACGTCGTAGCCGGTGAGCTTGGACATGTTCAGGGTCTCCTGGACCACGCCCAGGCCGGTGAAGGAGGCATCGCCGTGGAGCATCATCGGGACGATCGTGTGGTCGTCCGCGGGCTGGCCGTGGTTGATGATGTCTTGCTTGGCGCGGGCGATACCGACCAGAACCGGGTCGACCGCTTCCAGGTGGGACGGGTTGGCGGCCAAGGAGACCTTGATGTCGCCGTCGCCGAACATCTGGATGTGCTCGCCTTCAAAACCGAGGTGGTACTTCACGTCGCCGGAGCCGCCCTGCTGGGCGGGCTGCAGGTTGCCCTCGAACTCGCCGAAGATGGTCTTGACGGGCTTGCCCACGATGTTGAACAGGACGTTCAAGCGGCCGCGGTGCGGCATGCCGATGACCACTTCGTCCAGGCCTTGGCCGGCGGCGGTGTCGATGACGGCGTCCATCAGCGGGATCAAGGTCTCCGCACCTTCGAGGGAGAAGCGCTTCTGGCCCAGGTACTTGGTCTGCAGGAAGTTCTCGAAGGCCTCAGCGGCGTTGAGCTTCTGCAGGATGTACTTCTGCTCGGCGTTGGTTGGCTTGGGCATGCCCACCTCGAGGCGGTCACGCAGCCAGTCGCGCTCGTCGCGGTCGAGGACGTGGGTGTACTCGGCACCGACGTGGAGGGTGTAGGCGGCGCGCAGGCGGGTAATCACCTCGCGCAGCGTCATGGTCTCCTTGCCGCCGAAGCCGCCGACGTTGAATGTGCGGTCCAGGTCCCACAGGGTCAGGCCGTGGGTCTCCAGCAGCAGGTCGGACACGTCCGGCTTGGGCAGGCCCGGCTGCTCCCAGTTGAGCGGGTTGGTGTCGGCGATGAGGTGGCCGCGGGAGCGGTAGGCCTCGATCAGGTTCATCACACGGGTGGACTTGTCCACACCGGTGTTGGGGATGTCCTGGGCCCAGCGCATCGGGGCGTACGGGATGGACATGGCGGAGAAGATTTCGTCCCAGAATTTATCGTCGATAAGCAACTGGGAGATGTCGCGCAGGAACTCGCCTGACTCCGCGCCCTGGATGACGCGGTGATCGTAAGTAGAGGTCAGCGTGGTCAGCTTGCCCACACCGAGCTCAGCGAGACGGTCCTCGGAAGCGCCGGCGAACTCAGCCGGGTAGTCCATCGCGCCGACACCGACGATGGTGCCCTGGCCCTTGGTCAAACGCGGGATGGAGTGGCGGGTGCCAATGCCGCCCGGGTTAGTCAGCTGGATCGTCACACCCTGGAAGTCGTCGATCTTCAGCTTGTTGTCGCGGGCGCGGGCGACGATGTCCTCGTAGGCCCGGACGAATTGCTCAAAAGTGAGGGTCTCGCATTCCTTGATGGCAGCGACCACGAGCGCGCGGGTGCCGTCTTTTTGCGGGAGGTCAATTGCCAGACCGAGGTTAATGTGCTCCGGGGTGACCACGAACGGCTTGCCGTCCTTGACGGTGTAGTTGACGTTCATGCCAGGGTGAATCATGGCGGACTTCACAATCGCCCAGCCAATGATGTGCGTGAACGAGATCTTGCCGCCGCGGGTGCGCTTGAGGTGGTCGTTGATCTGCGCACGGTTTTCGAACATGAGCTTGACCGGCATATCGCGCACGGTCGTCGCCGTCGGGACGGTCAAAGACTCGTCCATGTTCTTGGCGATGGCCTTGAAGGTGCCCTTCAGCTGGGTCTCGCCAGCCTCCGGCAGCGGCTTGACCTTATCCATCGGGGACGGCTTCGGAGCCTTCTTGGCGGACTTCTTTTCGGAGGGCTGAGACTTGGCCACAACCTCGAGGGCCTTGTCCACCTTGGTCTCGCGACCGTCCTGGGAGGGTGCACCAGTGGTCTCGGCAACCTTGGTTTCGGTGCGGGCCTTGTGCGGGCGCTCTTCGGCGCCGGCGTTCGCTGCGGCCTTCGTAGCAGCCGGAGAGGCAAGCGGCGCACCGGAGTCTGAGGTGCCCTGCTTGTCGAACAACTCGCGCCACTCTTCGTCGACGGAGTTGGGATCCTCCTTGTACTGCTGGAACATCTCATCTACCAGCCAGTCATTTTGGCCGAAAGTGTTCTCGCTGCTCACGGCAGTTGCTCGCCTCGCTTCTTTGTTGTTCGTCCGTGTAATCGGTTTTGTCGGGTCAGCTCCGCGACGGGCGGGACTGGCCATTGACAGCCCACAATACTGCATACTTTCCGCCCTGGCGGAGCAGCTCCTCGTGGGTACCGTCCTCAATGATACGTCCTTGGTCAACGACGAGGATTCGGTCGGCCCTCCGCGCCGTAGCAAGCCGGTGCGCGACGATGACGGAGGTGCGTCCGCGGGTGGTTTTCGCCGCCGCGTCGAGCACGTCGCGTTCGGTCACGGGGTCGAGGGTGGCGGTGGCTTCGTCGAGCAGCACGACGCGCGGGTGGAGGATTTCCGCGCGGGCGAGCGCGATGATTTGCCGTTGCCCGGAACTTAGGCCCCGGCCACGTTCACCGACGGGGTGGTTGAATCCGCCGGGGATGGAGGCGATGACGCCGAGCGCCCCGATGCGTCTGACGGCGTCTTCGATCTCCTTTTCTTTTTCTGCTTCTTGAGCTGTTGCGAAAGAAGCACCGTAAGAGATGTTGTCAGCCACGGTCCCGGGGAAGAGGTAGGACTCCTGCGGCACCTGGGCGAGTGCGCACCGCCAGTCCACGAGCGGGTATTCGCGCACGTCCGAGCCACTCGCGGTCACAGCGCCCGTCACGGGATCATAGAAACGCGCCAACAGCTTGACGACGCTTGATTTGCCCGCCCCCGTCGGCCCCACCAGGGCAACAGTCTGACCTGGCTGGACGGTGACGCCGACATCAGAAAGCGCATCGGGGCCGTCGGCTGTGTAGGAGAAAGTGACGTTCTCTAATGCGAGCTCGCCTTGTGCGTCGGTTTGAGCGCCTGGGCGTGTACCGGTGTCGGGGACTGTGGTCTCAGTGTCGAGCAGTTCGCGGATGCGGTCGAAGCTGACGGTGGCTTGCTGCCACGAGTCAAAGATTTGCCCGAGCTGCTGGATCGGGCCATAGAGCAGGCTCAAGTACATGGTGAAGGCCACCAATACACCGACCGATAAGGTGCCTTCGGCGACGCGGGCCGCGCCCACGCCGACGACGACAGCCGTCATGATCTGGGTGATCGCCTGCATACCGTTGAAGTAAAAGGCGACGAGGAGCTGCGAGCGCATGCGCAGGCGCCGATACTTCTCGCTTTCGTTGCGGAAGCCTGCTTCCGCAACCGGCTCCATAAGGTGCATTTGGCTGCTGCGGATGCCACCGATGAGCTCGGCGAACTCACCGTTGACCGCCGAGATCTGCGCACGGGCCTGGGCGTGGAAGCGCTTCGAGTAATGGCGGAACACCACCGTGATCACCGCGATGATGGGCACCGCGGCGAGAGCGATGAGCGCCAGCGAACCGTCGGTGGCCACGAGCATGACAGTGACACCAATGAGCGTGCCGACGGAGACCACCGCCTGCGCCAGACCCGTCTGCAGGAAACTGGATAGCGTGTCGATGTCGGTGGTCATCCGCGTCATGATCCGCCCCGACAGATTCGACTCGAAGTAGCTCAGGCCCAGTTTCTGCAAGTGGTCATAACTACGGACGCGCAAGCCGTAGAGGAGCCGCTCGCCGGAGCGTGAGGACAGTACCGTCATCGCGGCGTTCGCAGCCCAGGCGATGACCACAACGACGAGGGCGGCCGCGCCGACGGCCCACAGCGCGTTCGAGTCGCCCGCCTGGATGCCGCGGTCGATCGCGGTGCGCACCAGGGTGGGGAAGGCCAAGTCCGTGAGCACCCCGACAACGAGTAAGAGCGTGACGGCGAGAATGAGCCAGCGCACTGAGCGCAGCATCGCGCGGACACCCTCGGGGATGGTTCCGGTGGGTTGCTCCGCGGCGGGAGGGAGGTGCTTGAGGCGCTCCAGCAGTTCCGGGGTCGCAGTGACCACCCGGGCTGCGCCCCCTCCGCCGCCACGCCCACCGCCGCCCCCGAAGCCGGCACTGGCGCCAGCGCCGGCTGCTTGGGTGAGCACGTGTTCGTGGCTTTCCTCGGAGACTTCGGGCCAGAGTTGGTCGTGGGTCGGTTCGGGTCGGTGCGCGCGGCGCACATCTGGGTCCATGAGCGCCCGGTAGAGGTCAGTCTCCACAATCTCCTCGCGCGGGCCGTCAGCGACAACCCGGCTGCCGCCGGTGCTCTCGCTGTCAGCGGGGGCGAGGATGAGCACGCGGTCGGTGTGGTCCACCGTCGACTGCCGGTGCGCCACGGCGATGAGCGTTACACCTTTGAGGTTCTCGCGCAGGTTGCGCAGGATGGTGGATTCGGTGGTGGCATCAATAGCTGAGGTAGCGTCGTCGAGCACGAGCACCGCCGGCTTGGACAGCAGAGCGCGGGCGAGAGCAATGCGTTGGCGCTGCCCGCCCGACAGCGTCAGGCCGCGCTCGCCGACGACGGTGTCATAACCGTCGGGGAGGTTCTCGATGAATTCGTCGGCGCAGGCCATCCGGGCGGCGTGGGCAACTTCAGTATCGGTGACGTCGGTGCCCATGGCGATGTTGTCCCGGATGGAGGAGGAGAAGAGAAACGCCTCATCGAAGACGCAGGTGACCGCCTTGCGGATTTCCCGAGCGGGAAAGTCCGCGTAGCGGAGCCGGTCCGAATCGACGTCGATAAGCGAAATGCTCCCGGAATCTGGGGTGTAGAACGCGCCTGCGAGCTGGACCGCCATGGACTTGCCGGCGCCGGCGGGGCTGATGACGCTGACATGCTCACCGGGGGCGACAGTGAAACTGACGTCGTCGAGGACGGAGCGCCCGTTGGTGGTGAAGGTGACGTGGTCAAAAACGATGCCGGCGGGGCCATCAGGAAGCGTGGCAGTGGTGGATTCGGGCCGTTCGGGGGAGAGCGCGAGAACCTCGTCGAGCCGGTCAATTCCGCTCATGCCCATCTGCAAGGTGACGTAGGTGTTGGCCAGCATCGACATCGACTGCGTCAGTGACGTCAGATAAACGGTGAACGCGACGAATCCGCCGACCGTCATGCCGCCGCCGAGCGCGATGAGACCGCCTGCGACGATGGTGACCACCAGCGCGATGTTGGGCAGCTGGGTCAATGTGGGTTGGAACCGGGCGGTGAGTTTGGCGGCGCGCATTTTCACCGCGTAGAGGTCGCGGGCGAGCCGGTCGAGCACCGACACCTCATGTTCGGCGCGGCCGAAGGCTTTGACCACGCGGACGCCGGAGACGGTTTGCTCGACGTGGCTGGCCAGCTCGGCCGCTGACTGCTGGTTCGCCCACGTAGCGGCATACATGGATCTGCGTGAGCGGCCGCCGACCCACACGATGAGCGGGAGGAATCCCAGCGACATCAGCGTCAGCGGAACGTCAAGGGAGAGCATGATCGCCAGCGTGAGCAGCAATTGCACGAGGCGGGTGAGCGCGAGCGGCGCCATGGCGAAGACGGAGAAGAGCTGCCCCAAATCGGTGATCGAGCGCGAAACGATCTGCCCGGTGACAATGTCGTCCTGACCGGGACCGTCAAGGCGGTGCAGAGTTCTCAGCAACTCCACCCGCACCCAATGCTGCGAGCGGGTGGCTAGCGAGCCAGCAGCCCACCGTCGCAACACTTGGAAGGTGAACTGGGCGAGCGCAATGCCCACCATCGCCCATGCGATCGTGGTGATCGATCCGTCACGGGCACCGGTGGCGACATCCACTGCCGCACCGGTCAGCCCGGGAACAGTGACTTGCAGAACCGCCGCGACCACGGCGGTGACAAGGGTCAGGGCGGCAAATCCCGCATTCGCGTTCAGCGTGCGGGTCAGCAGGGGACTTATTCGGATTCACCCTTCGTGCCGCGTGAGAAGCGGCTGCGCAGTGCGTTTTCTTCCAGTTCATCGGCATTGCCGGTGATGCCGAGCTTCTCCAAGATGCCCTTTGCCTCCGGATCGCCTTCGATCTCCGGGCCATTGTCGCGGTTTTTGCGGAACACGGTGATGATCGCGGCGAGGCGGGAGTTCTTGTCGGACTCCGCCTTGTCCAGCTCTTCCTCCACCTCCGACTTCGGCGGCAGCTCCTGAACGAACTGGGCCGGCGGGTGGCCCAGGTTGTCGGCCACGTTGTCCACGACGACCTTGGCCAGCTTGCGGTTGGCGTACAGGCCGGCCAAGGCACCGATGCCGAACGGCATCAGTTTGCCGATCCACATGCGGCGCAGACGTTTCGTGATCGACTTCATCAGCGCCCGCGTCATCATCGAGTTCGCCTGGTTGAGGGTGGGCCCGGTGAAGTTCTTCAGCATCTTCGGACCGGGCATTTTCGCGGCTTCAGGCCCGATGAGCGTATCGACGATCGCCGTGCCCTGCGTGCCCAGCAAAACCATGAGCACAATTGCTTTGCGGTGCTCTTCGTCAGAAATGTCAGCCCCGCGCAGGTAGGCAGAGCCGACCGTGTAAACAGCCGCCAAGTCCACAAACAGGAGGGACTCACCGGCAATGGCCGCGGTGCCGGTGACAAACCCGACACCCGGGATCGCGGCCGCACCGCCCGCACCAGCACCTGAACCGGATGCGACGGTGAGGAAGTGCTTGTCCATCAACTCCTGGATCTCCTGCGGGGAAGCCTCCGGGTTGGCGCGCCGAAGACGGTCCACATACGCCTCGATCAAACCGCCCTGCAGGCGCACAGCACGGTCGAGAGCCTTGATGAAGCCCTTGCCAATGACAGAGGCGTTCTGCTCGATCTGCGCGGAATCCGTGTAACCGCCCTGGGGGCCATTCTCGGCCACGGCTTTGTCATTCTTCTTCTTGCGGCCGAACATCCTGATCCTGTCTCCTCGGGGATTTGTGGGGGAACGGTGTCGTGTTCCCAGCCACGTCATCATAGGCCGGAAATACATGACACGGCTACAGTTGTCCGCATGGCTGCTGTTTCCGCCACCGACCCCGTCGTGCACACTCATGCTGGGACTGTGCGCGGCATCGTCGATCCTGGCTCGGGCATGCGCACGTGGCGCGGCATACCGTACGGGGCGCCGACCGGCGGAAAGCACCGTTTCCACGCTCCACGCCCGCGGGAGGCATGGCGCGGTGAGTTCGACGCCTCAGAGTTCAGCCAGCCCGCCATGCAGGGCACCTACGGGTGGAACGACAAAGTCATCGGCACCGAGGACTGCCTCACCCTGGACATCGTCCGGCCAAACACCGACGACGTTTTGCCCGTGGTGGTCTACATGCACGGCGGCACCTTCCTCACCGGCGCCTCCCACGAGAAGGTGCTCCAAGGCCACGGCCTGGCCGCCGCGGCGGACATCGTCTACGTCTCGCTGAACTTCCGCCTGGGCGTCTTGGGCTACCTGGACATGCGTTCGCTCGGCCCGGACTGCGTGGCTAACCCCGCCACGTTGGACCAGATCCTTGCCCTGCACTGGGTGCGCGACAACATCGCGTTCTTCGGCGGCGACCCGGACCGGGTGACCATCATGGGCGAATCCGCCGGCGCCAACGCTGTGACGACCTTGATGAGCTCCCCGCAAGCGCGCGGCCTGTTCCACGGTGCCGTCGCACAATCGAATCCTGCGGGTGCGGTGCACTCGCGCGTGCAGGCCGCCATGTGGGTGCGCTCGCTTCTCGACGGCATGGGCATGTCCCGCCTGTCCACCCTCTCCGACCTCCGCGAGGTCGATGGGGAAGAACTGGTCCGCGTGGGCAACTCGTTGCTCGTTCGCTCCGGGGAGATGAAGTACCTCAACCTGGCGTTCATGCCCACGGTGGATGAGAACGTCTTGCCCAAGCACCCCATCGACGCCTTCACCGACAACGAGGAAGCTCCCGTGCCGCTGCTCATCGGCTCCAACTCCGGTGAAGCCAGCTTCACCAAAGCGATGTTCGTGTCGAGCAAGGCGCGCGGCCGGGCAGCCCGCCGCCTGTTGGAGGTCTACGACCCCGACCATGCCGACGCGATCCTGGAGGCCTACGACTGCGCCACCGAGCGCTCCGACTTCGCCGAACTGGTCGCCGACGCTGTCTTCTGGGCCCCGTCGGTGCGCATCGCCACAGAGCACCGCCGGGTGGCGCCGGTGTGGATGTACCACTTCGACTACGTTGTTCCCGCCCTGGAGCGCCTGGGTGTGGGTGCGATCCACACCGCCGACCTGGAGGTCATTTTCGGCGACCAGTTCGCCACACCTGCCGGCTTGCTTACCCGCCTGGGTAAACGCGACGACTTTGCGGCCGTCAGCGAGCGCATGCAGCACCACTGGGGGCTGTTCTTCCGCACTGGCCGGCCCGGTGATGATTGGCCGGAGTACGGTTTCCGCTCTGACCAGCGCCCCGGCCGCGCCACCGCTGTGATTCGTACCGAACCGACCATCGTGTGGGACCCGAAGCCAGCCAAGCGCCGCGCCTGGGAAGGCTTCGAAATGACCCAGTGGGGCACTGGCCGTCCCGAGCTGCTGGAGTCCATCGCGGACTTCATCGGTGTCTAGCGCTGAATCCTCATGCACGCTGCGACCAGCGCAGCTAGGCTAGGGGCGTCCGGGCGCCACTAACCCCGGGGAACCAAGGAAGGGAACCGGACCCATGAGCTTCTTCGAGGACATCGCCGCAGGTCTTGACCGCGAGGGCATTGAATCGCGCGTGCACGATGACACCATGTTCGTGCCCATCACCTCCGAGGTGGAAATCCACTTCGTTGAGATTGACCCGCACCTGCCGGCCGCGAACGTCTACATCGCCGCCGCGGACGTTGACGAGGATGACGAAGACTTCGAGGCGGTGCTCGTCTCCGTTGTTTTCTCCGTAGAGGGCGCTGTGGATACCGTCGCCCGTCACATGGCCACCGACCAGATCATCACGGTGCTGCGCGACCTGCTCGAGGGCACCGACGAGCGCATCGGCGACCTGGAGTTCTTCCAGGATCCGATTGACCCGCACCTAGTTCGCGCTGAGGTCGGTGAGAACGCCGAGCTCCACGTCCAGGTCGAGGTCACGGACGGCACCCCGTGCGCTGCGGTCACGTTCGTCGCTCTGCCGGACACCTACGACGACCTGCTCGATGACGCTATCGGTGAACTCTGGGATTCCGATGGCGATGCCGAGCTGACGGACGAGGACCGTGAGCGCCTCTTCGCATCCCTCCACGCCGAGGCCTCTGCCGATGCCGAGTCCCTTGACTTGGGCACCTTCTCCGACTTCGACCGGCTTTTCGACGTCCTGTGCCTTGCTGCCGACCAAGCCGAGGATTGGGAATCCCAGCTGCTTCCCTTCGACGACGATGACTTCGACGAGCCCGAGGTCTACGACATCTTCGGTGCCGACCACGGCGAGCACGATGAAGAAGCAGACGATGAGGATGACTTCGACGATGACGAAGACGGAGAAGATGACGAAGACGGAGAAGATGAGGATGACCTCGGCCCCATCGACGACGTTGACACCGAGGACGAGATCTGAGGCTGCCCGCTTAGGCCGCCGCTAGGCCCTCGAACATGGAGGGCGGGGAGTAGACGGGGGCAAAAGTGCCGTCTACAAGCCAGACGAAGGTTGCACCCGTGGGGGAGAAGACCTCATGCACTGCGCCGGCCATGCTGGGCGGGACGAGGGCGCGGACCCATGCTTCGGCGATGTCGCGGTCGACGGGAATCCCGCTGGTGTTGGTGAAGCGGACCTCGATGAGGTAAGCGGGCACATGGCTCTCACCAAAGCCTTTGATGCGGGCGCGTGCCCGTGGGCCGACGCGGCGCCGGGTGACGGCTACGTTCAACTGTGGCCCGCCGTCAACGCGGGGAAGCGCACGGGTCGGTGGCCGCCAATCTGGGTTGGGGCGCGCCAGGGAGCGCGGGTGATGAATGACCGCCTCAATGCGGTCGAGGGTCGTTGCGTGGCTGGAACGGATCTGGCGGGCGATGTCTCTGCTGTAGGAGCTGTGGCTGATGTACGTCATGGCTCAGAATCTACGAACCGACTCGGACAATCTGGCATCTAAGATCGAACAGTCGTTCTATGAAAAACCCGGGGCCTCCGCTTTTACGGCTTGAACGCGGCATCGACGACCCGAATCCCCAAAAACGCCCAGGCGCAGTAGGCTCAAACACGCCATGAGCACCCCGAGAAACTCTGAACATTCTGCGCGCGCAGGAGCCGATACCTCCGATGCCTCCGATGCCTCCGATGCCTCCGAGAAGACCCCGTTGCCCAAGATCCCCCAAGAGATCTGGGTTCTTGTCGCCGCCGCGTTCCTCATCGCGCTCGGGTATGGGCTCATTGCGCCGATCATCCCGCAGTTCGCGGTGAGCTTCGGCGTCTCTATGGCGGCTGCGGCTGCGGTCGTCTCGGTGTTCTCTGGCGCCCGGTTGGTGGGGGCGCCGGGGGCGGGATGGCTCGTCGATAAGCTTGGCTCGCGCAAGGTATACATCACCGGTCTTCTCATCGTTGCCGTGACCACCGCGCTTGTGGCCGTCGCGCAGGAATATTGGCACATGCTGGTGCTGCGGTTCCTTGCGGGGCTGGGGTCGACGATGTTCACGATTTCGGCGCAAGCGCTCATTGTGAAAGTCGCGCCGCCGCAAATCCGTGGGCGGGCGAGCTCGACGTATGCCACGGCGTTCCTGCTGGGCAACATCATCGGCCCGGTTGTTGGTGCGGGCCTGTCGTTTTTGGGTATGCGCTGGCCGTTCGTCATTTACGGTGCCGCGGTTGCCGCTGCGGCCGTTGTCGTGTGGGTGCGTCTACCCAAGTCCGACCGCGACGTGAACTTCGCTGCGCGCCCGCCAATGCGCCTGGGCGAGGCGTTCGGCCATCCCAGTTACCGCGCGCTACTGGCCTCCGCCTTCGCCAACGGCTGGGTGAACATGGGCGTGCGTGTGGCCATCCTCCCACTGTTCGCGGCATCGGTGTTCACCCATGGTGCAGCGGCATCCGGTCTCGCACTCGCGGCGTTCGCACTGGGCAACGCCGTCACGCTGCAATTTTCGGGCAAGCTTGCCGACGACATCGGCCGCAAACCCCTCATCCTCACCGGGCTTACCGTCACCGCTTTGTCGACAGCCGTCATGGGCTTTGCGACGAGCTTCTGGCCGCTCATCGCGATCTCTGTTGTCGCCGGTGTGGGCGGGGGACTACTTGTGCCCAGCCAACAGGCGAGCTTGGCAGACATCATCGGCAACGACCGTTCCGGCGGCAAGACCATGTCTGTCTTTCAGATGTGCATGGATGCCGGCCAGGTGATCGGGCCGATCCTGATCGGCGCGGCGGCCGGTCAGTTCGGTTTCCCAGTCGCGTTCGGAATCTGCGGTGCCATCGCGGCCTTGGCTCTCATTGTCTGGGCAATCGTCGGGAAAGAAACACATCCGGAGAAAGCTGACCAATGAGAATCATTCTCGACTGCGATCCAGGTATTGATGACACCTACGCCCTGATCCACCTCACCGCCGCCGCCCACACGGGCGACCTGGAGCTAGAGTGCGTGACCACTACCGCCGGCAATGTTGAGGCCGACCAGTGCGCCCGCAACGCCGCGTGGATCCTTTCCCTCTGCACCGTCCCGTGGACTCCGCTGGCAGCGGGCATCCCGGAGCCGCTTGGCTGGGAGCTAACTACCACGCCCGACACCCACGGCGACACTGGCCTGGGTTACGCGACTGCCCCCGAGCGTCACATCGAGAGCGACTGGGACATGCTCTGGATTGATGCGATCGAGCGCGGCACCGACGACCTCCATCTCATCGTCAGCGGGCCGATGACCAATCTCGCCGCCTTCGCACGCCTCCACCCGGAGCACTACAAAAAGCTCAAGCACATCACCGTCATGGGCGGCGCATTCAACTACCCGGGCAACACCACGCCCACCGCCGAGTGGAACTTCTGGGTGGACCCGCACGCGGCGAAGGAGGTTTTCGACTCCGCGTCTGTGCCGATCACCGTGTGCCCGCTCAATGTCACCGAGCGCATGCTGCTCACGCCGTCTCGCTTAGATGACCTGGTGTCTGCGCTCCGCGGCTCACCGCTCGCGGAGCATCTCGAGCCGATCACGCGGTTCTACTTCGAATTCCACCAGGACGTAGGGGAGGGCTACCACGCCCAGATCCACGACTTACTGACCGTCATGGTCGCGCTCGGCCAGGTCTCCAGCGCGGGCGAACTCACCACAATCGACCTCGACCCCGACTCCGAGCTCTTCCGCGGCACAGCCGTCGCTGACGTGAAACGCATCTGGGAGCGCGAGCCCAACGCCCGCATCATCAGCAACGCGGACATTGACGCAGCATGGGCGCTTTTCGACGCTTCCTGCCGCATCCACTCACGCATCGCCAACGGCGACGCGGAACTCGATCGGCTACGGCACCTCCGGGCGGAGGACTAGGTATGAAGGTGCGACGCTGGAAGCGGGGTGTGATTCTTCTGACCGCGCCACGCTTAAGAGGCCTTGACCTGCACGACTAAACGGCTTGCTTTGAGGGTTTAGTGGTGGGCAATCTGAGGCTGGCTTATACCGTGTCTTCAAAGCTCCTGCGGATGATTACGGTGCAGGTGACGTCGATAGTTCTGGGCGTGGGGTGATCGTAGTGTGTGGTTGTCGCCCTGCCGTGGGCGCGAAGTGTCTATATATTGGGTGCCGTGCGAAAAGGTGGAATGATTACGGCGATACTGGGCCTGCTGCTGTTGCTCGGTTCGATTGTGTTCGCGATCCTCGTGGGCGTTTCCAGCGTCGAGGACATAGGGGAATTGCCCGACCACGAGCTGCAAAGCGGTTCAGGTGCACTGACCCTCGAGGCAGACGAAGAGCACGTCATCTTCCGGCCGGAAGGGGAAGACTACGACGCGTGCTCGATCAGCGGCCCCGACGGTGAGACGGTGTCGAACGAGCCCAGCAGCGTGAGTTACAGCTACGACGTGGGCAACGGCAGTTGGGAATCTTTCGACGCCTTCACCACCAAGGACGCAGGAAACTACACCGTCAGCTGCGACGGCCACGTGCGAGTTTCACCGATGTCTTCCGTCAACGGTGTAATCAAGGCGGTCGCACCGCTGCTGTTCGGAGTCGTTGGATTCTTCATCGGCCTTCTGATGTTCATCATCGGTCTGATCATTTCCGTCACTGGACGTTCGCGACAGAAGAAGGCCGAACAGCAGCACCAGACATACGGCCAGTACCCGCCTGCCGGCCAGTACCCGCCTGCCGGCCAGTACCCGCCTGCCGGCCAGTACCCGCCTGCCGGCCAATACCCACAGCGGCCGGGACCACAGTCGCCGTACGGGCCAAATTACTGATGCCGTGAGGCGGGTGTCATGACAGTAGCCGGCGGCAACCCCTCGCCAACATCACCTGCATCCACGGTGGCAAGGCTCCGTGTATCCAGCCGCGCGGTACACCCCAGAAGGAGTCCCGGTGAGGACATTTCGGCACTTTCTGAATCCCAAATGCGCAGTAAATAGTTAAAGATCGCGTGTCCACGTTGGATTTGGCAGTGATGAGTACAGAAGACTTCGCGGTCGAGGACCAGGCCGACACGCAGCCTGAAACCCAAGACACTCCCACTTAAGAAAGCGCCGGAACGCCGGCGGAAAAAAGATCGAAGTTCCGGCCGAATCTCCAGCCGAGACCCCAACTGAAAACACCGAGAACGCCGAGCCGGACGCTTCCTCGTCACTGCCGTTGCCGACATCAAAGGCATCTGGGAGCGAGAACCCAATGCCCGCATCGTCACCGACTCAGACATCGACGCGGCCTGGGCGCTTTTCGACGACTCCTGCCACATCCACTCACGCATCGCCACCGGCGACAAGGAACTCGACCGGCTGAGGCATCTGCGGGCGGAGGACTAGGGATTGAGTCGCTCGAAGACGGTGTCTGAGATGCTCTTGATCTTCTCGGAGTAGCTGTCTCGTTGATTGCCTTGGGTTCCTTTGATGCCGTCTTTGTATTCGAGTTCGGCGATAGGGGCGTGTCCTTGAACTGACGTGAACGGAAGATGCGCACAGGATTGCTGATTCAAAGATGCGCAATTGCCTGTTGACATGGAAGCGATTGCTTAAAGTGAACATTGAGAACAACCTGTCAAAATGAATGAGTGGAAGTGCAATGTCCAGCCAAGAGTTCGAGATTTTTCAACAATCGACTGAGATTAAAGTTGGAGACAAGCTGGTCGAGCTGATTCAGAATTCTAAAAACGATAACGCGCGCTGGATCGATCAAAAGGTCACTTTCGACAATCTTCATGTGATCGCACTCGCAGTCGACCTATCAGTCCCGGACGATTCCGAATTCACGCGGTTCACTATCCAAGAATCAAGAGTCCTAGGCGACGTAGTCCGCCGAGAGTACGGCAAACCCAGCTTGGACGACGAGCATGGCCAGAACGAATACGACAAGTTCATCGCTCAACCATTGAATACGCTAGCATTTGCTGGAATCTTGGCATCTGAGAAGCGGGGCAGGCGCTTTTATCGTGTTCGGGACCGTGAGATGCTGCAATTCATTGCAGCGAGTGATAATAATGCCCGTGCGTTTCTGATTAAGTACATTCAGACCGTGCTCCGCGACTGGGGCTGGTGGGGAAGAGTAGATACGTATTTGAACTCGGATCAGACTAATGATGATCTCCGAGAGCTGAAGAAACAATTCCTCTACCTAATGACCGAGAAGACGGGGCTCGGTTCGAGGGATAGCGGTGATCCCGGAGTTGAGTCCAGTCGAATATTCACGAAAGTTCTGAACCCGATCGCTTTCGCTTATGGCGCAAAAGGAACCGAGCGGGGAAGAGTTATGAAAACCATTCCGAGCAGGCTCGACCTCGTCTATAACCGTCCAAACTTCCTCGATGTCGCGACTAAGAAGCCGAAAGACCTCACGCGAAAACAGTTCGAGGAAATCCTCGAGGAGAAAGCCGCGAAGCTTCCTGGTCAATCGAACCAGACCGCGATTATGCGGAAAGTGCGAAACTATCATAACGATGTGCCCGAGGTTCCATCAGTAATCGGAGGCAGGGCTCGGCATGTACATCACATCTTCCCTAAATCTTTGTACCCCGATCTTGCTGATACTCCAGAGAACTTGATCGCACTCACCTCAGCGCAGCACCTTTTTGAAGCTCACCCAGAAGGAAACACTCAGAAAGTCGATCCGATTTTCCAGCGTAACGCTCTGCTCTACAAGCTCGAATCTGTTGAAAAAAGCGTAACTGCCGGAGACGAAATGTACGAGTACGCGCGCTTCGCTAAAATGCTCGAGGTGGGCTACGGGGTGGAGGTTCTCAAGATCGATTATGACGGTTGTCATGAGGCGATCATTAGCCAGTTGAGCTAGCCTCAACCGGCGCAGGAACTCCCCACCAGAAAGCCAGGCAATCATCTAAGTTGATTGAGCGCGTTGCATAATTGCAAGCGATTCGGAAGAAAGATTGGAATTCAGGAGAATTGCAGAACTCAAGTATCCGTTTTTCTTCCGCGAGACTCAGTTCACCGTATAGAACTGCAGCGCTGCCATCGGGAACGCCCTTGAACAAATGCCGTTGGACGAGCCTGGGATAGTAGGAGAGGTTGGGAGCGTAGAAACTCTTTCCCGTGATCTTTGAGTTGAGTACGGTCTCGATCTGCTTTGCGACCTTTACGGGAACAAGAAAGTCATCGTCCCTATGAATGTGAGAACCGGCGCCCAAGTTGCGTCCGCGAATGACCGGGACTCCGTCTTCGCTCGCCATTTTTCGACTAATTGTGCGATCCCGCCAGGGCGTTAGCCGACCGAAAGCTACAGAGTCGCATATGGCATCGAACTCTTGGTCGCGATAGACAACCCATGAAGGGAACTTGGGATCCATACTGTAACCAATGGGTTTATTGGTAGCGACGCGGAGTGGCCAACTCTTAAGTTTGAATACGCTCGTCGAATTCTCTGAGTTCCCAGCCCGAATAATTAAACCGATGGTTTCTACCTTGATTTCGGGGAAGCATATCTCGCCGAAATCGTAGACTGCACTTACCGTATTCTCTTCGGTTACCTTGTCCCGTATCTCTCTGTACGAATTCGCGTGCAACATTGCTTTCGGTAAGACAAACGCGATGCGGTTTCCCTCATGCAGAGCTTTATTGAGAAATCGTATCGACATTTCCTGGTGCACTGACCATACCGATTCTTTATCCAAGGCCTTACGGCCAAACGGTGGATTACCCACTATCAAGTCGTACCCTTTGTTCTGGCTGCGCAAGAAGTCTCCGACCTTGTATCGGACAGTGACACCCGTGGACAGAGCGTTCCCCAAAAGTCGCCTTTGGAAGCCGATAGCTTCGGGGTCGATATCGATTGAATCGATTTCCATGGACTTGTTCTCCAGCTCGGCCCACTTCAGTAGCTGGGTAACGAAAACACCCCCTCCTGAGGATGGTTCCAAAACGGTCAGTTTTCTCTTTCGCTCGAACCCGTGGATTGCAGGTTTCAGGACCGCGAATGCCACGAGCGGTTGTGTATAGTACGCAGCAAGATGAACTTTCGAAGTCTTCTCCAAGTTGCGGTAGGCAGCATGCTGAGAAAGTGTCGCCCATTCACCGGGCTTCAACCTGATTCCGCGAGCACTGAACGAAGCGAATGACCAAACCGCAGCTTTGATCTTTTGCGCGATGGATTCAGCAATTGGGTAAGGCATCGCCTCGCCCAGACACTGCCGGATATTGGGCGCATGCTTCTTGACGAGAACTGCGGTGGAATCCTCGGGAGTCTCCTCAAACCATTTGAAGCTTTCAGGGATCCCCATCATCCGCATAAGCTCACGGATGCTGAAAACTCGATCATCATGCGGGTGAACGGTATTTTGGGAAGCGAGAATGTCATTCCGTGTGTGGACACACGGTGGGATTGCGTCCCACGGAACCCTCCTGTACTTATCCCCATTCTTTCTCACGTTAGGTACCATTACACCGTTGACAACTCGGTGAGGCCTAAGATGCGGTTCTGCGTTGTCAAAAGCCGAAGCACCTTCTGGCAAGCCATGAATCCATGCGCGCATGTGATCCTTGTACGGGCGGAAACCGTGCAGCGGATCTTGTGGATCCACTTCTCCCATCGAGGACAAGGGTTTTAGGTCTCCGATCAGTTCCCGGAGAGTCACCGCCGTCGCGCGGTCAGGAAAGAGATCGAGTGGGCTGGCCCAGAGAACATCGTTCCTAACACCAATCGTAATGGATCGCTTTCTTCTTGAGGGTGAACCGTATTCTTCGAGCGGCAGAACAGAAGAAAAGAATTCGTACTCCGGGGTCAGCAAGCGCTCAATCTCATCTCCTATGGGTCTCGTTTCTTTGTCGAGACCTGTGCAGGGGGTTCTCATAAATGCAGGAACATTCTCGATGACGAAAGTGAGAGGTTTGATCTTAAGAATGGCCTCAAGCGAGCGCACGACGAGGGAGTTACGCCCAAGTTCGTCACCTTTCTTATGGTTGGCGACTGACATTCCCTGGCAAGGAGGTGTTGCAAGGATGCAGGTAACCGGTTCTCCGGCTTTATTGGTCCAGTTCTTCGCGCGTTCCAGGATTCGGTTGAAAACCGTTTCAGTCTGAATATCGCCGCAAATGAGATCCTCGGCAGCAGCAATATCATTCAATCGCTGCAGTTCGAGCCGGCGCGAAATGAGCTCGGCACTTGCTACGCAGTGAAAACCGGCATCTTTGAAGCCTAGATCCCCAATTCCCCCGGAGCTGAACAAGCTGATATAGGAAGGAGTCGTCTCGAATTTCATACTTGTAATTTACCGTAGAAGGAGACGAACCGAAAACTGAATCAGTTCTTCCTTCAGGTCTGTTGCAATGCGGTTTTGCGCCGTCGATTATTGGGGAGCTTGTCAAGATCAGGCGGGATAGCTTCCCCGATCTGGAATCTAGGAGCGGCCACGAGGGTTGTGCTCCTTTGGGACGGTTAGTGTTTCTGCTTCTGGGGTAGAACAATATTCTCCGGCTGTAAAAACGATACAAAGCTCTAAACCTTTCTTTGTCTTTGCATCGAGAATGGTCTGTTGAGTTTTATTCAGGGGTACTTCGTCGCAGGAAGAACGGCCTGCGCCCAGTCACGGGAGTCGAGTTCGTCAACGGGCACCCAGCGGGAGTCGGCGTGCTCAGTCAGGGTGGGTTCTTGGCCGCTGGTGAGGGTGCAGCGGAACGTCGATAAGCGGATTGTGCCGAAGTCGTATGTGTGCTCGGTGGTGGTGATGTGGGGGCCGACGGTGGCGTCGATAAGCAACTCTTCTTTGAGCTCGCGCGCGAGGGATTCTTTGGGGGTCTCACCGGGCTCGATTTTGCCGCCGGGGAACTCCCACTTGCCGGGAAGCGCTTTTCCGGGACCGCGCCGGGCGGCGAAAACGGCGCCGTCGCGAATGATCACGGCACCGGTGACATCAATTGCGGGCTTGGTTGCGGCCATGGATTGGGCCCGGCCCCCGGAAAGTAGACACCGTGGGGGTGAAATTATTGGCTTTACTCTAGCGCATTGTTAGGAAGCGTGAGTTTCGTACTCAATGGGTGTGAGGTACTTGCACCAGGAATGCCTTCGGGTGGTGTTGTAGCGCGCACACCATGCGAAGACGTCGCGCCGGCAGACTAGCTGATTGGAAAAGACTTTCTGGTCTTTGAGCACTTCTCGTTTCAACGCCGCGTTAAACGACTCCGCGAGTGAATTATCAGCGCTGCTGCCAACTGCTCCCATCGACTGGGTGACGTTGAGTCTTCGGCAGACAGCCTGAAACTGCGATGAGGTATACACGCTGCCATGATCTGAGTGGAAGATCGCCCCGGAGAGACTGCCACGGGTACGGCGAGCATGCTCGAGCGCTTCTTCGACGAGGTCGGTGCGCATGTGGTCTGCGATCGCGAAGCCGACGAGCATCCGCGAGTAGCAGTCAATCACAGAAGCCAGATACATATTCGACCCGTCTGCGATCGGCAGATAGGTAATATCGCCGACGAGGATCCTATTGGCAGCTGGCGCAGTGAAGTTACGCTTGACCAGGTCAGCGAATATAAAGCGATGACGCTCACGCTGCGTTGTCGTGACCTTACGTTTTTTCGTGTAGCCGCGCAGCTGAAGCTTCCTCATAATCCGGGCGATGCGCTTATGGTTGACCGGTCCGGTGCTACTGTACGCATCGTTGAAAGTCAGCTCGGCGGCAATGCGTTTTGCGCCGTAGAGCTGCCTCTTGTCGTCGAAGATGGCCTGGACCTTGGCTCCGAGTATGGCATCATCAACCAGTCTGCGGTGCCGCTGGGCGCTGCTAGCTTTCCATTTGTAGTAGGAGCTGCGGTTTAACCCGAGTACGGTGCACATCCGCTTGACCGAGTAATCGGTGCGGTGGTCATCAACGAACCGGAAGCGGATCACCAGTTCGTCTCTTCCATGAAATATTTGGCTGCCTTACGCAAAATATCGCGTTCTTCTTTCAGGCGGGCGTTTTCCTGTTGCAGCTGACGTAGCTTCTCAGCATCGGTCAGTTGCCTCGCACGATCAGCACGTAAGCCCGCTGAAAGCTGGGGTTTCGTGCCAGTTCCGTACTTATCAACCCATACGCGAAGCGTGGAGCGGTTGATCCCTAAATCAGCGGCCGCAGCGTTCAACGACACCTGTGGATCGTTCTCGTACATCGCGACCGCGTCGCGCTTGAACTGATCCGAATAAACCTTCCTAGGCATGGAGGTAGATTACCTTTCCCCGACTCAACACAGCCGGAATCAGAGGTGTCTACCAAACAGGGGTCAGGTCCGGTGGTTCGAGATAGACGAACAGTAGGTTGTTTCGCCATAGGTGGTTGAGGCTGTTGTAGGCCTTGCGGGTGGGTTCGTGTGTCCACGACCAGGTGCGTTGCCGTGTGGCCGGGTCGGTTGTCCACGTTTTCTGGTTCATCCAGTCGCGGTAGACGTTGCCGTATTCGTGTAGCTGCGCACCCCATGCCGCGGCTTCATCCAGGGTGGTGATTGTGGTGAGGTTGAGTGCGAGTTGGTAGATCGCTCGTCCTGCATCGGTGCGTGGGCGTGAGGTGGTGTGTCGGCGTACCACGCGTTGGGCGTGGACGAGGCAGCGCTGCACTTTCGTTGTGGGCCAGCATGTTTTGATTGCGCTGGCGGCGCCTCGGCCGCCGTCGATCACCACCATCACTGGGGCAGGAATACGTTCGAGCAACCTTTGGTAGTCGCGGGTCGTTTCGTGCAAACACCAGTGCCAGGCGATGACGTGATCCAAGGTGGCAGCCACGATAAGACACCCGCCGGCGGTGTAGGTGCCGTCAAGAAAGACCTGGTCGTAGACCCGTCCTTCGTGCCCGATCGTGGGATCAGGCACATCGACAAGCCAAAACGTTGCAAACCGGCGTTGCAGGGTGCGTGGGTCGCAGCCTGTTTTGAAAGCGGTGGTTTTCAGGCTGTCGCCTGTGGTGACGTGAGTGATGAAAGCGTCGAAGGCGGCGGCGTTGGTGATATCGGGCCGTCGTTTCGTGGCGGAGGCGCCGCAGATCTTGCACCGCCATCGGGTGCGGTTGGCGGAGGTTTTGCCGTTGCGCTTCATATCACCGCCGCACACGCGGCAGCGGGGTCGGTTCTTTGGCATTTACAAAGCCAACAACGCCCGGGCCCGGCCCCCGGAAAGTAGACACCGTGGGGGTGAAATTATTGGCTTTACTCTAGCGCATTGTTAGGAAGCGTGAGTTTCGTACTCAATGGGTGTGAGGTACTTGCACCAGGAATGCCTTCGGGTGGTGTTGTAGCGCGCACACCATGCGAAGACGTCGCGCCGGCAGACTAGCTGATTGGAAAAGACTTTCTGGTCTTTGAGCACTTCTCGTTTCAACGCCGCGTTAAACGACTCCGCGAGTGAATTATCAGCGCTGCTGCCAACTGCTCCCATCGACTGGGTGACGTTGAGTCTTCGGCAGACAGCCTGAAACTGCGATGAGGTATACACGCTGCCATGATCTGAGTGGAAGATCGCCCCGGAGAGACTGCCACGGGTACGGCGAGCATGCTCGAGCGCTTCTTCGACGAGGTCGGTGCGCATGTGGTCTGCGATCGCGAAGCCGACGAGCATCCGCGAGTAGCAGTCAATCACAGAAGCCAGATACATATTCGACCCGTCTGCGATCGGCAGATAGGTAATATCGCCGACGAGGATCCTATTGGCAGCTGGCGCAGTGAAGTTACGCTTGACCAGGTCAGCGAATATAAAGCGATGACGCTCACGCTGCGTTGTCGTGACCTTACGTTTTTTCGTGTAGCCGCGCAGCTGAAGCTTCCTCATAATCCGGGCGATGCGCTTATGGTTGACCGGTCCGGTGCTACTGTACGCATCGTTGAAAGTCAGCTCGGCGGCAATGCGTTTTGCGCCGTAGAGCTGCCTCTTGTCGTCGAAGATGGCCTGGACCTTGGCTCCGAGTATGGCATCATCAACCAGTCTGCGGTGCCGCTGGGCGCTGCTAGCTTTCCATTTGTAGTAGGAGCTGCGGTTTAACCCGAGTACGGTGCACATCCGCTTGACCGAGTAATCGGTGCGGTGGTCATCAACGAACCGGAAGCGGATCACCAGTTCGTCTCTTCCATGAAATATTTGGCTGCCTTACGCAAAATATCGCGTTCTTCTTTCAGGCGGGCGTTTTCCTGTTGCAGCTGACGTAGCTTCTCAGCATCGGTCAGTTGCCTCGCACGATCAGCACGTAAGCCCGCTGAAAGCTGGGGTTTCGTGCCAGTTCCGTACTTATCAACCCATACGCGAAGCGTGGAGCGGTTGATCCCTAAATCAGCGGCCGCAGCGTTCAACGACACCTGTGGATCGTTCTCGTACATCGCGACCGCGTCGCGCTTGAACTGATCCGAATAAACCTTCCTAGGCATGGAGGTAGATTACCTTTCCCCGACTCAACACAGCCGGAATCAGAGGTGTCTACCAAACAGGGGTCAGGTCCGCGCTATTCGCGCCTCGGTCGTGCCGTCGTCTACGCCGTTGCCGATCTTGACGAGTTCGCCCGTGAAAACGCTGTCGGCGGTGGTGCGTAGCCATGCAGAAAATGAAAAACTCCGCTGCGGCAACAGCGGAGCAAAATAAAAATCACTACGCTCACAAGATTACGCGAAACGATGCCGCACAACAAGAGATAAATTCATGCCTGCGGCACGGCTGTCAGGTTTCTCCAAGATTCACAGGGAATTCTTCCACGAAAAGTGAATTCTCGAATACGGTGTGGTTTTTTGGTTTTTTCCAAACGGAATTTCACCAACCGCAAAACGAAAACCCGCAACTACCAGTAAAAACACTAACGCGCGCGGGCGGCTTGGGCTTGTGTCGCCCGCGCGGGTTCCGCTGCGAAAATTTCTGTTTCCGCAGTTCACAGCGTTGCGTTTCTGCGAAAAACACAGATCGCAAAATCTGTGTTTTGTGTGTTTTGCGGGTGTTGGCGGTGGTGCACGATGTCTAAACCTGAAAAGTGTGAGGAAAAACACACTGCGGAAGACGTGGCTACAGCGCCGGAATCGGAGCCGCAGACCGTAAAGGCGTTGCCTGAATCTCTGCAACTCCTGCAACTCGTAGGTACCGACAAGTGCCCGTTCGGGCCAGGCGGGAAGTGGCACAAGCACGAAAGGAAGAAGTTCAGCGTACTTTTCATCACGCAGCAAGCGTTCTACGACGGTTACGGCGATTTGCTCACGGAGGAGCGTATCCGAGAAGCGCTCGCCCCGAAGGGAATGACGGACTGGGCGTACATCAACCACGACCGCGACACGTACACGGCGAAGGACTTTAAGAGTAAGTACAAGCCGCCGAAGGGTACTGCTGTTGGCGACAAAAAACCTGCTCATTGGCATATTGTCATTTTTTGCAAGTCGCGTAAATCGATTGCAGCGGTCGCGAAGGCGCTCGGTGTTCCGCCGCAGTATGTGGAGGGGAAACCACCTAGTGCATTTCTGCCGCTCTGTAAGTACTTGACGCATGAAGACCCCGCTCAGGCGGACAAGGAAACCTACGACCGCAGCGAAGTAGTCACGAACGTGCCAGACCTTTGGGAACAGGTCGACGAAGACGATGAGCACCGAGCGCAGAAGAAGAAAGTCAACATCGACGAAGTATCGACGCTGGTCGCGCAAGGAAAAATGACGCTCGCGGAAGTACGCGAAAAGTACTTGCACCTCTACGTAAAGCGCGGTGTTCTTGCACATCTTACGAAGCTGCGCGGCGACTACCTGCAGTACGCGCCACTGCCGCCACGGGTTGTAAATGTCCTGATCTACGGTGACGGCGGTACCGGTAAAGACCTCATCGGCAGCGCGCTTGCCCGCGTACTTGATTTCTCCGTATTCAAAATCGGCGGTG
This sequence comes from Streptococcus thermophilus, assembly GCA_900618065.1. The sequence continues at coordinate 1,170,098 of UYIL01000003.1, forward strand.
AAAATGTCGGCTTTGATGGTTACGACGGCGAAGACTGCATCATTTGGGAAGATGCGCGCGCCGCGACGATTATTAACGCATGCGGAAACAGAGGTAACGCCTTCCGTATGTTTACGCCATTCAGGCAATCTGAAAAAACCGAAGGTCGCCTTTCGGTCAACATTAAGTACGGCCGGACTTATCCTAGCCAGAGCCTCAACATTGTCACCGCAGCCACGACACCGGACATTTTCTTTCCGGGCCTCGCAGGTACGTACACGGATCGTTTTGGCCGTATGCAAATGGCCGAAGATGAATCGCAGGCCTACCGCCGTTTCCAGATTCTCATCAGGGTTGAAAAAGGCAAGTACACCATCTACCTGAACAAGGGGTTTTTCAACGGCACCCGCGAATTTTTCGATTACGACACCGTTGGCCCGTTTTCGCAGAATTTAGAACAGCTCCGCCGCCGCGCCGACAACATCGCAGACCCGGAGGAGCGCGCTGCCACTATCAAGCAGATTGAATCGCGAACAGTCGCCCCGGTCGTAGACGTAATTAAGCAAATTTTGTATGGCGACCCCGCCGCGCCGACAGAAGACACCGACACGCTACTTGTCGACTTCGCTAACGCAGGTCAACAGGTGACGGCGCGCACCTCACGCATCAACCCGCCGCCGATGGATTTCGCCGCCGGAGGCGCGAAGCAGAACGCGTACTTTTCGCGTACGGATTTCCTTTGCACTGCGGTACGAGCGAACCCCGCCGCGCCGCCGCGCGCTTGGTTGCTCGACGGTGCGGAGGATGGCCAGCAACACCGCATTTTGCAGGTGCAAAACCTCGACGGCACGTATACGAACTATTTCGCGGGGCTGAGCTACAGCCGTAGCGGCTACGCAACGCGCTCTACAGGCGCGCTGGACGGCTCGGCAACGACGGTGAGTGCTGCCGTAGCCAACGGCGTACTTATCGCCGGAGAACCGGCCGATTCACGACAATTGTGTGTCAGCAGCAACGGGAAAACCTACGTCTGGAATTGGCACGACACCGGCGACGACAAAAACCGCAAGAACCTCGAAGTACGCCTATCCGCCAACGGCCGCGACATTCTCCGCGTCGTCAGCGAAAGTGGTGACGCGTACCCGGCGGATACGCCGCAGCGCCTACAGCGCTACAGCGCCGCGCTGGTGGACAGCGCCACTCAGGTCAGTCTTGAGCAGAACGTATGGAACACCGATGAAGCAGTATCAGTCATCAACCGGGGTACTTGGGCTACCGACGCAGTAACCAACGACGAACTGCAACACATCATCGCCGCGATCAGCGCAGGCGGTGATGTGTCATGAGCCGTTTCGAGCGCCAACGCGCGCCCCCTGGTGCAACACGCGCGCCTGTTCGCGTGCTGCCCATCACGTCAATATCAGAAACTGAAAGGACTCAACCCCCTCATGTCTGTCAAGACAAACCAGATCGAAAAAGCCGCAGCCCGTATGCGGAAGATTCAAGAAGAGAAGCGCCGCGCAGCGGAGCAAGAACGCGAACAAAAAGCGGAGATGAACCGTCTCTGCGGTGAAGCGTTTCGCGATGCCGCCACCGGCGGCAAAAAGTACGGCGACTTTCTGAATAAGACAGTCGCTGAACTCGCCGCGCATCTCGGCATTATCGATCCGCTCGATGAAGCCGAAGACGACGGCCCGGACGACGACGGTGCGTATGCGCCGGAGGCCAATTACGACGGCGTGACAGCGACGACGTACTAGCCGGGGTCAAGGGGGCGGCCAGCCCCTTGCAAGCTCCACCAGTGCCGCGAAGCGGTGCTGAAGGGGATGCTTGCCACTTACTTGCCACGCCGTCTTTGACGATTACCAGTGCCCGACGACAACGAAGTTTCGGCGGGACGGTAATCGCTCAACGCGTGCGGGGTAAGTAAGTCACGGCTTCAGCGCGTCAGCGGTGTAGCCGCCTCGCCGCGTAGCGGCGACATACGAAGAGTTACCACAAGAAAGCAGATTAGAACATGACTGGACAGAATCTAGACGCATTGCGACTTACGTGTCGCTTCGATGCCGAACGCGCCGAGTACCTACGTGCATTGGCCGACAGAATGGAATTGCCGACGGCGGAAGTAGTACGGCTCGCGCTCGACTCGTTGACAGGGCGCGTGCCGCCGTCAGTGTTTGAAGAGTTACGAGAACTGCCGCCGGAGACGCGTCAGGAACTCGCGCAGCTTACACAAGAAGTCAACCGCATCGGAACGAATGTGAATCAGCTCGTGCGTGCCGCGAACGCGCTCACGGCTGAACTGCTGATTGACGGCTACGACCCCGATCCTTTCGAAATTGAGACAGCACTCGCGTGTGTGAACGACCAATTGCGCATACTCGAAAAGCGGGTGAGTGACACATGTCGGTAGTGAAAATTCATCGAACGAAAAGTGTCGGCGCTGCGACTGTGTACGCGGTGTACGGCACGTACGAGAACATGCGCAACGACGATGTGCGCGCGGCGGCGTACTCGGTCGTCAGCGCGACACCGAACGCTACGCCGATGCAATTCGTCAGAGATACTGTTACTGAGATTGCTCGGCACCCTCGACGTGAAAATCAGGCGGAGCATGTTTTCCAAAATTTCCATCCCGATGAATTGGACAAAGATAACCCCTTCGATGTTCAGCTCGCACATCTCGCCGGTCAAGAACTCGCGCGCCGTATCGCGCCGAACTCGGATGTGGTAGTGGCGACGCATACCGACAGTGAGAGCGGCCACCTTCATAACCACATCATCATCGCGAACCATGACAGGGAGACCTGCAAAACTCCCCGTAATGCGCGGAACTTCCACGCTGTAAAACGCGCGAATGATGCCGTGATGCGCGACCTAGGTTTGGAAGTTTACGAACCGGAGAAGCCGAGACAACCGCAGCATCCTCGCGGTGTGCCACTGCCGGTAATCACAAAGGACAACTGGCGCGTCGAAATGACCAGCCGTGTAGATGCGGTGTTGTCAGACCCCCGTGTAGCCGCCGCGCCCTCGGTCGATGAAGGTCTGGAAGTAGCGCAGGATATTGCCGCTGAATACGGCGTGTCTTTCCGTGTGACAACGCATGAGAAGGACAGCCGCGATGATGTGACGGCTACCAGCTACGCCTTGGTCGATGACGACGGTGAACCTGTCCGCTATGCCACCTCGCGCGGCTCGCGCTCGACGAAGCGTACAGGCTCGCGCCTCGGTAAGGACAAGTACACCTACGACGCTGTACAGCAGCGTATTGAGCAGCTGCAACAGCAGTACCAGCAAATCGTTCAGCAACAGCAAATCACGCAACAGGAGCACTACCATGCCCAAGAAGCGCAAGAAGAACGTACAGCCTCACCAGAAGCAGCATCAGTCCCGGCCGTCGGTACCGCCGGTGCCGACGGAGCAAAATCGTTGCGAGAGCAGTACCTCGACAGCCCCGACGAAGCCGACACCAGCAACGACACCGCCCCCGCCGCCGCAGCCGCAGAAACAACTGCCGACACTGTTCACGACAGCGGAGCAGGACGAGCTGTTGGAGATGAGCGAGAGCGAGATAGAGCAGGTCGTCCCGGCGAGAATGAACGAGATCTTCGACAAGGACGGTCACGACGAGAAGATGGAGCGTCAGCTGGTCGAAGCCGAAGCGAAGCACAACGAGATGCGCAGCAGGCTGGGGGTCGACAACAGCAACCCACTGCGCGAAGCAGCGCGGCCTCAGCGGGGCCGTCCTCGCCTCAACAAGTCGGTGCGCCCGCGTCGTGGTCGCCCGACAGCTCGGTAGAGGATATGCGGCAAGTAGATTTTGATTTCCTCGAACAGCGCGTGATGGACGATGAATTTCGCCAATTCCAGCGCTCGGAGTTTGACGGCACTGACGCTGAGTTTCTCGATCATCTGATTGACGATGATGGTTCCGTCGCCCGCGATCACGACGCGTATGTGAAACCGCGTACGCGTTTGGTTGACCCTATTGGCGGGCGGTTCGGTCGCGATGAGATGTTGCGTACTGTCGGTGAGAATCTGCGGCGACTCGATGCGGTGCGTCGTGATACGGCGCGGCGGAGACAACAGCAGCAACAGCATCGGGTCGCCTCGCCGGACTCGCCGGACTCGCCTCGCTGAGCTGAATTTCCAGAATCTTTAACGTACTCTTTAACGTACCCGGCGATTAAAGCAATGTACCCCGTAACCTGTTGATGCAGGTCACGGGGTATTTTTGGGGTGGCTGACGGGACTCGAACCCGCGACACCCAGGATCACAACCTGGTGCTCTACCAGCTGAACTACAGCCACCATCGCTGCCCGTCGCGTGCGTCGGCAGCGCTACATCACATTAGTTCACCGCGCCGGTTTTACAAAAACGGCTGGTAGGTCTCGGTCGACTTGGTTGCGCACGTTGCTGCCGCGGTGGAATCGGGGCCGGGGGCGGCGACGAACACGGCACGGCGGTAGTAGTCGAGCTCACGGATTGATTCGACGATGTCAGCGAGAGCACGGTGCGCCATGCCCTTTTCGGGCTGGTTGTAGTACGCCTTCGGGTACCAGCGGCGGGTGAGCTCTTTGATGGTGGAGACGTCGATCATGCGGTAATGCAGCCGCTCATCCAGCTTGGGCATGTGCGCGCGGATGAAGGTGCGGTCAGTAGCGATCGAGTTGCCGGCCAACGGTGGGCGGTGCTCGCCGCAATGCTTATCGACGAGTTCCAGCACCGCCTCCTCCGCCTCCCGCAACGTCACAGTGGACGCTTTGATCTGTTCCGTCAGCCCGGAGCTGCCGTGCATTTCGGTGACAAAATCGTCCATCTCGGCAAGTTCTGCGTCGGAAGCGTGGACGACAAGGTCAATGCCGCCCTCAAGGACGTTCAACTCCGCGTCCGTGACGAGTGCTGCGACTTCGACAATGACATGACGCTGCGGGTCGAGGCCCGTCATCTCCAGGTCGATCCAGACGATGCGGTCGTCCTTGGCGGGCAGGGCAGTGGGTTCACCGGAGGGTTCTTCGCTCATGGTCTCCAACGTACCCGCCCGTGTTGTGGGGGCGGTTAGCCCATCTTGGCGTAGAACCAGCCGGTGACTGGTGCGATGACGGCGCGCGGGGCGTAGGAGGACAAGAAGTCCATTACCTTCGACAGCGGGCCGGGGGTGACGCGGCGCTGGTTCTTCATCATTGCGGCGATGGTCTCCTCGGAGCAGGACTCGTAGGTGGTCCACAGAAAGTCTGGGACGACCTTATCCACGATGGACTGTTCTTCCTCCGGAACGACGGCATCGCGCACCGGGCCGGGGGCGAGCAGGGTGCAGTGCACGCCGGTCTTCTTCAGCTCGTAGTGCAGCGATTCGGTGAAGGTGTTCACGCCGGCCTTGGTGAACACGTAGGTGGCGTTGTTGGGGATCGGGGCGTTGCCGGCGGCGGAGCCGACGTTGCATAGGGCGCCCTCGCCGCGCGGAACCATCTGGTCCAACACTGCCTTGGTGATGCGGAAGACCGCCGTGGCGTTCAAGTTGTACTGGTTTGTCTCGTAATCCCAGTCTTGGTTCATGAACGGCCCGAATGAGGCGATGCCGGCGGAGTTCACGCAGATGGAGATGGTTTTTTCGTCGATAAGCTCGAGCAACTCGTCGACCTGCTCGGTGACGGAAAGGTCCTTCGCGGCGACGATGACCTCGACGCCGTGGGCCTCCTCGAGCTCGCAGGCAAGCTTCTGCAGGACATCTTCGCGCCGGGCCACAACGATGAGGTTGTAACCCGCCTTGGCAAAATCGCGGGCCATGGCCTCTCCGATGCCCTGGCTGGCGCCGGTAATCAGCGCGTAGGAATTAATGGACGGTTGGGGAAAGCTCATGCGTGCGAGCCTACTGCAGGTTACCGGGCGTTACTGCACGGAGAAGATGTCTCCCGGTTGGCAGTCCAAGGCTTTACAGATCGCGGCGAGCGTGGAGAACCGGACTGCCTTCGCGCGGTTGTTCTTGAGCACGGACAGATTCACCGGCGTGATACCCACCTGCTCCGCGAGCGCGGCACCAGTGATGCCGCGCTGCGCCATGAGCCGGTCCAAGTGGCAGACCACCTGAGGCTCGCCTAGATTAGTCGGATTAGACAAGGCCGTCCACGTCCTCCTTCAACCGGGCACCGCGGCGCAGAAGCATGGAAGCGAGGCCGAGGGTGAACAGGAGGATCAGTGCTGGTGTGAACTCGGAGTACGGGGTGCTGACACCGGTGTCCCACCAGCGCTCCAGGCCCAGATCCGAGGCAACGAAATTGTTACCCAGACCCTCGAATCCGATGCGACCGATGAAATAAGCGAACATCGCGCCAGTGCCGAAGTTAAGGAGAGTGACGTTGCGTTCCGTGAAGATCCGCCCTTTGGACATGTTCCAGCCGATCATGCTCAGTGTCATCCCGGTGCCGAGGAGGCCGATGTACTTCGTGGCCAGACCAATGCCGTAAAGCCACTGGGCGCCGCTGGGGATATCGGCAAAAACGATGCCACCCGCGACGGCAGGGGATAGGCGGGTGATCACGATACCGTTGTGGATCATCTCGAAGATTTCGAAGCTGATCCAGAGGGCGACTAGGGCGGTGACTCCGATTGTGCTCGAGTTGAAATCTTTCGTTTGTTTCTCTGTCGGAGGCTTAGCGGTTTGGTTCGTGTCCATAGACATGTTCATAACTCAACTCCTTATCGTTATTCGATACTCTCGATAATCGATAATATCGCAATTCGATATGGTGTCAAGGGTGAAAAAGCGCCGCCCCTGCGTCGGGGTCGGCGCTGAGTGCGTTTGCGGGTTACTCGCCGCCGCGGTTGACCTCGGACGGACCGTCCGGGTTGTCGTTGGCGTAGCTGGAGTCGTCGTCCCCCTCGTTGCCGTCGCCGAAGTCCTCTTTGTCCAGGTTGTCCAGATCGCGGGACTCCAGGCGCTTAAGGTCGGAGATGGGATCGGTGTCGGGCTCGTTTCCGATGCGGCGCGTTGCAGCGTCCAGAAGCTTGTCGGGACCGTCGCCCGGCCGTGCGTTATTTGCCTGCGTGTTGTCGGCCATTAGTTCGCCTTCTCGCTTTCCTTCTCGGTGCGGTCCTGGAAGCTGCCGTCTGCGTCCGGGTCACCCAGGTTGTTGATGCTGTCGTTGCGGGTCGGCGTCGGGTTGACGGCCGCCTTGGCTGCATCGTCGGCGTCTTGCGCCTGGTCAAAGCTTGGGATGCTGTCCTTGCTCATGGTCGCTCCTCAATCGTGCTAGGTGATTTCGGCTATGCGACCAGTCTAGCGATTTTGCGCTGCTCGGGGCCGTAATCGCAGGTGAAAGGGGTATGGGAAGGCGCCCCCGGCAGGATTCGAACCCGCGACCAGCCGGGTAGAAACCGGATGCTCTAATCCACTGAGCTACGGAGGCAGTGCCCCACAGGGGCGGAAATTATCGTATCCCACTGCACCGAAAGTAGGGTAAAGGCCATGTCAGCAGACCAGACGGTGGAGCAGGCGGAACGCAAGCAGGACTCGGTGGCCCGCGAGCGGACGCACGGCCACGTGCGTGCGGCCTGGCCGATCTACCTCGCTGCGTGCGCGGTCGCCGCGGTGGTCGCTGGGGCTCTTTCGCAGGCGTTCCTCGGCGGTTCATTGGCGTCGTTGGGTATTCCGGACCCGGGGGTGGTGACCACGGTGGGGTTGCCGTCGATACGCGCAATTGCATGGCTTCTTGCTGCTTTGGCCACGGGCTCCTTCCTATTTTCGGCCTACCTGATCCCGCCGGACGGGCCCCTGAACACCGCGCGTCTCACCGTCGACGGGCACTTGGCCGCGCGCACGGGGGCGTGGGCGAGCGCTGGGCTCGCGGCGATCGGTGTGCTCATGGTTCCGCTCGTGCTTTCCGACGTCTCCGGCACACCGTTATCCCAGATTCTCCTCTCCGCCGAAATGTGGGGCACCGCGCTCGACCGCGTGGCGGACGCGAAGATCTGGCTGCTCGTGGCGACCATTGCAGCGGTCGTCGCCGGTTTCGGTTTCGCAGCGGGATCATGGATGGCGCAAACGCCGCTGTTTCTTGGCGCGATCGCCGCTGTGATGCCGCTGGGCATGTCCGGCCACTCCGCGACCGGAGGCAACCACGACTACGGCACCAACTCTTATCTCTGGCACCTGGTGTTCATGATGATCTGGGTCGGCGGACTGCTCGCCCTCATCGCGCACGGCCGCAGACTCGGCCCGCACATGCAGCAGGCGGTGCACCGCTACTCGCTCATCGCCCTGTTCGCGTTCTTCGCCATGACCATCTCTGGCGCGATCAACGCGCTCATCCGCGTGCGTTTCGACGATCTTCTCTCCACCGCCTACGGCTGGACCGTTCTATTCAAAACAATCGGTTTGGTCGTGCTCGGCTTGCTCGGCTTCGCGCACCGGCAGATCACAATCCCGCAGCTGGACCGGAAACCGCAGCTATTCACCCAGATTGCGGTCGTGGAGGCGCTCGTCATGGCTGCAGTGACAGGCGTGGCTGTGTCCATGGGGCGCACTCCGCCGCCCGCGCCGCTCGACCCGGCGATCACGAACATGCAGGTCCAGATGGGCTACAACCTCGAAGTCGAACCGACGGTGGCGAATATCTTCACCATGTGGCGCTTCGAGGTGCTCTTCAGCGTCATCGCCATCTTGCTGGCCATCTACTACCTGCACCTCACCCGCCGCGTTGAGGGCTGGGACCGCGGGCGCACCGCCTGGTGGATCGCCGGATGCGCGACCATTGTGGTGACCATGTCGTCTGGCCTGGGCATGTACATGCCAGCGAGCTTCTCTATCCACATGATCGTGCACATGATCCTGTCCATGGGCGCTCCAGTCCTACTGGTGATGGGTGCGCCGCTGACGCTGATCAAACAGGCCTACCCGGCTGGGGAGTTCAACATTCGCGCGTGGGTGGAGGCCTTCGAGGAATCCACCTTCCTGCGTGTGATCACCTACCCGCCGGCGTCCACGATCCAATTCCTGGTCGTGTTCTACATCCTCTATGTCTTCCCATCGCTTTACGAGGTCGCGGTGTCGGAGCACGCGGGGCACGTGATCATGAACGCGGTTTTCTTAGTCTCCGGGTACTTCTACTTCTGGGATCTCATTGGGCCTGACCACATCCCGGGACGACGCCCGACCGTGGTCCGCTTCGGTTGGTTTGTTGTCTCCATGCCGCTGCACCTTTTCATGGGTGTGTACCTGATGCAGCTCAATATTGTTCTGGCGGAAAGCTTCTACGAAAATCTTGGGCTCCCATGGAACCCGGATCTGCTACGCGATCAGAAGGTCGGCGGGGGCATTGGTTGGGCGTCGGGAAGCTTCCCCATGGCCGTGGTCTTCATCATCCTTCTTCTGGGGTGGCTGCGGGAGGATCGTGCAGATGCGAGGGCTAAAGACCGCAGTGAGGAAGAGACGGACGATGCGGAATGGCGCGCCTACAACGAGATGCTCGCGCAGTACTCGCAGACCGGCCGTCACGGCGAGCAGTAGCACGCTTATCGACGTTCCCCGCCCACCCGCCTGTGGATAACTCACCGTTATCCACAGGCTTTTTCGGGCCTCTTTGCGCAGGTTGTTCACGTGGTCGACGCTGGAAAGGCACCCACCCACACGCAACCGCGAAAGGACACCTCGACCATGCAATCACCCATCACGCTTTCTGGAAACCTCACCGACGACCCGGTGTGCAAGATCTTCAAGACTGGCTCAACCCTGACCAAGTTCCGTCTCGCGTCGAGCAGGCGCGTGCGCACGGACAGCACCACATCCGACGGCCGGCCCGTGTGGGCGGACGCTGACAGCTTGTTCATCGACGTCGAATGCTGGGGCCAACTGGCCGTGAACGTCGAAGCGTCGCTGCGGAAGGGCTTGCCCGCCGTCGTAGTCGGCCGTCTCGTTACTGAGACGTGGGTGGATGAGGGCGGCACAAAGCGTTCCAAGCAGCTGATCAAGGCGGCTCAGGTGGCGCTAGAGCTGAACAGGTACCAGGCATCGTCGAAATGCACGACCGCCAAGGAGCACACCGCAGGGGATATTCCGGCGGTCACCCTGCGCACGCGAGAAGACATCGCTGAAGAGATCGGCGAGACACCCACCAATCCACCCGCCAACCAGCCGACAAACCAGCCTGAACCACCGAGCTATGACGACGAAGCACTCGAGTCCCTGATGAACCGCGGCCCGTCTGACATGGGGGAGCACGTCCCGGAAGAGGAAACGGTGGGGGCGGCGTAGGACAGCCTGGAACGGTTTCCTCGCTTGCGGATCAGGCGGTGAGTGCGTGATGTACCCTTTGTGGTGGTTTACGCAAATAGCCGCCAACACGCATGTAAAGGGGGCCCCTAGTGGCTGAGTTCATCTACACGATGAAGAACGTTCGCAGGGCCGTCGGTGACAAGGTCATCCTGGACAACGTCACCATGGCTTTCTACCCCGGTGCCAAGATCGGTGTCGTGGGTCCGAACGGAGCGGGTAAGTCCTCGCTGTTGAAGATCATGGCCGGCATCGACCAGCCGAACAACGGTGAGGCCTTCCTCGACCCGGGTGCTTCCGTGGGCATCCTGCTGCAGGAGCCGCCGCTGAACGAGGAGAAGACGGTCCGCGAGAACGTCGAAGAGGGCCTGGGCGACATCTTTGAGAAGAAGCAGCGCTTCGAGGAGATCGCCACCGAGATGGCCACCAACTACTCCGACGAGCTGATGGAGGAAATGGGCAAGCTCCAAGAAGAGCTTGACGCCGCCGACGCGTGGGAAGTCGATTCCAAGATCGAGCAGGCCATGGAGGCGCTGCGCTGCCCGCCGTCGGATTCCCCGGTGACCAACCTCTCCGGTGGTGAGCGCCGCCGTGTCGCACTGGCCAAGCTGCTGCTGCGTCAGCCGGACCTGCTGCTTCTCGACGAGCCTACGAACCACCTCGACGCCGAGAGCGTTCTCTGGCTGGAGAAGCACCTGCAGGACTACCCGGGTGCCGTTCTGGCCGTCACTCACGACCGCTACTTCCTCGACCACGTCGCGGAGTGGATCTGTGAGGTCGACCGTGGCAAGCTCTACCCCTACGAAGGCAACTACTCCACCTACCTGGAGAAGAAGGCTGAGCGTCTGGAGATTGCCGGCAAGAAGGACCAGAAGCTGCAGAAGCGCCTCAAGGGCGAGCTGGAGTGGGTCCGGTCCTCGCCGAAGGCACGCCAGGCGAAGAACAAGGCCCGTCTGGAGCGCTACGAGGAGATGGCTGCCGAGGCGGAGCAGTACCGGAAGCTCGACTTCGAAGAGATCCAGATCCCCACGCCGCCGCGTCTGGGCAACAAGGTCGTCGAGGTCAAGAACCTGGAAAAGGGTTTCGACGGACGCACCCTGATCAAGGATCTGTCGTTCACCCTGCCGCGCAACGGCATCGTCGGTGTCATCGGCCCGAACGGTGTGGGTAAGACCACCCTGTTCAAGACGATTGTCGGTCTGGAAGAGCCGGATGCAGGATCCGTTGAGGTCGGCGATACCGTGCAGCTGTCCTACGTGGACCAGAACCGCGCGAACATCGACCCGGAGCAGACCGTGTGGGAGGTCGTTTCTGACGGCCTGGACTACATTCACGTCGGCCAGAACGAGATGCCGTCGCGCGCCTACCTGTCCGCGTTCGGTTTCAAGGGCCCGGACCAGCAGAAGCCGTCGAAAGTGCTCTCCGGTGGTGAGCGCAACCGCCTCAACCTGGCGTTGACCCTCAAGCAGGGCGGCAACCTGATCCTGCTCGACGAGCCGACAAACGACCTCGACGTGGAAACCCTCGGCTCCCTGGAGAACGCCCTGCAGAACTTCCCGGGCTGCGCTGTGGTGATCTCGCACGACCGCTGGTTCCTCGACCGCACCTGCACCCACATCCTCGCCTGGGAAGGTAACATCGAGGAAGGAAAGTGGTTCTGGTTCGAAGGCAACTTCGGCGACTACGAGGCCAACAAGGTCGAGCGTCTCGGTGAGGAAGCTGCGAAACCGTCCCGCGTCACCCACCGCAAGCTCACCCGATAACGCTGCTTCGCAAGCTGCTTTTTGAAAGGAACCACATGGCAGACACCACCGCCCCGGCGAACACCCACATCATTGCGCTGCGCTGGAACGACTTCGACCGCTACGGCCACCTGAACAACTGCACCTACCTTGACGTCGCCCAGGAAGCCCGCATCAGGTTCACCAAGGAACAGTTCGAGAACCACGGCCAAGAGTTCGGCGTATTCGTCCGCCACGCCGAGGTCGACTTCCTGCGTCCCGTTATGCCGGACACCACCGAGGTGGAGATCACGTCGACTGTCGTCGAGATCGGCAACACCTCTTTCAAGACGGTCCAGGAGATCAAGGACCGTCAGGGCCGGGTGTGCGGCATCGTGACATGCGTGCTCGTCGCCGTCGATCTGTCCACGGCGTCCCCGCGTGAGATCACCCAGCAGGAACGCGGGATTCTCACCGCCAAGGCTGGGGAGTAGCCCGCTGGAATCTCTACAGGTCAGCGCGGGAGCGGCGGGGTTGAAGGCCCTGACCTCCCGCGCGCTTCACCTTGACGCGCAGGCATCCGCGCGTTTCGCATCGCTTTCCGACGCCTCCACCGACGTCTTCCTCACCACCCCCTTCTCCTGCATTGCAGCCCGCCGGATCGGCGGAACCCCCTCCCGGGACGGTGCCGTGGTTTCGGCGGCTGATCTCGACGCCGCCCTCGCCGAGGGGCGCGAGGAGATCGGCCCCGCCCGCGACCACGACTGGATCGGCGCGCTGCCGCCGAAGACTGGCTTCGTGGAAAGGGAGATCGTCCCCGTCGCCGTGGTGCGCGACCTCGCCGACCAGGGCCGCCGCTTGGCGCGACAGTTCTCCGGGCCGCTCGGCCCGCCGAAGTCGTTGTTGGACCAGATCGTGCTCACTGTCGAGGAGGATCCGGCCTCGGCTCCCGGCGCTTCAGGCACCGATTCCGTCGAGATCCCCATGCGCATGATCTTCACCTGCACATCCCTCGGCCTGATACCTGGTCCCTCGGCGCCGCCGGAGATTCCCCGGCACTTGCGCATCTCTACGGCTGGCCGCTGGATCCGAATGGATGCGCCCTTCGGTAGCGTGTACCACTCGGCTGGGCTCAACTTGCTGTTCTAGCTCCGTTCGCCTTTCGTCGTTCGACTTTCATGCTGCGGTTCTAGACGCGACCTGCGGTTTTCCCGATCGGCGAACGGTCAAAGTCGAACCGTCAAAATCGAACGGTCAAAATCGAACCGTCAAAATCGAACTGCGATGGTCATACCCACGGCATGCGAACCGGTTCTCCGTCCGATATGGACCCAGCTCGAGGCTCAGCCCAGCTCAAAAGTATGGAGCTGGGTGGGCTGGCTGCGCCGCGTTGGTGGCCGGTGCAGGGGCTCGTGGCTGCGGTCTAGCCGAACAGGCGGGTGAGGTGCTCCGAGCCGAAAGTGCGGTTCGGGTCCATTTGCTCGCGGAGGGTGCAGAACTCGTCGAAACGCGGGTAGGTTTCCGCGAAGTCTTCCCGGCTCATGGTGTGCATCTTTCCCCAGTGGGGTCGGCCGTCGGCGGCTTTGAGGATCGGCTCGAGGTGGGGGAAGTACTCGTGCGGGTCCATGGCTTTGGGCACATGGAAGGCGATGTACATCGATTCGCGGCCGGTGGAGGTGGACAGGGCCACGTCGTCGGCGGCGGTGGAGCGCAGTTCGAGCGGGAAGGGGATGAGCCAGCCGCGCTTGTCCAGTTCGCGGCGGATCTCACGCACCGCCTCCGGGCCGGCTTCGAGCGGCACGGCGAATTCCATCTCGTGGAACTTCACCCGGCGCGGGGTGGCGAAGACATCGTGGGCGCGGGAGCGGTAGCGGTTCGCGGCCATCGCGTCTGCGGCGACGCCGTTGAGGAAAGGCGTGGTTTTGGGGAAGAAGCGGGACACGGCCAGGGATGCGGCAAAGGCACCGTTGCCGATCAGATCGTCCTCGATGAACTGGGTGAATTTCCCGCGGACCTTCGGCTCACCGTCGGGGGCGGGCTGGCCGGGCTCGAGGCGGGTGTTGTTCTTGATCATCGCTTTGTCGGTGTGCGGGAACCAGAAGGCTTCAAAGTGGTCGACGGCGCGGGTGCGCTCGTCCCAGGTGTCCAGGATCTCGTCGAGGTTGGCGCTGGATTCGACAGCAAGCAGATCGAAGGCGTCAACGCACTGCATCTCCACCTCGACGACAACGCCGAGCGCACCGACGGACACGGTGATCAAACGAAGCTGGTCAGGGTCGTCGTCGATGGAGTAGGTGCGGATCTCGCCAGTGGCGTCGACAAGCGTCAGGCCCGTGACAGTGCCCGCGAAGCCGGTCCAGTTGATGCCAGTGCCGTGCGTGGAGGTGGAGATGGCTCCCGCAACGGACTGGACATCGATGTCGCCCTGGTTCGCCAGCGCTAGGCCGAAGGGCTGCAGGTACTCGGGGATGCGGTGCAAGCGGGTGCCGGCGAGGAAGCGCACGCGCTTCGTTTCCGGGTCGACGTGCTTGATGCCGGCGAGCTTGTCCAGGCTCATCATGGCGTGTTTGCCCGCGGCTACCGGGGTGAAGGAGTGACCGCCGCCGACGGTGCGGATGGACTGCCCGGCGGGTAGGGTGCGCACAACCTGCTGCACCTCGGCAATGGTGGCGGGGTAGTAGAAGGCGTTCGGCGCGGTGCGCACCGAGCCCGACCAGTTGCTGAAGCGTTGCCCGGTGCGCTTTTCGGGCGCGCCAAAAGAAGTAGTCATCGCAGTGTCCACCCTTGTCCTCTGTAGGTATCCCAGTGTTCGTGTGTGCCGTCCGGGTGGACGGCGATGATGTCGTCGACATGCTCGGTCATCTCGCCGGCCTTGGCGTGCCGGAACCAAACCAAATCACCGACGCCCAGGCTGGAGGTCGCCGGCCCGTGCAGCGGAGTCTGAACCTCACCTGCACCCTCCGTGGAGGAGTACGACAACCCGGCCGGATGCACCGGCGCAGGCACGCGGTCCGTCGCCGGCGGGCCGGAAGCGATCCACCCGCCGGAATTCACCGTCGCCCAGCCGGGCGCGGGGATGCGCGAGACCTGGCAGACGAAGAAGGCGGAGGGCTTGTGGTTGATGTCGGCGAAGTTGTCGAAGATGACCGGCGTGTAGAAACCCGACCCGGCAGCCAGCTCGGTCAGCGTGCCCTCGGCAGCGCTGACGTCGAGGGAGCCGGTGCCGCCACCATTGACGAATTCCAAGTCCGCGTGCTGGCGTGCGGCGGCGATGCATTCGGCGCGGCGCGGGCCGAGCTGGTCCATGGAGGTTCCGCGCAGCCAGCGCTTCACCGCGCCCGCCACGCCAGGTTCAGCGTCGGCGACAGACGCCACTTGCCCTTCGTAGGCCATGAGCCCCACCAGCCGCAGGTCCGACCGCGCCACGATCTCAGCGGCAAGCGTATCCGTTTGCTCCGGGGTGCGAATGGGGGAGCGCCGCGGCCCGATCACTAGGCCCGGCAAGTGCAGGGTGCAGTCGAGGTCAATGGCGACTCTCACGGGACCCCCGCCGACAGAACCGATGAGGTCGAGGTGCTCTACGCAATCCACCATGACGGTGATCGTTTCACGCAGTGACGCGTCGGCGGCCAATTCAGCTAGCGCGACCTTGTTCACCGAGGGGTAGGCCACCACAATGTCATCGAAACCCTCGCGCGCTAGGTTGATCGCTTCCGGCACACTGTAGGCGAGGATGCCGCGGTAGCCGTCGTGGGAAAGCGCGCGCCGTAAAGCCGCGACGCTGCGCAAGCTTTTTGACGCCACACGAATCGGCAACCCCTTCGCCCGCGACGTCATTTGGGACGCGTTGTAGTCGAACGCCGCAGTGTCGACGGCGGCGCAGGGGGCGACGGCGCGGCCAGCGTCGATAAGCGAAGGCACGATGCTCAGCAGCGTCTGGGACGGGTGTGTCACAGAAGATGGCATAGCGGTTATCGTAGTTCGGCAAAACTAAACCGTTGGCCGTTTTGAATTTTTACCGCAAGCCGGGATGTTCACCGGGCTGGTTGATCATCATGTACGCCACACGCTGCATGTGGTTCCACAGCGCCTCGCGCTGGGCCGGGTTGAGCTCCTCCTCGCTGAACTGGTCCAGCGAGGTGCTCATCAGCTCAAGCCAGCGCTCGGCTTCTGCCATACCGATACGGAAAGGGAAGTGGCGGCGGCGCAGCATCGGGGCGCCGCGCTGCTCGTTGAACGTCGGTGGGCCGCCCCAGTATTGCGCGAGGAACCAGCGAAGGCGGTCCTCGGCGCCGTCCCAATCATCGTCCGGGTACATCGGCCCGATGAGATCATCGGTCTTGACCTGCGTATAAAACCCGCTGACGAGGCGGCGGAAAAAGTCCTCGCCGCCAAGTGCGCTATAAAGCGAATCCATGCATTGAATGTTAACCAGGGGCCAATCCAGAGCAAATGAACCGCTTGGTCTACTCTGGGGCAAAGCGCGCTTATCGGCGCCCCGCTTATCGACGAAAGGACCCCCGATGCCCGGCTTCTCCACCGACTCCATCCACGCCGGTTACGAGCCCGACTCCCTGTACGGGTCGATCAACACGCCGATCTACGCGTCCACGACCTTCGCGCAGGACGATCTGGCAGTGACCCGCAACGGTTTCGAGTACACCCGCGTGGGCAACCCGACCATCGACGCGCTGGAGAAGACCGTCGCCGCGCTGGAGAAGGCGGATTACGGCGTGGCCTTCGGCTCCGGCATGGCCGCTGTCGACGCGCTGCTGCGCATCCTGCTCAAGCCGGGTGACCACATCGTCATCGGTAACGATGCCTACGGCGGCACCTACCGCTTGATCCAGCAGATCTTCACCCAGTGGGGCGTGGAAAACACCCCGGTGGACATCACCAACGTCGACGAGGTCGCCGCTGCGATCCAGCCGAACACCAAGGTCGTGTGGGTTGAGTCGCCCACGAACCCGCTGTTGTCTATTGCTGATATCGAGGCGCTCTCGACCGTGAAGGGTGATGCTTCTCTTGTTGTCGACAACACCTTTGCGTCCCCGTACCTGCAGCAACCGCTGGATCTCGGCGCGGACGTGGTGCTGCACTCGACCACGAAGTACATCGGCGGCCACTCTGACGTGGTCGGCGGTGTCGTTGTCGGCCGAAACGCCGTGGAGGGGCACGAGGGCGTTTCCGCGATCACCGCAGGCAGCTTCGACGCGCTAAACAATTTGGAGGAGCAGTTGCGCTTCTTCTTCGGCTGGATCGGTGCGATCCCCTCGCCGTTTGACACCTACCTCACCGCCCGCGGGGCGAAGACCCTGGCAGTGCGGATGGACAAGCACTGCGACAACGCCGAGGCTGTCGCTGACTACCTGTCCGAGCAGGATAAGGTCGCCCGCGTCTACTACCCGGGCCTGAAAGACCACCCGGGCCACGACATCGCTGTCAAGCAGATGCGCCGCTTCGGCGGCATGGTCTCAGTGGCATTCCAGACTGCTGAACAGGCCATGGCGTTCTGCCGCTCGACGAAGCTGTTCTGCCTGGCAGAATCCCTCGGCGGCGTCGAGTCCCTTGTCGAGCACCCCGCCACCATGACCCACGTCTCCGTCGCCGGCTCGGCCCTCGAGGTCCCGCCGGAGCTGGTGCGCATCTCCGTCGGCATTGAGGACACCGAGGACCTCATTGCTGACCTCGAACAGGCCATCGCGCAGATCTAGCGCGCCTCAGGTCCGGGCCTCCGCGGGTGGCCCCCAAGATATAGTTGACACCCGCGTCCGCCAGGGGCATCAAAACCCCAGGTCAAAGTTCGTTGCAGCGGTAACGATGCAAACTATATCTGGGTGGGGTCTAAGGGGCCGGGCACGCGTCCGTTATGCGCCGTCGCCCGCCGCCGCGTCCACGATCCGGTTACGCAGCGACCGCGCCACCCGGTCCTGCCCTTCAGAGATGATGCGGCGCAGACCGGCCGGGATGTCGCCGGCGAGGAACTCGTCAGCCTTCGCGACAGCCTCCTCCGACACATCCCACAACGGGTAGATGCCCTCCAAAGTCCGCTGTGCCATCTCGTTCGACAGCCGTTCCCACAGCTCAGGGGCCACGCGGAAGTACTCGTCGGTCAAGCCCTCAAGCCCACGGTCGTTGAACGTCAAGCCATCCATGAGGAAGCGCAGCGCCAGGTTGGAGCGTTCGCCGGCGATGATTTCGCCCCATGCCCACCGCTTATCGACGACCGCCCGCGCCCGCAACCTCGACACCTCACCCTCCGAGGAGGGATCCTTCTCCTGCTCAGCAGCAGAGACGTCGAGCTCGTTTGCGGCAATGAGCGCCGTGAGAACCAGCCAGCGCACTTCCTGGTTCGTCTCGTTCTCGAGCAGCTTGCGGAAGTATCGAATCGAATCGTTGTCGAGGCGCAGCCGAGACAACGCGCGGTCGTAGATGGCGGCTGGCTTGGCGCCGCGGAAGGCGTGGTTGAGCAGGTCGAATCCCTGCGCCTGCCAGTCCGGGTCGACGTAGTTCTTCACGGCCGTGGTGGCCTGAGCGACGATGCGTTCCTGCACCGCCGGTTGGTCCTCGTTCGCCCCGAAGCGGGCGACGAGCTGCACGAACTCGCGTGCCGGCAACCGCCCGTCGCGGGCCGCCTCCCACACGGCAGACCAGCACAGCGTGCGGGCCATCGGGTCCTCGATACGGCCGAGGTGCTCCAGAACGAAGTCCATGTGCTCGTCGGTCAGGCCCATCAGGCAGTAGGTGAGGTCTTCATCGTTGACTAGCGCGAGGTCGTGGGCCACCCCGGCGAACTCGGGGACCTCGGTGCGCTCGCCGGTGATGTCGATCTCGGTGTGGTGGGTCCTGCGGACCGCACCGTCGATAAGCGAATAAAGGCCGACGCCCACGCGGTGCGTGCGCTGCACCTCGGACTCCTGGACCACCGTGAAGCTATCCGCGGTGATCTCGGGGTAGAGGCGCGAGACGCCGGTGGTGCGCAGCCACTGCTGGGACCAGTCGGACAGGTCGCGGCCGGAGGTTTCCTCGAGCGCGCCGAGCAGGTCGGAGAACTCGGCGTTGGAAAAGGCGTGGTTGTCGAAGTGCCTGCGCACCCCGGCGAAGAACTCGTCGCGGCCGACGTAGGCCTGCAGCTGCTTGAGTACGGACGCGCCCTTGGCGTAGGTGATGCCGTCGAAGTTCTGCTCGGCGGTCTCGATGTCGGGGGCGTCGGCACCCACGGGGTGCGTCGACGGGAGCTGGTCGGCCGCGTAGGCCCACGCCTTTTCGACGCTGGCGAACGTCACCCACGCATTGGTGAACTCCGTCGCCTCAGCCTGGGCGATAGCGGCGGACCAGGTGGCGAAGGACTCGTTGAGCCACAGGTCGTCCCACCACTTCATGGTCACCAAGTCACCGAACCACATGTGCGCCATCTCGTGGAGGATGGTGTCGTTGCGGCGCTCAATGCGGTAAGGAGTGGGTTCGGAGGTGAACACGTACTCGTCGCGCAGGGTCACTGCACCGACGTTCTCCATCGCGCCCATGTTGTACTCGGGGCAGAAGATCTGGTCGTACTTGCCAAACGGGTACGGCCGACCGAAGTTCTCGTGGAAGTACTTAAAGCCCTCCTTGGTCTCGCGGAAGAGGCGATCGGCATCGAGGTGCTCCATGAGCGACGCACGGGCGTAGAGCCCCAGCGGGATCGTCTTCTGCTCGTCGGAGTAGGTGTCGTGGACAGACTCGTACTCGCCGGCGCACACCGCGATGAGGTACGTCGACAGCGGGTAGGAAATGTGCGTCGAGGTGGTGGCGGTGTCGTCGCTGTTGTCGGTGCGCTTGGTCTTCTCGTTGAGCACCACCACGTACTTCGACGGTGCGGTGACCGAAATATCGTAGGTGGCTTTCAGGTCCGGCTGGTCGAAGCAGGCGAACACCAGCTGCGCGTACGCCGGTTCGAACTGGGTGTAGAGGTACTCCTTGCCGTCAGCCGGATCGGTGAACTTGTGCAGGCCTTCGCCCGTGTGGGAGTAGGAGTGCGTGGACGTCACGGTTAGTACGTGCTGTCCGGTAGAAAGCTGCAGCGTGCGATCGTCGATAAGCGTGCCGTCGAGCGTCGCCTCGAAGCTGTCCGCAAGAAGGTCGAAGAATGTCTCGCCCTCGCCGGAGCTGAATGTGATCGTGGTGCGGGTGGTGAACGTGTCCGCGCCGGTGATGTCGAGAGCCACGTCGTAGTGAATGTCGCTGATCAGAGCAGCGCGGGCCTGAGCATCGGTCCTAAGCAAATTCGTCTTCATGCAAACCAACGTACCGTTGAGGGTGCAAGCCCCCATCAACGAAAGGGTCATAATGGAAAACGTAACGTTCTGGTTCGACGCATCTTGCCCGTTCTGCTGGCAGACTTCCCGCTGGATCAAGGAGGTCGAAAAGGTCCGGGACATCGAGATCGACTGGATCCCCATGTCGCTGTCCGTGCTCAACGACGGCCGCGACCTCCCCGAGGACTACATGGCCATGATGGAAGCTAACTGGGGCCCGGCGCGCGTGTTCGCCAAGGTCAAGCAGGAGCGCCCCGAGCTTATCGACGCCCTGTACACCGCCATGGGCACCCTCATCCACCCCGGCGGCCAGGGAGGCCAGAAGGGCTACGGTGCCTACGACGACGTGATCAAGAAGGCGCTGGAGGAAGTCGGGTTGGATGGGTCTTACGCATCGGTGGCGAACGAGGCTTCTTACGACGATGTGCTCCGCAGCTACCACCAGGGCGCGATGGATGCTGTCGGTGATGAGGTGGGCACCCCGGTGATTCAGCTCGGTGACACCGCCTTCTTCGGCCCGGTGATCACCCGCGTTCCCACCGGCGAGGAAGCCGGCGCGCTCTTCGACCACGCCCTGGGCCTGGCCGAGTACCCCTACTTCTTCGAGCTCAAGCGCTCCCGCACAGAGGCCCCGCAGGTCTAAGGCGTGCGGGGTGCGCCGGGCGCGGTCGCTTTTGGTTACGCTGGGAACCATGCGTATTTACCTTGGAGCAGACCACGCCGGATTCGAGCGCAAGAACGAAATCGCCGAGCACCTCAAGGCTGCCGGCCATGAGGTCGTCGACTGCGGCGCCCACGAGTACGACGCCGCAGACGACTACCCAGCGTTCTGCATCGCCGCAGCGGAGAAGACTGTCGCCGACCCGTCCTCGTTGGGCATTGTGCTCGGCGGCTCCGGCAACGGCGAGCAGATCGCCGCGAACAAGGTCAAGGGTGCCCGTTGCGCTCTGGCTTGGTCCGTTGAGACCGCCCAGCTCGCGCGCGAGCACAACAACGCCCAGCTGATCGGCATCGGCGGCCGCATGCACTCCCTGGAGGAGACGCTCGAGATTGTCGACGCTTTCATCGGTATCACCCCGGACCACCAGGTCGAGGAGCGCCACCAGCGCCGCATCGACATCCTCGCCCGCTACGAGGAGACCGGCGAGGCTGAGGAGATCCCGGCCCCGAAGACGTTCTAAAAACCCATAGCCGCCCCACGGCGACCGTGAGTCGCGTGGGGCGGTTTTGTTTTGGGGCGTTGGCGACGTCGATAAGCGAAATGAAGCATAAGGAAAAGTGCATTTTCGTGCTGTTGAAAACGCCTCCGGAAAGCCCCAGGTCGCGTGTTGCAGGAGTGAACCCAGTTACTTGACGTGTGGACAGCACGAAAATGGCCTACCGCGCTGTGCTCGGCTAGCGCAGAACCACCGCGCAAGACACAATTGAGCGCATGGGGGACGATGCAGAACTTCGGCTGATTCGCGAAGTTGCGCTCGCGCGCCCGCACGCGGTGGTGACGGGGCCAGCGGCGGCAAAACTCCTGGGGCTGCCCACGCTTGATCGGGTGACAGTGGTGGATCTGCGCTACCGGTCGTCCGCGAATGCGTCGGGGCGGGGCAAAGATCCTTCAGTGCGCTACCGGGGCGGCAAACTCAGGGCGGACCAGATTTTCATGCGCGATGGGGTCGCGCACGTCGACATGATGCAAATGCTGTTTGATATTTACCGGTTCCACGGTCGTCTGGCAGCTCTTGTGCCACTGGAGCATCTCCGATTCAAACACCAGGTCACAATCGAGCGGTTGCTCGATGCTGCGAGGTGGCTGCCCAGGGCGAACGGTATACGCGGGTTTGAGGAGCTGATCCGGTACAGCTCGAATACGTCGCAAAGCCCGCTGGAAACCATCGGCCGCGACGCGATCTTGCAGGCAAATATCCCGGAGATCCGCTCGATCGAATATCAGGCGGAAATCCGGTATGTCGGTTTCTACGGGGAACCGCGGACAGCGCTTGTCGACGTCCTCATCAACGGGTGGCTCGTCGTCGAGTTCGACGGGCGCGTGAAGTTCAGTGGCGACTACGGCGAGGTGCGTGATGTCACCGTGGCCCAGCTCGACCGGCAGAACGCCGTGCAAGCGAAGGGCTATTTCTTCCTGCGCGCGGGCTGGGGCGATGTCGTCTCGGGGCAAATCGTCAGAGACATTGAGCGGACGTTGCGCACCCTGCCCGGCAAGGTCAACGCTTGATCTAGTGCGTGACGGTGGTCTGCTGGTACAGCTTCATCCGAACCTGCCCGTCCAGCAGTACGTAAGTGCTGGTCATGAGGGCTTCGAAGTTGTCAGAGCCGCGGCGGGCGGTGGCGCGGTAAAGCAACGTCGCAGCGCCGTCGTTAAGCGTGATCAGCTGCGGGTCTGTGATCTCGTAGCTGTCCCACGGCGGCGCGTCATTCATGCTCGCAGCGATGGTGGGTTGGTCCATGACCATGCCGTTGACCAGCACCATGACGGCGTCATCGGTCATGAGTTCGCCGTAGAACGTGCCGCCGCGCTGCTCGCATAGCGAGTCCCAGCCTTGGCGCTCGAGGTCGAGGAGCTGGTCTAAGGTCATCTTCATGGTGATCCTTCCGGGTACTGGTTATCGCGGGTCTTTCTAGACGGTGGCGGAATTCTGTTTCAGGATTTGTCCGACCCGCCCGTAGCTGATCCCCAGCAGGTAAGCGATATCGCGGTAATTGTATCCGTTCTCGGCTAGGTCGCTCGCCTGTTCGGTGACCAGAGCAAGCTGGTGTGCTTCCTGGTGACGAATCTTCTCGAGCTCTTCTTTGGCTTCCTGAGCTGACCGCTCGGCAGCTCCAACGATCAGGAGCTGAATGCTGTCAGCCTCCGGAGACTCCGTGAGTTCGGGGAAGAGCGTAAGGGCATCGCGGACTTCGTCCTCAATCTGATCGAGTCGGCGAGTTTGCACGATTAAACCCGGATCCTCGTTCAGTTGGGCTACCCACCACCCGGTGCCCCTTTCGACAGTGACATGGAATTCGTTCACGTTCATTTCACCCCAATCTGCTTATAGATCTTGTCCGCCATCAAGTCATCGATTTCTTTATGGCGGCCTAGAGTTGTGTACTTGTCTCCCACCCAGATACGGGTGTGGTTTGCGCCCTCTTTGATGACCAGTTCTTGACCCGTGTCTTTGGCATACTGCGCGATGGCCCGGAGGATGTCCCTTCGTTTGGTCACGATCTCAGTTTAGATCACTTCAAGGTAACAAGTATAGGGAGCTATACTCGCCTATCCTCACCACCCAGCAAACAACCGCTCGAGGCGAATAGGCCCGCTTACCCATGTAAGTCCGGCGTCAACAGGGTCGACTGGGTGGCCTTCGCAATCTGCTCCTCGTGCAAGCGAGCGGGCAGTGAACGCTGCGAATGACGGGGCCATTGCCTCAGGGTCGTCAGAGATGCTGATTCCGTCTGGCCCGTAGTAACCCTCGCGCATACCGTGGAGGAATGCCGTCGAGTCAGTTAGAGCCCACGGGCCGCCTAGCTCGACATTCAGCCGGAATGTTAAGCGGTTCGGGGCAGCGTAACCAGGATGCTCAGAGTCGCTGCGCACACGTGGATCATCGCGGAACAGTTCCGGTATGCCCAGGGCGGGGTCGCAGTACACGACTGAGTCAGCGCGCAGCCACGAAGTGATGACCTGCTCGAGCACGCCAGGGGAGTGCCACGCTGCCGCGTGCGGGGAGTGCTCCGGCATGGAACCCACGCGGACACCGATGTCAGCCAGCTCGAAGTGCACCCCGTCGGGCCGGGTGAGCGGGTGCGTGATGCGGTGCGCCAGCGCCACCGACTCGATGTTCTTGACGTGAGCTTCCTCGACGGGGTCGCTGTAGCGTGCGCCGAAATCTTCCTCGTCGTGGACCGCGACAGCATCTGGCTCGTGGACGAACGTCGCGCCGGCGTTCCACGCGCGGAAGCCGAACTCCCAATCCTCGCCGCCGTAACCGACGAAGGACGCGTCGAAGCCGCCGATAGCCTCGAAGAACCGGCGTGAGCAGGTCACAACGGAGGAGATGATGAAGCGCCAGGAAGTATCGTCGGCACGCGAAAGATTATCGGTGTCGCGCCACGCGTCACGCAGCCATGCGGGTTCCTCGCGCGCGGCGCCCGTGAGCCGCTTGCCGACGACCACCGCCCGCCAATCCTCCTCCACATGCCGGCACGCAGCAGCGAGATAACCGGGCTCGGGCACAGTGTCGGCGTCGAGGAAAGCGAGCACGTCGCCCGTCGCGGTACTCGCCCCGAGGTTGCGTGCCGCGGCAGCGCGGAAACCGAGATCCTCCTGCGTCACCACCGTTGCGCCGGGCACGTCGGGCGCGACCGCGGAGCCGTCGTCGGCGATGATGATCTCGACCTCGCTGACACTTTCTTGCGCGCGCACGGCCGCAATCACCTTCGCGAGGCTGTCAGGGTCGTTGTAGTGGGGAATAATGACGCTGATCATGCCCATGCCTTTCGCCATTGCGTAGCGACGTCTGCCCACCCGTACTCCGGGGCTGTCATCTGCGGTGAGGGGGTGGCTGCGTAGGCGTCGATTGCAGAGCGCCACGAGTCGGGCTGCACGCGGGTAATGCGGCCGGGCAGCCACTCGTCGATCTCGCGGGTGTAGTCGGTATCGCTGGCCAGGACGTGCCGGCCGGCTCCTAGCCATGTCATCAGCGACCCGGAGGCGGAGAAGTGCCGGTGCGCGCAGACGGGAATCTGGATGCGGCCCATTTCGGCGGCCAGGTCAGCGTCCGACAGCCATCCCGTGATCTCCGCGCGGGCCTCGAGCCCACGCGCCCACTCCTCGTGGCCGGGGGAGACAGAGCCCAGGAAACGCAGACGGTAGTCGGTGCCGCGTAGGGCGCGGATAAGCTCTTCGTGCCCTTTGCCTGGGTACAGAAAACCGAGAATTCCCACGGTCCCCGGTTCCGAAGCGAAAGCCGAGTCGATAACGGGTATGGGCAAGCGGATGACGCTCACGTCAATGCCGGCGTCACGGAAGAACGCAGCTTCGTGCTCTGAGTTGACCACGGCAACGTCAGCGGCAGCGGCGAGGCGCTGGTAGGCGCGGGCACGGCGGGCGAACCGGTCCGCACCCTCTTCGGGTTGCGGGATGTCGTGGAAGCTCACGCTGAGCCGCCGTGACCCGATGCGGGCGAGCAGCGCGTCGACAGCGGCATCGGGTGAGGGGCCGAAGAGATGGTCGGTGAACGCGACGTGCACGAATTCGGGTAATTCGCCCGCGCCGAAGATGTCCTCGCGGATGACGGGGGCGTCCAGAGCCGCGGCGAGTTCGAGTGCGTAACGGGTCACCCCGTGCGAGTCGGGTCCGACGATCAGGTGCGTGGGCATCACGGCATCAACTCCAAGTTCGCAATCCGTTCCGCGTGGCGCTCCAACCCGTGCGCGACCAGTGCAGGCCGCTCGCGGTAGTGCGCCAGTTGCTTGTCGACGATCTCCTCCCACGGAATTTCACCCGTCTCCCTGTGCATCCACGCGTCCCGGCCGCGCACCGATACACCGAGGGCGGCGCACGCGCCGGGGTCGAGCGGTGCGTCGAGTTCGCCGAGCATTTCGTAATCGGGCATGTCCACGGAACCGGCTAACCCCAATGTCTGCAGGATGCGCGACGCCACGACCGCCAAGGTCTCATTGTCGGGGTGGTTGATGATGTGCCAAACGGGAAGGGTTTCCAGGTAGTCGGAAATCCGCACCGAGCCGAAGCGTTCCTCGCGCGTGCGGATGTTGTTGACGGACATGGCAAGGGCTCGTCGATAAGCATCAGGCGAAAGTGGAGGTGTGACGGGCGCGTCCAAACCTTGCGCAGCTGCGCAGAGAATCCGCAGGTCATGGTAGGGGACCACCGGCGGGTTGAGGGAAGAGTCGGCGGGGTCGCGGATGATCGCAGTGAACGGCATGAGCGCGTCGAAACGCAGCACCGGCACGATCGCGTGGCGTGCACCGGACGGCAGCTGGGCGAGCATCTGCGCGGTGCCGACGGGCAGGCCGCGGTAGTCCTCGCGGATCGGCTGGGTGACCAGAACATCCGTGCGCACGAGCATGTCGCCGAACCACCCCATGTCGGCTTGCGTGAGCTCGTGTACAGGAGGGATGCGTTCGGATTCGAAATGCCCGGTGGTGGCCAGGAGTTTGCGCAGGGACTCGGCTTGGCAGTTGCCTACGACGGTCAAGAACATGGCCCCGAATATAGTCATGCCAACATTTGCAGAAACGTTTATATTGGTCGGGTGCCCCGGAAGAGGAAAGGCGGTGGGTGTGAACGTTCTGTCGATCCCCGCTGAACATGTCTTCACGCAGGCGATTCAGCCGGAAGGCGTGCGTTTTCCACCGGACCCGGATATTGACGGCAAATGGTGGCCCCACCCCGCGCTCACAGCGTCCTACTGGGACGAGCCTCGCGATGTGGATCTCGTGCACATCCACTTCGGTTTTGAGCACTACACCCCCGATGAGCTGCGCGAACTTGTCGCAGCATTGCCGGTGCCGCTCGTGCTCACTGTGCATGATCTGGACAATCCGCACCTCGAGGACCAGGCGGCCCACCACGAGAGCTTGGCTGTGCTCATTGATGCGGCAGCGCAGGTGGTCACGCTCACCAGTGCCGCCGCCGACGTCATCGCGCAGCGTTATTCGCGTGAGCGCGTCTCCGTCATCCCCCACCCCCTCATCAACGAAACGCGCGACCCCGACCCGGCGGCCTCTGGGGCGGCCGTGTTCCTGAAATCCCTGCGCGGCAACGTCGTGGCGGACCCGTCCTTTTACCGCGAGCTGGCGGAACAGGTGCCGCTAACTGTCTACGTCCATGACGTTGAGGCCACCGAGACCCTGCGCCGGAAGCTCGCGGGACTCAATTTGGTCGTGCACGAGCCGATGGAGGACGCTGTATTGCATGACGCGGTGGCCAGCCACGCGGTATGCGTTCTGCCGTATGTGCGCGGCACCCACTCGGGTTGGTTGGAGATGTGCCGCGACCTGGGTGTGAGCGTGGCCGTGCCGGACTGCGGCTGCTACGCCTCGCAGGCAGATACGGCTGACGCCGTCATTGAATATGCCGCAGGTGATGGCGCTGCCGCCGGCCGCGCCGCCGCAGAGTTGTTGGAGCGCGGCCAAATTCCGTACCAGGGGAACCGCCACGCTGAGCTGGAAGGCATTAAGCAGTCCTACGCCGCCGTGTACCGCGCAGCCCTGGCCGAGACCGCGGAGGCCCGCCCGTGACCATCACTTTGCTTCAGGAGTGCACTCCCGCCCGAGGCCAAAACCTCCGCATCGCTTTCGTCGCGCCGGCCCGGTACCCGATCCGTGAGCCGTTCGCCGGCGGGCTGGAGGCGTTCTGCCACACCATGGTCACCGCGCTGCGCAACGAAGGCCACCAGGTGGACTTCTATGCGGCTACAGGCTCGGACGGCAACGTCAAAAGCCACGAGCTGCCGGGTGTGAACTGGGGAGATTCACCTGAATTGGCTACCGACACCGGCTATCCGGTAGGTGGGCGTGAGCGGGAGGAGCAGGCCTTCCTCGCGCTCCGGGAGCACTTGGTCGCGCAGGGGTATGACGTTGTGCACAACAACAGCTTGAGTCCCGCCATGTTTCCCTCGTCTGCATCGCCAGACCCGCTGCCCATGGTGACCACGCTGCACACGCCGCAGCTGCCGGAAATCTTCGCGGCAGTCGAAGCCGCCGGTGAGTCCGCAGGACGGTTCGCCGCCGTCAGTGCGACCACCGCGGCGAGTTGGGAGATGCCGCCTGTTGTCCACGGCCCGATCGAGGTCATCCCCAACGGCGTGAACACGCGCAAGTGGGCGCCGGGCCCCGGCGGGCCCGGTGCGGTGTGGTTCGGCCGCATCGTTCCCGAAAAGGGCCTACACTTGGCCATGGATGCCTGCCGCTTGCTCGGCCTACCGCTGACGATCGCCGGCCGCAAGGGCGACCACGACTACTTCCAGGAGCAGATCGCCCCGCGTTTGGACGGCCACCTAATCCGTTGGCTGGGGGAGTTGTCGCATGGGGAGTTGCGTCGGCTCGTCGGCAAGCATGCGGTGTGCGTGGTCACCCCGCGCTGGGAGGAACCGTTCGGCCTGGTGGCGTTCGAGGCGATGTCGTGCGGCACTCCCGTGGCCGCCTTCGACCGCGGCGGCATGGGGGAGCTGCTCGCCACCGCGCCCGCTGTGCTCGTTCCGCCCGACGATGTCGTTGCGCTGGCTGGAGCGATCCACAAGGCCCTCCACGTCGACCGCGCCACAGCCCGCGCCTGGGTTGTTGAGAACCACAGCCTCACCCAGACGGCCCGCCGCTACGTGGATCTGTACCGCGAGGTGATGGTGAGGTGATCGGGCTTTACGCGCACCACCACGGCAGCGGCCACATTCAGCGCTGCCGCGAGATCGCGCGCCACTTACCCGACGCGACGATTTTGTCCACGCACCCCAGCGCAGACGGCGTGCTTATCGACGATGCCGGCGCCCCCACCTCCGACCCGCTCACCGCCGGCGGAACCCTCCACTACGCGCCGACCACGCACGAGGGCTACCGTGCCCGGATGCAGCAGATCGCCGCATGGGTTAAGGCCAATGACCCCTCTGTGTTCTACGTCGACTGCTCCGTGGAGGTCGCGGTCTTTGTCCGGCTGCTCGGCGTGCCCGTGGTTACCGTGGCCATGCCGGGTGTGCGCGATGATGCTCCCCACCAGCTCGGCTACGCCCAAGCCAGCGCCATCGTTGCGGCGTGGCCGGACTGGGTGCCAATGCCGGCGCACTTGGAAGCACACGCGGACCGGCTTCATGCCGTCGGCGGGATCTCGCGGCTGAGCGGCTTAGCCGACCGCGGCCGCGATGAGCGGTCGGTGCTCGTCATGGCTGGCACGGGCGGCTCCACCTGGAACCGCGACTCGTGGGACGAGGTCGAGCGCGCCTGCTCGAACTGGGACTTCACCATCCTCGACGGCGACAACCGCGTCGACGATGATGCCAAGCTCACCGAAATGCTGCAGCGCGCCGGGGTCGTTGTGGTGGCCGCCGGACAGAGCTCCGTGGCCGACGTCGCCGCCTGCGGCGCTCCCGCGATTGTCCTACCGCAACCCCGCCCCTTCGACGAGCAGGAGGCCACGGCCGCGGTACTGCGCGACGCGGGTCTCGCTCTGGTCCCCGAAGCTTTCCCGGAGCCAGTCATGTGGCCGGCGTTGCTGCACCAAGCTGCTGGAATGGACACTTTTTGGGGAGATCCGCAGCGCGGCTGGCAGACCGAGGGTGCCGCGCGTCGGGCGGCTGATGTCATCCTGGGGGTCGCATGACCGCAATCATCACCTTGGCCAACGCGGCCCGAGCCGAGCACGTTACACGCCAAGCCGCGCTCATCCCGGACGGTGTCGAGCACATTCTCGTCGCGCTTGCTGACGCCGAAGAACTCGCTACTCGGCTGCCGAGCACCCGCGTGGTTCCGCTGGAGCAGCCGAACCTCGCCCTTGCCCGCAACACCGGTGCGGCCGACGCGCTTGCTCGCGGGCATGAGCAGCTCATCTTTCTCGACGCGGACTGCCTGCCAGGCGCAGACCTCGTTGAGCATTATCTGGATGCTCTTGACCGCGCCCCGAATGCCGTTATCGCCGGCCCGGTGACGTACCTGGCGGAGGGCGAGCTGCGCACCGACAACCCCCGGCCCCACGCCGCGCGGCCGAACCCTCCAGCGGGCGAGCTTGTCCGCGCCGAGGATTACAACCTTTTCTGGTCTTTATCCTTCGCGCTGACCGCTGACACGTGGCGACGCGTCGATAGGCTTTTCGGTGGTTTTGACACCGTCTTTTCCGGTTACGGCGGCGAAGACACCGACTTCGCCTGGAACCTGCGCGAACATGGCATCGACTTCATCTGGGTCGGCGGCGCGCACGCCTACCACCAGTGGCATCCCGTGTCCTCCCCGCCGTGGGAGCACCTCGACGACATTCTCCGCAACGCCGCCGTCTTCCACACCAAGTGGGGCACGTGGCCAATGGAGGGTTGGCTCCGAGCGTTTGAAGACGCGGGAGCGATCGCGCTTATCGACGGTACGTGGCAACGCCGCTAAGCAGTCAATTCACCCAATGAGCTACGCAAAGCCTCGATCGCCTCGACTAGTTTCGCTCGGTCAACAGGTTGCCTTGTGTCCTGCTCGCCGGTGTCCTGCCCATCGATGGGCAACCCGCTTGTGTCCTGGTCTCCGCTGTCCTGCTCAGTTTCCTTCTGTTCTTTGATCAACTTATCCAGGGTGTCGAAGCGTGAGCCGATGTCGTCGATAAGCTCTTGGTGCTGCTCGCTATCCCTGTCGAGGTCCGCGACTGTGTCGAAGACGACGCGCGCGCCCTCTGTCCTGGCCTCCAGATCGCTCAGATCTGTGCGTGACCACCAGTTCTCCTCACCGGTTGCTGCGGTTTCCTCCATGCGGTCGAGCATGGTGAGCGTGCCGCTTGTAACCGTGTCGAAGGTGATGTCCTCGCTTTCCAGGAACGGAGCCTCGTTGATGGTGCCGTGGAGTTGCTCGACATCGGCGATCAAGGCATCTGCGAGCAAACGGCGCTCCTGAGGAGTGGAGGGTTCCCACTTCTTTAGGGCAGATGTGCCGTCGGAATTCTCGTCGCCCTCCGCAGGCGGCCACAGGTCCTTTTCCAGGCGGTGGAAGCCGAGCCATTCGGTGAACGTCGGGTCTTTCTCAAGCAGGTCATCTGCTTCAGCGGTGTATTCGACTTCGGTGGCGTCGATTCGTTCGTTCAAAATCCCGAACTGCTCAACGATCGGCTCGATGCGCTTGTAGTGGACCCGTGTTGCGGGGTAGAGCTCCTTAGCGCGCTCGTCGTTGCCGGACGCGTACGCCTCGGCGAACTCTTCGACCTTGGGCAGCAGGACCGCGGCTTCGTTCTGGACAAACGCGAGGTAATTGTCGCGGGCGGTGCTTTCACGCTGGTTTCTGGATTGCGTGTAGTCGACCTCGTCGCCAGTGACGGTGAACTCCGATTCGCCGACAAATGGCCCGCGCTTACCCATCCTGCATGCGGTGATGTAACTGCCGGGTTGCAACTCGACGGACAGTTCGAGCGTTTCTTCAGGTGAGATTTTGCCCCGCGTGCCAACGACACGGAGCCCGTCTTCCGCCAGCACCAGAAAGGCCGTCTCACGACCGCCATCGTTGGTCACTTCGAACACCGTCTTGCCGCTGTCAGCCTCATCGTCACTGACATCGCACGTGTCGTCCGCGACAGTGACCTGCAACTCTTCGTTGTCCGTGCTGCTTGCGGAGCCTCCCGCGCACGCAGCCAACGGGAAAGTCACGGCCAGTGCCGCGAGCAAGGCTAGGGAACGCTTCATAGCCCCACCTTATCCTGTGGGGCTATGAAATCTTCCGGCTGACTAAGGGGCAAAATCTCGGTCCAACCGGATTTAGAACGTGACCTCGCGGCGCTCCAAGAACGCCTTCACACCTTCCAGGTGCTCCTCACTGTGGGCCAACGCGGTTTGGGCGCGGGCTTCCTCGGCCAGGCTGAGCGGCAGCTGGGCCAGGGACGCGCGGTTGACGGCGCGCTTTGCCTCCTCCAGCGCCCCGCGTGGGGAGAAGCGGAACTCGCGGGCGTAGTCCAAAGCGCGGTCGAGAGCATTGTCTGCGATCTCCGTGAACAGGCCCCATGCCACAGCATCGGCTGCGGGGATGCGCTCGTGGCGCAGCACCAGCTGCATCGTGCGGTGGCGGCCAATTGATGCGGCCAGAGTCGCTACCGCGCCGCCGTCGGGCATGAGCCCGATGCGGCCGAACGGCAGGGTGATGAAGGTCTTCTGGCCCGCAACAATGAGGTCGCATGCGCACGCCAGCGAAGCACCGATGCCGGCGACGGCGCCTTCAGCGGCAGCCACGACCGGGACGGAGGCGCGGGTGATCGCATTCACCATGTGCTCGATGGCGGTGAAGTTGCCTGCGGAGATTTCCTCTTCGCCGCTGAGGAACACAGTCAGGTCCATACCGGAACAGAATGCAGCCTCGTCGCCAGTGACGATCACGCAGCGGGTCGCCGGGTTCGCGTCCGCCTCATTCACCGCGTCACCAATGGACCAGTACGAGTCCGGCTCCAAAGCGTTGCGCTTCTCCGGGTTGGAGATGCGGACGATGGTCACCGCACCGTCTTCGACGGTCTCGGACGTGATGTTGCCTTTGAACTCGCGCATATTACTTGGCCACGAATCCGGCCAGGCGGCCCTCGATGATCTCCACTGCGTCAGCGACGATGCGGTCCAGCAGCTCCTGGCAGGACGGAATGTCGTTGATGATGCCCTGGACCGGGCCAGCGGACCAGATGCCAGCGTCCAGGTCACCGGTCTCGTACACCTGTGCGCCACGCTTACCAGCCACGAGGTCGCGGATCTCGGGGAACTGTGCGCCCTGGTTGAGCTTTTCGACGACCTCGTCGCTCACCGCGTTCTTCGCCACACGGGCAGTGTTGTTCAGCGTGCGCAAGATGAGGTTGGTGTCCAGCTCGGAGCGGTCAACAATGGCCTGTTTGACGTTCTGGTGCACCGGAGCTTCCTCGGTGGCCACGAACCGGGTACCCATGTTGATGCCCTCTGCGCCGAGAGACAGGGCAGCTGCCAGGCCGCGGCCGTCAGCGAAACCGCCGGATGCCACGAAGGGGATCTCAAGCTTGTCAGCAGCAGCCGGCAGCAGGATCAAGCCCGGGATGTCATCCTCGCCGGGGTGGCCAGCGCACTCGAAGCCGTCGATGGAGAGAATGTCGACGCCCTTGTTCTGGGCAGAAACTGCGTGGCGCACAGAGGTGCACTTGTGGATCACGGTCACGCCCGCAGCTTTGAGGCCTGGCACCAGCTGTGCCGGGTTGGCGCCGGCGGTCTCAACGATCTTGATGCCTTTCTCAATAGCGACGCGGAGGTACTCCTCGTACGGCGGCGGGGTGATCGTCGGCAGGATGGTCAGGTTCACACCGAAGGGCTTATCGGTCATCTCGCGGCAGCGGTCGATTTCTTTGCCCAGGTCTTCCGGGGTGGGTTGGGTCAGAGACGTGATGATGCCAAGGCCGCCCGCGTTGGAAACGGCAGCTGCCAGTTCGGCTTTGCCGACCCATTGCATGCCGCCCTGGATGATGGGGTGCTCAATGCCGAGCATCTCGTTAATGCGGGTATTGATCTTGGCCATGTCGGCCCTCCTTGAACTCAAATAGCGTGTGGGTTGAGACCTACATTACACCCGGCGAGCGTGTGAGACCTGGATTACGATCGGGCGGCTAGAAATCAAAGCCGAAGTCGAATCCGCCTCCGTCGCCGAAGCCGCCGCCCATATCTCCCATGTCGCCGGCATCACCCATGTCGCCGGCACCCCCGTCACCCATTTCTCCGGCACCATCCGCGCCGCCACCGAAGTCACCGGCGGCGAACTCGTCAGCGCTGGGTGTGCCCGCCATGCCGGCGAACATAGCGGAGTAAAACATCATGGAGCTTGTCGCCCACATGCCTGTCATCATGGCGGGACCCCACCACGCGGTGGAGTACCAGCCGGCTGGGACCGGGCGGCCAGCAACGGCTCCACCGGGGTAGTAGTGCGGCGTCTCCTCGCTGGCGTACGGCGACGCAGTCACGGCCTGCCCTTCGTGCTCAATGGTGCGGCGCTCAGTGACTTTGCCGGCCTGGCGCTGGGCTTCGAGTTCGGGCAGCGCAGGTCCCGGAGCCAGCCCGAGAATCTCTCGGGCTGCGTTGACGTAGTGCATACCCTCCAGGGCGGATTCGCGCGCCAGCTGGGCCTGTCTGACCGTCGTGGCTCGCTGTAGGGCTGAGTTCGCGGCGTTGTAGCGCTCGGATGCGTCGGCCATCGCTTGCGTCGACGCGGGATCCTCGCCGGAGATCGTCAGTACTTGGTGGCCGAGGCGGTCGACCCACCGTTGGGCGTCTGCTTTTTCGTCGTCAAGCGAAGCGCTGTTGTCAATCGCACGCTGACTGTTGCTTTGGGAGTTGTTGACCAGCGACATCACGCCGCCGATCGCTAGGACAATCAGGAGAAGGCTAAGTACGCTCACAGTTACCCAACGGTCGAACCGCCCCGCGAGTTCCAATTTTGGTTTCGCGCGCAACGCTGGGTTAGGATTGGCGGCGCGCTTATCGCGCAGCGGGAATGTCGTATAGTGGCTAATACCTCAGCCTTCCAAGCTGAAGACGCGGGTTCGATTCCCGTCATTCCCTCCAACACAGAGCTGGCTCCTAGAACCCCGGAGCCAGCCCTTTCTCTTTCCTGGCCCCCGATGAAACTGCCCTCATTGGGCCCACGTAGAATCGTCTCCCGTGAGCTAGCGGGGTGAACCCCTGAGCAGCTTACGGGGCGTGGCGCAGTTTGGTAGCGCACCTGCTTTGGGAGCAGGGGGTCGCAGGTTCAAATCCTGTCGCCCCGACAGGGCACCGCTTTACGCGGCGCCCAGGTGAACCTAACGACAACGAAGACAACTAGCCAGGAGAGTATTTCCGTGAAGACTTCCGTGGACAAGCTCAGCGACACTCGCGCGAAGCTGACCGTGACCGTTCCCTTCGAGGAGCTCGGCACGGAAATCGACCAGGCGTACAAGGCCATTGCTCAGCAGGTCAACATTCCGGGCTTCCGTCGTGGTAAGGCTCCGCGCCAGCTTATCGATGCCCGATTTGGCCGCGGCCCGATCCTCGAGCAGGTTGTCAACGATATGCTGCCGACCCGCTACGAGCAGGCCGTCACCGAGAACGAGCTGAACGTGCTGGGCCAGCCACAGATCGAGATCACCGAGATCGAGGACAACGACCACGTCGAGTTCACCGCTGAGGTGGACATCCGCCCGGAGATTGAGGTTCCGGACTTCTCCAAGATCTCCGTCACGGTGCCGTCGATCAAGGTCGGCGACGACGCGGTCGACGAGGAGCTGGACAACCTGCGCGCCCGCTTCGGCGAGCTCAAGGACACCAAGCGCAAGCTGAAGAAGGGCGACTTCGCGGTCATCGACCTCGAGGCAACCGTGGACGGTGAGAAGATTGAGGAAGGCTCCACCGAGGGTATTTCCTACGAAATCGGCCGTGATGACCTCGTTGAGGGCTTGGACAAAGCGATCAAGGGTCTCAAGACCGGTGAGTCCGCTGAGTTTGAGTCCGAGATCCAGTACGGCGAGCACAAGGGTGAGCAGGCCACCTTCACCGTGACCGTTCAGCAGACCAAGGAGCGGACCCTGCCGGAGCTCGACGAAGAGTTCGTGCAGATGGCCTCCGAGTTCGACACTGTCGAGGAGCTGCGCGAGTCCACCAAGACTCAGCTGGAGGAAAGCAGCAAGAACCAGCAAGCATCTGACATCCGTGACGAGGTCCTCAAGGCCGCTTTGGAGCAGACCTCTTTCGAGCTGCCGACCGCAGTGGTTGATGAGCAGGTGCACAACCAACTGCACCAGATTCTTGGGCAGATGGCTCACGATGAGTCTGCGTTCGCTCAGCTGCTCGAGGCGCAGGGCACGACCCGCGAGGAGTTCGACAAGGAATCCCGCGAAAACGCCGAGGATTCCATCCGCACCCAGCTCTTCCTTGACGCCGTCGCCGACCAGGAGGAGCCGGAGGTGTCCCAGCAGGAACTGACCGACCACATCCTGTTCACCGCCCAGTCCTACGGCATGGACCCGAACCAGTTCATCATGCAGCTGCAGCAGTCCGGCCAGGTGGCAAATCTCTACGCCGATGTCCGCCGCGGCAAGGCACTGGCCGCGGCTATCGCGCGTACCACCGTGAAGGACGAGGACGGCAACACCATCGATCCGAACGAGTACTTCGGTGAACTCGACGAGGACGAGGTTGCTGAGGCAGAGGCTGCCGACGCAGCCGTGGCTGAAGCCGCTGAGGCAGACGCCGCAGACGCTGATTCGGCAGACGAGAAGTAAATCTTCGTGCACCCCGGCAGGCTGGACATTTTCCCGTCTGCCGGGGTTTGCCGTTATCCCGCACGCTGACAGCGAACACGGACCACCGGGCGGGAATCCGCGACTAGGGTGGGGCGTTACTTGAGACGCAACGAAAACTGATTTAGAAGGAGCACTGTAGATGACAACCCCGGCCACCGGTATGAACCTGGGTGACTCGGTGTACGAGCGCCTGCTGCGTGAGCGCATCATCTTCCTCGGCCAGCAGGTCGACGACGAGATTGCGAACAAGCTGTGCGCGCAGATCCTCCTGTTGTCCGCGGAGGACCCGAACCGCGACATCTCGCTGTACATCAACTCTCCGGGCGGCTCTGTGACGGCGGGCATGGCGATCTACGACACGATGAAGTACTCGCCGTGCGACATTGCCACGTACGGCATGGGTCTGGCTGCATCGATGGGCCAGTTCTTGCTGTCGGGCGGCACGAAGGGCAAGCGTTTTGCTCTGCCGCACGCGCGCATCATGATGCACCAGCCGTCGGCAGGCGTGGGTGGTACCGCAGCGGACATCGCCATTCAGGCTGAGCAGTTCGCGCAGACGAAGAAGGAAATGGCGGAGCTCATCGCGGAGCACACCGGCCAGAGCTTCGAGCAGATTACTAAGGACTCGGACCGCGACCGCTGGTTCACCGCGCAGGAGGCGAAGGAGTACGGGATCGTCGACCACGTGATCTCCAACGCCCAGGGCACCATCAGCAACTAAACCGGCAGAGATTCAAAGGAGAAAATATGTCTTTCCAGATGCCTAGCTCCCGTTACGTCCTGCCGAGCTTTATCGAGCAGTCCTCGTACGGCACGAAGGAAACTAACCCGTACTCGAAGCTCTTCGAGGAGCGCATCATCTTCCTGGGCACACAGGTCGATGACACGTCCGCCAACGACATCATGGCGCAGCTGCTCGTCTTGGAGTCC
Source organism: Streptococcus thermophilus (assembly GCA_900618065.1). Next base: position 1,207,254 of record UYIL01000003.1, read on the forward strand.
CAGGATCCGGACCGCGACATCACGATGTACATCAACTCCCCGGGTGGTTCTTTCACCTCTTTGATGGCCATCTACGACACGATGCAGTACGTCCGCCCCGATGTGCAGACTGTCTGCCTGGGTCAGGCCGCATCCGCTGCGGCAGTGATTCTCGCTGCCGGTGCTCCGGGCAAGCGCGCTGCGCTGCCGAACTCGCGTGTGCTGATCCACCAGCCGGCCACCCAGGGCACCCAGGGCCAGGTTTCTGACCTGGAGATTCAGGCCCAGGAGATCGAGCGCATGCGCCGCCTCATGGAGGAGACCCTAGCCCGTCACTCCGGCCGCACCGCTGAGCAGGTGCGCATCGACACCGACCGCGACAAGATCCTCACTGCTGAGGAAGCTGTCGAGTACGGCATCATCGACCAGGTCTTCGACTACCGCAAGCTCAACGCATAAGAGCTTTCCGCTTATCGACGCCCCCGCGTCCAGCCTTCACCGGCCTGGATTCGCGGGGGCGTTGGCCTTTTGCTGGGGTGCAGTTTCGGCCATATTCGCATTCACGGGCGTGGCCTTCTTGATCACTCCGAGATTTCTCGGCCCGAAGATTTAGTTTGCATCGGGCCTGTCTTGCGGGGCCAAAAGCCCAGGTCACATTTGATTGCCGATGTAATCATGCAAACTAAATCTCGGAGAGAGCCCTAACGGCATGGGGTGAGTTTTTCAACGAATTCCTCCGGCGCCCCCATCTCGCGGACCTTGTCGTGGTCGTAGCACTTTAAGTTCGACGCCGAGTCGCGACCGTCGTGGGGGATGTCTTCCCAGGTTTGGCCGTTCCAGTGAAGGTAGCTGACGCCGTCGGTGGCGTACTTGCCCACAGCTGCGAATTGTCCGTCGCAGAAGGTCGAGACAGTGTCGCCCATTTGTCCTTCCTCTGCTGGTGTCCACTCGCAAGGGCCGGTGGGGGCGCCGGCGGGATCTGCTGCCGCGGCTGCGTCAGGATCCTCCTCGGCTTCCGAAACTGTGACCGTGGTGGAGCTGTCTTCGCTTTCCGGCTCGGTCTCTTCAGAGACGGTTTCCGTTGTGGTTTCGGGGCTCGGGGTGGCATTCTGGGCCGGGTCGTCTTGGGCGCATGCCACCAGCCCGAGGGGTAGCAGGGCTGCGCAGACGATGGCGCTCAGAGTGTGGGTTGCGGAACGAGTGGTCATTGTGGCCTCCGGAGGAATCAACCGACAGTTATAGAAGCCAAACTACCGAGGATGAATCGCTGGCCTATGCGTCCGCAGCTTTTGAGGTTGAAACTCCTAATCGCACTGCAGCATTTCGTCAGTGATGAACTCCGGGACACCATCGTTCACGTAGGCGTCCACGTCGTAGCACTCGAAACCGGTAAAGGTTCGTCCATCCGGCTGAATTTCCACCCAGTGGGTGCCTGAAAGCATGTAGAACACGGAATCATCGGACTGCGGGATGTAGCCGTAGGCCCAATCGCCGTCGCACTCCCCGAGGACTCGGCCGCTGTGCTCTAGGTGCGACTCGACAGCCGAACAGGACACCTCGACGCGGTCTTCTGGCTTCTCGGCCGGGGCTTGCTCAGCGGGCTCATTATTGGCAGGCTCTTCTTCAGCTTCAGGCTCGTCGAACACGGTCTCGGTGATGGTGACCGGTTCGAGGGATTCGGGACTGGCGTTGTCATCGAGGGAGGGTTCTTCAATTCCGCCGCACGCGGACAGGCTGAGCGGGAGGAGAAGAGCCGAACCGACGGCAGCGGCAGAACGGCGAGAGAAAAGGCGCGGGAGGGCGATCATGGCGATAGTCCTTGCATCGTCAAGTAACGGATGCTTTAAACCATAACCAGAAATCGCGGTTGGGGAGGGGAAAACGCCCCGGATCGGGGCGGCGGGGACGTCGTAAAGCTTAGGCCTTGAGGAACGCGACCAGAGCTTCGTTGAACATGTCCGGCTGTTCCGTGGCCACCTGGTGGGATGCGGGCTCGATGACGTTCATCTCGCTCGGGCCTGTGACTCCATCGGCGATTTCGCGGAGTTTGTCGGGGCCGGTGGACGGATCGTCGGAACCTGCGATGGCGAGCACCGGGACGGTGATTTCCTGCAGGCGCTCGTCAAAACCCCACTTAGCCAAAGCGTCGCCGCACTGCGCGTACGCCTCCGGATCGACAGAGCCGACCATGGCCTTGAACTTGTCCACGACATCACCGTGCTCTGCCTTGAACCCGTCCGTGAACCAGTTGTCCACCGTCGGATCCACGATCGGGCCCATGCCTTCGTTGCGGGCGGTGTCGGAGCGCTCCTGCCACTTGCCGGCCCCGCCGAGGAACGTCGCAGTAGAAGCGAAGACCGCGCGCTCGACCAAGTCGGACGTTGCGGCGAGGTGCTGGGCAATCGCACCACCCATGGACAGGCCCACGATTGCGCAGGAGGAAATGCCCAGCGAGTTGAGGGTCTCGATGACATCGCTAGCAAGATCGTCGACAGTAGTCATGCCCAGGTTGACCGCAGGAACGGGGGACTCGCCGTGGCCGCGGTGGTTAATGCGCACCACTTTGAACTCGTCTTCTAATGCGGGAAGCTGCGCATCCCACGACTCGTGGGTCGTGCCGATGGAGGGCAGGAGGACTACGGTCTTCTCACTGTTTTCATTACCGGATACTTTTGCGTCAAGGATTGTCATGGCATTCATTGTTCCCGAACTGCCGGCATCCTGCAGACGCGTGATCAATGCCGGTTTTGGTGGCCCGGACAGCTACACTCGAGAGATCGACATCTCAAATGATTATTGCTCGGGGCGGGCGGGAATGTTCCACCCGCCGGGTAGCGTTGAGGTGGTCAGGTCCAAGCGGCAAGACAGAAGCGAGAGTTGAGACATACCCCATGGCAGTAACGCAAGACAGCTCGGATTTGCTGAAGTGCTCCTTCTGCGGCAAAAGCCAAAAGCAGGTGCGCAAGCTCATTGCCGGCGGCGGCGTCTACATCTGCGATGAGTGCATCGAGTTGTGCAACGAGATCATCGAGGAAGAACTGGCCGGTGCTCAGGCGCAGGAAGCGAGCGATGACGGGCACTTGCCGCGTCCCTCCGAGATCACGTCATTCTTGGACCAGTATGTCATCGGGCAGGACCGCGCGAAGCGGACGTTGGCCGTTGCGGTGTACAACCACTACAAGCGTGTCCGCACGGAGAAGTCTGGTGCGTCAGGGGCCCGCAAGCGGGATGAGGACGTAGAGATCGCCAAGTCCAATATTCTCCTGCTCGGGCCGACAGGGTCGGGAAAGACCTACCTGGCGCAGACACTCGCCCGGATGCTGAATGTGCCGTTCGCGATTGCGGATGCGACATCGCTGACGGAAGCCGGCTATGTCGGCGAGGACGTAGAGAACATCCTGTTGAAGTTGCTCCAGGCCGCAGACTTTGACGTGAACCGTGCCCAGAACGGCATCATCTACGTCGACGAGGTAGACAAGATCTCCCGGAAGTCGGAGAACCCCTCCATTACCCGTGATGTGTCTGGTGAGGGAGTGCAGCAGGCGCTGCTGAAAATCCTTGAGGGGACCGTGGCCTCCGTGCCGCCGCAGGGTGGGCGCAAGCACCCCAACCAGGAGTTCATCCAGGTGGACACCACGAACATTTTGTTCGTCGTCGCTGGTGCCTTCGACGGTCTGGACAAGGTCATTGCGGAGCGCGTGGGCAAGAAGGGCATCGGTTTCGGTGCGGAGATTGACTCCGCTGCTGAGCGTGAGGAAGCCAATATGCTCGCCCAGGTGCAGCCGGAGGATCTGGTGAAGTTCGGACTCATTCCTGAGTTCATCGGCCGCCTTCCCATTCTGGCCGCTGTGGAGAACTTGGACGAGGAATCCATGGTGCGCGTGCTTACGGAACCGAAGAACTCTTTGGTCAAGCAGTACCAGCGCCTGTTCAGTATGGATGGGGCGCAGTTGCGCTTCGATGACGGGGCGCTGTCTGCCGTGGCAAAGAAGGCGGCGGAGCGCGGCACTGGTGCCCGCGGTCTGCGCGCGATCATGGAAGAGATCCTCGTCCCAATCATGTACGACCTGCCTGACCGCAACGATGTCGACGAAGTGGTGATCACCGAAGCCGTGGTCAACGGCGGCGCTGAGCCTGACTATGTGCTCCGCGACGCCAAAAAGTCCGCCTAAGCGGCGACCTGAGCTACAGAGTGCCGGCGCCGCTGCCGTTGTCGTAAATATCGTCGGCGGATTCCCCCACGCTGTAATCAACGGGCAGTGCATCGTCGTCCTGCTCTGAGTTGGACGAGCCCGCCTGGATGTCCCGCGGCAACGTCACGGTCAAGTAGGAGCTGTGCCCGGTATCGGGGATCGTTGAGGTGAGGAACGACAGCACCAGGTCGATGGTCAGCCGCCGCAGCCCCTCCGTGTTGTCCGGGGTGAACAGGTTGATGGCGCCGAAGCTGTCCATGGTGTCTTTGTTGCCCACGCGGAAGAACGCGGTCGAGGCGATGACGAAGCCGAGGTCGGAGGCGGACACGCCGGGGCGGAATGCTCCGGCGTCCTGCCCCTTCATGAGCAGCCGCTCGATCTGCAGGATCATATCCATGTTGCTAAAGATCGCGGTGATATCGCTTTTGTCCAGAACAGGATCGAGGTTTTCACGTAGGAACAACTGGATGGAGTCTGGGTGCTGCACCATTTGGTGAAAGATGGCGTCGACGAAGCGGCGGATGCCCTCCACGGGCACCTTGAAGGTGCGGTCGAGGAATTCCTGGGGCGGGGAGAACGACCATGCAGCGCGTTGCAGGGCACTGACGTATAGGCCCTTCTTGTCGCCGAAGTGGTAGTGCAGCATGCGTTTGGTCACGCCGGCTTCCGTTGCGATGGTCTCCAACCGGGTCGCGGCGTAACCGCTGCGGGCAAATTCGCGGAGAGCAACATCGACAGCCTGCTCGATGCGGGCTTGGACCGCGGGCACGGAGTGGCCAACCAGATTGCGCTGAGCGGTCAGGTCGGACACGTCTGCCTCCTCGGGGCCGGGGGATAAATACTTAATTGATCAACCATAAGATTGCCTAAATTGTGCACACCGCGGGCCGATATGGGGGTAAACGGGGCAGTTGGGGTGGAAAAACCCTAGAAGAACGGGGGTAGCATGGAACAGTAGGACAACCCCGGCAGGGGTGAAGAGCTACAGCGAAGGAGATCATCCACTATGACTGCACCGAACCAACCCGTGAAAGTCACCGTCACCGGCGCCGCCGGCAACATCGCGTATTCATTGCTGTGGCGCATCGGTGCGGGCGAGGTGTTCGGCCGCGACACCTTGGTGGATCTGACTCTCATGGACATCCCGGACAACGTGCAGAAGGTCGACGGCGTGGCCATGGAGCTCAGCGACTCTGCGTTGAACAAGATCTGCAACATGCACGTCACCGATGACCCGCAAAAGGCTTTCGACGGTGCGAACGCCGCGTTCCTCGTCGGTGCCAAGCCGCGCGGCAAGGGCGAGTCCCGTGCGGACATGCTGGAGGCCAACGGCAAGATCTTCATCGACCAGGGCCGCTCCATCAATGACCACGCGGCGGATGACGTGCGTGTGCTGGTGATCGGTAACCCGGCCAACACCAACACCTACATCGCCAACAAGGCTGCGCCAGATGTCGGCCCGGAACACTTCAACGCGCTCATGCGCCTGGACCACAACCGCACGATCTCCATGCTGTCCCAAAAGCTGGATGAGCACTCGAGCCGCTTCGAGTCCATTGCGGTGTGGGGCAACCACGGCGACACCATGTTCCCGGACATTGAGTACGCCACTGTTGGCGGCCAGCCGGTCAAGGATCGTGTTGAGCGTGATTGGTATGTCGAGGAGTTCATTCCGCGCGTCGCTAAGCGTGGCTCCGAGATCATCGAGGTGCGCGGGCGTTCGTCCGCAGCCTCTGCTGCGTCGGCGGCTGTGGACCACATGCGCGACTGGGTCGCCGGCACTGAAGGCAAGTGGGTGACGTCGGCCGTGGTGTCGAACGGCAGCTACGGTGTCGACGAGGGGCTGGTCTTCGGTCTTCCGGTCATCGGCATCAACGGCCGGTGGAGCGTCGTCGAAGGCTTGGATTTGAACGAGTTCCAGCGCGAGCGCATCGACGCCAACATTGAGGCACTGCGCGCGGAAGCGGAGATCGCGGACAAGCTGTTCTAGAGCTTTCCCCCTTATCAGCGCGAGCATTGACCCCGCTAGACTGTTCTGCGTGACTGAACAACGCGGCAACACATTCAACGAGTCCCTCATCGGCGCCAACCGCGCTGACTCCCTGCCGAAGAGCTGGGAGCCTCAGGAGATCGAGCAGGGCATTTACGAGGACTGGGTAGCCAAGGGCTATTTCACAGCCGACCCGTCCTCGGACAAGCCCGCCTACTCGATCGTGCTGCCGCCGCCGAATGTGACCGGTCAGCTCCACATGGGTCACGCGCTCGACCACACGCTCATGGACTCGCTGTCGCGCCGCAAGCGCATGCAGGGCTTCGAAGTCCTGTGGCTGCCGGGCATGGACCACGCTGGCATTGCCACCCAGACCAAGGTCGAGGCGATGCTCAAGGAGACCGAGGGCAAGGACCGCTACGACTACGGCCGCGAAGAATTCATCGGCCGCGTGTGGGAGTGGAAAGAAAAGTACGGCGGCACGATCACGTCGCAGATGCGGGCGATCGGCGATTCCGTCGACTGGTCCCGCGAACGCTTCACGCTTGACGACGGTCTGAACCGCGCCGTCGTCACCATCTTCAAACAGCTCTATGACGCTGGGATGATTTACCGCGACTACCGCCTGGTCAACTGGTCGCCGGTGCTTGAGACGGCTGTCTCCGACATTGAGGTCGTGTACAAGGACGTCGAGGGCGAGTTCGTCTCCATCCGCTACGGCTCGCTCAACGACGATGAGCCGCACCTTGTTGTGGCCACCACCCGTGTCGAGACCATGCTCGGCGACGTGGCTATCGCCGTCCACCCCGATGACGAGCGCTACACGGACCTGGTGGGCCAGGAATTCGACCACCCGTTCCGCGACGACTTGAAAATCAAGGTCATCGCCGACGACTACGTCGACATGGAGCTGGGAACCGGTGCCGTGAAGATCACCCCGGCGCACGACCCGAACGACTACGAGATGGGCCTGCGCCACGACCTGGACATGCCGATCATCATGGACTCGACCGGCCACATCGCGGGTACCGGTACCCAGTTTGACGGGCTCGACCGCTTCGACGCGCGCGTGCGAGTTCGCGAGGAACTCGCACAGATGGGCCGCATCGTCAAGGAAGTCCGCCCCTACGTCCACCCCGTCGGCCACTCCGAACGCACCGGCGAGCCGATCGAGCCGCGCCTGTCGCTGCAGTGGTTTGTCAAGGTCGACGAGCTCGCCCGCATGTCCGGCGATGCCGTCCGTTCCGGCGACACTGAGATCCACCCTGAGTCCTTGAGCAAGCGCTACTTCGACTGGGTGGACAACATGCACGACTGGACTATTTCGCGCCAGCTGTGGTGGGGCCACCGCATTCCGATCTGGTATGGCCCCGAAGACGAGAACGGCGAACGCGACATTGTCTGCTGCGGCCCCGACGAGGAGCCGCCGGCCGGCTACGAGCAGGATCCGGACGTCCTGGACACCTGGTTCTCGTCTGCACTGTGGCCGTTCTCCACGATGGGCTGGCCGGACAAAACCCCTGAGTTGGAGAAGTTCTACCCGACGACCGTGCTGGTCACCGCCTACGACATCCTCTTCTTCTGGGTTGCCCGAATGATGATGTTCGGCACGTTCGCGGGGACTCAGACCCCGGATGTCCTCGGCACTGGCGCCGACGGCCGTCCGCAGATACCTTTTGAGCACATCTTCCTCCACGGCCTGGTCCGCGACGAGAAGGGGCGAAAGATGTCCAAATCGCTGGGCAACGGCATCGACCCGATGGACTGGGTGCGCGACTACGGTGCGGACGCACTGCGCTTCGCCCTGGCCCGCGGCGCTAACCCGGGCATCGACCTGCCGATCGGTGATGACAACGCCGCCTCTGCCCGCAACTTCGCCACCAAGCTCTACAACGCGACGAAGTTCTCGCTGATGAACGGTGCTGCGCTCGGACCGCTGCCGGCTCGCGAGCAACTCACTGACGCAGACCGGTGGATCCTCGACCGCCTCGAGACGGTGCGCGGCCACGTCGACGAGCTTCTCGACGACTACCAGTTCTCCAAGGTCAACGACGAGCTCTACCACTTCGCCTGGGACGAACTGTGCGACTGGTACCTGGAGATCGCCAAGACCCAGATTCCGCGCGACTTCGATTCTGCGAGCGAGGCGGACCGCGCACGCGGCCGCAACACCCAGATCGTGCTCGGTCGCGTTCTCGACGTGGTGCTGCGTCTGCTGCACCCGACGATGCCGTTCGTCACCGAGGTGCTGTGGAAGGCGCTCACGGAAGAAGCGTCGCTGTGCCTCGCAGCGTGGCCGACAGCCGAAGACACCAACCGTGGCGCGCAGCCGGACGAGGTCGCGCAGCGCCGCATTGAGGACGCAATCGCACTGATCACTGAGCTGCGCCGTTTCCGCTCCGACCAGGGTGTCAAGCCCTCGCAGAAGGTTCCGGCGAAGCTCGACTTCGCGGCAGCCGACCTGGCCGGGCAGGAGGAACTGGTCCGGTCGATCGCGAAGGTGGAGGCTCCGGAGGAGGGGTTTGCGCCGTCGGCAAGCGTCGAGGTGCGATTGAGCCAAGCCACGATCGACGTGGCGCTGGATACCTCGGGCACTGTCGACCTTGCCGCTGAGCGCAAGCGCCTGGAAAAGGAGCTGGCTGCCGCGCAGAAGGAACTGGAGACCACCGGCAAGAAGCTGGGCAACGAGGCTTTCCTGGCGAAGGCGCCGGAGGATGTCGTGGCGAAGATTCGCACCCGCCAGCAGGTCGCGCAGGAAGAGGTCGAGCGCGTCACCGCCCGCCTCGACGGATTGGGAGGATAGTTTGACCGACGACAGCTTCAACGTCGATATGGACGAGGACGGCCTCGTCCTCAATCTCGGGGACGGGCAGGAGACGGGGGAAGAGACCGTCGAAAAGCCTGTGACCGAGCGCGACCTCGCTGAACTCGCGCGCGTCGAGCAGGAGCTGCGGGCGCGGTGGCCGGAGACGAAGCTGGATCCGTCGCTGGAGCGCATCGAGATGCTGATGGATCTGCTGGGCCAGCCGCAGCAGTCTTACAAGGTCATTCACGTCGCGGGTACGAACGGCAAGACCTCGACCGTGCGGATGATCGAATCGCTGTTGCGCACATTCGGCGCGCGGGTGGGCCGCACCACAAGCCCGCACCTGCAGACCGTCACGGAGCGCATCGGTATCGACGGCGCGCCCATTCATCCGGCCGACTTCGTGCGCGTGTACGAAGAAATCAAGCCCTACATGCAGCTTGTCGACGACAAATCCGACCACCCCCTGTCCTATTTCGAAGCGATTGTCGCGATTGCTTTGGCGGCGTTTGCCGATGCCCCGGTCGATATTGCCGTTGTCGAAGTAGGGATGGGCGGAACCTGGGACGCGACCAATGTCGTTGACGCTGATGTCGATGTGATCATGCCGATTGGGCTGGACCACACCGACTACCTCGGCGACACGATCGAGCAAATCGCGGGGGAGAAGGCCGGGATTGTGAAGAGCCCGGAGTCCGTGACAGTGGTCGCGGACCAAGAGCCCGAAGCCATGCGCGTCGTGCTCGAGCGCACCGTCGAGGTGGGCAGCGCGGTGGCTCGTCTGGGGCAGGAGTTCGGTGTGGAGTCCTCCACCGTCGCTGTTGGTGGACAGACGTTGACACTGCGCGGGCTATCGGGCGAGTACGACGAGATCTTCCTGCCTCTGTCCGGGCCGCACCAGGCGCGCAACGCCGCAGTCGCGTTGGCCGCCGTGGAGGCGTTCTTCGGCGCTGGTGCCGGCAAAACTCTCGACGTGGATCTGGTGCGCGCCGGGTTTGCCGCGGCGGTCTCGCCGGGTCGCCTGGAGCGCGTCCGCTCCACCCCGACGACGTTCATCGACGCCACCCACAACCCCCACGGTGCTCGCGCACTCGCCGCAGCCTTGGAGCGCGATTTCGAGTTCGCGCGGCTGGTCGGAGTGCTCGGCATTCTCGACGACAAGGACGCCCTCGGTATCTTCCAAGCCCTCGAGCCGGTCTTGAGTGAAGTAGTGATCACCCAGACGTCTTCCCCGCGCGCCACCGACGCCTTTGAGCTCGCCGAGATCGCCCGAGATGTCTTCGGCGAAGAGCGGGTCCACGTCGAAGAGCACCTGCCGTCGGCATACTCGCTGGCAGTCGAACTCGCCGAAGAAGCCCTCGAGGCAGTCGGTGTGCAATCCGGTTCAGGTGTGCTCATCACCGGCTCGGTGGTCACCGCGGGTGAAGCACGCGCGATGTTTGGAAAGGATCCGCAATGACATCCGAAAAGCCACGCAAGCCGCGCGAGTCTCGTCGATCTGACGACATCGAGTACGGTCCGCTCGGCCCCGGCCAGGAGCCGGTCAAGGACCCGATGAAGGGCCTGTCCGGAGTGATGTCCGGAACCCTCATCATGGAGGCCATCACGATCTTTCTTTGCCTGACCGTGATCCTGAAAATCCAGGAAGGCGCGTTGTGGACCACCTTCAACTGGGTGTTCGTCACCGTGATGGGCTTCGCCCACCTCATTGCCGCTTTCGTGCAGCGTCGGCCGGGCGCGCTGTGGTTGAACCTGGGGTTGCAGGTGCCGCTGATTGTGGTCGGTTTCTTCATCCACTGGTCCGTCGGCGCAGTGGGGATCATGTTCGCCGTCGTGTGGTTCTTAGTGGTCCAGATGCGTTCGGACATTTTGGAGCGTCAGCGGCGCGGACTACTGACCACGCAGCACCTGGGAACCTAAGGACCTGGAATACTGCTCGAGGTTTTCCGGAATACTGCTCGCATAACAGCGCAGGTCAGAAACGTGCGGAATGGCTTATAAGTGCGAGCAGTATTCCGGGGCTGAGCGGTGATTGGGAATCGGCTGGTTTTCCGTGATCTGCTGGTGTGATCTTTCCTATACTTGTGGGGATGTGTAATCCGCGACAAGTTACTAAGGAGCTCCATGTCTGAAGCTGTTTACATCACCCAGGCCAAGCGCACCCCGATCGGCACCTTCGGCGGTTCGCTGTCGAAGACGCCGACCATTGACCTCGGCGCGCACATCGCGAAGGCTGTGATTGAGGAGTCAGGCGTTTCCGCTGACAACTTCGACTCCGCAGTGTGGGCCAACGTGGTCACGACCATTCCTCGCGACAACTACACCTCCCGTGCGGTCTCTCTCGAGGCAGGCATGCCCAACAGCTCCCACGCCTACGGCGTCAACCGTCTCTGCGGTTCCGGCGTGCAGGCCATCATCTCCGCTGCCCAGCAGCTGATGACCGATGACGCGAAGCTCTCCATCGCCGGTGGTGTGGAGATCATGTCCCAAGCTCCGTACTCCGTCGAGGGCATGCGCCAGGGTCGCAAGATGGGCGACGGACGCCTGATCGACTGGCTCACCGGTGCTCTCACTGACCCGATGGGCAACGGCGGCATGGGCATTACCGCCGAGAACATCGCAGCCAAGGTGGGCATCTCGCGTGAGCGCCAGGACGAGTACGCCCTGCAGTCCCAGGAGCGTGCCGCAGCCGCTATCGCCAACGGCGAGTTCGAAGAGCAGATTGTTCCGGTCGGCGAGTTCACCACGGACGAGCACCCGCGCCAGACCACGCTGGAGAAGCTGGCGGGGCTGCGCCCGTCGTTTAGCAAGGAAGGCACCGTGACCGCGGGTAACTCTTCGGGCATTAACGACGCTGCCGCTGCTACCGTCATGACCAACGAGTCCGGCTTGAAGGAATTCGGTCTGGAGCCGATGGCGAAGATCGTCTCCTGGGGCCTGGCTGGCTGCGACCCGGCCACCATGGGTCTCGGCCCGATCGGCGCTGTGCCGAAGGCTCTGGACAAGGCGGGACTCGACCTGAACGACATCAAGCTCATCGAGTCCAACGAGGCTTTCGCCGCACAGTGCATCGCTGTCGCTGACGGCCTCGGCTTCGACAACGAGAAGACCAACATCCAGGGTGGCGCCATCGCTCTCGGCCACCCGATCGGCGCTACCGGCGTCATCCTGACCACCAAGCTCATCCACCAGCTGAAGAACGCTGGCGGCGGCCTGGGCCTGGTCACCGCGTGCATCGGCGGCGGCCAGGGCATCGCTCTCGTACTGGAGGTTTAAACAAATGGCTCAAGACATCACAACTGCTGCAGTGCTCGGCGCCGGCTCCATGGGTGCCGGCATCGCCGCCCACATGGCGAACGCAGGCATCAAGGTTCATCTGCTCGACCTGCCGAATGAGGAAGGCGACCGTGACGGCCGCGCCCAGAACGGCATTGACACCCAGATCAAGCGCCACGGTTTCCAGCGCCCCGAGTACGCCAAGCTGGTCACCCCGGGCAACACCGAGGACCACCTGGACCGCCTCGGCGAGGTCGACTGGATCGTGGAGGCTGTCTTCGAGGACATCCAGGTCAAGCGCGACACCTTCGCCAAGGTTGACGCGCACCGCAAGCCGGGCACCCCGGTGTCCTCCAACACCTCCACCATCCCGCTGGAGGTCCTGCTGGGTGAGGCATCCGAGGAGTTCAAGCGCGACTTCTCCATCACCCACTTCTTCAACCCGCCGCGCGTGATGCGCCTGGTCGAGTACGTCGAGGGCCCGGAGACCTCCGCCGAGATCAACGAGCAGATGCACCACGTCCTGGAGCGCCAGATGGGCAAGGTGGTCGTGGATTGCCGCGACACCCCGGGCTTCATCGCCAACCGCATCGGCAACTTCTGGATGGCCGTCGGCGCCAAGACCGCGTTCGACCAGGGCATCAAGCCGGAGCAGGCTGACGTCGCTTTCGGCCGCCCGTTCGGCGTGCCCCGCACCGGCATCTTCGGCCTGTTCGACTACGTGGGCATCCAGCTCGTCCCGGGCATCTGGGGCTCGCTGCTCAAGGCTCTGCCGGAGTCGGACGCATACCACGACTACAACATTGTCGAGCGCGACGAGTTCAAGACCCTCCTGGACAAGGGTTTCACCGGCCGCACCGCCGAGTCCGGCTTCTACCGCGGCCGCGACGAGGTCTACGACTTCGAAGCCGGCGACTACCGCCCGAAGGAGTCCTTCGAGGTGCCGAAGGACGCCAAGGAGCTGATGGACTCCGGCACGCCGGAAGGTGAGTACGCGAAGGAGGTCTTCAAGACCTTCATCAAGTACTGCTGCGACACCGCCCCGGAAATCACCGATACTGTCGACCAGATCGACATCGCCATGCAGCTGGGTTACGGCTGGAAGAAGGGCCCGTTCGAGCTCGCCGACTCCATCGGCATTGACTACGTCGCATCGCTTTTCGACGACACCCCCGCCCTCCTCGAGTCCGCCAAGAACGCAGGCGGCTTCTACGCCGACGGCAAGGTGCTGGGCACCGACGGCAACCTGACCGACTTCCCGGAGCGCGAAGGCGTGATCAAGGTTGCAGAGCTGGTCGACGGTGCTGAGGTTGTCGCTGAGAACGACGACGCTGCAGTGTACAAGCTCGGCTCGGGCGACTACGCAGGCTTCGGTGTCTTCACCTACAAGACCCCGATGAACTCCAACTCTAACAATGTCACCGAGCTGCTGACCCACGCCCACGAGTGGGACCTCAAGGGCCTGGTCATCGCTAACGACGAGGAGCGCGCGTTCTCCGCCGGCGCCGACTTGGGCACCATTGCGAAGCTGTCTGGCCCGGAGGGCGACAACGAGGAACTCCGACGCACGATCCAGCAGGGTATCGACGGTTTCCGCGCACTGCGCACCGCCCCGTACCCGGTTGTTGGCGCTGTGCGCGGTGTCGCGCTCGGCGGCGGCATGGAAATCCTGTTGCACACCGACGCGTCCGTCATCCACGCCGAGACCCGCGTGGGCTTCCCGGAGCGCAACGTCGGCCTGTTCCCGGGCTGGTCCGGGCCGGTGCGTCTGCTGGAGCGCCTGGTGGAACTCGGTGTGCCGAACCCGCACAAGGTCGCGTTCGACGCGCTGCTGGGCACCGTCAAGCCGGTGCCGGCCGCGAACATCGACTTCTGGCGCGACAACGACGAGATCATCCAGTCCCCGGACCACGTCGTCGAGGGTGCGCTGGAGCTGGTGAAGAAGCTTGCCGACGGCTACACCGCCCCGGCCGATGCCGAACTCCCGCTGACGAACGAGGCCCTCGAGTACACCGAGGGCTCCGACACCGATGCCGCCATCGGCGAGGCTCTCGCCTCCGTCTTTGCTGGCGAAGGCACCGCGTCCGAGGAGGAGCTGGGTAAGCGCCAGTCCGAGGCTGCCGCCAAGGTTCTGGCCCGCCAGGAGAACCACGACCGCGCGGTGGCCATGGCTACCACGCGTAAGCCGCTGAACAACTAGCATCTCCTCGGCACCTCCCGGCACGCTGTTAGGCGACCGCTGGGAAACGCCGCGGCGAAAGGGCCGGCCCGGATCATTTCGGGGCCGGTCTTTGTCATGTGCTTCTGTGTTGGCGGGCTGCGTCCTGCGGACCAAGATCTCGATGACATCCTTGCCGCGGCCAGAAATTCTGACCTGCGGTTTCGTCTCCGCTGGGGAAGCGATATGTAATCGAGATCTGCCCGTCTAGGACCGCAGGTTGTGTCCGTGTCGTTGAGCTTGCGAGAATTGGGCGGTGGGACTTCAGAGCGAACTAGGAAACACCGAGCTCACCGACGGCGACTTGACCCTGCTGCCGTGGATACGGGTACACGAGGTTCCCAATCTCGCCGAGGATATTCTCGCGACCGTGACTGACGAGAACACGATCCGGTTCACGCATGTTCCGTACCCTTACGCACAGGAGCACCTCGAGTCTTTCCTTGAGCTGCCCGGTCGGGACATTGTCCGGTGGGCACTCGTACTGGAGGAGCGATACGCGGGCAGCATCGAACTCCGGATCCAACAGCAGGGTGCTGTTTCCTCGATCGGTTACAGCGCAGCGCCATGGGCCCGCGGCCGTGGGCTGGTGACGCGGGCGGTTCAGCTGGTCACACAGAGCGCCCACAGTGCGGGCATGGAAGAGGTTCAGATTCGAGGAGCAGTAGACAACACGGCCTCAAGATCCGTGGCAGAGCGTGCTGGTTTCACTCTCGAGCAGGTTGAAGCGCAGGGCGAGGAACTACGCGGGATGTTCAACGATGTGGCCGTGTACCTGCACTTTATAAAGAAATGAGCCACTTTAATGAAGCAGCATCGACGTTGAAATCCGGACGTTAAAATCGACGCCATGCTGTCGTTCTACCGCGAATTCCCGAATGAACCTGCCGTGAAATCACTGTTGAAGGGGGATGAGCGGGAGTTCCTCTTCGTTCTCGCCGAGGTGCCTGAGCGGGGAACACGAAATAACCTTCTCGGTGAGGACAGCGTTAGCGTCAAACTGGAGCATTTAGATGGTCTCGTTGTGCGAACGCTTCCCGACGGTGCGGTGCACACAGGTGAAATCAAGATCGCGTACCCGCGCATGTATCGCACAAAGGACGGGAAGATGTTATTCGACCCCGGTGAAATGGCAGATTTGAAACCATTCACGGTGCACCGGGCGAAAGGGGCATTGTCTCCTTTCTCCAAGTATCGGGTGCAAGGGACCGCGCTTCTCTTCTCGGTGTGGGACGTGATCTCTCCTCAATCGGATCCGGAGCTGGAGGACATCGCCGCAGGTGCGGCCAAGAATGGGGTGATCAATACAAAGCTCGGCCAATTGACCATTCAACGAGGTTTCGTTGGCTCCTTCGAAGGGCACGCAGAATCACTCGGTGTCAATGTCAGCATCCCCTATGAGGATCCGGATCCACTCTCTCAGGGACTGACCCAGCACGAAGAACGGTTCGCTCCTGCCGTGGAGGTTTTTAATCGCATCCTCACACAACAGTTTCTCGATGACGCCCGCCGGTTCGCCGCCACTGAGGCCCTGCCCAGGGCAAACGAATGGCGCCACGATGTCGCCGAAGCTGAGGGCCGCCGCACTCCCGCGCGGGAATGGAGAGTCCGGGACGTCGTTAGGCGTTTCCGCCCGACGAGCGTGATCGTCCCGGAAAAAGGCGAGATACTTATCGAATTCGACGACGGTGATCTCTTTGGCGGTCACCCGGTCACCGCTGTGGCGGACCGGGACGGGACACTCTTGGAAGTCGAGCTCGACTAAGGGTTGCCGTCCGCGGATTGGGGTCGGCACAGGCCAGCAGGGGAGGGCTGGCCAGGTGCCACGCCCCTTCAGGTTAGGAGCGGTAGGCGCTGACACCCGTGATGGACTTGCCCACGATGAGGGACTGCATGGTGTCGGTGCCCTCGTAGGTGTGCAGGGATTCAATGTCGGCGTGGTGGCGGGCGACATCGTTCTCGAGCAGGATGCCCACGCCGCCGAACATGTCGCGTGCGTCGGCGGAGACCTTGCGGGCGCCGCGGGTGTTGTGCACCTTGGCCAGGGCGGCCTGCTTTTCGTTGAGCTCGCCGGCTTCCTCGAGCTCAAGCAGGCGCCGGCAGTAGAGCGCCATCGAGGTGATTTCTTGCAGCATGTCAGCCAGACGCTGCTGGATGATCTGGTTCTTCACCAGCGGGCGGCCGAACTGCACGCGGCGCTGGGCGTAGTCGAGGGCCTTCTCGTAGCAGTCGATGGCCATGCCGAGCGCGACCCACGCCACCGCGATACGGGTGCCGGTGAGCACACGGGCAGTGTCCCGGAAGGTGTGGGAGTTGGGAAGGCGGCGGTCGTCGGAGACGCGGACGTCGTTAAGCTTGATGTGCGCCTGGGGGATGCCGCGCAGCGACGCTTTGCCCGTGATGGTCTCTGCGGAATAGCCCTCCTGGTCCTGGTCGACGATGAAGCCCTTGACCTCGCCGTCTTCCTCGTCGCGGGCCCACACGACCGTGATGTGGCCGACGGAGCCGTGGCCGATCCACTTCTTCTCGCCGTTGATGACCCACTCGTCGCCCTCGCGGCGCGCGGAGGTCTCCAGGCCAATCGAGTCAGAACCGTGGTCTGGCTCGGTCAGGGCGAAGCCGCCACGGATCTCCATGCGCGACATCGGCCCCAGGTACCTGGCTTTCTGCTCCTCAGAACCGCACTCGGAGATGGAGCGCATCGCAAGGCCGGACTGCACGATGTGGGCGGTGGCCGTAGACGCGTCGGTACGCGCCAGCTCCATCTGGATCAGGCGGTTAGCGCGGATAGAAATCCCGGGCTGGCCGTCGATCTCGATGCCGTCGGTGACCAGGCCGCGGCGGGCCGCTTCCTCCACTGCTGGAATGTTGTACTCGGCCTTCTCCCACGCGTCGTTGAGGGAGGGGCGGGCCCACTCCATCAACTCGCGGGCCTTCTGCCACCACTCGAGGTCTTCGCCGTCGACATCGGCGAACACCTGGTAGTAGTCAGTCTTCGGGTTCAGCAGGGCAGCTACGCCGGTGAGGTTCTCGTCGGTCTGTGTCATGAGTTTCTCGCTTCTTCGGTCAAGTGGAACAGGTAATGAGAGCTAGAAAAGCTGCACCGCGCCGGGGGCCGGTCGCGATGCAGCTGGGAGTCACCAGAGGGGCAGGGGCCTAGCCAGCGAAAGCGCCGACGCCGGTGATGGACTTGCCCACGATGAGGGACTGCATGGTGTCGGTACCCTCGTAGGTGTGCAGCGCCTCGATGTCGGCGTGGTGACGAGCCACGTCGTTCTCCAGCAGGATGCCCACGCCGCCGAACATGTCGCGTGCGTCAGCGGAGATCTTGCGGGCCGCGCGGGTGCAATGGACCTTGGCCAGGGCTGCCTGCTGCTCGGTGATCTCGCCGGACTCTTCCAGCTCGAGCAGGCGGCGGCAGTAGAGGAACATCGAGGTCAGGTCCTGCAGCATGTCAGCCAGACGCTGCTGGATGATCTGGTTCTTCACCAGCGGGCGGCCGAACTGGGTGCGGCGCTGTGCGTAGTCAAGGGCCTTCTCGTAGCTGTCGGTAGCCAGACCCAGGGAGGCCCATGCCACGGAGATGCGCGTACCGGCCAGGACCTTCGCGGTGTCGCGGAAGGAGTTCGCGTTCGGCAGGCGGCGGTCGTCGGAGACGCGGACGTTGTTGAGCTTGATATGCGCCTGCGGGATGCCGCGCAGGGATGCCTTGCCCACGATGGTCTCAGCTTCGTAGCCGTCCTGGTCTTGGTCAACAATGAAGCCCTTGACCTGGCCGTCAGAAGTGTCGCGGGCCCAAACGACGGCGATGTGGCCGACGGAGCCGTGGCCGATCCACTTCTTCTCGCCGTTGATGACCCACTCGTCGCCGTCGCGCTCAGCGGTGGTCTCCAGGCCGATGGAGTCAGAACCGTGGTCCGGCTCAGTCAGCGCGAAGGCGCCGCGGATTTCCAGCTTGGACATGCCCTTGAGGTACTTGGCCTTCTGCTCCTCGGAGCCGCACATGGCGATGGACTGCATGGCCAGGCCGGCCTGGACGCCGAAGGCGGTGCCGAGGGATGCGTCGGTGCGCGCAAGCTCGAATGCCATCAGGCGGGCGGCGCGCACGGACATGTGCGGCTCGCCCTCGATGTCGATAGCGTCGCGGACCAGGCCGCGGCGGCCAGCTTCCTCAACGACGGGGAGCTGGTATTCGGCCTTCTCCCACCCCTCGTTCACGTACGGGCGGGCGTAGTCGCAGAAGTCGCGGGCCTTCTTCCACCACTCCAGATCTTCGCCTTCGACGTCGGCGAATACCTGGTAGTAGTCGGTTTTCGGATCCAGCAGCTCGTGGACTGGGTTCTGGCTGTCAGCCATCTTTGCCCTCTTTTCTCAAAAATGTGGAGCGAAACAATTCCACTCCTAATTGTGACCTTTGTCGCAGGATTTATCAAACGAATCCGGCACGAATTCACTGTGGGATTTCTCCCATCAACCCCTTAGCTTTCCAGCGGAATATCGCGCAGGTCTTTGCGCAGAATCTTGCCGGTCGGATTCTTCGGGATCTGGTCGATGAACGTCACCGCGCGGATCTTCTTGTACGGGGTAACGCGCTCGGCGACCCAGTCCATCAACTCCTCCTCGCTCAAGGACGCGCCCTGTTGCAGGACAACGAACGCGCGCGGGATCTCCTGGCCGTCCTTGTATGCGCCCACTACGCCGGCGTCCGCGATGGCGTCGTGGGTGAGCAGGAGTGCTTCGAGCTCAGCCGGTGCGACTTGGTAGCCCTTGTACTTGATCACTTCCTTGGCGCGGTCGACGATGTAGAGGTGGCCGTTGTCTGCGACGCGGGCGACGTCGCCGGTGCGGAGCCAGCCGTCGTCAAGCAATGTTTCGCGCGTGGCTTCTTCATTGTTGAGGTAGCCGCGCATGACCTGGGGTCCGCGCACGAGCAGCTCGCCGGACTCGCCTTGCTCCAGGTCCTCGAGTGTTTCAATGTCCACGACGCGGCACTCGGTGTTGGGGACCGGGAAGCCGATGGAGCCGGGGTTAGTCTCGCCGTGGACGCCAATGCACACCGCGGGTGAGGTCTCCGTCATGCCGTAACCCTGCACAAACGTGGTTTTCAGGCGACGTTCGACGGCGCGCGCGACTTCCTCATCGAGCGGCGCCGCGCCGGAGAACATGACCTTGTTCGCCGCGAAGCCTTCGGGAGTGACAGCTGGGTGCTTCGCCAGCGCGACGGCCATCGGGGGAGCTACGAAGGTGAATTCGATGTCGTGCTCACCGTGTGCACGTAGGAAGACATCCAGGTCGAACTTGGGCAGGGTGTGCACGTTCCAGCGCAGCAACAGCGGTGACAGCAGTAGCGCGGTCATGCCGTAAATGTGGGAAAACGGCAGGGGAGACAGGGTGTTGACGTGCTTGTCCATGCCGTTGCGCTCGAGCATGGACACTGCTTGCAAGACATTCGACGTGAGGTTGCTGTGGGAGAGCATGACGCCCTTCGGCAAGCCGGTAGTGCCGGAGGAGAACGGCACCGACGCGAGTGCGCTGCCATCGACGCTCAGTTCGGGTGCAGGCATTCGCTTTTCGACGATTCCCGCCAACTCGTGATCCCACACATGCTTGTCATGCCCTACGTCGGCCACACCGATGAAGAGGTCTGCTCCGGCCATTGTGGCCACCTTTTCCACGTCGGCGTCGTTCAGCAGAACGCCGATCGGGTTGACCGTGGCCCCGGCGCGGAAAATGCCGAACAAGGCTGCGGCGAAGTTGATGGAGTTCGGGATCTGAAGCGTGACCACGTTGCCGGGTCCGATACCGCGGTCAGCCAAATACCCGGCGATAGCGTCTGCCATCTCCTGCAGCTGCGCGTACGTGACGGTGTCGCCGGTGGTCAGCTCGGTGATCGCGGTGCGCTGGGCGTCATCGCCGGAAAGGTCGTTGAAGATGAGGTCGTAGACGGAGCCGCCGAACAGCTCGAGGTCCGGGTACGGGCTGGAATAGATCATGGAGTCTGGCCTTTCAATCGTGGTCTCGCGCATAGTGCCGCGGCCGAAGCATGGCTCGCGACAATACTTCGCATCTTAAAACAAATAGGCTTTCAAATGTGAGCTAAGTCGCTTTTTCTTCCAGTTGAGAAACGGTTAACGTTTTCCTCTGGTTGAAGCTCTCGCCGGGCCAGGGAAAACGTCCTGAACTAGGGTGTGGTTCATGCAAGCTGCCTCCCTGATCTTCGCGGCCGTTTTCTCGCTGGTCGCCATTGCCGGCGTGTTCTTGGATCTGCCCACGTGGATTTCCGTCGCCGCTCTCGCAGCCGCGGCCCTCTTCTTGGTGCTAGGCCTTGCCGATAAGTACCGGCAGATGGAGGACAAGCCGATCGAGCTCGATAAAGAGCAGCGCGCAACTATCGAGCGCATGAAAAAGGAGGGCAATCACGATTTGGCCGTCCGTCAGGTGCAGATGTGGTTCAGGAATACCAGCTATGAGGACGCTGCAGCCGTGGTGCGCGAGCTGTAGCGTCATCCCGTAGGCTGGAGCGCATGACTGAACGCACTCTGATTCTGATTAAGCCCGACGGTGTGGCAAATGGCCATGTCGGCGAGATCATCACCCGCATCGAGCGCAAGGGCCTCAAGCTCGTCGAGTTGGACCTGCGCACCGCTGACCGCGAGACCGCTGAGAAGCACTACGAAGAGCACCGGGACAAGCCGTTCTTCGGTGAGCTCGTCGACTTCATCACCTCCGCCCCGCTGGTCGCCGGCATCGTCGAGGGTGAGTCTGCGATCGCTGCGTGGCGTCAGCTCGCCGGCGGCACCCACCCGGTCGAGAAGGCCACCCCGGGCACTATCCGCGGCGACTTCGCGCTGACGGTCGGTGAGAACGTCGTGCACGGCTCTGACTCCCCGGAGTCCGCTGAGCGCGAGATCGCGATCTGGTTCCCTAACCTCTAGGAAACCCCCGCACGGTTAATGGCACGTGAACTCGTGCCGAACAGTCCCCGATGAACAGCTCCTCCGGTTGCAGCTCTTCATCGGGGGCTTGATTCTTAGGGCATGACTTCCCAGAATCTTCCTCGCCGTCGTTTCTTGGCCGGCTCGGCGACAGCGGCGGCAGCGGCTGCCGTCGGCACGCAAGCGGTCGCTCATGCACAATCTTCTTCGTCTTCATCTGGACTGTCCTCTGCGCGTTTGCCGAAAGAGCCTGCGCCCAAGCCGTGGTCGGCGTTCATGCACGGTGTCGCTTCGGGTGACCCGACGCCGGATTCGGTGATCATCTGGACCCGCGTGAGCGTATCCCCGGAAGCAGCACCGGGTTCCGGCAAAGGCGAAGACGCGGATGTGACCTGGGAGATCGCCACCGATAACAACTTTGCCAAGATTGTCCGCAACGGCTCGGTCCGCGCTACCACAGCCAGCGACCACACTGTCAAGGTGGACCCGCGTGGTCTGCAACCGGGCACGGAGTACTTCTACCGCTTCCGCTACAACGAGCACACGTCCCCGGTGGGCAAGACGCGCACCGCACCCGCGTTCAACGCCGACATCAACGAGTACAAGCTCGTCGTCGCATCCTGCGCCAACTATGAGTGCGGCTACTTCACCGCGTACCGCGACATGGCAGAACGTGCGGAAGCTGGCGGAATCGATGTCGTGGTCTTCCTCGGCGATTACATCTACGAGTACCCGACGGGGGAGTACGCCGGTAAGTCTGGTGTGTCCCGCCCGCACCACCCGCCGCACGAGATTGTGACGTTGGCCGACTACCGCATCCGTTACGGCCGTTACCGCACCGACGAGCACCTCCAGCGCGCGCACGCAGCCGCGCCGTGGGTCGTCGTATGGGACGACCACGAGTCCGCGAACGACTCCTGGCGCGAGGGTGCGGAGAACCACACCCCCGGTGAGGAGGGTGACTGGAAGACCCGCGAATCCGCAGCGCAGCAGGCCTATTTCGAATGGCTGCCGGTGCGCGCCACCCGTCCGTCGGAAGGCGGCCACATTTACCGCACCTACCGCTTCGGCAACTTGCTGCAGCTGACGATGATGGACCTGCGCTCCTACCGCGATGAGCAGGCGAAAACGTTCAGCAAGAAGATTGACGCACCGGAGCGCACCATGCTCGGCTCCGAGCAGTTCAACTGGCTCAAGGGCCAGGTGGAATCCGCCGACACCACATGGAATGTGCTGGGTAACTCGGTGATGATTTCCCGCATGGAGATCGGCCACCTGCCGAACACGACCGAGCAGAACCGCACCGCGAACTACGCCATCGACGAGTTCACCCAGTCCGCCGGCCTGGCTGTGAACACCGACCAGTGGGACGGCTACCGCGCTGAGCGTGCGAAGCTGTTCGACATTCTCACCAACACCAAGGCCCACACACTGTTCCTCACCGGCGACATCCACTCTGAGTGGGCGCACTCCGTGCAGCACAACGGGTTGGAGATCGGCGCGGAGATGGTCTGCGCATCGATCACCGCCCCGAACGTCGACGAGATTGTCACGCAGTACACCCGCACGTACACACCGGAAGACAACCCGATCACCCACCTGGTGGAGCAGGTCATGTACTCGGCGAACCCGTGGGTCAACCACGTCGACTTCGACTCGCACGGCTACGGCATTGCTCGCGTGCAGAAGGACCGTGTGGTGATGGACTTCTACCGCGTATCCAATGTTGAAGATCCGCGTGCGTCGGCGCGCCTCGCGGTGTCGCGGACATGGCTACCGGGCAAGGGTTTCCAGAAATAAGACGCTTTTCTCCCGTCTCCTAACCCGCCCGTCTTCCCACCCCGCCCGGCTCCGTATGCCACAATGGTGGCCGAACTGTGCGCCATTCGTGGCGCGCGCATGTTCAGCAAGCTTTGTACGAGAATCGTTCACTGCGCGGAGCCGTCTTTCGGCTAGTAGCTAGCAGCGCTGTGCGGCGGCGGTGGGGCAAAACCTCCTATTGGTCCATTCCCACCAGCGCCCGGCGGGGATAGTCGCTCACGCGCGGCAACTCAATAGGAGATGTTCTTTCCGTGGCTGATAGCGACGAAAATACCACCACTGAGGCGTCCTCTGCGGCGCCGGCGCACAAGAAGGCAGCGAAAAAGAACGCTGTAAAATCCGCTAAAAAGGCGGCGGCTAAGTCGGCGAAAAAGACGGGTAAGGAGACTGCTGCGAAGTCCTCGAGCGCGGCGACGAAGAAGGCTGCAAAGCGGGCCTCCAAGAAATCGATGTCCAGTTCGGCTCAGCAACAGGACCAAGCGCAGCCGGGCGAGCAGGCTGCTGCACCCTTGTATGACCGTTCCCGCCTGGGCGAGAAGACTCGTGTCTTCGCTCTGGCGAAAGAGCTGGGCATGTCCTCGAAGGACTTGGTCGCTGCGCTCAATGAGTTGGGCATGGTGAAAGTCGCGCAGTCCTCGTTGACCCGCGCGGAAACTGCGCAGCTCTTGGACGCTCTCGAGTCCCAGCCCAGCCCCTCCGACGACAAAATCCGCGAGCGTGTCCGCAAAGACGTTGCCAATGAGATCAACCAGATCGAGGAGAAGGTCGACGCTGACCTCGAATCCGCGGGTGCTGCCGAGCCCGCTGACGACGGCGATGACGCCGATGTCCTGTACGACGTCGAACCTGAGGTGACCCCCGCCCCGGAGGAGGATGACGAGGATTCTGCCGCTGGTCTGTACACCCCGGTGTTCAAGGCGGCGCCGCGGTCGTCGAGGAGGCGGGCGAGCCGCCCGTCGGAAAGCGATGCGAAGCGCACTGAGCAGGCGCAGAACGCGTCGCAGGACGAGGTTGACGACGCACGATCCAGCGAGGCGAGCGAGGAAAGCGAGGATTCTGGATCGAAGTCGAACCGTCGTAGCTCGCGCAAGACCAGCCGCAAGCGCACGGAGAAGCAGGACAGCCAGGAGCCTGAGCAGCGTGAGGAGCCGAAGGCCATCAAGGGTTCTTCGCGTCTGGAGGCCCAGCGCCGCCGGCGCACCGAGCGCCGCGAAGAGGACCGCAACCGTTCGCGCGTGGTGTCCCAGGCGGAGTTCCTGGCGCGGCGTGAGTCGGTCGAGCGCACCATGGTTGTGCGCGAGCGTTCGCGTCACGACGGCCCCGGCAAGATCACCGAAGTCGGTGTCTTAGAAGATGGTCTGCTGGTGGAGCACTTCGTTGACTCCGACGACAGCGCCTCGATGATTGGCAACATTTACCTGGGGCGTGTGCAAAACGTGTTGCCCAGCATGGAAGCTGCGTTCATCGACATCGGCCAGGGCCGCAACGGCGTGCTCTACGCCGGCGAAGTCGACTGGAAGGCTGCCGGACTTGGCGGGCGCGCGCGCCGCATTGAGCAAGCGCTCAAGTCCGGCGATCAGGTGCTGGTGCAGGTGACCAAGGACCCGGTCGGCCACAAGGGGGCGCGTCTGACCACCCAGATTTCTCTGGCTGGCCGCTACTTGGTTTACGTGCCCGGTGGGCACAGCGCCGGCATCTCCCGCAAGCTTCCTGCTCCAGAACGCAAGCGGCTGAAGGACATTCTGGTCAAGGTTGTTCCCGGCAAGGGCGGAGCGATCATTCGCACTGCCGCTGAAGGCGTGCCAGAGGAGGCCATCGCCGCCGACGTGAAGCGTTTGCACACCCAATGGCAGACCATTAAGCAGCAGTCGGAAGAGGAGAAGAAGTCGAAGGGCTCCAAGCCTGTGACGCTGTATGAAGAGCCGCGTCTTTTGGTCAAGGTTGTCCGCGACCTGTTCAACGAAGACTTCCAGCAGCTTGTGGTAGACGGCAAGAAGCCGTGGAACGTGGTGAGCAATTATGTCGAGTCCGTCGCCCCGGACCTTGCCGACAGGCTCGAGCTGTTCGACAGGCGCGACCACGGCGGCCGGGACGCGTTCGAGGTCTGCCGCGTCGACGAGCAGATCCAGAAGGCCTTGTCGCGTACTGTGTGGCTGCCGTCCGGCGGCACCTTGGTGATTGACCGCACAGAGGCCATGACTGTCATCGACGTCAACACCGGCAAGTTCACCGGTTCTGGCGGTTCGCTGGAGGAGACGGTTACGTCGAACAACATGGAGGCGGCCGAGGAGATTGTCCGCCAGCTGCGTCTGCGCGACATCGGCGGCATGATCATCATCGACTTCATCGACATGATCTTGCCCGAGAACCAGGAACTGGTGCTGCGCCGCTTCAAGGAGGCACTCGGCCGCGACCGCACGCGCCACCAGGTCTCCGAGGTCACCTCGTTGGGCCTGGTTCAGCTCACGCGCAAGCGCCTCGGCACAGGGCTCGTGGAGACGTTCTCGACGAAGTGCGAGTGCTGCGACGGCCGGGGCATTGTGCTTTCCGACGATCCCGTCCGAGCAACCGATTCACGCGACGACACTCCGGGTCGTGGCGGCCGCCGCGGGAACCAGTCCCGCCGCCGCAAGCCGGCGCAGGATCCGGCGGGCCACCCGGCAGCTCTGGCCATGCAGGGCCGTGACGATGATCCTTCCCAGGAGTCCGGGCGGGGCACCGAGAATGACGTAGAGAAGGATGTGGAGCAGCTCGAAGAGCTTGCCGACGCTGTGGTGATCACCAACGACCCGGTCGAACCCGTCGACACGAGCGACACAACCGACACCGAAGATTCCTCCGATGAGGACCGGCCGAAGCGTCGCTCCTCCCGCCGCCGCGGTCGACGCGGCAGCGGCCGCGGCAAGGGGCGCCCGCAGCAGGAGACCACCGACACCCAGGACACGCCCGAGGATTCTTCCGGTCGAGACGACGAGGACACGTCCGAACCGGCGAAGACGTACGAGGAAGCTGTCGAGGAATTCGAGCGCTCGCCGCGCCGCAAGCGCAACACTCGCGGCAACTCCAAGTCTGATCACCGCCCGCGCCGGGAGGACTACAAGCAGGCTGAAGCGGAAGCTGACCAACCGGACGATTCCGCTGAAAGCGCGCAGGACCGCAGGTCTGATCCGGGGCGTGAGCCGGAGCGCACCTCCCGCGGTCGTCGCCGGGCGACCCGTCGCACCACGGCTGCGCGCGATACGGCACGGCAGCCGGTGAACGAGAAGCCGACGCAGCGCCAGGATCCGGCCAACAAGTCGGGTGGCAAGGCTGCGCCGCAGCAAAGTGACAAGATGGCCCAAACCCGCTCCCGCGGGCGTCGGCGCGCTACCCGTCGCACCAGCTAGTTGAACCGAGGAGAACCGGTGGGGGCCGTTAAATCGCGGCTCCCACTAAACGCCCGCACATGACTGAAGCCCCCTTCCCAGCGAAAGGGGGCTTAGCCGTTGGCTAGAGGTTGTGCTTAGGCCATGTCGGTCGGTGCGTCGAAGTCAATGCCCTCGGAGTCCGGGAACTCCGGTGCTTCGTTGTAGGTGTCGATGGCTTCCTCGGTGTCGTAGTAGCCGTCACCGGTGGTGTCAGTCAGCAGGGCGTCGCCGAAGCCGTCGCCGTCGACATCGATGATGGCCTCGTCGGTGGTGCCGTCGCCGTCGGTGTCGGAGTGCTGCTCGTCGACCTTGCCGTCGAAGTCGGAGTCGACGAACAGGGTGTCAGTGATGCCGTCGCCGTCGGAGTCAACCTCCATGGCGTCGATCTCGCCGTCGTTGTTGGTGTCGTAGACGATGGCGTCTGCGTAGCCGTCACCGTCCAGGTCGACCACCACGCCGCCTTCGGGGTGAGCCTCGCTAGCGACGGCCGGGTCGGTCTCGGTAGCGCGCTCGGGAGCTGCTTCCTCGTCCTCGAGGTCGTCGAGAGCAATGTCGTCGGACTCAGACGGAGCCGGAGCCGGTGCTGCTGCGGCAGCGTCAGGTGCTTCCTGCGCCGGAGCCTCCTGCGCCGGTGCTTCCTCGGCCGGAGCCTCCTGTGCGGGTGCCTGCTCAGCCGGAGCCTCCTGCGCTGGTGCTTCCTCGGCCGGAGCCTCCGGAACTGGAGCACCCTGGTCAGCCGGAGCGTTCTGCTCCATGTTCTCGAAGAACTCGCGCTGCGCCTGGTTCGGGCCGGACGGGGTGCCGTCGGTGGAGTCGATCTGGCCGTCACCGTCGAAGTCGTACTCGCGGTAGTCCATCTGGCCGTCACCGTCGGTGTCGTAGGCGAAGGCGTCGAGCTGGCCGTCCTTGTCTGTGTCGGAGAAGCGGGTGTCCATTTGGCCGTCGCCGTCGGTGTCGAACTCGACGGTGTCAGCCTTGTGGTCGTAGTTCACGTCGCGGACGGTGGTGTCCATGATGCCGTCGCCGTCGGTGTCGAAGTGCTCGACATCGGTCTTGCCGTCGCGGTTGGTGTCCTGTGCGGCGTAGTCCGGAGCGCCGTCGCCGTCGGAGTCGACCTCGACGCGCTCGACGTTGCCGTCACCGTCGCGGTCGAAGACGCGGGTCTCTGCGACGCCGTCGCCGTCCATGTCGACGTGGAAGGTGTCCAGGTTGCCGTCGCCGGTGGTGTCCTGGCCGCCCTGAATGTCACCGGTGTGGGTGTTGCCTTCAGCGTCGGTGTACTGGAACTGGGTGGGCACACCGGTCTGCTCTTCAGCGCCAGCGTTCTGGGTTGCGTTCTGGTTCTCGGTGTTCGGGGTGTTGTTCTGAGCGTTTCCCTGGTCGGACATTGTTCTTCCCTCTCAAGTGTGTGTTGTTTCTGTGTGGTCTTGCGGTCCGGGTGGTTCCGGGCTGTTGTGACCTGACGTTCTGTCCAGTCACCTGTGTAATGCGCAGCCTAGGCCCAAGGTTCCCGGAAGGTTTGAAGTTTTTCTCAAACTTTCAAACAAAAATGTCAAAACACCAGGTTAAGAACTGCTTATACCTGAGAGGATATTTTTTCGCTTCACTGATGAATGCGCAGCAGGAGTCATTTTGGGCTTAAATGGCCGTCATGGACCCGACAACTTCTCAGGCTGCCCAGCAAGCACCGCAGCAGCGGCGAAGTCCGCAGGAATCCCTGAACCGGGCGATGGACATCGCGCGCCGCTACGGCCAGAATTCCGCTGCCGATGTGGCTGAGAACCTTTTGGACGCGCCTTTCCGCACAGGCACAGTCGTTGTCGTCGGCGAGATCAAGCGCGGCAAGTCCTCGCTGGTTAACGCACTCGTGGGGCAGCGGGAGCTATTGCCGGTGGACGTTTTGACATCCACAAGCGCCCCGATCCGTGTCAGTGTCGCCCCAGCAGGGGAGGGGCCGGTCTCGCCGCGCGTCGAGCTCAACCGCGGTGAAGGGCGCCAGCCGATCGACATTGCTGACCTGCCGCGCTACGTCACCATTGACGGCATGGCGGGCTCCGGTAGCGGCAGCGACGACGATGAGCTGGCTACGGCAGCGTCGATCGAGTTGGAGTGGCCTGCTTTGGCGGGCACGACCATCGTCGATACGCCTGGCGTGGGCGGGCTCGACGAGCATGCGGTGAAAGCGTCCTTTAGCGAAGCCCACCGGGCGGGCGTGCTGCTCATGGTGTGCGACGCGTCGACGCCGATCACCAAACCGGAGATGGACATCCTCGCTGAGGCGCGCCAGGAAGTCGGCGCCGTGATTGTCGCTGTGACCAAAACGGACAAGAACATTCGCAGGTGGCGCGCCATCGTGGAGGACAACCGCAGGTTGATCCGCGAGCACCTCGGTGCTGAAGTGCCGGTGATTGGCGTGTCCAGCCTGCGTGCCATGGATTCGGTGGACATGGCTGCCACGGACCCGCAGCGCGCAGAAGCGATCGCTCAACGCAGCGGCATCGTGGAACTGCGCGATGAAATCCACCGCATGCTCAAAGACCCGAAGGCGCTGGGTCTGCGCAGTTCCATTGAATCCATCATGACCACACTGAACGGGATTCAAAAGCAGATCAACCGTGAAATTGAGCTCAACGCCAAGCCCACCCAGGGCGTGGCCAAACTGGAAGAAGAACAAAAAGAGCTCGATGAGCTTAAAGAACATGCATCCGAGTGGGAGCAACTCCTCGCCCGTGACATCCAGCTCATGCGCAACCGCATTACGGACGAGCTCGATCAGGACATCGAGTCCCTGCGCAACGGCTGGACGCAGCGCATCAACAAAGAGGGTATGCGCGTTCTGCGTTCGAAACCGCAGGTGTTCACCAGTCAAATCGAGGCGGAGCTGACGGAGCTGATCAGCCGCACTCTGGACAAGCAGCTCGACGGTATCAAACAGCGCGCGGAGCAATTGTTTCCGGACCGGCCGGAGATTGTTCATTCGGTGCTCACCGCCGCGGTCAGCTCTATCGCCCCGGAGGGGGTGAAGGGCCGTGAGGTGGACAAGAAGACGAAGGATTTGATGGATCCATCGATGCTTACCATGGGTGCACTCGGTGCCGGCATGCTGTCGTTCCTGATTCCCTTCGCGCCTTTGGCCGGTGTGGTGTGGGTCGGCGTGAACATGAGCTTTCGGGCTTTGCGCAACGGCAAGACCCACTTGATCCAGTGGTTGCGCGAGATCACGCAGACGACGCGCATGTCCATTACCCGCCTGTTGGACACGATGATCGCGTCCGCCCGCACCGAAATGGTTCTGCGGTACCGCTCTCACCTGCGCCAGCGCCAGAAGGAAGTGCAGGAGCACATCACGGAAGCCCGTAATGCCGCCCGCGAGACGGAGACGGAGCGCAAAGAGAAGATCACGCGCCTGTCCAAGAACCAGAAGATCATTGCGGGCACGATCAACGAGCTGAAGACCCACCTCCAGACTCTCTAAGGAGACCACTATGAGCCAGCCCCACCAGAACGGCGCTGAGGCGCTCAACGTTCTTCTTCGCCAGAGCGTCGACGCGCTCGGTCAGGGTGGCCCGCATCTGGAGACGCATGCGGCCGAGTTGCGTGAGCTCGTCTCGCGTCCGCCACGTGTCGCGGTCATCGGGCGCTTGAAGTCGGGCAAGTCCACTCTGGTCAACGCGTTGACTGAGAGCCGCATCGCGGCGACCGGGTCGTTGGAGTGCACGATGGCGGTCAGCGTCTACGACGAGGGTGCGCCCGCCCGCGCGGAGATCATCGGACTCGACGGCAAGGTGCAGAGCATTGCGCTCGCCGGGGAACCGCTGGCGGATCTCGGCCGCCCGCTCGACGAGATCGATTTTGTGCGCCAGTTCATCCCGATCGCGCGCTTGGCCACCCTCGGCATCATCGACACTCCGGGTACAGCGACGCTCACCGTCGAAAACGAGGCGCGCACACGGCGCATGCTTATCGACGGCTCCCAGGACACGAAACGAGCCTCCTCCTGGGCCGACTGCGTGGTCTTCTTGTCTGACTCCGCACCCCGCGACGACGAGCGTGCCTTCGTCGCTGATCTAGGAATGACCCCGTTGACCGTTGTGGGCGTTGTCTCCAGGGCCGACTCTTTCGGCGCGGGCGCATTCGGCCACAAGGACCCGCTGGAAGTCGCGCAAGCTTATGCGGGGCGCATCGCCGAGCAGATGGGCGGCACCGTCGGGGCAATGGTCCCGCTGTCGGGATTGCTGGCTGAATCCGCCTTGACAGGACGGGTCACCGGTGCAGTTGTCAGGGATGTCGCTGCCTTGGCCGGCTTGGACCGCGATACGATGCTGGACTTTGTGGAGGCGGAGGATCCGTCGACAAGCGTGGAAGGCTTCACCGCGGACGAGCGCGACCATCTCTTGGACGTCATGGGCGAATACGGACTCATGTACGGCCGCACGGTGGCTGCAGAGCAGGGGCCCGCTGGTCTGCTGGAGTGGATGAAGCGAACATCGGGAATTGAGCGCTTGACCACGATCATCACCGAAGAAATGCCGTATTTTGCCACTCTGCAGCGCGCAGTACGCGTTGTCGATGCTCTGGACACGCTGTCCAATGCGCCGGAATCGCGCGACCATGCGCTGTGGGTGCAGTCCGTGCTGGAATCGCAGCCGGCGATGAAAGATGTCATGCTCTACCGCAGCTTCAAGAACACGGTGGCGGATTCGCCGAACTCGACGCTCATCCCGCGGCTGCGGGCAGCGATCCAAGGATCCACCCCGGCGGAGAAAGTCGGTTTGCGTGCCGACGCCCCGCCCGAGCGAGTCATTGAAGTCCTTCGTAGCGAACTCGGCGAACTTCGTGAGCTCGCCATGACCCCGCTTTCCGCCGCGGAAGATGATGCGCGTGAACGCCTCATCGTGGCCTACCAAGCCGCCTGGAAACAGATGAACCGATAAACGCTTAACTGCCTGGACATGAGCCGGTCTGGTTAGACTTGTCGCTGTCTTTGTTGTGAGGGAGGAATCGGCGTGGCCGCTTCGTGGAATTTGGCGATTGATTTTGGTACTTCGAATTCGGCTGCGGCTCATACGAGTCCGGCGGGTGGGGCGGTTGAGGCTGTTGCGCTGAGTCATCGTTCTAATTTGATGCCGTCGGCTATTTATGTCGATTCTGATAGTCGGAATGTGGTTAGTGGTGATTCGGCGTTGTTGGCGGGGCGTCGTGATCCGTCGCGTCTTGTGTTGTCGCCGAAGCGGTTTATTGATCATGAGACGATTGAGTTGGAGGGTGATGATGTTCCGGCGCAGTTGGTTTTTGCTGCGTTGATTGGGGGCATTGTTGATCGGGCGAAGTCGCAGCATGCTGGTGTTGATCCGGATACGGTGACGTTGACGCATCCGGAGCGGTGGTCGCATCATGCGGTGGGGAATTTGGTGGATGCGGCGCAGGCTGCTGGTGTTGCGGGTTCGCGGTTGCGGATGATTTCGGAGCCGCGTGCGGCGGCGATTCATTATGCGGCGCAGCAGCAGGTGGCTGAGGGGCAGCATGTTGCTGTGTTTGATTTTGGTGGGGGCACGTTGGATATTGCTGTGTTGCGTGCGGAGCGTGACGGTGATTATCGGGTGGTTGCTGCGAAGGGGGATAACAGTTTGGGGGGTCGTACGATTGACAATCTGGTGTTTCGGTGGGTTGTTGATCAGATTGATCATGATGATCCGGGTTTGGCGGATTCGTTGCGGTCTGCTCCTGCGTCGGTGATGAATGCGTTGCAGGAGAATATTCGTGAGGCGAAGGAGATGTTGTCGGATACGTCGTCGGCGACGGTGACGATTTCTTCGCCGTCGGGGGAGCGGGATGTGTTGATTACTCGTGATGAGTTTAATCGTGTGATTTCTGCTCCGATTGGGCGTGCGGCTGAGATGACGCGTGCTGTGTTGGGTGAGGCTGGGGTGAGGTCTTCTGATACGCCGATTTATTTGACGGGTGGGTCGTCGCGGATTCCGTTTGTGCAGGATGAGTTGGGTCGTGTTGGGCGTGTGATGCGTCTTGATGATCCGAAGACGGTTGTGTGTCGTGGTGCGTTGGTGGCGACGTTGCGTGGGTTTACCCAGCCGGTTCAGGGTGGGGGTCAGCGTTTTGTTGCTGCGGGTGCTAATCCGTTTGGTGGCCCAGCCCAACCCCCGCAGGCTGCGCAACCGATGGCTCAGGCTGCCCAGACCCAGCCTGCACAACCGGGCGCTCATTCGGCTGGGCAGTCATCGGTGCCGTCGAGTGGTGCTGGTGGCAACAAGGGCGGTAAGGGTCCGTTGATTGTTGCTGGTGCGTTGGGCGCTGTGGCGCTGTTGGGTATCGGTGGCTGGGCAGTCACCCGTGGCGGGGATAATACTGACGGTTCGAACGAAGCGTCGTCGACAGCACCATCTGTCAGCGAGTCCGAGACACCGGGATATGAGTCCGCGGCTTCATCGGCCGCGAGAACCTCACCGACAAGCACAACCTCTTCGTCGGCTTCACCCGGTTCCAAGTTCGTGCCCATTGGAGAGATCACTGGGGACGATTCATTCCTGCCCGAGCAGTTCCGCAATTCCTTGAGTCCGTGCGACACGGAAGAACATGAAGCTGACGGCATTGTCTACAACAAGTGGATCGAAGATACATCCGTGAAGTACTACCGTTGCTCGCAGGAGGGCAACAACTTTGGCATCTCCTTCTTCAAGGACGTGAACGCCGACCAGGCTTTCGAGGTGGTAGAGAAATTGCCGCCGGAAAATGGCTCAGAGCTTTCCGGAGGCAACCCGAAGGTGCGCACGGCGACCGACACGGCCAACAGTCCGGTCCGCGACGTTGTGATCTACTACCCGAACGAAAAGCTTTTGATCTCGAGTCTTGTACGTGAGGATGACGAGGGTGCCCGCCGATGGGCTACTGACAACGGATTCATGTAGCTAAGCCGGGCCACGCGAACATTGGGCTCCAGCGATCCACCTTGAACTGCCTTTTCTTCAGCTTGGTCGTCGAACACGGTGCTTTCTGGTTAGACTTGTCGCTGTCTTTGTTGTGAGGGAGGATGTGGCGTGGCTGGTTCGTGGGATTTGGCGATTGATTTTGGTACTTCGAACTCTGCTGCGGCTCATACGAGTCCGGCGGGTGGGGCGGTTGAGGCTGTTGCGCTGAGTCATCGTTCTAATTTGATGCCGTCGGCTATTTATGTCGATTCTGATAGTCGGAATGTGGTTAGTGGTGATTCGGCGTTGTTGGCGGGGCGTCGTGATCCGTCGCGTCTTGTGTTGTCGCCGAAGCGGTTTATTGATCATGAGACGATTGAGTTGGAGGGTGATGATGTTCCGGCGCAGGTGGTTTTTGCTGCGTTGATTGGGGGCATTGTTGATCGGGCGAGGTCGCAGCATGCTGGTGTTGATCCGGATACGGTGACGTTGACGCATCCGGAGCGGTGGTCGCATCATGCGGTGGGGAATTTGGTGGATGCGGCGCAGGCTGCTGGTGTGGCTGGGTCGAAGTTGCGGATGATTTCGGAGCCGCGTGCGGCGGCGATTCATTATGCGGCGCAGCAGCAGGTGGCTGAGGGGCAGCATGTTGCTGTGTTTGATTTTGGTGGGGGCACGTTGGATATTGCTGTGTTGCGTGCGGAGCGTGACGGTGATTATCGGGTGGTTGCTGCGAAGGGGGATAACAGTTTGGGGGGTCGTACGATTGACAATCTGGTGTTTCGGTGGGTTGTTGATCAGGTTGATCATGATGATCCGGATTTGGCGGATTCGTTGCGGTCTGCTCCTGCGTCGGTGATGAATGCGTTGCAGGAGAATATTCGTGAGGCGAAGGAGATGTTGTCGGATACGTCGTCGGCGACGGTGACGATTTCTTCGCCGTCGGGGGAGCGGGATGTGTTGATTACTCGTGATGAGTTTAATCGTGTGATTTCTGCTCCGATTGGGCGTGCGGCTGAGATGACGCGTGCTGTGTTGGGTGAGGCTGGGGTGAGGTCTTCTGATACGCCGATTTATTTGACGGGTGGGTCGTCGCGGATTCCGTTTGTGCAGGATGAGTTGGGTCGTGTTGGGCGTGTGATGCGTCTTGATGATCCGAAGACGGTTGTGTGTCGTGGTGCGTTGGTGGCGACGTTGCGTGGGTTTACCCAGCCGGCTCAGGGTGGGGGTCAGCGTTTTGTTGCTGCGGGTGCTAATCCGTTTGGCGGCCCAGCCCAACCCCCGCAAACTACGCAAAGCCCGCAGCGTCCCCAAGGCCAGCCTGCCCCGGGCGGTGTGAGTCGGCCGATTGGACAAAACGAGACGGCGCAGCTTCCGCAGTCGCCACGGCCGGTCCAGCGAAGCCAGGCTGGCATGCCTGGTCAGCCGGGTCAGTTTGCTGGGGCCGGTGCCGCCGGTGGCGGTGGCCCATACGGGCAGGGTCCCAGCCAAGCGTCTGGGTTTGCGTCAGTGCCGTCGAGTGGTGCTGGTGGCAACAAGGGTGGCAAGGGTCCGTTGATTGCTGCTGGTGCGTTGGGTGCTGTCGCGCTGTTGGGTATTGGTGGCTGGGCAGTGACCCGTGGTGGGGATGATACTGACGGGTCGACCGAGGCATCCTCAACGGCACCGGCTGCGACCGAGTCTGAGTCTGCACCGGCAGATGGTGCGACATCGTCCCCGACAAGCTCGTCACCAACGAGCTCTACATCTTCTGCACCTGGTTCTAAGTACGTCACGATTGGTGAGCTCGTCGATGATGACTCATTCCTGCCTGAAGGATTCAAGGGCGCAGTCAGGAAGTGCGATATTGAGGGCGAACCCGCGAATGATATCTGGATTAAATGGATCGATGATCCCGCAGTGACTTCGCACTATTGCACCATGAAGTTGGCAGAAGGTGACACGGATGGTGTCCACAACGTGCAAATTCTCATGGACGACAACGCCACTGAGGCTATCGAAACCATGAAACGCAAGGATGGCAAAGATGAGTTCGAGGTCGAAGATGTTAGAGGTGGCGGCCCCGATGTCTACATTGTCAAACCCGAGAAGTACAGGTCGCCCCAAGCCGTTGTGCACTACCCAGACAAGCAGCTGGTGGCGCACTTCTCAGGCAAAGGCGACTCTGACGAGCAGGCGAAAGAGTACCTACAAGGCGAGTTGAAGAAGTTCGGATTCCGCTAGAAACCCGGCGAGCAGGTTGCTCGCGCTGCTTTGCCGTTAAAAAGAAACGCCCTACGGGCCAGCACCGCTGGCCACGAGGGCTTCTTTGAGCTTGTTTCGCGCCCGGTTGAGGCGGCTTTTCACTGTTGCAACGGGGATGCCCTGGTGCGCGGCGATCTCGTCGTACGACAGGCTCGCGTACTCACGCAGCACCAGGACTTCCTTGAAGTCCGGGTCCAACGACTCAAGGGCCTCACGCACCACCATCGTGGTGGTCACGCGCTGCTGGATGGGGGCGGCGCTATCAGCTTCCTCCGCACCGGCCTCATCGTCGGGGAGCTCGCGCTTTTTGCGCATGATGTCCAACGCAGCGTTGGACGTGATGCGGTAGAGCCACGTGGAGAACCTCGCCTCCGGTTTGAACCGTTCGATATTCTTCCACGCGGAAATCATGGCGTTCTGCATGGCGTCCTCGGCGTCGTGCTGATTGCCTGTCACCGACATCGACACCGCCCACATCCGTCGGTTCGCATCGCGCACAAGTTCGGCGAATGCTTTCTCATCGCCGTTTTGCGCGCGAGCGACCAACTGCTTTTCTGCGTCCCTATCCACGCGCCCTCCTTAAAGCCCTGCCAACGGGTCGTCAGCGCCGAAGTCGTCCAAGTCGTCAGAACCGAACTGGTCGAGATCATCGGAGCCGAGATCGCCGGAATCAGCCGAGCTGTCAGCGAACTCGTCCGGCTGGTCGGGCTCCGGCCAGTCGATCTCGTCGGCATCGTCAGCTGCGCCGGCATCGTCGGACGGAGGAGGGGCTTGTGCGCCGTCGTCAAGCGAGGACTCGTCGAAATCCGCCAGGTCGATGTCGCCCTCCTCCTCGTACGGCACGAGGCTGTCGGAGTCGGGAACGAGATCGCCGTCGGGTTCGGGTGTTGCGGGGTCGACCGCGATGTCGAGCATGCGCGCAAGCGCATCTTCGGACGGGGCACTCTCAGCGAAAAGGGAGCTGAAGGGCGGAAGATTCATGGTTTCAGTGGACTCAGTCATCGTCGGGACCTCCTTTCTTGAACAGGTGAGCGCGAAAAACCGCGTGTGTCTTCCGCCAGTGTAATGCTCCGAACGCAAGAAAGGTTCCCGGGGCTGTTTGGTTTTTCTCCTGGGTGCGGTGTAGTCTTTGACAGTCGCCGTTTTGGGGCGCGCCCTGCTGTAATACAGCATGCGGGCAGGGCTGCCTGGTAGAACCCCCGAAACGCTCAAAGAGTCTTAAGTGATATTCGGTGCCGTGGCATGCCGGCGCCGGACGAGTAGAAGAAAGGGGTAACCCGCTATGTACGCTATCGTCAAATCCGGTGGTAAGCAGCACAAGGTTGCCGAAGGCGACCTCATTCGGGTCGAGAAGATCGAGGGTGAAGCTGGCGATTCTGTGGCGCTCACCCCGGTTCTCCTCGTCGACGGCGCCAACGTTAAATCCACCGCCGATGACCTGTCCAAGGTCAGCGTCTCCGCCGAGATTGTGGAGCACGGCAAGGGCCCGAAGATCAACATTCTCAAGTACAAGAACAAGACCGGTTACAAGCGTCGCATGGGCCACCGCCAGCCCAACACCACGCTGAAGATCACTGGCATCAAGTAGGGAGATACACACATGGCAACCAAGAAGGGTGCATCCAGCTCCGCGAACGGTCGTGACTCCGAGTCCAAGCGCCTCGGCGTCAAGCGCTTCGGCGGCCAGCAGGTCAAGGCCGGCGAGATCCTCGTCCGTCAGCGCGGCACCAAGTTCCACCCGGGCGACAACGTCGGCCGCGGCGGCGACGACACGCTGTTCGCTTTGACCGAAGGCTCTGTCCAGTTCGGCATCAAGCGTAAGCGCCGCATTGTCAACATTGTCCCCGCTGACGGTGAGGGCGTGTCCTCCGAGGTCCTCGAGGCTGCGAACGACGCTAACCTCGTCGAGGATGAGGTCGTCGAGGAGAAGTCCGCTTCCGCTACCGCCTAAGCGCGGTTTGAGCGTCATGCGCCGGTGAACCCAACTGGGTTTCCCCGGCGCTTTTCGCTTAATGTCGACAAAAACGCGTGTGAAACACCGTGTGAAAGGAGCACCACAATGGCACAGTTCGTTGATCAAGCCGTCCTGCACCTGCAGGCCGGTGACGGCGGCCACGGCTGTGTTTCCGTGCACCGCGAGAAGTTCAAACCGCTCGGCGGGCCCGACGGCGGCAATGGCGGGCACGGCGGCGACATTATTCTGGTGGTGTCCCCGCAGGTGCACACCCTCTTGGACTTCCAGTACCGCCCGCACTTGAAGGCGAAGCGCGGCGGCAACGGCGAAGGCGACAACCGCAACGGCGCCCGCGGTGAGGACTTGGTGCTCGAGGTGCCGGTGGGCACCGTCGTGCGCGATGCGGACGGGGAGATCCTGGCTGACTTGAATGCGCCGGGCATGCGTTTCATCGCCGCCGAGGGAGGCTACGGTGGTCTGGGCAACGCTGCTCTAGCGACGGCCAAGCGCAAAGCGCCTGGGTTCGCGCTCAAAGGTGAGCCCGGCCAGGCGCACGACCTTGTGCTCGAGCTGAAGTCGATGGCGGATGTCGGGCTGGTCGGCTTCCCGTCTGCAGGCAAGTCCTCGCTCATCTCCACGCTCTCAGCGGCCAAACCGAAGATCGCCGACTACCCGTTCACCACGTTGCAGCCGAACCTGGGCGTGGTGGATGTCGGGCATGACACCTTCACTATTGCCGACGTGCCGGGGCTGATCCCCGGCGCGAGCCAAGGCAAGGGCCTGGGCCTGGACTTCCTGCGCCACATCGAGCGCACCGCTGTCCTAGTGCACGTGGTCGACTGTGCCACGCTCGAGCCAGGCCGTGACCCGCAGTCCGATATCGAAGCGCTTGAGGCAGAGTTGGATTCCTACGCCGAACTCATTGAGACCGAGAGCCACGAATCGGGTTTGGGCGATCTTCGGGAACGTCCCCGCATCATCGTGCTCAACAAGATCGACATTCCGGATGCCCGCGAACTGGCAGTGTTCCTCCGCGACGACCTTGCAGAGCGCTTCGGCTGGCCGATCTACGCCATCTCCACAGCTACTCATGAGGGGCTAGAGGAGCTGAAGTGGGCGCTGTGGGACGTCGTCAAGCAATCGCGCGCTACCCGACCCAAGGTCGTAGCGGCGACGAACCGTGAGGTCATCCGCCCGCGCGCTGTCGACCACCGCGACGAGATCACGGTCATTCCGGACCCCGAGTTCCCGGGTGCGTGGATGGTTGTCGGCGACAAGGTCGACCGGTGGATCCGCCAGACCGACTTCGAGAACGACGAGGCTGTGGGCTATCTGTCGGACCGCCTCAACAAGGCCGGTGTCGAGGACCAGCTGCGTGCGCTCGGCGCGAACGAGGGCGACACGGTAACTATCGGCGGCATCTCCTTCGATTGGGAGCCGTCCATCGGCGGCGATCCGACGCTCGCAGGCCGTGGCCAGGACGCGCGTTTGGGTGGCACGCAACGTGCGTCAGCAGCCGAGCGCAAGCGCGCATCCCAGGCTCGCCGCGGACTTATCGACGAGTACGACTTCGGCGACGACCTGCTCGACCGCCGCGAAGCCGACCGCGAGCGCTGGCAGGGTTAGATGGATCTCCGCCGCGACATCGCCACAGCCAAACGCATAGTGGTCAAGCTGGGCACGAGCTCGCTCGTCGATGCATCATCAGCCGTCTCCCAGGCCAAGATCGACCGTATCGTCGACGCGATCGAATCCCGCATCGCGCGCGGTAGCGACGTTATTGTCGTCTCTTCGGGCGCAATTGCGGCGGGCATGACCCCGCTCGGGCTGAAAACTCGCCCGCAGGACTTGGCGACAAAGCAGGCCGCTGCGGCAGCCGGGCAGATCCACCTGGCGCAGTCCTGGGGCCAGTCGTTCGCTCGCTACGGCCGGACGATCGGCCAGGTGCTGCTCACCCAGTCCGACGCCGGTGTGCGCGAACGCGCCCGCAACGCGCAGCGCACCATCGACCGACTGCGGCAGCTGGGGTCAGTGCCGATTGTGAACGAAAACGACACGGTGGCAACGTCTGAAATGCGCTTCGGCGACAACGACCGCCTATCCGCGATCGTGGCCACACTGATTTCTGCCGACGCGCTTATCCTGCTCTCCGATGTCGACGGCCTCTACGACCGCAACCCCGCCGACCCAGCCGCGAACTTCATCGATGAGGTCCGCAGCGGCAAAGACCTAGACGGGGTCGTTGCTGGTGACGGTGGGCGATTCGGCACCGGCGGCATGGCGTCGAAGGTCTCGGCGGCACGCTTAGCTACTCGTGGGGGAGTTCCGGTTCTGCTCACCTCCGCGGAGAAGATCGAAGAGGCGCTCGGCGATGCCGAGGTGGGGACCGTATTTCACACTAGGCCTGATTCGCGCCTCTCCGCGTGGAAGTTCTGGGCGCTCTACGCGGCTGACGCCGAAGGCATCCTGCGCCTCGATGAGGGTGCAGTCCGCGCTGTGACCCGAGGCGGAACGTCGCTGCTCGCTGTCGGCATCACCGGCGTCGAAGGCGAGTTCCATGCCGGCAACATCGTGGAGATTCTCGGGCCGGACGGCCAAGCCATCGGCCGCGGTGAGGTCGCCTATGGCGCGGCTGAGCTGCAGACGATGCTGGGCAAGCACACTGATGAGCTGCCAGCGCACCAGCGCCGGGCCGTCGTCCACGCGGACTATCTGTCCAACTACGCGTCGCGCCTCTAAGCCCGGGTCGTTTCGGCGGTATTAGATTTTCAGTATGGCCTTTTGCGGTGGTGGCCGTGGCGTTTCCGCAGGTCACGTTCTAGTGGTGGTGACAAAAGGCCATATTGAAGTTGTAGATTCGCCCATAACCAGGCCGCCCTCAGCCCTGTGGAGACGCCGAGGCCGCAGAATGACCCGCGTTTCAAAACTTTTATAGGCTCAAGACCATGAAATTCACCATTCTGCCCAAACCGTGGCCCCGCACAGTTGCTGACCTGGAGGCCGCCGGACACGAGCACGTCGACCTTGACGGTTCGCCGGATGTGCTCATTTACCACGGTGGGCCGGACGATTTCCCGGAGGAGCTGCCCGGTAGCGTCCAGTTCGTGCAGTTCGCCTGGGCTGGCATCGATGCGCTCCACGAGGCTGGTATTCCTGCCCGTTCTGGTGTCCGCTGGGCGAATGCTGGTGGGCTTTATGACGACACTGTTGCTGAATCCACCCTCGCCCTCATCCTCGGTGCCCTGCACCAGTTTCCCCGAGTGAAACCTGACGGCTCTACTACCCGTGACCTGCTGTTTGAAAAGCGTTACTTCTTCGACGAGTCGACGGTGGCGATCATCGGGGCGGGTGGCATTGGCAGGAAGCTCAT
Source organism: Streptococcus thermophilus (assembly GCA_900618065.1). Next base: position 1,248,370 of record UYIL01000003.1, read on the forward strand.
CGAGTACATGACGCCGTTCGGCCCGCACGTCATCGCCGTGAACCGCTCCGGCCGGCCTGTCGACGGTGCCGACGAGACGATCCCAATGGTCGAAACTGAGGACGAGGACATCTGGGGTCGCGCAGATGCCGTTGTGCTGCTGACTCCACTCACCGATGAGACCCGCGGGTTGGTGGACAGGGATGTGCTGGCGCAGATGAAAGACACCGCTGTCCTTGTCAACGTCGGCAGGGGAGCCCTCGTGGTTACCGACGATCTCGTTGCCGCGTTGCAGGACGGCCAGATCGGTGCGGCTGCGCTCGATGTGACTGATCCCGAGCCGTTACCAGCCGACCACCCGCTGTGGGAGCTAGACAACTGCCTGATCACTCCGCACGCGGCGAATACGCCGCGCTACGGCAAGCAGCGCATCGGCAGGCTCACTCTAGAGAACTGGGAAGCCTTCGAGGCTGGCGAGAAAATGACAACTGAGGTCGACATCCAGGCGGGGTACTAGCTCCTGGTTAGACCCAAGTGCCCATGTCGTAGGCCACGACGTAGGTGCCCATTCTGAGGTTCCCTAGATAACTATCGGGGTTTGCTCGTCGGGCATCGTCGATGAAGGACTTGGCGGTCATATCGACTCGGAACTGAGTCAGTTCCCTGTCGATATCAGTTGAAGTGAACACGATTTCAATCAAGGAGATCACCCACCTGCCCTGATACTCGAACTACTTGTTTCGCCCATAAGTAGCGCAACGTCACGTGGCGGGTTGGGTCCATGGGCTACGATTCTCCCCATGACTGAGCTCATGGACCAGCGCCAAGCAGAACGAAACGCTGTGCTGGACAAAGCCCGCGCTGCGAAAGAGGTGGGACCGGTGTTGGCCACGCTTCCGACACCGGAGAAAGATGCGCTGCTTCACGCTGCGGCCGAGGAACTGGTTTCACGCACCGAGGAGATTCTCGCGGCGAACCAGCGCGATATTGACGCCGGCCGCGAGGCGGGCTTGGATGAGGCACTCATAGACCGGCTGGCCCTGAGCGCTGAACGCATCGAAGGCATCGCCGGCGGGCTACGTCAGGTGGCAGGTCTGAAAGACCCAGTGGGGGAGGTGCTGCGCGGCGGAAACATGCCCAACGGCATCACCATGAAGCAGGTCCGCGTGCCGCTCGGCGTGATGGGGATGGTGTACGAGGCGCGCCCTAACGTCACTGTCGACGCGTTCGGGTTGGCGTTGAAATCCGGCAACGTTGCGCTGTTGCGCGGATCGAAGTCTGCGCGCCAGTCCAACACCGCGCTGGTAGACATCCTCCAGGACGTCGCAGCTTCCCGGGGCCTGCCGCGCGAGATCGTCCAGCTTCTGCCGTGCGAGACGCACGATTCAGTGCAGGACCTCATCACCGCCCGCGGGCTTGTGGACGTGGTCATTCCGCGGGGCGGTGCCCGGCTCATCGAGGCTGTAGTCGCAGGTGCAACGGTCCCCGCCATTGAGACCGGCACTGGCAACTGCCACTTCTACATCGACCGTGACGCGGACCTGGACTCCGCCATCGAGATGCTGCTCAACGGCAAGACACGGCGAGTGTCGGTGTGCAACGCCACAGAGACGGCGCTTATCGACGCCGCCTGGCCCGCAGCAGACCAACTCCGCATCATTACTGCGCTGCAGGAGGCTGGGGTGCGGGTGCACGGAGACGTCGATAAGCTTGCGGCGCTTGGCGCGCACGACGTTGCTCCAGCGACGGAGGCTGACTGGGCTGAGGAGTACCTCACGATGGACATTGCTGTGCAGATTGTGGACGGTGTTGCCGGTGCTATTGAGCACATCGCGCGATACTCGACGAAGCACACCGAAGCCATCGCATCCCGGAATGCGCTCACACTGCAGAAGTTCGCGGCGGAGGTGGACGCGGCAGCCGTCATGCTCAACGCATCCACGGCCTTCACTGACGGGGAGCAGTACGGAATGGGGGCAGAGATCGGCATCTCCACCCAGAAACTGCATGCCCGCGGACCCATGGCGCTGCCCGAGCTGACCAGCACTAAATGGATTCTCGAGGGGGCCGGACACACGCGCGAGTGACCGTGATCAGCTGCCCGCGGGGGTAGTGGCAGGACGTTCGCGCTGGAGAAGTTTAGGATATGGGTCAAACTCGGTGAATTTTTGCCAGGAAACTGACTGCTCCAAAAATGAAACCCCAGTCGAGGAACTCATGTCACACTTCATGCTGCTCCACCGCCGCCATGTGGTCGCACTCATTGTCGCTTTTGTGACCGCCGTGACCGCGACCTTGGTCCCCGTCGCCCCGAAACAGGCTGAAGCCCGCCAATGCCCCGCGGTCGCCGTCATCGCTGCACGCGGTTCCGGCCAGCCGGCTGTTGGGCGTACCAGCTACGGAGCTAACCCGTGGACCTCCAACGGGTGGGAGGGTGAGCACATTCGCGCCTTCCTGCAGAAGTCCGAACAGCGTTACCGCGCCACCCACGGCGGTCGTTCCATGATGAGCTCCGTTGAGGTGCTCGGCCTTGGCCCAGATTACTACCCGGCGTTCATGCCGGAGTACAACGGTCCGATCCCGACAGTGCCGCAAACACTCGCTCAAACGCTGAACCTAGTAGGCATGTGGAGCCTGCCCGCGATGCAGCTCAGCCGTATGGCTGCGCGAGACTTTCTCGGCTCGGTGGATACGGGTCGCCGCGGCGTGATCCGCCAGATTGATAACTACCAGCGCACCACCGGTTGCCGCCCGCAGTACGTATTTGTCGGCTTTTCTCAGGGCGCGATGATTCTCCAGGACGCGGAGAAAGAGGTGGCGCGCCGCGGCCAGCTTGCCGGTGCCGTCTACCTGGGCAACCCGATGACCGCGCCGGGTGACCCTGCGACCGTGGGTGTGCCAGGCGGCGGTGCTGGCGGTTTGATCGGGTGGCTGCCAGAGAACTCCAAGACCCTTGCGGCAACGCCGCACCGCGCGAACTACTGTCTGCCGCTCGACGGCGTATGCGATGCGTCCGTGAAAACTGCACGCGCTTCCGAGGCTGCAGGCGGCGGTAACCACGGCCGATACTTCATTTGGCCCTCCCGTTGGGACAATATTGTTTCCGACCGTTTCGGATCTTGGGTTGATCGAGTAAGATACCGGTAGGTTTTAACGCCTTGTTTTACCGTAGGTCCCCGTTAGTAGAAGGAATAAGCATGCGACCTGCAAACAAGCTTGCTGCGACGATTGTCGCATTGGCAATGAGCACGTCTTCGATCTCGGTTGCGCAGGCACAGGAAGAGTCCTCGGAAGGAAGTCCGGGGAGCTCCTTCCTGATGGCTAGCTCTTCTGACACGAGCAGCCCATCTCTTTTGATTATCGATGGGAAGTACGCTGCAAGAGTGGGCGATGAGTACAGGCCCGCAGCACCTGCTTCCTCCGAGGGTAGCGTGCTGAGCCCAGCAGCAATCGTTCTTTCGGCTGTTGCCGCTGTGCTGCTCGTCGTTGTTGGAATGGCCGCTGTCTTCAAGGCGATGTTCCCCGCTGGCGACATCACGCTGTTCGAGATGCCGGACGGCACCATCGAGCTCCGTCCGCTGAATTAACCTGCGCGGATTCTGGTTAGATTGGCCTCAATGGATTCTGAAGCCTTTCCTACCGAGAACTCCCACCGTCACGACACAACCGGGACACATGAGTCCGGGTCGGACGGTGGGAGTGGTGTTTCCGGCCCGCGACGCATCGGCATCATGGGTGGAACCTTCGACCCGATCCACAACGGGCACCTCGTAGCGGCCAGCGAAGTCGCCGACATTTTCGACTTGGAAGAGGTTGTCTTTGTGCCCACGGGCGAGCCGTGGCAGAAAGCAGACAGGAACGTCTCCGATGCGGAGGACCGTTACCTGATGACAGTTATCGCTACAGCGTCGAACCCCCGCTTCCACGTTTCCCGTGTGGACGTGGATCGGCCGGGGCCGACATACACCGTCGACACGCTGCGTGATATGGCCCAGCTGTACCCTGGCGATGACCTGTTCTTCATCACGGGCGCGGATGCTTTGGCTTCCATCATGTCGTGGCGCGATTGGGAGAAAATGTTCGACCTCGCGGAATTCGTCGGCGTCACTCGGCCTGGGTACGACTTGGCTGAGGACATGCTGCCGGAAGTGCACCAGGAGCGCACGCACTTAATTGAGATTCCCGCGATGGCGATCTCGTCGACTGATTGCCGCGAACGCGCTGCTGACGGGCGCCCAGTGTGGTACCTGGTGCCGGATGGGGTTGTCCAATACATTGCGAAGAACAACATGTACGTCGGGTGGCAATGACCACCTGCCACATGGGAGAATACTCACTGCCCGTCCCCGCACGTAAGGACCTAAACGTTTGACTGCTTCGGATACCGCCCGCGAACTCGCTGTTGTTGCCGCGAAAGCCGCCGATGAGAAGCTCGGTCGAGACATTGCCGTGATCGATGTTTCTGATGTCTTGGCCATCACCGATGTGTTTGTCGTCGTCTCGGCCGATAATGAACGTCAGGTGGCTGCGATCGTCGATGAGATCGAGGACGCGTTGACCAAGGCCGGCGTAGAGCCGAAGCGCCGCGAAGGAAACCGGGAATTCCGTTGGGTGCTTCTGGATTACGGCCTGTTCGTGGTGCACGTCCAGCGCGACGCTGAGCGCGAGTTTTACGGCTTGGACCGCCTGTACACCGATTGCCCGCTGATCGAGGTGGAAGGCATTGAGCCGCCGGAGCGTCCCGGCCAGTTCACGGACGATGCGGGAGTGCGCAGCCTTGAATCTATCGAGGACCTTCCGCTCGCGGGCGAGGGTCCTGCCAGAGACGACCTTTAGGATCCCCGCCATGACCCCCACGCGACGCCTGATCATGCTGCGCCACGGCCAAACCACGTACAACGCTGGCCGGCGCATGCAGGGACAGCTGGACACGCCGTTGTCGGACACGGGTGTGGAGCAGGCGCGGGCAGCGGCGAAGTGGGTTGAGGCGCATGAGTTTCCGGTGGTCAAAATCATTTCTTCGGATTTGAGCCGTGCCCGCGACACCGCCGCGATCATCGCGGAAAAGCTCGGGCTCGAAGTAGAACTTGATTCGCGTCTGCGCGAGACGCACTTGGGTTCCTGGCAGGGAATGACGCACGACGATGTCGATGCGCAGTTCGCGCGTGCTCGCGCGTCCTGGCGGCATAATCCTGGCTGGGCTCCGCCGGGCGGTGAATCGCGTCTTGATGTTGCCGCGCGCGCACGCCCGCTTATCGACGGTTTGATGAACACCTTCCAGGACTGGGACGGCAACACAGTCTTAGTTGTGGCCCATGGGGGCACCATCTCAGCGTTGACGTCGAACCTGCTCGGTCTCGAGGTGGCCCAGTACCCGCTGTTGAAGGGCCTGAACAACACCAACACCTCTCAGTTGGTCGCCCGCCCCCGGTTTACTGGTGCCGCTGACGCCTTCACCACTCCGTTCAACTCCGAAGACGTGCAGTGGTACCTGGAAGCCTGGAACCAGGGGTTGGCGCGCTAATGGCTATTCGGGTGGTCACGGACAGCACCTCCGGCATCCCGGAGGACATGGCCGACGAGCTGGGTATCACGGTTCTTGACCTGCACGTCATGAACGACGAGGAAGACGAGGAAGCCACCACGTCCGGGTTGAGCTCTTTGGAGCTCGCCGCCGCGTACGCACGCCAGCTGGAACGCGGTGGGGATGACGGTATCGTCGCTCTGCATTTGTCCAAACGTCTGTCGTCGACATGGTCGGCGGCGGTGAGTGCCTCGGCTGTCTTCGGCGATCTCGTACGCGTGGTGGACACCAACTCGGCGGGCATGGGGGTGGGCACGGCCGCTGTTGTTGCAGCGGCGTTTGCCCGTGCCGGCGCGGATCTCGACGGATGCGTGGCGGCGGCCGAAGGGACCCTGGCGCTAACCGAGACATGGCTTTATCTGCCCCAGCTCGACGACATTCGCCGTTCCGGCCGTATTTCTGCGACCACAGCAGTCCTGTCTGCGGCGCTGTTGGCCACGAAGCCGATTCTGCGGCTGAATGACGGCAAATTGGAGCTAGCTATCAAGACCCGCACGCAATCGAAGGCATTCAGCAAACTCGTCGGCCACGTTGCGCAACGTGCTGGCGACATGGCGGTGTGGGCAGCGGTTCAGTTCAGCGGCGATGAGGACGCCGCCCTCGCATTGCGTGATGCGCTCGAGGGTGCCCTTCCGGAGGGATCCACCGTGGGGGTATACCCGATGACCGATGTGGTCACCGCGCACACGGGCGACGGTGCGATCGGGCTGACGGTCCTGTTTGCCACGCCCGCCCTGGATTAGCGCCCATTGGCTCTTGAGGCCGGAAGTTTTCTTGGGCTTTGTGGAAAACACTAGTCGGTTAGGTGACGTGTCATCACGGTTATCCACAGGGACATCGATGGGGGCTTCACGTGTCGTTGACAAGCGCCTACGTTGAGCGGCATGACCGCAACAAGCGCAACTGAGCGCCTCAAGGAACTAGCGCGGCCGACGGGGGAAGAGGATGTTATGCGCGTCGAATACCCCGAAGCGCGCTTTGCTGTCACACCGCGCCAGGCTGGGGTGGCGGTGGTCGTCGTGGCCGCCCTGGTGGTCGGCTGGTTGTTGCTGCGCGGCGGGCATCAGCCGGCAGAGTCCTTGGAACCGCAGTGGTCCGCCTCCGATGTAGAAGAGTCGGCTGCTCCCGAGAGGATCGTCGTGTCTGTGGTGGGGGCGGTGGCGGACCCGGGGTTGGTCACGCTTGACAACGGTGCGCGCGTGGCCGATGCGCTTGAGCAAGCATCCCCGCTACCGGAGGCGGACACGGTGACGCTCAACCTGGCCCAGCTGCTTGTCGACGGCCAACAAATCCACGTCCCCGCCCACGGCGAAACCCCGCTGCCCCCGCCAGGAGGCGATGCCCCGGCAGGGGCAGGCGGAGCCGGAAGCGGCGGTACCCCAGGCGGCGGGATCTCACTGAACTCTGCGTCAGCGGCCGAACTGACCGATCTACCGGGGGTCGGTGAAGCCACTGCAGCGGCCATTGTCGCCCACCGGGAGTCCAACGGGCCCTTCACCGCGGTCGAGCAGTTAATGGATGTCAAGGGCATTGGCCCTGCGAAGTTCGACGCGGTCAAGGATCTCGTGACTCTCTAAAGAACCGTTGGGGGGAAGGGAGAATGTCCGAGCTGCGTCTGGTGCCCGCTGCCGCGACCGTGTGGGCAGCAACTCTCATTGCCATTGTGTACGGGATCCGCCCTGCGACGGTGCTGGTGGTTGCCATTGCGGCGGCAGCGCTTATGGCCCGGCAACCGGGACATGCCATGCTCACTGCCGGTTTGGGCGCGTGCACTTTAGCGGTGACGTGGGCGCGGATCGTGGCGGCACAGGCGCGGCAGATCGGCAATACCGTGATTGGGACGGTCAGCGGCACGCCGCGGGATGTGACCGGTGGCGGCTGGGTGGTGAATGTGTCTGTCAGCGGGTATCCCGTTCCAGTCCCGGTGTTCACGGAGGATGTGCCCGATAGCGTTGCGGCGGGATCCCCCGTGGAGGTGTCGGGTCAGGTGGGGGAGAGCAGCCGGCCTGGTGTAGGTACCGTTGTCATCAACGGGGATGTCTCGGTGCTCGGGCCGCCGACTGGGTTCGCCGCCTGGGCGGGTGCCGTGCGGGAGAAGTTCGCGTCCGCTGTCGAGTGCACCGTCGGCGAGCATTCCCAAGGCCTCATCCCCGGCATGGTCCTGGGAGATGTCTCACTGCAATCCGCCACAGAGCAGCAAGCGTACGTCGACACCGGCCTGAGCCATTTGAGTGCGGTGAGCGGAGCGAACTGCATGTACGTCGCTACCGCCGCGTTGCTAGCCGCGCGGCTGATGCGCGCGGGGCTGCGCCTCCAGCTCATCACCGCAGGGTGCGCATTGCTCGTGTACGCGGGCCTGGTCGGGCCGGAACCGAGCGTGCTGCGCGCGTCGGTCTCCGGCCTCGTCGGGTTCGTTGCCGTGATTAGCTCGACCCGGGCCGAGCCCATCCACGCGCTGTGCCTGTCCGTCATCGGGTTGGTGCTGGTCGACTCGGATCTCGCCGTGGATTACGCGTTCGCTTTATCGGTGGCGGCAACAGCCGGCATCGTGGCGGTGGCACCGCTGTTCTACCGGTTGTTGGCACCCCTTGGGTGGCCGGACATTGTCAACCGGGCATTGTCGGTGGCACTGGCCGCCGACCTGGCTACCGCGCCCATCATCGCGGCAATGGTGGGGCAGGTCTCTGTCGTTTCGGTTCTGGCCAACGTCTTGGTCAGCCCGGTCACGGGGGCGGTGACCGTGCTGGGCATGGCAGCGGCGATCCTCGCACAGATCCATACCGGCCTCGCCGCCCCAGTGCTGTGGATCATTGCGCCGATGGCGGGGTGGATCCGCACCGTTGCTGAAGTCGGCTCGGGAATGCCGGGCACGACTGTGGGAGCAGCGCCTCTCGCCGTGGTTGTGTTCTACGGCTGGGTCATTGCCGGGTTCTGGGCCGGACGGCCAAGGTTGACCATGGCGTGCGGGGTGGCAGTCATGGCAAGCGCAGTCATCACAGCAGCTTGGGGCGCTACAGGTGGGCAGGACCTGAGGGACGTGGAAACGTTGCACGCGCACGTTGTCAACACCGAGGAAGAAGTAGAACCGGTTCCACCCGGCACGCAGCTCGTGGTCGTGCTCGATCCGGCAGCTGGCGAACAGACGCGGCCGGTGTTCACTCGCGGCGGCATTCCGGTCATCTACCCCGGACGGGACGGCCTACAATGACGGTCATGCTCCACCCGGTCCACTTCGTTGTCGGTGAGGATGACTTTCTCGCCGAGCGCGCGACGCAGAACATCATCGCCCAGGTCAGCCCAGCCGCCGAGGTGACTACATTGCGCGCCGGGGATGTCACCGAGGGTGAATTGCTGCAGGCGACCAGCCCCTCGCTGTTCGCCGAAGAGCGCGTGGTGGTCATCAAAGACACCGACCTCGCTGGCAAGGAGCCCACCGAGCTGCTGCTCCAAGCGGCTGTGGATCCCGCGCCGGGCATGACGCTCATCATCGTGCACAGTGGAAAGGGGCGCAACAAGTCTTACGTCCAGAAATTCCGCAAGGCGGCGGACGTGCACGCGGCGGACCCCCTCAACCAGCGCGACCGCCAAGGTTGGGTGACTAACGAGTTCCGCAGCCACGGCATCCGCCCCACGCCCGATGTGGTCGGGGCGCTGCTCGAATCGGTTGGCTCCGATCTGCGTGAACTCGCCTCCGCGATCGCCCAGCTGGTGGCGGACACCAAGGATGCCAGCGGCACCAACAGCGAGATCACCGTTGCCGATGTGCGGGCCTACTACACCGGCGTTGCCGAGGTGTCCGGCTTCGATATCGCCGACCAAGCCGTTGCCGGGCGCACCGACCGTGCGTTGGCGAGCACTCGGCGCGCGCTGCAGTTGGGCATTAGCCCGGTAGCGATCGCGGCAGCGTTGGCGCACAAGGTGGGGGACATCGCCAAGCTCTACCAAACTCGCGGCAACCCGGACCAGGTCGCGCGCACCATCGGCATGAACCCGTATGTGGCCAAGAAGACAATGCAGATCGCCCGCGGCTGGTCAGGGGACGCGGTGAGCCAGGCGGTGATCATCGTCGCCGAACTCGACGCGGAGGTCAAAGGCCAGGGCGGTGACCCGGACTTCGCCATCGAAAACGCCGTGCGTCGCATCGCCCAGCTCGCCGCATAACGGTGCGTGATATTCTGCGGACCGTGACTGACAACCAGCAGATCCCAGACGACGTTCAAGAGTTCGCCACCCGCTTGTTCAACATGGCGCGCACGGGCGATATGACGCTGCTGGATTACGTCAACCAGGGTGTTGACCCTGATTTGAGCAATCAGGATGGCAACAGTTTGCTCATGCTCGCCGCCTACGCGGGTCAACTTGAGGTGGTGCGGGGGTTGATTGCGTGCGGGGCGGACGTCGATAAGCAAAATGCGCGCGGACAATCCCCGCTCGCGGGCGTGGTGTTCAAAAAGGAAGACGCCATCGTGCGGTTGCTTGTCGACGCTGGAGCAGACCCCCACGCCGGTGCCCCGTCCGCCATCGACACCGCTCGGATGTTCGGCCGGGACGACTTGGTGGAGTTGATGGGCGGGTGAATCCCGCCGACTTCGCGGTCCTCTTCCTGCTCAACCTTGCCGGGGTGATCACCCCGGGGCCGGATGTCGTCCTGATCACGCGGCTGGCCACTCGTTCGCGCAAGCACGCCGCGGCGGCATCGCTCGGTATCTCGCTGGGCGCGTTGATGTGGATCACTCTCACTGTGCTTGGCGCGGCGGCAGTATTGACGGCGTTTCCGCGCGTGCTCGTGCTATTGCAGGTTGCCGGGGGTGCCTGGATCGTGTTCATGGGGGTGATGATGGTGCGGCACGGCGTACGCGACCGAAAGCGTCCGCCCGCGGACCTTCGGGACGCCGAAGATCGTCTCGGGTCCGTCCGTACAACGTTCTTCAAAGGGCTGGCTACGAACCTTTCCAACCCGAAAATCGGTCTGTTCCTTGCGGCATTGATTGCGCCGCTGCTGCCGCCGAGCCCGTCGGTGAGCACGGCCCTGCTCGTCATTGTGGCACTGTGGCTGCCTGCGCTGCTGCTGTTCCTGCTGATCAGCGTCGTGGTGTCCACCGAGCGGGTCCGCCGCAAGCTATTAGGTGCCGGGCCGTACATAGACATTGGAGCCGGCGCGTTCTTCATCGCGGCCGGCTCCGGGTTGATCATCCGTGGGTTGACGGGTTAGTTCAAAAAGAAGTTCACCGTCTCGCGGGTGGCATCGGGGTAGGTGAACCAGGTGTGGCCGCCACCGTGGACCTTCTGGATCTGAGTCTTCGCCTTGCAACCCTGCGGGTCGAAGACAGTGGTGTTGCCGACACGGTGGCTAGAGACCTTGTTCATGTTGCAGCCGTTCTTCGAACCGAAGTCCCAGAAGACGGTGCGCACATTCCGGTACGGCGCGCCGTGGCGCATCCCGCCGTCGTAGGAGACGATGTCGTCGTTGTCTGCGTGCATGATCAACGTCTTCACACGGCCCGGGGTACAACCCGTCACCGTCGGGTTATAGTATGCGCCGGCAACGCCGGCGACACCGGCGACGAGGTCCGGGGCGTGGCAGGCGAGAGCGAGCGCCATGGCGCCGCCGTTGGACAGACCCGCCGCGTAGACACGGCTGCGGTCGACGTTGTGGGTGCTTGCCACGTCCTTGACCACTGCGCGGGCGTAGGAAATGTCGGTGCGTACCAAAGTGGCGGCGTACGGTGCGCCGCCCCACGCGTTGTCGATGCCTTGGCCGTAGACGATGATGGCGCGGTTACCGGCTGCGGACTCGAGTTTTTCGTAACTGCGGGCGTGGTCGGCGTCGTGCTGCCATCCACCGAAACCGAAGATGACGGGGTAGGGCTGGCCTGGGTTGTAGTCGTGCGGAACAACCAGGGTGTAGTCGCGCTGCTTTCCACCAACCTGCACGGTGCGCTTGAGCGTCTGCGACGCGGCACCGGCTCCGCCCGGGGAGAAGGAATCCATCAAACCAGACGACATCTGTGACAGCTGGCCCAGGTTCCCCTGAGAGGACAGGCTAGACATGCTGGAAAGGTTCTGTGCGTTCGCTGCGGGCACGCCTGCTGCGACGCACAGTGCAGCTGCCGTGAGTGCTGCTGCACCCCGTCGTTTAAAATTCATGAGGGGATCATACGATGACACCCCCGCGCTGTCACCTTAGCCCCCGGCCAATTCATCAAACATTCAACAAAAAGCCCGTCCACCTCGGATGCAGTGGACGGGGTGAGTTGCGAAGTCAGCCGGTGCTTAGCCGAGCTTGTTCAAAGCGCGGGCCATGTTGGACTTCTTGTTGGCCGCATTGTTGCGGTGGAAGACACCCTTGGACACTGCCTTATCCAGCTTCCGGGAAGCAACACGCAGCTGCTCCTCAGCGCCTGCCTTGTCGCCAGCCTCAACAGTCTCGTTGAATTTGCGGATCTCCGTGCGCACGGCGGAACGGACCGCCTTGTTGCGCTGACGGCGCTTCTCGTTGGTGAGAACGCGCTTCTTCTGCTGCTTGATGTTAGCCATGAAAAATACCTCTTAGCTTCTTGATGATCTTCTGCGATTCTGTGCGCACCTTTCGCGGACCCAAGGTCCTGCCCGCGGTGTATGCCGAATGAAATAGGCAAACGGTGCAAACAACGAAAACACCCTAGCAGTGCGACACCCACCCACCCAAAACGCGGGCGGGCATCTTCGTGCGCGCACGGGATAAGGGAAAGAGGAACTAGACCCAATCGAAGCGCTTGCGCAGGTGCTCAGCCACGCGCTCGAAGCGCCGCGCCGGGAACAGGGCACCGCGACGGCGCAGATCCGTCTCCGGGATGGAGAGGGTCTTGTCCATGCGGACCCAGCACGGCTCGCCGGAGGGTTTCCACTCGCCGGAGCCGATGGGCATCCAGTCCTCTTCGTCGGCGTGGTTCTCGTCGGCGGAGATGAGAAGGCCCAGCACGTCGTGGCGGTCGCGGCCGACAACGAGCATGGAGCGCTCTTTAGGTGGGGTCGTGGGAACGTTGAACCACACGACCTCACCAGGCTCCGCTTGGCCGTCCATGTCGGGGGCGTAGAAAATGCTGCGGGCAATGTCGCCGGTGGGTACGACCCGGGTGCGGGCGGCGCGACGGTGCTGGCTCACCTCGGCGTACCCGAGGCGTTCATTGATCAGGTCTAAGCCTTGGGCTAGGGGCGACACCTCCCTGGGCCGGTGCTTCGCTCGCCGGAAAAGCCCGCGCTGGTCCGCGGAATCTGCTGATTCGCGGCGCCACAACTTCATAGCCACCAAGCCTAATGCCCGACAGATACCGGGACAAGCATTCGCTTGGGAGGAGAGTCGAGGGGTTTGTGGACGAGTGTCAGCGCCGAGCAGGCACTGAATCTGGGTAGACAGGCTCTGCGGTAAGGTGACCTGCGTGGCTAAGGCAACAAATTTCGCGCTGGAAACGTTCACGGATCCGTCCAAGATCCGCAACTTCTGCATTATTGCGCACATCGACCACGGCAAGTCGACGCTGGCGGACCGCATCTTGCAGCTGTCCAATGTTGTCGATGCACGCGAGATGCGTGACCAGTACCTCGACAACATGGATATCGAGCGCGAACGCGGCATCACCATCAAGGCGCAGAACGTTCGCCTGCCCTGGGTCCCGACTAGCGGGCCCCACGAGGGGGAACAGGTCACTTTGCAGATGATCGACACCCCAGGCCACGTGGACTTTTCCTACGAGGTCTCGCGTTCGCTCGATGCGTGCGAGGGCGCGATTTTGCTTGTCGACGCAGCCCAAGGCATTGAAGCCCAGACCCTGGCCAACCTCTACATGGCCATGGAGAACGATCTGGAAATCATCCCGGTCCTGAACAAAATCGATTTGCCGGCTGCTGACCCAGAGAAGTACGCCGAAGAAATCGCCCACATCATCGGTTGCGAGCCAGATGAGGTGTTGCGCGTTTCAGGAAAGACCGGCATGGGTGTGCCGGAGTTGCTGGACAAGGTCGTTGAGCTGATTCCGCCGCCGGCGTCGACAAGCGTTGAAGGCGAGACCAACGATGTCGATGCGCCTGCCCGCGCGCTGGTCTTCGACTCCGTCTACGACACCTACCGCGGCGTGGTCACCTATATCCGCATGATGGACGGCAAGCTCGAGTCCGGCCAAAAGGTGAAGATGATGAACACCGGGGTCCAGCACGAGATCTTGGAGATCGGCATCGTTTCGCCGACGATGCAGAAAGCCAAAGGGCTCGGCCCAGGGGAGGTTGGTTATCTGATCACCGGTGTGAAGGATGTCCGCGAAACCCGTGTGGGCGATACCGTCACCTGGGCAAACAAGGGTGCCGAGGAGCCGCTGGAGGGCTTCGAGGACGTCAAGCCCATGGTGTACTCGGGCCTGTTCCCCGTCTCCCAGGAAGATTTCCCCGCCTTGCGCGAAAGCTTGGAAAAGCTGCAGCTTAACGACGCTTCTTTGACCTGGGAGCCCGAAACTTCCGTCGCCCTCGGCTTCGGTTTCCGCTGCGGATTCCTGGGGCTGCTGCACATGGAGATCACGCGCGACCGCCTCGAGCGAGAGTTCGACCTAGACCTGATCTCCACCGCGCCGAGCGTGACCTACCGCGTGGTGGCTGAAGACGGCACCGAACAACTCGTGCACAACCCCTCCGACTGGCCCGGCGGCAAGCTCCAGGAAGTCTACGAGCCTGTGGTCAATATGACCATCATTGTCCCGCAGGAATTCGTGGGCACAACGATGGAGCTGTGCCAGTCGAAGCGCGGCACCATGAAGAACATGGAGTTCCTCTCCGAGGAGCGTGTGGAGCTGCGCTACATCATGCCGCTCGGTGAGATCATCTTCGACTTCTTCGACATGCTCAAGTCCCGCACGAAGGGTTATGCCTCCCTGAACTACGAGGAGGCCGGCGAGCAGGAAGCCGACCTGGTGAAGGTGGACATTCTGCTCCAGGGCGAGCCGGTGGACGCGTTCTCCGCAATCGTCCACCGCGACTCCGCGCAGTGGTACGGCAACAAAATGACTAAGAAACTCAAAGAGCTCATCCCGCGCCAGCAATTCGAGGTGCCCGTCCAGGCCGCCATCGGCTCGAAAATCATCGCCCGCGAGAACATCCGCGCCCTACGCAAGGACGTTTTGTCCAAGTGCTACGGCGGCGACATCTCCCGTAAGCGCAAGCTGCTGGAGAAGCAGAAGGCCGGTAAGAAGCGCATGAAAAACATCGGCTCGGTCACTGTGCCGCAAGAGGCGTTTGTTGCAGCGCTATCCACCGACGAGGAATAGTGATCCGTCTTTTCGCTGCGCTGTTTCCGTCGGAGGAAGCCCGCGAACACCTCGTTGCGGCGCTGCGTTCGATCCGGGATTACTCCCGGCAGGAGATCCGTTGGACGGATCCGGACAACTGGCATGTCACGCTGGCGTTCTACGGCGATCAACCGAACGATGGGGCGCAGCTGCGCGACCACCTCGCGCAGGTGAGCGCCTTCCACACTGCGCCGGCGCTGTATCTGTCCGGTGCCGGTTCTTTCGAACAGCGCACGTTGTGGATGGGGCTCGGCGGCGACTCGATCAAAGAGCTCATGGCGGAATGCGCCCTGCCGGACATGGATGTCCGGCAGCGTCCGCACATGACGGTCGGCAGGACCGGGAAACGCTCCCGCGACCCCTACACCATCCCGGACCTCGTTCGCGCGCTGTCCGTATACCGTGGGCCGGAGTTCTCCTGCGCTGAACTGTGTCTTGTCCAATCCCACCTTGGTGAAGGGCGCAGTGGAGGCCCACGCTACGAGGTGCTAGAGCGGTTTCACCTGTAGTACGGCTGGGGCGGGGGATACTGAGGGTGCTCAGGCTGTTGGGGGTGCACCGGTGAGGGATATTGCGGGTGAGGTACCTGCTGGTACGGCGGCTGGAGAAGCTGTTGGTGCTGCGGGGCCTGCGGGTAGAGGTACTG
This sequence comes from Streptococcus thermophilus, assembly GCA_900618065.1. Next base: position 1,263,890 of record UYIL01000003.1, read on the forward strand.
CGGCTGCGGTAGCTGCGGCGGGGGCAGCTGGTGCGGCGGCACTTGGTGCGGTAGTTGGGGGTACGGCGGCTGCGGGTACGGCCCAGCAGGGTAGTAGGTGCCGGGCTGGGGTCGCATCGGGGCCGGTTCGGGGGTGGGCGGCGAGTAGTTCCAGAACACGGCGAGCAGGATGCCGAACAGAACCCACGAAGACAGTTCGGAAACGAAAATCATCGAGGGGCGGTCAACAACGTCGAGGTCGGCAAACCCGATGAGTTCGAACCACTCCACGGAGACATTGTTGCCGATGTGGTAGGCGATGGCGACCTCCAGGCCTCCGGTGCGGTGGACGAGGATAGAGGCGAAACCGGCGAAAAGGGCGACAAAGAAAAGGCCAACGGGATCGTAATCGTGCGCCATGACAAAGAAGGGAATGGGCAGCAGGTAAGCCAACCAGGGTTGCCGGATCCACGCCCCGAAGATCTGCGGCAGAGAGCCGCGGTAGATCAGTTCCTCCGCAGCACACTGCAGCGGAGTGTAAGCCGCGACCACCAGGAGTGTGGTCAGGGTGCGCTCATCGAAGTCGGGCAGCGAGGATCCGGGCGCAACGGCTGCATCAAGGATCGCGGTGACAATGTGGAATGCCGCGATGATGAGCGCAGCGCGCCCAAACAGACCCCAACGAAACCTGTTGACCACCGACCACAGTGCACGCGGACGGCGCCCGGTAATGCGCGCTGCCAGAAACGGCGCCGGGATCATCGCTCCTAGGCTGCCGTAGAACAGAAGCTTCACCGCTGGGTCGGATTCATCAATCTCCACAAGCGAGACCGATTCTGAAATCGGATAGTTTGCGGCAAACAGCACCACCCCAATCGCGATCATGAATGCGAACATGAACACGAGACTGAACACCGTGACAAGGATCAACTCCATGAACGGGTGCCAAGGTGTGTACTTCCCGAGCCGGTATGTCCGCGCGAGGCGGTGGTAAGGCAAGCTCATGCTTGTCTAACGTTCAGACTCTTCAGTTTGTTCGCCGGTTTCGGATTCAACGTCGGAATCAGGGTCCTCCTCGTCGACACGGTCGTCGACTTCCTCGCGGGTGTAGCCGTCTTCCCACGTGTCAGTCTCGTAGTTATAGCCGACGCGGTTGCCATCCTCGTCATAGCGCTCGTACCAGCTGGTGTACTTGTCGTCGGAGGAATCGAAGTCCTTGCCCGCGCCGTCACCGTAGCGCGACTCCTTGATCACCAGCTCGAAGTTGTCGCCATAATCCTCAAGGCCGTGCCACACCGCGTACTGCAGCGCGGACTCCGCGTAACGGTCACGGATGGTGTGCGGATCAGTGGTCAGGTCGCGGACGAAGGAGAACAACAGGCCCAACACCACCAGTGAGAAGGGCAGGGCAATCAGCACCGTCAGCGACTGCAGGCCGCTTAGGGCGTCCTCGCCGCCGGCCAGCAGCATCACCACGGCCACGCCCATCATGCACAGGCCCCAGAAGATGGAGACCATCTTGTTTGAGTCCGGGTCGCCCTTCGAGGACATCGTGCCCATGACCACGGAGGCGGAGTCTGCGGTGGTGATGAAGAAGACGGCCAGAATTCCGATGAGGAGGTAGGGGGTGAAGCTGGACAGGGGAAGAGCGTCGAAAAGCGAGAAGAGCACTTGCTCTGGCGTGGACTCCCCGTCGAACCCGGGGACGCCCTCGCGGGAGAAAGAGATCGCGGTGCCGCCGAAGATGCTAAACGCCAGAATGAGGATGCCGGTGGGCACGGCCACGGTCATGAGGATGAATTCACGCAGCGTGCGGCCGCGGGAGATCTTCGCCAAGAACGTTCCCACGAACGGTGCCCAGGAGATCCACCATGCCCAGTAGAACGCGGTCCAGTCGGACTGGAACTCCAGGGTCTCCTCTCCCCAGGACAGCGAGCGCGACGCCATATTGAAGAACTCGTGGAAGTAGTAGAGCGAACCCGACGGGATCAGGTTGATCAGCAGCAGGGTGGGGCCGGTGAGGAAAATGAATACCATCGACGCAAATGTCAGCGTGATGTTCGTGTTCGACAGGATGCGGATGCCCTTGGACACGCCTGAAACTGCAGAGATGACGAAACCGAGGGTAAGCGCCCCGATGATGGTCAGCAGGATCGGGTTGCCCACTTCGAGGTCGGTGACAATGCCCAGTCCTTCACCGATCTGCAGGGCCGCGATGCCCAGCGACGCCGCAGTGCCGAAAAGGGTGGCGGCGACAGCCATGATGTCGATGGTGCGGCCGAGAATAGTCTCGTTTTTGGACTCGCCCATCAGCGGGGCGAAGAGCGAGGACATCAGCAGCGGGCGGCCGCGGCGGTAGGTGGAGTAGGCGATGGCGGCGCCGACGAGCGAGTAAATGGCCCACGGGTTCAAACCCCAGTGGAAGTTGGACTGGGCGATCGCCTGGTGCATGGCTGTTTCGGTGCCGGCCTCATTTGTCAGCGGCGGCGGATCGAGGAAGAATTGCAGCGGTTCAGACGGGCCGAAGAAGAAGATGCCCACGCCGATGCCGGCGGCGAACATCATGGCCACCCAGGAGAAGCGGCTGAACTCCGGTTCCTCATCATCTTTGCCCAGACGGATTTCACCCATGCGGCTCAGCGCGATCACGACGACCAGAATGAGACAGACGAACATCACAATGTTGAACAGCCATCCGGCGTGCTCCATGCCCCACGCGAACGCTGCGCCAGCGGTTTCCGAGACGGATTCGGGGCTGTAAACACCCCATGCGATGAACGCCACAATCAGCGCCGCCGCAACGCCGAAAACGACCTTGTCCACACCGAATTCGTAGCGCTGCTCTTCGACGCTGATGCCGCGGATCAGGCCGGGGTGCATGCCGTCGGGGTACTTGTCTTTGTCGTTGCGTGCCTTCAGGCTGTCATCGGGGTGCATGACCGAGCGGATCGGCTTCGGCAGAGGACTGCCGGACGGCCGTGTGCCTCTAGTGCTGGACATGAAGTATCGCCTTCCTGGTTTTAGGTGTGCTCAAGATTCAACCAGGTTCTGGCATACTTAATCTGATGATCTCCACAATCATCCCCCCGAACGCGCGTACTCGGGAACATAAGCTTCAGGTCCCGTGGGACCGCGAACACCCGGAATTGGGCACCTTCGAGTTGTTCGCGCGCGAACTCTACGCCGACGGGGAAGGAGAGTCCCTTCCGCCCCTGTTGTTTCTCCAAGGCGGCCCCGGCAACCCCGCTCCGCGCTTCATGCAAGGCTGGATTCCGGAGGCGTTGAAGCACCACCGCGTCTTCTTGATGGATGAGCGCGGCACGGGGCGTTCCGGCAAGATCGACCGCGGCACGCCGGAGCTTATCGACGAACGCATCTTGTCCAAACTCCGCTGCCCCGACGTCGTCGCTGACGCGGAGGATTTACGCCGTCACCTGGGGTTTGAGAAGTGGGACGTGCTGGGAAACTCCTTCGGTGCGCTGTGCACCGGAAGCTACCTGTCCTGGGCACCGGAAGGCATCGGCCACGCCTACCTGACTGGGGCGCTGCCGCAGCTGGGCTGGTCGCCCGAGGTGTACAACGAGATCACACTCCAGCTCTTCCACGCCCGCATCGAGAATTTCTACGCCGCGGTGCCGTACGCGGAGCAGCGCGTCCGTGAGGTCTGCGACCACCTGAACAGCGTCGAGGAATTTCTGCCCACGGGTGAGCGGCTGACCGCGAACCGGTTCCGTTTCGTCGGTGTCGCGCTCGGTGAGGAGCAGGGTTTCCATTCCCTGGCGATTTTGCTGGAGGAGCCGTTTGACCGTCGTCAAGCGGACAAGCGTTTGCGCAAAGACTTCCTGGCGATGGTCAATGACTTCATCTCGCTGGAACGCAACCCCCTGTGGGCGGTGCTGCACGAGACCCTCTTTGGCGGGCCGGGGCAGGCGCCGAATTGGGCGGCAGAGCGCACAATGGCTGGGCGGCCAGGCTTTCGGCTCGACGCAGATCCTGCGAACCTGGATGAGCCGTACTACCTGCTGGGCAACTTCTTCTTCAAGCACCACTTCGACGAAGATCCGGCCCTGGTGCCGTTTCGGGAGGAGGTGCACAAGCTCGCGCAGAAGACGGACTTTTCCCGGGTGTTCAACGAAGAGCAGCTCTACGTCAACGAGGTCCCGGCGGTAGTTGCGCTGTACGAGCAAGACATGTTCATCCCCTTTGAGATGGCCTGCGAGAACGCGGCGAAGATAGGGAATATGAAGGTCTGGTCGCACCCCGATTGGGCCCATGACGCGATCTACACACACGGCGACGAACTGTTCCGTGGGATTTATGACGCAATGCACGGCGAGGGTGCTTCGCAGGGTTAAACTATCCGGCAGGGACACCATGTTCGAGACTTTGGATGCCATGTTCGAGTACACCGAAGAGCACGTCCTCGACCCCGCGCTGTTGTTCTACATCTGCCGGTAACCTGGCTTTATTTGGAGTCTCCTAAAGCTCTTCCGCGAGCGGGTAGGACGCTTGAGCTCCGTGCCGGGTCACGGAGAATGCGCCGACCTTCGCAGCAAACCGCGCGGCGTCCACGATGCCCGCACCGTGGACGAGCTGGTGGCACAGCGCACCCGTGAACGCGTCGCCCGCCCCGACCGTGTCCACCGCCTGCACACGCGGAGAGTCGATTTTCTCGTTGACACCGTTTGCTGCGACGAGTGCACCGTCTGCGCCGAGCGTGATCACGACGGAAGCAAAGCCAGCCTGCATCAACGCGCCCAGCTGTTCCTGCGGGTCGTCTGGGGAGTCGTGGCCGAGCATCTCCAGCACGCCGGCGGCCTCATGCTCGTTCACCACGAGCGGATCGGCGCGCAGCAAAGCGTCGTGGTCGACCTCGATGACAGGTGCAAGATTAATCACCACGCGCCCCCGGCTGAGTTCGACTGCGCGCTTGACACCGTCCGCAGGAATTTCGCCCTGCAGCAATACAAGCTCCGCATCTGCGATACGAGCTCGTTGCTTATCGACGGCATCCGCCCCCATCTCCCCATTCGCCCCCGGCACAACGATGATCGTGTTCTCCCCGTCCTCAGCGACAGTGATCACCGCCAATCCGGTCACCTCAGTGCCGGTGGCAACTCCGCTGAGATCTACCCCCGCTTCGCCTAGCAAAGCAGTCGCGTCTTTAGCGTTGGTGTCGTCGCCGACAGCCCCGACCATGGCGACAGAGCTGCCCAGTCGGGCAGCAGCCACGGCCTGGTTTGCGCCTTTGCCGCCAGCGGAGATGCCCCCGCCGGAGCCTAAAAGAGTTTCGCCTGGGCGGGGGTGGCGCGCCACGCCAACGGTCAGGTCTGCGTTGATGGAACCGGCCACAACAATCTGTGCCATACCCCCAGGGTAGGCAAGCCCTGCAGAGTGCGCGGGCCTGGGTTACGATCATCGCATGAAGCGTCTCCTCCCAGTCATTTTCTCCGCCGCACTGGCTATTGCTGTCCCTGCCGTTTCGCTCACCGCCGCCCCGGCTCACGCCCAGCCGTTGGGTCACGTGAACTTCAACCTCCCGCCGAACTCGAAGGTCACGGTGCCGCAGCTACGTGACCCGAACACCGGGTCCTCGACCGGCCAGGTGCCCCGCGAGGCGAGCGGCGCCCCGCAACCGGTGCCGTTCAGCCCGGACTACCTGGCGGGTTACATCTCCGATATCTCGCCCTACCAGTACGGCATCTACGCGGAGGTCAACCGCCTCTTCCCGTACCTGCGCGACAAGCGGCCTGATGTGATGGACTCCAACCTGCAACAGGTCATTGCCATCAACAACGCTGCGGCTTCTGACCCGGAGCTGGTACGCCGCGCCCAGGTCGACGCGGTGGCTTCCTCCGACGAGCTGTTGGTGACGCTCTCGGAGGGCCTTGGTGAGGAATTTGGCAAGCAATTCCGTGCCGCCTTGCGCGAGGGCCGGCTACCCAAGACGCAGTACCTGCTGGGTAACGGCTACCTGGCCCGCTCCGGCGGCATCGCCAGCTCCACCTTCGCTGAAAAGCAGATCTTCAACTACAACCGCCCGCACGTGGTCGCCCCGGACCGCATCAAGCGCTACAACCCGCCGGGGGAGGACCTGTACCTGACCTCGAAGTCCTTCCCGTCGGGCCACACGAACCAAGCTGCTCTGGTCACCTCGTTGCTGGCCTATATGGTTCCGGAGGCTGCCCCGCAGCTGCACTACCGCGGTGCTGAAGCTGGCCACAGCCGCATCGTGCTGGGTGTGCACTACCCGCTCGACGTCATCGGCGGCCGCATGTCCGGCCAGGCTGCGGCCGCGGATCGCCTGAACGACCCGAAGATGCGCAACGCCTTCGACCAGGCCACTGCTGAACTGCGCGCGGAAATGCAGTGGCGCACCGGCAAGTCCATTCCGGAACTCGTGGCATCCGACAAACCCTACGTTCCCACCGCGACCGCCGTGGAGCAGACGACGAAGTGGAACACCTATGACTTCAAGCCGATTTACCGCACCGACGCGCCGATGATCGTCCCGCAGGCAGCGCCGGCACTCATCGCAGCGAGCTTCCCTGAGCTCAACTACCACCAGCGCGCACAGGTCATCGCGCAGACCGCTACCGCGCCGGGCAACCCCCTGGATTGGCAGGCCGAAGGCGGCTCCTGGCAGCGCGTCAACCTGGCCGCAGCGGCATCCGCGGAGGTCACCGTCAACCAGGACGGCTCGGTCACTGTTCTGCGCTAGCCGCGATCCCTTTCCTGCGTTTGAGCGCTAAGGCTCGAACGCAGGAATCGAAGCCAGCAGCCTGCGCGTGTACTCGTGCTGCGGGTTGGCCCATACGTCCTCGGTCGGGCCGGTCTCCACGATGCGGCCCTTGTGCAGCACCGCGATCGTCGGGCACACCTGCCGCACGACGGACAGGTCGTGGGAGACGAAGATGAGGGTGAGGTTGTCGTGAACCACAAGATCGTCGAGAAGCTCGAGCACCTGAGCCCGCACTGACACGTCGAGCGCCGAAACTGGCTCGTCGGCAATGAGGATTTCCGGGCGCGGGGCAGCGGCGCGCGCAATGGAGATCCGTTGGCGCTGCCCGCCGGAGAACTCGTGGGGAAGACGATCGCCCGTGCCCTCCAGGCCGACTTGAGCCAGCACCTCATCCGCGCGGTGCGCATCGGCGCCGGCTTCTCGGATGGAGTCGCGCACTTTCCGGCGCGGGTTCAGTGAGGTGTATGGGTCCTGGAAGACCATCTGCAGGCCGCCGTCGACACGCACGGTGCCGCTGTCGGGCTCACCCAGGCCTGCGATGAGACGCAGCAGCGAGGTCTTGCCTGATCCCGATCCTCCGACGATGCCGAGGCGTTCGCCTTTGCGGACGGTCAGAGACACATCGTCAAGCGCGAGCGTGTCGCCGCGGCGCCAGGTGACGCGGTCAAGCTCAATGATCGGCTTATCCGCGTCGCGCACCACCGCCGGTTCCCCCGGCCGCGACGCCGCGACTAACTGTGCTGTGTAGTCCACCTGCGGATTCTTCAGGTCTGCGTCGGGGTCAGCGATGCGCCCGTCCTTGAGCACGATGATCCTGTCTGTCATCCGGGAGATGACGCCAAGGTCGTGGGTGATGAACAGCAGCGCCATGTTGCGCTCCCGGACTAGCTGGTCGAGCAGGTCGAGGATCTGCGCCTGCACGGTCACGTCGAGGGCTGTCGTCGGTTCGTCGCAGATGAGCAGGTCTGGGTCGCCAGCGATGGCTAGGGCGATGAGCACGCGCTGTCGCTGGCCGCCGGAAAGCTCGTGCGGATAGGCCGCAGTCCGCTCAATGCCGACGTCGCGCAGGAGTTCGCGGGCGCGATCCAGCGAGCTGGCCTCAGCGACTTGGCGCTCGACGGTCATGAGCGGGTCGAGCGCTGTCATCGGCTCTTGGAAGACCATGGCGACGGTGGTACCACGCATGCTGCGGGTCACCTCTTGGCCGTGGACGGTGACGGAGCCGGAGACCTTCAGCCGCGGGTCAACAAGCCCCATGATGGACATGGCGGTCATAGACTTGCCGGAGCCGGACTCACCGATCAGGCCCACGCGCTCACCGGGGGAGATGTCGAAGGAAATGTCCTCCAGGATCCGGGGGATTGAGAGGTTCTCTACCTGCACCAAGGGGATTGTCATCGTTTCACCTTCCAGGCGGTCTGCAGGCCGTCGCTGAGCAGATTGAACCCAAGGACCGTGGACGCGATAGCCAACCCGGGCCACAGGGCAAGGTGGGGTGCGGTGGCCAGGTAGGCCTGGGAAGCCTGCAGCATCCGGCCCCAAGACGCGTACGGGGCGGGCGTGCCCAGCCCGAGGAAGGATAGACCGGCCTCGGCGAGAATGGCCAATGCGAGGGCGACGGAGACTTGAACGATGAGGATCGCCGCGATATTCGGCAGCACATGCCGCCACGCGATGACCGGGCCGGGCACGCGAGAGACCCGAGCGGAGAGAATGTAGTCCTGCGCCATGACCTGCAGTGTGCCTACCCGGGCCACGCGTGCGAAGCCGGGGATGCCCGCGATGCCGATGGCCAGCACCACGATCCACATTGACGCCCCGAACACGGCGGTGAACACGATGGCCAGCAGCAGAGCGGGGAACGCGAGCAGCAGGTCGTTGGAGCGCATGATGAGCGTCTCAACCCACCCGCGGGACATTCCCGCCCAGATGCCCAAAGGCACCCCGATCAGCGCCGACAGAAGGACTGAGCCGAACGCGACCAACAGCGAAATGCGGGCGCCGTCCATGATGCGGCTGAGCATGTCGCGGCCGTACTGGTCCGTGCCCATCCAGTGCGTGGCGGAGAATGCCTCCAGTCGCTGTTCGGGGTTCGCTTGGACGGGGTCGTAGGGTGTCCACACCAGCGCGATGAGCCCCAGCGTGACCACGATGCCGACCAGCACCGCGCCCACCCAGAAGGTCGCAGGAAAACGTCTCATGCCTGTCTCCTCAAACGCGGATCGACCAGCCGGTAGAGAAGGTCCACCAGCAGGGTGACGGCCAAAGTGAAGATGACCAGCAGCATCATGAGGGTTTGGACGGTGGTCAGGTCGCGGGTGGCTACAGCGTCGAGAAGCATTGAGCCGATCCCCGGAATGACGAAGACTCTTTCAATGACGACCGCGCCCACAATGAGCGTGCTCATCTGCAGCCCGGCCACCGTGAGCACCGGCAGGAGCGCATTCTTCAGCGCGTGACGGTAGAGCGCCTCGCGCGTGGACAGACCGATGGAACGTGCTGTGCGCACGTAATCCTTGTCCATTTCCTCCGCGACGGCGGAACGGACGTAGCGGGTGAGAATGGCCGCTTGCACGAGCGTCAGAGAGACCACCGGCAGAACTAAGTGGGAAAGGAATTTCCCGAACCCCGCATTCGGCGGCGACCAGCCGTTCGCCGGGAGCCAACCGAGCCACACGGAGAACACCGCGATCGCGAGGATGCCGGCGAGGAAACTCGGCACAGCAATGCCGATCTGCGTCAGCGCCCCGAGCACCGCCGAGTTCCGCCGCGCCAGCAGGGTGCCCAGCGGGATGGCGATGACCAAGGAGAGCACCATGGCGGACACCGTCAGGATTAGCGAGACCTGCACCCGGTCCCACACCAGGGGAGTGATGTCTTGCTGGCTGGACAAGGAAACTCCAAAGTCCCCGGTGAGCACACCGCCGATCCAGTCGAAATACTGCACCGCAAGCGGCCGGTCGGTGCCGAGCTGCGCCGCCAACGCCGCGACATCCTCATCCGTCGCGGTCACACCGAGCGCGATGCGCGCCGGGTCGCCCGGAACAGCGCGCAGCAGCACGAAAATGATCACGCTGGCGGCGATCAGCATGAGCACGAACCGCAGCAGGGCCAGACCGATCTGCTTCATTTCTTCTTCACCCCCGCAAGATCAAGGCCGTCTGTGACCACGTTCGGGTCCACGCCGGTCACTCCGGGTGCAGTGACCACGATGTTCGGGGCATTAACCAACGTCAGGGCGCCCACGTCCTCCATGATGGTGTCCACCGCTGCTTGCATCCCCGCGACCTGCTCTTGCTGATCACCTGCGTCGGCGCGGGCGAAATCGTCGCGCACGGCTTGAGAGTCGTAGCCGAGGTAATACTCCGGATTGCCGAACAGGTTCTGCATGTCCCGCGGCTCCACGTGCGCAATGAGCGAGGCCTGGTAATCCGCCTGCGTGAGCACTTGACCCAACCACACGGCGGGGAATTCGACTGTCTCCAGCTTCACCTTGAAACCTACATCGGTCAGCTGCGAGAAGATCAGCTCAGCCGCGTCCTGGGCGTAGGGCAGCGAGGGGATAGTCAGAGTAATCTCGGGTTCGCGGCCGGCGAGAAGTTCGCGGGCTTTGTCCGGGTTGAAGGGGTAGTAGTCCTGCCCCGTGAACCACGGGTCGGTCGGCGGTACGGGCGCCCCGCCGGTGTCGGTGGCCATGCCCGACCAGACGACCTCGTTGAGCGCGCCCCGATCGATTGCGTAGGCCACCGCGCGGCGCACGTCGGGGTCGTCGAAGGGGGCGCGCTGGTTGTTCAGGCTCAGTACGACTTCGCCGTTGGTGGTGCCCACCTGGACGTCGAAATCGTCGGGAAGCGTCTGCAGCAGCTCAGGGGCCTGCAGCGACCACACAACGTCCACATCGCCGACGCGCAGCGCGTTCACCGAGGACACAGCATCGGAGAAGTATCTGATCGCGGCATCCTGCTGCGCGCCTTCGCCCCAGTAGTCGTCGCGCGCGTCGAAGGAGATCGACTCGCCCACCGCGAAGTGCTTCACCGTGTACGGGCCGGTGCCCACAGGTTTCGTGGCCAGCGTGTCGACACCACGCGGAGTCATCATCGCGCCTGTGAGCGTGCCCATGGACCACAGCCAGCTATTCGACGGCGCATCCAGAGTCACCTTCAGCGTGTGCTTATCGACGGCCTCCGCCCCCACCACCGGATCCATCTGCGCTTTCAAACCGTTGGTCCAGGAATCCTTGACGTAGTTGATGGAAAACGCGGCCGTCTCCGCGGTGAATTCGTCCCCGTTGGAAAAGGCCACGCCCTCTTTGAGGTGGAAGGTGTACTCGGTTCGATCATCGCTGATGTCCCAGCTCTCGGCGAGGAACGGGGCGGGGTTGCCGGATTCGTCGATACGCACGAGCGTTTCGTAGACATTGTTCATGAGCGCCTGCGGAATCGCCGCGCCTGACGTGGTGGTGAAGTCGAGCGACGCGGGCGCGGACGTGGTGCCCACGACGACGCTGCCGGGCTCGATCCGCCCCACGTTTGTGGCCGTGCTGCCCGCGGAACACCCTGCTAGCGCCCCTGCTAGCACAATAGCCGCAGCTCCCATGACTCGTTTCATGGGGGCTTAGGTTACCAAAAAGTTAACAGGCGGTCTGGCTCCGCCCATCGTTTTATTCACCGTAGTCACCGGGTTGCGTGCCCGGATCGATGATGCCGAACTTCACCGGTACCGGACCGCCGCGCACGTTCGACATAATCAACCGGATCATGTCGCCCCGGAATTCGTACTCGGCGTATTCGATGTGCTCGCCCTGGAATGTCGACACGCGCAGTTCCATGTGCCATAGCGGAGCGCCTTCCTCGATCTCCAGCAACGCGGCCTGCTCTGCAGTCGCCGTGGTGATCTGGCCAATGCGCACGGCATTGTCAGCGTTGAAGCCATGCTCCGCCAGGATGGCGTGGACGGAATCATCATCCTGCGTCATGGCCAGCAGCGGCTCACCAATCTTGAACGGAAACACCAGCCGTTCAATGACGGCGGGCACTCCGTCAGTGAAACGCACCCGCTCAACCTCAACGACCGGGTCGCCCTGCTCAAGTTGGAGAGCTTTCGCCGCGCGTGCGTCAGCAGGCTTGCGGGCGATCCGCAGAATCTTCCCACCGGGTTTTCGGCCTTGCTCCGTCATCAGGGCTGAGGTGGACAGCAAAGCATCAAAGCTGCTTGTCGATGGCGCGAGCAGGACAATGGAGCGGCGCCCGCGGCCCGAGGAGATCAAACCGTCCGCACGCAACGTCGCCACAGCTTGGCGCACCGGCCCGCGGGAAGAATCGAATCTTTCACACAGCTCAGCTTCGGAGGGCAGCGGATCACCCGGAGCGAGTTCACCGCTTTGGATCAAGCCTTGGAGGTACTCCGCGATTTCCTCGTGCTGCTGCCGGCGTGAAATGGTGCCCACTCCCCTTGACTTGTCCCCGTACAAATATGTTCAGCGGTACTCACTTTAACCAACAGCTTGTGACAGTTGCAGACAGGGTCGCGGACCTGTTAAACCCACGCATCCGCGAGAATTTCCATCGAGCGGAGAGACTCTTCGTGGGTGGGGGACTGCAAGGAAATCATCAGTTCATCTGCGCCCGCCAACTGCTGGAACTGCTCTAAGTAATCGGTGATCTGCTCGCTGGTGCCCTGGGCCGTGTAGCGCAGCATGCTCACGATTTGCTGGCCCTGCGGCGCGGCCATCACAGCGTCGAGCTGCTCTTCGCTCAGCACGCGCCCCTGGCGTCCCAACAACGCGCGGACGCGGGCGCGATGCACGAGTTCCGTTTGCCGTGCTGCGTCCTCTTCGCTTTCCGACGCCGTCACGTTCACCGCTGCAATCACATACGGCTTCTCGCAGTACTTAGACGGCTGGAAGTTCTCGCGGTAATACTTCGTCGCCTCAACCAAGTGGGTCGGCGCGAAGTGGGAAGCAAACGAGTAGGGAAGACCAATCTTCGCCGCCAACGAGGCACCGAACATCGATGAGCCGAGAATGTACAGTGGCACATTCGTCCCAGCCCCCGGAACTGCTGTCACGCCCGGGATGACGGGTTTGCCGGCCAAGTAACCCTGCAGCTCCAAGACATCGTTGGGGAAGTTGTCGGCGGCGCGAGGGTCTCGGCGCAAGGCTGCGCCCAGCGTCTGCTGATCGGTGCCAGGCGCGCGGCCCAACCCCAAGTCAATGCGGTCCGGGTAGAGCTCGGCGAGGGTGCCGAACTGTTCCGCGATCACATACGGTGCGTGGTTCGGCAGCATCACACCGCCGGCACCCAGACGGATTTTCTCCGTCTTGGCGGCGATGTGGGAGATGAGCACTGCCGGCGACGACGAGGCGATCGAAGGCATGTTGTGGTGCTCGGAGTACCAGACGCGATCGAAGCCCAAACGCTCACCCGTCTGGGCCAGCTCCACCGACCGCTTCATAGCGTCATCCGCCGTCTCATCCTCGCGCACGGTGCAGAAATCGAGGAGGGATAGGGGTGCTCGCGTGGAAGAAGAAGTTGATTGATCCATGTCAGGTACAACGCTGTGCGATGCAAGAAATTCCCAGTCTCGCGGCCGGTCTTGATGCAGTCTGCGGTGGCCTATCCGGGGAAGGCGGTGCTGAGCATGGAGAGCGGAATCGGGTTGCTGCGCGAGGTAGTGACAGCAAACCGCGCTTTGTCGAAAAGATAACGATCATCGGACGACTCAATCGGTCGCCCGGTGGAGGTGAAAGCCTTACGCCGCACGCGAAGCAAGGGGGTGCCTTCGGGGACCTGTAAGAGGTCAGCGTCTTCCTTCGGGGCCCCCATCGCGTCGATAGTGCGCAGGGCGGTGTCGATATCGACACCACTTTCAATCAGGTGGTCATAAATCGAGCCCGAGTCGGGGTCGAATTGGAGAACAAGGCGGCCAATTTCGAAAGGGTACGTCAGGCGTTCCACCATTGCCGGAACCCCGTCCATGAGACGCAAGCGAAAGACTTGGACGATGGGGTCCGTTGGTTCAATGCCGAAGTCCTCCGCAAACGCCTCGCCGGCAAAGGTTCTGGTCACTGATTGGGTTTTTTGTCCCGGTGTGATGCCGCTGGCCCGGCACCACTGCGAATAGGACACCACGCCATCGAAGGATTGGGACGGAAATTCGGCCAGGACCCGGGATCGTCGGCCCTGGCCGGATGAGATCAGTCCCTCAGTGCGAAGGAGGGAGACGGCTTGTCGCACCGTGCCGCGCGCAGAATTGAATTTGGCGCACAGTTCCGATTCTGAAGGAATCGTGTCGCCTGCCTTGTAGGTGCCATTACGGATAGATTCGCGAAGCCACGCAGCGATATCTTGGTGGGTTGCCTGCTTGGGGGCCGCCATAACTACCTCTCCTGATGGCTCTGGTCATGGTCATGGTCTGATCCTGTCAAGATGCGATTCAATCACGCCTGGAATGACTTATGTTAAACGTCCGTTCGTCTGGTCTGGTCTCGCCGGGAGATTCTGCCAGTGAACATTGGGTTAACTTGCCTATCCAAGTGTGGTGGCTTGATCCTTACTTGGGGAGAATTTAGGGCATGGCGTATCAAACGGTTGTTGTGGGTTCAGGCATCCTCGGGTTGGCTACTGCGTACCTGGCCGCCAAAGATGGGGATCGGGTGCTCGTTGTTGAAGCTGAGGATCGGCCAGTCCATTCATCGATCATGAATTTCGGGCACGCCTGTTTCACGGGGCAAGCTGATGTCATTCAGCCGGTGGCAGAACAAGCACGAAATGGCTGGTTGTCTGCTGCCCAAGACGCGGGTTTCTGGGCGGCCGAGTCGGGCACCTGGATCCCGGCGGTCACAGAATTGGAGATGGCCGTTCTGCAGGAATTCGCAGACCATCGCGGGGATGAACAGGTGAAACTCGTCACCGGCGCAGCCGTTGCGGAATCGATCGGTAACCCTGGACTGCAGGCGGTCGGGGGTGCGCACCTCCCATGGGATGTGCGGGTGAACCCACGGGAAGCGGCTCCCAAGATCGCACATGCCTTGGAGCGAATGGGTGTGGACTTCCGGTGGAATACAAAAGTGACCGGTGCGTGCGATGGAGTCGTGGCGACATCCCGCGGTGACTTCGAGGGCGAACGGGTCATCGTGTGCCCTGGTGATCAGCTGATGGGTCTCTTCCCGGACGTGGCGCAACGCTACGCAGTGAGAGCGTGCACTCTGCTCATGGCACTTGTCGCGAAGCCGGGCGTGACCCCGGCGGATCTTGCCATGCTCACCGGAACGTCGCTGTGCCGATACGACGGCTTCGCGGCGATGCCCAGTGTGCCTGCATTGCGGAAAGAATTGGCCAGCCGCGAGCCCGAGCTCGTTGGTTCTGTTGCGAATCTCATGGCCACGTCCATACCGGAAGGGCTACTGGTGGGGGATTCTCATGACTATGCGTTGAGTCCGCTGCCGTTCATGGAAGAAAACGTCGCAGATCTCCTCCTGTCCAGGTCCGCCGAGTATCTCGGGCTCGGTCGGCCGAAGGTGCTGCAGAGGTGGATGGGGCATTACGCGGACTCGCCGGACACGAACCTGATTGTTGAACAGCTAGACGAGAAAACGACGGTGCTCGTGGTTACGTCTGGGATCGGAATGACACTGTCTTTCGGTGTGGCTGCGTTGGCGTTGCGGGGCGAAACGGTGGAGAACTTCTAACGGGCAACTGGGGCAGCGGGTTGACGCGCGGTTACATGTATATGAATTGACGGTACTGATCTAGACAAGTAGTGGTCCTGCCGGCAAACTTTTCTGAGGCACCTCAGTTCTGGGGGATGCTTCCATATGGCTTCTGAAAGGTTGAATAATGTCCCGTTTTTCACGCACCACCGCCATCGCCAGCATCGCAATCCTTCCCGCATTCGCGCTTCAGGCATGTAGCTCGTCTGAAGACGATTCCAATGGCTCGACTGGCTCCGGAGATCCCATCAAATTCGCCGCTGTCCCCGCGGAATCCTCCGACTCGCTGGTTTCGGACTTTGAAAACATCACTAAGCTCATTGAGAAAGAGACGGAGCGAAAGGTCGAGTTCCAAAACGCTTCCGACTACGCCGCCGTCATTGAAGGCATGCGCGCCGGCCAGATCGATGTTGCCTCGTTCGGGCCCTTCTCCTACGTGATCGCGAAGGATTCCGGAGTGGATCTTGAACCCGCTGCAGCTGGCACAGACGAAGAGGGCGAACCGCCTGCCTACAGCTCCTTGGCATATGTGAAATCCGACAACGAGGATATTAAGACGCTAGCGGACTTGAAGGGCAAGAACGTCTGCTTCGTCGACCAAGCGTCGACCTCGGGCTACCTCGTTCCCATGAAGGGCCTCATGGACGACGGCTTGGACATGGAGGCCGATCTCGAGCAGGTGATGGCGGGCGGCCACGACGCATCCATCCTGTCGCTCGTATCCGGTGAATGCGATGCGGCTTTCGCCCACAACACCATGGTGAGCACACTCAGCGAGTCCGGTCAGATCAATGAGGCAGACGTGAAGTCGATTTGGGAGTCTGACCCGATCACGGAGGACCCGATCGCCATCAACCAAGGCACCGTCGACGAGGAAACGGCCAACAAGATCATCGAAGCGATTCGGACGAAGGCCAACAAGCCAGCGCTGGTCGAAGAAGGCATCTGTGAGTCCGAGGACGATTGCGTTCTCCCAGAACAACTCGGTTGGGGTTACGTCGACGTTGAAGACTCCGACTTTGATTCCATCCGCGACATCTGTGAAACGACCGATGCTCCCGCGTGCCGGAACGTCGGTTAAACTCCACCGCCTTAAGGGGGGCTTCACCATGGGAAATACGGTCATTAGTCTCAACAACGTAACCAAAGATTTCGGTGGAGGCGTTCTAGGTCTCGACGACGTCACCCTGGATGTCCACGAAGGTGAGATCACTGTCTTACTCGGCCTTTCCGGGTCCGGTAAATCCACTCTCCTGCGTCACCTCAATGGCCTGCACACACCGACCAGTGGTGAGGTGAATGTGCTCGGAAAAGATCTCAGTGCGCTGAAATCGAAGGAGATGCGCGCCGTGAGGAAAGACATCGGCGTCATCTTTCAACACTTCAACCTCATTGGTCCGATGTCGGTTCTGGAAAACGTGTGCACAGGCAGGCTCGGGTCGCTCGATGGCCCTCGGCTGTCTTTGATGATGTACCCGAAGGATGTGCGTTTGGAAGCGATCGAACAGTTGGAGCGCGTCGGTCTTGGGGATCGTGCATTTCAACGTGCGGACACACTTTCTGGTGGCCAGCAACAGCGTGTAGCCATTGCGCGCGCATTGATGCAGCACCCGAAAGTGTTGCTGGCGGACGAACCCGTCGCTTCTCTTGACCCGGTCTCGTCCCAAGGGGTCATGGAGCTGTTGACTGAAATCTCCCGGGAAGAGAAGTTGACAGTCGTGTGCTCCCTGCACCAGGTTCAGCTCGCCGTCGATTTCGGGGACCGCATCGTCGGCCTTCGCTCCGGTCAAGTGGTGCTCGACCGAGAGACATCCTCGATGACGGTGGAGGATGCGAACTCCATCTACTCCGCGGTTGCGGGCGCAGAAGACGATGCTTCGACGGAGATGACTGCATGACCACGACATTAGAGCACTCATCTTCCTCTTCCCCGTCAGCTCCGTCTTCGCCAGAGATGCCCAAACGGCCGGCTCCTGCAGCGAACACAATCGCCGCAGCCGTTGTCGCGCTGGTGTTCGTCGTCTGCGGAATTTGGTCGATCATTTCCATCGGTATCAACCCTGGGGTGATCGCCTCGTCGATCGACAACGCAACGGCGTTCATGAAGAGGATCTTCCCGCTTGACTTCCCACCTCTGCGCGAGACCCTCTCCTTGATCGGGGAGACACTCGCAATCGTCACGCTGTCCACACTTCTCGCTGTGGTGCTGTCGATCCCGGTCGCTCTGATGTCAGCTCGGCCGACATCGTCGGGACGTGGCACCCAGATTGCCGGCCGGTCGCTGACGGTGTTGGCACGTGCCATCCCAGATCTCGTGCTCGCGATTCTGTTTCTCAGAGTCTTCGGCCTGGGGGCTGCAGCCGGCATCCTGGCGATGGGCATTCACTCCGTGGGCATGATTGCCAAGCTGTACGCGGATGCTATTGAGGAGCTTGACGACGGCCCTCGAGAATCGCTCGAGGCATCGGGGTGCAACCGGCGGCAGCAGATTTGGGCAGCTATTCCGCAGCCTTTGCTACCGCAAGCGATCGCAACCGCTCTTCACCGCTTCGACATCAACCTCCGGACGTCCGTTCTGCTCGGTTACGTAGGTGTGGGTGGAATCGGTCTGGCCATCTCAGATGCGCTGCGCGTCCTCGATTACCAACGAGGAATGGCCTTGGCTCTGCTCGTGCTGGGGCTGTGCATCGTCATCGAAATGATCTCGGGAGCACTCCGCCGAGCTCTGCTGGGCGGCAAAGCTGGTCGGACACAAGCGACGTGGGCTGATCGCGTGTTCACGCGGGAAGCCGGTAAGACCGACAAAACCCAACTGGCGCCACCGTGGAATGGCGATCGGGTGGGGCGCTTTGCCAGCGTCCTGACGCTGCTAGTGATCACAGTGTGGGCATTCATCACCGTCGACCTTGACTGGAAACAGATTTGGGGCGGTCTGCTGGAACTGCCCACAACGCTGGGGTTGTTCTTTCCCCCTTCGGCAAACGGCACATTGGGGACAATGCTGGAAGAACTTCTGGTCACGCTGCAGATTGCTTTCGCGGCGACGTTCATCGGCGCGGTCCTGGCCATTCCGATTGGCTGTTTAGCCGCGCGCAACGTGGTCAAGAATCCAGCAGTGCATGGTTTCTTCCGCGTATTCATCGTGGTGGTTCGTGGCATCCCGGAGCTCATCCTGGCCATCATCTTCGTTGTCATCTCGGGCCTGGGAGCAGTCGCTGGAACGCTCGCTCTCGCAGTCGGCGCAGTGGGTCTGCTCTCCAAACTCGTTGCGGATTCGCTCGAAGAAACTGACGTTAAGGTGCAGGAAGCAATTCGCACCTCCGGAGCGAGCGAAGCGCAGGTCTTCTTCTCTGCAACCATCAGGCAGGCCGCGCCAGCGTTCCTGGCTCACACGCTGTACCTGCTGGACACGAATATCCGCTCGGCGACGCTCCTTGGTGTGGTGGGTGCCGGCGGCATCGGTTTCCTGCTGCTCAATGCGGCGCGGATCAACGAATTCCAAGTCGTCACAATGATCCTCATTCTCATGGTCGTCGTGGTGCTCATCGTTGAGGCCACCTCTGTATGGCTGCGAAAGACAATCAGATAGAAGGAAGGAAACTCATGAAAGAGCTCATTATTTTCGATATGGCAGGCACCACGATCAACGACCGCGACGAGGTCTACCGAGTGCTCCGAGAAGCAACTGAGCGCACAGGAGCGCGTTACTCTGACGCGGAATTCCAACAGCTCATGGGCACGGAGAAGAAATACGCCGTCGAGAAGCTCATGGCGATTGGAGGGATCGAGACCACTCGCGAGGCCGTTGATGAAGCGTGGGAATGGTTCCGCAAAGAGCTTCGTCAGACATATGAACTCAATCCGCCGACGATTCTTCCCGGGGTCGAAGAAGCATTGAAAACCCTTCGTGAGGCAGGCATCAAAGTGGGCTTGACGACGGGCTTCTCCCGCGAGATCACCGAGGTGATTCTCGAAGCTCTGGGGTGGACAGGCTCCGAACTGATTGATTCGACGGCAGCCGGTGATGAAGTTCCCGCCGGAAGGCCTGAGCCTTATCTGATCCAGAAGGTCATGGAAGACGTGGGGGTGACTGATCCCGCCAAGGTCATCAGCGTGGGAGATACTGAGGCTGACATTCAGTCGGCTCACAAAGCCGGGGTCACATCCGTCGGCGTTCTCACGGGACACCTCTCACGGAGAGAATTCGCGGATCTCGGAGCTGATATGGTGCTCGAGTCAGTTGCTGATTTCACTGATCTTGCACTAGTCAAGTAGTTATGAACGCGATAAGCCAAGTGTGGCTGGGGGAGGGGAACTTCCAGAAAAGGGAGGTTCCCCTCCCTCCTCTTCGCCACGGCGAGCTTCTTGTTGAGCTGGAGGCGGCGACGGTCTGCGGTTCGGATCGTCACACGGTTCAAGGGCGCCGGCAGAGCCCGTTTCCGTCGATCTTGGGGCACGAAGGGGTAGGCCGGGTCATCGCGACCGAGCGGCCGGAGTTGGCCGTGGGGCAGCGAGTGGTTTTCTCTGTTGTCTCGTCCTGTGGCTCATGCGCGCGGTGCAGGTCTGATTTTCAGGCGAAATGTCTGCACGCCCAGAAGGTTGGCCATGAGCCCTACGACGGCGATTGGCCGTTGTCCGGCACATACTCGACCCACATTCACCTGCGTGCGGGACAGACGGTGCTGCCGGTGGCTGACCATGTTCCAGACGCGGCTGCCGCTGTAGCAAGCTGCGCGATCGCCACCGTGATGGCTGCATTCGATAGCGCCGGGTCGGTGGACGGCAAGACCGTCCTGGTCAACGGTGTGGGGATGCTGGGTCTTGTCGCATTGGCTGAAGCGAAAAGAAGGGGTGCCGCCACAACGATCGGGTGCGATCCTAGCGGTAGGACTTTTGAGCTAGCAGAGCCTTTTGCAGACGATCTCGTAACCAGCACGTCGCATCTGGATGCGGATGTCGTGTTGGAGTGCTCGGGTGCCCGCAGTGGGGTGGAGAGATCCTTGGAAGCGCTCGGCGTGGGCGGCACTGCCGTTCTGGTTGGATCCGTTGCTCCGGCAGGAACGGTCACGCTGGATCCTGAGTGGGTGGTGCGCGGATGGCGCACCATCCGTGGTGTTCACAACTATCAGCCGCGGCATCTCGAACGCGCAGTCGCGTTCGTGGAGCGAACGGCCAACCCGCTGAACTGGGATGCGATCACCGGCGAACCACTTACGCTTGATGATGTGCCGATGGAGCTTCAAGCGCAGAAAAGCTCAATGCGGAAGCTCATAAGAATGTCGACCGACATCTAACGTAGATGCCGGCCGACTGTGGGTGAGATGTTTTAGACGCGCTCTGCGTCTGCGGACTCAGTCACCGCGTACGGCTCGTCACCGTCGACGGTGCGCTGCGTGCCGATCTCCATCGGTGCAGCCGGGCGGGCCAGGTCGATGATCACGCCGATGACGAAGGCGACAGCGGTCGGCAGCAGCCAGCCGAGGTCGTAGGCCTGCATCGGGGACCAGCTGACCAGCGGGGTCAAGGCCTCTGCACCCCACCCCAGACCGATGAAGGTGGAGATCAAAGACCACACGACAGCGACCCAGATGGGCAGGAAGAAGCCCCAGCGCAGACGTGTGCGGGAGCGGAAGAGCGGCTCGATGATGGTGACGAAGATCAGCGCGATGGCCGGCGGGTAGAGGAACCCGATGACCGGTGCTGCCACAGCCATGACGAAGTTGAGGCCCTGGGTGGCCATGACTGCCGAAGCGACAGCGAAGACGATGGCCCAGGTGCGGTAAGAGCCGGCGAACTGCTCGGAGAAGTACTCCGCGGTGGCGGTGATCAGGCCGATCGCGGTAGTCATGCAGGCCAGCACAACGATCAGGGCGAAGATGATCTGGCCGGGCTTGCCCATCATCTGCAAGGCGGCGTCGGCAAGCAGCGGGGCGCCGTTGTCGTACTGCTCGGCGTTCGGCATTGCGCGGCCGATCAGGCCCAAGCCGAGGTAGATGAGCGCGAGCATGATGCCGGCGCCGAGACCAGCGAAGATCGTGCCGCGGACCAGCGGCTTACCCTCGCCCAGGCCTTTGAAGCGCAGGGAAGAGATGATCACGATGGAAAACGCCAGGGCGGCGATGGAGTCCATGGTCAGGTAACCCTCGAGAACACCGGTGGTGTACGCGTTGTTCGCGTAGTCCTCGCTTGGGGTGTAACCCTGGTTGGTCATGGTGAAGATGGCGGTGCCGATCATGATGATCAGCAGAATCACCAGTGCCGGGGTAAGGAACTTGCCCAGAGTGTCGGTGATCCTGGTCGGGTTCCAGGACACGGCCAAAGCAATGCCGAAGAAGACGATATTGAACAGCGCACGCGGCACAATGCCTTCCCAACCGAACACCGGCGTCATCGCCACTTCAAAGGAGACAGCGCCGGTGCGCGGCAGAGCATAGAAAGCGCCGATGGACAGGTAAGCCAGGATCGGGAAGATGATGCCGAAGAACGTTCCAGCGCGTTGGGCGAGGTCGCGGACGTTCGAGCCGGACAGTGCAATAGCGATCACGGCCAGCACCGGCAGCAGAGCGCCGGTGGTGAGGAAGCCGAGGATCGCCGGCCAGAAGTTGTCGCCGGCCTGCACGGCCAGCATCGGCGGGAAGATCAGGTTGCCCGCACCGAAGAACATGGAAAACAGCGCCAGCGCGGTGAACACAACAGCGGTCTTCGAAGCACCGCCATGTTCCGAACCCTTCGCTGTGCCGGTAACAGCAGTAGACATAACGCCTCCCGGGGAAATGAACAAATTAGTAGGGGTAACCCTAACATTCCGCCGGCTGGGATCAATATCCTATTGCATGAAAAGTTTGGGAAGCGGGTTCGCGTGATCGCTGTGGCCGTTCGCTTTGGGAAACATAAACGGGAACGCATTTTCGTGCCGTCTGAAACGGCTTCCTAAAACCGCAGGTCGATTGTGATGCAAGTGACATCAGTTACTTGCCGTGTGGACGGCACGAAAATGCGCTCGGGCTAATGCTTTTCGCTTTTCGACGCCCGCAGCTAACGCAGCTCCCTGATCGCCTTCAGCGGGATATCCACCCAGTCGGGGCGGTTGTTGGCCTCGTAGACGACCTCGTAGGCGGCCTTGTCCGCGATGTAGGCTGCCAGCACTGGGTTGCCGGCCGGATCCGAGTCCGCGCCGTACCCGGCGAGGAGCTTTTCTGCGTTGCCCAGCTCTGCGTACCCGAAGGACCGCACCATCCCTGCCACGTCGCGCAAGGCGTGATCCGGCTGGCGGCGCTGCTGCAAGGGGCGGGCGGGCTCGCCTTCGAAGTCGATGAGGTACCAGCGTCCGCCTTCGGCGCCCGGCTCCGAGGCCGGGACGAAAAGCGTCTGTCCCAAGTGCAGGTCGCCGTGAATGCGCTGGACAAGTAGGTCCCCGTCGGGGATGCGCGAGTAGATCTCGCGAAGGGTGTCCTCGTAATCGCGGAGCTGCTCGGCCTGGCCGACGAGCTCGTCGAGGTGCGCATTGAGCGAAACCCGGATTTGGCTGGCCGGGACCTCTTCCACGCCGAAGGTCGAGGCGAGCGCGTCGTGCACGGTCCTGATCGCCGCGCCGAGGGCATAAGCATCCGCGTCGCTGAGTCCGTCGGTGGTGGCGAGTTGGAAGCCGTCGCGTCCGCCGTCGATAAGCTCCTGCGTCATGGCCAGCGTGCGGCCATCGCGCACGAGGTGGCCGCGCACCCCGGCGACATGGGGGCAGTCTGCGATGCCGGTGAGCAGTTCGACGTCGGGATTGAGGCCGTCTTCGAGCTTGCGGAAGACCTTGAGGATCCAACGGTCGTCCACGACGAGCGATGTGTTGGACTGGTCCGCGCCGAGCGGGCGGGCTGAGCTGCCGGACATGTCGCCGTGGACCTCGCCAAAGTCAGCGAGGTGCTCAAGGTAGGCTTGCGCGCCGGCGTCGGTGTTGAGCGCGTCCTCATCGCCAGAGACCAGGACCTGGTAGAAGTCCGTCGTGTCGCCGTGCCGCACTTCCAGGATTTGCCATTCGTAGGTGCCCAAAGACACCGAGACGGAGACAGCCTGGGAATCGATCGGTTCCGATTTCGCGCCGTAGAAACGGGTCGCATGCAGGTCCATGAACTTACCTCCAGGAGACGTCGAACCAGAAGTGGCCGTGCGGGGCAAGAGTGACCAGCCAGGGAAGCTCACCGATCGCGGGGAACTCGACGTTGCCGGACAGCTCGCGCGGCACCACACCGTTGAGGTGCGACAGGCGCATCTCCACCGGCTGCGGGCGGGAACTCAAGTTGTTCACGCACAGGATGCGCTCGTTGCGGCCGGTCTCATCGTTGTACTCGCGGATGAAGGCGAGGACCTGCTCGTTGTCGTGCAGGACCTCC
This sequence comes from Streptococcus thermophilus, assembly GCA_900618065.1. The sequence goes on from UYIL01000003.1 coordinate 1,287,702, forward strand.
TGGTAGTCGCCGCGGCCGAACGCCCGGTACTGCTTACGGATGTGCACGTGATCGCGCACCCAGTGCAGCAGCGAGTTCTCGCGGCCCATCTGGGATTCGACGTTGATGGCTTGGTAGCCATAGGTGTCGTTGCGGATCGCCGGCAGGTAGAGGCGCTCCGGATCGGCGCGGGAAAAGCCGCCGTTGCGGTCGGCGTTCCACTGCATGGGGGTGCGCACGCCGTCGCGGTCAGGCAGCCAGATGTTGTCGCCCATGCCGATTTCATCGCCGTAGTACAGGAACGGCGAGCCCGGCAGCGACAGCAGTAGGGCATGCGCTAGCTCGAGGCGATCGCGGTGGCCGCCGAGTAACGGGGCGAGGCGGCGGCGGATGCCCACGTTGGCGCGCATGCGCGGGTCGGTGGCGAAGTTGGTGTACATGAAGTCGCGCTCGTCGTCGCTGACCATCTCGAGGGTGAGCTCGTCGTGGTTGCGCAGGAAGATGCCCCACTGGGCGGTCTCGGGAATGTCCGGCGTTTCGCGCAGAATGTCGATGATCGGTTGGGCCCGTTCCTGCCGGATACCCATGAAGATGCGGGGCATGACGGGGAAGTGGAACGCCATCTGGCATTCGTCACCCGTGCCGTCCTCACCGGAACCGAAGTACTGCACCACCTCGTTCGGCATCTGGTTGGCCTCGGCGAGGACGAAACGGCCCGGGTATTCTTGGTCGAAAATCTGGCGGACGCGTTTGATGAACTGGTGGGTCTCCGGCAGGTTTTCGCAGTTCGTGCCCTCGCGCTCGAAGAGGTACGGGATGGCGTCGAGGCGGATGCCGTCCATACCAAGGTCGAGCCAGAAGCGGATCACGTCGATGACGGCTTCCTGCACCGCCGGGTTGTCGTAGTTCAGATCCGGCTGGTGGGAGAAGAAACGGTGCCAAAAGTACTGCCCGCGCACCGGGTCATAGGTCCAGTTGGATTCTTCGGTGTCGATGAAAATGATGCGGGCTTCGTTGTACTGCTCCGGATCATCCGTCCAGACGTAGAAGTCGCCGTATGGGCCTTCCGGGTCGCGGCGGGACTCCTGGAACCACGGGTGGGTGTCGGAGGTGTGGTTGATGGGGAAGTCGGTGATGATGCGGATGCCGCGCTTGTGGGCAGCGTCGATAAGCGATACGAAGTCGTCCACCGTGCCGAATTCCGGCAGGACCTTGCGGAAGTCACGGATGTCATAACCGCCGTCGCGCAGCGGCGAATCATAAAACGGCGGCAGCCACAGGCAATCCACGCCAAGCCACTGCAGGTAGTCGAGCTTCTCCTCGACACCGCGCAGCGTGCCCGAACCGGAGTCATCCGGGTCGTAGAAGGCGCGCACGAGCACCTCGTAGAACACTGCGTCCTTGTACCACTCCGGGTCCGGCCGCTGCCACGGCTCGTTGCCGGGAGCGGGCGCCGGCGAGGCGTACTCGCTGGCGTCAGTTTCAATGAGGTAGCCTTGGGCGTCCGTCTGCTCGTCCATGACCCCCGAGGTTAGCGTCAGGAGCGGATCGCTGCAGACATGCGATCAACGGCCTCAGCGAGGATCTCCGGGCTGGTGGCGAAGTTGAGCCGCGCGTGGTGCTCGCCGCCGGAGCCGAATGTCGCGCCTTCATTGAGCGCCACCTTCGCTTCTCGACGCAACCAGCCCGCCGGCTCTTTCTCATCCCCAATTGCTGTCCCTGTGAAGTTCAGGAACATGAGATACGTCGCCTCGGGACGGGTGAATTCAATGCCGGGGATGGCCTCGGGCAGTGTCTCGATGAGCCAGTCGCGGTTGTGCTCAAGTGCCGTCAACTGGTCCTCCAGCGCAGGCGTGCCGTGGCGGTAGCATGCCTCCGCCGCGACAATGCCCAGTGTGCCGGTGCCGTCTTTGGCCACACCGGTCAGGCTGTGCCAGGTTTTCACGTCCACGTCGTTGGAGAAGATCATCTGGGCGCACTTCAGGCCGGCAATGTTCCACGCCTTCGACGTCGCAGTCACAGTCAGGCAGACGTTCGCCGTGGTCTCGTTGATTCCGGCAGCGCAGACGTGTCCGCTTTGGCCGTTTATTCCGCTTGCGGAATAAACGATCGGGGCGTGAATCTCGTCGACAAGCACTCGCGCGCCGTACTTATCCGCGATGGCGCACAGCTGAGTGAGCTCTTCCTCGTCGAACGTGTAGCCCCACGGGTTGTTCGGCGCGGCCAGCAGGATCGAGCCTGCGCCATTGCGGAACGCGGCGTCGATCTCCATGAAGTCGAGCCCGCCCTTCGCACCGACCTCGACCATCTCGCGGCCGGCCGTCGCCGGGATCTCCAAAAACGGCGGGTAGGACGGCACCGGAACGATGACGGGAGAATCCGGCTTGGTGAAGTACTGAACACCCAGCAGCATCCCACGCACAACATCGGCGACCGGGAAGACCCGCGCCGGGTCAGGCCGCCAGCCGTACCGGTCGGCGTAGAAGTCACTCAATGCGTCGCCGAGCGTGTGGTGCACCGGGGTGTAACCAAGGGTCTCGTGCTCCACGGCATCCTGGATCGCGCGCTTGACCGGCTCAGCGGTGGGGAAGTCGGATTCCGCCACCCACAGCGGCAAAACGTCGTCACCGAACTGGGTCCACTTGCGGGTCCCGCGGGCGCGGAGGGTCTCAAGGCTAGGGAATTTCATAAGGTCCACCGTAGCGCGGTTGACCACGCTGATGCCCGGGCACGGTTCCTCAAATTGGTCGACCTGCAATTCCTTCTATCCGGTCCCGTTCAACTTCCTTCAAAGGGAACTGCCTCAACTCCGGCGAACGATGGTGGGGCATTAAGCGTTTCTCCCATTTTCGCTGCCGCCAGACGTTCACCAACTCGGGTTTGAACGCTTGGTAGAGCCCCCAGCCGAAAGCTACTCTGAGTTGCTTGGTCACGTAACCGCCGGTAACGAGACGCTCTCGGATCCGTACATTTGGAAGAGGAGGCGCGCATTGGATCCCGGCCAGGAGGACTTCGGCGGGTATTGACGCGCCGACCGGAATTTCTCCTGCATCGTATAGGAGGGCAGCTATTGGCCGAAGAGGATCTAGAACGCTCTTCCCCTGTTTGTGAATTGCCTCTTGGAGCTCGAATATTCGTCGCGCCACCTCGTCGCGTTCGACCCATCCACCCTTCTGCGCGAAAAACTCGTGCCAGCCTGAGTTGAGTGAGTGTCCGCCCGTCAGCTTGTGTCGGGTTAGATCAGTGCATTCAAACGAGCCGCCCTCCGCCCCCTGCCAAGAAGCTTCGCCCGATCTGACGTAACCACTGTTACCGCGTCCGTACCTAATTTGCTGACCTGAAATGCCCAGTTTCCAGAGTTCAAGCGCCAGCAACGCGTCTTCTCTAGGGTCCACATCGACGCGATAGCGAAAGTAGGGGTCATCAAGATGCCGGTACCGCCCCGAAGACACTGCAGGTTTTGAACGCGAGCTAGGCAGGTTGAGCGCGGTCAGAGTGCTGAGGCTTAGTCCTGTTGGGAAATTACTTTTGCGAATAGCTTTCCGCTCATCACGAAAAACCAGGAGAGTATCAGCTGTTTTCTGGGTAAGCGACGGAGGAACTCGGGTAACCATGTGCAACGCGCGATAGTCGTTCACAAGTAGACCGTGACCAACCACTAGGTCGGCTGCAACTAACTTCCTCACCGTCTGGGATGCGACATCTTGCCCTGCAACAATTTCGGAACCGATGTCCACCATGTCGATATCGGATTCTCCTACCCGCTCAATTCTCCTCCAAACGATTCCTGCCCGTTCTGCGAGGTGTGTTTCCGGGGCGTTGGTTGATGCCGTTTTGCCGTATGCTCTGGTGCCTCGTAGGTAATCCAGGTCGACTGCGGCAATGATCTGCCCTGTTTGAAGCCTCATGTTCTTCCTCCTTGTGGTTAGGGAAAGTAAACCAAGGGCTGCAGACAAAACGTTGACGTTGCTCGCACATATAGGCGAACCGGGGACATGCAACAACCCGGCCACGTGGGCCGGGTTGTGAGAAGATGCGACAATCTACATCGCCGCCCGCGACGACTATTTTACTATTCCGATTGGTCTTTCTGGTCTCATTCGTCGGCCCCGTCCCGGAAACCGAAGGCCTTTAACCGCTTCCTATCCGCTGCGGATGAAGAGGCCGTCAAAGCAAGCAGCTCCGAATAAATGCCCCCGGAGGCTGCCAGCTCGGCGGGTGAGCCCATCTCGTCGATGCGTCCGTCCTTGAAGGTGATGATGGTGTCCACGTCGGCGATCGTCGATAAGCGGTGGGCGATCATGATGGTGGTGCGGTCCTTCATCAACTCGTTCAGGCCCGCTTGCACGGCGCGTTCGGACTTCGTGTCCAGCGCGGAGGTCGCCTCGTCGAGCACGAGCACCGGGGCGTCCTTGAGCATTGCGCGGGCGACGGCGACGCGCTGTTTCTGGCCGCCGGACAAACGCAATCCGCGCTCACCGATGACCGTGTCGTAGCCGTCCTTGAAAGACGAGATGAAGCCGTGCGCGTTGGCGCGCTTGGCCACGTCTTCAATCTCGGCATCGCTGGCATCCGGCTTGCCGTAGGCAATGTTCTCCCGGATCGTGCCGGAGAACAAAGCCGGCTCTTGGAAGACCACGCCCGTGGAGGCGCGGACACGTTCAATATCGGCGGTCTCGATGTCCTTGCCGCAGACTTTCAGCCGACCCTGCGTAATGGGATAGAGGCCGAGCAAGAGATTGACCAACGTGGACTTGCCGCCGCCGGATTCTCCGACAAGCGCGATCTTCTCCCCGTGGCGGGCTGTGAAGGAAATGTCCTCCAGCACAGGCTCACCGGGCGTGTAGGCGAAGGAAACATTGTCGAAGGCGACCATCGGCTCACCCTCCGGCAGGGCGGGCACCGCGGCGGTGTCCACGTCCGGCACATCGGACGCCTCTGTGGCGGCGACGATCTGGGAGTTGGCGGCCTCTTCGATCGGCTCGTCCATCACCTTGAAGTAGTCGCGCGAACCCGCGATGGCGCGTTGAGCGGAGTCCACCAGGAAGCTCATCATCTGCACCGGCTGCTGGGCCATGGTGACCATTTGGACCAGCATGACCATGTCGCCGATGCTGAACCGGCCGTTCAACGTTTCCCGGAACAGCACCAAATAGATGAAGAAGAAGATGACGTTCATGGCCATGCTGCGCCCGACGTCCATCGAGTGCCACCAGCGCGACTGCGGCCGGGTCAGGTTGATCGTCTCGCCGTAGCGGCCGCCGAAGGAATCGAGCTCGCGTGCCTCCGCGACGAAAGACTTAGTCACCTTCACCTGGCCGACAACTTCCGCGAAGCGGCCGTTCGCCAGGTCGATCTCCTCGTTCTTCGCCCGCTCGAACCTCTGCCAGCGCTTGGACGTCAGAGCTGTGAGCACCAAGTAAATGGGGAAGAGCATGAGCAGCAACACGGTCAGCGGCCAGTAGTAGAAGGCCGTGATGAACAAGATCGCGATGAGCTGCAGGAACATCGGTAGCAGCGAGTTGGAAAAGCTCTGGATCGTCTGCGTGATGTTCATGATCGAGCGGTCCAGCCGCGCGATGATCGTGCCCGTCACCTGGCTGTCAAAATAACTCTGCGGCAACGACAGCAACTTGGCGTAGTAGCGGGTGGACAGCACCTGCCGGATGCGCGCGGAAACGACATCGCCCAAGTAGCCGCCGATGTTGCGGCCCAGCGTCCACAACGATTGGGTCAGGAGGAGGGCGGCGGCCAGCCAGGTGAGCGTCGACAAGCTTCCGCCGTCGACGATGGTGTCTGTCGCTTCGCGGAGAATGAACGGGGTGAGCAGGTTCAACGCGACCGTCAACGAGGAAATCACCACGATGCCGAGGTAGTACGGCCACAGGGCGGAGGCGGACTGCATAACGCGGAAAAGTGGTTGCACGTGTCCACAACATACACCTGGGTGCGCGGATGTTCGGATCCATGCTGTCGGCGCTGTACAGTGAGGGGACCTGTTGCTTTGAAACATTTCGCAGAAAGGTGCCTCATGGCCCGTACCCCAGTACGCATCGCTGCTGTTCTTGCGGCGAGCTCCCTTGCGCTCGTCGCCTGCGTCGACGACGAAGGCATTGTGGACCAGGAAGGCACCCTGACCCCGACAACGGGTGTGGCCACGCCGACCGAAGAGCCGGAAGCCTTTGAAACCAACGACGTCGCACCGGAAGAAACAAGCGAAATCACCGGTGAGATCGTCGAAGACCCAGGCATGAGCGTCCACTACAAGTGGCAAGGGGCCAGCTCCGCCCCCAACGGCGGGACCGTGATCACCATCGCCGTGACCAATAAAGCTGATGCGATCATGCCGCCTGAAGCGTTGGGTGAGCCCCGCCTGACGTACTCCGGCGATAACGCCAGCCGCATCAGCGCCGAAGAGGCCGGCATCGAGATCGAGGGCCTGGACATGCCGCTGGGCAAGGGCGCCACCGCCAATCTCCAGTTCGCGTTCGACGTCAGCCCGGGCAACCTGTACGAAGCCGAATTCCAGATCGGCAACGTCGTGTTCACCGGGAATCTGAACAATTAATGGAACAGGTTGTTCTCTGCGACGATGAAGGTCGGCCCACCGGCACCGCCGATAAGTTCGATGTTCATACTGCGGACACGCCGCTGCACTTGGCGTTCTCCGCATGGCTTTTCGACGACTCTGGCCGCCTCCTCATCTCCCGCCGCGCGTTAGGGAAGAAAACCTGGCCGGGTGTGTGGACAAACAGCTTCTGCGGCCACCCGGCGCCAGGCGAAGCCACCGAGGCCGCCGTTGTCCGCCGCGCCCAGCAGGAACTCGGCCTGCCGGCGTCCGCTCTGGCCGATCTGCGCTGCGTTCTGCCAGACTTCCGTTACCGGGCGGTTGATTCTTCCGGGATTGTCGAGCACGAGATTTGCCCGGTCTACGTTGTGCGCCTTGCCAGCGGTGCCGAGACCGGCGGTGCGGAAGCTCCGCTCGAGCCGAACCCCGGCGAGGTGGACATGGCCGTGTGGGTGAATCCCGCCGATCTGATCACCGCTGTCGAGGCGATGCCGGCGGTCTTTTCCCCGTGGTTGGTGGAGGAACTGGCCCGGCCGGAGCTGCGCGCGGTGCTCGAGGGCCAGTAGTCCGCGCCAGGGTTGGTCCCGCTAGACTTCCCGGAACACCCCGCGGAGGTAGCCGAGCGGGTCGGTGACCAGCTCCGCGTTGTCGCCGGAGAGGTCAACCCGCAGGACGGTCCGGTCAGGTTTGTACTCCGGCCAGCCGGGCTCACCGGTGTGAGCGTAGCGGATCAGCCAGCCATTGAGGCCTTCGCCCGCACGGTACGGCTCCACGCCGAACAGCGGCGCTAGGTCGGAGGAATGGCGGGCGCGGGTGCGTGTGTCGGAGGTGAGTTCGGCCTGCCAGACACGACCCGGTGCACCCTCGGCAACCTGGTCGACCCAGCGGCGAATCAGGTTCGCGGAGAAGAACTCTCCGGTGATGTGCTTCGGGTTGCGGGCCTTGAGCGCTTTGAAGAAGGGAACGTACTGGTCCTTTTTCAGCCCCATGACGAAACCTGGCATGACCATGTTCAGCCGGGCGGTCTTCAATGCGTCGTGGACGGCGCCGGAGTTGAACATTTCCTCGTCGACGGAGGAAACTACCAAGTCCACCTCGGCCATCTCCGAGGTGTCCAATGGCGCGGGGCCGAGCGCCATGTCAGTGAAGTAGCGGGTCCGCACAGCGTTGTATCCGCGCCTAAGCTGCTTCGCGCTGGCGGCGTTCAGCGAGCTGCGGGTCAAGGGGATTCCTGCGCCGGCGCGGATGAACTTCTTCCGCTGCTCGAAAGTCAGGCGGGGAAAGGCAGGGGAGAGGGCCACGGCACGCCGAAAAGCACCTCGGTAGTGGTCGCGCCGCAACAGCCATAGTACGACATTCGCGCCCGCAGACTGGCCGGTGAGCGTGACGTTAGTGGGGTCGCCGCCGAAAGCCTCAATGTTCTTCTGCACCCACTCCAGGCCCAAGGACACATCGTCGACGGCTCGGAAGTGCGCAATGCGGTCGTCGTGGAACGGTAGCAATCCCTCCAGCTTGAGGCGATAGCCGATGCGCACCAGGATCACCCCGTTGAGCGCCAAGGCATCACCGGGGGTGGCATCGTCTTCGTGGTTGCCCTTTTCAAACCGGCCACCGTGAATGTGGACCACCACGGGCAAGTCGTCGGTATCTGTCGCCCCGAGCGGAGTGGTGATGGTCAAGGCGGTGCGCTCGGGGTGGGGCGTAGAAGCGTCGATAAGCAAGCCTGTCGGCGCTGGCTCCGCATCGTCGAATGGGGCCGGAATGTGCGAATACTCGATCGAGTGGAAATGGGCGATGCGACCGTCCGCGCGGCCAATGATCGTCCCGGCGGGGCAGGTCACCTCAACAGGGTTGTTCATGGGGTCTAAGCTTAGTGGGCAATGATTGACATCGGGTTCAGCTTGACGCAGGCCAGCCCATGGGTGCAGGTGCCCATGGTGCTCGTCTTCGCGTTGCCTGCCGCCGGAATCGCCGCGGCTGGCATGGTTCGCGCGGTGGACTGGGTGGCCGCGGTTTTGGGCGATCAGGAACCGAAGGTAAATTAAGGCGCTATGGCCAACCCCGAAGACCTGCGCAAAGAGGACATGCGTCTGCCGAAAGAGCGCAGGAAGTACCCGCGCAGCCGCGTCACACAGGCGTTGTGGATCCTCATCGCCTTGGTGCTCGTGGCGGGGATCGTCGGGCTGTTCTGACCGGTAAGTTCTAGCTCGCGCTAGCCACGCCGAGAGGCATCAGACACCCGCGGGAACAAGTCGATGTTCGCGAGATCCTCGATGAGCACCGGCTCGCCGTCGGCGTTGGAGAGCGGAACGCACCAGTTCTTGTACTGCTCGGCGTTGGTTCCCGGCTGGTTCTGGATCCGCACGTCGCCGACCATGTCCACCAGGTTGGTGCAGGTCAAAGCAGATCCCGTGCCGGCAATGAAGCGGGTCAGGCCTACGACGAGCTCGTCGACATCGCCGCGCTCATCGCGTCCCAGGTTGTCAAAGTCGTAGTTGGCCAGCGGAGTGCCCTCGAACGCGCCGTGATCCCGGGCGTTCGCCAGAACGTGGCCCTGCCAGGCAACATCTTTCGCGTCGAGCTCTTCAAAGGAGTCCTCCACGATGCCGAGGGCGTCGCGCAGCTCATTGTGGGCGCCCTGGAGGTAACCCGCAGTCGGCGGCAGGTCATGCGTGCCGACGGAGCTCATCGACAAGTTGCGGTACTCCTCCGGGTTCATCGGACGGTCGCCGGCAGGGGAGTGCTCGAACCAGATCACGGACGTGCCCAGCACGCCGCGGTCGCGCAGCACGTCTTGCACCCACGGCTCGAAAGTACCAAGATCCTCACCGACGACGACGGCACCGGCGCGTTCCGCCTCAAGAGCGAGAATGCCCAGCATCGCTTCGTGGTCGTAGTTCATGTACACCCCGTCCAACGGGGACTCCGTCCGCGGAATCCAGAACAAGCGGAACAAACCGAGAATGTGGTCGACGCGGATGCCGCCGGAGTTCTTCAGCACGGTGCGCAACAGGTCGCGCCACGGCTTGTAGCCGGCTTCGGCCAACTTGAAGGGGTGCCACGGCGGCTGGGACCAGTCTTGGCCCTGCTGGGAGTACCCGTCCGGCGGGGCTCCCACGGATGCGTCTTGGACAAGCACATCGGCCAGCGTGTTGGCGTCAGCGCCGCCGGGGTGAACGCCCACGGCCAAGTCCGTCATGATGCCGATGCGCATCCCGGCAGCCTTGGCGCGATGTTGTGCCTCAGCGAGCTGGGTGTCGGCGAGGAACTGCAGCCACATGTAGAACCGTGCGAGGTCGTCATACTCCTCCGTGATAACGGCCGTGTTGGGCCCTTCGTCCTCGCGGGTCAGCTCCGTGTAGGCGCACCAGCGAGCAAAGTTCACCAGGCCCTCGCCCTGGTTGGCTATGTAGTCCTCGAATTGCGTCTGGTCGCTCTCCGCGAAGAGGTAGAACATCTCGTGGAGGACGGCCAGTTTGATATCGAAGATCGTGTCGCGGTCAATGAACTCCGGCGAGCGGTTCATTGCGCGCAGCCCATCGGTGAGTTCGGACACCTCGTCGCGGGTTTCTTCATCCAGCTGGGCGAACTCCGCCACATCTTCCACGGCGATGTAGATCGGGTTGACAAAGCGCCGCGAAGTGGGAAGGTACGGCGAATCCTCCACCGGCGGGAACGGCTCGGCGGCGTGCACCGGGTTGATCAACAGGTAATCCGCGCCTTGCGCGGCGACAACCTCGGCCAGCTCGGCCAAGTCGTGGAAGTCGCCGATACCCCACGAGTTTTCCGACCGCACAGAGTACAGCTGGGCCATCACGCCCCACACCGGGTCCCGGAGCAGCCCCAGGTTGGTCGTCAGCACGCGCGGCGTGACCACCAGCGTGCAGGTTTCCTCGATCTCGCGCTCATCGCTTTTCGACGACAAATGGATCGTATGCCACCCCGTCGGCACATCCCCGCGTGTATGGAACGTTGCCTCGCCCCAATTCACGCCGTCGGCGAAGGTCGGTGCTGCCCAGTTCTCGTCCTGGTAGACCTCGGAAGTGGATCCGTCTTCCAGGGTGATCCACACATCGGCCGGAGCTCCCTCCGGCACGTGCACGTTGAAGTGGGTCTCCACGCCTTCGCGGGCAATGACGACAGGAGGCAGGGGACGGGTGTCCCAGTGTTGGCGCCACGCACCCAAAGCTTCGTGCAGTTCCTCGTCCGCAGGATCGTCAGAAAGCGGAACATCGAGTGCGCGCAGCAGCTTCACCATCGATGAATGGGGCGAAGAGACTATTTCGTTGTTCATGCCCCGGTAGGTCAGGCCGAAACCATAGGCGGTTGCTAGTTGCTCGAGGAGTTCCGTGTTAGCCACACTGTGCCATTCTGCCAAAGAACGCCATTTTTGGCTGGGAAAGAATTGTCGCAGGTCACAGGCGGAGTATTGTGTGACTATGACTTCTCCCGAGACCAAAATCTACAGCACCCCGGCGGGGTTCGAACTCGCGCCGGACGACAACTGCCTCACCCTGGCTGTCAAGACCATTGAGAAGCGCCCGAGCGCGCCGATCTTCTCCCGCCCCTCCGGGCACGACTGGGAGGAAGTGAGCGGAAAAGAGTTCATCGCTCAGTTCCGCGCAGTGGCCAAAGGGCTGGTAGCCAACGGTGTTGAGCAGGGCGACCGCGTAGTCCTCATGGCGGACTCCAGCTATGAGTGGGCCCTGATGGATTTCGCTATCATGGCGGCCGGTGCGGTGAGTGTGCCGGTGTACCCGTCGTCGTCGGCAAGCCAGGTGCAGTGGATCGTGGAAGACTCGGGCGCGAAGATCGCCGTCTGCGACACTGAATCCAATCGCGCGCTGTACAACAACCTCGTGCTGCGCGAGGACGGCACGGCACCGCTGATCGATTCTCCGACGCAGCTGAAGCGCTCCCTCGCCTTCGCTACCGGCGGTGTGGGCCTGCTCGTCGAGGACGGCCGAGGTGTCGGCGATGACGTCATTGACGAGCGCATTGCCAACATCTCCCACGACGACCTGATGTCCATCGTGTACACCTCGGGCACCACCGGCCGCCCGAAGGGCTGCTTGCTCACCCACCTGGTGTGGGCATCCCAGGCAATGGCCCTGTTGCACAACCCGATCGGCTCCGGACTGGCCGCGAAGCCGGGCACCCGCTACGTGACTATCCTCCCGTTAGCGCACGTCCTTGCCCGTGCTGTGCACCTCGCCGCCACGATCGGCGGTGCGCACCAGGCGCACTGGTCCGACACGCGCACCATTCCGATGGCGCTGCAGCGGTTCGAGCCGTACATGATTCTCGCCGTCCCCCGCGTGTACGAGAAGGTCCGTGACGGCGCTTACAACAAGGCGGCGGATTCCTCTCCCATCGCTGCACGTATCTTCCTGCAGGCGGAGAAAGCTGCGATCGCGTACTCCAAGGCCTTGGACACCCCCGCGGGTCCGTCCAAGCTGCAGGAGGCGAAGCGCAAGGTCTTTGACAGGCTCGTGTACAAGAAACTGCGCGACGCTGTCGGAGGCAAGGCCATCATCACCATCTCCGGCGGCTCCGCGATCTCCGCGCAGCTGCTGCACTTCTTCCGCGGCCTGGGTCTGACCATCTACGAAGGCTACGGCCTGACCGAAACCGCTGCTGCGGCGACTGTGAACAACCCGGAGCACATCCGCATCGGCACCGTGGGCCAGCCCAACAACGGCTACTCCGTCAAGATCAACGAAGACGGCGAAATCTGCTTCAAGGGCGACGGGGTGGTCAAGGGCTACTGGAACAACCAGAAAGCCACAGACGAAGCAATTATCGACGGCTGGTTTGTCACCGGCGACCTCGGCGAAATCGACGAAGACGGCTACGTGAAGATCACCGGCCGTAAAAAGGACCTGATTGTCACCGCTGGTGGCAAGAACGTCTCCCCGGGGCCGATGGAGGACATCCTGCGCTCCCACCCGCTCATCTCCCAGGCGCTCGTGGTCGGCGACGGTAAGCCGTTCGTCGGTGTGCTGGTCACTCTCGACGACCAGGAGCTGGCGCGCTGGAAGAAGGAGCACAACATCCCTGAGGACATGGAAATCCGCGAGCTGGTGAAGAAGAGCCCCGAGCTGCGCGCCGAGGTTCAGGACGCTGTCAATGAGGTCAACCGCACCGTCAGTCAGGCAGAGCAGATCAAGAAGTTCCGCATCCTCGACCAGGATCTGACGGAGGAGTCGGGTGAGATGACGGCGACGATGAAGATCAAGCGCAATGTCGTCTTCGAGCGGTACAAGAAGCAAATCGATAGGCTTTACCGCTAAAACTTCACACGGGGACCAGATTCCTGTTATTTTGGCCACACAAAACTGTTTGTGTGGCCAAAATTATGGCCTCCGAGTGCCGAAGGAGCCCCCGTGACCCTGAAGACCTTCACTGTTGATGCCCCGTTCACCGTCGCCCCCGACGAAAACTGTTTTTCCGTGTTAGTGGCTAATGCGGAAAAGAGGCCTAACACGATCCTGTTCACCAAGCCCGAAGGGCACGAGTGGGTGGATGTCACCGCCGCTGAATTCGTTGCGGAGGTGCGAGAGGCGGCAAAGGGCCTCATCGCGCTCGGCGCGCAGAAGGGCGACCGCATCGCGTTGCTGTCCGGCGCGCGCTACGAGTGGCCGGTCGCTGACTTCGCCATCATGGCCGCCGGCCTGACCACCGCTGCGATTTACCCGACGAGCTCGCTCGAACAGGTCCAGTGGATCGTCGAGGATTCCGGCGCGGTCATCGCCCTCGGCGAGACCCACGACCATGGGGTGCTCTTCGAGCACGTCACCAACTCCCAGCTGCGCGAGGTTCTGCTTTTTGACGACGGCGGCATGGACACACTCAAAGAAGCCGGCCGCTCCGTCTCCGATGAAGAGCTCGACGAGCGTATCGCCGGTATCACACATGACGACATCGCCTCCCTCGTCTACACCTCCGGCACCACCGGCCGAGCGAAGGGGTGCATCATCACCCACCTGAACTGGATCTTCCAAGTTCGCGGTCTGCTGGCTCACCCGGCCGGCCAGGTGGCCCGCCGCGGCAACAAGGTGGTCACTTACCTTCCGCTCGCACACGTCATGGCGCGCTCGGTCCACCTCGCCGCCACCCTCGGCGAGACCACCCAGTCCCACTGGCAGGACGTGTCCACTATCGCGGCCGAGTTCCAGCGGGTCAAGCCCGATCTGGTTCTGGGCGTCCCGCGGGTGTACGAGAAGGTGCGCGATGCTGCTCGTCGCAAAGCGTCTGACGGATCCGCGATCGGCGCGAAGATCTTCGCCGAGGCTGAAAAGACAGCCATCGCCTACTCCGAAGCGCTCGACGCGGGCGGCCCGTCAATGGTGCTCAAGGCCAAGCGCGCCGTCTTTGACAAGCTGGTTTACTCCAAGATCCGCGAAGCGCTCGGCGGCAAGATGGAATACGGCATCTCCGGCGGTTCCGCACTCGGTGTGCCGCTCGGCCACTTCTACCGCGGTGCTGGGCTACCGGTGTACGAGGGCTACGGCCTGACCGAAACCTCCTCCGCCGCCGCCTTGAGCTTCGGCGACGACCGCAAGATCGGGTCCGTGGGCAAACCGATGATGGGCTACACAGCGAAAATCAGCGACGAAGGCGAAATCTGCTTCTCCGGCCCGGGCGTGTTCACCGGGTACTGGGGCAACGAGGAGGCAACCAAGGAGGCGCTTATCGACGGCTACTTCCACACCGGCGACCTCGGCGAAATCGACGAGAAAGGAAACATTTCGATCACCGGCCGGAAGAAGGATCTGCTGGTCACATCCGGCGGCAAGAACGTCGCCCCGCAGCCGCTCGAGGAGCTGCTGCGCCAGGATCCGCTGATCTCCCAAGCGGTAGTGGTCGGCGACGGCAAGCCCTTCATCGGTGCGCTCATCGCGCTCGACGAAGACGCCCTGACATCCTGGAAGGAAGCGCGCGGCATCGACGCTGACATCCCCACCTACAAACTGGCCAAGCGCAATGACCTGCGCATGGAAATCCAGGACGCCGTTAACCGCACCAACCACGCGGTGTCGAAGGCTGAGGCGATCAAGAAATTCCGCATTCTCCCGCGCGACCTCACCGAGGCAGACGGCGAACTGACCCCGTCCCTGAAAGTCAAGCGTCCGGCCGTGTTGGAGAGCTTCGCCCACCAGATGCGGAAGCTCTACGGGTAAGTTCTCGGCGTGCCGTCCGGGCACCTGTGAATTTCTGACATAGAGTCAACCACCGACACTAACGGTGTGTCTGCCAGGGAAGCCAGAAGGAGGCGAGTGTGCACCGGACTGCTGCGACGCTACGCCACCGCGAGCTCACTCAAGAGGTCTACAACATAGGCGATGAAGTAGCCGAATACATCGAGCACATCGCCGAGGCGATCGCCGATTACGACGGGGAGTTGACCGACGACTGCCTGGCCGAATTCGCCGAGATCGTCGACGACGCCCGTACCGATGCGCGCCGCGTGGTCGGTGAGCTGATCGGCCTGCGCCAGGCGCTCGTCTCCGGTGTGCGGGCCGGCTCCATCTCCGCCGCACTTCCGCCGGAGGAGCGCATCCCGGAGCCGGAAACCCTCGACGCCTCCGCGTTGTACGAGCTGTTCCCGCTCAGCTCGCCCGCCCCGGTCAAGGACATGTCCGAGGCGTGTACCCAGCGCACAGACTTGATCGTCCAGCACTTGGGCGAAGTGGTCGAGTACACCCTCGAGCAGACCGACATGGTCGCCCAGAACCTCGCGGCTGTGTCCCTGCCGCAGCTCTACTTCCGCGTCGGCGAGCTTGTGGAGTCCGCCGTCGACGGCTGGCTAGACTCCGTCGTCGCCGAACACCCCGGTTTTACCCGTGCTATGCGCGGCTGTAACCCGCCGGCGTTCCTGGAGGAGCGCGCGCGTGTCGACGCCATCGTCGCCAAGGTCGCAGCGAAGCGTTCCCGCCGCGGCGCGTAGGTTGCGCGGGGCTAGCGCTCAACCCGAACTCAACCTCACCAACCCCACTGGCTCCAGTCTGCTTCTCGGGCCCCGCCGGAACCACCCATTGGCACCGTCCGGGCCCGCCTCCAGATATAGTTCGCATCCTTGCCGAGGAAGCAAAATCTGACCTGCGGTTTTAGAGCTTGAACCGGCAAGGATGTAAACGATATCTTGGCGGGCTTTAGAGTTGACCCCATGGCCAATTCTGATGGTTCTACTTCCAGCCGCGGCAGGGGCGCGAACGGTGTGCGCGTACCAGACATGATGAGCGCGGGCAGTGGGCACGGCGCTGACAGGGACCACGCGGCCGGGTTCGGCGTGTACGTCCACGTCCCGTTCTGTGCGACACGGTGCGGGTACTGCGACTTCAATACCTACACGCCCTCAGAGACGGCAACGTCCTACGCGGCCTACCTGGATGCGTTGGAGCGCGAGCTGGAGATGGGAGCTGCCCAGATGGCAAATGTGGCCGGGGGCGGCAGCGCTCCTGCCGCCGCCGACACGGTCTTCATTGGCGGCGGCACGCCGTCGCTGCTGGGGGCGGACGGCCTGGGCCGGATCCTGGACGCGATCACGCGCACGTTCGGGTTGAAACCGGACGCGGAGGTGACTACGGAGTCGAATCCGGAGTCAACAAGCCCGGAGTACTTCGAGGATCTCAAAAGGGCGGGGTTCACGCGGGTGTCGTTGGGCATGCAGTCTGCAAGCACGCCGGTGCTGAAGATCCTGGACCGCCAGCACACCCCCGGCCGTGCTGTCGCCGCGGCAAAGGAGGCCCAGAAGGCCGGCTTCGAGCACGTCAACCTCGACCTCATCTACGGCACTCCGACAGAGACGGAAGACGACGTGAAGAAGAGCCTCGACCACGTCCTCGACGCCGGGGTGGACCACGTCTCCGCCTACTCGCTGATTGTGGAGGACGGCACAGCAATGGCCCGCAAGATCAACAAGGGCCAGTTGCCCGCCCCCGATGAGGACACCTACGCCGACCGTTACGAACTCATCGCCAACACGCTCGAGTCCAACGGTTTCGGTTGGTATGAGGTATCCAACTGGGCCAAGCCGGGCGGGGAGTGCCAGCACAACCTGCTCTATTGGCGCGGCGGCAATTGGTGGGGAGCCGGCCCAGGTGCGCACGGCTATGTCGGCCGGACGCGGTTCATGAACGTCAAGCGGCCGGAAACCTACAACCAGAAACTAGCGGCGGGCGAACTGCCCATCGCCAGTGAGGAAACCATCACGGATGCCGAGCACCACTTCGAGCAGATCATGCTCGGCCTCCGCCTCAAAGAGGGCATCCCGCACAGCTGGGTCAAACCGGGAGCAGAAGCGGTGATCCGTAAGCACCGTGACGCAGGCCTCCTGCAAACAGGTGAGCGCATCGCGGTCACGGATGAAGGCCGCTTGCTTGCCGACGGAATTGTCACCGACATCTTGGCCGCCGAGTAAGTCAGCGCTACACTCGGTTAGCAGTCGACGCCGGAGAGTGCTAGCCACGGTGAAGGAGTGAACATGGCAGGTCCCGCACGCGAACGCAGGCAAGCTGTGCTGCGCGCGATCGTCGCGGACTACATCGCGTCGCAGGAGCCGGTCGGGTCGAAAACCCTAGTGGAGCGGCACAAACTGAACGTCAGTTCCGCGACGATCCGCAATGATATGGCGGTGCTGGAGGCGGAGGGCTTCATCGCCCAGCCGCACGCGAGCTCGGGGCGTGTGCCCACGGAGAAGGGCTACCGCGCTTTCGTGGACGCGATCAACGACGTCAAACCTCTCTCACTGCCGGAACGCCGCGCCATCTCAGAATTCCTCGAATCCTCAGTGGACCTAGAGGACATCATGCGCCGCTCCGCCCACCTGCTCGCGCAGCTGACTCGCCAGGCAGCCGTGGTGCAGCTGCCGACCCTCAGTGTGTCCCGGGTGAAGCACTGCGAGGTCGTGGCACTCACCCCGACGCGGCTGCTGCTGGTACTCATCACCGACACCGGCCGGGTGGACCAGCGCAACGTCGAGCTCGCCGGCCCGATCAGCGATGAGGAGACAGCGCAGCTGCGGGATCTGCTCAACCGAGCTCTAGAGGGCAAGACGATGGCGGATGCATCAACGGCGTTGGCCGCGATCGCCCAGGACGCCCCGGATCATGTGACCAGGGCGATTGCTGTGGTGATAGATACACTCGTCGAAAAGCCAAGCGACCGTGTGCTCATCGCGGGCGCGGCGAACCTCGTTCCGGTGACCACGGATTTGCTCAGCGTCGTTGAAGCGCTCGAGGAGCAGGTCGTCGTGCTCAAGCTGCTGGCAAACCTGCCTGAATTGGGGAATGTCTCCGTGGTCATCGGGCAGGAGAATGAGGATGAGGAGCTGAGCAAAGCCAGCATTGTGACCACTGGTTACGGTGCGGCGGGCGAGACGCTGGGTGGTCTGGGGGTCCTCGGCCCGACGTACATGGACTACCCCGGTACGATTCAAAAGGTTGCGGCGGTGGCGCATTACATTAGCCACATTCTCGCCGGAGAGGAAAGGAATTAGATGGCCCGCGATTACTATGGCATCCTCGGGGTTGACCAGAACGCGTCGGATGCGGAGATCAAGAAAGCTTATCGACGTCTCGCACGCAAGTACCACCCCGACGTGAACGACACGGACGAAGCCGCGGAGAAATTCCGCGAGATTTCCGTGGCGCAGGAGGTGCTGCTGGATCCGCAGAAGCGGGCGATCGTCGACCGTGGCGGGGATCCAATGGAGCAGGGCGCTGCCGCGCCGGGCGGCGGGGGCTTCGGCTTCGGCGACATCTTCGAGGCGTTCTTCGGCGACGGTGGAGGCGGCGGCCGGGGACCGCGTTCGCGTGTGCAGCCGGGCAACGACGCGCTGCTGCGCACGAGCATTTCGCTGGCGGAGGCGTACTCCGGTACCCGCAAGGACGTCACCGTGGACACCGCAGTGGTGTGCGAGCACTGCCGCGGCACCGGGTCCGAATCCGAAGCCAAGCCGGTCACCTGCGACAACTGTGGCGGGCAAGGCCAGGTCCAGCAGGTGCAGCAGTCTTTCCTGGGCAACATTATGACCACGACGTCCTGCCCGAAGTGCCAGGGTTTCGGCGAGATCATCACCGACCCCTGCCAGAAGTGCGGCGGTCAAGGGCGCGTGCGATCCCGCCGCGACATCACGGTGAACATTCCGGCCGGCATTGTCTCCGGAATGCGCATCCGTATGGCGGGCCAGGGCGAGGTCGGCCATGGCGGCGGCGCTGCCGGCGACTTGTACGTGGAGGTCACTACCGAGGACCACCCGGTGTTCGTGCGCGACGGGGAGAACCTGCACCTGAAGGTTTCCATGCCGATGTACGATGCAGCTTTGGGCACGAGCCTGGAGGTCGAGGACCTCGCCGGTGAGACCACCACGATTGAGATCCCGGCCGGCACGCAGCCGAACGAGCAGATCATTCTCGAAGGCGAGGGCATGCCGCGTCTGCGCGCGGAGGGCGCCGGCGACATGATCGCCCACGTCGAGGTCGTCGTGCCTGAGACGCTGACCAAGGATGAGCGCCGCGCGCTCGAGGACCTGCGCGCCGGCTGCACAGAGGCAGCCCATGTGCAAGAGGAAGCACCCGGTGAGGAAAGCTTCTTCGGCCGACTCCGCGACCGCTTCCGGCGCTAAAGTCATGAGCCTGCCGTACTTCCTGTGCGACGACCCTGCCGCCGGCCGCCTCGACGGCGCGGAAGGACGCCACGCGGTCACGGTCAAACGCATTGAACCCGGCGAGCACATCATGCTTATCGACGGCTCCGGCCGCACCGCCGAAATCTCCGTCACCGACATCACTGGCAAGGACTCCCTGGTCGGAGAGGTGGTGCGCGTGGAAGACGTGCCGCCGCCGCGGCCGCAGGTGACAGTGGTGCAGGCCATCCCGAAGTCCGAGCGCGCCGAGCTCGCCGTCGATCTGGCCGTCCAGGGTGGAGCTGACGAGATCATCCCGTGGATCTCCCACCGCACCATCGCCAGGTGGCAGGGCCCGAAGGTGGCCAAGAACGTGGAAAAGTGGCAGGCCACCGCCCGGGAAGCGGCCAAGCAGTCCCGCCGCGCCTGGGTGCCGGAGGTCCGTGAGCCGGTCACCACGAACCAGCTCGCCGAGCTCTTGTCGTCGCTGTGCGGCTCCGACAAGGAGCGAACAACCGCGTACGTCCTGCATGAAGACGCAGCCACCAGCATCAAAGACATAGACCTTGACGTCGACCACCTGTATCTCATTGTCGGTCCCGAAGGCGGGATTGGGCAGGAGGAACTTGCGGGGATCCCTGCGACGTCGATAAGCATGGGGCCGGAAGTACTGCGCACCGCGAGTGCCGCGCTGGCCGCGTTGAGCGCGATCGGTGCGTTGACGCACCGCTGGTAGTGTGAACCGCATGGCAGAACTGGTCACACGCTCGCACGAGCTCGACCCTGAGCACGCCCAGGCCATCCTGGGCATTAACGACGAGAACCTTCGCACCCTCA
Source organism: Streptococcus thermophilus (assembly GCA_900618065.1). The sequence continues at coordinate 1,307,714 of UYIL01000003.1, forward strand.
ACGACCTGCTCGGCGCGGACCTATTCGCGCGCGGCACGACCGTCACGCTGCGCGGGCCTGTCGAGGATGTGGCCTACGCCGACCGCGTGTTAGATGAGGTAGAGGCGATGGCGCGCCGCGGAATCGTCATCACAGCCGATGCAGTGACGCACGCGGTGGACATCATGGCCTCGGATGCGCCGGAGTCCGTCGCGGACATTCTCGGCCAGGAGATCATTGCCCGGCGCGGCAAGGTGATCCGCCCGAAGACCGCTGGTCAGCGCGAGTACGTTGACGCGATCGACGAGAACACGATCGTGTTCGGCATCGGCCCTGCCGGTTCCGGTAAGACCTACCTGGCGGTGGCGAAGGCAGTGCAGGCGCTGCAATCCAAGCAGGTCAAACGCATCATCCTCACTCGCCCCGCCGTGGAGGCAGGGGAGAAGCTGGGCTTTTTGCCCGGCACCCTGAACGACAAAATCGACCCCTACCTGCGGCCGCTGTACGACGCGCTACGCGACATGCTCGACCCCGAGATGATCCCGAAACTCATGGAAGCCGGCATCATCGAGGTCGCCCCGCTCGCCTACATGCGCGGCCGCACTCTCAACGATGCTTTTGTCATCCTCGACGAAGCGCAAAACACCACCCCTGCCCAGATGAAGATGTTCCTCACCCGCTTGGGCTTCGGGTCCAAAATGGTGGTTACCGGCGACATTTCCCAGGTGGACCTGCCCCGCGGCGTGGTCTCCGGTCTGCGCGTTGTGCGCCAGATACTGCGCGGGATCAAAGAGATCCACTTCCAGGAGTTCGGCGCCAACGACGTGGTGCGCCACCAGCTGGTCGGGCGCATCGTCGCCGCCTACGACACGTACGACGCGCAGCGCGCTGAGCGCTGGGATGCCGAGGCTGCAGCGCCCGCTGGGCCGACCGGCAAGCATGCTGCTGCCGCCTCGCAGGCTCGGCAGCAGGATCAGGAGGAAAAGGAATGAGCATCGAAGTCCTCAACGAATCCGGTGAGACCGACGTCAACGAGGAAATGCTTGTCGACGTCGCCTCCTTCGCCCTCACCGCCCTCGACGTCCACCCCGACACCGAGGTGACCATCACCTGCGTCGATTCGCCGACCATGGCGGATTTGCACATGCGCTGGATGGACCTGCCCGGCCCCACCGACGTGATGAGCTTCCCCATGGACGAGCTCAGCCCCGGTTCCGGGCGCCCCGACGCAGCGCAACCGGGCCCAGCCATGCTGGGAGACATCATCCTCTGCCCCGACTACGACCGGAAACAGGCCGAGGCTGCGGGTCACCCGCTGGGCCACGAGATGGCGTTGCTCACTGTCCACGGTGTGCTCCACCTGCTCGGCTACGACCACGCGACACCCGCCGACGAGCGGGAAATGTTCGGCCTGCAGAATGAAATCCTCGCCGACTGGTACGACGACCTGTCCGCCCGCGGCATCGAGTACCAGCCCAAACCCGACGGCCGGCACGCATTCCCCTCGGGCGCGGACCGGCAGGAACTGGACGGGCTCGTCGAGGAACGGGACAACAACCGCGGCGGGGAGCAGTAGCCGCCTGTGGAAGCCTGGATCACTTTCGGCCTGATATCGATCATCTCGCTGCTGGCAGCGGGCGTGATCAAGATGCTCGAATCCGCCCTGGTGCCGATCTCGCGTGCCCGCGTGGAAACGATGGCCAAAGACGATGTCGCTGGCTCTGCCGCGTTGCTGCGCGTCGTCGATGCGAAACCGAACCACTTGGGTCTGCTCGCGCTCATCCAGACGGTGCTGGACACCGTCGCAGCCGTGTTCGCTCTGCTCACCGCTTTCGAGCTGATCCCGTCGCAGGCATGGGCCATAGGCGCTGCGATTCTCGCGGTGACGCTCATACGTTTCGGCATTGTCGGTGTGATCGCCCGCCGTGCCGGCAAACTCAACCCGTACTCCATCTCCTTGCGCGCCGCCCAGATTCTCACGGTGGTCTACACAGTGCTGGGGCCGATCTCGAAACTGCTCATTTGGCTGGGCAACTTGGTCACGCCGGGTGAAGAGACCCTGGAAAACCCCTACGCCACCGATGTAGAACTACGCGAAGCCGTCGACATCGCCCAGGAGCAAGGCGTCGTGGAAACGGCCGAGCGCCGCATGATCCAGAACATCTTCGACCTTGCTGGCACCCACGCACGCCAGGTCATGGTGCCGCGCCCGGACATTGTGTGGATCGAGTCGGAGAAGTCTGCCGGCCAGGCCGCGAACCTGATGATCCGCTCCGGCCACTCGCGCGTCCCGGTGATCGGAGAAAGCGTGGACGACATCGTGGGCATCATCTACCTCAAAGATGTCATCGAGAAGACCTACAACCGCACCGATAGCGGCACCGGTGTTCCCGTCACCGACCTGATGCGCGAGCCGATGTTCATGCCGGACTCCAAGCCGCTCGACGACCTGCTTCAAGAGATGCAGCAGGAGCAGACTCACATCGCAGTTCTTGTGGACGAATACGGCGGCATCGCCGGCCTGATCACCATGGAAGACATTCTCGAGGAGATTGTCGGTGAGATCGCCGACGAGTACGACGAGGATGAGGAGGCACCCATCGAGCGGGTCGACCCACCAGAACTCACCGACACTCCAGAGGTCGAAGGGTCCACCCTGATTACGGACCCGCGGGACACCCTCGCCCAAGCGGCCGCTACGTCGCGGGCGTTCCGCGCCCAAGCGCGCCTCCCGCTCGATGACCTGGTCGACTACTTTTCTGACGAGCTCGGATTCACGCTTGAATTCACCGAGGAAGTCACAGACAACGTCGAAACAGTCGCCGGTCTGCTGTCCTACGAACTCGGCCGTGTCCCCCTGCCCGGCTCTTCCGTTGAGGTTTCGGATCTGCTCTTCACCGCCGAAGGAGGGCGCGACCGACGCGGCCGCATCAAAGTCCGCACCGTGCTGATCGAGGTCCCCGAACGGCTCATCCCGGAGCGTGAGGACACTGAGTCCGACGAGCGTCAGGACCATCCCGAACTGAGTAACTCAGGCACCTCACGTACCTACCGTCCCGCACCGGGGGAGTAGCGGGAGAGAAGGCCAGTTCGTTGCCTTTTGTGCAGCAGCCACCTCGGCGCGCACAATGGATCCCATGAAGAACATTTTGTCGATCCAGTCTGCGGTTTCCTACGGCCACGTTGGCAACTCCGCTGCGGTCTTCCCGCTGCAGCGCATCGGCCATGAGGTCTGGCCTGTCTACACCGTCAACTTTTCTAACCACACCGGTTACGGCGAGTGGGAAGGGCCGATGATTCCCGCCGCTGAGGTCCGTGCAATTGTCGACGGTATCGAGGCTCGCGGCGCTCTAGCTCGTGTCGATGCGGTCTTGTCCGGTTACCAGGGGGGCGACGACATCGCCGACGTCATCGTCGATACCGTCGCCCGCGTCAAAGCGCTGAACCCCAACGCGGTGTACTCCTGTGACCCGGTGATGGGCAACGCGAAGTCCGGCTGCTTCGTCTCCGACAACATTCCGCCGCTGCTGCGGGACAAGGTCGTGCCGGTGGCGGACATCATCACCCCGAACCAGTTTGAGCTGGGGTACCTGACCGGCAAAGACGCTACCGACCTCGACTCCACCCTCGATGCCGTCGAGGCTGCCCGCGCTATGGGGCCCGACACCGTTCTGGTCACCTCGGTCAACCGCCCCGACCAGCCGGAAGGCATAGTTGAGATGCTCGTCGTGGATAACCACGGCCGCTGGCTGGTGCAGACCCCGCGCCTACCGTTCAAGCGCAACGGTTCCGGCGATGTCACCTGTGCGCTGTTCACCGGCCACTACATCGGGGCGGCGGGTGGTCCCGACGCCGCCAAGCAGGCCCTGGCGAAGACAGCATCTTCTGTCTTCGATCTGCTGGAGAACACCTACAAGGCGGACTCGCCTGAGCTCCTCCTGGTCGAGTCCCAAGACGCGTACGCCAACCCGAGCCTCCAGTTCGAGGTCACCGAGATCTAACTCCGGGGTTCTAACTTCCGGATCTCACCCCAAAATCTAACTTCAAGGTGTATCGCCGGAGCCGGTTTAGATTTTTAGTATGGCCTTCTAGCCTCCCCGGTGAAATCTCACCTGGGAAAACGGCGCAGGCGAAGCCTGAAAGGCCATACTAAAAATGTATCTGACCGGTGACTCCGGTGAACGGAGCCCCCGCGGCGGCTCAGCAAGGCTAGCCCGCGCCCTAACCGTTGAAAAGCATGCCGGCCCGTACGATTGGAAGTTATGATCTCCCAGCCCATTGATAACCAGGACGACCCCGCGGACTTCTTCGACCAGGCGATCGCGGGGCCAGAAACAGGCCCGGCAGCAGATGCAGAAGCTGCCGTCGCGCTGCCGAACGAGTTCACGGACACGCCCGAGGGTTTCCGTTCCGGGTTTGTCAGCTTCGTGGGCCGCCCGAATACGGGCAAGTCGACGCTAACGAATGCGCTGGTGGGGGAGAAGATCGCCATCATGGCGGACCAGCCGGAAACGACGCGTCATCCGATCCGCGGCATCGTGAATAGGCCGGACGCGCAGATTGTGCTGGTAGATACTCCTGGGCTGCACCGCCCGCGCACGCTGCTGGGTGAGCGCCTCAATGACGTGGTCAAGGACACGTTCGCGGACGTAGACGTGGTCGGTCTGACGGTCCCGGTGAATGAGAAGATCGGTCCGGGCGACCGCTGGATTTTGGACGCGGTGAAAGAGACGAAGCCGAACACGCCGATTGTCGGGATCGTGACCAAGCTCGATGTGGCAGGCAAAGACCAGGTTGGGGAGCAGTTGCTCAAGCTGCACGATCTGCTCACCGATGCCACCGGCCGTGACGACATCGACGTTGTGCCGGTCTCTGCAACGGAGCAGGTCCAACTCGATGTGCTCCTCGATGTCCTGACGAAGCACCTCCCCGAAGGCCCGCGCTTCTACCCGGAAGGTCACGTCACGGACGAGGACACCGAGACCCGCATCGCGGAGCTGATCAGGGAGGAGGCGCTTAAGGGGCTGCGCGACGAATTGCCGCACTCGGTCGCCGTCCAGATCGACGAGATGTATGAGGATCCGGAGGACAGCAACACTCCGAAGCGGGCCATGATCTACGCCGTGATGTACCTCGAGCGCCCCGGCCAGAAGACGATTATTGAGGGCCGCGACGGCCGCCGCCTGAGCGGGATCATTCAGCGTTCGAGAAAGCAGATCATCGACCTGCTCGGCCGCAATGTTTACCTCGATCTGAGGATCAAGGTGTTGAAGAATTGGCAGTCGGACCCGAAGCATTTGGGGCGCCTTGGCTTCTAAACCCAGTTTCCGCGACCGCGCCTTTGTCGTGCGCACGTACGATTTCGGCGAGGCTGACCGCGTGGTCGTCCTGCTCACCCAAAACCACGGACTTGTCCGAAGCGTGGCCAAGGGGGTGCGCAAGACCAAGTCCCGCTTCGGTTCGCGGGTGCAGCCTTTCGTGGACCTCGATGTGCAGCTGTACCCGGGCCGCAATCTGGCTACGATCACGCAGGCGGACACGATCGCCTATTACGGCAGCGGGATTATTGAGGACTTCGACCGGTACACAGCAGCCTGCGCCGTGCTGGAGTCCGCAGAGCGGCTCTCTTATGCGGGCGAGGCGGACCCAGCCTTGTTCGCCGAAGTCAGCGCCGCTGTCAAGCGGCTCCAGAATGCACAGCACGCCACGATGGTGCTCGACGCGTTCATCCTTCGCGCTACCGCTCACGCCGGCTGGGCTTTGAGCCTGTTCGACTGCGCCAATTGCGGCAAACCCGGCCCCCACCATGCGTTTCACCCGGCAGTCGGCGGGGCCACGTGTTTGAACTGCCGGCCTCCTGGCGCGTTCGATGTCGAGGAGGACACTCTCCACATCATGTGGCTGCTCGCCAACGGCCACGACGCAGCAGCAGCGGACCGCCTCACCGAGACGACGGCGGTGCAGACCCACCGGCTTGCCACCGCTCACCTGCAGTATCACTTGGAGGCGGCAGTGTCGTCGTTGAAGATTATGGAGCAGGCATAATGAATCCGTGACTGTGAACCCCAACAACCCCAGCGACCCGGACTCCGCCGCCATCCCCGAGATCCCAGCCGAACTCATCCCGCGCCACATCGCGCTTGTCATGGACGGCAACGGTCGGTGGGCGCAGGAGCGGGGCATGCCCCGCACGGAGGGACATCGCGTCGGTGAGACGGTCCTGATGGATATGGTCGATGGGTGCATTGAGCTCGGCGGGGTCGAGTGGTTGTCGGCGTACACGTTCTCCACGGAGAACTGGCGCCGCTCACGTGAGGAGGTCCGCTTTCTCATGGGGTTCTCGCGCGAGGTGATGCGCGCCGAGCGCGACCAGCTGCACGCGAAGAATGTGCGCATCGTGTGGGTCGGCCGCCGCCCGCGGTTGTGGCGGTCGGTCATCCGCGAGCTCGAGGCCGCGGAAGAAATGACAAAGAACAACACCGGTCTCACGCTCGCGATGTGCATTAATTACGGCGGCAGAGCAGAGCTTATCGACGCCACCCGAACCATCGCCCAGCTCGCCTCCGAAGGAAAACTCGCACCGGGGGAGATTTCAGAGCAGACGCTGGCTAGGTTCATGTACCGCCCGGATATGCCGGACGTGGACTTGTTTCTGCGGCCGTCGGGGGAGCAGCGGACATCGAACTTCCTGCTGTGGCAGTCGGCGTATGCGGAGATGGTGTACCGGGACATTCTCTTCCCTGACTTCACCAAAGAAGACTTGTACGACGCGGTGCTCGAATACGCGAAGCGGGACCGCCGTTTCGGCGGCACGAAATAGCGGCAGGAAATAGCCGCACGTAGATCTTTGTCGCGAACTAGCGGCAGGCGGGGCACAGGCCGAAGATCTCGGCGTCGTGGCCGGAAATGGCGAAGTCGTACTGGCGGGCCACTTGCTGCGCCCACTCCTCGACAGGCCCGCCTTCGATTTCCTCGCTGCGGCCGCACGACGTGCACACCAAATGGTGGTGGTGGCGGTCGGTGAGGCAGTGGCGGTAGAGGGTTTCGCCGGAGTTGGAGTTAAGGGCATCCACGGCGCCGATTTCGGCGAGGGTTTGTAGGGTGCGGTAAACCGTCGTCAAGCCGACCTTTTGCCCGCGGTCGCTGAGTTCTCGGTGGATTGCTTGCGCCGACGCGAAGCGGTCGATGTCGCGCAGCACATCGATGACGGCGCTGCGCTGGCGGGTGTTGCGGGCACCGATTTTCGGCGCCGGTTCGCGGCGGGATTGGCGAGAGCTCATGCCTTATAGGCTGGGCGACGGGCCGTCAGGAATCAAGCCCGGGTCTTCGTCAGGGGTGTGGCCGCCCATTGGCCCGACAGCACTGGCGGATCCGATGCTGCCCGTTGCATCGATGAAGTCTGGGCCCTGGCGGGCCGCGCGGCGGGCCGCCAGATCGTCGCGGGAATCTTCTTCGGTCAGCCCAGCAATGGTCTCGATGATGCCCATGACGGACGGCACGGCCAACCGGTAGACCATTTCACGCCCAGTGCGCGTTGCGCTAACCAAACCGGCGTTTTTCAGCACCCGCAAGTGCTGGCTCACCAGTGGCTGGGACTTGCCGAGTTCGGTGACCAGCTCGTGCACGACGTGGGGTTGCTGGTTGAGAAGGAGGATAATGTGCAACCGCAACGGCGAATCAAGAGCTCCGATGATTTCGGAGGTGCGGGCCAACTTGTCCTCCGGCCACTGCGGCAACAGGCGCGACTCAACCATGTGCGTCCCTCCTTCTCTTCCTCGTATCTGGGGCACCTCAAGGTTTTATACACCATGCGCCCGCTTATATTATTACAGTGTAGTAACAAAGTGGTCTCATTTTTGCTACTTGGGCATTCCTTGTGCATCAACCGCACCGGGCCAGCTTGGTGTTCGGGGTACCGGCTACACTTGGACCAGATATTTCCAAGCACCCTGCAAGAGGAGAGTTGAACTGCCCATGGCAACAACTGCGATCGATACCGTCGTCAATCTGTGCAAGCGCCGCGGGTTGGTGTACCCGGCCGGCGAAATTTACGGCGGTACCCGTTCTGCTTGGGATTATGGCCCGCTCGGCGTGGAGCTGAAGGAGAACCTGAAGCGCCAGTGGTGGAAGACGATGGTGCAGTCGCGCGCGGATGTCGTCGGTGTGGATACCTCCATCATCCTGCCACCGCAGGTGTGGGTCGCCTCCGGCCACGTCGAGGTCTTCACGGACCCGCTGGTGGAGTCGCTGCACACGCACAAGCGTTACCGCGCTGACCACCTGCTGGAGGCCTACGAGGAAAAGCACGGCCACCCTCCGGCGAACGGCCTGGCGGACATCAACGATCCGGAGACGGGCCAGCCCGGCAACTGGACGGAGCCGCGTGCGTTCTCCGGCCTGATGAAGACCTACCTGGGCCCTGTCGACGATAAAGAGGGCCTACACTACATGCGCCCGGAGACGGCTCAGGGCATCTTCGTGAACTTCAAGAACGTCATGACGTCGGCACGCATGAAGCCTCCGTTCGGCATCGCCAACGTGGGCAAGTCTTTCCGTAACGAGATCACTCCGGGCAACTTCATCTTCCGCACCCGCGAGTTCGAGCAGATGGAGATGGAGTTCTTCGTCAAACCGGGCGAGGACGAGCAGTGGCACCAGTACTGGATCGATGCCCGCCACCAGTGGTACATCGACCTGGGCATCGACCCGGACAACTTGCGCCTGTACGAGCACCCGCAGGAGAAGCTGTCCCACTACTCCAAGCGCACGGTCGACCTGGAGTACGCCTTCGGTTTCCAGGGCTCCAAGTGGGGTGAGCTCGAGGGTGTGGCCAACCGCACCGACTACGACCTGAAGACGCACGCAGAAGCATCCGGCGAAGACTTGTCTTTCTTCGACCAGGATTCCGGCGAACGTTGGATCCCGTACTGCATCGAGCCCGCCGCTGGTTTGGGCCGCGCGATGATGGCCTTCCTGATTGATGCCTACCACGAAGATGAGGCACCGAACGCGAAGGGAGGCGTCGATAAGCGCGTCGTTTTGAAGCTTGACCGCCGCCTCGCTCCGATCAAGGTCGCGGTGCTGCCGCTGTCGAAGAAGCCGGAGCTTTCCGGCCCGGCAGAGGAGCTCGCCGCAACGCTGCGCCAGCACTGGAGCATTGATTACGACACGTCCGGTGCGATCGGCCGCCGCTACCGCCGTCAAGATGAAATCGGCACTCCGTTCTGCGTCACGTTCGACTTCGATTCGCTCGAGGATAAGGCCGTGACCGTGCGTGAACGCGACACGATGGAGCAGGAGCGCGTGTCGCTCGACGAGCTGGAAAGCTACCTCGCCGCCCGGCTGGTGGGATGCTAATGCACTACGTCAGCTGGGATCGCACCGACAGGGACGCCCCGAAGCTCCTCGCTGAGGCAGGCCCGGAGGCGCTCGCGGACTTCACGCATGAGCACGCCACGCTTTCCGACGGCTCCACCTGGGCCCTCACCTCCAACCCCGAAGCCGGAGCCAAAGCGAACGCGACGGAAACTGGCCAAGAGATCGTGTCGGCCCCGGCATCGCTCAAACGCGACAAACAGATCCCAGTGATGATCGGCGGTGTGCCCTACATGCTCATTGCCGAGTCTTCGAAGAACTGGATCGTCGACGACGCGAACGGCAACAAGGTCGCCCAGTTCACTGCCGACCACAATGGCGTGCGCCGGTCGGTGTTGGAGTTCGACACCTCCAGCGAGCTCGCCCACCCGTCGAGCCCAGCGGACCCAGACACTCAGACGACCCTGCCGCTGGAGCACATCGTCGGGCTGGCATGGGTGTCGCGCCTAGTGCTCGAGTCCCGAAAGATGGTCAACACGACAGCGCTAATCGGGCTGATGGTGTTCATGAGCGTATTCGTCGTCCTTGTCTGGCTGCTCATCCCATGATCACTGCTACGTGGCGCGGTGATTCGCTGATCAGCGATTCGGGCGCGCCCCTCGCCGTCTTCGACCCCTCAACCCGCACTTTGACCGCCGAAGGGGTCAGCATCGAGGTCGAGCATTCGGCCGGCGCGATGCGCTGGAAGGTCACTGGTGAGGTACAAGACGACACGGGGGAGAGGTTCTCGGTCCGCACGCACGGCATCGGCGTGGGTACTTTGACCGCACGATGCGGCTCGCGCACATACAAGCTCGAACGCGGTAGCGCGCTGTCGAAAACTCGCACGCTTATCGACGTCTCCGGTGCCCCCTGCGCCACCACCTCACCGAAGAATGGCCTCGACCTCGCCGTCACTCAGAACCGTGACATGCCGTTTGCGGATCTGATGTTTCTCACGTGGGCGTTGACGCTGATAGACACGCCAGCCCGCCGCACGCTGTACTGAACCCGCGATGAGCATTGAGACCGGTTAGTCCCCGCAGTTGCACCTGGACGAGTGCAGGCTCGTGAAGTGCTAGCGTTCATCCCGAACTCAGCCACAAGCGCAACAGCAGGCGCAATTGTCCCGCGCTTCTCACGTTAGAAGCTGTACGTAGCCGGCGGGGCCTAAGTGACTGGTGAGGTTGAGTTCGGGATAGGCCCGAGTCTCCCCGAGCCCACACACTGTGCTCCCGTTCACTGAGAGGGGCGGCTGCGACCGCCCCAATGTCGGTCGTTGTCGGGAGCTAGAAGCTTCCGCCGCGGCCACCCATGCCGCCAGCAAAACCGCCGCCACCGGAGAAACCACCGCCTCCGCCGCTGAAGCCTCCTCCGCCAAAGCCGCCGCCACCGCCGCCTCCGCCGAGGATGGACCCCCAAATAATTGCGTTGGCCATGGTGTTCATGGACTGGGCGGTCTGCTGGTTGCGGTAGGTGGCAATGTCGTCATCTGCTGCGTTGATGGCCCGGCGCGCGGAGTCAGTCGCGGCGCGCGCAAACTCGATCGCGTTCTTCGTGTCCTGAGTGCGGCGGTTGATTGCCTCGGCGTACTGGCGCTTCGCCTCCGCGAGAAGGGTGCGGGCGCGGGAGCGGATGATGCGTCCGCGGGAGTTGATCAGGTCTTCCGCACCTTGGATTTGCGCGCTGGCGACCTGGAGCTGCTGGTCCAGAAGCTGCAGGCGGCGTTGCTGGTCGGAGGCGACACCGCGGGCCTGGTCGATCTGCTCATCAATGTCCGCGTCGAGGTGGGTGAGCTCGGTGTAGAGCGCCAACGGGTCCGTCTCCGGGCGGTTGCCCATCTGGGAGAGTGCTTCGCGGGCGCGGGAGGAGACGGTGTCGAGTGCCCGGACGTCGATACGCGCGCCCTGGTCCGTCTGCTGCTTGAGCTGCTCGATCTCCCGCAGTTCATCTTGGATCTCCTGGATGAGCGCCGGCAGGTTGGTGCGCGCAGTGGAAATGTTGGCCTCTGCGTGCTCGATGGCGCGCAGGTTCGTGTCGGCGACTTCCACCGCGTGCTGGGCACCGCGAAGAACGTCAATGAGCGCGCCCTGCTGGCCTGCCGGCTGAGCGGCGAGTCCACGTGCCTGCTGGAGTTGCCCCTCAGCTTCCTGGATCGAGTCTTGGGCGATGTCGACGTTCTGGGTGATGGAGGAGAGCAGTTGCTCGTCGTAACGCGACTGCAGGTCGGTCAACGTCGCGCGGGCCGGCTCAAGGCGGGCGCGCAGGTCAACGGTGCGCTGGAAGATTGTGTCCACTTCCTCATTGGCCTTCATGAGCACGCCGCGCATGTCCTGGAATTCTTCCGCCTTGGCCTTGAGCGCCTCTTCGGCCTGGCCGCAGGAGGAGATGATGTCGATAAGCATCGCGCGCTTCTCCGGCTCAGTTTCCGGGATAGCGTCGTTCAGCCGCTGGTGAGTGTTGAAGGCGCGCTGCAGCTCGGAGGTGGCCTGGTTCATGGCGGAGGTGAAGGGGCGGACACGGTCGGCGCCGAACTCCGCGGAAGCGATCTCGAGTTCTTCTTTGCCCAGGCGAATGGATTCGTCGGTTTGCACCAGCGTGTCGTGGGCGAGCTCTTCGAGGGTGTGCGTAGCCAGGCGGCCGAGCGAATCCGTATCACCGGGAGCCAGAGCCCTCGCGGACTCGAGCTGCCTGCTGTCGCGCTTCTTGTTCTTGCTGCGGCCGTACATGTAGAAGCCGCCTCCGGCGAGCGCTGCTGCGCCTAAACCACCGGCGACTAGCGCCGCGCCCTCGCCGTCGGAGGAGCCGTTGACAGCATTGATCGCGTCCAAACCGGCAGCGCCGTAGTTCTTGCCGGTGAGCTGGCTGTAGGCGGCATCGTACATGGCGTCGATATCACTGCTGTCCCACTGGCTGCCCCCGTTGACGTTGAACTTGCCGTCGGTGGCGATCGCCAAAACGGCAGTGTTCGGGCCCTTATCTGTGATGGCTTCGCGCACCCACTCCGCGGGGTCCTGGCCGCCGAAAGAGTCCATGTAGACGACGTAGGCGTTGAGCTGCTTGTCCTGCTTCATCTGCTGGATCGCCGATTCGATCTGCTGTTTCTCGGCGCCGCTGAGCACCCCGGCATCGTCGGTGACGTTCTCGGTCAAACCGGTCGGGGACAGCGCAGTCGCCGTCTGCGCGAGCACGTGCTCATTGCCGCCCCACGCGGCGTAGGCCAGCGGCGCAGCCGAGAAGGCGGCCGCACCGGCGAGCGCAGGCACGGCAAGGGCGATGCGGATAGAACGCGGAAAGTTTCGCGGAGTCATGCCCACTAGGGTAGCGCGGTTGGTGCCAGACACGCCGTTGGCCGTCCGCGAAAGCGTAAGACCGCGTCTAGGCTCGTGAGCGATGGCTTACCAGTATGAACCTGCCGACACCGCTAGGCGCGTCACGGAGGGGGAAAAGGGCTCGCAGCTCGCCGAGGGCGTGGAGACCCGTGACGCGTTCTCCCGGGACCGGGCGCGCGTGCTCCATTCGGCGGCACTGCGCCGGCTCGCCGATAAGACGCAGGTTGTCGGCCCGCGCGACGGCGACACTCCGCGTACACGGCTGACGCACTCGCTTGAGGTCGCGCAAATCGCGCGCGGAATCGGCTCCGGGCTGGGCCTCAATCCGGACCTGTGTGAGATGGCGGGGCTCACGCACGACATTGGCCACCCGCCGTACGGCCACAACGGAGAAGTTGCGCTCAACGCGCTCGCGCAGGGCTGTGGCGGCTTTGAGGGCAACGCCCAGACGCTGCGCATTCTCACGCGCCTTGAGCCGAAATTGCTGATCCGCGGCACATCCCACGGCCTCAACCTCACCCGCGCCGCCCTCGACGCAGCCTGCAAGTACCCGCGCACGCGGACCAACCCGGACGGTACCGTGAACAGGAAGTACGGTGCCTACGACGAGGACGCGGAGATCCTCGCGTGGCTGCGTGAAGGCCACGTTGACGATCGTCCGCCAATGGAGGCGCAGGTGATGGACTGCTCCGACGACATCGCCTACAGCGTCCACGACGTCGAAGACGGCATCCTGTCCGGCCGCATCACGCTCAAGGTGCTGTGGGACCTCGTGGAGCTGGCAGCGCTCGCGCAGAAGGGTGCGGCGGCATTTGGCGGTACTGCCGAGGAGCTTATCGACGCCGCCGCCCGCCTCCGTTCCCTCCCCACCGTGTGCGAAGCTGCCGATTTCGACTACTCGCTCCAGGGGTATGTGAACCTGAAGCGGATGACGTCGGAGCTGGTCGGCCGCTATGTCGGAGCGGTCGTCTCCGCCACGCTCGCGGCCAACCCCGACGGCGCGAAACTGGGCCGCATGCACGGCGAATTGGTCATCCCGCCTGAACCGGAGGCAGAGGTTCGACTGCTCAAGACGGTCGCTGTGCTCTACGTGATGGATATGCCGGCCCACATCGCGCGGCAGGACCGGCAGCGCGACCGAATTACCCGCGTCTATGACTACCTGCTGGCGGGTGCGCCGGGCACTTTGGACACGATGTTCGCGGCATGGTGGGCAGAAGCTTCGACCGATGCGCAGCGCCAGCGCGTCATCATCGACCAGATCGCCTCGATGACGGAATCGCGTTTGGAGCGCACCGCGAAGAAGGCCGACGGCCTCGCCGGCTTCTTCACCTAGGCATTAGGCATGAGGCATGGGGCGGTGGGGGCAGCGTAGGGTCCATCCCGAACTGAGTCACTCCTTTAACACTGGTCCCGCCTTGGGGTGTAAACGGCTCGCATTCAGGGTGTCCCACCTCCGTACCTGAGCTTTTCCCCGCGTATCCGCCGCACAAAAGCCGTCTTGCTGTGCGTGACTTGGTCTGTAGTGAAGAAGATGATCCGGTAGCCCCGCTCGGTAGCGCATAGGTGGGGTGTCTGTGGTGAGGGGATTGGAGCTGTGGTCCAGCTGTTGGCGGGGAGGTGGAGCGGATCGTCGTCGATAAGCACAATGAGGCGGCTATCGACGACGATGGGCGCGGTCCACCCCTCTCCCAGATCAACGTTGCCCCGCACCCACATGCCGTCCTCTGCTATCCACGCGTAGGCCAGGCAGGTTCCAAAGTCGGAAAACTGCGCTGGGGACCAGTTATCGGAGACAGGCAGGCGGTGGTTTCGGGGGAGGGGATCCTCGAAAGATTGGTTGTAGGCGACTATCTCCTTAAGGGCGACACCGCTATTGAGCAGAGAATTAACAGCGAGAAATCCTCCCACCCGGCCTTCGAGACGGTGAAGATCAATGCTTGTGCGTAGAGGTGTAGTCGTGCGGACGCCATCAAGCTCAACAATGTCGTCGTCCTTGATCGGGAACTGATGGTAGCGAGTCAGCGGTGGCCACTTCGATTTCGGAGGCACCGAGCCAGAAGGGAGCACAAGATCCACTGGGCCGCCGCCGGGGGTTGGAGCCCACATACCGTGTTGTGCTGCGGCCCACCGCCCGACCAAGACAGCTTTCCGTGTTGCCAGAACAGCGGCGGCGCCACGCACGGTTTCCTTTTCATGGGTTGGCAGACCGCGGAACCACGCCTGATCAACTAGCGCCTTATCGGCTACGAGGGACATCGGCCGATCCGCTACGGCTTGTTCATGAGCCTTGTTGCCGGACCAATAGAGACTCGTGGCTCTGAGCTCTTGGTAGAGACGGTGGCGTAGCTCAGCGGCGCGATCGGCACGCTCGGAGCCGAGAAGATGGCGCAGCTGGTGATCCCCGATGTTCCCCATGCATTGATTGTGAATGTTCACGCCGCTCTTCGCTAGGTCCCTGCATGGAATCCGGGCAAGGTTGAGTGGTGGCTTTGGGGGAGACTAGGGCCCATCCCGAACTCAATAACATGTGCCACTTGAGGTTCTTGGAGCCTTTGGGGGAAGGGTGGCAGCTGTTACTCGGTTCGGGATAGACCCTACGCTCTCGGGCGCGGGGTGTGCCTCAAGCTTAACGACGGCTCATCCGGTCCTAGCGCTACTCCACGGTGGGATTCTTGATTTCGCAGTAGCTCTCGTGGTGATTCGGCGTATAGAAGTAGACCTTTGGGTCTTGGGCGTCTTCGCCGCCGGTGACGATGCGCCGTTCACCGCGGTGGCCCAGACCCGGGGTGGTCACCGTGTACGTGTGGTAAAACCCACGGTCTTGCTCGGGGAGTGCGTTGTCGGGGTTATCAAAGACGGCATCGTCGTCCTCGTATTCGAACGGCCCGCCCGCTTGGATGTCAGAAATGGTCGAATACGCTTCGGCGGGGATGTCGTTGGAATTGCAGGCGGGGATGTCGTCATCGTTAAGCACTGCGTAAACGAGGGCAACCGTTGTGATGACCGCGAACGCGATCAGGATCGGCAGCACTACCGAGTGCCTGCGCGCGTCGCTAGCTTCCGCCATGGCCAATATCGTAGCGCACTGCGCGTGGGTGTCCGGGTGCGCGGGTACTATGTGCGCCATGGCTAGGGGCAGAATTCCGGATAGTGACATTGAGGCTATCCGCGAGCGCGCCAACATTGCGGACATCGTGGGGGAGTACGTCCAGCTCAAGCCGGCCGGGCATGATTCCTTAAAGGGCTTGTCACCCTTTAAAGACGAGAAGACTCCGTCGTTCCACGTGCGCCCCGCCCGCGGTTACTACCACTGCTTCTCCACCGGCAAAGGCGGCGATGTCTTTTCCTTCATGATGGAGATGGAGCAGCTGTCTTTCCCCGAAGCTGTGGAGGCTGTCGCCGAAGAGATCGGCTACCACATCAACTACCAGGGCGGATCCACCGGCGCCCGCGATGTGAAGCCCGGCACCCGCGCACGTTTGCTAGCCGCCAACAAGGCCGCGCACGAGTTCTACCGCGAGCAGCTAGAGACCCCGGAAGCCGAGCCCGGCCGGCGCTTCCTGCTCGACCGCGGCTTTGACAAAGACACCATTTACCATTTCGAATGCGGTTACGCTCCTGACGGCTGGGACACGTTGACTAAGCATCTGCTGCGCAAGGGGTTCGATGCCCAGGAGCTGCAGGAGGCGGGCTTGTCCACGATGGGGCGCCGCGGTCCCATCGATAAGTTCCGCCGCCGCCTGCTGTGGCCCATCAAGGATGTCGCCGGCAACGTGATCGGTTTCGGTGCCCGCAAGCTGTTCGATGACGACACCATGGGCAAGTACATGAACACCCAGGACACGATGCTCTATCACAAGTCCAAGGTGCTTTTCGGCCTCGATTTGGCGAAGAAGAACATCGCACAAGGCCACCAGTGCGTCGTGGTCGAGGGCTACACCGATGTCATGGCGATGCACGCCGCCGGCATCACCACCGCTGTCGCTGCGTGCGGCACGGCCTTTGGCAAGGACCACATGAGCATCATCCGCCGCCTCATGCTGGATGACAATTACTTCCGTGGTGAGCTCATCTACACCTTCGACGGTGATGAGGCTGGACAGAAAGCCGCCATGCGCGCCTTTGAAGGCGATCAGCAATTCACCGGCCAGTCCTTTGTCGCCGTTGCCCCGGAGGGCATGGACCCGTGTGATCTGCGTATGGCCAAGGGCGATTCCGCGGTGCGGAATCTGGTGGCCAGTCGCGTGCCCATGTTCGAGTTCGTCATTGAATCGCTGCTCAAGGATTACCCGCTGGACACTCCGGAAGGGCGGTTGCAAGCTTTGCGGCGCACTGTCCCCGTCGTCGCTCAGATCCGCGACACCCCGCTGCAAACCGAGTACGCCCGCCAGCTCGCCGGATGGGTTGGCTGGCCGGACCCGAACGAAGTGATCCGCCAGGTCCGCCAGGAGGCGAAGACCCCGTCGAACAAAGGCAACAAGCGCACCGCATGGGAGAGTGCTACCCCCGCTAGCACTGATGGCGGTTCCGGAGCGCCGGGCGCTCCCGCTTTCCCGGTGCCTAACCCGCAGGACCCGCGCCTGTGGGCCCAACGTGAGGCCATCAAGGTCGCGCTGCAGTACCCGGATGCTGCCGGCAGCTACTTCGACGGCATCAACCCGGACGCATTCACCGACCCGGCGTACCGGGCCGTACGTGATGCGATGGCGAAGGTGGGTGGGGCGGCCAACGCCGGCGCGTCAGATACTGCAGGCCCGGCGTGGATCGCCAATGTCGCCGCCGAAATGGTGGACGTGGCCGGCCGCAACTTCGTCTCTGAACTTGCGGTTGAGGAAATTCATGCAGAAGACCCCAGTGCTTACGCTGACTCTGTACTTTCCCGCCTTCAGGAGGTCCGGGTGGGCAACCAGATCGCGCAGCTGAAGTCGCAGCTGCAGCGGATGAGGCCGAGCGACGACGAGATGGCGTACAACGCCTTGTTCTCTGACCTGGTCGCGCTGGAGCAGGCGCGCAGGGAACTCAATGACCGTGCGTTCCGTGGATGAGCCTGACAAGGGGTCTGACCGCTAACATCGTTTCCATGAGCGTTCTGGTTTTGGATCCCCGGTGGCCGGACTTGATCTCCATCGGTGTCGCTGGCCGAGTGAGGGGCCCTGTCATCTTCACTGAAGAGGTGCCCATTGCGGCTCGGTGGAACTTCGGTGACCTCGTTCGTGGTGAGGATGCTGAAGGGGAGGGGTGGCTGGTCACAACCGATTTACATGATCCCGCTGTGCAAGAACGCGTGGAGGCGGGTGAGGAACTCGTTCAGGTGTCCTCGCTGTTGGATCCTGTCAACCAGGCGCAGCGCGTCATGCGCGCGGCGCGCTCTCGCGGGGAATGGGAGATGAGCCAGACCCACGAGTCGTTGTTGGAATACCTAGAGCAGGAAGCGGCCGAGTTCGCGGACGCGGTCCGCACCGACAAGGGCGACGAGGAGTTGAAAAAGGAGCTCTCAGACCTGCTTTTGCAGGTGCTTTTTCACGCTGAGATCGCAGAACAGCGCGGTGCCTTCGCATTTCCGGATGTGGCTCAGGCGTTCGTGGACAAGATGAAAAGCCGTGCGCCGTATCTTTTCAACGGCAGCACCGGCACCGTGGACAAAGCCGAACAGGACCGGTTGTGGGCGGAAGGGAAGAAGCGGGAGATGACGGGGGGTTAGGTGCCGTCGTTAAGCGCTTGCTTTAGCGGCTGCTCTCTGGTGCGACCGCTGGCAGAATGTCGCGCAGCTCAGGCAGTCCAGCGTCGGCGGACAGCTTCGAGGCGAAGGCGACGGCCTCGCTTTCGGGGGTGACGGGATCCGGCTTGACGGCGCCGCACTCCAGTGCGCGGTCGCCGAGCGCGTTGATGGTCGGGGCGGTCAGCAGCGCGAGGCGGGCATCGGTGCGTGTCTGCTCGGTGAGAGAGTTCACGAGCTGGCCACGAGTGGTGTCAGGACCAGCCAACTGGGAGCCGCGAAGCACAGTTTTCATCGCGTTGCAGTCTAGGGTGGCGATGTTGCCGTTGAGGATCTTGGTGAGGGAGTACAGGTCATTCTGTGCCTCAGCTTGAGTAGCGCCGAATGCGCCGGTGGCGGCGACAGCGGCGAGTGCAGTGGCGATAGCGGCGGAACGGAAACGCATGGTTTGAGTCCTTTCAAGCCTTGCGGCAGGGAGGGGGAGTGCGGGAACGAATAGAGGTCCTTTCGGGATCAAATGTTGATACTACAGGGACTCTTGGGAAAATTGTTACTACAGGTGCGACTTCTTCGGCGGCGTTTTGCGGATGCAGGGATTAGGGAATGGGCGCGGTAGAGTGTCCGATCGTGACTTCGCCCCGCTACTACGCCCCCACATCACCGCCGCCGCGGCGGCGCAACGATCGTGCCGGCGGGTGTGGGTGCGGTGCAGTGCTGGTCGTGGTGATGGCGATTGTGCTCATCATCGCGATCATCTTCTGGCTGTTCAGCATCATGGGCAACCCGGTGACCCAGCAGAAGCGTCAACCGGTCCCTGCGGACGTCCCGCCTGCGGCAGCGCAATCGCCGCCGCTTATCGACGTTCATGCACCCGGCCGCACATCCGACCTCCTGGCGGAGTGGGCAGCCCCGATCGCCGAGGCCACCGGTATCGACCCTCAGGCAGTGCGTGCCTACGGCAACGCCGAGCTCATCGCCCGCGATGCGTGGCCGACCTGCAACCTGCACTGGAATACGCTCGCTGGCATCGGTTGGGTGGAAACGCGTCACGGCACCTACACCGGCAGGATGTTCGACCCGGCTCGCCTGAACGACAGCGGTGTTGCGGACCCCGCCATCATCGGGCCCGCGCTGGACGGAAGTGAAGGTTTCGCGCGTATCGACGACACCGACGACGGCCATTTTGACAATGACACCGAGTTCGACCGTGCCGTCGGGCCAATGCAGTTCATTCCCGAGTCTTGGTCCCGCTACAGCCGCGACGCGAACGGCGACGGCTACGCCGACCCCCAACAGATCGATGATGCGGCTTTGACCGCCGCCAACTTGCTCTGCTTCGGTGGACGCGACCTGTCCACACCGGAAGACTGGCAGGCGGCGATTCTGGGGTACAACCACTCCAACGACTACGTCATCCGTGTCCGCGACGCCGCCGCGAACTACGCGCTGGGACAGCCTGCGCATCGCTAATGGCATCGCTGTTCGCCGATCGTTGGTGGTTGGGTTCGGTAGACTAACCGGCGGGCACTGTTCCGGGGGATGCAGTGTGCAGCATCATTGCCCCTATTTAGTGTCGTCCTTGCTAGCATTTAGTGCACAAGAAGAAGACTTCAATGCCGAGACCTAAACATCCCGATAAAGATCTAGAAGCGGTTCTTCGTTCTGCCGAGAAGCAAGGTTGGAAGATCGAGAAGCGGAAGTACTTCAAGATGAAGTGCCCCTGCGGAAAGCACATCAAGACCGTGCATATGACTCCTTCCAATCCGAAATACTGTCGCGAGCTAATTCAACAACTTGAGCGAGCCACCTGTTGGGAGGAGGAGCAATGACATCCGTCATTCTGATCGAAGGTGCATACGAACGTCCGAAAGGTAGCACCGAGGAGTTTGACGTTTTTCTGGATCGGGTGCTTGACGAGTTCTACGAGATCGGTGTCGAGGCCGATTACTTGGCCGATATGGAAACGCTCAGGGCGGAGTGGACAATCACTGTCGGATCGAAGGGGTTGGACGCACTTATTGAGGCCTCTACTGCACTCCGTACAGCCCTTCACGCCTCGAAGTGCTCCACGCACGATTGGGTCAGCCGCGATGAGCTAAAAGCGATCGCGGCGAACGAATCAGAATTGAGCGTGGTCTAGTAGCCAAAAGAAGCCCGTTCTGGAACGTGATCGCTTCGAGACGGGCTAGGCGTAATGCGCAACGTTGATAAGCAGAACCTGCGCGTGACTTTTCTGGAACAATCGGGGGCGGACAATCCCACCTCTGATTCGAAGGAGATCTTCAGTGGCTGACATCATGCTGACGTACGCACGTGAAATCATGGACTCGCGCGGTAACCCGACCGTCGAGGTCGAGGTCTTCCTCGACGACGGCTCCCACGGCATCGCCGCGGTGCCCTCCGGCGCGTCCACCGGTGAGCACGAGGCGCACGAGCTTCGTGACGGCGGCGACCGCTACGGCGGCAAGGGCGTGCAGAACGCCGTGACCAACGTCAACGAGACCATCGCGGATGCCATTGCAGGTATCGAGGCTGATGACCAGCGTGTCCTGGATATGGCCATGATCGAGCTGGACGGCTCCGACAACAAGAAGAACCTCGGCGCTAACGCGATCCTTGGTGTCTCCATAGCGAACGCCAAAGCTGCTGCTGACTCTGCAGGTCTGCCGCTGTACCGCTACATCGGCGGCCCGAACGCGCACGTCCTTCCGGTGCCGATGATGAACATCCTCAACGGTGGCGCGCACGCGGACTCCGGCGTCGATGTTCAGGAGTTCATGATCGCCCCGATCGGTGCCGACACCTTCACCGAGGCGCTGCGCCAGGGTGCGGAGGTCTACCACGCTTTGAAGTCCGTTATTAAGGGCAAGGGCCTGTCTACCGGCCTGGGTGACGAGGGTGGCTTCGCGCCGTCCGTCGACTCCACCCGTGCCGCACTCGACCTGATCGTTGAGGCGATCGAGAAGTCTGGTTACAAGCCGGGTGCCGACATCGCTCTTGCTCTCGACGTCGCTTCCTCCGAGTTCTTCGAGAACGGCTCCTACAACTTCGAGGGTGGCCAGCACTCCGCAGAGGAGATGGCCAAGGTCTACGCTGAGCTGGTCGAGGCGTACCCGATCGTCTCCATTGAGGACCCGCTGGATGAGAATGACTGGGACGGCTACGTCAAGCTCACTGAGGAGCTGGGCGACAAGGTGCAGATCGTTGGCGATGACTTCTTTGTCACCAACCCGGACCGCCTGGCCAAGGGCATTGAGCAAAACGCTGCGAACGCTCTGCTGGTGAAGGTCAACCAGATTGGCACCCTGACCGAGACTTTCGACGCTGTCGAGCTGGCGCACCGTAACCGCTACGCGACCATGATGTCCCACCGCTCCGGTGAGACCGAGGACACCACCATCGCCGACCTGGCTGTCGCTCTGTCTTGCGGCCAGATCAAGACTGGTGCTCCGGCCCGCTCTGAGCGTGTGGCCAAGTACAACCGCCTCATCCGCATTGAGGAAGAGCTCGGCCCGGCTGGCGTCTACGCCGGCCGCAACGCGTTCCCGCGCTACAACAAGTAGCGGTTCGTTTCCAGAGCAATTCTCTGTACTCCGCCCCGCAGCGCGTCGCGCCGGGTCGAGGGGTGGCCGCGAGTACACTTCGTATTCACTATGGCCACACGATCCCCACGCGACCCAAAGGGCGGCGCAGTTCAGCGTGACTCACGCGGTGACAAACCGCAGCGCACGCCCGCGCGTGCCAATGAGCGGGGTGGGCGACGAACCCCGCATCGCCCACCACGGACGGTGCCGGTTGCCAGCCGTGATGCTGCACGGGCGAAGGCGCGCGCGAAGAAACCGCGCCGTATGGAGATGCTCAAAGGCGACATTGTCGGAGTGGCTGTCCTGATCACCGTGGTGCTCATCGTGTTGATCGCTATCGCGGTGCCGCTGCGCAACTATTACAACGGCCGCGAAGAGATCGCCCGGTTGGAAGCGTCCATCGAAACGAAGCAGCGGCAGAAGGCTGACCTCGAGGAGCAAATCGACCGCTACAACGACCCGGCCTATCTAGAGCAGGAAGCCCGCCGGCGGCTGGGCATGATGGCGCCCGGTGAGACGGCATGGCGCATTATTGACCCGCGTATGCGGTCCGATGCGATCACGACATCGCGGCATGGAGAGATCGCCCCGGATACTCCGTGGCACACCGTGATCTGGGATTCGCTGCGCGAAATCCCGGAAGCGGAAGAACCGAGGGCCGAGGACGCACCAGAATTTCCTGACCCCGAAGAGCCGCCAGCACCTGCTCCTTCTGAACAGCCCGCGCCTGCGGAACCACCGGCCGAGCCGGCTGAAGCACCTGTGGAACAATAGCGTCCATGAGGGAAGACCTAGAGATTGTGGCCCGCCAGCTCGGGCGCGAGCCGCGCGGCGTACTAGCCATCGCGTACCGCACGCCCGACGGCCAACCGGCTGTGGTCAAGACCGCGCCCAAGCTTGACGACGGCACCCCGTTCCCCACCCTGTACTACCTCACCGACCCGCGCCTGACCGCTGAGGCTTCCCGCCTGGAGGTCGCGCAGGTGATGAAGTGGATGGAGTCTCGCCTAGGTACCGACCCGGACCTCAAGGCGGACTATCAGGCCGCCCACGAGCACTACCTGGCCGAACGCAACGCCATCGAGGACCTCGGCACTGACTTCTCCGGTGGTGGCATGCCGGACCGGGTGAAGTGCCTGCACGTCCTGATCGCTTACGCGCTGGCAGAGGGGCCAGGCCGCGTCCGGCTGGGTACGGAAGCAGTCGCGCTGGCGGCCGAGCACGGTGGCCTGCGCGGTACCGCGATCCCGGAAGATTGGC
This sequence comes from Streptococcus thermophilus, assembly GCA_900618065.1. The sequence continues at coordinate 1,330,942 of UYIL01000003.1, forward strand.
CGACATTGGACGATCTCGGCATCACGCTCGAGGAAGCAGGGGAGGGCTTGGCATGACAGCCGGGAAAACCGTCGCGGGAGTGGACTGCGGCACGAACTCCATCCGCCTGCTCATCAGCACTGTTGAGGCTGACGGTTCGCTCAAGGAAATCACGCGCGAAAACACCATCGTCCGTCTCGGACAGGGGGTGGACGCCACCGGTCGCCTCGCGCCGGAAGCCATCGAGCGCACTCGCGAGGCCCTGGCAACCTACGTCGACCGCATGGAGGCTGAGGGCGTGTCCGCCGTGCGCATGGTGGCCACCTCCGCGACCCGGGATGCGTCCAACCGTGACGATTTCTTCGGCATGACCGCAAACCTCCTCGGCCGCATCCAGCACGGGGCGAAAGCCGAAGTCATCAGCGGGGACGAGGAAGCGGAGCTGTCGTTCACTGGCGCGACCCTCGACATTGATTCTGACCGCGGCCCGTTCTGTGTCATCGACTTGGGCGGTGGCTCTACCGAGTTCATTGTCGGCACTGCGGCAGGGGAGATCCGCGGCGCTTACTCGACTCAAATGGGGTGCGTCAGGTTGACGGAGCGCATCCTGCGCAGTGATCCGCCGACGGGGGAGGAGACTGGTGAGGCGCGGGGGTACGTCGATAAGCAAATAGCACTCGCCGCGGACACTGTGCCTATGGCCCAAGCCGCGACGTTTGTGGGGTGCGCGGGAACGTTCACCACGCTGAGCGCGCTGGCGCAGGACCTAGATTCCTACGACCCCGCCCGGATCCACATGTCTGAGATCCCGTTTGAGCGGATGCGGGAAGTCACCGGCTGGCTGCGGTCCGTGCCGGCGAAGGAACGTGTGGCGAATCCCGTGGTGCACCCCGGGCGTGCCGACGTCATCGGGTCCGGGTCTGTCATCGTCGAGCAAATGATGACCGAGTTCGAAGCGCACGGCGCTGAGTCCTTCGTGATCAGCGAAAAAGACATCCTCGACGGGATTGTCGCGGGGCTGGTTTAGGCTCTAATCGTCGTCGGGCTCGTAAATCTCGTGCTCGAGCTCCGGCCCGGTGCCTTTCTTACCGCGCTTGAGGTCCTTCACCTCGCGCATGCGCGGCTCCGGGTCGAGCTGGTTCGCGATGGCTTTGCGCGTCGAGCGGACAACCTGCTGCGTCACAGGCGAATTGACCACTTTCTGGGTGGTGTCGACGATCTGGTGGTAGCGCTTGCGCCCCGCCTTCGTGCCAAACACGTACCCGGCTGCTGCTCCCACGACGAACTGAATCATGCGCCCGAGTCTACCTGCTCACAGTTGTTCGTCGAGAGCGGGCCTTTCGCTTAACGACGAAACCCAGCGCATTCCTGCGCTGGGCTGATCTGCTCCCGCAACTGGGCTCGAACCAGTGACCCTTCGATTAACAGTCGAATGCTCTGCCAACTGAGCTATGCGGGAATGCTGCTGTGCAACGTTTTGTCACTTTAGCCCGTAGGTGTTCACGGTGACAAATCGCCAGTAAGCGCCTACTTTTCGTCGCGCTTCAGTTGCGTGGTGCCCGGTGTCATTCGGCTGAATGCGCGCGGATATACTGACTCGCTGCGAGGGGCTATAGCTCAGTCGGTTAGAGCCGCGGACTCATAATCCGTTGGTCGCGGGTTCGAGCCCCGCTGGCCCCACAAACTTCTCGCCGAACGGATTGTGTCCGGTGTCACGTGCCTGGTTTTCTTGACTCGGCCAAGTTACTTTCCGGGTTGATGATATAGTCAGGAAAGTCCTTGCGGTTCGCTGTCAAACCGCTGCTGATGGGCTGTCTGTCACTTTCTCGTTCGCCTCGTTCAACGCGGTCGTTGCGCCCGGCGTTCGCTCTTCCCACATGGAGAAAAAATGAAAATAAACCTCCGCCGCGCGCTCGCCGGCTTCACCTCGGGAGCCATCGCGGTATCTGCGCTGGTTGTTCCCTCCGCCGTTGCCCAGGAGGCGACGACGACTGACATGAATTTGCCGCTTGCTTGCTATGTGCAGCCGAAGGGTAGAGCCGCAGGCCTTAGGCAATCTGTGAACTCGGGATCTGAAGGAGTGGAAAGCCTACGATTGACTATGTCGGCGACCGCACCTGAGAACGTTGAAGCAGGTGAAGAGTTTACGTATGTCATTGATCCAGGAAACCTCGCGTTTCCAAAAACAATGGCTATGGGTGACAACACCTTTGATACAAGTTTCCTGTCCCAGGCGAACTTGTGGGTCGACCTACCCCAGAATGCTGAACTTCTCTCCTTTGATTACGACAAGAACACCCCGTTGAAGATCAACGTCATCCAAGACGGTAATCGAATCCGTTTCGTGGGCGAAAACCGTCGTACAAATTCTGAACAAGTGGGGCCCATTGGATTTACGGGTAATCCGGTTGGCGACAACCCTGCGGAGTGGGGAGGCGATCAATCGCGCTGGTTCTATGGTGGGGCCGAAGTCAAAACCGTAGTCGGTGACCAGATCGTGGCTAAGCTCCCGAAGGTCACTTTGAAGCTCAAGGCGACGGGTGAGCCAGGTACTGAGATCCAGGTGTCGGTTCGCAACACTGATGCGGTAAAATTGAACTCCGAAGCTTTTCTTCAGGGGCTTGTACGAGGCGAAGCGACCAGGCAGGGATTGTTTAGAACGCGTACGGAGGTCATTAACGCTCTCGTAAGGTGCGGTCTTTCCCAGGACTACAGCGGTTCTGGGAAGAAACTTCCTGCGACCGCGTTCCCGGCCGTGACTATCGTCGAGAAAAAGTCAGAAACAACCCCTGCACCGACCACAACTTCCGTGGAGCAACCGGTGCCGGTCTCGCCGCCGACCGAGGAATCATCAGCGCCGGTGACATCCGAGGATGAAAAACCGACTACGACGACCACGACCGAGAAGTCAACCACCTCAACTTCTGAAGAATCGGGTACCACGACATCTGCGAAATCGTCCCCGACTCCGACTTCATCCGAATTGACGTCTACGAGGGTCGTTTCTTCTTCGTCGGAGGAGACCGAGAAGTCAACGACTTCTAGCTCGAAGGAGGAGCCGGGGCCGGTGGATCCGAAACCCTCGGACTCGTCGTCTTCTGCGGAGCAGTCAGAGCCGGAGGAGTCTAAGACCGCTACGACTCCTAGCTCACAGGAAGAGTCGGAGCCGAAGGAGTCCAAACCCACCACGACTTCCAACTCTCAGGAAGAGCCGAAGCCGGCGGATCCGAAGTCCGAGGAGTCCAAGCCGTCCTCTCCGGCGGCTGAGGAGTCTGAGCCGTCGGAGTCTGAGAAGTCGGAGACATCCTCTTCGCCGGAGCAGCCGGGGCCGGAAGAGTCCAAGAAGGAAACGACTTCTAGCTCGAGTGAGGCTCCGAAGCCATCGAACTCCTCGGCCACTTCGGAGAAGCCGAAGCCGGAGGAGTCTAAGACCGCTACGACTCCTAGCTCACAGGAAGAGTCGGAGCCGAAGGAGTCCAAACCCACCACGACTTCCAACTCTCAGGAAGAGCCGAAGCCGGCGGATCCGAAGTCCGAGGAGTCCAAGCCGTCCTCTCCGGCGGCTGAGGAGTCTGAGCCGTCGGAGTCTGAGAAGTCGGAGACATCCTCTTCGCCGGAGCAGCCGGGGCCGGAAGAGTCCAAGAAGGAAACGACTTCTAGCTCGAGTGAGGCTCCGAAGCCATCGAACTCCTCGACTACTTCGGAGAAGCCGAAGCCGGAGGAGTCTAAGACCGCTACGACTCCTAGCTCACAGGAAGAGTCGGAGCCGAAGGAGTCCAAACCCACCACGACTTCCAACTCTCAGGAAGAGCCGAAGCCGGCGGATCCGAAGTCCGAGGAGTCCAAGCCGTCCTCTCCGGCGGCTGAGGAGTCTGAGCCGTCGGAGTCTGAGAAGTCGGAGACATCCTCTTCGCCGGAGCAGCCGGGGCCGGAAGAGTCCAAGAAGGAAACGACTTCTAGCTCGAGTGAGGCTCCGAAGCCATCGAACTCCTCGGCCACTTCGGAGAAGCCGAAGCCGGAAGAGTCCAAGCCGTCCTCTTCGGCGCTGGAGGAGTCTAAGACATCAACGTCTAAGGAGCCGGAGTCGAGCACTACTACGACGGCGACTGACAAGCAGGACAAAGAGTCCTCCACAACGACCACGACGACAAACGCCGAGGATCCGCAGTCGCCCACGACCACGACGACCGAGGAGGCTCCGAAGGGCCCGTCCAACCCTTCTGATGGTTCTGGGAAGGGTTCCACTGAAGGTTCCGGAAAGGGCTCGTCTGAGGGCTCTGCGAAGGGATTGCTTGACGGTTCTTCTGAGCTGTCCTCTTCCCCGATGGGCAAGATCGTGTTGATCACGCTCGGTGTGCTGGCTGGACTGGCAGGCCTCGTGGGCATCTACAACTGCTTCGAGCGCAACGGCTACATCCAGAACTGCTTGGAGCGCATCGGCGGCATCAAGCTCCCGAAGTTCTAAACCCTAGGGATTAGCGTCCCGTAAAACCGAGACCTCCCGCGGACCAGAAGCAAAGCTGGTGCGCGGGAGGTCTTCTATTGCTCAACCCGACCGGGCGGGGGCTAGTCGCTGATGACGGGCCCGTCGATAGCCGCGATCGAGTTGGCCAGCAGCGCCGTGAAGAACGGGACGGAGTCGGGGTAGATGAACTCGTACCGGGCGTGGGCGCCCGCGCCGCCAGCGCCCAAGCCGCACACTACGGGTGTGCCGACGGCGGAAATGAAGTTCGCGTCGGACCCGCCGCCGACGGCGACCCCCTCGAAGTCAGAGTGGCCCAAAGCTTCGGCCTGGGACTTCAGTACCTGGAAGAGAGCCTCAGTGCCGTCGGTGTGCACCATCGGTGGGCGGTTCCAGTTGCGCTCGGCGGTGATCTCCACGCGGGGGTCGGACCAGGTGATGGAGTCGAAGGCAGCGTCGAGACGCTGCGTTTCTTCGGGCACCCAGTGGCGGACGTCAAGTTTGGCGTAGGCGGACCCAGGTACGACGTTGGCTCCGGTACCGCCGCCGACCACGCCGACGTTGATGGTGGTTCCCTTCTCTGGGTCGGCGTACTCCGTCGCCTCGAGGCACCATTCCATCAGGGCAGTGATGGCGTTGGCGCCTTTCTCCGGTTCGAGGCCGGCGTGCGCCTCGATTCCTGTGGCGGTGACGTTGACGTCGCCGATGCCTTTGCGGGCGACCTTGACGTTGCCGTCGACACTTGCCTCGAGTACGAACGCGGCATCAGCGCCGGTAGCGACATTCTCAATGATGCGCTGCGAACTCGGCGAACCGATCTCCTCATCGCCGTTGAAAATGTACGTCACGGTCGGGTGCGGGATGCCGGCATCCTTGAGCAGCTTCAGTGCCCAAATGCCTTGCGTCAGGCCGATCTTCATGTCGAAGATCCCGGGCGCGGAAAGACGCTCGCGCGGGTCGTCATGGGCGGGCGGATCCCAGGCTTCAACGGTCCCGGCAGGCCACACCGTGTCATAGTGGCCAGCGATGACCACGTTGCCGGGCAGGTCACCTTTGTAGGTGAGCACGGCGATGTCGCCGCGGATGTCTCCGTCGTGAAGCTGCTTGTCATCGGCAGGGCCCAATCGCTTTTCGACGAGCCCCAGCAACACCTTCAGCCCAGCATCCAACGCCGGTTTATCGAAGGAGTAGGTCTCTTGGTTGACCAGGAGCATAGCGTCGTCAAGCATCTGCTCCACATGTGCTTCCGCTAGTTCGAGTGAAATGCTCATGCATCCCAGTGTGCATGAGGGCGCGCGGATCGTGCCGACTCAATTCGCACCCAAAACCACTTCGTTGCGGGTGCTTCCTGCATGGCAGCGTCAGATTGAGGGGTTGCTGCCGCGTTAAGCGAGCTAGTCTGGGGTGCATGAACCTTGGCTGGACCGATGTCACGTATTCTGCTGCCCTGACGGGAACCGTCAGCGACTCTGAAGGCGACCTGGACCGTGTGTACGAGCTGATGAGCGTGACCAAGCTGCTCTCTGCCTATGCCTTCCTCATGGCGGTGGAGGAGGGGGTCTTCGAACTGGACACCCCCTGCGGGCCGGACGGGTCCACGGTGCGCCACCTGCTGGCGCACGCCTCTGGACTGGACGCCTTCGAGCACGAGGTCCGCAAGGCACCGGAGGAGCGGCGCATCTATTCCTCAGCCGGGTTCGAGGTTCTGGCGGAGTTTCTCGAAGAAGAGACAGGGATGACGCTGGGAGACTACGCCCGGGAAGGGGTCTTCGAGCCGCTCGGGATGGGCAACACCGAGATCTACGGCTCCGCCGGCCACGGTGGGCGTTCCACTGTCGCCGACTTGGTGAAGTTCGCCGACGAGCTCATTTCGCCGACGCTGCTGGCTGAAGAGACTCTCCGAGAAGCCTTCACCAACCAGTTCGGCGACCTGAACGGTATCGTCCCCGGTTACGGGATGCAGAAACCCTGCCCGTGGGGACTCGGATTCGAGATCAAGGGCGGCAAGAACCCCCACTGGACTGGCGACACCATGCCCGAAGACACCGTCGGGCACTTCGGTATGTCCGGGACGTATATGTGGGTGGTGCCGGCGTGGTCAGCGTCGACAAGCGCGGGAACGGCGATGGTCATGCTCGCGGACAAAGAATTTGGGGATTGGGCCAAACCGCTGTGGCGGGAGACGAATAAGCGGATCTTTGACCAGCTAAGCTAGCCGAATGTACTTCGGAGGCATTGACAACGCAGTCGGCCATGCCATCGCGGTCCTCGACCTCATCGGCGTGTTCTTGAACGCCGTCATCGGCGGCACAGTCGCGCGCCGCATGCGTTTCGATGCCGTCGGCTTCATGCTCATCGCCATCATCTCCGGCATGGCCGGTGGCATGATGCGCGACGCGATGATAGGCAACACCCCCGTCGCAGCGCTTTCGGACCCCTGGTACATCTCCATCGCGCTGATCGGTGCGCTCGTGGCGTTCTTGGCCAATCTGCGCGGCTACGTCTGGGAACTCACCCGCTTCCACGGGGACATGGTCATCCTCGGCGTGTGGTGCACCACCGGCACTGTCACCGCGTATTCGGCGGGGGTGGCGTGGATCGGGTGCATCCTCATGGGCATCATCACCGCGACCGGCGGCATGGTCATCCGCGAAGTTCTCATCGGGCGCATCCCGCGCATCCTCAACGACCAGCAGATGTACGTCGTGCCCGCCATCGTCGGCTCCGTTACCGCGCTGGTGCTCTACTCGTTCGAGCACCCCTCCGCTGCACTGGTGTGCGCCCCGTTGGCCGCGTTCGCGCTGGGTACCGCTGCCTACTGGGCGGGTTGGTACGTCCCCGCGAGCTCTGAGCTGGGTACAATCAATCGTCTGTTCGCGCGGCTCGAGCCCGATGCTTTTCGACGTTGGCGTCTCTCCAAGGAACACGCCCTCCTGGATGACCCCATCAATGACGACGGAATGATGCCCACCAAAGGCGAGGTCCGCGAGGCGTTAGAGGCGGTCGATCCGGCGACTCGAGAAGAGTTCCTTGCCGCTCTGTACCGCGTCTACATCGACCGGGACGGCGAGGACTCGGCCGGAGGCTGGGCCCGCCGGAACGGGTAAAACCGAGTAAAACCCTCAACCAGCACTTGAGTAAATGGGGGTGTCAAGTGCAGGTTGAGGGTTGCCAGTGTGGCTTGTGCGCATGAAGAATTGCACCGAGCCGTTTCGAGACTCTTGAAACGTTTGAGGACGTAGGGGAAGACGATCCTCGTCTTACGTGCATGCGCGCGTCAATGAAAGGACCTTCCCTATGACTGTCACACTTCTGGACTCAGCCCTGTCTGCGCCAGCCCTCAGCCCGGTTGCGCCACGGGAGCGGGCTGTCCTCTCCATTAGCGGAATGCCCCGCCACCTGCGCCTGCGCGTAGAAGAACTCATGGCCGAGCACCTCAGTCCTGCTGAGCTTTCCGAGTTTTCTCTCGATGCCGCCGGTCTCGACGATGCCGACCTTCACGATGCCGCGATCTGGGACACCCGCTGGTTCACCCGGTGGAAGCGCGACCCAGGACGTGCTGGGGTCGCACCGACCGTCAGCTGCCGCGAAGTGATCGACGCCCCAGCCCACGAGCTGGCCACCTTCCGCGCCGCGCTGACCGAACTGGCCGGCACGTTCCGGTTCTCGGCAAGGGTCTAACGCCTACTAGGCATTCCGGTGGGAATGCCGGGGTCGGCCCCGCGGCGCGTGTGTGAACGATTTGCCCCGAAATGGCCCATTAGTCAAACCGCATATCGTCCTGAACAGGTCTTATAAAGGCCGGGGTATGGGTTGGGGTGCTAAATCGTTCACAGCGGGCCGAGATGCACCGGGCATTCTCACGGGGTATTTTCCTAGGGTTAGGAGTGCTGGTCGAAGTGGGAGGCGGCGTCGTTAAGCGTGGCCCAATTGCTCCACAGCTCTTCGTCGATCTGGACACCGAAATGCTCCTCGGCCCTGACGGCGAGCTCAATACGGGTGAGCGAGTCGACCCCGAGGCTGTCCAGGGTGTCTGTGCCTTTGACCTCGTCCGCGTCGTCGATAGCGCCGACCTGAACCAGCAGTCCCGCAAGCTGGGCCAAGGCATCGCCCTCCAGCGGCGCTGTCTCCTTCGATGGGGTGGCATCGAGGCCGAGCTTGCCCAAGTCCAGACGCTGTGAAAGTTCCATACCCCCATTCTAGATACCATTCCCATATGCCCAATTACCTGCGCGCCCTCAGCCCTGGCACCCAGCGCACGCTCATCGCAATGCGCCGCGAGCTTTATGAAGGCACCGGTGGCCTCGGCTTGACCGGCATGCGCACCGGCCAAACGATCCACGCTGGCCTGGACATTCACTGGTACGAATGCGGGCCGGAAGCCCCGGAAACACCGACCGTGTTATACGTCCACGGTTTCAACATCTCTTCGCAGTCCTTCTACATGCAGGTAAGGGCGATGCAGCACCTCCCTGTTCGGCAGCTGCTGGTGGACTACCGGGGACACGGGCTCACCGCCGACCAGGGCGCAGATTTGTCCGTTGATGCCGCCGCAGACGACATCATCGCCGTCGTCCGAGACCGGGGGATCACCGGGCCGGTCATTGTGGTGGGGCACTCACTTGGCGGGCCGGTGTCGCTGTCATTGATGCGCCGCTACGCCAGCGAGCTCAATCTGGCGGGTAGTGTGCAAATCTCCTCTTCGGTGGATCCGTTCACCGACCGCGGGATGCCCCAAGCCCTCGGCGGCACGGCAGGCGCAGTGCTCTACCGGATGGTGCAGACCCTCCCCATCCTGTCGGAGGGCGTGCGCGTCGTGGTCACCGAAACGCTCGCGCCGGTACTGGCAGTTGGCTTCTACGCGCCGGGGATGTCCTGGAAGATCATTGAATTCCACGCCGCCATGATCCAGGAAACCCCACTGGATACCTACTCGGGATTCTTCGATGACCTCCGCGACCACGACGAGCACGGGGCCGCGGACGTGCTCGCCACGATTCCTGGCTTCATCCTCGTCGGCGACATCGACACGGTCACGCCGGTCTCACAGTCGCGGGAACTCCACAAGCTGTGGCCGCAGGCGAAGTTCCAAGTGCTGCCCGGTTCCGGGCACATGCCGCCTCTCGACGCACCCGGTGCTGTGACCACGGTGGTCCGCCGCCTCGTCGACCCGCTTATCGACCGGCATGAGGACCAAGCACCTTAGCTAGCTGAACACCATATCCGCGCGGAGATCCGATCCGGGGCGGCCCCACGCGCGGTACTCGCGAATGTAGTCCTGGGCGAACATCCACGGGTCGACACCGGCCTGGGTAGGCAAGTCTTTCCGGGCGCGCACCAGGTAGCCGGAGTCCATGTTCATCAACGGGATGTCAGCTTCCAGTTCGGCGGGGAAACGCGGGGTGGCCTGGGTGTAGCCGTCCTCATCCATCATCGACCACAGTCGGCACATGTACCGGGACACCAGGTCAGCCCGCAGCGTCCACGACTGGTTCAGGTAGCCCACCGTGAAAGAGAAGTTCGGTAGCCCGTCAACCATCATTCCGCGGTACGCAACGGCATCCGGGACGGTCTTTTCTTCACCATCCACGTACAGCCGGGCACCGCCGAAGACCTGGATGTCCAGTCCTGTTGCGGTGATGATGATGTCGGCGGGGAGCAAGGGGGCGTCGACAAGCGAAATGCCATCGGGCGTGATCCCCTTGATTTTCGCGGTGACCACGCGCGCACCGCCCTGCATTGCTTTGAAGAAATCACCGTCGGGGGATTTGCAGACGCGCTGGTCCCACGGGCCGTACGGCGGGTTGAAATTCTTGAAGATCTCGCGGAACGGGATGTATGCGCGGTTGAGCGCCATGAAGTAGCCGCGGGCGGGCCACGGGAAGATCTGGCACATCCAGTACTGCGCCATGTCGCGGACGATGTGCATCGCGCGGGCGGCCGAGAGCGCCTGCTTTTCCGGCATGATCTTCGTGGTCACGGCTGTGAAGTTGTCGCGGTTGAGCAGGGGAGCGACGTAGGTGGGGGTGCGCTGGAGCATCGTGACATCGGCACCGCGCTCATGCAGCGCCGGTAGCAGCGTGATCGCCGTCGCGCCTGAGCCGATGATGACGACCTTTTTTCCCTCGAGATCCAGGTCCTCCGGCCAGCGCTGGGGGTGGATCAGTGTGCCCTCGAACGTGTCCGTGCCGGGGATGTCCGCCGTGAATCCGCGGTGGTGCTTGTAATAGCCGGAGGAGAAGTGCAGGCGCTTCGTCCAGATCGTGCGCTCCGTCGTCGGCGCATCCGTGTTGCCCTCGGGGATGTCCTGGCCGTCCCCGCGGGTGTGCATGGTGACTTCCCACAGGCCTTTTTCAGAGTCGAAGTTCGCCTTCTCCACCCAGGTGCTCAACGTCAAGCGGTCTAACACGCCCTCCTCGCGCGCAACATCCTCGACATACTTCTGGATATTCTCGCCGCTGCCCAGGCTGCCCTTGTGCGGCCAGCGCTTGAACGGGAACGAGAACGTTGCCATATCTGAATCCGAACGGATCCCGGGGTAGGTGAACGTCACCCACGTTCCGCCAACCTTCTTGTTGGAGTCGACGATCTCCCAGTTCCAATCAGGAAAATTCTCGTTCACATGGTGCGCTAGATCGACGCCGCTCAAGCCGGCGCCGACAATGAACAGGTCCAAAGGATTCTCGGGGCTCATGGTTCAAGCCTAGAGGTTTCTTTTGGCTATCGAAGCGCTTTTACCGTTTGCGATCGCGCGTGTTCACGCCGCCATTGCTTTTCGACGTTCACCCGCCCACGCCCCCAACGCCACCACCACAAGAACAACCGGAAAGATGACCCATGGGGCAAGCGCGGCAATCTGCATGATCCAGAAGATGTCCGCTGATCCGTCCTCTTCCTGGTTGCGATATACCTCGTAGCTGCAGTAAAGCAGAAACGGGGAGGCAAATCCGAAGCTCACCCCGCCGGCAGCCACAGCAGCTGGTGTCCACGTCCTCGGCGAGCTCGGCAGCAGCAGGCCCAAGCAAAAGCACATGCCTAGAGACACCATTAGCGAGGCGAAAAGGCTAAGAGTCTCAACGATCTCCGGAAGCGCCTGAAAGTCGGCCATTTGGACGGCGACTAGAAACGCCACCGTGAAGACGAACCAAAGCACACCTGTGCCGATGCCAGCCAGAACAGGTCGCACTAAGCCGGCCAGAGGCACCCGGGTTGCGCGGTGGCGCAGCACCGCGACAATCATCACGACGGCGAGCGGAATGGCGAGCACTACATGGCTGAGCAGTGCCGCTGCCGCCGCATTTCCAAGCGCACTCATGTGCCGGCACGGGCAATGGACGGGCGGGTAGCGTCCTCCAGGTTCATGCTCTCACCCTAAGGGGTCGCGCAATCGGCAAAATGCGTTTCGACGTTAGCACCAACCCACATCGTTTCACCGATGCTTAACGAGGGCGCTTCTCGCAACCGACTCCGTCACCGTCACGGTCGAGGTGACTTCCGTAACCAGGCTCACCAGAGTAAATCGGTCGGCCGAGATCGTTCCAGACAGCGCGGCAATTCTGGTAGTACTTAGACGGTTTCGGTGCAGGTTTAGGTGCCGGGGCGGGTTTCGGTGCAGGTTTAGGTGCCGGGGCAGGTTGCGGAGCGGGAGCCGGTTTGGGTGCCGGGGCAGGTTTCGGAGCGGGAGCCGGTTTGGGAGCCGGGGCTGGCTTGGGTGCGGGTTTCGGGGCGGGCTTTGGGGCAAGTGCGGGCTTGGGGGCGGGTCCGGGGATGACACCGGGTAGCGGGTTGGGGATCAGTCCATTCTGGATTGCCCAGAACGCGCCGCCAGCGATTGCGGTTAGGGCAATGACCGGTACGAGGACGATAGCGGCGATTTCACCGTCGGACAATTGGTCGGTTGTGCTGGAAGTCGACGACTGATCGGTGTCGGTGTCGGTGACAACGGGGGCCGGCTGTTCCGGGGTGAGGGGTTCGGCAGTAGCGGGAGACAGGCTGGCGACACCCACCGTTACAGCTGTTGCCAGAGAAATGACAGCGTTCTTCATGGAAAATAGAATCGAACATTCCGCTTGCCGGTGCAATCGAAATGCCCATATTTGCCATTTCGCGCTAATCGAGCTGCGCTAACATGGCGACGCAGGTGAATTTATTTGCACCCGCAACGACTCGCACCTATCCCCACTGCGGAGGCTGCGGTCGCGGTCGCGGTATTGCGGGTGGCGGTGGTGCGTGCGGCCCCAGCTGGCTCGGGCCGGGGCCGTTCTTCTTCCGGAAGTGCATGATCCCCAATGCTGTCCCCAGCAGGCAGGGCGGGAAGAAGAAAATCCACGCGCCGATGGCGGCAGCGAACAAGAGGTAACCGTATGCGGCGGAACCATCGGGTCCCCGTATCTGTGTCGCGCGACCGGGGCCGTTTCCAACGTGTTGCCCGTGCCGCACCAGCCCACGTCCCTAGAAATATTGCGGCCCAGGAGATCAAGATCACGCCCAGCAATCCCACGAAAATATTCTCGAATCCGATTGAGCCAATCCCGGATCTCAGTTCGAAGTGGCGGTACAGGAACAATGCTGGGGAACCGAACCCGAAGCAGGCGCCAGCGGCGATGGCTGACGCGGCCGAGATCCAACGGTTAGTCCCGGGTACTGAATGTCCCGCAACGTTGCTTGTCAGGATCCATATGGCCAGTGGTACTCCGATGACGAGGAACGTCAGGGGCGTGGATTCCAAGTGGCGTGGCTCCATCAGTCCAATGCCCCACACCATGAAAAACCCGGCTACACATAAAAGGACACCGATCGCTAGGCCGAGTAGCACATGCTTCTGGATGTTCTTCACACCTCCGTGCCGCCACGCCGCGATCGCGAGGATGGGCAGCAGGGGCACAGCGAGCACCACATGGCTTAGCGCCAGGGCGGCAGCTGCGTCCGAGAAACCATTCACACTTGCCCAGTATACGGGGTCGGACTTGAGTGCAAGATGCCCATGCTGGCCGCGGCAGTGACCAGACGGGCAACCAGCCAGGTCCGCAGAGATATCCGCAGCTAACGCGATGACAAATCCAAGATAAGGATCCATAAGGTTTGACGCATTTTCGTGCCGTCTGAACCGACCTCGCAAAACGCCAGGTCGCGTGTTGCGGTTGAGGTTCCAGTTACTTGACGTGTGGACAGCGCGAAGAGGCGGCCACGCGAATGCGCGTCAGCCCGAAAATGGGTCAGGGGGCATGCTTATCGACGGCAGCGGGCCAGGCTGCCACGTGGCGTCGATAAGCGAAAACGCGAAAGGGGCCGCCCTACGGCGACCCCACGCACTGCCTGGAATGCGGAGCTGGCTAGATCGCTCCCGAAAATCCCAGAACAAACGCGACGATTCCAGCGATGATGTTGACAACGAAAACGCCGACAGCCACCCACGCGCACCAGCGCTCAGTCTTCGGGGCGTTCTTGGACACGAGCGCGTAGATTGCCAAGCCGAAACCGACGAGCAGGCAGATGATGGCGAGCGGAAGTGTCCAGGATGCAAGGTTGGAAAGCGGGATGCTGATGATGGACAAGGCCATCGCGCCACGCGCGTACCAGTTGGCGTCGTCGAAGCGGCCCGGCTTCTGGTTCTCCTGCGGCGCGGGAGTCTGGCCGCCTGCCGGGTAGGGGTTTGCAGGCTGGCCTGCCGGCTGCTGGCCGGGGTTCTGGTTCGGGTACGGCTGGGAGGTCGTCATGGAATGTCCTTAGAAAGCTTATGGAGTATTAAGGCGACCTCTAAGCTAAACTTCCGCCGTACGATTGGCAACTGCAACGCGATCTCAAACACGAACGCCCGCGCAAGGAATGCAGCGGGCGTTAGCGTTGCCGGGGTTATTACTCACTCCGTGCTTTGTTCGATGTGTTACTCTATTGCGCTCTCCGGGCTGTGGTCAGAATCGGGCTGAGCGGCCGTCGGATCGTCGATCTTGAACTTCTCGGCGGCGTCTGCGGCGACGGAGATGTCGATCTTGCCGTCATCCGCCAGCGCGGTCAGTGCTGCGACCACCATCGACTCGGCATCGATGTTGAAGTAGCGGCGGGCAGCTTCGCGGGTGTCGGAGAAACCGAAGCCGTCAGCGCCGAGGACAACGTAGCGGCCCGGGACGTACGGGCGGATCTGCTCGTGCAGGTCCGTTGCGAAGTCCGAGGTAGCAATGTACGGGCCCTCGGTCTGCTTGAGCTGCGTCGTGGCGAACGGCTCGCCGTGCTCACCGGACGGATCCTGCAGACGCGCCTTGTTCAGGGCCGCACCGTCGCGTGCGAGCTCCGTCCATGACGTCACGGAGTACACCGCCGCACCGACGTTGTACTCGTCCTGCAGGATCTGCTGCGCCTGCAGCGCCCAGCGCATGCCCACGCCGGAGGCGAGCAGGGAGACCTGGTGCTCCTTGTTTTCAGCGCCGCGGTCGTAGAGGTAGATGCCCTTGTGTAGGCCCTCTACGTCGAGGTCGTCCGGGCGGGCCGGCTGGTGGGTCGGTTCGTTGTAGACGGTGAGGTAGTACATGACGTTCTCGCCGCCGTCGGGGCCGTACATGCGGTCGATGCCCTTGTTGATCAGGTAGGGGATCTCGTAGGCGAACGACGGGTCGTACGGAATGACCGACGGGTTCGTCGACGCCAGGATGGGGGAGTGGCCGTCGAGGTGCTGCAGGCCCTCACCCATCAGGGTGGTGCGGCCAGCGGTTGCGCCGACGATGAAGCCGCGTCCCATCTGGTCGGCGGCAGCCCAGAAGTTGTCGCCGGTGCGCTGGAATCCGAACATCGAGTAGAAGATGTACATCGGGATCATCGGCTCACCGTGCGTCGCATAGCTCGTGGCGGCGGCGATGAAGCTTGCTGACGATCCATCCTCGTTAATGCCTTCGTGCAGGATCTGTCCATCGATGGCTTCGCGGTAGGACAACTGCAGGTCATGGTCGACCGGGATATAGTTCTGGCCCTTCGGGTTGTAGATCTTCAGGGTGGGGAACCAGGAGTCCAGGCCGAAAGTGCGGGCCTCGTCCGGGATGATCGGTACGACGCGGCGGCCGATCTCCTTGTCGCGCATGAGCGCCTTGAAGGTACGCACCAGCGCCATGGTGGTGGCCACATCCTGCTTGCCGGAGTCCTTGAACACCGCCTTGTAGGTCTTGTCCAGGTCCGGCACCTCAAGCGGGGTGTACGTCGCGCGACGCTCCGGCAGGTAGCCGCCGAGCCCCTCACGGCGCTTCTTCATGTACTGGATCTCTTCGGAGTCCTCGCCTGGGTGGTAGTAAGGCGGCAGGTCCGGGTCCTTCTCCAGCTCTTCGTCGGAGATCGGGATGCCCTGCTTGTCGCGGAAGAGCTTCAGGTCCTCAGCGGTGAGGTTCTTGATCTGGTGGGTGGCGTTGCGGCCTTCGAAAGTGTGGCCTAGGCCGTAGCCCTTGACGGTGAAGGCGAGGATGACGGTCGGCTTGCCGTCCTTGGTCTCCAGCGCCTTCTTGTACGCGGCGTAAACCTTGCGGTAGTCGTGGCCGCCTCGGCGCAGGTTCCAAATCTCTTCGTCCGTCATGTCCTCGACGAGCTTCTTGGTGCGCTCGTCCCTTCCGAAGAAGTGCTCGCGGACCCATGCGCCGTCGTTTGCTTTGAACGTCTGGTAGTCACCGTCCGGCGTCTGGTTCATGATGTGGACCAGAGCGTTGTCCTCGTCCTTCTCCAGCAGCTCATCCCATTCGCGGCCCCAGATGACCTTGATGACTTCCCAGCCGGCGCCCTTGAAGAAGGCTTCCAGCTCCTGCACGATTTGGCCGTTGCCGCGGACCGGGCCGTCGAGACGCTGCAGGTTGCAGTTGATCACGAAGGTCAGGTTGTCCAGCTCATAGTTGGCGGCCATCTGGATGCAACCGCGGGATTCCGGCTCATCCATCTCACCGTCACCGAGGAACGCCCACACGTGCTGGTCTGCGGTGTCCTTGATGCCGCGGTCCTGCAGGTACTTGTTGAAGCGTGCCTGGTAGATCGCGTTCATCGGGCCTAGGCCCATGGACACTGTCGGGAACTCCCAGAACTCCGGCATGTCGTGCGGGTGCGGGTAGGACGGCAGGCCGCCCTGCTCGCGGGAGTGCTGCTGGCGGAAGCCGTCCATGTCGTCCTCGGACAGGCGGCCCTCGAGGAACGCGCGAGCGTAGATGCCGGGGGACGCGTGGCCCTGCACGAAGACCTGGTCACCGTGCTGCGGGTGGTCTTTGCCGCGGAAGAAGTGGTTGAAACCGACTTCATAGAGCGCCGCAGCGGATGCATAGGTGGAAATGTGTCCGCCGACCTTGATGCCCGGGCGCTGTGCGCGGTGCACCATGATGGCTGCGTTCCAGCGGATCCAGCGGCGGTAGCGCTTTTCCATCGCCTCATCGCCGGGGAATTCCGGTTCCAGCTTGGTCGGGATGGTGTTGACAAAGTCCGTTGTCGTCAGCGACGGCAGCGGAACTCGCTTCGCGTCAGCTCGTTCCAAAAGGCGCAGCATGAGGTAGCGCGCACGCTCCGGATCAGAGTTCCGCAGGAGTCCATCAAAGGAATCCATCCATTCCTTTGTTTCCTCCGGGTCCGGGTCGTGCATGTAGGAAGCCACACCGTCGCGAATGACAGCGTGCTGGGAGTCGTTCCCGGCAGTTACTTCTACATCGTTTTCAGCCATGTCCATACCTCCGATACGGGATTCTTGCTGCACGTCACGGTGCATTTCCCGGGTTGCGGGGGCACCGCACGTCTACACCTTCCAGCGTAGTTCTTTTTGTCTATGCGCGCCGTGGTGCGGAAGTAGCGGTATCCTGGCAATATTGTTATTCACCGTTTGAGGAGGCAGGCACACAGTGGGCGCCGGTAGCGCTGAGAATTTCGTAGACAAGCTGGGCATTTCTGCTGACGATATCGTCCAGGAGCTCGGATGGGACGACGACTGCGATTCGTCGATCTCCGAGGCGATCGAGGACCGTATCGGCGAGGCGCTTCTCGACGATGAGACGGACGAGCTGTGTGACGTCGTCCTTCTTTGGCACCGTGCCGAGGATGAGGACCTCGTCGATTCGCTTGTGGACGCTACGCGCAACCTCTCCGATTCCGGCCGCATTTGGCTGCTCACCCCGGGTGCCAACCAGCCAGGCGAGGTCCACCCCGGCGACATTTCCGAGTCCGCGCAGCTCGCCGGCCTCGTGCAGACCAAGGCCGACCGCCTGGGTAACTGGCAGGGGTCTTGCCTGCGTTCTGCCGGCGCCCGCAATTAGCGCCGATACAAGCGCATTGCTTATCGACGGCGCACTTTCTCCCAGCGACTCTGTGGTCGAGGCCGGATACCCTGTGCCTCCGCAGCAGATTCCGAACCCTCCGCGGTTAAGGGATTTCAAGGTGTTGAGACTTCCGCTTCTGGAGCTCCTCGCTATCGCTTTCCTCGTCTGTCTCTCCATCGGGGACATCTTGTTCATGACAGGCGGCAACGGCCTCCTGACCTTCTTCATCTTCCTGCCCCTGACGGTCGTCATCTTGATCGTGGCTGGATTGACCTACCCTCTTCTCCTCAGGCCTGTTGATGACTTCACGTGGGATTGGGTGTTGCTCGGTGTGGGAGTCATCGGTTTGGTGTCCTTTTTCACACTCATCCCGTTGCTTGCTTTCCTGGTCGGGCTTCTGCCGTCGGGTGTATCCGTGTTGGTGCGCCGGTCCATCGCTCTCAAGCGGTGGCAAGAAGGTTTTGATCCTCGTCTTCAAGACCGGCAGGAAAATCCGGAATGAGCCCGACATGAGCAGGGGACTAGGCGAAGAGAAAACGCTCACCGCGTAGCGCGAATGAGCGTGGACCATCTTTAGTGGTGCGCCATGACGGGCTCGAACCGCCGACCTACTGGGTGTAAACCAGTTGCTCTTCCAGCTGAGCTAACGGCGCGCGTGCCGATGATGCTAACACGCAGGCGTGCCACCGAACAAAACCCTAGGATGCTGGAAAGCCCGAGAAGGCTCCGCAGCCACTCGTTGCGAAGCGGTGTGCTTTTCACTTCGCGCTTCTTGCGCGACCCGCCAGATATAGTTCACATTCCGAGGTAAATATCGCAGCCCGACCTGCAAAAATGGAAACTTACCGAGTCAACGATGCGAAGTAAATCTGCTGCGGGGTAAAGGCGGTTAGAACCGCTCTTCGGTTTCTTTCTGGGCCCACGGGTTCCTCCGCGAACTTCCGTACCGTGCCCGTACCGCAGCTGCCGGTTCGGCACGGGCTGGTGGCGCGGTGGTCTGAGGGCCTTGTGCGGGGGCTGGGGTCGGCTCGCGCACGTCATCGGCGGCGGGATCGATGAGCTCGGCGAGTTCCTCCTGCTCATGGCGGTAGCGGCGGCGCTCGCGGGCCTCGGAGTAGAGGAAGTAGATCAGGCCGGCCGGTGCCATGATGCCGAAGGCGATCCACTGCAGGCCGTAGGAGAGGTGGTTGCCGCGGTCGAGCTGCGGCAGGGGGATGGGGTTGAGCACCCCGAGCTGGCCAGAAAGCAGCTGGGCGTAGGGCTCCGCGAAGTTCGTCTTAGACTCCGTCAGCTCAGCTATCTGGGCGGGGCTGATGGACTGCACCATGGTGTAGCCCTGATCCTCTATGGCACCTTCGGGGTGGGGTTCCTCCGGGGTGCGGATCATGGCGTTGAGGGTGACTGTCTCGGTCGCCGGAGGGGCGGGCAGCTCGGGAACAGTTGTGCCGCCGTCTTCGGCAGGCACCCAGCCGCGGTTGACCAGGAGGATGGTGCTGGAATCGTCGTCAAGCTGGAAGGGCACCAGTGACTGGAACGCCGGGGATCCGTCGACGGGCCGCAGGCGCAGCAGGACTTCATCGTCGGCCAAGTAACGGCCGGTGAGCGAGATCCGGGTCCATTCGTTGGCGGGGTTGTAGCCGCCGTCGAGAAGCGTGGCGGCGGGGACGGGGTCGGACTCGAAAGCGGTCTCGATGCGCTCGTTGCGCTCAACAATGTCGTGATCCTTGTTCAGCTGCCACGGCGACAGCCACGTAATGGCGAACCAGGAAAATGCGAGCGCCAGAATGAACGCGATGACCCAGCCGGGAGTCAGAAACGACTTCCACACGGAACCGGTTCGGGTTTTCGGCGCACTCACGTCTACAACCTTATTAGTCGCAAACGCACGGGCCGAATCTGCGTGATTAGGCTTCCCTCTCGCGCACCCATTCCACGATGCCGGGCGCGGCGGCTTCGATCTGCTCACGTGTGGCGGTGAAACCTTCAGGCCCGCCGTAGTAGGGGTCTGCAACGCCGGAGTCAGCGGGGGAGGAGGGGTCGAAGGAACGCAGCAACCGGATCTTGTCCTCGGGCACGCCGCGGACGACCAGCTCAGTGACGTGGCGGGTGTCCAGAGCGACGACTAGGTCGGCGTCCAGCTGAGCGGCGCCGAACTGCTGGGCGCGGTGGGAGGAACCGTCGTAACCGTGGGCGGTGAGCTCGTCTAGTGCACGCGAGTCGGCGGGGTTGCCCACGTGCCAGCCGCCGATGCCGGAGGAGGTGACTTTGACGTGGTCAAGGCCGGCTCGGATAAGCGCATCGCGAACAATGACTTCTGCCATGGGTGAGCGGCAGATATTGCCTGTGCACACGAAATCAATGTGCGTCATGGAAGTTCCTTACAATCGTGTCCAGTTCTGCGGGCGTGTGCGCGAGAAAATCGGCCTGCTCCCATTCGGCGGAAGTGCCGTAACCCCACGCGACAGCGGCAGTGGGAATGCCGAACGTGGCTGCGCCCTCGATATCGTGTGCGCGGTCACCGATCATTAGTCCCGTGCCGCTGGGAATACTTACGTTATCAACAACATATGCGATCACGTCAGCTTTGGCGCGCCGCGGGCCGTCTTCCTGGGCCGCGCCGAGGAATTCGAAGTAGTCTAGAAGCCCTTCGCGCTCGAGGATGGCGCGGGCGAAGCCTTCGCCTTTCGACGTCGCTGTCACCAGCCGGAACCCGTCCGCGCGCCAGCTGGCGAGCAAGTCTGAGATGCCGTCGAACACCGTCGCATTCTCCCACCCGCCGGCTCGGGTGAAGGACATGTAAGCGTCGAAGGCCTCGTGCAGCTGCGCGTTGGAAAGCCCCAGGGAGCGCAACGTTTCTTCCATCGGTGGCCCGGGGATCCGGGCAATGAATTCGTCAGAAGGGTGGTCAACGCCGACCGTGTCCAGGGCGTGGAGGAAGCCGTCGCGGATGCCGGGGAAAGAGTCGATCAGGGTGCCGTCAACGTCCAAGAGAAGGGTGGTCATGCCACACAGCCTAAACTGGTGCGCATGACTACCGTCGGCGATGTTGTTCATGCACTCGAGACCGCCTACCCACCGCGGCTCGCGGAGAGTTGGGACGCGGTGGGCCTGATCTGCGGGGATCCGGCTGTACCCGCACGCAAGGTGGTGTTCGCGCTCGACTGCACGCAGGCCGTCGCAGAGCGCGCAGTGGAGCTGGGTGCTGACCTGTTGGTTGTCCACCACCCGCTGCTCATGCGCGGGGTGACCTCGGTGGCTGCGAACACGCCGAAGGGCAAGGTCGTGCACACGCTCATCCGCGGCGGCTGCGCGTTGTTCGCCGCGCACACGAACGCTGATTCTGCGCGCCCGGGTGTTTCCGACAAGCTCGCCGAACTCGTCGGGATCACGCCCGGCCGCCCCATCAAAGTCGTCGACCCAGCCGCGCAGGACCTGTGGGGTGTCCACATTCCGCCCGGCGACGTCGAGCGCGTCATGCAGTCGCTTTTCGACGCAGGCGCCGGCCACATCGGCAACTACTCCCACTGCGCCTTCGAATGGGACGGTCGGGGCGGCTTCACCCCCGAAGAAGGCGCGGATCCGACAGACGGTGAGATCGGCGAGCACTTTAGCGGCGAGGAAACCCGCGTCCAATTCGTCGCACCGTCTTCACTGCGCGGCAAGCTCACAGCGGTACTGCGTGGGGCGCACCCGTATGAGGAGCCGGCATTTGACGTCGTCACGCTCGAGTCCACCGTGGACCTGGAGACGGCGACGGGGCTGGGGCGCGTCGGAAAGCTCGCGGAGCCGATGACTCTGCGCGCGTTCACGCAGCAGGTCGCTGATGCGCTGCCGGAGACTGCGTGGGGCGTGCGCGCTGCCGGTGACCCGGACCAGATGGTGCAGACGGTGGCTGTGTCCTCCGGTTCGGGTGACAGTTTCCTGGATGCTGTGTCCACGCTCGGCGTGGATGTGTACGTCACCTCTGACCTGCGCCATCACCCTGTCGACGAGCATTTGCGCGCCGGCGGGCCTGCCGTGATTGACACTGCGCACTGGGCCAGCGAGTTCCCGTGGACGAGCCAAGCCAGCGAGGTTGTCGCGGAGGCGTGCCCGGATGTAGAAACGGAGATCATCACGCTGCGCACCGACCCGTGGACTATTTCCGCGCACCCGAAGAGTTAGGAGACAACTATGCACCTGGATCCCGACAAGCAACGCGACCTCCTGGCGCTGGCGGAGGCGGAGCGTTCTGCCGCGCACCCGAGCAGCTCCCCGGAGCAGCAGGAACTCGACGAGCTGCTGTCCAAGCGCCCGTCCCTGGCCAACGCTGCGGCCGCCGCGCAGCTCGCGCTTGACGACGTCGAAGCCGACATCCTCCGCATCCAAGAGGACGAGCGCAAACTGAAAAAGCGTGAGCTCGACGACAAGCACCAGCTCTCCGCCGAGACCGACCCGGAGCGCCGCGAGGACCTCAAGCGCGACCGCTACGCCGCGAAGTCCCGCATTGCGGACCTGCTGTACGAGCTCAAGGAAGCCCACGGCGAGGTCAAAGCCCTGCGCGGCAACCGCGACCTTCGCGCTCAGAGCCTCGCCGAGTTGGACGATAAGATCGAGGCCGCCCGCCGCGCCGTCGAGGCTTTGCCGGAAAAAGAGCCGGTGGACATCGAGGCCCTGCGCGCCTCTTTGCCGGCGGACGTTCTCGGCGTCTACGCCACCGTCGGCGCCGCCCACTTCAACGGCCGGACCTGCGGTTCCTGCTTCCTCCAGCTCCCGCCCGCGGAGCGCAACGAGGTGCTCGCCGTCCCCGAAGACGAGCTTCCCACCTGCCCGAACTGCGGCACCCTGATGATCCGATGAAGGTCACCCTCTACACCGACGGCGGTTCCCGCGGTAATCCGGGAGTCGCGGGTTCCGGCAGCGTGCTTTACGACGCCTCCGGTGCAACGCTGGCCGAAATCGCCTACGTCGTAGGCAAGAAATCCTCCAATAACGTCGCCGAGTACTGCGGCCTGCTGCGCGGGTTGGAGGCCGCCCGGGATCTCGGAGCGACGTCGGTGGACGTGTTCATGGATTCCAAGCTGGTCGTGGAGCAGATGGCCGGCCGCTGGAAGATCAAGCACCCGGACATGAAGAAGCTGGCCCTGGAGGCGCGCGACCTGGCCGCCGGATTCGACTTGGTGACCTACAGTTGGGTGCCACGCGCCAAGAACAAGAAGGCGGACGAGCTCTCCAACGTGGCGATGGATGCCGCCGCAGCCGGACATGCGCCGGGGATTATTGATACGGCAACAAACGGTGAAAGTGCTGGTGCAGAGCCGGAGGGGCCTTTCGCTTCCCACACTGTCGGCGGCCCTGCCCACTGGTCGAGCACATCCGCCGCCGACGCGCCCCGCACCCGCTTCGTGTTGCTGCGGCACGGTCAAACGGAACACTCCGCCCGCAGGGCGTACAGCGGTTCCTCCGATCCGGCTCTCACGGAGACCGGGCAGGAGCAGGCGCGCCGGGCTGCGGGAGCTTTGGCTGCGATGGGCACGATTGACGCGATCGTCGCCTCGCCGGCCACGCGTGCTCAGGAGACCGCCGCCGCCTGCGCGGAAGCTCTCGGTATGCCCGCCGAGAAGATCGAGACCGTCGAGGGGTTCAGGGAGGTCGACTTTGGCTCCTTCGAGGGGCTGACTCGCGCGGAGGCCGAGGAGCAGTTCCCCGACGAGTTCGCGGCCTGGACAGGTTCTGCCAACCACGCGCCCCCAGAAGGGGAGTCCCTCGCTGGCCTGCACCGCCGGGTCACCAGAGCCCGCCTCAAGGTGCAACAGAAGCATGAAGGGAAGACGGTGCTCGTGGTCACGCACATGACACCGATCAAGTCTGTGGTCCGGCAGGCGCTTTCCTCGGGGCCTGACACCTTCAAGCACATGTTCTTGGACTTGGCTTCGATCTCCGTGGTCGAGTTCTACGGCGACGTGGGTGTGCTGCGCTCTTTTAACGATGTGGCGCACTTCCGCTAAAGCAACCCCTGTGGACCCGGAATACTGCTGGGCACTTTGCGGAATACTGCTCGGTTAAACACCCTGGTCAAAAGCATGCGGTTTTGCGCATGAGCCCGAGCAGTATTCCAGCCCCACGGCCCCGGCCCCGCCTGACCCAGGAGAACTTCCGCAAACTGCCCGCCCAGGGGTACAGTTACGCCTTGCGAGTGAGTCGGCTGGGTGATCGCGGCTCCGCGAACCATTCCACAGGAAGAAGGCGCGGGTCGAGGAAAGTCCGGACTCCACAGGGCACGGTGGTTGCTAACGGCAACCCGGAGCAATCCGCGGGAAAGTGCAACAGAAAGTAGACCGCCGGCGCTGCGCACGGCATCGCCGGGTGCAACGCAGGTAAGGGTGAAAGGGTGCGGTAAGAGCGCACCGGCGTGTGCGGTGACGCATGCGGCCAGGTAAACCCCACTGGGAGCAAGGCAAGAACCCCTGCCTTTGCGCAGAGGTCGTCGGACGTGATGAGGCTGCCCGCCCATGTTCGAAGGTAGCTGCTCGAGACGCTTAGCAATGAGCGTCCTAGATGGATGATCGCCGCCCCGGGCCTGGCTTGGGGAACAGAATCCGGCTCATAGGCTGGCTCACTCGCCCTATTTCTCACGCGGACAACCCAGCCAAGATTTAGTTTGCACCGGACCGGCATCGTGTCCAGAAAACACCAGGTCAAGATTGCTGGCCGGGGCAAGTATGCAATCTATATCTGGAAGAGTCCGCAGCCCATGCCAGCTCCGGCGAGTGAACACCGCGCTAAGGGGTATTTTCTGCAACAATTGGCCGCTATGAAGCTTTACGCCGCCCCTCTCGATTTCCGCGCGATCGCCGCCGAGTTCGATGTCTCCACGGAGTTCAGTCCTGAGCTGCACGACGCCGCCGCCAACGCGACTGATCGCTATGCGGGGGAGCGTATTGACGCCCGCCATATCCCCCTGGTCACCATCGACCCGGCGGGGTCGATGGACCTAGATCAGGCGGTGTGCATCGAGAAGAATGGCTCCGGCTACCGCGTCTTCTACGCCATCGCGGATGTGGCCGCGTTCATTGAGCCGGGCAGCCCGCTGCATGAGGAATCCTTGAACCGTGGCCAGACGATCTACCTGCCCGATGAGCCTGCCCGCCTCCACCCGGAGGAGCTCAGTGAGGGCAGTGCGTCGCTGCTTCCGGACGTCGATAGGCCAGCGGTGCTGTGGACTTTCGACCTTGATGCCAATGGCGAGCTCGCCAGCACGCATCTAGAGCGGGCGGTGGTGCACTCCGTTGCGCGACTCGATTACGACGGGGTCCAGGCAGACCTCGACGCCGGTCGCGTTCACCCATCTATCGCGCTGTTGCCGGAGGTCGGCGAGCTGCGCGCAGCATCATCGCTCCGACGCAGGGCGATCAACTTGCGCGTGCCATCTGTGCGTGTCGTCGAGCTTGACGACGGCCAATTCGAGCTGGTCATCGAACCCCGACACAAAGTGATGGACTACAACTCGGAGATCTCCCTGCTCACCGGCATGGCAGCCGGAGAGATGATGCGTGAAGCATCGGTGGGCTTCCTGCGCACGCTGCGTCCCGCAGAGGAATCGGCCGAGAGCACGTTTCGCACTGAAGCGCGTGCACTCGGCTATTCGCTTCCCGACGGGGCCAACATCGGCCTGTTCCTCCACACCGTCAACGCCGCAACGCCCCGGGGAATGGCCGTGATGCGTGAAGCCCAGAAGTTGCTGCGGGGTGCGGGGTACGTCGACCTGACAGAGAAGGAACCCGAGGTTCACGCCGGCATCGGTGGACACTACTCCCACGTCACCGCGCCGTTGCGGCGTCTCATCGACCGTTACGCCACCGAGGTCTGCCTGGCCCTTTGCAAGGGCGAGCAGGTGCCGGAGTGGGTAGTAGAAGATGCCCCGCGCGTGATTAAAACCATGGGGCGGACTTCCCAACTGGCGAACTCGGTGGATCGGGCGTGCCTCAACCTCACCGAGGCCACAGTGCTGCAACCGTGGGTGGGACACAACTTCAACGGCGTCATCCTGCGGACAGATCAGGAGAATGACGAGGCGAGGGTCTTCATCATCGACCCGCCCGTGCTCGCCGACTGCTTGGGCCACCCCGACGAACCCCGGGAGGACACCATGTCCCTCGTCCGTGCGGACGTAGAGGAACGCGAAGTCGTGTTCGCCTGGCCGGCGGACTAGCCCGCTAAGAAAGAACCTTCGCGGCGGTTCCTACCTGGACAGCCACGACATCAAGCCCGTCCTCGCTGAGGTCAGCGATCGCGTTGTTGGCGCTCTCCACCGGCAGGTAAGCCAGCACAGCCTGAGACATGCCGGCAGCAGCCGGGCGCGCCGCAGTCACCCCGCGAAGCTCCAGCAGCTGGATCAACTGGTCAGGCACCGATAGGCCCGGGGTGGGGAGGGGCTGGTCGAGGACGGCGAAAAAGTCGTCGATACGCATGCTGCGCAAGGCCTTCGCTGCCGCAGCTGCTTGCTGGGTCTCTGCCTCACTGAACGTCACCCACGCGCGCGCAGTCTCCGGGGTCGGGGCGGAGTCCGCGCCATAAACCTGGCGGCGTGCTTCAACCCATTCGACGACACGGTCCACCGCGTCGGGGAGCTGGCGCAGGGAGGGCACGCCGAAGTTGGCGCAGGCTTCGTCGATAAGCGTGCGGCCCTGCGTGACTGCCTCATCGATGAAGGGCGCATCAGATGGTGCTGCGATACTAAGGATGGCCATGTCGGCGCGGTTCGGGTGGGGCGCCTGTGTGAGCGAACCGTCCGAGTAGTCAATCACGCACACCGAATCCTCCGCGCCACGCAACGCAGCCGAATGGCGGGCGCGTAGCACGGGGACCGGCGAAAACATCTTCGCGGACTGGCTGGCGATCTCCGCGATGCGGGTGCGCAAAGGCGCGGCATCGATCTCATCGTCGTCGGCGAGCAGAGCCAACCCCAGCGCCGCATCGGCCGCATGCAGCGCGCCGAGCCCAGATCCCAGCGGAATGTCGCTGACCACGGTGATGTTCATCCCGGCGGTCTCCCGCGACAGCATCTGCCTGCCGACGAACGTATGCACCAGCCCGCCGAACCGCACCGCGTAACGGCTGTCCTTTTCGGGGGACTCAGCCAGCTCCGCAACCTCCGACGTGGTGGCCGTGTCCCTCGTGACGGCGGAGCAGAACTCAGCATGGACCGAAATCGTGTCGTCGGTGCGCGGGCTCACCGCGACAGCTGCCCGGTGCCACGCCAAACCGGCAATGGTGATCCCACCGAAATGATCCGCATTCTCACCGGCCACGATGAACGTGCCCGGTGCGTCGGCCGTGTGCAGCGGATCCGCACCGGTCACCTCGTGGTGGACCTTAACGGCGCGCTGAGAAGCGGGGATGAAGTCAGCCGTCCATTCGGGCATGACAGTCCTTTCTGCGGGGAGGAATTCTTATCCAACAGTACCAATCGCGCATGTAGCCTTGAGGTGATCCCGGCGGCATGCCGGAAAGTGTCCGGTGCACAGCCGGACAGAGACTGAAAGGACCCCCTCATGAGCGACGAAAAGTTCTACTTCAACCCCTCCACCGGTGAAGTCACCCGTGGCAAAGTCGGCGGCTGGGACGACCGCATGGGCCCCTACGACACCCGCGAGGAGGCACAGCGCGCACTCGACACCGCTGCTGAGCGCAACAAGCGCGCGGAGGCCCAGGACGAGGCCGACGACAACTGGGGCGAGCCCGCGTCCTGGGAGAAGTAAGCGGGGCGGCGTGGTGCAGTTCTGCGGAGGCGTCGCGCTTCCGCGCCTGCGGCCCGTCAACCGGAGCAGCCATGAACCTCCGTCCATGAACCAGTGGCCATGAACCTCTGCCTATGAACCGAGTGATCGCGGCCCGCAGCCTGTGACATCTCAGTTCATAGGCAGAGGTTCATAGCATCGCGCACAAGCGCGTCTAGCACCATGCCAGACCCCCGGACCCGCCCGGCCCCAACCACACGGTCTTAGCTCAAGCGACCGGGGGCTGCCGCCACGGCTAAGAAATTTTTCTCCGTATGGAACCCCAGCTCAACAGTCCTTTTGGCCCGTTCTGATGAAAGTGCCTCTGTGGAAAACTCGCGAAATTCCACAGGCTGAAAGCACCCACCTCGACATGCGCCGGACCGGGTCGCAGACTAATGGCTATGGACGAAAAGTCTCGGGGGTACCTAGCGGATTCGATCATCAATCTTCGCGCCACACCTTTCGGCGACGAAGAGGTAATTGCGGGCCTGAAGTCCGGTTCACTGACGAAGCTCAGCCGTGACAAAGCCATTCAGACGGAGATCTACCGCTCACTTGAGGAGCACGAGCGGGCATTCATCCGTGCGCTTGCTGTGGGCAGGGGAGCGCACCGCGCGCTGCTCACCGGGTTTTCGGCTGCACGGATTCATGGAATGTGGGTGGCGGGGCAGTGTAAAGCTCCCGTCGAGTTGGCCTTGAAAAAGACTCCGCCACGGAGCCAATGGAATCCAGGCACGATCTACAGGCGGTTGGATCTGCCGGATGACCGCATCGTTTCAATAGGGGGCGTGCGGACCCCTCGTCTGTTTCGAATCTTCGCTGAAATCGCCCGTCATCACGGTTTCCCGAACGCGCTCGTCGCCGCCGATTGGCTGCGCAGACAGGGGATGGATCTTCACTCGATGCGTGAAGAAGCGGAACTCCTAGGTCGCTTTCCTGGCATTGAGGTGGTTGATCGCGCGATCGAGCACTCCATTCACAACTCTGATTCGGCGCTCGAGCCGTACGCACGTGGAATTCTCATCGAAGAAGGTTTGCCTGTTCAGGGGCAAGCTTCGCTTTGCGACGGTGCCTACCGCGCCGACATCCTCGTCGGCACCAGCACCGTTGTTGAAACCGACGGCGATGAGAAGTACTTCGGAAAGCACGGTCCGACCAGCGAAGTCCTAGTGGAAGAGAAGAAACGCGAAAATCGGATTCGGAATACGGGCAAGAGTGTGCTCCGGTTTGGAGCGGATGACTTGTTCAACCACAGGGACCGATTCTTGAGGGAGGTTCGGGCGGATTACGAGCGCCATCTGGGGCGTGACAGCTCCCTGCGACCGTAGTGCCATGAACCGCCGTGGTGCCATGAACCTCTGCCTATGAACTGAGAGGATGCCGGTTTCAAAGAGCAGCTACACGGTTCATAGGCAGAGGTTCATAGCCTCATGGCACCGTGGCGGCGCGGGAGCGAGCCCGCGTCCTGGGAGAAGTAAGCGGGGCGGCTACTTCTTCTTGGAGGGTTTGACCGGCTTGACCTTCTTGAACGCCTTCTTCACATCGGAGATGGCGTCCGGGTAGTCCTTGAGGGCCTCGTTGCCTTTGGCAATCTCCCGCTGGAAAAGAATGCCGTAGGCGAAGGTGTCTTCACCGCGGGCGCGAGCTTCATCGGCGATCTGCTGGATCCGGTCGCGCGAGGTTACCGCATCCTGGAAATCACCGAGAACCTCCTGGAGCTGCTTGCACGCCTTCGACAGTTTTCCGGCGTTCAACCCACTGTCCTTGGCGGCGTTAGCGGAGTAGCGCAGCTTCTTGGCGGCTTTGCGCACGTCGTGGACGTACTCTTCACGGTCTCGGAGGGGCAGGGAAGTGTCCGGGTAGTACTTCTCGGCCTTCTTCTGGCGCTTCATTAGCTTCTTGTAGCCGGCCGCGAGGTGGTCGTAGAGGATCTCCTCGGGCTCGGCGCTGTCAGTAACTGCACCAGATTCATCAGCTTCAGCCTCCACCTCGGGGAGCTCGAAGTCCGCGGCGGCGGAAGGGGACTCGGCGTCGAACTCGGCGGCGTCCGAACCCGGCAAGGCGTCCAGAGCATCAGCACCCGGCGCAACCGCATTAGGTAGCGGCTCCCCACCGAGTTCTGGCGACAGGGGCGGGTTGGCCAACAAGGTGTCGATGTCGTCGAGAAGCTGGAGGTAACGGTCGGAATCCAGGGTGCGCACAATGCGGCGGTGGGCGCGCTCATACTCGCGGCGCATGTCGCCGCGGATGTGCTCGTCGGCATCCGGGTCGACCATGCCGGTGTCGTCGGATTCGAGTAGGCCGACGAAGCGCTCCTCTACGACCTCGGCGTCGCGGGCGGTGCCGAGCAGGGCTGCAAGCTCTTTGAGTTCGGACTCAAGGTGGGATAGCTGCGGGCCGGCGAGAATGCCTTCGAAAGTCTCCATCAGGGAGCGCAGCTCACGGGTGGCTACGCGCATTTGGTGGACGGAATCCCATTCGTCGTTGCGGACGCGGGGATCCCACTCGATGAGCTTGTCGCGTTGGGCGCGAAGGGAGTCGACGACGGCCTTGGCGGGGGAATCGTCGGCAAGCGGCGTGACGGCGGGCGGGATCGGGGCGTTGTTCACCGAAGAACCGAGGGCCGTGGCGAGCTTGGAAGCGGACGCGGACTTGCGTGCGCCTGCGTTGATCAGCAGCGTTGTCGCTTCGTGGATAAGCGCCCCGCCGTCGAGGGACTCAGCGAGTGCCGGACCGAGCTCGACCTCCCATTCGCGCCAGGAAGTCTGCTGGCCGCCGGGCAGCAGCGACCACGCGGTCACGCGGTCGTCGCAGAACTCGGCGGCAACGTCACCGTCAGCACGCAGCAGCTGCGTCTCTGCGCGGTTGTTGTCAATCTGAGCGATGGGTGCCAGCGGCTCACGGCGCACAATGGCGCGAACGGCCGAGAGCAACGCAGCCGGCGGTGCGGACAGATCCTCCAGCGGCGCATGCAGCTCAAGGCGGCCTTGAGCGGCCGGAAGTTTCAGGTGCCAGCCGTCGTCGTTACCGCCCGAGCGTCGGCGCAGGGTGATCTTCGCGCGGGTCAATCGCAAATCGGCGGTGTCGTAGTAGATCGCGGACAGGCTGTGGTGCGCGGTGCGGCCGAGCGAGTCCACACCGCTCAGCGCCGACAGGTCCGGCACTGCAACGGAATCGTCGACGGCAAATTTCGCCTCGACCTCGAGAAAAGTCTCAGAACCCAGTCCAGAACTCATGGTGACATCGCCTTTCGAGCAACTTTCGTGCGAACGGAGGAATTTACCTCCAGTTTACCTAAAGTCAATGCGGCCCGTTACCGTCGTGAAACGCGGCCCGGGGTAACCCAGCCCGCGTCCCGCTACGCTGGTTGCCATGAACAGCCAACAAGAAAACGTCCTGCGCGACGTTGAAGAACGCGACATCCGCTTCATCCGTCTGTGGTTCACGGACTTGTTCGGTTCACTGAAGACAGTGATGATGTCGCCTGCGGAGCTGGAGACCGCATTCGACGAGGGCGTCGGCTTTGACGGCTCGTCCATCGAGGGCTTTTCGCGCATCTCCGAGTCGGACACTCTGCTGTTGCCGGATCCGTCGACATTCCAGCCGCTGCCGTTCGACATGGATGACGGAATGCAAACAGCCCGGATGTTCTGCGACATTTCCATGCCGGACGGCAGCCCGCTCTACGCCGATCCGCGCCAGGTCCTGCGCCGGACACTGAACAAGGCTGCCGATGACGGTTTCGAGTGCGTCGCCAGTCCGGAGATCGAGTTCTTTGTGCTCACCGAAAGCAGCGACGACAAGGAGCCCAAGCCTGTCGACGACGGTGGTTATTTTGACCAGTCGAAGCGGAATGCGGCGCCGCAGTTTCGTCGACAAGCGATTTCCGCGCTTGAGTACATGGGCATCGTGACGGAATTCTCGCACCACGAGGGCTCGCCGGGACAGCAGGAAATCGACCTGCGCCACACGGACGCGCTGACGATGGCGGACAACATCATGAGCTTCCGCTACGTGGTGAAAACCGTCGGTGAGGCGAACAATGTGCTGGCCACGTTCATGCCGAAGCCGTTCCGCGAGCACAACGGCTCGGCGATGCACACCCACCTGTCGCTGTTCGAAGGCGACTCGAACGCGTTCCACGACCCTGACGATGAATACTCGCTGTCGACGACCGCCCGTCAGTTCATCGCCGGCGTCATCGAGCACGCCAGCGAAATCTCCGCGGTGACCAACCAGTGGGTGAACTCCTACAAGCGCCTCCAGTTCGGTTCGGAGGCGCCCACGAGCGCGACGTGGGGAGTGTCCAACTCGTCCGCGATGGTGCGCGTGCCCACCTACCGCTTGCACAAAGAAGCTTCTCGACGCATTGAGGTCCGCACCATCGACTCCGCCGCCAACCCCTACCTCGCGTTCGCGGCAGTGTTCGCGGCTGGACTGGACGGCATCGATAAGGAGATGGAGTTGGGCGAGCCCGCCGTTGACGACGTGTTCTCTCTGACCCACCGCGAGCGCCGCGCGATGGGGTACAAGGACCTGCCCGGCTCCCTCGATGAGGCGCTGCGCGAGCTGGAGAAGTCCGAGTTCATGGCGGAAGTCTTGGGCGAGCAGGTCTTCGAGTTTTTCCTGCGCTCCAAGTGGGACGAGTGGCACCAGTACGAAGACCAGATCACGCAGTGGGAACTGCAGACGAATTTGAATCTCTGATCGCTCTGTTGCAGAGCTCCAGAGATCCAAAGGAGGTAAAGAAGAATGGCCCGCAAGACCTCGCCGTCACCTGCGCAACTATCCCTGAGCAGCAAGAACGCCGCCGAGGATCTGGAGCGGCTCGGCTGGACCGACAACGACGTGCTCTACACACTCGGCGCGTCCGGCAGCCCCGACCTGACGCTCAACACGGCGTACCGTCTCGCGGAAGCGCTCGGTGATTCCTATGCGGAGCTGCGCCAATCGCTTATCGACGATAAAACCCTCCGCGTCCGGCTCTTCGCGCTCCTAGGAGGATCGACCGCGCTCGGCGACCACCTGGTAGCTCACCCGGAGGAGTGGAGACTCCTGGCGGAGCCGTTGCCGGACAGCGGGGAAATCTTCCACGCCATGCTCTCTGCCGTGGATGCGGTGCCGGAGGACGGCGACCCGACCGCGACGGCCGAGCTGGACGCGCCGGGCATCTACCGCGCTGCTGAGGCCGGCAACGACGCGAAGCGGGCACTGAAGGATGCCTACCGCACGCTGGTGATGCGGGTCGCTGCCGCCGACCTGGCGGGAACCTTCTCCTCCTTCAAGGGCGTCGGCGGGGACCAGGAAGAGCTGACCTACCGTGAGGTCACGGAGCTGCTGACCGTCATTGCTGATGCCGCCCTGACTGCGGCGTTGTCTGTGGCGATGCGCTCCGTCCACGACGACGAGAAGGCCGAGGGAAAACTGGCCGTCATCGCGATGGGCAAGTGCGGCGCCCGGGAACTGAATTACATCTCGGACGTGGACGTCATCTTCGTGGCCGAACCGGCTGACGCTAAGGCGACGAAGGTGGCCAGCGAGTTCACGGCCATCGGCAATTCGGCATTCTTCGACGTGGACCCGAACCTGCGGCCGGAGGGCAAGTCCGGCGCGCTCGTACGCACCCTCGATTCCCACGAGGCGTATTACAAGCGTTGGGCAGACACGTGGGAATTCCAGGCCCTGCTCAAGGCCCGCCCGATGACGGGGGACATGGAGCTCGGCCAGGAGTACCAGGAACGGTTGCGGCCGATGGTGTGGGAGTCGAGCCAACGCGACTCCTTCGTCGAGGATGTCCAGGCCATGCGCCGCCGCGTGCTGTCCAACGTCCCGGAAGACATGCGCACCCGCGAGCTCAAACTCGGCTCTGGTGGCCTGCGCGATGTCGAGTTCGCCGTCCAGCTCCTCCAGCTCGTCCACGGGCGTATCGACGACACCTTGCGCACCCAGAACACCATCGAATCCATTGAGGCCCTCTCCGCCGGCGGGTATATCGGGCGCGAAGACTCCGCCCGGTTGATCGAGGCCTACGAGTTCCTCCGCCTGCTCGAGCACCGCTTGCAGCTGCACCGCTTCCGCCGCACGCACACACTGCCCGCTGAGGACGACGCGAAAAACCGCCGCTGGCTCGCCCTGACCGCAGGGTTCGTGTCCACCCCGAAAACGCCCGCCGTCGAGGCGATGGAAAACCACCTCAAAGGTGAGCGCAAGAAGATCTCCGACCTGCATTCCCGGTTGTTCTACCGCCCGCTGCTCAATGCCATTGCGGGAATGAGCATCGGTGAGGCCTCGCTGACCAAGGATGCTGCCGTCGCCCAGCTCAAAGCGCTCGGGTACACCCACCCGTTGCGCGCGTACGAGCACCTCACTGCCCTTGCCAGGGGTACCTCACGCAAGGCGAAGCTCCAGGCCATCTTGCTGCCGACGCTGATGACCTACCTCGGCGACACCGCCGACCCAGATGCCGGCCTGCTCAATTACCGCAAGCTTTCAGAGGCGGCCAACGACAGGTCCTGGTTCCTGCGCATGCTTCGCGACGAAGGCGTGGTCGGTGAACGCCTCATGCACATCTTGGGGACGTCCCCTTACGCGGCGAATTTGATTATCAGTGCGCCGGACGTCGTCAAGCAGTTGGGCGATGGTGCCTCGAAACCGAAACTCTTGGACACGAACCCGGACCGTGTCTACAAGTCGCTCATCGCGGCCACGAAACGCCACGCGGACCCGGACAGAGCCGTCAATGTGGCGCGGTCGCTGCGGCGCGCGGAACTGGCGCGCATCGCCTCGGCGGACCTGCTGGGCATGATGAGCGTGCGCGAAGTGTGCGTGCAGCTGTCGTGGGTATGGAACGCCGTGCTGGAGGCAGGGCTGCGGGCGGAGATCCGCGCCGACCTGATCGAGCGTGAGCTGGAGGAACCGCTGGCGAAGATCGCAGTCATTGGCATGGGGCGCCTCGGCGGCGAAGAACTCGGGTACGGCTCCGACGCAGACGTCATGGTCGTCGCGGAGCCGGGCGAGGGCGTCGAGGAATCTGAGGCTTTGGCCTGGGCGAAGAAAATCATCGACCAAATGCGCAAACGCCTGGCCAAGCCGTCCAGTGACCCGCCGCTCGAAGTCGATCTGGGGCTGCGCCCGGAGGGGCGTTCCGGCCCGGTGGCGCGGACCATCGCCAGTTACGAGCGCTACTACGACGAGTGGGGCGCGGTCTGGGAAAAGCAGGCCCTCTTGCGCGCCACGGTGTGTGCCGGCGATGTCGAGGTGGGGAAGAACTTCCTCACAGCCATTGACAAGTTCCGCTACCCGGAAGGCGGCGCTAGCGACGCGGAGATCAAAGAGATCCGCCGCATCAAAGCGCGTGTGGATAACGAGCGGCTGCCGCGCGGCGCTGACCGCGCCACGCACACCAAGCTCGGCCGCGGCGCGCTATCCGACATCGAGTGGACAGTACAGCTGCTCACCATGATGCACGCCGATACCTACGAGGAGCTGCACAACACGTCCACCCTGGAAGTGCTCGACTTCCTGGTCACGGACCAAGCCAGCGAAATTATTGGGAACTCGCAGGCACGCAAGCTCACTGATGCGTGGCTCATGGCCACCGCCGCGCGGAACGCGCTTGTCCTGGTCACCGGAAAACGCATCGACCAGCTGCCCGGGCCGGGTGCGCAGCTCAACCAGGTCGCCGGTGCGGCAGGATACGACCCGCAGGACGCGCAAGCCTTCTTGGACCGCTACTTAAAGGTCACGCGCCGGGCCCACCGGGTAGTGGAGGAAGTTTTCTGGGGCGAAGAACCGTCCTTCGAGTTCGAGTAGCGTTGAGCCCATGGCTATGAATCTCTCGATCGACCTGCAGGACGCGACCTTCGGCGACCTGGTCGCGCTCATCCGGGCGGCGCAGGCGGCGGGTGTGGACAACGCCACCCGGTTGGAACTGGAAGACACAACGCTGCTGGTGAACATCGTCGCCCCGGCAGTGGGTTCCGCGAACCTTGCCACGGCTGAGGACTTTGGGGGTGCGGACGGACCGTCGGGCCGCCACTCTCGCGGCCACGAGCCACTGCCCGCGCTGGGAGACAGTGCGATCCGCAGCGTCATCGACATCCTCACCGGCAGGCAGGAGCCTCCCCGCTAAGTGCGTCCGGTGCGCGGGGTAAACTCCTTTAGCGTGGACTACATCTCAACGCGCGACACGTCGAAAACCCCGTACAAGTTCACCGACATCCTGCTCGGTGGCCTCGCTCCGGACGGCGGTTTGTACGTGCCCGTCGCGTACCCGCGGATTACGCCCGAGCGTCTCGCGCAGTGGCGCGTTCTGCTGGAGGAGAAGGGCTACGCCGCCTTGGCCGCTGAAGTGGTCAAACTGTTCGTCTCCGATATCCCGCCGGTGAAGATCGAGGAGCTGACGGCCAACGCGTACCGCACCCCGGTCTTCGCCGATGAGGAAATCGTGCCGGTCACGTCGTTGGAAGAAGGCATCTACCTGGCGCACCTGTCGGAGGGACCCACGGCCGCCTTCAAGGATATGGCCATGCAGCTGCTCGGCGAGTTCTTCGAGTTCGAGCTTGCCCGCCGCGAAGCGACCCTGAACATTCTCGGTGCGACGTCCGGCGACACTGGTTCTTCTGCCGAGTACGCCATGCGCGGCCGCGACAACATCCGCGTGTTCATGCTCACCCCGGCAGGCCGCATGACACCGTTCCAGCAGGCGCAGATGTTCGGCCTGGATGAGCCCAATATTTTCAACATCGCCCTCGACGGTGTTTTCGACGACTGTCAGGACGTGGTCAAGGAGGTCAACGCCGATGCCGCGTTCAAGGAGAAGTACTACATCGGCGCGGTCAACTCCATTAACTGGGCCCGCTTGCTCGCGCAGACGATCTACTACATTTCCACCTATCTGAAAGTCACGGAGGCGCCCGGGGAGGGCGAGGAGCTGCCGCAGATTTCCTTCTGTGTGCCCACCGGCAACTTCGGCGATATTTGCGCTGGCCACATCACCAAACAGATGGGGTTGCCCGTGGATAAGCTGATTGTGGCGACGAACGAGAATGACGTGCTCCACGAGTTTTTCACCACAGGCCAGTACCGGCCGCGCTCTGCGGCGGAGACGCAGGCGACCTCCTCGCCGTCGATGGATATTTCCCGCGCGTCCAACTTCGAGCGTTTCATCTTCGATGTGCTCGAGCGCGACGCAGACCGCACGAGCGACTTGTTCGCCGTGCAGGCGAAGGCTGACGGTTTTGAGCTTGAGGGCTACCTCATGGAGCAGATCCGCGAGGATTACGGGTTCCTTTCCGGTAAGTCCACGCACGCTGATCGCTTGTCGACGATTCGTGCCACCCACACCGACCACGACGTCATGATCGACCCGCACACTGCAGACGGTGTCTTCGTGGCGCGCGGTCTGGAAGACCGTGTGGACACCCCGATTGTCGTGTTGGAGACCGCGCTGCCGGTGAAATTCTCCGAGACTATCGTTGAAGCCACTGGCGTGGAGCCGGATGTGCCGGAGCGTTTCGCAGGAATCATGGATGCGGACCGTCATGTCGTGGATATGCCGAACGATGCCGAAGCGGTCAAGCGGTACATCGCTACAATCGCTGACGCAGACGCAGACGAGGACAACGAGTAGAGGAGCACCGATGGCGCAGGAACAGTTCGCAGGCCCCGACCACTACACCGAGTTCGACCCGGAGAAGTTCGTCCGCGACCTGAAGATCCAGAAGTCCGTGGATGAGGACGCTCAAGGCGGGAAAGCTGCGAGCGAGAAGGATGCTGCCGGTATTGACGACACCGCAGCCAACTCCGATTCTGACTCTGCCGATCAGGTTTAAAATCCGTAGTTATCCCAACGGTGACGCAGTCATTCATGCATCCGTCTGAGCCCCCGCGGGAAGACCGCGTGCAGGGCGGCGACGGGCTGCCTGATTATTATCCGCCGCAAGCCCAGGCCGTGGCGCAGTCGAGCGGCAGCGGTTTGACGTTGTGGTCGGCGATGATCGTCATCATGACCTTCGTTGTCGCCTCAGTGGTGTGGCTCGGCGTGGCCACGTCGGATTACCCGACGCTCACGGTTGAGGAGCGCCAAGCGCGCGAAGACGTCCGGACCCCAGGGCAGCCGCCGGCTGAGGAGCCTGCAGACGACCTCCCGGGGACTCCCATCATTCAACCGACGTTCGCTCTGTGGGCCCCAGGAACCAAGATTCAGTCCACGGACCATTACCCACAGCCGGGCGAGGTGTTCACGGCCCAGTCCTGCACCGTGGCGTTCAGCTTCAGCGCTGACGACGGCCGCAACTTCGCTGTCACTGCTGGCCACTGCGGGCGCGAAGGCGACCTTGTGTGGCCGACGAACGCGGAGACAGTGCACGATTTCTCCGTTGAGGCTGGCCGCTATATCTACTCCGGTCTTTACAGCGACGAAAAGGGCGACATAGATGTGGGGATCATCGAGATTACCGATCCCAACCGGTACATGGATCTGGTGGGCGACCCGATTGACACCGGACTGTACAAGGGCAAGATGGAACCCGGTGAGCGCATCTGCAAAACCGGTGGCACCACTGGATTCACGTGCGGGGAATTCAAAGCGACGGAACGGATTCAAGTAATCCGCACGGAAGCAGAAGTGGAACGCGAAACGCACGGCGACATCGCCAATGTGTGCGCCCTGCCCGGTGATTCCGGCGGCCCAGTGTTCTACATCATTGGGGACCGTGCCAGCATCATCGGCGTGGTCTCCGGCACCGAAGCTGGCCGTGCGCATGAGGAGTGCGACATTCCCGGTGCCGACACGAAAATGATGAGTTACTCCAACCTCGATCAGGTGATGGAGGTGATCCACCGCGTCGTGCCGAATGCGACGTGGCAGGATCAGCGCTGGTGAGCGTCCCCCGTTAACTCTTCTGTTGTTGAATAGTCGGACTTGCCGCGGGATTTGACCACCCGGTGCACTTCATCGGGGCTGTAGGTGTACAGGTTGATTTTCTCTATGGCGCGCGGCCGGCGCAGCGGGTTCCACGTCTCGTGAATCTTCTCGGCGGCCTTGTTTGAGTCGACGAACCACGTCATGGTGACGTTGGTTTGGTGGCCGCGGTGGGGGTGGTTGGCAAAGTCGATTGCGTCCGCTTTGCCGTCGAGAGCAAAAGTGAGCATGCGATCGATCGTTTCTGCCGGCAACGTGGTGTAGCAGAAGCCGTTGAACGTTATGCGGGTGTGATCGGGGGTTTCCAAAGCCAGGGCATCCACGCAGTTCTGCTCGAGCAAACGGCTGATGTGCCCGGTCAACTCCGGAAGCGTGGTCAGCGCCTCTTCGGGCACAGCACCGGTTATTGCAACACCGGTGTAGGTGCGCGCTGTGGCGGCATCTGCGATCAGCTGCGGGCGTATCGACGCTTTCACCTGCCCCTCATCCGTCCCCGGAGGCGCCGGCTTTGGCTCCCGGGTAACAGTGACTTTGTCCTCTTCACCGGGGCCGGTCACAGTGGTCACCGGAGTGGTGGTGGGCTCAGTGGAAGCCGTGCTGCTTCCAGTCGTCACCGTTGTCGTTGCTGTTGCGGAGGCAGCACGCTCTTCGGCGCCAGACTCGTAATTGAACAGTCCGATGGTCAACACCACGCACACAAGCAGCAAAGCTCCGAACCCGACGATGAAGGCGGGGGTGGGTACGCTGCGCAGGTCTCTCATAGTGCTTCTAAACTTTAGCGCTCTTTTCCCGCAACGTAGACTCGGCTCCATGCCCATTCCTGATTTCATTGTGGAGACACGGAAGAAGATCGGCCACGACCCGATGTGGATCCCCGCCGTGTCAGCTCTGGTGCTGCGGGATTCCACTGACGGTTCAGCATGGGCGGTGCCGGAGATTCTACTGGTCAAAAGAGCAGACAACGGAAAATGGACCCCGGTGACAGGAATCTGCGATCCCGGCGAAGAGCCGCAGGATGCCGCAGTCCGGGAGGTCCTGGAAGAAACTGGAATTGCGGCAACCCCCGCAGCCCTGATTGGGGCGGGCGCCATCGGCCCGATCACCCACGCCAACGGCGACCAGGCGAGCTATATGTCCATCGCCATTCGCCTTGAGCCTGCGGATGCTGCGGCGGTACCACACGTTGCTGACGATGAATCCACTGAGGTCGGCTGGTTCTCCGTCGCCCACATGCCTGTCGAGGACCCGAAGTGGCGCCTTGTCATCGCTGACGCCATCGCCCAACGGAAGCATCCGGCGATCTTCTCCCCGCGCATGGGCTTTACTAAGCGGTAATGAGTGCTGGCTTTCGCGTCCAGTTCGGGGTGGATGTCAGCGAGCACCAGGACGGCATCAGCCTCGTGCGTGCTGCAGCCGAAGGCATCGAGTTCGCAGTGGTGCGCACCACGGACGGCACGTACAAAGACCGCACATACCGCTCGCATATCGACGACGCCTCCCACGCCGGCATCGCAGCCGAGTCCTACCACTACCTGCGTAACCCTTCGGAGGGCACCACGATCGCTCAGCAGGTTGAAGCATCCCTCGATGTAATGGCAGACGCGCAGCGCCCGGTGTGGCTGGATTGTGAAACCCCTGCGGGACTCCACCTTGACCACATCCGTGAAGCACACGCGCTGTTCCTCCAGGCGGGCGTTGCCGTACGCGGGGTCTATACGTACCCGCACTTCTGGCGGTGGCGAATGCTCGGCGCCGACACCCGCGAATTCGGCCAGCTGTGGTTGGCCCAGTACGGCAAAAACCCGGCCGGTGCGCCCGCGGAGGTATACACGGGGCAGTGGCCGGGGGCCGTCGGCAAGCAAGTGCCCGCAATGTGGCAGTTCAGCTCGCGCGCGCATGTCGCCGGTTTTCAGGTCGACGTAAATGCGCGGAGAATCTAGCGCGGGTGCTCCTCCGAACCGGTCGCAGGGCCGGCGTTCGGGGACGGTGTGTCCGTGGAGGCAGGAATGTCCGTGGTGGACGAGGTGCTCGACGGCTCAACGCGGTAGCTCGTGCTACCTGACTGCTGGTTGTTCTGCAGCGGTTGCTGGCCCTGCTGCGGAGGCTGCTGCGGTTGCTGACCCGGTTGTTGCGGTTGCGCCTGCTGGGCCTGCTGGTTCGGCTGCTGCGGTTGGAAGCCCTGCTGGCTCGGCTGCGGAGGCTGCTGCGGTTGGAAGCCCTGCTGGCTCGGCTGCGGAGGCTGCTGCGGTTGCGGCTGCTGGCCTTGCTGACCCGGCTGCTGGAACTGCTGCTGAGCTTGCTGTGCTTGCTTCGCCTCTCGCTGCTCCGCTGCGCGCTGCTGAACTTGCTGGACCGTGGTCTTCGCCTTTGTGAACTGGTCTTCGACACCATCACGGCCGTTGACGAGGAGGAAGATGCTCAGCGCCAGCGCAATGATGGCGATGAGGAGCCACAGCCACCAACCTGCACCAAAGGAGACCATCGGCTCAACGGCAACTCTGACCAGCCAGACTAGAAGTATGGCCATCTGGATACCGGAGGCCACGATGCCCATCACGGCGCCGAGCCTGTCCTTGCCCAAGAAGTACAAGACGGTCGCAGCAATGTAGCAGCCGAGGATGACCACCGTGCCGAAACCGATTAGGAATCCGCCGCTCATGGCGTTCTCCAGCTCTGCCTCGGTGAAGCCGCCAAGACCACTTGCTTCAGTCTTGAACGAGCCCCACCAGTTAATGGAGGCTCCGAGTGAGCTAACCCCCGTGAAACCCTCGTATTCGATGTGGACCTTGGCAATTGCAAGGAAACTGGTGAGAAAGCTCAGCAGAAAGAAACCGAGCATCGCCCATGTCGGCCATGCAGGCATAGTGGACGGCATCTTGGCACCGCCGCCGCTGCCCTGTCCCTGCAGTTGCCCAGGCTGGGCGCCCCACGGCTGCTGTGGCGGCTGTGGCTGCTGTGTCTGCTGGGGCTGCTGCGCACCGGCTGGCTGACTCCAAGGCTGCTGCGGCTGCTGGGGCTGCTGGGGGCCGGAGGGCTGACCCCACTGTTGTTGGCCCGGCTGGTTCGGCGGCTGCGGTGGGGGCTGGTTTCCTGCGGATTGAGCCCACTGAGGCTGGCTTGGCGGGGAACCCCACGGTTGCTGCGGGTTGTGGTTCGGGGCGGTCTGGCCCCATGGCGACTGGCCTGGCTGGTTCGGCGGCTGGCTGCCCCACTGGTCCCCGGAATTCGGAGTCGGGT
This sequence comes from Streptococcus thermophilus, assembly GCA_900618065.1. Next base: position 1,372,564 of record UYIL01000003.1, read on the forward strand.
TATTCGGTGTTGTCATAGTGGCCTTTCCAATGGTGATATTGCGGCTTTTAGAGTAACCGAAAACTTCCCCTAGAAAGGAACAGGAGGAACTCAGGTGCCGCCCATGTGCGCGTAACGTTATTGAGCTCGGCCTTCTTTGACCCAGCCGATGAATCTGCTGGAACATAGCGACCAGTGAATAATCAGTAGCACGGGGATGCTCAAGGAAACCGTATCGAGCCAGTCCGAGCCGTTGACCAAGGCGACTTGGTGTCCGCCCATGCTCACTGTGCCCGGCGGGAAAGTGCAGGCCCACCAGGCGGGGGAGTAGTCCACCCACCTCACGACGTTGGGGTAGAACTTCACCATCGCGAAGATCGCGAGCGGGACGGCAATCACCAGAGCAGTCAGGCCGTAGCCGACGGAGTAGTGGCCAGGGTAGAGGAGCTGCAGTGCTGTCGTCGATTGGCCGACCACACCCAACGGCACCCATGCCGTTGCAGATTTGGCGCCGCTGAGGTCAACATTGCCGCGCCATAGTTCCCAGTAGACGTAGATAAAGATCGGCACGGCAGTGCAGAAAGACATCACGAAAAACACGGTGCCCATGGTGTGGTAGAGCTGCCCGTAGTCGCGGGCGAGCCACGCGCCGACCGACGACGAAATCATCGGGCCGACTAGTGGAAGTCCCCAGGTGAATTTCGGTGGCCCCTCGAAACGCGTGAGTTGGATGGCCCACGTGACCACTGTGGCAGGCGCACCAATCCAGAAACCGATCAGGCGGAAGACCGTGTGGCCCGTCAGCCCAGACATCGCTGCGCCGAGGGCAAGAATGCCGATGAAGAACATCGACCACGCAGCCATGGATGCGCGACGGAAACTCGGTTGGCGGTAACGGACGAAGCCGACGATGAGCACAACCAAGATCCCCCACGCGAGAGCGGCGAAAATGCCGGAGGCGATCTTCAGATCAAGTTCGACGAGGAGACGGGAAACAATGGAGGTCCCCATGAGACTGCCGCCCCATTCGGGACCCGGGGGCGGCAGTTGGCGGAATTTAGCAGGCACGCAGGGCATCGTAGTCCCCGGAGTAGGTGGGATCTACTTGGCGCATTTGATGCCCCCAACGGCTATAAGGTGTTGTCGGGTGTGCCCGCGCGGTGCGGGTTAGTAGGCAGAGGGGTAGGGGGTGCCGGGGTAAGGGGACTGCACTGTGGGGTACTTCTTACCACCTGCAACGAGAACAATGATGTAGAAAATGAAGCCACCAACCGAGGCTGCGAGGAAGAGCCACAAACCAGTGCCCGGGGTGACCGTGAGGTTCTCTTCCATTTCGGGGGCAACGGATATGAAGAAGAAAATCAAGCCGGTGCCCGCCATTTGAGCAAGAGCGGCGAGGATGCCGGGTAAGGCAGATAGCCGGTTGTTGAACAACACGCATATCACGGCAAGTCCTGCCAACACGAGAACCACGATGACGCCGCCGCTGATCACGCTGATCAATGTCTGGAAGTCCTCGTCTTCAACGAGTTCCTGCCTTTGTTCCTCTTCGGCTGCCTCGATGTCGTAACCCAGCGCGTCTTCGTCGAAGCCGACAACATCGAATTCCACGTGCCCCCACCAGTTCAGGGTCAACCCAACATAGCCATCGGCATCCACTCCTTCTGGCAGCATGAGGGAGCTCATCCCGTATTCTTTCGCAAGATCCTCCGTCGTCATTTTGGCGATCATCATCGGCAGAAAGGTGCTGCCAAGGATCAGCAGGAACAGGGCAATGACACCGAGCTTTGGCCAGACGGGGGAACGACCCTCCAGTCCAGCGTTGGCATTATATGGCGCATACGCAGCGCTTGGCTGGGCGGCAGGGGCGTACTGCGGCTGGGGTTGCGGGGTGTATTGCGGGTAACCGCCCTGGGGTGCATGCGGGGGCTGAGCGGAAAATGGGTTGTAGGGGGTACTCATAGTGCGGGCCCTTTCGGACAGTTCAGGCAAGTTCGACAACGAAGCCTAACCCACAGACCGGGATCGTGAGCAGTGAGCCAGTCGCGGTTACGGAGTCGTTGCGAACATGTTCCGGGTGACCAGTGCGTACGCGACAGCTGTCGTTGCAACGGTTGCCAGGAGGGAAATCACCAGATCGCTTACCGACGTCGCAGCCAGATCCACGCCGTTCACCCCGAAAGCGTCTGGCGCGTAGCCGAACGTATTGCCCACTGCGTGAAAGCTGTGGCCGCTTCGATTCCGCGGGTGGTGTAGGTAAGGAACGCCGCGCACAGCGCGAACACTCCCACGCTGACCATGCCCTGCCAGCTGTAATGGTGTCCGGACATGAAGAACAGCAGTGGGAGGAGGTACGCGATCCACGCAGGGGAGAACCACTGTCCGGTGATTTGCACCAGCGAACCGCGGAAGAAGAGTTCTTCCGACAGTGATTGAAGTGGTGCCATCGCCACGATCACCACGAGGGCAGCAACATTGTGCGGCGCGATCGTCGCATTCGAGCGGTCTGACATGACAATTGCGTAGATGCCTTCTGCGCCCAGGAAGACGAGCGCCGGCAGGAGCGCGAGGCCGAAGTTTCGCCACCGGAAGCGCAGCTCCGTGGACCACAGTGCCCGCGGGTTACGGCCGGTGAGGCGCGCGGCGATGAACCCCGCTGGAATGGCTGCCACCCACCCGATGAAGGTGGCAAGCGCCAGATACGGGTGGTTGGCGAAATCGAAATCGTCGAAAGCACTGGTCTCCGGCAGCGCGATCTTTTCGTAGAGGTAGAACGCTCCGGTCGCCGCGGATGTCAGGGCGATCAGCAGCGCGAGGGCGCAGATGAGCTCAAGGAGCGGGCGCCACCACGTCGGCCGAGGCGTGATGGCACTCTCACTAGTTAGAGCCGAATCAGGGGTGTTACGGTGTGCGCGTCCAAGAAGGTGGTAGGTGTTCAGGGCTGAAGTAGTAGTCACGCAGGACAAACTAGTTAGCCCCTCACGACTTTCGGGGGAAGTTGTGGGAAAACCAGGGATCTCTGGGGGAAATCCCTGGCTGAACGCTCATTGGGTAGATGCTGCTTCAGGAACTCCTGGGTGGAAACCCTAGGTGTGCACCCTGACGCAGCGTGGTGGCTTAGACATCGAAGTACAGCTCGTACTCCAGCGGCGTCGGGCGCAGGCGGTTCGGCTCGATCTCGAGGTCGTACTTGAGCTTGATGTAGGTCTCGATGAGGTCCTCGGTGAACACGTCTCCTTCGGTGAGGAATTCGTGGTCCTCCTCCAATGCGGCCAGGGAGGCCTCGAGGGAGGTCGGAGCTTGCGGGATGGACTTGGCCTCCTCCGGCGGCAGCTCGTAGAGGTCCTTGTCCACCGGCTCGTGCGGCTCGATGCGGTTCTTCACACCGTCCAGACCGGCGAGCATCATCGCTGCGAAACCGAGGTACGGGTTGCCCGACGGGTCCGGAGCGCGGAACTCGATGCGCTTAGCCTTCGGGTTGGAGCCGGTGATCGGGATGCGGATCGCGGCGGAGCGGTTCCGCTGGGAGTACACAAGGTTGATTGGTGCCTCAAAACCCGGAACCAGGCGGTGGTAGGAGTTCAGCGTCGGGTTGGTGAACGCCAGTACAGCACCAGCGTGGTGGAGGATGCCGCCGATGTAGAAGCGGGCGATGTCGGAGAGGCCGCCGTAGCCAGACTCGTCGTAGAACAGCGGCTCCCCGTCCTTCCACAGGGACTGGTGGGCATGCATGCCGGAGCCGTTGTCGCCGGCAATCGGCTTGGGCATGAACGTCGCGGTCTTGCCCCACTGGTGCGCGGTGTTCTTGATGATGTACTTGAAGGTCTGCAAGTCGTCGGCAGCGTGCAGCATCGTGTTGAACTTGTAGTTGATCTCCTGCTGGCCGCCGGTGCCCACCTCGTGGTGGAAGCGCTCGATTTCAAAACCGGCGTTGGCCAGGTTGAGGGTCATGGCGTCGCGAATATCCATGGTCTGGTCGACCGGAGGGACGGGAAAGTAGCCGCCCTTCATCGGGGTCTTGTGGCCTAGGTTCTGCGAACCGTCGTGCTCTGCTTCGCGGGAGCGGTTCCACCAGCCCTCGATCGAGTCGACCTCGTAGAAGCTCTTGTTCGCTGCGGTGGAGTAGCGGACCTTGTCAAAGAGGTAGAACTCCGCCTCCGCTCCGAAGAAGCAGGTATCGGCGATGCCGGTGGATTCCAGGTACTCCTCGGCCTTGCGCGCGACGTTACGCGGGTCGCGGGAGAAGGCCTCGTGGGTGAACGGGTCGTTCACGAAGAACTTCACGTTCAGGGTCTTAGCCTTGCGGAAGGGGTCGATCTGAGCGGTAGCCAGGTCCGGCATGAGGATCATGTCGGACTCATCAATCGTCGTAAAGCCCCTGATGCTCGAACCGTCGAATGCGAGACCCTCTTCTACTGCATCCTCGTCGAACATGGATGCGGGGATAGAGAAGTGGTGCTCAATGCCCGGAACATCCGTGAAGCGGACATCAACGAATTCCACCTCTTCGTCTTTGATGTACTTCATTGTGTCCTGGATGTTGTCGAAGGCCACGGGGAAACTCCTTGATTGCGGATCAGTTACCCCATAGATCGTACCGAAAAATCGATGTCCTCTATCCTTGACATCTATGGCAAACCCCAAGAAAAACTGGCGCGACGGGCCCGAGCTCAACACCGGTGATGCCTGGGCCGAGCCTGGCGAATGGCCGGGGCAAAACCTGGGCCTGCCGCAGGACGGATCCGGGGCGCAAGCATCGGTCATGCGGCGCGCCGGTGGGGTGCTTATGGACTGGGTGATCTGCTGGATCATCGCGGCGTTCATCAACATGTACACGTCTGGGCTTGGCGACGTGGCCACGTTGACGTACTTGCTGTGGATTGCGTTGGGCATCATGACTGGGTGGCTGTTCGCGCGGACACCGGGCATGGCTGTGCTGGGCATGGGCGTCGCGCGCGTTGACGACCCCGGTAACCCCGTCGGACTGTGGCGCGCCGCTGTGCGCACCTTGCTCACCGCGTTCATCCTCCCCGCGGCCATCGTCGACGCTGACGGACGCGGCCTGCACGACCGCGCCACCGGCACGACCGTCATCCTGAGCTAGGCCAGCTATGCGTTGATCGGGCGGGCAGTGCCGTCCAGCTTCGCGTTGAAATCGATGTAGCGGGAAAACGCCCACGTCTTGTCGGTCATCATGCGCGAGACCGTCAGGCCAGGGTGGCCGCCAGATGAGTTCGTCCCAGTGGTGTGCGTTGCCTTGTTTTCAGCCACGCATGGGGTCGTATGGCGAACTAGGAGCGCCCGCAGTGCGAGCGCACAGGGTGCTTACTTGCCCTGACGCTGCTGCATACGGCGCATTTTGCGGTTCATACCCGACATGTTCTGCGCCTGGTGCGGCATCGGGCCCTTAGGCAGGCCCTGGTGCTGCCCGCCACGGACGTTGTCCATCGCCTCCAGCTTGGCGTTCATGGAGTAGACCTCGTCCTTCTGGTAGTTCTTCGGCAGCTTCAGTAAGTGGCGTTGCAGCTTCTTCGGCTCGACCTGGCCCTCGCCGCTGCCGACGTACACCTCGTGGATGGGCACACCGCCGATGAGACGGTCCACGCGCTTACGCTCTTTGTCCATCAGCGGCTTCAAGCGCTTCTCGTCGCCTTCACCGACCAAGACCACACCGGGGTTGCCCACCACGCGGTGGACAGCATCCATCTGGGGTGTCGCAGCGACAGCCTTCTTGGTCAGCCACACGATGCCCATCGTGTTCTTCATGTTGTCCAGCGTCCAACCGGCAGCGCCCGGCGTATCGCCGATCTCCTCGTACATGGAGCCTTCAAGACGGCGGGTGAAGATGAACATGGCCAGCACGAAACCGAACAGCAGGCCGAGCACCAGCAGGAACCATTTTCCGCCGGTCAGCATGCCCAGCAGGAAGAACGCCAGCCCCACACCGAGGATCGCCAGCAGCATGTACGGGATGAGCTTCTTATCCCGCTTGCGCTGCATGTTGAACGCCTGCCACACCTGCGAGCGCGTCTGCTTGCGCTGGGAGCGCTTCGCGGTGCGTTGCTCTTTGTTCGCGGTCTTCGCTGCGGCTGTTTGCTTGTCTTTGGCCATGGGGACAAGCCTATCAATGCGCATGCTTATCGACGCCCCCGCCCGCCACGTTCCCTCCCCGCCCCGATCCGGAGCAACGAAAAACCCACGACCACCACGAGGGGGAGTGGGGCCGCGGGCAATCGTCGATAAGCGTGCGTGAGCTAGAGCGCCTTGAGCTCTGCGTTCAGGTGCAGCTTCTCCGGCTTGGACGAGCCGCGCAGCTGCAGCTCGTAAGAGCCGTCACCCTGCTCGATGGTCCACAATGCCACCGACGCCGGGATGACCACAGGTTTGACGAACTCGACGGAGTAGCGCAACGCGTCCGGCAGCTTGCCCTCGAGCGGAGCGAGGACCGCAGCAGCAGAGTACATGCCGTGCGCGATGACTGCCGGGAAGCCGAACAGCTTCGCACCCACGTTGGACGTGTGGATCGGGTTGTGGTCGTTGGAGGCATCCACGTACGCGTTGACGTTGTCGCGGTTCCAGCGCCAGCGGGCATTCGGCTTGAACTCCGGCAGCTCCGGCTTCGGCAGAACCTTGCCGGTGTCCTCGCCGCGGGTGGTCACAGCCAGATCAGCATCCTTGGCGAACTTCGCGCCCATTGCCAAGAAGCTCGAGGTCTGGCGCCACACGACGTCATCTTCGTTTGCGCCAGCGGCGGAAACCTCGGTGATCATGTCCACGATCAGACCGCGGCGGTGCGGACGCAGGTTCTGGCCGTAGCAGCGGATGTTGTAGGTCTCGTCGACAGTGAGGGTACGGGACTGCTCAATCACATTGGACACGTGCACCGCGCCGATTGCCGGAACCGGGAAGTCCGGGCGGGACATCAGGTCCATGATCATCGGGAACGCCAACACGAAGAAGTACGTCGGCGGGATCTCGTTGCCCAAGCGCAACCCGGTCGCGGAAGTGTACGCGGCCAGGTTGTTCTTGTCGATCTTCACTCCGTCGACCTGGATCGCCGACGTCGGATCACCCTTCGCGGAGCGGGTCTCACCCACGACGGGCAGAGCGCCCATGAAGATCTTGCGGTTGATGGCCTTCAGATCCGGCACGGCCTTGAGCGTCTGGAAGTCACGGGTCTTGCCGGACGCGATGCGCTCGTTGTGGGTCTCAGCGCCAGCGTTAGCGTCCGCCTCTGCTTTGACCTCTTCGGCCTTAGCCTCTGCGTCGGCCTTGACTTCCTCTGCCTTGGAGGAGACCTTCTCCTGGACGTCTTCGACCTTGTCGGCCACTGTGTTCTTGACCTCTTCGGCCTTCGCGGCAGCCTTGTCGGCGAGGTTCTCAGCGCGATCCTGGGCTTCGGCGGCGGTTGCCTTCGCCGTGTCCGCAACGTCCTCGGCTTTGTCTTCTGCCTTGGCGGCAGCCTGCTTAGCCTCAGCCTTGACCTCGGCAGCCTTTGCCTCAGCCTGCTGCTGTGCGTCGTCCTTGGGGTCCTTCTCCGGACCCTTACCTACTGCAGTGGTCATGTTCTTTAAGCTCCAACAAGGTTCTGGCCGCAGACGCGGACGGTGTTGCCGTTAACGGAAGTCGACGACGGGGCGGAGAAGTACGCAACAGTCTCAGCAACGTCGAGCGGCTTACCGCCCTGGCTCAGGGTGTTCAAGCGGCGAGCCACCTCACGAGTGGTGAACGGGATCGCGTCAGTCATCTCGGTCTCGATGAAGCCCGGAGCCACAGCGTTGATGGAGCCGCCCTTCTCAGCGATCTTGTCTGAAAGAGCGTCGACGAAACCGACCACGCCAGCCTTGGTGGTGCCGTAGTTAGTCTGGCCGCGGTTACCGGCGATTCCAGAGGTGGAGGAGACACCGACGATGGCCGGCTTGTCAGCGAATGCGTCAGCCTCAAGCAGAGCCTCGGTGATGCGCACCGGTGCGACCAGGTTGATGTTCTGGACCATGTTCCAGCGGCTGTCATCCATGTTGACCAGCAGCTTGTCGCGGGTGACACCGGCGTTGTGCACGATGGTGTCGATCTTGCGGCCGTAACGCTCCTGAGCGTGCTTAGCAATCTCTTCCGCAGCCTTCGGATCCGTCACGTCGAGCGGCAAAGCGGTGCCCTTGACCTTGTTGGCGGTCTTGGCCAGGCCTTCACCAGCCTGCGGAATGTCCACGCAGATCACCTTGGCGCCGTCACGGGCCAGGGTCTCGGCGATAACGGCGCCGATGCCGCGAGCAGCACCGGTGACCACCGCGAGGCGGCCAGCCAGCGGCTTCTCCCAGTCTTCCGGCTGATCAACATCGGCCGGGGTGACGCGGATGACCTGGCCGTCGACAAACGCGGACTTGCCGGACAGCAGGAAGCGGAGGGTGGACTCCACCTTGGAGATCTGGCTGCCGTCGATGGAGGGGTCCACGTACACCAGCTGGACGGTGCCGCCCTTGCGCATCTCCTTTGCCAGGGAGCGGGTGAAACCTTCCAGCGAGCGCTGGGTAATGCGCTCATCTGCGCCGTCGACCAGCTCCGGGGTGGTGCCGATGACGATGATGCGGGCGTTGTCCAGCACCTTCTTCAGCTGCGGGTGGAAGAAGTTGTGCAGGGCCTCGAGCTCCTCCGGCTTGGTCAGGCCGGTGGCATCGAACACGATGCCAGCACGCTTGGTGTCTGCTTCGGCCTTTAACAGCTTGTAAGGGCCCTCGAGAAGCTCGGCCAGAGCCGGAGTCAGACGGCCCTCACCGCCAACGACGACCGGACCGTGGAGCAGGGGCTCACCCTGCTTGTAACGACGCAGCGGGTAACCCTGGGGGACACCAGCCTTGGCAGCGAGAGGGGAGTTGATGAACTGTTCGAGGAGGCCTTGGGATGCCACTATTTTCTCCTTCATATAGGCACGTACTGAGGCAAGGGCAACCGTGCGAAATCGGTGGCTCTGTGTCGGATACTATTATAAGATCACTATGGTGACGAACCTTACAAAGGAATGACTTTGTAAAGTGCCAAACAAAAGTCCGGAGAAAATCGCAGGAAGATCCTGGGTTTCTCAACGCTTTTCATGGAAGTGCAGGAATAAGCATGAATGAACCTCGCAAGGTAGCCATCCTCGGCGGTAACCGCATCCCGTTCGCTCGGTCCAACAAGGAATACGCCAACGCATCCAACCAGGACATGCTCACCTCGACCCTCAACGGCCTAGTGGCGCGTTACGGTCTGCAGGACCAGGAGATGGGTCTCGTCGTCGGTGGTGCTGTGCTCAAGCACGCACGCGACTTCAACCTCGTGCGCGAATCGGTGATCGGATCTGAACTGGCATCCACCACTCCGGCCTTCGACCTGCAGCACGCCTGCGGCACCTCGCTAACCTCCGCGATCCAGGTCGCGGACGCGATTGCCCTGGGCCGGATCGAGAACGGTATCGCCTGCGGCGCCGACACCACTTCGGACGCCCCGCTGGCTGTGAACGACTCGCTGCGTAAGACGCTGATCCGTCTGTCCAACGCCAAGTCCACCGCCGATCAGCTCAAGCTCGTCGGTTCCATCCGCCCGAGCCAGCTGGCTCCGGAGCAGCCGCAGAACGGCGAGCCGCGCACTGGCCTGTCCATGGGTGAGCACGCCGCCATCACCGCCCGCGAAATGGAAATCTCCCGCGAGGCACAGGATGAGCTGGCAGCAACCTCCCACCAGAACCTGGCCAAGGCGTACGACGAGGGCTTCTTCAACGACCTGATGACCCCGTTCCTCGGCGTGCAGCGCGACACCAACCTGCGCCCGGACTCCTCCGTCGAAAAGCTTTCGAAGCTCAAGCCGGTCTTCGGCAAGAAGGACGCGGAGCAGCACGGCGGCACCGCAACGATGACCGCGGGTAACTCCACCCCGCTTACTGACGGTGCAGCGGCAGTCCTCCTCTCCTCCGAGGAATGGGCGAAGGAGAACAACCTGCCGGTCCAGGCGTACATCGTCGACTCCGAGCTGGCAGCCGTTGACTTCGTCTCCGGCAAGGACGGCCTGCTCATGGCTCCGACCTACGCTGTCCCGCGCATGCTCGAGCGCAACGGCCTGACCCTGCAGGACTTCGACTACTACGAGATCCACGAGGCTTTCGCATCCCAGGTGCTGGCCACCCTCAAGGCATGGGAAGACGAGACCTACTGCCGCGAGCGCCTCGGCCTGGATGCTCCGCTGGGTTCCATTGACCGTTCCAAGCTCAACGTCAAGGGCTCCTCTCTGGCAGCCGGCCACCCGTTCGCCGCAACCGGCGCACGCATTCTCGCTTCCGCCGCCAAGGTGCTGGAGCAAAACGGTGGCGGCCGCACCCTGGTCTCCGTCTGTGCCGCAGGCGGTCAGGGTGTCGTCGCAATCCTCGAGCGCTAAGAGCGTTAAAGCTTCACCTATTCACCACTCTCCGTAAAGGAACACAACCATGACCTCTGTTGAGGAAAAGGAAGGCCGCAAGGCCAAGCCGGAATCCCGCCAACCGCAGACGCTGCCGGACACCCCCGATGCAGCTGTTGCGGGGAAGCTGAAGGACCTGCTTGACGGCCCTTGGGGCGAGCGCAAGGACGACATCCGCGAGCAGCTCAACCGTGAAGAAGCTCTCCCAATGATTGAGGGCTCCGTCGAGGACATCCGCGCAGCCCTACTGGAGAAGGTCAAGATGGTGGCTGGCTCCGGCATGATGCAGACCGCTTTCTCCGAAGCCAACGGCGGCTCCGGTGAGGCGCACGTGGGCATCCTCGGCCTAGACCTGCTGGGGCAGTTCAACGGCTCCCTGGCGATTAAGTCTGGTGTGCAGTTCGGCCTGTGGGGCGGCGCTGTCGACGTCTTGGGCACCGAGCGTCACCGCGAGTACGCTCAGGGCGCCATGGACCTGTCTATGCTCGGCTCCTACGGCATGACCGAGCGTGGGCACGGCTCCAACGTTCAGGACCTGGAGACCACCGCCACGTACGACCCGGAGACCCAGGAATTCGTAATCCACTCTCCGTCTCCGTCGGCGACGAAGGTTTACATCGGCAACACCGCCCGCGATGGCCGTTGGTCCGCAGTTTTCGCCCAGCTTTACACCCCGGGTGAGGAAGAGTCGCACGGTGTGCACTGCTTCATCGTGCGCATCCGCGAGGAGGACGGTTCCCCGGTCGAGGGCGTGAAGATCGGAGACCACGGCCACAAAGGTGGCCTGCTCGGCGTCGACAACGGCACCCTGACCTTCGACAACGTCCGCATCCCGCGCGAGGCGCTGCTCAACCAGTTCGGCGACGTCGACGAGGAAGGCAACTACACCTCCCCGATCGAGTCGAAGAACCGCCGCTTCTTCACCATGCTGGGCACCCTGATCCGCGGCCGTATTGCTGTCGGCGCTGCCGGCGCAGGTGCGACCAAGTCCGCACTGGCCATCGCCACGAAGTACGCGCATCAGCGCCGCCAGTTCGACTACGGTGACAGCGGCCAGGAAGACAAGCTGATCGACTACCGTGCGCACCGCCGCCGTCTGATCATCCCGCTGGCCCGCACCTACGCTATCCAGTTGCTGCAGAATCAGCTGACCCAGCGTTACGCGGATCAGACCGCACGTCAGGCATCCGGTGAGTGGTCCGTGACCGACCCGACCAAGGCGCAGGCCCTGGCTTCCCGCGAGATGGAGACCCTGGCTGCAGCGTTCAAGGCCGTCGCGACCGAGCACGCCACCGACACCATCCAGGAGTGCCGCGAGGCGTGCGGTGGTGCCGGCTTCATGTCCGAGAACCTGCTGACCACCTTCCGCGCAGACACCGACGTGTACAACACGTTCGAGGGCGACAACACCGTTCTGCTGCAGCTGGCCGGCAAGAACCTGCTCACCGCGTACACCAGCGAGATGGCTAACCCGTCTGCGATGGACATTGTGAAGTTCGCCGCCACCAACGTGACGGACATCTTCCGCTCCCGCGCTGGCCTGGGTGCCACCGTTCAGTCCGTGGTGGACACATTCGCGAGCGAAGAAGCGTCGCTTTTCGACGCTGACTACCAGCTCAAGGTGATCCAGCTGCGCGAGCAGCTGGTGATGCGTTCCCTGATCCGTCGCATTCAGGGCGCACGCAAGCTGTCCCGTGCGGAGGGCGCAAAGGTCATCGACAAGGCCCAGGACCACATGCTCAACGCCGCATGGGCGTACATCGAGAACCTGATGGTCCAGGCCATGATCGAAGCAGAGCGTTCCCTGCCGGTCGGCTCCACCGAGCGTGCCGTGTTCGAGCAGGTCCGCCACCTGTTCGTCTTCGACACCATCATCCGCAACGCTGGTTGGTACCAGGAGCAAAACGTCATCTCCTCCGGCCGCGTCAAGGCAGCCCGCGCCGCCATCAACGACCTGGTCGACTCGCTTGGCCCCTGGTCTGAGGTTCTCGTGGACGCTTTCGCAGTCCCGTCCGTCGTGCTCGACCGTCCGCTCTTCAAGGACGGCGGCACCGATGACAGCCGCGATAACCCGGATGCGTGGACTATCGGATCCAACGTCCCGACTGCTGAGAAGTAATCCTTCCCAGCTGCAAGAGTAAGGGCCTCCCGGTGATCCGGGAGGCCCTTACTGGTTGAAAACTTTTAGCTGCTGGAATACGGCTCGCCGTTTCGCGGAATACTGCTGAGCCGAAAACGCAGGTCAAAAGCATGCATTTCCGGGCATATGGCTGAGCAGTATTCCAGCATACCCAGCAGGCAAGGAGGAGGCGGAACGATCTGAATGGGCTCCGCGGCCCCGACAGGCTAGGCCGACGGCACCGACAGGCCCGGCATACCCAGTGAGACCGACGGGCGGCCAGCGGAGACCACCGGGGTTTCCTGGGACGGTCCGTACTTGTTCAGCAGGGTAGAAGCTTCCTGGTCGGTCGCACCCTGGGAGGTCTGCGCAAGGTGCTTGAGGTTCTCCGGCAGTTCGCGGCCGTGGAACTTCATCGCCTCGACGTAGAGCTTGCCGGCGCGGTAGGAAGAGCGAACCAGCGGGCCCGACATGACCGCAGCGAAGCCCATCTCGTAAGCGGCATCGCGGTACTCGATGAACTCCTCCGGTTTCACCCACCGCTCAATCGGGTGGAACTGTGGGCCGGGGCGGAGGTATTGGGTGATCGTGATGATGTCCGTGCCAGCCTCCTGCATATCCTGCAGCGCCTCAAGCACCTCGTCACGGGTTTCACCCATGCCCAGAATCAGGTTTGACTTTGTAATCAACCCATAGTCGCGCGCGGCCTGGATGACCTCTAGGGAACGGTCGTAGCGGAACGCGGGACGGATGCGCTTGAAGATGCGCGGGACCGTCTCCAGGTTGTGCGCGTAGACCTCCGGCTCGGCCTCGAAAACCTGCTGGAGCAGGTCGGGCTTGCCAGAGAAGTCGGGGGTGAGGTTCTCCACGCCGGTGTGCGGATTGAGCTCGTGGATCTTGCGCACGACCTCCGCATAGAGCCACGCGCCCTCGTCGTCGAGGTCATCGCGGGTCACGCCGGTGATGGTGGAGTAGTTCAGCTCCATCTCGCGCACCGACTCCGCGACGCGTAGGGGTTCTCCAGGGTCGAGCGGTTCCGGCTTGGCGGAGTTAATCATGCAGAAATCACACCGGCGGGAGCAGTTCGCACCACCGATGAGGAAGGTTGCCTCCCGGGACTCCCAGCACTCGTGAATATTGGGGCAACCCGCCTCCTGACACACCGTGTGCAGCGATGCGCCCGATACTTTGCGGCGCATGTCCTCGTACTCCGGCCCCGTCTTCACCGCGTTGCGGATCCACCGCGGCTTCGACTCAATGGGGGTTTGAGCGTTTCGCTTCTCGACGCGCCTTAGCTTGCGTCCTTCATCTGCCACAGTCACCCCACCCACGTTAGTGCTGCCTTACTAGCGTGTCGAATATCTCGGATTCGAATGCCCTACTACGGGGTCGGCGCTGCGCCAATCGTGTGGTCGGAGACGTGGAGTTGGCCAGAGAGGGTGCGGGCGAGGGCATCGATGAGCGTGGGCGCGATCGCGTCGGGGGTGATGTCGCGGCCGGTCTCGAGCGACATAGTGGTCACATCAGCGTCGTTGATGCCGCAGGCGATGATGTGACCGAAGTAATCGAGCGTGTTGTTGCAGTTCACCGCAAGGCCGTGCATGGTCACGCCGCGGGTGACGCGGATACCCAACTGTGCGACTTTGCGGTCACGGCGGAACGTGGACGGATCGGCTGGGATCCAGACGCCGGAACGGCCTTCGATACGGCCGGCGTCTAGGACACCGAACTCGCGCACTGTGAAGATCATCGCTTCTTCGATACGGCGCACGAAGTCGACTACGTCCACCGGATCAGCCAGTTTGATGATGGGGTAGATGACCAGCTGGCCCTCGCCATGCCACGTAATGCGGCCACCCCGATCGACCTTGACCACGGGCAAGCCGTTGTCGGGGAGATCTTCCGGCTGGGTGCGCTTGCCGGCGGTGTAGGTATTGGGGTGTTGTAGAACCAGCAGGGTGTCGCCGATCTCCCCGTCCGCGCGCTGGGCGGCGAGCTCCGCCTGCAGGTGCCACGTCTCCTCGTAGTCCACAAGCCCGAGATTGCGCACGTCAAGGGGTGAATCATCAGCGCGGATCGACTTGTCGGCGGGGAAGAACGGGTCGCGGGGAGCAGTCATGGGTTCATGGTAGCTCTACAATTTCAGTATGGCCTTTTGGCTTTGCCGGCGGGATCTCACCTGCGGAAACGTCGCGCTGGATCGGCAGAAGGCCATACTAAAACTGTACGAAGCCTCAAACCCGCCCAAAAACGGCCCTACAAAACGAGAAATGCCCCACGTTCCCGGCGCCTGGGAACATGGGGCACGCCACAAGGTGGGTCGCCGGAGGGCCTAGACGCCGTTGGCGGAAGCGTACTCGTCGGCGCTCATGAGCGGGCCGACCTCAGAGACCTCTACCTCGAAGAGCCAGCCTTCGCCGAACGGGTCGTTGTTGATGGCTTCGTAGTTGTCCTCGATGGACTCGTTCACAGCGGTGACGGTGCCAGTGACAGGGGAGTAGAGGTCGGAGACAGACTTCGTGGACTCTACCTCACCGCAGGTCTCCCCGGCGGTCACGGTATCGCCGACAGCGGGCAGCTCGGCGTAGACAATCTCGCCCAGGCGCTCGGTAGCCACGGAGGTGATGCCGATGCGCACGGTCTGGCCCTCAATGGCGTCAGCGGCAGCGTTGACCCACTCGTGGTCCTCGGAGTAGGAGAATTCCTGGGGCAGCGTGATATCGGCCATGGTTACTTGTCCTTTCGGGAGTAGAAGGGGGTTTCGCTGATTGTGTAGGCGTAGCGCTTACCCCGGATGTCCACCTCAACTTTAGTGCCTGGCTCGGCGTGATTCGGATCAATATGCGCCAAAGCGACCGGGTGTCCCAGCGTGGGGGAGGGTTGGCCGGAGGTGACGGTACCAACCTGCTGGTCGGAGCCATCTGCGAGGAAGACCGCGGCGCCTTCTCGCGCGGCGCGCCGTTCCTCAGAGGTCAGGCCCGCGATGACCACGGTGGGCTCGCGGCCGGTCAAGGCGTCCTTGCCCACGAAGTCCGCTTCCTTCTTGGCAAAGGCACGCCCCATCCCGGCTTCCACTGGAGTGATGTCCGCGGTCAGTTCGTGGCCGTAGAGGGGCATGGAGGCCTCGAGGCGCAGGGAGTCGCGGGCGGCGAGGCCGCACGGGGTGCCCTTGTCAGCGACCGCGTCCCACACCCGCTGTGCGTCCTCACGCATGCAGAACAGCTCGAAGCCGTCTTCACCGGTGTATCCGGTGCGGGCGACAAGAACCTCAATTGGTGCGTCTGCGGCCTGCAGACGCATCCACTCGCCGGAGTAGTAGGCGAGGTCGGCGGGGGTGCCGTCGAGAAGCGGCTCGAGCACCTCGAGCGCACGCGGACCCTGGACTGCGACCAAGGCGACAGCTTCGGAGTCGTTGCGGATTTCCACGTCGAAGTCGCCGACGCGGGCTTCGAATGCCGCCCAAACCGCGCCGGTGTTGCCGGCGTTGGGCACGACCATGAAGTGATCGTCGGCGAACTTGTAGGTGATCAAATCGTCGATGATACCGCCGTCTTCGTTCACGATCATCGAGTACTTCGCCTTGCCCACCTTGAGGTTGGACAGGGAAGAGATGAGGACGTAGTCGAGGTAGGCGCCGGCGTCTGGGCCCTTGACATCGATCTCGCCCATGTGGGAGAGGTCGAAGATGCCCACGTCGTTACGCACAGCGCGGTGCTCTTCGAGTTCGCTGCCGTACTTCAGTGGCATCGTCCAACCGCCGAAGTCGGTGAAGTTGGCGCTGAGCGCCTCGTGGGCGGCGTGCAGGGGTGTTTCGGGCATGACTTAGATCCTGTTCTCTTCGGTGACGGTGGGGTCGCGCTCTTCGTCAACGTCTGCGGGGGCAATGTCGAAGGCTTCCGGCGGCGGGCAGGCGCACACGAGGTTGCGGTCGCCGTAGGCCTCGTCGATGCGGCGCACCGGCGGGAAGTACTTGTTGGTCAAAAGCGAGTCGACCGGGTAAGCGGCTTCCTGGCGGCTGAACTGGTAGTTCCAGTCGCCGACGACGACGCTGCGCGCGGTGAACGGCGCGTTGTGGACGACAGAGTCCTCGTAGCCGACCTTGCCGTCGATGATGTCCTGGATCTCCGCACGGATCGAGCGCATCGTGGTGATGAAACGGTCCAGCTCGGCCAAGTCTTCGGATTCGGTCGGCTCGATCATGAGGGTGCCAGCCACTGGGAATGCCAGGGTAGGGGCGTGGAAACCGTAGTCGACAAGGCGCTTGGCCACGTCGGCGGCGGTTACCCCGCACTGGTCGGTCAGCGGGCGGAGGTCCACGATGCACTCGTGGCCGACTAGGCCGTTGTTGCCGGTGTAGAGCACCGGGAAGGAGTCGTTGAGCTCGTGCGCCACATAGTTGGCGTTGAGGATGGCGTTGCGGGTAGCGGATGCGAGACCCTCGGCGCCGGACATGGCAATGTATGCCCAGGAAATCGGGAGCACACCCGCGGAACCGTAGGTGGTCGATGCGATAGGCACACCGGTGCCTTCCGGGGCCTCCTGCGCAGCTTCGGTGCCGCTGACCTGCGGGTCAGACGGCAAGAACGGAGCCAGGTGCTTGCCCACACCGATCGGGCCGACACCGGGGCCGCCGCCACCGTGCGGGATAGTGAAGGTCTTGTGCAGGTTCAGGTGCGAGCAGTCGCCGCCGAAATCACCCGGGCGGGCCAGGCCGGTTAGGGCGTTCATGTTCGCACCGTCGATGTAGACCTGGCCGCCAACAGCGTGGACCTTATCCGCGACCTCGGTCACGGTGTCTTCGTATACGCCGTGCGTGGACGGGTAGGTGATCATGATCGCCGCGACGTGCTCGCCGTACTGCTCGAGCTTCTTGTCCAGGTCCTCAATGTCGATGGAACCGTCATCGGCGGTGGCGACGACCACCACGCGCAGGTTCGCTAGCGTCGCTGATGCAGCGTTCGTGCCGTGCGCGGACGCCGGGATGAGGCAGATATCGCGTTCGGTGTCGCCGTTGGCCACGTGGTAGCGGCGCATCGCCAACAGTCCGGCCAGCTCACCAGTCGCACCGGAGTTCGGCTGGACAGACACGGCATCGTAGCCGGTGATTTCGACGAGCCAGGCATTGAGCTCGTCGATCAGCTCGCGCCAGCCTTCGGTGTACTTGTCCGGCGTGAACGGGTGCACGTTGGCAAAGCCCGGCCACGTGATGGCCTCAAGCCCGGCGGTCGGGTTGAGCTTCATCGTGCACGAACCCAGCGGGATCATGGTGCGGTCAAGCGCCAGATCCTTGTCGCCGAGTTTGCGGATGTAGCGCATCATCATTGTCTCGGAGTGGTGAGTGTTGAACACCTCGTGCTCCAAGTAGCCGGTGGTACGCCGCAGCGCCTCCGGCAGATGGTTCTGCGCATCGGCTGCCGGCTCGTCGATGATGCCGAAGCCGTTAAGCAGCCCGACAAGATCGGCTTTGTCGGTGTCTTCACCGAAGCTGACACCCACCGTGTCGGCGTCAATCGCTCGAACAAGGTAACCGTTTTCCGCCAGCGCATCGACAATGCCGTGCGCGCGCCCGGGCACTTTCACCGCGACAGTGTCGAAGAAGTTCTTGTGCGCGAGCTCCAGGCCCGCATTGCTTATCGACGCAGCAAACCGCCCCGCCCATTCATGCACCTGCTGCGCAATCTTGCGCAGGCCCTCCGGCCCGTGGTACACGGCGTACATGGATGCGGTGACCGCCAGCAGCGCCTGGGCGGTGCAGATGTTGGAGGTCGCCTTTTCGCGACGGATGTGCTGCTCACGGGTTTGCAGCGACAGGCGGTAGGCGGGGAAGCCCTCAGCGTCGACCGAGACACCGACCAGGCGGCCCGGCATCTGGCGCTTGAGTTTGTCAGTGACAGCCATGTAGGCGGCGTGCGGGCCGCCGTAGAACAGCGGAACACCGAAGCGCTGAGTGGTGCCCACGGCGATGTCCGCACCCATGTCACCCGGGGACTCGAGCAGGAGCAGCGCCAGCGGGTCGGCGACCACGGTGGCCAGGCCGCCGCGGGAGTGGATCGCCTCGATGACCGGGCGGGGGTCGATGATGTCGCCTTCGGTACCCGGGTAGGCGACGACTACGCCCACGAAGTCTTCGCCGACCAGGTTGGAGTCCAAAGCAGTGACCTCGACCTCTAGGTCGAGCGCGCGGGCGCGCTCCGCCCCGACGGCGATCACCTGCGGGTGCAAGCGGGCATCCACGATGACGCGGCGGCCCTTCTTCACAGCGCGCGACATCAGGCCGATCGCCTCAGCGACGGCGGAGGCTTCACACAGGAGAGATGCGTTGGCCATTGGCAAACCGGTGAGATCCTGCACCATCGTCTGGAAGTTCAAAAGCGCCTCGAGGCGGCCCTGGGAAATCTCCGGCTGGTACGGGGTGTAAGCGGTGTACCAACCGGCATCCTCGATCACACCGCGACGGATCACCGGAGGAGTCACCGTGGAAGAGTACCCCTGGCCGTGGAAAGCGCGCAGCACCGTGTTCTTTCCGGCTAGTTCGCGCAGGCGGTTCTGTGCTTCCTTCTCGCTCAGCGGCTCGGGCAGGTTAAGAGGCTGTTTGAGCAGGATTCCGGGGGGTGTTGCAGCGTCAACAAGCTCGGCAATTGAGCCGTAACCGACGCGGTCAAGCATCTGCGCGCGTTCTTCATCAGTCGGGCCGATGTGGCGGGTGATGTAGTCCACGGTTCTCCTTTAGTTTCGGGGGTGATTCAGTTGGTCTCCCGCAAGTGTAAGGCAGGGCTTTTAGAACTCGTCCACAGCCGCTTCGCCGAAGAGCCACGTGACAGCGATAGCGCCGGGGTCTGGCACATCCGAGGCAGATTCACCCAGGTAGGAAGCGCGCCCTTTCTTCGCTGCCATACCGCGGGTCGACTTTGCACCCTCGACTGCAGGCTCGAAGGTTTGCTCCAGAACCTCATCGATGGATTCGGCGTTGGTGATGCCGGAGGCGGCCTTGGCGGCGGGGGCCAAAGCGTCGATAAGCGTGTTGTCTCCCTCCTTAGCGCCACCGAGCTCGGTAATCGCGTCGACACCATTGCTCAGGCCTTTGGCCAGCGTCTTGGCGAAGGCTTCCGCGTCCGCATCGCGCGAGTCCACACTGGTCTCCGCGAAGGCGTCGCTCATCTCGCGGAAGAATGTGCCAAGGACCGCGCCCGAAGTGCCGCCGGCGCGCACGAGCATCCGGTGGGCAAAGAACTCCAAAGCTTGCTCGTCGGAGCATTTCAGCGGGGTACTGATGTCACCGAAGGCTGCCTCCATGTTCTGGCCGAAGTCGCCGTCGCCGGCGATGCGGTCCAGCTCGGTCAGGTCGTCGAACGCGCTGGAGAGCCGCTCAACGAAAGCGCTGAGCCACTTATTCTTCTTGCCGCTGACGGGCTGCTCAAAGTCATCCTCCATCGCGGCGAGAGTGAACTTCGGGTTGACCGCGGCGGCAGGCCAGGCAGGGGCGGATGTCTCAGCGTCAAGAAGTTCCAGCATTTCGCGGTTGACCTTCGTCAGCGTCAGCGAAACGCCGGCCATGTTCAGCGAGGTCACCAGCGAGCCGCGGTAACCACGCTTGACCTTGATGCCCTTTTCCTCGAGCTGCTTGCAAGCTTCACCGAAGACAAGGTCCAGCTCCAGCTCGCTCGTGCCACCCAAGCCGTTGACCAGCAGGACAACGTCTGTGTTCTCCTTGACCAAGACATCGGCTTTGTTGAGTGAGGTGATAATGCCGTCAAGCAGCTCCTCAACGAGGTTCGCCGCCGTCGGTTTCTTCACACCCGTTTTTTGCTTGCGGCGCTCCACCCCCGGCTCACCGTGGATACCCACGCCGATCTCGATTTCTTTCTCCTCCAAGTCGAAGGTTTGCCGGTCACTGGTGGGCAGATGGCCTGCCTGAAGCGCTACCGCCATGCTGCGGGACTGATCAGCGGTCTTCTGCCCCCACTTGACCACGTCCTCCAACTTGTCGCCGCGGGCGGCAGATGCACCGGCGATCTTCTCCACGATGATGGTAGCCCCCGTGCCGCGGCGACCCGGGGAATCATCGTTGTCGATCTCGGTGGCGACATCATCGGCCACGATGATCTGGCCGACTTCACCCTCCACAGTGTTCGCAGCGACAGTGAAGTTCATGACATCACCGGTGTAATTCTTCACCACGTGAACCACGCCCTTGCCGCGGTCAGCCCACTCCGTGGCGGCAATGACCTGAACAGCATTCGGGGAGGTGAACAGCAGGCCCGGGCAGGCCGCGTCCAGCATGCCTTCACCAATGAAACCGGCGTGCATTGGCTCGTGGCCGGAACCGCCACCGGAGATCACAGCGACATTACCGCGCTGGTTGTTCTCCTCCTGCGTGCGTTTGCGGCCGATGAACCCTTCACTGTGCCATTCCGCGTCCGGGTGGGCGGCAACCAGTCCGCCGATCGCCTCCTCGATGAAATCCGCGGACTCGTTCCGGAAGGATTTGAAGGTTTCGATGTTCTTCTTTTTCGCGCTGTCCTGTGCCTTTCGCATACCTCCAGTGTAGAGGGATTGGGAAGTGCGCGTGCCTGGATCATGACCCACTCATGGCTTCCCTAACCGAAGAATCCATTGGGGCTAGCAACGCCGAAACCCGGCCCCAGCCGAAGCTGGGACCGGGCGCGATGGAAGGCAGAAGGGGGGACTAGATGTCCAAGTCGCCCTCAAAGTCACCGGCCTCAATGCGGTCCACGATGGTGGAGACGAAGCGGCCTGCATCAGCACCGTCGACCAGCTGGTGGTCGTAGGTGAACGGCAGGAAGCACATCTGGCGGATCGCGATCGAGTCGATGCCGTCCTCGGTGACGATGACCGGGCGCTTCTGGATCGCTGCGGTGCCCAGGATGCCGGCCTGTGGCGGGGTGAGGATCGGGGTATCCAGCAAAGCGCCCTCAGAACCGATGTTGGACACCGTGAAGGTTGCCCCGGACAGGTCGTCCGGGCGCAGCTTCTTGTTGCGAGCGCGCTCAGCGAGGTCAGCCACACCCTTAGCGATGTCAGCCAGGGTCATGTCCTGAGCCTCCTTCAGCACCGGCACAAGCAGGCCCTGAGGGGTGTCCACAGCAACACCGATGTTAACGCTGTCGTGGTAAGTGATTTCCTTGGTCTCCGCGTTGTAGGACGCGTTGACGTTCGGGTGGGAGACCAAGGCCTCAGCTGCAGCCTTGATGAAGAAGTGCAGGTACGTGATGTTCACACCGTGCTTATCGATGAAGGCCGGCTTCGCAGCCTTACGCAGCTCTGCCACGCGTGTGACATCGGCTTCCTGAACGTGGGTGAGCTGCGCGGTGGTCTGCAGGGACTCGACCATCTTCGCGGCCGTGATCTCGCGGATGCGGTTGACCTTCTGGGTTGTTCCGATCAGCTCCGCCTTGGCCGGGTCCACAGACTTGGTGGACCAACGGGAACGGGAATCCTGCTGTTCCTCGGAGGAAGCAGCCTCAGTGCCCTCGGCGCCAGCGTTTGCATCTGCGTTGCCCTCAGCAGCTGCCAGGACATCCTGCTTGCGGATGCGGCCGCCGACACCGGTGCCCTCGACGGAGTTGAGGTCCACACCATGCTTGTCCGCCAGCTTGCGTACCAGAGGGGTCACGTATGGGACTTTGCCGCCGTTGTCGACCTTCGCAGAGGTGTTGGTGGATTGTGCCGAGTCGCCGGCTGGTTCCTCGTCCTTCTTCGGAGCCTCGGACTTCGGCTCCTCGTTCTCGGCCGCCTGCTTTTCTTCCTTGACCTCCGGTTCGGCGGGTTTCTCTTCCGCAGCAGGGGCCTCGGAAGCAGTTTCGTCCGCCTTGTCGGACTCGTCGGAGTCATCGGCATCGGAAGCATCGGAGTCGTCTGCAGCAGCCTCAGCGTCACCGACGCGGGCGATGACCTCGCCCACCTCAACAGTGTCATCCTCCTCGGCGAGGATCTCCAGCAACGTGCCCTCGACCGGGGACGGGATCTCGGTGTCGACCTTGTCGGTGGAGACCTCGAGCAGCGGCTCGTCGACCTCGACCATGTCACCGACGGATTTCAACCAAGTGGTGATGGTGCCCTCGGTGACAGACTCGCCCAGTTCCGGCATCTCCACGTCCGTGGACTCGCCGGAACCCTTCTTGTTCGTGGGGGATTTGCTCTCGGCATCCTTCTTCGGGGCCTCAGCCGGGTTGTCGCCTTCTCCGTCTGCTGAGTTGTCAGCGTCGACCTCTTCCTCGGCGTCAGCGACATCGTCCTCGCCGCGGTTAGTCTGCTCCGGCTGGTCGGAGTCGACCTCGCCGTCGCTGTCGTCGGCAGTGCCAGCAGCGTCGGCATCACCGACGCGTGCAATGACCTCCCCGACCTCGACGGTGTCATCTTCCTCGGCCAGGATCTCAACCAGGGTGCCGGCAACCGGGGAGGGGATCTCGGTGTCGACCTTGTCGGTGGAGACCTCAAGCAGTGGCTCATCGACCTCGACTTCGTCGCCGACTTCCTTCAGCCAGGTGGTGATGGTGCCTTCGGTGACGGACTCACCCAGCTCAGGCATCTCCACGTTGGTCGCATTGCCCGAGCCGCCGGACTTCTTCGGCGCGGACTCAGACTTCGCCGGTTGCTCCTCCTGTGCGCCTTCGTCTTCTGCCTCTGCGGAGTCCTCGGAACCGGCCGCGGCAGAATCCGAGCCAGAGTCGCCCGACGGCTCCTCACCCTCGTCGCCAACGACGGCGATGACCTCGCCGACCTCGACAGTGTCGTCTTCCTCAGCTTTGATCTCCAGCAGCACGCCAGCCACTGGGGACGGGATCTCAGTGTCGACCTTGTCGGTGGAGACCTCGAGCAACGGCTCGTCGACCTCGACGGTGTCGCCGACCTCCTTGAGCCACGTCGTGATGGTGCCTTCGGTGACCGATTCGCCCAGCTCGGGCATCTCTACAGAGTGAGCCATGGTTGTGTGAGTCTCCTATTAGAGTTTGCAGACGTTTATCCGTTCCCAGAGTACTAGCTTCCCCGACATCGCGTCCGCAAGTGCTTTTTCCTCCCTTTACGGGGGTGCAATCGAGGATGTTTAAGATATTGTGCGTGTTCAATCTTTTCGGCTCACGCAAGAAGACGTCCCCGTTCAAGCCGCCGCGCGGCCCAGGGGACACTGTGCGGCCGGAAGACGCCCAGTATCTCAAGCAGTGGTCGGCGCAGCGCGGCTTCATCGAGGGCTTTGTTGAGCCGGAGACGATGGTCAACGAAATGTCTGTCGTGCTCGTAGCGGAAAACGGCGAGTACACGCGCCGCAACATTGGCGGTCCGAAGGGCATCGACGCAGTGAGTAAGTTGCTCGGCATTTCGCTTTACGACGTCGAGGAAACCGGTTACCCGGACCGCATGCGTAAACGGATGGAGCAGGAGCGGATCCTGCGCAAGCGCGCCGAACAGAAAGAACGCCGCGCCAAGTTCGAGCGCGGGGAAGATCCTAACGTCTAAGCGCCGGAGCGCTTAGACGTTAGGAGGGGATTAAAGGAGTCCGCGAATCGTCTCCACGATGGTGCGCACCGGCACACCAGTTGCCCGGGCAGGAATGAAACCGTAGGGGCCACCGGTGTTCCAGGCGGGTGAGGCGACATCGATGTGTGCCCAAGGGATCTCTTCCCCATCGGCGGTTTCACCGACGAACTTGGCCAGGTAGGTGGCGGCGAATTCCATTCCTCCGAACCGGTCGGAGTTCGCGTTTTTGATGTCTGCCACCTTGGAGGCGATTTCCTCGTCATGCTCTTCCAGCATCGGCATCGCCCAGCCGGGTTCGTCAATCTCGCGGGCGGTATTGGCGATCTGGTCGCGCAGTTGGTCCGACCCCATGACGCCGAAGGTGCGCTTGCCCAGCGCCACCATCTGCGCGCCGGTCAAGGTCGACGTTTCAATGAGGTAGTCGGGGTGGTCCTCGCAAGCGCGGGCGATTGCGTCGGCAAGCACGAGACGCCCCTCAGCGTCAGTGTTGATCACTTCGCTGGTGATGCCGCCGTAGTGCGTGATCACGTCGCCAGGGCGTTGGGCGGTGCCGGAGGGCATGTTCTCGGCCAGGGGCAGCCATGCGTCGATACGCACAGGCAATTCGAGTGCCGCGATCACGGAAGTCGCTGCGAGTACAGCCGCGGAGCCGCCCATGTCCATGACCATCTGCTCCATGCCGGAGGCGGGCTTGATGGAAATGCCGCCGGTGTCGAAGGTGATGCCTTTACCGACGAGTGCAACGGACCTGTCCGCGTTGCCCGGCGCCCACATCAGGTGGACCAGGCGCGGTGGACGCTCCGACCCTTGGCCGACCGCTGTGATCCCGCCGAAACCCTGTTCTTGGAGCTGATCGTGGTCGAGTACCTCCACAGTGAGACCACTTTGAGCGGCGACAGCAGTGGCGATGTCAGCGTAGTTGGCGGGGTAGAGCAGGTTCGACGGCGTGTTCACCAGGTCACGGGCGAGGGCGACCGCGTTGGCAACGGTGACGGCGGCATCGAACTGGTCACGGTCGGCCTCATCGCCGATGACAGTGACCAAGGGTCGCCGCGCCGGGGTGTCGCTGTACCCCTCGACCTCGGCAGTTTTCTCTCCTTCGGCGGTGTCCGGGGTGGCCTTCTCTGCGCTCTTGAGGCCGTTGTAGGCGTAGCCGCCGAGAAGCAGCCCCTCCACAGTCGCGCGGATGCCGTAGCTGCCCAGAACGACTGCGTTCGTGGAGTCCTTCAGCGCCCGCGCAGCCGCACCCATCGCGCGGCGCAGAGCGGTTTCGTCCAACCCGTCCTCACCAACACCGACGGCAACGTAGAGCACACCGTCGCTCACGAGCTTCGTGATTTCCCCCAACTTGCCCGTCGCCCCGAGGGACTCGAGCTGACGGTAAACCTCAGCACTGGTCAGAGGTGACGTAGGCATCGCCAGCTCCCCATCCTCCTGCAGGACGGGGATGATCCTCGTGTTTGCTGACTCGGCACTGGCAATGTCGGCTGCGAACTCCAGCTGCGGCATGGTGCCGTGCGCCGGTAGCAGATCGGTGAAGTGGGGAAGTTTCGCATGAGTGGACATGCCAGCGATCCTACTGGCCGCGCAGACTACGGATAACCCCCGGTCTGGACTATGGCAGCGCGGTCGGGGGCGGTCGGGGGCGGGAGTATGATTTCGGGTATGACGAACCACAACCTCCCTGAATTCACCGTTACGAAGAACGAGAATCCGAAGAGTGCGCAGGAGCGCGCGGAGATTCTGGAAAACCCCATGTTCGGTAAGAAATTCACCGACCACATGGTTTCCATCGATTGGACTAAGGATCAGGGGTGGCACAACGCGCAGGTGCGCCCGTATGAGAATGTCTCCTTCGATCCGGCATCGATGGTGTTCCACTACGGTCAGGCCATCTTTGAGGGGTTGAAGGCGTACCGTCACGCCGACGGCACCATCGTGACTTTTCGGCCGGAGCAGAACGCGCGCCGCATGCAAAACTCGGCGCAGCGCCTAGCTATGCCGGAGATTCCAGAGGAGCTGTTCATCGAGTCGCTGCGCCAGCTGGTTGACATCGACCAAGAGTGGGTCCCGGCCGCCGGCGGCGAGGCCGCGCTGTACCTGCGCCCATTCATGATCTCCACCGAGGTCGGTCTAGGCGTGCACCCGGCTGACTCCTACACATTCTTCGTCATCGCGTCCCCGGCTGGCGCGTACTTCTCCGGCGGCGTCAACCCGGTCAAGGTGTGGATCAGCGACGAGTATGTCCGCGCCGCGCCGGGTGGCACCGGCGCAGCCAAATTCGCCGGTAACTACGCAGCGTCCCTGCTGGCTCAGGCACAGGCCGAGGAGAAAGGCTGTGACCAAGTGGTGTGGCTCGACGCGACCCAGCGGACCTACATCGAGGAGATGGGCGGCATGAACCTCATGTTCGTCTATGGCTCTACCGACAGCAGCGAGGGCGTCAAGGTGGTCACCCCGGAGTTGTCAGGTTCGTTGCTCCCCGGCATCACGCGCGACTCACTCTTGCAGGTTGCACGCGACCTTGGCTTTGCGACGGAAGAAGTGCGCATCACAGTCGACGACTGGCGCAACGATGTCGAGTCGGGTGCAATGACCGAGTCCATGGCATGCGGCACTGCCGCAGTGATCACCCCAGTCGGCCACGTTGTGGGCAATGACGTGGACTTCACTGTCAACGGCAACGAAGCCGGGGATGTCACCATGGCGATGCGTGAGCGTCTCACCGCGATCCAGCGCGGTGAGCACGAAGATACCCACGGTTGGCTGCGTACCCTGGTGCAGAGCGCTGACTAAAGCACAGGTTCGTCGCCGCCGGTATAGCTGCTGAGGTATTGATTGTCAGGGTGCTGGCTGGACTGAGCGCGCATCTCGTCGCGCACCAAGTCCACAGCGGCCTTGACTAGGGGAAGGGTGGCAGCTCCGCCTGCTCCTTGCCCTGTCGTCATGTCCAGCGCCGCCACCGGTGTGAGGTCGAGCGCTTGGAGGCAAACCAAGTGGCATGGTTCCGGACTCACCTGTCCGGCGAGGAGCCACTCCTTCGTTCCCGGGGCGAGGCGCTCGGCGGTGTAGGCGGCGACGGCGGTATAAGCGCCGTCGATAAGCACTGGCGTGCGGCGTACCGCGCATTGCGCAATGAACGCGGTGAGCGCGACGAAGTCCGGCGCTGAGATGGCCCGCAACACTTCGGGGACATCTTCGCGCTGGTCGCGGACGCGGAACATCGCGTCGCGCACGGCGGTGACTTTTGTCTTCCACACTTCGTCATTGATGCCGCTACCGCGGCCGACGGCAACAGCCGGCTCCGTGAAGGTGAATGTGCCCATGACCGCTGCGGCGACAGTGGTGTTTCCCACGCCGAGGTCACCGACAACGATGAGATCGCTGCCGGAGTCGATCTCGTTGTCCGCGGCGGAGATACCTATTTGGGCGGCACGCTCGAACTCTTCGGGGCTCATGGCATCTTCGACATCGATGGAGCCCGACGGGGTGTCCACGTTGACATCGATAAGCCGCACAGTGGCCCCTGCATGCCGAGCGAGCGCGCACGCAGGTGCTGCCCCGGATTGAATTTCCTGCGCTTGCACCGCAGATGCATCGGGAGTGAACGCAGAGACACTGCGCTGGGCAACACCGTGGCTGCCGGCGAAAACGACCACTCGCACGGTGCCCAGTGACCTCGGCGGGGCTTCACCTTGCCGCCCAGCAACCCAGGCACCGATGCCCGCAAAACGGCCGAACGACAGCCCGCGCGGATTCTGCGTCAACGCGGACTGCACCGCAGCCTCCGCAGACGCGTCAGGGGCGGGAACCGGATCAAACGCGAGCGAAAGGGGAGTGGACACGACTGGGCCCTCCTAGACCTTGGAGCCGAGAGCGACCTGTGGCTTTGGGGTGCGCCAGTTGCGCGGTTGCGACGCACGGGAGAATGCGTACATTCCCAGGCCAAAGCCGGTGTCGTTCTCCTCAGGGAACTTCTCCTTGACGGCCTTGTTGGCCTTGCGGCCGATGATGAACGCCTCTGCCAACACCGTCGCAATGAAAATCATCGACAAACTCGACAGCACCGCAGCCATCTGCGGCACGAACTGGCCGATGAGCATAATCAGCAACATTACAAACGCCGCCGGCATGATGTAGTTGGAGATGAAACGGCGCGAATCAACCCAGTCGCGGACGTATTTGCGCACCTTTCCCTTGTCGCGGTCCATGAGGTACGCCTCTTCTCCGGCGTCCATCTTGGCCTGCATCTCCTTGTTCTGCGCGCGACGCTGAGCACGCTCCCGCTTCTTGTAGTCCTTCCACTCTTCCTTGGACATGGACTTCTTCAGTTCTTTACGCTTCTGCGCAGCCTGCGGAGTAGACATCGCATTCGGGTCGCGGATCACCCCGCGCTTGACCTCTTGGTCATGGCGCTTCGGTGTAGGGCGGCCCTTTGGCGGGGTGTAGCCCTTGGGCAGCTGCTTCTCTGGTGCATCCGTGGCGCGGTCGGTGCTCGTAGTGCTCGTCACATCGGACTTGTGTTCAGCAAGGTCGACTTTGGTGGAGCCGCCAGCCGCGGCATCGGACGCGTCAGTTTTCTGCCAGGGAAGTTTCACGCCCTCTAGGCTACAAGGCCTGTTTCAGTCACGGCGAAACAGGGTCAACCGGTTCGTGCAGCTTGACGGCCTTGATAGCGTCGCCTGCCGGGGCCTGGAATACAGCTGGTGTGGATGGTGTTGCATGCGGTAGACATCCGCGCCTTCGCCCCACGTTAGGGTGCACTAGCATCCGCTCCGGCTCGGGGAGTAGGCTCGGTCCCCGACACTGCAACACGGCCACAATTGGCCAAGGAGATGTTTTATGACTGCACCGACTTCCACGACCGGCGTCAAGCTGACCGACGCAGCTGCAGCTAAGGCGAAGGCACTGCTGGACCAGGAAGGCCGCAACGACCTGTCTCTGCGCATCGCCGTGCAGCCGGGCGGCTGCGCAGGGTTGCGCTACCAGCTCTATTTCGACGACCGTGACCTCGACGGCGACAAGGCTGATGTGATCGGCGGCGTGCGCCTCGTGGTGGACAAGATGTCGGTTCCTTACCTTATGGGCGCGGAAATCGACTTCGCGGATACGATCGAGCAGCAGGGTTTCACCATTGACAACCCGAACGCCGGTGGCTCCTGCGCCTGCGGCGACTCTTTTAACTAGATGGCCGTAGGGCCGAAGAGCCCCTGACGTAAAGAATGCTCCCCACCAGGTAGGCATCTACCAGTGGGGAGCGTTTTGCGTGTGCGAGTCGGCCGAGTTAGAGCTTCACCGGATAATCGCGCTGCTCAATGCCGGGATCGATGCGGTGCTCGACGAAGATGCCGTGCCAGACCATGAACGCCAACACTGTCCAGAGGCGACGCGAATGGTCGGAGACACCATCGCGGTGCTCCTTGAGCATCTCCTCGACCTCGTGCTTGTTGAAGATATCCTCGGTCTGGGACTCGCGGATGGTTTGCTGGGCCCACCCGTAGAGTTCGTCCCCGGCGAGCCAGTGGCGCATGGGCACGGGGAAACCGAGCTTCTTGCGATGCAGGACGTGCGGCGGGACGATCTGTTCCATAGCCTTGCGTAGAGCGTATTTGGTGGTTCCGTTGGCGATCTTCAGGTCGTGAGGGATAGTCTCAGCGACGTTGAATACTTCCTTGTCCAAGAATGGCACGCGGAGTTCGAGGGAGTGCGCCATGTTGATCTTGTCGGCCTTGACCAGAATGTCGCCGCGCATCCAGGTGAACAGGTCTAGGTGCTGCATGCGCGCGACCGGGTCCATCGCAGCGGACTCGGCGTAGATCGGAGCGGTGACCTCGCGGTGGTCCCACTCGCGTTTCGCCCAAGGCAGCACGCGGCGCAATTGGTCGTAATTGAACGAGCGCGCGTTGCCGTAATAGCGGTCTTCCATCGGCGTCGTTCCTCGCTCGAGAAGGGACTTGCCTTTCATGCCCTCAGGCAGGATCTGGCTGAGTCGGTTAAGGCCCTTGAGCAGGGGGTCCGGCATCTTCTCGAACGGTGCGAGAGACAGCGGTTCCTTGTAGATGGTGTAACCGCCGAAGAGCTCGTCCGCGCCCTCACCAGACAGGACCACCTTGACGTGCTTACGTGCCTCTTGCGCCACGAAGAAGAGTGGAACAAGCGACGGGTCAGCCACCGGGTCGTCGAGGTACCACATGATCTTCGGGATGGACTCGGCGTATTCCTCGGGTGAAACGATCTTGACAATGTGCTCGACGCCGATCGCCTCCGCCGACTCGGCGGCGACGTCGACTTCGGAATATCCCTCTCGCTCAAAACCGGTGGTGAAGGTCAACAGGTTCGGGTTGTGTCGCTTGGCCAAGGTGGCGATTGCGGTGGAGTCGATGCCGCCGGAAAGGAACGAGCCGACAGTCACATCTGCACGCATGTGCTTAGCGACGGAGTCCTCGAGGGCGGCGGCAATATCGTCGAAAAGCTTCTGCTCTTCGCCCTTGATAACGGGCGTGACATTGAACTGGGGCCGGAAGTAACGCTCCGCGATGACCTCACCGCCGGGGGACAGCGTAGCGGTGCACCCGGATTCGAGACGGCGAATGCCGGCGTGGAGCGACTCCGGCTCCGGGACGTACTGGAGGTCGACGTAGTGCTCAATAGCGCGCTTATCTAGCGACAGATCCAACCCCAACTCCGGAGCCATCTCCAGGATGGACTTCTTCTCCGAGGAAAAGACGGTGCCGGCATCTGTGGTGGCGTAGTAGAGGGGCTTAATGCCGAACTGGTCGCGAGCAGCGAACATGACCCGGTCCTCAGTGTCCCAAATGGTGAAGGCGAACATGCCGCGGAGATGGTTCACCACCCCCTTGCCCCAGTGGTGGTACCCGACCACGATGGTCTCGGAATCGCCCTCAGTGTTGAAGGTGTAGCCGAGGGCAGAGAGCTCTTCGCGCAGTTCGATGTAGTTGTAGATCTCGCCGTTGAAGGTCAGCGCGTAGCGTTGCGGGCTATCGTCCGGACCCCAGCGCAGCGGCTGGTGGGAGTGCTCGAGGTCGATGATGGCCAGGCGGTTGAAACCGAAAACTGCGTCATCGTCGTTCCACGTTCCGGCAGCGTCGGGGCCGCGGTGGTGGAAACACGGCAGGGCCCGCTCGGCGGCCGCGACGAAGCGGGCAGCGTTCGAATTGCTGCTGAGCATTGCGAGAAGACCGCACATAGGTGGGGAGCTCCTTATAAGAATTGAGTAAGACTGGCTCCACCCACAATAGATCCGTGAGGCCCCGTTGAGTCGATTGGTGTGGCACCACCTTTAGCCCGTCCCCGTTAGGGGTGCAACTTCCGGTTGATATTCTTCCGGGTAACTGTGACCGTAATTACGCCTGGGAGAAGTATGTGGCGGATCTGCTCCCTGTGAGTGCAGGTGACCGGCAGGTACAGCCCGCCTGTGGAGACCCGGAGAAAGCCATTTCGGACTGCGGCCGAAAACGCGGGCACCATGCAGGTTAAACATGTGGCGTCGATCCTCTATTCTGACTGGGTAGGAATATTCTGTGTGGATAGGAAGGCTTTACACACGTGGATACGGCAAAAAACCGTGGCCTAGCCAAGAAGCTCGGTCTTGCTGGGGTCATCGCTCTAAGCGGCCTGGGTCTTGCGGGCTGTGAGGTCGCACCGCCGAGCGCGCTCGGCTCCCTGCTCGACATGGGATGGCCGGACCCCGTCACCCCCGAAGGTGTCAGCATGTACAACTTCTGGGTGTGGGTCTGGCTCGTTGCCTGGATCATCGGCATCATCATGTGGGCCATCTTCATCTATGCGGTCTTCGCGTGGAACAGCAAGCGTCGCCAGAAGCAGGGCCGCGGCGAGTTCCCGAAGCAGCTGCAGTACAACATCCCGCTGGAACTGGCGCTGACCATTGTGCCGATCCTGATCGTCATGGTCCTGTTCTTCTTCACGGTCCAGGCCCAGACCAAGGTGGTTGCACTGGACAAAGAACCGGATGTCACTGTCGATGTCACGGCGTTCCAGTGGAACTGGAAGTTCGGTTACGCAGAGGTCAAGGGTGACCTTTCCCCAATCGGCGGCGACTACGACGGCAGCGATACAGAGCGCCAGAAGCTGGCCGACGAAACCAAGACTGACGATGAGAACATGGTCAACGGCAACCCGATTCACGGCCAGTCGTCGAACGACCAGTCTTACCTCAACTACAACCTGATCGAGACTGTTGGCTCCACTGAGGAAGTTCCGGTTCTGGTTCTGCCGACCGACACCGCGATCGAGTTCCGTCTCGCGTCCAGCGATGTGAGCCACTCCTTCTGGGTTCCGGAGTTCCTGTTCAAGCGCGACGCTTACTCCCACCCGGAGATGAACCAGCAGGAGCGCAGCTTCCAGATCGAGGAGATCACCGAAACCGGTGCATTTGTCGGTCGCTGTGCTGAGATGTGCGGTACCTATCACGCAATGATGAACTTCGAAATCCGCGCGGTCACGCCGGACCAGTTCCGCCAGTACATGGAATTCCGCCACAACAACCCCGAGGCTTCCAACTCCGAGGCCCTCAAGGCCATCGGCGAGGAGCCGTTTGCAACGTCCACCCGCCCGTTCAACTCCGACCGCACCGGTACGCGCGACGGAAACAACGCCGTCGAGAACGTCGGCATTTAAGAGAGGCTAGGTACACATCATGGGTGCAGGATCAAAGGTCTTCTACGGTATCGGCGTCTTCCTCGCGATTATTGCGGTGCTCTACGCCCTCGGGACGAACTTCGTCGGCGACGACGCGTACATGGGTGGCTACGAGTGGGCCGGCGGTGTGGCTCTTGTGCTTGCTACTGCCTTTTCCTTCATGCTCGGCGGCTACCTCCACTTCACTGAGCGCCGCATCGACATTCTTCCGGAGGACTGGGAGGAGGCCGAGGTTGAAGATGGCGCTGGTGTTCTGGGCTTCTTCTCCCCGAACTCCGTCTGGCCGATGGTTATGGCTGGTGGCATCACGCTGATGGCTTTCGGCATCTGCTTCTGGGAGCTGTGGCTTTTGGCCCTCGGTGTCGTCGTTCTCGTCTGGGGTGTCACCATGCTGAACCTCCAGTACGGTATCCCCCGCGAAAAGCACTAGGAACTCACTCCTCGAGCGAGGACAACCTCCGCCCCTACACCCTGTGGTGTGGGGGTTTTCGCTTTTCTATTGGGGTGGACCAACCTTTTGATCCATGGTGCGAGGGGTCATCCGAAAGTTGTTAGAGGTGTACGTTTCCGCAGGCGGAACATGTGAATCCAGTCACACATGGGAACTATGGATCCTGAGGCGTGCTCACGCTTTTCGGTGTTGTGGCCTTGGGTGAATGCCGGTTTGTTATCGGAGGGGTTTCGGGGCGAGCGATGACCTGCACGGATGAACGTCGTAACGCGCCGCGAAATTGTTCCCGAACCATTTCGGTGCTGCGACACGCGGAATGGGGGCGAAAATACGGGCATCTCCCTGAAGTGCTCACATGGAAAACTCGGGGGTAAACAAGGTGACTTTAGGGTTTAAAAGCGGGATACTAATACGCGTGACGACTGCAACAACGAACCCAGGTATGGCGACCTCGCCCGACCGTTTGCCTGTGCTGAACCGACCCAACATGGTCAGCGTCGGAACGATCGTGTTCCTCGCCCAAGAATTGATGTTCTTCGCCGGCTTGTTCGCGATGTACTTCACCTCGCGCGCAAATGGCATGAAAACAGGTGATTGGGCTGTTCAAACCGATCACCTCAACGTTCTCTTCGGAACGATCATCACCGTCGTGCTGGTGACTTCCTCGGTCACATCTCAGCTCGGTGTGTTCGCCGCGGAGAAGGGTGATGTCTTCGGGCTGCGTAAGTGGTTCACCGTGACAATCGCCCTGGGCGTGATCTTCCTGGGCCTAGTCGCCTACGAGTGGGCTGAGATGGTCATGCATGGTGTAACCCCGCAGGCAAGCGTTTACGGCTCGGTGTTCTACATCATCACCGGCTTCCACATGGCGCACGTGACTGCTGGAATCATCGCGTTCTGCATTGTCATGGCCCGCGTAGCCAAGTCGAAGTTCACCCCGGCGCAGGCCACTGCTGCCATGGTGACCTCCTATTACTGGCACTTCGTCGACGTCATTTGGATCGGCGTGTTCGTTACTCTCTACCTCGTTCAGTAGCTGCGTGCCCGAGTTCGCTCTCGCACACCGCAAACCGATTGAACATCTGATTTCGCTAAAGGGAACAACATGGATAACACCCCCAAGAAGGCGCGTAACCGCCGCAAGCTGCGCAGGTCCGCTGCCGGCGCGATGGCGTTGACGTTTGGTCTCACGGGTGCCGGCCTGCTTGCCTCCGCACTGACTCCGGACGCACAGGTCGCCACCGCCCAGCGCGACGACCAGGCAATGATTCAGGAGGGCAAGGACCTCTACGACGTGGCCTGCATCACCTGCCACGGCGCCAACCTCCAGGGCGTCAAGGACCGTGGCCCGTCCCTGATCGGTACCGGCGAAGGTGCCGTGTACTTCCAGGTTCACTCCGGCCGCATGCCGATGATGTCTAATGACGCTCAGGCTGAGCGCAAGAAGCCGCGCTACACCGAGGCGCAGACCCTGGCCATCGCCGCCTATGTTGCAGCCAACGGTGGCGGCCCGGAGCTGGTCTACAACGAGGACGGCTCTGTTGCTATGGAGGAGCTGCGCGGCAAGAACTATGACGGCCAGATTCAAGCTGAGGATGTTGCACGCGGTTCGGAGCTCTTCCGCTTGAACTGCGCTTCCTGCCACAACTTCACCGGCCGTGGTGGCGCGTTGTCGTCCGGTAAGTACGCCCCGGTCCTGGACCCTGCCAACGAGCAGGAGATCTACCAGGCCATGCTGACCGGACCGCAGAACATGCCGAAGTTCTCCGACCGTCAGCTCACCGCGGACGAGAAGAAGGACATCATCGCTTTCATCAAGTCCGCCAAGGAGACACCGAGCCCCTCGGGTTGGTCGCTTGGCGGTATCGGCCCCGTTGCTGAGGGCCTTGCAATGTGGATCATCGGTGTCACCTTGGTCGGCGCCGCTGCAATGTGGATTGGATCGCGCTCATGAGCAATGAAGTGAAGAAGGATTACACGGACAAAGAGCTCGATCGCATGAGCAATGCCGAGCTGGCTGCTTTGGGCACCGAGCTCGACGACGTGACGGTTGCGTACCGCAAGGAACGCTGGCCGATTGAGGATGACCCGGCAGAGAAGCGCGCTGCGCGTGGCATCATGATCTGGCTGGTCATCTCGATCGTCATGGGTCTGGCATTCCTGGGTGTTTACCTCTTCTGGCCGTGGGAGCCGCGCTTCCATGGGGACGAGGGCCTGTGGATGTACACCATGTACACCCCGCTGCTCGGCCTGACCTCTGGTCTGGCGCTTGCATCCTTGGGTTTCGCTGTCGTCCAGTACGTCAAGAAGTTCATCCCGGAAGAAATCGCGGTGCAGCGTCGCCACGACGGCCGCTCGTCCGAACTGGACCGCCGCACCACCACCGCGCTGCTTAACGATGCATGGCAGACCTCCACCCTTGGTCGCCGCAAAGTGATGCAGGGTCTCCTCGGCGGTGCTGGCCTGCTTGCTGGCCTGGCCATCATTGCCCCGCTCGGCGGCGTCATCAAAAACCCGTGGCGTCGGCGCCACGCAATGAACTACGAAGGTGATGGCACTCTGTGGACCCAGGGTTGGTCCATGGCGCGCGAGGGCAAAAAGCTCTATCTCGGCCGAGATACTGGTGCAGTCGCCGAGCTGCACGACAGTGACGCCGGCAAGCACTACACCACGGCTGGTGTGTCCCGCCTGGTGCGCATGCGCCCTGAGGACCTGGACGCGGCTTCCATGGAGACGGTCTTCCCGCTCCTGGAGCAGGACGTCAACGACGGGGACGACTACAACCCGGACCTGGACGTGTACGAGAACCACATGCACTCCATCCATGGCCCGCGTAACGCGGTCATGCTGATCCGCTTGCGTTCCTCAGACGCAGCCGCAGTGGTGGAGCGCCAGGGTCAGGAAGACTTCCACTACGGCGACTACTACGCCTACTCCAAGATCTGTACGCACATCGGTTGCCCGACCTCGCTGTACGAGGCTCAGACCAACCGCATCCTGTGCCCGTGCCACCAGTCGCAGTTCGACGCACTGCAGCACGGCAAGCCGATCTTCGGTCCGGCTGCGCGCGCACTGCCGCAGCTGCCGATTGAGATCGACGAAGATGGTTACCTCATCGCCCGCGGGGACTTCATTGAGCCCGTCGGCCCGGCATTCTGGGAGCGTAAGTCCTAATGAGCACGAAACTCGATCAAGCCGCTGACAACATTGATTCGCGTTACACGATCGCGGGTGTCCTGCGCCCGCAGCTGAACAAGGTCTTCCCGACGCACTGGTCCTTCATGCTCGGTGAGATGGCTTTGTACAGCTTCATCATCCTGCTGCTGACGGGTGTGTACCTGGCGCTCTTCTTCGACCCGTCGATCACCAAGGTGATCTACGACGGTGGCTACCTCCCGCTCAACGGTGTGGAGATGTCGCGCGCGTACGCAACTGCCCTGGACATCTCTTTCGAGGTGCGCGGTGGTCTGTTCATCCGCCAGATGCACCACTGGGCTGCGCTCATGTTCATGATGGCGATGTTCGCCCACATGCTGCGCATCTTCTTCACCGGTGCATTCCGTCGCCCGCGTGAGGCTAACTGGATCATCGGTGTGGTCCTGATTCTGCTGGGCATGATCGAGGGCTTCCTCGGTTACTCCCTGCCGGATGACCTGCTTTCCGGTGTTGGTCTGCGCATTATGTCCGCGATCATCGTGGGCCTGCCGATCATCGGCACCTGGATCCACTGGGCAATCTTCGGCGGCGACTTCCCGTCCGACCTCATGCTGGACCGCTTCTACATCATGCACGTGCTGATCCTGCCGGGCATCATCCTTGCGCTGATTGCCGGGCACCTGCTGATGGTCTGGTTCCAGAAGCACACCCAGTTCCCCGGCCCGGGCCGCACCGAGAACAACGTTGTGGGTATCCGCATTCTGCCGGTATTCGCGGTCAAGGCTGTCGGTTTCGGTCTGCTGGTCTTCGGTGTCCTCGCGCTCATGGCTGGCGTCACCACCATCAACGCGATTTGGAACCTCGGCCCCTACAACCCGTCGCAGGTCTCCGCCGGTTCGCAGCCTGACGTCTATATGCTGTGGACGGATGGTGCCGCGCGTGTCATGCCGGCATGGGAGCTCTACCTGGGCAACTACACCATCCCGGGCGTGTTCTGGGTAGCGCTGATGGCTGGCATCATGGTTGTACTGTTGCTGCTGTACCCCTTCCTGGAGAAGAAGATGCTTGGCGACGACGCGCACCACAACCTTCTGCAGCGCCCCCGCGACGTACCCGTGCGCACCGGTATCGGTGTCATGGCCGTTACTTTCTTCCTGCTGCTGACTCTCTCCGGTGGTAACGACCTGTTTGCTTACCACTTCCAGATCTCGCTGAACGCGATGACCTGGGTTGGCCGTATCGGTTTGATTGTGCTGCCGCCGCTGGCGTACTTCATCACCTACCGCATCTGCGTCGGTCTCCAGCGCTCTGACCGTGAGGTTTTGGAGCACGGTATTGAGACCGGTGTGATCAAGAAACTGCCGAATGGTGCCTTCGTAGAGGTTCACCAGCCGATCGGCCCGGTGGACGAGCACGGTCACCAGATCCCGCTCGAGTACGCCGGTGCTGTTGTTCCGAAGCAGATGAACCAGCTCGGTTACGCCGACTCGGAGACCTCCGGCACTTTCAGTCCGGACGATCCGGAGATCACGGCACGCCGCAACGAGATTGCACGCCGGAACCACCACGAAGAGGTAGAGACGCTGCGTGCGCTGGAGGCAGAGAAGAACTCCATCGACCGCGACGCTGGTACCAAAAGCAAGCGTTAAGGCGCTACGAACCTAACGGCAAGGCCCCTTTTCCCGCCCAAGGACTTAGGCGGGGGAGGGGTCTTGGTCATATAACGAAACGATAAATTCGAACCATGTGATGAGGATCACAGAATAAAGTTTTCGCGTAAACTATCTCTTTTTCGGCCGCGGGGGTTGTGAAGCACTGTGCCGTAAAGGCACAGGTAGAAAGCCATATCTTGCAGCCGACTAGGTCCGACGCGAAATCGGCGATGGGAGCGTGAAGGTCGGAAACATCGGCGCGAGGAAAAATAACGGAAAAATAACGGGCGCGTTACTGGACAATGGTTGTGTCCGTTTCGTAACCTAGCTGAGACCTTGTAGCCACGAAGGCGCAAGCGACATTTGAACCACATAGAGCCGAGTTCCGTGACCCGTACGGTCCGGAAGCCGGGGAACCATTATTTCCCTGGGGTGAACGGGGCGCAAGGAGCGCGAAAGCGCAGGAGCGTCCTGAAGGTGATTTCCCGCACCGAACCCGACAGCTAACCCGGTAGGCGCAACTGGAGATATGGAGTTTATAAGTGGCTAAACACCGCCGCCAGACCAACGGTTCCAAGCGAACTGTTGCTACTGCGTCCGCCGTTATCGCCGGCGCAACCCTGATCGCCCCGACCGCAGCGGATGCTGCTGAGGTTCGCGTTCCGAACACGAACATCGCAGCGGAAATCCCGGGCATTGAGAACACGCCGGGCATCGCCAGCATCCCGGGGATTGAACAGTGGATTCCTTCCCTGGCTGGTAAGGCTGACCGTAACGCTGACATCCGTTCCGCAATCGCGGCCGTGAAGGCTGTGCCGGGCGTGAGCAACGTGCCTGGCTTCAACGAGTGGATTAACGGCGTCGAGAAGAAGTACGCCCCCGCCCCGGCTGCGGCTCCGGCCGCTAAACGTCAGGCCCAAGCTGCTGCACCGGCTCCGGTCCGCCAGCCGTCCCAGGGTGAGCGTATCGTGTCCATCGCGAAGTCGAAGATCGGCTCCCCGTACGTCTACGGTGCCGCTGGCCCGAACGCGTTCGACTGCTCCGGTTTCACGTCTTGGGTTTACGCTCAGGTTGGCAAGCAGATCCCGCGTACCTCCCAGTCTCAGG
This sequence comes from Streptococcus thermophilus, assembly GCA_900618065.1. The sequence continues at coordinate 1,411,628 of UYIL01000003.1, forward strand.
CTTCTGCCGGTCGTAAGGTCGCGATCTCTGACCTGCAGCCGGGTGACATCGTTGTTTACTACGGTGGCGCGTCCCACGTTGCTATTTACGCCGGCAACGGTCAGATCATTGACGCACTGAACTCTGGCACACCGGTTGGCTACCGCCCGCTGAACATGATGCCGATTCACTCCGCAGTCCGCTTCTAGGCGGCGCGTGCCGCAGCGTTTACTGTGGCGCACCTGTAACCGGTTTAGGGCCTGATGGCTCTGGCCGGTTTATCTCTTTAATTAGCTATCTTCACATCTGTACCAAACTGAGATTCTTTGAACTCTAATCTGTTCAAAGTGTTTGACCTGCACGAGCGAAGGCTATAGCTTTGTTGCAGGTTTGTAATCCTTTCCTTCACGCTTTTTCAGAAAGAGGTCCTCGTGGGCAAGCACCGCGCTTCCTCCCGTCGCATGTCGCGTCCGATTGTCGCAGCTGGCGTTCTCACCGCCGTTGCAGCTGCGGGTTCTGCTGTTCCGGCTCACGCTGATCCGGTGGAGAAGTTGATCAAGGAGATGGAAGATGTCTCCCACCAGGCCACGGAGAAGGCTGAAGAGGTCAAGGAGATTGAGGACGAGATCGCTAAGGGCGACAAGGAAGTCAAGACTCTGCAGAAGGCGGCTGATGACGCCAAGCGTGATGCAGAGCGTGCGGTAAACGCCCGCTCTGGCGCCCAGCAGGAAGTCAATGGGCACGCCCGTACGCAATACCGCAATGTCTCCAACGATGCGCGCCTGAATGCGCTCGACGCGATGAACCCGCAGGAGGCAATCGACCGTGCGGCCTACCTCGGTTCTCTCGGTCGCTCCGCGCAGCGCACCCTGGATAACTCCACTCAGTTGAACAAGCAGGCCGCGCAGCGCGCCACCGATGCCAATATCGCTGTTGCTGTGGCCAATTACCGCAAAACGGAGCTGGAGGGTAAGCGCGACAAGCTGAAGAAAGAGCGCAAAGACCTTGATGCCAAGGTCAAGGAAGTCGAGCGTCGGGTGGACTCGTTCACCCCAGAGCAGCGTGCTGCGTGGGAATCGAAGAACGGCCCTGTAAGCCTTGACGTTCCGCCATCCGCTCACGGAGACGGAGTGGTGGGTGCCGCTTTGTCCAAGATCGGTTCTCCCTACGGCTGGGGCGCTGCCGGCCCGAACCAGTTCGACTGCTCTGGCTTGATGTACTGGTCCTACGCTCAGAACGGTAAGTCCATTCCGCGCACGTCGCAGGCCCAGTTGGCTGGTGGTACGCCGGTGTCTATCTCTGACCTGCAGCCGGGCGACATTGTCGGTTACTACCCAGGTGTGACCCACGTGGGCATGTACATCGGTAATGGGCAAATCGTCCACGCCTCTGACTACGGTATTCCGGTCCAAGTCGTGCCGTTGAACTCGATGCCTGTTCAGGGCGCGGTCCGCTACTAGACGCAAAGGGATCTGCGCTATCAAGGTCCTTTTAGTCACCAACGACTTCCCGCCCACAGTCGGCGGGATTCAGTCGTATTTGCGGGATTTCACGGAGGCTGTCGCCACCGCCCGCGGTGCGGAGTCCATCGTTGTCTTCGCCTCGACCCAGGACCATGAGCAGGCATCGCTTTACGACGTTTCGTCCCCCGTCACTATCCTTCGCTGGCCGAAAACGGTGATGCTGCCAACCCCGGGGACCGCGGAACGGATGAGTCAGATCATCCGGGACCACGGAATCGAGACGGTGTGGTTCGGCGCGGCAGCTCCGTTGGGGTTGATGGCCGGCGCCGCGCGGAAAGCCGGTGCGAAGAGGATCGTCGCCAGCACGCACGGCCATGAGGTCGGGTGGTCGATGCTGCCCGGGTCCCGCCAAGCACTACGGCGTATCGGCAACCACGCGGACGTGGTGACGTACGTGTCGGAATACACCCGGAAGAGGTTCTCGCGCGCCGTGGGCAAGCATCCGGAGTATGTGGCGCTGCCATCGGGTGTGGACACGGAATTTTTTCGCCCAGCCTCTGCGTCGCAACGGTTCACGGCGCGGCAACGCCACGGATACGGCTCTGACCCCTTGGTGGTGGTCCCGTCTCGGCTGGTCGCGCGCAAAGGGCAAGACATGTTGATCCGTGTGTGGCCGAATATCCAGCAGGCTTTCCCGGACGCCAAGCTTGCGATCATCGGACAGGGGTCCTACGAAGACACGTTGCGCAAGCTCGCCGACACTAACGCCGTCACTGACTCGGTGCGCTTCCATGGCCGCATGGGGCGAGAGGACATGCGCGATCTTCTCGCAGCGGCCGATGTCATGGCGATGCCGGCCCGCACACGCGGTTGGGGTCTCGACGTGGAAGGCTTAGGCATTGTCTACTTGGAAGCCCAAGCGTGCGGCATTCCCGTCGTGGCTGGGAACTCCGGCGGCGCCCCGGAAACTGTGACGCCGGAGACAGGCATCGTCGTGAACGGATATTCCGAGCACGAGATCGCGCAGGCTATTCTCTCCCTGCTCGCTGACCCGGAAAAACGCCGGGGCATGGGTGCAGCTGGCCGCGAGCACGTGAGCCGTACTTTCTCGTGGGAGGTCCTGACCGACAGGCTCGTGAGCATGTTGGGTCTAGAATGAGCTGTCATGTTCACAATCGGGTTCGACATCGGCGGGACGAATACGCGCGCTGGTGTCGTCGATAAGCACGGCGAGATCGTGGACGTGGAGGACACGCACACTCCCCACGACGCGGACGGACTGACTCACGCCATCGTTGAACTGGTGGAGGTTCTGCGCCGCCGGCATCCCATCGGTGCTGTCGGTCTCGCCGTCGCCGGTTTCTTGGATCCGGACTGCAAAGTCGTCCGTTTCGCTCCGCACCTGCCGTGGCAGGACAACGAGCCGGTGAAGAGCCTGCTGGAAGAAGAGCTGGAATTGCCAGTGCGTCTGGAGCATGACGCGAACGCCGCGGCATGGGGGGAGTACCGCTACGGCGCAGCTCAAGACGTGGACACGTGGGTGTTCTTCGCCGTGGGCACGGGCATTGGTGCCACGCTCATGCACCACGGGGAGATCTACCGCGGCTCTTTCGGCACTGCACCTGAGTTCGGCCACATCACGGTTGTGCAAGGCGGGCGTGCATGCTCCTGCGGTAAACAGGGGTGCTTGGAGCGTTATGCCTCTGGTACCGCGCTGGTGGACACCGCCATCGAGATTGCTGCGAAAGGCGGTTTTGAACCGTGCACGCTGTACCGCAGCGCCGTCGATAAGCGTGCGACTGGCAATGATGTGGTCACCGCCGCGCGCAACGGCGACGCGCTGGCGCTAGCCACGATGGATGACTTCGCGTGCTGGCTCGGTCAGGGGTTGTCCATCGTCGGCGACGTGCTCGACCCCGAACTCATCGTGCTCGGCGGGGGAGTGAGCGCGGATGCGGACCTGTTTCTGGACTCCGCGTACACCGCGATGCGCCGCAACATGGTCGGATCTGGGTTCCGCCCGATTCCTCGTCTGCAAACTGCGGACCTCGGTCCGCAGGCAGGTATGATTGGCGTTGCTGATTTGGCCCGCAAACTTCTTTAGGGGAAAACATGAACAACAAGTGGTACAAGTTTTTCAAGTACATCTTGATTGGGCCCTGGCTGCGGTTGTGGAACAGGCCTGAAACGCACGGCCTGGACAATATTCCGCCCGAAGGAACTCCCGCGCTGATGGTGTCTAACCACCAGGCTGTGATGGACTCCTTCTACTTCCCGCTGGTGTGCCCGCGCCAGCTCGTGCACCCCGCTAAGAAGGAATACTTCACCTCCCCGGGCCTGACGGGTGCTGTCCAGAAATTCTTCATGACTTCTGTGGGGCAAGTGCCGATCGATCGCTCGGCGAAGGACGCGGGCGATAACCTGCTCAAGGTGGCTCAGGAGGTCTTTGACAACGGTGACTTGTTCTGCATTTACCCGGAGGGCACCCGTTCCCCGGACGGCCGCATTTACAAGGGCAAGACCGGCATGGCACGTATTGCCATGGAATCGGGCGTGCCCTGCATTCCAGTAGCCATGATTGACACCCGTAAGGCGAACCCGATCGGCACGTGGATTCCGCGCCCAGTCAAGGTGAAGATCAAGATTGGTGAGCCGGTGGATCCGCACCAGTGGGCCCGCGACAACGGTTATGACCCGTCGGACTCCGCCGTGTGGCGCCCGTTCACGGATTTCTTCATGGAGCAGCTTGTGGAGCTGTCTGGTTACCCCTACTGCGACGCCTACGCGGCGGACGTGAAGAAGTCGCTTGAGGCCGGCAACGGGTACCCGGAGGGCACCGAGCCGCCGTGGGGTTGGCTGCAGTAGCGCGTGCGGTATTTCTACGACACGGAGTTCATCGAAGATGGCTCCACCATTGAGTTGATTTCCATCGGCATCGTGGCTGAGGACGGCCGCGAGTACTACGCGGTGTCCACGGACTTCGACAGTTCGCGCGCTAACCCCTGGGTGCGCGAGAACGTGCTGGAGAAACTTCCGAATCCGTCCAGCCCGGAATGGAAATCGCTGGCGCGCATCCGGGAAGAAGTGCACGCGTTCCTCACCCCAAACGGCACCCGGCCCGAGCTGTGGGCGTGGGTGGGTGCCTATGACCACGTGGTGTTAGCGCAGATGTGGGGCGATATGACCAAGCTCCCCAAAGACTTGCCGCGGTTTACCCGCGAGCTCAAGCAGTACTGGGAAATGGCCGGGTCTCCGAAGATTCCGCCTGCGCCGAAAGACGCTCACGATGCGCTTGTGGATGCCCGGCACAACCTCATCAAGTTCCGTGCCTGCACCGAAGTGCTTCCTTTGGATCGCCGTGGAAGAATAACCCGCCCTGAGTAGGAGAAACTTCTTCGGCGTGCTACTAGTTATAGGGTGAGTTGGACTGTAGACATCCCCAAAGAAGTACTGCCCGATCTGCCGCCGTTGCCCGGCGACATCAATGAGGAATTCCAGAAGGTTCTGGGCCTCGACGCAAAACAGCAGCCGACGTGGGATGAGAATGCGGCCCTCTATGTCCGCAAAATCCTCGAGTCGGTCCCGCCCGTGGTGGTCGCGCCCGAGATCCACAAGCTCAAGAACCAGCTAGCGGATGTTGCACAAGGCAAAGCCTTCCTCCTGCAGGGCGGTGACTGTGCCGAGACGTTTGAGTCCAACACTGAACCGCACATTCGCGCCAACATCAAGACTCTGCTGCAGATGGCTGTCGTGCTCACTTACGGCGCGTCCACCCCGGTGGTCAAGCTCGCTCGCATTGCCGGCCAGTACGCCAAGCCGCGTTCTTCCGACCTGGACGAAAACGGTCTGCCGAACTACCGCGGTGACATTGTCAACGGCGTGGAGCCGACTGAGGAGTCCCGCAAGCACGACCCGGCACGCATGATCCGCGCCTACGCGAACTCCTCTGCTGCGATGAACCTGGTGCGAGCTTTGACCACCTCCGGCACTGCAGACCTGTACCGCGTCGAGGCGTGGAACCGCGAGTTCGTGGCTAACTCTGCCGCCGGTGCCCGCTATGAGGCGCTGTCGCGGGAGATCACCCGCTCCCTGCACTTCATGGATGCCTGCGGCGTGAATGATCGTGAGCTGCGCACCTCCGAAATCTACGCCTCCCACGAGGCGCTGCTGGTCGACTATGAGCGTGCCATGCTCCGCCTCGCCGAAGACGAGAACGGCGAGACCAAGCTCTACGACCTGTCCGCCCACCAGCTTTGGATCGGTGAGCGCACCCGCGGCCTCGACGACTTCCACGTGAACTTTGCGGCGCTGATCAACAACCCGATCGGCCTGAAGCTCGGCCCGTCCATCACCCCGGAAGAGGCCGTCGCCTACGCCGCGAAGCTGGACCCGAACCGCGAGCCGGGCCGCCTCACCTTCGTCGCGCGCATGGGCCACGACAAGGTGCGCGATGTCCTGCCGGGCATCGTCGAGGCTGTTCAGCGCGAGGGCCACAAGGTCATTTGGCAGTCCGACCCGATGCACGGCAACACTTTCACCGCCTCCAACGGTTACAAGACCCGCCACTTTGACAAGATCATTGACGAAGTCCAGGGCTTCTTCGAGGTGCACCGCCACCTGGGCACCCACCCGGGCGGCATCCACATCGAGCTGACTGGTGAGCATGTCACGGAGTGCCTCGGCGGCGCCCAAGATATCACCGACATCGACCTGCCGGGCCGGTACGAGTCCGCATGCGACCCGCGGCTAAACACCGAGCAGGCGCTGGAGCTGGCGTTCCTCGTGGCGGAAATGCTCCGCAACTAAAGCTCGCTGAGCGGATCAACGTCCGCTAGTAATAATCCGGCATCCGGATAATCTCGGGGATCTGCCCGTACCATCCGGAGCCGTACCACCAGCCACCGACGGCGATAGCCGCGGTGGCTGCAATCGTCAAAAGCACCACGATGGCTGTGGCCGCCTTGGAGCGGTTTGTCTCCGGTTCGGGGATGCGGGGTGCTTCAGGCTGGTGCATCGGTGCTTGCGCTGGAACGGGCACGTGCGCGGGCACCGGTGCGGGCGCTGGCGGCCGATACGGCTGTTGGAAGTTTTGATGATGCGGCTCCTGGTACGGCGAAGGCTCAGTTTCGCGCACGGGCTCAGGATGAGGATCCGGCTCGCGCATCGGCCCGTGATCGTAGCGGGTCTCAGCTGCAGGGCTATCGGTCCTTGCATCCTCGACGTGCGTGATCCCGGTCGGGATCGCCGCCACGCGGTGGGCAGCCGACTGAGTCGGTGCCGGAACCGTGAAGTCAGGTAGGTCCAGGTCGGCGGAGACATCCTCGAGGGCGTCGAGGAATTCGTCTGCGTCGGCAAAGCGGTCGCGGGGGTGGCGGGCGGTTGCGGTGGCCACGAGCTCGTCGAAAAGCATCGGGATCCCTGCAATGCGTGAGGACGGCGGAGGCACATCTCTGTGCAATCGCGCCATCGCGTGCGCCAGCGAGGTCTCGCCGGAAAACGGCTGGGTGCCTGTGAGCAGCTCAAACAGCACGATGCCGGAGGAGTAGACGTCGGATGCCTGTGTGAGCTCGGAGCCGTCGACCTGCTCAGGAGAGAGGTAGGCGACGGTACCGACGATTTGGTCGGTGGAGCGCTGGGACTCGCTGGCCGCGCGTACCAGCCCGAAGTCGGCGAGCTTCACTGAGTTGTCGCCGTTGATGAGGATATTGTCCGGTTTGATGTCGCGGTGCACTAACCCGCGGCGGTGCGCCACAGATAGCCCCGTGAGCATGGAGCGCATCACTTCAGCCGCGGCGTGCGGGGGCATGGGACCCCGTTCGGCCAGCAGTTCGCGCAGGGTGCCGCCGGTGATGAGCTCCATGATGAGGAAGACGTCTTCACCGTGGGAGGAGAAGTCGTAGACGTTCACCAAGTTCGGGTGGCTCATTTGCGCCATAGCGCGGGCTTCGCGCTGGAAGCGGTCCAAAAACAGGGGGTCGTCGACGTAGCGGGCGTGCATGACCTTCGCCGCCACTTCACGGTCCAGGCGGGTGTCCAAGCAGCGGTAGACCGTGGACATGCCGCCGCGGGCAATGGGGCGGTCCACCACGTAACGTCCTTCCAACACGTCGCCCGCTGCAAGGTCACTCATGAAATATAAGTATGGCCGACGAGGCTGGGGAAGTGTTAGCAGCGCGCGTACAGTGAGGGGCGTGAGTGCTATCGACAATGACCTTGACACCCTTCTTGAGGGCGAAACGCTCCTGACGTTCCCCGAGGCGGCTGACCGTCTTAGCGTCCCAGTGACCAAGGTCCACGATTACGTGGGTGCGGGAAAACTCGTCGCGCACAAGGCCGACGGTGTGAAGTACATTCCGGAGGCGCTTCTCGATGATGATGAACTGTCGAAGTTCGTCGCCGGTGCCATCACGGTGCTTCTCGACGGCGGATACCGCCCCGAAGAAATCCTCGCCTACCTTTTCACAGACGACGACAGTCTGCCAGGCCGCCCTATTGACGCGCTGCACGGCCACGGGGCGCGTGAAGTGATTAGGCGTGCGCAGGCGATGGCGTTTTGATGCTGCGCGCGGCCAGCCAGCCCAGCACGAAGACAACCATCATCCACCAGCCGTCGTAGAAACGGTGGTTTCCGCTCCCCATGAACGTCAGCGCGACAATCACTGATGCAGCAACGGTCACCTTCACCAGCCAGCGCGGCGGATCGAAGGTTCCGGCGAGGCTGATCGACGACGCGTAGTACCACGGTAGCGTCACCGCGTTGAACACGAATGCCACTGTGTAGGCCAATGCGATGCCCGTGACCGCGCGGCGCTGGGGCTGGCGGTAATGACCCCACACCACAACCAGGCCGACGAGCATGAGCACAGCCCCGATGGTCCGGGTGAGGTCGAGGACAGTGTTATAAGGAAATTCGTCGTCCACAAGCCACACGAGCGGGGTGACCATGTCCGTGACCAGTGTGGCGCCGGAGAGCGGGTTGACCACCTTCGAGTTACCGGAAATCTCCGCCAGCCATCCCCATGATGTGCCGGAAGCCCACGTGACTGCGGCGACGACAGCGATGGACAGCGCGACGACGCTCGCTCCCGTGGCCAGGAAGACGGTAACTCGGCGGCCGTAGCGTTGCACCGCGATCCACACGACAAATGGCAGTGCGATTGCAGCGGTCGCCTTCAGCGAAACCGCCACGGAGATGAGCACGATCCCTGTAAAGAAACGGCTGCGCAGGCAGGCAAGCAGGCCGATGCTGACGAGTCCGACCATGACAGATTCGTTGTGCATGCCGCCGACCATGTGGATGATCATCACCGGGTTGGCCACACCGAGCCACAGCGCCAACGCAGGATCCCCACCCAGCTCGCGCGCGATGCGTGGGACTGCCCACGCGATAGCGGCGAAGCCGGCGACCGAGATGAATTTGTAGACGATGATGCCGGCTGTGACGTTATCGCCGACAGCTGTGGTGACTCCTTCACCGATCCACAAGTGCAGCGGCCCGTAGGGGGTGGTCGTATTGCGCCAGTCGTGCGAGACTTCCAGCAGGTATGGGCCGGGGTTGACTGCTGCTCCCTCCTCGTAGGGGTTGAACCCGTCGCGCACCATCGCACCCTGCATGAGGTAGGAGTACACGTCACGCGACATTAGCGGTGCCGCGAGCAGCAGGGGAGCGGTCCACCCCCATACCGCAGCGCGGACCTGTTCCACGTGAGCTCCCTGCAGCATGACCCACGCGAAGACGAGGAGAAAAAGCCCGGCGGTAAGAGCGACATCGGCAAGTCCGCGTGCGTGGCCGTAGGAGAGGAAGGCCCATCCGAAGTGGTCGAGCATTCCACCGCGGTTGCGGGTGGCGCCCGCGCCGAAAGAGCCAAGCGCAATGAGCGCGGCGCCGGCGACACCGAGCGGAATTACGACACGGGGAGACATGCTGCGGAGCTTACATGCGCCGCGCGGTGGCTTTGATCGCCAGGGTCTCGAGTGTCTCCACCGCTTCGGGCGATAACGCAGCGCGTCGCACATGCTCGAGCCCGGATTCGGTCAGCTCATCGATACGCTTTTCGACGTCGTCTACCGCCCCCGTTTCCTGAATGATCCCCGAGAGTTCGGCGATCTCGTCGGGGGCTAGGGCTGTACCAATGCCGTCGCGGAGACGCTGCGCCGCAGCTGGATCATGTTCATCGGCTGCCTGGAGCGCTCGGGAGTACAACACAGTGCGTTTGCCTTCCCGCAGGTCGTCGCCAGCGGGTTTTCCGGTGACTACTGGGTCGCCGAAAACACCCAGGATGTCGTCTCGAAGTTGGAACGCGATTCCGATGTCGTGGCCGTAGCCGCGCAGCGCCGCGATTGTGTCGTCGTCCGCGCCCGCGATAGCGGCGCCCAAGTGCAGGGGCCGCTCGATCGTGTAGGCCGCGGTTTTGAAACGGTTCACTGCGTTTGCGAGCTCCTCGTCCTCGCAACCGGCAGCTTCGAGTGAAATGTCGAGAATTTGGCCGCCGATGACTTCCGTGCGCATGCCGCGCCACGGTTCGGCGGCGCGGTCCAGAGCCGCATGACTCAAACCGGAGTGGTGCCACATGTCGTCTGCCCATACGAGTGCCAAGTCTCCGACCAAGATGGCCAAGCTTTCCCCGAATTTCTCAGAATTGCCCAGCCAGTTCTGGTGGCGGTGGCTTTCCGCTGCAGCCACGTGGACGGTTGGATTGCCGCGCCGGCTTGCGGATGCATCAATGATGTCGTCGTGGATGAGGGCGCATGCCTGAATGAGCTCCAGAGAACTCACTGCCCGGAGCACAGCTGCTGGATCCTCGTCGGTGTTGTCCAACCCGTTCGCACCGATGAACCCGACCCAGCCGAACGTGGGGCGGATCCGTTTGCCGCCGCCGAGAACGAACGTGCGAAGGTGCTCGACCGCCTCCGACACTGGTGGTCCGATGACATCTACCGACGGGCCGTGCTCGGTGAAGAACAATTCCAGTTCCCTTTCCACGGCCGCGGGGATCTGCGCAGTAGTAGGAATACTGGACTTATCGGTATGGGTCACCATAGCGGCCACTCTACAGACTCGGAGCTCAGCGGCAGCGTGCGTCCGAGCACGGCAAACGGTCGGGAGTCTCCGGCGTAGAGAAAATCGCGGAGGACATCGTTGAATCCGAGCGAACGGTACAGTCCGAATGCGGCGTTGGCTTCAGCCGGGACCTCAGGGGTTGACAGTAAAACGTACTTCCGGCCGGTGTGAGCCAGCAGCTCGTGGATGAGGGCGCGGCCGGTGCCTTGGCCTTGCAATTCGGGGGCGACGTGGATCTCAGCCACCTCGAAGTAATTAGAGGTCAGCTGACGGCAGATGTGGTCGGGGACGCTTTGTTGCCGCAAGCCCACACGAAGTTGCTGGTCCCACCACCTGTCCGGTGTGCCGTTGAATCCGTAGGCGACGCCGGCAAGCACTCCAGTCTCTGTGAATGCCGCGACGGCCTTGAACCCCGGATATGAGGTTTCACGCCGCCACACACTGACCCGCTGGTCGCGGAGGGAACGTGGGTAGCGCATTGCGGTGATGTAGAGATCAACCAGGTCCGGCGCCATGCGGGCAAAGTCGAGGCCGGACAACCTGCGGATAGAGAATGACACGTCCTAATCGAATCATGTTGGCGCTGAGGCGGGGCCATTTTGCCGGGTCGAATGTGTGTTCGATTGCGGTCGATGGGTTGTCCGGTGCGGGCTCTAGGTTGTTACTTAACGAAACGAACCGATGACGACGAAGACTAGCCAGGGGAGGCCGTTATGAACAGCGTTATTTCTGCAACCACCGGCGCGGTATACGGGGCAGTCCCGGCAGCCTCCCGGGGCGAGAACTTTCTGGGCGCTGCTCGAGCACTGTTGAGCGAAGCGTACGCCTATCTCGGCGCTGAACAGCCAGATCTCGCGCTGGAAAGCGCGTACCGTGCCGCCCTGCGAACCGCAGGTGCAGTACTGGCGAACTCCCCGGTGATTGCTAAAAGGAAGCGGCTGCCCACCAGTGCATGGGCGAAGCTGATATTAACGGGTGTCCGCGGGGCATACTGGGCGGACGTGTTCGAAGGGTATTCGCGGCTGCGCGGGCGCGTTTCGTCCGGCATCGAGCTCAAGCCGGACGCCACAACGGTGGCAGAGCTGGTCGACCGGGCTGCTGAATTCTACGCAGAAGTAGCGGGGGAGGTGCCGGGCATGGCGGCCGCGTAAAGCATTCGGTCATGGGCAGGCGCTATGATGGTGTGAACGTCCAGGGAACAATACCGCATGGCTGAGCGTTGAACCCACGTAGTGGACACCGACCAAACATGGCTGGGAGGAAAAGTGGCTCTTTCAGAGCAAGAACAGAAGTTACTCCGTGAGATTGAGGAGTCGCTTCTCGCTGACGACCCTAAATTCGGGTCGACGGTGGCTTCCTCGGCGGGGTACGGGGCGGAGCAGCCGGGCGGCAAGTTGACGCTGCGCTCCTTCGCCATCATCGTTCTGGGTCTGCTCCTGCTGGTCGGCGGCGTCGCGCTGGCTACCCAGAGCATCTGGTTCGTCATAATCAGCATCGTTGGCTTTGTAGTCATGTTCGCTGGTGGAATGTGGGCGCTACAGACCCCGAACGAGTCTGGCTCGCAGGCTCAGGCGAATCGCCAGGGTGCCCAAGCGCCGCGCAGCGGGATGAGCTCGCGCATGGAAGAGAACTTCCGTCGCCGTTTCGAGGACCAGTAACCCTGCACCGCTAACTTCATAAGCCGCCGCGCGTGGTGGCTGTCTTTAGCCCTTCTGGAATTGCGGTTCCAGGAGGGCTTTCCTGTTTGCCCAGATTCCGCCACTTCGGCCCACCCCGTCTCCCCACTTTGCCCCACAAGGCCACGCACACGCTAGTGAACTGGAGAAATGCGCGCTACGAAGCTGATGTCAATGTGAACCAAGTGATTATTCATCACTAAAGACATTCCTGTTTTCGCGTTCTTAGGGGGATTTGGAGAGGGGTGCGGGAGATTGCGCCACTAAGAATAGGCGTTATGACCTGGGATTAGAAAACTTTTCGCGGAAAACACGCCGTGGAAACTGGCGTTTGTGGGAGATAGTGGGTTAAAGTGGGGCCAGCGAAACGCGATGTGTCGTGTGGAGCTGCACAAAAGTTCACAACCGGAGTCGTGGAGTGAAGGAAGGTAGGGCGCCGGATGTTTCTGGGCACCTATACCCCCAAGCTCGACGATAAGGGGCGCCTGACACTGCCGGCGAAGTTCCGTGAGGGACTCGCTGACGGATTGATGGTGACGAAGGGGCAAGACCACTCTTTGGCGGTCTATCCCCGCGAGGAGTTTGCTGCCCGAGCTCGCAAGGCGGCGGCGGTCTCCCGGACGAACCCGAAGGCGCGAGCCTTCATCCGCAACTTGGCGGCAAGTGCGGATGAGCAAACGCTTGATGGTTCGGGTCGCATCACTTTGTCACCGGCGCACCGCGATTACGCCAACCTCTCGAAGGAGTGCGTGGTCATCGGATCTGTGGATTTCTTGGAGATCTGGGACGCAGAGTCCTGGGAGAAATACCAAGAAAATACAGAGGCTGCTTTCTCAGCGGCCGATGAGGACGACATTCTCTCGGGTCTGCTCTAGCGGGGCAGGCGAGCGGAGAGCGTGTAGGAACTCTGCGCGGGGTGTGAGTCGTTCTGGTGTACTTCCCCGATATCAGAATGACCGCCCCGGGCAGGGCTCTATACGTTCCCCGAGGCAACAACTGCAGGTAATTCAAACCCAGGGCGCTCCAAGGGGGTGGACTCAATGGCACAGGAAACAGCAACTGACAACGGCCACGGCCACATCCCAGTCATGCGCGATCGCATGGGCGAACTCCTCCGTCCGGCGGTGGAGCACTTCGGCTCCCATGCTGTCATCGTTGACGGCACGCTCGGCGCCGGCGGGCACGCGGAGCACTTCCTGGATGCCTTCCCCAATGCGTCAGTCATCGGTATTGATCGCGACGGTGCCGCACTCGAGCAAGCAACTGAACGCCTCAGTCAATACGCTGATCGTTTCGTGCCGGTGCGGGGCCGTTTCGACTGCCTCGAAGAATCACTGCGTGACGGCGTCGGGCCGGTTTTCGAGACTGTCCGCCGGCACGGCCTGGCCGGAGCTTTCTTCGATCTCGGAGTCTCGTCAATGCAGCTCGACCAGGAAGAACGCGGCTTTGCATACCGTGTGGATGCGCCACTAGACATGCGCATGGACCCGTCATCCGGGATTACCGCGGCCGACGTTCTCAACACTTACAGCCATGGCGATCTCGCCCATGTTCTCAAGGTGTACGGCGACGAGCGTTTTGCCGGGAAGATTGCGGGTGCTGTCATCGACGAACGCGAGAAAGCGCCTTTCGATACCTCGGCGCGCCTGGTCGAACTGCTTTACAGGGTCATCCCGGCAGCCACACGGCGCACTGGCGGCCACCCCGCGAAACGAACATTTCAAGCGCTTCGTGTGGAGGTCAACCGCGAACTGGATGCGCTCACCAACGTTTTGCCAATGGTCGCAGAGGTCCTTGGCCCCGGCGGTCGGGCTGTGTTCATGAGTTACCAGTCGCACGAGGACAAGCTGGTCAAGCGGGCGTTCACCGATTGGACAACATCAAAAACGCCCGCTGGTCTGCCCACAGAGCTGCCGGGAATGGCTGCTGGGTTCCGCATGGTCACCCACGGTGCGGAGAAGGCACCGGAGACGGAAGTGGAAATCAACAAGCGTGCTGCGCCGGTGCGTGTACGAGCCGTCGAAAAGCTGAAAGAACAGTGAAGGGAACAATAATGGGAGCAAGCCGAGACCTCACCGCCGGATCAACGGCGCTGTTGGAGCGTACGATAACGACCGCTCCGGCCCGCCCGAAGACGACCGGGCTGAAGCCGCACCTGCCCCGCGGCCCGCGCCGCCTGGGTTCACAACAGGTGGTTTCTGTCCGCGGACGCCGCGTAGTCAACAGCACAGCAGCCAAGCGGACGTTTTCTAAGCTGTCTATCCTGTCGCTGCCGCTGCTTGTCTTAGGCATCTTCGGCGCCATGATGCTGTCGGCGCTGTCCACCCAGCAGACCTTCACTATCCAGCAGCTCCAGAACGAAGAGCGTGCGTTGAGCAACGAGATTGAAACCCTCAACCGCAACCTGGAGGATGCCCGGGCCGCCGCAGAAGTCGCTGCGACAGCGGAAACGACCGGTCTTGTCGTCCCCGGCCAACCGGGAATCATCGCAGTCAACGAAAAAGGTGAAGCTCGCCAAACGCGCGAGGCGGATCCGGAGAAAACTGGTCGCGTTGTGGACGTCAACGGTGAGACCATCCGTGCCGACCGCGCTACAAGCGACCGCGACGCGACCAGTGATGTCGCTGACAACCTTTCCGCTTTGCCTCAGACCTCAAACGGCACGCCCGCTGGCCCACCTGCAGCAAGTGCCGCCCCATCGCCGGGTAACGCGCCGGCGCCGGGTGGAGCCCCGGCAGCCTTGCCCAGCATTCCGGGAGCGCGCTAAACACCCAAAGGCGTGGCGGTCATCACGTTGCCCCCGCTGCGGGGCAAGATGAGACCCTGAAGATATTGGGCGTGAGCGAGGTAGGAGACTAAAGCGCCGTGAGCAGAATGGATCCGCGCCGGCGGGAAATGCCGCGCGCGCGGCGGCAGATGCCGGCTGCACCAACCCAGAAGGTCATCACGACCAGCCGTATGCGGGTTCTCACGGCCATTTTCCTCGTTCTCGCCCTCGTACTCATCGGGCGTTTGGCGTGGGTGCAGCTCAAGTGGGGGCCGGAACTGCAGACTGTCGCGGCAGACCAGCGCACCCGGACATTTACTGACCCTGCTCGCCGCGGTGAGATTGTCGACCGTGAAGGCAACTACCTCGCCTACACCATGCAGGCGCGATCCCTGACAGTGTCGCCCGTGATCCTCCGCAAAGAGCTTGGTGAACTGGTGCGCAACGAGATGTACGAAGAAGGGGCCTCCCGCGCGGAAGCGGAAGCTCAGCAGGATGCCCGCGTTGAGGACTACCTGCGCCAGATGGCGAATGAGATCCCCGTCATGGTCGGCGAGGACCCGAAAGCGATCGAGCGGGAAAACGACGGCGACAAGGGCGACCAAGACACCAAAGACACCAAAGACACCAAAGACACCAAAGACACCAAGGACGCCACGGATTCGAAAGCCAAAGGCGAGAAGAAGCTCGAGCCTCCGCGGGTGAGCTCGAAGGACATCCTGGCGAAGCTCCACGCGGATACGGACTATGAGGTTCTCGTTCGCAATGTCGACCCTGATGTCGCCGCAGAGGTGGCGCAGAAGTTCCATGGTGTCGCCGCCGACCATCAGGACATTCGTGAGTACCCCAACGGCGCGATCGGGGAGAACATCATTGGGCGTGTCTCCATGGACGGGCAAGGTCAGTTTGGTCTGGAAGCCTCCAGCGACTCGATCCTCACCGGCATTAACGGCCGCTCCACGGAGGATGTTTCGGCCAACGGCCAAGTCATTCCGGGCACACTGCGCGATGTCGTTCCGGCAGTGAACGGATCCCGCGTCGAGTTAACGATTGATCTGGATCTGCAGGCTTACGTGCAGCAGCTGCTAGAGCAGGCAAAGGCGAACTCGAAGGCCAAGGATGCTGAGGCTGTCGTGCTCGACGCCGCCACCGGCGAGGTTCTCGCGATGGCTAACACCTCGACGATCGACCCGAACGGCGACCTAGAAAGACAACTGTCCAAGGGTCGCAGCTTCGAAAATCCATCGGTCTCGCACCCCTTCGAGCCCGGCTCTGTGGCGAAGATCATTACGGCGACCGCTGCCATCGAAGAGGGGTTGACCACGCCGGATGAAGTGCACACAGTGCCGGGGCGGATCGAGATGTCGGGTGTCACTGTTGCGGATGCGTGGGAGCACGGCGATGCGCCGTACACCACTACAGGAATCTTTGGTAAGTCCTCGAACGTCGGCACGCTCATGCTCGCCCAAGAGGTGGGTGAGGATCGTTTTGACGACTACTTGCAGCGCTTCGGCATCGGGCAGAGCACCGGCATTGAACTACCGAATGAATCCCCGGGGCTTGTGCCTACCCGGGAGCAGTGGTCTGGCGGCACCTTCGCCAACCTGCCCATCGGTCAGGGCATGTCGCTGACCACTCTCCAGCTCGCCAGCGTCTACCAGGCTCTAGCGAACGGCGGTGAGCGTATTGAGCCGCGCATTGTGAAGAAAGTCGTGCAGCAGTCCGGGGAAGAACTACCCCAGGATGAGCCGCGTCGCACCCGCGTCGCCAGCGAAGAGAGCGCGAAGACCGTGGTGAATATGTTCCGCGCACCGTTTCAGGATGACCCGAACGGTGTTCAGAACGGCACTGCCGCTGGCAACGAGATCCCTGGCTATCAACTCGCCGGCAAGACCGGCACCGCTCAGCAGGTCAACCCGGACACTGGTGCATACTCGAACTCGGATTACTGGATCACTTTTGCTGGTATTGCTCCGGCAGATGACCCCCGCTTCGTTGTCGCGATTATGCTGGACGATCCAGAGCGGGGTCCGCTTCAGGGCGGCGCCGGTGGCCAGTCTGCGGCACCGGTGTTCACCGAGATTGCGAACTGGCTGATTAACCGAGAGAACATCAGCCAAAGCCCCGACCCAGGTGAACCGTTCGTACTCGAAGCACGTTAAGAAGGAAAGTGCACAACCATGGCTTATGTTTCGCTGGAGTCTCTGGCGGAGATCGCAGGCGCGCGCGTGGAGAACGCGCCGGAGGATCCACTGACTGTCAACGCGATCAGTCTTGATTCAAATGCCGTGAAGGCCGGTGCCATGTTCGCCGCGCTTCCCGGAACTCGTGTCCACGGAGCCACTTTCGCACATACCTCAGACGCCTCCGCTGTCCTCACCGACGAGGCTGGGTGGGATATTTTGCGCGAGACGGGAATTGGCTGCCCCGTACTCGTCGTCAAGCGTGTGCGCGACATTCTCGGCGACGTTGCCGCTGAGATCTACGGGCACCCCACCGACAACCTGACCGTGATTGGTGTGACGGGAACATCGGGCAAAACGACCACGACGTACATGCTCGAATCTGGGTTGACCGCCGCCGGTTGCGCCGTCGGGCTGATCGGTACAACGGGCACCCGCATCAAGGGCGAGGACGTTCCCACTTCGTTGACCACGCCTGAGGCCCCGAAGCTCCAAGAATTGTTCGCGGACATGGTCTCCCGCGGCGTGACCCATGTGGTCATGGAAGTCTCCTCGCACGCCCTCGTTCTAGGGCGCGTTGACGGCACGAGGTTCGCGGTTGCTGGGTTCACGAACCTCTCCCAAGACCATTTGGACTTTCACCCGACGATGGAGGATTACTTCGAGGCAAAAGCCATCCTGTTCGACCGGACAGAGAAAGCCGTGGTGTGCATTGACGACGAGTGGGGCCAGAGGATGGCCAAGCGTGCGCACAACCCGGTCACCGTGGGCGTGAGAAACACCAGTGCCGACTGCACAGCGCGGCTGGATACGGTGACTGATACCGGTGCGCAGGACATCACTGTGCGAATCGGCGGCCAAGAGATCTCCGCGCGTATTCCTTTGCCGGGGGCGTTCAACATCGCCAACGCCACGCTGGCGGCAGCTCTGGCAGATGCTGTGGGCGTCGACCCGCAAATCTTCCTGCACGGACTGGATGAAGCGTCTGTTCCTGGCCGGATGGAGCGCGTGAACCTCGGGCAGTCCTTTGTCGCTGTGGTCGACTACGCGCACAAGCCGGCCGCCATCGCCGCTGCACTGGACAGCCTGCGCGAACAAGTGGATGGACGTATCGGCGTTGTTGTCGGCGCTGGTGGCGACCGTGACCATACAAAGCGCCCGCTCATGGGTGCAGAAGCCGCAGCCCGGGCGGACTTGGTGATCATCACCGACGACAACCCCCGAACCGAAGACCCGGCCGCGATCCGCGCGGCAGTCAAACAGGGCGCTGAGAGCGTTGCTGATCGCCCTTCCACCGACATTCGGGAGGTCGCCTCCCGTGCTCAGGCTATTGATGACCTCGTTGCGTGGGCAGAACCCGGAGATGCCATTATCGTCGTTGGTAAAGGGCACGAAGTCGGTCAGATCATCGGGGAGACCACGCACCACTTCGACGATCGTGAAGAAGTCGCGTCCGCCCTGGCGCGTCGAGAGGGCAAGGAGGTCAAGCAATGATCGACGTAACACTCGCCGAGATTGCCCGCGTCACAGGTGGGCAGCTGAGCCCGAGTGCTGATCCTGATGCCGCTGTCACCGGCTATGTCGAGTTCGATTCACGGAAGATCACAGAGGGCGGGCTGTTCGTGGCCTTGCCCGGTGGGAAAGTCGACGGCCACGACTTCGCGCAGTCCGCTATCGACCGTGGAGCTGTCGGTGCTCTCGTAGCTCGGGACGTGGGAGTGCCGGCGGTCATTCTTCCGCCCATCGAAGAGATTGAAGGTGATAATTCGGACTTGGCCGCCAACGATCCGGACGGGTCCGCCCGCGCAGTGGTCGCAGGAATGGCGAAGTTGGCAGCGCATGTGGCTGCGTTGCTCGTTGAGAAGCAGAGACTGTGCATCACGGGCATCACTGGTTCTGCTGGAAAGACTTCGACCAAGGACCTGATCGCGAACGTGCTCGCGGATGCTGGTGAGACTGTCGCACCTCCCGGCTCCTTCAACAACGAGATTGGTCTGCCGTATACCGTGTTGCGCTGCACCGAGGACACAGATTTTCTTGTCGCGGAGATGTCTGCTCGCGGCATCGGTCACATTGCTCAGCTCACGCACGTCGCTCCGCCGCAGATCGGTGTGGTCCTCAACGTCGGTAGTGCGCACTTGGGTGAGTTCGGTTCGCGTGAGAATATCGCACAAGCTAAAGGCGAACTCGTTGAGGCGCTGCCGGAAGACGGGGTTGCGATCCTCAACGCTGATGATGAGTTGGTCGACAGAATGGCTGCGCGCACGAAGGCGCGGGTGGTGCGCTTTTCCACTCAGCCGCACACGGATGCCGAGTATTTCGCGGACGCCATCACGCTTGACGACGTCGCACGTGCCTCCTTCACCATGCATTCCCCGAACAGCGAACCCCAGCAGGTGAACTTGAATGTCTTCGGGGCGCACCAAGTTTCCAACGCTCTCGCCGCCGCAGCGGTGGGCATGGAGGCCGGCATGGACGCGGCGACGGTTGCACGGGCGCTGTCGAGCGCTCATGGTGTGTCGGTCAACCGCATGGATGTGAACACCCGCGCTGACGGCGTGACCGTGATTAATGATGCTTACAACGCTAATCCGGATTCCATGCGTGCCGGAATCGCCGCCCTCGGGTACACTGCTGCGGGCCGCCCCGGTGTCCGTTCAATCGCGGTGCTGGGGGAGATGGGTGAGCTCGGCGACGACTCAGTGGAAGCACACACTGCGCTTGGAGACGAGCTTGCCCGCTATCGCGCAACACACCTTGTTGTCGTTGGCGAGAGCGCCGAGACGGATGCTTTGCTCAGCCGCGCTGCTGAGCGGGGCATCGAGAGTGTCAGTGCCCTCGACATCGAGGACGCGACGGAACGGGTCAGCGAAATCCTGCGCACGGCCCCGCCCGGCGAGGAGAATTGGCGCGATCGTCTCGACCGCGACGTTGTGTTGGTGAAGGCCTCCAACGCTGCAGGGTTGTGGAGGGTTGCGGAACGACTGCTAGATGGAGGAAAGCAATAGTGACACAGATCATCATGTCGGGGGTCATCAGCTTCCTCGTAGCCATCTTCACCACCCCGCTGCTCATCCGTTACTTCACTAACCGTGGTCAAGGCCAGGAGATCCGCGAGGACGGTCCGAAGTCCCACATCCGCAAACGCGGCACTCCCACGATGGGCGGCATTGCCATTTTGCTGGGTATCGTCGTGGCCTATGTGATTGTGGGTATCTGGGGCTCTGTCACCGACAAGGGCGGATTCACAGCTTCGGGTCTGCTCGTGCTGGGCCTGACCATGGGTCTGGGTTTGCTTGGTTTTGCCGACGACGGCATGAAGCTCTTCTTCAACCGCAACCTCGGCCTGAATAAAAAGGCAAAGCTTGCCGGTCAGCTCGCCATCGCCCTGATTTTTGGTTTCCTGCTGCTCCAGTTCGAAGATGACAATGGGCTGACTCCAGGATCGACGCACCTGAGCTTCATTCGCGACATTGAGACTTTTGACATCGCTATCGGGGGAGCGGTCGTGGGCACGATCCTCTTCCTCGTGTTCATCTACTTCCTCATTGCCGCGTGGTCTAACGCGGTCAACCTCACCGACGGGCTCGATGGTTTGGCAGCGGGGTCGACGTCCCTGGTCATGTTCGGCTACATGGTGATCACGTTCTGGCAGTTCCGGAATTCGTGCTCCGTCACACCGGGCCCGGGATGCTACGATGTCCGTGACCCGCTCGATCTGGCCATCCTGTGCGCGGCGGGAATGGGTGCCTGCGCCGGTTTCCTGTGGTGGAACGCTGCCCCGGCGAAGATCTTCATGGGCGACACGGGTTCACTGGCCCTCGGCGGACTCGTCGCCGGAGTGTCCATCACCAGCCACACTGAAGTGCTCATGGTGATCATCGGTTCTCTCTTTGTCATGGAAGCCACCTCTGTGGTCATCCAGGTCGCTTCCTTCAAGGCCATCGGTAAGCGAGTCTTCCGCATGGCCCCGTTCCACCACCACTTTGAAAATGGCGGCTGGGCTGAGACGACCGTGGTCATCCGCTTCTGGCTCATCTGCGGCATCGCTGTGGTCATTGGACTGGCGGTCTTCTACACCGAGTGGCTCTCCGCGACCGGAGTGACGTTGGCATGAGCGAAAACATGAACGCCGGAGAGTCTTTCACAACGTTGCTTTCCGGTGGGGTGCTGGTGGCTGGAGCTGGTGTCTCCGGCCTGGGCACCGCCAAACTGCTGCACAACGCGGGGGTGTCTTTCGCTGTCGCCGACGATGACGCAGCAAAACTTGCCGGCGTGCAGAAGGAAACTGGATGCCGCACCATGGATACGGCAGAAGCGGCCCGCCGTGCATCTGACTTCCCCTTGGTAGTGACCTCCCCCGGGTGGCGGCCGGACTCTGCGCTGCTACTGGCCGCCAGCGACGCCGGTTGCGCTGTCATTGGTGATGTGGAGCTGTGCTACCTGCTGGACCAGCACAGCTTTTTCGGCCCGCCGCGTGATTGGCTTGTGGTCACCGGAACGAACGGGAAGACCACAACCACGGGCATGCTCGCCGCAATCATGGAGGAAGCCTCCACCTACACGGGCAAACGCGCCGCCGCATGCGGCAACATCGGCATCGCGGTTGCTGACGCACTGACCCAGGCCCCGCGCATCGACGTGCTCGTCGCCGAGCTGTCCAGCTTCCAACTTCACTGGTCGCACGAGCTCACCCCAGATGCCGGCGTGCTGCTCAACCTGGCCGACGACCACATCGACTGGCATGGCAGCTTCGACGCGTACGCAGAAGCCAAAGCCAAAGTCTTCACATCCTCGACCGCCGTTGCTGGTGTCGACGACGAGCAGGTGGTCCGTTTCGCCGCACAGACCGGGCGCAGCGACATCATCGGCTTCACCCTGCACGAGCCGGGCGACAACCAGGTTGGCGTCGTCGACGGGCACATCGTGTCCCGCATCGGGGGCACGCCGACACGCATTTCGCTTACCGACGGCATTGAGCCCGCCGGCGAAGCCGGTGTCCTCGATGCACTTGCCGCCACGGCCGTCGCTGTCACCCGCGGGGCGTCCCCAGAGCAGATCGATCGGGCACTGCACTCCTACCAAGTGTCCGGCCATAGGGGAGCGGTGGTTCACCGCGCAAACGGTGTGGACTGGATCGACAACTCCAAGGCCACCAACCCCCATGCAGCGGATTCCGCGCTCAACGGCACAGAGGGCAAGATCGTGTGGGTCGCCGGCGGTCAGCTCAAGGGCGCTGACGTCGATGAGCTTGTGCGCGATCACGCCCACCAGTTCAGGGCGGTGGCTCTCTTGGGGGTTGATAGGGATGTGATTGCAGGGGCCGTCGATAAGCATGCGCCTGATGTGAATGTGTTCGTGACGGAGTCTAGCGACCCGGTTGACGCTATGAACGACGTTGTCCGTTTCGCCTCTGAGCAGGCGAAAGTAGGTGACAGTGTCATCCTTGCTCCCGCCGCTTCGAGCTTGGACATGTACTCCGGCATGGCTCAACGCGGAAATCTTTTCGCGGACGCTGCGCGCGCCCTCGCCGAAAACGGCACGCCGTAGGGCAATGTTAAAATTGTGACGACGACGAGGACCGCCGCAAGAAGGCAACCACCGCAGCAAAAGAAGCCCAGCCAGTATTCCTCTGGCATGGCCCGCTGGTTGGCGCGCCTGAACGAGTGGATGGATGCTCGGCCGCTGTTGGACTACACCATGGTGCGCACCATTGTCCTGGTCCTTGCGGGACTGGGTGTGATCATGGTGACCAGCTCGTCGATGACGTGGTCTGTCCTCGATGATTCGTCCGTGTGGGCGCAGCCTCTCAAGCAGGGGATCGTCGTGGCGATGGGCCTGTTCGTGTTCTGGGTCGCGCTGCAAATTTCTCCGGAGCGCGTCCGCAGCTTCGCCTCCCTGTTCATGGTGGCGTCGGTGCTGCTGCTATTCGCAGTGCTCGTCCCCGGTATCGGTACCGGGCGCGAGGAAGTGGGCTCCCAGTCGTGGATTTACATTGGCGGATTCCAGCTCCAGCCGTCTGAAATCGCCCGCGTGGCTATCTGTGTCTGGGGCGCGTCGATTCTTGCGAATAAGAATCCGCGCAGGATGTTCGAGATCACCAACGGATATGTGCCGTTCATCTGTGTGGCCACTCTGTGCATGTTCCTCATCGGCGCGCAGGGCGACTTGGGCATGATGGTTTCGTTTGCGATCGTCGTGGCCTTCATCCTCGTTTTCGCCGGTGTCCCGTGGAAGATCATCAGCGTGGCCGCCGGCTTCGGCGCGGTCCTACTCGTCGCCGTCATGGCGGCCGGCGGCTACCGTTCGCAGCGCTTCCACGTCTACTTCGACGCCCTCTTCGGCCACTTCGAGGACACGCGCGGCATTGCGTTCCAGTCCTACCAAGGGTTCCTCTCGCTTGCCGACGGTTCTCTCTTCGGTGTCGGCCTGGGGCAGTCGCGCGCGAAGTGGTTTTACCTGCCGGAGGCGAAGAACGACTTCATTTTCGCCGTCATCGGCGAGGAGCTCGGACTGTGGGGTGGGGCATTGGTGATCATCCTGTTCACCATGCTGCTCTACTTCGGTCTGCGCACCGCCCGGCGTGCGCAGAACCAGTACCAGGCTCTGCTGGCTGCGGCGATCACCACCGGTATCGTCTCCCAGGCCTTCATCAACATCGGTTATGTTGTCGGCTTGTTGCCGGTCACCGGTATTCAGCTGCCGATGATCTCCGCGGGCGGCACCTCCGCCGTGATCACCCTCGGCGCAATGGGGTTGGTTGCCTCCGTGGCCCGCCACGAGCCGGACGCTGTCTCGGCGATGCAGAACTACGGCCGCCCAATGTTCGACCGCGTCTTCTTCCTCCGTGAACCGCGCGTTGTCGGCACCGCTCCGGGCGCCACCAACCAGCGCTATATCCGCCGCCAGGACCGCCGCGAGCGCGACTACGGAACTCCGGTCACTGCTCGCCCGGCACCGCAGCGCCGACCAGCACAACAGCGCCGCCCGGCCGCGCGTTACGATGGCCGGGAAGAAGTTCGTCGCGCTAGTTAACAAGGCGGTGCACTGCACAACATGAAGGACAAAGACGCCACAGACGTCACCGATGCCGCAAACTCCACAGTGAATATCGTTGTGGCTGGCGGTGGCACTGCAGGCCACATCGAGCCCGCTCTCGCGGTGGCGGAAGTGCTGCGTGATGATCATGGTGCGGCTGTTTCGGCGCTCGGTACGGAGAAAGGTCTGGAAACGACCATCGTCCCTGCCCGTGGTTTCTCCCTCCACTTGGTCGACCCGGTGCCGATCCCGCGCAAGAAACCCCTCAAGCTGCTCGGTGTGCCCGGCAAGCTGATGAAGTCGGTGAATCAGACCCGTGCAGTCCTCAAAGAGGCGCAGACGGATGCCGTCTTCGGCACCGGGGGTTACGTCGCTGCATCGGCTTACCTGGCAGCGAAGAGTCTCCGCATCCCGTTTTTCGTACTGGAAACTAACGCACTGGCGGGAATAGCGAACAAGCTGGGCACTCGTCTCGGTGGCACCGGTTTCAATGCGGTGCCGAACTCGGGCATGCCAGGCGATGTGTTGGGCATTCCGGTGCGCCCCGGTGTGGGCCAGGATCCGGATGGCGTGAAAGCTGAACGCGGATACAAGATGTGGAACCTTGATCCGGCGCGCGAGACTATTCTGGTCACTGGCGGCTCCCAAGGTGCCCAAAGTATCAACGTGGCCGTTGGCGGGGCCGTGGGCCGTCTGACCGCGTCCGGGTACCAGATCCTTCACGCGTACGGCCGCAAGAACGACGCCCCTGAGCCGCACGAGCACTACACCGCCGTGCCGTACATCGACGACATGGAAGCCGCCTACGCGGTCGCAGACCTAGTCATCTGCCGTTCGGGCGCGATGACTGT
Source organism: Streptococcus thermophilus (assembly GCA_900618065.1). The sequence continues at coordinate 1,436,646 of UYIL01000003.1, forward strand.
GGCTGAGAACTCCGCAGCTGGGGTACCCGCTATCTACATTCCGTTGCCGCACGGCAACGGGGAACAGGGGCTCAACTCCGCCCACCTGGTGGAGGCGGGAGCGGCAATGCGTATCGACGACGCTGATCTCACCCCTGATGCGCTCGTCAGCGCTGTGACGGGAATTCTCGGCGACGTCGGAACTAAAGAACACATGCGCACGATTCTTCAGGGCTCCGGCGCCGGTAACGCAGCAGAAGAAATTGCCCGTCGAATTGTCGCTACAGCTGGGAGGAAGTCATGAGTATCGATCTCTCGCGTGTCCACTTGATCGGCATCGGCGGATCCGGCATGTCCGGCGTGGCCCGCATCCTGCTTGACCGCGGCAGCGTGGTCACCGGATCCGATGTGAAAGATTCCCGTCCTGTCCGGGCGCTAAAGGCCCAGGGCGCGCACATCGCTGTCGGCCATGCGGCGGAGAACTTGCAGCTGGCTGGTGAGCTGCCCACCGTAGTGGTGACCAGTTTCGCGGCCATCCCGAAAGACAACCCGGAGCTCGTCGCCGCCGCCGAGCACGGTATTCCTGTCATCCGCCGCTCCGACCTGCTGGGGGAGCTGATGGAGGGTTACACCCAGATGTTGTTCGCCGGCACCCACGGTAAAACTTCCACCACATCCATGGCAGTCGTTGCGCTCCAAGCGGCGGGGGAGGACCCCTCCTTTGCTATTGGCGGCCAACTCAACCGCGCGGGTACGAACGCCCACCACGGCAGCGGCGCGGTGTTCGTGGCGGAGGCGGACGAATCCGACGGGTCGCTTTTGCGCTACCGGCCCGACATCGCCGTGATCACGAATATCGAGCCGGATCACCTCGACTACTTCGGTGACGCTGAGACGTACTACAGGGTCTTCGATGATTTCGCTGACCGCATCACCGACGCAGGCACGTTGATCGTCTGTCTTGATGATGCTTCGGCTGCTGAATGCGGTGTCCGAGCCCTAGAACGCGGCATCACTGTTGTCGGCTACGGCACGACGACGCACTCTGTCATTCCGAACGCGGCGCACGTCGTCGACTGGCGCGCCGAAGATGACCTTAGTGTGGTGAAGGTGAACGTCAACGGCGCGGAAATGACGTTCCATCTGTCTATCCCTGGCAAGCATATGGTGCTCAATTCTGTTGCGGCGTTGCTGGCCGGAGTGACCGCCGGCGCGGACCCGTTCAAACTCGCCGAGGGGCTGAGCGGTTTCAGTGGTGTGCGCCGCCGTTTCGAGCTGCGCGGGGAGCTGAAGGACGGTACTCGCGTGTACGACGACTATGCCCACCACCCGACTGAAGTGGACGCCGTGCTCAAGGCCGCGAAGGGGACAGGAGCCCGCGTTGTCGTGTGTTTCCAGCCGCACCTTTACTCCCGCACGCAGGAGTTCGCCGGAGAGTTCGCCGAAGCGTTGTCGCTTGCCGACGCCGCAGTAGTGCTCGATATCTTCGGCGCCCGCGAAACTCCGGTGGAGGGCCTCGACTCGCGCATCATTACGGACCAGATGACCATTGCTGATGTCGTGTACGAGCCGAATTTCTCGGCGGCACCGGCAACCGTCGCACAGCTTGTGCGTCCTGGTGACCTGGTAATGACGATGGGTGCCGGGTCGGTGACGATGCTCGCCGACCCGATTCTGGACGCCCTCGCCGGAGCGTGAGAGCAATGCCTGTGAAGAAGATTGTAGGTGCCGCCGCGGCTCTTTTGATCCTTGCCGCCGTCGCGTGGGCCGTCATCTACTTCACCCCCGCAATGACACTGAAGAATGTGGTGGCAGAAGGCAACCAGCACGTCACAGATGAAGAGATCGCTGCGGCTACAGGGGTGGAACCGGGAGTTCCGCTCGCCCAGGTGGACACCCGCGAGGCCGCTGCCGGGGTGGCTTCCTTGCCGTGGGTGAAGTCGGCGACTGCTTCGCGCAGTTGGCCCAGCACCCTCAAGCTGAAGGTCGAAGAGAATGCCGCAGTAGCGTTCATCAAGGGTTCAGAGGGCGCCAAGCTCATTGATGCGGAAGGCCGCGAATTCGCCGTAGACACCCCACCTGATACGGCTGTGGAGCTCACCGGCGAGATGGCCGACGAGAAAGTCCGTAAGGATGCCGTTGACATTGCCGCCAGTTTGAGCGACACGGCGAAAGGCGCCGTCAAATCCGTCGAAGCACGGTCGAAATACGACTTCGTGCTCCACCTCAAGGACAAAATTGTGGTGTGGGGTGCGTCTGAAGACAACGAGAATAAGTCGTTGGCTCTGGACACAGTCCTGCAGCGCGAGGGCCGTGAATTCAACGTGAGCAACCCCCAGCAAATCACATCCAAATAGGCGAGAATCTTAGTGGACGCTCAGTAAAACCCGAGGTCACAAACCCTAAAGTGGAGGTTGAGGGTATCGACACGCCGGAAAAATTCGCCGTTTTTGGCGATCGGTTGGTCATGATGGAAAGCGTCTTATGAAACCCGATTCCCCGTTACTTCTGAAAGGCGAGACCACACACATGACCTCTCCCAGCAACTACCTCGCCATGATCCGCGTCGTCGGTGTCGGCGGCGGCGGTGTCAACGCAGTGAACCGCATGATCGAAGAGGGCCTCAAGGGCGTCGAGTTCGTTGCCATCAACACTGACTCTCAGGCGCTGTTGTTCACTGACGCCGACACCAAACTCGACATCGGCCGCGAAGCCACCCGCGGCCTGGGTGCCGGCGCCAATCCGGAGGTTGGCCGTACGTCTGCGGAGGACCACAAGCAGGAGATTGAGGAGTCTCTGAAGGGCTCTGACATGGTGTTCGTCACCGCTGGTGAGGGCGGCGGGACCGGTACCGGTGCCGCGCCCGTCGTCGCTGGCATCGCTAAGAAGATGGGCGCGCTGACCATTGGTGTTGTCACCCGCCCGTTCTCCTTCGAGGGCAAGCGCCGCACCCGCCAGGCGCTGGAAGGCATCGATGCGCTCAAGGAAGTCTGCGACACCGTCATTGTCATACCGAACGACCGCCTGCTGCAGCTCGGTGATGCTGAGCTGTCCATGATGGAAGCTTTCCGCGCTGCCGACGAGGTGCTCTATAACGGTGTTCAAGGGATCACTAACCTGATCACTATTCCGGGCATGATCAACGTCGACTTCGCTGATGTCCGCTCTGTCATGGCCGATGCCGGCTCCGCTTTGATGGGTGTTGGCTCTGCCCGCGGCGAGAACCGCGTCATGGCGGCTACTGAGCAGGCGATTAACTCCCCGTTGCTGGAGACCACAATGGAGGGCGCGAAAGGCGTGCTCATCTCCGTCGCCGGTGGTTCCGACCTGGGTCTGATGGAGGTCAACAACGCCGCCTCCATCGTCGAGGAGAAGGCCGACGACGACGCCAACATCATCTTCGGCACGATCATCGACGACAACCTGGGGGACGAGGTCCGTGTGACCATCATTGCCACCGGCTTCGACGAGAAGGCCAATGCCCGCCCGGACCACGGCGGCCCTGCCGAACAGATTGTCGTCGAGCCTGAGCCGGCGCAGGAGACGCCGACTCCGGCACCGTCTTCAAGCTCCCTGTTCGAGCCGCGCGAAGAGACCCGCACTTACGACAGCGAGCCTGCTCAACCGGCTCAGCCCGCCCAGCCTGCACAGCCCACTCCGCCTGCGGAGCCTGAGTATGAGCCACCTGCCGCGCGCCACCGTTACGACGATGACCGCGGTGGCCTGTTCACCGATTCCCGCACCAGCCGCAGCCGCGAGGAGTACCGCCCGCGTCGCCGCGAAGAGCGTATCGACGACGACCTCGACGTGCCCGACTTCCTCCGTTAAACCGCGCACGCATCAGGAGTACGCTGGGGTGTCATGATTGACACCACTTCCCGCCCCGTCCGCATGGTCTTCACAGGCCGCGCGGCCGGGGATTTGTCATTGGAAGACAACCGTCGCGCCCTAGGCGAGAAGCTCGGCATCGAACAGCAGGTGTGGATGGAGCAGCTCCACACCAACACCGTCACGGTGGTCGATAGCGCCACGGTTTCCCCCGTTGAAGCGACCGATGCGATTGTCACCACCACCCCGAAACTGGCGCTGTGCGTGAAGGTCGCCGACTGTGTGCCGGTGCTGTTGGCAGACCACACCGCCGGTGTGATCGCCGCCGCACATGCCGGCCGAATGGGAGCGCGCAACGGCATCGTCCGTAACACAGTGGAGACTATGGTCGAACTGGGCGCAACGCCCGCGAACATCCAGGCCCTCCTCGGCCCGGCTGCGGCAGGGGAATCCTACGAGGTTCCGCAGGATATGGCTGACGACGTCGAAAAGCACTTGCCTGGCTCGCGCACCCGCACAAAGCAGGGCACACCGGGCATTGACGTGCGCGCAGGCCTGGTGCGCCAGTTGCTTGGCCTCGGCGTGACACACATTGGCGCTGATCCGCGCGACACCATCACCGACCCCGACTTCTTTTCGTACCGCCGCGAAGGGCAAACCGGCCGCCAAGCCGGCATCATCTGGCTGACGGGAGCATGATGACACGCAAAGACGAACTAGCCGCCAACCTGGAACAACTCCGCAACGATGTCCGCGCCGCTGAACGCTCGGCCGGGCGCGAAGACGGCAGCGTAGCTATTCTCCCGGTAACGAAGTTCCACCCCGCATCCGATGTGGCGCTGCTTGCGGAACTCGGCATCGACACCGTCGGCGAGAACCGGGAACAGGAAGCGAAGCAGAAAGCGGCAGAGCTGCCCAACATGCGGTTCGCCATGATCGGTCAAATCCAGACGAAGAAGGCGAACTCGGTCGCGCGGTGGGCCAGCGAAGTCCACTCACTCGACTCCGTCAAACTCGCCCGCGCGCTGGATAGCGGGGTGGCGCTTGCGCTCGAGCGCGGCGACAGGACGAGCGATCAGCTGCCATGCCTCATCCAGCTCTCCTTCGACGACGATGAGAACAGGGGAGGGGTGCGCGAATCCGACCTCGCGGAACTCGTCGCGGAAGCCGAACAATTGGAACATGTGCGTATCGACGGTTACATGGTCGTGCCTCCCATCGATGCAGACCCTGCGCGGGTTTTTGAGGCGTCGAGAAGCATCGCCGATGACTACGCTGGACGCTTGGGGCGCCCCATGATGCTATCTGCCGGAATGTCACATGATTTTGAGCAGGCAATTGCCTGTGGATCTGACATCGTGCGTGTCGGAACACGGCTGTTAGGACAGCGGCCCGTAGGCTGACGGACAACGCATCAACAAACCCCAAAACCGCCCGCGAACAGGAGACTTAAGCCATGTCTTTCTCGAACAGCCTGAAGGAATTCTTCGGCCTCGGCCAGTACGATCCGGCCGTTGACCCCTACTACGATGACCCGGCTTACGAGGAAGCTGGCTCCACGTCCTACGCCGCCCGCGACTACGAAGAGCGCGATTATTCGGCAGCTATTATCAGTGTTCGCCCGCGCACGTACAACGACGCCAAAGAGATCGGAGAGCCGTTCCGCGACGGCGACGCAGTGGTCATGGACCTCTCCGCTGTGGACAAGCCGACCGCGATGCGCCTGATCGACTTCGCCGCAGGGCTGTGCTTCGCCGCGCGCGGGAAGATGCACAAGCTCTCCCGCACTGGGGATGAGCACCTCGTGTTCGCCATCGTCCCTGAGAATGCCCGCACCACCGTGGGCGAGCTGGAGCGTGCAGCTCACCTACGTTAGGGTTTAGTGCCGTGACTATGATCGGCGCCATTCTCTACGCACTTGTGGGTTTGTACACCCTCGTGGTGATCGTCCGGCTCATTATCGAGATGATCCAGTCGTTTGCCAAACACTTCGATCCTCCGTCGTGGTTCATGGTCGCGGCGGAGGTCTTTTTCGTCACCACAGACCCGCCGATTCGGTTCCTGCGTCGTTATATTCCTCCGCTTCCGCTGGGAGGGGTGGCGCTGGATGTCAGTGTGATTGTGCTGTTCATCGGCCTAATGGTGCTTTCCAGGCTGATCCAAGCAATCTTCGGGCTTTAAAGTTTCATTGAGCGTCAATACTTACCCTCTGGTAAAGATTGAGGGTACAAGTAACGTGGGTTAGACTTCACCTAGGTAAACCAAGACCCCCGGACCATTTACTCGAAGGGAACGCAAATGCCGCTGACACCAGCAGACGTGCACAATGTCGCTTTCAGCAAGCCGCCGATTGGGAAGCGTGGATACAACGAGGACGAGGTCGACCAGTTCCTGGACCTTGTTGAGGACACACTTGCCCAGCTGCAGGATGAGAACGACGATCTGCGCGCTCGTCTCGAGCAAGGCGGCTCCGCCCCAGCCGCTGCACCGGCTCAGGGTGCCCCGCAGGTAGATGAGGGCAAGATCCGCCGCGAGATTGAGCAGCAGCTACGCAAGGAGTACGAAGGTCGTCTCCGCGAAGCTCAGCAGGGCCGCGAGCGCGCCGAAGACGACGCCCGCACTGCCCGTGAAGAAGCAGAGCGCGCATCCCGCGAGGGTGCCCAGCAGGCTGCATCCGCTTCCACCAAGATCCAGCAGCCGACCGACCCCACCAGCGAAGCAAACGTGCAGGCAGCTCGCGTCCTGGGGCTGGCGCAGGAGACTGCGGACCGCGTTACCCGCGAAGCCGAGGCGGAGTCCCGCCGTCTCGTCGAGGAAGCACGCGCCACCGCCAACCAGCAGGTCGGTGAGGCTGAGACCCGTGCAGCTGAGACCACCAAGGCCGCTGAACAGCGCGCTAACCAGCTCGTCAGCGACGCCGAGCGCCGCGCCGAGGAAACCACGAACGAGGCCAACTCCCGCGCAGAGGCTCAGATCCGCCAGGCAGAGGAGAAGGCAGCCCAGCTGCAGGCTGACGCAGAGCGCAAGCACACCGAGATCATGAACACGGTCAAGCAGCAGCAGTCCGCACTCGAAGCACGCATCGCCGAACTGCGCACCTTCGAGCGCGAGTACCGTACCCGCCTCAAGACCCTGCTCGAGTCCCAGCTCGAGGAGCTGGAGACCCGCGGTTCTTCCGCACCGTCCGGCGAGAACTAGAGCTCAGCATTAGGGCTCTTTTCTACCCCGCGCACCGTTTCGGTGGCGCGGGGTTTCGTCGTGCGCACGGCTGGCTTCGGTTTGGCGGGGGTCTGAGCGGTCCGTGCGGAAAAGTTGACATCCCGGTCTATGCGACCTGTGTTTATTGCGTTCCCGGTCAGCCAAAATGTCAACTTTTCCGCACAGCCCCCTAGCGGCACCACTAAATAGGCCCACACAATTGCGCACATCTTCTTGTCGGTGGCTACAATGAGCGCCAGAAAGAGACACGCAGTGATCCGGCCATCACCGGGGAGCGTTCCGGAAGAACGGCTATGGCCCCACTCGGCTGTAGCTCACTAGACCCGGACTTCACCACAAACGAAGAGGGAGCCCGTACTTGGGTTCCAAGCGGGGTGGTACCGCGCAGTGATTCAGTGATCTGCGTCCCCGCACGGCAGCAACAGTGTGAGTGAAGGATCGGATTATGAGCAGCAACACCGCCGGCCGCGCGTACCCCAAAGTGGACATGACCGGGGGATCCAACAAGTTCCCCGACATGGAGCGCATCGTTCTGGACTATTGGCAGGAGGACTCTACCTTCCAAGCCAGCCTGGAGAACAGGGAAAACTGCGAGGAATACGTTTTCAACGACGGGCCCCCTTTCGCGAACGGTTTGCCGCACTACGGCCACTTGCTCACCGGTTACGTCAAAGACATTGTTCCGCGTTTCCGCACGATGACCGGCTACCACGTGCCGCGCGTTTTCGGCTGGGACTGCCATGGTCTGCCCGCTGAGCTCGAGGCGGAGAAGCAGCTGGGCATCACTGACAAGGCCCAAATCGAAGACATGGGCCTGGCCAAATTCAACGAGTACTGCGGCCAGTCCGTCATGCACTACGCCGGCGAGTGGGAGGACTACGTCACCCGCCAGGCGCGCTGGGTGGACTTTGAGAACGGCTACAAGACGATGGACATCGAGTACATGGAGTCCGTCATGTGGGCGTTCAAGGAGCTCTATGACAAAGGACTGATCTACCAGGGCTTCCGTGTCCTGCCGTACTCCTGGGCTGAGCACACGCCGCTGTCGAACCAGGAGACGCGTCTCGATGATTCTTACAAGGAGCGCCAGGATCCCACCGTCACCGTCACGCTGCCCATCGCCGGCGCACGCGCGGGCTTCAAGGCTGAGCAAACACTCGCCGAGCACCCAGAGCTTATCGACGCAAACGCGCTCGCCTGGACCACCACCCCCTGGACCCTGCCCTCGAACCTCGCGTTGGCCGTCGGTCCGGAGATCGAGTACTCGCTGTGTGTCGCAGAAGGCGACACACAGAAAGAAAGGTTCCTCATCGCGACCTCGCTCATTGGCTCCTACGCAAAGGAACTGGGGGAGGACCCGGAGGTCCTCGCAACGTTCAAGGGCGCGGAGCTCGAGGGGCTGGAGTACACCCCGGTCTTCGACTACTTCGCCGATCAGCCGAATGCATTCATGATCCTCGTGGCGGACTACGTCTCCACCGAGGACGGCACCGGCATCGTCCACCAGGCCCCGGCCTTCGGTGAGGACGATATGATCACCTGCGAAAAATACGGTATCGATCTGGTCATTCCCGTTGACGCCGACGGCAAGTTCACCAACCTAGTGTCCGAGTATGAGGGCTCGCTCGTCTTTGACGCCAACCGCGATATCATTCGCGACTTGAAGGCTCGCGGCCGCGTCTTTCAGGACAAGGTCATCGTCCACTCCTACCCGCACTCCTGGCGTTCTGGTGAGCCGTTGATCTACATGGCGCTGCCTGCGTGGTTTGTGAAGGTCACCGACATCCGTGACCGCATGGTGGAGCTGAACCAGACCATTGAGTGGATCCCGGAGCACGTCCGCGACGGCCAGTTCGGTAAATGGCTGGAAGGCGCACGCGACTGGAACATCTCCCGTACCCGTTACTGGGGCTCCCCGGTACCGGCCTGGGTGTCAGACAACCCGGAGTACCCGCGTGTGGACGTTTATGGCTCACTCGATGAGCTCGAAGCGGACTTCGGCGTGCGCCCCGAGTCGCTGCACCGCCCGTACATCGACGAGCTGACCCGCCCGAACCCGGACGACCCGACTGGGCAGTCCACGATGCGCCGCGTCCCGGACGTGCTCGACTGCTGGTTCGAATCCGGCTCCATGCCGTTTGCGCAGTACCACTACCCGTTCGAGAACGCCGACGAGTTCGAAACCCGCCAACCGGCAGACTTCATCGTCGAATACTCCGGCCAGAGCCGCGGCTGGTTCTACGTCCAGCACGTGCTGTCTACCGCGCTGTTCGACCAGGTGGCGTTCAAGCAGGTCGTCGCGCACGGCATTGTGCTTGGCGACGACGGCCAGAAGATGTCCAAGTCCAAAGGCAACTACCCGAACATCTACGAGGTGTTCGACCGTGACGGCTCCGACGCCATGCGCTGGTTCCTTATGTCCTCGCCGATTCTGCGCGGCGGCAACCTCATCGTCACCGAACAGGGCATCCGCGACGGTGTGCGCCAGGCAATCCTGCCGATCTGGAACGCGTATACCTTCCTGCAGCTCTACTCCGACCGTGAAGCGCAGTGGGACACCAGCTCGGATAACGTGCTGGACCGCTACATCCTGGCCAAGCTTCACGACGTGGTGCGCAACACTCGGGCGGCGCTCGACGCCACGGACATCTCCGGTGCCTGCGACGAGGTCCGTGTCTTCGCGGACACTTTGACCAACTGGTATGTCCGCCGTTCCCGCGACCGTTTCTGGGCCGGCCAGGACGCACACCCGGAGGCGTTCAACACGCTCTACACGGTGCTGGAAGTCCTGTGCCGGGCAGCTGCCCCGCTGCTGCCGTACATCACGGAGGTCATGTGGCGCGGTCTCACGGGCGAGCGTTCGGTCCACCTCACCGACTACCCGGACGCGGACCAGTTCCCGGCCGATGACGAGCTCGTTGCTGCGATGGACGCGACGCGTTCGGTGTGCTCGGCGGCGTCGTCGCTACGCAAGGCGAAGAAACTGCGCAACCGTCTGCCGCTGCCTGCGCTGAAGGTGGCGCTGCCGGAGGCGAAGTCCCTGGAGCCGTTCACTGATGTGATCCGCGACGAGGTCAACGTGAAGAACGTCGAGCTGACCACGGACGTCGACTCTGCAGGCTCGTTCGAGGTCGTCGTGAACGCCAAGGTGGCGGGCCCGACTCTGGGCAAGGATGTGCAACGCGCGATCAAGAACGTCAAGGCCGGCAATTACGTCCATGACGGCGCAAACGTCGTTGTGGACGGAGATATTGTGCTCACTCCGGAGCTCTACACCGAGCGTCTTGTTGCTGCGGACCCGGATTCGACCGCACGCATCGAGGGCAAGGACGGGCTCGTGGTGCTGGATGACACAGTCACGGAAGAGCTTGAAGCCGAAGGGTGGGCTGCTGACGTGATTCGTGGCCTGCAGGATGCCCGCAAGAAGGAAGGGTTGGACGTCTCCGACCGGATCACGGTCACGCTGTTCGTCCCGGGAGACAAGGAGGAGTGGGCGACCCGCCACGCCGATCACATTGCTGCAGAAACCCTGGCTACGGCGCTGACAGTGACCGCGGACGGCGCCGGCCCGCACGAAGTGCTCGATGGCGTGACTGCAACGGTGGCCAGGAACAGCTAGCCGGCAGCCAGGAACCAAGAGCGCCAGAAATTCTGCTTGAATGGCGTCATGGGTACGTCTCCGACTCTGTTCGTGGTCAACCTCCCAGACGATGCGCGGGCCCGCAGGGACTTCCAGTGGGCGCGCAAGCATTCGGTGCTCGGTTTCACCAGCCGCTTTCGGGATCAGCCCGAGGTGGGCGACATCCTCATGCTGTGCACCGGTGTCAAAGTAGGCAAACGTAAGGCGGTCGGCCACGTTCTTCTGGCCGCTGTCTTGAGCGCGCCTTTCCACCCCGATAAGGAGATCCCGCCGGTCAACCTGTCGTGGCCGTCTGAGGTCGAGGAACGCAAACGCAAGTATATCCGCCGTGTGCCTGTGTCCTTCTTCGCCGAGCAACAGGACAATGATGCCACTACGCTAGCTCCGCTCTTTGACGCTCTTCGTCGCTCCGGCAAGAACGCCACTCCGCGCCAGGTTGACGCATCACCTGAAGAATTGGACACCGTCGCCACCAATTTCGGTTTCGAGAGCTGGGCAGAGTTGGAACGCGGAAAGTCCTTCCCGTTTGGCGCGATCGACCCGCTGGTGACCCGCGCCGAGGACATGACGCGGGCACATTACGAGTCGGAAGGATGGTGCGTCATTCACGTCGGCCACCCCCACAACTTTCTGTGCCGCAAGGGCGGGGAGGAAAAGCGTGTCACCGTCAAAGCGTCTGCCGCTGCGACAATCCGTCTGGCCCCCTCGGAACTTGCGAGCGCCCGCCAGCAGACCACCGATCTCGTCGTTATCAGCCCCGATGGCGGCATGCGCATCCTGCCGGACTGGCACCCGCTGGATGCAGACCTGACCGCCTCCGAATTCGACTACCGGCTACCTGAAGGATGACAGAACTTACCCGTTGGGTCCTCCATATCGACATGGACGCGTTCTACGCGTCGTGCGAGCAACTGACCCGCCCCACACTCAAGGGCCGACCTGTCCTTGTCGCTGGGGTGACAGGTAGGGGAGTTGTCGCCGGAGCGAGCTACGAAGCCCGAAAATTCGGGGCGCGCTCTGCCATGCCCACCTACCGCGCCACTCGGCTTGTCGGTCCGCGGGCAGTCCTGGTCACCCCGCGTAGAAAGGTCTACACCACCGCGTCGCGGCGCGTGTTCGAGATCATTGCCCGCCACGTCGATGTCGTGGAGCAGCTCTCCATCGACGAGGCGTTCATGGAGCCTGCTGAGCTTCAAGGCTCTACCGCCGATGAGGTCCGCGAATGGTCGGATACGCTGCGCGACCAGATCCGCAAGGAGACAGGTTTGCCTAGTTCTATCGGTGCCGGCAGCGGCAAGCAGTATGCCAAGATCGGCTCCGGCCTGGCCAAACCAGACGGCACGTACATCATCCCGAAAGACAAGCAGACAGATATTCTCCACCCGCTGCCCGTCAAAGAACTGTGGGGTGTTGGCCCGGTCACTGAAGCGAAACTGACCAACGCCGGCATCGAGACCATTGGCGATTTCGCGGCGATGACGGAGAGGGAAGTGGATATTGCGTTGGGGGGAGTCGTGGGCAAGCAATTGTGGATGCTCGCACGCGGCATCGACGAACGTGAGGTCAAACCCCGCGCCGAGTCGAAGCAGATCTCCGCGGAGCACACATACCCGCAGGATCTGACCACAACGGCGGATGTCGAGGCCGCCATCAGACGCGCGGCTTCTGAGGCGCACCGTCGTTTGCTTGCTGATGGCCGCGGTGCCCGCACCGCCACCGTCAAACTGAAGATGGCGGACTTCCGCATTGAGTCCCGCTCAACGACGTTGCCGTACGCGACCGACGACCTGGAAACTCTTGTCGCCGCTGCGTTCCGCATCACCCGCTACCCGGATGAAGTCGGCCCGATCCGCCTGGTGGGAGTGGGATTCTCCGGCCTGGAAGAGGTCATGCAGGACACTTTGTTCCCTGAGCTGGACCAGGCCATTACCCCGCACCGCGTCATTCCGGAAGAAACAGGCGTGAGCGATCTGGCGGACGAACCTCTGCCGACGTTCACCAACACTGAACAAGCATGCTGGGCCGCCACCCAAGATGTGTTTCACCCCGAACACGGGCACGGGTGGATTCAGGGTGCCGGTCATGGGTTTGTCACCGTCCGGTTTGAAACCCGGGCGACGGGTCCGGGAAAGGTGCGCAACTTCCGCGCTAACGACCCCGATCTCGTCCCGGCCGATCCGGTTGATTCGCTGGTTTGGGATGATTGGCTGGAAACGCAGGGAGAATAAAGTCAGCCGGCGGTCAACTGAACATGGCCGCAGGGTCCAACCCCGCCCGTAGCGCCACCGCAAGCGCCATCCGGGCTTGTCCTGCCCGCAGGGGCCCGGACGGAATCGCGCCGAGCGCACCTAGGGTGCTGCCGCCGCCGGGGCCACCGTAGGCGAACTCGACGGTGCCGCAGGGCACAGACGTGGTGACCACTACCGGCACTTCTTGCACAGCCGCTTCGATCGCCGTTCCCATTGAGTCCGAGACGTTGCCGGCGCCGAGCGCCTCCACCACGATCCCGTTCGCGCCGGAGCGCACCGCAAAGTCGATGAGCTCACCGCCCGCGCCGGGCCACGCGCGAATGATCGGGATGTGCACGCCCGCAAGTGTCACTGCTGCAACCGGTTCGGGCCGCGACGATGGGTTGGCCGAGAACGGCGACATCTCCGCGGTGTCGCGCTTGAACAGCCCCCGGGCAGGCAGCACGTCGCCCACGCACACGAGAACCCCGCCGGCGCCGTTGCTGGGATCCTGCGCGAGCTCGATTGCCCGCCGTAGGTTGCCCGGTCCGTCCTCGGTGCCCATTGCCCCCGTCATCACGAGCGGCTTGGGCGAGCGGTGGAAGAGATCCAGCACGATCGCTGTGTCCGCCAGGGAATCGGTTCCGTGGGTGACTACGACGCCAGCGACGGAGGCGCTGTCAAGCTGTGCGTGAACCTCCGCGACGAGGTTGTCCACGTCCGCCAACGTCATCGACGATGAGTCGACCGACTGTATGTCTATGGGACGGCACTGGGCCGCTGGCGCGGCCTGTTCAATGAGGTCCGCGGCGGTCAATTGCGGTACGAGAGCACCGGTGTCGTCCGGCACGCATGCAATGGTCCCGCCGGTGGCAATCACAGAAATTGTGCTCATATCTCAAGGTTGCCACAGGCGCGTCGATTGGAGCTGGCATGGACAAGCGGTAACGTTGACCCAGTTAAGGGAACAGAAGGAGAGATAGTGAAAGCACGCAAACTTATTGCCGTCACCGCTGCGTTCGGTGCAGCGCTGAGCCTAGCCGCCTGCTCCGATGAGGAGAACGGCGCAGATGAGACGGCTGTGGCCACCGAAACGAACATGGCCACCGAACAGGCTGCTCCCGCCGAGATGCCCTATGCTGCCCAGCTCAATGAGATCCTGGCACGCGCCACCGACCCGAAACTGCCGATGGAGGAGCGTACCCGCACCGTCCAGGGTGGAGAGAACGCCGGTGAGCTTTTCGACGTGATGACGAAGGCCAAGCACGAGTCCGGTGCGGACTTCCAGGTCGTTGAGCCGATTCTTCCCGGCTACGCCCCGAACGAAGTCCTCGCTGCTGTGAACTTCACCCAGCCAGAGCAGGGCCCGTCTGTCGCCGAGAACGTGTCGTTCGTCTACGAGGACGGCGCCTGGAAGCTGTCCCAGTCCTGGGCCTGCATCCTGATCCGTAACACCGTGGCTCCGGAGCAGGTTCCGCAGATGTGCGAGGCTACTCCTGAAGGTGAAGGTGTTGCTCCGGCTCCTGCACCCGAGGGTGCACCTGCACCGGCTCCTGGCGGCGCACCGGCCCCGGCTCCTGGCGGCGCACCGGCCCCGGCTCCTGGCGGCGCACCGGCACCTGCCCCAGCACCTGGCGGCGCACCGGCACCTGCCCCAGCACCTGGCGGAGCACCCGCCCCGGCTCCTGGCGGCGCACCGGCCCTTTAACTCGCAGGTTTCGGAAGCTTTCAGGCTTCCGGGTCCTTTTCGCGCCACACCTCTTCCGTCCACAGCGTGGATAGGGTGAGGATCGTGGCGCGATTGTCTTTCTGCTCGATGCGTCGATGCCAGTTGCGGCGCACCCACCGGTCGTGGGAGGTCATGATGACAGTGCCCTCAAAGTCCAGTAGCGCCTCTTCGAGTTCTTCGGCCAGGACGAGGGAGAGGTGGTTGGTCGGTTCGTCGAGAAGCAGCAGATCCGGCGGGTTCGACAAGATCAGCCCCAGCGAGACGCGACGGCGTTGGCCGAGGGAGAGGTCGTCGAGGGGTTTCTCGGCTTGCTCTTGTGTCATCAGCCCCATATCGACAATGCCTGGCAGGATGTCGGCGGGAGTGCGCGACAGATCGGTCCAGTCGTCGTCCTGCTCCAGGCGTGCCACCGTCATCTCTTCAGGCATGATGATCTCGCCGTCGTAGTCGGTGAGATCGCCGTCGATGATTTTCAGCAGTGTCGACTTACCGGAGCCGTTCGGCCCTTCGACGAGCAGTTGCTGTCCTGGCTGGATCTTGATGCTCAGCGGCGCGAGCCTGTCCGGGACAGAAAGGCCTTTTGTCACCACCGCCGGCACGCCGAGCGATGTCGCGGTGTGTTCCGGCAAGCCCTGGAAGCGCAGCCGCTTCGGCGGTGCCGGGATTTGATAGCGTTCGAGCTTCTCCAGCCGTGACTCGGCTGCTTTTCGGCGGCCCCCTATCGTCTTTGCGGCCCTATCGGCGTAGAACTTCGCGGCTATGCGGGTCTCCGTTTTGGCCTCGTGCGAATGGAAAACGTCGTCCTCGGTTTGGTGGGCGGCCTTTTCTAACCGCTCGCGCTCATGCTCTTGGGCGGCGTAGTCCGTGGCCCAGCGGGCACGGCGCTTTTCACGGGCCTGGAGGTAATCAGAAAAGGAGCCGGAGAATCTCGCGCCCTGCTTTGTCTCTTCACCCATGCCGCCTTCGGGGCCGAGACCCGGATCGAGGTCGACCAAGCTGTCGCAGGCGGTATCAAGGAAGTAGCGGTCGTGGGAGGCAGCTAGCACCGGGCCCTTGAAAGAGGTGAGCTCTTCGACGAGGAAGTCAACGGCCTCGTCGTCGAGGTGGTTGGTTGGCTCATCGAGGACCATCGCATCCACCGGGCGCAGCAGCAATGTGGCCAAAGCGAAACGGCGGCGCTGCCCACCGGACATCTCGCCGAGCGGAGTCGCCAGATCCACTGCGGCAAGACCCAGACCGGCCAGCACGGTGGCGATGCGCGCATCGAGCTCCCACACACCGGAATTCTCCGCGCGCGTGAGCGCCATATCGAAGTGCTCCGCCAGGCCGGCATCGGCGGGGTTGGCGGCCATCTGCTCCGACAAAGCTCCGATTTCGCGCTCGACGCCGCGGAGTTCGTCCACGGCGGCGTCGATAAGCTCCGACGCGGGGGACGTGAACGGCAGCGAGGTCTCTTGCGCGATGAACCCTGTGGTCGGTGGTGTGATGATGGTGCCTGCCGTGGGCTTATTGTCACCAGAAATGAGGGAGAGCAGCGTCGACTTGCCCGAGCCGTTCTCACCGATCAATCCCGTGACAGAACCGGACGGCACCGCGAAAGAAATGTCGGTGAGCACACGGTGGCCGTCGGGGTAGGAAAAGGAGACTCCGTCGACTCCGATATGCAGCGGGGCAGGCATGTCACTTCCCGTAGGTCGTCGCGGTGGTCACGTCCTGGACCACCTTGAAGTCGGTGTTGGGGCCGGTGTAGACGATCCGGGTCGTTGCGGCGGTCTGGCCCTCGGAGGGCAGGGGCTTGGACAGATCGACCGTGATCGCGGCCTCGGACGTGGTCGACCACTCCTCAGCCGTCAGAGTGTCTCCGGCCCCGGCGTCGTCGATGGTCAGCTCCGTTTCCGTGGGTTCGTCTTCGATCTCGAGGTTAAGGACCACGGAGTCGCCGTCGAGGGAGTCGACGGTGTAGCGCGTGGTGCGCAGCATGCGTGCCCCGCCGATCGTGCGCGTCTCCACCGTCCACGTCGCACCTTCTCCGACGGGCTCAATGGGAAAGACCGGCTGCGCGGCGAGCAATTGCAGCAGAGCACGCTCAACGATCGCGCGTCCTTCGTCCGAGCTGCCCTCCGGCGGGAGCAGCTTGACGTCGTCGATGTTGCCGTGCACGTCCTGGCGCCAGCGCATGCGGAAATCCTCCGCGGTCAAGGCGTCCTCGCCGGCATCCAAGTTCGAGTGCTTTGGCTCGCCGACCCTTACCTCGGCGGAATCGCCGATGCGGTAGACGACCAACGGCAGCGTGACCCTATCCACGTCACCGCCAGCCGGGGCCTTAGGATCGACGCTTTCGGCCGCCACCGCGCCCTGGGCGACACCGTAGGAGACCTCGACTGTCGTGGTCTGCTCCGAACCGGCGTAGACGAGCTGACGTTTCTCGCCGTCACCGTCGTCTTCCAGGGTCACGTTTGCGGCATCGACCTCGAAAGCTGGAATGTCATCCATCGGGTCCGTCTTCGCGCATGCGCTCAGCCCGAGCGATGCGGCTAGCAGCAGGGAAAGAAACCGAAATCTCACACATCGAACCTACCGCACTGTCGAGCGACTACAGTAAGGCGACGATGACCACAGAAACCCGAGCAACTCGCACTCGCCCGTACGCCGCGCTCATCGTGGGCGTCATGGCAGCGGTCGGTGCGATCGACCAGATCCTCAAACAGATCATGGTCACCACGCTCACCCCGGGCGAGCCGGTCCACCTCATCGGGGACTGGTTCCGCCTTTACCTACTGTTCAACCCTGGCGCGGCTTTTTCCATGGGGCAGAACTCCACCTGGATCTTCACCACGATCCAGCTCGTCTTCGTCGTCGGTGCCCTCATTGCGGCTCCGCGGATCCGCGATAGGTGGGAGGCGCTGGGCATCGCCCTCATCGCCGGCGGCGCGTTAGGCAATCTCATTGACCGCCTGTTCCGCGATCCGGGATTCTGGTTCGGGCACGTTGTGGACTACATCTCCATCGGCAGTTTCGCGGTGTTCAATCTCGCCGATATCGCGATCAACGTCGGGGTGGCGGTGTTCGTGCTCTCCTTGTTCCTGGGGGACAAAGATGAGTAAATACCGCTCGCTCATTGTTCCGGAGGGCCTTGACAGCATGCGTGTCGACGCTGCTGTGGCCAAAGCATTCGGCCTGTCGCGCACGGTCGCTGCCGAGCTGATCGAAGCGGGCGAAGTGCTTATCGACGGCACCCATGTGAGCAAATCCGACCGCGTCTCCACCGGCAACAGCCTTGAGGTGACCTTGCCGGAGCCGAAACAGGCTCCGATGCCGAAAGAAGAAATCGTCGAAGGGCTCTCGGTGCTCTATGACGACGACGATGTCATCGTCGTGGATAAGCCCGTCGGCGTTGCCGCGCACCCAACATTGGGCTGGGAAGGCCCAACGGTGGTGGGCGGGTTGCAAGCTATGGGCTACCAGTTGCCTGATGCAGGCCCGCCGGAGCGCAAAGGCATTGTGCAGCGTCTCGACGTGGGCACCTCAGGGGTGATGGTGGTGGCCAATTCAATCCCGGGGTATTCGGTGCTCAAACGCGCGTTCAGGGAGCGCACGGTGGAAAAGACCTACCACGCGGTTGTGCAGGGCCTGCCCGACCCGATCGTGGGCACGATTGACGCGCCGATCGGCCGTCACCCGTCGTCTGGCTGGAAGTTCGCTGTCACCTCCGACGGCCGTCACTCCGTCACCCACTATGAGGTTCTCGAGGCGTTCCGGGAAGCCAGCTTGTTGGAAGTCCACCTGGAAACGGGGCGCACGCACCAGATCCGCGTCCACATGTCCTCGGTGGGGCATCCGTGCGTGGGGGACCCGATGTACGGCTCAGACCCGAACCTGAGCAAGCGGCTGGGGCTGATCCGGCAGTGGCTGCATGCCACCGCCCTCGGTTTCATTCATCCCGGCACCGGCACGTGGATGGAAGTGGAGTCGCCCTATCCGCCCGACCTCCAGCACGCAGTGGACGTGTTGCGCGCATGAAACGGACCGCCACCGTGTGGGCAGGCGTCGTAGCTGCTGCGGTGGTTCTCACTGCCGGGATCTGGCTTCTGGGAACCCGCCCCGGGTTCGAACCGGTGCCTCAGGGCGACCAGCTGGGGCCAGACGCGGGGGAGAGTGCGCAGGAGTATGCGCAGCGGGCACAAATTAGTCTGCGCAACGCTCCCCGGGACGAACCTGTTTTTGCCCTGGTCACTTTTTCTCCGCCGCTGAGCACGGGGGAGGCGGCGGAGGTTCTAGTGCCCATCGTGCGCGTCAACGCGATTCTGCCGCCTGAATCACTGCCGATCGCTGTCGGGGAGGGTGACCGCGCGCACATTTTCGCTGTGGCGACATCTGATGAGATCACCGGAACGGTCGTCTGGGATACAGGTGACGCGTTGAGCATCCTGGCTGACCAGGAGCAGGTGTGGTCGGTCGAAGCGCTTCCGTCCGATGCTGTGTGGGGGGCCTTCGGCATCCGCCCCGTCGATCCTCTCGGGGGTGAATTGTAAGAATCAGGGTGTAATGTCATTGAGAGCTTGATGCTCAAGCGCCTTTTTGATCGATGATCAGGAGTTAACGTTGCCCTCTTTGTCCTGTCTGCTCACTGCCCGTAAAGCTGGAGTGTCGCTGGCCGTTGCCTCGACCCTATTGTTTGCCTCCGCCTGCGGCATGGGCGGCGGGCGAGACGGTTCCGCCAACGGGGACCTTGGCTCCGGCGACTACCAGGTGGTCGCGAAAGAAGATGTAGTCAACAGCATTGTCGTCGACGGTGCCGTCGCACCGATCAAGCAGGCCGGCATTTCTACCGCTATGGCAACGCCCGTGGAGAAAATCCACGTGCAGCTGGGTGACAAAGTGAAAAAGGGCCAGCTGCTGATCACCATGGACACCTCCTCCGGACCGCAGATGCAAAGCCGGGGCGCTGGGCGGGAAACGTACGATATGGATGCCGCTGGCGACCTGCGCGAGACTGTTTTGGATGCGAGCAGCACCCTCGAGAACTGCATCAAGCCGCTGCTGCCGGGCCACCAGAAACCCCGTAAGCCGTGCTCCCCGCCACCGGGACAGCCGGGACAGCCAGGCCAACCGGGGCAGCCGGGCCAGCCGGGTCAACCAGGCCGGCCGGGTCAACCAGCAAAGCCGAACAACTCTGGCCCGAGCCAGGAGGAAGTCTCGCGGGCGCTCGGTGAGGCCCACCAGCAGGGCCGCGAACAGGGGCAACGTGAAGCGCAGCAGGCTATTGAGCAACAGATGGGTGCCCAGGGTGCTCCAGGCGCCCAAGGTGCTCCGGGTGGCCAGGGTGCTCCCGGGCAGGGCATGGGCGACCCGGCTGATCCGGGCATGCAGGAGATGCTCAAGCAGCAGGAGGCTCAGGCGCAGGCGGAAGAAAGCATCCAGGAATACCAGATGCCGGATCCGGAGATTTACGCCCCGATGGACGGTGTTGTGACCAAGATCGAGGGGGAAGAAGGCTCTCCAGCTGCGGGCGGGCTGATGACTATCTCCGATACGTCGCGTTACCTCGTCCGCGCCAAAGTGCGCGAATCCGATGTGGCCAACGTACGCGAAGGCAACCGCGTTACGTTCACCACCCCGGTGACCGACGACAAGGAGTTCGAGGGCCGCGTGCGCCGCGTTGCACCCATGGCCGACGGTGATGCCGCGGGCGGTGCTGAGGCTGCAGCGCGTGCTATGCAGGGCCAGGGTGACAAGAAGGACACTGGTGTCACTTTCCCGGTTGAGATCGAGGTCACCGGTAACGCCGAGGGCTTGCGTCTCGGGGCTTCTGCGCGTGTGGAGATCATCACCGACGAAACCCGCGACGGATTGGGCATCCCGCGCGACGCGGTGTTCGACGGCAACAAGGTGCTGGTGCTCGCCCGCGAGAACGAGGATGCCACCACGGGCACGATCGAAGAGCGCACCGTGGAGACTGGTGTGAAAAACGACACGGACATTGCAGTCACCGGCGGAGACTTGAAGGCAGGTGACGTTGTCATCGCGTGGCCGGACGACTACCGCGAGCGCATCGGTGAAGAAGTGGCGATCACCGACGAGAAGTCTGACGGTAAGTCTGCAGACAAGCCCGCTCAGGAGTAGCACCGTGACGGAAACTCCCCCAGCGGACCAGCCGGAGCTGGTCAAGATTGATCCTGACCAGCTCATTTTCATGCGCGGCATCATCAAGAAGTACAACGAAGGCAAAGACACGGAGCTCACGGTGCTCCACGGCATCGACTTCGACACCAAGCAGGGTGAGTTCGTCTCCATCGTGGGCCCGTCGGGTTGCGGTAAATCGACCTTGATGAACCTCATCGGAATGTTGGACAAGCCCACCCACGGCGGTTACGCCTTCAACGGGGAGGACGTGTTCCAGAAGAACGACACGGAGCTAGCGTCGTACCGGTCGCAGAACATCGGATTCATCTTCCAGAACTTCAACTTGGTCGGCCGCATTAATGCGCTGCAAAACGTCGCGATGCCGATGATGTACGCGGGCGTCGGCAAGCGTGAGCGTGAAGAGCGCGCCGCGGAGCTTCTCGACATCGTTGGTATGGGCGATCGCCTCACGCACCAGCCGAACGAGCTTTCCGGTGGTCAAAAGCAGCGTGTGGCGATCGCGCGCAGCTTGGCCAACGATCCGGATTTGTTGCTTGCCGACGAGCCGACGGGTGCCCTCGACTCCCAAACCGGACGGATGGTCATGGATCTTTTCCATCGGCTTAACCGTGACTACGGCAAGGCAATTGTCTTCATTACCCACAACCCAGACCTAGCCGAAGAAACGCAGCGGATTGTGGAAATGAAGGACGGCCACGTTGTAGATGTGCGCGCAGGAGGTGCCCATGGAGCTGCGTGAATCAATCAACCTGGCCACAAGCAGCCTGCGCACGAATAAACTGCGCTCCATTCTGACCCTGCTGGGCATCATCATCGGCATCATGGCCGTGATCATCATCATGACTCTCGGCCGCGGCCTGCAGAACCAGGTGATGAGCGGTCTGGAAGACATCGGAGCGTCCCGGCACGTAGTGATGATCGCCCAAACTCCAGACGAAGAAGAAGCGATGCCGGAAGACGAGTTCTCCGGCGGCATGGACATGCCGGTCGATGAAGAATCCGACATGGTCTCTATCGACGAGCTCGGCCAGATCCGGGACCACTTCGGTGAGCGGGTCATCGGAACGGATATCTCCGAGATGGTCCCCGCGGAGACGAAATACGGTGAGAAGACAGCATCTGCCGATATCAATCCGGTGCTTGCGGATTCCTTGGGTGTTCGCGCCATCAACGTTGAATTCGGTCGGGGAGTGACGCAGCAGGACATTGACACCGAGCGTCCCGTCGCAGTGATTTCGCAGGAGCTTGTCGACGCATTCTTTGGCGGCGACGCCGCGGCCGCCCTCGGTGAGCGCATCGATGTCGAGGGCGACTCCACTGGTGTGTTCACTGTGATTGGTGTCGCTGAAGCGGAGGAGGAAAGTGCCGATAGTTTCGGCCAGATGCAAGCTTATGGTCAGGTGTACATCCCGCTGAGTTCGCTTGAGCGTATCGCTGAACCAATCGACAGCGTCAACATGTTCGTCGTGCAGACCACTGGTGATGAGGACCCGGCCGAGTTCCGCAACGAGCTGCAAAGCTACATGGACCGCCAGTACGCGCACAACGACAACGCCGAGGCGCAAGTCATCGACATGGAATCTTCCCTCGAGGGATTCACGAAGATTTTCGGGGCCATTAGCTCGGTGATCGCCTCCATCGGTGGAATCTCTTTGCTCGTCGGAGGCATCGGCGTGATGAACGTCATGCTCATCACCGTCACCGAACGCACCCGGGAGATCGGTGTGCGTAAGGCGCTCGGCGCGACCCGCCGCGACATCCGCACCCAGTTCATCGTGGAGGCGGTCATGGTGTGCCTGCTCGGTGGAATCATCGGCGTACTGCTCGGGGGACTGATCGGCGTGCTGTCGAGCGGCTTGCTCGGCTTCATTGAAGGGGACTCCTACGGCCCGGTGGCGTTCCCGCCGATCGGAGCGGTGGTGTTCTCCCTGTTGTTCTCTATGGGCATCGGCGTCTTCTTCGGTTTCTACCCGGCAAACAAGGCGGCCAAGATGCAACCGATCGACGCTTTGCGCTACGAGTAGGATCAATTCATGGCCAAAAAATCCTCCTTTGTCCACCTGCACAACCACACCGAGTTCTCCATGCTCGACGGCATGGCCAAGGTGGATCTGCTGGCGGAGGAGGTCTCCCGCCAGGGCATGCCCGCAGTGGGCATGACCGACCACGGCAACATGTTCGGTTCCAATGCCTTCTACCGCAGGATGGTTGATGCGGGCATCAAGCCCATTATCGGCATCGAGGCCTACATGGCACCCGAGTCGCGCTTCAACAAAAAGCGCGTGCTGTGGGGCACTCCCGACCAGAAGGGCGACGACGTTTCCGCTTCCGGTGCATACCTGCACCAGACGATGCTGGCAGAGAACGCCACGGGTTTGCGTAACCTGTTCCGCTTGAGTTCACTCGCGTCCTACGAAGGGCAGCTAGGTAAGTGGCCGCGCATGGATGCAGAGCTCATCGCCGAGCATGCCGACGGCATCATTGCCACGACAGGCTGCCCTTCCGGTGACGTGCAAACGCGCTTGCGGTTGGGCCAGTACGACCAGGCTCTTGAGGCTGCCGCAATGTGGCAGGACATCTACGGCAAGGACAATTACTTCCTCGAGCTCATGGACCACGGCCTGACCATTGAGCGCCGGGTCCGCGATGACCTGCTGCGGATCGGGCAGGCGCTGGAGTTGCCGCCGCTGGTCACCAACGACTGCCACTACGTCCTGGAATCCCAAGCGCCCGCCCACGAAGCGATGCTGTGCGTCCAGACCGGTAAGACGTTGCTAGACCCGGACCGGTTCAAATTCGATGGCACCGGCTACTACATCAAGTCCGCCGAGCAGATGCGCAACGACTGGGACGACATGGTGCCCGACGGTTGCGATAACACGCTCTGGGTCGCAGAGCGTGTCGGGGACTACGGCGAGCTGTGGGAGGAGCACCCGCACGATCGCATGCCAATTGCCACCGTGCCGGAGGGGGAGACCCCGACGACGTGGCTGCGCAAGGAAGTCCACCGCGGCCTTGATGAGCGGTTCGAGGGCAAGGAGGTACCGGAGGACTACCGCACCCGTGCCGACTACGAGATTGATGTCATCGACATGAAGGGCTACCCATCCTACTTCCTCATCGTCGCTGAGCTGATCAAGCACGCCCGCTCCATCGGTATCCGTGTCGGTCCGGGACGTGGTTCGGCAGCGGGTTCCTTGGTGGCGTACGCGTTGACCATCACCAACATCGATCCGATGGAGCACGGTCTGCTCTTCGAGCGCTTCTTGAACCCTGAGCGCCCCTCCGCACCCGATATCGATATCGACTTCGACGACCGCCGCCGCGGCGAGATGCTCACCTACGCTGCCGAGAACTGGGGCGAGGACAAGATCGCCCAGGTGATCACCTTCGGCACGGTGAAGACGAAGCAGGCGATCAAGGACTCCGCCAAGGTCAACTTCGGCCAGGAAGGTTTCCAGAAGGCCGACCGGATCAACGCTGCGCTGCCGCCGGCGATCATGGCGAAGGACATCCCGCTGTCTGGTATTACCGACCCGGAGCACGACCGCTACTCCGAGGCCACTGAAGTCCGTTCCATGATCGAGACCGACCCGGATGTGGCGAAGATTTATGAGACGGCACGGGGGTTGGAAGGCGTCGTCAGGCAAGCGGGCGTGCACGCGTGTGCCGTGATTATGGCGTCGGTGCCGCTTATGGACCACATCCCGATGTGGAAGAGGCCTGCCGACGGTGCCCTGATTACCGGCTGGGACTACCCCGCGTGTGAGGCCATCGGTCTGCTGAAGATGGATTTCCTGGGGCTGCGTAACCTCACGGTGATCGGTGACGCGATCGAGAACATTGAGAAGAACCGCGGCGAGACCATTGATCTTGAGGCTTTGGACACGGACAATGAGGCGGTCTACGAGCTGCTGTCCCGTGGTGACACACTCGGTGTGTTTCAGCTCGACGGCGGCGGCATGCAGGAGCTGCTCAAGCGCATGAAGCCGACCGGTTTCAACGACATTGTTGCCTCGTTGGCGCTTTACCGTCCCGGCCCGATGGGTGTGAACGCGCACTGGGATTACGCGGACCGCAAGAACGGCCGCAAGCCGATCACTCCGATCCACCCGGAGCTGGAGGAGCCGCTCAAGGAGATCCTCGATGAGACGTACGGTCTGATCGTCTACCAAGAGCAGATCATGAACATCTCCCAGAAGGTGGCCAACTACACCGCCGGCCAAGCAGACGGTTTCCGCAAAGCAATGGGTAAAAAGAAGCCGGAAGTGCTCGCCCAGGAGTACGAGAAGTTTTCCCAGGGCATGTTCGACAACGGCTACTCTAAGGCTGCTGTCGACGCTCTGTGGGGCACGATCGAGCCGTTCGCGTCCTACGCGTTCAACAAGTCCCACGCCGCTGGTTACGCGCTCGTGTCTTACTGGACGGCCTACCTGAAGGCGAACTACGCCGCTGAGTACATGGCGGCGCTGTTGACCTCCGTCGGTGACAAGAAGGACAAGTCCGCGATCTACCTGGCTGACTGCAGGCACTTGGGTATCTCCGTGCTTCCGCCGGATATTAACGAGTCCGAAGAGACCTTCATGGCCGTGGACAAGGACATCCGTTACGGCCTTGCCGCGATCCGCAATGTCGGTGCAGAAGTGGTGGAGTCCATCATGGAGTCCCGCCGCACCAAGGGCGCCTTCACGAACTTCTCCGATTACCTGGACAAGATCGATCTGCTGCCGTGCAACAAGCGCATCACTGAGTCGCTGATCAAGGCGGGCGCGTTCGATTCATTGGATCACCCGCGCAAGGGTTTGCTGTTGGTTTCCGACGACGCTGTGGATTCGGTGCTGACCACGAAGAAGGCGGCCGACAAGGGGCAGTTCGACCTGTTTTCTGCCTTCGGGGGAGACCAGGAGGCCACGAACGCGTTTTCCATTGAGGTGCCTGACGACGAGTGGGAGAAGAAGCACAAGCTCGCCCTCGAACGCGAAATGCTCGGTTTGTATGTCTCGGGCCACCCGCTCGACGGTTTCGAGGAAGCCATCGACGCCCAAACCGACACTCCGCTGCCCAAGATCCTGGAAGGAGAGATGCGCCACGGTGACGAAGTCACCATCGGCGGCATCATCTCCGGCGTGGATCGGCGGTACTCGAAGAAGGACGGCTCCCCGTGGGCCATCGTCACTCTGGAGGACCACAACGGCGCGCAGGTTGAAGTGCTGCTGTTCAACAAGGTCTACGCGCTTGTGGCGCCGCAGATCGTGGAGGACAACATCATTCTGGTCAAGGCGCACGTGTCCATCCGCGATGACCGTATGAGCTTGTTCGGCGACGACGTGAAAGTCCCGGAGCTCGGACCCGGCAACGGTGCGGGTTTGCCGCTGCGCCTGACTCTGAAGACTGAGCAGTGCACGATGGACAACATCCGCAAACTCAAGCAGGTTCTGTCGAATAACCCGGGTGACTCGGACGTCTACTTGAACCTGGTCAACGGTGACCAGTCCCAATTGATGATCTTGGGGGACCACCTGCGGGTTGAAAGATCCGGCAGCCTCATGGGCGATTTGAAGGCCGCCATGGGTGCCGGAGTCCTGGGATAGAAAAAGCTGGCGAGCAGATCTGCTCGCCAGCTCAGGGGGGCTCGGTAGCTGGCTAGGCCAGCTACCTATCACGTGTTTACTTCTTGAACAGAGCCTCGAACTGCTTCTTCGCAGCCGGGTTGATCTGGATAATCAGCGCGATGACCTGGGTGGACACCGTGATCAAGCCGGCGATAGCGGCGACGATGGCAGAGATCGACTCGAAGTGGTTGGAATTCAAGTACGCCTCGAGGCGGTTCAGGCCGGAAGAACCATCGGGGAAGCTGCCGCCGTTCTCCCATGGCCCCTCACTGGATGCGCCGTTCTTGTCCCAGGGGCCCTTGTCATCACTCTTGTCTTCTTCCTTATCCTCGTCCTTGTCCTCGTCCTCAGACGAGGTGTCGTTGTCGTTGTCCTTGAAACTTTCGACCTTCCCATCGTTAGCGTCATCAGCAAACGCAGGGGTGGTGGAACCGAAGATCATAGTGGCGGACAGTGCGGCGGCGATAAGGCCAGTGCGCTTCTTCACGGGGAAAGACTCCTTCAAAACGTTCACGGGGAACGTGCATGCGACGTGCAGTAGTAGGTTTGGAAACCGCGACATAGTCTAGTCTCTTTTTCGTCAAAATCCAAGGGGTCTAAGATGATCTTCTATGACTTCCACGCCTGATTTCACGCCCGTGCACGCCTCCGATATCCAGGGTGCGCAGGCTGGAATTTCCAGCGTCATCGCGCCCACTCCGTTGCAGTTCTGCCCGCGCTTGTCGCAGCAGTACGGGGTGGAGGTGTATCTGAAGCGGGAAGACCTCCAGGACGTGCGTTCCTACAAGATTCGCGGCGCCTACTACAACATCTCCAATCTGACCGATGAGGAAAAGGCGGCCGGTGTGGTTGCGGCGTCGGCAGGAAACCATGCGCAGGGCGTGGCGTACGCCTGCCGGGCGATGGGCATCGACGGCAAGATTTTCGTGCCCAAGCGGACCCCGAAGCAAAAGCGCGATCGGATCATGGTACACGGCGGGGAGAGCGTGGAGCTCGTGCTCGTGGGCAACAATTTCGACGAGGCCGCAGAAGCTGCCCGGCGAGACGCGCAAGAACGCGGTGCGACTCTCGTGGAGCCTTTCAACGCACGCGACACCGTCATCGGCCAAGGCACCGTTGCGGCAGAAGTGCTCACGCAGCTGACCGGCTACGGAAAGTCGCTCGATTCCATTTTCGTCCCCGTCGGCGGTGGCGGCCTGATCGGTGGAATTTCCGCCTACCTGGCGGACATGTCGCCGCGCACGGCGATCATTGGTACCGAGCCGGCGGGTGCTGCTTCCTTGGCGGCCGCGATGAACGCG
The DNA here is from genome assembly GCA_900618065.1 of Streptococcus thermophilus. The sequence continues at coordinate 1,464,326 of UYIL01000003.1, forward strand.
GGCGGGCCGGTCACGCTCGAGGCCATCGACCCGTTCGTCGACGGTGCCGCGGTCAAGCGCATCGGCGACGTCAATTACCGCATCATCGAGGAGAATCAGGGGCGCATCCACATTGTCGACGTTGATGAGGGTGCTGTGTGCACGAGCATGCTCGACTTGTACCAAAACGAGGGCATCATCGCGGAGCCTGCGGGCGCGCTGTCCGTCACGGCGCTTGACGAGGTCAAGCTTGCGCCGGGCAGCACAGTCGTGTGTGTTATCTCCGGCGGTAACAACGACGTGCTGCGCTACGCCGAGATCATGGAGCGCTCCCTGGTGCACCGGGGGCTGAAGCACTACTTCCTGGTCAACTTCGCCCAGGAGCCGGGCCAGCTGCGCAGGTTCCTGAACGATGTGCTGGGCCCGGACGATGACATTTCGCTGTTCGAATACCTGAAAAAGAACAACCGCGAGACCGGTGCTGCGCTCGTCGGCATCGAGCTGGCGCGCGCGACGGATCTCGACCCGCTGCTAGAGCGCATGGAGGATGCGTCCTTCGACTGCCAGCGTCTCATGCCGGGCACGCCGGAATACGAGTACATCGTCACGGGCTAAGCCAGGGAAGCCCGTGGGGTTAGCGAGCAATGATCGCGAAGTCCCAGGCGTCGAGCTCGGTCTGCTGCTTATCGACGCGCGGCGAACCGTACGAATACACCAACTCACCACCCGCAGGCACTGTGACTTGCTCGTCGGAGAAGTTGGCGGCGAGGAAGACGTCGTCGTACCCCATGGTCAACCACTTCTCGCCGTCTGCGCCGTGATCGACCTGGAGCTCGCGCAGGTCGTCTTTGGCCAGTCCGAGCCGGCGGCGCAGCGTGAGCAGATCCTTGTAGGTTTCGTACATCTTCACGTTGTCGCCGGCGAAGTTCCAGTCGAGTTTCGCCGACTCGAAGGTCGCGGGGTCGACCGGGTCGGGCACATGGTCGAAGTTCCAGCCGTAGCGGGCGAATTCGTGCGCGCGACCTTCGCGGGTGAGCCGCTGCAAGTTCTCGTCCATGTGGGAGACGAAGAAAGGGAACGGGGTCTGGGCGTAGAACTCCTCGCCCATGAAGATCATCGGTGTGAACGGGCTGAAGAAGATCACAGCCGCCTTCAACGCGTGTTGCGCCATCGTCAGGTTTTGCGAGGGTCGGTCGCCCGCTGCGCGGTTGCCTACCTGGTCGTGCGTGGTGGTGTAAGTGATCAGCTTCCACGGGGCGATCTGCTCTAAGTTCAGTGCGCGCCCGTGCGTGCGTCCGCGGAAGTTGGACCAGTCTCTGCGGAAGCGGTAGCCGTGGCGGAGACTGTCAGCGAGGATCTCCACGGTGCCGAAGTCCTCGTAGTAGGCGATGTTTTCGCCGGTGATGACGGTGTGGAGGGCATGGTGGACGTCGTCAAGCCACTGCGCGTCCAGCCCGTAGCCGCCGTGGGCGTAGTCGGCGATGATGCGCGGATCATTCAAGTCGCTCTCGGCGATGATGATCGGGTTCGGGCCGTTCTTTACCTCGATCTCGTCGGCGAGCATGTTGATCTCCTCCATGATGGAGTACGCTGCGCGGTCATCGTAGGAGTGCACGGCATCGAGGCGCAGCCCATCGATGTGGAATTCGTCGAGCCACTGCCGGACAGAATCAAGCACGTAGGCGCGCACCTCATCCGAGTTCGCACCCGAGAGATTGACCACGTCGCCCCAGCCTGTCGAGCCGGCCGTGGTGTAGGGGCCGAACATGCCGTTGTAGTTGCCGTCGGGGCCGAAGTGGTTGTAGACGACGTCAAGGAAGACGCCGACACCGCGGTGGTGAGCAGCATCCACAAGCCGCTTGAGGCCCTCCGGTCCGCCGTAGGATTCCTGGACTGCAAACCAGTCGACACCGTCGTAGCCCCAGTTTCGTTCGCCCCCGAACGGCTGGACCGGCATCAGTTCGATCGTGGTCACACCGAGTTCCACGAGGTAATCAAGCTTGTCGACGATCGCATCGAACGTCCCCTCCGGCGTGAACGTGCCCACGTGAAGCTCATAGATGACTTGGCCCTGCAATTCGTAGTTGACCCAGTGGTCGTCGGTCCACGGGAAGTCTGTGCTGACGACTGCTGAGAGACCGTGAATCCCGTCCGGTTGGCGCCGGGAGCGTGGGTCGGGGAGGGGTTTGGACCACTCGTTTCCGTCGAAAAGTTTGAAGCCGTACCGCTGGCCGTGCACTTGCTCGACGTCGCTGGTCCACCAGCCGCGACGACTGTTGTCGCGGCGCATGCCGTGCTCGTGGTCGTCGACGATGAGACGGACATCGTGTGCGTGCGGGGCCCAGACCTCAAACCTCATGCCAACCAGCCTAAGTAAAATCTGGGACTCATGCTGACGACGTTCACTCTGCCGCCCTCCGGTGCTCCGGTGGTCAATGAGATCGAGATCAAGAAATCTCGCTTTATCACGTGGGTCGCACGTGCTGAATCCGAGGAAGAAGCCCGCGACGTGATCGCGCGTGCGCGCGCAGAGTTTCCCGACGCGCGGCACCACTGCACCGCGTTCATCGTGGACCCGGAAGGTCGCATCGAGCGTTCCTCCGACGATGGGGAACCGTCCGGCACGGCCGGCAAGCCCATGCTCGACGCACTGCGGGGGTCGGGGCTGCGCTGTGCGGTCGCTGTGGTCATCCGTTATTTCGGCGGCGTGAAGCTGGGCGCAGGGGGACTCGTCCACGCCTACTCGGAATCGGTGTCGCAGGCGGTGGGGGTAGTAAAGCCCGTCGAAAAGCGGATGCGGGAACTTGCCCGCGTCGACTTGCCGCATGCTGACGCAGGCCGAGTCGAAGCGGACCTGCGCGCCGCCGGCATAGACGTGGTCAATGTCGCCTACGGTGCCCAAGCGACGTACACCCTCGCTGTCGCCCCAGGCGGAATGGGGGAGTTGAACGACCTGCTCGCGGTCTTGACTCACGGTGACTGCGAAGCGCGCACGGTGGGGCAGACGTGGGTCGAGCGTGCGATAGACTGAACCCCATGACACTCCAGCCCCGCCCGAACAACCCGATCGAAGCACGCAAGCAGGCCGTTCGCCGCTACTCCCGTAACGGCGCAATGTGGGTCGGCGGGGGCGTCGTCGGCGGTGCTGTGTTGGCTCTTCTGACCCAGACGTGGACGCTGCTGGTGCTTGGTTTCGTGGTTGCCGTTGTCGGCGGAATGGTCAACTACAGCAAGGTCCAGAAGATCATCAACCACCAGGACCAGTACTAGTGCCAGACGGATCCGCCGTCCGCATCGACGTGTGGGTGTGGGCGGTGCGCATGTACAAGACCCGCACCGAGGCCGCGAACGCTGTGCGCGCCGGGCATGTGAAACTCAACGGCAACGCGGTTAAGCCCTCTGCCCAGGTTGTGCCGGGGGACCGCGTCAAAGCCTGGAAAGACTACCGCGACCTGGAGTATGAGGTGGTAGACACGCCCCGCAAACGTGTGGGGGCGCCGATCGCACGGCAGTGTTACATTGACCACTCGCCGCCGCCACCGCCGAAGGAGTACTTCTACTCCATGCCCAAGCGCGACCGCGGTGCCGGCAGGCCGACGAAGAAAGAACGTCGCGAGCTGGACAAACTACGCGGCAGGCGCATCTAGTGCAGCAGAGCGCTTAGCCGTGCAGCGGGAAGCGCCGCCACGGGGAGTTCGGGTCCGTCAGCGCTTCGGTGAGAACGTGGTCGAAGATCTGCAGCTCACCCTGCATATCGTCCGCGTTATCGCGGATAGTGTCGGCGGACCAGATCGCGCGGCCCCACCAGAAGCTTGCGGCAGCATCCGCCCAGGACAAGAAGTGTTTCTGTAGCTCGGCGACGGCGCGGGAAGCGTAGCTGGCGTACTCCTCAGGGGAGATGATGCCGACCATGGCGGCGGTCGCACCGGTCATTTCCACGCGCATGATGTCCCACGCGCGGGTCGTTGCCGGAGCCGACGGTGCGTTGACATTCGCGAACGACGGGTGGGTGCGCACGGCGATCCAGTGATCGAAATTAGTCCAAAGTTGTTCCGGGTCAATCCAGTTGGAAATGCCCAGGTGCTCCAGGAAGATCTCCATTGTCCGCCGGCGCTCCGAGAAATCCTGCGAACGCCATTCCTGTGGCGCGAACTCGCCGGTGAGCATCTCTGCGGTGTGCAGCACGGCATCCGACGAGGGGGTGTGCATGTCACCGGCGATGAGCATCTCGGTCATCTGACGGGTTTCGTCCGCTGAGGTGATGCCCCACCACTGCTCGAGCATGCGCTTGTACTGCACACGGTCCTTCTGCACGGGCAGCGTGGGAGTGTCCACGGGCCGGTCATGCCCAACCCGGTACGGCAGCGCGAAACACGCCTCCAACACCGTCTGCCGATTCGGTTGTGGGGTGCTCCATTCCCACAGGTCAACGGCAATATCCTCAGCCTTGGCGCGGGGGCGTTCAAACCGAGCGGCAGTGATGGCGGTCATCGGGGGATTCCTTCCTCAAACGGCGGATGTGAAACTAAGCTCCTGCAAAGTTTGCTGCATAGATTCTAAGTCCAGATTTACGCAACGCACATGATAGCCTGCCTTACGTGCTGAATGAGAACGAGTTTGCGCGCAAAGCTTTAGAGCGCTGTGGCGACACCCAGATCGCTCCGGCCGTGGTCGGTGATGTCATGCAGGTGCTTGGCCCTGGAGAGGAAGTCCTGGAAGTTGCACTCACGAACGCACCCGGGTTCACGTCCGCGTGCGTGTGCACCTCCTCACGGCTGTTCCTGGGCACTGCCCCCGGCCAGGTGACTGTGATCGACCACGCGTGGCTCACCGGTTTCTGCGGTCGCCCGTACGGGCCGGCAGAGGAGCTCACGCTCACCCTCCAGGCCGTGGATGGGGAAGTGAACTGGATCGGATTCAACCGCACCGGTTTGATGCGCATCCTCCACGCCCTCGACTTTGCAATGCAAAGCCCGAAACCACAAGCGACCATCCCCGAACTGTTCAACAAGTGGATCGATGTCCACCACGAAGCGAACAACGTTGAAATGTCTCCCGAACAGTTCGAACTGAACATCCGCGAAGCGATCGGAGAACGCCAATGGCTGACCTAAACACCTACCCGGAGCCGAGTGCCACCTTCTCCGGCGACGCATTCCTTCCTGACCCGCCACCGAACCGGCCTCAACCGAACTACGGGCCGGTGCCCCCGGCGCAGCAGAAAGCGCAGAAGGAAGATCCCTACGGTGAGAACTACGAGTTCTGGAAACAGGGCCTGTCCCCGGTGAAGGTCTCCTACACCACGCAGCTCATCTTGGCCGTGGTCGTGGTCACCATTGTGGTGACCCTCGTGCTCATCTTCGCCTAGCCGCTTTTCACGCCTAGCTGTCCCACCGGGCGGAGTCGAGGTGGTGGCTGACTAGGAGGGCGGCGGGGAGCACGTCGAGAAGCTCGGCGCATTGAATCGTGCCCTCGTACGTCTTGTCCGTCAGGCGATCTGTCCACTGCCCCTCGGGGAGGGTGACAGTGGTGTCCCCCCATCCGCCGTTGTCCTCGAGGATAAGGGGCCGGCGGACTGCTAAGCCGATCACAGAGAGGCTGGTCGAGTCCGAGCCACGCGCAATGCCCACGACATGGTTCTCAGCCTCGCCCACAGCGAAAACAGCCTGGTAGTCGCCCCCCAGGAAGATCTCCGGGTACTGGCGGCGCAGCATCGCGCCTTCGTGCACGACTGCTTGTTTCGCGCGATCAGCCATACCTTCCAGGTGCGGGTAGAGGCCCGTGCCCTCGGCCTCATCGCGGACCCGGCACAGTTCCCCATAGTGATCTTCGCTGTCCTTGAGCTGCGTGAGCGTCTGCTCCCGGTTGACGTAATCGACGAAACGGCGGTTGTCCGGATCGACGAGGGACAGGTCGATGAACTCTTGGCCCTGGTAGGTGTCCGGAATGCCCGGACCGACGAGCTGGAGCAGCTTCCGGCCGAGGGAGACCTGGACAGCACCCCGGTGGATCTCCGTGACGAAGTCGGTGATCATGCCGCTCGCGGGCCCCTCTACAACAGCGTCGACCCAGTCGGTGATGGCCTTTTCGAAGTCGTGGGCGTTGTCAAACCAGGAGGTGTGCACACCGGCCTCACGCACCGCCTTGACGGCGTAGTCGCGCAGACGTTGCCGTACATCCTCAGTGATTCCGTCAGCCGGCCACACACCAATGATGTTCTGGATGAGAAAGTGCGCTGTGGCCTGGTCCGGGGCGGGGACAAGCGCGGTGACCTGAGCGATGAGCTCGGCGAAGTTCTTCGGGCGTTCCGTCAGCTCGATGATGCGTGCGCGGGTGTCTTCACTGCGCTTCGTGTCGTGGGTGGTCAACGCTGTCATGGCGTGCGGCCACAGGTTGTTGCGCTCTTGCTGGAGCAGGTGGAACTCCGCCGCCGAGACGCCGAAGCGCCCGGGTGCGCCACCGACCTCTTGCAGGGCGACGAGACGGCACGCGCGGTAGAACAGCGTGTCCTCCACGCCTTTGGCCATGACGGCGCCGCAGACCTGCGCGAAGCGCGTCTTGGCTTCACCGTTGGCCAGCAAAGCGGCGGAAATGAGGTCGAGGGCTGCGCGCCGGGACGGGAAGCGGCGCACCATATCGGCAACGACGGTGGAGGTCTGGCGCGACAGCGAGATGTAGTCGGCGCGGTACACCGGCATGGCAGCAATGAGGTCGATGACCGTCTCGGTCAGGTCTTCCTCGGACACGTTCGCGCCAGCGGTGGAGAAATTATCGCGCCGGATAGCGCGCGTGAGACGACGGATCTCTGCAGAGAGCTCGGATTCGGCGACGTCGCGCTTGAGCTGGTGCTCTGCGGCCTCGATAGCGGGCTCATCCCAGGTGGAGCCGGATTGGCGCAAAGAAAGCATGCTCATGGAGTCTTCGGCTTCGCGGTTGATGAAGATCCCGTCGAGTTCGCGCAGAGCATCGTAACCGGTTGTGCCGTCGACAGCCAAGCGGGGATCGAGCGGTTCAGTGACACCGAGGATCTTCTCCGCGACTAGCCAACGGTCATCCCCAATGAGGTCGCGGAGTCGGTTGAGGTAGGTGAACGGATCTGCAAGACCATCCGGGTGGTCGACGCGGATGCCGTCGATAATGTCTTCTGCGATGAGTTGACGCAGCACGCGGTGGGTGTGCTCGAACACAAGCGGGTCTTCTTGGCGGATGCCGGCCAACCCGTTGACGGAGAAGAAACGGCGGTAAGAGATGACACCGTCGCGCCAGTACATCAACCGGTAACTCTGGCGTTCGTAGACCTCACGCGGATCGTCCTCCAACGACTCGAAGGACCCGGGTTTGAGCGGGAAGTAATTGTCGTAGTACTTCAGCACCGGCTCACCGATTTCATCGACATGCGCGAGCTCGAACTTGTCTTCATCACCGGGCTGGCCCAGCACGGGCAACCCCAGCTTGCCGCCGGCGCCGTTATCCTCGTGCCAGTCGATGTCGAAGTAGGACTCGTACTCCGAATCCTGTCCATTCTTAAGTACATCCCACCACCACTTATTCTTCTGCGGCGTTTCCACACCCAAGTGGTTGGGCACGATATCCAGGATCAGGCCCAGTCCCGCTTCGTGGGCCGTGTGCGCAAGCGCGCGCAGGCCGTCCAACCCCCCAAGCTCCGGGTTGACCACAGTCGGGTCGGTGACATCGTAGTTGTGGTTCGACTCGGGGTAAGACGTGAATACAGGGGAGAGGTACAGGTGAGAGATGCCCAGCGATTTCAGGTAGGGCACTTCAGCTGCCGCGTCCGCGAAACCGAAGCCGCGGCCCGACGGATCAGCCTGCGTCCCCCGCAATTGCAGGCGGTAGGTGGACGTGATCGGGCGGTACATGCTGCGCTCCTTTACGTGGTGGGTACCCCTCACACCCTAGTCACGAGAGGGAAACCGAGGAGGGCACCGCGCAAGCGCGGGGTGGCAGCGCAGCCGTGTCCGCAACGGTGGGATTGAGTATGAATGGGCGGCCTCTGGCTCAGCGGTGGACTCAGCCGTGCAGAGGATAATGGCGCCACGGGGAGTTAGGGTCCGTCAACGCTTCCGTGATTACGTGGTTGAAGTGCCGCAAATGCTTCTGAATAGCCTCGGCATCGTCGCGGACGTTATCGGCGATCCAAATGGCGCGCCCCCACCAGTAGCTGGCTGCTGCCTCCGCCCATGAAGAAAAGGACTTTTGCAGCTCTGCCACTGCGCGCTGCGCATACCCGGCGTACTCTTCTGCAGTGAGATAACCGACAAGAGCGGAGGTTGCCCCCGCTATCTCTACGCGCATCAGATCCCACGCCCGAGTCGTGGAAGGGACAGCCGGCGCATTGACACCTGCGAAGGCTGGATGCGTGCGCACCGCGAGCCAGTTGTCAAAATCCGTGCTGACCTCATACGGATCCATCTGGTTGACTTCAGCCAGGTGTCGGAGAAAGGCTTCCACGGTCCGGCGGCGCTCAACAAACGCCTGTGACCGGTAGTCACGCGGTGCGAACTCGCTGAGCAGCATTTCGGCGGCCTGGAGGACAACATCGAACACAGGTGTGTGCAGATCAGAGTCCGCCAGCAGTTTCAGCGTGTAGTGAGCTTCCTCCCCCGAGGTGATGCCCCACCAACTTTTGAGAAGGTGCTTGTTGATCATGCGGAACTTCCACGTGGGCGCTGATGCGGTGTTGACGGGCCTGTTGTGGTCAACGCGGTACGGCAACCCCACGCAGGCTTGAAGAACGGTTTGTCGGTCCGCCGGTGTTTTGCTCCATTCCCACGTTTCTTCCAGCAGGTCCGTTGCTTTCGCGTGTGGGCGTTCAAAGCGGGCGGCGGTGATGATCGTCATCGGGGCTCCTTCCCGGGCGGCCGGACCAGCCCGTGAAAATGGAAGATTGGTCAAGAGTCTAAGGAAAGCTTAAGGGCGGGTTGAGGCGGTGTTCATGTTAGCCTGCGTGTCGTGGACATCAGGAACGAGTTTGCCCGAAGAGCTTTGCAACGCTGCGGTGACCAACAGATCGCGCCCGCAGTTGTCAACGATGTCGTGCAGATTCTCCGCGAAGGGGAGGAGATTCTGGAGGTCGCATTGACCAGCGCCCCTGGATTCACCACCGCGTGCGTATGCACGTCCTCCAGGCTGTTTCTGGGTACCGCGCCGGGGCAGGTGACGGTGATAGACCATGAGTGGCTCACCGGCTTCAGCGGCCGCCCATATGGCCCGTCCCAGGAACCTACGCTGACCCTGAAAGCATTGGACGGCGAGGTGAATTGGATCGGCTTCAATCAGGCTGGCCTGCTGCGCATTCTGCATGCGCTGGCATTCTGCTTCGAACCCACGTACCAGGCGACCACTATTCCGGAACTGTTCAACCGCTGGATCGATATCCACCAAGAAAGCGATCGCGTCGACTTGGCCGATGAACAGTTCGATCAGAGAATTCACCAAGCGATTGGAAAGCGGCCATGGCTGACCTAAACACCTACTCCGCACCGCACGAGAATCTCACCGGTGATGCGTTCCTGCCAGATCCGCCGGCGGACCGGCCGCGCCCCAACTTCGGGCCAGCACCCGTGAGCGTCCCTCCGCCGAAAGGACAACTAGCCAACAACCACTCAGGGGAGGGCTACGGGGTTCAGAAGCCGGGCACATCCCTGAGGAAAATGACCTTCCAGATGTCTCTTCTGGGGCAGCTTGTCCTCATTGTGGTCCTTTTTGCCCTGGTGATCATCCTCGTGGCCATTTTCGACTGACCGGTGTCCACACCCCGTCAACCCCCAGTCACGAGAGGGAAACCGAGGGAATATGTCATAACGCTCGCGTGAGGAACAGCCTGTGCAGCAGTTTCGACGGTGGTGTCCAGCACAAACAGGTCCCGGTGATCGCGGCTGACGTACACGAGGCCGGTTGTCGGCGCGAGCACTTCGAGAAAGTGCTGGTGCAACATCTGAAACGTTCTCGGATGCGACAGCCACGCCACGGGCGGCACATCGAACGGGCCGATTTCGAATCCGCGCGGCGCTGTTTTTCCGAGTGCGCATGAAGCATTGCGCACCTGGAACTCGATGCGGGTCGACGCCTGGCTCCCCAAAAGGGTGTACGCGGCGGAATCCCACGCCTGTTTCACGCTTAGGCCCCTGTCCCACAGATCAATTTGGGACAGTAAGTGGCCGTCTTCAGAGACGAGCACAGCTACAACGTCGGGCGAGAGGTTGACATAAGCGGGGGAGTCGCCGCGCTCGCCCCAGGGCCGCTTTTCGACGACGTCTGCCCGCACCGGCAGCGCGACGAACCCGGTGACGGGAAGCAGATTGGTCATGCATGTGGTGGTCATGCCCTAGTTAGACTGCGCCACCGACCCGTCTGGTTCCCTGCGCCGGCGAGAAAAGCTCTAGAAGGGCGGTTCCTCGTCAAGCCCGAGAACGTGAAGCAGCTTCTCTGCGGGCCAAATGTCGATCTCTTGGCCTTTGTCCATTAACTCTCGGGCCCGCTTCTCCTTCGACGTCATGGTGGCCCACTCGCCAGTGACCAAGATTGTCGTTTTCTTGGTCACGTTCTTGCCCACTTGAGCGCCTTGGTCGGCGATGCCATCCCATAGCTGGCCTTTGTCGAAAGGATCGAACTCCCCGGTGAGGGTGACGTTGTGGCCGTACAGGGGCGAATTCGGGTCCGCGTCGACTGCTGGGTCTGGAACCGTGTCCGGGGTAGCCACGGACTGCCACGGCGCAGGACCCCTGCTGTTGCTCTGCTGTTCTACCTTCGGCTTTTCTTTCTCAGCCTTGCTGGCCTTCTGCATGCTCGATGCGGCGCCGGAGAAGTCGCGGAGCACCGGGATGACGCGCTGTGCGTTGACAGTTCCCATGGCGAAGGCGCGGGAGTGGATGAAGTCCTCCAACGAGCCGGCGTGCTTTGCATGCCGGGCGAGAGCGGTCATTACCGATGCCGGGTCAGCGTCGACACCGAAGAAGCTAGCGAGGCTGTCTAGCTTGTGGTTGGTCACACCCAGCTCAGCTGCCCGCGCCTGCGTGAGAACGCACGCGAACGACAGGTCGGTGACCAGCCCCGCGTACCGCAAAGCGGATGCGTCGAAGTATCCGTTGTACCCCACGATCGGGTTGTCGCCAATGAAGTCGGCCAAAGCCTCTTGCGTTGGGGAGTCGAGGGTAAGCCGTTCGGTGATCTCGCCGTCAATCACGCGAGCGAGTTCGACTCGGTCCACGGAGCCCCAGTCCTGATTGGCGGTGTGCACTGTCACAGCGACGAAGCAGAAGTCAGTGATCTTATCGGCGCTAGCGGTTTCCCCAGCCAGAAGCGCGCACAGCTGCTGTGGACCCTCGGTATCGCCGGGGGCGAAGCGCACGGTGACGGTATCGCCCCCGGATGCGATGGCAACAGTGCTTTCATCCCATGAGTCACCGGAGTGAATGTCGGCGCTGGTGATGTCGGCAAGCTTGATCACCGTCGGCTCCGATGAGCCGCGCAGCGCTGCCTCCAGTTCCTCCGGGTGGATTTCCGCAGCCGCGCCGCTTACAACGACGCGGACACCAAGAGCTGTGATCATGACTCAGGATTCAACCGCGTCGAACCGCCACCGGTCGAAACCTCTCCCGCTTCGTCTTGCACCGCTTCGTCCTGCGCCGCTTCGTCTTGCGCCGGCTCGTTTTCTGCTGCCTTATCCTCATCGTCGTCGAAGATCGGTGGCTCGATCTGACGCAGAACAAGGGTGGAGCGGGCGGGCACATTGGCCCTTCCCTGCGCTTCGATCTCCTCCTTATCCGCCGGGTATCCGAGCGGCTCAGTGGTGTCGATCAGGACTTCCCATTTCGCGCCCATGTTTTTCGGCGGCAAGGTGAACTCAATGTCCTCGTGGTAAGCATTGAACATCAGCACGAAAGAGTCGTCTACGACCTGCTGTCCGCGAGAATCCGGCTCGGCGATCATGTTGCCGTTGAAGTAGACCTGCAGGGCCTTGCCAAAGGCGAAGCCCCAATCATCGTTGGTCATCATTTCTCCGTCCGGAGCCAGCCATGCAATGTCGCGGTCCTGAGCATCCATACCCAGTGGGCCACCGGCCAGGAAACGGCGGCGGCGGAAGACCGGGTGATCCTTGCGGATGCTGATCAAACGGCGGGTGAAGTCATGCAGCTCCTCCGACTCGTCCAACCTGCCCCAATCCATCCACGCCAGCTCGTTGTCCTGGCAGTAAACGTTGTTATTGCCGTTCTGTGTGCGGGCAAACTCGTCGCCGTGGGCAATCATTGGTGTGCCCTGGGAGAGCAGCAACGTGGTCAGGAAGTTGCGGCGCTGGCGCGAGCGCAGCTCCCTGATCTCCGGATCATCGGTCGGGCCTTCTTCACCGTGGTTCCAGGAACGGTTGTGGGATTCACCGTCGCGGTTTTCCTCGCCGTTGTCCCAGTTGTGCTTCTCGTTGTAGCTGACCAAGTCGTTGAGGGTGAAGCCATCGTGGGCGGTGATGAAGTTGATCGACGCTGTCGGACGGCGACCGTTGTGGTTGTACAGGTCGGATGAACCGGTCAGGCGGGAGGCGAACTCACCCAAGGTGGAGGGCTCACCACGCCAGAAATCGCGGACGGTGTCGCGGTACTTACCGTTCCACTCGCTCCACAGCGGCGGGAAGTTGCCCACTTGGTAACCGTTCTCACCGACATCCCACGGCTCAGCGATGAGCTTGACTTGGGAGACAACCGGATCTTGCTGGACCAAGTCGAAGAAAGTGGCCAAACGGTCCACATCGGAGAACTCGCGGGCCAGGGTGGAGGCGAGGTCGAAGCGGAAGCCATCGACGTGCATCTCGGAGACCCAATAGCGCAGCGAATCCATGATGAGCTGTAGCGAGTGCGGGTCGCGGACGTTGAGCGAGTTGCCGGTGCCGGTGTAGTCCATGTAGTGGAAAGCATCCCCGTCGACAAGCCTGTAGTACGCCTCGTTGTCGATGCCGCGGAATGCGATGGTGGGGCCCAAATGGTTGCCCTCAGCGGTGTGGTTGTACACCACGTCGAGGATGATCTCCATGCCGGCCTCGTGATAGGCCCGGACCATGCCCTTGAATTCGGCGACAGCATCACCCGGCTTCTTGCTGGCGGCGTAGTCCTGGTGGGGCGCAAAGAACCCGAAGGTGTTGTAGCCCCAGTAATTACGCAGCCCCAGGTCCCGTAGGCGGTCATCCTGGAGGAACTGGTGAACGGGCATCAGCTCGACGGATGTGACACCCAGGTCCTGAAGATAAGCGATGACGCTCGGGTGAGCCATGCCCGCGTAGGTGCCGCGGAGGTTTTCCGGGACATCCGGGTGCAGCTGCGTCATGCCCTTGACGTGAGTTTCGTAAATGACGGTGTCATTGTCCGGGATGCGCGGTGAGCGATCATCGCCCCAATCGAAGAAGGGGTTGATCACCACGGACTTCATGGTGTGGCCGAGTGAGTCTTCCTCGTTGCGGCCGGTGCCCGGCTCTTCGGCATGAATATCGTAGGAGAACAGGGAGGAGTCACCGTCGAACTCTCCGTCAAATGCGCGAGCGTACGGGTCGACGAGCAGCTTGGAGGGGTCGCAGCGCTTGCCGTTTTCAGGATCCCACGGGCCGTGGACGCGGTAACCGTAACGCTGCCCGGGCAAGATGCCAGGAAGGTAGGCGTGCCAAACGTGGTTGTCCACCTCCTCGAGGGGAATACGCGTCTCATTGTCCTCACGGTCGAGCAGGCACAGCTCAACCTTCTCGGCGACGTTGGAGAAAAGGGCGAAGTTAGTGCCCGCACCGTCGTAGGTGGAGCCCAACGGGTAGGAGGATCCAGGCCAAACTTGAGTCTGCGCGTTCTCGCTAGGAGTTGTCATGAGTCTCGATAATAATGGTTCTCGCTCACTGTGCGTCGAGGCCCGCTAGCAGAAGGTTAATTGCCTGTTCAACGTGTGCTTCGGTGCCGCGGGGAGCCGTCAGGGCTGAAGACTGTCGCGCTGCTTCGTTGAACTGCACGCCGGACTGGTGCATGTTCGCGGCGCCGAGGGTGAGGTAGAGCAATCCGGCCGCCGTCGCGTCGATAAGCCCATCGTTGGCTGTGTTCGCCGTGCGCACGTCATTCAGGGTGGCTTTCACAGCGTCGAGAAGGTGCGCGTAGATGTCCGCGCCGGGCAGCGCGGCGGCGGTGGCCACGACATCCGCTCCGTCGCGGTGGGACAGTACAGCCGCGCGTAGTGCGGCGCAGACTTCGCGCGGGCCGGTGTAGCTTCGTTCGAGGACCGGTGCGATGATGATTTCAGCCATCGCGCAAATGAGTTCTTGTTTGTTGTCCACGTGCCAGTACAGTGCTCCGGGCGCAACATTGAGCGAGGCGGCGACTCGGCGCATCGATACGTCTGCAAGGCCGTACTTGTCCAGAATTCCCACTGCTGACTGGGCGATTGTGGGGCGTGACAGCTGCATGACAAGCAAGGGTACACGCGATATTCACAGCGATTTCACCGGTACTTCCCTGGGCAACAATTGAAAAACCCGAGCTGGTCGCTGCTACAGTGTCGGGAGCAGTTCTCAAAACCTAGAGGAGAGTTCCGATTCATGTCTAACTCGAAGAAGGCCGTTGCGCTTGCTACCGCCGTCTTGGTTGCCCCCCTTGCCCTAGCTGCCTGCGGCTCTGGCGAAGACCAGGCCGATGTCGTGTCCGAGGTGGCTACCGAAACCAACCAGGTCACCGCCGCCCCGGAGGTCGATCCGTTGGCTGATGAGAAGAAAGAGGACGACAAAGACAAGGACAAGTCCAAGGGTGAGAACAAGGACGACCCTCAGGCGCAGGGTGCTCCAAACCCGGGTGCTGGCGTAGTCAACCCCTTCGAGGACGGCACGCTGCCGACACCTGACATCAAGCCGATCGACGGTGGTCAGGCCGCCAGCGACGCTGACGTGCAGGCCATGACCGACACCATGAACCGCATCTACAACCCGAAGGATCTCGTCTCTTGGTCCCGCGTGATTATGGACAACTCCTGCAAGAAGGTGGTCGATCAGACCAACCAGGAGCTGGCTAGCCAGGGCACGAGCTTGGAGAAGACCGAGCGTGAGATGCAGCTGGCAGTTGACGCCGCCAAGGCGCAGGGCCGCCCGATCCCGCCGGTGCCGCCGACGCAGGCATCGCTTTCTGACGTTCGAGTCAACGGCGACCAGGCATCCGCCAATGTGACCGTGAACACCAATGGTCAGACCGAGTCCGGAGTGCAGCGCTTCGCTCGTGAGAACGGTCAGTGGAAGGTGTGCAACTAAAGCTTCGCTGGGGAGCGGGGGTTGTCGCACTCGGGATTCTCCTCGGGTGCGCCATCGGTTTTGTGTGGGGGTTCCTGCGCCCTGGCTATGTTGCCGAGGTTGTGGACGGAGGCGTGCAGATCAACCAAGTGTTGAGTCCTGACAACGTCGAGTTCGCATCTTTCGGTTGGTTCGCCATTCTTTCATCTCTCCTTGGAATGGTTGTTGGTCTCGTGGCATATGGGACGGGGAAGCGGCAAAGCAATCTTGCCCGCATGGCTTTCGCGGTGTGCGTGGCGCTGTTCTCTAGCTGGGCGCTTTACGTTCTCGGTCAATGGTCGGCCAACCTTGCCAACCCGACGCACGCGGCATCGGTGTCTGACACATTCACAGTCGTGCCCGTGTTTCAGCCGGGCATCGCATGGTGCGCCGCACCGTTTATGGCAGGTCTGACTTACTGGCTGGGGCTGGTCAGCACAGTCGCATTCGAAGCCGGACGGGGGCGTGTCCGGGCGGGGGAATAGGATGTACTCCGACAACATGTGAAGGAGATTCCCCCATGCTGAAAGTGACTGATTTGCGGGGTCGGACCCCGTCGACTGCGGAGCTACGGCGCGTCCTGCCGCGTGGCGGCATAGATACAGCATCGGTGCTGCCTACTGTCACACCGATCATTGACGCGGTGAAAAGCGGCGGTGCTGAAGCAGCCTTAGATTACGGCGAGCAGTTCGACCACGTGCGCCCGGAATGTGTGCGAGTACCGGCAGAGATCGTCGCTGCAGCGCAGGAGAATCTCGACGAATCTCTGCGTGCGGCCCTCCACGAAGCGGTCCGCAGGATTCGCTCTGTCCACGCAGCGCAGAAGCCACAGTCGCATTCCACCGATGTGGCCCCCGGCGCGACAGTCACGGAGGTTTTCCTTCCAATCCCGCGCGTGGGCCTCTACGTCCCGGGCGGCAAAGCTGTCTACCCGTCGTCGGTGCTCATGAACGTTATTCCGGCCCAGGAGGCAGGTGCGGAATCGCTGGTGGTGTGCAGCCCGCCTCAGGCGGAGTTCGGCGGCTGGCCGCACCCGACTATTCTGGCCGCATGCTCGATGCTCGGCGTTGACGAAGTGTGGGCTGTCGGGGGTGCGCAGGCCGTCGCGTTGCTCGCCTACGGCGACGACGCAGCTGGTCTTGAGCCGGTGGACATGATCACCGGACCAGGAAACATCTTCGTCGCAGCCGCCAAACGCGTGGTCAACGGTGTCGTGGGCATCGATGCTGAAGCGGGGCCGTCTGAGATCGCGGTGTTGGCAGACGACACAGCGGATCCGCTTTACGTCGCTGCAGACCTGATTTCCCAGGCGGAGCATGACGAGAACGCTGCTTCCGTGCTGATTACGGATTCATGGGAGGTGGCGGAGGCCGTCGATAAGCTGATCGACGAGCGCGCCGCCGCTACCCTCAACTCAGACCGTGCGGGCACCGCTTTGGGCGGGGAGCAGTCGGGCATTGTGCTCGTGGACGATCTCGAGGCGGGCATTGCGGTCGCCGACGCCTATGCCGCCGAGCACTTGGAGATCCACACCCGCAACGCTGCTGACGTGGCACGGCGCATCAAGCACGCCGGCGCCATCTTCGTCGGCCCGTTCTCCCCGGTGCCGCTGGGCGACTACATCGCCGGCTCCAACCACGTGCTGCCCACCTCCGGCACGGCGCGCTTCACCCCGGGGCTGACCACGCACACCTTCTTGCGGCCGGTCAATCTCATTGAGTACACAGAGGACGCGCTCGCCGAAGTCGCCCCGCACATCATTACCCTGTCCACCGACGAACAATTGCCCGCCCATGGTGAGGCGATCGCCGCGCGCACCGCGCGAAAGGATGCGTAGTCATGGCTGAGCTGTCCGATCTTCCGCTGCGCGAAGAATTGCGCGGCAAGTCCGCCTACGGCGCGCCCCAGCTCGAGGTGCCGTACGCGCTGAACACGAACGAGAACCCGTACCCACCGTCGCGGGCGCTTGTCGACGATTTGCTCACCGAGATTTCCCGCGTCGCCGGTAGCCTCAACCGCTACCCGGAGCGCGACGCTGTGGAGCTGCGCGAGGATCTCGCGGCGTACGTGACCAAGCAGACCGGTGTGCCGGTGACCGTGGACAACGTGTGGGCCGCCAACGGCTCCAACGAAGTCCTCCAGCAACTCCTGCAGGCCTTCGGTGGCCCTGGGCGCACAGCGATGGGGTTTGCGCCGTCGTACTCCATGCACCCGATCCTGAGCGCGGGGACGCAGACGGAGTTCATTGGCATCGACCGTAGCGCGGACTTTCGCATCGACGTTGATCTCGCTGTGGGCGAGATCAACGAGAAGAAGCCGGACGTCGTCTTCGTTACCACCCCGAACAACCCGACAGGCGACATCACCTCAATCGATGACATCGAGCGAATCCTCGACGCCGCACCCGGCATTGTCATCGTTGATGAGGCCTACGCGGAGTTCTCGCCCTCGCCGTCCGCTGTGACGCTCTTGGAGAAGTACCCGACCAAGCTGGTGGTCTCGCGCACCATGTCGAAAGCGTTCGACTTCGCTGGCGGGCGCCTCGGCTACTTCGTGGCGGATCCCGCCTTCATCGAGGCGGTCATGCTGGTCCGTTTGCCGTACCACCTGTCGGTCATTTCCCAGGCGGCTGCTCGTGTGGCGTTGCGGCACGCGGACGAGACGCTGGGGAACGTCGAAAAACTCGCCAGCGAACGCAAACACGTCCAAGACGCGCTCGCAGAGATGGGGTACGAGGTCGTGCCGAGCGAGTCGAACTTCCTCTTCTTCGGCCACTTCGACGACACCCACGCATCGTGGCAGCAGTTTTTGGACCGCGGTGTCCTGATCCGCGATGTCGGTGTGCCGGGGTATCTTCGTGTGACAATTGGCTTGGATGAGGAGAATGACGCGTTTTTGACTGCGGCGAAGGAGATTAAGCGCAATGACTGACCGTATCGGTACAGCGACCCGCACCACGAGCGAGTCCGATATTTCGGTGGAGATCAACCTCGACGGCACGGGTAAAGTCGACGTGGATACCGGCTTGCCGTTCTTCGACCACATGCTCACCGCCTTCGGCACCCACGGATCCTTCGATCTCACTATCAAGGCGCGCGGCGACATCGAGATTGACGCGCACCACACCATTGAGGACACCGCGATCACGCTCGGCTGGGCGCTTATTGACGCTGTGGGGGACAAGAAGGGCATTCGCCGCTTCGGCTCCATGGCACTGCCGATGGACGAGACCTTGGTCAGCGCCGTGGTGGACATCTCCAACCGCCCGTACTTTGTCATGAACGGCGAACCAGAGTCGATGGAATGGCAGATCATCGGCGGACACTACGCCACCGTGATCAACCGCCACTTCTTTGAAACTCTCGCCTTAAACGCGCGCATCACCCTGCACGTCAACGTCGAGTATGGCCGCGATCCGCACCACATCACCGAAGCCGAATACAAGGCTGTGGCGCGCGCCCTGCGCGCCGCCTACGAGATTGACCCGCGGGTCAGCGGAGTGCCGTCAACGAAGGGCGCTCTGTAGTGGGGGTTGGTTCCAGCGTGGCCGTCTGGATGCTGTTCATCCTGGCCGGCCTGTTGGTTGGCGGGACGTGGTCCTTCTACCAGCAGGGCAATAAACCGGTGACGATCGTGCTGGGGATCCTTGCAGCGGTGTCGCTTGGTGGTGCGCTGGTCGTGCTGTTCGGAGCGATGCCGTGACACATGTGACACCCGTGTCACCTGAAATGCCCGGACAGCCCACCTCAGTGTGGGCTGTCCGCGGGTTTGTGCCGGCCCTTGTCGCCGTGGCCGCCGCCTTCGGCTCGTGGGGGATGCTGCTGCCGGTGGTGCCGGTGGCGGTGCTGGACTCCGGTGGTTCGCCGGCGCTGGCGGGTGCGTCGACGGGCGTATTCATGCTCGCGACGGTGATCACGCAGGTCTTCATGCCCCGGTTGCTGCGGCGCTTCACGTACCGTGCCACGATCGCGGTGTCCGCCGTGCTGCTCGGTGGGCCGGCTCTGCTGTTTGAGCTGTCCATGGCCCCGGCGATGGTGCTGGCCGTCTCCGTTGTGCGCGGTGTCGGCTTTGGTGCCATGACGGTATCTGAGTCCGCGATCATTCCGGAGCTCGTGCCCCGGAGGATGCTGGGTAAGGCCACGGGCGTTTTCGGTGCCTCGGGCGGCCTGGCGCAAATGCTCACGCTGCCGCTCGGCCTTTTCATCGGGGAGCGGGTCGGCTACCTGCCGGTGTGGATCATCGCGCTGCTCATCGCCGCCGCTGGTTTGGTGTCGTGCTTGTTCATTCCGGCAGTCAAGGGTGCCCCGGCTGACCCGGTGATGGACGGTGCAGTCTCCGCCCCGACATGGAAACTGCTGCTCATCCCCGCGATGGCGTTGGCGGTCGGATCACTGGCATTCAGTCTCATCGCCAACTTTCTGCCTGCCGCCGCCCGCGACATGGGCATCGCGTCCGGCACCGCACTGGGCGGCATCTTGCTCGCCGTGGTTAACCTCGCCGTGATGCTGGCCCGCATTGGCGCGGGCTCAGTGGCTGATCGCCGCGGTGAACCTGGCACCCTAATAATCCCGTTCCAGATGTGCTTGGGCGCGAGCATGTTCCTCTTCGCCTGGTGTCTCGCCGCAGGGGCATCGCAGTGGTGGCTCGTCGTCGCAGCCCTGCTGTTCGGTGCCGGGTTCGGAGTGATTCAGAACGAATCCCTGCTGACCATGTTCCACCGCCTGCCGCAGTTCAAGGTGAGCCATGCCTCCGCGGTGTGGAACATCTCCTTCGACGGTGGGCAAGGAATCGGGTCGTTCTTCTTCGGTCTGATCATTGCCGGCATCGGCGCGACGGGGTCGTTTGTGGTCGGCGGGGTGATCGTCATCACCGGGATCATGCTGTCTGTTGCCGATTGGGCTGTGGGTAGGCGGCGCTTGGCTGCGCGTTAGAATCACGCCCATGAGTCCAGTCGTTGCCCTCCTTGATTACGGTGCCGGAAATCTGCGGTCCGCTCAGCGCGCCCTCGAGCACGTGGGTGCAGATGTGGTGGTCACTCGCGAACCCATGGTCGCCGTTGAGGCTGACGGGCTGGTCGTGCCGGGGGTCGGGGCGTACGACGCATGCATGAAGGGTTTGCGTGAGGTGGCTGGCCCGCGGATCATCGGGAAGCGCTTAGCGGGGGACCGACCGGTTTTCGGTATCTGTGTGGGGCTGCAGGTCATGTTCGACCGCGGGGTTGAACACGGGATTGAGACGCAAGGTTGCGGTGAGTGGCCGGGTGTCGTCGATAAGCTCTCCGCGCCTGTGCTGCCGCACATGGGCTGGAACACCGTCGATATCGCTGACAACTCTGAGATGTTCGCGGGCCTCGACCCGCAAACGCGGTTCTACTTCGTGCATTCTTACGGTGTGCAGACCTGGGAGATGCAGGAAGACGAGTTCATCGCTTACCCGAAGGTGTCGTGGTCAACGCACGGTGAGTCCCGTTTCGTGGCTGCCGTGGAAAACGGGCCGCTGTGGGCGACCCAGTTCCACCCGGAAAAGTCGGGCGATGCCGGGCTGCACCTGCTGGAGAACTGGGTCAAGACGACCGGGTAAGGGGCACGATCGACAGCCCCGTGGATGTGCTCATATGAATCTCAGTCTCTACTAGGATGTGTATATGGATTTCACTGTGCTGCCCGCTGTTGACGTTGTAGACGGTCAGGCTGTGCGCCTGGATCAAGGTGAGGCGGGCACGGAGAAGAGCTATGGCGCACCGTTGGATGCGGCGCTGCAGTGGCAGGAGCAAGGTGCGCAGTGGTTGCACTTTGTGGACTTGGACGCAGCGTTCGGCCGCGGGTCCAACCACGAGCTCATGGCAGAGATCACCCGTGAGTTAACGATAAACGTGGAGCTGACCGGCGGGATCCGCGACGACATATCGTTGGAACGCGCGCTGGCAACTGGGGCGAAACGGGTGAACATCGGCACCGCGGCGTTGGAGAACCCGGACTGGGCGGCGGACGCCATTTCCCGGCACGGCGAGGCCATCGCGATCGATATCGCAGTGCGCGAAGAGGACGGCCAGTGGCGCACGAAGGGTCGCGGCTGGACATCCGACGGCGGTGACCTGTGGGAGGTCCTCGAGTTCTTCGACGCTGCCGGATGCGCACGTTTTGTGGTCACCGACGTGAGCAAAGACGGCACGCTTTCCGGCCCCAACGTCGATTTGCTTCGCGACGTCTCCGCCGCCACGGACGCCGCCGTGACCGCGTCAGGCGGAGTATCCACCTTGGACGACATTGCTGAGATTGTGCGGTACGCCGAGGAAGGCATCGACAGCGTCATCGTGGGCAAGGCGCTCTACGAGAAACGCTTCACGCTGCGCGAGGCGCTGAAGCTGGTGAACCATGCGCCGGGAGACAGGTAGCGCCGCCATGGGCATGGACGAGATTCACGAATACCTGCGGATTGCTGAAGACGCCGCGGACGAAGCCCGCCGAATGTTCACCGAGGGACTCGGAGCTGCGCCCGCCCTGTATAAGGGCGGCGGGGACTACGCCACCGAAATCGACTTGCAGATCGAGAGCATGCTGCGTGAGCAGCTTGCCTACACCACGGGCATTTCTGTCCTCGGTGAAGAAGAAGGCGGAGTGCTGCGTTCTGATGCCTCCTGGGTCGTCGACCCGATCGACGGCACCGCCAACTTCGCCTCCGGCAACCCGAACTGCGCCGTGCTCATCTCCCTGGTCGTGGACAACCAACCGGTGCTGTCCGTGACGGACATTCCGCTACTGGATATGCGGCTCACAGCTCGGGAGGGATCCCACGTGTGGCTCAACAACCGCCAGTTGCCGCGGCTGACGGACACCCCGATCGTGAGCAATCAGGTCGGTGTCGGCGCTGTCGGCTCGGACGATGCGAACCGGATCCCGCCGGACAGCCGCCTGCGGTTGATCAAAGAGCTCGAATACACCAACATGCGCCCGCGGATCAGCGGCTCCGTTGGCATCGACCTGGCGTTTGTTGCTCAGGGGATCTACGAGGCCGCGGTGAGTTTTTCCCCGCACCCGTGGGACAACGCTGCCGGGGTGCTGCTCAACCGGTGCGCCGGGGCAGTAGTCACCGACATCGACGGAGAGCCGTGGACGCTGGACTCGATCGGTGTGGTCGCTGGGTCGCCGGAAGCGCACGAGGCGGTGCTCAGTACCATTAAGTCGATTCAGTAGCGTTCACACCCGATTCCTGTGAACCCCCACGAACCCCATGAAGGAGTGTCTGCAGTGACGGTGGCAACCCGTGTCATCCCGTGCCTGGACGTGGACAACGGCCGCGTGGTCAAAGGCGTCAACTTTGAGAATCTCCGCGACGCGGGTGATCCGGTCGAACTGGCCAAACTGTACGGGCAGCAGGGCGCTGACGAGCTGACGTTCCTCGACGTGACCGCCTCCAAGGAGGGCCGCGGCACGATGCTGGAGGTTGTCCACCGCACCGCAGAGCAGGTCTTCATCCCCCTGACCGTCGGTGGCGGCGTGCGCACGGCTGAGGACGTCCGTGAGCTGCTGCGCGCCGGGGCCGACAAAGTCTCCGTCAACACGGCGGCGATTGCCCGGCCGGAACTTCTCGGTGAGTTGTCGCGGCAGTTCGGGGCGCAGTGCATTGTGCTGTCTGTCGACGCGCGCCGCGTACCCGAAGGTGGGCAGCCGCAGCCCAGCGGCTTCGAAGTAACCACCCACGGTGGCACCCGCAGTGCTGGAATCGACGCTATCGAGTGGGCCCAGACTGGCGAAAAGCTCGGTGTCGGTGAAATTCTGCTCAACTCCATGGACGGCGACGGAACAAAGGCCGGCTTTGATATTGAGCTCACCCAGCGGGTGCGTGAAGCTGTCTCCATCCCGATCATTGCCTCGGGCGGTGCCGGTGCGGCCGAGCACTTTCCGCCGGCCGTCCACGCTGGGGCCGATGCGGTGCTGGCCGCGTCGATCTTTCACTTTGGTGACGTCTCCATCCCCGAAGTGAAGCAGGCGTTGGCCGAGGCCGGATGCGAGGTGCGCCTGTGATGCCGGAAAAACCAGAGGAGGCGGTGCTGGATCCACGCATCAGGGACCGTGTGCGTTTCAACGCCGATGGACTTGTTCCTGCGATCGTGCAGGCGTCAGGCACGGGCGAAGTGCTCATGATGGCGTGGATGGATGAGCGCGCGCTCGCTTACACCTTGGCCACCCGCCGAGGCACGTACTACTCGCGCTCCCGCAGCGAGTATTGGATCAAGGGCCTGACCAGCGGCCACACCCAGCATGTGGACGAGGTGCGGTTGGACTGCGACGGCGACACCGTGCTGCTCATAGTTCAGCAAGTCGGCGGCGCGTGCCACACCGGTGACCGAACGTGTTTCGATGCCGACCTGCTGCTGGGAGCAGACGATGAACGCTAGGCGCATAGGTCCGCTGCTCATGGGGCTGGGGGCGATGGTCCTTTGGCTCGCATCGCGCCTGACATGGATGACTGTTGCGTACGCCGATGACCGCACAGGTGATGGCCAGATAGGGGTTGCCGGCGGCGAGTGGTCCACTGAAGTCACAGCAGTTGTTCTCCTCTTGCTCGCCGCAACCGTGGCAGGGCTTGCGCTGACGAAGATCGGCCGCCGCATTGTCGGCGCCGTCGGGGCTGCCGCTGCGGCGCTGGTGACGCTACCGCCGCTGACGGTGCTGATCAGTTCACCCGACCCGGAGCGGATCAAGGCTTTACTCACTTACGGCGGAGAAGAGGGTGCGATCGGTTCCACCACGGGCCAGGCGGCCCTGCCGGAGTGGGCGCAGATCGCCGAGGTGACCACGCATCTCGCCGGTCCACTCCTTGGTGTGCTGGGCGCGGTGGCTGCGGCTGCAGGCGGAATTTTTCTGGCAGTGCGGCCCGGTGAGGACACTGCCAGCAAGAATAAGTACGAAAAGGCATCACAGCGCCGAGAGAAGATCGAGCAAGATCTGCAGGATGAACCTGAGTCTGGGCGCGTGCTGTGGGACGCTATCGATGCCGATATCGACCCAACAGATCAGGGCGCTCAATTTCGCCGCGGCACGTAGACCCGATACTCTTTGAAACTATGACCGCGGTGCAAGGTGAACGGGAGGCCAATCCCGTTGTGGCTGGTGTGCTAGCCGATGTCGCCGCCCGTGAAGCCAACATCCCGTTCAAAGAGATCAAGGCGCGCTCGCGTTCGTTGACTGACACCCGTGATGTGATGGGGGCGCTCAAGGGACCGGGCTGCGGCGTGATCGTGGAGATTAAACGCACTTCGCCCGTGCACGGCCCCACGGGCGCCGGCGATCTCCGGCAGCTCGCGGCTGACATTGAAGCTGGGGGAGCCGCACTGATCGCCTGCCAGACTGAGCGGCTGCGTTTCGACGGTTCCCTCCACGATATGCAGGAGGCCCGCCGGGCCACCGGGTTGCCGATGGTCTGCCGAGACGTCATCGTCGACCCCTACCAAATCCACGAAGCCCGCTGCTTCGGCGCCGATATGGTGCCGCTGCAAGTCGGGCTTTTAGAACAAGCGCGCCTAGAAAGCCTGCTTGACCGTGTCGAGTCGCTGAACATGGTCGCCATGGCGGAGGTGCGCACACCGGAAGAAGCCGACCGTGCGCTCAAGGCAGGGGCCACGGTGATCGGGGTCAACTCGTGGACCTTTGACACCAATGAGGTCAACCGTGAAGCGTTCAGCGAGATCGAGCCCGGACTGCCCGAAAGCGTGTTCCGCATCAGCCTCGGCGGCGTGCGCAACGCCCGCGACCTGATGTCCGCAGCCTCCATCGGCGCGGATGCTGTCATCGCTGGTGAAGCTGTCATGTCGAGCGACGACATCACCGCCGCGACCCGCAAACTGGTGGCCGCAGGCCAGCATCCGGCCTGCCCGTCGCGCCGCGGCAGCTAAGCTAACTATCCGTGACTACGCACATCCTCGCCAACATTCCTTCGCCGCCGCAGGGCGTCTGGTACCTCGGTCCGATCCCGATTCGCGCCTACGCGCTGTGCATTATCACCGGCATCATCGTCGCCATGGCGCTAACTCTGCGCCGCTATGAAGCCCGCGGCGGCAACCCGGACATGGTTTGGGACGCCGCGATTGTGGCGATCCCGGCCGGCATCATCGGCGGCCGGGCCTACCACGTGATTACGCAGTATGACGACTATTTCGGGCCAGGCAAGGACCCGCTGGAAGTCTTCAACTTCTCCGCCGGTGGACTAGGCATCATGGGCGCAGTCGCTTTAGGCACGCTGGCGGTGTGGGGGTTGTTCAAATACCGCGGTGTGCCGCTGGCGCCGTTCGCGGATTCGGTCGGCCCGACGATCATCCTGGCACAAGCGATCGGACGCCTAGGCAACTACTTCAACCAAGAGCTCTACGGCCGCCCCACCGACGTGCCCTGGGCGCTGGACATCTACTACCGCGTTGACGAGGCCGGCAACTTCGCGCCGCTGACAGGCCGTTCCACAGGCGAGGTCATCGCGAGTGTGCACCCCACGTTCCTCTACGAGATGATCTGGAACATCGCGGCCTTCTTCTTCCTGCTGTGGGCGGAGAAGCGCTTCAACCTGGGACGCGGCCGCGTCTTCGTCCTCTACGTCGCCTCCTACACGCTCGGGCGTGTGTTCATGGAGTTCATGCGTGCTGATGAGGCACACCTCATCTTCGGCATCCGCATCAACATGTTCATTTCCGCCGTGATCTTCATTGCAGCCGTCATCGTGTTCATCCGGATGCGCTCCGGGCGTGAGGCTCCCGAAGAAGTTGATCCTGGGTATCAGGGGGGAAAAGAAACGACGGAAGGCGACGTCGATAAGCGGAAAGCGCCTGGAAAGCACTGATCGCGCACCCTGAAAATACCGCACGGCGAAAGACGCTGTGTTTCGGTACCGTGGGGCGCGTATCCAATCTCTCGCGAGAAAACACCACGAGATGAACCACGAGACGAAGTAGGAAATTGTGGATAGACGCACCAAGATCGTTTGCACTCTCGGACCAGCTGTTGCCAGCAAGGACGCCATTCTCGGACTCGTGAGCGACGGCATGGACGTTGCCCGGTTGAACTTCTCCCACGGCGACTACCCCGACCACGAGCAGAACTACCGGTGGGTGCGTGAGGCCACCGATGAGACCGGCCACGCAGTGGGTATTCTCGCCGATCTGCAGGGACCGAAGATCCGTCTCGGCCGTTTTGAAGGCGACGGCAAGACTTACTGGGAAACCGGTGAAGAGGTCCGCATCACCGTCGACGACATTGAGGGTACGCACGACCGCGTGTCGACGACCTACAAGAACCTCGCTGAAGATGCGCAGCCCGGCGACCGTTTGCTTGTCGACGACGGCAAGGTTGCCCTCGTCTGCAAAGAGGTCGACGGAAATGATGTCGTCTGTGAAGTCGTTGAGGGCGGCCCGGTGTCCAACAACAAGGGTGTGTCCCTGCCAGGGATGAACATCTCTGTCCCGGCTCTGTCGGAGAAAGACAAGGCAGATCTGCGTTTCGCTTTGAACCTCGGCGTCGACTTCATCGCGCTGTCGTTCGTGCGCTCGCCGTCTGACGTCGACTTGGTCCACGAAATCATGGACGAGGTTGGCCGCCGCGTGCCGGTGATTGCGAAGCTGGAGAAGCCGGAGGCGGTGGATTCGCTCGAATCCATCATTCTCGCTTTCGACGCCATCATGGTCGCCCGTGGTGACCTCGGTGTGGAGATCGCGCTCGAGCAGGTGCCGCTGGTGCAAAAGCGCGCCATCCAGATCGCGCGCGAAAACGCGAAGCCGGTCATTGTTGCTACCCAGATGCTCGACTCCATGATCGACAACTCGCGCCCGACCCGCGCGGAAGCGTCCGACGTGGCTAACGCGGTGCTTGACGGCACTGACGCTGTGATGCTCTCGGGTGAGACGTCCATTGGTGCGGACCCGCACAACGTTGTGCGCACCATGGACCGCATTGTCCGTGTGGCCGAGTCCATGGGTTCCGTTCCTCCGCTGAACCACATTCCGCGCACCAAACGTGGCGTGATTTCATACTCCGCCCGTGATATTGCCGAGCGCTTGAACTCGCGTGCATTGGTCGCGTTCACCAGCTCGGGTGAGACCGCCCGCCGTCTGGCGCGCTTGCACTCCTACCTGCCGCTACTGGTGTTCACGCCGCACCAGGCGGTTCGCTCCCAGCTTGCCCTGACGTGGGGCGCGGAGACGTTCTTGTGCCCGCAGGTGGACAACACCGACGAAATGATGCAGACCGTCGACGAGATTCTGCTCTCCGTCGACGAGTATGACGAGGGCGATGTCATGGTCGTTGTGGCCGGTACCCCGCCGGGCGTGGCTGGCACGACCAACATGATCCACGTCCACCAGCTCGGCGAGGACACGCGGCGCCCTCAGTAGTTGCAGAGTCAGCTCTGGTTACGCTGGTGGGCATGTCTGAATCTGCAGAGCTAGCTAACGGAATCGAAGTCAGGGATGCCCACCTGCACAATCTGAGGAATGTCGACGTGGACATTCCGCGGGGGACGCTCGTCGCGGTGACGGGCGTGTCCGGTTCCGGTAAGTCCTCCCTCGCCTTTGGCACGATCCACGGCGAGGGGCAACGGCGCTACCTTGAATCGGTGGCGCCGTTCGCGCGCCGTCTCATCGGCTCCGCTGTGGATCCGCAGGTCAGTGAGATCAATGGCTTGCCGCCGACGGTCGCGCTCCAACAATCCACATCAGGCGGCGGGGTGCGCTCGACGGTGGGGACTGTCTCCACGTTGTCGAACAGCATTCGCCTGCTCTATTCGCGTGCGGGCGATAACCCGAGGGGCCTGTACTCCGATTCGTTCTCCCCGAACACTCCCGAGGGCATGTGTCCGACGTGCCAGGGAACAGGTGTCGTCCACGAACCTACGGAGCAGTCTATGGTGCCGGACCCGACGCTATCCATTCAGGACGGCGCCATCCAGGCATGGCCCGGGGCATGGGCGGGGAAGAACTTCCATGACATCCTGCAGACCCTGGGTTACGACCTCGATTCACCGTGGCAAGAGCTGCCGCAAGAGGACCGGGACTGGATCCTCTTCACTGAGGAGCGCCCGGTAGTGACGGTGAAGCCTCTGCGCGGGGCGGACCAGATCCAGCGCAACTACAAAGGCACGTGGCGCTCGGTGGCCAGCTACTTGACGAATACTCTCGCCGAAACCCAGTCGGATACGCTGCGCAAGCGCGTTTTGTCCTACATGGAGTCGCGCACCTGTGAGACGTGCGATGGGCGTCGCCTTAACCCGGAGGCGCTGAAAGTCACCTACGCGGGCATGCCGATCGACGAGCTCGGCGCCCTGCCCCTCGACCGTGTCCACGCCGTGCTGGCCGAGCAAACCCCGGAAGACAATTCCGCCGAGGATCTTCTGCTCAAGCAGATTTTGCCCGCGCTGCAGTCCGCGCTGGACCTTGGTCTCGCTCACTTGAGTCTCGACCGCCCGGCGCCGACGCTGTCCGCCGGGGAACTGCAGCGCATTCGTCTCGCCGCGCAGTTGCGCTCGGGCCTGTTCGGCGTCGCATATGTGCTCGACGAGCCGGCTGCGGGTTTGCACCCGGCAGAACGCGACGCAGTATTGGACATCTGCCGCCGTTTCATCGCCGCCGGAAATTCCGTCCTGCTCGTGGAGCACGACATGGAGCTCGTTGCACAGACCGATTGGCTGGTCGACGTCGGCCCGCTCGCCGGCGAGCAGGGCGGAAAAGTGGTCTACTCCGGCCGCACGAGCGACTACAACGCGGACACTCCTACAGCTCACGCATTGAACAATCGTGCGCTGACGTTGAACGACGCACCGCGTGAGGCCACGGGAACGCTCACTCTCGAAGGGGTGCGCGCCCGGTCGATCGAGGGTGTCGCCGTGGATTTCGGGCTCGGGCAGTTCACTGCGGTGGCAGGCGTGTCTGGTTCTGGAAAATCCACCCTTGTCAGCAATGTTCTTGCAGGAGTGCTGTGTGAAGCTGCCGCTGCAGTGACGGATCAGGATGATGAGGACGTGTCGCAGGAGCCGGCGGAGTGGAGCGTGGAGAAGCGCAGCGGCTTCGATGAAGTCAGCCGCGTCGTGCAGATCACGCAGAAACCGATCGGCCGCACGCCGCGCTCGACACTGGCCACATACACAGGGCTTTTCGACGGCGTACGCAAACTCTTCGCCTCCACCGACGAAGCGAAAAAGCGGGGCTGGACGGTCTCGCGGTTTTCCTACAACGTCAAGCAGGGGCAGTGCCCAACCTGCGGCGGCGCCGGGAAAATCGAGGTGGAGCTGGTGTTCCTCCCCGGCTCATACACCACGTGCCCGGACTGCGAGGGTGCCCGCTACAACGATGAGACTCTCGAGGTGACGTGGCAGGGGCGCACGATCGCGGATGTCCTGGAACTCACCGTGGATGACGCTGCCGGGGTATTCGCCGACGAACCAACGATCTTAAGGGCCGTTGAAACCCTGCAGGCGGTGGGACTGGGGTATCTCCGCCTAGGGCAGGGAGCACCGGAACTCTCTGGCGGTGAGGCGCAGCGCATCAAGCTCGCCACCGAGCTGCAGCGCTCCCGTACTTCCCGGCGCGGTCACACCGTGTACCTCCTCGACGAGCCGACGACAGGCCTGCACCCGGTGGATGTGGAGCTGCTGGTCAAGGAACTCAATGGACTCGTCGATGCAGGGCAAACGGTCATCGTGGTTGAACACGATCTGTCGGTCATTGCGCAGGCGGACCGCGTCATCGAGATGGGCCCGGGAGCGGGTGCCCAGGGTGGACGAGTGGTCGCCGAGGGCACCCCGGCCGAGTTGGCAGGGTGCGATACTGCGACGGGGAAGGTGTTGGCTTCCCGTTCGGCTTAGTTCGGAGTCACCGCGGTAGAGACTCGGCTAGGAGCTGTTAGGCGAATTTTGCGAAGTTGCCCCACCACCATGCCTGCCATTCGGCGGTGCGTGGGTGAG
Organism: Streptococcus thermophilus; assembly: GCA_900618065.1. The sequence goes on from UYIL01000003.1 coordinate 1,494,537, forward strand.
CCGGTGGTCTCGTTGTACCCGGGCTTCGAATCTCAGTGACGGGACTGATGCCGTGCAGTGAGTTAGCGAACCACAGCGGCACATCGTCGTCAGGGTAGAGGGGGCGGCTGGACACGCTCAGTCCGATTGCTTGCGCGCGGTCGACGATCTGTGCCGAGGTGACACTCGGCAGCCAGGTGCCGGACGGCAGCACGAGAGTGTCGCCGTCCCAGGCGAGCAGCGCGCCGGTCGTGGTTTCTAACATCTCGCCGTTGGCGCCGACGATCACAGTGTCATCCGTGCCGGGCAGTTGGTGCTCCTCCCGGTACTGCGCTAGGGCATCCAAATCCGGCCCTTTGAGCAATGGCTGCGTTCGCGGGTCGGGTGCAGTCGGCGTGTAGGTGAGCACGGTCGTCGTGCGCGGCGTGGGGGCGGGGCGCACATCGAGAAACAGCCGGTACCCGCGGCGAGCGATCCGCGGAAAAAGGTCGCCAGCTGAGATGAGCGGCAGCATCGCTTGGACGAATCCGTCCGGGACGCCCCCGAAACGCTCTAGGTGGTGCTCGAGACCGTTCGCGCGGCCGTCGCGGTGACGCCACGAATCAGCGCGGTCGAACGGGCCAGCCACATGAGAGGACGCAGGCGAGTAAGGGACGAAGGCACCATTGATCCATTCGTAGGTCTTCATGTGAAAGCCCCCAGAACCGCGTCGGCTTTGAGCTGTTTCTCTGCGACCTCTGCGTCTGGATCGGAGGCCAGCACGATCGCGCCACCTGCGCCGACGCTCATGCGGTCCCCGTCCCTCACCGCGGTGCGGATCACCACGGAAAGGTCCGCCTGCCCGTCGAACCCGAGATAGCCCAGCGCACCGGAGTACACCCCGCGCGGGCCAGTTTCCAGCCGGTCGATGATCTCGCAGGTGCGGACCTTCGGCGCGCCCGTCATGGATCCCGGCGGGAACGTCGCCCGCAGCAAATCAATGAGAGTCGCATCGGGGTTGAGCTCACCGGTGATCGTGGAGACCAACTGCTGCACGGTGGCGTAGCGCTCGACGGCCATGAGACTGGGCACACGCACAGAGCCGGGGCGGCACACGCGCGCCAAGTCATTACGCATGAGGTCGACGATCATGAGGTTTTCGGCGCGGGTTTTGTCGTCGTGAAGCAGCGCTGGGTCTTGATCCGCAGCAATGGTGCCCTTGATCGGCTTCGCCTCCACGCGGCGATCGCGGACCGTGAGGAACCGCTCCGGGGATGCACTCATGACCTCCACACCGTCGAAGACGAGGTGCGCGGCGTACGGCGCCGGATTGTGTGCGCGAAGAGCGGGATAGAGCTCGCCGGAGGCCTGTGCCTCGAAGGCATCGGTCAGGCACACCTCGTAACTCTCACCGGCGTGCAGTACGTCCTGCGCTAGACCGATGCGTTCGCGGTGATCGGGGGTGCGCCATGAGCCGTTGCTTATCGACGTTCTCTCGTCCCCCTCATCCACCCCGCCCAACAGTGTTTCAAGCTGGTCGAGGAGTTCCTCCGCGTCCCCGAGCCCGCACAGGTGCGCGGTGTGCTCCCAGTGGTCGTACACGATGAAGGACTGCGGCCGCACGAAATAGGCGTCGGGGACAGGGGAGGTGTGCCGGCCGAGATCCGCGCCGGGCAGCGTGAGCTGGGCGCACTCGTACCCGAGGTAGCCGACCCACCCGCCGGTGAACGGGAGGTCGACGGGGGACTGGATACCCACGGCGAGTTCGCGTTCGAGGACATCCAAGATGTCGGGATCGTCGCCGAGGCGGTAGGAGACCGACCGGCTTAGTGGCCCGGCGGTGTCGCCCAGGATCGAATACCGTCCGCGGTCGGTATCCGCCGAATCGAGCCAAAACGCGTCGTTCCCGCGGGCGCGAAGAGCAGCGAAGACACTCTGGCAATCGAGATCGATGTTGACTGCACGGTGGGTGAGCGTCCAGCTGCCGAGGCGAAGGAAATTCTCCATGATGGTGCGTCCATGCTCTGTCAGGATCGACTCAGGGTGGAACTGCACACCCCAGTGCGGGCGGCCGACCACTTCGAGAGCTTGCATGACGCCATCCTCGCTGCGGGCATGCACCGCGATCTCCGGCTCGCTCTCCGGGCGACCATTAGTGGGGGTTTCAATGTGCAGCGAGTGGTAACGCACCGCCTTGAAATCCTGCGGGACCCCAGCGAAGATTCCCTCGCCGCTGTGGCTAATTGTGCTCACGAACCCGTGCCGCGGCTCCGGCGCGCGGGTGACCGTCGCGCCCGCGAGGTGAGCGAGCCCTTGGTGCCCCAAGCACACACCGAGAAGGGGAGTTTCCGACGCGGCCTCGATGATCGCGCGGGAGGCCGCGAAGTCATCGTCGTTGGCCGGGGTGCCCGGCCCGGGAGAGATGATCACGTGGGTGAAGCGGCCGGAGGAGGCATCGTCGATAAGCGATAACGCGTCAGCCGCAGGGACGACCGCCGGTTCCTCGCCCGAGACTTCCGCGATGAGATGGGCGAGGTTGAACGTGTAGGAATCGTAGTTGTCTACAAGCAGGATCATGTCGGGCGGTGCTTACCCGCCGTACGTCATCGGCGTACCCGGGCCGAGTGGAATACCGGCGAAGTACCACAGCAGGAAGAACAGGAACCAGCCGATGATCATCGACAATGAGTACGGCAGCGACAGGGAGGTCTCAATGAAACCGAGGAAGCCGCCCATCGACGAACCGCCGGAGGACCCCTTCTTATCGCCCTTTTTGCTTTTTGCTTTCGACGACTCGTCCCCAGCCGCCTTCGGCTTCTGGGAGGTCGCGTTCACTGAGGTAGAACCAGCCATGGTCTGCCTTTCCGGGTCACGTTCCTAAACGGGGGTCCGTACGCGCGCAAAAACGCGGCTGTGAAGCAGGCTACACTCCACAACCGCGCTTGCGTGAAATATTTTATTTAGACCACTGGCGGACGGCCAGGGTGGGCGCCCTCTGCAAAGCCAGCTTCGTAGAGGAGATCGAGCACCTCAACCCCAGCTAAATAGGCCTCAATTTCCTGCGCGTACAGCGGGAAAAGACCCAAGAAGTGGACTGTCTCACCGCCGAACTGTGTCCTGAGGAGGTTGAATTCGGTGTCAAGGGAAACTGCGCCACCAAGCACGAATCCGGAGAAGTCACTGCCCGGATAAGTTTCCTCTAACGACTCACCCCACTGGGAGGACGAACCGTACGACAAAAACGAGTGCGCGCTGCGGGGCATGCGTGCGGTCATCTTCATCAGGTCCAGCGGCCACGAGATATCTTCCCGGCCTTCGTTTGCGCTGGATGTGACCTCATCCAGTGGCCAGTCACCCGGCAGAGTCATGATCAACTCGATCCGGTCGAGTTCTTCTCTGCCTGGTGGCATTTCCATCTTGTACCAGCTCATGCCCGATGTGACCAGCGTCCAAACAGGACGCTTTTCGGTGGGCCGCCAGCAATAGATGTGGACTGGCTGTCCATCTAGTCCGAGCATTTCGTGGTACACCCAGTAGTCTTCACCGAGAACGGGTGTGAACCGCGAAGCGACGAGGTCGTCGGGATTGAACTCTTGTCCTGCAATGTTGTCCATGGTTGGGTACTTGCCGTGGACTAGCGGTTGATCGGGGTCGGCTCGATCTTCCACACCTCGTTCGCGTAGTCGCGGATGGTGCGGTCGGAGGAGAAGCGGCCGGACTCGCAGATGTTGATCCAGCACATGCGTGCCCAGTGCAGCGGGTCCGCGTAGTACTCGGCTGCCATGCGGTCGCGGGTCTCTTTGTAGGAGTCAAAGTCACCGAGGACGTAGTACGGATCGGCGGTGTTCCAGCCGCCGTCGATAAGCAGGGAGTCACGCAGGTCGGCGAACATACCGGTGCCGGAGTCGTCGAGGGTGCCGTCGGTAAGCGCATCGATCGCGCGCTTGATGGCGGGGTTGTTCTCGTAGACCTCCTGGGGCTGGTAGTTCCCCTTGAGCTCCGGCAGCTCCTCTTCGCGTGCGCCGAAGATGTAGGCGTTTTCCTCGCCGACGGAATCGACGATCTCCACGTTGGCGCCGTCCATGGTGCCCAGGGTCAACGCACCGTTCATCATGAACTTCATGTTGGAAGTGCCAGAAGCTTCCTTCCCGGCGGTGGAGATCTGCTCTGAGACGTCCGTGGCCGGAATGATCTGCTCCGCCGGGGAGACGTTGTAGTTCTCCACGAACACAACGCGGAGGAACTCGGAGACCTCCGGGTCGTTGTTCACCAGGTCACCGATGGCGTTGATGAGCTTGATGATGCCCTTGGCGCGGTCATAACCGGGTGCTGCCTTCGCACCGAAGATGAAGGTGCGCTTGGGCACGTTACGCTCGCCGTCGTGCTTGATGCGGAAGTACAGGTCCAGGATGTAGAGCGCGTTGAGCAGCTGGCGCTTGTACTCGTGCAGGCGTTTGATTTGGGTGTCGTAGACGGATTCCGGGTCGAGCTCCACGTGCTCGTGGACGCGGACCCAGTCGGCGAAGTCGCGCTTATTGGCGGACTTGATTTCGCGCAGTTCTTCCATCACTGCGTCATCGTCGGCGTAGTGGCGAAGTTCCTTGAGCTTGTCCATGTCGGTGACCCACTCGTCGGAGCCGACCAGACGGTCCAGCAGCGCCGACAGGCGCGGGTTGCACATGCGCAGCCAGCGGCGCGGGGTGACACCGTTGGTCTTGTTGTTGAACTTCTCCGGGTACAGCTCGTGCCAGTAGCCCAGGGTGTCGCGTTTGATGATCTCGGTGTGGATCGCGGCGACACCGTTGATGGAGTACGCGGCGTAGCAGGCGATCCACGCCATGTGGACCTTGCCGTCGTGAACCGGGGAGTACTTGTGAATCGTGTCGGGGGAAAGCTCCCGGGATGCCATGTCCTCGCGGTAGCGGCGGTCAATCTCCACGACGATCTCCCACACACGGCCGAAGAGCTGCTGGAAGATGGACACGTCCCAGGTCTCCAAAGCCTCCTGGAGGACGGTGTGGTTGGTGTAGGCGAAGGTGCCGGTGACAACGTCCCAGGCATCTTCCCAGGTCATGCCGTGGTCGTCGAGCAGGATGCGCATGAGCTCCGGGATGCCCAGCACAGGGTGGGTGTCGTTGAGCTGCACGGAGTTGTACTGAGCGAAGCCGCGCAGGTCTTCGCCGTGGTGTGCAATGTAATTGTCCACCATCTCTTGCAGCGAAGCGGAGACGAAGAAGTACTGCTGGCGCACACGCAGCACCTTGCCGTCGTAGGTGGTGTCGTTCGGGTACAGCACGCGGGTCAGGTCGTGGACGGCCTCGCGCTCCAGGATGGCGTCGGAGAAGCGCTGAGAGTTGAATGCGTCGTAGTCGAACTCGCGCATCGGGGAGGCATCCCACAGGCGCAGGGTGCCCACGTTGTCGGTGCCGTAACCGGTGATCGGCATGTCGTAGGGGATGGCGCGGACGTGCATATCGTCGAATTTCACGGTGCGTTGCTGCGTGCCGCGGCGGACTGCGAACGGGTGGAAGCTCTCACGCCAAGCGTCCGGGTGCTCCTTCTGGAAGCCGTCGACGATTTCCTGGCGGAACAGGCCATAACGGTAGAGAATGCCGTAGCCGGTGACCGGGTAGTCCTGGGCGGCGGCAGAGTCGAGGAAGCACGCGGCGAGGCGGCCCAAACCGCCGTTACCCAGTGCTGCGTCGTGCTCCGCTTCGAGTACGTCGAGGAAGTCGTGGCCGTTTTCTGCTGCCGCGCGTTTCGCGTCATCCACCAGGCCAAGGTTAGTCAGGTTGTTCAACAGGGCGCGGCCCATGAGGAACTCTGCGGAGAAGTACGCCTGCTGGCGGGTCGCGGCGTACGTCTCGCGGGTCGCCTCCCACTTGTCGCCGATGTTCTCGATCACGGCTAGGGAGAGGCCCGTCCAGAACTTTTTGCGGGATGCGGAGTCGGGGGTGGAACCAGAGACCGAGCGGACGTGGCCTCCAACAGTGTCAACGAATGCGGGCGGCTGTGCTGGCATGTTCATTGCGGTGTTTACCTCAGTTACTCATCTGGTTTTCATCTGGGTGCGCTTTCTTGCGCCCGCCACTGTACCGAGATTGCAGATACTGGGTGCCGCCCCAACTAGTGCGCCCGGGTTACACACGGCTAGTGCAGCACAGGGTTGTACCGCAATGCGTTGCGCAATGGTGAACACTCTGTGGCGATGCGCAACCCGCTTGCAAGGCGTCCCTCCTCGCGCAGCCGGTAGAGGTTGCTGACCATCCGGTCGCGGATGTCGTATGGCGACAAGGTGTTCACGTAGACCTTTGTGCCGCCTTCAAAGCCGGCCAAAGTGGACACACGCCACTTCAAATTGATGTGCCACGGCATAGGCATGTCCAAGTCAATGGGTTTGTGGTGCCATTCCTCGTTGCAGGGCACCTCTGGACCGGTCGCAGCGTGGGCGGCGTGAATGATGTCGGACATGCCACGCACCTCATCCACTGTCTGTCGCCATGGCTCCGGCGTCGCGGACTTTGAGTAGATGTTCATGGTGGGGTAGCGGTGGCCGATGCCGGCCGTCATCACCGCATAGTCGTTCTCCGCGATGATGAGGTTGTGGTAGCTGGCGGAGTTGACGCCCCACTCGTTGTAGATATTGGGATTCTGGCGCAGTTTGGCGATTTCGATGTCGGCCTGGACACCGCGTTCGTCGATAGCGACGAGCTGCTTGTGCAGGTGCTCGAATGAGGCGCCGGCGGGGGCGAGCCAGTTCTGGAAGACGGACACGTACGGCGCGTAGCGGTTGCGCTCGTAGAGGTCGCGCAGGGAATCGACGGTGAAGGCGATGAAGGCGTGATGCTCGTCGGGCGTGAGAGTGCCAGACGATGCGAGCTGGGAGGAGTCTTGCGCTCCGTCGACGAAGTGGCGCCCGCCGATGATCACGTCGTGTCCACCGCCGAAATACGCGGGCACCAGCGCGAGCAGTTCCTCCTCGCTCAAGTTGTCGTCGTGGCCGCCAGCTTTCAGGCGCATGCGCACAATCTCGAAGACATGGTGGCGGCCGGCATCGTCGGCGAGATAGCGCTCCATGTGGTCTTCGCGGGAGGTGTCCATGTGGAAGCCGTAGTTCTTCGCCCAGTAGGCGTAGGAGACGATTTCGAAGAGGTTGGGCACGCGGCGGAACATCGGCTGGGTGTCGTCCAGCTCGTGCGGTAGCAGATCGCGGAGGATCTCCCACCCACCGTCGCGCTGGACAATGCGGGATTTCTCCGGCGGGGTTTTCAGCTTCCGGTCTGCGCAGAAATTGCAGGAATCAGTGAACTCATGCGGCTCCAGGGAGTGCGGTTCTTGCTTGGGTACAGCCAGCGGCCGGTTGCCGCGCCCCGGCACCGTCCATACCTGGGTGCCCGAGAACGGGTTGTACTGTTTGATGGTTCCGTCCGCCATGTGGCTGATCGGGTCGCGGTGAGTCATGTCACCTAAGGCTATTAGCTAGTGTGTCCTCATGCCTGCTATTCAGTTTGACGTGCTTGTTCCTGACGTTTCCGCCGCGAGCGAAGTGGGGGAGGCCTTCACCCGGGCGGTGGAGATCTTGGTGCGCCGCGGCAAGCTTAGCGACGGCTCCGTCCGCCACGTTGGCACCCCCGACCTGCACGAGGACACTCTCGAACAGCTGCGCAACGCCTACCGCGAGGAGCGTGGGGAAGAACCGGACGGAGCGGTCGTGCACCGCTACCTCATTGAGGCTGAAGGGGCGAGCTCGATGAACAGCCTGGCGATGGGTCTGTCCCGTGTGCTCACCCCGAAGGCAGATCTGCCGAAGGACCCGGTGGCGCTGGAGCGTCAGATGGACTTCGAGCTTCCGGCTGTCTATCCCTGGGCCGTGGAAGTGTTGAGGTAGTCCACTGCGGCTTGCGCGCCGGCGCGGATGAGCTGGTCGCGAACCGCCTCTTCCGACTCGCCTGGCTCACCGATCTCCACTTTGATCGCCCCGTCCGGCAGTTCTGCTTCGAAGCCGCCCGCGATGACTGCGACGGTCGCGCCTGTGCCGGTAGCGAGCTCGGCGACGACGGAGACGACCTTGCCGCCCGCGGACTGCTCGTCATACTTTCCTTCGCCAGTGACCACGAGGTTGGCCTCGGCAATTTTCTCTTTCAGGCCGTAGGCGGAGGCGACCGTGCGGGCGCCGGAGACAACGTGGACGTGCTCATCGTTGCCGTGAAGCAACCGCGACAGCCACGTGATGCCCACAGGTAATGCACCGGCGGCGCCGTAACCGGGTTGGTCTGGGTCGACGCCGGTGAACTCACAGAAGTGGTGCAATGCTGCGTCGACACGCTCGATCTCTTTCTCGCTCGCGCCCTTTTGCGGGCCGAAGACACGCGCAGCGCCGCGCGGGCCGGTGGCGGGGAACTCTGAATCCGCCAGCAGCACCCAGTCCACAGACGCTGCCGGAATGTTCAGCTGGGCGGTGTCGATGTCGTGGAGGTCACCCAAGTTTCCGCCACCATGGCGCAAGGGGCGGCCGTTGGCATCCATCGGGTTAGCGCCCAAGGCGACGAGGATGCCCGTGCCGCCGTCGATTGTGGCGGATCCGCCCATGCCCAGAACGATCGTTGTCGCGCCGCGGCTTTGCGCATCGGCGATGAGGACTCCTGTGCCATATGTGTCCCCGGTGAGCGGGACCGGTTTGTCTTTCACTGCGGGCAGTCCAGTCGCCGCCGAGACATCGATATACGCGGTTTCCTCCGCGGCGTTGTAGACGTAGCTCGCCTCGGTTAAGCGCCCGGCGGCGTCGGTGGTGGGAAGGGTGACCACGGTGCCGCCGAAAAGCGATGCGGTGCCTTCGCCGCCGTCGGCCATAGGCATGTGCTCAATGTCACAGTCGATGATGACGGACTGGATTCCTTCAGCGATCCACTCCGCGGCGTCGGCGGCGCAAGCCGTGCCCTTGAACGAGTCCGGGGCGACGATGACGCGCATTGTTTGTGCGTCTACCCGGAAATTGGCAGGTAATCCGATGTTCTCTTCTTCGTCGGTGCGCGGGCCGGGTGCGGGGTAGGGGTGCGTCATCGAAGTCCTTCGTTCTTTGCTCGTCCAGCTGGCTAGAGCTGGACGCGGTAAGTTCATTGCTGCCAGTTGACCCAGACCATAGCAATCGGGCGAGAGAAAAAAGTGCATGAGTGGAAGACAGGACTATAGTGCTTAACTGTCAACCGTTAGAAAAGGAAAGGATCCAGGATGGCTAACTACGACGACGAGATGTCCGGTTACTACGACAAGCTGCTCCGCCGCAACGCCGGCGAACCCGAATTTCACCAGGCAGTCGCAGAGGTTCTCGACTCCCTGAAGATCGTCCTGCAGAAGGATCCGCACTACAACGACTACGGCCTCATCGAGCGCCTTTGCGAGCCGGAGCGCCAGATCATCTTCCGCGTGCCGTGGGTCACCGACTCCGGCGAGGTCCGCGTCAACCGCGGCTTCCGCGTCCAGTTCAACTCCGCACTCGGCCCCTACAAAGGCGGCCTCCGTTTCCACCCGAGCGTGAACCTGGGCATCATCAAGTTCCTCGGTTTCGAGCAGATCTTCAAGAACTCCCTGACCGGCCTGCCCATCGGCGGCGGCAAGGGCGGCTCCGACTTTGACCCGAAGGGCAAGTCCGAGCAGGAAATCATGCGCTTCTGCCAGTCCTTCATGACCGAACTGCACCGCCACATCGGTGAGTACCGCGACGTGCCGGCCGGTGATATCGGTGTCGGTGGCCGCGAGATCGGTTACCTCTTCGGCCAGTACCGCCGCCTGGCTAATGAGCACGAGTCCGGCGTCCTCACCGGCAAGGGTCTGACATGGGGCGGATCTCTGGTCCGCACCGAGGCCACCGGATACGGCGTCGTCTACATCACCAACGAGGCCATGAAGCAAAACGGCGACTCCTTCGACGGCGCCAAGGTCATCGTTTCCGGCTCCGGTAACGTGGCTACCTACGCCATCCAGAAAGCGCAGGAGCTCGGTGCCACCGTCATCGGTTTCTCCGACTCGTCCGGCTGGGTGGAGACTCCGAACGGCGTGAACCTTGAGCTACTCCGTGAAATCAAGGAAGTCCGTCGCGGCCGCGTCGATGAGTACTGCAAGGAAGCAGAAGGCACCTTCCACTCTGACGGCTCCATCTGGGACCTCACCGCCGACGTCGCCCTGCCGTGTGCAACCCAGAATGAGCTTGACGGTGAGCACGCCCAAAAACTGGTGGACAACGGCGTGAAGTACGTCGCCGAGGGTGCGAACATGCCGTCCACCGCTGACGCCATCGAGGTCTTCCGCAAGTCCGGCACCCACTTCATTCCAGGCAAGGCCGCCAACGCCGGCGGTGTGGCCACCTCCGCTTTGGAGATGCAGCAGAACGCCTCCCGCGACTCCTGGAGCTTCGACTACACCGATGAGCGTCTTAAGCGCATTATGGAGAACATCTTCCGCAACATCTCTGACACTGCGGCAGAGTACGACCACGAAGGCGACTACGTCGTCGGCTCCAACATCGCCGGCTTCAAGAAGGTCGCAGACGCCATGCTCGCCCAGGGCGTGATCTAAGACTCGTCCCCCGCAACACACCGCCCCGGCCTGCCGGGGCATTTGTGTTTCTACCAGTACTTTAGAAGTCATGTACCGCGTATTTGAAGCATTGGATGAACTGGTCACCACTGTTGAGCAGGCGTATGGCGTGCCCATGACATCGAACTGCATGGTTCCCCGCAACGAAGTGCTCGCGCTCCTTGACGACATCCGTAACGCCCTCCCCGTCGAAGTCGACGACGCCCAAGACGTCCTGGACAAGCAAGACGAAATTCTCCGTGGCGCCGAGGAGCGTGCAGATGAGATGATCGCTGATGCTGAGGATCAAGCCCAACGTCTCGTGTCCGACGCCCACAACGAGTCCGAGTCCATGCTTGGTGAGGCCCAGCAGCGCGCCACCATGCTCGTCGCTACCGCTGAGGACGATGCGAACACGCTCGTCGCTCGTGCCCGCGAGGAAGCAGACACAACGGTCGACCGCGCCCGCCGCGAGTCTGAGCGCCTTATCGCCGACGGTAATGAGTCCTACGAGCGCTCCGTCGCTGAGGGCCGGGAAGAGCAGCAGCGTCTCGTCTCCGAGGCGGAGGTCACCCGGCGCGCCGACGAGGAAGCGCACCGCATCGTCGAGACCGCCCACACCGAGTCCAACCGTCTGCGCACCGAATGCGACGAGTACGTCGACTCCAAGCTCGGCGAGTTCGAAGACAGCCTCACCAGCGTTTTGCGCACCGTCTCTTCCGACCGATCTGCCCTGCGGCACGGTGCCGGAGCCTCCGGCCGCGCTGCGCAAGCCGACGGGTACGCCCGTTACGACCGTGAGCGCGCTGAGCGTCCAGACCGTGCTGACCGTGCCCGGCGACCGCGCTCGAACTAGCTCAGCGCGGCCTGCGTCACCCCGTTCTGGCTGAGTCTTCTCGCCGGGACAGGGACACGGTAGGCTTGTGCCCGTTATGGCTACGAATCCGTTTGTCTTCGATGTAGCCGACGTCCAGCGTGGCGACGGCCTCCCGAAAACTCTCACCCACACCGGTCCGTCCCCTTCACGCATCGGCCCCGAGATGATCGCCATCCCGGAAGGGGCCGATGTTGAGGTGGAGGCAACTATCACGCCGCTGGGAAGCGGAGTGCTCGTGGACGCTTCGGCGACCGCCCAACTCCAAGGCCAGTGCGTGCGCTGTCTGCGCCCGCTGACCCCGACTGAGACCATCACCGTGTCCCAGGTCTTCTCCGGTGATGACGACTTCATTAGCGGGGATGCAGAAGACGATGCCGATGCCGGCTCTGGCGATGATGTGCCCCGGATTGTGAACGACACCATCGACTTAGAGCAGGCGTTCGTGGACGAAGCGGGCTTGAACCTGCCGTTCAACCCCACATGTCAGCCGGAGTGCCCGGCTGACTCCGACGTTCCCGCGCCCGACGGTATCTCTGGGGAGGAGTCGGACCGCGTCGACCCGCGCTGGGCTGGTCTGGAGAAATTCCTCGGCGACGGGGACACCGGGAGCAAATAGTGCCGCGGGCGAAGAAGAACAAAATCTCGGGCGAAAAGGCGTGGGCTCAGGCTTTCGCCAAAATTGACCACGCTCCGCTGCTTGAACGTCTCGGTGTCGACATCGAGCCCGATCTGCTGAGGTTGGCATTGACGCACCGCTCGTTCGCCAATGAGCACGGTGCCCTGCCGAACAATGAGCGCTTGGAGTTCGTCGGCGATGCCGTGCTGGGTCTGACCATAGCCAATGAGTTGTTCGACCGTTTCCCTTCCCGCCCAGAGTCCGACCTATCGCCGATGCGTGCCCGTATCGTTTCCCGCTACGGGTTGGCGGATGTCGCTCGCAGTATCGACCTTGGTGCGCATGTTCTTTTGGGTAAAGGCGAAGAAGCTACTGGCGGTCGCAAGAAGGACTCGATTTTGGCGGACACGACAGAGGCTGTATTGGGCGCGATTTACCGGCAGCACGGCTTTGACGTGACCCGTGATATGATCAACCGACTGTTCGACGACAAGATCGTTAACGCGCACTGGATCCAGGATTGGAAGACGGAGCTGCAAGAGCGCGTCGCAGAACTCGGCGGCAATCCGCCTGTGTACACGGCCACGGCTAAAGGGCCGGAGCATGAGCAGATCTTCACTGCGAAGGTGTCCATCGATGGTGTCTGCCGCGGCGTTGGCCGGGGCCAGAACAAGAAGACTGCGGAGCAGAACTCCGCCCGTGAGGCATTCTTCTACCTCAAGGAGCACCCTGAAGCTGTCGCGTTGAGGCAGAAGTAGATGCCCGAACTCCCCGAAGTCGAGGTGGTCCGGCGGGGGTTGGACACGCACATCGTGGGAAGCACGTTCGACGCAATCGAGGTGCTCCACCCGCGGGCTGTGCGCGGCAACGATGTCGATCTCACGGAGATCCTGCCGGGGCTCAGTGTCACAGGTACAGGGAGGCGCGGGAAGTTCATGTGGCTCGAGCTTTCCGACGGCGCCGCTCTCATGGTCCACCTGCGCATGTCCGGCCAGATGATCGTCGGGGAACCAGGGCTCGTCGACAGCCCGCATCTGCGCATCCGTGCGCTGATGCACGGCGAGAGTTCTGCGCCACTGGAACTCGATTTCATCGATCAGCGCACCTTCGGGTCCTGGCAGTACACGCAACTTATCGGCGGCATCCCCGCTGCCATCCCGCACATCGCCCCAGATCCATTCGAACCGGACTTCGACTCGGTGGCTACCGCGCGGGCGATCCGGAAGAAGAACGTGGCCATCAAAACTGTCTTGCTGGACCAATCGGTGGTCAGCGGAATCGGTTCCATTTACGCCGACGAAGCGATGTGGGCAGCCGGGATCAAACCCACCCGCAAGGGGCGGGCCCTACGGCAGCGCGACGCTGTGCGGTTGTTGGAGGAATCGCGCGCCGTGATGGCCCGTGCACTTGAGGCGGGCGGCACGAGCTTCGATTCGCTCTACGTCAACGTCAACGGTGCTTCCGGTTACTTCTCCCGCTCCTTGAACGCCTATGGGCAGGCGGATGAGCCGTGCGCCCGCTGCGGCACCCCCATCGCCCGGACAGTAGTCAACGGCCGCTCCAGTTATTTCTGCCCGTCCTGCCAGGTGCTTTAAACCCTGCGCTTAGTAACATTACGTCGGTGGGCCAGGTTGCCGATAAACTCTCCGGCATGGAAACCGCCTTTAACATCGTTGACGGCACTATCAACGGCATTCTGTGGACTTACCTCGTCCCGCTGTTCCTGGTGCTCGGTGGGCTGTACTTCGGCCTACGCACGATCTTCGTGCAGATCCGGTCGTTGCCGGACATGTTCAAAGCCATCACGGAATCCCCGAAGGGCAAGGACCGGGAAGGACGCGACCTCGACGAGGAGTACGGCGGCATCTCCGCCTTCAAATCCTTCACCATTTCCGCCGCTTCCCGCGTGGGCACCGGTAACGTTGCCGGCGTCGGGTTGGCTATCTCCGTCGGTGGCCCCGGCGCTGTGTTCTGGATGTGGATGCTCGCTCTCCTCGGAGGTGCCACCGCCTTTGTCGAGTCCACTTTGGCACAGCTGTGGAAGACCAAGGACTCCGACGGTAACTACCACGGCGGCCCGGCCTACTACATGACCCGCGGCTTGGGCTGGGCCCCGCTGGCCACGATCTTTTCCGTCTTTCTCGCGTTGACCTACGGGTTCGTCTACAACGCCATCCAGACCAACTCGATCGTCGAGGCAGTCGGCGGTTCCTTGGGCACCGACTCACTAGCAATGAAGGGCGCGGTCGCAGCGATTATCGCGGTGCTGACTGCAGTGGTCATCTTTGGCGGTGTCACACGCATCGCCAACTGGACCCAGGTCATCGTGCCGTTCATGGCCGGCGCATACATCATCATGGGTGTCACCGTCGTTGTGTTGAACATCGGCGAGGTCCCTGGCATGGTCAGCCTCATCGTGGGCCACGCCCTCGGCTTCCAGCAGGTTGCTGGTGCCACGGTCGGCTTAGCGCTCATGCAGGGCATGCGCCGCGGCCTGTTCTCCAACGAGGCAGGCATGGGCTCCGCCCCGAACGCCGCTGCAACCGCGACCGTTTCCCACCCGGTCAAACAGGGGCTGGTGCAAACGCTCGGCGTGTACTTTGACACCCTCATCGTCTGTTCCATCACGGCTTTCGTCGTGCTGCTTGGCCCGGCTGTCACCTACGGCCTTGACGATATTCAGGGTGCGGCGTTGACACAGTCCGCGTTGGCGGACTCTCTCGGCGCATGGGGCGCCCACGCGATTACCTTCATCCTGTTCTTCCTGGCGTTTTCCTCCGTGCTGGGCAACTACTACCTTGCCCAGGCCAACGTGGAGTACCTGACGGACAACAAGACGGTCATGCTCGTCTTCCGCCTTGTGGTCATTGGCTTTGTCATCTTCGGCGCTTTCGGTTCCGTTCCGCTCGTGTGGGCGCTCGGCGACACGATGGCCGGCTTGCTGGCCATCTTCAACATTGCGGCGATCGTCCCGCTCGGCGGGGTGGCCATTAAGTTGCTGAAGAACTTCAACGAGCAGCGCGAACAGGGTATGGACCCGGTGTTCCACCGCGATATGTTGCCCGAGCTGGAAAACGTCGAGTTCTGGGACGGATCTGACCCGGTTACCCGCCGCAGCGCCGAAGACCGCGTCACCGCACGCGATGCGCGCCGCTCCGGCGAGAGCAACGACGAAGGCGGCCTGACAGAAGCGCGCTAATCTGGTGTGCATGGCAGACACACGCATGACAGCCCACGTCCACGGACACGTCCAAGGCGTGGGCTTTCGCTATTGGGTGAAGTCCCAGGCGAAGAAGCACAGCATCACCGGTTACGCGAAGAACCTCGAAGATGGCCGCGTGGAGGTGGTGGCTGAGGGGGAAGAAGCGGACGTCGATAAGCTTCTGGAGCTCTTGCGCGAAGACCCGTCGACTGTTGACCGGCCGGGGAACGTGACTCACGTTGAGGCGCAGCACAGTGAACCGAAGGGTGCACAGGGTTTCGAGGAGCGGTAGTCGCACTGTCAACTAACCGTCTACTAGAATCACGCGAATGCACCTCAGTTCGTTGACGCTTAAAGGATTCAAGTCCTTTGCGTCTTCGACGACGATGAAATTCGAGCCGGGCATCTGCGCGGTTGTCGGCCCGAACGGCTCCGGCAAGTCGAACGTGGTCGACGCTTTGGCGTGGGTGATGGGGGAGCAGGGGGCCAAGAATCTCCGCGGCGGGAAGATGGAGGACGTCATCTTCGCTGGTGCCGGTGAGCGCAAGCAGCTCGGCCGCGCGGAGGTGACGCTGACGTTCGATAACTCGGACCGCAAGCTGCCAATCGAGTACACGCAGATGGCCATCACCCGCCGCATGTTCCGCGACGGCGCTTCTGAGTATGAGATCAACGGCTCGAAGGCTCGCCTGATGGATATTCAGGAGCTGCTGTCGGACTCCGGCATCGGCCGCGAAATGCACATCATCGTCGGGCAGGGCAAGCTCAACGAGATTCTCGAGTCGCGCCCGGAGGACCGGCGCGCGTTCATCGAGGAAGCAGCTGGTGTGCTCAAGCACCGCCGCCGCAAGGAGAAAGCGCAGCGCAAGCTCACGGGCATGCAGGCGAACCTCGACCGTCTCAACGACCTGACCGATGAGCTGGGCAAGCAGCTCAAACCGCTGGCCCGCCAAGCCGAGGCTGCTCAGCGTGCGGCGAGCGTCCAGGCGGATCTACGCGATGCTCGCCTGAAAATCGCAGGCCACAGGGTGGTCACCCTTCGCGCGTCGCTTATCGACGCCACCCGCGCCGCCGAACTCCACGCCCAAAAAGTCCAGGAGGTCACCGCCGAGTTGGCAGACGCCGAAGAACACCAGCAGACGGTGGAGGAAAACCAGACCAGCGCAACGGCGGCAGCCGACGCAGCCCAGCAGCTCTGGTTCGGTTTGTCATCCCTGGCAGAAAGAACGTCGGCAACGCTGCGCATTGCCACCGAGCGTGCCCGGCACGCCGACGAGATAGTGGACTACCGCGGCCAGGATCCGAACAAGCTCATCGCGCTTGCTGAGCGGGCGGAGGAAGACCACGCCGCGAAGCAGGCCGAGCATGAGAAGGCCCAAGAAGCTCTCAACGCCGTGCTGTCCGAGGTCGCGGAGTTGAAGGAAAAGGCCGCCGCGGCCGAAGCTGAGCACAAAGCCCAAGTCCGGGCGATTGCCGACCGGCGCGAAGGCGTGGTGCGCCTGCTCGCCCAGGAGGAAAGCCAAGCGGGAGCGGTCGAGTCCGCGCAGCAAGAAGTGGAGCGGCTCGCTGTGGCGGCCGAGGAGACTCGCCAACAAGCCCGCGACGCGGAAGAACAGGCATCGCAGGCCGCGGAAAAGCTGGCCGCCGTGGACCGCGAGCGCGAACCTCTTGTCCAAGCGCACTCCCGCGCCGGAGCGGAAGCGGATGCAGCGGAGAACCGCCTCGACCAGCTCCGTGAGGAGCAAAAACAGCGCGAGAAGACCGTGTACACGCTGTCCGCACGCATCTCGACGCTCGCCGAAACCGCCCCGGTCGCCGATGCTGCCGACGTCTTGGGCCAAGGTTTCGCCCCGCTCGCCGACTGGGTGAAGGCAGAATCGGGGTTGGAAAAGGCCCTTGCGGCGGCGCTCGGCCCGCACGCTGAGGCTCTTGCCGGTGAGGTCGGCGAGGAGATCGCTGGTGAGCTGAGCCACGCCACACGCACAGTGGTCGTGGACACTCATGCCGGTGGTCGCTCCTGGCGTCTCGACGGCACACCCCCAGCCGGCACAACCTGGCTACTCGACCACGTGACGCTCGCCTCGGAGATCGCAGGCCCCATCGCGCGCGTGCTTGTCGACGTCGTACTGGCCAAGGACATCTCTTCCGCCCGGGCCGCCGTGCAGGATGATCCCCGCCTGCGTGCCGTGACGGCGGAAGGCACCGTTGTCGGCGAGGGCTGGATCGCCGCCGGTTCCGGCGGCGCGTCCTCGGTCGAGGTAGCCGCCCAGATTGAGCAGGCGACAGCCGAACTGGAAGACGCGCAGGTAGAACTTGACGAGCTCTCCGGCGCCCTGGAAGGCGCGAAGATTGCCGCCGAGGAAGCCCGGGTCGCTGCCGCCTCAGCGAAAGCGGCCCTTAAGGAGCACGATGCTCACGCCGCGTCGTGGAAACGCGACCAGCAGCGCCTGACCAGTCAGGCTCAGCAGGCGCGGCAGCAGCATGAACGTGCAGCTAAACAGGCCACCGAGGCGGAGATCCGGCTCGCGGAGAGGGCGAAGCACCTGGCTGAAACCCGCGACCGGTTGTCCCGGGTCGAGCAGCCTGACACTGATGAGGAAGCGGATTCCACTGCCCGCGACGAGGCGGCCGCGCAGCTTGCTGATGCCCGATCACGCGAAATGGAAGCCACACTCACCGCCCGCTCAGCACAACAGGCGGTGGAGCAGGTTGCGGGCCGGGGGGCTGCGCTGCGTCGCCAAGCGGAAAGCGAACAGCAAGCCAAAGTGCGCCACGAGGCGGCGATGGCGCGCAAGCGGACCCAGGCTCAGCTCGCTCAAACCGTGGCAACGCATGCCGAGACGCTGCAAGAACGCATCGCCGGCGCGCTCGGCCGCGCCACCGAGCAGCGCGACGAGCTCACAGCCCAAGTCAAGCAGCTCACTGTCGCGCAGTCGCAAGCCCGCGATAAAGTCAGCGCGTTGCGCCAGCAACTGAGCCGGCTTGGTGACACTGCACACGCCGCTGACATCGCCCGTGAGCAGGCTCAGGTGCGCATCTCCGAGGCGGAGGAGAAAATCGTCGAGCAGCTCGGTATCGCGATCGAGGACCTGCTCGAGGGATACACACCTGGCGAGGACTTCGACAAGGACACCGAGACAAAGCGCCTTAAGCAGGCCGAGAAGGATCTCGCCGCGTTGGGCAAGGTCAACCCGCTTGCGCTGGAAGAGTACAAGGCGATGGAGGAGCGCTACAGCTTCCTGTCCACTCAGCTCGCCGACGTTATCCAAGCCCGGAAAGATCTCACCGGGGTGATCGATGACGTCGATAAGCAAATTCTGCAGCTGTTCACCGACGCCTGGCTTGATGTTGAACGCGAATTCCCCCGTGTGTTCCAGACGCTGTTTCCCGGCGGTGAAGCGCGGCTGCTGCTGACCGACCCGTCGGACATGCTCGCCACCGGTATCGAGATTGAGGCACGTCCCCCGGGCAAAAAGGTCAAACGCCTCTCGCTACTCTCCGGCGGCGAAAAGTCGCTCACAGCGTTGGCGATGCTCGTGGCCATTTTCCGTGCCCGCCCGAGCCCGTTCTACGTGTTGGACGAGGTCGAAGCGGCGCTTGACGACGTCAATCTCCGCCGCCTCATCGCCCTCCTTGAAGAGCTGCGCGAAGACTCGCAGCTCATCGTGATCACCCACCAGAAACCAACGATGGACGTGGCGAACGTGCTCTACGGCGTGACCATGCGTGGCGACGGCGTGACCCGCGTGATCTCCCAGCGCATGAGTCCCGCGCCAAGCCCGCAAGAGTAGAGTCCTGGAGGGTTCTATGCCGCCTTGGTCAGGCGGAGGCCCTTGCCGTTCTTGCCCACGTAAACGGTTGTCGCGTTTTCGACGTAGAAGGTGTTACCGCGGTGGAAAGACTCGTTGATGGCTGCTTCGTAGTCTATCTTTCGCTGCTCGCACCCCATCACAGTTTGCGGTGCATCTTTGGTTGTGAAAGTTCCGGTAGCGCGGTTGGGTATGAGGATCACTCCGAAGCCGTTGCAGACTTCACCGTTGAGAACGTATTTGCTGGTCCGTTTCGCGCTCTGCTTGTCGCCGAGTGCTTCAAACCCGAGCGGTATGCTGTCATAGCCCGGATCCGGTAGCCACTTGGAGGTAAGAATGGTGTCGACCTGTTCAGGGGTGGCCGTCTTCGCATCAGCGGGGATGCTGACCAGCTGGGCTTTTCCGTAGTTCCCGTGCGGAGTGTCATCGGGGTTGAACGCTCCAAGACCGGCGGCTGTCGCGACGGCGACGATAACAGCAGAGAGGACAGAGAGCATCACGGACACTGCAGGGTGCCTCAACAGGTCGAAGTCCATAAGTGCATGTTATCTCCGTGGATTGGAGGAGTCTACAGTATTCTCCCTAGCCCCGGCCGTCCCGCTAACCGTGATCATGGCACTATGGGGGCCATGATGAATTCAACCGTTCTGTGGATCATTGTCGGCGTCATCGTGGTGCTGCTCATCATCGTGGGCATCGTCGTGGTGGTGGGCAACAACCGCAAGAAGTCCAAGACTGTCTCTTTTGACAAGGCGGAGCCGGAGGAGCCGAAAGAACTTACCCAGCAGGAGAAGTCCGGAAACTACCAGGCCAAAGGCGGCTTCAACTTCGCCCCGGCAGGTGCAGCGGCCGCGGAGAAGGAACCCGTGCGTGTCGACGAGCCTCTGAACCAGCCAAAGCCCGCCGAGTCTGAGACGGCAGCTGCTGCGGCCAGCGCTGAGCCGGATGCAGTGGTGGATGTTGACGGTGAACCAGTCGCAGACGACGACATCGTCGAGGTTGAGGAGACCGTGAACGAGCTAGACACCGATGAACCGGTCGTTGAAGAAGAGCTGCTTCAAGACGAGCTGGTTGATGGTGTCGATGCGGAGGGGCAGGATGTCGGCAAGCCCTTGGGTGCCATGTCCGCCGATCCGGGAACCAGTGCGGCGGAAGATGCTGTGCCCGCGCAGGTTCACGAGGACGCGGCCGGCGCTGCTGAACCGGCCACCCCGGTCAACCAGACCGCAGAAGAAGAGGCCGAAGAGGCGGCTGAGATCGCCCGTACCACTGCTGACGTGGCAGAAGAAGCACGCGCCCAGACGCCGGTGCCGCAAGGCGAGCCTGCCCCGCAGCAAGAGCCGCTCGACGATATTGCTCCCGCTGCCGGCCGCATCGGCCGTCTGCGTGGGCGCCTATCCCGCTCCCAGAACGCGATCGGCCAGGGCTTGCTGGGCATCCTCACTGCCGGCGATTTGGACGAGGACGCATGGGAGGAGATCGAGGACACCCTCATCATGGCGGACCTCGGTGCCGAGCTGACCATGAAGGTGACCGAGAACCTTCGCGCGAAGATCGCGGAGCGCGGCGTGGCATCTGAAGCGGAAGCGCGCGCAATGCTGCGCGAAACCCTCGTCGAGGCCGGCCGCCCGGAGCTGGACCGCTCCATCAAGGCGATGCCGAACGAGGGTAAACCCGCCGTGATCCTCGTCGTCGGTGTGAACGGAACCGGAAAGACCACTACCACGGGCAAGCTCGCCCGGGTGCTCATCTCCATGGGCCACCGCGTGGTGCTGGGTGCTGCCGACACCTTCCGTGCTGCAGCCGCTGATCAGCTGGAGACCTGGGGCCGCCGTGTCGGCGCCTCCACGGTCCGCGGTGCGGAGGGTGCGGACCCTGCCGCGGTCGCTTTCGACGCCGTGAAAACCGGTGTGGAGGAACAGGCCGACGTGGTCATCATCGACACCGCGGGCCGCCTGCACACCTCCACCGGCCTGATGGATCAGCTGGGGAAGGTCAAGCGTGTCGTGGAGAAGAAGTCTGAAGTCGATGAGGTCTTGCTCGTCCTGGATGCGACGGTGGGGCAGAACGGGCTGATGCAGGCCCGGGTGTTCAAGGATGTCGTGGAGATCACCGGTGTGGCGCTGACCAAACTCGACGGCACTGCCAAGGGCGGCATTGTCTTCCAGGTGCAAGAGGAGCTCGGTGTGCCGGTCAAGCTCGTCGGTCTCGGCGAGGGTGCGGACGATCTCGCGCCGTTCGAGGTGGAGGGCTTTGTCGACGCTCTGCTTGGCACGTCGAATTAGAACAGAATTAGAACACCGTACAACGTCAGCAGCGAAGAACGGCGCTGGGAGGGCAAGCTCCCGGCGCCGTTTGTGATTTGAATCTCTTTTCGTTTCTTCGTCTTTCTGCACACATACCTATCGGTCTACAGTTAGGCGCGTCAATATCAATTGATTGACAGGTAGATATAAAGAGAAAGAATGAGGTGATTGCGGTGACTGCAGATCAGGTTCTTGCAACCTCCGGAAATGCGGCGTGGATGCTCATGAGTGCATCCCTCGTGTTGTTGATGACTCCTGCGTTGGCGTTCTTTTACGGCGGTATGACGTCCCGGCGAAGCGTGCTCAACATGATGATGATGTCGTTCACGGCCCTAGGAATGGTCGCCGTCGTGTACGTCCTGTGGGGATGGTCAATGTCCTACGGAACACAGTCGCTCGGTGGCATTGTGGCCAACCCCTTCGAGTTCTTCGGGTTGCGCAACTCGATCGTCGATGCACGCGGGAACTACATCGCCGGTGACAACGGTTACGCGAATGTGATCGATATCAGTTTCCAGCTCACCTTCGCGGCAATCTCCACCGCGATCATCTCGGGCGCGATCGCCAGCCGCGTCAAGACCAGCGCCTGGGTGCTCTTCACCGCCCTGTGGTCCACCTTCGTCTACTTCCCGCTCGCCCACATGGTGTGGGGTGGGGGGCTTCTCGCTGAAGGCGAGCAATCGGTCGCGGCGTGGATGTTCGGCACCGAGGACGGCGAGGCGCGCATCGCGCCGATCGACTTCGCCGGCGGCACCGTTGTCCACATCTCTGCCGGTACGGCGGCGCTGGTTCTGGCTCTGGTCATCGGTAAGCGGCAAGGGTTCCCAAACTCGAACTCCCGCCCGCACAACTTGCCGCTGGTCATGCTTGGCGCAGCGTTGCTGTGGTTCGGCTGGTTCGGGTTCAACGGCGGCTCTGCCATGGCCGCTGACGGCCTCGCTGGACTCGCATGGCTCAACACCACTGCGGCGACAGCTGCAGGCATGCTCGGGTGGCTGCTCATTGAAAAGCTTCGCGACGGCTACGCCACCTCGCTAGGTGCATCCTCCGGTGTCGTGGCCGGCCTGGTCGCCATTACTCCGGCGGCGGGCGATCTGACTCCCGCGACATCCTTGGCATTGGGTTTCATCGGCGGAATCCTGGCGTGCTTCGGTGTGGGCCTGAAGTACCGCTTCAACTACGACGACTCGCTCGACGTTGTCGGTGTCCACCTTGTTGCCGGCGTGTGGGGCACGATCGGATTGGCCTTCTTTGCCACCGGCACGGGCGTGTTCACCGGCGGCGGTGCAGACGGATTGCGCTTGCTCGCCGTGCAGTTTGTCGTGGCGCTCGTGGCCATGGTCTTCGCCGGGGTGGTTACCCTTCTCATCGCCCTGCTGATCAAGCGCACAATGGGCTGGCGTGTCAGCCGCGAGGAGGAGTTCGACGGTGTCGACTACTCCGTCCACCGCGAGACGGGGTACGACTTCGGTGGCCCGGGCCTGCGTCCCGGCGGTGTCCCGGCCGGCAACAGGTCAGCTGCTGAGATGGGCCTCAATGAGACCCGCGAAGCGCAGCGGCCACAAAGAGACCCGGAGCAGGCACAACGGCCAGTTCTCGAACGTCGTAAAGCTAAAGTCGGCGACGAATCCGCAACCGGCGTTTAAGGAAGGAGCCCACCATGAGACTCATCACAGCAGTGGTCAAGCCGTTCACGCTGACCGACATCCGCGATGCGCTCGACACCGCCGGCATCAAAGGCATCACCGTCACGGATGCCCAAGGTGCTGGACGACAAGGAGCCAACGTGGAGTACTACCGAGGCGCCCAATACTCATCCTCGTTTGTCCAAAAGGTCAAGATCGAGGTCCTCGTGACCGACGAACAAGAACAAACCGCGCTTGAAGCGATCCTCGGTGCTGCGTACACCGGGGAAGTCGGAGACGGGAAAATTTGGGTCACGGAGGTCTCCAAAGTCATCCGTGTGCGCACTGGCGAGGTCGATGACGAGGCGGTGTAGCCCGGGTATCAATGTGATTTAGGTGGTGGGTAACAGCTAGGCTGTACCCACCACTTTTTTCATTTGCTACGAGGGAGCTTTTTCGTGTTCGAGTCATTGTCCGACCGCCTGCAAACAGCGCTGAAAGGTCTGCGGGGCAAGGGCAAACTCACGGAAGAGGACATTAACGCCACCGCCCGTGAGATCCGCATCGCGCTGCTTGAAGCCGATGTCTCCCTGACCGTTGTCCGCGCCTTCATCAAGCGGGTCAAGGAGCGCGCGCTTGGTGCCGACGTTTCTGAAGCACTGAACCCGGCGCAGCAAGTGATCAAGATCGTCGACGAGGAATTGACCAACATCCTCGGCGGCGAGACGCGCCGCCTGAACCTGGCGAAGAATCCGCCGACCGTAATCATGCTCGCTGGTCTCCAAGGTGCTGGTAAGACCACCTTGGCCGGCAAGCTGGCCCTGCACCTGAAGAAGCAAGGGCACGCCCCCATGCTTGTGGCCTGCGACCTTCAACGTCCCGGTGCTGTCCAGCAGCTGCAGATCGTCGGCGAGCGCGCCGGGGTGCGCACCTTCGCGCCGGACCCGGGCACCTCCCTGGATTCCTCGGACCACGAGATGGGCACCTCTCACGGCGATCCGGTTGCCGTGGCCCAGGCGAGTATCGACGAAGCCCGCCGCACGAACGCCGACGTGGTCATCATCGATACCGCCGGCCGGTTGGGTATTGACGAAACTCTAATGACCCAGGCCCGCAACATCCGCAACGCGGTCAACCCGGACGAAGTTCTCTTCGTCATCGATGCCATGATCGGCCAGGACGCGGTGACCACTGCGCAAGCCTTCGCTGACGGTGTGGACTTCACCGGTGTCGTGCTGACCAAGCTCGACGGTGACGCTCGCGGTGGCGCAGCGCTGTCAATTCGTGAGGTGACGGGCAAGCCGATCCTGTTTGCGTCGACAGGCGAAAAGCTCGAAGACTTCGATGTCTTCCACCCGGACCGCATGTCCAGCCGGATCCTCGGCATGGGTGACCTGCTCTCCCTGATCGAGCAGGCAGAGACCATGATGGACCAGCAGAAGGCGGAAGAAGCCGCCATGAAGCTGGGCTCCGGTGAACTGACGCTGGAGGACTTCCTGGACCAGCTGCTGATGATTCGCCGCATGGGTCCGATCGGCAACCTGCTGAAGATGATGCCCGGCGGTAAGCAGATGAACGACATGGCCGACATGGTCGACGAGAAGCAGCTCGACCGGATCCAGGCCATCATCCGCGGTATGACGCCGCAAGAGCGTGAGGACCCGAAGATCCTCAACGCATCCAGGCGCAAGCGCATCGCTAAAGGTTCTGGCGTGACCGTCGCCGACGTCAACCAGTTAGTGGAGCGCTTCTTCGAGGCCAAGAAGATGATGAGCAAGATGGCCAACCAGTTCGGCATGTCCGGAATGCCCGGTATGCCGGGCATGCCCGGTGTGGGTGGCGGCCGGTCCGCGACG
Organism: Streptococcus thermophilus; assembly: GCA_900618065.1. The sequence goes on from UYIL01000003.1 coordinate 1,519,358, forward strand.
AAGAAGCAGCCGAAGGGCCGTAAAAACAAGAAGGGCAAGCGTAAGCCGCCGAAGAAGCAGACTGGGCCGAAGATGCCGCCAATGGGCGGAGCACCCGGCGCCCCCGCCGGCCCTGGTGGCATGCCGGGAATGCCCGGCATGGATGGCATCGATCCGGCTGAGTTGAAGAAGATTCAGGAGCAGCTGCCTCCCGGCATGGACGGGCTGGACTTGAGCAACCTGAACAACATGGACATGAACGAGATGATGAAGCGCATGGGCGGCATGCCAGGAATGGGCGGCATGCCCGGCATGGGCGGCTTCCCGGGTTTCGGGGGCAAGAAGAAATAGGGTCCGCTGCCTTGGCGGCGCGGGGCTTGAGGCCATGAACCTCTGGCTATGAACTGAAAGCGCTGCATCGGAGTGGCGCATTCACCCATTGACAGTCCCCGGCCAACTACTCGGTTCATAGCCAGAGGTTCATGGCATTTCAGGTAGCAAACACCGCGCACCCTGGACGCTAATAAGAGTTCAGCTCCCCGGGTGCTTCAACCGCGGGGTTGTCAGGGTCTGCGGGGGAGTATGGGCCGTTCGGGTGGGCTTCGCCGCCGGGGCTTACGTTAGTGGGAGCAGGGTCGGCTGATCCCGGCGCAGGCGGGGCGGCCGTTTCCGGCGCAGGTGGGGCGCTTGGGCTGGCGTTGGCACCGTCGACGGCATCGCCGTTGTAGGGAATGCCCCGGACCTCGAAGATCTCCCGGAGCTTCTCCCACACCAGCGGCGTCGTGGTGCGGGCATAGGCGTTGGAGATGTGGTTCTGGTCGCGGTAGACGTGAACGTTACCGATCACTGGCGGGCACAACGTGTCGTCGCAGAACCAGTCGGCTGTGTCCAGGGACCACTGGTGGTTTTCTGGGAAGAGGAACTCCTGGCCAGGGTCTGCGAAGCCATAGACGGTTTCGCGGACGGTCGAGCAGTACTCCATGGAGTTGCCGGCGACGAGGCACTCGTTGGGGTCCATATGCTCGCCCTCGCGGCTGAACACCCACGGGTTGTCGCGGATGCCCAAGAACGGGATGTCATTGAGACGCAGGGTATCCCACACATTCGCGTAGGCTGCCGGTACGAGGTCGGGGCCGACACTGCCTTGGCCAGCGCGGCCGGCCGGCCGGGTGGAGGTGGACACTGTCAGGTCCGGGTCAAGTTCGATGATTTCCTGGAAGGCGCGCTGGGACCACTGGGCGCATACCTCGGACACGGTGTCCAAGTCGTCGAGAACCAACGGGCACTCTTGGCGCATGTACGGCACGACTTTGAAGCCGTGCTCGCGCCCGAGGATGTCCAGCGGAATGATCCAGGGTTCTGAGTGAGAACCGCCGAAAATCACCACGGTGGTCTCAGACTCAGTGTCACCGTAAACGCAGTGCTCTCCTGGCATGACATCGGCCGGCTGGTCCATCCAGATCAGGCAGCCGTCGCCGACAGTCGGCGGGAACATGTCGGCGATGAGGGTAGGGTCCGGCTTTGCTTCCGCGTCCGGAATATCGGCACCGAAGCGTGCCATTACGCCTGGGTAGGTGGCTGCGTCGAGGACTTCTTCGGCATCGTCTACTTGACGGGCAAAGACCGGTTGGATGGCCAGCAGACCTACCAGCAGTAGTGCGATGACGGCACCGCCGGCGGCGCGGAGGCGGCCAGGAAGCGTCATCAAGCTTTCTTTCGCGCGTTGAACGGGCTTATCCGTCGTCTTCGGGCGCTTGCCGTGCTGGCGCAGTGGATCCTCGACCAAAGCGTAGGTCAAGTGCGCGAGGGCCAACGACAAACCGATCACAAGGATGCCCAAAGCTACCGACGGAGTGTCGCGCTGGGACTTCACCGTGAACAAAATGAGCAACGGCCAGTGCCACAGGTAGAGGGAGTAGGCGACCTTACCCAGCCACTTCATTGGGGAGGACGCGAGCACGCGGGCGACGGAGTGATCCGGACCGGCCACAACGACCAAAGCAGCGCCGAGCAGCGGAAGAAGCGCCGCAGGGCCAGGGAACGCTAGAGACGTGGAGATGACAAAGCCGGTGATGGTGATCATCACCAGACCCAGACCCGCCGCGAGTGAGCGCAACCGCGCTGGAATGGCATCAGTGAACGGGATCATGGCCAGCAGCGCACCGAAGCTGAGCTCCCACAAGCGGGATGGGAACGCGTAGTAGTTCTCTGGCGTGCCAACCAGCCCATGACGCGATGCGTAGGCAAAGGACGCAATAGTGACCAGCGAAAGTACGACGATAGCTCCGCGGCGCAACCGGGCCACTCCGATATGTGCACGGGTAGCCAAGATCGCCACAATGATCCCGGCCGCGATAGCGAAGAGGTAGAACTGCCCCTGCACGCTCATGGACCACAAGTGCTGCAGCGGGGAGGTCTCCGACCCTGCTGCCGCGTAGGCGGCATCCTGCGCGGCGAGCTCGTAGTTCTGGTAGTAAAGCACGGACGCGGTGAACTGGCGGGTCAGCTCCACGCTGAGCAGTTCCGGCGTGAGAAATTTGATGCCCAGGTAGGTAGCCGACAGCACCACTGCCAGTGCCGGGAGGAGACGGCGCGCGGTGCGCCACAACGGCCACCACGGGTTGAGCGACGGGTTCGGGCGGACCGCGTAGCGCAATTGAGCGCCCATGAAGAAATAACCGGACAGCAGCAGGAAAACGTCGACGCCGCCGGAGACACGTCCAACAAAGACGTGGAAAACCACCACCAAGGCAATGGCGAACCCGCGCAGGCCGTCAAGGTCGTTGCGGTACGTCAGCCTAGGTAAGGGGGCTTGCCCCTGTTCGCGTGGCTTCTGGGTGCTTACCGTTGTAGTCATACAATCTTGTCCGGCGTATCTCGCTTGTATGTTTTTGTCGATCTCCGCAGACCTTACCGGTCTTGTGCTGCAATGCTCATAACCCACACCTCTTTTGGTGTGAAGGTCAGCAGCGGGTAGGGTGTTTCAAGCTGCGTTAGCGTCGACCCCGGTAGTGCTATTACAGCACGTAACCGGCCGGCCAGTCACACGCAGGGAAATCCAAGGGTTGAACCGGTCTGCCGAGAAGCGGCGGATGTCTGCACTGCCCAGTGACCGTAAGGAAGTACTTAAACATGGCTGTCAAGATCAAGCTGCAGCGTGTGGGCAAGATCCGCAATGCCCAGTACCGTGTCGTCGTTGCCGATGCCCGTACCCGCCGTGATGGTCAGGTCATCGAGAACATTGGTATCTACCACCCGAAGGAAGAACCGTCGCTCATCCGCATCGATTCTGAGCGTGCACAGTACTGGCTCGGTGTCGGTGCCCAGCCGACTGAGCCGGTAGCGGCTCTTTTGAAGGTGACCGGCGACTGGCAGAAGCACAAGGGCCTCGACGGTGCTGAGGGCACCCTCAAGGTTGCTGAGGAGAAGCCGTCCAAGCTCGACCTGTTCAACCAGGCTCTCGAGGAAGCTGCTGGCGGACCGACCGCTGAAGCCATCACCGAGAAGCGCAAGAAGGCTAAGGAAGAGGCGGAGGCGAAGGCCGCCGCTGAGGCTGAGGCTGAAGCAAAGGCTGCTGCTGAGGCCGAGGCTGCAGAGGCAGCTGAGGGCGAGGCTGAGTCCGCTGACGCTGCTGAGGACGCACCGGCTGAAGACGCTGAGGCTGAAGAGAACTAAACGGAGAAGCAGAAGGCGGGGTTCACACCGCCCTTCCATGAACCTCCTCAAGCGTCATGGGGCGACTCGGCTCGGTGAGAGCTAACTAGACGCGCTATACGCCCGCGCGGCCAGCACATGTTTGCACGGCCCGCGGGTGTCTTTGTGTTTGGCGAACCAGAAGCAGGTGCAGGTGAATGCGTAGGTATCGTCGTTAAGCTTCACGGTGTACTCATTGGAGCCGGAACGCACCGTGAAGGCGTCCCCGCGCGGAGTGACCGCGTTTTTAGCCAGTAACTCTTCAGCGTTGGCAAGCCGCGTGTTGAGCTTGCCCACCACGTCCGGGTCGAGCGGCAGCGGGCGGTGGAAATACGATCCTGCCGCAAGATCGAAGCCGACTTGGCCAGTTGAAGCGAGGACCTGAAGTGCGTCCTCCACACGGGCGGCCGTCAGCCCGGTTTGCACCGCGAGGTCATCGATGTCGATGCGTGGCTCAAAGGCCAGCACGGCAGAAATGAGATCAGCGTCGTCCGCAGCGTGCTCGCTGCCCAAAGACATCAGCAGCGACCCCTCGCCGGAGAAGCCGCGGGTCTTCACCGGGCTGATCACCACTGTGAAACGCGAGCCGGGCAACTCGAACACCCAGGCAGAGGACTGTGGTTGGGAGGCCGCAGTGGTGTCGGCGCTGTAGATTGAGAGCTTGGTCACGTACGGCAGCAGCGGGATGATCGGCTTGAGCCGCTCCGGGCCCGCCAAACACACCGCGCCAGGTGACGGCTTCGTGGCAAGCCGCAAACTCCGCAGCGCGGGCGTGGCCCACATGACGCTTTTCGGGGTAGACGCCCCCGGTAACGACATGATGAACTTCTTCGCTTGCGGGCCCGCAAGCTCATGTTGCAGGGTCATCGAGGCGCTGATGCGCTGCGATTCGGCGAGACCTTTCACCCACCGCAACGGCAGTTTCACCTTCTTTTCCTCCAAGGTGGCATCCATGGTGGTGACATTGAGCGCGTCGTCTGCAACGTTGAGATGCAGCGGCGCACCCGGTGTGATGCTTGCTAACGCTTCGCGCAGGGGGATGTTGATGTCCACGTTGGTTACACCGGCCTGCTGGGACTCGGCGTCAAGGTCAGAGACATCCAGGCGGGCATACGCGCTGCAGCAACCGGAGAAAGACTCGAACCGTAAGCCCTCGGGCGTTGAGGTGACCACCGGGTCGAGGGCCGCGATCGCGGCAGCGTTCATGGGGGTGTAGAACCGCTTCGCGGCGTAATCCGCCACGGTGAGCATCCCGCGGGCGACGATGTGGGGGTTTTCCACGAAGCCGCTGAAGAAGTGCGGCTCGTCCACCCGGTCGAGCGTGCCGCCGCTAGTGGCCAGCTGCAGGCCTTCGTTGGTAAGCGTGGATGGGTGAGCGTAGGTGTAGTGCATCTATGTCTCCGTCTCCTTGAGAAGGGCCGCCGCTGCTTGAGCCGCCTTCGATTTGCCGCTGAATGATTCAAGCCACTCACGCATTCGCTTATCGACGCCCACGTGGCCGGTCTGCAGGCGCACGTTGCGGTACAGCTCAATGAGTTTGGCTAGGTCGCGGGCTTTGTGGTCCAGGCGGGGAAGCAAGTGGTCCAGTAGATCGCGCACGTAGCTGGGGTTGATGGTGGCGGCGTCGGTGAGCCCCGCAGCCCACCGGCCGAGTTTGATGTCGTCGAATTGAACCCAGGCTTCAGCAACAGTGTCTGCGGGGATAGAGTGCGCGAGCCGCGTGGCTGTCAGCTCCGCAGCCCGGGCACGTGCCTCCCTGCTGGGGAGATGCAGGGCGAGGCCAACAAACGCAGCGGTGTGGAACGTCCACTCGCCGGGGTGCCAGAATAAGACGTCGATGACGTGCTCGATGGGGTAACCTGCCCCATCATGTGCGGTGCGCATCGTTTCTAGCCATGCGTAGGTGTAGAAGTCCGTGCAGCTGGGCGCCATCATCGCTACGCGTGCCGCGAGGTCGGGATTTTGCCAGTTATCCGGGTTTGGCGGTGCTTGAAGCCAGAAGCCTTCCTCAGTGTCAAAATCCTCCCAGCCGTTCACGGTACGCCGGAAGGTGTGGCCGCTGAAGATCGACGGTTCGGTCGTCGCGTACTGCGCATACGTGTACTTTTTCGCTTGGACGATCACGGGTGCGAGGGCTTGCTCGGACTCGTTCGCGCCGAATTCGTTCAAGCGGGTGAGCGCGAGGCGGTAGTCAACCGGATCAACGTCTTCGGCGTTTGCGTAGGTAGCGAGACGGCGGTGGAACTCGGCGGTGTCGACGCGGCCGAAAGAGTCGGTGGGAGTAGAAAGCATCGTGTGCGGCGGACGTTGCCCGCTGAGTGCCTGTGCGGCAGGTTTGACCCAGTCGAGGTCGAAGCCGACGCCTTCGTAGAAGGGCCCGAATTCGAACGCGCCGGTGATTTCATCCGGCAAGCACCTGCACAGCGTCTTTTTGGCGAAGCCACTGCCTCCATCAAGATCTGGAATCACCGGCGCGAGAATGTCGAGGGCTCGCGGGCCGGTGCGGGCCAGCCAGGCGACGAGCAGCTCTACTCCCACTGGATCCGGGGTGGCGAACAGTTCCCGCGTGCGAAACAGGGCGTCGTCGTCAGTGAAGGCAACGACCGGTTCTGCCTCGACTGGCGCATATTCGACTTGAGACGAAGCGGCAGCAGACACGGCGCCGCCGACAAGCTCCGCCGCCATGACGGGCGACAGGGAGTCCGCGTTCGCGGCCACGAGCTCGTCACGGCCCAGGTCGCACAGCAAAGCCGCAGCGCCCCGCACCACAGCGTCCGCGTCGTGGTACAAAGCGTTCATAGCAGCATCGGCAATCAGGCCGTGCAGATCCTCGCGCCTGGAGGCAATCGCATCCAGCATCTTCAACGCATTAATCCCGGCAGCATTAGAGGCGCCGAAGGCGTGGGGTGCCACGGCGGCAAAAGCATCGTCGTCAAGCCGCGAAAGCCTTTTGAGCTGCTTAATGGCAAAGAACGCGTTCGAGGGAACCCCAGAACTCAGCGCAGCGAACAGCAGGCGCTGCCGGGTGGAGAGCTCTTCTTCCGTGGGGTTGAAGTCGGTGAAGTGCTTGCTGAACCATTGGGTGAGGGGCCTGGAGAAGCCGCGCCCGAGTGCAATGAGCATCTCGTCGAGTAAGCGGTCCCGGTCGATGAGGTGTTCCGCATCGAGTGCAACGAGGGTTTCGGACCAGCGGCCGTCGTAGCGGTGCGCCCCGAAGACATCCTCGAGCACCGCGAAGCTAGCCAGCCGGGCGCCGGGGAATGAGAACAACTGCCACAGGGGTTCTCCGCGCAGTTCTGGGTCGTGCCATAGCAGGAAGTTGCGCTCGAAACTCGATTCACCGATGAAAAGTGCACTGTAAGCGTCGTCGTGCGCGATCTCGACGCCTTCGAACACCTCACGTAAGCGCAGCTCAAAGAATGTCTTTCCGGTGCGGGCATCCCATTTCTTCCCGCCCGGCGCATAGTAGTAATCCTCTGCGTTGCGCTTGACCGGAATCTGCTGAATCGCCTCGTAGGCCTCGCGCAGTGAGATCCCCGGCTGGTACCAAGAGTGGTGGCGCTGCCGGTGCTCGGGGTCCATCGCCGTGAATGTCTCGTCGAAGTACGTCATTCCGCCTCTTTCAGAATCGCCTTCGCAGCCTTTGCAGCTTTCGAGGCTCCGGTGAACGCTTCAAGCCATTCACGCATTTGCTTGTCGACGCCCTTGTGACCGGTCTGCAGGCGAACATTGCGCAGTAGATCAATGAGTTTGGCGATGTCACGTGTCTTCCGGTCCAACTGGGGCAGCAGGTACGTCAACAGGTCGCGGACGAAGACGGGGTTGAGCGTGGCGGCGTCTGTCAGCGATGCTGCCCACCGGCTAAGAATGACGTCTTCGCACTGCGCCCATTGCTGTGCGGTGGCAAAAGCATCACACGCGGACGGGAGCTTGGTCGCCACAAGTTCGGCGGCGACCGTTCGCACTTCGGCGTCACTGTTCGCCATTGCTTTGCCAAGGAATCGCGCAGTATGCGGCGACCATGCACCCGGGTGCCAAGTCAGTACTTCGACGATATCGGGGTACTGCCGCCTCGGGCGGCTCATCATCCCGGCATCAAGGTCGCACTCCCTGTTATGGGTGTAAGCATCCAAGCAGGTGGGGGCGACGATCGCACTCGCTGCTGGCACTCTTGCGGCGTTGAAGGGGCTGTCGGTCAGACGGAGCAGCTTCGCGTCGTGATGTGTGCTCTGGTGCTGCCAGCCCTGTGCTGTGCGAACCCACGTGAGGTCCCAGTGGCAGGTGGAACGGCATGGCTCGCTCAAGGCCCACAACCGATGATGGCACCCAGCTTGCACGCTCTGTTGCGGCGCAAGACCAGTGGTGTCTTCCTGGTAGTCCACCAATCGCAGATGGGCGAGCGCGGCATCGTCTGCCCATAAGTCGTCCCGGTGTTCATAGGTGGCCAGGCGCCTGGCGAATTCTTCGTTGTCGACGCGGCCGAAGGTGTCCGTCGGTGTGGAGAGCAGCGTGCGCGTCGGTGCTAGGCCGTGCACAATGTCCACTACTCGTAGGAGAGAACCACGAACGGGTTCATCACGAGACCATAATCGGTTGGCTTCTTCCACTTCTTCGGGGGAGATACCGCAGTTGAACAGCAACCAGTGTGTATTGGTGCCGTCATGTCGGTCGCGTTCGGGAAAGACCGGTTTGAGGATGTCCATTGCGCGCGGACCGGTTTCCGCCAACCATGCCACCAGCAGCGTGAACGACACCGCATCGTCTGTAGCGAGAAGCTCTCGGGTGTGGAACAACGCGTTGTCATCCGTCCACGGTGTTACCGGCTGCGCCTCTATGCTCGCCACCGCCACTGCGGGCGCTTCTCCGGTGTCTCGGTGGCCCAGCAGTTCGAGAGCCATCGCGGGGGAAAGCGTCTCCCGGGCGCCGTCGATAAGCCCGCCCCTGCCCAAGGTGCGAAGCAGCGCGGCACTGCGCCGCACCACGTCATCATGCGGGTGATAGAGGCCGGTTGTGGCAGCATCTGCCACTGACGCGGTGAGGTCCTCGCGATGCGCTGAAATCTTCTCCAGCATCTTGAGAGCTGTCACTGCAGCAGTCTTAGGAGCACCAAGAGCATGCGCGGCAACAGTGACAAAGCCGTCCTCGTCGAGCTGGGGCAGGCGCGACAACTGCTTGACCGCGAACGAGATGGTGGAATCAACCCCAGAACCCATTGCGGTGATCAGCAAATGCTGGCGCGAACTCGTCTCTTCCACGGACGGGTTGAAGTCCTCGTAGTGTTTGGTGAACCAACGCGAGTGGTGGGCGGAGAACCCTCGGCTCAGCGCTTTGAGCATTTCGTCGAGGAGGCGGTCGCGGTCAATGAGGCCTTCGCTTTCAAGAGCAATGAGCGGCGCTGACCAACCACCGTAAGGGCTCTCCAGGCTGGCAAAGCTGACGCCTTCGGTACCTTCGACCGAGAAAAGCGACCAGAGCAGTTCTTCGCGCAGTTGCTCGTCGTGCCACAAGAGAAAGTCCCGTTCAAAGCCGCTTTGGCCCATCAGACCGATGGAGTACCGTTCGCCGTGGTCGATCTTGTACCCCTCGAAGAGCTCGCGCAACCGGATTTGAATGAAGATGTCGCCCCGCCAGAAGTTGGGCACCCCTCCTGGCTGGGGGTGCGTGGGGTTTTCTACCCCATGTTCAGGGCTAACGGGAACGGCGCGGATCGCTTCGTATGCCTGCTCTAGCGTCATCCCTGGTTGAAACCACGATTTGTTGACGCGCAGGGTATCTTCCAGTTCTTCAACTCTCTGGTCGAAGTAGTTCACTCGGGCTCCTTGACTATGGGGATGTCTTTGGGGATCGTTCACGGTGCAGCTTAGTTATCCTTTAGCTCAGGCTCAGGAAGTGCGATCTCGTGCTTATCGGTGGCTGGTAGCCTGAGCCGCATGGAAATCCGGATTGGCAGGGTAGTGAAGTCCCATGGCGTGCGCGGCGAGGTCGTTGTGGAGCCGCTCGCGGACGACGAGGACATCTTCTTCGCCGAGCGCGAGGTGCTCCACGGCCGCCAGACGGGCAAGAAGCGTGAACTGACCATACAGTCGGTGCGCCCGCACCAGAAGCGCCTGCTGGTCACGTTCGAGGAGGTTGCGGACCGCACCGCCGCCGATTCGCTGCGCGGCATGCAGTTCTTTGCGGAGCCGCTGGGGCGCGACGAGGATTCGGACGAGTACTACGACCACGAGCTCATCGGTTTGAAAGTGCTCCTTGACCATGCCGGCGGCACGCACATCGGCGAGGTCACCGGGGTGATGACCATGCCCAACCGCAAACTCCTCGAGGTCGATTACAACGGCAAAGAAGTGCTCATTCCCTTCGTGATGGACATCGTGCCGGAGATCGACTTGGATGAGGGCTACCTGGTGATTACTCCGCCGGAGGGTCTGTTGGAGCTGTGAGCATGAGACTGGACATCATCACGATCTTCCCCGAGTACCTCGACCCGCTGCGCCACGCGCTGCTGGGCAAAGCGATCGAGCAGGGGATCCTCTCCGTCGGTGTGCACAATCTGCGCGACTGGGCCACCGGCAACCACAAAGCGGTGGACGATTCGCCACTCGGTGGCGGCCCCGGCATGGTGATGCTCCCGGAAGTCTGGGGCCAAGCGCTCGATCACGTGGCGCAGCTTCCGCTTATCGACGGCAGCGCCCCCCAACTCCACTCCGCCACCCCGCACCGCAACGATAAAGCGCGCCATGACGACGTCGCCGCTGTGGCGCCGCGGCCGTACCAGGAAGAGAGGGACTGCCGGGCGGGCGAGGATCCAGAAGCGCCCTTGCTGCTCGTGCCCACGCCCGCCGGGGTGCCGTTCACACAGGCGAATGCGCGGGCGTGGTCGCGCGAAGAGCACATTGTTATCGCCTGCGGGCGCTATGAAGGCATTGACCAGCGTGTGTTCGTGGACGCCGCGCAGCGCTACCGGGTGCGGGAAGTCTCCATCGGTGACTACGTGCTCATCGGCGGGGAAGTGGCGGCATTGGTCATCGCCGAGGCCGTGACGCGACTCATTCCCGGTGTGCTGGGCAACACCGAGAGCCACGAGGAAGACAGTTTCTCTGACGGCCTAGTCGAGGGACCTTCCTACACTAAGCCGCGTCAGTGGCGGGGACTCTCGGCACCGGAGGTGTTGCTGTCGGGGGACCACGGCAAGATCGCCCGGTGGCGCCGTGATGAGGCTTTGCGCAGGACGCAGCAGGTGCGGCCGGAACTCGTCGATAAGCTGCGCGCAGAAGGTGGGCTGGATGGAGATGACCTGTTCACGCTCGACGCGCGGGATGTCTCCACCGACATCGCGGTGATCATGAACGCGGTCGCATGGGAAAAGTCCCAGGGCAAAGTGGCGAAGAAACTGCGCCGGGCGGGATTCATGGATGCCGCCGTGACAGCGGAGCTGCAGGATCAGATGTGTGTGGTGGACAATGCCGTCGTCACGCAATATTTGCAGGCAGAAGACGGCCCTCTGCTCGATCCGGTGTACCGCGTTGTTGTGGAGGGCCGCACGGCGCTCCCGCTGAAGGAGGCGACTCAGGCCGTGGTCAACGCGCTTCCTGGTGTGCAGTACTGGTACGGAACGACGACGGAGAAAACCGCACGGCGATTTGGGTGAGCCCCTGGTGGTGTGCTTGAATATTCGGGTCATGTAGCCGACACGAACCAGCCGAGCGCCCGGATGAAGGGAAGAGCCGCTAGGGTCCTCTGTCCAAATCTGAAAAGGAACATTCGTTATGTCTAACGGCATTATCGACAAGGTCGACGCAGGCCAGCTGCGCGATGACATCCCCGACTTCCGCCCCGGCGACACCCTGGGTGTCCACGTCAAGGTGATCGAGGGCAACGTTACCCGTACCCAGCTCTTCGAGGGCTTCGTGGTCCGCCGCCAGGGCTCTGGTATCCGCGAGACCTTCACCGTCCGCAAGATCTCCTTCGGTATCGGTGTGGAGCGTACTTTCCCGGTGCACTCCCCGAACATCGACCACATTGAGGTGGTCCGCCGTGGCCGTGTGCGCCGCGCGAAGCTGTACTACATGCGCGATCTGCGCGGTAAGGCAGCCCGCATCAAGGAGCGCCGCTAAGCTCCGGTGCTGCGAAACGCCCTCGCCTGCTGGTGGGGGCGTTTGACTTTCCTGCTGCTAAGGTGATTGCCCGTGACGCACAACCCTGATCCCCGGCCTTCCCGCCGGACCGCCCCGCGGCCTGAACTTCCGCAGCAGTCCGGCAGTCCTGTGACGGCGCGGTACCAGCCCCGCCCTTCTGGTGAGTCGAAGAAGGCGCCGAAGGACGACAAAGCCACGATGCCGTGGTACGTGGAGATCCCCATGGTGGTCGTGCTGACGCTGGGATTGATCTTCCTGCTCCAGACGTTTGTGGGACGCGTTTACCTGATTCCGTCGGCGTCGATGGAACCGACGCTGCACGGCTGTGAGGGCTGCAACGGCGACCGCATCTTCGTAGAGAAGGTCTCCTATTACTTCTCTGACCCGGAGCCGGGCGACATTGTGGTTTTCGAGGGTACTGACTCCTGGAACACCAATTACGTATCTAATCGCTCGGACAACCCGATTGTGGCTGGGTTGCAGCAGCTCGGTTCGTACGTGGGCTTGGTCGCCCCCGACGAGAATGATTTGGTCAAGCGCATTGTCGCAACCGGTGGCCAGACCGTGTCCTGCCAAGCGGGCGATCCGGCTGTGATGGTTGACGACGAGCCGATTGACCAGTCCTACATTCTCCAGCCCCATGCCAACCCGATCATCGGCGACGAGGCTTCTGAGGCCTGCGGCGGCAACTACTTCGGGCCGCTGACGGTGCCGGACGATCATGTCTTCGTGATGGGCGACAACCGCACGAATTCGCTCGACTCCCGCGCCCACATGGGCGACCAGTTCCAGGGCACGATCCCGGAGGAGAATATTCGCGGCAAGGTTTCCTTCATTATTCTGCCCCTGACGCGCATCGGGCCCGTGAACAACCAGGACATTCAGCCGCAGCAGCAGTAGCGTGAGGCGACTCAAGCAGCTGCGCACGTACGAAGTCGCACTGAGCAAAGCGGGTTTGGGGCCCGTCGCAGGCATTGATGAAGCCGGTCGTGGTGCCTGCTTCGGCCCCGTCACTATCGCCGCCTGCGTGCTGCCGGACAAGGTTATTCCGGCACTGGACGGTCTCACAGACTCCAAAAAGCTCACGCCCGCCAAAAGAGCGCTGCTTTACGACGCTATCCTCACCACCTCGGAAGCCCACTGCGTCGTGCACGTCAGTGCCGCGGAGGTGGATCGGCGCGGGATCCAGCACGCCAACCTTGACGGCGCGCGCCTGGCTATCGCGGGTCTTGGCTTGACTCCGGGTTTCGCGCTTGTTGATGCTTTCCGTGTGCCCGGTCTTACCGTTCCCCAACTACCGATCATCGGCGGGGATTACACCGCCCGTTGCATCGCCGCGGCGAGTGTGCTGGCGAAAGTCAGCCGCGATCGGCTGATTACAGACATGGCGGAATCATTCCCCGAGTACGGCCTCGAGGGACACAAGGGCTATGGCACGGCGGCGCACATGGATGCGGTGCGCCGTCACGGCGCGAGTACGCAGCATCGCTACACTTATGCCAACGTTGCAGCCGCCCACGAGATGTATATGAGGAGCCGGACACAATGAGTGCTGAGGAACTGGACAACTACGAAGCAGAGGTGGAGCTGTCCCTCTACCGCGAGTACCGCGACGTGGTCAGCCAGTTCTCTTACGTGGTTGAGACAGACCGCCGCTTCTACCTGGCCAACGCCGTGGAGCTGATCCCGCACACCGAGGGCAAGGATGTCTACTACGAGGTCCGCATGTCAGACGCGTGGGTCTGGGACATGTACCGTGCGGTCCGGTTTGTCCGCTACGTCCGCGTGATCACCTATAAGGATGTCAACATCGAGGAGCTGGACAAGCCGGAGATGGTCATTCCGGAGTGACCCCTTTTCTAGCTCTGACCGCTAATAGGACCTGTGGATAACGGTGGTTATCCACAGGTTTTGTCGTTCTCGGATGTTTCTCTCGCCCTGACGGAACCGATCGAGGTTCTCCGGTAGTCCAACGAAGTAGATCGTTTCATCACGACTCTTTACACAGGTTCTGGACAACAGGGGGATACATGACTGCGGGCATCACGCCGCGCGACCAGTACATGCTGGGAGCACTGGGGGAGACAGAGGTAGCCACCCGCTACGAACAAGCGGGGTACATCATCGTGGCGCGCAACTACCGCTGTCGCGATGGGGAGATAGACATTATCGCCATGGCCACAGACGGCACGACTGTGTTCGTGGAGGTGAAAACGCGCCGGGGCACGAACTTCGGCGGTGCTGAATCCGTGACCGCACGCAAGCTTGCGCGCATGCGCAAAGCCGCGGTGCACTGGCTCAGAGATAAACCGTTCAGGCAGGTGCGGTTCGACGTTGTCGAAGTGCTTTTCGACGGTCACGACTGCCACACCCGCCTCTACCAAGGAGTCGACGATGGCTCTTGCTAGCACCTACTCTGCCACGGTCGAAGGCGTGACCGCGCTTTCGGTCACCGTGGAGGCCAACGTCGGTCCCGGCTTGCCGGGGATGCACATTGTCGGCCTCGGGGACAAAGCCGTCGGGGAGTCCCGGGACCGGATCCGCACCGCGGTGGCCAACTCGGGCTTGCCGTGGCCGCGGACGAAGATCATGGTCTCGCTCTCACCGGCCAACTTGCCGAAAGCCGGCTCACAATTCGATCTCCCTATCGCTCTGGCCGTTTTAGCCAGCATGGATCCGGTGATTGAGCGTCGCCTCAAGGGGTGCCTGGTAGTCGGCGAACTGGGGTTGAGCGGCCAGCTCAGGCGTGTCGACGGCATTTTGCAGATCATCCTCGATGCCCTCCACAGCGACCCGCTCCGAACCATCGAGCACATCGTCATTCCCGCCGGTAATGCCCAAGAAGCGGCATTGGTCGGCCACCCCAGTGTGCGGATCGCGCAGAGTCTCACCGAAGCGTGGCAATGGCTCGCGGGTGAGCGGGACTTGCCCGGACTCGAGAAGATCGACCACGTTGTCCGCACGATCCCGGTTCCTGACTTCCGGGACGTTGTGGGGCAAGACCAGGAACGTCGAGCCTTCGAGATTGCTGCCGCCGGGGCGCATCACATCCTCATGATCGGCGCGCCGGGTTCCGGCAAATCCATGTTGGCTGAGCGTCTACCGTCGATCCTGCCCGAGCTCACCTCGAAGCAAGTCGTCGAGGCCACCGCGATTCATTCCATTTCCGGGGAGTCGAGTGGTGAGGTGATAGGGCAAGCTCCCTTTGTGGCGCCGCATCCGTCGTTAAGCAAGGCAGCGTTGATTGGCGGCGGTTCCGGCATTCCGCGACCTGGTGCCGTGAGCCACGCGCATCATGGCGTGCTGTTTCTCGACGAAGTAAGCGAGATCCCCGCCGACACCCTCGACGGGCTGCGCGTGCCGCTGGAAAAGGGGGAAGTTCGGCTCACCCGGGCGCGCCGGGAGGTGGTGTACCCGGCGAACTTTCAGCTGGTCATGGCGGCGAATCCATGCCGTTGCGGGGTGGACGTGCCGGAGAAGTGCACCTGCCGGCCGATGGAACGCGTTAACTATCTGCGCAATGTGTCGGGCCCGCTGCGTGATCGCGTCGATATCTCGCTCAGGACGTCTTCGGTCGGGGCGGTGGTGGGCAGGGCCGATAACGAACCGTCGGAAGCGATCGCGCAGCGAGTGCTGGCGGCGCGTGACCGGGCCAAGCACCGGTGGGAGAAAGCAGGCGTGCGCGCGGCCACCAATTCGCGCGTTGCAGGGGCGACATTGCGGCGGCACTTTCCAGCGGATGACGCCGGCATGGCGGTGATTGAGGGTGCCTTGGCCAATGGCGACATCACGCAGCGGGGAGTCGACCGGATCCTGCGGTTGTCGTGGACCATCGCCGATCTCGCGGGAGCAGAGCAGCCGAGCCTGGAGCACGTTTTCGATGCGCTGGAACTGCGCGCATCCAAGGAGAGGGGAGTACTGGTATGAGTGCATCGAAACTTGAGTCGTGGGCATATTTGAATCGTGTTGTAGAAGGGCCGAACCGCCACCTGTTGGCGCACTTGAACGCCGGGCGGGATGCTGATGAGCTCGCCCGCGGCATCCGCACGCGTGCGAGCTGGCTGGCTGCGCTCGGGCCCGCGACCGAATCGCGCTACACCTGGGACCGCCCCGCAGAGGACCTCGCGGAGGCAGCGCAGCACGGATACTCCCTGATCACCCCGGAGCACCCGGAGTGGCCCGCCGATGAGATCGCCGCGTCATTCGGCAGTGCACTGAGCAAACAAGAGCGAGGGGTGAATCCGGCTGCCGACGAAGAGCCTCTCCCGCCCGAGGGGTATCCGCCTCACTCGTTGTGGGTGCGGGGCAATACGAACCTGGCGCAGTTGTTCGCGCAGTCGGTGGGGATCGTCGGCACGCGGGCGGCCAGCGCCTACGGCCACCACGCGACCGCCGACTTGTGTACCGGTCTTGCGCGGCATAGGTACACGATCGTGTCCGGCGGGGCGCTGGGCATCGACACCGTCGCCCACGAGACCGCGCTGAACAACCAGGCTTCGACTGTCGTCGTGGCCGCGTGCGGGCCGGGGCAGATCTACCCGAAGCGCAACGCCAAGCTGTTTGACCGCATCGCCGCCGAGGACGGCGCCATTATCACCGAGTACCCGCCCGGAATGACCCCGGACCGGCACCGCTTCCTCACCCGGAACCGGCTCGTAGCCGCCTTGACGCAAGGATCCATCGTCGTCGAGGCTGCGTTCCGGTCAGGAGCTCTGAACACCCTGAAATGGGTGAGAACGTACAGCCGCGTTCCGCTCGCTGTGCCGGGGCCGATCCTAGGGTCAGGTTCCTTGGGGACCAACCTGGCGATCAGAGACGACAGGGCTGACATGGTGCTCAGTGCCGACGACGCCCACCAGCAGCTCGGTGCGATCGGTGCTGCCGATGCCGACGGGCAGATGGAGATCGATTTCGAAGCGAACGCGATCCAGAAGCTCTCCCGTAACGAGCTGCGCGTCTACGACTCGCTGCCAGTGGCCGGAGCGGGCGGAATCGACGCCGAGGCCGTTGCCCAGGCGAGCGGGTTCACCATTGCCCTGACCGTCCACCTGCTCATGGATCTGCACAAGAAAGGGCTTGTGGTCAGGAAAGGGAAGATGTGGGAAAGGGGCGACAGTTAGGTTAAGGAGCATGCCGGGCAGAAGGAACGAAAGCGAGACTGGGACTGGGCCACCACCGCTCGGCAAAGCTCCCCGCCTTGGCTCGAAGCGAACCCGGAAATCCGCTCTGAGCGGAGCGAATCCGTGCAGGAACTCCGACAACTGCGTGCGTGCATGCCACGCGTGGGCGATGCGGAAGTTGGGATACAACGTGGTTGCGGCACCTGGGGTGTACAACCCGAAGCCGATTACAGGCTTCAAGTCGGCCGCGATGCAGAGCACCGTGCACTGGCGTCGGGGAGGTGCGAGTCCCACTTGGCATGAGAACATTCGCCCTTGTCGTGATCCTGACAAGGTAATCGAGCACATGAAACTTGTGACGACATCATCTGACTATGGGTTCATTAGGTTCACATCCGTCTATGGCGGGTCTCACATGATGGGATGGGAGAACCGCGGGGGAGATGTGTTTCTCGTTGATCCCCAAACTGGCACGGAAGAAAGTCGGGGCTATTTCTCGGCTATCCCTGATTCGATACGATGGACCACAATCAGCGGTTTCAACCCGACCGAGCAGGTTCTTAACATCATCTACGGGAAGGAGAAGTGATGGGTCCTAGGTCTCTAGAAGAAGCGCGCTCTTTCGCCATTGCCCACTACACCAAACCGGGCGCCGATACATGGCTTTCGCACCGCGGCTACGAAAACGACACGCACTTCGTGGTGGCTCCCGATGAGTTCTACGAGGGAGCGCCTCTCTTCATCGTGCGGAAATCTGACGGGCAAGCTAAGGCCCTCCACGAGGCCAGGACTGAAGTTGCGCGATTCTTTGATTCCCACTACTGGGCTTCCCAGCAAACTCCGGCCAATCGCTAGTCTCGATCTTCGATGCACCAGAGGCACCCTCGACCGTGCGGAGAGAAGCCGAGTTGCACCCTACGACGGTGCCCCTTCCTACCTTGTGCGCAAGAACGGCGGAACTTTCGTGCCGTCCACGCGTCAAGTAACACCAGTATCAGCAGCAACATCTGAACTGGGTGTTTGTAGGGCCGATTTCAACGGCACGAAAATGCGAAAAATCTTATGGGTTGAGCACCGCTAGAAGTTAAACCATCTGACCGGCGAGACCGTGTGCTCGGTCAGGCGTATGCGTGGATGTCCCGGTGAGCACGAGGTGCGCCCGTATACTTCCACTGAAGATGGGAAGCAGAGTGCGGGAGGTCATGCTATGCCGCAGTTAGAGGAAGCCATCGACGACTTCGCTGACCACGCACTGCTGGTCAAAGGCCGCTCCGAAGCGACAGTCAAGGGCTACCGCAGCGACCTGCGCACCCTGGCCGAGGTTGCTCCGACGTTCGACGATTTCACCTTGATTACGCTGCGCGGGTGGCTCGCCGATGCGATGCGGCAGGGGCTAGCACGTTCCACAATGGCGCGGCGCACGGCGGCAGCACGAAGCTTTTCGACGTGGGCCTACGAGCGCGGCTACCTCGACTCTGATGTCGCAGCGCGGCTGGTGACACCCCAGATCAACCGTCACTTGCCTGACGTGGTGACTCCATCGCGGGCAGGTGAGCTCGTCGAGGCCGAGATTAACCCGGATGCGCATGGGCCGGAAGCTGCGCGCGACCGGGCCATGCTCGAGCTGATGTACGCGACCGGCATGCGCGTGGCAGAGCTGACGGGGCTCGATGTGGACGACGTCGATACTAAACAGGGGCTTGCCCGCGTCACCGGTAAGGGTAATAAACAGCGTGTCGTCCCGTTCGGGGAGCGTGCCACTTCAGCCATCGAGGAGTGGAAGGCCCGCCGTGCAGAGTTGGTGGGGGAGAAGAGCGGGCACGCGCTGTTTCTCGGCTCCCGGGGCGGGCGGATCGACCAGCGGCAAGTCCGGCGCGTGGTGGAACGCGCCGCCCAACGCACCGGTGACACCGACTTGAGTCCGCACGCCCTGCGCCACAGTGCCGCAACGCACATGCTCGAAGGCGGGGCGGACCTGCGTGTGGTGCAGGAACTGCTCGGGCACTCGTCGCTGCAGACGACGCAGATCTACACGCACGTTTCCGCGCAGCGGCTCAAGAACGTGTACGACCAAGCACACCCGCGGGCATGACATTCTGACCGTCGACAGGTTTGAGCCGGATCGGCGGCGCATCCAGCAAGCTCAGCGGGTTGATATAGGAATCTTTACCGGTGCGCGCACCCCAGTGCAGGCCGGCATGGTCTGCCATGGGGTGGGCCATCCTTCCGATCGGCTGGCCCTCGCGGACCTGGTCGCCGATTTTCACGGTGGCGTGGACAGGTTGATAGGTGGTGCGGATTCCGTCGGGGTGGTCGATGGAAACCGTCGGCACGCCGACGACAAGACCGGTGAACGCGACTACTCCGTCCCCGGCGGCGAGGATGTCCTGGCCGGTGCGGGCAGCTAGGTCGACGCCGCGGTGGCCGGGCAGCCAGTTCTTCTCCGGTATGTCGGCGCTGCGGGTGACACTGGTGGCGTGCGGGGTGCCAGTCGTCGGGTCGACATAGGCGGCGGCTGGGGCGGCAGTGGCGATGCCCGTCGCAATCGTCATGAGCATCACAAGCGCGGTCAACAGGGGTGAAGCGGTGCGGGTGTTCATGGGGTTCAGTGTGGCGGGGATGGTGGGAGGATGCGTCGCTAAGCGAAATGCCTTGTGGAAAACGCCGACTTATCCACAGTCCCGGTTCGTCCGCGCGCCGTGAATTGGCGCATACGCTGGAACGATGTAGACTCCACTACTAGCAGTGTGCCCTGCGGGGTGTGCTGACTACGCGCGATGAAAATGCCTGGTAGGGCCCTTGCGTCAAGGGCCTTGCGCAACACAGGTGCTGCAACCCGCAACGGTCCCACGAACATGAACACACGGGCGGTTCCCTGCCCGGTGAAATTTTTGTGGGCGTGGGTGTGGCTCGTCGCTAGGGTGCGGGCAAAACCCGCACAACAGACAAGTAACCGAACACGATTAACTCCCAAGGAGACATTCCCATGGCAGTCGTAACCATGCGTGAACTCCTCGACGCTGGTGTGCACTTCGGCCACCAGACGCGTCGTTGGAACCCGAAGATGCGTCGTTTCATCTTCACCGACCGCAACGGCATCTACATCATCGACCTGCAGCAGACGCTGACCTACATCGACGAGGCATACGAGTTTGTCAAGGAGACCGTCGCACACGGCGGCACCATCCTCTTCGTCGGCACCAAGAAGCAGGCTCAGGAGCCTGTCCAGGAAGAAGCTGACCGCGTGGGCATGCCGTACGTCAACCACCGCTGGCTCGGTGGCATGCTGACCAACTTCCAGACCGTGTCCAAGCGCCTTGCCCGCATGAAGGAACTGCAGGCCATGGACGCAGCCGAGGACGGCTACGCTGGCCGCGGCAAGAAGGAAATCCTCATGCTCAACCGCGAGCGCACCAAGCTCGAGCGCGTGCTGGGCGGCATTTCCGACATGACCAAGACCCCGTCCGCACTGTGGATCGTGGACACCAACAAGGAGCACATCGCTGTCGCCGAGGCAGAGAAGCTGCGCATCCCTGTTGTTGCCATCCTGGACACCAACTGCGACCCGGACACCGTCAACTACCCGATCCCGGGCAACGACGACGCGATCCGTTCCGTGAAGCTGCTCACCCACATCGTGGGCGAGGCTGTTGTTGCTGGTAAGCAGCAGCGCGAAGAGCGCCAGCTGGCGAAGGCCCGCGAGGCTGCTGGTGACGCTCCGGCAGCTGGCACCACCCAGGACGCCGGCATCGCCGAGGTCCAGGCTGAGGCTCCGGCAAACGCTTCCGGTGAGAACGTTGCTGAGGCTGTCGCAGACGTGGAGGCTACCGAGACCGCTGCGCCGCAGGGCAACCCGGCAACCCCGGCCGCTCAGGAGGCAGACGCTGCTTCCGCTCCGGCTCAGGAGGCTGCGGCTGAGGCTGTGGAGAACGTCGACAACCCGAACAACGACGTCGACCCGGTCTAAAACACGTGACGCCGCGAATGTGACCCCCGCGCCCGCTGTGCGCCCTGTGAGCAAAAAGCTTCAACAGGGCGCGGGACGCGGGGGTTTGTCGTGGTGTAAGACAGCTCCGGCAAACTCTCTGTGAGTCCACTACGCTGTCTAACGAACTACACAAAGAACAAAGATCCAATAACGAGGAGGGTCGCCCCACTATGGCGAACTACACCGCTGCAGACGTGAAGAAGCTGCGCGAAACCACCGGTTCCGGCATGCTCGACTGCAAGAAGGCCCTGGAAGAGGCTGGCGGAGACTTTGATAAGGCCGTTGAGATCCTGCGCGTCAAGGGTGCGAAGGACGTGGGCAAGCGCGCTGAGCGCAACGCCCTGGAGGGCTTGGTCGCTGTCTCTGGCAACACCATCGTTGAGATCAACTCCGAGACCGACTTCGTTGCTAAGAACGACGAGTTCAAGCAGATCGCCGACCAGATTGCTCAGGGCGCTGCCGCTGTGAAGGCGAACTCCCCGGAGGAGCTGGCCAACGCTGATGTCAACGGCCAGCCGGCATCCGAGGTGCTGCAAAACCTGTCAGCGAAGATCGGTGAGAAGCTCGAGCTGCGCCGCGCCGCCACCATTGAGGGCGACAACGTGGAGACCTACCTGCACCAGAAGGCTGCGGACCTGCCGCCTGCAGTGGGCGTGCTCGTCGCGTACACCGGCGACAACGCTGAGGCTGCTCACCAGGTCGCTCTGCAGATCGCAGCGATGAAGGCTCGCTACCTGGACAAGGACTCCGTCCCGGCTGAGGTCGTGGAGAAGGAGCGCGCAGTCCAGGAAGAGATCACCCGCAACGAGGGCAAGCCGGAAGCTGCCATCGAGAAGATCGTCGAGGGCCGCCTGGGCGGCTTCTTCAAGGATGTTGCACTGCTCGAGCAGCCGTCCCTCGCCGACTCCAAAAAGACTGTCAGCCAGTTCGCTGAGGAGTCCGGGATCACTGTGACCGACTTCGTCCGTTTCGAGGTAGGCCAGCAGTAAGCTGACGCTTTCCACGCACCCCGGTGTCGTCGCTTATCGACGGCACCGGGGTGTTGCCCTTCTTGCCTGGATAGCGAGTACACTGGGTCGCCGGAATAGACCATCCCTGTCGAAGCCAGTCGAACCCAGTCGAAGGAGCTCTCGGTGACCGACCCGATCAACGAAGATCACGTCCAGTCTCGTCGTGGTTACAACCGCGTCATGCTCAAGCTGGGGGGTGAGATGTTCGGCGGCGGTAAGGTCGGCATCGACCCTGATGTGGTGGAGAACGTGGCTCGCCAGATCGCCGAAATCGCTCGGGGCGGCACCGAGGTGGCTGTGGTCATCGGTGGCGGAAACTTCTTCCGCGGTGCGGAACTGCAGCAGCGTGGTATGGACCGCGCCCGCTCCGACTACATGGGCATGTTGGGCACGGTGATGAACTGCCTGGCACTGCAGGACTTTTTGCAGCAGCTCGGTGTGGACTGCCGTGTGCAGACCGCTATCAACATGGCGCAGATCGCTGAGCCCTACTTGCCGCTGCGCGCGTCCCGCCACTTGGAGAAGGGCCGCGTGGTCATCTTCGGCGCCGGCATGGGCATGCCGTACTTCTCCACTGACACGACGGCTGCCCAGCGTGCCCTCGAGATCGGGTGCGAGGTGTTGCTCATGGCCAAGGCTGTCGACGGGGTGTACTCCGACGACCCGCGCACCAACCCGGACGCGGAGCTCTACACCGAGATCACCCCGCGCGAGGCCATCGAGAAGGGCTTGAAAGTTGCTGATGCCACGGCATTCAGCCTGTGCATGGACAACAACATGCCGATCTTGGTGTTCAACCTCCTTAAGGAGGGCAACATTGCCCGCGCTGTCGCCGGCGAACGCATCGGCACCCTCGTTCAGTAACTAACGGCCAGGGGTTCGTGCCGAACTCCGCCTAGAAACAGGGGTCCTTGTGCTACTCGGAGCTGCTTTAGGCGTCGGGGCGGTCGTCCCTGCGCAGACTGCGGTCAACGCCCGGCTGCGCAGCAGTATCGGCGCACCGATTCCGGCATCGTTAATCTCCTTCTTCGTCGCTTTATGCTGCGCGGCGGCTGTGGCTCTCGTCGTTTCCGGCTCCAACGTCGACTTAGCTGCGGCTGCCGCGGAACCGTGGTGGGTGTGGATCGGCGGGTTGATGGGTGTGGTCTTCCTCACCGGCAGTGTGGTGCTTTTTCCTAAGCTGGGAGCGGTGGAGACGATCATCATCCCCATTCTGGGGCAAGTGATCATGGCCCTGGTCATCGATCATTTCGGGTTGTATAACTCCCCGCAGAACGAAGCGACGTTCTGGCGCGTGCTCGGAGCGTTTGTCGTGGTTGCGGGCATTGTGACTGTCCACGTCCTGGGCACTCCCGGCGCTCAGCGGGCGATTGGGGATGGACACGCCGGCGCGGGCGCCGCCTGGGGCTGGCGCGCCTTCGGCGTGCTCATGGGTATGTGCTCGGCCACGCAGACCGCCGTCAATGGCCACCTGGGCACCGTGCTGGGCAGTTCCTTGCAGGCCGGCACGATCAGTTTGTCCGTCGGTGTCGTCCTGCTGCTTACGCTCAGCGTGCTCGAGCCGATATCCCGCAAGGCCTTGCTCACCGGCATCGAGCCGGGGCCGTGGTGGATGTGGCTCGGGGGCGTCTTCGGCGCGATCTTCGTCGTCGGCATGGCCACGCTCGCACCCGTCTTAGGCACAGGAACAACGATCATTGCGCAATTGGCCGGCGCAATCATTTGCGGACAGGTGATCGAAGCACTCGGACTGTTCGGTTCGGCGCGCTTGCGTATCAACGGTGCCCGCATCATGGGGCTGGTCCTCGTCCTCGCCGGTGTGGCGATGGTCAGACTCCTCTAGCCGCCTTCCACTCCTGCCACACTCCCTCCACGTGGGCGGCAAGCGCCAGCACCTCACTGTTGGTGGCGGTGATGCCGCCGATGTGGATGGGGCCGACAGCGACCGCGGGTCCGCCGGTGAGATTGAACAGGGAGCACCACGGCGACCACTCCGTCTGCGCGGCGAAGCTCTCCGCTGGGCTCATGGCAGAAAAATAGCCCACCGGCGGGGGATCAGTGGCGACAGTCGGAGTCAGCAGCACGTCCACACCCCAAGCGCGCTGTAATTGCTGTGGCAGTGCGGCAATGTGGTGCTGCCCCTGTGTTAGCTGCGCGGTGGTTACAGCGTAGCCTTGCTGTTTCAGCCAGGCGAGATAGGGGCTATCCAACGGGTCGACACCCGCAAACGCATGTTTGATACGGCGTGTGAAGTGCGCAAAAGTCTCGGCGGCCCCGTCATACGGCTCGAGATTGATGACGTCATAGCTGCCCGCCAGCACCTCCGCCGCCCGCTCAACGACCGCCACTCGGTCATGACTGACCACCGACGCAGTGGAGAAGAGGGGGGTGGTTAGAAGGCCGACACGGAGGCGTCGATAAGCATTGTGCGCGTTGTGCAGAAACTGTTGGTCTGCGACTGTCGCTGTGATGAAGCCGTCGGTGGACAGGGTTTGGAGTGCGCCAGCGGGCTTGAACCCGACGACCTCGCACGCGGCGGCAGGCACGCGCAAAGACCCGCCCGCGTCACTGCCGTGCGCCGCACGGTGCAACCCCTCGGCGACGACGACAGCCGCACCGGAAGAGGACCCGCCAGGAGTTGCGCCACGGTAGGCGGGCGAGGTGAGCACGGGGACACCGGGGTGCTCGGCGTAGATCGTGGCGCCGAGCTCGGACGAGACCGTCTTACCGTTGATCGTCGCGCCCTCGCGCTGCAGCGCAGCAAGGAAGGGGCTGGTGGTCTTCGCCACGTACGCTCTCTGCGGATTCCCACCGGTGGTGGGCATGCCGGCGACATCGGAAAGATCCTTGGCGGGGATGACCCAGCCGCTCAAGCGGCCCGTGGTCACAGGCTGCGGATCCGGGGCAAGATAGGCGAACGCGGGGTGCATAGTGTTCTACAGTCTATGACGGTCGCTGGCACTGCTAAGTTGGTAGGGAACACAAACCCGCTTAGCCCCGATCAGTGAAGGATGAACCATGATCGATGACGTACTGCTCGACGCTGAAGAGCGCATGACCAACTCCGTGGAGCACACCCGCGGTGAGCTGGTGACCATCCGCACGGGCCGCGCGAACCCGTCAATGTTCAACGGCGTCATGGCGGACTTCTACGGCGCACCCACGCCGATCAACCAGATGGCCACCGTCTCCGTGCCGGAGCCGCGCATGCTGCTGATCAAGCCCTTCGACCCGTCCACCATGGGTGAGATCGAGAACGCCATCCGCAACTCGGACCTGGGTGTGAACCCGACCGACGACGGCCACGTGATCCGTGTGACCATCCCGCAGCTGACCGAGGAGCGCCGACGCGACCTGGTCAAGCAGGCCAAAGGCAAGGGCGAGGACGGCAAGATTGCCATCCGCAACGTCCGCCGCTCCGGCATGGATGCGCTGAAGAAGATCCAGAAGGACGGCGACGCCGGCGAGGACGAAGTCGCAGCCGCAGAAAAGGAACTGGACAAGACGACCTCCAAGTACGTCGACCAGATCGACGAGCTTGTGAGCAAGAAGGAAGCAGAACTGCTCGAGGTATAAGCCTGTGACAGACAGCGAGGCACCAGCACCCGGGTATTCCCGCCGGGTGCATTTGCCGAAGCCGAAAAACTCCGCAGGCCGTAACCTTCCCGCCGCCATTGCGACGGGTCTCGCGCTGATCGCGCTCGTTCTGGTGGCCACCTGGGTGGGGCCGGTGATGTGGTACCCCGTGGTGTGCGTCGCCATGGTGCTGGCCATGTGGGAGGTGCTCACGCGCCTGCGCGAGCACGGGTTCGGCGTGTACCGGTTCGCCATCATCGTGCTCGGACTGTGCATGGTCGTATCCACCTGGCCGTTCGGCTATACGGGCCTTCTGGCCACGTTCACGGTCAGTGCGCTGGCGATCATGTTCTCCCGCCTGTTTTTTCATGGGCGGAACACAGCGCCGCGGAACTACGTCCGCGACACTGCCGTGAGCATCTTCGTGCTCGTGTGGATCGGCCTGTTCGGCTCTTTCGCCGCGATGATCTCCCGGTTGGAGTCGGGGGATGTGACGGGCAGCCACTTCATCATCACGTTCATCGCGTGTGTGGTGGCCAATGACGTCGGCGGCTACGTCGCCGGTGTGCTGTTCGGATCCCACCCCATGGCGCCGGCTGTCAGCCCCAAGAAGTCCTGGGAAGGCTTCGCCGGATCGGTGCTGTTCGGTGCTGTCACCGGTGTGCTGACTGGCATGTTCCTGCTGCAGAGCCCCTGGTGGACGGGACTCATCTTCGGCATTGGCACCGTGCTGTGCGCCACCATGGGCGATTTGGTGGAAAGCCAGTTCAAGCGCGAACTGGGGATCAAGGACATGTCGGGCCTGCTGCCCGGCCACGGCGGCATGATGGACCGCGTCGACGGCATCCTTCCGGCCGCTGCGGCGACGTGGCTGTTGATGAGCGTCGTGGTGATCTAGCGTTCGCGCCGAGGTGCCATTAGCTAACCGCGCTATCCCGTGCCAGAATGGGGCACGTCATGAGTGATTTTCCAAAGATCCAGTTGCTGTCGCCCAAGCGCGGCATGCCGCCCAAGCACTTCGCCGACCTGAGCGAAGAAGAGCGCATTGAAGCGCTCGGTGAGCTCGGCCTGCCCAAGTTCCGCGCCGACCAGATCGCGCGCCACTACTACGGCCGCTTCGAGGCGGACCCGTCCACGATGACCGATCTGCCCGCCGCGCAGCGCGAGATGGTCAAGGATTCCCTGTTCCCGCGTCTGCTCACCCCGGTGCGCAAAGTGGAGACCGACAACGGCGACACCACCAAGACGCTATGGCGCCTGCACGACGGCATTCTTCTCGAGTCCGTCCTCATGCGCTATCCCGGCCGCGCCACCTTGTGCATTTCCTCCCAGGCGGGCTGCGGCATGGCTTGCCCGTTCTGCGCGACCGGCCAGGGCGGCCTCGACCGCAACCTGTCCACCGCGGAGATCGTCGACCAGGTCCGTGAAGCCGCCGCCATGATGGAGGCTGAAGGCTCCCGCCTGACCAACGTCGTCTTCATGGGCATGGGCGAGCCACTAGCCAACTACAACCGCGTGGTCTCCGCGGTGCGCCAGATTGTCAGCCCGGCCTCACACGGCTTCGGAATTTCCCAGCGCAACGTGACCGTGTCCACCGTCGGTCTCGCCCCCGCAATCCGCAAGCTTGCCGACGAAGGCCTGTCCGTCACCCTCGCCGTGTCCCTCCACACGCCTGACGACGAGCTCCGTGACGAGCTCGTCCCCATGAACAACCGCTTCACCGTTCAGGACGTGCTGGACGCCGCCCGCTACTACGCGGACCAGACCGGCCGCCGCGTGTCCATCGAGTACGCGCTCATCCGCGACATCAACGACCACGACTTCCGCGCGGACATGCTGGGCCAGAAGCTTCACGACGCACTGGGCCCTCTCGTTCACGTCAACCTCATCCCGCTCAACCCCACCCCGGGCTCGAAATGGGACGCCTCCCCGCGTGAGCGCCAGGACGAGTTCGTCCGCCGGGTCATTGCCCAGGGTGTGACCTGCACGGTCCGCGACACCAAGGGCCAGGAGATCGCCGCTGCCTGCGGTCAGCTCGCCGCCGATGAGAAGCAAGCGGGGGCATAGGGTATCTACCGCGTCGGAGTCATCACAGTGAAGTGCTGATCATTTCGGGGGTCTTCAACCTCATCAATGGCTGCGATAGCGAGATCAGACGCGGTGATGCTGGAGGTCCCGGTGGCGTCTAGCAGCAGAGTATCGGTTCCACGCTCGTAGGTGCCTGTGCGCTCCCCGTCCATGAACAAGGCCGGCGGACTGAGGTAAGTCCAGTTTGTGTACGAGTGGCTGAGGCAGGTTTCAAACTGCTGCAGGCTAGCGCGGGCGATAGCTTGCCACTCCGACGGAACGAACTGCGGGTCATCGACCACTCTCGTGTTTCTCAAGTTCGGTGACCACAAGGGAGCAGATCCCCCGATGATCAAAACACGAGTGTTGTTCTGCTGAGCTGCGTCAAGAAGACTGAGTGTCAGGTCCGCGATCTGCGACTCCATACCTTCTCGGGTCCTGACAGCGCACACGCAGGCGTCTACGGGTTTGAGTACTTCCGCAAGGGATTCGGTTTCAGCGATATCCAGGGCGTGTGGCCTGATTAAAGGAGTGCCAGTTGCCTTGGGGCGCCGCGAGATTGCAAGCACCTCGTGTGAGCGTACAGCTGCTTCCTGTGCAATAGCGCTACCCGCCATTCCGGTGCCGCCAAGAACCGCTATCTTCATTTCGTTGCCTTTCTGATTTGTCCAGTGCGTGGAGGGGAGAGCTGCCCGGCTGCCATGGCGACGAGGGCAATGGCAAACCCAGTTAGTTGAATCACGTTGAATGCTTCATTCGCGATGAGGGCACCGAGAGCTGCTGCGGTCAGCGGTGACAGTAGGCCCAGAAGCGCTGTGGGTGTTACTGACAAGCGGTAAATTCCGGAGAACCACAAGGTGTAGGACACCAAGGCACCCGCGAGTCCAAGCCAGAGGTAACCGGCTACAGCTGGCCCGTCAATCACCGGAACACCGTCCACCCACAAAGCAGGAACGACCAGCAGCAATCCCGCTGCAGTCAACTGCCATCCAGCAAATCCGACGGCACTCACCGATCTCGGCCGCCCCCATTTCTTAGTCAAAACTACGCCGAGCCCCATTGATGCAGCACTGGTCATCCCAGTCAGTACACCTATGGGATCAACCGAGGCTTCGGGTCCTAAGACCACCATGGCAATACCGACCACACCGGCTACCGCCCAAAATAGGCGCCAAATAGACAAAGCATCCTGAAGGATGACGATGGCCAGGAAAGCGACCACGATGGGTTGAACTGAGCCAAGTGTCGCCGCGACACCACCTGGCAGCCTTTGAGCAGTGATGAAAAGCAGCGGGAAAAACACTGCCATATTCAGTCCACCGAGTACAAAGCTTTTCCACCACCAATCTCCTCTGGGAAGCTGGCGAGAAACGGCTAAGGCGATGAGGCCAGCGGGCAGAGTTCTCATCAGCGCAGAAAACATCGCGTGACCGTGGGGAAGAGCGTTCGTTGTGACAATGTATGTGGTGCCCCACACAACGGGCGCCGTCGCGGTCAGGAGGATCGGACCAATATCGGGCGGTTTACTTCTGCCGAGGCCAGGGTCTGCATGGGTCTTGGATACCGAGCTGTCAGACATGGCACCAGCATGCGATGCCTGGAGCGATGAATGCAACGCATATGTTTCATGTATTTAATGAGCTAGCATCATAGATCATGGAATTGCAGCATATGCGGTACGTGGTCGCAGTGGCGGAGGAGGGGAGTTTCACCCGCGCCGCCGAACGCTGTTTTGTCGTTCAATCAGCGCTTAGTCACCAGATCAATGCATTGGAGCGTGAGATTGGAGTTCGGCTTTTTGCGCGGTCGTCGCGCCGAGTTGAGGTGACTGCGGCCGGACAAGCTTTCATTGTGGCAGCTCGCGAAAGTCTCGCGGCGGCCGAACGAGCTATTGCGGACGCGGCGGAGGCGGCGGGAACCGTTCGAGGGGAGTTGCGGATTGGAGTCATCCCGACCGTCGCCGCAGTCGACCTGCCGGAGCTGCTGGCCCGGTTTCATGCTCAGCACCCAGATGTCCGCATCTCTCTCCAGTCAGGTGGAAGCAATGAGTTCATCGCGGATATCAAGTCGGGTCGTTTACATGCGGCGTTCATGGGGCTGCCTGACAGTGAGGTGCCCGTTGAGTTAGCGCATCGGAAACTTTCGGCAGAACGATTGGTTGCGGTTATTCCCGCTTCACACAGATTGGCTGGGAGAAGATCCGTGAAGCTGTGCGATCTGCAGGATGAAACGTTCGTTGATTTCCCCAGTGGGTCCGCTGGGCGCGAGCAAACAGATGAAGCTTTCCGCAAAGCAGGCCTCGCTCGCACGGTGAGTTTCGAGGCAATGAGTGTCGAACATTTCAGCGGTTTCATTCAGCAGGGACTAGGGGTGGCTTTATTGTCTTCCCGTGTCGTGCCCGAAGCTGCATCGATCAAACAGGTCACAGTGACAGACGGGCCGCATAGAAGCGAGTATCTGGCTTGGAATGACTTCAACCCGAGTCCAGCGACCACCGCGTTTGTGCGTTTAGTTGAGCCACTCGTAGCAGGGTAGTTACGAAAGCAATGAAAAACACCCAGCCCTACGGGGGTCTGGGTGTAAAGGCAGCTGCTATTTGAAGCGCCGAGCTACTTGTCCTCGACGTGCACGGTTTCGCGGCGGTTCGGGATCTCCGGTGCGGCGATGACCTCGTCGAAAGCAGCGTCGGACTCGACGGACTGGCCTGCACCCACAGCGGTGCGCTGGCCGGCCGGAGCCTGTTGACGAACCGTCGCCGGGTCGATGTTCAGAGCCCGCAGCTGGCTGTCGGTCAGCTCAGCGTAGGGGCCGGTCAGGGTCTTCTGCATGTAGGTCCAATTCGGCTCGACATGGCCGACCGGCTTGTTGTGGGATGTGACCGTGCGGGCGGTGGACAGCTCCGGGCGGATCGCGAACAGGATCAAGCCCAAGGCGATGAGCACGGTGAAGCCGATCAGCCACAGCGTCTCGACGTGGCCCTGGTGGTTACCGAAGTTGTAGGCGATGAGGAACGCCACGGAGATCCAGCCGGCAATCTGGATGGTGGACGGCTTCAGCTCGCTCCAGCCGAACTTGGCGGAGGGGACATCTGCCTCGGAAACACCGTTGTAGACCTGGGGTGCGTCATCCTTAGCGCTCACAGCAAACTCCTTGCACGGAAATAGCACGGTAAATATAAAGTACGTTCCCATTATATTGGCATATTCCCGCCGGTTTGGACGATTGGTCCCCCCGATTGATTGCGATCTTCAGCACGATCGGGCGGCCTCGCTATCCGTTAGTTTGACCCCGCCTTGACGCAGCAGCACGAAAACCGGGGCATCGGGGTTTAACAGCCAGCGTGTGTGAGAATGGTCGGGTGCGAAAGGTACTCATTCTCGGCTCGACAGGATCGATTGGCACCCAGGCGTTGGATGTTATCGGCGACAACCCGGAGGATTTCGAGGTAGCGGGCATCGCGGCGGCGGGATCCGACCCGCAGGCGGTCATCGCTCAGGCCCGCCAGTTCGGCCTGGCGGCCGATCAGGTGGCCGTGTCTAAGCCCGAGTCGGCTCAGGTCGTTTCCCAAGCACTGGGCGGTGAGGTGCTCGTCTCCGCTGAGGATCTGGTCCGCAGCACCAGCACGGATGTCGTTTTGAACGCCCTCGTCGGCTCCCTCGGCTTGGCGGCCACCCTGGCCACACTGGACACCGGAGCAATTCTGGCGCTGGCCAACAAGGAATCACTCGTCGCCGGCGGAGACCTCGTCCTGGAGCGCGCGCAGGAAGGCCAGCTCGTGCCCGTCGATTCCGAGCACTCGGCCATGGCCCAGTGCCTCCGTGCAGGCCGCATTGAAGAAGTGTCTCGCTACGTCCTCACCGCCTCCGGTGGTCCTTTCCGCGGTTGGACGCGCGAGCAGATGTGGGATGTCACCCCGGAGCAGGCGGCCGCGCACCCGACATGGTCGATGGGGCAGATGAACACGCTGAACTCCGCATCGATGGTGAACAAGGGGTTGGAGTTGATTGAGGCGACGCTGCTGTTCGGCATCAGCCCCGACATCATCGACGTCACCGTTCACCCGCAGTCGATCGTCCACTCCATGGTCACGTTCTGCGACGGTGCCACCATCGCCCAGGCGTCGCCGCCGTCGATGAAGATGCCCATCGCCCACGCGCTGGCTTGGCCGGGACGCGTGCCGGAGGCGCAGCACAGCCTCGACTTCACCCAGGCGATGGACTGGCGTTTCGAGCCGCTCGATGAAGACGCGTTCCCCGCCGTCAAGCTCGCTCGCGAAGTCTCCCGCCTGCGCGGGACGTACCCCGCCGTCTACAACGCCGCCAATGAGGAAGCTGCGGCTGCGTTCCTGGCTGGCCGGATCCGGTTCCCCCAGATCGTCGATGTGGTGGGCGACGTGCTCGACGCGGCGTCCGATTTCGCTGTGCAGGCGGGGTCGTTCGGGGAGGTTGTGGACGTCGAAAAGCAAGCGCGCGTGCGTGCGAACGAGCTGGTGGACGCATGCTCCTAGGTGTAGTCGTATTCGCGCTGTGCATTGCGCTGTCGATTGCGCTGCACGAGGCCGGGCACATGCTCACCGCGAAGGCGTTCGGCATGCGGGTGCGCCGCTACTTCATTGGTTTCGGGCCCACGCTTGTGTCGAAGAAAGTGGGGGAGACCGAGTACGGTCTTGCGGCACTGCCGTTCGGAGGGTTTTGCGACATTGCGGGCATGACCGCGATGGATCCGCTCACGCCGGAGGAAGAACCGCACGCGATGTACCGCAAGCCGTGGTGGCAGCGGGTCGCGGTGATGAGTGGCGGCATCCTCATGAACCTCTTCCTCGGGTTCCTCGTCCTCTACATCGTCGCGGTAACGGCCGGCATCCCGAACCCGTACGCCGACCGCACACCGACGGTGGGGGAGGTCAGTTGCACCTCCGACCAGATCGACGCGGAAACGCTCGCCGACTGCACTGGCCCCGGTCCCGCTGGTACTGCCGGCATCGAGCCGGGTGACAAGCTCCTTGCCGTCGACGGGGAAAAGCTGGAAAGCTTCGTCGACTTGCGCGACTACGTGCTTGAGCGCCCAGGCGAGACCGTCGAGCTCACGGTGGGACGCGGTGAGAGCCAATTGCTTATTCGCGTCCCCCTCGCCTCCGTCCAACGCCTCAACCCCCAAGGGGAGCCCTATACGGCGGGAGCGGTCGGCCTGACCAGCGCGCCTGTGAAAGACGCGGTGAAACAGTTCGGCCCGGTCGAGGCATTTCCCGCTGCGGCGAACCTGTCGGGGGAGTTGCTCAAAGCCTCCGTCGAGGGCCTGATCGCGTTCCCGGCGAAGATCCCCGGCGTGGTCACCGCGATCTTCGGCGGCGAACGCGACGTGGAAGGCCCGATCAGTGTCGTCGGCGCGTCCCGTACCGGCGGGGAGCTGGTGGAGCGGTCCATGTGGGACGTGTTCTTCATGCTGCTGGTCTCGCTGAACTTCTTCCTCGCCCTGTTCAACTTGGTGCCGCTGCCGCCCCTGGACGGCGGCCACATCGCAGTGGTCCTGTTCGAGCAAGTGCGGGATGCCTTCCGCCGCCTGCGCGGCCTGCCGCCGGGTGGGCCGGTGAACTACGAGAAGCTCATGCCGTTGACGTACTTCATGGCGGTGCTGCTGCTCGGCGTGGGCGTGTTGGTCATGGTGGCGGACGTGGCCAATCCTGTCCGGCTCTTCGGCTAGGCTGTAGACCATGAATCAACCCATCGGTTTGGGCATGCCCGAAGGCCCGCCTCCGACCCTCGCTCCGCGCCGTAAAACCCGCCAGCTCTTCGTCGGCGGTGTCGGTGTCGGTTCGGAGCACCCCATTACCGTGCAGTCGATGACCACCACGAAGACGCACGACATCAACGCCACGCTGCAGCAGATCGCGCAGCTGACCGCGTCCGGCTGCGACATTGTGCGCGTCGCCTGCCCGAAGACGGTGGACGCGGAAGCGCTGCCCGCGATCGCGCAGAAGTCCCCGATCCCGGTCATCGCCGACATTCACTTCCAGCCGAAGTACATCTTCGCCGCCATCGAAGCTGGCTGCGCTGCTGTGCGCGTCAACCCCGGCAACATCAAGGAGTTTGACGGCCGCGTCAAAGAGGTGGCGCAGGCGGCCGGGGACGCTGGTATTCCGATCCGCATCGGTGTCAACGGCGGCTCGCTGGATAAGCGTCTGTTGGAGAAGTACGGTAAGGCCACTCCGGAAGCGCTCGTGGAGTCCGCCCTGTGGGAGGCGAGCTTGTTCGAGGAGCACGGTTTCGGTGACATCGCCATCTCGGTGAAGCACTCCGACCCGGTGCTCATGGTGGAGGCCTACCGCCAGCTGGCGGAGCAGTGCGATTACCCGCTGCACCTCGGCGTGACCGAGGCTGGTCCGGCCTTCATGGGAACGATCAAGTCCTCCGTGGCTTTCGGTGCTTTGCTTGCCGAGGGTATCGGCGACACCATCCGTGTATCGCTTTCCGCCGATCCGGTCGAGGAGATTAAGGTCGGCGACCAGATTCTCCAGTCGCTCAACCTGCGTCCCCGCAAGCTGGAGATCGTCTCTTGCCCGTCCTGCGGGCGCGCCCAGGTGGATGTTTACTCGCTCGCGGAGGAAGTCACCGCCGGGCTCGAGGGTATGGAGTACCCGCTGCGCGTCGCCGTCATGGGGTGCGTTGTCAACGGCCCCGGTGAGGCCCGCGACGCGGACTTGGGTGTGGCATCCGGTAACGGCAAGGGCCAGATCTTCGTCAAGGGCGAGGTCGTCGAGACAGTGCCCGAGTCGAAGATCGTGGAGACCCTCATCGCCCACGCAGAACGCATCGCCGAGGAGGAAGGCCTCGAGGAGATCGAGGGCGCCAAGGCTGAGGTCAAGGTCACGAAGTAGACCTCTCAACCTCTCAGAGTGGCAGCGCTGGAAAGCTTTCCGGCGCTGCTATTTTAGACTCTCATGGAATCTAGGCTGGTAGAGCGCGTCGCGGGGATTCTCGCCGTGCTCGCGCTCGCCTTCGGAGTGGCAGCCTGCACTCCGAAGCCGAACCCTGCCCAGCCGGTGGCGAACGATTTCTTCGAAGCCTTGCAGGAGTTCGATTACGACGCGATTGCGGAGCTTGTCGACGACCCCGGCACCGCCATCCCCTCCATCCAATCCACCGTCGGCGGCCTGCAGACGGAGGGGGTCTCCGCCACGGTGAACCACGTGGACCAGAAAGAGAACATCGCCACGGCGAACTACACCCTCGAGTGGCAACTCCCGCGCGGCCGCAACGTGTCATACGACGCGTCGATGACTCTGACCCAATCCAACGACGACTGGACGATCCGCTGGCAGCCGTCCATCCTCCACCCCCGCCTCGGTGCGAACCACCACCTAGAACTGCGCACTGTCCCCGCCGACCAAGCCAACGTCGTTTCCTCCGATGGGGTCGCGTTGCTCAGCCCTGGCACCGCGTACCGCCTGCTCGTCGACACCGAGGCGGTGCGCAACCACGCCGAAGTCGCCTCTGCCGTCTCCTCCGCTTTAAAGAAAGCCCACGCCGAAGATCCGTCGGTGCCCACCCAGGACGCAAGCAAACTGCAGACCACCTTTCTGACCATCACCGGTGTCTACTCCGTCGCGGTGATTCCGGCCGGCCCGCACAAGATCGTCGCAGACGCGCTGAAAGGCATCCAGGGAGTGCGGCTCAACGAAGAAGCCGCGATGGTGAACAACGACCCCTCCTTCGCCCCCGACATCATGGCCCGCGTCGGCGAAGTCGTCCGCGACGACCTTGAAGGCGATTCCGGTTGGAAAATTGCCGTTGTCAACGAGCAGGGCAACGAGATGGAGGATGTGGAGTTTCATGAGGCGCGGCCGTCGCCGTCAATAAGCATCAGCTTGTCGCATGAAGTGCAGACCGCTGCGGAGAAAGCGCTCGAACCGATCAACGGGCAGAAAGCGATGATCGTGGCCATTCGCCCGTCGACCGGGGAAATTCTCGCCGTCGCGCAGACGAAAGCCGCCGACGAAGACGGCAACCTGGCCATGATGGGGCAGTACCCGCCGGGCTCGACATTCAAGATCATCACTTCGTTTGCCGGAATGGAGAAACAGGGACTTACGCCGGAATCGGTCGTGCCGTGCCCGGGGTCGATGGATATTTACGGGCGAGTCGTGAACAACTACGCCGGATTCGGCCTAGGCAACGTGCCGATGGACACCGCGTTCGCGCGCTCGTGCAACACCACCTTCGCCGATATTTCAACCAAGCTTGAGCCGGGGGAGCTGCAGACAGCGGGCAAGCAATTCGGTCTAGGAATCGACTACGAGATCCCGGGGCTGGAGTCCATGACCGGATCCATTCCCGTCGGCGAAGAACCGCTCGACCGCACGGAAGCCGGGTACGGCCAGGGCCTCGACCTTGCCAGCCCTTTCGGCATGGCGCTCGTCTCCGCCACCGCAGCGCGCGGGGAGACGCCGATGCCGTACCTGATCGAGGGGGAGGAGACCAAGGCCAGCGAGAAATCCGAGAAGCCGAACCCCCAGGCAATCGACGGTCTGCGCTCCATGATGCAGTCCGTGACCGGGCCGGGTGGTACCGCCGGCGGCATGGGCGCCGGAGGCGACATCCGCGGTAAGACCGGCGAAGCCGAGATCAACGAAGGTTCCCACTCCTGGTTCACTGGCTACCGCGACGATGACATCGCTTTTGCCACTCTGATTGTTCTCGGCGGCGGGTCCGAGGCGGCAGTCGCAGTTACCGACGCGATGTTCCGCAATATTGATGACCCGGGACCGGACGCCGGTGCTCCGGAACCTGAGTAGCTTCAGTGTCTGGGCATGGGGCTCGGCGCGAATACATTTTTAGTATGGCCTTTCGCGCCTCAGCAGAGACATTTCCGCAGGTGGGATTTCGGCCATGAACGCAAAAGGCCATACTAAAATCCCAGTGCGGACCCAGCCCCGCTCGGTTGGGGCACGCAGGACTAACATGGCCCGCATGAACCCACGTGGAAAACTCACCCCCGGCAAGCCGACCCCGCAGCGCGAGGTGCCCTCGGACATCGAGCGCCCCGAATACGCCTGGAAGGACGAGGTCCAAGAGAACGTTGGTGAGCCGCTCATCCAGACCCCGGAGACCATTGAGGCGATGCGTGAGGCGTCTCGGATCGCCGCGAACGCTCTCGAGGCAGCTGGCGCGGCCGTTGCCCCCGGCGTGACGACGGATGAGATCGACCGCATCGCCCACGAGTACATGATCGACCACGGTGCCTACCCGTCGACGCTGGGCTACCGCGGTTACCCGAAATCTACCTGCGTCTCCCTCAACGAGATCGTCTGCCACGGCATCCCGGATACGACCGTGATCCAGGAAGGCGACATCGTCAACATCGACGTCACCGCCTACAAGAAAGGCGTGCACGGTGACACTAACGCAACGTTCCTCGCCGGAGAGGTTGCTGAGGAGCACCGCCTTCTTGTCGAGCGCACCGAGCAGGCCATGATGCGTGGCATTAAGGCCGCGAAACCTGGCCGCCAGATCAACGTCATTGGCCGCGTCATTGAAGCATATGCCAAGCGCTTCGGTTACAACGTGGTTACCGACTTCACCGGCCACGGCGTCGGCCCGACCTTCCACAACGGTCTAGTCGTCCTGCACTACGATTCCGATGCCTACACCGACGTCCTCGAGCCCGGCATGACCCTGACCATCGAGCCGATGATCAACCTGGGCGAGTTGCCTTACGACATCTGGGACGACGGCTGGACCGTCCAAAACCGCGACGGTGAGTACACCGCCCAGTTCGAGCACACCATCGTCATCACCGACGACGGCAACGAGATCCTTACCATTCCGGACTCGCAGCGTTAGTCCGCAGGCCTGGTGCTGCATCGCATGCGCACGAAGAAAGGGGAACCGCCGAAGCGGCTCCCCTTCTTCTATGGGAATCTAGAGCGAATCTAGAAGTCTATTTACCACGGGATCTGCGGCAGCAGGCCCTGGTTCAGGGCGTAGTTGCCCAGACCGATGACAGCACCGATGCCAATCGCGACACCGAGCCAGTTGAGGGCGTCGCGCCACATGAGAGCCCAGGTCGGAGCTGCGGAGTCATCGACTTTCTTCCCGAGGAGATCGGTGATGTTAGAAGTCTGATCAGCTTCGGTTTTCTGGCCAACACCGAAAAGGCCCGGGCCCTTGATAAGGTCGCTGGACAGCTCGGTGAGGGAAGCGCCGTTGTTCTTCTCCTTGTACTGGCTCGAACCGCTGGTGAACGTGCTGGAGCCGCCAGTCGGGTTCTCCTGAGCAGTAGCGACGGATGCGCCACCGAAAGCGACGGCAGTGGCTGTAGCGGCCGCGAGGGCTGCGTTGCGGAACTTACGCATGTTATTTCCTTACTTCTTGAAAGATGGATTGATTGTGAAAGTTCGAACGCAGTTACTTAGCGAACGGACCGTACTTGATGAAGTTGTCGATCGGGCCGGCCACGAGAGCGATAGCAGCCACGATGCCCAATGCCCATGTGGAGCCGTAGAGCAGCTTCCAGCTGAACGGAACCTGATCCCAGTTCTTCTGGCCGAAGATGTCCTCGCCGGTAGCTTCAGTGCCCTTGTCGGTCTGGAAAATGTTCTTACCGATGAGGTGCTCGACCGAGGAACCGGAGTTGGTCGTTTTCTCGGAGGTGCCCGTCTCGGCAGCCGGAGCCTGCTGCTCGGTCTCAGCCATTGCGACGGAGGTGCCGCTGAAGGTCAGTGCCATCGCGGTAGCGCCGGCGAGTGCGGCGTTGCGGAACTTACGCATAATACGAATCCCTTTCTGTGGATCTAGGTGGGGGCCAGCGGAACCAGGCTGCAAGCAAGATTGGAGTTTGCTGGAAGTCTGATCCACTTTCCAGAGAAACATACTAGCGCATGGCAGGCTGCTTTACCTACATGACCTGGCAATTTTCAGGTTCTGATGCGTCTCTCAGGATCCTCAAAGGCTGCCAGGGAGCGTACAGACTGCGCGGATTGAGCGGCGGTGGAACCTTAGACCGGCGGGAACTCGAGATCGAGACCGAGGATCGCGTTCTCCGTTACCTCCGCGAGAGCGGGGTGAATCCAATACTCGCGACGCGCCACGTCGCGTAAATCTAATTCAAAACTTATGACGGTAATCATCTGTTGGATCAGCGTTGCAGCTTGTGGCCCCATGTAGTGCGCACCGAGAAGCTTGGCGGTTTTCTTATCGGCGATGAGCTTGACTGCGCTGGTGGAGTCCTCCAATGCCCAGCCGTAGGCGACATCGCCGTAGGACTGGATCTTTGTGGTCACCTCGTAACCCTCGTCGCGCGCCTGCTGCTCCGTCAGGCCGACAGACGCGATCTGCGGGTAGGTGAACACTGCGGACGGAACGTGGTCGTGGGGGAGTTTGACCAGGTCGTCGTTGAGAAGGTTGTGGCGCGCTGCGCGCAGTTCCGCGTTGGCAACGTGCTTGAGCATGTGCGGGGAGGAGACATCACCGATGGCCCACACCCCCTCGCAGCTGGTGCGCCCGTACTCATCGACCTTTATGCGGTGGTCATCGTGCATCTCGACTCCAGTGGCGTTCAAGTTGAGCCGGTCGCCATTGGCCACGCGTCCGGTGGCGACGAGGAGGGCGTCGGAGGTGATGGTTGAGCCGTTGTCAAGCGTGAGCGTGACGCCGCTGCTATCGTGCGATGCGGAGGAGACCGTTCGACCCACGTGCGTTTCGTAGCGCGGAGCTGCCAGGGCGTTGAAGCGGTCGTGGATGTCTTTGTCCAAGTGGCGCATGAACGGCGAGCGGTTCACAATGCGCACGTGTGTGCCTAGCGACTGGAAGACGTGGGCGAACTCCATCGCGATGTAGCCGCCGCCGAGAATAGTGAGCGTCTTCGGCTGCTCCGGCAGGCGCATGATGTCATCGCTGGTGTGGAACGGCACTCCGGAGTCGAGGATGACCTGTGGAATGAACGGGCGGGAGCCGGCGGCGATGAGGATTGTGTCGCCGGTGATCGTGGCGGGCTCACCGTCGATCGACGTGGTCAGCGTTTTCGGGCCGACGAACTCGGCGTGGCCGTTGTAAAGGGTGATGTTCGGGCACTCCTCACCGCGGCGATACTCTTCGCCCGAACGGGAGATGACATCGACGCGGTGGCCGAAGACACGGTCGACGATGGCGGGCCAATCGGCGCCTTCGAAGGTGGTGTGGATGCCGAGCCGCTCCGAGTTCGCGGCAGCAGCTGCAGTGTCGGCGGCGACGACGTACATCTTCGTCGGAATGCAACCGGAGTTGAGGCATGTGCCGCCGAACTGCGGGTTCTCCTCAATCAGCGCAATGGATTTGTCGTCGAATTCCGGGCCGGGCAGCGAGTTACCCGAGCCGGAACCGATGATGATCAGGTCGTAGTGGGTCGGGTTTGTCACAGGTTCTCCAACCATTCGTCGAGGGTGTCAAACGCCTTCTGGCGTGCGTGCGGCAGGGATAGGAAGACGTCGTGAAGGGCACCGTCGATAGGCTTCGTTTCGTTGTGCTTGTCGGAAACGTACGGTGCCCAGTGCTGGATCTGTTCCACATCGAGGACCGTGTCTGCGGAGTCGGCGGCAGCCGAGTAGGACTTGCCCAGGTAGGAGTGCGACGAGCACAGCGTCAAGGTGGGGACGCCGGCATCGACAGAGCCCTCGTGAATGTGGTCCTGGCCGACCATGACAGCGCGCAGCCAGCCGAGGTATTTGTCATGGCCGCCGATGGCTTTCTTCTCAGTGTCGAAATCCCAGTGGCCGTGCAGGCCCTTGTAAATGGACTCGCCGTAGGTGCCTTCGCCAACGGCAGGCAGGCGGAGGTTGGGGAACTTCGCGCCGAGCACGTCGACCACAGGCTTGAGCACCTTCACAGCCCAGCCCGGGAACTGCATGTCCAACCAGGGGCTGTTGAGAACTTGGCCGGCGATTTGCTGGTGCGTGCGCCAGTCGTGGCGGCGGACATGGTCGATCCACAACGGGACGATCAGGCCACCGGTGGAGTGGGCGAGCGGGATGACGGTACCGTGTTTAGCGGCGATGAGCTGTGTCGCCGCGGTCAGCTCGTCGTAGTAGTAGCGCAGGTCCGTGGTGTAGTGCCAGCGCTGGCCCTCTTTGTGGGCGCGGCCGCACTTGCGCAGGTCGATCGCGTAAAACGGGTAGCCGAGCTCTTTGTAATGCTTCGCGACGTGCTCTTGGAAGAAGTAGTCCGACATCCCGTGCACCCACAGCAAAGCGGGTTTGCCGGTCGGCTCATCGGGCTGGGACTGGACGAGTACCGCTGCGACCTCGCCCTCCCCATCGGGGTCGCGGCCCAGGGGGAGAGTGGCGCGGAGGAAACCGTCAAGTTCATCGTTGGTCCAGCTCAATGAGTTCAGGTCCGTTGTGTCGAATTCCATGCTGCCCATTCTAGAGCGTGTCCTAGGTCTCTTCTTGGCGTGACTGTGTGCGCGAGCTGATTTGCTAAGGCGTTGTTACTCGCGTGGAATAGGTGAGGAGTAGAATGCGGAAAAGCATTCGTAGATGGCAAGATCAAAGAGGTCATAAGGTGTCAGCAACCCAGTCCCAGCAGTCCAAGAAAAACACCCAAGGGGACGAGGTTGACGTCCTCCTTATCGGTGCCGGAATCATGAGCGCCACACTCGGCGCGATGATCCGCCAGCTGGAGCCGAGCTGGTCCCAGTTGATTTACGAGCGTCTCGACGGCGCATCCCTGGAGTCCTCCTACCCGTGGAACAACGCCGGTACCGGCCACTCCGCGCTGTGCGAGCTGAACTACACGCCGGAGAAGAACGGCCGGATTGACGTCTCCAAGGCAATCAACATCAACGAGAAGTTTCAGGTGTCCCGCCAATTCTGGTCCCACCAGGTGCTTGAGGGCGTGCTGACGGACCCCACCGCGTTCATCAACCCGGTCCCGCACATCTCTTTCGCCCAGGGCGAAGACCAGATTGACTACCTGCAGCGCCGTTTCGACGCGCTGAAGGACAACTACATGTTCCCGGACATGGAGTTCACCACCGACCGCGACAAGTTCGCTGAAGTTCTGCCGCTCATGGCGAAGGACCGCGACTTTGACAAGGAGCCGGTGGCAATTTCCTGGACCACTGCCGGTACAGACGTGAACTACGGTGCGCTGACCAACCAGTTCATCGACCACGCCGAGCAGGTTGGCACCGAGGTCCGCTACGGCCACGAGGTGACCAACATCAAGAAGAAGGGCAACTTTTGGCACGTCACCGCTAAGAACCTGCACACCGGTGAAAAAGAGGTGACCCGCGCACGCTTCGTCTTCGTCGGTGCCGGCGGTTACGCGCTGGACCTGCTGCGCAAGGCTGGTGTGCCGGAGGTTCGCGGTTACGCCGGCTTCCCGATCTCCGGTGCGTGGCTGCGCACCACCAACCAGGAACTGGTGCAGCAGCACCAGGCCAAGGTGTACGGCAAGGCGAAGGTCGGTGCTCCGCCGATGTCTGTGCCGCACTTGGATCTGCGCGTTGTCGACGGCAAGCAGTCCCTGCTGTTCGGCCCCTTCGGCGGCTGGACCCCGAAGTTCCTCAAGAAGGGTTCCTACCTCGACCTTTTCAAGTCCATCCGCGTCGACAACATCCCGTCTTACCTGGGTGTCGCCGGCTGGAACTTCGACCTGGTCAAGTACCTCGTCGAAGAGGTGTTCAAGCCGTTCGAAGGCCGTGTTGAGGATCTGCGCGAGTACATGCCGTCCGCTGACGGTAAGGACTGGGAAGAGGTCATCGCCGGCCAGCGCGTCCAGAT
Source organism: Streptococcus thermophilus (assembly GCA_900618065.1). The sequence goes on from UYIL01000003.1 coordinate 1,561,681, forward strand.
CATCAAACCGGCTACGCCGCCGCACTTCGGCTCGCTTGAGTTCGGTACCGCCCTGGTCAACGATCAGGATGGCACCATCGCCGGCATCCTCGGCGCATCCCCGGGCGCGTCCATCGCCCCGGCTGCCATGCTCGAGCTGCTCGAGCGCTGCTTCGGTGAGCGCATGATCGACTGGAGCGAGAAGCTCTACGACATGATCCCAACCTACGGTAAGTCCCTCATGCGAGAAAAGCGCGTCTACGACGAGCAGTGGGCGTACACGCTCAAGACCCTGCACCTCGACGAGTCTCCGGAGGTTCACGACAAGACGGGCGCTCACGACTAAGCGCCCGCTAGATGTGAGCTAGCGCCAGCTACGTCCCGCAGAAGCTGACGAACGGGACGTCGCCCTCGGGCTCGGCCATCCAGGCCGGGCCCGCTTTTTCGTTATAGGGGTCAGTCACGGCGCCGAGCAGCTCAAGGTAGGGCTCGACATTGCCTTCGTGCTCCGCAGCGGTGATAGCCCGCTCCAGCATCTGATTGCGGGGGATGAAGACTGGCCCGTCGTGGTGCTCGCGGTTGTAGGTGGTGATGTCCTCGGCGGCAGCGAGAGCTTCCGGATCGGGAATGTGCTTCTCCCAAGCGCGATCCCAGGTCGGCTCAATCTCGGCAAGCACCTCGCGCAGTGCGTCCTCATTGCTCACGGGAAGCAGCGCCTCGGCGAGGCGGGCGAGGTTCCACGCCATGATGTTGGGCTGGTTGCCGAAGGCGTAGCGCCCACCCCGGTCAATGGAAGAGAACACTGCGTCACTGCGGAACTTCTCACTGAACGCGCACGGCCCGTAGTCGATCGTCTCACCAGACAGGGCGGTGTTGTCGGTGTTCATCACACCGTGGACGAAGCCGATGCTCATCCACTGCGCCACCAGGTCGAACTGGCGCTCCATGACCGTGGCCAACAGGTCCTCAGGATCCTCGAAACCGGCGGCGGCAACCACGTCGCGCACCAGATCGTGCGAGCGCAACGTCGCGTACTGCACGGACCCGACGCGAAGGTGGCTGCGTGCCACCCGCACCACAACGCCGCCCGGCACGTACCCCTTCTGGCGCAGCACGCTCTCCCCAGTGCGCAGCACGGCCAACGAACGGGTGGTTGGAATACCGACTGCGTGCATGAACTCGCTGACGAGATACTCCCGCATCATCGGGCCAATCGCCCCGCGCCCATCCGAGCCGGGCCGCGAAAACGGGGTCGGCCCGGAACCCTTGGCCTGGAACTCGTAACGTTCGTTCGCGGGATGGGGGTTGGGGAGGAGGAGGGCGCGGCCGTCGCCAAGCAAAGGCACGAACTGGCCGAACTGGTGCCCCGCGTACGCCATGGCGTGGCCGCCGCTTGCCCCCGTGAGCCACGCGATGCCCTCGTCGCTGCGCAGCCACGCCGGGTCCAAGCCGAGCTCCGCAGCGAGTGGCTCGTTGAGCACCACGATCTGCGGGTCAGGAAAGTCCGCGCCGCGCGCGGGGACGGCCATGTCGGGGAGTGCATCGACAATGTGGGGCATAGCCCTAGCCTAGACTTGAACGCCATGACTACAGGAGATGTGACCCTGGTCGGCGGCGGCCCGGGGGAGTGGGACCTGATCACCGTGCGCGGCCTGCGCGCTCTCGAGGCAGCGGATGTGATTCTCACCGACCACTTGGGCCCCACGAACCAGCTCGACCAGTTCCTCGACCTGGCCGGCAAAGAGGTCATTGACGTGGCCAAGCTCCCGTACAAGAAGCAGGTCGCGCAGGAAGCCATCAACGAGCTGCTAGTCACCCACGCCCAGGACGGCAAGCGCGTCGTGCGGCTCAAAGGCGGGGACCCGTATGTGTTCGGCCGTGGTTTTGAGGAGCTGCAGGCTTGTGCGGCCGCCGGCGTCCCGTGCTCGGTTGTCCCCGGCGTGACCAGCGCGACGTCTGTCCCCGCAGCAGCCGGCGTGCCTGTCACGCAGCGCGGGGTCACCCATTCCTTCACGGTCGTCTCCGGCCATCTCGCACCTGGTGACCCTCGTTCACTCGTTGATTGGGATGCCCTCGCGCGCGTCGGCGGAACCATCGTGGTCATCATGGGTGTGCGCCAGGTGCGCCCCATCACGCGTGCGCTTATCGACGCCGGACTGCCCCCATCCACCCCCTCCACCGTCATCCAAGACGGCGAAACCGCAGACCAGCGCCAATTCCGGGCGGCACTCGGGGACTTAGCAGACATCATGGAGGGTCAGGGCGTAACCAACCCCGCCGTGTACGTCATCGGGGAGGTGGCAGGCCTTGAGGTCGCTGGATAACCTCATCCTCGAGGTCGCCGACCTCTCTGCCGCTGGTTCCGTGGTGGTGTGCGACGACCCGACAGGTGACCTTGTTGCTGCTGCCCTGGAGACGGGGGTGCCGGTGTACTGCGTTGATTCCGACTACACCCGCGCCCACGCAGCGCATTCCGCTGGCGCGATCGTCGCCGGGATTGATGGCCCTCTGCGTGCTGATGAGTTCCTCGCCTCCCATCCCGTTGCGGGGGCGGTCGCCGCCGGAGAGATGCCCAAGTCACTGGGCCGGCTCGACTACCTCGCGCGATCACTGGCTGGGGCTGGTGTCGGCCGGGTAGTGTTCGGCGGGAACAACAAGCATCTCGCCCGGTCGATGAACGACGTTCTTGCGTCATCATTCACCCAGGTCGCTGCCTCCCGGGGCCGTGGCAAGTTTCGCTGCCTCGTGGCGTCGGGGCCGCGCGACGTTGCCTACTCGCCGGTGGAGGCAGGCGGTTTCACCGCCGTCGGTGGAGTGTTTTCTGGCGCGCGGGAAGACTACGGCGGGGCGCTGCTCGCATCCGCGCTTGTGGGATCCGGGGAGGATCTGGGCAAGGTGTTGGATTTGGGGTGCGGGAACGGGAGCGTCGTCAAGCGAATGCTCGAAGCGGGAGTCAATGCGGCCGCGACGGACGCTGACGCCGACGCCGTACTGTCCACGCGCGCGTTGGGTATCGATGCCACATGGGACGATGCGGGCTCGCAGTATGAGGCGGGCACGTTCGATACAGTGGCGCTGAACCCGCCGTTCCATGACCGCGCCGGAGTGGACGCAACCCTGGTGCAGCACCTGCTCGACGCCTCCGTGCGTTTGTTGGCGCCGGGCGGGCAGCTATACATGGTGCACAACTCGCACCTGCGCTACCGCGGCGAGGTCGAGGCGCGGTTCACGGCCGTGGAGCAGGTGGCGAGGAACCAGAAGTTCACCGTTCTGCGCGGCACTCGGGGTTGAACATCCCCAGATTGGCATGGCGGGCAGCGGCCTCCGCCGACTGCATGCGCGAATAGTAGGTGTCATTCGACTGGTACACGACGGCGCGCGCCAGCCCCTCTTCGGCCAAAACCTCGTTGACGAAGATGTCCCCGTCGAACACGGCAGCAAGGTCGCGGCCGTACTGGTCCTGGCGCTCCTTGTCGTAGACGAGGGTGACTGTGGTGCCGGCGGGGGTCAGCTCCTCGAGACGCTGCGCGGCCTCAGTCCCCATGCATTCCTCCGGCTGACCGTCGCGAGCGAGCTCCGGAGCATCGATGTTGAGCAACCGGAGGCGCAGCCGTTCACCGTGGGAGTGGACGATAAGGGTGTCGCCATCGACAACCCGCTCCACCTGTGCGGTTTCGCCATCGGCCAGAGCCGGGGGCGGAGCGTCTTCCTGCAGCGTCATCTCGAGGACGATGCCAAAGACAATCAACAAAGCGGCGAGAAAACCGAGAGCAGTTTTGCGCATGCTTACCCTTAGATGAACACTGCCACGAAGACGACTACGAATGCAGCCAGCATCAGGAAGGTGCGCTGCCGCACCGGCTTATGAGCCCAGTTCATCTCCACGTTCGCGTTATTAAACGGCGAAATCTGCATCACCATCGGGTCGTTCGGCTCTTTGTACACACCCATTGCGCTGCCATAGCCGAAGTGCTTCTTGCGCTCCACTTCGTCCTCGTCGGTAGGCATTTCAGCCAGGACGTTTTGCCATTGCAGCATGCTACGGAAGAGGTTGACCATTGCTGCGCCGATGGCCACGATGAGCACCACAATGCCGACCCCTTCAGGAACCCGGAAAGCGGGCAAGCTCATCGTGATCTGCAGGAAAGCACTTGAGACGGCCACCGCGAGGGCCATCCACGCCAGAGCCCGGTCCTGACTGGCCAAGAAACGCGCCGTCTTGTCCGCCGCCGTCTGTGAGAACGGGATGGCGGAACTGTCGGGGACAGGCATGCGTCGATAAGCAAAGGGCGCTTTGGGGACGGACACCCACAGCGCGAACGTCAACAACGCGGCGAACCACACACCGAACGTCGCTGACTTCACCGATTTCAGATCTGTGCGGTTGACCGTGCCATCAAACCCAGTCTGCATGGGGACTTGGTCGGGAATCTGGTCGAACTGCAGCATGATGAACACGAACGCAGCCAATGAAACCAGCAGAGACGCGATGTAAATGTGCCGGGTGCGCATTGTTTCAGGGTAACAGGGAACCGAAAGGGGGTCGGGAGCAGTCTAACGAGGTAAGGCTGAGTGTTAGGCGGAACCGTGAAGAAGAATCGTGCGGAAGAATTGTTGGGGATGTTCGTGGATGTGCGCGGGGCGTCCCGGGGGAACACAGAGTTGCTGCAGCGGCTGGTGGACGGGGAACTTATCGCGCTCTCCCGCCAGTACGCAATCGAAAGAACAGTCCTTACCAAGCTCAAATACCACGAAAAACAATGGCTCCGAGCAGTAGCGGTGGGAAAAACTATGAAGAAGGCTGTCCTGAGCGGAAGGACAGCTGCGCGAGTTCTTGGGATGTGGGTAGTCGCAACCACCACGGAACAAGCCGAGTTGATGCTGCCGTCCGGAGCAGTGCCGGGGAAGCACAAATGGGGGAAAGGGGCCGTTTACAGAAAAGGGGCTCCATGCGAAACCGAAGTGCTAGACATCGACGGGATGCGGGTAACCGACCACGTACGGACCGCCTTCGACATTGCAGTGACTCATGGGTTCAAAGAAGGACTCGTCGCATTCGACTGGTTGCTGATGACCGGCACAGTAACCAAACGCGAACTCAAACGGCGCATACAGATGATGCGCGGCCGACGAGGTGTACCAGTCCTACGGCAGATCCTGGCCTACGCAGTAGACAACTCGCAATCGGCCTACGAGAGCTACGCTCGAGCGCTTCTCATCGAGGACGGGATTACCTGCATCCGAACCCAGGTGCAGATCGGACCGTTCACGGTGGACATGATGATAGGCCGCTTGGGTGTCGAAGTGGACGGTGAAGAGAAGTTCGACGGCGTCACCTACAAACCGCTGGATGAGACCCTTCGCAGAGAAAGAGATCGAGCCGTCTACATCCAGAATCAAGGCTATCCACTACGGCGGGTTCAGCCAGCTGAGCTACTCCGGGATCCCGGCGGGTTTGTGAGGATGGTCAGGGAAGCACTCGTGGGGATCGAGAACGGTGCTGCGTAGCGGTCTGGGGTCGGTGGTTCGCCTTCGATGGTTCGCCATTGGTGGTTCGCCGTTCCGCAAATCCCCTGCTCGCGCTAGAAGGCGAACCATGATCGGCGAACCGTGCGAGGCTCGCTGACCGGACCAGCGTGCGAGCGGCCGGGCCAGCGGCCAGCGGGCCGCGGCTAGCGGCCGGGCCAGCGGCTAGCGGGCCGCAGCGACGAGCTCCTGGACCTTAGAAACAATCTCGTCGGCCGGAACCTCAAGGATCTCCCCGCCGTTTTCGCCGCCGCGGATGCGTAGCTCGATGATGCCGTCAGCAAAGGAGCGGCCGAGGATGACGATGAACGGCATGCCCAGCAGCTCGGCGTCCTTGAACTTGACGCCGGGGGAGACTTTGGGGCGGTCGTCGACAAGCACGTCGATACCGGCGGCCTCGAACTCGCCGACGAGGCGCTCGCCAGCTTCCATTGCAGCGGCGTCCTTGTTCGCCACGGCCAGGTGCACCTGGTACGGAGCGATCTCAACCGGCCAAACCAGGCCTTTGTCGTCGTGAAGCTGCTCAGCGATCACGGCGAGCATGCGGGTCACTCCGATGCCGTAGGAGCCCATGGTGGGCACGGCGCGCTTGCCGTTCTCGTCGAGTATCTGCACGTCCATGGCTTCGGTGTATTTGCGGCCGAGCTGGAAGATGTGGCCCAGCTCGATGCCGCGTGCTAGGCGCAGGGTGCCGTTGCCGGTCGGGGAAGGGTCGCCCTCTTTGATCTCGGCGGCTTCAATGTAACCGTCGATCTCGAAGTCCCGGCCGGCGACGAGGCCGACGACGTGCTGCTGTGGGGCATCGGCACCAGTGATCCAGGACGAGCCGGGCACCACTCGCGGGTCAGCCAGCACACGCACGCCGTTGGCGTTGAGGCCGCGCGGGCCGACATAGCCTTTGACCAGGAAGGAAGATTTCGCGAAGTCCTCGTCGGAGGCGAGTTCAAACGTGGCGGGCTCCAGTGATGCTTCGAGGCGCTTTTCGTCCAGGGCACGGTCACCTGGCATGAGGATGCCGGTCAACTGCGGACCGACGGGCGTGCCGTCCTCAGAAACAGCGCGTGGGTCATCGATCTTGACCATCATGCACTTGAGCGTGTCAGCGGCGGTCACTGAACGGTCCTCGACAGTCACGCCGGCCCCGTTTGCCCAGTCCACGAGGGACTCGATGGTCTCGGAAGCGGGGGTGTCGTGGATGACTGCTTCCGGTAGTCCCTCAACCGGACGGTCTGCAGGCGCGATCGTCTGCACGGCCTCCACATTGGCAGCGAAGTCGCCTGCAGTCGACACTACGAACGTGTCCTCACCGTTGTCGGAGTAGGCGAGGAATTCTTCGGACGCGGAGCCGCCCATAGCGCCGGAGGTGGCCTGGCAGATCTCGTACTTCAGGCCGACGCGGTCGAAGATCGCCTGGTAGGCGCGGCGGTGTGCGGCGTAGGACTCGGCGAGCCCCTCGTCGGTCATGTCGAAGGAGTAGGAGTCCTTCATGACGAACTCGCGGCCGCGGAGGATGCCGGCGCGCGGACGTGCCTCATCGCGGTACTTGGTCTGGATTTGGTACAGCGTGACCGGGAAGTCCTTGTAGGAGGAGTACAGGTCTTTCACCGCGAGGGTGAACATCTCCTCGTGCGTGGGACCCAGCAGCATGTCGGTGCCCTTGCGGTCTTGCAGGCGGAACAGGTCGTCGCCGTATTCGGTCCAGCGGTTGGTCGTTTCGTACGGGTCGCGCGGCAGCAGCGCGGGGAACAGCAGTTCTTGGGCGCCGATGGCGTTCATTTCTTCGCGCACGATCTCTTCGATGTTGCGCACGGCCCTCAATCCCAGTGGCAGCCAGGAGTACACGCCCGGCGCGGCGCGGCGGATGTACCCGGCACGCACGAGCAGCTTGTGGCTGGGCACTTCGGCGTCGGCGGGGTCTTCGCGCAGCGTGCGCAGGAACAGGGTGGAGAGGCGTGTGATCATAAGCTGCAAGTTTAGCGCTAGGGTGTTGGCCATGCTCATCGTGCTCCCACCGTCTGAAACGAAGGCCCCCGGCGGCGAGTCGGACGGCCTCGACGTGTCGTTTGAAAGCCTCGATCCGATCCGCCGGGAGATCATGGCGGACCTCGCCGCGCTCGATGTCGACGAGATGATGGCCGCGCTCAAACTCCCCGCGACCAAGCGGGAGGAAGCGGAAGAAAACACAGTGCTTGCCGACGCCCCTGTCATGCCGGCCATCCACCGTTACACCGGGGTGCTTTACGACGCTCTCGATGCCGCAACGCTGTCCGACTCCGCCGTCTCACGGATCGCGATCGGCTCGGCGCTGTTCGGAGTGGTGATGGGCTCGGACACAATCCCGCGCTACCGGCTCTCGGGCGGGTCGAAGCTCCCTGCGCGGCAGACTGACGCGGCCGCGAAAAAGAAAACGATCCCCACCATGAAGAAGCGCTGGGGCAGTGCGATCACGCAGGTTCTCATGGAGCAGGGCTTCGTTGTGGATATGCGCTCGGGCGCGTACCAGCAGCTCGGGCCGGTGCCGGAGGCGGTGACGGTGCGGGTGGAGTCGGTGCAGGAGGACGGCAGCCGGAAAGTGGTCAGCCACTTCAACAAGCACTACAAAGGCGAGCTGGCCCGCGTGCTGGCTTCCGCGCCGGATGCGGATTCAGTCGCGGACATTGCGGGGGTTGCTGCGATCGCCGAAGCGGCGGGGCTGACCGTGGAGATCGGCGGTAGTGAACTCACGCTGGTGGTCTGAGCTACGCCACCGAGGTCAAGCTGGGTTGTAGGCGCGCTGGGCGTGGGCGGCTAGTGCGATGATCAGCTCACGCCATTGCGCCGGGGTGTCTTCGGTGAACGCATCCGAGGCGGCTGCGCGCCACCGGTCGATCAGGTTCGACTCCATGTCGCCGACAAATGCGGCGGCCTCTGCGGTGGTGGTGGGGCCGCCACCGTCGACCTCGTATCCGGGTGCTCGCTGAGGAAGGTCGGGGAAGGCTTCGCGGAGGGCGTCAATGCGTGCGTCGTGAAGCGGGCGCAAATCGTCGATGCGCGCCTGGAGTTCATCGCTGGCGTAGGCGGAAGCGAGGTCGAGACCGAACTGGACGGCGTATTCCTGCTTGATCAGCGTGGTAGCAGCCTCGGTCACGCTCTCGTCGGTGATGGGTTCCTCCGGCACTGGGAAGTTCCAATCGTCGGGCTCGCCCGCGTCCAGGCTCGCCGCCAGATCGATCGCTTGAGCAACGGCGAGCGGCACGGAGTCGGCGGGAAGATTGCCGCTGCCGGCAACGAGCGTCTCTGTCAGCGCGGACGATGCAGCCTGAGGATCTTTGGCTCCGGTCCGATCACCGGGTCCGCGCTCCACTTCGCAGGAGGAGGGCGGCAGGCCTGTGGGGTCGGTGCCGCAAAGGCGGGTGATTTCGTCGAAAAGCTGGCGGGCGTGGAACTCGCGCATCCCCGCAGCATCACCCTCCAATGCTCCCGCGTCTGCTTCCGCCTGGCGCGCCAGGGTCAGCAGGTCGGTGTCGGGGCGGGGACCGAAGACATCGACGGGCGAGCAGGCGGTCAGGGCAGCCGCCGCGGACATTGTAAGAACCGCTGCGGCGATGGTGCGGGAAAACTTCACGTGGAAGACTGTACCGGCCCGCCCGTACAGTGGTTCTCATGGCATTTCCGGAAGTCGAAGAACTAAAAGAGCTCATTCGCCCCGTCACATACGCGCGCGGGTTGGACATTGAGGCTGTGCGCACGGTCAAAGCCGGCAAGAAATCGCAGGTAGTCGTCGCGCTCGCGGCTGATGAGGCGCCGACGCTGGACCAGCTCGAGGAAGTCTCGGGCGAGCTCAGCGAGCTTTTCGACGCCGCAGAAGCAGCCGGCACCGTCAACTTCGGCGCGGGATACACCCTGGAGGTAACCACCCCGGGCGTGGATCTTCCGCTGACACAGCCGCGCCACTGGCGCCGCAACCGCGGGCGCCGCGTGAAGGTGTGCAACGATGCCTTCCGAGTTGGCCCGCTCGATGACGCGGAGGAACACGTCGCTCTCATTAGCCCGGCCGCGAAGAAGTCCGATGAGCCCGGCGTGCGGGTCGCTCCCATTTCGGATGTGTCGGGTGCGGTGGTAGAAATTGAGTTCAACGCAGCACCGGAGGCAGAAGTTGAGCTGTCGAACATGAGCTTCACCGACGTGGAGGGCCGTGCGGAGCAATCCGGTGCAGAAGCTGAAGTCAGGAAGGACGACAAGTGAATATTGACATTGCCGCGCTGAAGCAGATCGAGTCGGAGGCAGGAATCCCCGTCGATGACCTGCTGGGCACGATCGCCAGCGCGCTGCTCTTCGCCTACCGCGAGGGCAAAGATGAGTTCGGCACAGCTGTGACGGGGGAGGTCTCCAAGGCGCGTGTCGACATTGACACTGAGACCGGTGCCGTGACCGTCATGGTCAGTGAGCTCGACGAGGAAGGCAACGTTGTCTCCGAGTACGACGACACTCCGGTGAACTTCTCCCGCGTTGGTGCGCAGGCTGTGCGCGACGCCATCCTCAAGCGCATGCGCTCGGCGGCTGACAACCGCGCCTACAGCGCTTACTCGGAACTGGAGGGTCAGGTCGTCTCTGGTCTTGTGCAGCGCGACGCCAGCGCGAATGAGCGTGGCATTGTCGTGGTGCAGCTGGGCACGGAGTCTGATCCCCAGGACGGCATTCTCCTGCCCGCCGAGCAGATCCCGGGTGAGACGCTGGAGCACGGCGATCGTGTGAAGTGCTATGTCGTCGGTGTTTCCGGCGGCGATCGCAGGACCACCGTCAACCTCTCGCGGACCCACCCGGAGCTCGTGCGCGGTCTGTTCGCGTTGGAGGTCCCTGAGGTCGCTGACGGCTCTGTGGAGATCGTCGCGATTGCCCGCGAGGCCGGCCACCGCTCCAAGGTGGCGGTCAAGGGTGTGGCGAAGGGCATCAACGCCAAGGGCGCTTGCATCGGTCCGCGTGGCGCCCGGGTCACCAACATCATGGAGTCCCTGGGCGGGGAGAAGATCGATATCGTCGACTATTCCGACGATCCGGCTGTCTACGTTGGCAACTCGCTGGCGCCGTCCAAGGTTGTGCGCGTGGACATCGTCGACCATGACGCGCAGACCGCGCGTGTGGTCGTGCCGGATTACCAGCTCTCGCTCGCCATCGGCCGCGAGGGCCAGAATGCGCGCTTGGCGGCCCGACTGACGGGGTGGAAGATCGACATCCACTCCGACGCAGACCTCAGCGCTGGGCCGTAGCGGGTGAGTAACAGTTTCCTGCCTGGGTGGCGTAAGGTAGGACACTGGCTTCTTTCCCGCAGGCCCGTGCGGGGTCGGGGCCGCACGAGGAAGTATGAGCAATAAACATGTACCTGTCCGGACGTGCATCGGCACACGTCGCGCACTACCGGATACTCAGCTCCTCCGTGTGGTCGTCGATCCGGATGATCCGGCGCGGATCATCCCGGACCCGGGGCGGTCCATGCCAGGCCGCGGTGCGTGGTTGATTCCCACGCTGGAAGCGTTTGAGCTGGCGGAGAAACGCCGCGCCTTCGGGCGGGCTCTCCGCGTGTCCGCGCAAGTGGACACAAGCGATGTACGGAAGTACGTAAGTGAAAAGGACTAAAGAACTGATGAGTCTTCAACCATGAAGCAGAAAATGCATCAGCGATGAACGTCATGACCATCGTCTAGAGCCCGGTCGCGTAGCTGCGGCCCGTCTCTAGCCCAACCACGAGGAGACACGTGCCCGGAAAGCTACGCGTTCACGAGCTTGCAAAGCAGCTCGGCGTAACAAGTAAGGAATTGCTCGCCACCCTGAAGGAGGAAGGCGAGTTCGTCAAAACCGCTTCCTCCACCATTGAACCGCCGGTGGTGAAGAAGATGAAGGCGGTTTATGAGGCCCGCGGTGCCGCTGATGGCGGTGACGCGAAGGACACCAAGGCCGATTCGGCTGCGAAGAAACCGGCTGCTAAACCAGCTGCCAAGCCGGCGGCAAAGCCTGCCGCGAAGAAGCCTGCTGCACCGAAGGCTGACAGCGCCAAAACTGACAGCGCCCAGACCGACAGTGTTAAGACGACCAGTGCTAAGGCTGATGGCGCCAAGGCTGGTTCCGCGGCTCCGAAGCCGGGGGCTAAGCCTGCCGCGAAGCCGGGCCCGAAGCCTGCGGCACCGAAACCGGCGGCCAAGCCAGCTGCTGAGCAGCCCGCGGACAAGCCCGCACCGAAGCCGTCCGCGGCGAAGCCCGGTGCGCCGAAACCGGCTGCTAAGCCGGGTCCGAAGCCTGCCGGCAAGACCGGTGAGGGTGACGGCGGATCCGCGATGCCGCGTCCGATGCCGAAGCCGGGCGGCCGCCCCCGTGTGGCCAACAACCCGTTCTCCTCGAACGCAGGCGGTCCGCGTCCGCAGCCGCGTCCGGGCGGTGGCCCTGGCGGCCAGCAAAAGCGTGGCGGTGGCCAGGGCCAGGGCCAGCGTGGCGGTGGCGCAGGCGCTCCGCGTCCGGGTGCACGTCCCGGTGGTGGCGGTGGAGCTCCTAGCCCCGCAGATATGGCCAACCACCCGAACCCGGCACAGATGCCGTCTCGCGCCGCTGGTAAGCGCGGCGGTGGTCCGGGCGGCCGTGGTGGACAGGGTGCCGGCGGTCGTGGCCGCGGCGGCGGCTTCGGCGGTCCGGGTGGCGGACCAGGTGGTCCCGGTGGCCCTGGCGGTCCCGGCGGCGGTTTCCGCGGCCGGGGTGGACGTCGCGGCGGCACGGCCGGCGCGTTCGGTCGCCCGGGCGGCGCTCCTTCCAAGCGCCGCAAGTCCAAGGGCCAGAAGAGGGCCGAGTACGAGGAGATGCACGCACCGAACGTCATCGGCGGCGTTCGTCTCCCCGACGGCGGCGGCAAGACCGTCCGGCTACGCCAGGGTGCAACCCTGACGGACCTCGCCGAAAAGATCGGCACCGAGGCATCGAACCTGGTCCAGGCTCTGTTCAACCTCGGCGAGATGGTCACCGCGACCCAGTCTGTGTCCGAAGAGACGCTGCAGCTGCTCGGCGCGGAGATCAACTACGAGGTCCAAATTGTCTCCCCGGAGGACGAGGACCGCGAGCTGCTGGAGTCCTTCGATCTGCAGTTCGGCGAGGACGAAGGTGGCGAGGAAGCTCTCGAGCAGCGTCCGCCGGTGGTCTCCGTCATGGGTCACGTCGACCACGGTAAGACCCGCCTGCTGGACTCGATCCGCCAGGCCAACGTGGGTAAGGGCGAGGCCGGCGGCATCACCCAGGGCATCGGCGCCTACCAGACCGAGGTCACCCTCGAAGACGAGTCGCGCAAGATCACCTTCCTGGATACCCCGGGCCACGAGGCCTTCACGGCCATGCGTGCCCGCGGTGCGAAGTCCACGGACTTGGCCATCCTGGTTGTGGCCGCCGATGACGGTGTTATGCCGCAGACGGTGGAGGCCATCAACCACGCCAAGGCAGCCGACCTGCCCATCGTGGTCGCGGTGAACAAGGTGGATAAGGAAGACGCACAGCCGGAGAAGATCCGCGGCCAGCTCACCGAGTACGAGCTGATTCCGGAGGAGTACGGCGGCGACACCATGTTCATCGACATCTCCGCGAAGCAGGGCACGGGTATCGACGACCTTTTGGAGGCCGTCCTGCTCACCGCCGACGCCGCGCTGGAGCTGCAGGCGAACCCGGACATGGATGCCCAGGGCATCGCCATCGAGTCCCACCTGGACCGCGGCCGCGGCCCGGTCTCCACGGTGATTATTCAGCGCGGTACGCTGCGCGTCGGCGATTCCATCGTCGTCGGCGGCAACTTCGGCCGCGTGCGCCGCATGGTCGACGAGTGGGGCAACGATGTCGAGGAAGCTGGCCCGTCCCGCCCGGTTCAGGTCCAGGGCCTCAACGGGGTCCCGGGCCCGGGCGACAACCTGCTCGTGGTTGAGGACGACCGCGTGGCACGCCAGATCGCCGCGCAGCGTGACGCACGCCAGCGCGCCGCGATGCAGGCACGCCGCAAGAAGCGCGTCTCCCTGGAGAACCTGGACCAGGCGCTCAAGGAGACCAACACCCTCAACCTCATCCTCAAGGGCGACAACGCCGGTTCGGTGGAAGCCCTGGAGGAAGCCCTGCTCAAGATCGAGGTGGACGACGAGGTGGAGGTCAACATCATCGACCGTGGTGTCGGTGCTGTGACCCAGACCAACGTCTCTCTGGCCGCGGCGTCCGACGCTGTCATCGTGGCCTTCAACGTCCGCTCCGAGGGCAAGGCCACCGAGGAAGCCAACGACGAGGGCGTGGAGATCCGCTACTACTCCGTCATCTACCAGGTCATCGACGATGTCGAGGCTGCTCTCAAGGGCATGCTCAAGCCCATCTACGAAGAGCGCGTCCTTGGTGAGGCAGAGATCCGTCAGATCTTCAAGGCCTCCGCGGTTGGCCTCATCGCCGGTTGCATGGTCACCGACGGCAATGTCAAGCGCGGGGCGAAGGTCCGCCTTGTGCGCGACGGCAACGTGGTCACCCCCGACGCGACGATCGACTCGCTGCGCCGCGAGAAGGACGACGTCACCGAGGTAGCCAAGGGTTACGAGTGCGGTATGGTTCTGTCCTACCCGGACATCCAGGTCGACGACATCATCCAGGCGTACGAGATGGTGGAGGTCCCGCGTACCTAAAGCGTCGAAAAGCATGCGCTTTTCGACGGTGCACACGAACCGCCCCGCGAGGAGAGACCCCCTCTCCCGCGGGGCGGCCGCTTTGTCGGGCTGTAAACTAGGGGGCTGATCAGTACCCGGAATGAAGGAGTGCCGCTATGGCTGACAACACGCGCGCCCAGCGCCTGGCTAAGAGGATCCAGACGATTGTCGCGAGCGCTATCGAGCGCCAGATCAAGGACCGCCGCCTGGAACTGGTCACGGTCACCGATGTGCGTGTCACCGGCGACCTCCACGACGCGACCGTGTACTACACCGTTCGTGGTGAAGGCATCGACGACGAGCCCGATTACGAGGCCGCTGAAGAAGCGTTGAACCGACACCGGGGTCAGCTGCGCAAGATCGTCGGCGACGAGCTCGGTGTGCGTTTCACCCCGACGTTGACGTTTGAGCTGGATACGGTGCCGGAGGCGTCGGCACGCATGGAAGAGCTGCTCGCGCGTGCCCGCGCCCGCGATGAAGAGCTTGCGCAGCTGAAGAAGAACGCGAAACCCGCAGGCGCCGCAGACCCGTACAAGACCCGTCCGGGGGAGGAATAATGGCGCCAGGCTTGTTCGCGCTCGGCGAGGGAGACTTCGCGGGCGTTGCGCAGCGGCTGGGCGAGTCCGCGACGGTGCACATTGTCACCCACATCCGCCCCGACGCGGATGCTGTGGGCTCGGCGTCTGCGCTGGCCTTGGGCTTGCGCGCGCTGGGTAAAGACGCGCACGTCTACATCGGCCAGCGCGAAGAGTGCCCCGAGAACTTGTCGACGATTCCCGGTGTCAGCGACATCATCCTCGGCGAACCCCTGCCGGCTGAGGGGCTGGTGGTCACCACGGACTGCGCTTCCATCGACCGGACCGGCCTGCACCGCGAGCAGATCGAGGCGGAGCGGGAACGCGTCGTGGTCATTGACCACCACGCTTCAAACCCGGGTTTTGGCAGCCTCAACCTGGTCTTGCCTTCAGAATCCACCACCGTGATCATCCGCGAGCTATTCACGCACATGGGCGTGGAGCTCACCCCCGAGATCGCGTACTGCCTGTACGCAGGGCTGGTCACCGACACCGGCAGCTTCCGGTGGGGTACCGCCCGCATGCATTTGCTGGCGGCGGAGCTCATGGAATACGGTCTGGACACCCGCGCCGCCGCGATGGATCTCATGGATGCAGTTTCCGCGGAAGACCTGCGCCTGATGGGGTCCGTCATGGCCGGCATGGAAACCCGGGCGGCTGGCCCCTACACCATGTCGGTCCTGGCGATCGATGACGAGCATTTGCGCGGCATGAACCAGACCGCCGTTGAGTCCATCATCGAGTACTCCCGCGCGTTGACCGGCAGCGATATCGGTGTGGTGTTCAAGGAACTTCACCCCGGATACTGGTCGGTTTCCTTGCGCTCCACTGCGGTCAATGTCGCCCAGATCGCTGGCCTCCACGGCGGCGGCGGTCACATTCCTGCGGCTGGTTATTCCGTCAAGGGGTCGGTGGATGATGCCATCGACGCGCTGCAGGCTACCGTGGCCACGTTCGACGCGGCGGTTCTGTGAACGGGGCAAACGAGGTCACAGCTCGCCGGGTCCTAGCCCTCGCGTTGCCGGCGCTGGGCGTTCTGGCGGCCAATCCTCTGTACTTGCTGCTGGATACAGCGGTGATCGGCCGGCTCGGCGCGGTCGAGCTCGCGGCGTTGGCAGCCGGGGCGACGGTGCAGTCGACGGTGACCACGCAGCTGACCTTCTTGTCCTACGGCACAACGGCGCGAGCATCGCGCTTTTACGGCGCTGGAAAAAAGCGCGATGCGGTTGCGGAGGGTGTGCAAGCAACGTGGGTCGCGCTCGGGGTCGGTGTGCTGCTGGCAACCCTGGTGTGGATCTTTGCCCGCCCGATCGCACTCTTTCTCACCAACGACCCCGGCACTTCCGTCCAAGCAGTCAGCTGGATGCGCACAGCCGCATTCGCTATCCCCTTGACTCTCATCATCATGGCCGGCAACGGCTGGCTGCGCGGCATCCAAAACACGCGGCTGCCGTTCTACCTCACGTTGTGTGGCCTCATTCCCGGGGCCATTGCGTTGCCCTTGCTGGTCCAGCGATACGGGTTGGTGGGGTCTGCATGGTCGAATGTCATTGGCATGGGCATTACCGCGGCCGGCTTCCTTGCCGTCTTGATCAGGGAGCACGACGGCCCGTGGGCTCCGGACCTCAGCGTGATCAAACGTCAGCTTGTGCTCGGCCGCGATCTGATCCTGCGCTCCCTTTCTTTCCAGGTGGCGTTCGTCTCAGCTGCTGCAGTCGCCGGACGTGTCGGCGTCGCGGCGTTGGCGGCTCATCAGATCATGTTGCAGCTGTGGAACTTCCTCACCCTCGTCCTCGACTCCTTGGCCATCGCGGCGCAGACCATGACCGGCTCGGCGTTGGGTACAGGCCGCGTCAAAGACGCCAAAGCGGTGGGGGAACAGGTGATCAGGCTCTCGGCAGGTTTCGCGGTCATTCTCGCTGCAGTCTTCGCGCTCGGAGGCCCCTTCATTCGGCGGGTGTTCACCACAGACGCGGCGGTGCTCGAGGCGATGGCGGTGCCGTGGTGGCTGCTTATCGCCATGATCGTCGGCGGTGGAGTCCTTTTCGCCCTAGACGGCGTGCTCTTAGGTGCCAGCGACGCGGCTTTCCTGCGCAACCTCACCCTTTCCTCGGTTCTGCTGGGGTTCCTCCCGGGAGTGCTTCTCGCGTACTGGGCCGGCACTGGTCTCACCGGTATTTGGGCGGGATTGGCTGCGATGATCATCATCAGGCTCGTCGGGGATGTCTGGCGTTTCCACTCCATGCGGTGGGCTGGATAAAGTACAAGACCATGACCACCACGCTCTGGGCTGTATCGGACCTTCACCTTGCCGTGAAGGCCAACCGCCCGTGGCTGGATCAGATCCGACCGCAGGATCCGTCGGACTGGCTCATCGTCGCCGGTGATGTCGCCGAGCGGACCGAGCTGGTGGTCCGCATCATGGCCCAGCTCGCAGACCGCTTTGACACTGTCATCTGGGTCCCCGGCAACCACGAGCTGTTCTGCCGCGGCACGGACCACTTCAAAGGCCGCGACAAGTACAACGACCTGGTGACTAAGCTGCGCGCCCTCGGGGTGATCACTCCGGAGGACCCGTACCCCGTGTTCGGCGGGGTCACCGTGGTGCCGCTGTTCACGCTCTACGACTATTCATTCCGCGTGCCGACGATGACCGTCGAGCAGGCCCTCGAATCCGCCCACCAGCGGCAGGTGGTGTTGACGGATGAGGTGGCGATTGCTCCGTTCGTCGATATCCGCGCCTGGTGCTGGGACCGGCTGGCGTATTCCACGCGCCGGCTGTCGCGGATCGAGGGTGAGACGATCCTGATCAACCACTGGCCGCTCGTCCAAGAACCGACAGACCACATGATGTTCCGTGAGATCGCGCTGTGGTGCGGGACCCGCCACACGCGCGGGTGGGCGAAGCGCTACAACGCCCGCGCCGTCATCTACGGCCACCTACACATGCCCGGTGTGCAAACGATCGACGGCGTTGACCACATCGAGGTCTCGCTCGGCTACCCCGAGGAGTGGAAGCGCCAGCGCGAGCGCCCGGCATGGCCGTTCCCGGTGATGGAGGTGGAGCAATGATCGACAAAGAACTCTTCCCCTCCCAGGCACGCGTGGTGTACATGCGTATCGACGATTCCGCCGACACCGACCTGACCAACTACAACGACCTTCACCCGGAGGAGCGGGTCGTGGTGTCTCGCGCCGTCGATATGCGCAAGGGCGAGTTCGGCGATGCCCGCTGGTGTGCCCACCGCGCGCTGCAGGAACTCGGGCTCGAATCGGCCGGCTCCATCCTGAAGGGGGAAAAGGGGATGCCGCTGTGGCCGGAGGGTTACACCGGCTCGCTCACCCACACCGAAGGGCTGCGCGTTGCGGTGGCGGCCCCGACGAGTGCGCTGCGCTCTGTCGGCATCGACGCCGAACCCGCCGAACCGCTTCCAGAGGGGGTGCTCGACCAGATCGCCCGCTCCACCGAGCGCCACTGGGTGGACCAGCAGAAAGCCGCCGGAAACGTGTGGGCCGACCGGCTGCTGTTCTGCGCGAAGGAAGCCACCTATAAGGCGTGGTTCCCCATGACACGGCGCTGGCTCGGCTTCGAGGACGCAGAAATTGAGATCCGGCCCGACGGCACCTTCATCTCCTATTTGCTCGTGCGGCCGACTCCGGTGCCGTACATCCGCGGCCGGTGGGTCGTGCGCGGCGGCTACGTCTACGCGTCGACGTACGTGCCGGCGCACAAGCGCCTTACCCCAGCATGAACTGGTAATTCAAACCCTGGATGCCCGCAATTACCCTCGATGATGTTTCTTTTTCCTAAGGCTCCCACCTCGTCCTCGCGTCCAGGTGAGCCTGCACCACTACTACCGCCACGCGTTTTCGTATCCGTAACGAGATCTACGAGAGTGTGAGAGCGTGGATCGAAGGATTCTCCAACCACAAGCGGATCCATTCATTGATCGGCTATCTAAGCCCGATCGACTACGAACTCCACGAAGCCATGGGAATGGCCGCGTGAGCTCCAAAAACACACTGTCAACAACTTGCAGGCAAGCCCAGCATGTAAGTGACGATAATCCGCGTGTGGAGTCGTCGTTTGCCACGCTGAAAATGACCAGTTATACTAGCAGGTTTTTGAGTCAATCGAGCATGCTACCCAGTGGGTGGCCGAGTGGCTGGAGTTTTAAAACAAGCGTCGCCATCACCCAGGCCTGGCGAACTTCACCCCACAGCCCGTCTTGGATGGGACGCGGGCAGTTCGTAACAAGTACAAACAAGCACACTTTGAACGCAACCCTACCCGGTACCGTCATCGGTGTCCTGTCGTTGCGATCCCGGATGCAAAGGTGTATTTCGATACGGTCAACAGCCCCGGTGATATCAGCAATCAAACAAGTTTGGACATGGTAGCTACCCGCTGAAACGGGATTCGACCACCCCCGCCTACCTCCACGCTTTACACAAGTATATACAATCCAAACGCTTAATCTAGTAAAATTACACTCACTAGCCTCTCACAACAGGTCGGACACAAAGAAACATGTCGGGAAGGTAGTGAGAGAAGCAGTTAGTCAACCACAGCCTTCTAAGGAGACGTCATGCGGAAGTCACGAACCTCAATACTTGCGACACTGACAGCCACGTTATCAATCGTTACAGCAATACCCGCCAATGCCGAATCAGAAGCCCCAAACCCACCCATATCTTGGCGTTTAATTGATGAGTCCGCTTTCCCGGAAGGTCTCCCTGAAGGATTTGAGCCCATGAAAGTACCTGACGGGTTAGTATCTGAGTCAATCTCCGAGAATGCAACTAATTCAGTAAACCTTGAGCGAGCGTTTATCTGTAGTCCTCATGCTCACGCTGAGAACCCACACACTTCTGGTAGTGATGTATCTGCACACGGTTTCTGGAAGAAAAATAACTGTAGCAACTCCCGCGCTAAAGTCCGCGTTGAACTGGCCGCATTCTGGGGAAATCGAAGAACAGGCGTGGGCTCTTGGGTAACCATCACTTCAAACACTCGAGAAATCCGGTCCGGTGGCGGGCGCGGACAGAGGGTTACAGGACGTGCATATTGCCATAAATCTGCTCATCCTGTGAGCTGGCGGAATCTAGTCGATGTAGATGTTATTGGCGAACGAGACTGGCCTGGAAGGCAAGAGAATATTAAGACACTCCACTGCAAACCAGGAGGTTAAACAGGCGAAATGACCATGTCCATTGACTATGTGCGCTGGATTGGAATTGCAGCGTGGACCAGTGGTTTAGCAATCCCACGAAACTGCCAGGCGTTGGCTGTTCTTCCGGGGGATTCTCCCGGAAGAATCTTGATCCAGAGCGCTGGGGGACGCGCCACAACATTCGAGGACATTGAGCGTGAGTACACACATATCCAGTGGTTGCAAGCCGGAACTCCTAGTGATGAATCTGTGCTGGATTATGTGTACCACCAGCAGCTCTGTTTAACGCATTATGAGCTCATCGACCATGACTTCGCCATCCTGGATGTCAGCGATGTCGCGTGCGAGAGCAAAAACTGCTCCTTCAGGCAGTCGTCTGCTGCTGATCGCCGCCCCGACTACAGTCCCAAGGCAGCATTAGCTGCAGCTCAGCGTCTCAGCAACTCCGTAATAGGATCGGCTCTTTCAGAACATATTCCTGCCTGGAATATGGCCGAGTCATTAGGGCTGCTAGCTCTTGCTGTTCGTGAATACTTCACGGGCGCGGTGGTACGGGAACTTACTCGGAAGTATGTAAAGGATCTTCGTTCGGATTCTCTAAACACCCAGGAAGTTCTCGGTTGTGGCCGCCTCGCCTATAGCGTGGCGTTTAAAGTTAATGGTGACTCTGCAAGCACCGCTCCGGTGATCACCCTGCACGTTCGGGAAGATGATCCTCTTTTCACAGAATCTGTGTTGAGGCACATCGTTGACCGGGCAGGGGCCTTCGCTAGCGCATGTGGAAGTGGCGTTCATTGTGGGTCGGTATTCCACAACATCATTTTCCACCAGGCGTTCCCTAGCACCGTCCATGAACCGGATGCTGAAGAAACGCCAATCATTCTGTACCGGATCCCGCTCAGCACTGATCTTCTCCCTGTCCAACCCTTAACGCAGGTGTTGGGTGAGGACGCCGCCCGCACAGCCGATGACGCACTGAGAGAACCTCCCCAACGGACTTCGCTAAGCATTCGTCGGCTCCCAGATAGCGGCATCATCCGGGTACGCAGCTTCATCCCAGGAACAAGCATCGTCGATCGTGCAATTCACCGCGGCGGCTATCTCGCATCCTCGGAACTTGTTTCTAAGTTACAACAGGAAAAGGCGATGGCTGATCCTGATTGTCTCGCCGCAGCTGTAACACCGGCGCTGATCTGGGAATCTCTCAGCACTTGGGGCCTCGCGTCCGGCAGTACCTCAAGTTCAATGTGTTCCGTGCTTAGCGTGCGTGCCAATAGCATCTCCGCTATGGAAGGTTCCATTCATCAACCACTGTTGACAGTTGAGGTCGATGCGCAGGAACCACTCGGCACTGTGGCACATGACGTGTGTGATGTTCTAGGTGACCTGGGCATCGATTCCTTTACGGACTGCCCGATTGAGTTAGTGTGGTTCGATCCGCCGAAAGAGGCCGGCGTCAGCACTTCCTCTCCCAACGCTGCACCCCCACAGGCCACGTCGTTGGAACTCCCCGTCCTATGGCCCCGCGCGTTAGGGGCACGATCAATAGCTGCCTCAAATCAGGCACTCGCGCTCGCCGCCGTTCGCCGAGCTCTGCGCCACTGTTGCACTAAAGGCCTGTCATGGATCGGGGTCAATCATGCTAGAAAAACCTCTGCCAGTGGGAGGCATCTGATTAGGGTGGCTGTCGCGTTCGAGTCTGAATACGCAGACAGAGTGGCCGTCAGTCAGGAATTGTCGCTCGCAGTGAATGCGGTTTTTGCCGAAAACTCTATCGGTCCACATGTCACGTGCGAGGTTATCGATGCTAACCAAATAACCGACGTTTCAGCGTGGGTCACGGCGGCTGGGTACCATCCCGTTACTGGTTTCCTGCCTGCATATATTCAGCTTGAACACCTCAACACCGGCTATGCACAAAATTCTTGATCGCTATCACCCGAGGTTAGATACCCATGCTGGGGTGGTCTGAGAAATAGGGTCAGTAGGCTTAAGCGGCTGCATGCTGTTCTTTCTTTCAATTCTCCAGGCCGCGCCGAGGGATTTGGCTTCCCCAAGGACATCGCCCGACCAGAACAAGTCGATGTAGCCGCCACCGCCGGTGGAAACGCGCGCGGCATCGCGCTCGAACAGATCAACACGTTCAGAAATGATGCCGAAGCAGCGTAGAAGGTCAGACCAGAACTATTGCGCGTGCGACTTGTCCGTATGCTTCTTGTTTGTCACCTTCCATTTATCAATCCGCGGCCGCCAGTAAGCGCCAAAGCTGTGGATGTGGGTGCGGATGAAACCACGATCACGTGGCGCAACAGGGTCTGGATTAACTGAACATGGCCTGTGGGTATAGTGCCCACAAGCCATGTTCAGTTAAGAACGAACCAGTGAGGGTGAGCGGGCGCGGGCTAGAGGGTTGAAGGGCGGGCGACGAAGACCGTCGATAAGCGTGAGCCTTTCTCCTTAACAAGCGCGACAGCGCGCCCGTCCGGGCCCACTGCTGCGTGAACCCCTTTCAGCCCGCGGGGTTTAAGCCACTTGCCCATGGCCAGCGCGGCGTACTCCTCGGAGGTCACGTCGAGCACGGGCCAGCCCGTGATAAGCGCCTCATCAATTGTCAGGGACAACGCCGGGGTGTCTGCCAGCTCGTCGAGGGTGCGGGCGTGCGTGAGATGGAAGGGACCAGAAGAGTGGCGTCGTAAAGCAGTCAGGTGGCCGCCCACCCCTAAAGCCTCGCCCATGTCGCGGGCGAGCGAGCGCACGTAGGAGCCGGAGGAGCAGTGCACGCGCGCATCGACGTCGATGAAGGGACCCGCGCGGCGGATCGCGGACACATCGAAGCTGAAGACCGTGACTGGGCGCGCCGGGATCTCCACCTCTTTGCCCTCGCGCGCGAGCTCGTGGGCGCGCTTGCCGTCGATCTTGATCGCGGACACCTTCGAGGGCACTTGCATGATCTCCCCGGTGAGCGCGGCAACCTGCGCCATGATCTGCTCATCGGCGAGCGCGGACGCGTCCGTCTCCGCGAGGAGATCGCCCTCCGCGTCGTCCGTGCTCGTGGACGCGCCGAGGCGGATGGTAGTGGCGTAGACCTTGTCGTCCGCGACGAGGTGCGCGAGCAGCTTCGTGCCGCGCTCAATGCCCGCGACCAGCACGCCCGTGGCCATGGGGTCCAGCGTGCCCGCGTGTCCCACCTTGCGCGTGCCAAAGATCCTGCGCAGCCGGGCGACCACGTCGTGGCTGGTCATCCCTGCGGGCTTGTCCACGACGACAATTCCGGAGCTGGCGAGGGGATCTGCGTTCTGGCCGACATTCATGATTCCAACACTATGCACTACTCTGGCCCGAGTGAATATTTTGTCTGGGCTCGGGCAGATTCCCGCTGATCTCGTTGACCCCGTGGTCACCATCGGCGTCTTTGACGGCGTGCACCGCGGGCACCAGAAGCTCATTGGCATCGCAGTAGACCGTGCGCGCGAGGCTGGCGTGCCCAGCGTGGTCATGACCTTCGACCCGCACCCCGTCGCTGTTTTCGCGCCTGACCAGACTCCGCCCGCGTTGCTCCCGCTCGCGGAGCGTGCCCGCCTCATCGCTGAGCTCGGAGTGGACTACCTGCTGGTCATCGACTTCACGCGCGAGCTCGCGGGGGAGAGCCCCGAGGACTATTTCCGCAGCGTCATTGTGGGGAAACTGCGCGCCTCACGCGTCGTGGTCGGTGAGAATTTCACTTTTGGCGCCGGCGCGTCGGGCACGGCTCAGACAATGCTGGCGCTTGGCGAAAGTTACGGCGTGGAGGTGGACGTTGTTTCGTTGCTTTTCGACGGCTCCGCACGCATCTGCTCCACATCCATCCGCTCCGCCCTGCGCGACGGGGATGTAGCAGGGGCCTCCGAATTTTTGGGCCGGGATTTCTCCATCACGGCCACGGTGGAACGAGGCGCCGGCCGCGGCGGCCGTGAACTGGGCTATCCGACGGCAAACCAGTACGTCGCCGACACCGACGCCGTTCCCGGCGACGGGGTGTATGCGGGCTGGTTCACTGTCACCGACCCCGCACCCCTCGATGGCGACATGGAGCCCGGCGTGCGCTACCCGGCGGCGATCTCCGTGGGCACGAACCCGACTTTCGGGGACGCCCGCCGCAGCGTGGAATCTTTCGTGCTGGACCGCGACGCCGACCTGTACGACCGGGTTGCGCGCGTAGAATTCATCGCGAAAGTGCGCGACATGGTCAAGTTCGACTCTGTTGACGAGCTACTAGAGAACATGGCGCGCGACGTCGCCCGCGTGCGTGAAATCCTCAACGCCTGACGGACTAGTGTGGTGTGCCATGGCTGCAAAGAAAATGATTTTGGACCTGGACACCGGCATCGACGACGCTCTGGCATTGGCCTACGCTCTCGGCTCGGAGGAAGTCGACCTCATCGGTGTCACCGGCACCTACGGGAACGTGCTGGTGGAGACCGGCGTGCGCAATTCGCTGGCGATCCTCGAACTGTTCGGCCGCACCGACGTGCCCGTCTTCGCCGGCCCGGGCCACGCGCGGGTGAAGGATTCCTTCGAGGTCTTGGAGATTTCCGAGTTCATTCACGGCGTCAACGGCGTCGGCGAGGCACAGCTGCCGGAGCCGACCCGCACGGTTGAGGAGAAGTCCGCTGTGGACTTCCTCATTGAGTCGGTGGAACAGTACGGCGACGACTTGGTCATTGTGCCCACCGGCCCGTCCACCACAATCGCCGCGGCGATTGAGGCGAGCGACATGTTCGCGGAGCAGGCTCACATCGTCATGATGGGCGGAGCGCTGACCGTGCCCGGCAACGTCGCGCCCTGGGCCGAAGCGAACGTCAACCAGGACCCGGAAGCCGCGAATCTGCTGTTCCGCAAGGCGAAGGACGTCACCATGATCGGTCTGGACGTGACCTTGCAGACGCTGCTGACCTACGACGAGACCGCCAAGTGGGAAGCGCTGGGAACGCCGGGCGGAGACTTCCTGGCCGCCGCCACGAACTACTACATCAAGGCCTACGACACCACTGCACCGCACCTGGGCGGTTGCGGTCTGCACGACCCGCTGGCAGTCGGTGTGGCAATCGACCCGTCGCTGGTCACCACTATCGACATCAACCTGAAGGTCGACACCGAGGGCGAGACCCGCGGCCGGACCATCGGCGACGAGACGCGCCTCAATGATGGGGAGAAGACGGCGAGGGTCGCGGTGGGCGTCGATAAGCAGCGCTTCCTGGATGAGTTCATGAGCCGTATTACGGCGCTGGCGGCCAATTAACAGTTTCGGGCGCACCTGCGCTACCATGCTCCTTCGGCCGTGAAACAAAAGACTGTGGTCCGCAGCAGTCGATCCGCGGCGCATCCGAAGAATGCGGACTGAAATAAACAAGGAGAAACACTCATGGCTCTGACCACTGAGAAGAAGGCTGAAATCCTCAAGGAGTACGGCGTCCACGAGACGGACACCGGCTCCCCGGAGGCGCAGGTTGCGCTGCTGACTGAGCGCATCAACAACCTGACCGAGCACCTGAAGACCCACAAGCACGACCACCACTCCCGCCGTGGCCTGCTGCTGCTGGTCGGTCGCCGTCGCGGTCTGCTGAAGTACCTGCGCGAGAACAACGTCGAGCGCTACCGTGACCTGATCGCTCGCCTGGGTCTGCGCCGCTAAGCGCCGCGACCCGCACCGCCCAGTTCGTCTGAACTGGGCATTTTTTATGCCCACCTGGTAGTATGCCGGGGTGTTGCAAGGCAAACATGCGGCGGCACCGATGATCGCCGGGAACAACCCAGAAAGGGAACCCTTGAGTAAAAACACCCCCAAGAACGCGCCGAAGAATGCTGTCGAAGTCAATGTCGACGAAGACTTCGGCATCACCGAAGCTGTGGCCGTGCTGGACAACGGTGACTTCGGTGAGCGCACCATCCGGTTCGAGACGGGCC
Organism: Streptococcus thermophilus; assembly: GCA_900618065.1. Next base: position 1,587,556 of record UYIL01000003.1, read on the forward strand.
AGCTCGCCCGCCAGGCCGGTGGATCGGTGACGACCTACCTTGACGACGACACGATGCTGCTGTCCACTGTGACCGCATCCAACCAGCCGCGCGAGGGTTTTGACTTCTTCCCGCTGACCGTCGACGTGGAAGAGCGCATGTACGCTGCGGGCAAGATCCCGGGCTCCTTCTTCCGCCGCGAGGGCCGTCCCTCCACCGAGGCTATTCTGGCCTGCCGCCTGATCGACCGTCCGCTGCGCCCGACCTTTGTCAAGGGTCTGCGCAACGAGGTGCAGGTCGTGGTCACGGTCATGAGCTGGAACCCGGAGGAGTACTACGACGTCGTTGCCATCAACGGTGCATCCGCCGCAACGCAGCTGTCCGGCCTGCCTGTATCTGGCGCTGTCGGCGGTGTCCGCATGGCGCTCATCGCCGACGGCCAGCACCCGGAGGGCCAGTGGGTCGCGTTCCCGAACCACGAGCAGCACGAGGCCGCTGTGTTCGAGATGGTCGTTGCCGGCCGCATCGTAGAGAAGAAGAAGGGCCGCAAAAAGGTCCAGGACGTCGCGATCATGATGGTCGAGGCAGGTGCGGGCGCTAACGCCGTGAAGCTTATCGACGGTGGCGCTCCCGCCCCCACCGAGCGCACCGTCGCCGAGGGCCTGGAGGCTGCTAAGCCTTTTATCCAGACTCTGTGCGAGGCGCAGAACGCTCTGGCAGACAAGTCCGCGAAGGAAACCCAGGACTTCCCGCTGTTCCCGCCGTACTCCGACGAGGTCTTCGACGCTGTGGAGAAGAAGGCGTCGAAGAAGCTCTCCAAGCTACTGACCATCCCGGGCAAGCACGAGCGCGATGATGCGACCAATGAGTACATGGAGGAGATCGAGGCCGATCTGCTCGAAACCTTCGCGGGCGAGGACGCCAGCAAGGAAATTCGCGCCGCCTACAACGCGGTGATGAAGCAGATCGTCCGCGACAAGATCCTCTCCGAGGGCTTCCGCATCGACGGCCGCGGTGTCACCGACATCCGCGACCTCGAGGTCGAGGTCGAGCTCATCCCGCGTGCGCACGGCTCCTCCCTGTTCGAGCGCGGCGAGACCCAGATCCTCGGTGTGACCACCCTGGACATGCTGAAGATGGAGCAGCAGCTGGACTCTCTCCACCCGGAGACCTCCAAGCACTACATCCACCACTACAACTTCCCGCCGTACTCCACCGGTGAGACCGGTCGCGTCGGCTCCCCGAAGCGCCGCGAGATCGGCCACGGTGCTCTCGCCGAGCGCGCGTTGATTCCGGTCATCCCGTCCAAGGAGGACTTCCCGTACACGATCCGCCAGGTCTCCGAGGCTCTCGGCTCTAACGGTTCGACCTCCATGGGTTCTGTCTGTGCCTCGACGCTGTCGCTGTACAACGCTGGTGTTCCGCTGGCGGCTCCGGTGGCAGGCATCGCCATGGGTCTTGTTTCCGGTGAGGTCGACGGCGAGACCAAGTACGTCGCACTGACCGACATCCTCGGTGCTGAGGACGCATTCGGCGACATGGACTTCAAGGTCGCCGGCACGTCCGAGTTCATCACCGCCCTGCAGCTGGACACCAAGCTCGACGGCATCCCGTCCGACGTGCTGGCCAGCGCTCTCGAGCAGGCGAAGGAAGCCCGCGAGACCATCCTGGACACCATGGCTGAGGTCATCGAGGGCCCGGACGAGATGAGCTCGCTGGCGCCGAAGATCACCACGGTGCGCGTCCCGGTTTCCAAGATCGGTGAGGTCATTGGCCCGAAGGGCAAGACCATCAACCAGATCACCGAGGACACCGGCGCTGACGTCTCCATCGAGGACGACGGCACAATTTATGTGTCCGCCGCCACCGGTGAGGCTGCCGACGCTGCGATCGAGCAGATCAACTCGATCGCCAACCCGCAGCAGCCGAAAGTGGGGGAGCGCTACCTGGGCACCGTGGTCAAGACGGTCGCGTTCGGCGCATTCGTCTCGCTCACCCCGGGTCGCGACGGCCTGGTGCACATCTCCAAGCTCGGCGGTGATAAGCGCATTGAGAACGTCGAGGATGTGGTCAACGTCGGCGACAAGATCGAGGTGGAGATCGCCGACATCGATAACCGCGGCAAGATCTCGCTGGTCCCAGTCTCTGAGGACGAAGACGAGGACTAAACCGTAGGCGAATTCCCTCCGAACCGGATGAAAACCGGATCGAAGGGAATCGCTGAGAAGCGCCCCCAAAGGGGCGCTTTTTTTAATTCTCGAAGTCGACGACCAAGCGCGTCGGGTTCTCCAGGATGCTCACCTTGTACGGGCGGGTGTCTTTCAGGCCCACGAAGTACTGGGATGTGCCTTCGAACGTGCCTTCGCTCACGACATCCACGATCGCACCACTAGCCATGCCCAAGTTGGCCCTGCCTGCGTACTTGGCATCTGCGGTCATATCCAGTGGAGTGCCGTGGATCAGGAGCTCGAAGTGTGTGCCTCCCGGTACCTCGACCGGGTTGCCTGACGTATGCTGGCGCGGGTCGTCGGTGTACCCGGCGTGGAATCTCGGCTGGCCTGTTCCTTCGAACTCGAAGACGAGGCGGTCGTAATTGTCGTGGCTGCCCACGCGGATATCGGTCGTGCGCAGTTCTGCAGGATCGCCGTCGAACTGCTCAGTGGGTTCGGTGCTGAACTCGCCTTCAGCGCCCGGCTGCTTATCGACGGCCCCCAGCGTGTTCGTTTGCTCATCCGTCGTTTTCGTCGACTCAGACGCAGAGTTCTCCGCGTCCTTATCGGCAGCGTCGGTTTCAGTGTTCGCGGACGTGGTCATCTGGGGCTCGGGGACATTGTCACCGGTGCCGCAGGCGGTCAGTGCAAGACCGGCGGCAGCAAAAACTGCGATAGCCGCCGAGGTAGTTGTCTTCTTCTGAGGTGTGCGTGTCATATGTGACAGTCTAACTGTGTCTCCAACGTCGAGGCGGCTCCGACGGGCCGGGGGGCAGCGCGAGACGGTGCTAGAAGGGCGCGGGTGGTGCCGCGCTAAGGTGGTCCAGAGGAAACAGGCGAAACAGAACGCAACAGAAAGGACAGACGCATGGCTATCAAGGTGGGAGTTCTCGGAGCGAAGGGCCGCGTGGGATCGGCAGTCGTGGCGGGCGTGAACGCCGCCGACGACTTGGAGCTGGTCGCGGAGGTCGACGCGGGCGATTCTTTGGAGCTGCTCACAGACAACGGTGCTGAGGTCGTGGTGGACTTCACCACCCCGGGTGTGGTCATGGACAACCTGGAGTTCTGCATCAACAACGGCATTCACGCTGTGGTGGGCACGACCGGTTTCGACGCGGGGCGTTATGACCGAGTGCGCTCTTGGCTCGATGCCAACGAGGGTGTCGGTGTGCTCATCGCCCCGAACTTCGCTATCTCTGCGGTTTTGGCCATGGCGTTCGCCCGCCAGGCAGCGCCGTTCTTCGACTCGGCTGAGGTGGTGGAGTACCACCACCCCAACAAGCTTGACGCACCGTCGGGCACGGCCGTGAAGACCGCTCAGGGCATCGCGCAGGCCCGTAAGGAAGCCGGGATGGGCGCAATGCCCGACGCGACTGAGCAGGCTCTCGACGGGTCTCGCGGCGCTGATGTCGACGGCGTGCAGGTCCACGCTGTGCGCATGCAGGGCATGGTCGCCCACGAGGAGATCATCTTCGGCACCACCGACCAGTCGCTGACCATCCGCCAGGACTCCTACGGGCGAGACTCGTTCGTGCCGGGTGTGCTCACGGGTGTCCGGAACGTCGATAAGCATGCGGGACTGACCATCGGCCTGGACGCGTACCTGGGACTGTAATGACGCAGAGCAGGAACCTCGACGTCCAACTGATCGCCGCGACCTCTTTCGCGGCACCAGTGGATGTCGCATGGGAACAAGACGCGCAGGCCACGGACGCGGAAGCGCTCGTGGAGTTCGCGGGTCGGGCGTGCTACGAGACGTTTGACAAGCCCAACCCGCATACCGCCGCCAACGACGCGTACCTGCGCCACATTCTTGAAGTCGGACACGACGCGTTGCTCGAGCACGCAACCGCCACGCTATACATCCGTGGGTTGTCGCGGTCCGCGGGCAACGAGCTGCTGCGTCACCGCCACTTGTCCTTTTCTCAGTTGAGCCAGCGCTTTGTGCCCGCCGCAGAAGCGGACGTGGTGATCCCGGACGCGATCGCGGACGACGAGGACCTCAAACGTATCTTCCTCGCCGCCGTCGACGAATCGCGCTTCGTCTACGAAGAGCTTTTGGGCGCGCTGGAGGAAAACGCCGAGGGCGAACCGAACGTGCTGCTGCGCAAAAAGAAAGCCCGCCAAGCTGCACGGGCCATTCTGCCGAACGCCACTGAAACGCGGTTTGTGGTCACCGGCAACTACCGCGCCTGGCGCGGCTTCATCGCGGCACGCGCCAGCGAACACGCCGACGTGGAAATCCGCGCACTCGCAATCGCGTGCCTTGAGATTCTGAAAAAGCAAGCACCAGCGCTTTTCGACGACTTCCTCATCAGCCCGCTTGCCGACGGCTCAGTCATGGCCACCAGTCCCTACGCCGGATAGAAACGCGGATAGTAACCTAGTGAGCTATGGGCATTACAACAAATGAACTCGGAACCGTCGGCGTCGCGATGGCCACCCCGTTCGACAGCAACGGCGACCTGGACCTCGAGGCAGGCCGAAGGTTGGCTGCCCACCTCGTAGACAACGGGGTCGACCTACTGATCTTGGGCGGCACGACCGGTGAATCCCCAACCACGTCCGCCGACGAGAAGCTCCAGCTGATCACAGCAGTGCGCGAAGAACTCGGCGACCACGTCAACATCATGGCCGGCTCGGGCACGAACGACACCCGCTCCACGATCGAGTTGTCGCGCGCCTCCCGCGATGCTGGTGCGGACTCCCTGCTGGTGGTCACCCCGTATTACTCTAAGCCTTCCCAGGCAGGCCTGTACGCGCACTTCAGCGCTGTAGCGCAGGAGATTGATCTGCCCATCTGCCTCTACGACATCCCTGGCCGTTCCGCGATTCCCATCGCTGGCGACACCATTCGGGCGTTGGCGGAACTGCCAACCGTTAAAGCCGTGAAGGATGCTAAGGGAGACATGCTGGAGGCCACCGCGATTATCAATGACACGGGGTTGGACTGGTACTCTGGCGACGACGTTCTCAACCTGCCGTGGTTCTCCCTCGGCGCCATTGGCGTGATCTCCGTGATCGGGCACGCCGCACCTGGGTTGATGAGAGAAATGGTGACAAGCTTCGAGGAAGGCGACCTCGCCCGAGCCCGGGAAATCAACGCCACCACCATGTGCGTGCTCGCTGGACAGCAGGCCGTGCTCGGTGGAGTGACATTTGCAAAGGCAGCCCTGCGTCTGCAGGGCATCGAGGTCGGAGATCCCCGACTGCCCATCGTCGCACCCGACGACAAGCAGCTGGAGGCACTGCGACATGACATGGAAAAGGCTGGAGTCCTTTAAATATGAATGAATCCCGTAACCGCTCCCGCAAGGTGTCCCGCAAGGCGGGCCCGCCCGAGGCCGGCGACCAGCAACCGGTGTTCCAAACCCCGGACACTGAGCCCGCTGACAACAACGCCGATGCCGGCGACGACCGTGGGGGCCGGGACAACCAGGGTTCCAATAACGGCGGCGGAAACGGCAAAAACGGCGGCGGATCAAACAACGGTGGGGGAAACGGCGGCAACCGTTCGGGCAACAACCGCGGTGGAAACGGCGGCAACGGCGGAAATGGCGGTGGTAACAACCGCGGTCGCGGACGTGGACGCGGTGGTCGTGGTGGCCGCGGCGACAACCGCCGGAACCCGATGAAGTCGATGCAGGGTGCGGATCTGACCAAACGTCTACCTGCCCCGCAAAAGCCGGCGAACGGTGCGCTGCGCATTTACGCGCTCGGCGGTATCTCCGAGATTGGCCGCAACATGACCGTGTTCGAGTACAACGGCCGTCTGCTCATCGTGGACTGCGGTGTGCTCTTCCCGTCCTCGGACGAGCCGGGCGTGGATCTCATCCTGCCGGACTTCGGGCCGATCGAGAACAAGCTGGACAAGGTTGACGCGCTCGTGGTCACGCACGGGCACGAAGACCACATCGGCGCGATTCCGTGGCTGCTCAAGCTGCGCCCGGACATCCCGATTTACTCCGCGCGCTTCACCAACGCGCTCATCGCGGCCAAGACCCGCGAACACCGCCAGAAGCCGAAGCTGCACGAGGTCAATGAAAAGTCGGAGATCACAGCAGGCCCGTTCAACCTGCGCTTCTGGCGCGTGGGCCACTCGATTCCGGACTGCCTCGGCGTGGTGATCAAGACCGGTGCCGGCACCGTATGCATGACCGGCGACATCAAGCTGGACATGACCCCGTACGACAACAAGCCGACGGACCTGCCCGCGCTGGCCCGCTACGGCGACGAGGGCATCGACCTGTTCCTCTGCGACTCCACGAACGCCACCATTCCGGGCATCTCCAGTTCGGAGGCCGGCATCGAGGAGACACTGATCCGCCTAGTCCAGGGTGCGAAGCAGCGCGTCGTCCTCGCATCCTTCGCATCGAACGTCTCGCGTGTGCAAATGGCTATTAACGCCGCTGTAGCCGCGGGCCGCAAAGTCGCGTTCAACGGCCGCTCCATGATCCGCAACATGGAGATCGCAGAAAAGATGAGCATGCTCAAGGCTCCGCGCGGCACGATCATCCCGATCGAGGAGGCCGCGAAGATGGCCCCGCACCGTGTCATGCTCATCACCACTGGTACGCAGGGTGAGCCGATGGCAGCCCTGTCGCGCATGTCGCGCCGCGAGCACCGCCAGATCACGGTGCGCGACGGCGACCTGATCATCCTGTCCTCCTCGCTCATTCCAGGCAACGAGGAAGCGGTCTTCGCCGTGATCAACAACCTCGCCCAGATTGGTGCAACAGTGGTGACCAACGAGGACGCTCACGTTCACGCTTCCGGTCACGGCTACGCCGGTGAACTGCTGTTCCTCTACAACATCGCCCGTCCGCGCAACGCGATGCCGGTCCACGGCGAGTGGCGCCACCTGCGCGCCAACAAGGAGCTGGCGATTGCGACTGGCGTGAAGCCAGAGAACACGGTTTTGGCGCAGAATGGCGTGGTCGTGGACATGGTCGACGGCAAGATCAAGGTCGCCGGCCAGTACCAGGTCGGCCACCTCTACGTCGACGGCACGACTATGGGCGATGTCGACCCAGACGTGCTGGCAGATCGCACATCTCTGGCATCCGGTGGCGTTATCTCTATCACGTGTCTGATCGATGACCGCACCGGCAGCTTGATCGAGAAGCCGAAGGTGTCTACCACGGGCCTGATCGACGATGACCGCGGCGTCGTCCCGGTCATCCAGGAGCTGGTGGAGACCACCATGTTCGACTTAGCTGCAGAGGGTGAGAACGACCCGTACCGCATGGTGCAGCAGCTGCGCCGGCGCATTTCCCGCACCATCGAGCAGAAGTACAAGCGCGAGCCGGTCATTTTGCCGACCGTGGTGCCGATGAACACCGACGATGTCACCCCGGCGTCGCCCGAGGAGATCGCGGAGTCCCGCGAGTCGCTCTAGACGAGCATTGCTTGTCGACGCGCCCTGCCGTAGTAACGGCAGGGCATTGCCTCGTGATGAAGAAAGTGATAGGTCAAGACAATTCACTGTCAGGAGGCAAACATGATCAGGAACAAACTCGCGGTGGGCGTGTGTGCCCTCGCAGCGGCGGCGACGCTGGCGGCTGCACCGGCGTCTGCGTACGAACGCGACGGTTCGGACGGTGTCCACGAACTTCCACCAGATGCGAAGGTGCCGTTCGACCCCGGCCACGGCACGATCTGGCTGCGCTACGACACCGTCAACTGGGGCGATCCGGCGTACTTCGGCAACAAGCCGGGTATCCGCATGGTGGGGCGTTTCAACGGCGATCATCTTCTGTGCCGGTACAACAGGGGCGGTATGCAGGACTGCTACCACAACGGCAAAATGGTGACCAAGCTCGGTTTCTTCAACAATGCTCTCACCGCCACCAATGACCCGCTGGTTGTGCCGTTCGCCCCGGCGATTCAGGGCCTGCTGACGGTTGTGGGCCAGGCCAGTTCGCTGTCGTCGACATCGTCCCGCCGCTAAACGCGTAGCCGGACTCGCCCGCCCCAGCCGCGCTAGGCTGGGGCTCATGTCGTTTCAGCAAAAAGAACGCGAGAAGCTCGCCGAACTCATGCTCGAGCTCGGCCCCGACGCCCCGACTTTGTGCGAGGGCTGGACTACCTATGACCTAGCAGCCCACCTGTTCATCCGCGAGCACCGCACGCACCTCGCGGGTGGATACGTCGTATCGGCCCTCAAGGACCTGACTCGATCTGCGCAGGAGAAAGTCAAGCAGCAAGAGTCGTATGAGCACTTGGTCAACGAGTGGGCGGCGGGACCACCGCTGCACATCAAGCCTCTGGACAGTTTCATGAACGTCTCCGAGAACTTCATCCACCACGAGGACGTGCGTCGCGGTTCCGGCACAGTAGAACCGCGCGAGTTCTCCCGCGCTGTCGAGACGAAGCTGATGGGCGCAGCCAAAATGATGGGGAAGATGGCCTTGACGTCCTCCGACGTGCCGGTGGTGCTCACCCCGCCGAACCACCCGCCCGTCACGCTCGGCGGCAAGCGAGGAGTCACCGAGCAGGGTGACCACGTCGTGCGCGTCAAAGGCGACCCTGGAGAACTCCTGCTGTGGGTCACTGGCCGTGACGCGGTCAAGGTCGACATTGAGGGTGACCAGGCCGACATTAAGGAAGTCAAGCGCCAGTTCTAGGTTCTAGACTTGACGAAAATCTCTACCACGGAATCGGTGAAACCGGTGTGGCATATGTGACTTGAGGTGCGTTGCCCATTAGAGTGGTGACCATGTCTGTCACCAGTACCCAGCGCCGCGGCGGCGCGCGCGACACCGGCGGAACCCGCCCGTACCGCGGCCGCTCTACGACCGATTCCACCGGCTCTACACGTGCAGCCGACACCGCCAACGAGCGAGTCGGCTCTGCTGTCGGCGCCGTCGGGCGTGGGCTGGGCAATGCTGCCCGCGAAGCCACGAATTCGTTCCGGGCTGTCGGCGGCGCAGCGAACGGCGGCCGCGGACGCAAGCGCCGGGACGAGAACTTGCTTGAGGGCGATCAGCCCACCACCGGCCGGGGTTCCCGCACCTTGACCCCGGAAGAGGCTTACGCAGACGAGACAACCGCGAAACCGGTTCGGCGCAAACGCGCGCAGCGCGACACCGGTTCTGCGACGGAACGTGCGGACGAATCCAACCCGACCGACACCGATTACGCTGATGGCGGCGTGGAGGTCAACGGCAGGCGCGTTGATGCTATCGGCCTTGTGCTCATCGGCTTGGCGGCGATCCTCGGCGCATCGGTGTGGATGGACATCGCCGGCCCGGTCGGGGCGGCTATCGCGAACGGTACCCACTGGGTCATTGGTGCCGGCGCACTTGTGCTACCCGTGATCCTTGTCTGCATTGCTATCGCGATCATGCTTCGCCTGGGTTCGAATGCATCCGAGCGTGCACACAGTGGTCTGGGTCTGACCATCATTGGCATCTGCATGCTCGGCCTGATCCACATCTTCGCTGGCACACCCGAGACGTGGGAAGGCCGCCGCATTGCCGGCGGCGCGCTCGGCGCATTCGTCGGCGGGCCGCTGAGCGCAGGCTTTAGCCCTTACGTCGCTGTGCCACTGCTCATTCTCGTCATCGTGTACGCCGCGCTGCTGGCCACGGGTATCACGGTGCGTGAATCCTTCGACTACATTCGCGCGTTGTTCCGCAGCATCGCCGACAACGCCCGCACGCCGGATCCGCAAGACGACCTTGCCGAGGATGACATGTACGGCCATGTCGAGAACGACCTCGACGACATCGCTGACGGCCGTCCACGCCGCCCGCGTGCGTCCAGCGCTCGCGTTGAGCCCACGCTTTTCGACGTCCCGACCGACAATGACCGCACCGACCACGCCGACCGCGACAACGCTTCCGCAAGCCACACCCAGGTGCTGGAACCGCAAGCAGAGAAACCGCGCAACAAGCGCTCGACCCGCAAGAAGGTTTCGGTTGCGCCGACTACCGTCGACGACGACACCGACACCGGCGTTGACGATGCAGACGCAGACCACGCAGATGCCGCCAACGCAGACCCTGTCGCGCAGTCGCGCGAGCAAATGCGTCAGGCGATCATCGCCCGCTCCGGCATCGACGCGTCGGCCGTTCCGGCATCGACGCCGAACTCGGAAAAGGAGAAGGCGAAGTCCGGCCGGGCCGACAAGGGTGAGGCTGCTGAACAGCCGAAGGCGCGTGAGCCGGAGACGTGGTCGCAGACCGATTACACGGTGCCGTCGACAAGCTTGCTCGTAGCAGGCCAAGCTCCGAAAACGCGCACCGAAGCTAATGACCGGATGATCGAGGCGATCACTGACGTCTTCGAAGAGTTCAACGTCGACGCGCGCGTGACCGGGTTCTCGCGCGGACCGACAGTCACGCGCTACGAGGTCGAGCTCGGCCCCGGTGTGAAGGTCTCTAAGATCACCAACCTGCAATCCAACCTGGCCTACGCCGTGGCAACGGATAATGTCCGTCTGCTCACCCCGATCCCCGGCAAGTCCGCCGTGGGTATTGAGGTCCCCAACGCCGACCGCGAGATGGTCCGCCTGCGCGACGTGCTTGAAGCGCCGAGCGTGCGCGGCGACCACGACCCGATGCTCATCGGCCTGGGCAAGAACATCGAAGGCGACTTTGTGTCCGCATCGGTGCAGAAGATGCCGCACCTGCTGGTGGCCGGTTCGACCGGTTCCGGTAAATCGGCGTTCGTGAACTCGATGCTGGTGTCGCTGCTGACGCGCGCGACGCCGGAAGAAGTCCGCCTCATTCTCGTCGACCCGAAGATGGTCGAACTGACCCCGTACGAGGGCATCCCGCACCTGATTACCCCGATCATCACGCAGCCGAAGAAGGCCGCCGCCGCGCTCCAGTGGCTCGTCGAGGAGATGGAGCAGCGCTACATGGACATGAAGTCCGCGCGCGTGCGCCACATCAAGGACTTCAACAAGAAGGTCCGCTCCGGTGAGCTGCAGGCCCCTCCGGGCTCGGAGCGCGAGATGCGCCCGTATCCGCTCATCATCTGCGTTGTCGACGAGCTCGCTGACCTGATGATGACTGCGCCGAAGGAGATCGAGGATTCCATCGTCCGTATCACCCAGAAGGCCCGCGCGGCGGGTATCCACTTGGTGCTGGCCACGCAGCGTCCGTCTGTCGATGTGGTCACCGGCCTGATCAAGACGAACGTCCCGTCGCGCCTCGCCTTTGCGACATCTTCGCTGACCGACTCCCGCGTCATCCTCGACCAGGGCGGCGCCGAAAAGCTCATCGGCATGGGCGACGGCCTGTTCATCCCGCAGGGTGCGGGCAAGCCGCAGCGTCTCCAGGGTGCGTTCGTGTCCGACGAGGAGATCCAGGCCGTTGTCGACGCCGTCAAGGAGCAGGGCGAACCGCACTACACCGAGGGTGTCACCGAGGAGAAGGCCGCCGAGAAGAAGGACATTGACGAGGAGATCGGCAAGGACATGGACGACCTCCTCGAGGCCGTCGAACTTGTGGTCACCTCCCAGCTCGGCTCCACGTCCATGCTGCAGCGCAAACTGCGCATCGGATTCGCCAAGGCAGGTCGCCTCATGGATCTCATGGAGACCCGCGGCGTCGTCGGCCCGTCCGAGGGCTCAAAGGCCCGCGAAGTGCTGGTCAAGCCGGAAGAGCTGGACACCATCTTGTGGATGATCAAGGGTGCAGATCCGGCAGACGCGCCCAAAGAAGTGCTTGACGACGCCTCCGACCCCGCCGACAACGCACTTGCTCCCGATGGAGCGGACGATACCGATGGCGCGGTGCTGTCCTCCGGTTCCGACGACGACACGAAAACTGTCAAGGCCACCTACAACCCGTCCGGCGGAGCGTTCTAGCAAGCGGACCGCCCCACGCGCCGATGGTGCGTGTTCAGGTGCAGAGGTGTAGTGTTTCCATCCGTTGGAGGGGAGTACCCCAAAAGCACCTTGGATCGTCAACACGGTTCGACGGGCGGCCGCATGGTCGCGCGTTGCCCGGTCCAGGCGGCCCGCCGTCGCAATGCGCAGGTGGGGGAGACCTCCGGTCCGTACCCGTTTTGACCGGAGGTCACTTTATGCACGTCCCTTTGTGGATCTGGCTTGTCACGTCGGCAGTCATCCTCGGCTTCTTCATCTTTGACTTCGTCTCCCACGTCCGCACCCCGCACGAGCCCTCCATGAAGGAATCCGGTGGATGGGCAGCGTTCTACATGACCATGGCGGCGATCTTCGGCGGCATTGTCTGGTGGCAGTGGGACGCCGAGCACGGTGTGCAATTCTTCACCGGTTACATCACCGAGCTGTCGCTGTCGGTGGATAACCTCTTCGTCTTTGCGCTGATCATGGGCGCATTCAAGATTCCGCGGGCGTACCAGCAGAAAGTGCTGCTCATCGGTATCGTCATGGCGCTGGTCTTCCGCCTGATCTTCATTCTGCTGGGCGCTGTGATCATCTCGGCGTGGTCGTGGGTGTTCTACATCTTCGCCGCGTTCCTGCTCTACACGGCGATCAAGCTGGTGTACGACGAGGCCACCGATCAACCGGAGACCGACCCGAATGACATGCTGGTGGTCAAGACGCTACGCAAGGCTATTCCGGTGACGCAGTCCTACCACGGCGACAAGCTCATGTCTGTCACCGAGGCGGGTAAAAAGGCTGTCACCCCGCTGTTCGTGGCCCTGCTGGCGATCGGCTTCATCGACGTGATGTTCGCCTTCGACTCCATTCCGGCCATCTTCGGCATCACCACCGAGCCGTTCCTGGTCTTCACCGCAAACGCTTTCGCGCTGCTCGGATTGCGCCAGCTGTACTTCCTGCTCAACGGTCTGCTGGACAAGCTGGTGTACCTGCCGTACGGCCTAGCCGTGGTGCTGGGGTTCATCGGCGTCAAGCTTTTGCTCCACGCCCTGCATGAAAATAACCTGCCGTTCATCAACGGCGGCGAAGGATTCGCGGTACCCGAGATTGGCACTGTCACCTCGCTCGTTGTGATTGTCGGTGTGCTGGTCATCACCGCCATCGCCTCCCTGATCAAAGAACGCCAGATGGTCAAGAACGGCGAGAAGGACCCGAACGGGCCACAGTTCCACATTGATTACGACGACCACGGCAACCGCCGCAAGGTCGACAACGACGGCAACCACCTCGAGTGGATCGACGACCCGGCGACCTCCGGCAAGGGCGACCACACTGCCACCGGAAACCGCGAGACCGACCACCTCGATGTCGCCCGCGGCGGTAAAAAGGACTAGCCGGGCCGAGGTGGGCAAATAAGCGCTAGAACGCGTTGATCACCGGGTTCCACTCCCGAATTTCCCGGTCGGCCAACGCGCCAGCCTCGGTGTAGGGATCCGCAGCGAGAATCTCATCGAGCGCCTGCTCGTCGCTGACCCGGAACAGAATCAGCGACTGTGCGTCCCCGTCAAAGGGACCTGCGGCGATGACCGTCCCGTCTTCTTTGAGGGCGGTCATGTAGTCGCGGTGGCGGGGGCGTGTGGCGTCGATAAGAGTGCGCTCACCGTAGGTGTAGGTCACTGCGTAGTACTTCATAGGCCCCGAGTTTAGGGATGTAGGGTTAGAACTGTGACCGAACCAGCACCCACACAGTCCAACTGGAACCTGCCCAACATCCTGACGTCGCTGCGCATCCTGTTCACACCCGTGTTCGCGTGGCTGGTGCTCTCCCAGCAGTGGTGGTGGGCGTTCGCGCTGTTCGTGGTACTCATGATCACCGACAAGCTCGACGGCGACATTGCCCGTTCGCGCGGTCTGATCACGGACTTCGGCAAGATCGCCGACCCGATCGCCGACAAGGCGCTGATGATCACGGCGCTGGTCACCTTGAACATCGCCAGCAACCTGCCGGTGTGGATCACCGTCGTCATTGTGGTCCGCGAACTGGGCATCACGTTCTGGCGGATGTGGATGCTGCGCCAAGGCAAGGTGGTTCCGGCATCGAAAGGCGGAAAACTCAAGACCGTCCTGCAGACCATCGGCGTGGCAATGTACCTGTGCCCGCTGCCCGGCTGGATGGATATCCCGACGCTGGCAGTCATGCTCTTCGCGGTCGTGGTCACCGTGGTCACGGGCGTGCAGTACCTTATCGACGGCGCACGGGCCAACGCCGCAGGCAAGGCATCCGCATGACGCGCTCCCTGGTCCCCAGGATTGAACAGGTCGATGTCGAGCGCAGCGTCCAGATCCGCGTGGCGGAAGCGCTCGCAGCCGACATCATTGACGCTCTGCGCCGGCGGAAAGAGACCCTGGCACTGTGCGAATCCCTCACAGCCGGCTTGGCCACCGCGACCGTTGCCTCTGTGCCGGGTGCGTCCGATGTGCTGCGCGGCGGCCTGGTCACCTACGCGACAGACCTGAAGGAAACGCTCGCCGGTGTGCCCGAGGCGGTGCTGGATCTGCACGGCCCGATCCACTCGGCGACGGCACGCCACATGGCGCGCGGAGCGAGAACAGCGTGCGGCGCCGACTGGGGCGTGGCGCTCACCGGTGTCGCAGGGCCAGATAGCCAAGATGACCACCCTGTCGGCGAGGTGTACGTGGCGGTGTCGGGGCCGCGGCGCACGGCAGGGACGAGAGCCGCCGGCATCCTCGCCCTCGACTACCCGAATGCGGTACGGTACGCACTCGTCCCGTGGTCGGCGACTCCGCAGCGGGTCGTGGCAGGACAACGCCAGCAGATCCGGGAAAACTCCGTGCTCGCCGCGATGTTCGCGATGAGCTATGAAATTGCTGCAGCAGGCAAGCGCTAGACTGTCGGCAACACAACGGGAACAATATCTGCCGACCAACCGTTGAATAACACGATGGCAACTACAACAACGCTCAAGTACCAGCCCGCACCTGCTGCTCCGGTGGAGCAGCCCGCGGCGACGACACGCGTCCGCGAACCGCTGCTGCGTGAGGCGCTCGGCATGTCGCTGCGCGCATTCCGCGCGGACAAGGGAGTGACCCTGCGCGAACTGGCCACCCAGGCGCGCGTGTCCCCGGGCTACCTGTCCGAGCTCGAGCGCGGCCGCAAGGAAGTCTCGTCCGAGCTCCTCGCCTCGGTGTGCCTCGCCCTGGATACCACCGTGTCCGATTTGCTGCTTGAAGCTGCGGCGAACTTGTCGCTGCAGGCGATGGCCGACGAACTGGCCCACACCCCACCCGCTGCCGCCGAGGTCTAAGCGCAGGCAGCGCACCACGTGCCTGTCCGTTGCGTTCTCCCGCGCACTGTCGGTCCCACTCGGCTACCATGTAGGCGTTAAAGAATCTTTAGACAACGCCCCAGAAAGGCTCGATCACCCATGGCTAACCCGTTCACCAAGTTCTGGAACTACCTCATGGCCCTCTTCGACAACAAGATCGAGGAGAACGCAGACCCGAAGATCCAGATCGAGCAGGCGATTGGTGAAGCCCAGCGCCAGCACCAGGCCCTGAGCCAGCAGGCTGCCGCTGTGATCGGCAACCAGCGTCAGCTGGAGATGCAGCTCAACCGCCGTCTGGCGGACGTGGAGAAGCTGCAGGCGAACACCAAGCAGGCGCTGCAGCTGTCCGACAAGGCCCGCTCCGAGGGCGACATGCAGAAGGCCACCGAGTACGAGAACGCCGCTGAGGCTTTTGCCGCACAGCTGGTCACTGCGGAGCAGGGCGTAGAGGACACCAAGGCCCTCCACGACCAGGCGCTGCAGCAGGCGCAGCAGGCCAAGCAGGCTGTCGAGCGTAACTCCATGCAGCTCCAGCAGCAGGTCGCTGAGCGCTCGAAGCTGCTCTCCCAGCTGGAGCAGGCCAAGATGCAGGAGAAGGTCGCAGAATCCCTGCAGTCGATGAACTCCATCACCGGCGGCAACCAGCCGAACCTGGATCAGGTCCGCGAGAAGATCGAGCGCCGCTACTCCAACGCGCTCGGCCAGGCGGAGCTGGCGCAGAACTCCGTTCAGGGCCGCATGGCTGAGGTCGAGCAGGCGGGCATCCAGATGGCCGGCCACTCCCGCCTGGAGCAGATCCGTGCAGAGATGGGTGGCGGCGCCATCGAGTCCGGCCAGTCTCAGCAGGCTCTGCCGCAGGCGAACCAGGCACCGAGCCAGCAGCAGCAGGCTCAGGGCGGTTACCAGTCCAACACCAGCGCGCCAGATGTTTCTAGCGACGCTGTCGCAGAGCGCATGCGTGAGCTGCGCGGCGAGCACTAGGAGCGCACGTCGGGGGCGCTAGTCTACGGCGCCTCGCGCCATGAGCGCCTCTCCCGTGAGTTGAGCGCGGCGAATGCTGCGGATCACCAGCGGAGTCCCGAAAGCCAGGAGCGACGTATTCGCGCCCCTGGCTTTTCGCGCGTCTAGGGATTCGTTGGCGGTGTTGAACAGCAGCGGGATCTGACGGATGGTCAGGGCGATAGCCAGGCTGATCGTGTCCACCGGCACCCCGATGCGCGCGAGCGGCGCCATGTTCGATTCGAGGGCCTCCATGAGTTCCTCGATGGTGGTCGTCAGGGTCAGCAACGTGGCCGCCATGAAGGTGGCAACCAGCCCGACCAAGGTGGTGAGCATGTTCATCCACCCGTTCTGCCACCACATGAATGCGCCGAGGAACGCCATGATCGGCAGGACTGGGGCGACTTGCCGCCATGCTGTGTCCACCGGAATGCCGGCAATGGCGTAGAGGCCGAAGACGCCCGCAAGGACACCCAGCGCATGCCACGGCTGGGTGGGCAGCCACACCACGAGGATGATGAACACGATGAGCGCGACGAACTTCGCAGTTGGGGGCGCGCGGTGCAGCAGCGTGTCGCCGGGCACGTAAACACCGAGCGGGAGTTCTCGCAGCCTCATTGCGTGCGCTCCATCAAATCGCGGTAGAACGCGACCGCGTCAGCGGGAGAGCCGTCGTAGACGAGCTCACTGTCGTTGATGCACAGCACGCGGTCGAAGTTGTCGAGCATCTCTAGGTCATGCGTGACGACGATCAACTGCTGGTCCAACCCCTCCAACTCCCGAATAATCCGGCGCCGGTTACGCAGGTCCAGCAGGGTGGTTGGTTCGTCCGCAATGATCGTCTCCGGTTCGATGACGAGCACCGCGGCTAGCGCGAGCATCTGTTTCTCGCCGCCGGAGAGGGTGTGGGGCGAGTTTTCGGCGCGGTCGCCGAGCTGGAAACGCTCCAGCATCTCGTCGACCCGGGCATTGACCTCCTGTTTGGGCAGTTTGAACCGGCGCAGAGAGAAGGCGATGTCGTCGCGGACCCGCGGCATGACAATCTGGGCTTCGGCGTCGGAGAAGATGAACCCTACCCGGCGGCGGATGTCTTTGCCGTGGGAGTGGGTGGCTAGGCCGTCGTAAAGCACGGCACCTGATGTCGGCTCAATGAGACCGTTGACCATGCGCACCAACGTCGATTTGCCGGAGCCGTTGGAGCCGATGATGCCGATGCGCTGCTCAGACAGCTCGAGGGACAGCGGCTGCAGAATGACCGCGCCGTCATAGGCGACGGACGCGCGGTCGAACGTGATTGTGGGCACGGCGCACGCCTAGCTGCGGCGCAACTGGGGGAACGCGGCGTGGACCGCCAGCGCGATGGCGATGATGACCGGAAGCTTGATGGCATCTCCAATGAGATGCGGAACTAGAGAGGCGAGAGCTTCGAAGAAGCCCATGCCAGTGCGCCACATCATGAATGGAATACCGAAGAAGTACTGCAGGAACAGAGCTGCTAAGCCCGCAAGAATGAATACTCCGGCAGTGGCAGCTTTGTTTTTCCACGGGGAGCGGTAAGCAATCAGCCCCGCAGCGAGCGAGCCCAAGAGATATCCAGCTAAGAAACCGGCAGTGGGCCCTGCGAGAGCTTGCATAAAGGTCTTGCCGGTAAGGACCGGAAAGACGAGGCTGACAAGAAGAAACAGGCCGGTGGCCAAGAAACCACGTCGGGCGCCGAGAACCAGGCCGGCGAGAATGGTGGCAGCGTTCTGCAGCACGATCGGCACGGGAGAGGGGCCGGTAATAGCGACAAACCCAAGGACGGAGATGAGCGCGGCGAAGACTGCGATGTAGGCGATATCCAGTGCCACGTTGGAGCTGCCGCGGTTGCTGCCGACGCCGCTGTTGCTGGCGTTGTTGTAGCCGGATTCACCGGCGCGGGAGGGAGGTGAAGTTGTCATGGGAAACACCATAGCCGACAGAATTGAACACTGTTCAACTTGGGCGCGGGCATGCGCGATGGGCGGGCAGGCGAGGCCTGTCCGCTGTGCGGGTGCGCGCGGTGCGCGGCGTGCCGGTGGGCGCTTGGTGGAGCGTCGGCGGGTGCCGGTGTCGCGGCTACGTCGGCGCGGCGCGGTTGGCGGTGCCGAAGAGTTTGTCCATCGCGCCGTACGGATGCCGCGTGTTCGTTCGCGGGTACCCGGTGGGCGAGAGGCACACCGGCCGGCCGTGGCGGATTTCGTTGCGCCCTCGTTTGCGGATGTGGCCGTCATCGCCGTTGACGCGGTTGTGGTATTCGCAAACGATGGCGAGGTTGTCCATGTTGGTCGGCCCGCCGTTTTTCCAGGGGTTGACGTGGTGGTCCTGGCAGAGGTCGGCGGGCATGCGGCAGTCGGGGTTGGCGCAGATCGGTTGGGTGATTTTCGCCAGGGTGCGCTGTTTTTCCGAGGCGAACCGCCGGTCTCGGTAGTGCTTGAGCGGCCCGGCGGTCGGGTGGAATAGGGCGGCTTCGAGGCCGAAGTCGGGGTTTTGGAAATACTGCCGGAGGAATTCGGCGCCGGTGATGGTGGTGCCGTCGGTCAGGCCGAGCAGGATGTCGTCGCCGTCGCCAGCGAGTATCCGAGCGAGCTCAGGAGCCGGGACGACGATGGTCGGTCGCGGTGCGGCGGCGGGAACGCCGGCGCCGGAGCGCATGAGGTCCTCGAACGCCTCGGCCATTTGCAGTGCTGCCGGAAGGTCCCGGTTGATGCCTGCGCGCAACGCCGCTTCGAGTGTGGCCATGACGTGCTCGCACGCTGTGATGACCGCCGTGCGCAGCCCCTTCACCGACGCGCCGAAGGTTGCCTGCTTGAGGGGATTGGCTTCCCTCGGCGGCACGACGGATTTCGCGTAGCGGGCGAGGGCGGAGCAGGAGGCGATGGTGGCGGCGTCGATAAGCGTGGCGCGGTAGGCGGCGCGCTCGGTGTCGGACGCGACGTGCCTGATGGTGCGCGCAATCTGCGCAAGCTTATCGACGCCCACCGCGCCCTCCCGCGCCGCGTTCACCGCTGTGCGTTGCGCTACTGCTAAAAGCGACGATCGCGTCGGGCCGTAGTAGGCCGAATGCACCAAGTTCAGCTCCGTCACCCGGGCAGGCGACAGGCCAGCGGCGATGAAGGCGCCGCGGTCGAAACCGGCGAGGTCGTCCACCCCGATGCCGGACAACATGTCAAGAAAGTTCACGCTTTTCACGCTAAGCGTGACGTAATGCGGCTGACAACCGATCGTTGGTCACTGCAGTGTGCAACGCGCGTATTGTGGGCCGCATGCGCTTGACGGAGTTTCAGCAACTAATCCGCGATGAGTTCGGCGACGCGAAAGGGCAGTGGGTAGTGTCGTCGCATGTCTTTCCGGGCGAGGGCAAGACGGCCGAAGAGCTGATCGAAAGTGGAGTCGATCCGCGCTTTGTGTGGGAAGGGTTGTGTGAGGCGTTTGATGTGCCGGAGGAGCGCAGGTTGGGGCTTGATAAGCCGGGGCAGTGACGCGCACGACGAACGACGAAGAGTTTCTTTTCGAACATTCGTGCGTGTATGTTCGAGGCAGTGTCCGCTGCCGAAGTAGATTGATTCTCGGAAACGGGGAACCGGAAACGGGTCTTCGGCGGTCTAACGAAATATGCAGACCGTAGCCGACCCAGACATAAGCACAGACAGCACAGACAGCAACGAAAGGATTGACCACGCGATGGCGACCAAGAAGAAGGCAAGCAGCGCAGGCAACGACCGCCAGAACGCGCTCGACGCAGCGATGGCCATGATCGAGAAGGACTTCGGTAAGGGTGCCATCATGCGCCTGGGTGATGACAACCGCCCGCCGATTCAGGCGATCTCTTCGGGCAACACCGCTGTCGACGTGGCGCTGGGCATTGGCGGGTGGCCGCGCGGCCGCATTGTCGAGATTTACGGCCCGGAGTCGTCGGGTAAGACCACGGTGGCGCTGCACGCGATCGCTGAGGCGCAGCGCGCCGGCGGCATCGCAGCGTTCATCGACGCGGAGCACGCGCTCGACCCGGAGTACGCCAAGAAGCTTGGTGTGGACACCGACAACCTGCTGGTCTCCCAGCCGGACACGGGTGAGCAGGCGCTCGAGATCGCTGACATGCTGGTGCGTTCGGGCGCGATCGACATGATCGTCATCGACTCTGTCGCCGCGCTGACCCCGAAGGCTGAGATCGAAGGCGAGATGGGTGATAGCCACGTCGGCCTTCAGGCTCGCTTGATGTCGCAGGCGCTGCGCAAGATGACCGGTGCTCTGTACAACTCCGGCACCACCGCGATCTTCATTAACCAGCTGCGCGAGAAGATTGGCGTCATGTTCGGCTCGCCGGAGACTACCACCGGCGGTAAGGCGCTGAAGTTCTACGCGTCTGTGCGCTGCGATGTCCGCCGCATCCAGACCCTCAAGGACGGTCAGGACTCGATCGGTAACCGCACGCGCCTGAAGATCGTGAAGAACAAGGTTTCCCCGCCGTTCAAGGTCGCCGAGTTCGACATCATGTACGGCGAAGGCATCTCGCGCGAGTCGTCGATCATCGACATGGGTGTGGACAACGGGATCATCAAGAAGTCCGGCTCCTGGTTCACCTACGAGGGCGACCAGCTGGGCCAGGGCAAGGAAAAGGCGCGCATTTTCCTGAAGGAGAACCCGGAGCTGGCCGACGAGCTGGAGCGCAAGATCTTCGAGAAGCTCGGGGTGGGCGAGTTCGCCGGTCAGGACCAGCTGTCCGACGACCCGGTGGACATGGTGCCCAACATCGACTTCGACGACGATGAAGCCGACGAGCTCGCCGGCGCCGCTCAAGAGTAGTGCCGGACTATCCCGCGCCTGACCCGGAGAAGCTGCGCAAGCTGAAGGAAGCGCTCGACGAGTATGCGGCGGGCCAACACGCCCCGCTTATCGACGAAGCCCACGAGAAGGAAACCTCCCGCATCCGCGAGAAAGCACTGCGGCTGCTGGACCAGCGCTCCCGGTCGCGCCACGAGCTGCGCGAGCGACTGGTGGGCACGGGCCCGGAGCCGCAGTTCGAGCCCGACCTCATCGACGAGGTGCTGGGCGCCTTAGAGTCGAGCGGGCTTATCGATGACGCAACCTTCGCCCACGAATGGGTCCGCCAGCGCGCCACCGCCCGGGGCAAGTCCGCTCGCGCCCTGGACCTTGAGCTGCGCAACAAGGGCGTTGCCGAGCCGCTGCGCGCCGAAGCGCTTGCGCAGATCACGGTGGAGGATGAGGAAGCGCAGGCGCGGGCCGTCGCGGAAAAGAAAGTCCGCGAAGTGAAATCAGCGCCGGAGGATCGCGCCGAGTACGACAAGGTGCTCCGCCGTGTCGTTGGTGTGTTGGCTCGTCGCGGATATAACTCGGAGCTGACTATGCGCGTGGCGCGGGAAACGCTCGACGCGCGCATCGCTGAGGTGAGCTGAGCCCGGGCGACGTCGGCAGCGCTAGTTCAGGAAGGACATGTCGCCCGGGGTGTCGGCCTGCACGGCAGCGTCGGAGGCGAGGTGCTCATCGACGAAACGGTCGAAGGAACCGTCCTCGTGCATTTTCGCCAGCGCCTCATTGACGGCTGAGACGCTGGCGTCGTCGCCGCGGGGGAGGCCGAGGCCGTAGTGCTCGTCGTTAAGCGGTGCGCCATCGCGCTCCAATGGGACGAGCTGGAACATCCCGGGCTCGTGCGCGGAGAACCCGGAGAGAATCGCCGCGTCGGTGGACAGGGCGTCGACCGCCCCGGCGCGCAGAGCGTCGAGGCACGCGGTGTAGCTGTCGTATTCGGCAAGGATCACGCCCGGAATGTCCTCGCGCAGTGTTTTCGCGGCCGTCGTGCCGGTGACGAAGCACAAGTTCTTGCCATCGAGCGAGTCCAATCCCGCGATGCCGGACCCGTCCACCGTGAGTAGCGCCTGGTGGGTCAGCAGGTACGGCCCCGCGAAAGAGACTTCTTTGGCGCGTTTGGCGTCGATGGAATAGGTGGAGGCGACCATGTCCACGTACCCGTTGTCCAGCAGGGACGCGCGTTGGCCGGGCGGGGTTTCGCGCCATTCGATCTCAGGGTGGTCCCAGCCGTTGTCGTCGGCGATCGAGTTGATCACGTAGGTGGCGATGTTGATGTCGAGGCCGGCGGGGGAGCCGTCGTCACGCATCATGCTCAAACCGGGGTTCGTGAACGCTGAGCCCACAACGACGCGGCCGGATTCGATCTGGGAAAGCAGATCCTTATCATCCGGCGAACCGCACGCACTGAGTCCACTGAGTCCAAGGACTATGACGAGCGCGGCGGCAAGGTGGATCGAGCGCATGCGACCAACGTTACGCGGTTAGGACTCTCTCGGTGCGCGGAATACACTGTGTCACCGTGACACTAGCGACGAGCACTGCAAACGGAACCATCCAGCACCCCCGCACCTACGAGGTGCGCACGTTCGGCTGCCAGATG
Source organism: Streptococcus thermophilus (assembly GCA_900618065.1). Next base: position 1,610,359 of record UYIL01000003.1, read on the forward strand.
AACGTGCACGACTCCGAGCGGCTGTCTGGCCTGCTGGAAGACGCTGGATACGTCGCAGCGACCAACGACGACGCCGACTTAATCGTCTTCAACACGTGCGCCGTCCGCGAAAACGCCGACAAGCGCCTCTACGGCACACTCGGTGCGCTGCGCGACAAGAAGCGGCACCACCCGGGCATGCAAATCGCCGTCGGTGGCTGTCTTGCGCAGAAGGACCGCGACACGGTGGTGGAGAAAGCGCCCTGGGTCGACGCGGTCTTTGGCACGCACAACATGTCGGCGTTGCCGGCACTGCTTGACCGCGCCCGTGTTGAGGAGGAGGCGCAGGTTGAGGTCGTCGAATCCCTCGAAGTCTTCCCCTCGGTGCTGCCGGCGAAGCGCGAATCGTCCTACGCCGGCTGGGTGAGTGTGTCGGTGGGGTGCAACAACACGTGCACGTTCTGCATCGTGCCGTCGTTGCGCGGCAAGGAGCAGGACCGCCGCCCGGGCGACATCCTCGCTGAAGTGCAGGCGCTCGTCGACCAAGGCGTGTCCGAGGTGACTCTCCTGGGCCAGAACGTCAACGCGTACGGCGTGAATTTCGTCGACCCGGACATGCCGCGCGACCGCTCGGCGTTTTCGAAGCTGCTGCGTGCGTGCGGCGAAATCGAGGGCTTGGAACGGCTGCGGTTCACCTCCCCGCACCCGGCGGAATTCACCTCCGATGTCATCGACGCGATGGCTGAGACGCCGAACATTTGCCCGCAGCTGCACATGCCGCTGCAATCCGGGTCCGACAAGGTGCTCAAGGACATGCGCCGGTCGTACCGCTCGAAGAAGTTCCTCGGCATTCTCGACGAGGCCCGCGCGAAGCTGCCGAACGCGTCCATCACCACCGACATCATCGTTGGTTTTCCGGGTGAGACGGAGGAGGACTTCCAGGCGACGCTCGATGTCGTCGAAAAGGCGCGCTTCACCTCCGCCTACACGTTCCAGTATTCGCCGCGCCCCGGCACGCCCGCCGCGGAAATGGACGCCCAGGTTCCCAAAGAGGTCGTCCAAGAGCGTTTCGAGCGCCTGCTCGCCCTGCAGGAGCGGATCAGTTATGAAGAGAACCTCAAGCTCATCGGCACGTCGCAGGAGTTGCTCGTGCAAGAGACGAACGAGAAGAAAGCCGAGCGCGCGCACAGCACGCGGATGTCAGGGCGCGCACGCGACGGACGGCTGGTGCACTTCGACGCCGGTTCGCTTATCGACGCCGTCCGCCCCGGCGACATCGTCCACACCACCATCACTGACGCCCGTCCCTTCTATCTGATCGCCGACGGCGGGGTGACCTCACACCGCAAGACGTTGGCCGGCGACAACTCTGAGGCCGGCCAGGTGCCCACTACGGCGCCGGTCGGCGTGGGGTTAGGCATGCCGAAGATCGGTGCGCCGGTAGCTGCGCCCGCTGCAGCTGGCGCGGCCGGCGCGGGCGGGGCATGCGGGAGCTGCGGATAGGAGGATCATGAGCAACCCGAGGCAGACCGAACTCGCCCAGCAGGAGAAGCACTCCGCTGACACGCTCGACCTAGGCTGGCACCGCTGGTTGCTGGTGGGTGCGATCGTGGTTTACGTGGTGTCTCTGTTCCTACCGTTCGCTGGCGACACCACGGGCCTGCAGATGCTCACGTTCACCGAGCCGGGCGGCATGGCCATCGCGGTCACGGAGCGGCTGTTCACGGTCTTGTCGTTTGTGTGCCTGGTTGTCTTCACGATGCTGACGGTGATCCTGCGGCGCACCTCGTTGGCCATGCTGGCCTGGATGGCCGGCTGCGTCGCGTTGGTCATGGCGCTGCTGGGCTTGTGGCTGCGCCAGACTAGCTCGGCAGCCGCGGAGGGTGTCACCTCCGGCGCTGGCATTTACCTGGCAATCCTCGCAGTCATCGTGGCCATTCCGGTGTTGTCCGTTGCCTGGATGTGCCGCACTCCTGAGCAAAAACTCCTGGAAGAGCAGCGGCGCGAGCAGACGGAGTTCAATCCCGTCGCTGATCTGCAGACGGATGCGGCGACGCAGGCTGTGCGCCGCACAGACGGTGCGGGCGGCATTGTGGATGACCGCCGCCAGCGGGCAGCCCAGCGCCACCGCCAAGCTGGGCAGGCGCGCGACTAAATAGGGGCGGGACGCGGTACGCAGAGCAGAGGCTCACCCGCCGGGATCGGTTCAACCACCGCAGCATCGGGAACTTTTCATGCTGACGCAGCATTCCACTTCCAGAGAGTGAATGGACGGAGCGTAGCGTGAACGAGCAGCGAAGAAGGCTAGAGAAGCCGACATACGGTGGCGGAACCGACACCCACCCGGAATACCGCATTACCCCGAACGGGTTGGAGCCTCCGGGCAAGCTGAAGCCGTGGACCATGTTGTACATGGGCAACATGGTGTTGCACCCACCCATGGGCCTAGCGTTCATGTACTGCTTTGCTGCGGGATTGCCCTACGTCGGTAACTCTGGGTGGTTGGGTTTGACCTACGGTGGTGCGCCGTCGGAGCCTGCGGCTGCGAATCTTGCGGAGACGGTCTCCTTCTGGGCGGGGCTCCTCGGCATTTTGCTCGTGATGCTTGTCGCGGCGAATTTTCGGTTCTACTTTCTCATCGTCACAACGACACTGACGTGTGCTGTCTCCACTGCGTGCTGGTGCATCGGCGCATTGCTGCGATTCACCGAGTCGTTGAGTAACCCATCTTCTGCGGCAGCCGACCAGGTGCACATCGGCTACTTCCTGCTTCCCGTTCTGACGGCTAGCCTCACACTGATGCTCGGCAGCGTGTGGAAAGGCTGCGAATGGGCCACCCGTCCTAACGGCAACCAGTTGTACGAGCGGAACCGCTATGCGTGGGACCGCCGCTACTTCAAGATGGATGAAATAAAACGGCCTTTCGAGCGGGTCCCCCGTCGTGAGGTCGGCGGCAAGCGATGGCTGCTTCTCGGATGCGTCGGGGCGTTCGTCTTCTTCCTGTCCGCACCGGTGGTGGATGGCTTGAACACGTTTGATGTCTTTGCGGTTGTGGGCGATAACCAGACCATGAGCAGTACCGGAATCGAGCTGATATTCCTCGTACTTGCCATCGTTGGAGTCGTTGTTTTTGGCATGTGGGTGGTTTTGAGTAACCGTGCCGGCAATGCCGTTTATTGGGCGTGGTTGCTGTCTTGTTCAGCTCAGTGGTGGTGGATGTTCGGCCTTGTCTTACAGGAGAAGGAAGGCTGCACCGGCGGGACAGGAAACTGCTACGACTACGGTTACTACTGGTTGTTTTTCACTTCTATCGCTACGTCGATTGTTTTGTATCTCATCAACAACGACCGCGATGCCCACGAGTCCGCGAACGCCCAGTGGCGCCAGGCACAACGGCACGAAACGATGGCGCGATTCAACGTCTACCTCAGGTAGGCATCGTTCTGCGGTTCTACCGGGGCACTGAAATCTTTGTCTTACCTGTGCTGCGTCTTCACTGGCAGGCGGAACTCGTCGGGGGAGGCGTGGCGCCAGGCTTCGGACCATTGGGAGGGGGCGTCGTCAAGCAATTGCCCGGGCTCGAGCCAGTCGAACAGTGCCTCGTAGGAAAGCGTGACTCCGGGCTCGATGACTTTGCGCAGCATTGCTGGAGTGAGGTCGTCCGGATGGGATGCGCCGCACGCCGCCATCATGGTGGTGGCTTGGCGCACGGTTGCCTGCTGGAAACGCTGCACGCGCTGCGCTTTGAGGTCGACGTCGATGGCGCGCTGGCGCCAGTTGCTCTGGGTGGCCACGCCGGAGGGGCACTTGCCGGTCTGGCACTTCTGGGCTTGGATGCAGCCGACGGCCATCATCATTGCGCGGGCGGAGTTGGTGTAGTCAGCGCCCTGGATGAGGCGCTTCACAATGTCATTGGACGCCGCGACCTTGCCCGACGCGCCAAGCTTGACCTTGTCACGCAGGTTCGTACCGACGAGCGCATTGTGCATCATCTGCAGTCCCTCGGTCAGCGGGAGCCCCATGTGGTCCTCGAACTCGAGCGGGGCGGCGGCGGTTCCGCCTTCCGCACCGTCGATGGTGATGAAGTCCGGCGCGGTGCCCACCTTCTCGATCGCTTTGCAAATCGCCAGCACATCGACCATGGAGCCGACGCACATCTTGAATCCGGTCGGCTTTCCGCCGGAGATCTCCCGCAGGTGAGCGATGAACTCGATCAGCTCGACCGGGGTGGAGAAAACGCGGTGGCGGCTGGGGGAGAGGCAGTCCTCGCCGACGGGAATGTCACGCACGCGGGCAATTTCCTCGGTCACCTTTGGGCCGGGAAGCATGCCGCCCAAACCGGGTTTGGCGCCTTGCGAGAGCTTCAGCTCGACCATCTTCACCTGGTCGATTTCGGCGATGTCCTTGAACTTCGCCTCGTCGAACCCGCCGTCTTCGGTGCGGCACCCGAAGTAACCGGTGCCCAGCTGCCACACGATGTCGCCGTTGTTCTCTAGGTGGTACTTGCTCAGGCCGCCTTCACCGGTGTTGTGGGCGAATCCGCCGAGCTCAGCGCCCTTGTTCAGCGCGCGGATGGCGTTGGCGGACAGTGCACCGAAGGACATACCGGAGATGTTCATCAACGCCATGTCGTAGGGCTGCGAACATTCCGCGCCGCCGATGTTGACCCGCGGCGGGTCGTCCGGAATCTCCGCCGGGACGACCGAGTGCACGAGGTATTCATACCCCGCCTGAGAGACTTCGCGCTCAGTACCGAAGGACCGTTCTCCATCGGTGCCGTCAGCGCGCTGGTTGATCACTTCACGGGTCTGCGCGTCGAAGGGCTTGCCGTCGGCTTCGCCCTCGATGAAGTACTGATGGATCTCCGGGCGGATCTCCTTTGCCAGGTAGCGCGCGTGCCCCAGCACAGGGTAATTGCGCAGAATGTTGTTTTTCGGCTGGATCAAATCGTTCGCAGCAAGGCCCGCGGTCGCGGCTGCCACAGCACCAGCCACTGTTTTGCCCGGGTTACTGCCCACAAATTTGCTTAACGACGAAAACCGCTTACCCACTAGCCAACACCTTCAATACTCTCGTGATCGTTCCGTCCACCAAGGTACCTACTGAAGGCTCAGCTGTCTGGCGAGAAATCCCCAGCCCTTTGGATGGGATCCGCGGGAAAGGTAACACGCCCGATGCGTCCCGAAACTGCGCTCGCTGGTCAGAGCGTTGCGGATGGGTAAACGGAAATCCAGTTTGTCAACTTTTCCGCACGTGCTTCTGCCAAGCCGTCGCGGAGGAGATGATCTTGGGCGACAGCGGCCGCAGAAGTCGGGCGGCGGGTTCGCTGTCGGCGGGGTAGGAAGCGTACACGGTCTCGATCTTTGGCCACTCTGTTTTCGCGGCAGCGATAAGACCATTGAGCATTAGCTGTGCCGCGCCTCGGCCCCGGTGCTCGGGAAGCACGTAAATAAGGCCGAGCTCCATGAGCCGGTCATCGTCGAAGTCGTAGTGGACGGCCTCCGCCATACCGATCACTTCGCCATCAGGGGCGTGGGCGACCGCAGTGAGTTGGGTCCCGCCGCGGTCCATCAAGCGCGCACTCGCTTCACGGAGACGCTGCTCAGTCCAATCGATCGAGTCGAGGATGAGGTCCCCGCGCGGGTAGTCCCACGAAGACTTGGACAATAATGCTCGTAGCGAAGGCAGGTCGTCAGGGGCAAAGCTCATGTTGCGGACAACGGAGATGCCCGGATCCGGTGCCGCCGGTGCAACGGCGTCCAGCGAGAACATCGCCTGGGTCTCATGGTACGCAGCGGAGTATCCGTGACTGGTGAGACTCAGTTCGGGTTCAGTCAGAGGCTCGCCCGAGTGTGTGACCCACACTTGGCGGATGGGGCGGGAGAGGGAGGCGGAAAGGACGTCGATAAGCGAGAGGGCGGCGACCCACGGCTCACACGGAACGGGTTCGCCAGGCAGCGGTGCAATGGTTGCGTCGAGGGTGACGGTCGCTTCGATCACGCGCGTGTCTTCAAGCAGCGGCAGGGAGATGAAGACCCATGCCGCGATCTCCGTGAGGTCGTCGACACGCACTTCCGGGTATCCGAGCGGGCCCAGCGGACGCGGTGCTTGCAGGTCGGTCACTGCGAACAGCAGCGCCTCCGACTCGGAGGAGCCCTCGAGGCGCTTCGCCATGTGGGCGGCGCTCACGCCGGAGTAGGGGCTGCCGGTGATGTCCTGGATGGCGAGGGTCGCCGAGAATGCATAAGCGCCCACGACATCGCTGGAGTCGCGTCCGCCGTGGGCGTAGATGAGGGGAGTAGGCAAACTAGTCGTTCAACGCCTTCGCGGCGACGTCGGCGAATTCCTGCCACTGCTCTGCCTGCGCGCGCAGCTCCGCGGCCTGCTTGGCGTTGCCTTTGGCTTCGGCGGCGTCGGCCTTAGCTCGGAAGCCATCAGCCTTGACTTGAAACTGGTTCGCCTTGTCCTGCTGGACAGGGTTGGACTTGCGCCACTGGGCTTCCTCAGCGTCGGCGACGCGCTGCTCGATGTCGCCGATCTTGTCCTCGTACTCGCGCATTTTGTTGCGGGGGACGTAACCGATTGCGTCCCACTTCTCCTGCAGCTCGCGGAGTTTGGACTTAGCGGCGCCGAGGCCCTTCTCCGGGTCAATTAGCGAGTCGTACTCGGCGATGAGCGCGTCCTTGGCCTGTGCGTTAGCTTCGTACTCGCGGTCGCGCTCGTCATTGACGGCGTTGCGGGCCGCGAAGAAGTGGTCCTGGGCGGCGCGGAAACGGTTCCACAGCTTGTCGTCGACATCGCGCGGGGCGCGGCCGGCGGCCTTCCACTCCGTCATCAGATCGCGGTAGGCGCGTGCGGTGTCGTTCCAGTCGGTGGAGTCCTTGAGCTTCTCGGCACGCTCGATGATCTCCTCCTTCTTCGCCTTCGCGGCGGCGCGGCCGCGGTCAAGTTCGGCGAAGTGGGCGCCGCGGCGGCGGTTGAAGGAGTCGCGGGCCTTGGAGTAGCGCTTCCACAGCACGTCATCGGTCTTGCGGTCGATGCCGCGAATGGTCTTCCACTCCTCGAGGATGTCGCGGATTCGGTCGCCGGCGGCCTTCCACTCAGTGGAGTTCTCAGCCAGGTCCTCGGCCTCGGCGGCGAGGGCTTCCTTGCGCTGAATGGCCTCGGCGCGGCGGGCTTCCTTTGCTTCCTTCGCTTTTTCACCGGCGGTGTCGGCCTGGTCTAGGAGGGTCTTCAGGCGCGCCTCAATCGCGTCGAGATCGCCGACGACAGCCTGCTCATCAAGGGAGCCGATGAGCTGCTGAGCCTGGCCGCGCACAGAGTTCGCGTCCTCCGGACGCGCGCTCAGGCGGTTTTCTAAGACACCGACCTCCGTGGATAGGTCGGCAAAGCGCTGGGCGAAGTGCTTCAGGCCCTCATCCGGGCTTCCCGCCTGCCAGGAGCCGACGGCGCGTTCCGCACCGCCGCGGATGACGTAGACAGTGCCGTCCTCGTCCACGCGGCCGAACTCGGTCGCCTTCGCGGTGTCAGCTGCGGAAGCTGGGATAGGGCTCGGCGTGGACGGGGCACCAGTGGGGGCAGCAGGACGGGGCCCCGGGCGCGGCCCCGGCTTCGGCGCCCGCGAAGGCATGGCACCGGGTGAGGGAACCGGGGAGGGCCGGTTGTTCTCAGGGGTGGGGGGCTGCGTCATGGTGGACCGTCCTTTCTTCGTGTGCCGCGCGTCACGGCTGCCGGTATGCCCCAAAACATTACCGTGACAGGCACCTCAATGTAATGGTTCGGCACGCCCGCATTAATCAGTCCTCAGGTGGCAGTTATATAGGGTGAGGTTCATGCGCGGTTTCAATCTGCTTGTCGTTCCGGGGTCTCCGGCGCTAGTTGCTGAGCTGTCTCCGCGGGATGCGGCGGGGCGCGCGATCGTCGCGAAGGCTCGCGAGCTGACCGCGGGCGACACCCGCGCGATCGAGATTGTCGGTTCGCGCGATCCGCGGTGGCGCACGGAGCACACCGGTAGTTTCCGCGCGTGGGGTGCTGATGTGCACGTCGGAGGCGGTAACTACCTGCCGGAACTCATCGCGCGCTACATTTTCCCGGGCCGGACCATTGTGAATTCCCGCGAGCATATTCAGCCGCTTAACCCCGACGCACTCACTGTGGTGGTCGTTGACGGCTCCGCCGGACTCACTCCTCGCGCGCCGCTCGCGCTTATCAGCGGTGCCGCCGAGACCCACCGCGCCATGAGCGCCTTCTTAGACGGCACCGGCGAGCTTCCCGCCGAACTGCCCGGGGTGATGGAGCCGGGGTTGTGGGAGGAGTTGGGGGTGCTGGAAGCGTCGAAAAGCGTGCTTGTCAGTGATGACTCGCTCGGTGTCGGGCGTTTCCTGGCGGCGTGGGAGGTCCACGCATGATCGTGCCTATCGCTGTCGTCGGCCCCACCGCGTCGGGGAAATCCGATCTTGGTTTGGCGCTCGCGCATCAGCTCGGCGGGGAAGTGGTCAACGTTGATTCGATGCAGCTTTACCGCGGCATGGACATCGGCACCGCGAAGCTGCCGCCCGCCGAACGCGAAGGCATCCCGCACCACTTGCTGGACATTTGGGATGTCACGCAGACCGCATCCGTTGCCGAGTATCAGGCGCGCGCGATCGAGGTCGTCGAGTCCATCGCCGCGCGGGGTGCGGTCCCCATTCTCGTCGGCGGTTCGATGATGTATGTCCAATCGCTGATCGACGACTGGCAGTTCCCGCCCACCGATCCGGCTGTTCGTGAAAAGTACGAACACCGGTTGGAGCGCATCGGCGTGCAGGCGCTCCACGCTGAGCTAGCGGACGTTGACCCGGAAGCTGCCACCGTCATCGAGGATAACGACCCGCGCCGGACCGTGCGTGCGCTGGAAGTCATCGAACTGACAGGACAACCGTTTCAAGCCTCGCAGCCGCCGAAGGACGCGCCGCCCCGGTGGGGCACCCGGATTCTGGGGCTGCGGACGGAGGCGGAGTGGCTCAACCCGCGCATCGCTAAGCGCACGGAGCTGATGTTCGCCTCCGGGTTCGTCGACGAAGTGCGCGGATTGGTCGGCGACGGTCTCGTGGCTGAGTCCACCGCTGGCCGCGCCATCGGCTACGCGCAGGTGCTCGACTATCTTGCCGGCGCCCTGACACTCGAGGAGGCTCAGGAGCTCACTGTCACGGGAACCCGCCGCTACGTGCGCCGCCAACGGTCCTGGTTTAACCGCGACAAGCGCATCACCTGGCTCGACGCATCCGCTGCCGATGAAGGCCGCGAGGCGATCCTTGCCGCCGCGCTAGACTCGCTGGCGTGAACGAGAACACCGCGCAGACGACCCAGGCACCGGAGAACCTGTCCACCCTGCCGTTCATCAAGGCACACGGCACAGAGAACGACTTCGTGGTGCTTATCGACGTCGACGACCAACTGGAAGACCTCGGCATCCTCAACGATGACCTTGTCGCCGCACTGTGCGACCGGCGCGCGGGCATCGGTGGAGACGGATTCCTGCGCATCGTTCGCTCAAGCGCTCACGATGCGCAGGGTGCGAACGGCAACCGCTGGTTCATGGACTACCGCAACGCCGACGGCTCCATCGCGGAAATGTGCGGCAACGGCATCCGCGTCTTCGCCCACGTCCTCGTGGCCCAGGGCTTGGAGCAGGCTCGCCAGTTCGAGGTGGACACCCGCGCAGGGGTCAAGCACATCACAGTTCACTCCTTGACGGGCGAGGATCCGAACGGCCCAACGCACGCAGTCGTGGAAGTGGGGATGGGCCCGGTCGATGTGACCGGTGTGTCTACGGGCCGCATGGGGGAGTTCGAATTCGCCGGGTTGGGCGTGGATGTGGGCAACCCGCACCTCGCTGCCGTGATCCCGGGCCTGACCCCTGCCGAGCTGGCGGAGTTACCTTTTGAGCAGCCGGCTTTCGACCATGGGTTCTTCCCCGAGGGTGTCAACGTGGAGATTCTCACTGAAATCGCTGGCGATGCTTCACCGTCGGTCTCCATGCGGGTCTGGGAACGCGGAGTAGGGGAGACCCGTTCGTGCGGGACGGGAACTGTCGCCGCGGCGCGTGCAGCGCTGGCGGATGCCGGCATTGAGAACGGCACTGTGACAGTGAACGTTCCGGGCGGCGCTGTCGACGTGGCGATCACCGACGGGGAGGCCACCATGACCGGCCCATCCATCATCGTCGCGCGCGGTGAGGTCTCCCTGAACTCGCTCCGCAAGGACTTCACATAGCTAACGCATCGCGCGCTGGAAGAACGCGACAGCGTCCGTCTTCTCCTGCGTGATGTTGGTCAAGTCGGCTTCGAGCAGAGCGATATCTTCCAGCGTCGGCGCGCCGGGCGGGCTGTCGACGTCGGTGCGCACCGGCAGGTAGTTCAACTCCGCGGCGGTCGTCTGACCCTGGCGGGAGACAAGATAGGACACGAGCCGCTGCGCAGCCTCGCGCGACGGCGACGCAGCGAAGACCGCGGCGGGCTGGGTGATGTACGGGGCGCCGTCAGTGGGGTAGACGGCCTTGATGGGGGAGCCTTCGTCGGCCAAGTCGCGCACCCGGTAATCGGTCACGATGCCGATAGGGTGCCCGCCGGCGGCGACCTCCTCTGCGACAGGGCCTGCCGATTGAGCGATCATTGGACGGTTCGCGCCCAGCTCCTTCACCCAGTCGTCGCCGAGCTCGGGAGTTTGGAGCCAAACGGCCGCGTTGAACGCGGTGGCACCGGACACTGCCGGGTCACCGAGCACGATCTCACCCTTGTACTTCGGGTCGGTCAGATCGCTCCAGGATGTGGGGGCTTCATTCACAGGGATCCGGTTGGTGTTGTAGGCGATGATGGTGGGCATCATGCGGGTACCCACGTAGTATCCGTCGTCGTCGATCGCTTCGGGCAGGATCGTGGTGAGGTCGATGTTGGTCAACTCCGCCAGGTCTCCCTCCTGCTTGTACACCTCGAAGGTGGGGGCGTCAGCGCACCACAGCACGTCGCCTTCGATCCCGCCGGTGGCTTTCTCGGAGGCAACGCGGGCGACGAGCTCGCCGGTGCCGGCGCGGTACATCTTCACCTTGATGTCGGGGTTGAGTTCCTCGAATTCGCGGATCGCGATGTCCGCCTTCGCTTCCGGCTCGGAGGTGTACAGGGTGATGGTGGTGACGCCGTTGCGCATATTCGGCGAGCGTTCGCCCTCGGCTGGTGGTTCGGCGCAGGAGGACAGGAATGCCAGTGACGCTGTGAGAACAGCCGTCATGACTGACGCGCGGCTGCGGGTGAGGCTTGCAAAAAAGGTCACGGTGCGGTCCTCTCGTCGGGAACGGTCTCGTCGTTCACGGGGTAGGCGAGCACGCGTTCCGTGCGCACGCCGACGGTCTCGCCGATGCGCGGGCGTCGGCCGCGGACCTTGGCACGGAAGATTGTGCCGTCGACATCGAGGGTGACGGAGTGGCCGTCGAGCTCGAACAGGGCGGATTCGATCGTGCCGCGTGCGGCATACGGGTCGGAAGGGTCGACGACGCGCACGGCGGCGGGCAGGACCGCAATATCGATGACGTCGCCTAAGTCCTCCACGCGGCCGCCGACGGTGACTAGGTTCGACTTGTGGAAACTCATCGCCGGGTCTGTGCTGGCGTATTCGAAGCCGTTGCGGCGGGCGCGCAGCACGGTCGCGTCGGAGAAGAACTGCGCCACCCAGGCGGTGGCGGGTGCGGAGTAGAGCTCGTCGGGGGTGGCTACCTGTTGGAGTTGAGCATCGGCGAGCACGGCGATGCGGTCGGCCATGGCGAGCGCTTCGCCGCGGTCGTGCGTGACGTGCAGCGTGGTCAGACCGTGGGTGCGGGTCAGCGCCACAAGTTCTCGTCGCAGCACGTCGCGTAGGGGTTCGTCGAGGGCGGAGAGGGCTTCGTCGAGAAGCAAAACGCGCGGATCGCCCACAATCGCGCGCGCGAGCGAGACGCGCTGTCGCTGGCCGCCGGATAAGGCGTCGGGCTTGCGCTCCTGGAGGCCGTCGAGTCCCACGAGTTCGAGTGCTTCGGTGACGCGGGTTGCGCGCTCACGCTTATCGACGCCCGCCCGCACCAGCGGGTACTCCACATTCTGGGCGACAGTCATGTGGGGCCACACCGCGTGCTGCTGGAACACCATGCCCATGTGGCGATCCTCCGGCGGGATGGCCGTCATGTCTTTCCCGCCCACGTATACGGTGCCGGAGCTGGGTTCGACGAATCCGGCGAGGGCGCGCAGCAACGTCGTCTTGCCGGAGCCGGACGGCCCGACAAGCGCGAGGAATTCGCCAGCTTCGATGTCGAGAGTCACCTCGCGCAGGCCCTGCGTTCCACCGGGGAATGTGACGCTGACGGTGTCGAAACGGATATCTTCCACGGGTTACCTCCTAGCAAACGCCGAACCGCGGGAAATGCCCGCGCTGGCGAGGACGAGAACGAACAGGCCGCCGAGCGTGAACATGAACGCCAGCGCGGAGGCTTGGTTGGAGTTGCCAGCTTGCTGCAGGTTGAACAGCTGCACGCCGAGCGTGGTGGTGCCCGGGGCAATGAGCAGGATAGAGACCGTCAGCTCGCGGATCGCGGTGACGGCGACGAGCACAGCCCCCGAGATAGCGGCCGGGATCGCCATTGCACCGGAGGTGTTGAAAATCGCGCGCAACGGCCCCGCCCCGGAGATACGCGCGGCCTCCTCCATGGCGAGCGGGGTGCTTTTCAACGGCGCCCGCACCGCCTGGAGCACCGTGGCGGTGTAGGCGCACAGGTAGGCGGCGAGAATAATCCACGGGGTGTTATAGGTGCCGGTGTAGCGGCTAATGATGAGCCAGCCGACACCGATGATGAGGCCCGGTAGAGCGGTGGGCAACAGCGTCACCAGGGTCAGCAGGGTGTTGTCGCGGCTGACGGTGCGGGTGACCAAGATGCCGATGAGCCAGCCGAGCACGCCGCACAGCACCGCTGCAGTCAGCGACAGGAACAGGGAGTTGGTGAAGCCGTCGATGACGCGCGGGTTCTGGAGAGTGCGCTCGAAATTGCGCCAGGTCAGTGTCTCCCACGTCAGCGGCACGCCTGGGGCTGGCAGGAGAGCGCGGTAGATCAACCCGCCGACCGGCAACAAGGTCACGGCCAGGCCAGTAATCCAGGTGGCCACTGTCACCGGCCACTTGGTGGTGCCGAGCTCGAAACGCAGCGGTGCGCCAGCGTTCGTACCGGAGCTGGCGGCGCGCTCGGCGACGATATAGTCCGCGATGACGGCCAAAATGCCCATCACCAGCAGCACAACACCGATAGTGGACACCACCTGCAACGGGTTAGGCACCGTTCCGGATTCGACGAAGCGGTACACCATGGTGGCCAGCGTTTCGAAGCGGGCAGGTGAACCGACCAGCGCCGGAATGCCGAAGTCGCCCAAGTTGGACACGAACGTCAAGGTGAATGCGCTCAGCAACGCCGGGCGCACCAGCGGCAGTGTGACGGTGCGCAAAGTAGTCCAGGTGTCGGATCCGGCCAGGCGCGCGGCGAGTTCCAAGTCGCGCGGAATCTTGCGTAGCGCGGCAGCCATGATGACGTAGACGATCGGATAGGCGTGAAGCGTGAGCAGGAAGATCACCCCGTCCGCGCCATAGATGTTCCAGATTGGGCGGCCGACAATGGCGTTGAAACCCTGGTTGCGCCCAAACAGCTGTAACCAGGCAATCGCGCCGACAAACGGCGGCACGAGCAGCGGGGACAGCAGCAGCAACCGTGCCACGTGGGCACCGGCGATGGTGGTGCGCTCCACGATGACGGCGGCAAGCGTTCCCACGACCACCGCGAACAAAGACGACAGCAGCGTCGAGTAGAAGGAGTTCCAGGCCGCCCGGCCAAGACCTGATTCAATCAGGACGGGGATCTGATTTCCGCCCAGAGCAAGGCCCACCACGAGGTACAGCGGCGCGATGAAGAATCCGGCGGCAATGAGCCACATCCCGACCCGGAAAAGCTTGGGCATTGCTCAAAGATACAACACACCCGGGTGCCGCAGCAGCGCTGCGCTGCAGTTTCATGCAGCTGTTCTATGCAGGCCCGTGGTCGCGTGCGGCGCGGCGGGCATCCGTCCACGACTCGGCGAGGTCCGCCGCCCGCTGGTCCGCGATGGAGAGCATGCGTTCGAGGGAGGTGCGGTCGAGGTCGTCGTTAAGCAAATGCGTGTCGACGCGCGCGAGGAAACGCTTCGCTGAACTCAACCGCAAGTGGAAATCTTGCACCTCCGCAAGCCGTGAATGCGGGTTGGCCAGCTCGGGGTAGTGGAGTGTGCGGTCGGCGAGAGCGTCCGTGGAAGGGCCTTGGAGTAAATCGTCGTACTCGCTCACGATCTGCTCGATGTCGTCGCGCGCGACCCGCAGCGATGCCCTGAGGGATTCGATCTCCGGATCGGTGGTGCTATTGCAGAATCCGACGAACGCGACAGCCGCGATGACGCCACCGAGGATGAGCCCCAGCCACCCGAAACGTGCTCCGAGCAAGATCGCGACAACGAGCGCGAGGGTAAGCCAAACGGCTGCCTCGACGCTGCGCCGCGGTTTCTGGTTCTGCGCCATCACGTTGTCTGTTGCCTTAGGCCGGGGTCCTTACAAAGGCGGGGGCTAGTGCCCGCCGCAGCCTCCGGAGCCGCACCCGCAGGCGCCGCCACCGCAGCCGCCACCGGTGGCCATCATGACGGAACCAGCCAGGACGCCGGTGCCGGCGATGACGGTGTTGCGCTCAGGCAAAGTGTCCGCATTCGGCAGAACCACGTCGAAGGGGAAGGCACCGTCGACGGAGACGTGAATGAACTGCTCACCGGTGAGCATGTTGGTGCGGTACTCCGACTCGAGCACGCGGGCGGAGAACTGTGCGGCCGCGTCGGGGCTGGCCGGGGCGCCGGTAGAAACGATCTCCGCGCCTTTCGAGGTGATCGTTCCCATGACGTCGCCGGTTTCGGACAGGAAGTGGTCGACGCTGTCGTAGCGGGTCACGTCCATTCCGAGGATGGTGAACCCCATCTCCTGCCAGGTGAGGGTGGATTCGTCCACAAGCAACGGGCCTTGGGCGATGTTGGCCGTGACAGAGGTGAGCACCGTGCCCATGGGATCGATGATCTCGCAGAACCCGACGACATCCGTGACCATGGTGATGTTCGCGTACGTGCGCGTGGTGGAGTCGAAGCCGGCGAACGTCGCGAACGGCTCGACTGCCAAGATGTTCAGCTGAGCACCGGAAATGTCGGCAAACTGAATGAGCTGGCCCCCGCGGACCTCGCCAGTGACGGCAAGCTGGTTCGAGGCGATCGCCGCCTCCACAGCGTCCTGCCACCGCGCGTAGTTCATGCCGATGCTGGAAAGATCCGTGCTGATCGCTTGAGTCATGTCTCCAGATCCTACAACCGCGGCCCGGAAATCCCTCATGCGGAGGGAACAAGCTGGATGGCTGGGTTGTTGAGAGGGAAAACTGCTGTGCAACAATAAGGACTCAATGACCACTTCTTCCCACACGCATTCTCAACCCAGCCACGACGAGCTGCTTGCCCAGGCGTTCCGCCACAACGCTCCGCAGCCGACTGATCGGGGCCGCGACGAGCCCCACGAGCCGTCTGTCGGTTCGCTGGATCTGGCTGAACGCAATGCTTTTCGGCGTGTCACCCGCGAGACGGAAATCCGCTCCGAAGAGCACAAGGACGTCTACGAGGTCGAGTACCGAAAGCTCCAGCTGGAGCAGGTCATCCTCGTCGGTGTGTGGACGGAAGGAACCACGGCCGAGGTCGAGGCGAGCATGAACGAGCTCGCGGCGCTTGCCGAAACCGCAGGCGCTGAAGTCGTGGAGATGATCTACCAGAAGCGCGACAAGCCGGATCCGGGCACCTACGTCGGTTCCGGCAAGGTGAGCGAGCTGCGCGACATTGTGCACGCCACCGGTGCCGACACCATCGTGTGCGATGGTGGTCTCTCACCGGGCCAGCTGGTGGCGCTCGAAGAAGCCCTGAAGGTCAAGGTCATCGACCGCACCATGCTCATCTTGGATATCTTCGCCCAGCACGCGAAGTCCAAAGAGGGTAAAGCACAAGTGTCGTTGGCGCAGATGGAATACCTCTACACCCGCACCCGTGGTTGGGGTGGCAACCTGTCGCGCCAGGCTGGCGGCCGCGCCGGCTCCAACGGCGGTGTGGGTCTGCGTGGACCCGGTGAGACTCGGATTGAGGCGGACCGCCGTCGTCTACGTACCGAGATGGCCAAGCTGCGCCGCGAGCTTTCGGGCATGAAGACTGCCCGCGACATCAAGCGTGCTCAGCGCCAGCGCTCCACGCTGCCGAAAATCGCTATCGCCGGGTACACCAACGCCGGCAAGTCGTCGCTGATCAACGCGATGACTGACGCCGGTGTGCTCGTCGAAGACGCGCTCTTTGCCACCCTGGACCCGTCGACGCGCCGCGCCGAACTCGCGGACGGCCGCACCGTTGTCCTCACCGACACCGTCGGCTTTGTCCGCCACCTGCCCACTCAGCTTGTGGAGGCGTTCAAGTCCACCCTGGAGGAGGTGGTGAACGCCGACCTCATGCTCCACGTTGTCGACGGCTCCGATCCGTTCCCACTCAAGCAGATCAAGGCGGTCAACGATGTCCTGGCGGAGATCACCCGCGACACCGGCGAGGAGATTCCGCCGGAGATCATCGTTGTGAACAAGATCGACGAAGCGGATCCGGTTGTTCTCGCCGAGCTGCGCCACGCATTCGCCGACTCGAAACACAATGTCGTGTTCGTCTCCGCCGTGACGGGTGAAGGAATAGACGAGCTTGAAGGCCGGATCGAGATGTTCCTGAACACCCTTGATGCCCATGTGAAGCTGCAGGTCCCGTTCACCCGCGGCGATGTCGTCTCGCGCCTCCACGAGGAGGGCACCGTGCGCAGCGAGGAATACAACGAAAAGGGCACGCTTATCGACGTCCGGCTGCCCCGCGTCCTCGCCGAGCAGTACGCCGAATTCGTCGTTACTTAGAAACCAGCTACTGGTCGGTGGCGGCGCGGACGATCTTGATGCCGTGCTGGGTCAGCTTCTGCACGTCTTCATCTGAGGCATCCGTATCGGTGATAAGCACGTCGATGCTGTCGAGCGCGGCGAAGCTGACCAAGGCTTCCTGGCCGAATTTTTCCGAGTCGCAGAGGACAACAACTTTCCCCGCGTTGGTGACCATCGCGGATTCGACCGCGGCCTGCTGCGCATCGTGGGTGGACACACCGTGGTTGATGTTGAGAGCGCCCGCGTCGATCACAGCGACCTCGGCTCGCATCAACGCGAGTGTGCGCAAGGCCGTGTCACCGCCGGTGGACTGCGTGGCATAGTCCACGGCGCCGCCGAGCAGCTGAACATCCCAGTCTGCGGTGCTGGACAGCTCCAAAGCGACCGGAATGGAGTGCGTGACAAAGGACAGCGGGGAGGCAGTATCTGCGCCGTCGGTAGCGGTCGGCTCGGGGGAGTCAGCGGATTCAGAGCTTTGAGTGCACGCCTGGGCGAAATGCACCGCCGCTGCGCCGGACCCGACGAACACGACACCACGCCGCGGAAGCTGCGCCAGGGCCGCCCGGGCGATAGAGGAGCTCGCCAAGGAGCTGGACTGGAACTGAGCGGCCGCAGAGACCGCCCCGTCCCGGGAACCGGTGGGGTGACGCCGCTCTTCCGTGTTCATGGTCCTACTTTCTGCGTTAAGGGGCACAGAAACTAAAGCTTACGGAACACAGAGACAACAAGCCCCATGATCTCCGCCTCATCCCCCTTGATCGGGGCGAAGGCCTCGTTGTGGGGGAGAAGCCACACGCCGGAAGAATCCTTGTGGAACTCCTTGACGGTTGCCTCACCCTCGATGAGCGCAGCGACGAACTGGCCTTCTTCAGCGACCGGCTGAGTGCGTACGGCGACCCAGTCGCCGTCGAGAATGCCTGCGTCACGCATGGACTCGCCCACGACCTGGAGCAGGTAAAGATCGCCGTCCCCGACGAGTTCCTCCGGCAGAGGGAAGTAGCTGTCGATGTTCTCCTCGGCGAGGATCGGGTTGCCCGCGGCGATTTCGCCCACGACAGGGATGTAGCGCGGCGGGGTCGCATCGTCCGGTTTCGGATCGGCCTTGCGCTTCTTCCGGCCGTTCTCCGGCAGGTGGCGCAGATCGACAGCGCGCGGCTTGTTCGGGTCGCGGCGCAGGAAACCTTTCTTTTCCAGTTCTTTGAGCTGGTAGGCCACAGACGACGTTGACTGCAGACCGGCGGCATCGCCAATCTCGCGAATGCTCGGCGGGTAGCCGCGCAGCACCACCGCGTCCTGAATGACCTCGAGAATGCGTCGCTGCCTCTCGGTCAGGGTTCTGATGT
Organism: Streptococcus thermophilus; assembly: GCA_900618065.1. The sequence continues at coordinate 1,628,725 of UYIL01000003.1, forward strand.
CCGGTTTCTTGTCTGCGCTCTGGGGCATGTTCCTGTTCTCCTCTGATCGGTTGTCCTAAGGCGGCATGTATGTCGGCTGGGGCGGGAAATTCGCTGACGGAAATCCTCACCAATGTTCGACGACACAAGGCACCGTTCGGTTCCCTCGTTTCCACTTCTACCATGCGTAGGCAAATTTGTTCGATATTTCTTGCTCACGCCTGGACAAAGGTTTGGGGCCTTGCTATAAATCGAACATAGTAACTATCGAACATTCTAGCGAGCGTTGCAATCGAACATGTCCAGCACGGTTTGTAAACTTGGGGCTGAACCAAGAAAGGAAGAACGATGACAATCTCTATCGCACGTCCTAACAGCACGAATACTAACGAATTCCTCAGTGCCACCAAGGTTGAACCTGCCGATGTCTGGGACCTGGACCGTGTGCCTGCGGCACGTGTTGCGCACCGTCATGTTCGAACGCTTGACGGCAATAATCGAATGAATGAATCACCACTGCGGACCCCACCAGAACGTGCGTACACAGTGAACACGGCTCTCGAAACTCGCCGCGAGAAGCGGGCAGCCACCCTCATGGGAGCATTGCTCGGGCTCGGTCTGGTCGCAGGATCCATTTTCGGCGGCGCATTCTCGGTCGAGGAGGACGGTTACGCGCCGGCAGAGACGAACGAGCCGGCGAACCTCCAGAACGCCGTCGCATCCGTCAACTACCGCTAGATGGTCATCTTGGGGGGAGTAGTGTTTGAGGGGTGCACTGCCCCTTTTGCCAGAACAACAATTCTCGCGTCTCTGACTCGCGCTTAGTAGACGCCGGATCGGCTATTCGCCGCCGCCGCGAATGCACGGAATGCGGCGGACGCTTCACCACTGTGGAAAAAGCAGTTCTGACTGTGGTCAAGCGCAATGGCGTCAGCGAACCCTTCGACCGCGACAAACTCATTGTCGGTGTGCGCCGCGCATGCCAGGGACGCGACGTTTCCGATGACGCTCTGAAACGTCTCGCCCAAGAGGTAGAGGAGATCGTCCGCGCGCAGGGAAGCTCACAGATCCCGTCGAACGAAATCGGTCTCGCCATCCTGGAGCCGTTGCGCGCCCTCGACGAGGTCGCCTACCTCCGCTTCGCGTCCGTGTACAAGTCTTTCGAAAGCGCCGACGACTTCGAGTCCGAAATCAGACTGATGCGCCGCAAAGACCGCGGCATGGAAGGCATCTAGAGCTTATCCACCATCTTCTCAATGCGCCTTTGACTCACCGGCTTCGCTGTGCCGAGACGCTGCGCGAACAAGCTCACCCGCAGCTCCTGGATCCGCCACATGATGTCTTTCACGGCCCTCGACTTGCGTGCAGCCTGGGGTAGGCGAGCCAGTTTGGCGTCGAGGTACTTCTTCACGTCGGCGACGACCGATTGACGGTCCGCGTCGCGGTCAGGGTCCCGGTTCATCTCCTCGAGGCGGATCTGGATCGCCGACATGTAGCGCGGCAAGTGTTGGAGATTCTCCATCCCGTGGATCGTGATGGCGTTCTTCGGTAGGAGGAAGTCCATCTGCTGGCGGATGTCGTCGATCGCTGGGCCGTCCCAGTTCTCCAGTTCTGCAGCGATGTTGATGTATTCGACCACACCACCGGCGATACCGACGACAGTGCGGCGGACCACGCCAGGCACGCCCGGTTTGACCTTGTTTAGCAGCGCATCAAATTCTGCAGGCGTGCGTACAGGGCCGCCGTGGGTGAACATGAGGTCGCGGATCGCGGCAACGCGCGCGTCTTCCACAAGGCCAGCAGCACCACCGTGCGGATACTTGTCGACGGCCACTCGCTGCCGCAACGGCAGCCCCTTGACCATCTGCGAAACCGGCACGTCGATGTGGCGCATGAGCATCGCTAACGTCGCGGTCACCATCGATTGATCGGCGGCCGCTTTCGTCGGGAACACCCTCACGCGAACACCATCCTTGGTCGCCTCCAAGGCGGGAAACGCATCGACGTGGTTGCCTTCGATTTTCGTGGCCACCGTTTCCGGAACGTCGCCCAGAGTGTCCGCTGTCCATGTCGCAACTGAGCCAGATTCAGCTTTCTTCGTCGCCTTTGCGACGGACGAGGTGATCTGGCTAGCGCGGCGCTTCTTCAACGCGGCGAGCGACTTATCGTGGTCGGTGATCTTTCCTTTGCGGTCGATCGAGGCGAAGGTGATCTTCAGGTGAGGCGGCAAAGCGTCGGGCCGGAAATCGGATGCGTTGATGCCGTGCCCGCCGAGGGAGCGCAGCACTTCAGCAAGCTGCTCGTTCAGCGGCGACTCATAAGGGACGAGTTTGCCCAACGCGCGTGCGGCGAACTCCGGCGCAGGAACGACTGTCTTGCGCAACGCTTTGGGAAGAGAGCGAATGAGCTCGGTGACCAGCTCCTCGCGGAAACCGGGCACGAGCCAGTCGAATCCGCGTTCCTCTAAACCTGCCAGCAGGGGGACTGGCACAAGCACGGTGACGCCGTCGAAGGGGTCGCCCGGTTCGAACTTGTACTGCAGGTCGTAGTTGATGCTTCCTTGGCGGATCTTATCGGGGAAAGAGTCTTCGCTGGTGTTGGCGTTGGAATCGTCGATAAGCGCGCTCGGATCGAAGTCGAGGAAAGCGGGGTCTTCGTGCTTTTTCTTCTTCCACCAGGCGTCGAAGTGGCGGCCGGTGCCGATATTGTCCGGCAGGCGCTCGTCGTAGAAGTCGAACAAGGCCTCTTCGTCAACGACGAGACCGCGGCGGCGGACCTTCTCCTCGACTTCGGCGGCCTCCTCGAGGAGTTGGGCGTTGTACTTGAGGAAGGCGTGGTGGGCGTTCCACTCGCCGTCGATAAGCGCGTGCCTGATGAACATGGTGCGCGCGGCATCCATGTCCACGCGGTGGTACGGCACGACGCGATCGGCGACAACTGTGACGCCGTAGAGCATCGACTTCTGGTGGACCATCGGCGCGGCGCGTTTGATCGACCAAATCGGTTCGGAGTAGTTGTGCTTGAGCAGACCCGCGGCGACCTTCTCCACCCACGCAGGATCAATGGCGGCGACGTCGCGGGCCCACAACCGGGAGGTCTCGACGAGTTCGGCGGCCATGACGAACTCCGGCGGCTTCTTGGCCAGAACCGAGCCAGGGAAGATCATGAACCGCGTGCCGCGGGCCCCCTTGAACTCCTTCGAATTGCCGTCGCGGGCGCCGATGTTAGACAGCAAGCCGGTGAGCAACGCCTGGTGGATGGACTTGGGGTCGCGCTCGTGATCCTGATGATCGTCCGCGGCACCTAAGCCACGGACCCAGCCGAGCTGCTTTTCCGCTTCGCGGAGCTGGCGCACAAGGTCGAACCACTCGCGGATGCGCATGTAGTGGAGGTACTCCTTCTTCATACGCTTGCGGAACGCGTTACCGGACAGCTCGTCGCGGGAGTCTTTGAGGTAATCCCACAAATTCAGCGCAGCGAGAAAGTCGGAGGTCTTGTCCTTGAAACGCGCGTGGGCTTGATCAGCCTGCGCCTGGAACTCCAGCGGGCGCTCGCGAACATCCTGGATGGTCATGCTGGCGACAATGACGGTGACATCCTCCAGTACGCCGAGGCGGTCGGCTTCCACCAGCATGCGGGCCATGCGCGGGTCGACAGGAATGCGCGCGATGTCACGCCCGATGCCCGTGAGCACCGGCATGTCTTGGTCTTCCTTGTCCGTGATCGCGCCGAGCTCGTGAAGGAGCATCAACCCGTCACGCACAGCCTTTTTGTCCGGCGGCTGGACGAAGGGAAACTCCGTAATGTCGCCGAGGCGGAGGTTCGTCATCTGCAGGATGACGCTGGCGAGGTTCGTGCGCAGAATCTCCGGGTCGGTGAACTCGGGGCGGGCGTTGAAGTTGTCCTCCGAATACAGGCGGATCGCAATGCCGTCGGCGATACGGCCAGAGCGGCCCGAGCGCTGGTTCGCGCTCGCCTGGGAGATCTCTTCGATGGGCAGGCGCTGCACCTTGGTACGGGTGGAGTAGCGGGAGATGCGCGCCAGGCCAGTGTCCACGACGTAGTGGATGCCAGGGACTGTCAGCGATGTCTCTGCGATGTTGGTCGCGAGCACAATGCGCCGGCCAGAGTGCGGGGAGAACACCCGGTGCTGCTCGGCGTTGGACAACCGGCCGAACAGGGGAGTGACTTCCACACCGCGCCAGTGCTGCTTCTCAATGAGCTCCATCGCGTCGCGGATGTCGCGCTCGGAGGCGAAAAAGCACAGGATGTCGCCGTCGCCCTCCGCCATGAGCTCCTTGAGGGCGGCGATGAGCCCGTCGAGCATGTCTGTGTCCACGACCTTCGTACCGCCGTCCTTCGTGGGCACCTCTGCCTCCAGCGGGCGGTACCGGATCTCCACCGGGTAGGTGCGGCCTGAGACCTCGATGATCGGGGCGGGGTTGCCGTCCTTGTCGGCGAAATGCTCCGCGAACGACTCCGGGTCGATCGTGGCGGAGGTGATGATGACCTTCAGATCCGGCCGGTAGGGAAGTAGGCGCTTGAGGTAGCCCAGCAAGAAGTCGATGTTGAGGGAGCGCTCGTGGGCCTCATCGATGATGATCGTGTCGTAGGCGTTGAGGTAGCGGTCCCGCTGCATCTCCGCGAGCAGGATGCCGTCCGTCATGAGCTTGACGGCGGTGGTGGCCGACACTCGGTCGTCGAAGCGGATGGCGTAGCCGACTGACTGCCCAATGTCTTGGCCGAGTTCGTCTGCGATGCGTTCGGCGACTGTGCGCGCGGCGATACGCCGCGGCTGGGTGTGGCCGATCAGCCCGCGGCGACCGCGGCCGAGCTCGAGCAGCATTTTCGGGATCTGGGTGGTCTTACCGGAGCCGGTTTCACCCGCAATGACGACGACCTGGTTGTCCCGGATGAGGTCCATGATGTCCTCGCGTCGGGCGGAGACAGGAAGCTGCTCGGGGTAAGTGATCTGCGGAACCAGGGCATCAATCGCGGCAACCTTCGCCGCCTCTGCTACGAGGTCGGCGTGGATCGCGGCCAGAGCGTTCGGAGCCTTCGCTTTCTTCAGTCGCCGGTCGAAACGGCGGACCTGGGCGATCGGCAGCTCGTCGAGACGCGCCTTGAGGGCGTTGCGGGTGATCCTCGGGGAAGACTCAGGGGTGCTCATAATCAACGGCTGATATTACCCGCGTAGCCGATGTAGACAGAAGCAGCCGTGGGGATGAGCTAGACGGTCAGACCCAAGGGTTCACCCTCGGCGACGGTATTCTCGTACGCCTCGGTGATCGCTTTGCCCAAAGCGGCGAACTCCGCCCCACGAGTGGAAGAGGAACGGTAGACCAACCCCACGTTGCGTTCTGCCGCCACATCGGTGTCGAACTCGGCCACGGTCACACCTGGTCGGGAACATTCTGCCGAGACCGCCGACACCGGCAGCAAGGTGGATCCGAAACCGGCTGCCACGAGCTGGATGATCGTGGTCAGCGACGACGCCCGAGTGACGGACTCGGTGATCTCGGTCAGACTGATCTTGGCCAGACGGCACAGGTCCATGATTTGGTCCCGGAGGCAGTGACCGTCGTCAAGCAGCAGCAAATCGAGGTCGTCGAGCGCGTTGAGCTCCAGATCGTGCTTACCGGCCAACGGGTGGCCGTCTTTGACCGCGACGGCGAAGTTCTCCGTGTACAGAGGGATTTCGCTAAGCCCGGCCACGTTGGACGGGAACGCAATGAGGGCGACGTCGAGGTGGCCGTCGCGGAGCTGATCCACCAGGGTAGGAGTGGTCTCTTCCACGATCTTCAGGCTCAGATCCGGGAAACGGTTGTGAATGATGCGCAGCAGTTCTGGCAGTAGATAGGGCGCGATAGTGGGAATGATGCCGATTGCCAGCGAGCCAGTGAGGATGCCTTGCGCCCCGCGCGCCCGGTGCACGAACGCGTCGGCTGCTTCCAGAGTGGCCTTGGCGTAGGGCAGCAGCTCCTCGCCTACGGGGGTGACAATGACTTTGCGTGTGGAGCGCTCGATCAACTGGATCTCTAACCCCGACTCCAACGCGACGAGCGCTTGGGACAGGGACGGCTGGGAGATATTCAGCTTTGCCGCGGCAGTGCCAAAGTGGCGGTTCTCCGCGATCGTGACAAATGTGCGCAGTTGCGCAAGTGTCGGACGATACTCCTTATTGTTCATACCTATTAGGCTACAACCGGCGATAGGCAAATAACGGCGTTTCAGAGAATTTGTTTTCCCAGTCCTAAATAGCGGAACTAATGCAGCTCTACACCTGCTTCATCTCCAGCGCACTCAGGCGCACTTCCCCGGCGGCATCGGACGCGTCCAAGTCGACTGTGCCGTGGAGCTGGAAGGCGTTGTCGCCTTCGGGGTCCTTAAGAATCTGCACGACATCCCACGACCTACCGCCGTTGTCGCTGTCGGAGGCGATCTGGAAGAAGGAGGGGCCGCGGGCGTCGGTGTCCAACTCCACGTCTTCGTACTCGTCGAAGTAGTCGTCCATGAGCGCCGGCCAATCGGGCTGGTCCGCGAAGTCCATATAGTCGAGCATCTCTTCGAGCTGTTTCTCCTTCTCGTAGGCGAAGAGCTCTACCATCCGGAAGAAGTAGTTGCGCACCATGATGGTGAATGCGCGGCGGTTCGCCGTCAGCGCGGTCGGGTCTTCCACACCGAAAGCCAGCTCGCGTTCCAGGTCGGCTTGAGAGATCGGGGTGGTCTCGTCGGTCATGTGGGCCCATTCGTCGATAAGCGAAGAATCGACCTGGCGGATGAGCTCGCCGAGCCACACGATGATGTCGTCCAGACGCTGCGTCATGTACGCATCTGGAATGGAGTGCGAGAGCGTGCGCCACGCGTCGGTGAGGTAGCGCAGCACCACGCCTTCGCTGCGGGCGAGACCGTAGGTGGCGATGACATCGGAGAACGTCATCGCGTGCTCGATCATGTCGCGCACGACAGATTTGGGGCGCAGCTCAAACTCCTTGGCCCATGGGTTGCCCTGCACAAAGGTCTCGTAGGCGTCCTCGAGTTCTTCGCGCAGCGGCTGCGGGTACGTCACATCCTCGATCAATGCCATGCGTTCGGTGTAGTCCACACCGTCAGCCTTGAGGGCCGCGATCTCTTCACCACGGGCCGCGGACTGTTGGGCCTGGAGCAACTGGCGCGGATCGTCCAGGATCGCCTCGAACGCGGAGATGACATCCAGGTCGTAGGTCTCGCTCTCCGGGTCGAGCAACGTGAGAAACGCCAGCGCGAAGGGGGACAGCGGCTGGTTGAGCGCGAAGTCGCGGTCCAGTTCCGCCGTCAGCGTGTACGGGCGGAATGCGGGGGAGTCCGGGGTGCGTTCCACCACGCCAGCGTTGATGAGGCCGCGGAATAAGTCGAGCGCGGTGAGAATGTCGCGGTTCTGTTTCGCACGGGTGTCGTGGTTGGTGCGCAGCAGGTGCTTCATGTGCTCGTACCCGTCGCCGGGACGCGCGACCACGTTGAGCAGCATCGAGTTCGACACAGTGAACTGGCTCTGCAGCTCTTCCGGTTCCGCTTCCGTCAGGCGCAGGTACGTCTTCTCCGACCAGGACACCTCACCGTCGCGGGCGGACTTCTTGCGGATCTTCTTCAGCTTCTTCGGGTCGTCGCCCGCCTTGCGCCGCAGCTTGACGTTCTCGATTTCGTGCTCGGGCGCCTCGACGATCACGGTGCCTTCCGTGTCGTATCCAGCGCGCCCGGCACGCCCCGCGATCTGGTGGAACTCGCGGGATTTCACAATGCGTTGGCGTGTGCCGTCGTACTTCGCCAGCCCCGTCATGAGCACCGTGCGGATCGGCACATTGATGCCCACGCCCAGCGTGTCCGTGCCGCAGATGACCTTCAGCAGGCCCGTCTGCGAGAGGCGCTCCACCAAGCGCCGGTATTTCGGCAGCATGCCGGCGTGGTGGATGCCGATTCCGCGACGCAGCAGCTTCGACAGCGTCTTGCCGAAGGCCGTGGTGAAACGGAAATCACCGATTTCGTCAGCGACTCTGTCTTTCTCGTCCTCCGTAAGAAGCCCGCTTATCGACGTCAGCGCCTGCGCCCGTTCCGTCGCCTCCCTCTGCGAGAAATGCACGACGTAGATCGGCGCTTTTCCGTCCCCGAGCAATTCCTCGACCGTCTCGTGGACGGGGGTGAAGACGTAGTGGAAGTCCAGCGGGACGGGGCGCTGCGAACCACCCACGAAGGTCGTTTCGCGGCCGGTGCGGCGGGTGAGGTCCTCCTCCAGCCAAGCGGTGTCGCCGAGGGTGGCGGACATGAGCAGAAACTGTGCTTTCGGCAGCTCCAGCAGCGGCACCTGCCAGGCCCAGCCGCGCTCCGGGTCGGAGTAGTAGTGGAACTCGTCCATGACCACCTGGCGGATGTCGGAGTTTGTTCCTTCGCGCAGAGCGATGTTGGCCACAATCTCTGCGGTAGCGGCAATGATGGGCGCGTTGCCGTTGACGGTGGCATCACCAGTCATCATGCCGACATTTTCCGGCCCGAAGATTTCGCACAACGCGAAGAACTTCTCGCTCACCAGCGCCTTGATCGGGGCGGTGTAGAAGCTGCGCTGGCCACGCGCCATGGCGATGAAGTGCGCGGCGTTAGCCACCATTGACTTACCGGATCCGGTCGGGGTAGCCAGGATGACGTTGTCCCCGGCGAGGATGGCCAACGAGGCCTCCTCCTGCGCCGGGTAGAGGGAAATACCGCGGTCGGTCGTCCAACGTATGAAGGTGTCCCAGACTGCGTCGTCGAAAAGCGACTGCGGGACGTCGCCTAAGTCCGCGAGGCTGTCACCGAGCGTGGCATCACTCATCATCGTCAGTGAGATCGATCTGGTCGTTGTCGCGCCACATGCCGGACTCGCCCGTCTGGCCGGACTGGCCGGAGCCGATGCCCTTGTTCAAGCCGCGGTCCCGGTCGTCGATGGCGGCGAGGAAGTTCTCAAAGGCTTCGCCGATCTCATCGCCGGACGGCATCTGAGCCTCGCCCGGCATCATCTTGTGCGGGTTCTTCTCGCGGTAGGACGCCATCTCAGAGTCGTAGTGCTGCTCGAGCTGGGCAACGACCTGCGCGATTTCCTCCGACTCGTTCGTCTGCTCCGCCAGCTGCTGCTGGACGCGCGAAATGTCCTGCTCGATGGAGCGCAGCGGGAACTGCAGCTTGGAGGTGTCCGACACCGACTGCAGGAGCTGGTAGACAGCCTGCGGGTACGGCGACGCGGCGACGTAGTGCGGCACGTGCGCGGTGTACCCGGCAACCCGGCGGCCGCGGTTGTGCAGCTCGCGCTCGATCATCACCGCCGCAGCGCCGGGCATAGACACCATTCCGTCGTAGGTGAACATCGGTCCGACTAAGTCGCGGTCGTTGCCGTGCGCGGAGACCACCAGCGGACGCGTGTGCGGCGCACCCATCGGGGCGGCGTAGAGGCAAATGGTCTTATCCACGTTGAAACGGTCCGCCAAGTCTGCGACCGCCTTAGAGAACGCCTCCCACCGCAAGTCCGGCTCCGGGCCGGACAGCAGCAGGAAAGACTCGCCCTTGGCATCGCGCATGACGCGCATGTCCAAGTCGATTTCCTCGATGTCGGTGATCTCGTGCTCGCTCATCGTGATCATCGGGCGCCGCGAACGGTAGTCGATCAGCTCGTCGTTGTTGAACGTCGCCACCGTGCGAGAATCTAGCGCCGCCTTGAGGTGCCCGGCGGCACCTTCGACAGCGTGCCCCGCGTCAGCGTAACCCTGCATGGCCACAATGAGAGTCGGGCCAGAGGAGGTGCCGTCGACAGCTGGAGCGGGGTACTCCAATTCGTACATTTTCCTCTCGTTCGAGGTCATGTCGCATCCTCCTTCACCTATGCGCACCAACGCGTTAGTGCGTTAGCGTCCGACACTAATGACAACAATGTCGGTTCGTCTAAATTCCCACTCTAGATCCGATTGCTTTCCCGGTGTGGATCGCGGCGGCGATTGCCAGTGAATTACAGAAACTGTCAGGCCTCGGGCAGGCTCAGGCGGTTGTCCACTGCAGTGGGCAACGGGCAAGGAACCGGACAGAGGTCTGGGCAGTCTAACGAGGGCATGACGCATTCCTCAGATCACCAGCACCCTACGACAGTTGACAATCCTTCGACCATCATCGCGACCATCCCCGGAACGTTGGGTTACTACCCGCACGAATCCGTCGTTGTCATCGGACTAGTTGCCAGCGAGGCTACGGACAGCGTGTATCTCGGCCCCGTACTGAGAGCAGACCTCGGCCGCGTGCGCGAACTGACGCGTTACCTAGGCAGCGCACCCGTGGACACGTGCATCGCCTTCCTCGGCGTTTTGGTGACGCGCGTTCCCGGATCCGGCATCGTGCGTGATGCCGTGGAAGAGTTGGAGCAATTGCAGCGTGACAACGGCGAGCCGCTTATCGACGTGTTGTGGCATGTCTCCGAAATCGCCCACGGCACCCCGTACTCTATGGTTTTCGGACCCGAACCTGCCGAGTTGGGCATGTTCTGGCCCGAGCTGGCGTGGGAGCGCGGAGTCGTGGGATCCGTCATGGACTCACCCGCGATGGAAGCGATGCGTGCCAATGGCACACTGCCCGCCTTGGACCGCACCGACACCTTTTCCTACTTTGAGCCAGTCGTCCTGTCAGGCAAGGAAGAGCACCAAATCGCCTCGCTGACCGAGGAGGCGCTTGCGCGTTCTGCTCAACTCCGGGTGGAACTTACCCGGGGCAGCTCCCGCCCGGCGAGTGTTGTGCATCAGGCGTGCACGGCTTTGATCAATGCCCCAGCGCAGCCCATCATCGGGGCCGACGAGCCGCTCACCATTGCCGAGACGGTGCCGGACCAACAGGCTCAGTGCGCTCTGGCAACCGTCTTGGCGCGTCCCACTCTGCGCGATTGCATCATCGGGGAAGCTATCCGCCACCCACAGGAATCCGCGAGCGCTCTCCTCGCCGTGGCGCGCTCCTTCCGCGGCATCATTCGCGCGAACGCTTTGAGCGTCTGGGCGCTGGTGGCTATCTCCCGCGGTCTGTCATCGTGGGCGTCAGCGGCGCTCCATTGCGCCCAAGAGGAAGTGCCGGAGCATTCCATGTCCGCGATCTGTATGGAAGTGTTGGCGCTCGGGGAACAGAAGAAGCTGGTCACCACAATTCTTGAAGGCTGCGAACTGGCCTGTGAGAAGATCCTCGGAACCGCGACCCCGCCGATGAAGAAAAGCGCTTAACCCCGCGACTGGGTGAACTCCCACGCGTCGGTGACGATGCGGTCTAGCTGCGTTCGGGTGGGGTTCCACCCGAGCTCTTCCTTCGCCCGCTGGGAGGAAGCAATCAGGGTGGCTGGGTCGCCAGCGCGCCGTGGAGCTACTTCGGCGGGGATGTCGTGCCCAGTCACCTGCCGGCAGGTCTCAATGACCTCCTTGACGGAGTAACCGTCGCCTGAACCGAGATTGAAGATCTTGTGGGTGCCCGGAGTGTTCGCCTCTAACGCGAGCATGTGGGCATCTGCCAGATCGCGAACGTGGATGTAATCGCGCACGCAGGTGCCGTCTGCAGTCGGCCAGTCATTGCCGAAGATGAGGATCTTCTCGCGCTTGCCTTGGGCCACTTGCAACACCAACGGGATGAGGTGAGTTTCCGTTGCATGGCGCTCGCCGTAGCCGGCGTACGCTCCAGCGACATTGAAGTAGCGCAGACTAGTCGCGCCGAGCCCGAACGCTGCAGCATACGAGCTAATTGCATAGTCGATGGCCAGCTTCGACGCGCCATACGGATTCGTCGGCGCGGTGGGCATGTGCTCGGTGATGGGCACCCGCTCAGGCTCGCCGTATGTCGCCGCGGTGGAGGAGAACACCAAGGAGTTCACGTTGTGGGCGCGCATTGCGTTGAACAGCGTCAGCGACGTGACAAAATTGTCACGCCAGTACTCGTCCGGTTTCTCCACGGATTCGCCCACCAAAGACCGAGCCGCGAAGTGGAGCACACCGTCGATGGCGCGGCCACCGCTGCGGTCGCCCAACACCTCGTCGATCACGTCGGGGATGGTGCCTTCCACCAAGGTGGCTTCCGGGACGACTGCGTCGCGGTTGCCGGTGGAGAAATCGTCGATAATGATCACATCATGACCAGCTTCAACGAGAACCTTTGAGCAGACGCTGCCGACGTACCCGGCACCCCCAGTGACTACGAGACGGGCCATTGATTAATCCTCCAGCAGTTTGACGCGCAACGCGTGGGCCAAGTCGGGGGTCAGATCCACGTGGCCGTCGCTGTCGGTGATGACGGTGATCACGCCGTTGGTCTTTTTCTCCAGGGTGACCACCGATCCGCGGTTGACACCGTAGCGGCAAATGGAGGAATACTGCTCTGAATCTAGCTGAAGAATCTCGTTGATCTGCACGACTTCAGCTTTGATCGGCTCACTCAGGTCCAGTTCGGTGGCACGGGTACCCAGAGTCTCACCTTCAGAGTCGGAGTAGCCCAGCTCATCCAGCGCCGGAATCGGGTTCCCGAAAGGGGAGCGCGTGGGGTCATCGAGCACGTGGATGAGGCGACGTTCTACCTCTTCACTCATCACATGCTCCCAGCGGCAAGCTTCTGCGTGGACCTGGCTGATCTCCAAGTCGAGCACGTCGGTCAACAAACGCTCCGCCAGACGGTGCTTGCGCATCACGGAGGTGGCCAGCTCACGGCCCCGCTCTGTCAGACTGAGAGAGCGGTCCTGCTCGACGACGATAAGGCCGTCGCGCTCCATCCGAGCGACTGTTTGGGACACGGTCGGGCCGGACTGATCGAGGCGTTCCGCGATGCGTGCGCGCAGCGGAGTGATGCCTTCTTCTTCCAGCTCATACACCGTGCGCAGGTACATCTCAGTGGTGTCGACGAGGTCCCTCAAAACTGCTTTCCTTAACCTACTCGACCAACTTCGTCGGTCCGGCCTGCAAGGCCCGATACGTGCCCAAAACTGGAGACCATGGTAGCGCACTCACGCACCCCATGGCCGGCAGCCGAGTTACTGGGCGTAGTCGCGGAGACGGTCTGCGCGGTCGCCGACACGCAGCTTGCTCATCACTTCGCGCTCGATTTGGCGAACACGCTCACGCGACAGACCGAATTTACGGCCGATCTGGTCGAGGGTGCGGGGCACACCATCGTCGAGTCCGTAGCGCAAACGGATAACGTCCTGCTCCCGCTGCTCGAGACCGTTGATGATGTCGTGGATATCATCGTGGCGGAGCACAGAGACCACAGCGTCCTCAGCATCGGCAGCTTCAGCGTCTTCGATGAAGTCGCCCAGCGGTGCTTCCTCGTCAGCGCCGACGGGCATGTCTAGGCTCACCGGGTCGCGGGACTGACGCAGCAGCATCTCGATCTTGGACTCGTCGATGCCCGACTCCTCCGCCAGTTCCTCGTTCGACGGCTCACGGCCAAGAGACTGGTACATTTCGCGGCGAATGCGGGAGAGCTTGTTCACCTGCTCCACGAGGTGGACGGGGAGGCGGATGGTGCGCGACTGGTCAGCCATGCCGCGGGTGATAGCCTGACGGATCCACCAGGTGGCGTAAGTGGAGAATTTGAAGCCCTTGGAGTAGTCGAACTTCTCCATCGCGCGGATCAGGCCGAGGTTGCCCTCCTGGATCAGGTCCAACAAAGGCATGCCGCGGCCGGTGTAGCGCTTGGCCAAGGAAACGACTAGGCGCAGGTTAGCCTCCAGTAGATGAGCGCGGGCCTTGCGGCCCTGCTTGGCCAGAATCTTCAAATCACGGGTCTTAGCGCGGGTCAGCTCAGTGTCAGGATCGTCGAGCAGGTGCTGCGCGTAGAGACCGACCTCGATCTGCTGGGCCAGTTCAACCTCTTCCTCGGCGTTGAGGAGTGCGGTCTTGCCGATGCCGTTGAGGTATACACGGACAAGGTCTGCAGACGGATTATCGTTCGTCTGGTTCCGGCGGCTACCGCGGTCGACCTTTTCTTTTTCATCGACATGATCCACATCGGGTTGAGTCATGAGATGGCGCTCCTTCAAATCTCGCGAATCTAACCTACTAACGCCGGACAAAGCGACATTGTTCCCGCCGTGAAACATCGGCGCGGACTGAAGAGTTTGTGCAGTTCAGAGGCGATGCTATGCGGGAGCGGATGCACGGTTGCCGTGCATGGAACTCTAGCAGCTTCTGCCTAACAATCAACCAATAACGTAAAGGGGCCGGAGTTGACCGAGCTGACCTCCATCATCGCTCCGAAGCGGCCCTCTTCGACGTGAATTCCACGTTCCCGCAGTGCCTGGGCGATACGTCCGATCACTGGTTCTGCGGCATCGCCGGGCGCCGCATCCGACCATGATGGGCGGCGGCCCTTTTTGGTCCTGCCCATGAGGGTGAATTGGCTGACCAGAAGCACCGGCGCGCCCGCTTCCTCGACCGACACTTCACCGTCGAGCATGCGCAGTTCAGCGATTTTGCGCGCCATGGTTTCCCACGCGTCGTCGGTATCTTCCCGGCCAACACCCACCAGCGCTAACACTCCGCCTGTATCCGGGCAGTCAATCGCACCGACAATTTCACCGTCGACAGTCACGGATGCTTGGGTCACTCGAGTCAACACTGCTTTCACGGCAGCACAACCTCCTGGGGGAGGACCAGGCCGTGGCGGATCAGGTCCACCACCACGCTGGCCGCTTGGTGGGTCAGGGTTTCTTCATTGGCATTATCAAGCCCCCGCGACGCGGCGAAGATAGACACGATGTCGCGCAGGGGAAGACCGTCCGGGTTGAGGCCGGAGACGATCGCGGCGACGGCGTCGTCGATGTCGTGGCTGAAGCGTGGTCCGTCGGTACGCGTGAGTCGCTTGACCTGCGGTGCAAAACCCATGCCCGTCTCGGTGTCAGCTACTGCCACATCTTCCAACGCGACACCAGGGCGCACGGTGAAGCGGGAGTCGAGGATATCGTCTGCGGTTGCGGTGCGCAGCCAATCCATGCGGATGAAATATTCCTCGACTTCCGGGCCCAGGGGATCGGTGAAGTGCTGGTCGAGAGTCTCAAAGGTGACTTCGGTAGGGGCGTTGCCAATCTCACGGAGGAAGATCCAGCCAAAGCCCACGGCACGCACTCCGGCTTGACGGAAGTGGTCTAGCCAACGGCGCGTGCGCTCCACACCTTCCTTCGAGCGTGGATCGATCGACTCGTCCTTGAGCCACGTGGACACATACAGTGCCGGGTCGACGACATCTCGCTGGCACACCCAGGCAGAAACACCGTTCGACGGCAGCCATCCAGCAACGCGGTGCTCCCACGGCTGATCGTCTGTGTGCACCCAGGCCCCGAGAACGTACGCGGTCCCGTCCGCGGCGAAATGCTCAGGAGCTTGCTTGACGACGAGCTCCGTCGCCCCGTCCAAATCCAGCCCCGAATCGCGGTAGACGTGACCGACTTCCGGCGGGCCAACCACGAACGGGGGATTGGCGACGATGCGGTCGAAGCGCTGCCCGGCGACCGGGTCGAACCACGGTCCTTCACGCAGGTCGACATTGGTGATGTCAGCGCCAGCCATTGTGGCGGCGGCGAGAGCGAGTGCGCGGGGATGGACATCGGTAGCTGTAACTCTTTCCGCCGTACCCGCTTGTGCCAGAGCCTGCACGCCTGAGCCAGTGCCCAGATCCAGCACCGTGCCCACAGGTGTCAAAGGTGTGGCAGATAGCAGCGACAAGCTCGCAGCACCTACCCCGAGCACATGGTCAGGACCGGGGACATGGTCGGTAACGGATGCGTCCATGTCAGAGAAGATGAACCGGTCTTCCCCAGCAATGATGTGCGGGCGGACATCCAGGGCGACTTCGATGTCGCCGGAGGGGGTGCGGGCGGCCACAGATGCGTCGATAAGCGACAGCACGAGCCGCGCCGGGAGGAACCTAGCCAGCTCCTCGGCGCTCATGGGCTGGCGCAAGAGGAAAAAACGAATGAGCCCGGAGAGGACAGAATCGTCGCATGCTTCAAGCACCGCGCCGGGCTCACCGCGGTGGAGCGCTTCTGTGGCATCCGGGCCCAGGTGGGCAGCGATGGTGTCGGCGGTGAAACCAGCCCGCTCAAACTCGCGGGTCAGTTCACGGGCAATGTCAGCCGGATTCATCCAACTCCTCCTGTTCATCACTCTTCGTGCTCGATTGTGCCCGGTCCTGACATGTCTTGGCTCGGTGCGGACTGAAGTTGGGCTTGCTGCTGGTGGTCCAGCACGGCCTGCCGGGCAGCGGCTGGTTTGTACACGTTGCGGGTGCGCTTATCCCGGACCTCGTTGCTGTCGTTGGCGATGACCACAGAAATCCACGGCAACGGGATCGAGATGCAGAAAAAGATCAACGCCAACCACCAGTTTTCCCACCACAGCACAGCGGCGATGGACAGGAGCACGAAGGGGATGCGCATGCCCTGCAGAATCAGGTATTTAATCTCGCGCTCTTTCCGGTTCTGGGCGGGGGAGCGTTGTGCGGAGGTAATCAGTTCGGCTCGCTTGCGGGAGAACCTCCTGCTCGGCCGTGAATCGCGCGCATCCTCGGCGTGGTCCACGGTGTCGTGGTCGCCGAAACTGCTCGCTGTGCTCATGACCTTCTAGGGTAGAGCACATTGCATTCCGGTAGGCACCTTGAGGCATGATGGGGAGCGTGACGCACATGAGCCAGACCACCACGAAGACGATCGAACGCCCCGACGTCCGGGAGGACACGTCGCAGGACAACGACACCCCGAAGTTCTTCCACTACGTCAAAAAGGACCAGATCGTGCACTCCGCTGTCAGCGGCGACATGGTCGTCGCGCTGTGCGGTGAGACCTTCCCTGTGCGCAAGCAAGCAAAGCCAGGCTCGCCCGTTTGCCCGGACTGCGAGCGGATTTACAAGGGGCTGCGTCGGCGGTGACCTCTGTTCCGAACGCAGCTAAAGGGCCTTCTCTCCGCCAGTGGCAGCAGGAGGCCCTCGATCTTTTCCTCCAGCGCAAGCCAAAGGACTTCATGGCCGTGGCAACGCCCGGTGCAGGAAAGACCACCTTCGCGCTGACCCTCGCCTCAACTCTGCATGCAGAGAAGACTGTCGAGCGCATCATTGTCGTCGTGCCCACAGAGCACCTGAAGATCCAGTGGGCGCAGGCGGCAGCGCGTTTCGGTCTCTCGCTCGACCACGCCTTTACCAATTCGTCTGCGGTCAATCCCGCCTACGACGGTGTGGTGGTCACCTATGCGCAGGTGGGCATGCACCCGTTCAAGCACCACGCTGTGGCATCGGCACGCAGAACCTTGGT
Source organism: Streptococcus thermophilus (assembly GCA_900618065.1). The sequence goes on from UYIL01000003.1 coordinate 1,646,012, forward strand.
CATCCTCGACGAGATCCACCACGCCGGCGATGCGAAAAGCTGGGGCGACGGCGTCCGCGAGGCCTATAACGACGTCGAGCACCGCCTCGCGCTGACCGGTACGCCGTTCCGCTCCGACGATTCCGCCATCCCATTTGTCACCTACGACGATGATGGCGAAGGGCACTTGGTCTCCCGGTCGGATTACACCTACGGGTACGCAGAGGCTCTGCGCGACGGTGTTGTCCGCCCCGTCGTCTTCCTCGCTTACTCCGGGGAAGCGCAATGGCGTGACTCCGCAGGGGAGGAGTATTCGGCGCGCTTGGGCGAGCCGCTCGATGCTGCCCAGACTGCCCGCGCGTGGAAGACTGCCCTAGACCCGAAGGGCGATTGGATTGCAGCGGTTTTGCAGGCGGCTCAGACCCGTTTGACAAGAATCCGGGCCAACATGCCGGACGCGGGCGGATTGGTCATCGCCACTGACACGACCACTGCGCGCGCCTACGCGAAAATCCTGCGCACGATCTCGAACACGCCCGTCACCGTGGTGCTTTCTGACGAGCCTGGTTCCTCCAAGCGCATTGAAGAATTCTCTGCCTCCCAAGACGAGTGGATGGTGGCGGTGCGCATGGTCTCTGAGGGCGTGGACGTGCCGCGTCTCGCTGTCGGTGTGTACGCCACCTCTGCCTCGACGCCGTTGTTCTTCGCGCAGGCGATCGGCCGCTTCGTTCGTTCGCGCATGCCAGGTGAGTCAGCATCGATCTTCCTGCCGTCCGTTCCAGTGCTGCTGCGTCTGGCTGAGGAGATGGAGGTCTCCCGTGACCATGTGCTCGGCAAAGCCCACCGTGAATCCGGCTGGTCCGATGAACTTCTCGAGCAGGCGAACCGGAAGGAAACCGAGCCTGATGAAGCAGCGGCTTATCAGTCTATCGGTGCGTCCGCAGAGCTCGATTCGCTCATCTTCGACGGTTCGACCTACGGAACGCCGACCCTGACCGGTTCCGATGAAGAGCAAGACTTTCTGGGCTTGCCGGGACTCCTCGACGCCGACCAAGTGAAGCTTTTGCTGAGCAAACGCCAGTCTGACCAGCTCGATGCACGGGAAGCTCAGGCGAAGGCCGAAAGGGCCAAAGTCGAACAGGAGAAGGTGCAGCAGGAGAAGATGGGTGCGTCGATAAGCAACACTCCCTCGGCAGGCCCCGGCACAGGCGTGGCCTCCGAAGACATTCCGGCGCTGCGCCAAGAACTCAATGCGCGTGTGGGGATTGTCGCTTCGCGTACAGGCCGGCCCCATGGGGCAATCCACACGGAAGTCCGCAACGCCTGTGGTGGGCCGCCGACCGCGCTGTGCTCCGCAGAGCAGCTCCGGGCGCGCATCGACTATCTGCGTGACTGGTAAACGCTGCTAGGCTGGCGGGCACTATGGTGCATCCCAATCCTTTTGGCCCGCAGTATCCCCGCAGTCCCAGGGACCCGATGAACGAACCATACGGGGGCTACAGCCACGAGCAACGGGGACAGATAGACGGCTACGGCCAACCATATGAAACTGGTCCTGTCGACCAGTGGGGGCGCTACAACCCGCACGGCCCGAACGCATATATGCCCGCACCGAATGCGTACGGGCCTAGACCGAATCAATCAGCGATTGCCGCGCTGATCTTTGGGCTCGGCTCGATTCCGATGATGATCATCATCCCGCCGCTAGCCCTTCCGCTTGGGATCGCTGGCATTGTCAGCGCAATTAAAGGGATCAGCAACAGCCTCCGTCTTCCTGGCAGAAAAGGGATGGAAATGGCTATCCCCGGCCTGCTAGCGAGCATCCTGACCACGTTAATCATGAGCCTCATGCTCACATTCTTCGTCATAGCAATCTACGACGAGACACGGCAATGGGACGAGAGCGACAGCCCGGACAAAGGGCCGGAAAGCAGCAGCGAGAGCATTCTCGAGCGGTCATGGAACCGTGATGGCACCCACATAGAAAACACCTAGCCGTACACTCCCAGATCGGCTGGGGGCAACGGGCTAGGCTTGGCTGATTGGCTAGGCGCTGCGGCGAGCGGGTGCCACTCTAGTCCAGGTAGTCGCGCAGCACCTGCGACCGCGAAGGGTGGCGCAGCTTCGACATGGTCTTCGACTCAATCTGCCGGATGCGCTCGCGAGTGACACCGTAGACTTGGCCGATCTCGTCGAGGGTGCGCGGCATCCCGTCAGTCAGCCCGAAGCGCAGGCGCACGACGCCAGCCTCACGCTCGGAGAGCGTGTGCAGCACATCCTGGAGCTGGTCCTGCAAAAGCGTGAAGGACACTGCGTCCACGGCGACCACTGCCTCGGAGTCTTCGATGAAGTCGCCGAGCTGGCTGTCGCCTTCGTCACCGATGGTCTGGTCCAAAGAAATCGGTTCGCGCGCATACTGCTGGATCTCGAGAACCTTTTCCTCGGTGATGTCCATCTCCTTCGCCAACTCCTGCGGCGTAGGCTCACGGCCAAGATCCTGCAGCAACTCGCGCTGGATGCGACCGAGCTTGTTGATGACCTCGACCATATGCACCGGGATGCGGATGGTGCGAGCCTGATCCGCCATGGCGCGGGTGATGGCCTGGCGGATCCACCACGTGGCGTAGGTGGAGAACTTGTAGCCCTTGGAATAGTCGAACTTCTCCACGGCGCGGATCAGACCTAGGTTGCCTTCCTGAATCAAATCCAGGAACGCCATCCCGCGGCCGGTGTAACGCTTGGCCAAGGACACCACGAGACGCAAGTTCGCCTCGAGCAGGTGGTTCTTCGCCTTGCGGCCATCACGGGCGACGGCACGCAGATCGCGCTTCACGGCTGGGGTGAGTTTCGCGTCCTTGTCGCCTTCGTCGGCGGCGCGCTGCATCTCGTCGAGACGGTGCTGGGCGTAGAGGCCGGCCTCAATGCGCTTTGCCAGGGAGACCTCCTGCTCAGCGTCAAGGAGCGCGACCTTGCCGATCTGCTTGAGATAAGCGCGCACGGAGTCCGCGGAGGCGGTGAGCTGAGCGTCCTTGCGTGCCTGACGCAGGGCGGCTGACTCCTCGATGTCCCATACGGACGGGGGAGCGGCGTCATCCTCGTCATCGTCGTCGCTCGCCGGGGCAGCGGCACCAGTCTCGCCCTCTTCGCCGAGTTCTGGGACGAACTCGTCGGAGTCCTCCTCACCGTCTTCTTCATCGGTGGCGGTGGCGGCATCTACAACGGCCTCGCTGTCGAGCTCCTCGTCTTCTTCGAGCTCCGGATCGAAGCCGTCGCCGTCCATGTCGTCGTCGAGATCCTCATCCAGATCTTCGTCGAGCATGTCGTCGTCGCCGAGGCTGTCCACCTCGTCGACATCATCTACATCATCAGTGCCGTCGACATCGGCGGACTCGTCCTCGTCCTGCGCCGCGTCAGCTGTAGTAGCTGCCTGTGCGGACTTGCGCACCGTCTTCTTGGCGGCCGTTTTCTTCACCGTCTTTTTGGCGGCCTTCTTCGTGGTCTTCTTCGCCGCAGTCTTCTTAGCGGTCTTTTTAGCCGTTTTCTTGGCGGCCTTCTTAGCCGTCTTCTTCACGGCCTTTTTCCGCGCAGGCTGAGATGCCTGACCCGCGTCTTCCTCGACAGCGGTGTCAGGGCTGTTATTGGTGGATGGGGTGCTAGCTGCCACGTACGACCTTTCGTGCACTCATCACTTGACTACGTTGGTGTCCCACCACGATACGCAAACCTGTGCAATCAAGTTGGTAGCGGGGTGAGCCGGTTGATTTCCGATGGCGTTGACCGCAGGAAGCGGGAGGCTATTCCTCCCGCCACAACGCAGATCGCTCCTGCGCGATCTTTGCGGTAACCCTACAGCATAGGCACGGCACCCCGGTTCACGCCACCCCCAGTGGTGAATTATTTTCGTGGTTGTGGGGTTCTAGGGTGCGACATGCTTCCACACGGCCATCGCGGCGCCGACGATTCCGGCGCGGTTGCGCAGCTTGGCCGGGATGACGGGTGTGTCCACAGTGAGCAAAGGCACCCATTTGTCGGCCTTGCGTGAGATACCGCCCCCGACGACGAAGGCAATGGGGTTGAACAGTCGCGCGTACTCATTCAGGACGGCGTCAACGCGCTTCGCCCATTGCGAGTAGCTCAGTTCTTCGCGGTCGCGCACGGCCGACGACGCCTGGTGTTCGGCCTCCTTCTTGCCTACGAACATGTGGCCCAGTTCCGTGTTGGGGAACAGTTCGCCGTCCATGAGCAGTGCCGAACCAATGCCGGTGCCAAAGGTCAGGAACATCACGGCGCCTGTACGGCAGGTCTCGTCGCCGAAAGCGACTTCAGCTAGGCCAGCTGCATCAGCGTCATTGAGCACCGCGATCTCGCGGCCGGGCATACGCTCGCTGAAAAGCTCGTAGACATCAGTACCGATCCACGCGTCATCGATGTTGGCGGCGGTCATGGCCACCTGCTCCTTGACCACGGACGGCAGGCAAATGCCCACGGGTCCGTCCCACTTAAGCTGGCGGACAATCTCCGCGACGGTTTCTGCGACAGCCTCCGGCGTAGCGGGTTGCGGGGTGGCTATCTTGATCCGGTCGGTGGCGAACTCTGCAGTGTCCATGTCGACGATTGCTCCCTTCACGCCGGAGCCACCGATGTCGATGCCGCAGCAGTAGTTGCCCGTGGTGTGATCCATGCCTGCCGATTCTACGCACTCTCATACCCCACGCGGGCGCGGTCTAATTTCAGGCACGATGGAACGCATGAGTTCCGCAGACTTGCTTATCGACGAGCTTCTCAGCCTCGCCCTCCACACCTGCTCGCTAGCCGCAGACCACGTCCGCGACAGGCGGGCGGAACTGATCGGCGAAGGGGCATTGGCCGCAGCGGAGACGAAGTCGTCCGAAGTGGACCCGGTGACCGTCGTAGACAAAGAGTCGGAGGAGTTGATCATCTCCACGTTGCAAAAGCACCGCCCAGAGGACGGGATCCTCGGCGAAGAAGGCGCGGACATTCCCTCCCACTCCGGAGTGCGGTGGATCGTGGACCCCATCGACGGCACCGTGAACTTCCTCTACGGTATCCCGCAGTACGCAGTCTCCATCGCGGCCGCACACGGGGATGAAGTGCTTGCCGGGGTGGTGGTCAATGTGTCTACCGGCCGTATTTATCAGGCGTGCACAGGCCGCGGGGCCTTCACACGGGATCGCGGGGATAGGGAGTGGAGACGATTGGGTGTGTCGTCGGCAAGCGAAGTGCATCTCGCCCTTGTGGCGACGGGGTTTTCCTACACGCCGCAGTGGCGCGCCCAACAAGCGGACATTCTGCGCGCGGTGTTGCCTCGTGTGCGCGACATTCGCCGTGCCGGATCTGCAGCCCTGGACTTGTGCATGCTCGCCGACGGCATGGTGGATGCCTACTACGAGCACGCCACCCACCCATGGGACTACGCAGCTGGGGCCGTCATCGCCGCTGAAGCTGGCGCTCAGGTAGTGCACCCAGGCCTGGGTGCCAGTGGCCATGACGGAGCCGTGACGATGGCATCCGGGCCAGGCATCTGGAATAATTTCCGCGAACTCCTCACCGAGGTGGGTGCAGACAAACCCCTGAAACCCGTCTCTGAACTGCGGTGATCTGATAACCAGTGGCCCGGGTGCGACACGCCAAAACACCTTTGTACGGAGCAAACATGACATCCGGGAAAACGTGTTTTAGTATCTCGCTGACAGTAAGCATTCTGAAAGCATTATCAGGCTCATAAGGAGACCTCGTGGCCACCGATTACGATGCACCTCGCCGCCGCCTCGATGACGAGATTGAGACGGATTCCCTTGAAGGTCTCAAGGCTGAAGAGGTCGCTGGAAGCAGCATGGATGACGACGGGGAAGTAGTCGACGCATTCGATCCGCCGACCGTCGATTTGTCCGGCGAAGAACTCAACGTCTCCGTGGTGCCAAAGCAGGAGAACGAATTCACATGCGCATCCTGTTTCTTGGTGCAGAAGCAGAACCGCCTGGGGCACGTTGAGCCGGACGGCTCGAAAATCTGTCTCGATTGTGAGTAACCGGCCGTAACCGCTGGCTTAGCGGCTTGACCGGTGAAGAGGCTCGCTAGCTTTGTCGGCCTGTTCGGGAACGTATGCCCGGAGAAGTTCCTCCGGGTTCTTTGAGGACACGAGCCAGTAAGGGGTCGGGTCCTCCGGGTCGTCGAGAACAAACAGCGCCATTTCCTTGACCCATGCTCGGTGGACAAGATAAGCCGCAGGATCGAGTTGGCGGCCGAGCGCATTCTGTTTGGCCGAATGGGGGACTGCCAGGGTACGCGAGACAACCGAGGACGGCAGATTCGCGTCGCTGGCAACAAGCCAACGTGTGCCGTCACCATCACGCTCTACACGCACCACCGTGGATGAGAGGTGGATGAGGAACCACACGATGAGCGCACCGACGACGACGAACGTCACTATGAACCACCAGATTCCGCGGTTCACACCCATCTGCGCGCCCAGAAGTGCAGCGAAAGCGGTGCCGATGATCCACCACCACACCGGCACCCACTGGCGTTCGGAATACAGAACTTCCGGGTCCGTGGAGGGGGCAGTAGGTTGTGTCGACGGGGTGTTCGCGCTCTCAGTCACACCGTCCATGGTAGGCAACGGTCGTGCATTTCCTTAAACGCTTCAGCGGGCGGCGGAGATACCTGCCCTGTCAACCTCACGTAGTGTGGGGACGTGACTAAAGAGACGAACTCGATCGGACCGATCCCGCTGAAACGGCTCGATCCGGCCTTGCCTATCCCGCGACGCGCCCATCGCGGCGACGCGGGAGTGGACCTTCAATCTGCCCAAGATCTCACAATCGGCCCCGGTGAGCGGGCTTTGGTGAGCACCGGTGTGGCCATCGCATTGCCGCTAGGCACTGTGGGCTTGATCCACCCGCGTTCGGGCTTGGCGGCCAAGCACGGCCTGACCATTGTGAACACCCCCGGCACCATCGATGCGGACTACCGTGGGGAACTCAAAGTCTGCCTACTCAACACAGACAAGGACACACCCTTTGAAGTCACCCGCGGGATGCGCATTGCCCAACTGGTGGTGCAGCGAGTGGAACTGCCGGATTTCATCGAGGTCGACAATCTCGATGAGACTGTCCGCGGCTCGGGCGGGTACGGCTCCACCGGCGTGAATTAGCAATACGAACTGACAATCTGAAGACAAACGAAAGAGGCAATCATGGCACTGTGGCCTTTCGGCAAGAAGAAGAACGATGACGACGGCGATGATTTCTCCAACTCGCGGGAAAAAGTCGATCCGTTTGTAACCGGTGTGGAGACAAACCCTGCTGCGCATTCCGGCGCACCGAGTGAGGACATCCACGACGTTGAGCATGTGGGCCCAGCGGAGGAAGAGGGAACGATCGCTGACCGGGCAGCGACGGATGCGAGCGACGCAGCCGCAGTCGAGCGTGAGCACGACGCTGTGAACGGGCAGACCGGCCCCTTCGACGGCGACAACGTGGATGTCAATGACTTCGACTTCAGCGACTTTTCTGCAGGCCTACTCAACCTCGGTTCCATCCAGCTTGCACTGCCGCAGAAATCCCAGGTCCAGGTAGAGATGGGCCAACAGGGCCCGCGCATGCTCCACGTCATCACGGAATACGGCCGTGTGACCCCGGTGGCGTTCGCTGCGCCGAACTCCGGTGGGATGTGGACGGAGTCATCCGAAGAAATAGCCGAAGGCATGCGCGCAGAAGGCATGCCCGTCATATATGAGGAAGGTCCGTGGGGCCGCGAAATCGTCGGCACCGGGGACAACGGCATCATCCGCATCATCGGCGTGCAAGGTCCCCGCTGGCTCTACCGCGTCACCCTCGCAGCACCGCACGGCAAGGAGGACCAGCTGGCGGATCTCGGCCGCGAGATCGTTGCCCGCTCCTTCATCTACCGCGGCAACACCCCGGTGTTAGCGGGCAACTCCCTGCCGGTTGAATTGCCGGCGCAGCTCGCTGTCCAGATCCAGCAGGCCATGCAGCAGCAACAGCTGCAGCAGCAGAATCAACAGGCCCAATCGGATCAGTCGGATCAGCCGGATCAGCCGGATCAGCCGGATGAAGCTGACCAGCAGTGATATGGAGCTCACCCCCGGCGATCACGTGAGGCTTGACCCCACCGCGATGGCGCACGGCGGTGAGGCGGTCGCGTATGCGCCTGACGGACGCGTGGTGTTCGTCGCGGGCGCAATTCCCGGCGACGTGGTGGAAGCCGAGCTGACCGCAGTGAAGAAGCGGTGGGCCCGCGCCGTGCTCACCGAGATCGTGCAGCCGTCCCCTGATCGGACGGGCACCGCTTGCCCGGCGGCGGCAGCTGGGGCGGGGTGCTGCGACTATGCGCACATCGATCCCGCCGCGCAGGCGCGGTTCAAGCGCGGGATTCTAGTCGGAGAAATGGATAAGCATGCCCGCCCAAGTGGTGTCCTCGAGGGCTTCGACGCTGCGATCGACCTGGAAGAAGAGACACTCGAACCGAACCTCGGGTGGCGCACCCGCGTCCGTTTCGGGGTGGATGAGCACGGCCGTGCCGGCATGCGCCGCGCCCGCAGCCGCGAAATCATCGCCGATCAACCCTGTGCCCAGGTGGTTCCGGAAGCCCTCGACGGAATCGTCGGCGGCGGTGCCGCATTCACGCCGGGTGCTGAGCTCGTGGTGGTGGTTGACGGGACTGGGCAGCGCCACGTCGTCGAAACGCGGCGGGCGCAGCGCGGCAAGCGTGTCGAGCACATCGACACCCGCATTGAGGGCGGTGACTCCGCGACCGAGATCGTCCCGGTCGCCGGCGAGGAGTTCACGTTCAGCTTTCCCCCGACAGCGTTCTGGCAGGCGCATCTCGCGGCTCCCGCTGCCTACTCGGCCTACATCCTTGACTGGGCTGCAGACGATTACGGTCGCCGCGCAGGGTGGGATCTGTATGGCGGGGTGGGGTTGTTTGTGCCGACGATAAGCGCCGCGATGGCCGGGGACGAAGCACCGCGCGTTGTCAGCGTGGACTACTCATCCGCCGCAACGCGCACGCCGCAGCCGGCGCTGAGCGCGTTCAATGTGGACGTGCGTAACCAGAAAGTGGAAGCTGCGCTGGATGAACTGCCTGACCCGGGGCTCGTCGTGCTCGACCCTCCGCGAACAGGCGCTGGTCAAGCCGTGATCGCTGGCATCGCGCAACGCCGCCCGCAGCGGGTGATCCACGTCGGTTGCGACCCAGCGACATTCACGCGCGATCTCGCCGCTTGGGGCGAGGCAGGGTACATCGTTGAACGCATGGCGCTTATCGACGCATTCCCCGCCACCCACCACTTTGAAGTCCTCACCAGCCTCGTTCCGGCCTGAAAAGCCGATGATGGGTTAGCGCCCCGAAAGTGTAGAATCGACCTTTAACCATTCGAGACGCTATCTCCGAGCATCTGACCACCTCGACCAAGGAGCCACGACGCGCAGTGAGCAGGCTTGACCACCTCACATCCCCGGCCGAACTCAAGGGCATGTCGGCGGACGAGCTAGAACGTCTCGCGCGGGACATCCGCGAATTCCTCATCCAGAAGGTCTCCGCCACCGGCGGCCACCTTGGGCCGAACTTGGGTGTCGTCGAGCTGACGATCGCCCTGCACGCGGTCTTCGATTCGCCGGATGACCCCATCATTTTCGACACCTCCCACCAGTCCTACGTGCACAAAATCCTCACGGGACGTTCCGGGCAGTTTGACACCCTGCGCAAGAAGGACGGGTTGTCTGGGTACACCAGCCGCAGCGAGTCGGAGCACGACTGGACCGAGTCCTCACACGCTTCGGCTGCACTGTCGTACGCAGACGGGTTGTCGAAGGCGAAGGTGCTGCAGGGACACTCCGACAGCAACGTCGTCGCCGTAGTCGGCGACGGTGCGCTGACCGGCGGGATGTGCTGGGAAGCGCTGAACAACATCGCCGAAGGTGAGCGCAACGTCACCATCGTGGTCAACGACAACGGCCGGTCTTACTCGCCGACGATCGGCGGGTTCGCCCGCAACCTGGATAACCTGCGCTCCCAGATCGCGTCCATCCGCATCCAGCCCGGTTACGACGAAGTAATGGAGCAGGGCAAACGCACCCTGAAATCCATGGGCTGGGTCGGAGAGCGCGCCTTCGACGCCATGAAGATGGTCAAAGACGGCATAAAGCACCAAGTTGTGCCGACGCAGATGTTCCAGGATCTGGGCTTGAAGTACGTCGGTCCGATCGAGGGGCACGACATCCCCGCGCTACTGAGTGCCTTCACCTACGCGCACCAGTATGACGGTCCACTGATCATCCATGTGGCCACCGAGAAGGGCCACGGTTTCGCCCCGGCAGTCAACGACATCGCCGACCAGATGCACTCCACGGGTGTTATCGATCCGGTCACCGGTGAAGCGTTGGGCGAGGCGCGCCCGGGGTGGACCTCCGTCTTTTCTGAGGAACTGTTGCGGGCCGGGCACGAGCGCGAAGACATCGTGGCGCTTACTGCCGCAATGGCGGGTCCGACCGGGCTGACCCCGTTCGCGGAGAAGTTCCCCTCGCGCTTTTTCGACGTCGGTATCGCCGAACAGCACGCCGTGACATCGGCGGCCGGGATGGCGCTCGGTGGCTTGCACCCAGTGGTCGCGGTTTACTCGACGTTCCTCAACCGCGCCTTCGACCAGCTGCTCATGGACGTCGCCCTGATCAACCAGCCGGTGACGTTCGTGCTTGACCGCGCCGGTGTGACCGGCAGCGACGGTGCAAGCCACAACGGTGTCTGGGACATGGCGTTGACTTCTATCGTTCCGGGCATCCGGGTTGGCGCCCCGCGCGACGCGGACCGGCTGCGGGAAGAATTCCAAGAAGCGATCGCCGTGGAGACCGGTCCGACTGTCGTGCGGTTCCCCAAGGGCGATGTCGGTGAGCCGGTCACAGGGATCCGCCGCACCAACGGCGGCTGTGACATTCTCGTCGAGCCCGACGGTGGCTCTGACGAGGACACTCCTGAGGTGCTTCTCGTCGCCATCGGCGAGTTCGGCAGCAATGCAGTTGATATTGCACGCGAGCTCAACAGCGAAGGTGCCCGCGTCACCGTCGTTGATCCCCGGTGGATCATTCCCATTAACCCTGAGCTCATCGACATGGCTGCCGAGGCCGATATGGTGGTCGTATACGAAGACGGTGTGGTGCGCGGCGGCATTGGCTCGGCACTGTCCGAGGTGCTCTCCGCCGCCGAGGTGGACACTCCGCTGCGTCGTCTCGCCTTCCCGGACATCTTCCCGCCGCATGCGTCGCGTTCCGAGCTGCTTGCCGACGTCGGACTCGACACCGATTCTGCCCGCGAATCTATCCGGGAGTGGATCGAAGGTCTGGCTTAAACTGCGTCGGGTGGCCTGTTCGCCGCAAATAGATCTGCGGTGTTGGCGATCTGCCACGGGCGGGCACCGTGCTGGTCGAGAAAGCCGGCAACCGCGTGCGTGTCCCATGCGAGCGAGCCATGGGTAAGAGCCCACGCGGTTTCGCGCAAAACCGCAGGGGTCAACAACACTTCCGCAGGCAGGTCCACATCAGCGGCTGTCTCGGCGATGGCCGAGCGCATCGTTTGGAGAAAATCCCACGACTCGGGGTGATGGCGCTGCCAGGCAGACTTCCCGGGTGTGCCTTCATTGTTGCGCGGTTTATCCGGCCACGTGGCGGGGTCAGACTGGTAAACACTGCGCAGGAGGCGGAACCATTTCTGGCTCGCCCCCTTACGGCGGGCGGGAAAGCCTTTCATCGCAGCCAGATCGGCGGGGGAGCGCGGCTGTTCCTTCGCCATCGCGATGATCAGTTTGGACGGCAGGATGTGGGAGGGAGAGACATCTCGCCGTAAAGCGTCGGCGTTGCGCTGCTCCCACACAGCGCGGGCAATGGCACGAGAGCGCGCGGAAGGAAGATTGTTCACGCCCTTGAGCCCCTCCCAATCTTTCTCGGGCGCTGTCCAGTCGGCGAACGTGTCCACGATGTAGGCGAACTCTTGCTCCGCATAGTCCAATTTGCCCAGCTCATCGAGCAGTTCTGCCTGTGCCTCCGCTAGGTCGGGCAAGTAAATCACGTCGAGCGCGGCGTAATCCAGCCACTCCGTGGGCAGGGTAGGAAGCGACCAGTCTTCGCGGCCGTGGCCTTTTTCCAGTTCGACCCCACAAAACTTGGCGACCATAGCGGCGAGATTGGGTTTCTCGAAACCGGCGATGCGCCCAGCGAGAGCTGTGTCGAAGAGTGCTCCGGGCTGCAGGCCAAGCTCAGCCAGACTCGGCAAATCCTCCGGGGCAGCATGAACAATCCAGTCTTCGCCGTTCAAGGCCGGTGCGAGCGCGGCCGTCAGTTCCTGGCGCAGGCCCTCGGGCTGGAAGAGGAAAGTGCCCGCCCCGCGACGGTGGATCTGAACAAGGAAAGCACGGTCATCATACCGGTACGCCGACGCGCGCTCCGTATCCACGGCGAACGGTCCCCGCCCTGCGGCGAGCTGTCCCGCGGCGTGCGTGAACCCGTCGAGGGTATCAACGAGTTCGTAGTGCATCCCCCACAGTTTAGACGGTTACTTCCGGTCTAGGCCCGCCACACCTTCCGGCGGCAAACCGGCCACGTGGGCGAGCACTTTAGAGAAGGCCTCGACGTGGTGCGACAAGTCGATGCTATCGGCAGTCCAGGAGGCACGCATCTCAATTTGGTAGGCGCGCGGGGGTCCGCCGATGTCGCCAAAGCGCACCGAGGAAGTCGACGTCACCGTGCCGCCGAGGTCCGTGTAGCCGGCGTTCGTTTCCGCCAGGGATTCGCCGAGCCACTGCCATGCGACGTCGGGAAGCAGAGGATCGGACGCAACGGCATCGTCCATATCCGCCTGGATGTAGGCGACAAGGCGCATGGAGCCTTCCCACTGCTCCTCACTCGACGGCGAGTACAGCAGGATGAGACGGCCGAAGGCATCACCCTGGGTGTCGGTCGGGATCGGACCGTCCTCGTCGATGTCTTGAACCTCCAAGCCAACGGCGTGACTGAACGGGGCCGGGCGCTGCGGCGGACGGATGGTGCCCAGGCTGATCTCGGGGCGCAGCTGGGCGCGGTGCATCGATTCGACAGCTTCCGTGAATTCCGCCGGGATCTGGGCGGTTTCGGCGCTCTCGGATGATGTTGCGGCGGAGAGCTTAGGGTGGTCCGAATGTGTCACGGGTTCCAAGCTATCCAGCCTGCCCCTGATTCCGTGGAGGCGCGCCGCTGAAAAGGAGTAGGGTGAAAGATAATACTTTGGTTTGATTGTTTCAGGAGGTCTTCGCTATGGCGGAACTAGATATTGAAAAGCTCAACAACACTCAGCGATACGCTCAGTGGGCGACCTTCCGGGTGATTCCGGGCGCACTCGGTGCGGACCGCAGCGAAATCATCGCGGAAGCGCAGCGTTTCTTCTCTGGCCTTGAGGACGAAGGCAAAGTTGTCGTCCGCGGGATCTACGACATTTCCGGCATCCGGGCTGAGGCTGATGTGATGATCTGGTGGCACGCCGAAAACTTCGACGAGATCCAGGAGGCCTACAACGCGTTCCGCCGCACCACGGTGCTGGGCCAGGCCCTTGAGGTGTTCTGGATCGGTGTCGGTCTGCACCGCCCGGCGGAGTTCAACCGCGGCCACCTGCCAGCCTTCATCATGGGTGAAGAGCCGCAGGATTGGATCACCGTCTACCCGTTCACCCGCTCCTACGACTGGTACATCATGGATCCAGCGAAGCGCCGCGATCTGCTTATCGAGCATGGACAGGCCGCAGCCGACTACAAAGATGTGCGCGCCAACACAATGTCGGCGTTCTCGCTCGGCGACTACGAGTGGATGCTGGCGTTTGAGGCGCCCACGCTGGAACGCATCTCCGATTTGATGCACAAGATGCGCTACACCGAGGCGCGCCTGCACGTGCGCGAGGAGCTGCCGTTCTTCTCCGGCCGTCGCGTCAGCGACGTCGCGGAGATCATTGAAGCGCTGCCCTAACGCTTGTCCGCGGCGCCTTCCTCCAGCGTCAGCGAAATCGAGTTGATGCAGTAACGCAGATCGGTAGGGGTGGGGTACCCCTCGCCGGCGAAAACGTGTCCTAAGTGGGAGTGGCAGGTAGCGCAGAGGACCTCGGTGCGCACCATGCCGTGGGAGCGGTCTTCGCGCTCAATCACAGCGTCACCGGCGAGCGGCGTGAAGAAGGATGGCCAACCACAGTGGGAGGAGAACTTCTCGGTGGAGCGGAACAGCTCGGCCCCGCAAGCGCGGCAACGGTACACACCCTCAATGGTGGTGTCGGTGTACTCGCCGACCCCGGGAGGCTCAGTTCCCGCCTCGCGCAGAACGTAGTACTCCTCAGGGCTGAGCTTCTCGCGCCACTGCTCCTCGGTCCAGTCGCGGTAGTTCGTCGGCTTGTCCATGGTCATGTTTCGGCTCCCTCCGAATCAGTGCTTCTGACACTACCCAGGCCGCGACGGCGACGATGAAGATCATCCATCCTGCGGTGGGCAAGAACGTGTTCGCCCAACGGCCTGCCAGGTAGGCCCCGTCGGTTACCCATGTCAGCGGTGACAGGCAAAGGAATATTCCCACCCATGCCGCGGGAGTGTGGAAGACGCTGTGGCGGCCCAGAACAGTGAATACAGCGGGGAAGACCATCATGGAGTAGTACGCCTGGCCCAGCGAGGACAGCAGGCACACCCCCGTGATCAGTACGGCGGCAGAGGTAGCCGCCCACGTGAATTCGTCGGAGTAGCGGAAGCGGGCAAGTCCTAACACAGCCACAGCAACGGCGGCGGCGATGACAACGAACAGCACCGCGTGCAGCCACCCCGGCATGTCGAAGTACACGGCGGCACCGGCCAGCGAAGAGTTCGCGTAATCGCGTGTGATGCCTAGATATGGAACGACGATGTCGACGTAATTGCGTGCTCCTGGCGTCAGCGGCCAGGCCACCAGGTTGAACAGAACCGGCACCGCCACGGCGGACACGACCGCACGCCATTCCAGGCGCATCAGCGGCAGCACGATCAGCGGAGCGAACATCGGCTTGACTAGGATGCACAGGCCCAGGACGATGCCGGCTGCCCACGAGCTTCCCGAGCCCCCGCGCAGCAACAGCGCCAAGAAGGCGGTCAAACCGAGCAAGAGGACGCCGTTGATGTTGGTGAACATCAGGGTGTTGGTGACGGCTTCCGTCGCAAAGCATGCGGCGATGGCGCCAGGGAACACAGGGTGGGCCAGACCGCGGCCAACCAGACGGGTCAACCATGCCAGTGCCCCAATGATGCACGCGGCGTTGAACAGGATGAACAGTGGTCGCACAACGGACATGTCCGGGAACAATCCCAGCGGTGACAACAGCAACGTTGCGCCAGGGTTGTAGAGGTAGTGCGGGTCCACATGGTGGTAGGTCTCGCTGTATACCGGCACGCGCTCAACAAAGCGGCGTGCAGCGGACCAGACCGTGGTGAAATCATCCGTCGCGGTGCCCGGCAGCGCCAGCACGATAATGCGATGAATGACCAAAAGGATTGCCAGCGGCCACAGTGCCCCGTTTGCCACCTGCTTCCAGCGCGGAGCACGCTCAGGGGGCTGGGCGGTCCCCAGCTGGGTCATCTGGCTCAGGCGGGTAGTCACCCCCTCAACCTACACGCGCCGGTAGCGCGCGAAGAGGAACGACCCGTCCGTTTGCACCTCCTCCAACTCGAGATTCACGGTGAAATCGCCCTGCAAACCGGCGGGTTCGCCGTTGGCACGGGGGTCGATGGTGAGATGGAGGACGTCGATAAGCGAATGCGCGAGCATGTCCGCATACAGCGACGGACCGCCTTCACAAATGATCCGTCCGTACCCCAGCTCCCGCAGCTTATCGACGATCTCACCCGCACCCCCTTCCCCCGTCCCGATCAAAGAGCAGCCCGCGCCGGTCAGCCTTCGTCGGCGGTCGGCGAGCGCGGCGTCTGTCAGCGACGCCTCTGGTGTGAGAATGAGCGGGGGAGTGCCGCCGAACAGTTTCGCAGACGTGTCGAAGTCGAGTGAGCGCGACACCACCGCCATCTGCGTGTCCGATGGGCCGTAATCCTCCGCTTTGACCGTGCCGGAGCCAACCAGGATGACATCCGCCCAGTCGCGCAGGGCGACTAGGACCTGAGAGTCCGTGTCGTTGCCCAGCTCCTCGGAGGTGCCCCCAGTCGTGAACGAGCCGAAAACCGTGGTGATCACCACAGCGCGGATTTCTTCGCGGGCGCTTGTCGGGCCGATGATCGTGTCGAGCATGAGGCCGATCGTAATGGAGTGGGCGTTGGGGGGGGGGCAGCTGATCGTCTATGCCGATGTCTTGGCGCGCCTTTGTTGTTATATCCATAAAGAAGCACTTATTTTCGTGCCGTTTGAAACCGGTCCGTGAACGCCCAGGTCAGATGTTTCGAAAGTGACTCCAGTTACTTGACGTGTGGACGGCACGAAAACGCGCCCGGTTTCCCGCGTGCAAGCTCTTGCCGCGGTGCCTCCAGACGCGACGAAACCCCGGCGACTATTGCCGCCGGGGTAGTGGAGCGGATGACGAGACTCGAACTCGCGACCCTCACCTTGGCAAGGTGATGCGCTACCAACTGCGCTACATCCGCAAAAGGGTCAGAGACCCTTCGTGCGCGATACTGGGATTGAACCAGTGACCTCTTCCGTGTCAGGGAAGCGCTCTCCCGCTGAGCTAAACGCGCGCAATATTCACATGAATATGGAGGTGGAAACGGGAATCGAACCCGTGTACAAGGTTTTGCAGACCTTTGCCTCACCACTCGGCCATTCCACCGTGGGCGAACTGGCGCCTCTTTCACAGTACCAATTGCTGCCAATTGGAACTTGGAGCGGATGACGAGACTCGAACTCGCGACCCTCACCTTGGCAAGGTGATGCGCTACCAACTGCGCTACATCCGCATTGTGCAAACCGGAGCTTGCACACAGGAGACCTTGGTGGACTCCGCGTGCGCGATACTGGGATTGAACCAGTGACCTCTTCCGTGTCAGGGAAGCGCTCTCCCGCTGAGCTAATCGCGCTAACGATAAGCCCCCGTGAGGGGACTTGGAGCGGATGACGAGACTCGAACTCGCGACCCTCACCTTGGCAAGGTGATGCGCTACCAACTGCGCTACATCCGCACTCACTGTGCTCATCTGAACCGTGTGGAACCTTGTTGAACCCTGTTCATCTGAACTAGTGCGACTCAAAACTTTAATGTGTCGCCGTGGCCTAAGCCAAATCGCCACGATGTTACTTACATTTGTCGTGCTCAGCGCTTCGCGAACGTCTGTCACCGCTTCCACACCCGCCCGCGATTATGGTCTTTCGGCAACCTGGTGTTAATGTAACTCTCGCGCTAAGCACAGCATTGGCTGATTGCTTACGAGGTCCCATGGCTCAGTGGAAGAGCGTTCCGTTCACACCGGAAAGGTCGCTGGTTCGATCCCAGCTGGGACCACAACACCACCCCAGTTCTGTTCTGAACTGGGGGTTTTGCTTCGTGTTTTGGCTTCTTGAACGTGGATAGAGAGTCGCCGGAAAGCGAGGCAATAGAGTCAACACGAGCAACGCCTTGCGATTAACTAGATCCAGCCAGCTAGAACGTTCGATTTTGGGTCGATAAAACATCGAACTAGTCGTCGAGAACTAGTCATTCGGGGAGGGGAGGCCGCCTAAGTCGGGCACGGAGGCCGCAAGGGGCCGGTCTAACGAGGCACTGCGGACTTCGGGTTGCCGCGGAAACACCAGGCAGTTGCCAGGCCGAAGAGGGCGGCCGCTGTGGCGACGAAGAGGATGACCACCTCGTGCGCGTGAGCGTAGGCGGGGGAGGCCAACGGGTTGGTGGTGGGGTTGAACATGGCGTCCATGCCGGAGCTAGCAAGCTCGGGCGGAAGGTTGGCTGCGTAGACGGCAGGCAGGAGCGAGCCGGTGATGGCGACGGTGATGAGTGTGCCGAACTCGTAGGAGACCTCCTCTACGCCAGCGGCCATGCCCGAACGTTCCAGCGGGGCAGCACCGATGATGGCGATGGAGGAGACAGACATGATGAAGCTCGAACCTGCACCCAGGATGAGAAAGCCGGTGAGGAAGAGCGGGAAACTGTCCGATTGGGATCCCCACCAGGACACGACGGCGCCGAGGGCGTTGGCGAGAAAGCCGGAGCCAATGATGCTGAGGAATCCGATCCGATCGAGCAACGCCCCGCCCGCAATGGAGAACGGGAATGCCACCAGTGCGACTGCGGCGATGGAGAGGCCGGCGTGGAAGGGGGAGAAGCCGTCGACAAGCTGAAGGCGTTGGGTGGAAGTCATTTCCATGCCGATGAGAACGAACATGCCGCCCGTCGCTGCGAGGACGCCGCCGGCGAAGATGCGGCTGCGGAAGATGTCGAAGGTGAGAAGCGGGTCGTCGAGACGCTTCTGCCGCTGATGGAAAGCGACAGCACCGACGACTGTTGCGATCACAGCACCGATGAGAAGCGCGTTTCCGAACCCGGCGCGGGTGGCTTCCTTGATGGTCATGGTCAGGCCCGACAGCGCCAACAGGGCGTAGGCCGAGCTGATGAAGTCCCAATGTTTGGCGGGGTTGGCCTTATTCGGCGGGCCGAGGAGGACTGTACCGGCGAGTGCAACGGCGACGATGGGGACATTGATGAGGAAGACCGAGCCCCACCAGAAGAACTCGAGCAGGAGACCGCCGACAAGTGGGCCGGCAGCAGCGCCGATGATTGCTGTCGACGCCCAGATGCCGATGGCGACGTTGCGCTCGTGCTCTTCAATGAAAATCTGGTTGATCAACGCTAGTGTTGCCGGCATCATCGCAGCAGCCCCGGTGCCGAGCACCGCGCGCGCCGCGACAAGCGCCCACGCGGAGGGAGCGAACGCGGCAGCGAGAGAGGCGAGACCGAAGATGACTAGGCCGATGAGGAACATCTTTTTGTGGCCGATCTTGTCGCCAAGCGTGCCTGTCCCCAACAACAAGCCAGTGATGAGGAGGGGATAGGCGTTGATGATCCACAACGACTGCAAGGGGGTGGCGCCGAGCTGCGCGTTCAGCGCTGGAAGCGCGGTGTACAGGATCGAGTTATCCAGCGCGACCATGACAAGCCCAAGGGAGATGACCATGAAAAACGGCCATCTGTTCGCAGTGGAGACTTGATCACGGGACACCCCGGTTAACCTACCCCGCGAAACCGCGTCGAGTTAGGCGAGCCCCGCACTCGCGGCAACAGTTAGCCTGTGAGTGAGCCGCAGTTCCGCAACAGAGACGTTAAGGAGACCTCCATGGCCACACCGCACCGCCGCAGCATCGGACTCATTATTGCCGCACCCGCGTTCGCATTGGCGGCCACGCCGTTGGCGCACGCTCACGACTCAGTGGTCGCCGCAACACCGGGTATTGAGGAAACGGTGACGGAGTTCCCCGAGGAGTTGACCCTAGAGTTCTCTGGGAATCCGAAGCCGGACTTCAACACTTTCGCGCTGTCTCGCATCTCCGACGACGAGGTACTGTTCAGCGGCGAGCCTGAGGTAGACGGCCGCAACGTGAGCATCGATGTGCCGGACGGTCTGAACCCAGAGCCGGGTGATTACCGGATCGGCTTCCAGATCACCTCCTCTGATGGACACGCGACGAAGGGCATGACCCAGTTCACCTATGAACCCGAGGGGATGCAAGCTGCCCAGGAAGCAGAGGACGCGACGGTGAATCAAGACGACAGCACCGATGTGGGTTCTGATGAGACGTCTCAGAACTCCGATGAGGTGACCGACGGCGGATACACCTGGCTGTGGTTGCTCATGGGTGTGCTGCTGCTCGGGGGTGTGGGGATTGCCGCGATGGGGAAGCGCCAGCAGCATGAGAAAGCTGACAAGCGCATTCGCGACCTGGACTACAACGAGGCCCAGGAGGGCAACCAATACAACCGCTCCGGCCACACCGGGGCCGGCTACACGGCAGGGGAAGGCAACCAGGGAGCCGGCACCGCTGAGCGTGAAACCGACGGAGAAGACGGTGTAGATCCGCGCAACTAGCAGGTCTGTGATCGGCCCGGGGTAAGATCGCACACGCGAAGCACCAAGATCAGTGCCAGCGGCCAGGTATGCCGCTGGTGCGCGAGCGCAAAGGAGCGCTGAAAACAGATATGTCGAGCGGGATGTCCCCAGCCCCCAACTCAGCCCCAGCATTCGAGCCCTTTGAGGTTTCCGCCGGCACCCCGGTCGGGGCGGCAATGCGGGAGCTGAACCTACCGAACAAGGGCGAAGGCGCCATTGTTGTCGTCCAGGATGAGGAGGGGAACCTCAAGGACCTCTCCCATGTGCCCGAGGAAACCGCCACGTTCATGCCGGTTGCGGCGAACACGGAATTGGGCCGCAGCGTCATCCGCCACTCCTGCGCGCACGTTCTCGCGCAGGCTGTCCAGGAGGAATTTCCTGACGCGAAGTTGGGTATCGGCCCCGCAATCAACGACGGGTTCTATTACGACTTCGACGTCAAGGAGCCGTTCACTCCTGAGGATCTGAAGACGCTGGAAAAGCGGATGAAGAAGATCATCAAGCAGGGCCAGAAGTTCGTCCGTGGTGTCTACGCCTCAACCGAGGAAGCAGCGGAAGACCTGAAGAACGAGCCGTACAAGCTTGAACTGATTCAGGACAAGGGCTCAGTCGATCCGAACTCTGACGAGGCCACTGAAGTTGGTGCCGGTGACCTGACCCACTACGACAACGTCAACCCGCGTACCGACGAGGTCGTCTGGCACGACCTGTGCCGCGGCCCCCACGTGCCCACCACGAAGTACATTCCGGCGTTCGCGCTAACCCGGTCGTCGGCGGCCTACTGGCGCGGTGACCAGTCCAACGCTGGCCTGCAGCGCATCTACGGCACTGCCTGGGAGACCAAGGAGAAGCTTGAGGAGTACCAGCACATGCTGGAGGAGGCGGAGAAGCGCGACCACCGCCGCCTTGGCGCCGAGATGGATCTGTTCTCTTTCCCGGACGAGGTCGGCTCCGGTCTGCCCGTCTTCCACCCGGACGGCGGGATTGTGCGCATGGAGATGGAGAACCACTCCCGTAAGCGCCACCTGGAGGCCGGTTACTCGTTCGTGAACACTCCGCACGTGACCAAGGGTGACCTGTTCCAGCAGTCCGGCCACTTGGACTGGTACGCCGACGGCATGTTCCCGCCGATGCAGCTCGACGGCGAGTGGGATGAGGACGGCAACTGCGTCAAGCAGCCGGTGGATTACTACGCCAAGCCGATGAACTGCCCGTTCCACAACCTGATCTTCGATTCCCGCGGCCGCTCCTACCGCGAGCTGCCGCTGCGCCTGTTCGAGTTCGGCACGGTTTACCGCTACGAGAAGTCCGGTGTGGTTCACGGCCTGACCCGCGCCCGCGGCTTCACGCAGGACGACGCTCACATCTACTGCACCGAGGACCAGCTCGAGCAGGAGTTGACCGATGTCCTGGAGTTCATCATCTCGTTGCTGCAGGACTACGGCCTGGACGACTTCTACCTGGAGCTGTCCACGAAGGATCCGGAGAAGTACATCGGCGACGACGACATCTGGGAACGCTCGACGAACATTCTCGAGTCCGTGGCCACCAAGTCGGGCCTGGAGCTCGTTCCGGACCCGGCGGGTGCTGCCTTCTACGGTCCGAAGATTTCGGTGCAGGCGCGCGACGCGATCGGCCGCACCTGGCAAATGTCCACCGTCCAGCTGGACTTCAACCTGCCGGACCGCTTCAATTTGGAGTACACGAGCTCCGATGGCACCAAGCAGCGCCCGGTGATGATTCACCGCGCCCTGTTCGGTTCTATTGAACGCTTCTTCGGTGTGCTGCTGGAGCACTACGCCGGTGCGTTCCCAGCGTGGCTGGCGCCGCGCCAGGTGGTGGGCATTCCGGTGGCGGACGAGTTCGCACCGCACTTGGACGGGGTCGTCGATAAGCTTCGCAAACGCGGAATCCGCGCGAGCGTGGACCACTCGGACGACCGGATGCAGAAGAAGATTCGCAACCACACCACCAGCAAGGTGCCGTTCATGCTGCTCGCCGGTGCGCGCGATGTGGAGGCGGACGCGGTCAGTTTCCGTTTCCTCGACGGCAGCCAGGTCAACGGTGTGCCCGTGGATGAGGCGATCGCGCTTATCAGCCAGTGGGTGGACAGCCACAACAATGAGCAGCCGAACGAGGTGTCCATTGAGGCGCAGCGACAGTAACGAACAAGCGTACGTCGACCAGGGTGTAGGTGAGCCTGATCGGCTCACGCGCCTGTGGGCGCCGTACCGCTCGAACTACATCTCGAAGATCCCCGGGCAGCAGAAGCGACAAGAAGATCCTTTCCTGGCGGCGCCGGAGGGGTCGGACGAGGACGGGTTGATCATTGCCCGTGGGGAGACGGTGTATGCGCTGCTCAACCTGTACCCGTACAACGCCGGGCACCTCATGGTCGTGCCGTACCGCAAGATTGCGGACCTCGAGGAGCTGACGGAAGAGGAGACGACGGAGATGGCTGTCTTCGCCAAACTGGCGGTGCGCACCCTCAAGCGCGTGTCTAAACCGGAGGCGATCAATGTCGGGCTCAATCTTGGCAAGGCCTCCGGCGGTTCGGTCGGCGATCACCTGCACCTCCACGTCGTACCGAGGTGGGCTGGGGACTCGAATTTCATGACGGTCATCGGCGGCACCAAAGTGTTGCCGCAGCTGCTCAAGGACACCCGAGCCTTGCTTGCGGATGCATGGGTTGAGATCAGCGACGAGGATGCCCGTGCTTAGTTTGCATGGGAGGAAGACGGCGGCGCCGGTGGCGGAGCCCGTCGCAAAGCTTTTTCTGCGGATGGGCCTGACACCCAACGCTGTGACTGTGCTGGGAACGCTGGCAGCGATGGTTGTTACCGTCGTGCTCATTCCTGCGGACCAACTGGTGTGGGCAGCGGTGCTCATCGCGTTCTTCTCCGCCTTCGACATGGTCGACGGCACCATGGCGCGTCTGCGCGGGGGTGGTACAGCGTTCGGCGCGACGTTGGATGCGAGTTGCGACAGGCTTACCGACGGTGCCCTGTTCGGCGCCATTTGCCTCTGGCTCATTTACGTCGATCATGCGCATCCTGCGCACGTTGTCGTCGCGCTGATCGTGCTCGTGCTCTCTCAAACCATCAGTTATGTCAAAGCGCGTGCGGAAGCGGGCGGCCTGAAAGTCGACGGCGGTTTGGTGGAACGCCCCGAGCGGCTCATCGTGTCGCTTGTCGGGTTGTTCATGGAAGGCCTGGGAGTAGCGCACGCGATCGAAGTCGCACTGTGGCTGCTCATGGCAGGCTCCGTGTTCACGGTGGTGCAGCGGCTGATCAAGGCCTCCTGCGACCCGCGTGCACAGCAACGCATCGCCGCGCCTGCCGGCGCACCGGAGGCCGTCAATGTCTAAAGACAGCTTCACCGACAAGCTCAGTGCCGCGGGCTACATCGCCGGATGGAAACTTGTGCGCCACATGCCGGACCCAGTGGCGGTGGCGCTGTTCAACGCGGGGGCGGATTACGCCTCCGGCAACGGGGTGGGCCCGGAGATGCTGCGCCGCAACCTGACCCGGGTTGTGGGGGCGGAGAATGTGACCCGGGAGTTGGTGCGGGCGTCGGTACGCTCGTACGCCCGTTACTGGCGCGAAGCGTTCCGCCTACCTGCGATCGCGGGAAACGAGACACTCATGGCGCGTCTGGACGAGGACGTCACCGGCCGCGAGTACGTCGACGCCACACTCGCGCGCGGTAAAGGCCTGATTCTCACGCTGCCGCATTCCGGGAACTGGGACATGGCGGGCATGTGGTTCGTGCAGCGCTACGGCGGTTTCACCACGGTGGCAGAAAGACTCAAGCCCGAAGTGCTTTTCGACGCGTTCGTGGACTACCGGCAGCAACTCGGATTCAACGTGCTCGCCGCCACGGGGGAAAAGGTGCCGCCGTACCAGCAGATGAAAGAAGTGCTAGCTGCCGGCGGGGTGGTGTGCCTCATGGGGGAGCGCGACATGACACCGCGGGGAGTGCCCGTATCCTTCTTCGGTGAGGAGGCGACGTTTCCGGCAGGCCCGGCGAAGCTGGCGGTGGAGACCGGTGCTGGGCTGCATGTGGCGCACTCCTGGTTCATAGGCACTGACCGCGATCCGCGCTGGGGGCTGTCCGGCTCCCCGGAGGTGAAGGTGACCACCGTCGAGGAGACCACCCAGCGCGTGGCCGATCTCTTCGCCGCGAACATCGCTGCCCACCCGCAGGATTGGCACGCGCTGCAGCCGGTCTTCTTGGCCGATAAAAAGACCCGCAAACCTCGCTCGCACGGGGGGTGAAGCCGGGATGCGCATTGGCATGGTGTGCCCGTATTCCTTCGACTACCCCGGCGGGGTGCAGGCCCACATTCTCGACCTCGCGGAGGTGTTCATTAGCCAGGGGCACGAGGTCGCCGTGCTCGGGCCGGGGACGGACCCGTCAGCAGTGCCGGACTACGTGACGCTCGGTGGGAGCACTGTGCCGCTGAGCTACAACGGCTCAGTGGCGCGCATCGCGTTCGGGCCGAAGACCTTCCGGGTCGTCCGGAACTTCTTTCGCGCCGGGGACTTCGATGTCCTCCACCTGCATGAACCGAATGCCCCCAGCTACTCGCTCGCTGCGCTCATCCTGGCCAGGGGCCCGGTGGTGGCGACGTACCATGCGTCGGCGGTGTCGTCCACGCTGCTGAAAGTCGCCAGGCCGTTCCTCCGGCCATCTCTGGAGAAGATCGATGCGGGGATCTCTGTCAGCGAGATGTCCCGCCGCTGGCAGGTAGAGCAGCTCGGCGGGGACCCGCTGCTCATCCCCAACGGGGTGGAGACCGCCCGCTTCCGCGACGCGCAGCACCACAGTCACGGTGGCTCAGTCCACATTGTCTTTCTTGGGCGTCTCGACGAACCTCGCAAAGGGCTGGGCATCTTCCTCGACGCCGTAGTGTCTCTGCGGGCGATGGTGGACTGCGAGTTCCGTGTCACCGTCATCGGGGGAGGTACCCACCGCGAGTTTCCTGGCGTCGACTTCGTCGGACGGGTCAGCGAGGAGGAGAAAGCGCGGATCCTTGGGGAGGCGGACATCTACGCCGCCCCGAATACGGGTGGGGAGTCCTTTGGCATCGTCCTCGTGGAAGCAATGGCTGCAGGGTGTGCCGTTGTCGCCAGCGACATTGAAGCTTTCGCCGCCGTCTGCGAAATAGAATCGGACACCCCGGCGGGCCTTCTCTTCCCGGTGGGGGACTCTGGCACCCTTGCCGCCACACTTGCCGGACTCATTCAAGACCCATCCGCGCGCGCACAGCTGGCCCGCGCCGGGCAGGCCCGCGCTCGCCGTTACGACTGGGATGTCGTCTCCCGCGAGGTGATGGAAGTATACGAGACAGTAGTAGGAAGGCAATCGTGGAACCAGTGATCGTGGTTGTCGTTCTCCTGGCGGCGCTGGCAGTTCTGGCGCTGTGGGCGGTGCTCACAGCCCGCCGCCTCGACCGGCTCCACATCCGCCTCGACCGCGCGCACGACGGCTTAGGGGCAGCTCTGGACCGCCGCATGGCTGTCGTCGCCGCCCTGTGGCCGCCGCTTGCGCCTGCAGCCCGAGAGGCGGAGAGCATCGGGTTTTCGCCAGTGGCGTTTCATGACCGGCTGCAGGCGGAAAGGCACGTTCTCGACCAGCTGCCCACCCTGTCGTCTCAGGAACAGGCGGCAGAACTCGCGCGCGCCGACGAACGCGTTGGTTTAGCTCTGCGCCTGTACAACGATGCTGTGTCAGCGGCGCGAGCGGTCCGGCTCAAACCCGGTGTGAGAGCGTTGCGATTAGCTGGAACCGCACCAATGCCGGAATTTTGCCCGCAGCCTCCGAGGGAGATTCACTCGGGCTAAGGTGTTTGTTCATGGACTTCGTAGTACCCACCATTGATGAGATCCTGAATCTGGAGCAGCTGGACTCCGACATCTTCCGCGGCACGGGCGTGTTCACCGGTCTGCAGCGCACCTACGGTGGACAGGTGGCCGCGCAGTGCTTGTCCGCGGCCACGAAGACAGTGGAAGATGACAAGGTCGTTCATTCCCTGCACGGGTACTTCGTCCGCCCCGGCCAGTCCGACAAGGACACCATCTTCGTCGTCGAACGCGTGCGTGACGGGCGCAGCTTTGCCACCCGTGTTGTCCGCGCAATCCAGGACGGCAAGGCCATCTTCCACATGGAGGCGAGCTTCCACGTCACCGACAACGAGGGCATCGAGCACTCCGACAAGATGCGCACAGTGCCGGACCCGGAGAACGTGGTGCCGTTGGAGCAGGTGGACGGCCCCCTGAAGTTCTTCAAGCTGTGGGCGAAAGACTGGGACGTGCGCATCGTGCCAGACGACGAGTTCGACCACAACAAGTACACGCCCAGCCAGCAAGTCGTGTGGTTCCGCTCCAAGAAAGAGCTTCCCGACGATCAAACCTTCCACATCTGCACCCTGGCCTATATGTCGGACCTGACGCTGTTGCACTCGGCACTAGTGCCGCACCGCGATGCGCACGTGCAGATGGCGTCACTGGACCACGCAATGTGGTTTTTGCGTCCCTTCCGTGCGGATGAGTGGATGCTCTACGACCAGGTCTCGCCGTCGGCACACGCAGGCCGTGCATTGACGCAAGGCCGCATTTTCGACCGAGAGGGCAACCTGGTGGCAATGGTCGTGCAGGAAGGGCTCACGCGCACATTGGAGGAAGGCAAACCGGCCTTCAAGTAAGTGGCTGCGGCACCCCTCCGTATACTGAACAGCCGACACTTCATAACCGCGTAGAGGGGAGAGGCACATGGCAGGCCACTCAAAGTGGGCGACCACGAAGCACAAGAAAGCGGCCAACGACGCGAAGCGCTCCAAGCTGTGGGCGAAGCTGATCAAGGACATTGAGGTCGCGGCTCGCACCGGCGGTGGTGACCCGGCGGGCAACCCGACCTTGGACGACATGATCAAAAAGGCCAAGAAGGCCTCCGTCCCCGGCGATAACATCGAGCGCGCCCGCAAACGCGGTTCCGGTGAGGAAGCCGGCGGCTCCAACTGGGAAGACATCACCTATGAGGGTTACGGCCCCAACGGTGTGGCCATGCTGATCCAGTGTCTGACGGATAACCGCAACCGTGCCGCCACTGAGGTGCGCACTGCCATGACGAAAAATGGCGGAAACCTGGGCGAGTCGGGCTCTGTTGCGTATATGTTCGCCCGTAAGGGGGTCAACACCGTGGCCAAGGGTGAGCTGACCGAGGATGATGTTTTGATGGCTGTGCTCGAGGCCGGCGCTGAGGAAGTCAACGACCTGGGTGAGTCGTTCGAGGTTGTTTCTGAGGCATCCGACTTGCACGCCGTGCGTGACGCTCTGCAGGAAGCCGGCATCGAGGTGGAGGAGACCGAGCAGGACTTCCGCGCTTCGGTCGAGGTGGATCTGGATCTCGACGGCGCGAAGAAGCTGGAGAAGCTGATCGACGCGTTGGAGGACTCTGACGACGTCCAGAACGTCTACACCAACATGACGCTTTCGGACGAAGTCGCCGAGGCGCTGGCTTCCGAGTAAGCCGAGTACGTCGATCCCCGGCTTTGTTCGCACCGTGTGGTAGAACAAATGTGTGACTCCGAAAGTCGGGGTGGACAAGGGGAGCGATGAACCTGGAAGGCCTGCGTGTGATGGGCATTGACCCGGGCTTGACCCGGTGCGGCCTGTCTGTCATTCAGGCTGGAAAGGGGCGCCAGGTCATTCCCGTGGCGGTGGGCGTTGTGCGCACTCCCTCCGATGCTGAACTGGCGCACCGCCTACTGCGGTTGTCTCAGGCAGTAGAGGAGTGGATCGACGACTATCAGCCGGACGTGATCGCCATGGAGCGCATTTTCGAACGCGGCAACGTCTCCACTGTCATGCACACCGCGCACGCGGTGGGAGTGATGGTGCTCGCAGCCGCGAAGCGCGACATCCCCGTGCACATGTACACCCCGTCCGAGGTCAAAAAGGCGGTCTCCGGCAACGGGCGCGCGGACAAGAAGCAAATGACATCCATGATCACCCGCATTCTTGGTCTGGGCGCTCCGCCAAAACCTGCCGACGCAGCTGATGCTTTGGCAATTGCCGTGTGCCATTGCTGGCGCGCCCCGTTGCTCGCCCGCGGCAACGCTGCGGCGTTGGCTTTGAACTCCACCACAGGGAAGGCGTAGTGAACCCATGATCGATTCGCTCAACGGTGAGGTCATCTCCATCGGCTTGGACCACGCGGTCATTGAATGCGCGGGCGTGGGGTACCGTTTCCTGGCCCCGCCGCCGACGCTGGCCCGTCTCGTCCGCGGGGAAACCACCCGCGTGCTGACAACCTTGGTGGTCCGCGAAGACGACATGACGCTATACGGCTTCACCGACGATGACGCACGCAGCATGTTCCACCGTTTGACCGCGGTCTCAGGGCTCGGACCCAAACTGGCTATTGCAGCGCTGTCGGTGTTCACCCCCGCTGAGTTAGCAGCCCACATTACTTCGGGCGACGCGAAGACGATCCAGTCGATTCCGGGTGTGGGTAAGAAAATGGCGGACCGCATGGTGCTCGAGCTCAAAGATAAACTCCAGGGGCTCTACCCGGGGGCATTGGAAGCAGCGGCGCCGGAAAGCGGTGGGGAAGTGCCGCTGTCAAGCGGAGGCTCGTTCGCGACCGAGCAGGTCGTGGAAGCGCTCGTCGGCTTGGGCTTCCCGGACAAAAGTGCGCGGACCGCGGTGGATGCCGTCGCGGCGGAGAACGACGGTGCTGAATCTTCTGTCTTGCTGCGCGCGGCGCTGAACCGATTGGGGAAGAAGTAAATGTCGGACGTGGAAAAGACCGAGTTCGAACTTCCGCCGGAGCTTGCCCGCCAGGTCAATTCGCCTATAGACGCGACTGAGCACACCGAGGAACGCGACTTCGAAAAGACTCTGCGCCCAAAGTCTATTGACGAGTTCATTGGTCAACCGAAAGTCCGCCAACAGCTCGGGCTGGTGCTGGAAGGAGCGAAGAAGCGCAGCGTTGTTCCCGACCATATTCTCTTGTCAGGTCCGCCCGGGTTGGGTAAAACGACGATGGCGATGATCGTGGCGCAGGAGCTGGGGACGTCGCTGCGCATGACATCGGGGCCTGCGCTGGAACGCGCCGGAGATCTCGCGGCGATGCTGTCGAACCTCATGGAGGGAGACGTGCTCTTCATCGACGAGATTCACCGCATCGCTCGACCTGCTGAAGAGATGCTGTACATGGCGATGGAGGATTTCCGCATTGACGTCATCGTCGGCAAAGGCCCCGGCGCGACATCGATCCCGCTGGACATTCCGCCGTTCACGCTCGTGGGTGCCACCACCCGCGCGGGCATGCTCACCGGTCCGCTGCGCGACCGTTTCGGCTTCACCGCACAGATGGAGTTCTACGACGTTGACGATTTGACCCGTGTGATCATGCGCGCGGCAACCATTCTTGGCGTTGACATAGACCGCGACGCGGCGGTGGAGATCGGCTCCCGCTCGCGCGGCACACCTCGTATTGCTAACCGTCTGCTGCGCCGCGTGCGCGACTGGGCTGAGGTCAACGGCGATGGCCGCGTCACGGTGGATGCGGCGCAGCAGGCGCTGGAGGTCTTCGACGTCGATGAACTCGGGCTTGACCGCCTTGACCGTGCAGTGCTGGAAACTTTGATCAAATCCCATGGTGGTGGCCCGGTGGGTGTGTCCACGTTGGCGATTGCGGTCGGGGAGGAGCCATCCACAGTGGAAGAGGTCTGCGAACCGTACCTTGTTCGCGCTGGTTTGATGGCACGCACCGGTCGTGGGCGTGTGGCCACCGCGGCGGCTTGGCACCACCTCGGAATGACGCCGCCACCGGAGGCGCCGGGGCAGCTCCATCTGTACTGACAGGGCTATGCCACAATGAGGAGCCATGGATTTGATTCTTCTGCTCCTAGTTTTCGCTCTGTTCGCGCTGCCCATGATTGTGATGTCGCGTGTGAACCGCAAACGTATTGCCGATGCAAAGCAGCTGCAGGCATCCGCGAAGCCCGGGGACCGCATCCTCACGGTGTCCGGGTTCTACGCAGAGATCGTCGGCGGTACCGAGCAGACGGTGGAGGTGGAACTCGCCCCGGGCACTGTCGTGACAATGGACCGTGCTGGCGTAATGAAGATCCTCGGTGATGAGACTACCGAGCCGGCCGCGATCCCCGACGCTGAAGGCGCTGACGGCGCTAACGTTGCTGATGTAGGTGATGTCAAGCACTCCGAGAGCGTCGAAGAACCGGAGCGAGATCCGCGTCCGTAACACGTGGCTGGAACCGGCTTATTCAAATCCGGATCCATGCCGTACGATCACTTTTTGAATATTTCCCCGTCATGTCTCCGAACCGTCACGGTCTACGAAGCAGGGCGGGCTTGACGCAGCAGGTAATGAGGAGAGCACGTACGTGACTTCGAAGACTTCCAAGAGACGAGCTTCCCGCGAGGGAGGATCGAAACGGGCGTGGCCGGCACGTGCGCTGGCTCTGTTCGCGCTCATTGTCGTGGCTACCTATGCTCTGGTGTTCTTCACCGGGGATAGGGCGGCTACGCCGAAGCTGGGTATTGATCTGCAGGGCGGTACCCGCGTCACGCTGGTGCCCCAAGGTGAGCAGCCCACTCAGGAACAGCTCGACCAGGCCCGCACCATTTTGGAGAACCGTGTCAACGGTATGGGCGTATCCGACGCGTCTGTCGTCGTGGATGGGAACACCCTCGTGATCACCGTTGCCGGTGAGGATACGTCCGAAGTGCGCAACATCGGCCAAACCTCCCAGTTGATGTTCCGCCCTGTTGGCCAGCAAAGCCCGATGATTGACCAGAAGTCCTTTCCTAACGTGTTCGGCGAGATGGCCAATCGCTGGGTCGAATACCGCGTGCTCACCCCTGAAGAAGCTGAGACCACGGTCAAGCAGTTCGCTGACGGCATGAACGAGCAGATCGAGGCAATGAAGAAGGCCCAAGAGCAACAGGGCGGCGAAGTCCCGGAAGGCATGGAGATACCGGAGCCGATTGAGGCGCCGAAGATCACTGCCAAGCCGAAGCCAGAACCCGACAACACCCTTGAGGCGTCTGACTTGCGTCAGGAGACCACGGAGATGCTCCGTGAAGACCGTCAGTCTGATGACCCGACGAAGCTCCAGGCCGCGACCATTATGATGCAGGCGCTGTGCACTCCGAAGGGGGAGGATGGCACTGTTCCCGCTGATCCGTTGGCGGGGACCGACGACCCGACGAAGCCGCTTGTGACGTGCGATGCCAGCGGCGGCCAGCCGATGCTGCTGGAGGCCGTGCCACTGCTGCAAGGCGTAGAGGACCCTGAGGGGCCGCGCCTGACCGGTAGTGAGATTGACACAAACCGTCCGATCACGGGCGGATTCAACCCGCAGACGGGCCAGATGGAGATCAACTTCGCCTTCAAACAGGACGGCGAGTTCAACGGTTCGTCCACCTGGGCTGAGCTGACGGGTGCCATGGTGGGCCAGCAGGTCGCCATCACGCTGGACTCGCAGGTCATCTCGGCCCCGCAGATTCAGTCGCCTACTCCGGTCGGTTCCGCGACCTCCATCACCGGTCAGTTCACCGAGGAAGAAGCAGAAACGCTGGCGAACAACCTGCGCTACGGTGCCTTGCCGTTGTCTTTCGCCGGTGAGAACGGCGAACCGGGTGGTACTGCGATGACAGTTCCGCCGTCACTGGGTGTCGCCTCCCTCAACGCGGGCATCATTGCAGGTCTCGTCGGCCTGTTGCTCGTGGCAGCCTACGTTTTCTACTACTACCGACTGTTCGGGGTGATCTCCCTGTTCACGCTGTTCGCCGCTGGTGCCTTGGTCTACGGTGCCCTCGTGCTGCTGGGGCGCTGGATCGGCTACACACTCGACCTGTCGGGTGTGGCCGGTTTGGTCATCGGTATCGGTACCACCGCTGACTCCTTCGTGGTGCTCTACGAACGCATCAAGGATGAGGTCCGCCGTGGTAGAACCTTGCGCTCTGCAACCCTCAATGGTTGGGATCGTGCAAAGGACACCATTGTCACCGGTAACATTGTCACGCTCATCGGTGCTGTGGTGATCTACCTTCTCGCCGTCGGTGAGGTCAAGGGCTTCGCCTTCACCATGGGTCTGACCACGGTCTTCGACTTGCTAGTCACCTTCCTGGTCACGGCTCCGCTGATGATCCTCGCCTCCCGGAACCCGTTCTGGGCGAAGCCGGCTGTCAACGGCATGGGCAAAGCATTTGAGGTAGCACGGTCCAAGAACGCCAAACCGGTCAAGTCGCCGCGCCGCGCCAAGCAACCAGCACTCGTCGGTGCCGGTGCTCCGTCAGCCGTGGATGAGGACCTAGAGGCCGACGAGTTCAAGATCGTCGAGAGGTCCGAGGACACCACCGGCGTCCCGGTCAGCGACTCGGATCCGAGTACTGCGCCCCGTAGCGCCGCTCCTTCTAGCGGCAGCACCCGCTTCACCGCAGGCAGCAATGAGGAAGAGAAAGAGGAGAAGTAACAATGACTACCTCCGTGAACGCTCACGACAACGGAGCGGCTACCTCCGATTCGGCCGCTGCGGCGCAGCACGAGACCCAGCCCACGCAGGCCGCGTCGGCCAAGGGTGCGGAGCGCCTGTATGAGGGCTCCGGTGCGATCGACTTCATTGGCCGTTCGAAGCTGTGGTACATGATCACCCTCGCACTCCTGGTGATCTCGATTGCGGCCATGCTCATCCGCGGTTTCAACTTGGGTATTGACTTCGAAGGCGGTACGAAGATGAGCATGCCCGCCGGCGATCTCGTGGCTGAGCAGGTGGAGGAAACCTTCATCGACGCCACGGGTGTCACCCCGGAACTGACCCAGATCGTCGGCGCCGGTGAGGCGCGTTCGCTGGAGATCAACTCCGAACATCTCACTCAGGAGCAGATCGACGCAGCTCGTTTGGCCATTTACGAGCAGCACCAGCCGAAGGACGCCGCCGGCGAACCGACCCCGGACGCGATCGGCGACTCGACGGTGTCGGAGTCCTGGGGTTCCACAATCACCCAGCGCATGGTCCTGTCAATGGTCATCTTCCTCATTGCGGCCGCTGCCTACGTGGCCATCCGTTTGCAGCGCAACATGGCAATCGCAGCCATGGCCGCATTGCTTATCGACGGCATTATCATCATGGGCATCTACTCGCTCTTCGGCCTCGAAGTCACCCCGGCGATGATCATTGGTCTGCTGACCGTGTTGACGTTCTCGATTTACGACACTGTCATCGTCTTCGACAAGGTCAAGGAGAATACGGAAGGGGTCTTGGACTCGCGTCGGTCGACGTACGCGGAGGAAGCCAACTTGGCAGTGAATCAGACGGTGATGCGTTCCATCTCCACCTCCGTCATCTCCGCTCTGCCGATCATCGCGCTGATGATCGTAGCTGTGTGGATGCTTGGCGTGGGCACCTTGCAGGATTTGGCGCTCATCCAGCTCATTGGGGTGGTGGAAGGCATTTTCTCCTCCCTGTTCTTGGCCACTCCGCTGCTGGTCAGTCTGACCAACATGCAGGGCAAATACAAGCAGCACAACCAGGCTGTGGCGCTATACCGCGCCGGCGGGTCCGACGTGGACGGCGGAGTGAATGCGGATGCCGCCGGTGGAAGAACGAAACGCACCGTGGCATCCCCGGTGTCGGCGGCCGCCTACAACGAGGTGGACATGGACGCGGCGCGAATAACTACCACGTCATGGAGGCCGAACCAGCGCTAGCGGGCCGGCTCGTCGCTTCGAGCTCGAACGCTAAGTAAAAGGCCCGGAAAGAAGGGAGCTACCGTGAGGTGGAACCGAGGAAAGCAGGTTGCGGCCGTACTAGCTGTGTCTGCGATGGTCTTGAGTGGTTGCGGCGAAACGAAGGAGAATTCCGCCGGCAAAGAAGCTCTGGATTCCTTTGGCTACCAGCTGTCAGACCCGCTGGTGACCACGAATGCAGGATCGAATGTCGGTGATTCCCTGAAGATGCAGCGCCTGTCTGGTCGCGTCTTTCCCGGTGTTTTCGTTCCGGGACCGTCCGGCCAACGCATCCCCAACACTGACCTTATGGAGACCCAGGTCCTGCCTGGGCCGCAGCGGCAGGTTGTGTACACCATATCTGACAAGGCCGTGTTCTCTGACGGCGAGCCGGTGACGTGCGACGATTACACCTTGGCGTACACGGCTGGTGCGAACCCGCACATCTTCTCTTCCCACATGCCGCAGATGCAGCAGGTGGAGCAGGTTGACTGTCAGCCGGGCGCAAAAGAGTTCACGGTCGTGTTCGAGGAAGGCAAGGGCGGCCGCTGGCGCGAACTCTTCGGTGCTGGCACTGTGCTGCCTGCGCACGCGATTGCGCGCAAGCTGGGCATGGACAAGCCGCAGCTGACTACTGCGCTGCAGGACATGAATGAGGATGTCCTGACGAAGACAGCGGATGTGTGGCGTTACGGCTTCACCATGGCTGGATTCGACCCTGAGCTTCAGGTGTCCTTTGGCCCGTACAGGATTGAGGGCGTGGGCGAAGGGGGCGAGGTCACTTTAGTCCCCAACGAGAACTACTACGGAGACCCGCCAGAACTGAGCCGGATCGTGGTCTGGCCGCCATCGAAGGATTCAACTCAACTTCAGGATGTCGGTGCGCTCATGGTCGCTGACCTGAACGACCATAACCCGGAATGGTTCCACGCTGATCCGGTACCAGATGAGGGTGCACACGCCGACGACGCCATGGCCGGTGACGATCCGAACGACACGGAAGCAGCGGATGAAGGTCAGCCCGCAGAGGACGGTGACGCTCCGGAGAATCATCAGGAGCTGCAGACTGTGATCGGGGAAATGACGGACACTTTGGTATTTGCCGACGCAGGCCCATGGGCGACCAAAGAGAACCGTCAGGCGTTGTCCAAGTGCATTGATAATAGGGCGGTGGCGGAGGCGTCGTCACGCGTTGCCGGCATTGAAGTTCCCGTATCGCCGGTGCATGTGCTTAACCACAACGATCCCTTGGCGCGCCGCCTGGGGGATATTGCGAACCCGCACATAGAGCAGAACATCGAGGAAGCGCGATCTGCGTCGGGCCTCGAGCTGCGCGTGGGGTACGCGACTCCGAGCCCGCGCATGCAGGCGATGGTTGAGGAGATCAAGAAAGCGTGCGAGCCTGCGGGTATCACCGTGACCGACGTGGCGGGGCACGGAAAAACACGGGCTGACCTGATGAAGCTTGAACCGGCTTGGAATGATCGTGCCGAAACTGAACCGATCGATGCGTACCTTGGCGCTGTGGACCCGATGAGCGAGTATGACACGTCTAACGCCCGCTCGGGAGAGCTGCGTAGCTTGCGCACTGAGGAGCAGCGTCTGTGGGATGAAGTGCCGTCGATTCCGCTGTCGGCGCAGCCGCGGACGTTTGTCGTGGACAAAAACATCCAGAACGTCGTGGTCTACACTGGCCCTGTCGGGATCGGCTGGAACATGGACCGCTGGCTGGTTCCCGGTTTGTAACCTTGAGCTCCCGTACAGCTGTTATTCGCCCGAGCAATCCACGTAAGGACGCTGTCGTACCGTGAAAACCCCTGCCAACAACCCCGATGAAGCACTCGCTCACGAGCACGGCAGTGAGCCGAAGTACCGTAGCGCACGTGAGGCGCTGGCCGATAAGATGCGCTATGTGCAGGATTTTCCGGAAGAGGGAGTCCTGTTCGAGGATTTGACGCCGGTGCTTGCGGACGGTGATGCACTGCACATCGTCATTGAAGAAATGGCCCAGGCTTCCCGGAACCTCGGTGCGGACATGATCGGTGGCCTTGATGCCCGCGGCTTTCTGCTCGGTTCAGCGGTGGCCTATGACATGGGGGTGGGCATTCTGGCGATCCGTAAGAAGGGCAAGCTGCCGCCGCCAGTGATCAGCGAGGAGTACTCGCTCGAGTATGGCGAAGCAGCGTTGGAAATCCCGGCGGAGGGCATGAATGTCGAGGGCAAACGCATTGTGCTTGTCGACGATGTGTTGGCCACCGGTGGCACCCTTGTCGCCGCTCGCCACTTGATCGAGCGCGCTGGCGGCACTGTCGCTGGTTGCGTGGTCGTGCTCGAAGTGTCCGATCTGGGTGGGCGTGAACGTCTGGGCAATGTTCCGCTTGTGGTCATTAACAGCGGTGAGCCGGACGCAGCCTAGAATGACCGTATGACGTCGACCGACAAGCCGCAACGCCGATCGGGCGCGTCCATGCGCAGTGTTT
Organism: Streptococcus thermophilus; assembly: GCA_900618065.1. The sequence continues at coordinate 1,682,336 of UYIL01000003.1, forward strand.
CCGCCCGTCTCGCGCGGTCGCTGACTGGCGGGCGCCCCAAGACGAATCCGGTGCTGGAGCCGCTGTTCGCGATCCATAAGAAGTACCACCCCAAGGCCGATGCAGAGGTGCTCACTCGCGCCTATGACACTGCAGAGCGCCTGCACGAGGGTGTGACGCGCAAGTCCGGCGACCCGTACATCACGCACCCGCTGGCGGTGGCGACGATCTGCGCGGAGATCGGTATGGACACCACGACGGTGGTCGCGGCTTTGTTGCACGACACGGTGGAGGACACCGACTACTCGCTTGCGGATCTCACGGAAGACTTCGGGCCTGAGGTTGCGCGGCTTGTCGACGGCGTGACCAAACTCGACAAAGTCGCCTTCGGCTCCGCCGCGGAGGCCGAGACAGTCCGCAAGATGGTCGTGGCCATGGCCCATGACCCGCGCGTGCTGGTGATCAAGGTGGCTGACCGTTTGCACAACATGCGCACGATGCGCTTCCTCCCGCCGGAGAAGCAGCAGAAGAAGGCCCGTGAAACCTTGGAGGTCATTGCTCCGCTGGCGCATCGTCTGGGAATGGCGACCGTGAAGTGGGAGCTTGAAGACCTAGCTTTCGCCATTCTCTACCCGAAGAAGTACGAGGAGATTGTGCGCCTTGTCGCCGAGCGCGCCCCCTCGCGCGACCGGGCGTTGAAGGAGATCACCGCGGAGATCCAAACCGAGCTGAAGACCAACGGTGTGAAGGCCGATGTCATGGGGCGTCCGAAGCACTACTGGTCGATTTACCAGAAGATGGTGGTGCGCGGCCGCGACTTCAACGAGATCTTCGATCTGGTGGGGATCCGCATCTTGGTGGATAACGTCAGCGACTGCTATGCGGCAATCGGCGTGGTCCACTCGATGTACTCGGCGATGCCGGGGCGGTTCAAGGACTACATCTCCAACCCGCGCTTCGGTGTGTACCAGTCGCTGCACACCACGGTGATGAATGATTCAGGTCGTCCCCTGGAGATCCAGGTGCGCACGCATGAGATGCACTATAACGCCGAATTCGGCGTGGCTGCGCACTGGCGCTATAAGGAGACGAAGGGCTCCCACAAGGGCGACCAGGCTGAGCTGGACCAGATGACGTGGATGCGTCAGCTGCTCGATTGGCAAAAGGAAGCGGCCGACCCGAACGAGTTTCTTGACTCGCTGCGTTATGACCTCACCTCAGCCCAGATCTTTTGTTTCACCCCAAAGGGTGATGTGATCAACCTTCCGTCGGGTTCTACTCCGGTGGACTTCGCGTACGCCGTCCACACGGAGGTCGGTCACCGCTGTATCGGCGCGAAAGTCAACGGCAAGCTCGTCGCACTCGAGTCCACGCTGAAGTCCGGCGACCGCGTGGAGGTGTTCACGTCCAAGGACCCGAACGCGGGCCCGTCGCGCGATTGGCAGGACTTCGTCGTCTCCCCGCGTGCTCGGACAAAGATCCGCCAGTGGTTTGCCAAAGAGCGCCGCGAGGTGCACCTGGAGGCCGGGCGCGACGCGCTCGCTGCCGAGGTGCAGCGCGGCGGCCTGCCCATGCACCGTTTGTTCACGACGGACTCCATGAACAAGGTCGCCGCCCAGCTGCACCACGACGGCATTGATTCGCTCTACGCGGCGATCGGTGCCGGCCAGGTGTCCGCCAAGCACGTGGTGGGCATGCTGATGGAGATGTTCGGCGACGAGGACGACGCCGTCGACGCGCTCACCGCGCGCACCCCGATGTCGGAGATGACTAAGGCGCCCACGCGCTCAGATGGTCCCGGCATCCTGGTCCAGGGGTCCCCGGATGTCATGGCGAAGCTTGCGCGGTGCTGCCAGCCCGTGCCGGGTGACGAGATCTTCGGCTTTGTCACCCGCGGCGGGGGAGTCTCGGTGCACCGTTCTGATTGCACGAACGCCGACAAGCTCCGCGCGGAAGAAGCACGGCTTATCGACGTCGCCTGGGACAGCGCTTCCCGCCACGGCGGCGTTTCGCTGGCCACCATGCAATTGGAGGCGCTGGACAAGCAAGGCTTGCTCGCTGAGCTCACCCGGGTGCTCAACGACCACAAGCTGCCTGTCATTGCTTTCAACCATCGTTGCGACGACGACCACATCGCCACCGTTCGCTTCACATTCCAGGTCTCAGACACCAAGCAGCTGGGGACCCTGATGAACCAGGTGCGCAACATCGAGGGTGTCTTCGATGTCTACCGCGTGACCGCCTAAAAACCGGGCCGCCAAGAGAGACGCGCGCAGCAAAAAGCCGCCAAGATGATCTTGGCGGCTTCGCGGTCTTGTAGACCCCTGAAGAACTTTTTTACTTGAAGTTCTTGTCGATGAAGGTGATCACGGTGCCGAGAGCACCGATGATCGCGGTGAACACAGCGATCCACGCGGTGATCTGCTTCGGGTCCCAGTTGCCATCCTTGTCAGACGAGTTTTCCTTAATGAACTCGCCGAAGGACTGCTTCTTTTCTTCCTCGCCGTCCTTGGTCTCCCCGTTTCCCTTGCCCTTCTCTGCCTTGTTGGAGGAGGAGCCGAGGGAAACGTTGCTGCTAGCCTCCTTCTCCTCAGCGAAAGCCGGAGCGGACATGCCGGCGATGGAAACGGTTGCAGCGGTTGCAGCGGCGAGGAGGCCCTTGCGGATCTTCATGTGAGTGCCTTTCGGAATAAGCTCGTGATGACGGTGGATACCTTACATAGCCGTTATTGCAAGGGCAAGATCTTTCACAGTGAATTCATTCGGAATACGCGGTTTCCTCACCTGTTTCAGTTAGTCCTGTGATCTTCTGTGGAGCGAGCTGCTTGAGCCGTAGTCTCACTATGAATGCGCGAAAACTACTTGACGTGGTGATTGTCTAGATGTTTTGTCGCATCGGTGGCTGGTTTCTGTGGGGGTGCCGGGAGCGTCGATAGGCGGAATGCGCTAAAAGGAAGCCCCGCTTCTGTGATGAAGATCACTAAGCGGGGGAGAGGGTAAACGGGTGTTATCCGACCTGTGCGGAAGTGATTCGCACTTCCTCAGCCGGAGCCCCGTCACCGGGGCTCATCATCGTCATCGCCTCTTCTTCGTTCTCCGGCTGCTTCACGCCCTTCTCGGCGATCTTGTCCAGAGTTGCCAAGCCCTCGTCACTAATGGTGCCGAAGTAGGTGTAGGCCGGCGGCAACGGGGAGTCCTGGTAGTTGAGGAAGAACTGGGAACCATTCGTGCTCGGGCCCGAGTTGGCCATCGCGATGGTGCCGCGCTCGTACAAGGAGGTCATGTTCTCACTCTCGGCCGGGTCATCGACCGGGTACTCGTCGGCGAACGCGAAACCTGGACCGCCGGAACCGGTGCCGGAGGGGTCACCGCACTGCAGAACGTGCAGGCCCTCGGTAGTGATGCGGTGGCAGATCGTGTCGTTGTAATAGCCCTCCTTGGCCAAGTACTCGATGGCGTTGACCGTGCACGGGGACACGGAACGGTCGAGTGTCATGCCGATCGGTCCGGCGGAGGTGTCCAGGGTGACGTCGACCGTGCCCTGGGTGGAGACGTTCTCCTGTTCCGGCAGGCCCGTGAAGAACTCGTTCTGCTCGTTCTCGGTGTAAGTGCACGAGACAGTCTCCTCGAGCGGTTCCGAACGTTCACGGGACAGCGCCACCGGGTCCATCTCCTGCTGGTCCTCGGTCTGCTCCTGCTCCTCGGCATTGATCTCCTCGTCGTCGCTGCCCCAAGTCGCGGCCAAGTAAATTCCGCCGCCCACAAGCGCAATCACAAGCAGCGACAAAGCTGCAATCGTCCAGGGGCGCTGTTGCTCCTTGCGGTCGCGCGCCTTGATCTCGCGGTCGAGCTCTTTCAGAGCATCCTTGCCGCGCTGTGCATTGTTGGTCACGTGAACTCCCTTTAACTGGTGGGCGTAGGTGGTCGAATGCATAAAAAGCCTAGTCGGTGTGTGCTTCTCGGGTGTGTGAGGGGTCGCGAGTCGAGGGGAGAAAGATATATGCAGTAGGCGAACCCCGGCACAGATGTCGCTGTTGGTTGTGGAAACACTGCAGGAGCAGGCGTAACCGGCCCGCTCAGATCCCGGCATGGATGTCGGGAGTGTAAGGGGTGCATTCTCGCAGGTGGGCACAGTAGACCATGGTCAACCCCGACATGGAAGTCGGCATTAGGGTAACGAGCTATATCGCACGAGCCCCGCGATGAGGCCAGCGGATCGTCGTGGCGTGACGGCGCGACCTTATTTACTGTGGGGCTCATGGCTAACGTGACCTTCCGTAATGAACCGACCACGACTTCCGGCGAACTGCCCACGGTGGGCTCTGCGATTCCGTCTTTCGAGCTCGTCGGCGGCGACATGGGTGCTGTCCGCGACACCGACTTCACCGGCAAGAGACTGGTGCTGAACATCTTTCCGTCCCTGGACACAGGCGTGTGCGCAGAGTCGGTGCGCAAGTTCAATAAACTCGCCGCTGATTTCGACGACACCGTGGTGCTGTGCATCTCCAAGGACCTGCCCTTTGCACAGCAGCGATTCTGCGCGGCTGAGGGAGTCGAGAACGTGATTTCTGCGTCAGCGTTCCGCGCCACCTTCGGCGAGGATTACGGCGTGATCATGCAGGGCTCGCCGATCGAGGGGCTACTGGCGCGTTCTGTCGTGGTGACCGATACGAACCACAACATCGTGCACACCGAGCTGGTCGGTGAAATCGCCAATGAGCCCGACTACGATGCTGCAAAGGAAGCACTGAGCAAGTAATGCAGCTTTCTGGTTTCACCGCTGGGCCGTTCCAGACCAACACATACGTCGTCGTCGGCGAAGCGGATAGTTCGGGCCGGCCGGCGGCGTTTGTTGTGGATCCGGGGCTCGGTACCGTCGATAAGGTGAAAGAGATTCTGGGGCGGAACGATGCGCAGCTCGAGTGCGTTGTGCTCACCCATGGCCACATCGACCACACACGTGAATGTGCCGAGTTCGGCGTCCCCGTCTATATCCACCCCGACGATGAGGTCATGCTCGATCCGAAGTGGGGCGCACCCGGTCAGTTCGCGCAGCTCTTCCAGACGGATGAGATGAAGATGCCGTCGGATCTGCGGCACTTGGAGTCTGGCGCTGCGATGACGTTTGCCGGCATCGAGTTCCGGGTCGTTCACGCCCCTGGCCACTCGCCGGGGTCATCGATCCTGGTGAACGACGAGAACAATGTGGCTCTGACCGGTGATGTCATCTTTGCCGGGACGATCGGCCGCACAGATCTACCACTCGGCGACCCGGCTGCAATGAATGAGTCTCTGGCGGGGCCCGTGTGGGACCTCGACGACTCGCTTACCCTTCTGCCCGGCCACGGCGCAGCCACCACAATGGACAAGGAACGTCGGACGAACCCGTTTCTCATCGAGGCAGGATCAGCGCGCTAAGATCGACCGACGTGAGCAACACTGGCCAGCCCGAAAAGACCGAGAAGTTTCAGCCGCTGAGCGCCCCGAAGGGAGTGCCGGATTACGTCCCGCCGACGTCTGCCACGTTCCATGCGGTCCGCTCCGAATTCGTCCATCAGGCGCAACTGGCCGGCTACCAGCACATCGAGTTGCCGATTTTCGAGGACACCACGCTCTTCGCGCGCGGCGTCGGCGAGTCCACGGATGTCGTCTCGAAAGAGATGTACACCTTCGCCGACCGCGGTGACCGCTCTGTCACACTGCGCCCGGAGGGCACTGCAGGCGTCATGCGTGCTGTCATCGAGCACAATCTCGACCGCGGCCAGTTGCCGGTCAAGCTCAACTACTACGGCCCATTCTTCCGCTACGAGCGCCCGCAGGCCGGCCGCTACCGCCAGCTCCAACAGGTCGGTGTGGAAGCGATCGGGGTTGACGATCCGCTTCTGGACGTTGAAGTGATCGCCCTGGCAGACCGTTGCTACCGCGCAGTGGGCTTGACCGGCTACCGCCTCGAGCTGACCAGCCTGGGGGATAGCACCTGCCGCCCGGCGTACCGTCAGAAGCTGCAGGACTTCCTCTTGGATCTGCCGCTGGATGAGGAAACCCGTCACCGTGCCCAGATCAACCCGCTGCGCGTGTTGGACGACAAGCGCCCCGAGGTCCAGGAGATGACCGCGGACGCGCCGCTCATGCTTGACCACCTGAGTGACGAGTGTCGCGCGCACTTCGAGACTGTCATCGGCTCGCTCGATGACCTCGGTATCGCCTACACGATCAATCCGCGCATGGTCCGTGGCTTGGACTACTACACCAAGACGTGCTTCGAGTTCGTTCACGACGGCCTTGGCGCACAGTCCGGCATCGGTGGCGGCGGGCGCTATGACGGTCTCATGGCCCAGATCGGCGGCCAAGACCTCTCCGGCATCGGCTTCGGCCTGGGAGTGGACCGCACTGTGCTCGCTCTGGAAGCTGAAGGAGTGCAGATCGAGGGCGTTGACCAGCGCGTCGTCGCATACGGTGTGGGCATTGGCGAGCAGGCTCAGAAGCGCATGGCATTGCTTATCGACGAGCTCCGCGCCAACGGCATCTCCGCCGACATGTCTTACGGCGGCCGCGGGCTCAAGGGGGCGATGAAGGGCGCTGACCGCTCCGGCGCAAGCGTTGCCCTGGTCCTGGGCGAGCGCGAACTCGAAGCCGGCGAGATCACTGTCAAGAACCTCGAGGACCAAACTCAGAAGACCGTTGCCCTCGACGTTCATAAGATTATCGACGCGATTTTCGGCCCTGACGACACCGATGGGCCTGGTGAAGTTTAGCGCTTCATCAACTGCGTTCACCTTGGCGTCTGTTAGGCATCATTCGAACTCTTCGAATGCCTTGCGCGCGCTGAGAATCGTGCTGTGGGCAATGGCGTAGTTGCCGGCTCCGCCGATAACGGCACCGAATCCAAAGGGAAGTACTTTGCCCAGTTGAATGACTCCGCGCTGGCTGAACTTGGTGACAAAATAGGGACCCAGCTTCCTATTGATGCTTCGCACCGTCTGCATGGGAATCTGCTGAACCGCCTTCTTGCCCAAATGCTGCCCAGTGGTTTCTGCTGCGCGGGTGGCCACGCCTGTTGCGCTGCCCCCTAATAATACGGTCATTACTAGAGCCCGCTGGCGCTCTATGTCTTCTAGATCGAGGTCATAAAGCCGCGCGAGAGCGAGAATGTACCTCGCTGCACTCGTGAAGAACCACACCACGTCCCCAGCTACCGCGGCGACCCCTACGAAAGTGCCTACTCCAGGTGCTGCGCTACTAGCTCCGGTGGCTACACCGGTAACGGTCACGCTTTGCCGAAAATCACGTTCCAGCTGGTTCGCAAGTTCTTTAGTGCTAGCGGTTGGACGCTTCCTGCGCAGAGCTTCGACGCGCCGCGCGCTCCAGGCCGCTCCCCCAATTAGAGCTTCGTCCAGAGCTTTCATTAGGGGGTGAGTTCGGGAGAACTCAACCTCCTTTGACGACTTGTCATGATCGTCTTCTTGCGGATCGAATCCGGTAGCATCCTCTAAGCCCATTGCCAGCCTCCATTGGTGTCTTATGCTCGTCGACTGGCAGGGGCCAGACCTTGACTACTTTCGCTGTAAAGCTTAACCGTAGATTGCGAACCGTCGACGCAAAATTAATGACAAAATGGATTCCGCCCATTTGAACCGAGAGGCAGTGGAGTAGTTCAGCTTGCATCTACGGACCCAGCGACTCCGCATATGGCGTTGGGGTGTCGAGGACAGCAGATGGATGATCGCGTGCGTGAATGCGGGGGTAGCAGGGGTGGACTACCCCTGTGCAGGAAAATGCCTGTGCAGCAAAACGCCAATGTTAAGGTCAACCTAAGGTTTGATGAAAACTAAACCGATGGGTTCGCCGGCTAACAGAGGAGAAGCATATGGCAACGGTGATCTACGACAAGGCCACGAGGATTTATCCGAAGGCGGTCAAACCAAGCGTCGATAAGCTCGATCTTGAAATTGCGGACGGCGAGTTTCTTGTTCTCGTCGGGCCGTCTGGCTCCGGAAAATCCACCGCGCTGCGCATGCTAGCGGGCTTGGAGGAGACGAACGAGGGACGCATTCTGATCGGCGACCGCGATGTCACGAACGAGTCGCCGAAAGACCGCGACATCGCCATGGTCTTCCAGAACTACGCCCTATACCCGCACATGACCGTGCGCGAGAACATGGGTTTCGCCCTGAAGATCGCGGGCATGGATAAAGGCGATATCGACCGACGCGTCGAGGAAGCCGCGAAAACGCTCGACCTGACTGAGTACCTCGACCGCAAACCGAAGGCGCTGTCCGGTGGGCAGCGTCAGCGTGTGGCCATGGGGCGCGCCATCGTGCGCGAGCCGCAGGTCTTCCTCATGGATGAGCCGCTGTCCAACCTGGATGCGAAGCTGCGTGTGCAGACCCGTACTCAGATTGCCAGCCTCCAGCGCCGCATGGGTGTGACCACCATTTACGTCACTCACGACCAGACCGAGGCCTTGACCATGGGCGACCGGATCGCTGTGCTCAACTTCGGTGTGTTGCAGCAGGTGGGCACCCCGCGTGAGCTGTATGAGGAGCCCGTCAACGTCTTCGTCGCCGGATTCATCGGTTCCCCGGCGATGAACCTGTCCACGTTCAATGTTGAAGGCGAGGTTGCGCGACTTGGCGAGGCATCCATCCCGCTCGCACCTGAGCACGTTCGGGCTCTCACGCCGGAGGACAACAACCAGATCATCATCGGGTTCCGCCCAGAGGCTCTGACCGTTGTTCCGGAGACCACCGAGCACACTGTGCCCGTTGAGGTCGATTTCATCGAGGAACTCGGCTCCGATTCGTTCATCTACGGTCACCTGGTCGGCGGCGAGTGGCGCGAAGAGGGCGTGGACGATTCCGCGGCAGGCCAGATTGTGGTGCGCGTCACACCGATGTCCGGGATCAAAGACGGTGACATCATCCACGTCACCGTCAATGAGGGCGGTCTGCACGTGTTCTCCAAGGCCACCGGGAAAAGGATCTAGAACAAGCCGCGCTTTCCGCGTGGGGTGAAGTAACCATGTCAGAGAAAATGAGCATTCAGTCGCCGGCCTATGCCAAGGTGCTGCTTCGTCTGCCATGGTCCACCCCGCTGGAGAACTGGCCGGCTGAGCTGCTCGCTGCGCACCCGCGGGGTATTTCGCGGCATACGGTTCGACTGATTTCTGCCGGGGGAGCGGCTCTGGCCATCAAAGAGATCGGCGAGTCGGTGGCGTACCACGAGTACCGCACGCTGAAAAAGCTCCGTACCCTCGACATTCCGTGTGTGACTCCCGTCGCTGTCGTGGCTAACCGCACCAGCGCGTCGGGGGAAGAGCAACTCACACCGTGCCTGGTCACGGAGCACCTGGAATTCTCGTTGCCGTACCGCGACGTGTTCAGTCGAGCACTGGGTCCAGAGACGGTGAGCAAGCTGATTCGGGCACTTGCGGTGCTGCTCGTTCGCCTTCACCTGCTGAATTTCTATTGGGGCGACGTGTCGTTGTCGAACACCTTGTTCCGCCGCGACGCAGACGAGTTCTCCGCGTACCTGGTTGACGCTGAGACTGGTGAGTTTCACGAGCCGCTCTCGCGCGGACGCAGGCTTTACGACGTCGAGCTCGCCCGGGTCAACATCATCGGCGAACTCATGGACCTTCAAGCAGGTGGATACATCGACGCCGCTGTGGATGTCATCGCGCTGGGCAACGCTGTCGACGCGATCTACCACGAACTGTGGGGCCTCATGACGGAGGAGCTGGTTGTCGAAGGCGATGCCTTCGCCCAAATTGCCGAGCACGTGGAAAAGATTCACGCCCTCGGCTTCGACATCGGTGAGACCGAGATCAGCCATGAGAGTAGGACCGGTGCTGGCAACGAGACCGTGGATGTCTACCGTGTGAGCATCGAACCGGCCGTGTTCTCCACCGGCTTCCATCGCCGCAAGCTCAAACAACTCACTGGGTTGGACGTCCAGGACAGGCAAGCGCAGCGGTTGCTGGGTGAGATGGAGGTCTACCGGGCGCTCCACCACGATGGTGCACTGTCCCAAGAGGAAGTCGCGCTCGACTGGTTGGTGAACCGGTACGACCCGATCGTCGCGCTCACGCCGCCCGCATTGCGCGCGAAGCTTGAGCCCGTCCAAGTCTTCCACGAGATTCTGGACCACCGCTGGTTCGTCTCCGAAAATGAGTCGCGCTACGTGCCCCTCGACGAAGCAGCCCAATCCTACTTCCGCACCATCCTGCCTGCCCGGCCCGATGAGGCGCGCATTTACACTGCTGAAACCCACAATCTTGAAACGATGATCGATGATGAATGAGGTACATTCCATGCAACCGACCACCCGTGCACTAGCGGCGGCTGCCGCCGTCGGGTTGAGCGCGTCGCTGCTGACTGCCTGTGGGCAGAGCAACGGCCCGAACGTGTACTACCTGAACTTCAAACCGGAGCAGGCCGAGGCATTCGAAAAGGTCGCCGAGGAGTACACCGCCGAGACCGGAGTGCCGGTCAAGGTGGTTACCGCCGCCTCCGGCTCTTACATGCAGACGCTGAAGGCCGAGATGGCGAAATCCAACGCGCCGACGCTGTTCCAGATCAACGGCCAAGAAGGCTACGGCATCTGGAAGGACTACCTGGCCGACATGTCCGACTTCGAGATTGCCACGTCACTGCAGGACGACGCCCAGCCCATCACTGACCCCGACGGCAAGATCGTGGGCGTTCCGTTCGCGATGGAGGGCTTCGGAATCCTCTACAACGAAGAGATCATGGAAGCTTACTTCGCGCTTCCTGATGCGAAGGTCACCTCGATGGAGGAGCTCAATTCCTTCGATGACTTGAAGGCCGTGGCCGAGGACATGCAGGAGCGCAAAGACGAGCTGGGCATCCAGGGCGTGTTCGCAGCAACGTCGCTTGGTGCGGGCGAAGAGTGGCGGTGGACGAACCACCTCATGAACGGCCCGCTCCACTACGAGATCGAAGACCGCGGTGTCCAAGACTTCGCTGATCTGCGCGATCTCGAGTTCACGTACGGCGAGAATTACCACAACCTGCTCGACTTGTACCTGGAAAACTCCACGGTCAAACCTAGCTTGGCACCTGCCCGCGCAGTGTCCGACGCGATGGCGGAATTCGCCACCGGTAAGGCCGCGATGGTCCAAAACGGCAACTGGGCTTGGGGGCAGATTTCCGGGGAGGGCGGCAACACCGTCAAAGAGGACAAGATCAAGTTCATGCCCATGTACATGGGTCTGCCGAACGAGGAGAATGTCGGGCTCAACGTGGGCACCGAAAACTTCCTGTCAGTCAATAACAAGGCCAGCGAAGAAGACCAGAAGGCCACGCAAGACTTCCTCGACTGGCTCTTCCTGTCCGAGCGCGGCAAGGAGCTCGTCGTCAACGAACTGGGTTTTATCGCCCCGTTTGAGAACTACGGCATCGACGACGTTCCAGATGATCCGCTGGCGCGCCAAGTGCAGGAAGCGCTTAACGACGACTCCGTCGAGGCCCTCCCGTGGGACTTCCAGTATTCCCCGAACCAACAGTTCCGTGACCTGTACGGCCAGAACCTTGCGCAGTACGCCAACGGAAACATGTCGTGGGAGGACCTCGTGCGCAAACTCAAAGAGGACTGGACTTACGAGATGGACAACCAGATCGCCTTGATGGATTAGGCGGACCGGGAGCAACCAAGGGACCACACCATGCAAGAGACACTGAAGAAATATTTCCCCATCTTCGTGCTGCCGACACTGATAGCATTCGGCATCGCGTTCTTCGTGCCGTTTCTCGTCGGTACGGCGCTATCATTCACTGACTTCACCACTATTACCGATGCCACATGGGTCGGCCTGGACAACTATGCGCGCGTTTTCTCCGAGCGTGAAGGGTTCGTCTCGGCGCTTCTGTTCACGATCCTGGTGGCGGTGGTGTCCATCATCACCGTCAACGTCATCGCTTTTGCGATCGCGTGGACGCTGACGCGGAAACTGCGCGGCACGAACTTCTTCCGAACGGTGTTCTTCATGCCGAACCTGATCGGCGGGATCGTCCTGGGCTACACCTGGCAGTCGATGATCAATGCTGTGCTGGCGAACTACGAGACCACGATCGCCGCGGACTGGCGATTCGGATACGCCGGCCTGATCATGCTCATGAACTGGCAGCTCATCGGGTACATGATGATCATTTACATCGCCGGGTTGCAGAACGTCCCGTCGGAACTCATCGAAGCCGCTGAGATCGACGGTGTGTCCAAATGGGAAGAACTGCGTCACGTGACCATCCCGCTGATGATGCCGTCAATCACCATCTGCTTGTTCCTGACGCTGTCGAACACGTTCAAGGTCTACGACCAGAACTTGGCGCTTACCGACGGCGCACCCGGAGGCGAGACCGAAATGGTCGCCCTCAACATTGTCAAGACCATGTTCAACCGCGTGGGCGCCGAAGGCGTGGGGCAGGCGAAGGCAGTCATCTTCGTCGTCGTTGTCGTCGCCATCGCAATGTTCCAGCTGCGCGCCACCCGCAGCAGGGAAGTGGAGGCTTAAACCATGACTACCCGTATCAACGCAACCGATAAAGCGGTCGAAGAAGAGACAGAGGCAGCCGGAATGAAGGCGCCGTCGAAAAGCGACAAACGCTCCCCTGTCGACGAATCCACAGTGTCCGGCGGAGCAAAAGTACTCATCTACGCAGTACTGATCTTCCTGACTGTCGTGTTCCTCGGGCCGATCTTCTTCATCCTGTTGAACTCGTTCAAGGACCGCTTCGGCATTTCCACTAACCCGTTTGCGCTGCCAGTCGGTGAACTATGGGCCGGGCTGACCAACTACATCACCGGTGTGCAGGGTGAAGGGTTCGGATGGGCGATCGTGTGGTCGTTCGTCATCACGATTAGCTCTGTCGTGGTGATCGTGTTTTTCTCCGCGATGACCGCCTACTACATCACCCGCGTCAAGGCGTGGTGGACGAATGCCCTCTACTACGCCTTCGTGTTCTCCATGGTCATCCCGTTCCAAATGGTCATGTTCCCGACTGTCGTCATCGCCGACCGGCTCGGCCTGGCAAACCCGCTGGGCATGGTGGTGCTTTACCTCGGCTTCGGGGCCGGATTGTCCGTGTTCATGTTCTCCGGATTCGTGAAATCCATTCCGCTCGAAATCGAGGAAGCCGCCTACATCGACGGCTGCTCACCTCTGGCGACCTTCTTCCGGGTGGTTCTACCGATGCTTAAACCCACCGCCATTACCGTGGCCATCCTCAACGCCATGTGGATCTGGAACGACTACCTCCTGCCGTACTTGGTCATCGGTCTATCCACCCCGTACCGCACCATCCCGGTGGTCATCCAGCAATTCGTCGGCTCCCAGGGCGACCGCGACCTGGGGGCAATGATGGCCATGCTGGTGCTGGCCATCACCCCGATCATCATCTTCTACGTCGCCGCCCAGAAGCACATCATCGAAGGTGTCGCCGCAGGTGCTGTGAAGGGTTAACCGCGAGAGCACATGCAGATCTTCCACCCCGACTCGAAGTTCATGGCGGCGTTCACGCTGCTGGCGGACATCGTCATCCTCAACATGCTGCTTGTGGTCACTTCCTTGCCAGTAGTGACCGGTGGTGCAGCGTGGCGGGCCGCTAATGTCGTGGTCGGGGACATGGTGCAGGGCCGGGGATCCCGGTACGGGCTCATGTTCATCCGGCAACTCACCGTGCGGTGGAAGAGCGTATCCCTCTACTGGCTGCTGCTTTTGCTGGCGGGTGCGCTTCTGGTCTACCAACAGTTTGTGGTGTTCCAAGCGGGCATCGACGGTACTGCGCTGACCGTTATCCAAGGTCTCGCTCTCTCTGGGACGTTCATCATCACCGGTATCACAGTGTGGTTCTTCGCTCTCGCCTCGCTGCCTGCGGAGGAGGACCGGGATGGTTTCGCGGAACTGGCTACAGCTGCGATTCAGAACACGTTCAGGTTCCTCGTCCGCACGGTCATCAGCGTCGCCATCGTGGCTGGGGCAGCGTTAACCGCTCTTAAACTACCTATCGCACTGTCGGTGCCGCTGGTGTTCTTCTTCATTCCTGCCGTTGCGCTGTACCTCGTGCGACTCGTGCTGGCGCGTCCGCTCGGGCAGGAGCTCGCTGATTAGACCCGGGCGCTGGGGCGGCGGGCGCGAGCGCGTTCGGGGAGACATTTTCGTGCCGTCCACGCGTCAAGTAACTCCCGTCACACCAGCAACAACTGAGCTGGGAGTTTGTGGGGCCGATTTCAACGGCACGAAAATGCGAGAAAGCTTATGCGTTCACGGCGGCGCGGGGCGAACCGGCAGGGTTCTTTCCGTGGGCTGTGGATGGACGCCGGGGCGGCTAGGCGGCGTCGAAAAGCGCGGGCAGATTCGAGGCTGTGACCACGCACAGCGGCTGCTGATTCGGGTTGCCGTGCTCGGTGATAATGACCAGGCGGGGCAGTGTGCGCTCGTTGCCGGGCGACGTGAGCGCGTGAATAACCTCGACTGCAGTGGCAGTGCGGGGCATGAAAATCGCGTGGTCTTTGGGCTCATTGTGGGAGAGGATCTCTCCGACGGGCTTGGCGCTAATGGTGTCGTCTTCGGCGAGGTCCTCGGCGAGCCAGCGGGCAATGGTGTTGGTAGTCAAGACGCCGACGCACTGGTGGTCGTCGTACACGGGGAACTGGGAAATGCCGGTGTCGCGGATGACGCGCAGGGGCTCGTGAATGTCGTCATCGGGTGAGAACGTGATCACGTCCTGGTGGCCGAGGATGTCGATGGCCAGCGGGGGGTCGAGAAGTTGGTCGCGGATCCGCTCGATCTCAACGACGGTCTCCGGCAGCGGTTCGGCGATGGGGCGGAAATCCTGCCATTCCCCGTGGCTGATGGCGTTGCGGAGGCTGGCGAACTCTTTCAAGTCATTGGCCTGGGCAGGAGTGACAATGTTGTTCTTCTCCGCCTTGGAGACCATCCAGTTGAAGCTGTCCGACTTTTTCGCATCTAAAGCGGTGCGGAGGTAGCTCTCAATGTCATTGAAGGCGGCCATGAAGGGCACTGCGCGGTTGGTGGGTTCGCTCATGCTTAGTTAAGGGGTTTATTTGTAGGCACCGCGGTTAAGCGTGTCGCATTGGGACATGGAACCGGAGTTGTAGCCGGCCAGAAAGAGCTGCTGACGCTGCTCTGAAGAACCGTGCGTCCACGCATCAGGGTCGACCTCGCGGCCAGATTGTTCCTGAATGTGGTCGTCGCCGATCGCGCGGGCGGTCTGGACTGCTTGCTTGACCTGCTCTTCGGTAATCGGCTCGAGCATCGCGTCCTCCCCCTTGTCGGCGCGGGAAGCCCACACGCCGGCATAGCAGTCGGCTTGCAGCTCGATGGCGACAGCAGCAGAGTCTTCGCCCGGGTTGTTGTAGTCGCTTAGGCCCAGGGTGCCCTCGAGATTCTGAAGGTGATGGCCCCATTCGTGGGCGACAACATACATCTGGGACAGGGATCCGTCGGAACCGCCCATGCGCTCAAGCTGGTTATAGAAGCTCACGTCGAGGTAGATCGTCTTATCCCGCGGGCAGTAGAACGGGCCGGTATCGGCGGAGGCGAAGCCGCAGCCTGTCTGCACGTCGCCTTCAAACATGCGCATATTCGGCATTGAGTAGTCCACTCCCGCCTGCTCGGGCAGAACACCGCCCCAAATGTTGTTCAAAGAGTCAGCGGTGGCGGCAGCGCGACATTCCGGAATCTCATTGACGGCACCTTCTGTCTGGCACTGGGCCAAATCGAAGCCATCGCCGCCTTGTTCGCTGTGCTGGCCTTGACCTTGGGGAGCCGGGGACGTGCCGCCGCCACCGCCTCCGCCACCCAGCAGGAAGAACAAAGCGACGAGCACCAGGGTGCCCAGTCCGCCTCCGCCGACCATGATGGGCATGCCGCCACCGCCGCGGCGGCCGCTACCGCCGGAGGTGCTTACACCTTGACCCGTCGGGGTCACACCGCTCTTGAACGTCATACGTGAATTGTGCCACAGCATCGCGCCACTGCAGCCGTGAACTGCCACAGCAAGGAACCCCGGGCGCTGAGATTCGCGGTGAACAGCCGTTCGTGGGACTGGTCGGGCCATTGGGTAGACTCGCGGGAGTTAAACGCAATCGCTCAAGCTCGAAACGTGGAAGGACGTGGAGTACACCGTGCTGCGCACTCACCTTGCGGGAGATCTCCGTAAAGACATGGATGGCCAGACCGTCACCCTCACCGGCTGGGTTGGTCGTCGCCGTGACCACGGCGGCGTGATCTTCATTGATTTGCGTGACCGTTCCGGTTACGCGCAGGTGGTCTTCCGTGAGTCTGATGTCGCTGAGGCCGCTCACGACCTGCGCAGCGAGTTCTGCGTCAAGGTCACCGGTGTGGTTGAGCCGCGTCCGGAGGGCTCTGCGAACCCGAACCTGGCCTCTGGGGAGATCGAGGTCAACGCCACCGAGCTTGAGGTGCTGTCCAAGTCTGCGGCCTTGCCGTTCCAGGTCGAAGACTTCTCTTCCGGCGAGGTCGGCGAGGAAACCCGCCTGCGCTACCGCTACCTGGATCTGCGCCGTGAGCGCCAGGCCGAAGCCCTGCGTTTGCGCTCGAAGGCTAACAAGGCTGCCCGCGACGTGCTGAGCAAGCACGAGTTCGTGGAGATTGAGACCCCGACGCTGACGCGTTCCACCCCGGAAGGTGCCCGTGACTTCCTCGTCCCGGCCCGTCTGCGCCCGGGTTCCTGGTACGCGCTGCCGCAGTCGCCGCAGCTGTTCAAGCAGTTGCTCATGGTGGCTGGCATGGAGCGCTACTTCCAGATCGCGCGCTGTTACCGCGATGAGGACTTCCGCGCCGACCGTCAGCCGGAGTTCACACAGCTGGATATTGAGGCCAGTTTCGTCGACCAGGACGACATCATCGAGCTCGCCGAGGAAATCGTGGTCGAGCTGTGGAAGCTCATCGGCTACGAGATCACCACACCGATTCCGCGCATGACCTACAAGGAAGCGATGGAGAAGTACGGCTCTGACAAGCCGGACCTGCGCTTCGACATTGAGTTGGTGGAGTGCACCGACTTCTTCAAGGACACCACTTTCCGCGTCTTCCAGAACGAGTACGTTGGCGCTGTCGTCATGGAGGGCGGTGCTTCCCAGCCGCGTCGCCAGCTCGACGCTTGGCAGGAGTGGGCAAAGCAGCGCGGCGCCAAGGGTCTGGCGTACATCCTCATCGGGGAGGACGGCGAGCTGTCCGGTCCGGTGGCAAAGAACATCACCGACGCTGAGCGCGAAGGCATTGCCGCGCATGTGGGCGCGAAGCCGGGTGACTGCATCTTCTTCGCCGCTGGCGACACGAAGTCCTCGCGTGCGCTTCTCGGTGCCGCCCGCGGTGAGATCGCGAACAAGCTCGGGCTTATCGACGATGACGCGTGGGCCTTCACCTGGGTCGTCGACGCGCCGATGTTCGAGCCGGCAGCCGACGCCACCGCATCTGGCGATGTCGCTTTGGGCAACTCGCAGTGGACGGCTGTGCACCACGCTTTCACCTCGCCGAAGCCGGAGTACCTGGACAGCTTTGACAAGGAGCCGGGTGAGGCTCTGGCGTACGCCTACGACATTGTCTGCAACGGCAACGAGATCGGTGGCGGCTCCATCCGTATCCACAACCAGGACGTTCAGAAGCGCGTCTTCGACGTCATGGGCATCGATGACGATGAGGCACAGGAAAAGTTCGGCTTCCTGCTCGACGCTTTCTCCTTCGGCGCTCCGCCCCACGGCGGCATCGCCTTCGGCTGGGACCGCATTGTCTCGCTGCTGGGCGGCTTTGACTCCATCCGCGACGTCATTGCTTTCCCGAAGTCCGGCGGCGGCGTTGACCCGCTGACCGACGCTCCGGGGCCGATTCCGGCTGCCCAGCGCAAGGAGACCGGTGTTGACTTCAAGCCGGAGAAGAAGCCGGCTGAGGGTACTGCGGGCACGGATAACGAGGTGAAACTCGGCGATGAGGGCTCCCTTAACGAGGCAGGCACCACAGGCCAGTAACGAAGGCGCACGCCATGTTGGACCAGCAGCAGATCATTGCCGTTGCCGAAGCGGTGCTCACCCAGCGCTACGGCGGGCAACAGCACCTGACCGAACCGGAGGAGCTCTCCGGCACCGGTGGTACCGTGGTGCTGCGTTTGCGCGTGGCCAACAATCCTTTTCTGTCGTACCGCTCCGTCGTGGTCAAGTACTCGCCGCAGACGGACGACCCAATCGATGACGCCGCTTTTCTGCGGGAAGTGGTCGCGTACCAGTTCACAACGTCGTTAAGCGAAGAAGCGCGTCCGGGGCCTGTGATGCTGGGCTACGACCTTGAGCAGCACGCGATCATTCTCACTGACTCCGGTGACGGCGACACGCTGGCGACCTTGCTGGAGAACTCCGACGAGGAGCTGCGCATTCGGCTGCTGCGCAATTTGGGTACGTCGCTGGGCAAGATGCATGCGGGAACTGCCGGTGCGGAGCTGAGTTTCAACACGTTGCTCGCCCGCATGGTGCGCGCCAAGGATGGTGCCCGCGAGATTCAGGCGATGCGCGAGACAATGCTGGAAAACCGCATTCTCGATGGCCTGGAGATTGTCCGCCGGGCCGGCATCGAGGTGCCGCGGGAAGTCGCAGAGATTGCCGACACGGTGCAGGTCCACATGTTGCACGGCGACTCGCGCGCGTTCACGCCTTTCGATTTGTCGCCGGACAACATTATTTTCGCCGACCGCACCCAGTTCCTCGATTACGAGTGGGCGGGATTCCGCGATGTCATCTTCGATTTGGCTGGTGTCATCGCAGGTTTTCCGCAGTATATTTCGGCCCGCCCGATTAGTGCAGCGGAGACGAAGGTTTTCTTGGAGGCGTGGATTGCGGAGGTCGCCGGCGTCTGGCCGACGCTGCAAAATGCCGAGACGTTGCACTCCCGCATCACAGCTGCGCTGGTTGGCTGGGCGTTCTTCAGCGTCTCGCTGCTGTACCTGGACGGTGAGGAACCGCGCGGGACGACCCGCTACGGCGGCGGCTGGATCATGGAGGATGACGGCAGCTACGAGCTCGTACAGGATCCTGGGGCACTAGAGGAGGACGTAGAGCGAGGCGCGAGTGTGCTGCGTTCCCCGGCCCACACTGACTTCACGGTGGTGGAGAAAGCAATCCGCCGCGACATCGCTGACGCCTTTTCTGCGCTGGCGTGGTACGCCGCTGCCGGCGACAAGCCACGAAACGCCGTCATCGCAGAGTTCGCTTCTCATGTCGCGGAGCGGTTGAAATGACGCAAGGAGGTCTATTCTCTGACCCGGCTGACAGTGTGGGGTCCGCAGGGGAGCGCGGCACCGCGTTCTTCGCAGCTGGGGAGTCCGCACCGTTGGCCGCTCGCATGCGTCCGCGGACGCTCGACGAGCTTGTTGGCCAAGACCATTTGCTCGGTGAAGGTCGTCCGCTGCGTCGTCTGGTGGAAGGCTCCGGTGAGGCCTCGGTGATTCTCTACGGCCCGCCGGGAACCGGCAAAACAACGATTGCCTCGCTCATCGCAACGGCGATGGGGCAGAACTTCGTCGGCTTGTCGGCCCTGTCATCCGGGGTGAAGCAGGTACGCGAGGTCCTCGATGGTGCCCGCCGCGACCTCGCTCGCGGCCAGCGCACAGTGCTGTTCATCGACGAGGTGCACCGTTTCTCCAAAACACAGCAGGACGCGCTGTTGGCGGCGGTGGAAAACCGCACGGTGCTGCTCGTAGCGGCGACCACAGAGAACCCCTCTTTCAGCGTGGTTGCGCCGCTGCTGTCGCGGTCGTTGTTGCTGCGGCTCGAGTCGCTTTCCGACGCCGATATTGCCTCCGTCCTCGACCGCGCCGTGTCCTCGGAACGAGGCTTGAATGGTTCGGTGACTTTAGAACCGGAGGCGCGCGACCAGCTGGTGATGCTCGCCGGCGGCGACGCGCGCCGCGCACTGACGTACCTGGAGGCCGCCGCAGAAGGCGCTGACGGGACGATCACGGCGGATGTGGTTTCCCGCAGCGTTGACCGCGCTGTGGTGCGGTACGACCGTGATGGGGATCAGCATTACGACATCATTTCCGCTTTCATCAAATCGATCCGCGGTTCCGATGTCGACGCCGCCTTGCACTACCTTGCACGGATGATTGAGGCAGGGGAGGACCCGCGGTTCATCGCCCGCCGGCTTGTCATTCACGCCTCTGAAGACATTGGCATGGCTGACCCGACAGCGCTGCAGGCGGCCACCGCTGCGGCCGAGGCGGTGCAGTTTATCGGCATGCCGGAGGGGCGTCTGCCCTTGGCGCAGGCCACGATTCATCTCGCGACAGCGCCGAAGTCGCCGTCGGTGATCAAAGCGATCGACGCCGCGCTTGCCGACGTCCGCGCCGGCAAGTCAGGCACCGTCCCACCCCACTTGCGTGACGGGCACTACGAGGGCGCGAAGAAGATCGGGAACGCAGTGGGGTACGTGTACCCGCATGATGATCCGAGAGGTGTGGTCAAGCAGCGCTACATCCCCGAGGGGCTGGATGAGGCGCGCTACTACGAGCCCACCGGGCACGGCGCCGAAAAGAGAATCCAGGACTACGCCGAGCGACTGCGGGGAATGGTCCGCGGGTAAAGTGGCTGGACGAGAAAAGTCCAACGACCCGCAAAGGACACGTCTGTGCAGACCCACGAAATCAGGGACCGCTTCACCCAGCACTTCGTCGATGCCGGCCACACCCCGGTGCCCAGTGCCTCGCTGATCCTCGACGACCCGACCCTGCTGTTCGTCAACGCAGGCATGGTGCCGTTTAAGCCGTACTTCCTCGGCCAGCAGAACCCGCCATTCGACAGTGGCACGGCCACGTCGATCCAGAAGTGCGTGCGCACCTTGGACATTGAGGAAGTGGGCATTACCACACGCCACAACACGTTTTTCCAGATGGCGGGCAACTTCTCCTTCGGGCAGTACTTCAAGGAAGGTGCGATTGAGCTGGCGTGGTCGCTGCTGACCAACAGCCAGGACGACGGTGGCTTCGGCCTGGATCCCGAGCGCCTGTGGGTGACGGTGTACACCGAGGACGACGAGGCTGCTGAGATCTGGGAGAACAAGATCGGTGTGCCGGCAGACCGTATTCAGCGGATGGGCATGGAGGACAACTTCTGGTCCATGGGCGTGCCAGGTCCGTGCGGCCCGTGCTCCGAGATTTACTATGACCGGGGCCCCGAGCACGGCAAGCAAGGAGGCCCGATCGCCGACGACAACCGTTACATGGAAATCTGGAATCTGGTCTTCATGGAGTCCATCCGCGGTGAGGGCGACAAAAAGGGGGGCTTCGAGATTCTCGGCGAGCTGCCGAACAAGAACATCGATACCGGCCTGGGCATTGAGCGTCTCGCCTGCATCCTGCAGGGTGTGGACAATGTCTACGAGACCGACTTGCTGCGCCCGGTCATTGAGGCGGCGGAGAAACTCACCGGCACCACGTACGGTGCGGGGGGTAAAGAAGGGGAGCTTTCCGACGTCCGCTTCCGTGTCATCGCCGACCACTCCCGCACTGCAATGATGATCATCCTCGACGGTGTCACGCCGTCGAACGAGGGGCGCGGCTACATTCTGCGCCGCTTGCTGCGCCGTATTGTCCGCTCGGCGCGACTGCTCGGTGCGCAGGGCAACACCATCGAGACGTTCATGAACACGATCATGGACACGATGGCCCCATCTTTCCCGGAGATTGAGCAGAACCGTGAGCGGATCCTGCGCGTGGCCGTCAACGAGGAAAAGGCCTTCCTGAAGACGCTGGAGTCCGGCACCCACCGTTTCGACGAAGCCGCCGCCACCGTCAAGGGTTCCGGCCAGACCGTCCTGCCGGGCGCGCAGGCGTTCGAACTGCACGACACCTACGGCTTCCCGATCGATCTGACCCTCGAGATGGCTGCCGAAGCCGGCCTGGAGGTGGACATGGCCGCGTTCGACGCTGCGATGAAAGAACAGCGCGACCGTGCCAAGGCCGACAGCAAAGCGAAGAAGACCGGCAACATCGACGAGTCGCTCTACCGCGAGTGGGTCGACGCGCACCCCACCGAGTTCGTGGGCTTTGACACCCTGGAGAACGACTCGAAGGTTATCGGCTTGGTCCGCGGCGGCGAGAAGGTCGGTGAGGTCGCGCAGGGCGACGAGGTGGAGGTCATCTTGGACGTCACCCCGATGTATGCGGAGGGTGGCGGCCAGCTTGCGGACCGGGGCCGCATTGTCGTGGGCGACACAGTCCTGTCCGTGCACGACGTGCAGAAGGTGGGCAACAAAAAGCTCTGGGTCCACAAGGCGACCGTGGAAAATGGTGGCCTCGACGTGGGTCAGACTGTGCGCGCGGAGGTCAACCCGACGTGGCGCCACGGCGCCCGCCAGGCGCACACCGCCACGCACCTGATCCACGCGGCATTGCGCCAGGTGCTCGGTCCGACCGCTGTCCAGGCTGGGTCGATGAACAAGCCGGGCTACCTTCGCTTCGACTTCAACTACACCGAGCAGCTCACCCAGGCGCAGCTTGATGAGATCGCGGTGATCGCCAACCAGGCGGTCGACGCTGATTTCGCTGTCAACACGTTTGAGACTTCTCTGGAGCGGGCGAAAGAGATGGGCGCGATGGCGCTGTTCGGTGAGAACTACGGCGATGAGGTCCGCGTCGTGGAGATCGGCGGCCCGTTCTCCATTGAACTGTGCGGCGGCACCCACGTGGAGCACTCGTCCCAGATCGGCCCGGTGGCTGTGCTGGGCGAATCTTCCGTCGGCTCCGGTGCGCGCCGGATTGAGGCCTACTCGGGCATGGATTCCTTCGCTTACTTCTCCAAGGAAGCGGCACTCGCTAGCGGCTTGGCAGAGGAGTTGAAAACTCCAACCGAGCAGCTTCCGGAGCGCATCGCCCAGCTCACTGAGCGTCTGCGCGCAGCGGAGAAGGAGATCGAGAACTTGCGCAACAAGGAGCTGGCCAACCAGACCGGCGAGTTGGTCAAGCAGGCGGAGACGATCGGGGACATCAAGTTCCTCGCCGTGAAGCTTCCCGACGGTCTCAGCGGCGGCGACATGCGCACCATGGCCACCGACCTGCGTGGCCGCTTCGGCACTGACCCAGCTGTGATCGTCCTCGCGTCTAGCGCTGACGGCAAGGTTCCGTTCGCGGTGGCGGCCACGCAGGGTGCCGTCGAAAAGGGCATCAAGGCCGGGCAGTACGTTGGGGTCTTCGGTGGCTACGTCGGCGGAAAGGGCGGCGGTAAGCCCGATTTGGCGCAAGGGTCTGGTTCCGACGCTTCTGGAATTGAGGCCGGCTTTAAGGCCCTGCGTGAGGAAATCGGGAAAGTATAAGCTAGGGTGCTGTTAGGTCACAGATTGATCACAGCACTGCGCTCTCCGTAGTTTCCGAAGCAACATTGAGGACCACGACATGAAGATCCAACCGGACACACCCGGGGTCGACGACCCCGGCCCGGGTCGGCGTATCGGCATCGATGTCGGCACCGTCCGGATTGGTGTGGCTTCGTCCGACCGAGACGGCCTATTGGCCACCCCGGTGGAGACGGTGGAGCGCGTGACCGGCTTCAAGGACCGCGATGGGGCGGACATTGACCGGCTGCTCGACATCATCAGTGAGTACAACGCTGTTGAGGTGGTTGTCGGTCTGCCGCGCGACCTGAAGGGAAATGGCTCCTCCAGTATCAAGCACGCCAAGGAGATCGCTTTCCGTATTAGACGCCGAAACTCGGACGTTCCCGTCCGCTTCGCAGATGAGCGGCTCACCACCGTGGAGGCAACCAACGCGTTGCGCTCTTCTGGGGTGAACGCCCGCGACGGCCGCGCTGTAATTGATCAAGCAGCCGCTGTGGCTATCCTCCAATCGTGGCTGGACGGCCGCGTTCATCAGCTCAACCTCAAGGAGACGACAACGTGAGCTCGGCTAACTCATCCCAAGGGCGCACCCGCGGCATTGCGGTGCTGGTGGTGTCGATCCTGCTCATCATCGGTGCCATCGTCTACATCGCTTTTGCGCGCTCGACATCCGGCGGCGGTGATTTCCAAGGCGCCGGTAATGGTGTGGAGCAGGTCGTCGAGATTCCCGAGGGCACAACGCTGAGCCAGATGGGCCCAGCACTTCAGGAGCAGGGCGTGATCCGCTCCGACCAGGCTTTTCAAGCTGCAGCGATGTCGAACCCGAACGCCGATAGCATCCAGCCAGGCTTCTACCGCCTCCAGGAAAAAATGAGCGCTGAGGCAGCCGTAGCCGCACTGCTCGATCCCGCGAACAAGATTGACTTGTTGAAGATCCCGGGTGGTTTAACGCTCATGGATGTCCGCGTCGTCGGAGGAGACACCCGCTTCGGTATTTATTCGAACATCTCCACGGTCACCTGCGGGCCGGAGGGCGATGCCGAGGGGTGCGTGAGTGCTGAACAGCTCCATGACGTTGCCGCCAACGCCGACCCTGCTTCCCTCGGTGTGCCCGAGTGGGCGATCAAGCCGGTGGCGGCCCGCAAGGGCGACCCGAAGCGCTTGGAGGGCCTCATCGCTCCGGGCGAGTACATCGTCGACCCGAGTGCTGACGCGGAGGCGATTCTGACCGATCTGGTCACCCGCTCGGCAGATAAGTACAACAGCACTGACATTGTGGGCCGTGCGCAGGCCATCGGCTTGAGTCCTTATGAGCTGCTCGTCGCCGCCTCCTTGGTGGAGCGTGAAGCGCCGGCAGGGGACTTTGACAAGGTAGCCCGCGTCATCCTCAACCGTCTCGCCGAGCCGATGCGCCTTGAGTTCGACTCCACCGTCAACTACGACCTCGAATCCGTTGAGCTGGCTACCGGCGACTCCGATCGCCAGCGGAAAACCCCGTGGAACACCTACGCCATGGACGGTCTGCCCGAAACCCCGATCGCGTCTCCCTCGGATGAGGCGATTCAGGCGATGGAGCACCCCGCTGACGGCGAGTGGCTGTTCTTCGTCACGGTGGATGAGGACGGCACCACAATCTTCACCAACACCTTCGAGGAGCACCAGGCTGCGGTTCAGCAGGCTTATGACTCCGGCATCCTCGACTCCCAGCGTTAGATCATGAGCACTGCGATTTCAGGCGGATCGGGGGCACCTGCGAGCAAGGCCGCTGTATTGGGCAGCCCCATCGAGCACTCGCTGTCGCCGGTGCTTCACGGGGCTGGATATGAAGCCGCCGAGTTGACCGGCTGGACCTATGAACGCATCGAGTGCACCGCGGAGCAGCTGCCGGGCATTGTCGGCGGGGCAGACGGCGCCTACCGTGGGTTCTCGGTGACCATGCCTGGAAAGTTCGCCGCCCTCGCATTCGCTGACGAGGCGACGGAGCGCGCGCGGGCAATCGGTTCCGCGAACACGCTCGTGCGTCTCGACGGTGGCCGCTGGCGGGCCGACAACACTGACTGTGAGGGCATTGCCGGTGCGCTCGATCAGCTCATTGGTGAGAAGCACATCGGTCACGCCATCGTCATCGGGGGCGGTGGTACCGCGCGGTCGGCGTTGTGGGCGTTGGCGCACCGCGGCGTCGACAAGCTCACGGTGCTCAACCGCACGAACCGCAGCGAAGAGTTGCTGCCGCTGTTGCAAGAAACCGGTTCTCAGGTGGAGGCTGAATTCCTCGACTTTGAACGCGATCTCGAGCCGGTTGCGCTCAGCGCGGACCTGATCGTGTCCACGGTTCCGGCTCACGTCATTGAGCCGCGGGTGAAGGAGCTCGGGCACGCGCCGGTGCTCGATGTCATCTACGACCCGTGGCCCACGCCGTTAGCGACGGAGGCGGCCTCGAACGGCCACCTCACTGTCGGCGGTTTGACCATGCTCGCGTGCCAGTCCTATTCGCAGTTCGAGCAGTTCACCGGCAGCCCCGCGCCACGGGCAGAGATGCACGAAGCGCTCATGCGCCACGTCGGGTGGATCTCACCGACTGGAGTCAAACGTTTAGGCGGCTAGTTTCATGCTGGTGGGGGGAATCGTTGCGGGGGTCTGGTCGATTGCACTCGTGCTTTACGACGTCTCACAGCGCCGTCTGCCCAACTTCCTCACCCTCCCAGCAGCCGCACTGGCACTGATCTACTGCGTATTCAACCCGCAAGGGTTGTGGGGGCTTGTCTGGCCGGCGCTGTATCTCCTTCTCGTCCTGCGGCGCGGCACCGGCAAGAACACCGAAGCCGGCATGGGCGGCGGCGACATCAAGCTCGGGGTGCCGCTGGGAGTCGCGCTCGCCGCGATCGCCGGTGTGCAAGCGGTACTGGCGGCGATGCTGCTCGCGAGCGTCCTGACGGTCGTGTTCTTGCTGCTCAAGCGCCTCAACGACACAGCGCACGGGCCGTCCATGCTCGCAGCTGCATGGATAGTGGGGCTTGCATGCACGGACATGTGGTCTTTATGAGACAATGCCTCCATGCTTCGTTGGACTACTGCAGGTGAATCCCACGGTCAGGCTCTGGTTGCGATGATCGAGAATATGCCGGCCGGGGTACCCGTCTCGAAAGAAGAGATCGGTTACCAGCTGGCCCGCCGCAGGCTCGGGTACGGCCGCGGCGCGCGCATGAAATTCGAGCAGGACGAACTGACACTTCTCACCGGCATCATCCACGGCAAAACAATCGGCAGCCCGATCGCCGTCATGATCGGCAACACCGAGTGGCCGAAGTGGACGACCATCATGTCGGCCGAAGCGCTCGACATGGAAGATCCGGACGTGCAGAAAGCCATGAACTCCGGCCGCGGTGCAGCACTGACCCGCCCGCGCCCGGGGCACGCGGACTTCTCCGGCATGGTGAAGTACGGTTTCAATGCGGTTCGTCCGGTGTTGGAGCGGTCGTCGGCACGCGAAACGGCATCGCGTGTTGCGGCCGCCGCGATCGCTCGCTCCTTCCTGCGGGAGGTCCTTGGCGTCGAGGTTTTCTCGCACGTCATCTCCATCGGACAGTCGGAGCCGTACGACGGTCCCCTGCCGAGCTTCAGCGATCTTGAGCGTATCGACGCTTCCCCTGTCCGCGCCGCCGGCGATGCTGCCGAGCAGTCCATGATCGACCAGATTGAAACTGCGAAGAAGGACGGTGACACCCTCGGCGGCATTGTCGAGGTCATTGTCGAAGGCTTGCCGATCGGCCTGGGTTCGCATGTCTCCGGCGATACCCGCCTGGACGCGCAGCTTGCTGCCGCACTGATGAGCATTCAGGCGATCAAGGGCGTCGAGGTCGGTGACGGCTTCGAGGAGGCCCGCCGGCGCGGCTCGGAAGCCCACGACGAGATGGTTCGCGACGTGCAGGGCGTGCGCCGCACGACGAACCGCGCCGGTGGTCTGGAGGGCGGCATGACCAACGGTGAAGCTCTGCGCGTGCGTGCAGCAATGAAGCCGATCTCCACGGTGCCGCGGGCGCTGAAGACACTCGACATGGTCTCCGGCGACGAGGCTACCGCGATTCACCAGCGTTCCGACGTGTGCGCGGCCCCCGCCGCAGGTGTTGTCGCGGAAGCGATGGTCGCGCTCGTGCTCGCCCGCGCCACGCTGGAGAAGTTCGGTGGTGACAGTGTCGAAGAAACCAAGCGCAATGTCGAGGCCTACAAGCAGTACGTCTCGGAGCGCCTCGCGTTCGGGGACGGTGAGAACAATGACTGATCCGACCGCTGATTCCCAGCGCCCGGCAAAGTTCCCCGCCACCGCTGGCACACCCACGCCCGGAAACATGCCGATGAATAGCGCTGCCTCCGAGCCGACAGACATGCGCTCGACGGATGAGCCTGTCGTGCACGCCTCACCGCGCGTGGTTTTGGTTGGCCCGCCTGGGGCAGGGAAGTCGACGATCGGCCGGCGTCTGGCACGCGCTATGAATCTGCCGCTGGTGGATTCCGACGAGCTCATTGCCAAGGGGGAAGGCAAACCCACCGGTGAGGTGTTCTCTGAACTGGGGGAGGAGCGCTTCCGCGAAGTGGAAGCCGAGTACGTCGCCCGCTCCCTGGCCTCGGGCGGCGTGGTCAGTTTGGGTGGCGGTGCCGTGCTCACTGAGTCCACCCGCAGGTTGCTCGCAGCGCACAACGTGGTGTGGATCGATGTCTCTGTCGAGGAAGGCGTGCGCCGCACCGCGGGCAATGATTCCCGTCCGGTGCTGAAAGCAGACGACCCTGAGGCGCACTACCGGGCTCTGCTTCAAGCCCGCGAACCCTACTACCGTGAGGTAGCTATGCACCGTGTGCGCACGGACTCGCGCCCGCCGCAGCGTCTCGTGGCCGAAATCCTCGCGCTCATCGAATCGCGCTAACAACCCCCCGCTAGGAGCACCCCCATGGCTGTCATCGATGTCACCGGCCCCAACCCGTACCAAGTCCACATTGGCCGTGGGTTGAATGAGCAGATCGCCCAGCGTGCACGGGAGACCGGCGCGCGGCAGGCGATGATCGTGCACCAAACGCCGCTGGCAGACACGGCGGAACAGCTTCGCACCCTTATTGAATCCGCGGGACTCCAAGTCACGCTCGCCCCAATCCCGGATGCGGAGGACGGCAAAACCCTGCGCGTGGCCGGGGGGTTGTGGGGCACACTGGGTGCCCAGAATTTCTCGCGCCAGGACATTGTCATTGGCCTTGGTGGCGGGGCGACAACCGATCTTGCTGGCTTTGTCGCCGCGGCGTGGATGCGCGGTATCAAGGTCATTCAGGTGCCCACGACACTGCTGGCCATGGTCGACGCTGCCGTCGGCGGCAAGACCGGCATCAACACCGACGCCGGTAAGAACCTGGTCGGCGCGTTCCACGAGCCGGACTCCGTCTTCATCGACCTGGACCGCTTGGACACCCTCGCGCACGAAGAGTTCGTCGCCGGATCCGCCGAGATCATCAAGACCGGCTTCATTGCCGACCCGGTCATCCTGGACATCTACGAAGAAGCGGCGCAGAGCCCGGAAAGCGACGTTCCGAAGGACCGCATCGCCGAGCTGATCGAGCGGTCGGTCGCCGTCAAGGCCCGCGTTGTCAGCGAAGACCTCAAGGAATCCCACCTGCGCGAGATCCTCAATTACGGCCACACGCTGGGCCACGCCGTCGAGAAGCGCGAAGACTACCGCTGGCGCCACGGCAACGCTGTCGCCGTCGGCATGATCTTCGTCGCGGCCTTGGCACGCAACCGCGGTCTCATCGATCAAGAGGTCGTCGACCGCCACCGCCGCATCTGCGAGTCGGTCGGCCTGCCCACCACCTACGACCAAGACGCTTTCGACGAGCTCTACGAAGGCATGACGCACGACAAGAAGAACCGCGACGGCCGCATCCGCTTCGTTGTGCTCGAAGGCGTTGGCGCCACGACGCGCCTGGAAGATGCGACCATGGAGGAGCTGCGCGCAGCCTATAGTGAGTTGGCATGAAGGTACTCGTGCTCAACGGCCCTAATCTCAACCGTCTCGGCAAGCGGCAGCCTGAGATCTACGGTGAGACGACGCTCGCCGACATCGAGGCGCGACTCAAGGCGTACGCGGGGGACCGCGCCGAGATTTACTTCCGGCAGTCGAATCATGAGGGCGTGCTTATCGACGCGATTCATAACGCCGTCGACAACGACTGGCCCGTTATCATCAACCCGGGCGGGTTCACTCACACTTCAGTAGCGCTGCGCGACGCGCTCGTGGAACTGCAGGACGGGCCCGGATTCATCGAGGTGCACCTCTCCAACGTGCACGCGCGCGAGCCGTTCCGGCACCACTCGTACCTGTCGCCGATCGCGATTGGTGTCATCGCGGGCCTGGGGGCCGATGGTTACGAACTGGCTCTGGACTACTTCCTGAGGAGGGCATGATGGGCTTCGCCGATTCCCGTTTCCTGACCCGCCGCCGCAAACTCTCGGCGGAACTCGCGGGGCAGCGCATCGACTCTTTCCTGCTGACCCACCCGGTCAACGTGCGCTACTTCTCGGGCTTTTCCGGTTCTAACGGAGCATTGCTGGTGAACAAGGACCTGTCCGCCAAGATCGCCACCGACGGTAGGTACACTACCCAGATTGCCGCCGAGGTGCCGGACATTGACGCTGAGATCGTCTCCAACCCGGCCGAAACTCTCATCGCTGCAGTGGCTGACGGTTGGCGCGTGGGCTTCGACGCCGCGCACATGACCGTCGACGGTTTAAACCGCCTGCAAAAGACCTGCCCTGACGGTGTCACGCTGGTCCCAGTCACCGGGGTGGTCGAAGAGATCCGCCTAATCAAAGACGGTTTCGAGATCAGGCGGTTGACAGAAGCTGCCGACATTGCCGTCACTGCGCTTAAGGGGCTTATCAGCGCCGGCGAGCTGCGCGCCGGCCGCACCGAACGCGAGATCGCCGCCGACTTGGAATACCGCATGCGTCTTGGCGGGGCGCAGCGCCCCAGCTTCGACACCATTGTCGCCTCCGGCCCGAACTCTGCACTGCCGCACTACAGCGCCGGCGACCGTGTCCTTGAGGACGGCGATCTGGTCACCATCGATTTCGGTGCGCACTACCGCGGATTCAACTCGGATATGACGCGCACGTTCTGCATCGGCCACGCGACCGACTTCGCCGCGGAGATCTACGGGGTTGTCCTCGATGCGCAGTTAGCCGGGGTGAAGGCGGCGACACCGGGGAGGGGACTGGCTGACGTCGATAAGCACTGCCGCGACATCATCGCCGACGCCGGCTATGGCGACTATTTCGTGCACTCCACGGGACACGGCATTGGCCTGGACGTGCACGAGGCACCGTACGCGCGCGCCAAAGGTACCGGCACCCTGGCGGAGAACATGACGCTCACGATCGAACCCGGCATTTACGTGCCGGACAGGGGTGGCGTGCGCATCGAAGACACCGTGGTGATCACCTCTGGCGCGCCGCGGATCATTACCGAGTTCCCCAAGGAACTCACAGTCATTTAGTATCTAGCCTTGTTCGTGTAGCATGGGCATGTTTTGACGGCCCCCACAAGGAGGATTTCACGTGGCAACTACCGCCGACTTCAAGAACGGCCTTGTCCTCAACGTTGACGGCAAGCTCCAGCAGATCATCGAGTTCCAGCACGTCAAGCCGGGCAAGGGCCCCGCATTCGTGCGCACGAAGCTCAAAGACGTGGTCACGGGCAAGACCGTGGACAAGACTTGGAACGCCGGCGTCAAGGTGGAGACCGCGACTGTGGACCGCCGCGACATGACCTACCTGTACAACGACGGCCAGAACTACGTGGTCATGGACGACAAGACCTACGAGCAGTACGAGCTGCCGGAGGACAAGTTCGGCGACGCCGCACGCTTCCTGCTGGAGAACATGCGCGTGCAGGTCTCCTTTCACGAGGGCGAGGCTCTCTTCGCCGAGCTGCCGATCTCCGTCGACCTGGTCATCCAGCACACCGACCCGGGCCTGCAGGGCGACCGCTCCACCGGCGGCACCAAGCCGGCCACCCTGGAAACCGGCGCTGAGATCCAGGTGCCGCTGTTCCTGGAGACTGGCAATGTGGTCAAGGTGGACACCCGCACTGGCGAGTACCTCTCCCGCGTGAACAACTAAGATGCCCGACTACAAACGTCACGGCGCCCGTTACCGGGCGCGCCGCCGCGCCGTAGATATCCTCTTCGAGGCTGAGACCCGCGACGTCGACCCGGTGGCGATCGTGGAAGACCGCGCCGCTTTGGCCGGGGACCCGGCGAACGCTGTCGCGCCGGTCGCCGACTACACCCGTGAGATCATCGCGGGCGCGGCCGCCGCCTTGGATGAGATCGACAACGCGATCGAGCGCTTCCTGTCCGACAACTGGGAGCTCAACCGCATTCCCGCCGTCGACCGCGCCATCCTGCGCGTGGCCACGTGGGAGATCCTCTACAACGACGAGGTTGATCCGCCGATCTCCATCGCCAACGCCATGGAGATGTCAACCGAGTACGCCGGCGACAACGCGTCGCCGTACATCCACGCTGTGCTCGACGACATCATCCAGGCCCACGCGGCGAACGCGCCCGAGATCGCCCAAGCAACAGACGAGTTCGGCCAGTTCACCGACACCGCCGAGGCCGCAGCGGTCACGGAAAACACCGACCTGGCTGCGACATCGCTTATCGACGCGAATGCGGCAGATCCGGCAGAGTCTTCCGCCCCCGCCGACACTACGAAGGAGCAGCAGCCCACCGATGGCCAAAGTGACGATTGAGGAGGCCGAATCCCTTCGCGTCGGCCCCGATTTCTCGATTGACTCGGTGGACCCGGCATCCACGCCGGGGCTTTCCGACGGCAATGTCGACGGCGCGTACTCCGACTTCGATGATGAAATCGCCGAACTACAGGAGTGCCTCTACGCCAACGGCCGCGCCGGCAATGAGAATGCCGGCTCGATCCTGCTCGTCCTCCAGGGCATGGACACCTCCGGCAAAGGCGGCATCGTCCGCAACGTTGTCGGCGATGTGATGGACCCGCAGGGTGTGCACATCAAGGCCTTTGGCAAACCAACGGAAGAAGAGCGCAAACACGATTTCCTGTGGCGCATTCGCCCGCACCTTCCAGAGCCGGGCATGGTCTCTGTCTTCGACCGCTCCCACTACGAAGACGTGCTGGTCCAGCGCGTGAAGAACATGGCCCCGCCGGAGGAGATCGAGCGCCGCTACGGCGCGATCGTCGATTTCGAGAATGAAGCCGCCGCGAACGGCACCAAGATCATCAAGGTCATGCCGCATATTTCCAAGGATTTCCAGAAGGAGAACCTGCGGAACCGTCTTGAGCGCGAGGACAAGCACTGGAAATACAATCCCGGCGACATCGACGACCGTCAGCTCTGGGACGAGTACCAAAAGGCCTACGAGATCGCGATGACGCGCACCTCCACCGATGTCGCGCCATGGTACTGCATCCCGTCCGACGACAAGGACTATTGCCGCACTGTGGTCAAAACTTTGGTCGCCCGCGCACTGCGCGAGCTCGACCTCACCTGGCCGGAGCCGGACTTTGACATCGAGACTGAACTCAAACGCCTCGAAGAGAGCTAGAAGCCGTCCGCGGTGGTGGCCGTGGTGCTCACAGATGTCGGCGTTGGGGTTGAGGTCGAAT
Organism: Streptococcus thermophilus; assembly: GCA_900618065.1. The sequence goes on from UYIL01000003.1 coordinate 1,715,383, forward strand.
CGCTGCCGGCTAAGACGAGCACGCCAATGAACGCTAGAACGATTGCACCGACCGCTAGCAACGGCAGCACGCAGGAGGCGAAGACATAGAGCCCAGAGGCGATGCCGCCCGCCGACGTGTCGTTCTGCGGCATCGCCGCGTAGGGCGAAGCTGCTGGCTGACCTGGCTGGGGCGGGTATGGCTGCTGCTGGCCGTATTGATGACCGTGTGGCTGCCCGCCAGCATTATCGTCATAGGCTGGGTGGTTCCACTGGTTCGACATGCTGCAGTCCTCCCGTAGTTAGGTTCAGGGTACATGACCGCTGCCGGGTAGCTATGAGGATCGGGACCGGCCGCAGTGGCTGGGTGCATCACGTTGCGGCTACTGCTCGAGCTCCGCCTCGCCACCGTTGTTCTCGGCATCTGCTTGCTCGACTTCCGCCTGCGCCGTCTCGATCTGCTCGGAGAGCACGACCATGGCGTTGTGCGCGCTGACCACCTTGTCCACGGCGTCCGCAACGGCGGCACGCAGTTGCGGGTCGGTCATGCCCGAGGCGCAGTGCACCTCGGACTCGGTGCGCACGATGAGATGCTCGGACCGGTTGCCGACGATCGCCCGCGCACCCACCACCGTCGAGTTGACCTCATTGGCGGCCAGGTACAGCGCTGCTTCTGGCGAGTCTGCCGGGGTTTCGGTGGCAGAGTCGGCCCGGGCGATGAACACGGAGTCCAGCAGCACCACCATGAGCTGCAGATCTTCGTGTATTCCTTGGGCGACGCGACCCGTGGAGTCGGCGTCCAAGCCGATGCCCGCCTGGGCGGCGGCGTCCACAATGCGGTCGATAGAAACAGCTGAAACGGTGTTGTCACTCACGGTTACTCCTCCCATGTCACAGCGGTCGGGAATGATTCGGCCAAGAAGTCGAACGCCTGCAGCGTCGCGTCGATCGATGTGATCACGAAGGAGCCGAGCTGGTCGCCGGAGAGCCCTTGTGAGACATCCAGCGAGCGGATGCCTGTGATAACCAGGGTGTTTTCCTCGCTCTGGAAGAAGCGTAATGTCGGTGCGAAGCGCGTCTGGTTGTACTCGTTCACAGCGAAGAGCAGCGACGAGGCATCCATCGGGGTGAATTCACCGCGCCAGACGGACTCGAACACCAGCCGCGCGTCATCGAAGGCGAACACCATCGCAGCGTTGACGAAGCCCGTGCGCAGCACCGTCCGGGTGGGTTCATCGGGGCCAGCGTCGGCTTCTTCAATGCGGTATTCGAGGCTTTCAGCGTCGAGCACAGCAGCGATGTCGTGCACGGTGGCATCGCTGACATCGCGAGACGCATTTACGTTCCCCTCCGCATCATTCGTTGGTCGTGTCACAGCAGTTCCTCCTTGCCGAGTTCGTGGTCTAAGGCTTCTTGCAGGGTGGGGTAGCGGAAGTGGTGGCCGAGCTCATTGAGTACCGCCGGCTCGACACGCTGGTCGGCCAGGGCGAGCTCGCGGGCACCTTCTTCGCCGAGCAGCACCTTGGGGCCGAGCGAGGGGATGCCCATCAACTCGGGGCGGTTGAGCGTTGAGGTGAGTGCTTTCGACATCTCGGCGTTTGTCACCGGGTTCGGGGCGGTGGCGTTGACGGGGCCGGAGAGTTGACCGTCGAAAAGCGCGCGGATGTAGATATCTGTCAGGTCGTCGATGGCCACCCACGACATCCAGAAGTCGCCGTCACCGAAGCGCGCGGACAGCGCGGTTGAAGCGGAGAAACGCAGCACCGGCAACAGTCCACCCGCACCGGAGAGGACGAGTCCTGTGCGGATGTTCACGGTACGCACGCCAGCATCGCGGGCGGCGTCAGTGTCGGCTTCCCAGTCGGCGACGACCTCGGCGAGGAACCCGTCGCCCTGGCCGTCGGCCTCGGTGTAGACGCGGTCACCGGCATTGGTGCCATAAAGGCCGACCGCCGAAGCTGACACGAACGTCTCTACACCAGCATCCGCCGCGGCTTGCGCCAACTTGCGCGTCGGGCCAACGCGAGAGGAATAGACCTTCGATTTATGGGTCTCGGTGAATCGGCCCATGATGGACTCGCCAGCGAGGTGGACAACGGCGTCGACGCCGCTGAAAACCGATGGGTCCGGGTCCTCCATGTCCCAGTGGCGCTGGCCCTCGTCCGCGTCGCCGCGCACGAACTGGATAACGGTGTGTCCGGTGGTGGTCAGCTGCGCAGTCAAGGCGGAACCGACGAGGCCGCGCGAACCGGTCATCGCGATCGTTTTCGGTGCGACGTCGGCGATCTGCTCGAGGCGGTCCTGGAACGCGAGGTCTTCGACGAGTTGGCGTTGGCGGTAGGCGAAGGCCGCCTTGAGCATGGCTTCCGGCACCCGCGTGTCCACAGTGTCGGTGATGCGTGTGCCGCCGTCTGCCTGCTCGAAGAGGTGGGTGTGCTTCCATTGGGTCGCTTGTTTGACGGGGGTGTTCTCTGCCACGTCGACGAACTGGGAACCTTCGACATATTCCTCGGCGACGTGTTGCGCGACCCACTTCTGGCCGGCGGGCAGCTTGAGCACGGTGGTGCCGTCGCGTAGTGATTCAGCGCCGGAGACAACGCTCATCGGAAGAAAAGGCGGGGTCAGACGCTCAACGGCGCCCGGGCGGGTGTGCCACTCCCAGACGCGCTCAAGCGGCGCGGGCACGAGGTGGGTGGTGGAGATGGACATTGGGAACCTGCTTTAAGCGTTTGAGTGATAATCTGGCTGAAGTCGTTCACGGGCTGGCCCCCAGCTTAGACACGCACGCACAAACGCATCCTTTAAATTCCGCACAGAGAGGCGGGGAAGGAGGTTCGATGAGTGCCACACAGTTGCTCGACGCCAACGACGTGTCGCGCACAATTGCACGCATCGCGCACCAGATCATCGAGAAAACGGCGCTCGATTCGCCGGACACGCCGCCGGTTGTTCTACTGGGGATTCCGTCGGGGGGAGTGCCGCTGGCGAAGCGCATCTCCGCCGCAGTAGAGGAATTCGCCGGGGTCACTGTCCCCGTCGGCAGTCTGGACGTCACGCTCTACCGCGACGATCTGCGGGCACGTCCGCACCGCGCACTGTTGCCCACCGACATTCCGGTAGACATCAACGACACGATCGTGGTGCTTATCGACGATGTCTTGTACTCCGGTCGCACCATCCGCGCCGCCCTCGACGCCATCGCGGACATTGGACGCCCGCAGGCCATTCAGCTGGCCGTGCTCGTCGACCGCGGACACCGCGAACTGCCCATCCGCGCGGACTACGTGGGCAAGAACATTCCGACGTCGCGCAACGAAGACGTCGAAGTCACCCTCACGCCGATCGACGACTCTGATGGCGTGACCCTGCTCAAGGACGGTGAATGATGAAGCACCTGATCAGCATCGCGGACCTCACCCGCGAGGAGATCATCGGCCTGATGGACGAGGCTGACCGGTTCCGCGAAGCGCTCGACGACCGTGAGATGAAGAAACTACCGACGCTGCGCGGGCGGACGGTATTCACGCTGTTCTACGAGAACTCCACACGCACGCGCTCGTCGTTCGAGACGGCGGGCAAGTGGATGAGCGCCGACGTGATCAACGTTTCCGCCTCCAGCTCTTCGGTGAAGAAGGGCGAGTCCCTCAAGGACACCGCCCTGACGATCGAGGCGGTCGGCGCGGATGCGATCATCATGCGCCACCCGGCGTCCGGTGCGCCGAACCTGCTGCGGCAGTGGGTGCCGGGAGCGAGCATCATCAACGCTGGCGACGGCCAGCACCAGCACCCCACCCAGGCGCTTCTCGACGCCGTGACGATGCGGCAGAACATCGGCGACTTAGACGGCAAGAAGGTTCTCGTCGTCGGCGACTGCCTGCACTCGCGCGTGGTGCGCTCGAACGTGGACTTGCTTGCGGCTCTCGGCGCATCCGTCGTGCTCGTCGCCCCGCCGACGCTCATGCCTGCCGGGGTGGAGACGTGGCCGTGCGAGGTGTCGTACGACTTCGACGCTGAGCTGGCGGGCGGCGCTGACGGTGCCTCGCCCGACGTGGTGATGATGCTGCGCGTCCAGGCGGAGCGCATGCTCGGCGGGTTCTTCCCGTCCCACCGCGAATACGCCACCTTGTACGGTCTGTCCGAGGCCCGTGCTGACATGCTCGGCAGCGAGGCCCTTATCATGCACCCCGGCCCAATGCTGCGCGGGATGGAGATCAACTTCGCCGTCGCCGACCGCCCCAACGCCGTGGTCCTGAACCAGGTGACTAACGGCGTGTACACCCGCATGGCGGTCCTATTCACATTGCTGGCGAGCGGAGAGGAGATCTAGATGACCACGCTTGCGATCAACAACGTCCGCCCCTACGGCGAAGACGCGACCAACATCCTCATCCGCGACGGTGTCATCGCGGAGCTGGGGGAGTCCCCGTTTGCCGCCGCCGAGACGATCGATGCCGGGGGCAATGTGCTGCTGCCGGGGCTCGTCGACATGCATGTGCACCTGCGTGAGCCCGGGCGCGAGGACACCGAGACCATCGCCACCGGTTCCGACGCGGCCGCCAAGGGCGGATTCACCGCCGTGTTCACCATGGCGAACACCCAGCCGGTCATCGACCAGCCGTTCCTTGCCGAGGCTGTGTGGGAGAAGGGGCAGACTTACGGCAAGTGCGACGTCTACCCGGTTGGCTCCATCACGCAAGGCTTAGAAGGTAAGCAGCTCACCGAGATCGGGCTGCTCGCGCGCAACCACGTGCGCATGTTTTCCGACGACGGCCGCTGCGTCAACGACCCGCAGCTGATGCGCCGAGCCATCGAGTACGCGAAGGCGCACGACGTCGTCCTCGCTCAGCACGCCGAGGACCACCGCATGACCGAGGGCGCCAGCGCGCACGAAGGCGCGAACGCCGCCCGCCTCGGATTGCGCGGCTGGCCGCGTGTGGCCGAGGAGTCCATTGTCGCGCGCGATCTCATCATGACGCGCGACTACGGCGGCCGCTACCACATCTGCCACGCCTCCACCGAGGGCACCGTGGCGCTACTGCGCTGGGCCAAGGAGCAGGGGATCGCAGCCACCGCCGAGGTCACCCCGCACCACCTGCTGCTCACCGATACGAAACTTGAGACCTACGACGGCCGGTACCGCGTCAACCCGCCGCTGCGCGAGGACCGCGACACTATCGCGCTGCGCGATGCGCTTCTCGACGGCACCATCGACGTTGTCGCCACCGACCACGCCCCCCACGGCTCCGAAGACAAGTGCGTGGAATTCGAGCACGCGAAGCCGGGGATGCTCGGGCTGGAAACGTCGTTAAGCATCGTGGCGCAAGTATTCGTCGAATCGGGCCTGGCCGATTGGCGCTTCGTCGCTCGCGTCATGAGTGAGCGGCCCGCCGGAATCCTCGGCCTTACCGACCAGGGCCGTCCGATCGCGGCGGGAGAGCCGGCGAACCTGACGCTCGTCGACCCGGACGCCGGATGGACCGCCCGCGGCGCGGAGATGGCCTCCAAGGCGAACAACACCCCCTACGAGGACATGGACTTCAACGCCCGCGTGACCGCCACCATTCTCCGCGGACGCCCGACCTACCAGCGCTAACCAGCACCCAAGAGATAAAGGAGCACACACCCCATGAGCACCAACCGCATCCCGGCCGTGCTGGTCCTCGCCGACGGAAAAACCTTCCACGGTTTCTCCTTCGGCGCCGGCGACGCCGCGAACCCGGTCTTCGGTGAAGCTGTGTTCACCACCGCCATGACCGGCTACCAGGAAACCATGACCGACCCGTCCTACCACCGCCAGATCGTCGTGGCGGCCGCACCCCAGATCGGCAACACCGGCTGGAACGACGAGGACAACGAATCCCACGACAACCAGATCTGGGTCGCCGGACTGGTTATCCGCGATCTGTCGCGCACCGTGAGCAACTGGCGCGCGCAACGCAGCCTCGAAGACGAAATGAAGTCCCAGAACATCCCCGGCATCTACGGTGTGGATACCCGCACGCTGGTGCGCCACCTGCGCAACTACGGCTCGATTGCCGCGGGGATTTTCGTTGGGGAGGAAGCGGGTGCGCCCGTCGATAAGCTTGTCGCGCGCGTGAACGAGCAACCGTCGATGGAAGGCGCCGACCTCGCCGGCGAAGTCTCCACCGAGGAGACCTACGTGATTCCCGCAGAAGGGGAGAAGCGCTTCACCGTCGTGGCCTACGACATGGGGATTAAGACCGCCACGCCGCGCCACTTCGCTCAGCGCGGCATCGAGACGATCGTCGTGCCGGCCAACACACCTGTCGAGGAGGTGCTCGGGCACAACCCTGACGGCGTGTTCATCTCTAACGGCCCGGGCGACCCGGCCACCGCCGACACGATGGTCGACGTTACCCGCGGTGTCATCGAGAGGGGCATTCCGCTGTTCGGCATCTGCTTCGGCAACCAGATCCTCGGCCGCGCGCTCGGCCTGGAGACCTACAAGCTCAAATTCGGCCACCGCGGCGTGAACATCCCGGTGAAAAACCACGTCACCGGCAAGATCGACATCACCTCGCAGAACCACGGTTTTGCGTTGGAGCGTCCAAAGGACGCTCATGGCAAAGAGATTGAACCAGGTGGGACGTTCGACACCGACTTCGGCCCCGCCGTGATCACCCACACCTGCCTCAACGACGGCGTCGTCGAAGGCGTCGCCCTGGAAACCGGCATGGCCTACTCCGTGCAGTACCACCCCGAATCCGCCGCCGGACCGCACGACGCAAACCCGCTTTTTGACCAGTTCATCGGCCTGATGGAGAACCACTCGGCCAATGGGAAGGATGCTTAAATGAAACGCGAAGACATCAATCACGTCCTGGTCATCGGCTCCGGCCCGATCGTCATCGGCCAGGCCTGCGAGTTCGACTATTCCGGCACCCAGGCCTGCCGCGTGCTCAAAGAAGAAGGCCTGCGCGTCACCCTGATCAACTCCAACCCGGCGACGATCATGACCGACCCGGAGTTCGCCGACCACACCTACGTCGAGCCGATCACCCCGGAATACATCGACATGATCCTCGGCCGTGAAGCGGAACAGGGGCATCCCGTTGACGCGATTCTCGCGACGCTCGGTGGACAGACCGCGCTCAACGCGGCGATCCAGTTGGACCGCCAGGGCATTTTGGACAAGCACGGGGTGGAGCTCATCGGCGCCAATATCGATGCCATTGAGCGCGGCGAGGACCGCCAGATGTTTAAGGACATCGTGGAGAAGATCGGCGGCGAGTCCGCCCGCTCCCGCGTCTGCTTCAACATGGACGAGGTCCGTGAGACAGTCGCAGAGCTCGGCCTGCCCGTCGTGGTGCGCCCGTCGTTCACCATGGGCGGGCTCGGCTCCGGCCTGGCGTTCACCATGGAGGACCTCGAGCGCATCGCCGGCGACGGACTGGAAGCCTCTCCGGAGGCCAACGTCCTGATCGAAGAATCCATTCTCGGCTGGAAAGAGTTCGAGTTGGAACTCATGCGCGACGGCGACGACAACGTCGTGGTCATCGCCTCGATCGAGAACGTCGACGCGCTCGGCGTGCACACCGGCGACTCCGTCACCGTCGCCCCGGCGCTGACCTTGACCGACCGCGAGTACCAGACGATGCGCGATCAAGGCATCGCGATCATCCGCGAAGTCGGAGTGGACACCGGTGGCTGCAACATCCAGTTCGCGGTCAACCCGGTCGACGGGCGCATCATCACCATCGAGATGAACCCGCGCGTGTCCCGTTCCTCGGCGCTGGCATCGAAGGCGACCGGATTCCCGATCGCGAAAATCGCCTCCAAGCTGGCCATCGGCTACACCCTCGACGAGATCACCAACGACATCACCGGCGTCACCCCGGCCGCGTTCGAGCCGGCGCTCGACTACGTCATTGTGAAGATGCCGCGTTTCGCCTTCGAGAAGTTCCCCGGCGCAGACGACACCCTGGGCACCTCCATGAAGGCCGTCGGTGAAGCGATGGGCATCGGCCGCAACTACATCCAGGGCCTGAACAAGGTCATGCGCTCCATGGAGGACAAGCCGAACGGTTTCTGGACGCGACCGGACTCCTACTTCGCTGAAGGCCGCGAGAACGACCTCACCGCTGTGCTCGATGATCTGCGTGTGCCGACGGACAAGCGCCTCTACGATGTCGAGCTCGCCCTGCGCCTTGGCGCGTCCATCGACCAGGTCTACGAGGCATCCAGCATCGACCCGTGGTTCCTCGCCGAGCTCAAGGCGCTCATCGACTTCCGCCAGACGCTTATCAGCGCCCCTGTGCTCGATGCTGAACTGCTGCGGGAGGCCAAAGTCTACGGGCTGTCTGACGCTCAGATCGCAGCCCTGCGTCCGGAGCTCGCCGGCGAAGACGGCGTGCGCTCCCTGCGCTGGTCGCTGGGTGTTCGCCCGGTGTATAAGACCGTTGACACCTGCGCCGGCGAGTTCGAGGCCCAGACGCCCTACCTGTACTCCGCTTACGAGTACGACCCGAACGCTGAGTCCGAAGTCTCATCCTCTGGCGCGAGGGCTGGCGACAGTTCCCGCGAGAAGGTCATCATCTTGGGCTCCGGCCCGAACCGCATTGGTCAGGGCATTGAGTTCGACTATTCCTGCGTTCACGCCGCACTGGAGCTCTCGCGCGTCGGCTACGAGACGGTCATGGTCAACTGCAACCCGGAGACCGTTTCCACTGACTACGACACTGCCGACCGCCTCTACTTCGAACCGCTGACCTTCGAAGACGTCATGGAAATCTACCGAGCGGAGCAGGAAAGCGGCACTGTCGCGGGCGTGATCGTTCAGCTCGGTGGCCAGACCCCGTTGGGGCTCGCGCAGAAGCTTGCCGATGCCGGCGTTCCCGTCGTGGGCACCACGCCTGAAGCGATCAACTTGGCCGAGGACCGCGGTGAATTCGGCAAAGTGCTCGAAGCCGGCAATCTGCCTGCCCCGGCGTTCGGCACCGCGACCTCCTTCGATGAGGCCCGCGCGGTGGCTAGCTCCGTCGGCTACCCCGTGCTGGTTCGCCCGTCCTACGTCCTCGGTGGCCGTGGCATGGAGATCGTCTACGACGAGGCCAGCCTGGAGGACTACATCGACCGCGCCACCGAGCTCACCCCGGATCACCCGGTGCTGGTGGACCGCTTCCTGGAGGGTGCGATCGAGATTGATGTCGACGTGCTGTCCGACGGCACCGACATCTACCTCGGTGGCGTCATGGAGCACATTGAGGAAGCCGGCATTCACTCCGGTGACTCCGCGTGCGCGCTGCCTCCGATGACGATCGGCCCGGAGGACATTGAGAAGGTCCGCCGCTCCGCCGTGGCGCTGGCTGAGGGCATCGGTGTGAAGGGCCTGATGAACGTGCAGTTCGCGTTGAAGGACGACATTCTCTACGTCATCGAGGCCAACCCGCGCGCGTCGCGCACGGTCCCGTTTGTGTCCAAGGCGACCGGCGTGCACATGGCGAAGGCCGCCTCGCGCATCATGATGGGTGCCACCATCGCAGAGCTTATCGACGAAGGCCTGCTGCCCCGCACCTACGACGGCGGGTCCCTGCCACTCGAGCACCCGATTGCGGTCAAGGAAGCAGTCTTGCCGTTCACGCGGTTCCGCAGCCCGGAGGGCAAGCTCATGGACACCACTCTCGGCCCGGAGATGAAGTCCACCGGCGAGGTCATGGGCCTAGCGCCGAGCTTCGGCGTCGCCTACGCCAAGGCTGAGGCCGCCGCGTTCGGCGCTCTGCCGAAGGAGGGCACGGTCTTCGTTTCCGTGGCCAACCGCGACAAGCGCGCGGTGATCTTCCCGATTCAGCGCCTGTTCACCATGGGCTTCAAGATCGTCGCTACCGGCGGCACCGCCCAGATGCTGCGCCGCAACGGCATCGACTGTGAAACCGCGCTCAAGGCCTCCGAGGTGCGTGACGGTGCGGACGGCAAGTCGATCGTCGACCGGATCTACGACGGTGAGATCGACATGATCCTCAACACCCCTGCCGGTTCGGGTAGCGCCCGCCAGGACGGCTACGAGATCCGCGCAGCAGCCGTGACCAGCAATGTGCCGCTGATGACGAACGTTCAGGGCATCGTCGCCGCGGTCCAGGGCATCGAAGCTCTGCGCGCCAACGAGATTACCGTGACCAGCCTGCAGGAGCTCGAGCACACCCCCGCTACAGCGGAGGCGAAGTAGTGGCGCGCGCACCCTTCGGTGAGCGGCTTGCCGCCGCCGGCGATGACCTCGGGCGACTCTGTGTCGGTATCGACCCGCATGAATCGCTCTTGGCCGACTGGGGGTTGGCCTGCGACGTCGACGGTTTGCGGGAGTTCTCCCGTCGGTGCGTCGAAGCGTTTGCGGGCCACGTCGCGCTGATCAAACCGCAAGTCGCCTTCTTTGAGCGTTTCGGTGCGGCGGGGTTTGCTGTGCTGGAGGAAACGCTGGCGTCGATACGCGAAAGCGAGAGCTTGAGCTGCGCGGATGCGAAACGCGGCGACATCGGCTCGACGACGGAGGGCTACGCCTACGCTTGGCTCGACGACGCCTCGCCGCTGCGTGCCGATGCCGTGACGCTCACCCCGTACCTCGGCGTTGGATCGCTCGCGTCAGCGATTGAGATGGCGGGGCGCGAAGGCCGCGGCGTGTTCATCATGGCGGCCAACTCGAACCCGGAAGCCGAAGCGCTGCAGTCGCAGACGCTGTCCGGCACCGGCACGACGCTCGCTCAGGCCATGGTCGACGAATGCGCCCGATACAACCGCGGTATGCGCATCGGGCACGTTGGGGTCGTGGTGGGTGCGACCGTCGCTAAGCCTCCGGTGCTTGATGCGCTGAATGCTCCGGTGCTCATGCCCGGCGTCGGCGCGCAGGGCGCAACACTTGACGACGTCACCCGCATCGCCGGCGATAACCTCGGCTTTCCCAACGTTTCCCGTTCAGTTCTCAGCGGCGGACCCGACGTGTCTGACCTGCGGAAACGCGCGAAAGCGCTGGTCGGACGGCTCTAAGCGCAACCCTAGTTAACAGCTCAACTAAAACTGCTGGTAGGTTATAGGCGTTGACGCGGTCACACGGGCTGACATGGCAAAATGCAGTCGTGTCGATCGCGTCAGAAAATACCCAGTGATACACTTGCCCGAAGTCGGCAGATTGCAACGATGTAATTCGAAGCGTCGGCATCGGACAGGTTCATCCCTGGTCCGTATTCACCAGACCCCAACAGACCCAACAGACATGGAGGAACCCAGTGGCCCTTCCCGAACTGACCCCGGAACAGCGCCAGGAAGCACTCGCTAAGGCTGCCGAGGCACGCAAGCAGCGCGCCGAGCTCAAGGCATCCCTCAAGCGCGGCGACACCGACCTCAAGCAAGTCCTGGACAAGGCTGAGTCCGACGAGATCATCGGCAAGACCAAGGTCTCCGCACTCCTCGAGGCAATGCCGAAGGTGGGCAAGGTCAAGGCTCGCGAAATCATGGACGAACTCGAGATCGCCCAGACCCGCCGTCTGCGCGGACTCGGTGACCGTCAGCGCCGCGCTCTGCTCGAGCGCTTCGGTTTCGACGCTTAAGGCACAGTCCGTGGCAAACGTGAACGGGAAGGGTCGGCTGGTTGTTTTGGCTGGCCCTTCCGCCGTCGGTAAGTCGACTATCGTGCGGCGTCTGCGGGAAGCCGTCGAGGACCTGTACTTCTCCGTCTCCATGACCACCCGTGACCCGCGGCCGGGGGAAGTGGACGGCAAAGACTACTTCTTTGTCTCCCGCGAGGCATTCCAGGACCGGATTGACTCCGGTGAAATGCTCGAATGGGCCGACATCCACGGCGGCCTGCAACGTTCCGGCACCCCGGCGCAGCCCGTGCGCGAAGCGCTCGCCGCTGGCCGGCCGGTTCTCGTCGAGGTGGATCTGGAAGGTGCCCGCAATATCAAGGCGATCATGCCCGAGGCAGTCACCGTGTTTTTGGCGCCCCCGTCATGGGACGTGCTTGTCGAGCGACTCACTGGCCGCGCCACCGAATCCGATGACGTCATCGCACGTCGATTGGAAACGGCCCGCGCTGAACTCGCCGCACAAGACGAGTTCGACGACGTCATTATCAACAACGACCTGGATGATGCGGTCCGAGAGATCAATGATATTCTCTTGAGCGTCCGCCGTCCGAACAACGAATAGGTGTGAGCATGACCAACGACCTAGCTAACGCAGATGTCAACGAGCACGTGTACGACGCGCCCGAAGGCATCACTGCCCCGCCTATCGACGAACTGCTGACCAAAGTCTCCTCCAAGTACGCTCTAGTGATTTTCGCCGCTAAACGCGCGCGCCAGATCAACAGCTACTACCAAGAGCAGGACGAGGGGGTTTTCGAGTTCATCGGCCCGCTGGTCACCCCGCAGCAGGGGGAGAAGCCGCTGTCCATTGCTCTCCGCGAGATCGAAGCCGGTCTGCTGGAGCACGAAGAGGGTCAGTAGAAATGCACGCTTCAAGGCGCGAGCTCATCGACGATCACGTCGGAGCTCGCGCTTTTTCCATTTCACCCGTTTACCGGCGCGCCAGAACGCCCGCCGGACGGCCGGCGGGCCGGGTAATGAGGCTTGTACTTAGCTAGCGATTGGTGGTTCGGATCGCTGGCTTGATCTTGTGGCGTCATCGAAAAGGGTGGTCATTGCTCCATATGGGTGACGTTTGTTGACACGTTGGTGGCCTTGTGGTGAAACCCAGGTGGGCCGCCCGCTGTTGATGGCGATGCGCCCGCGTTTGTGTATGTGGGCATCGTCGTCGTTGACACGATTGTGGTAGCTGCAAACAACCGTGAGGTTGTTCATGTTGGTGGGCCCGCCGTTCTTCCACGGGTCAACATGGTGAATCTCACAGTGGTCGGCGGGCATCCGGCAATCCGGGCTCGCGCAGATGGGTTGCGTCGCCTTGGCGAGGGTGCGTTGTTTCGCACTGGCGAAACGGCGGCTGCGGTAGAGGTTGACTGGCCCCTCCGTAGGGTGGAAGAGAGCTGCCTCGAGGCCGTGCTCCCCATTGGCAAAGTACGAAGTGAGGAAGTCTGCTCCGGTGATGGTTGTGCCGTCGGAAAGCCCGAGCGTGATTTCGTCGCCGTCGCCCGCGATAATGCGCGACAGCTGCGGCGCAGGCACGAGAATCAACGGCCGGGGCGCGGCTTGGGCAATGCCCGCGCCGCTGCGCATGAGCTCCTCGAATGCGGCGGCCATCTGTGGGCCGGCGGGGTGGTCGGCGTTGAGATCTGCTCGCAGCGCGGCTTCTAAGTCAGCCATGACGTGCTCGCAGGCGGTGATGACCGCGGTGCGCAGCCCGTTGGATGAGGCACCAACGCTCACGGATTTGCTCGGGTTGCGCTTCCTCGCTGGAACGATGCTTTTGGCGAGGCGGCTGAGCGCCTGGCATGTCGAAACGCCAGACGACGCCCGCAGCAACCTTTTCCTATACTCCCCGCGTCGCTCGTCCGACTCGAGATGGCTGATGCAGCGCTCAATCACGGCGAGCATGTCGAGGCTTATCCCGGCCTCGCGGGCTGCCGTGGCCGCGTCCTGTTGATCACGGGCTGCCCGAGTCGAGCGCGTGGGCCCGAAGTACGCGCTGTGAACGAGTTGCCATTCGGCCACGCGCGCAGGGGATAGGCCTGCTGCGATAGCGGCCGACCGGTCGAAGCCTGACAGGGCATCCAACGGCGCATCGGAGAGAGCACGCAGGAGAGAAATGAAGTTCATATTTCTCAGGCTAACGAGGCCTCAACAGCCGGTAAAGCGCTCTTTGCGCACTGCAGTGTGCAAAGCAGGCGAAGTACTGGTTTGCGTATCGTCAGTGCGTTGCGTTGGCATAGAAGTGCCGTTGACATGCGGAAACGGCGCGGCTAGAACTTTGCCACCCTAATTTGGGGGTGGGTGGGTTTTCGCTAAAATTCAGGGAGTTTTCTGTGTGGCGACACGCGCTCCCACCAGCAATTAGATAATAGTTGCCTGAGCAAGTAAAGCAATATGTTTTGCGCTTCCGGTCGCGTATCCAGCAACAACGGATAAGATCAGTTTCACCACCGAGGTTAGGTCTAGGGGTCTGAACACCTGGGTGGTAGCCGGCCAGAGATAGCACTAACCGACGATGATCCGCCGCGCTAGGAAAGGACGGGGGAAGTGAGAGATCGGGGGTTCTCCATCGTCATTGGGGTTATGTTGGCGCTGACTCTGGCGGGCTGCGGTTTGGAGGTTCAGAACTTGGGCAAACCAGCTCAAGGAGACTACCGGACCGAGGGCGGTTTACCGGCCACAGGGGAACCGGAAGTGGAACGCGCAGCGTTCCACTTCCGGAGCGGAACTCTTGAGCTAGGGGACTTCGTTTACGAAGACATCAAAGATAACCTCTTTGACCCCTGCCAAGAGATCTCCGCTGAAGAATTTGCACAAATCGGGTTCAAATCAACGGGGCACAGACGGTACGTTGCCGATACGGGGGTAATCGGTTGCGGGCTCACCGGAGGTAACGTCAACTTGGGCTATGGAGTAGCTACTTCCCCGGGAAATAAAGAAGCGGTGAAGGACCAAGGTTTATTGCTGAAGGAGGAGGTGTCGGAAGTCATTCCGGGTGCTTTCTTGGCTCGAGGTCGAGAAGAATCGATCTACGAGGGCTGTGTCGCTGCAGTTGACACTGCGCGTGGGCAATTCGGAGTAACAGTCGTTGAAGGTTTCGTGGAGGAACCGTTCGATGGATTGTGCAGGTCAGCGATTCAGATTCTTGAAGATCTTTACGAGATTCATTGACAATTTAGCGGGGGATTTTGATGAACGTGTTGGTGGATATTGACTCTATAGAAAATGCCGCATCCATACTTAGAAGCGCTGGGCAAACGCTTTTAGGCGGAGGTACGGCGGTAGCTCGAGCGGGGGCGGGTACTTACTCGCAAGTCTCGGGGCTTGACCATGCGGGGTCTATGCACGCGGATATCAGTTCCATCAATGAGCCGGAGGCTACGAAGGCCTTGGCTGAACTCCTTCAGAATGCTGCGGACATATTGCAGTTCAACTCTGCCGCATTCCAGGACATGGACATGCTGAACGCCGTCGGATTCGACAAGGTCGATGGTGGCGCTGCGCATGCACAGACGCAGGGAAACATCGATTCGCTCACCGTTGCTAAGCCGACTACGTGCCTGTTCGTTTGTCTGACCCCTTCTGCTGGACGTCCCTTGAGCCTAGAGACTCTATTTAGCCAGCTCATCGCAACCGACATTGGTTCGATGACGGGAATCTCTGAGAACTGGCTCAGTACAGCCACGTCCGTTGAGGAAGCTGTGAGCGCTATTCCGCAAGCGCTCAGCCTACTGGCCTCGTCTGCGGAGACACCCGCAATCCAACGCGCTATGACTCATCTCAGCTCGGTGCAAACTGCAGGCAGCGGGTACGCGACTAACGCCGGGATTTTGGCTGCGCATACTGCAGACCTTGTTCTTGTGACGGAATCCAATGCAGTTCAAACGGCGGCGGCGTTAGCGGTGAAGAGGGCTTCAGGAAGCCCAGCCCTAGCGAAGGTGTACGAGGACACCTTTCTTGAAACGTTCTCACCGAAATTAACGGCCGAATTGGTGCCGGTGACACCGGGTTTTTCACAGCTGTTGCCATCTTTGGATTCTCCTAGCGGCGGCGCTTCCGGAGTAACGGCACCGGACGTTCAGGCCGGTCGTGCTTTCGAGTCGATTCCGCTGCCTAAGGTGATGCAGGACGCGTTTGCGGACGCCGGCTACGGTGAGCTTGCCCGTGCTACGACACCAGCCGAGGTCATTTCTCAAGTCGGCCGCCCCAACCCCGACATGCTGCAATCTATCGCCGCAGGTGCGACCCCAACCCAAGCGGCTAGCGCGGCCGCTCCGTCACTTCCACCACTGCCGGCGGGTGCTGGGGCCTCCTTGCCCGGCAGCATGGCCGCGCCTGCCGGCGCCGGGATGACCGGCGGTGGCACGGGCTTGGCTGTTGCACCAATGGGGAATGCGGGACGCGCCGGCACTGGGCCAGTGGGTGCCGCGGCAGGTTTAGGCGGCGGACCGTTTGCTGGCACTAGGGCCGGTTTAGGAGCTGGTGCCGGCTCAGCGCGCGCGACGGGTGCGCTTGGCCGCATGGGTGCCGGAGGCGTCGGCGCTGGTGGCTTCGGAGCCGGAGCAGGCGCTGGAGGGCTTGGAGCCGGATCGGGTGCGGGTTCGGGAGGTTTCGGCGCAGGTGCTGGTGCCGGTGCGGGCGGTTTCGGACCCGGTATGGGCGCTGGCTCGGGTGCTGGGGCAGGCGCGGGTGTCGGCGGCGCTGGATCGAACACCTTCATTGGCGGTCAGGGCAACCAGGCAGCGCGTGGGGGCGCGGCAGGCGTGCCGGCGGGTTACGGCGGCGGCGCGCACCGCGGCCAGAAGGGCAAGAAAGGCAAGGTGCAGGCGGTCACGTCCGCGGTCGAGCGCGAAGGCAACCTCAAGGCGCTGCTCGGTGAGGCCCCTGAGGTTGTGCCCGGTGTGATCGGCGCATGGGTGCGTGAACCGCGCCGGTAGCTTTCGGGCTTTGGGGTTCCGAGCCGAGCCAGGCAGGGCCCGGCAGTGCCCGAGGAGCGTCCGGATTACGGCCGCTTGCAGGTAAGCTCGGACCACATGAGCGACCAGTCTCCAGATATGACCTTCGAGCACACGCCCCTCAATGTCGTCGTTGGTGTTGCCGGAGGCATTGCGGCCTATAAGGCGTGCCACCTCGTCCGCGTGTTCACGGAAGCGGGGGACAGTGTGCGCGTCGTGCCTACTCCGGCCGCGCTGAACTTCGTCGGCGCCGCGACGTTCGAGGCTCTCTCGGGCAACCCGGTGGATACGGGCGTGTTCGCGAAGGTGGATGAGGTCCAGCACGTCCGCGTGGGCAAGGAGGCCGACCTCATTGTCATCGCGCCGGCGACAGCAGACACGATCGCGCGCATCGCAGCTGGCAGGGCGGATGATTTGCTGACCGCAACGGTGCTCGTCGCTACATGCCCAGTGGTGCTCGCCCCGGCAATGCACACGGAAATGTGGGAGAACCCGGCCACGCGCGACAATGTCGAGACACTGCGCCGACGCGGCGTCATCGTGCTCGAGCCCGCCCACGGCCGACTGACCGGTACGGACACCGGTGCGGGTCGCATGTTGGAGGCGGAGCAGATTGCGGAGATGGCGCGCACCGTCGTCAAGCGGGGCCCGTTTGAGCGCTCGCTGGAGGGCAAGAAGGTCGTCATCAGCGCCGGCGGGACGCAGGAGAATATTGATCCCGTGCGCTTCATTGGCAACCGGTCGTCGGGGCGCCAAGGCTTCGCGCTCGCGGACATTGCGGTGCACCGCGGCGCGGACGTCACGATCGTCGCTGGGGACACGGACGAGTTGCTCACGCCGCCGGGCGCGAGCGTTGTCAGGGTGCGCTCCACCCGCGATATGGAACAGGCGGTCAACGACGCGGCCGAGGGAGCGGACATCATCATCATGGCTGCTGCCGTCGCCGATTACCGCCCAGAGGAAGAAGCGACCAGCAAGCTGAAGAAGGGCCAGGCCGACGACGCGCTGAGCACAATCACGCTCGTGGAGAACCCGGACATTTTGAAGGGGCTCGTCGACAAGCATTTGTCTGCGACGATCGTGGGATTCGCGGCGGAGACAGATACCCCGCTTGAACACGGCAAGGCGAAGCTGAACCGCAAGGGCGCGGACATGCTTATGGTCAATGATGTCAGCGGCGGCAAGGTGTTCGGCGAGAAGCGCAACAGTGGCTGGCTGCTGTCGAAGGACGGCGGCGTCGAGGAGGTCGCCGACGGCACGAAGCACGAGGTGGCAGCCGGTATCTGGGACGCGATCGAGAAGCTGTTGCCCAATTAGACCGCTTGGTCTATTGTTGGGCATCATGACTTTCCACCGCCTTTTCACTAGCGAGTCCGTCACCGAAGGCCACCCGGACAAGATTTGCGATGCCATTTCTGACACCATCCTGGACGACATGCTCGCCCAGGACCCGCACTCGCGCGTGGCGGTGGAAACACTCGTGACCACCGGCCAGGTGCACGTGGTGGGCGAGGTGACTACCCAGGCCTACTCCAACATCGCGAAACTGGTGCGCGACAAACTCGTCGAGATCGGTTTCACCTCCTCGGAGGTCGGTTTCGACGGCCGCACCTGCGGCGTCAACATTGCGATCGGCGACCAATCCGCGGAGATTTCCGACGGTGTGACGGACTCCCTCGAGGTCCGCTCCAACGAGTCGACCGAGGCAGAGGACAAGGCCGGCGCCGGCGACCAGGGCCTGATGTTCGGCTACGCCACGGACGAAACGCCCGAGTTCATGCCGCTGCCGATTTCCACGGCTCACCGCCTGTCGCGCCGCCTGACGCAGGTGCGCAAGGACGGCATTGTGCGCGGCCTGCGCCCGGACGGCAAAACACAGGTGACCTTCGCCTACGACGGTGACACGCCCGTCTTTCTGGACACCGTGGTCATTTCGACTCAGCACGACCCGGACTTCACAGGCCAGGAGCTTGTCGACGCACTGCGCACCCACGTCCTCGAGCACGTCCTCCGCGAAGCGGGCCTGGAAGACTTTTACACCGAGGAGACGAAGCTGCTGGTCAACCCGTCGGGGTCCTTTGTGCTCGGCGGCCCGATGGGTGATGCCGGTCTGACCGGCCGGAAGATCATCGTGGACACCTACGGCGGCATGGCTCGCCACGGCGGCGGCGCGTTCTCCGGTAAGGACCCGTCAAAGGTGGACCGTTCTGCGGCGTACGCGATGCGCTGGGTGGCCAAGAACATTGTCGCGGCCGGCCTAGCGAAGCGCGTCGAGGTTCAGGTCGCCTACGCGATTGGCCGGGCGACACCGGTCGGCCTGTACGTGGAAACGTTCGGCACCGCGGCTCAGGGACAGACCAGTGAGTCTATTCAGCAGGCGGTGGAAAAGGTCTTCGACCTGCGCCCCGCGGCGATCATCCGCGAGCTCGACCTGCTGCGCCCGATCTACGCGCAGACGGCGGCGTACGGCCACTTCGGCCGCACCGACGTGGCCTTCCCGTGGGAGGCGCTGAACAAGGTCGACGACCTGAAGGCTGCCGCCGGAATCTAATCGCGTGGTTCGCGCTCGCCGCGGGTTTCGCGCCATTGCTGTTTCTGCGCCTCCGATTTCCGGTGGTTGCGGGCGTAGCCGTCGATAAGCCCGGCGATCGCTGCGACGGCGAAGATGAACGCGATGACGAGCGCGACGCTGCCGAGGGGAATGAGCACTAGCGGACCTACAACATAGGCGGCAATTAAAATGTAGGGGGTTGCTTTGGCCCAGCCGTTTCTCTCTTCGTCCATAGCCTCACACTCTAGGCTCCGCCGAGGAGCCGGGCATGAAGGCGTTTAGGACGCGGGGGTGAACTTGTTCGTGTAGGTCATGCCCGCGGCGGGCTTGGGGATCATCTCATCCAGGCTGACGGGGCGGAGGCCTTTGGCGCGCAGACCGTCGATGATGCACGGCACGGCGTCGACGCTTTCGGGGTGAATGTCGTGCAACAGGATAATCGAGCCGGGCTGAGCTTCACCGACAGCGATGTTGCAGGAGGTCGCCGCGTTGTGGTGCTGCCAGTCGTTGGTGTCCACATCCCACATTGCTAGCGCGAGCCCGCGGTTGCCGGCGATGGAGGCCACACGGGCATCCATGTCGCCGTACGGCGGGCGCAGCCAGCGCGGACCCCAGTAGACGGCGCTTTTAATGTCGCGGGTGGTCACGTCGAGCTCGTTCATAATGCCGGCATCAGCGAGCGTGGACAGCGGCGGGTGGTTGCGCGAGTGGTTGGCAATTGTGTGTTTGTCGTTGAGCATGCGGCGCAGCACACCGGGACGTAGCTCGGCGCTGGTGCCGATGACAAAGAAGCTGGCCTTAGCATCCATGTCGCGCAGGATGTTGAGCAGGCGGACGGTCTCGTCGGAAGGACCGTCATCGAACGTGACGGCCACGCAGTCGGAGCAATCTGCAGACGGGATCTCAAGCTTCGGCATAGCCGCATCGGACGGCTCGGGCACGACGCTCATGGACGGTATCTGCAGCGTTTCAGCATTGAAAGTGAGCGAGGGTTCGGCGGAAGAGGCATCAGCGACTGCGGGTACTGCAGGCGCGGTCAACGGCGCCACCCAGACGGCGGCTACAAGCACGGCGAGAAGAGAGCGTTTCATGACTTTCCGGAGCACGACAGTGAAGAGATGGTGAGCGCGCGGAAGGTTCCGCACTGTACACAGATGCTTTGAGTATGCGTCGGTGGTGTCTGGTGGTCAAGCTACGATGTGGGGCATGCCTGAGACGCTCGCCACGAACAAGCCTGTCGCGCGCGTCTTGCCGCTGTTGGGTTTACCGCATTTGGACCGGCCGTTCGATTACCTAGTCGCCGAATCCGACTCAGTGGCGGCGCAGCCGGGTGTACGCGTGCGCATTCGTTTCGCCGGGCGCTTGGTGGATGCGCTCGTACTTGAGCGCGCTGCCACCAGCGATCACGAGGGCAAACTGCGGTTCATTGAACGCGTTGTTTCCCCGGAGGTGGTGTATCCGGAGCGCATGCGCGTGCTTATCGACGCTTTAGCGGACCGTTACGCCGCCACCCGGTCCGACCTGATCCGCACCGCTATCCCGCCGCGCCACACCAAAGCCGAGGAGACGGACACCACCACAGCATGGGAGGAGCTGGGCGAGGCCGCCGAACCGGACTTGAGCGCCTGGAGCACCTACGAGTATGGGGAGTCCTTTGTCGATGCCGTGATCGGCGGGACACTGGCCCGGGCGGCCTGGCAGATCGCTCCTGGTGACGACTGGGCTGCCGCACTCGCGGCCCTAGCGGTGAAGGTGGCGAAGGACGGCGGGGGAGTGCTCATTGTCGTGCCCGACCAAACCGACGTGGACACTGTCGACGCGGCGCTGCGCGAGCTGGTGGGGCCGCGGCAGATCACCACGCTCACGGCCTCGCTCGGCCCCCAGGCAAGGTACAGCCGGTTCCTGTCGGTGCTGCACGGGCAGGGCCGGATTGTGGTGGGAACGCGGTCGGCGGGGTTCGCACCCGTTGACAAGCTCGAACTTGCCGTGGTGATGTTCGACGGAGACGATTCCCTTGTGGACCCGCGTGCACCGTACACCCACGCGCGAGAGGTGCTGACCACGCGTTCGGCGATCGAGAAAGCCTCACTCATCATCGGCGGCCACGCACGCTCGGCGGAGACGCAATTGCTTGTGGAGTCCGGGTGGGCGCACGACTTGGTGGCCCCGCGTGCGGCTGTGCGGACCCGGTCGCCGTTCATTCACGCCGCCGGCGACAGTGACTTTGCTCTAGAACGCGATCCGCGCGCTGCCGCGGCCCGCATCCCGTCTGTCGCGTTCGAAGCGGCGCGCAAGGCACTCGCCGCCGACAAACCGGTGCTGTTCCAAGTGCCGCGCACCGGCTACGTGCAGGCCTTGGCCTGCGGGAAGTGCCGCACACCAGCCAGGTGCCGCGCGTGCAACGGACCACTCGGGTTGCCTAGTGGCGGAGAAGCCGCCGCGCCGACCTGTCGTTGGTGCGGCCGGATGGACTCGTCGTACGTGTGCCCCGTGTGCGGCTCGCACCGTCTGCGCGCCGTTGTGCTGGGAACGCAACGCACGGCAGAGGAACTCGGCCGTGCCTTCGCCCCAGCGAAAGTCATCACGTCCTGGGGAGAGAAGATTCTCAAGGAGGTACCGGACGGGCCCGCCATCGTCGTCGCCACGCCAGGGGCAGAACCACGCGCCAGTGAGGGCTACGGTGCCGCTGTCTTTTTGGACACATGGGCGTTGCTCGGTCGCCCGGACATGCGGGCGAGTGAGGAGGCGTTGGCGAAGTGGATGGGGGCGGCGGGACTCGTCGATAAGCATGGCGAAGTCGTCGTTGTCGCCGACCCAGCGTTGCCTGTCGTACAGCACCTCATCCGGTGGGACGCTCCAGGCTATGCCGCCTATGAGCTTCAATCGCGGCGCGAGGTGCGGTTTCCGCCGACAGTGCACATGGCGGCGGTGGATTCGCCTAGGGAGTCGCTGAAGGATTTCCTGGCGCACATCGAATTGCCGCCGCACGCGGAAGTCCTCGGCCCTGTCGACCTGGCCGACGAGACCTACCAGCAACGTGTGCTCATCCGTGCCCCGCTGTCGACGCGCACCGCGTTGGGCAAGGCGTTGCGCGCAGCGAACGTGAACCGCGCCACCCGCAAGCAGGAGGCGCCGCTGCGCATCACCGTCAACCCGATGGACATTGGTTAGACTCGCGCCCATGACTGTTCGCCCCATCAGGATCTTCGGGGACCCGGTGCTCAATACCGAAGCCGCCCCCATCGACACGTTCGACGAGGCACTACGCACGCTGGTCCGCGACATGCTCGAAACCATGGACGCCGCCGGCGGTGTTGGCCTGGCCGCCAACCAGATCGGGCTGACCAAGCGCATCTTCGTCTATGACTGCAACGGCATGCGCGGCGCGCTGATCAACCCGGTGTGGGAGCCGATCGACGACTTTGTGCAGATCGGTCCGGAAGGCTGCCTGTCCATCCCGGATATCCAGGCCGAGGTGGAGCGGCACGAAAACGTCATTGCCCGCGGGCAGGACGAATTCGGCCGGCCGGTCGCAATCCGCGGCAACGGCCTGCTGGCGCGCTGCATCCAGCACGAGACAGACCACTTGGACGGGGTGCTGTTCCTGCGCCGCCTGGAACCGGAGGTGCGCAAGGAAGCGATGGCGATCATCCGCGGCGCAGACTGGTACCAAGCACAAACGGAGCAAGGAGAACCGGCATGAAATTGATTTTCGCGGGTACTCCCGAACCAGCAGTGGTCGCGCTGGAGAAGCTCATCGCCTCCGAGCACGAGGTCGTCGCAGTGCTCACCCGCCCTGACGCGAAGAAGGGCCGCGGCCGCACCCTGCATCCGTCGCCGGTCAAGGCGCTGGCTATGGAGCACGGCATCGAGGTGCTTACCCCTGAGACGCTTCGCGATAACGAGGAGGCGCATGCCCGGCTGACGGAGCTGGCCCCTGACGCTATCCCCGTTGTCGCCTACGGCAACCTCATCCCAGAGGATTTTCTGCCCATTCCCCGCCACGGTTGGATCAACCTGCACTTCTCGCTGCTGCCGCAGTGGCGCGGAGCGGCACCCGTGCAGGCCGGGATTCTCCACGGCGACGAATACAGCGGCGCCACGACGTTCCGGATCGATCAGGGCTTGGACACCGGTGACATCATCGGTCAACAGCGTGAAGAAATCCGCGCCACCGACACGGCGGATGACCTGCTGACGCGCCTGGCCTATAACGGTGCTGACCTGCTTGTCCGCACCATGGACGACCTGGAATCCGGCACCGCGATATTCACCCCGCAGGAGGGGGAGGCGACCTACGCGCCGAAGATCACGAAAGATGATGCGCGCATTGACTGGCAGTCCTCCGCGGCGGAGATTGACCGCGCCGTTCGCGCCCACACACCGGGCCCCGGAGCGTGGACAACGCTTGACGACGCCCGCTACAAAGTCGGCCCCATCACCCCCTCCCACGAGCAACTCGCGCCGGGGCATGTGGCCATTTCTAAGGACGAAGTGCGCGTCGGCACCGGCGACGGGTCCGTTGTGCTGGGCATGATTCAGCCTCCGGGAAAGAAGATGATGCAGGCCACCGACTGGGCCCGTGGCCTCCACACCTCCGGCTCTGAAGACAGGTCTGGAGAAGGCGCGGAGGTGGTCTTCGAGTGAGCGGAGGGTTCCGGTCGCGCACGAAGAGCGCGCAACAGAGTAAGCAAGGGCAGCGCACATCCGGGCAGGGAAAGCAGAAGCAAAGGCACAACACGCGGAAGCGGCCGCAGGCGCAATCGCGCATTGGCGACGCTGCACGCGAGGCCGCGTTCGATGCGGTGCTGCGCGTGGAAACGGAGGACGCGTTCGGCAACTTGGTCCTGCCGCAGATCCTCCGGGAACGCAAAGTCAAGGGCCGCGACGCTGCTTTTGCCACCGAGCTGGCCTACGGCACGCTGCGGACGCTGGGGGTGCTCGACGCGGTCATCGCGGAATGCTCGTCGCGTCCGCTGACTGATCTCGACCCAGCCGTGCTGACGGCGCTGCGACTTGGCACCTACCAGCTGTTGATGACGCGGGTGGATGACCACGCTGCCGTCGACACCTCAGTGCGCCTCGCGGAGGCTGCAGGCCAAGGCAAGGCGAAGGGCTTTGTCAACGGCATCCTGCGCACTGTCGCGCGCACGCCGGCGCAAGAATGGATGGATAAGCTCGCGCCGTCCGACGAGCCGGCTGCGACGGCATTTCGCACGGCGCACCCGGAATGGATTGCCCGCTCTTTCGCGCAGGTGCTGCCTGCCGGAGAATTGGAAGCGGCACTCAAAGCTGATTCGGAACGGCCGAAAGTGCATCTCGTGGCACGGCCGGGGGAGATGAGCGCGGAGGAGCTCGCACTGGTCACCGGTGGCGAGGAGGGCCGCTACAGCCCCTACGCTGTCTACCTCGACGGCGGTGACCCAGGATCACTCGAACCGGTGCGCGACCGCATGGCGGCGGTGCAAGACGAGGGTTCGCAGCTCATTGCCCGCGCCGTGACGGAAGTCGCAGTGGACGATGATCAGGGGCGCTGGCTTGACCTCTGCGCGGGTCCCGGTGGCAAAGCGGCGCTCATGGGTGCCATCGCCGCGATCGACGGTGCGACGGTCGACGCGGTCGAGATCGGGGAGACTCGCGCCGAGTTGATCCGGAAGAGCACCGAGGGGCTGCCCGTGACGGTACACGTCGCAGACGGGCGCAATCCCGGTCTCGAGGCGGGCTTTGACCGCGTGCTTGTGGATGCACCATGCTCCGGCCTAGGTGCCCTGCGCCGCCGCCCCGAAGCCCGGTGGCGCAAGAGCGAGGACGACATCGCTGAGCTGAACACGCTGCAGGAAGAGCTGCTCGCCTCGGCCGTGAACTTGGCCAAGCCAGGCGGCGTGGTGGTGTATTCCACGTGCTCGCCGGATGTGCGCGAGACGCGGGGGATCGTCGAGAAGCAACTGGAGAAAGGTGATGTCGAAGAGTTCGATGCGCGCGACTACTTGCCGGACATGGGCGAGCTTGGTGAGCACCTCAGTGCGCAAATGTGGCCGCACCGGCACAGCACGGACGCAATGTTCATGGCAATCTTGAAACGATTGCCATAAGACATCGCGGGTACCATGAGGACATGATCTACATCGCCCCGTCGATCCTGGCCGCCGATTACGCCGCGCTCGGTGCGGACGTGGAAAAGGTGCCCACCGCGGATCTGATTCACGTGGACATCATGGACGGCCACTTCGTGCCCAACCTGTCGTTCGGGCCGGACGTGACCAAGGCCGTCAACCGCGTCACCGACCAGTTCCTAGACATTCACATGATGATCGAGGAGCCGGGGCGCTGGTTCGAGACCTACGTCGAGGCCGGCGGCGACCGCTTGGTCTTTCACATTGAAGCGACGAACGACCACATCAACGCAGCTAAGAAATTGCATGATCTCGGGGTGGAGGCCGGGTTCGCGATCAAGCCTGGCACGCCGATCGAGCCGTATCTCGACGACCTCGAGCACTTCGAGGAGGTCATGGTCATGAGCGTCGAGCCCGGTTTCGGTGGCCAAAAGTTCATGCCGGAGGTCTTAAGCAAGGTGGTCACGTTGCGCGAGCACATCGCAGACGCTGGCTTATCGACGATCATCGGCATCGACGGCGGCATCGGCGAATCCACCATCAAGCAGGCCGCCGAGGCTGGCGTGGAATCTTTCGTCGCTGGTTCGGCAGTGTTCGGGGCGCACGACCCGGCGGCGGCAGTGGAGAAGCTGCGCGAGCTGGCCAACAGCGTCCAGTAGACCGCGGTGCAATGGAACTGTACAGCGGAAAACCCATGCTCAGCCCGCAGGCCGAGCAGGCTCTGTGGGCTGCCTTGGATGCCGGTGAAGCAGTGCGCGGCACGACGAGCCCGAACCCGCCGGTGGGCTGCGCGATCTTCCAGGAGGCCGTTCCGATTCACCCCTTCGGCGAGGATATGCCGTTAATCTTCGCCGTCGGTGGCACGGAGCCGGCTGGTGGGCGGCACGCGGAACGGGTAGCGCTCGACGCAGCTGGGGATGCAGCCCGCGGCGCGAGCATGGTGGTCACCCTTGAGCCTTGCAACCACACCGGGCGGACAGGCCCGTGCACTGAGGCCATTGTCGCTGCGGGGATAGAGCGGGTCATTTACCTCACGCAGGACCCGAATCCTGTAGCAGCCGGGGGTGCACAGTGGTTGCAAGACCATGGTGTGAAAGTGATTTTCCACCCCTATCCGGTGCGTGAACTGGAACCGTGGCTCGCTTCCGTCGGGCACGGTCGGGTCAGCGTGACAGCAAAGTTCGCCGCCACTCTCGACGGGTTCACCGCCGCCGTCGACGGCACGAGCCAGTGGATCACCGGCCCGCACACCCGTGAAGCCGTGCATGCGGACCGGGCCAAACGCGACGCGATCATCATCGGCACCGGAACCGCCCTTGCGGACAACCCGTCGCTGACCGCAAGGCGCAGCGACGGCGCGTTGTATGAGAATCAGCCCCGCCGCGTAGTGGTGGGAACACGTGAGGTCCCGCAGGGTAACCTCACTGAACTCGGTTTCGAGCAGTACGCCACGCCCCGTGAAGCACTCGACGCGTTGTATGCATCCGGTGCGCGGGACGTGCTCGTGGAAGGCGGGGCTGAGCTCATGCACAGCATGTTCGAGCTCGATGTGGTCGATGCTGTGCAGGCGTACGTCGCACCGATGATTCTCGGTGCTGGCAGGGGAGTCGTGGCGGGCCAGTTGGCGGGCACTCTGGCAGAGGCCACCCGGTATGAGTTGAACACCGTGTGGTGCACCGACGACGATGACGTCGTCATTGAAATGAGCAGGAAAGGGCACAGCGCATGTTCACCGGATTGGTAGAGGAAGTCGGCAGCGTCGAGAAGCTGGAGCGGCTCGACGCTGCCGTGCGACTCACGGTGCGCGGACCGAAGGTCACCTCCGACGCGGCCCCGGGCGATTCAATCGCGGTCGACGGCGTGTGCTTGACCGTCGTGGAGGCTGCTGGCGGCGTGTTCACCGCTGACGTCATGCAGGAAACACTGACCCGCTCGCGGCTGGGCAGCTACGAGGTCGGTTCGCGCGTCAACCTGGAACGCGCGCTGGCGGCGGGGTCGCGGATGGGCGGACACATCGTGCAGGGCCATGTCGACGGGGTCGGCGAACTGATCTCGCGCGATAGTTCGGAGCACTGGGACGTGCTGCGCTTCACTTTGCCGAAGCAGCTCGCGCGCTACGTCGTGGAGAAGGGCTCGATCGCGCTCAACGGCACTTCGCTGACGGTCTCCGCGGTGGGCGCGGACTACGGGGAAGTGTCGCTCATCCCGACGACGCTGGCGGAAACGACCTTCGGTACGCTGGCCGTTGGCGAGCCGGTGAACATGGAAGTGGACGTGGTGGCCAAGTACGTTGAGAAAATGGTTGAGGGCTACCATTAGTCCCCATGAGCGACACCCTGCGACTGGATTCAATTGAGGATGCCGTGGCAGCCATCGCCGGCGGCGGGGCGGTCGTGGTTGTCGACGACGAGGACCGGGAAAATGAGGGCGACCTCATCTTCGCCGCAGATCGTGCAACGCCCGAGCTCGTTGCGTTCATGGTGCGCTATTCCTCCGGATATATCTGCGTGTCCATGGAGGATTCCCGGGCTAGCGAGTTGAATCTGCCGCCGATGGTGGCGCAAAACGAGGACGCGCGCGGCACGGCTTATGCGGTGACCGTGGATGCCGCGACGGGCACGACGGGGATTTCGGCCCGCTCGCGTGCAGAGACGATTCGCCGGCTCGCCGACCCGAACTTTGGCCCGGAGGGGTTCACGCGCCCGGGTCACGTGGTTCCTTTGCGTGCGCGCGCCGGCGGGGTGCTCGCCCGCGACGGCCACACCGAAGCCGCTGTCGATCTCTCCCGCATGGCCGGCTGCGCGCCGGTGGGAGTGCTGTGCGAGATCGTTTCCGAAGACGACCCAACCGACATGGCGCGCGGGCCTGAACTGCGCCGTTTCGCCCATGAGCACGAGCTGCCGATGATCTCGATTGCGCAGCTCATCCAGCACCGGCGCCGCACCGAGCCTTTGGTCGAGCGAGCAGCTACGACAACTTTGCCCACCGATTACGGCGTGTTCACGGCGTACGGTTACCGCGCGCATGTCGACGGCACCGAGCACGTCGCCCTCGTCGTCGGCGACGTCACCCCGGAGGGCGAGGAGGACGACGTTCTGGTCCGAGTCCACTCGGAGTGCCTGACGGGGGATGTGTTCTCCTCGACACGTTGCGACTGCGGCCCGCAGCTGCAAGAGTCCATGCGCCGGATCCAAGCCGCCGGGCGCGGCGTGATCGTGTACGTGCGCGGGCACGAGGGCCGCGGCATCGGACTGGTGTCCAAGCTGCAGGCCTACCGTCTGCAGGACGACGGCTTAGATACCGTCGACGCGAACTTGGAACAGGGTTTGCCGATCGACGCGCGGGAATACTCCGTCGCCGGGCACATCCTCGCCGATCTCGGCGTAGCCTCGGTGGAGGTGCTGTCCAATAACCCGGACAAGGTGGAGGCCTTGAGCGGTTTTGGCCCTGTCATTGCCGGACGCACCCGCATTGAAATCGCTCCCTCCCACGACAACATCTATTATCTGCGCACAAAGCGCGACCGGATGGGCCACGATCTGCCGCTGGTCACCGAATGGGAACGCACGCACGGTGTCTAAAGCCGACTGCGCAGCTTTAGACACCGTGGAAGAGTGAGGAAAAGGAGAGACAAACGATGGCCACTTCCGGAGCACCCCAGGTAGCGCAGCTCAACGCCGAGGGAATCTCGGTGGCGGTGGTGGTGACGGAGTGGAACGCAGGCATCGTCGATAAGCTGCGTGACCGCGCCGTGACCGCCGCACGCGACGCTGGCGCCAAGGTCGAAGTCTTTTCTGTCGCCGGTGCGCTGGAGCTGCCGGTTGTCGTTCAGGCATGTGCGAAGCGTTTCGACGCTGTCGTCGCGCTCGGTTGTGTCATCCGCGGCGAAACGGCCCACTTCGATTATGTCTGCGATTCCGTGACGGAGGGCCTCACGCGCGTGGCGCTCGACGAGGAGGTACCGGTGGGAAACGGTGTTCTCACCGTCGATAACGAAGCCCAAGCCCTCGACCGCGCCGGCGGACCGGGCGCGAAGGAAGACAAGGGAGCGGAAGCAGTCGCTGCGGCACTCGGCGCGGCACAGACACTGTCGCAGGTGCGCACTTTCCCGCTTTTGGCCCGCGACTAGCGCGAACACTAGGATGGCCACTGAGATGAGCCGTGACACTAGCCCAGACAGCCCCGAGATGACCAGCCCCGATAAGCGGACGCCGTTGAGCGACGAGGAACTCGCGTACTTCAACGCTCTCGACCCCCACGCCGTGACCTCGACGAAGCCGTGGGAGTTTGAGGCAACGTCGCCGGCATTGAAACGCATTGCTGTCATCGCCATCGTGGTGATCATGGCTGTGCACATCTTCATGGGGGCTGTCGTCGACATCGAGTTCACCGGTGCGGCCATCACGACATTGGACAAGCTCGCTTTCCCGGGCATCGGCCTGATCTTGTCCGTGTGCACATGGTGGGGGCTGTCGCGGCCGCGTGTGCGGGCGAACGAAGACGGCGTGGAGGTGCGCAATATCATTGGCACGCGCTTCTACCCGTGGATCGTCGTCTACGGCCTAGCTTTCCCGCGCGGGTCGCGCATGGCGCGGCTGGAGTTGCCGGAGTTTGAATATGTGCCGCTGTGGGCGATCCAGTCCGCCGACAAAGAGCGCGCTGTGGCCGCGGTGAAGGACTTCCGCGAGCTCGAAGCGCAGTACATGCCCGAGGACTAGATGGCTAATCCAGAGTCCTACCGCCCGGCACCGGGGACGATCCCCACTGACCCGGGCGTCTACAAATTCCGTGACGGCGCCGGCCGCGTCGTGTACGTGGGCAAGGCGAAGAACCTGCGCTCCCGGCTGAACAACTATTTCCAGCCGCCGCAAACACTCCACCCGCGCACCCGCCAAATGGTCTTCACGGCCGCCAAGGTCGAGTGGACGGTCGTAGCCAGCGAGGTCGAGGCGCTCCAGCTCGAGTACACGTGGATCAAGCGGTACGACCCGTGGTTCAACGTCATGTACCGCGACGACAAAACTTACCCAATGCTCGCGGTGAGCGTGGGGGAAAAGTACCCGCGGGCATTCTTCTACCGCGGCCCGCGGCGCAAAGGCGTGCGCTACTTCGGCCCCTTCTCGCATGCGTGGGCGGTGCGCGAAACCCTGGACCTGCTCACGCGCGTGTTCCCGATTCGCACATGCTCCAACGGCGTGTTCAACCGGCACGAGCAGCTGGGGCGGCCGTGCCTGCTGGGGTACATCGACAAATGCTCGGCACCGTGCGTGGCGCGCGTGAGCGAGCCGGAATACGACGAGATCGTGAACGGCTTCATGGGCTTCATGTCCGGCCGCACAGACGCCGTAGTTAAGGGTCTCACCACCCAGATGATGGAGGCGAGCGAGAACCTCGAGTTCGAAAAAGCCGCCCGGCTGCGCGACGATCTCGGTGCCGTGAACAAGGTGATGGAGAAGCAGACGGTCGTGCTGTCCATCGACACTGATGCTGACGTGATCGCCTTCGACACCGACGAACTTGAAGCTGCCGTGCAGATCTTCACCGTCCGCGACGGCCGCATCCGTTCCCAACGCGGGTGGGTCGTGGAGAAGACCGGCGACGAGCCCGGCTCCATGGAGCGTCTCGAGGAAGGTCAAGACGACCCCGCCTTGCCCGTCCTTATGCAGAACTTCCTGGTGCAGTATTACTCCGACGCTGTCGAGCGGATGGAGCAGGAACAAGCAGAAGATGAGCGGCTGGCTGCGAAGAAGGTCCGCCGTCGCGGAGTGGATCAAGAATCTCGCGCGCAGGTGAAGCCGCCGATGCCGGTGCCGCGCGAAATTTTGGTCGAGGTCATGCCGGCTGAGGCGGAGGAGACCCTGGCTCTGCTGGAGAAGTTGCGCGGTGGGCCGGTGTCATTCCGTGTGCCGCAGCGCGGCGACAAAAAGGCCCTCATGGAGACCGTGAACCGCAACGCCAAGGAATCGCTGCGCCAGCACAAACTCAAGCGCGTTGGCGACCTGACAGCGCGCTCCCAGGCGCTGCAGGACATCCAAGACGCTTTGATGATGGATGAGGCGCCGTTGCGCATAGAATGCACCGACATCTCCCACATTCAGGGTACGGACGTTGTCGCGTCGCTCGTCGTTTTCGAGGACGGGCTGCCCAAGAAGGCGGACTACCGCCGCTACCGCATCAAGGAAGCAGCCGGTGACGGGCGTTCCGACGATGTCGGCTCCATCGCCGAAGTCACCCGCCGCCGCTTCAAGCGGCACAACGAGGACAAACTGGCCAACCCGGAGGAAGACGACCAGGCATTCGATGATGAAGAAGACGCGGCTGTGGAGTCGACGGGCAACAAGCGTTTCGCCTACCCGCCGCAGCTATTCATCGTCGACGGCGGCAAGCCGCAAGTCAATGCCGCACAAGCAGTTTTCGACGAGCTGGGCATTGTCGACGTCACCCTCATCGGCCTAGCCAAGCGCCTTGAGGAAGTCTGGGTGCCGGACGACGACGAGCCGCTCATCCTCCCGCGCAACTCTGACGGCATGTACTTGTTGCAGCAGATCCGCGACGAGGCCCACCGCTTCGCCATCACCTACCACCGGCAGCAACGGTCGAAGCGAATGCGGGCGTCTGCCCTGGACGGCATCCCCGGTCTCGGCCCCGCCCGCCGCAGTGACTTGGTCAAGCACTTCGGCAGCGTGAAAAAACTCAAAGCAGCCAGCGCCGAAGAGATCCAGGAGGTGCCGGGAATCGGTCCTAAACTGGCTGAGACGGTGTGGGAGCACTTGCGCAAGGCAACGCAGTCAAGCGAATAGCTTAAAATGGTGTCCATGGCATCTGAACTGCGACCAGTGATCATCACGGGTATGTCCGGCGGTGGGCTGTCCTCGGCGGCGCGCGTCTTCGAAGACAAGGGGTACTTCGTCTCCCAGAACCTGCCGCCGCAGCTGATCATCGAGCTCATGGACCTCGCCGCGGAGAAAAGCTCGCCCGTAGACAAGCTCGCCGTGGTCACGGATGTGCGGGCCCGCATTTTCAAAGGTTCGCTCATGGACGTCATCGATAAAGCGCGCGAGCGCGGGTATGACCCTTTTGTGTTGTTCGTCGAGGCGCGTGATGATGTGCTGATTAGGCGATTCGACAGTGTGCGCCGCACTCATCCGCTGCAGGACGACAACCCCTTGCACGTGGGTATCACCCGCGAGCGTGCAGAGCTAGCTCGCGTGCGCCAGGCGGCGGATGTAATCATCGACTCGTCCAGCCTGTCCATTCACGATCTGCGCCGCGCCATCGAAGCGTCTGTCGGCGACCTGGATTCGACCAAGCAGCACGTGACCATTGAGTCTTTCGGTTTCAAACACGGCTCGCCGCGCGACGCGGATCTGGTTTTTGACGTGCGGTTCTTACCAAACCCGTATTGGATTGAAGAGCTGCGCGACTTTCGCGGTGTCGACGCCCCAGTCAGCGATTACGTGTTGTCTCGCCCCGGCGCGGACCAGTTCGTCGACGGTGTCGTGGACCTGCTCAGCTCGATGATGGCGGGCTACAAGCATGAGGGTAAAGACTTTGTCACAGTTGGTGTTGGCTGCACAGGCGGGCACCACCGTTCTGTCGCGGTGTCGGAGGAGATCGGCCGGCGGTTGAATGAGCGCGGGGACGTTGGCGTGTCTGTCATGCACCGCGATCTGAACCGCGACTAAACGCCACGCTAGGGAAGAGGAGACGACTCCAATGAGCGAAACTCGTGATGTTCTCAGCGTGGCCAGCCTTGGCGGGGGCCACGGCCTGCACCAGACGTTGCTCGCCGCACGTGAGATCGCAGGGGCCGAGCTTGGCGACGGCTGCCACCCCGAGACCTGTCGCGTCAACGCAATTGTCACTGTCGCCGACGACGGTGGATCGTCCGGCCGATTGCGTCGTGAACTGGCCATCGTGCCGCCGGGTGACTTGCGGATGGCTATGGCCGCGTTGACACCTCCCACCGCGGAGGGCGCGGTGTGGAAGAAGGTGCTTCAGCACCGTTTCGGGGGCAACGGCGCAATGGCGGGGCACGCCGTGGGCAACCTGATGATCGCGGGCATCGCCGAATCTTCCGGCGATATCCAGCTCGCGTTGGACACTGTCGGATCGTGGACGGATACCACTGGGCGCGTGCTGCCCGTTTCATTGCAGCCGCTGGATATCGAGGCGGAAGTCGCGGGGCTCGATGACGACTTCCGTGTCCTGCGCGCCGTGCGCGGGCAAGTGGCCGTTGCAACGACACCGGGCTCCGTCAGACGGGTGCGCTTGATTCCAGAAGAGCCAGCAGCGAACCCTGCTGCCATCGAGGCCATTATGAACGCCGATGTGGTCACCATTGGGCCGGGTTCGTGGTTCTCCTCCGTCATCCCGCATCTGCTGGTTCCCGAGATCGTCCAAGCGCTGCGGGATACGCCGGCTAAGGTCGTGGTCATTCTCAATCTGTCGCCGGAGCAGGGGGAGACGCCCGGTTTCACAACCGAACGTCACATCCACGTATTCAACCAGCACGCCCCGGAGTTACAGGTGGATTTTTTCCTTGCTGATTCGAACATTCAACTGTCGCCGGGGGAGCGTTCCTATCTTGAACGGGCGGCAGAAGGGGCCGGTGCCGAAATTACTTTCGCCGACATGTGTGAGCGTGACCAGCAGAATCAATGCACGAACAGGCACTCCCCGGAGAAACTTGCAGCAGCCATCACGTCGCTGCTGGGGGGAAACTAAGCTTTTGGGCACATTGTCCCAATCCGACAGGAAGAGAGGCGACGCCGTGGCATTGACAGCCCAGGTCAAAGATGAGCTGTTGGGTGTGAATCCCTCCGGCACTGATGCGCGTATTGCCGAAGCGACAGCGATGCTGCGCATCGCCGGGGAATTCGACCAAGGGTTGCGCGGCATTGAGCTACGGGCCGACTTTGCGGAGCGTTCTGTCGCCGACCACTTGGCCGCCACCATCCGCGAGGTGTGCGAGGTGGATGTCGATGTTTCATCTACCTCTCCGGGTAGCCAGTCGCGCGATGTGCGTTATGAGGTGAAAGTCACCGACGGTGCCCGCGACGTGATCCGCCGCTTCCGTCTGGTCACCGCCTCCGGGCACCCCGTGGTGGGCCTGCCCCGCCACATCATTTCCGGCACCATCGCTGAGGTGGAAGCGGCGTGGCGCGGGGCCTTCCTCGCCCGTGGATCGCTGACGGAGCCCGGCCGCACGTCGTCGCTGGAGGTAATCTGCCCGCGCCAGGAGACGGCACTAGCGCTAGTGGGTTTGGCCCGCCGGTTGTCGGTGGCGGCGAAAACGAAGGAGACGCGCGGCACCGAGCGCGTCTATCTGCGTGACGGCGACGCGATCGGGATTCTGCTGTCCCGCATGGGCGCGCCGCGTGTGCGGCTGGAGTGGGATGAGAAGCGCAAGAAGCGGCAAGCTAAGCAGTCCGCCAGCCACCACGCGAATTTCGACGACGCGAACCAGCGCCGTTCCGCCCAAGCTGCAGCTGCCGCGGCTGCCCGCGTCGATCGGGCGATGTCGATCCTCGGGGACGATGTGCCGGAGCACCTTGCTGATGCCGGTTATCTTCGCGTGAAGCACCGCCACGCATCGCTGGAGGAACTCGGTCGTCTCGCTGATCCGCAAATGACCAAAGATGCTGTCGCCGGCCGGATCCGCCGCCTGCTGTCGTTGGCCGACAAGCGGGCGAAAGAGCTGGGGATTCCCGACACCAATGCCGCGGTCGCGGATGAGAGTTAAGGGCGCGAGAAAGCGCCTGCAGGGGTGCCTGCATTTCTCTACACTTGAGTGGTGAGGGCACGACGTGCCACGACACCAATCCGATTAAAGGAGAAATTCAGTGACCACCCGCATCGGCATTAACGGTTTCGGCCGCATCGGCCGCTCCGCATTCCGCATCATCCTGGAAAACTACGCGGACGAGCTCGAGGTTGTGAAGATCAACGATCTGACCGACAACGAGACCCTGGCTCACCTGATCAAGTACGACACCGCGTACGGCCAGCTCGGCCACGAGGTCGAGTACGACGACAACTCCCTGACCATCGGCGGCAAGCGCATTGAGGTCACCGCTGAAAAGGATCCGGCAAACCTTGCTTGGGGCGACGCAAACGTCGACATCGTCCTGGAATCCACCGGTATCTTCACCGACGGCGAGAAGGCGCAGGCACACATCGATGCTGGCGCCAAGAAGGTCATCATCTCCGCACCGGGCAAGAACGTCGACGGCACCTACGTATGGGGTGTGAACCACACCGACTACAACGCTGACTCCAAGATCATCTCCGCCGCATCCTGCACCACGAACTCCCTGGCTCCGGTTGCCAAGGTGCTCAACGATGCATTCGGCATCCAGAACGGCCTGATGACCACCATCCACGCCTACACCGGTGATCAGCGCCTGCAGGACGCTCCGCACAAGGACCTGCGCCGCGCCCGCGCTGCTGCCCAGAACATCGTTCCGACCACCACCGGTGCAGCGAAGGCTGTCGCTCTGGTTCTGCCGGAGCTGGAGGGCAAGCTCGACGGCTTCGCCATGCGTGTGCCGACCATCACTGGTTCCGCCACCGACCTGACCGTCAATGTTGGCCGCGACGTCACGGTCGAAGAGGTCAACGAGGCAGTCAAGAACGCTGTCCAGGATCCGGAGTTCGGCCGTGCCCTGGAGTACACCGAGGACCCGATCGTCTCCTCCGACATCATCGGCAACTCCCACGGTGCCATCTTCGACGCTGGCATGACCCGCGTCATCGACGGCAACTTGGTGAAGATCATCTCGTGGTACGACAACGAGTACTCCTACACCTCCCAGTACATTCGCATGACCAAGCACGTCGCTGACAACCTCTAAATAGGTGCGCGCACCCCGCGCGTCCCTAGCTCGAAGCCCGGGGGAGTGCTCACTCCTTCCCGGGCTTTCACTTACGCTGACACACTTTCAAGGAGATCAAAACCATGGCTGTACGTTCCATCGATGAGCTGCTCAAGGAGGGCGTCGACGGCCGCCACGTGCTCGTGCGCTCCGATTTCAACGTCCCGCTCGACGATGACGGCAACATCACCGACGCAGGGCGTATCGACGCATCTCTGCCCACCATCCAGGCGCTTATCGACGGTGGCGCCAAGGTCATCCTCACCGCCCACCTGGGCCGCCCGAAGGGTGAGGTGAACCCGAAGTACTCCCTCAAGCCGGTTGCTGAGGCTTTGTCCGAGCGCCTCGGCCAGTACGTCGCACTCGCATCTGATGTGACGGGCGAGGACGCGCATGAGCGTGCCAACGGCCTGTCCGAGGGCGATGTGCTGCTCGTCGAGAACGTGCGCTTCGATGCCCGCGAAACCTCCAAGGATGAATCCGAGCGTGAGAGCTTCGCCGAGGAGCTCGCAGCTCTGGCTGCCGACGACGGTGCTTTCGTCTCCGACGGTTTCGGCGTGGTGCACCGCGCGCAGGCGTCTGTGTACGACGTGGCGAAGCGCTTGCCCGCGTACGCCGGCTACCTGGTCCAGGACGAAGTGGACAAGCTCGCCGCCATCAAGGACAACCCGACGGCACCCTACGTTGTCGTGCTCGGCGGCTCGAAGGTCTCCGACAAGCTCGGCGTGATTGAGGCACTCGCGGAGAAGGCTGACCACGTCATCATCGGTGGCGGCATGTGCTACACCTTCCTCACTGCTCAGGGGCACAACACCCAGGAGTCTCTGCTCCAGGAGGAGATGATGGACACCTGCAAGGAGCTCATTGAAAAGTACGGCGACAAGATCGTTCTCCCGGTCGACCTGGTAGCCGCCTCCGAGTTCGACAACGACGCTGAGCGCAAGACCGTTGACCTCGACGGCATCCCGGAGGGCTGGCTCTCCCTCGACATCGGCCCCGAGACCGCCAAGAAGTACGCGGAGATCATCGCCGACTCCAAGACCGTGTTCTGGAACGGCCCGATGGGTGTCTTCGAGAAGCCGAACTTTGCCGACGGCACCCGCGCTGTCGCCCAGGCGATGATCGACGCTACCGCCAACAACGGCTCGTTCACGGTCGTCGGCGGCGGCGACTCCGCAGCGTCGGTACGCGTGCTCGGCCTTGACGAGGACGGCTTCTCCCACATTTCCACCGGCGGCGGCGCGTCTCTCGAGCTCGTCGAGGGCAAGGAACTGCCCGGCGTCTCCGTCCTCGAGCAGAACTAAGCGGATCAACGGATAAGCCGAAAGGAAGATTTTCATGGCACGTACACCCCTCATCGCTGGCAACTGGAAGATGAACCACGACCACCTCGAGGCGATCTCCCAAGCGCAGCGCCTCGCCTTCGCACTGCCGAAGGACTACTACGAGGACGTTGATGTCGCCCTGACCGTCCCGTTCACCGACCTGCGCTCCCTGCAGACGTTGGTCCAGGGCGACAACCTGCAGATCACCTACGGCGCGCAGGATGTATCCGCGCACGAGTCCGGCGCCTACACCGGTGAGATCTCCGCGCCGATGTTAGCCAAGCTGGACTGCACCTGGGTTGTCGTCGGCCACTCCGAGCGCCGCGAGTACCACGCTGAGTCCAACGAGCTCGTCTCCCAGAAGGCGAAGGCCGCGCTGTCGCAGGGAATCACCCCAATCATCTGCGTGGGTGAGCAGCTCGATGTGCGCGAGGCTGGTGACCACGTGAACTTCGTGGTTGAGCAGACCCGCGAGTCCCTGGCCGAGCTGGAGACGTCCCAGCTGTCCGAGATCGTCATCGCGTACGAGCCGGTCTGGGCTATCGGCACCGGCAAGAGCGCGTCTGCTGAGGATGCACAAGAGATCTGCAAGGCCATCCGTGGCCTCATCGCAGAGCTCGCCGGTGATGATGTCGCAACCGGGATCCGCATCCTGTACGGCGGGTCGGTGAAGACCGACACGATCGCCGACATCATCGGTCAGCCGGATGTTGACGGCGGCCTGGTCGGCGGCGCATCGCTCGACGGCGAGGACTTTGCCAAGCTCGTTGCAGCCGCTGGCGACGCAGTCCGCGCCCAGGCGTAAACGGGTACCGAACACCGAACACCAGCACCGTGCGCGCCGATTCAGGGCGTGGCACCGTGCTGGTGTAACATGTGAACGGTTAACCGCACCCAACTTCGGAGGCACACACCCCATGACGCTGGCTCTTCAGATCATCCTGGTCATCACCTCGCTTTTGATGACTATCTTGGTGCTGCTCCACAGGGGCAAAGGCGGCGGCCTGTCCTCCCTGTTCGGTGGCGGTGTCCAAGCGAACCTGTCCGGTTCGACCGTGGTGGAGAAGAACCTCAACCGCTACACCGTGGCGGTCGCCATCATCTGGATCGTCTGCATCATTGCGCTCCTTCTGATTCAGGCGTACGGGCTGTAAGCAGTCAGACAAGCACACGAAAAAAGGCCGGGAATGATCCCGGCCTTTTCTGCTGTCTGCGCCTAGTTCGTGGATTCGCCGTAGGCGTCGTCGGTGACGAACAGGGTGGTCTCTGCGAGCTCAGGGATACGAATCACGGGCCACTGCGGAGTCGGGGAGTTCTTCAGCAGTGCAGCGGTGGCCTCGGCCTTCTCGGAACCGGACACAAGCAGCCACACCTGCTCGGCGCGTGCGATGCCGGGGTAAGTCAGTGTCAGACGCTCGGCCGGAGGCTTCGGGGAATCGGTGACAGCGACGACGAGACGCTCAGTCTCATCCAGCTGCGCCGAGTTCGGAAACAGGGAGTTGACGTGGCCGTCGGGTCCCATGCCCATCAGGTGCAGGTCGAAGCCTTCGGGGGCATGCGTGCGGATGGCATCCGCGTAGGTGGATGCCGCCTCATCGAGCTGCCCGCTGCCCGGGCGGTACCCGTGAATGTGGGCCTCCGGAATATTGACGTGGTTGAGCAGCGCGTAGCGTGCCTGGCCTTCGTTGGAGTCCGGGTCGTAGACGGGCACGTTGCGCTCATCTCCGAAGAACACGTGGATGCGGGACCAATCGATCTTCGCGCGGACCAGCCGAGAAAGGAGCTTGATGCCGGCACCGCCGCCGGTGAACACTACGCGCGCGATCCCGTCCCCGTGAACACCACCGGTGGGGGTAGACACGATGGTTTCGATGGTCTCGACGAACTGGGTGGATGCTTCGTCGATAAGCACATCGAGGTTGGGGACGTTCCTGACGGTAGTCATTGTGATCGCTCCTTGAAAGCCTTGAAAAACAGCTCGTCTTCGACTTTAGACAACTTTGACGTTGGGCAGAGACTTGAGCGCCTGCGAATACGCCCAGTCGGGGTCAAGGTGGCGCAATTCCTCCGCGAGACAGTCGGCGTCGCTGCGCACGCTCATGGCCACGAACGCTTCTGCAACCCCTGGGATTTTCACGCTGAGCGTTTTGTCGTCCTTGACTTCGACCTTCACAGGCCCGGAGTCACGGTGCAGGGTCAGTCGGCGGATAGGGAACAGGCGTGACGGTTCTGAAGCCGATTGCTCGCTCGCGATACGCCGCACCTCAACGCCGAGAGAGGCGGCGAGCCAACCGGCAGCAATATCGACGCTCGGGTTGTCGTCCGGGCCGTCAATGTCAACGGAGGTGACCGGGTCGCGCGGGTACGCGTCGAACGCTGAGGCCACCACGCCGCGCCAGTGGGTAATGCGTGACCACAGCATGTCCGAGTCACCCGGGGCGTAGCCGTTCTTCAGACGCAGCAGCGCGTTACCACTGACGTTCTCACGGGCGTTGGTGATGCGGCGGTGCGCAATCCGGCCGAGCGGGTGCTCACTCGGACGCGCCGGCGCCGTCGACGGCCACCACGCGACAATCGGGGTGTCCGGCAACAGCAGAGGCGTGACGACGGAATCCAGGTTGCGTGCCAACTCGCCATGCAGATCCATGACAACGATCTCGGAGGCACCGGCGTCAGCCGCCAGGATAGCCTGGGCATCTAGG
The DNA here is from genome assembly GCA_900618065.1 of Streptococcus thermophilus. The sequence continues at coordinate 1,755,478 of UYIL01000003.1, forward strand.
GACGGCGGACCGTCCACGTTGCCGGTGATGAGCATGAGCACGCGCGACGGATGCTCGTGGGAGGCGACGCGCACCTGGTCGAGGATCGACTCGACATCGTCATTGATGTCGGCGACGACAATGAGAGTGAGCACGCGGCCCGTGGCCAGCGAATGGTTCTCTTGGGTGTCCAGGAGAAGCTTGGCGATGTCCCTGGTGGACGTATCGGAGAGGGTGACGTACATGGTTTCCTTCTCGGGTTCTTTCCTGTTAGGGGCGGCGCCAGGTGCGGCCGGTAGCGTGCATCATCTCGTCGGCGGATGACGGACCCCATGTGCCAGCGGGGTACTCGTCCGGGCGGCCGTTCTCAGCCCAGTAGTCCAGGATCGGGTCGAGGATCTCCCAGGAGCGCTCGACTTCGGCGGAGGTGGGGAAGAGGCCAGTTTCGTCAAGAAGCGCGTCGAGAATGAGGCGCTCGTAGGCTTCCGGCGACTCCTCGGTGAACGCTTCGGCGTAGGAGAAGTCCATGTTGACATCGCGGACCTCCATGGTGGAGCCGGGCACCTTGGACCCGAAACGCAGCAAGATCCCTTCGTCCGGCTGGACGCGAATGACTAGGGTGTTGGCGCCGAGCTGGCTGGTCAGCCCAGGATCGAACGGCTGGTGCGGGGCTTTCTTGAACACAAGCGCGATCTCCGTCACGCGGCGGCCCAGGCGCTTGCCCGTGCGCAGGTAGAACGGCACGCCCGACCAGCGCCGCGAGTTGATGCCCAGGGTGCAGGCGGCGTAGGTCTCGGTGGTGGACTCCGGGTCGAAGCCCTCTTCTTCGCGCAGGCCGACGACTTGCTCCGAGCCCTGCCAGCCGGCGGTGTACTGGCCGCGTGCCGTGGTCTCCTCGAAGGGGCCGATGGGCTTGGTGGCGCGCAGGATCTTCAGCTTTTCGTAGCGCAGCTGGCGCGGGGAGAAGCTCACTGGCTCATCCATGGCTACGAGCGCCAAAAGCTGCAGCAGGTGGTTCTGGATCACGTCGCGGGCGGCGCCAATGCCGTCGTAGTATCCGGCGCGGCCGCCTAGGCCGATGTCTTCGGCCATGGTGATCTGTACATGGTCGACGTAGCGCGAGGACCAGATCGGTTCAAACAACTGGTTGGCGAAGCGGAAGGCGAGAATGTTCTGAACGGTTTCCTTGCCCAGGTAGTGGTCGATGCGGAACACGGCGCGCTCCGGGAAGACGGAGTTGATCGTCTCGTTGAGCTCCTTGGCAGTCTGCAGGTTGTGGCCGAAGGGCTTCTCGATGATGACGCGGCGCCATTGCTCGTCCGACCCGTGCGCCATGCCGGTGCGGTCGAGCTGGTTGACCACGTTGGCGAAGTACTCCGGCGGCACGGAGAGGTAGAACGCCCAGTTGCCGGCGGTGCCGCGGGTGGCATCCATTTCTTTCAGGAGCTCGGCCATGTTGTCGAAGGCCTGATCGTCGTCGAACGCACCCTGGACGAAGTGCATGCCCTCGGCGAGGCGGGCCCAGACGTGCTCGTCGAAATCGGTGCGGGCACCTTCCTCCACCTGCTCGCGGACGTAGGACTCGAACTCCTCCTTGGACCACGGCCTGCGGCCGAAACCGACAAGGGTGAAGCCAGCGGGCAAAAGACCGCGGTAGGCGAGATCGTAGATGGCCGGCAGCAGTTTGCGCTTAGCCAGGTCGCCGGTCACCCCGAAAATGACCATGCCGGACGGGCCGGCAATGCGGGGCAGGCGCCGGTCGGCGCGGTTACGAAGGGGATTGGACCACTCGGGTGCCGGTTCCGTCATGGCTGGCGGACCTTTCGTGAGATAAGCGGAAAGGTTGCTCCCCGCAGAAAAAAGGGGAGCAACCGTTGAGCCGTGGTGCCGGCCCAGGCAACGTTCATTCATTAAACCTTAGTCGCCAGGGCCGGATGAAGGTTTTGATTATTTTAGATTCTCCAACATGGAGTCGAGGAGCTCCTGCCAGGCATCGACGAACTTGTCCACGCCTTCCTTCTCCAGCACGCGGACCACATCAGCGATGTCGATGCCGACGGCTTCGAGCTGGTCGAAGACCTTCTGCGCGTTCTCAGCTGTGCCGGTAAGCGTGTCGCCGGAGACGTTGTCACCCTCGATGGCAGCGTCGATGGTCGGCTCCGGCATCGTGTTGACGGTGTCCGGGCCAGCGAGCTGAGAGACATACATGTCCGCCGGGTAAGCCGGGTTCTTCACACCTGTCGACGCCCACAGTGGACGCTGCTTGTTCGCGCCGTCGGGCAATTCAGCCATGGCGGTGTCGTCGAAGGAGTCGAGGAATAGCTGGTAGGCCAAACGCGCGTTGGCGATGCCCGCCTTTCCCTTGAGCTCTTCGGCGGCGGGTGCGTGCTCGTCGCTGATCGCGTCGAGACGGTTGTCCACCTCGGTGTCCATGCGGGAGACGAAGAAGGACGCTACGGAGTGGATCGAGGACACGTCGTGGCCGTTCGCCGCAGCCTGCTTGATGCCGTCCTTGTAGGCGTCGATGACCTGTTTGTAGCGCTCGACAGAGAAGATGAGCGTGACGTTGACGGAAATGCCCGCCGCCAAGGAAGCGGTGATGGCCGGCAGGGACGCGTCGGTGGCCGGGATCTTGATCATGACGTTCGGGCGGCCCACCATCTCCCACAGCTCAGCAGCCTGTGCGACGGTGCGCTCTTCGTCGTCGGCGTGGCGCGGGTCGACCTCGATCGACACGCGGCCGTCACGCCCGCCGGTGGACTCGTAGACGTCGAGGAAGAGGTCGCAGGCATCCTGCACATCCTTGATGGACATGGCGTAAACGGCTTCGTCCACGCCAGCCTTGCCTTCTTTGAGCTGCTGGATGTGCGCGTCGTAGGCGTTGCCCTTGGACATGGCGTTGGCGAAGATCGCCGGGTTGGTGGTCACGCCCACGATGGATTTGTCGGCCTTGATCTGCTCCAGGTTGCCGGAGGTGATGCGCTCGCGGGACAGGTCGTCCAACCACGTGGAGGTGCCCAGCTCGAAGAGGCGGTCAATTGCGGTCATAGTTGTTCTCCTTGGTGGTGGTCTTAGATGTTGTCGCCGCGGACGCGGGTGCGCTGCGGGTCGGCGGCGGAATCAGCGGTGCCGGCGGATTCGGAGCTGGCGGATTCGATGGATTCGCGTGCTGCTTCGACGACGGCATCAGTGGTGATGCCGAAGCGCTTGAACAGCTCGTCGCCGGGGGCGGAGGCGCCGAAGTGCTCGAGCGAGACGTTGCGTCCGTGGTCGCCGGTGAAGCGGAACCACGGCATGGACACCCCGGCCTCGACGGAGACGCGGGCGCGGACTTGCGGCAGGATCACGGAGTCGATGTATTCGCGGTCCTGCTGCAGGAACCACTCCATCGACGGCATGGAGATGACGCGGGCTGCGACACCGTCCTGCTCGAGCTGGCTGGCAGCTTGAACAGCGAGCTGCACCTCGGAACCGGTGGCGATGAGGAGGACGTCCGGGGTCTCCTTGGAACCCTCGACGAGCACGTAAGCGCCGCGGGCAACCCCCTCGAATGCCTTCTCTTTGGTGCCTTCCAGCACGGGGAGGTTTTGGCGGGACAGCGCGAACGCCTTCGGTTGCTCGTCGGCCTCGATGGCGGCCTTCCAGGCGGCGGAGGTCTCGTTGGCGTCGGCCGGGCGGATGACTGCCAGGTCCGGGATGGCGCGCAGGGCGGTGAGCGTCTCCACCGGCTGGTGGGTCGGGCCGTCCTCGCCGAGACCGATGGAGTCGTGGGTGAATACGTAATAGCCGTCAATGCCCGACAACGCCGCGACGCGGATGGATGGGTAGAGGTATTCGGAAAAGATCAGGAAGGTGCCGCCGTAAACGCGGGTGCCGCCGTGCAGCGCGATACCGTTCATGATCGCGCCCATGGCGTGCTCGCGAATGCCGAAGTGCAGGTTACGGCCGTACGGCTCCGCGGTGAACATGTCGGTGGAGATCGATTCCGGGCCAAAGGACGGCTCACCCTTGATCAGGGTGTTGTTGGAGCCGGCCAGGTCGGCGGACCCGCCCCACAGCTCAGGCAGGGTCGCGGCGAGCGCCTGGATGGAGGCCTCGGAGGCCTTGCGGGTGGCCAAGCCCTTTTCATCCGGCTCCCAGGTCGGCATCTCGTCGGCCCAGCCGTCGGGCAGGCGGCGTTCGGTCACGCGGTCGTAGAGGGCCTTGTTGTCGGGGTTGGCGGTGGCCCATTCGTCGAAAAGCTTCTGCCACTGCGCGTGCGCCTGCGCACCGCGCTCGACCAAGCCGCGGGTGTGGTTGATCACCTTTTCCTCGACGGGGAACATGACCTCCGGGTCGAAGCCGAGCACCTTCTTGGTGGCGGCGACTTCTTCGGCACCGAGAGCTGCACCGTGTGCGGCACCAGTGTTCATCATGGTCGGGGCGGGGTAGCCGATGACCGTCTTGACGCGGATCATCGTCGGGCGGGAGGTGTCTGCCTTTGCCTCCTCGACGGCGGACAAGACGGCAGCGACGTCCTCGCCGGACTCAACGGTCAGGGTCTGCCAGCCGTAGGCCTCGTAGCGGGCCATGACATCCTCGGTGAAGGCGATTTGGGTGTCGTCCTCGATGGAGATGCGGTTGTCATCCCAAAAGGCAATGAGGTTACCCAGTTTTTGCGTACCCGCCAGCGAGGACGCCTCAGAGGTCACGCCCTCCTGCAGGTCGCCGTCACCAGCGATGACGTAAATGAAGTGGTCGAAGGGAGACTCACCCGGCGCGGCGGCCGGGTCGAAGAGGCCGCGCTCGCGGCGCGACGCCATCGCCATGCCCACAGCGGAGGCTAGGCCCTGGCCCAGCGGGCCGGTGGTGATCTCCACGCCGGCGGTGTGGTTGTACTCTGGGTGGCCCGGGGTCTTCGAGCCCCAGGTGCGCAGGGACACCAAGTCGTCGATTTCCAGGCCGAATCCGCCCAAGTAGAGCTGGATGTACTGCGTCAGGGAGGAGTGGCCGTTGGACAGAACGAAGCGGTCGCGGCCGACCCAGTGCGGGTCAGCCGGATCATGCACCATGACGCGCTGGTAGAGCGTGTACGCCAGCGGCGCCAGCGACATCGCCGTGCCCGGGTGGCCGGAGCCGCAGTTCTCCACAGCGTCGGCGGCCAGCACGCGCACCGTGTCCACGGCCCGGGTGTCGGTGTCGGCCCAGTCTTCCGGGTAGCGGGCCACAGTCATGGCCTGCAGCTCCTCGGGCAGGTGTGCGGCGTTGTCAGAGTTCTCGGAAGTCACTATGTCCTCGCTTACCGGGGGTTCGGGGTGATTACTCTCCACCACACTAGTGGCAATCACTATGCCCGTCGCAGGTGGGACCGGGGTTTGCGCGCGCTAGTCCAAGTAATCGACGACCTCCACGTCGGTGTAGTGGTTCATCATCCGCTCGATCACGGCTTTCGAGGCGGTGGAGTCGACATAGGGCAACGCCTTTGCGTCTGCGAGCGGTATGACTTTGTACTCGGCCGTGTGCGGCATGCCGACGGTGTATGTGGGCATGAACCGGATGGAATCCAGTGCTAGGGTGCCGTCTTTGCGGCGGGAAATGGTGTATTCGCCAATGCCGCCGAATTTTGTTCCTTCTGCGGTCTGGCCGTGGAGGAAGTTGCCGTGGCTCCACCACACGCCCAAGCCCGCCTCGTTGTCGGGGTAGCGCTGGAACGGCTCGATTAAGTGCGGGTGGCCGCCGAGCACGAAATCAGCACCAGCGTTGCGCGCGGTGTCGGCGGTGTCAATTTGATACTGCACAGGAAAAGACTCGTATTCTTCCCCCGCGTGCATCATGACAATGAGCACGTCGACATCGGGCCGCAGCGCGGTTATGTCCGCTTGCATGAGCTCCGGGTCAATGTGGTTGACCGACCATTCAGCTCCCTCCGGCACCGGGATTCCGTTCGTGCCGTAGGTGTAAGACAGGAATCCGACCTTCAGGCCGTTGCGTTCGATCACGCGTGGCGTGGCACGGTCGTCGGGGGAGCTGTAGGCGCCCACGTACAGCATTCCACGTTCACGCATATTGCTTATCGACGCCTGCAGCCCCTCCAGCCCCCGGTCCATCGAGTGATTCGTAGCGTTGTTGACGATGTCCACGCCCGCGCCCGCGAGCGCATCGACGATCTCCGGTGGCGCGTTGAAAGCCGGGTACCCGGAGAGTTGAAGTTCCTCCCCGGCGACGGGGACCTCCATGTTTGCCGTGGTGATGTCGGCGTTCTGAAGGTAAGGACGCACCGGGTCGACCATTGGCGCAAAGTCGTACCCGTTTCCACCTGCGCGGTTGGCGGCATCGGCGTAGACGTCTTCGTGGAGCAGGATGTCACCGACGGAGCGGATGGTGATCGATGCCTCAACATCGTCCTGCTCTGTAAGCACCGCCGGGTCGTCCGGGCTGGTGCCGTTCGTGGCAGCGGGTGAGGAGTGCTCGGCCTGATCACCGAGGGTGCAGGCACTGAGCGTTGCGGCGGAGAAGATGGCGAGGAGTGAAACCACGGCGAGGGTAGCGCGGCGAATCATGCATTTCAACTTATCAGCACGGGATTTCCACCCGCATGGTTTCCGGCGGTACGATGTTCGGGTGTTTGCGGGGACCCGGGAACTTCTGTGCCGACATCGCCGACTAGTTCTCTGCTGGTTCGCTCCGGGTTATCTTCCCGCGCGAATCCCCGCAGTGTGAAACGTGTGTTGTTGAGGAGTATTTGTTGGAGACCATCAAGGCGTACTTCGCGTTGACAAAGCCGAGGGTCATCGAGCTTTTGTTGGTCGCCGCTATTCCCGCCATGCTGCAGGCGGACCGAGGCGAGGTGCACGTCCTGCTCATCCTGGCCACCCTTTTCGGTGGTTGGATGGGTGCCGGTGCGGCGAACACGTTCAACATGGTCGCCGACTACGACATCGACCAGAAGATGGGGCGCACCCGCGCCCGCCCGCTTGTCCGCCACACGGTGACCAAACAACGCGCCCGTATCTTCGCGTGGGCGTTGCTCATTCTGTCAGTGCTGTGGTTGGGGCTGGTGTGCAGGTCTTGGTTGGCTGCGTTCTTCATCATCCTGACCAACTGGTTTTACATCTTCGTCTACACCAAGTGGCTCAAACGCAAGACCTGGCAGAACGTCATTTGGGGCGGTGCGGCAGGATGCATGCCGGTCATGGTCGGCTGGGCTGTGATCCGAGACAGCCTCCGTGGTACAGCGGATGCTGGGCCCGACGGATGGTGGCAGGCGGTCGTGTTGTTCCTCATCATCTTCTTCTGGACTCCGCCGCACACCTGGGCGCTGGCCATGAAGTACAAGGACGATTACGCCCGCGCGAACGTGCCGATGCTACCTGTCGTCGCCAGCGCCGAGGAAACCACGAAACAGATCCTCATCTACTCCTGGCTAACGGTGCTCATTTCGCTGGCGCTCGTCCCGGCGACGTCGTGGATCTACCTAGCGGTCGCAGTGCTCTCCGGCGCAGCCTTTCTGCTCATGGCCACCCGCCTGCACAGGGCCATCAAGCGCGGCGAAGACGTCAAGCCGCTCAAGCTGTTCATTCTGTCGAATAACTACCTGGCAGCGCTCTTCCTCGGACTATCTGTCGACGCCATCCTCGGTTTGCCGACGGTCGCCGAACTCTTCCCCGCCTAGGCGCCTCTAATCCGCCACTTTCAATACAACGGACCCAGTCGTGCGGCGGGATTGAAGGTCGTGGTGGGCACGGGAAGCGTCGTCAAGCGCGTAGGGTTCGTGGACGCGGATGCTTAGCGCCCCCTCCTCAACCGCGCGCACGACAGCTTGCGCGCGCATCCGGAACTCATCGTCGGTCGCCGTGTACGCGCTAAGCGACGGGCGGGTGAGAAAGATCGAGCCGTGCTTGTTCAATAGCTGCGGGTCAAACGGCTCCACTGGGCCTGACGCAGCGCCGAAGAGACAGACCAAGCCACGTGGGCGGACCGCTTCGAGCGACTCCTGGAAGGTGTCTTTGCCCACACCGTCGTACACCACGTCGACCCCGCGACCGGCGTTGCGGCGTCGCACGGTTTCCGCCAAGCCCTCGCTATAGCGGAAAACCTCGGTGGCGCCGGCAGCGTAGGCGAGCTTTTCTTTTGCGTCGGAGGAGACCACGGAATACACCGTTGCGCCCTGGGCCATGGCGAGCTGGGTCAGTAGCAACCCCACGCCGCCCGCCCCGGCAGTGACCAGCATGGAATCGCCTTGCTGAGTGTCCCGCACCCCGTAGAGCAGGTAGTGGGCGGTCATGCCCTGCAACAGCATCGATGCCGCAACTTCGGGCGGGATGGAGTCCGGTACAGCGACGAGGCGGGCGCGGTCCACGCAGACCTTTTCGGCATAAGAACCTTCGGCGGAGTCCCAGGCGACCACGGTGCCATCGGTGATCTCCCCACGTGGATCATGGAGAACGCGGCCGCACCCCTCTTTGCCTGGAATATACGGCAGCTCGCTGTGGTAGATGCCCTCGCGGAAATAGGTGTCAATGTAATTCACACCGGCGTAAAGCACCTCCACGAGAACCTGGTGATCCTGCGGGGTGGGGTCCTGCGTTTCCACAACCGTGAGGACCTCGGGGCCGCCGTGCTCGGTGATCTGGATAGCCTTCATGGTTCCAGGCTACGTGCCGCCCGGCGCTGCGGGGCTGGTTCACCCCGTTTTAGACGGCGGCAGCGTTGCTTGGGTCGCTGGGGTTGCTTGGGTCGCTGGGGTTGCTGCTGGAGTTGCGGGCGTCCCAGTTCGCGAGCGTGCTGTGCTGGTGCGGCTCAAGGAGGGGAAGCCGGCGGCTGCCGTGGCTGTACAGGAACGCGCTGTAGGCCACCACCACAGAGGACATGATGATGTGCATGGGCACCGTCCAGCGCGGCACACCCAGGTAGAACTGGCCCACACCGATGGCCCACTGCACGACGATCATGGCCACGAGCACCAACGCGGTGTTGAACGCGTCCTTCGGGGCGTTCTGGCGGCGCAGCATGTAGACAGCGATGAGTGTGAACACAAGGTAGATGTACATGCACGCCGCGTGCACGTACGCGAGCAGCTGCGTGTCGATAGCCAGGCGACCTTCCATTCCCACACCGGAATCGCCGGAGTGCGGGCCGGAACCGGTGACCATCGTGCCGGTCACCAAAACGAGGCACAGCGCGACTGCAGCGACGACGACCAGAGAACGGGTAGCGGGGGAGAAGCGTTCGGTGGGTGCGACATCGTCAGGCTCTTTAATGCGCATGTAGAGAACCGCAGCGATCCAGACGAGCAGCATCGACGGTAGGAAGTGAATGGCTACAGACCACCACCGCAGGTCGAGCAATACCGAGATGCCACCGATGACGGCCTGCAGGACGACACCGAGACCGGATAGCACCGACAGCACAATGATCGAGTTGCGTCGACCAGCCTTCATGACAGCCCAGAACACAAGGATCGTCGTCGCGACCACCACGAATGTCAGGGTGCGGTTGCCGAATTCGATGACCTGCTGCACCCACGGCGCCGCGCCCGGCACCGGGAACAGTGATCCCTCGTGGCACAGCGGCCACGTGTTGCAGCCCAGCCCCGAACCGGTGACGCGCACGAGTGAGCCGGTGAAGGTGATCCCGCCCTGCGCGATGAGCATGATGAGCGCGAAGATGCGCTGAGTCTTGACCGACGGCACGTCGCGGATCTTCTCACGGAATGTCCGATTGTCGTCCTGGGTTGTCGTGCTCACGTCGGGCCCTTCTCCTTTGCGGTACCAGTGCTGTTTTGATCATCTACTTTTCGCGGCGGCAATGTCTAATCTGGCCCGCTCTTTATCCGTCGAAACGGAACCACCGGATAGTTCCCAAAACCGCCAAAATTGTCCAAGCAGACAGCGACATCCACGCGGTGAGGTAGATAGTGCCGTTCAACGCGCCGGTCATCGCGCTCGCGAGCGCCACGGTGGGCACCACGTCCCACACCCCAGGCGAGCCGAGGAGCCCGGCGTAGACGACCCACCCCAGTACGGCGAGCAGTAGCAACCAGATCAGGTTCGCGCTTGCCAGCACGCTTTCCGACGACTGCGTGCCCCCCAACAGCAACCCCAACGCCGTGAACGCAGTGACACCGATGAGCAGCGTGATCAACGCGAGCAGTGCGCCGCCAACGGAGACCCGCCATCCTAAGAACAGCGCGATTGCGCCGAGCACGAGAATCTGCACCACCACGGTAGACAGCACGCCGATGACCTTCCCGGCGATGATTGTCCACGCTGGCACGCCTGAGGCGCCCGTTCGTTTGAGTGCCCCGTAGCGGCGGTCAAACGCCAGCGCGATGGCTTGCCCGGTGAACCCGGCGCCGGCCGCAGCGATGGAGAAGACCATGGGCACCAGCTCATCGAGTGTCACCGAGTCGCCAAAAACTGGCACGAAGACGGCACCGATCAAGATGGCCGCTGGCACGATGAGGTTGAGCAGCAGTTGCTCTCCGTGGCGGAGCATGAGCTTCGACTCGATGCGGCCCTGCGCCGCCGCCATTCTCGCGGCGCTGGCCCGCTGCGGCGCAGGGGTGAAGGTGCCGGGTGGGAACTGGGTGGTGGTCATCGCGTTAGGCCCTCAACTCTTTGCCGGTGAGATCCAAGAAGACGTCCTCCAAACTGCGGCGGCGGGTGCCCATAGAGGTGATCAGCACACCTTGGCGCGCGGCTTCGCCTGCCACGGCGGCGAGGAGATCCGGGGTCGGGGTGATTGTCAGCTGGTACAGGCCTTGCTTCATTTCTTGGAGCTCTGGAAAACCCGACACGTCGAAGGGTGCTTTGGTGCGCACTTCCAGCGCACTCACGTTGCCCTCCGCGATAAGTGCAGTTGGGGCGCCCTCGGCAATGACGGCGCCTTTATCAACGATGACCACGTAGTCCGCCAACTCCTCCGCCTCATTCATGAGGTGCGTGGTGAGGATGATGGTCACCCCGTCGCGGCGCAAAGCGCTGATGAGCCGCCACACGGTGCGCCGTGACTGGGCATCCATGCCGGCGGTCGGCTCGTCGAGAAAAACGAGCTCAGGGCGCCCGATGAGCGCCAGCGCAAGCGACAGCCGTTGCTGCTGGCCGCCCGAGAGCCGCCGGTACGTCGTCGATGCCACTGACCGCAGGCCGAGGACGTCCATGAGCCATTCGGGATCGAGTGGATCTGCGTTGTAGGAGGCGGTGAGATTGAGCATCTCCTTGACGCGGATGCCGGAGTAGGAACCGCCGCCCTGGAGCATGATGCCGATGCGTTCACGCACCTTCTCCGGTTCTTTCTGCGGATCCATGCCCAAAACGGTGATCGTGCCGGAGTCTGGGGTGGTGAACCCTTCGCACATCTCGATCGTGGTGGTTTTGCCGGCACCATTCGGGCCCAGCAGCGCGAGCACTTCACCGCGTCGGGCAGCAAAGGACATCCCGTTGACAGCAGTGGTGCTGCCGAAAGTCTTCACTACGTCATGAACCCGCAGCGCTACCTGATCCGTACCCATTGCCGTCAGTGTAAAACCTTACCCATTGCCGTCAGTGTAAAACCTTGCTGCCGCGAGCCTTCAACCACACACACGCGACGATTGCGAGAATCAGCACCGAAACGATGAGTAAGGAGTAAATGGTCACCACCGTTCCCGGCGGAAGAGCGAGGCCGCGGGGCAGCACGAGGAAGCTGAAGACTGCCGAATACCCAGCTACGGCAGCTCGGAAGAAGGTGCGGTTGGCCCATGCAGCCAGCGGCATGATGCCCCACAGCGGATACCACGGGTGGACGACGGGGAAGAGGAGCACGAGCACGAGCGTGGCCACGCCTAACCCCCCAACGGGGTGAATCGTGCCCTTGAACGTCGCCCACAACATGCGCACGCAGAATGCCACTGCGATCACTAGCCCGACGGTGCGTGCGATGACAAGCGTGGCTTCGGAATGGTCGCCCAAGCCCAGCAACTGGGCGAAGAACGCGGAGATCACCCCGATATCGGTAGTCAGCGACAGCCAACTGCGGATCGACGCTGCCCCGCCTTGGCCCGTCACCCAGCCCAACCCGATACCTGTTGCCACAGTAACGGCGGCGATGGTGGACACCATGAGCAGTGTTTGCACTGCGGCGGCTTTCACAATGCCCATCCAGCCGCCCCACCGGCGCGCTAACGCCATGCCGACGAACCCGAGTGCGAGGAAACCCGGTACTTTCACCATGCCGGCGCAGGTGATCAGCACGCCGGAAACAATAAGCAGCACAACGCGCTGACGGTTCTGCAGGCTTGTGCCCAGCGCATCAACGCCGCGCAACCCCAGCTCCAGGCCGACGAGAAGAATGCCCATCATGACGGCCTCGTTGTGGATGCCGCCAACGAGGTGCAGGATCACCAGCGGGTTGAGTACTCCCATCCACACGGCCACCGCACCCGAGACGTTGCAGCGTCGCGCCAGCGCCACGATGCCCCACGCGGCCGCCGCGACACCCGCCAGCGACAACAGCCGGTGGCACACCACGCCCCAGAACACCGAGTTGCCTGTCAGGGTCGAGATTCCCGCCGAAATACCCAGAGCCACCGGGCCGTAGGGGCTGGGAGATTCGGCCCAAATGAACGGCACGGAGCGCGCCAGCGGATCCTCGCGCCCAAGCAGTTCCACAGGCCCGGCGGAATAGGGATCCATTCCTTGCGCAACAATCGACCCCTGCGCGAGGTAGGAATAAATGTCCTGCGTGAACAGGGGAGCGGTGAACACCAGGGGCGCCACCCAGACCGCGAATGTGCGCAGCAGCACCGGCACGCCAACACGCGACGGCCCGCCGCCAGCTCCGACGAAGGTGCCCATGAGCAACCACGCCAGAACAACGAAGGCGACGCCCAGCAGCACAATGCTTGACGACGCCACCATCATCCGGCCCATCAACGCCCCGAAAGGGAAAGATCCGTAGGCGTTGTTCACCACGGGAAGCGCGCCGCCGCCTAGGCCGCCGAGTCCCATGAGCAAGGTTCCGGTGAGGCCGACAACACGCAGCACTTCAAAGCGGTTGCGTTCCCAGACGCTGGGTTGGACTGAGGGGGTGCCCTCGATCATCCTCGCGTGCAGTTCCGCGGAGCGCGAGCCCGGCCGGCCTAAGCGGGGCAGCTCGCCCGTGAAGCGGGCAAGTGGCTGCTTGGAGTCGGCGGGGCGGATTTTCACACCGGTCAGTGTACAAAACCACGCCAGCAGTAGACCCCCGTTGCAGAGCCCAAACGATTTAAGGCACACTAGTGATGTCTAAAGGTGTTGTGAGTTCACGGAAAGGAGACGGCAATGGCAGTCACCCGTTCCACTGACGGCGAGACGCGCCGCCTGATCATGTCCGCGATGCTCACGTCGCGGCCTGTGACCGTCGCCGAACTGGCTGAGAAGGTGGGCATCGCGCCCGCCGGCGTGCGCAGGCACCTAGACAAACTGCTTGCAGAAGGTCTGGCGGAACTCGCCGAGGCCGACACAACCGGCCCTGCCACCCGCGGCCGCCCGGCAAAGCACTACCAGCTCACCCGCAACGGCCGTGAACGCAACGGGCACGGTTACGACGATCTCGCGCTGGCGGCGTTCGCTGAAGTGGAAGCCCTCGGCGGGCGTGACGCGGTGAAGAATCTCGCCCGGAGACGTGCGGAGAAGGTGCTGGGTGATGTTGCTGGTGAAGGGGACGTCGATAAGCGAACGCGTGATGTCGCAGCCGCTTTCGCAGCCCATGGCTACGCCGCGAACGCGGACAACGTAGGCTCGTCTCTGCAACTGTGCCAGCATCACTGTCCCGTTTACGCGGTCGCCGCTGAATACCCGGAGATATGTGAAGCCGAGCACGAGCTGATCGCGGAGCTCGTTGGAGCCGCTGTGTCCCCGCTGGCGCTCATCGCCAACGGGGACGGCGTCTGCACAACCCACATCAGCCGCGCTGACGGCACTGCAAGCAATGCCCAAGCTGGAGGAACCCACAAGGAAAGGAGCGGAGACGATGACTAGTACGACTCCCGCACCCGGCCTGGAAAAGCCGATGAATGACGATGAGATTATTGAGTCGATGGGCCCGTACAACTACGGGTGGCACGACTCCGACGAGGCTGGTGCGGCCGCCCGCCGCGGCCTCGACGAGCAGGTCGTGCGCGACATCTCCGCAGCCAAGAATGAGCCGGAGTGGATGCTCGAGCAGCGCTTGAAGGCACTGGACATCTACAACAAGAAGCCGCTGCCGACGTGGGGCCCGGATCTGTCCGGCATTGATTTCGACCAGATCAAGTACTTCGTCCGCTCCACCGAGAAGCAGGCCACCAGCTGGGAGGACCTGCCGGAGGACATCAAGAACACCTACGACAAGCTGGGCATCCCGGAGGCTGAGAAGCAGCGCCTCGTCGCAGGTGTCGCTGCGCAGTACGAGTCCGAGGTCGTCTACCACAAGATCCGCGAGGACTTGGAGGAGCAGGGTGTCATCTTCGTTGACACCGACACCGGTCTGCGCGAATACCCGGAGCTGTTCAAGGAGTACTTCGGTTCCGTCGTCCCGGCTGGCGACAACAAGTTCTCCGCGCTGAACGCTGCTGTGTGGTCCGGCGGTTCCTTCATCTACGTGCCCAAGGGTGTGCACGTGGAGATCCCGCTGCAGGCATACTTCCGCATCAACACCGAGAACATGGGCCAGTTCGAGCGCACCCTCATCGTCGTCGACGAGGACGCCTACGTCCACTACGTCGAGGGCTGCACCGCCCCGATCTACCAGTCCGACTCGCTGCACGCGGCCGTGGTGGAGATCATCGTGAAGAAGAACGCGCGCTGCCGCTACACCACGATCCAGAACTGGTCCACCAACGTCTACAACCTGGTCACCCAGCGTGCCCGCGCCGAAGAAGGTGCCACAATGGAGTGGGTCGACGGCAACATCGGCTCCAAGGTGAACATGAAGTACCCGGCTGTCTGGATGACCGGCCCGAACGCCCGCGGCGAGGTCCTCTCCGCGCAGTTCTGTGGCGAAGGCCAGACCCAGGACACCGGTGCCAAGGTCGTCCACATGGCGCCGAATACGTCCTCCAACATCGTGTCCAAGTCCGTCTCCCGCAACGGCGGCCGCGCAGCCTACCGCGGTCTGGTGCAGATCAACGCCAACGCGAAGAACTCCACCTCCAACATCGAGTGCGACGCACTGCTGGTGGACAACATCTCGCGCACCGACACCTACCCGTACAACGACATCCGCAACGATCACGTCACCCTGGGCCACGAGGCCAAGGTGTCCAAGGTCAGCGAAGAGCAGCTGTTCTACCTGATGTCGCGCGGCATCTCCGAGGAAGACGCGATGGCGATGATCGTCCGCGGCTTTATCGAGCCGATCGCCAAGGAGCTCCCGATGGAGTACGCGCTCGAGCTCAACCGCCTCATTGAACTGCAGATGGAAGGATCGGTGGGTTAATTGACCGAGACCGTTACGAAGAAGGAACGCGTCGGCAACGCCACGTTCCACGACAACAAGGGCGACCTGTTCGCCTCCTACGACGTCAACGACTTCGAGGTTCCGCAGGGCCGCGACGAAATCTGGCGTTTCGTGTCCCTGCGCCGCCTGCGCGGGCTGCACAACGGCACCTTCCCGGAACAGGGTGAGGCACAGGTCAACGTCTCCGGTCCCGCCGAGGTCACCGTCGAGCAGGTTGCGCCTGGCGACGAGCGGCTCAAGACCACGACCGCCCCCGTCGACCGCATCGCTGCCCAAGCATGGACCTCCATGCCGCACGCGACGGTCGTGTCCATTCCGGCCAACGCCGAGCTGAGCGAGCCGGTAGTCATCACCACCACCGGTGCAGGTCTGGACGTGACCACATTCTCCGGCATCCACATCGAGGTGGGCCAGAGCGCGACTGCCACCATCCTGGTGAAGTACGAGGGTTCCGGCACCCACGCCGACAACGTCAACTTCGTCATCGGCGACAACGCGCAGGTCAACGTCGTGGTCGACGAGCAGTGGAACAACGACGCCGTGCACGTCGGTGCCCAGAGCATTGTCTGCGGCCGTGATGCCGTGCTGCGCCACACCGTTGCCACCTTCGGCGGCGAACTGGTCCGCAACACTCCGCGCGTGAAGTACGCCGGTTCCGGCGGCGACGTTGAGTTGACCGGTGTTTACTACGCCGACGACGGGCAGTACATCGAAAACCGCCTGCTGGTGGACCACAACCACCCGTACTGCCGCTCCAACGTGCTGTACAAGGGTGCGCTCCAGGGCGACAAGAACTCCAAGCTTCCCGACGCGCGTACCTGCTGGGTCGGCGACGTGCTCATCCGCTCAAACGCGTCCGGCACGGAGACCTACGAGGCTAACCGCAACATCGTGCTCACCGACGGCGCCCGCGCTGACGCGATCCCGAACCTCGAGATCGAGACCGGTGACATCCCGGGCGCAGGCCACGCCGCCACCGTTGGCCGATTCGACGAGGAGCAGTTGTTCTACCTCAAGTCCCGCGGTATCCCCGATGGCGAGGCACGCCGCCTCATTGTCCGCGGCTTCTTCAACGAGGTTCTCAACCGCATCCCGGTTGAGAATGTGCGCGAAGAGCTGATTAACCGCGTCTCCGGCGAGCTCGAGAACGTCGAACTGTAACTTGGTGCCCCGCGTATTGGGCCACCAAGATAAAACCCCATTAAAGGAAAGAGCACTATGTCCACGCTTGAAATCAAGAACCTTCACGCTTCGGTCCTCCCGCTCGAGGAGGGGCAGGAGCCGACCCCGATCCTCAAGGGCGTCAACCTGACCATCAACTCCGGTGAGACCCACGCCATCATGGGCCCGAACGGCTCCGGCAAGTCCACCCTGGCCTACACCCTGTCCGGCCACCCGTCCTACGAGGTGACCGACGGCGAGGTGCTTCTCGACGGCGAGAACATCCTCGACATGGAAGTCGACGAGCGCGCACGCGCCGGCCTCTTCCTGGCCATGCAGTACCCGGTCGAGGTCCCGGGCGTGTCCTCATCGAACTTCATGCGCTCCGCTGTTACCGCTGTGCGCGGCGAGGCACCGAAGCTGCGCGAGTGGGTTCAGGAGCTCAACCAGGCCCGCGACGACCTGAAGATCGACCCGTCGTTTTCCGAGCGCGCTGTGAACGAAGGCTTCTCCGGTGGTGAGAAGAAGCGCCACGAGGTCATGCAGCTCGCCCTGATGAAGCCGAAGTTCGCTGTGATGGACGAGACCGACTCCGGTCTCGACGTCGACGCGCTGCGCATTGTCTCTGAGGGCATTAACCGCTACCAGCAGGAGACCGACGGCGGCATCCTGATGATCACCCACTACCAGCGCATCCTCAACTACGTGCGCCCGGACCACGTCCACATTTTCGCGGACGGCGTGATCAAGCACTCCGGCGGCTTTGAGCTGGCTGAGAAGCTCGAGTCCGAGGGATACGAGGCGTTCGTCTAAATGACGTTTCTTAACCCCGACGGCACGCTCGACGTGGGTGCGGTGCGCGCCGAGTTTCCGATTCTGCACCGCACGGTCCGCGACGACGTGCCGGTGGTCTATTTGGACTCCGGTGCGACCTCCCAGCGGCCTGAGCGCGTCTGGCGCGCAGAAGAAGAGTTCGTGCTGAACACCTTCGCCCCGGTGCACCGCGGTGCCTACCAGCTCGCAGAGGAGGCCACCGACGCTTACGAGTCCGCGCGCGAGAAGATCGCTGCGTTCGTTGGTGCGGAAGGACACGAGATCGCGTTCACGAAAAACGCGACGGAAGCGCTCAACCTTGTCGCCTTCACGCTTGGCGACGATCGCGCTGGCGAGTACCAGATCACCTCCGACGACACGATCGTCATCACGGAGCTGGAGCACCACGCCAACCTGGTGCCGTGGCAGGAGCTCGCTCGCCGCACTGGTGCGACGTTGAGGTGGTACACGCTGACCGACGACGGCCGCATCGACCTTGATTCTCTCGAGCTCGACGAGACCGTAAAGGTCGTAGCGTTCACCCACCAGTCCAACGTGACTGGCGCGATCCCGGATGTCGCCGAGATTGTGCGCCGCGCCAAGGCCGTGGGAGCGCTCACCGTGCTCGACGCGTGCCAGTCCGTCCCGCACCAGCCGGTGGATTTCCACGCCCTCGATGTCGACTTCGCGGCTTTCTCCGGCCACAAGATGTGTGGCCCGTCGGGCGTCGGTGTCGTCTACGGCAAGGGGGAGCTGCTGAATCAGCTTCCGCCGTTCCTCACCGGTGGCTCGATGATCGAGGTCGTGCGCATGGAGGGATCGACCTTTGCGCCTGCTCCGCAGCGCTTCGAGGCTGGCACGCAAATGACCAGTCAGGTCGTTGGACTTGGCGCGGCCGTCGACTTCCTGAACGAGGTCGGCATGGAGAACATCCAGGCCCACGAGCACATGCTCACCGCCTACGCACTCGAGCGCATGCAGGAGATCGAGGGGCTGCGCCTTGCCGGCCCGGCGACAGCAGAGCAGCGCGGGGGAGCGGTGTCCTTCACTGTTGACGGGATTCACCCGCACGACATGGGCCAAGTCCTCGATTCCCGTGGCGTGTGCATCCGTGTGGGGCACCACTGCGCGTGGCCTGCCCACCGTGGCCTGAACGCCCAGTCCACGGCGCGTGCGAGCTTCTACCTGTACAACACCACCGACGAGATCGACGCGCTTGTCAACGCCATCGGTCACGCCAAGGAATTCTTCGGCTAGCCATGGCGTTCTAGGGAGCACTATGAACTTAGAAGCGATGTATCAAGAGGTCATCCTCGACCACTACAAGAACCCGCAGAACGCCGGCCTGCGCGATCCCTTCGATGCCGAGGTGCACCACGTCAACCCTTCCTGCGGCGATGAGCTGACCCTGCGCGTGCAGCTGTCGGAGGACGGGAACACCGTTGAGGACATCTCCTATGATGCGGTCGGGTGCTCGATCTCGCAGGCGTCGACAAGCGTTCTCACGGAGGAGGTCATTGGCCTGCCTGTCGCAGAGGCAATGAAGAAGCTCGATGCCTTCGAGCTGATGATCACCTCCAAGGGCGAGGAAGAAGGCGACCCAGGAATGATCGGCGATGGCATTGCCTTTGCCGGTGTAGCGAAGTTCCCCGCACGCGTGAAGTGCGCCCTGCTCGGCTGGAAAGCATTCCAGGCCGCGACGAGCGATGCGCTGAACGAGAAGGAGTAGACATGACCAACCCCACCGACAACACGTTCAACAACGCTGTCGACGAGAACGGCGAACTCGCCCCGACCGACATGGAAACCGCCCAGGCGGCTCAGGAAGCTCAAGAAGATCAGGAGAAGAACGGATCCTCCAGCTTCGACGGGCCCGGTGAGCGCCCGGAGCAGACCGAAGAGCAGATTCAGATCGCCGCTGATGTCGCCGAGTACATGCACGACGTCATCGACCCCGAACTGGGGATCAACGTCGTCGACTTGGGCCTCGTCTACGACCTGTGGATCGAAGAGGACGGCGGAAAGAAGACAGCTGTGATCAGCATGACACTGACCTCGCCGGCGTGCCCGCTGACCGATGTCATCGAAGAGCAGGTCGAAGCCGCCGCTGTCGGCTCTGGCACTGTCGACGCCATCGCCCTGCACTGGGTCTGGATGCCGCCGTGGGGCCCGCACATGATCACCGAGGACGGCCGCGAGCAGCTGCGTGCCCTCGGGTTTGCCGTTTAGGTGATTTGACCGCGGGGGTAGAGTGACCCCTTGTGATTGTCACCAACGACCTTGAAGTCCGCGTCGGCGCGCGTACCCTGCTCAACGCGCCCGGCCAGCACCTGCGTGTGCAGGCCGGCGACCGGATCGGCCTGGTCGGACGCAATGGCGCGGGTAAAACCACGACGATGCGCATCCTGTCGGGGGAGACTGAGCCCTACGGCGGCACGGTGACGCGCTCCGGGGAGATCGGGTACCTCCCGCAGGACTCCCGCGAGGGCAACATTGAACAGAGCGCGCGTGATCGCGTGCTCTCGGCCCGCGGGCTCGACCAGATCCGCGCCTCCATGGACCGTCAGCAGGAAATCATGGAGGTCGAAGACGGCGCTAAGCGCGACGCCGCGATTTCAAAATATTCACGCCTTGAGGAGCGCTACCAGGCCCTCGGCGGATACGAAGCCGACGCGGAGGCGGCGCAAATCTGCGACAACCTCGGCCTGCCGTCGCGCATTCTCGACCAGCCACTGAGAACCCTTTCGGGCGGTCAGCGCCGCCGCGTCGAGCTCGCACAAATCCTCTTTGCCGCCAATGACGGCGCAGGCAAGTCCACGACGACGTTGCTTCTCGACGAGCCGACCAACCACCTCGACGCCGACTCCATCACCTGGCTGCGCGACTTCCTGTCCAAGCATGAGGGCGGGCTGATCATGATCTCCCACGACGTCGAGCTGCTCGACCAAGTGTGCAACAAGGTCTGGTTCCTCGATGCCGTGCGCGGGGAAGCCGACGTGTACAACATGGGCTTCTCCAAGTACAAGGATGCCCGGGCCGAGGACGAAGCACGCCGCCGCCGGGAGCGCGCCAACGCGGAAAAGAAGGCGACCGCTCTGCAGAAGCAAGCCGCCAAGCTCGGCGCGAAGGCGACGAAGGCCGCAGCTGCGAAGCAGATGCTCGCGCGTGCCGACCGCATGATGAATGAGCTTGACGACGTCCGAGTCGCCGACAAGGTCGCCTCCATCAGCTTCCCCGAACCAGCTCCCTGCGGAAAGACACCGCTGTTCGGCAAAGGCCTGACGAAGATGTACGGCTCGCTCGAGGTCTTCGCGGGCGTGGACCTGGCCATTGACAAGGGATCGCGCGTGGTCGTGCTGGGCACCAACGGTGCCGGCAAGACGACGCTGCTCAAACTGCTCGCCGGTGTGGAGCGCACCGACGGCGAGGGCGGCCTTGTGACAGGCAACGGCCTGAAGATCGGTTACTTCGCTCAGGAGCACGACACGATCGACGGCGACAAGTCCGTCTGGGAAAACACCATCGCGGCCTGCCCCGACGCCGGCCAGCAGGATCTGCGCGGCCTCCTCGGTGCGTTCATGTTCTCCGGTGAGAAACTCGAGCAGCCGGCGGGAACGCTCTCCGGCGGCGAGAAGACGCGCCTGTCGCTCGCGACGCTCGTCTCGTCGCGGGCGAACGTGCTGCTTCTCGACGAGCCCACCAACAACCTCGACCCCCAATCCCGTGAGCAAGTCCTCGACGCGTTGAAAACCTACACCGGCGCCGTCGTTCTGGTCACGCACGATCCCGGAGCCGTTAAAGCCCTCGAACCGGAACGCGTGATCATCATGCCCGAGGGCGACGAGGACATCTGGAGCGACGAGTACATGGAGATCGTCGAATTGGCTTAAAAGCTGTTTATAGTTGGCTTTATGGAAGAAGTTACCTTCACCTTCAAAGTGCCGGCTGATACAGCCCAAAGGATTCGTGCAAAAGAATTCAACCCGTATCTCGAAACGCGTAATCATGCGGGCCAGATCACCAGTGCCCACCCTGCTACAGAGAGACAGTCCGGGGATGATTCACATTCGGGCCAATGGGTTAAACTCACTCAGGCTGTAGCGACATGGTCGAAAGAGAACCCAGTCAAAGCTGTCTCGGGGTCGATCGCCGCTGCTGCAACAATAAGTGCAGTCTCCTACGGCCTTTACAAGTTGGAAATCCGGCGGTTACGTCGTCAGAAGAAGCTTGAAATGGGTGAGTTAGAACAGACACCTAAAGCGTTGACGGCCACCCCAGAGGCCGAAGCGGAGGCATTGCGTGTTGAGTTTCTTGCATGGATGACCGCCGCTGAGCAAACCAATGTAACAGGAGCTGTCGTCGACGATCTTGCGTACGCGTGGGAGGAGTATGTTGACGCTTACGATTCGGTGCACGGCGGAACGCCACAGCTAGATCATGACCTAATCGCGCTAGTCAACAAGTACTCCGACGAGTACCAGCACGCGCACGGGGTTCCCGTTTCATCTCGTTTGGTGCCATCCGACTTCAACGATCTCAGAGCTGCTCTCGAGTGTCAACGAAGGGTTCTTGAGGTGCACCAATCCGACAACAATAGCCAGGGGGCGAAGTAAGGAATCGCCTGACGAGTGACAAACGGATTACCCTAGCGATTTTACCTATAACTGATATCCAGACGGGGACGGCGGGTGTAAGAGCTTCCCAGAGCGGGTGATCACTCCTCGTTGAGCGGGGACTTCCCAGTGCACCCCCGATTGCTCGATGCACGCATCGGCGGTGCTGTCAAAGCCCCCGAGCCGGAGCGCGTCATCATCATGCCCGAAGGCGACGAGGACATCTGGAGCGACGGGTACATGGAGATCGTCGAACTAGCCTAGTCCACCCGCCCACCTAGCTAACCCCGCCGCGCGGCGGACGAGCTCCCGGATCCGTTCAGGCACGTCACCGTCGAGCGAGCGGACAGCGTAGCTGGTCGGCCACATGTCGCCGTCGTCAAGCTGGGCGGTGTCCTGGAATCCGAGGGTGGCGTAGCGCACACCGAACTTCGACGCCACCTGCAGGAACACCACGACCCCCTCGGTGTTCTCCCACGCAGGCATTCCGTACCACGTGCGCGCGTCAAGGTGCGGAGCTTCTTGCGTCACGATCGTGTGCACGGCGGCGGCGAGGGCTCGGTCGGACGGCGGCATGTCGTCGATAAGCGTTTGCAGTGCTTCGAGATTCTTCGCCTTTTTGTTGCCGCCCTTTTCGCGCCGCAGTTCCTCGGCGCGCTGACGCATTGCTTCGCGCTCTGCGGCGCTGAATCCTGATTCACTCATACCGGGCCAGGCTACGCTCTAGCGCGCGTGCCGGTCACCCGGAGCGGTCGTGATTTGGCGCTCAAAGCGGTTAGTGAAACGACGGGTGGCGCACACACCTGGGGGCTCGATAGCGCGCTGTTGGCGACTACCCATTACGTCCCCATCAACGAGTGCTACTCCAATCCGTACGCACGCACCGGAGATTAACGATTAATCGGATCGCTCAAAGATCGGCAGACCAACACCACGGTGTAAGCCAAGTGTCTAGGCTTAGGAAACATCTTACACCTCAATTTCACTGTCCGATGATTCCCCAGGTAAACTATAGCTTAAACTTAGTGGTGCACTTATGGAGGTTGTGGAAAGTACTGGATTGGAATCGCAACCAATTCTACCCACCCCTCAGCCGGTATCTACCTCGGGAGCGACATGGAACTGCTAAAAGGCCCACTTTGGGAAATGGAAGATCATGGCGATACCCATCCCGATGAAAGATTTGTTCGAATCAGGCTGTGTGAAGACAGTGTTGTAGCAGAGTTTACCGTCATGGAGCTCTGCAGTTTCTTCGGGATTAGTAGCCCCGACTGCCTGCGAATTCAGTTTAAAACCTGGCATGATATTGGAGCTTTCGTGTGGGACCCAGTAGACGAAATCCATCTCGAGCAGAGACCTTTTGCGGAGTACTTTTCTTCTTCCAAAATTCCTGCCTGCTATTCGCTGCAGCCGTTACCCGAACCCGTTAACGGGAGGGTGGAATGGGGAATGAAAAAAGAACTTTAGGTAAAGCGCCTCGTACCCATGAGGACTCTTAGCTATCCTCGGGATTATGCGTTCTAATATCTCGGTTAAAAGAGCTTTTATTGCATCGTTTATCGCTGTAGCAGTGTCATTCCTTGGGGCACCTGCGGCTAATGCTTACCAGTGGACACCACATGTTTTCCCATCTAAGAGCTGGTGTGACAATTATATTCGAGCCCACAATATGGAGAATACTCACTATTGTGAAGAAGGGCGATGGGGAACTGCGGAGCTTAAGCCGTACACTACCCCTGGGATATCTAGCTCTGGATTTGAAGCAGGAGGCAGTTCTAGTAAATTCTAGGGCCTCCCCAGTTAGCATTTGTCGACGGGGTTGTGGTTGCTAGATGCCCCACCCTGGGCACGAGATGCGCCAACCGGATCGATGGGTAACCCTACACATTTGACCCAATGAAGTAGGCGTGCTTGGTGGCCCATGCATACTAGCTCGCCCAGTGCCTGTTACTTGCAACGGTTGACGCTCGGGATCGATCCAGTCAAAAGCAATGAGGCGCGCAAGCTGCGTTTGCCCCCAGGTTTGGTCGGCTTCTCACAGACATAGTCGCCCGTGCGGCATTAGACACGCCCCATGATCCAAGAGGTCTTAGGCATAGTTGGTTCTTCTTCCTCGGGAGCGACGGTTTCGTTCTAACCAGCCAGAGATTTTAGTTGATCGTGGTAATGGGCGCCCTCAACGAGACTCAGCAGCCGGAAGGTCTCTTGGGTGGCCGTAAACGCCTAAGGGATTTTTCGATATTCGAAACTGATTCGGCTTGTAGGCAGTCAATGGCCTGATCCACGTCGATATCTGGAAGCCCCGGTCACGCTGGTTTTATGAACTAGCCCCCGAAAGTTGGACTGGTTTAATTCTAGGCGGGTAGGGGTTCCAGGGCCTGATTCCGATATTGCATCGGGGTCAGGCCCTGGAGGCGTTGTTGGATGCGTTCGGTGTTATACCACTCGATGTAGCCATCGAGTGCGTTAATGAACTCCTCGACGGTGTCGAAGGCTTCCCCGTGGTACATCTCGGTTTTCAGGTGTCCGAAGAAGTTCTCCATGACCGCGTTGTCGTAGCAGTTGGCTTTACGCGACATCGACTGAACACCACCGTGTTCGTCAATGAGTTTGCGCCAAGTCGAGTGCTGGTACTGGAAGCCTTGATCGGTGTGCATTATCCACCCGGGTTCAGGTGCACACGCCACGATTGCCTTGGTCAAAGACGTGGCGGTGAATGCTGTCGACGGCGATGTAGCCACGGTGTGGGCGACGATTGAGCGGTCGAACAGATCCATCACTGGCGACAAGTACACTTTGCGGCCTGCGATTCTGAACTCGGTGACATCGCTGACAAAGGCGGTGTTTGGCGTGTCCGGGGTGAAGTTGCGCTCGAGCTTGTTGTCAGCGATGCGGCTGACGGTTCCGGAGTAGGAGATGTAAGGCCTGTGCTGGCGGACCTTGGCTCGAAGACCCATCTCACGCATGAGCTTGAAAACAAGCTTGTGGTTGACCACCCAGCCGTGATTACGCAGGTCCAGCAGTACTCGCCGGTAGCCGTAGCGATGCTTATTGCGCTCGAAGCTTTCCCGGATCGCGTCTTTGAGCACAGCATGCCTATCCGGCTCACCGAGTCGTTTCTGGTGGTAGAAGAACGTCGACCGCGGGATACCTGCTGCCTCTAGCAGGTACTCCAGGCGGTGGTGCGACTTGAGGATGACGATCGCCTGGACTTTCAGGCGGGTCCCTGCTTCCTCAAGTCCCGCAATTTTTTTAGGTAAGCGTTTTCCGCCTCCAACTGCTCGATCCGGCGGCGAAGCTTCTCCTCCTCCGTGAGCCTCTTCGACGCGGACGAGCCTTTGGGCCTGCCCTTCGGCTTCGGTCTTAACGCGTCATCGCCACCTTGGCGCCACTTCAACGACCAGTCTTTGACCAGCTGATCAGAAGACAAGCCGAACTCACGGGCAAGATCCATCTTCGTCTCGCCAGCGAGGTGGCGTTCGACGATTTCTTTCTTGACTTCGAACGAGTACTGCCGCTGCGTCGGTTTCTCCACGAGACATAGCCTGCCATGTAGCTGAAACCGCCGATAGAGCGCGCGCGATGCATATCTCGAAACTCCAACCCTGCGCGCAGCGGCACCAGAACCCATACCCTGCTCGAAAAGATCAACTAACTGCTCACGCTGACCCTCACACAGCGAACTGCGTGATCTCAATGAAAACTACTCCCCACTAGTCGATAACTGATTTCTCAGTCCAACTAATGGGGAGCAGTTCATTAAGCAGGGGCTTTCAACGAGATATCTAGCACCTTGTTTCTGAACGAACTATTGCCTACGTGGTCATGGTTGCGTTCAACCTATACGGAGCCGTTCTGGCGAACATCGGCGACTAACCCGAGGGGTGTTCTCCTCTGGTGGCTGGGTCTTTGCCTAGCGCTTGAACCGGTCAGCGAAGTTCTTGAGCACCCGGTTGTTCGCGACGTAGTCGCCCGAGTAGGCGTTGGCAATCTGGCTCTCGAAGGTGTCTGCCGCTGTGTAGCCGAGATGGGCGTAGAGGCGCAGGCGCGACTCGAGGGCTTCCGCCCGCAGCTCGGGGTGGAACTGGGTGGCGTAGACGTTGGACCCGACACGGAACATCTGGGTCGGACAGGCTGCGCCGGTGGCTAAGACGGTGACGCGGGGGTCGTAGGGAAGCGCATGGATCGCCTCTTTATGGCCGACGATCGTGTCGAAGCTGCGGGGAAGGCCCGCGAGAATCGGATCGCCTTCGCCGGCGTCAGTCACCTCGATCTGGACCAGCCCCGCCTCCTCGGCGTACTTGTCGCTCAATCTCGCGCCTATCGCGGTGCCGATTGCGCCGATCCCGTAGCAAGCACCCATGACGGGAAAGTCGCGGTCGATGCACTCGGCGATGAGCGTGCCGATCTCGCGCTCCACTCGCAGCTGCAGCGGCGACTTCATTAGGTCCAAATTGTTGAAAGGGCTGCCACCGAGAAGCACGCCAGAATAGTTCTCCAAATTGATCTCCCCGAGCTCCTCCTGTTCCAGTCGGCGCTGCTCGATCGATGCCGCGCTGACCTGCATGGCAGCGGTGAAACTGGCGCGCTCTTCGGCGGCGGCTTCGTCTTCAGGGCGGGTGCTCAGCAGGAGGAAAGGCAGGTGCGTGCTCACCAATGTCAATCTAGTCTGCGTGCTGTCGAAGCAAGGAATCGCCCCGTGGGTATAAAATCGTTGTCATGAACCCGATTGAATCTCTCCGTGAAGCATGGAACGCCCTCAGCAAAGAGGAGAAGACCGCCGCCGGCGTGATCGGCGCGATCGACACCGCCGCCAAAGGCATTGCCCTGTGGGACCTTGCCCGCACTGACTCGAAGAAGCTGCGCGGCCCAAAGTGGCTGTGGACGACCGTCATCGGCGCCGTGAACACCATTGGTTGGCTGAGCTACTTCATCGTGGGCAAGAAGTACTAGAGCACTCCACCTGAATAGAAGCGGTCACGCGTCACTGACGCGGTCCGCTTCTTTGCCATGGGTAGGTGTCGCACCGCCCGCACGGAGCAGCCTGCGGCGCGCGCGACATCGGAGATCCTCATGGAAACAGTGTGAACTATGACGCCGCGTGAGGGTCAAGCGTTAGTTTCGGAAACCGTGCACCGGCGCAGGAATGAAACCGCCCCGTTCCACGAACGGCGCGCAACTCACCTGGTTGACGGGGATGACGGGAGCGTAGCCCAGCAGCCCGCCGAAGTTGACTTCGTCGCCGGGCTGAGTGCCGGGGACGGGGATGAGGCGGGCCGCGGTGGTCTTGTGGTTCATCACGCCGATGGCGGCCTCGTCAGCGATCATGCCGGCAATGCTGGCGGCAGATGTGTCGCCCGGAATCGCGATCATGTCGAAACCGACCGAGCAGATAGACGTCATCGCCTCCAGCTTGTCCATCGTGATCGAGCCCGAGCGCACAGCGTCGATCATTCCTTGGTCCTCCGAAACGGGGATGAAGGAACCCGAAAGTCCGCCGACGCGGGAGCACGCCATCATGCCGCCCTTCTTCACCGCGTCGTTGAGCAGCGACAACGCGGCGGTCGTGCCGTGCGTGCCCACCTGGGACAAACCCATGTGCTCGAGGATGTGAGCGACGGAATCGCCGACCTCCGGTGTGGGGGCGAGCGACAAGTCGACGATGCCGAACGGCACTCCGAGACGCGCCGCGGCGAGCGAGCCCACGAGCTGGCCTGCGCGGGTGATCTTGAAGGCGGCCTTCTTGATCTCTTCGGCGACCTCGTTCAGGCTTGCACCCGCGAGCGGGGTAATGGCGTAGTCGACCACACCCGGGCCAGACACGCCGACGGAGACGACCGTGTCCGGCTCCTCGATGCCGTGGAAGGCGCCGGCCATGAACGGGTTGTCGCCGACGGCGTTGGCGAAGACGACGAGCTTCGCGCACGCGATGGAGGATTCCTCCGCAGTACGGGCGGCAGCGTCTTTAACCACCTCACCCATGGTCTTCACGGCATCCATGTTGATGCCGGCGCGGGATGAGGCGACGTTGACAGATCCGCACACGAAGTTCGTCTCCGACAGCGCCTCCGGGATGGAGCGGATGAGGCGCTCGTCGGCCTCGGTCGCGCCTTTCTCCACGAGAGCGGAGTACCCGCCGATGAAGTTCACGCCGAGCTCGTTCGCGGCGCGGTCGAGAGCACGGGCGATGTCAGCGGGGTTGCCGTCGACCCCCGCGGCAACGAGCGCAATGGGGGAGACGGACACGCGCTTGTTCACAATCGGAATGCCCAACTCGCGTTCGATGCCCCCGCAGACCTCGACGAGGCGGGCAGCGCGTTGAGTGACGCGGTCATAGACTGCGTCTGCAGTGGCTTCCATCGTGCCGCGCGTGCACCCGATCAGCGAGATGCCCATAGTCACGGTGCGGATGTCGAGCCGGTAGTCCTCGATCATCGAAATCACGTCGACGATGCTCGAGGCTTTGAAATTGAGCTGGTTTGCCATGCCCGCTTAGACCTCGTTCATGACGGTGAACAGTGCCTCGGACTGGACGCGGATGTCCACGCCGAGACTCTTGCCCAGTTCACCCATCGTGTCTTGGAGTCCGGCGAGGTCGAATCCCTCGGCGGGCAGTTCCGCACGCATGATCATGGTGAAAAAGTCGTCCATGATGGTCTGGGAGACATCGACGATGTTGAGGTCGTGCTCCGCGGCTACCTGCGCAACGCCGGCAATGATGCCGACGCGGTCTGGTCCAGTGGTGGTGATGATGGCGTACATGCGCCCCATCCTACGACTCGTAGGCGCGTCGGCAGGGGTCGGCTTTCACGATTACGGTGGGGAGTATGAGCACTGAAGAAGACACGCGCAACGCAAGCAAATTCGTTCTCGTCCTTGGCGCGGGTGGCAACGTGTCCAAGCACACGGTTCCGCTGCTGATCGAGTCGGGGCACAAGGTCACCGCACTCGTGCGCAATCCAGAGCACGCGCCGTCGCTTATCGACGCTGGCGCCACCGTCATCATTCAAGACCTCACTACGCTGGACGAGGAAGGATGGGCGCGCCTCATCACTCCATTCGACACCGTTGTGTGGTCCGCAGGTGCCGGCGGCGGTAGCGCTGAGCGCACGTACGCGGTGGACCGCGATGCAGCGATGACAGCAATTGACGCCCTGGAGGAACTGGGCGAATACACACCGCACTTCATCATGGTGTCCTACGCCGGTGCCGCCGAGGCCACGACAGAGGACGACGGCGGCTCTTGGTACGCGTACGTGGAATCGAAGAAGGCCGTGGATCAGCGCCTGCTCGCGTCCGATCTCACGTACACGATCCTGGGGCCGACTCTCCTCACGGATAAGCCGTCAAAGGGCGTGACCGTGTTGACCGAGACGCGCAACGCGGATTCCAAGACGTCGCGCGAACTCGTCGCCCAGGTCATCGTGGAGGCCGTCGACCGTGGTGAGATGTCGCCGAACCCCTTCGAATTCGAAGACGGCACCGAACCGGTCAGTTCCGTCTAATCCGTCTAGCTCGCTGCCTGCCCGGCGAGGCAGAACTGCGCGAAGCGCTTCACGATCTCGTTCGCCGTTTCCGTATCCACGCTGGGTAGTCCCGCGATGATGTCGTCGTAAGCCTCCTGCGGGAAGTAGCCGTAGTCGTAGTAGAAGTCCATGCGAGTCTTCATCGCCGCAGCGTCCATTTCAGCGTGGAACTGGGTGGCCCATACGCGGTCGCGGTAGCGGACGATTTGAACGGGGCACGAGGGGCCGTCGGCAAGCAGAGTCAGCTCTGGGTGTGTGCTGTGCGGCTCGGCGTTCTCGGTGTGGCCGGTCAGCGCTGTGAACAGCTTCGGCAGGCCGCTTAGGAGTGGGTCGTCGTCAGCGGCGGGCAGCAGGTTCACGATCGTCGGGCCAGATGCCTCCGGGTGCGAGTGCGTCACGGTCCCGCCCAGGTGGTGGGTGAGCCAGCTCAAGCCGTAGCAGACGAAGAAGACGGGGATGTCGCCCTCGATGATGTCAGCGAGGACGCTGTGGACGTGCTCCTGCCACGCGCCGTAGGTGCCGTTGGTGATGTTGAGCGAACTGCCACCCACAAAAATTCCCTGAATGCCGTCCAAGCTGCCTAGCTCGGCGTGCTCGTCGTCAATTGTGCGCAGCTCTACGTCGTCGGTGGTGAGTCCGGTGGCGCGGAGGGTGTCGTGGTATTCCGCGTGCGACACCGCCGGGCCGATGGGGCCGTTGCGCTGGGAAAGGAAGAGAAGCATAGCGGGTAAGTCTAAACCGCGTGCGTGTGGGCCCGCACATCCGGGGGTTGGTGCGTCGATAAGCAGGAATGCGAAAGGGGCCGGGGAAACCCCGGCCCCCATCAGCTACAGATGGTTAGCTCTTGACCATCTGGCGCAGCACGTACTGCAGAATGCCACCGTGGCGGTAGTACTCAGCCTCACCCGGGGTGTCAACGCGGACCTTCGCGTCGAACTCCACGGTCTCGCCGCCGTCCTTGGTGGCGGTGACGTGGACAGTCTCCGGGATGCTGTCACCGTCGTTGAAGGCGGTGATGCCGGTGATGTCGAAGGTCTCGGTGCCGTCCAGGCCGAGGGACTCGTGGGACTCGCCCTCAGGGAACTGCAGCGGCAGCACGCCCATACCGATCAGGTTGGAGCGGTGGATGCGCTCGAAGGACTCGGTGATGACAGCCTTCACGCCCAGCAGGTTGGTGCCCTTTGCAGCCCAGTCACGGGAGGAACCGGTGCCGTACTCCTTGCCGGCCAGCACGACGAGCGGGATGTCCTGCTCGGCGTAGTTCTGGGCGGCGTCGTAGATGAACGCCTGCGGGTTGCCCTCCTGGGTGAAGTCCAGGGTGTAGCCGCCGGCGTCCTCGACGAGCTGGTTGCGCAGGCGGATGTTAGCGAAGGTACCGCGAACCATGACCTCGTGGTTACCACGGCGGGAACCGAAGGAGTTGTAGTCGTGACGCTCCACGCCGTTGTCGTCCAGGTAGTTCGCAGCCGGGGTGCCCGGTTTGATGGACGACGCGGGGGAGATGTGGTCGGTGGTCACGGAGTCGCCCAGCTTGGCCAGGACGCGTGCGCCGGTGATGTCGTTGACATCGTTCGGCTCCTCCGGCATGCCGTCGAAGTACGGTGCCTTTCGGATGTAGGTGGAGTCCTCGTCCCATGCGAAGGTCTTGCCTTCCGGAACGTCGAGGTTCTGCCACTGCTCGTCACCCTTGAAGACGTCGGCGTAGTCAGCCTCGTACATTTCGCGGGAGATGGTCTCGGCGATGACACCCTCGATCTCCTCGGCGGACGGCCAGACGTCCTTGAGGAAGATGTCGTTGCCGTCGGCGTCCTGGCCGAGTGCTTCGTTCTCGAAGTCGAAGTCCATGGTGCCGGCGATGGCGTAGGCGATGACCAGCAGCGGGGACGCGAGGTAGTTCATCTTCACGTCCGGGGAGATGCGGCCTTCGAAGTTGCGGTTACCGGACAACACGGCGGTGGCGGTCAGGTCGTACTCGTTGATGGCCTCGGAGATCTCGTTCGGCAGCGGGCCGGAGTTACCAATGCAGGATGCGCAGCCGAAGCCGGAGAGGTAGAAACCGACAGCCTCGAGGTCCTTCCACAGGTCGGCGCGCTCGTAGTAGCCGTTCACCACCTGGGAGCCCGGAGCCATGATGGTCTTGACCCACGGCTTGGCCTTCAAGCCCTTCTCGGCGGCCTTGCGGGCGAGCATGGCGGCACCGACCATGACGGACGGGTTGGAGGTGTTGGTGCAGGAAGTGATCGCCGCGATGGCAACCATGCCGTGGTCGAGGGTGTACTCGCCGCCCTGCGGGGACTCAACGATGACCGGCTTGGAAGCGCGGCCCTCTGCACCGTCAGCGGCGGACTCGCCGTTAGCGGGCCAGGACTGGTTGTACTCGACAGTGTCGACCTTCTCAGCGCGGACCGGCTCTGCCTGGCCCTCGCCTGCGGTGTTGTAGTCCGGCAGCTGGGTGCGGAAGGTGGTCTTGGACTCTTCCAGGAGGATGCGGTCCTGCGGTCGCTTCGGGCCGGCGATGGACGGCTTGACGGTGGACAGGTCCAGCTCGAGGTACTCGGAGTACTCTGCTTCCGGAGCATCCTGCTCGAGCCACATGCCCTGTGCCTTGGCGTACGCCTCGACGCGGTCGATGGTCTCCTTGTCGCGGCCGGTGAGCTCGAGGTAGTTGATGGTCTCCTCGTCGATCGGGAAGATCGCACAGGTGGAGCCGAACTCCGGCGACATGTTACCGATGGTCGCGCGGTTAGCCAGCGGGATCTCCTTGACACCGTTGCCGTAGAACTCGACGAACTTCTGGACCACGCCGTGCTCGCGGAGCATCTCGGTGACGGTCAGAACGACGTCGGTCGCGGTCACGCCAACCGGGATCTCACCGGTGAGCTTGAAGCCGACAACGCGCGGGATGAGCATGGACACCGGCTGGCCCAGCATGGCTGCCTCAGCCTCGATGCCGCCAACGCCCCAGCCGAGGATGCCCAGGCCGTTTTCCATGGTGGTGTGGGAATCGGTACCGATGCAGGTGTCCGGGTAAGCAACGCCGTCGTTGTCGAAGACGACGCGGGAGAGGTACTCGATGTTGACCTGGTGAACAATACCGGTTCCCGGGGGGACCACGCGGAAGTTGGAGAAGTTCTCTGCGCCCCAACGCAGGAACTGGTAGCGCTCTTCGTTGCGCTCGTACTCGATTTCGACGTTCTTGTCGATGGCGTTCTCGGAACCGAAGGCCTCAATGATCACGGAGTGGTCAATGACCATTTCCGCCGGGTTGAGCGGGTTGACCTGGTCCGGGTTGCCGCCGAGGGAGGAAACGGCCTCACGCATGGTGGCGAGGTCGACGACACAGGGGACACCGGTGAAGTCCTGCATGAGGACGCGGGCCGGGGTGAACTGGATCTCGATGGACGGCTCTGCCGACGGGTCCCAGTTGGCGATGGCGTTGATGTGCTCCTCGGTGACGTTCCTGCCGTCTTCGGTGCGCAGCAGGTTCTCTCCCAGCACCTTCAGGGAGTAGGGGAGTTTCTCCATGCCTTCGACTGCGTCGAGTGCGTAGTAGTCATAGGACTTGCCGCCTACCTCGAGAGTCTTCTTGGCGTTGAAAGAGTTCTTGCTTTCAGACACGTGAGCTCCGTTTCTCGTTGTCGAACTGTGAAATTCTGGGTGTTGCGACCCGTGCGGGTCCCTACCGGACAATGGTAGGGCACATACCAGATATAAGGGGTAATTCTAGGCACACTTGAAAGTTCTGTAAGCCTTTTAGTTACCCCGTTTGGGTATTTGCGCGTCGTCACGCTTATCGACGTTTCCCACCGCTACCCTTGACAACCATGCCGCACCCCGAAGCTGACCTAGACCAGCTGTCCGCCCAATTGCGTGACGGCCGGGTCGCTTTCGGCACTGAGAATCCGGCGAACGAGGCTTTGGGCGCAGACCTCCGCGGCGCGATGGGCAACATCGCGACGTCGGAGGCGGCTGAAGTGGGGGAGATGGGTGTGGTGGTGCTCGAGACAACACCGGAAAGGCCGGGGGACTTGCGCGACATCGCTCAGGATCTGCAGAACGCCACCGGCTTGGACACGGTGGTGGTGCGCACGCCGCAGTCGGCGGCGGCCGTGAGTGACTCTCTCTCCCGAGCTGAGATTGAGAGTGGGCAGCTGGCCATGGTGGCCGAGCCCGATTACGCCGTCGGCTTGGAGGCGTTCGCCGCCGAGGCGGGAGGCTTCGCGGTGCCGTGGTCTGTCGTGGGTGTGGTGCTGGCGGTGATCGTTGCGGCAGCAGTGTTAGCGACAGTGGTGTCCGTCAAGCTGTGGCAGCGACAAGAAGCACCAACAGTCAAGTCATAGGGCTTGTCCTGCAAAGTGCCTCGGCGTGTCTCGTGGCAACGTTTGAGGCCTATGTTAATGTCTGTGACCCAAATGTGATCGAAGTCACAGAAATAGTTTCCGCGTTTAAAACCGCTGCATGCGCCAGAGTGACAGTCATGTGATTCGTCTTGACTCGTTTGAAAATTGGTAAAGGTTGTGCAACAGACTGGTCACGTGACTTATGGTTTCCATGTCAGCTCGTGGGCTGAACGTAGTAACATCAAACGCATACGTAACAACTCCGGAAACGGAAAACGATTCGGGCATGTGGGGAAGCACGCCAAGGATTGGAGTTGATGGAGGTGCCAGGTCAAGCCCTGACACTTTCGTGAGCTCCCGCGCGTTACGTCATGCGGGGCCAATGGGGCCGCGTTCATTCCCGCGGGTTCACATCCGTGACCGTTCTATCGTCCGCACTTCAGACTAGACTGTCTGACCCGCCGCGACGCGCGGCGCCCCGAGGAATCTCGGTGTGTCTGCTCGCTGTGCGGTGGGCCGTGCGGTGAGAGGAATACCTCCGTGGGTTTCACCGTTCGTCCTGCGCAGGCAACGGCGTGGACTAGCCTCCGTTTCCGGAGCGTTGTCCCGGCCGCAGCGTGCGCAGTTACCCTGTCCATCGCCAGCTCGTCGACGACTGCCGTCGCCCAAGAGGCGCCCGTGACGTCGATCATCTCCGAGATCTCCCAGCACGAGGCGGAGATTGACCGCCTCAACCTTGAGATCGGCGGCCTCGCAGAGACTGTCAACCAGGCGCTGGTCGACCTTCATGACGCCCAATCTCTCGCCGAGCAGGCTCGCCGGGGCGCCTCTGAAGCGCGCGACCGGCTCGATGCGACCAATGTCGATGTGGAGCGGGCACAGAAGGACCTCGATGGAATCTCCCGTTCTGCCTACCGGTCCAGCAACAGTGCCGGCGCGCCTGTCCACGCCGACGGTGATGCTCGCAAAGATTCGCTCGACCGGCAGACGTACCTGCGCAAGGAATCTGAGGGTAAACGTGCCACTCTTGACGAGTTGCAGCGTGCGCGCACCCAGGCCGCGAACGAGGAATCCACGCTGCGTCAAGCCAGCAAGCTTGCCGACGAACGTGAGCGTGCGGCGGCCACCGCCGAAACCGACGCCCGCGAAACGCTAGAGAGTTCGCTCGCGTCCCTGAACGAGCAGGTGGTGCTGCGCGACGACGCACTCGGCAACCTCGCTACAGCCCAGGAGACACTTGGCGAGCTGCGTCCGGAGGCTGCGCCCGAGACCATCCCGCCGCAGGGTGCGGATCAGAATGCGAACCAGACTCAGGCACCGGCAGACGCCCCGGCAACTGAAGAGGTCACCGAGCAGACCGAGCAGACCGAGCAACCCGCAGACAGCACTGGGGCAGCCGAGGGTGCTGCTGCGTCTGAGACCGGCGAGGCCGCAAACGACGGCGCAACTCCACCCGCCACGGAGTCGGATGCAGCAGCTGAGGAAGAGTCCCCGGCGGAGAGTTCTGTCGAGTCCGAGGAGGCCGAAGAGAGCCAGGAGTCCGAGCCATCGAGCGGAGTCACCGAAGATGTCGGCGCTGCTGAAACGGCAGAGGAAGCGCCGGCTGCGCCGACACGTCCGAGCTTGGACGATCTGTCGGACCCGGAGACTGTCCAGTCGGCCGTTGAAGCCTTCTCTCGGGCTGTTGGGGAAGCGCAGCCCGACCATGGTTCGTTCGACGACCCCTACACAGAGGGTGAGGGGGAGATCGCGTCGACGTCGTCAAGCGAAGAAGCGGACAACGCTGTCGCTGAAGCGGACGAAGAAAGCGGAACCGCCGTCGCTGAGGTGCTGCCGGAGGTCATGGATGCTGCGCAATCCACCGAGGAGATCCGCGGTGCAGAGGAACCTGCCGCCGCGTCGGCCCGCGAGGACCAGATCGAGGCTGTGATTGCGCGTGCTGAGTCGCAGATCGGCACCCCGTACGTGTGGGGCGGCGGCAACGCGAACGGCCCGACGACCGGCATTCCCGACGGTGTGAACGCGCACACCGGCCAGGCGGGCTACGACTGCTCCGGCCTCGTGCTCTACGCCTACTCCGGTGCCGGCATCGACCTGCCGCACTACACCGGCTACCAGTACCAGCGCGGCGCGAAGATCCCTGCCGCCCAGGCTGAGCGCGGCGACCTGCTGTTCTGGGGTGACGGCGGCAGCCAGCACGTGGCGATCTACCTCGGCGACGGCATGATGCTCGAGGCTCCGCAGAGCGGGATGAACGTGCAGAAGTCCCCGGTCCGTCACAGCGGCCTGGCTCCGTACGCCGTTCGCCTAATCTAACCCGGGCCCGGTTCGCGGTGCTCTAGACTGGGGATCATGTCCCAGAGTTCCCTCAGTGATTTTGATGCCCTCCTCGTCCTTTCCTTCGGCGGCCCCGAAGGGGAAGACGAGGTT
This sequence comes from Streptococcus thermophilus, assembly GCA_900618065.1. The sequence continues at coordinate 1,791,778 of UYIL01000003.1, forward strand.
ATTCCTTTTCTCGAGAATGTCACGAAAGGCCGCGGCATTCCCCGCGAGCGCCTCGCAGAGGTTGGTGAGCACTACTTCAACTTCGGCGGTGTGAGCCCGATCAACGAGCAGAACCGCACGATCATCTCCAACATCGAGGCGGAGATCGAGCGCCGGGGCGAGACGCTTCCCGTGTACTTCGGTAACCGCAACTGGCGCCCGTTCGCGCTTGAGGCGACCGACCAGATCAAGGAAGACGGCCACCGCAATGTCGCGGTCTTCGCCACGTCGGCGTGGGGCGGGTACTCCGCGTGCCGCCAGTACGACGAGGACATCGTGAAGCTGCGCGAGTCCCACGGCGACATCGAGTTCACCAAACTGTGGCAGTTTTACGGCCACCCGACCTTAGTCAAGCTCATGGCCGACCGTGTCCGCGAGGCGTGGGAGGCCGCTGACCAGGCCACGACCCGGGTGCTGTTCACCGCGCACTCCGTGCCGAACGCGGCCGACGACGCTTCGGGCGGCCCCGCCGACGCCAACCTCTACTCCCGCCAGGTCGAGGAAGCCTCCCGCCTTATCGCCGAGGCTGCCGGCGTGGAGTCCTACGAGGTTGTGTGGCAATCCCGCTCCGGCAACCCCGCCACGCCGTGGCTGGAGCCGGACGTGGTCGACCGCACCGAGGAGCTGCACGACGAAGACAGCTCGATCACCCACATCATCTGCGTCCCGGTCGGCTTCATCACCGACCACATGGAGGTCATCTGGGACCTCGACACGGAGCTCAAAGAGGCCTGCGACGAGCGCGGCATCACCCTGACCCGCACCCCGACGGTCGGGCTTGAGCCGGAGTTTGCCAACCTCGTGCTCGATCTGGTGGAGAACACCGCCGCCGGAACCGAACCGAAGACGTTGTCCACGATCACGGTCCAGGGCTGCACGCTCAACGGTGCGCCGTGCAAGGAAGGTTGCTGCACCCCGCAGCGTCCCCAGCCGCAGAGCTAGACTGCGTCGGCCCCCGTTCAGGCCCCGCGCTGGTACTCAAGTACCGCGTCGGCCACACCGGCCATGCGCGCGGTGCGGATATGGCGCCACAGTGCGAATAGCTGCGGGTCGAAGGAATGGTCGTTCAGCTTATCGACGACCGTCTCCACCACCGCAGCAACCGCATCCGCCCGGGCGAACAGCTTGGCCGCACGTGGCGGAGTCCGCATGGGCAGTCCCGGGGTGTCGTAAAAGTCCGCCAGGGTGCCCACCGTCAACCGCGGGTTGGGCAAATCCGACCGGATACCCCCGTCTGCTTCGATGAGGACCGCAGCGTCGTCCGTGGCGCGCGAGAGAAGAGCATCGGCTTCACCGGGGGACAGCCACGCCGGTTCAGGCAGGCGGTCGTGCTCGTCGAACCACCGCCACTCGGTGCCGTCGCCGCTGTATTCGGGAATCAAGATGTGGTGGACTCCTGCGCGGCCGCGGATGACCACGGCACCGGCTTCGCCGAGTGCCGCTGCGGCCGGTGAACCGGCGGGCAGCTCTGGTGGCTGGCCGGGGCCGGACAGGATGAGCCGGACTGGCGGGCCTTCGGTAGCGAGGTCGACTTCGGAGCGGATCTCGCGCAGGAGGTGGGCGAGCGGTTCACCGGCGAAGTGGTGGTCCCCGCCGAGATCCGTCAACGCCGCCACGAGCGCGTCGGTGGACTCGTGGCCGTAGAGCCACGCGGACAACCAGACAGCGGTGTTCTGGAGCGGAGAATAGACTTCGGTGCGGGCATTCACGACGGGGAAGTATAGCGTGGGGCCCAAACTGAACGGAATGGTTCGGCTACACTGCTGGCCACTATGAGCCCATCTAAAGATCCCTACGGCGGCGATATTTTCGCAGGCCACGCCCGTAAACAACCGCGCACTTTCCCGACTGTGGAGGCTACCCCGGACATTGTCGCGGAGGTCTTCGGCGACCCGGACGAGTTCGTCGGGGCGGTCGTCGGTGTCGAGCGCACCTACGACGGAGAATTCGTCCGCCTCGAAGACCGCCGTGGTACCCAGCGGCTGTTCAAGATGCTGCCCGGGGCGTTCCTTGTGGAGGGGGAGAGGGCGACGTTGGTCAGGCCCGTCGTCAAGCAAGAGCCGCGGAAATCGAACTCTGGGTCGCGCCGCGTGGCCAACGTCCAAGCGAAGGTGGCCATGCCGTCGCGCATCTGGGTCGAGGGTGTGCACGACGCTGCGATCGTGGAGAAGGTGTGGGGCCACGACCTGCGGGTGGAAGGTGTCGTGGTTGAGTACCTGGAGGGCCTGGACAACCTTCCGGAGCGTCTCGCGGAATTCCAGCCGGGGCCTGGCCGCCGCATCGGGGTTCTGGCGGATCACCTCATTGAGGGGTCGAAGGAGTCCCGGCTTGTCGCGGGCGTTGGCCCGCACGTGCTGGTCACCGGTCACCCGTACGTGGATATTTGGGCTGCAGTGAAGCCGGAGAAGCTCGGCATGCGCGCGTGGCCGGACGTGCCCAAGGGCGAGGACTGGAAGACCGGCATTTGCCGGCGCCTTGGCTGGTCCGATCCACGCGAGGGATGGAATCGCGTGTACAACGCGGTGGAGACCTTCCGCGACATCGATTACACGTTGATCGGCGCGGTCGAGCGGCTCGTCGACTTTGTGACTAACCCGGAGCTGAGCAAAGAAGACCTGTAGTCTTTTGGGCGTGGGAACAGTTATTTGGCTTATCGGCACGCTCGTTCTCGCCGGCCTCGAACTCGCGGCCGGTGAGTTCACTTTCCTCATGCTCGCCGGAGGTGCTGCGGTCACTGCAGGTGCGTCGCTGTTTGGATTGCCGGTGTGGGCTGAAATCGTCATCTTCGGGCTGTCGTCGGCCGCGTTGATTCTGTTCCTCAAGCCCTGGTTGCACCGCCGTTACTTGAAGCCGCGCGCGCTGGATACATCTCCCAGAGCGCTCGTCGGGTCCAAGGCGCACGTGCTCGAAGACATCACCCCGTCGAGCGGCCAAGTGCGTCTCGACGGTTCCATCTGGTCCGCCCGGGCCATCGATCCCGCCCATGTCATCGCTGCGGGTGAACATGTCATTGTCGCTGATATCGACGGGCCAACGGCCGTCGTCTGGAAGGAATAGCCATGCCGTTGACGATCTTTCTCACCGTCCTTTTCCTTTTCATTATCTTCGTCATTTTCCGTTCTATTGCGCTGATCCCGCAGGGCGAAGCAGCCGTCATCGAAAGGCTGGGAACCTATACCCGCACCGTGTCGGGCGGAATCACTCTTTTGGTTCCGTTTGTTGACCGGGTGCGTGAGCGCGTCGATACGCGTGAGCGTGTCGTGTCCTTCCCGCCGCAGGCGGTGATCACCCAGGACAACTTGACCGTGGCGATCGACACAGTGGTGACGTTCCAGATCAACGACCCCGCCCGCGCAATTTACGGTGTGGATAACTACATCGTCGGTGTGGAGCAGATTTCCACCGCGACGCTGCGCGACGTCGTCGGTGGCATGACGCTGGAAGAGACGCTGACATCGCGCGAGACCATTAACCGTCGCCTGCGCGGCGAGCTCGACGCCGCAACGGCAAAGTGGGGCCTGCGCATCAGCCGAGTGGAGCTCAAGGCGATTGATCCGCCGCCGTCCATCCAGCAGTCCATGGAAATGCAGATGAAGGCGGACCGTGAGAAGCGCGCAATGATCCTCACCGCTGAGGGTCGCCGCGAGTCCGACATTAAGACTGCTGAGGGTGAAAAGCAGTCACGCATCCTCGCCGCGGAGGGTGAGAAGCACGCCGCGATTCTCGCAGCCGAGGCCGAGCGCCAGGCCACCATCCTGCGTGCTGAGGGTGAGCGCGCCGCGAAGTACCTCAATGCGCAGGGTGAGGCCCGCGCAATTCAGAAGGTCAACGCCGCGATTAAGACCTCCGGTGTGACGCCTGAGCTGCTCGCGTTCCAGTACCTGGACAAGCTGCCGCAGATTGCCGAGGGCAAGGGCTCGTCGATGTGGATGATTCCGTCGCAGTTCGGCGACGCGCTGGAACAGTTTGCGAAGGCCTATGCGAAGAAGGACGACGACGGAGTCTTCCGCTACGAGGCGGCGCTTGTCGACGAAGAGACCAAGGACCTCGCCGGCCGCGAGGACACCGAACAATGGTTTGAGACCGCCCAGGACCCAGAGATTGCGCGTGCGGTGGCGGAAGCCCGCGCTGTGGCGAACAAACCGGTCGACTCGCCGCTCGACGAGCAAGAAGAGCGTGACAAGCCCACGATCAGCTCGCGCGTGAAGCGTAACGACGATCCCGCCACCCCAACCGATGAGGGCGCCTCCCGCCCGGTGTCGATGCCGACTGAGCCCCAGCAGCAGGAGTTCCCCCGGGTGTCCTACGAGCAGCCGCCGATGGGGCCGAACAGCCAGCCGGCTCACCCTGGCCAGCCCGGTCATCCGGGACAGCCGGGTTTTCCGGGCTACCAGTAGTTAGCTGCAACTAGCTGGCGGCGCGGCTGATCAGGTTGACGGCGAGCTGCCATCCGGCTTGCTCAGCCTGCCAGCCGGCTGCTTGGAGCCGCTGGCTCATTGCTTGTTTGGAGATGCCGAGTTCTACCGCCGCTTCGTTCTGGTTCAATCCGGAGCGCACAAGCGAGGTGGCTTCGCGGCCCTCAAATGTGCGCTTGGCTAGGACGTGGCTAATGAGTGCGAAGGTGGCGGCGATGTCTTCTGCATCAGACGCATCGGCGGAACCGCCTTCAACCACCACGCTCACAGTTCCTGCGCGGGTGCTAACAACGTCTGACGCGACGTAGACGGCTGGGTTCGTTGCCGACGATCCGGCAGTAATTCCCAGTCCGATAGCCCAGTCGCCGTCTGAGAGTAGCGCCATGATGAGCATGCAGGCGGCTTCGGCGTCCTCCACGTGCGCGCGAATGTCCTCCACAGCGACGACATCGAAGGTCCCGACACCGTGGAGTGTGGACAGTGCCTCGGCGGAGCGTTTGACCAATTGGGCGCGACGGGTGTCGCGGCCACGGTATCGGGCGTGAACAGCAATCATGCGCGCTATTCTACCCGTTAACGCTCGTGGTCCAGGGTAGGGGGTTGACGGGTGGGGGGTTGGGCGTCGATAAGCAAGCCGGCGATGCCGACGACCGCAAGCACCGCCATGATAGCGACAAAGATCGAGTTAGCTTCGCCGGTCAGGGTGTCGCCGAAGATGGTGACCAGGATCGTGCCCGGCGCGGAGCCGATGAACGTGGCCAGGGTGAAGGGCCCGACCCGGACGCGGGTGAGCGCGGCCGTGTAGTTGAGGACGGAGAACGGCACCCCAGCAATCATGCGGAGACTGAGAATGGCCAGCCACCCGCGTTGCTCCAACCGCTGGTTGATCGCGCGGATGGACGGGTGCGTCAGGCGGGGTTCCACCCAGTCGCGCAGCAGGAAACGGACTACTAGGAGCGAGAGGGTTCCTGCGACTGTGGTCGCCGTGAGAGCAAGGACGATGCCTTGCACAGTTCCAAACAGGATGCCGGCTGAGATCGTCATCACGGTGCGCGGGATAGGAAATTGGGTGATAAGCACGTATAACAGCCAGAACACAACAGGGAACCAGGGCCCAGTTTGATCGGCCCATGCGCGCAGAGTGGGAAGGTCGGGGACATCGAGAAGCATCCACAGTGCCACGAACACGACGACCGCTACGAAGAGTGCTGCGATGCGGCGTGGGTCGCGCATGTGCAGCCTCCTGAAACGTGAAAACCGGCTCCTCGGGGGAGCCGGTCGATGGTGCCCGAGGGGGGACTTGAACCCCCACGTCCGTTAATAGGACACTAGCACCTCAAGCTAGCGCGTCTGCCATTCCGCCACCCGGGCTTTGGGTGTTGTCGGCCACCGAGATAACCAGTGGCCGGGCACTCGTAAGACTATAAGGCGTGCGTCGCACGGGGAGCAAATCGCATGGTAGATGTGCGTTTGCATAGAACGGTGCCGAGCTAACCGCGGCCGACATCGTGGGCAGGACAGGAAGTTTCCGGTACAAAGGAGCTATGACTGCTTCTTATGACCAAGACCGTTTCCCCGGCCCCGATCCGTACGCACCGCTGGCTGACGTGCCGTCCTTCGAGCTCACGTCGACCGACATCGTTGATGGTGAGCGCCTGGACGACAAGCTGGCCGGCGATGACGCGACCAGCCCGCAGCTGGCGTGGTCCGGTTTCCCGGAAGGCACGAAGACGTTCGCGGTGACCTGCTTTGACCCGGATGCCCCGACCGCATCGGGCTTCTGGCACTGGTCGGCATTCAACATCCCGGCTGACGTCACAGAACTGCCGTCGGGCGCTGGCTCCAAGGAGGACCTCGGTGTCGGTGCGACGACCCTGACCGGCTCGTCCGGCATCAAGGGTTACTACGGCGCCAACCCGCCGGAAGGGCACGGCCCGCACCGCTACCTCTACGCTGTCCACGCTGTGGACACTGAGCTGCCTGTCGACGAGATCGCCAACCCAACGCAACTCGGCTTCAATCTGAACTTCCATGCGCTTGGCCGCGCCATCGTGTGGGGCTGGTACGAGAACTAAGCCTGCCCCCGGTGAGGTAAAGTCACCGAAATGGTTCCAGTGCAGCTCCGTGTCGGCGGTGCCTTCATGGCGCTCGCCGTAGTTCTGATCATTCTCGCCGTGATGGCGTTCGTCGCCGGTGATCGACTTTTCACATTCACACCGTCTGACCTGATGATTTGCGTGGCCGCGCTGCTCTTCGGCGGCTTCGGCACATTCAGCCGCGACCAACAGGCCTCACGCTCACGCATCGTCGCTTTGGCTGCGGCCTCAGTGCTCATTATCGCGTCGGTGTTAACACCGAAAAAGACCGCCGTTTTCACCACCGAAACTTACTGGCTTCTCTTGTGGGCGGGCATGGCAATTGCCTGCGCCCTCATCCTGCGACGTTCAGCAGCGGCTTAGGCTTTCCACTCAAGACCACTGCCGATGGCCTCACTGATGTTGCTTAACCCGTGCGCTTTCACCTGCGCGGCAAGTCCTTTGTGAATGTCGCGGATCCATCCCAGCCCGCCGTAGATAAACGGGGTATAGCCCTGAAGCAGGCTTGCGCCGGCAGCGATGCGCGCCCACGCCTGCTCTGGGGTAGAAATGCCGCCCACGCTCACCAGCACGAGCTTCCCGCCGACACGCGCATGCAGCCGCTTAAGCACCTCGAGCGAGCGCTTTGCGACGGGCGCACCAGACACCCCACCAGCCCCCATCGCCGCGACCTCGTCCGCGTCGGATTTCAAGCCCTCGCGGCTGATCGTGGTGTTGGTTGCCACGATGCCAGCCAGACCCAAATCGAGGGCGAGGTCAGCGACGGCATCGACATCCTCATCGGATAGATCCGGGGCGATCTTCACCAGGACGGGGGTATCGGTCGACTCTTGGACTGCGGCGAGGATAGGGCGGAGTTCTTCGATGGCCTGGAGGTCGCGCAGTCCGGGCGTGTTGGGGGAAGAGACATTGACCACTACGTAGTCGGCGAGCGGGCCGAGCAGGGACGCGCCGGTGCGGTAGTCGGCGACAGCATCCGTGGAGGTCTTGTTCTTGCCGATATTGATTCCGACGACATCGTTGGAGCGTTTGCGCTCCAACCTGCGGGCCACATCGAGCGCGCCCTCGTTGTTGAAGCCCATGCGGTTCAAGATCGCTTTATCGGCTGGCAAACGGAACAGGCGCGGGGCCGGGTTGCCTGGCTGCGGGCGCGGGGTAACGGTGCCCAGCTCGGCGTATCCAAAGCCGATTGCCCCCCACGAGTCGATAGCCGTGGCGTTCTTATCAAAGCCCGCGGCGAGGCCGAGTGGGGCGGGGAAGGAGACGTCGAATAGCGTCTGCTTGAGCACCGGATCATGAACGCGGACGAGTTTTTCCATGCCGCGGTTGACCGGGGTGACCGCATTCAATAGCGCGAGCGAGCCACTGATGATGCCGTGGATACGCTCCGGGGGGAGTAGGAACATGACCTTGAGAAGACGGTCGTAGGCGCTCACAGCGGTCTCCTTTTAGTTGATGGCACTATCGACAGTAGCCGGATCGATGATCTGCAGCCCGTCGCCTGAGGCGGAGCCGAGCACGAGTGAGCCGTCTTCCAGCACTATGAGGCTTTGAGCATCAGCAACAGTGTTCAGCTTCCCCTTTTCCAGGGGTACACCCTGGGAAAGGTCGTAGGCGGTAACCGTGTTGGTCTCGGTGGAGCTCACCCAGGCAAGCCGGCGCTTCGAGTCCCACGCGACATCCCAGGGGCTGCCGTCGGTAGGCACCATTTGGTGCAGTCGGACGACTTCATCCGTGGTGTAGACCAGCATGCGGTTGCCGGTGGCATCGGCAGCCAGCACCATGCCGTTTTCGCCGAAGGCGACTTTGCCCACGCCCAATCCAACACGCAGTGTGCCGCCCTGGTGCCCTTCGACGTGAAGGTCTTGGATGGTGGTGTCAAAGCGGTTGATGCGCACGACTCGGTCATCGTCGTCCGTCTGCTCCTGCGCAAGGAGATAGTCGGACGGACGGGCCACTTTGAAGGTATCTAGCTCGGTGCCGTCCTCGGCGTAGATCCAGACACGTTCCTCCGTGCTGGAACCAGCGATGATGCCGCCGCCGAAGAGGGGAGCAGCAACAGTCACGTCGTCGCCAACGGGAACGATTGTGTTCGGGTTACTCGGGGCAGAAGGGTCGACCAGTTCGACCTCGTTGTGGTCCGCGCGCGCAACCGCGAACTTGCCGGCGTTCGCCGAGATGTCCGCGGCGTCGGGATCGATTGCGGTTTCCCGCGCATTGCCGGAGGTGAGCATGTCGATGTCGCCGACGAGCAGTTTGTCGCCAGCCCGCACACCAAGGCCGCCGTCTTTGATCTCGGTATCGGTGCGCGTTGCCGGCACGAGATCGATGTCTTGGATTGGGTCAAAGTCGATGACCTCACCCGCTGGGTCAGTTGCGTCTGGTGAGGCCACGGGCTCGGCGTTGCCCATGGTGTCCATCTGCTCCTCGCCCTGCTCGATCATGCCTTGGGTGCAGCCGGTCAAAACCAGGCTGGCAGAGACAACAACAGGCAAGAACACACGCTTTTTCACGGTTGTCAGCCTATCAACTGGCCAACCGTCACCAATCTGCTGGCCGTGCGCTCTGAGTGTCGGTTTTCGGGCGCGGAGGGTATATCGTTGTGCTCCGTGATTGAAGCAGCCGAAAGCATGTCGTGGATTCAGGTCATCGTTCTGTCCATCGTCCAGGGGTTGACGGAGTTCTTACCCGTGTCCTCCTCTGGGCACCTGAGGATTGTCTCCGAACTGTTCTGGGGCCAAGACGCTGGCGCCAGCTTCACCGCCGTCATCCAGCTGGGCACAGAGCTGGCTGTACTCGTGTTCTTCGCGAAGGACATTTGGCGGATTTTGACGGCGTGGTTCGCGGGGCTCGTCGATAAGAGCAAGCGCGGGTTCGATTACCGCATGGGCTGGATGGTCATTGCCGGCACTATTCCCGTCGGACTTGCCGGCGTGCTGCTCAAGGACCTGATCCGTGAAAATTTCCGCAACCTGTGGATCACCGCGACGGTGCTGATCGTCTTTTCCTTCGTGTTCATTCTCGCGGAGCGCAAGGGCCACAAAACGCGCGGTTTCGACGAGCTGACCATGAAAGACGCCATCATCATGGGTCTGTGGCAGTGCCTTGCGCTCATCCCGGGCGTGTCGCGCTCCGGCGGCACGATCTCCGGTGGTCTGTTCTTGAACCTCGACCGCGAGGTGGCCACACGCTTCAGCTTCCTGCTCGCGATTCCGGCAGTGCTCGCGTCCGGGCTGTTTTCGCTTCCCGACGCCTTCGACCCCCAGGCCGGTCAAGCCGCCTCCGGTATTCAGCTCTTCGTCGGGGCGGGTATCGGCTTTGTGCTCGGCTACATCTCGATTGCGTGGTTGCTGCGCTTTGTCTCGCACCACTCGTTCGCGTGGTTCGCGGCGTACCGCATCCCGCTCGGCGTGATCGTGATGATCCTGCTGGCCACCGGCGTCATGCAGCCGGTGTAGCGCTGGTAGCCACGGCTGTCTTGTAGGCTGACTCCATGCACTCTTGGCCCGCGCTCTCCGTCCCCGCAGTCGCCGGAACTCTTGTCCCGTTGACCCTTTTTGACACCGCTGACCAGCAGGTCAAGGAGGTTGACACCACGGCCACGACCAGTGGCGGTGAAATCGGGATGTACGTCTGCGGCATCACGCCGTACGACTCCACGCACCTGGGGCATGCGGCGACGTACCTCACGTTTGATCTGGTTCACCGCCAGCTGAACGCCAACGGCCACAGTGTCCATTACGTCCAGAACATCACCGATGTCGACGACCCGCTGTTCGAGCGCGCCGAGCGCGACGGGGTGGACTGGCGCGAACTTGGTCAGAGCCAGACCGACCTGTTCCGCACCGACATGGAGATCCTGTCCGTCATCCCCCCGCGCGACTACATCGGCGCGATGGAATCCGTCGATGAGGTCATTGCAATGGTGCAGACGCTGCTGGACAACGGCAGTGCGTATGAGCTCGTCGACGACTCCGGTGACCACCCCGTCACCGACATCTACGCGCCCATCACAGCAACCGAGCAGTTCGGCTACGAGTCCAACCTCGACCGCGCCACGATGGAGGACTACTTCGCCGAGCGCGGTGGCGACCCGGAGCGTACAGGCAAGCGCGACCCGCTGGACGCGCTGCTGTGGCGCGGCCACCGTGAGGGCGAGCCGGCGTGGGAGGCCCCCTTCGGTGCGGGCCGGCCGGGCTGGCACATAGAGTGCTCCGCTATTGCGACGAATCGTTTGGGAACGCAGTTCGCCATTCAAGGCGGCGGCTCTGACCTCGCCTTTCCGCACCACGAGTTCTCCGCGGCCCACGCCGAAGCAGCGTACGACATCCCCCGCATGGCAGGCCACTACGTCCACGCTGGCATGATCGCGCTCGACGGGGTGAAGATGTCTAAGTCGCTGGGCAACCTCGTCTTCGTGCACAAGCTGCGCGAAGAAGGTCACGACCCATCAGCGATCCGACTTGCCGTGTTCGGGGGCCACTACCGCGACGACCGCGACTTTTCCAACGTAGTCCTCGAAGATGCAGAACGTCGGCTTTCGGGTTGGCGCGAGACTCTTGCGAATGAGGTGAGCGAAGCAGAGGCGGTAGGTAGCGTCGATAAGCTGCGTGCTGCTCTCGCGGACGACCTGAACACGCCTGAGGCCCTGCGCATCGTCGACGCTGCGCAGGGCGACCACAACGGGATCGTTGCAGCTGCGCTCGACGGCTTGCTTGGCGTGCGGGTGTAGCGAAACTGCGCCACAATAGCGGGTATGACAATCCGCGATCAGTTCCAGAGCGACGTCGACGAATTCATCGACGATCTGACCACGTTTGCAACCGGTTCGTACCTGCAGGACAGCGACAGGGAACTGTGGGAAGAGCCGTTTGACCCGGCTGTCCTGCCGGACCTGAAAGAGCTCATCGAGAAGTACCTCGACGCCCTGGAGATCATCGGCGACGACCCGGACGGGGAGAAGCTGAACTCGGTCGTGGAACCGTTCTTTGCCAAGCTCGACGAGTTCAACGCCAAGCACGCTGAAGCTGTCCTGGAGCCGGAGGAGAAGTCGGACCTGCAGGACCTTGCGTACCGCGCGGCGGCAGCCACCGGCGCTGACGACGAAGCACTCAACTCCCTTCCCGAGCTTGACTAGCCGCACACCAAGCACTGCGCCGAAGGCCGTGTTCTGGGACATGGACGGCACGATGGTTGACACTGAGCCGCTGTGGGGCATCGCTACCTACGAGCTCTCAGAGCTGCTTGGCCGCAGGTTAAGCGCAGAAAAGCGCGAAGAGACTGTCGGCGGTGCCTTTGCGAACACGTTGCGCGTGTGCGCGGAGTGGGCGGGAGTCGAGCTTGTCGACGGTGATTATGACCGCTACCGGTCCTGGATGTACCAGCGGATGGGCGAATTGCTCGTCGGCGATGTGGAGCCGAATCCCGGCGTGCGCGACCTTCTCGCCTCTCTCAAGGGCGAGGGGATGCGGATGCTGGTGACCACGAACACGGAACGTGAACTGGCGGACTACTGCATCGACATCGTTGGCCGGGAGTTCTTCGTCGACTCTGTCACCGGTGATGAGGTGGCCCAGCCGAAACCGGCGCCAGATATGTATCTGCGCGCCGCAGAGATCGTGGGGGAGGACCCCGTTGATTGTCTCGTCTTCGAGGATTCCTGGGCCGGTATGTCCGCAGCCGCCACGGCCGGGTGCGTTGTGCTTGGGCTTGCCGACGACGTCCCGGAAGGTGTGGCGCGGTTTGATCCAGCCGAGTTCACCGGAGCCGATGCGAACGATGTGTCCGCATGGTTCAGCGCTGCCCGGGATCGGATAAAGTATCTCGCGTGAAAAACTTCGAGGATCTTTTCGCCGAACTGACCACTAAAGCCGCCGAGCGTCCGGCCGGTTCGGGCACGGTGGAGGCTCTGGACAAGGGCGCGCATTTCATCGGGAAGAAGATCCTCGAAGAAGCAGGCGAGGTCTGGACTGCCTCCGAGTACCAGTCCGATGAGGAGCTCGCCGAGGAAATGAGCCAGTTGATCTACTGGACCCAGGTGATGATGGTCCACCGCGGCCTGACCCCAGACGATATCTACAAGTACCTTTAGCAGGAGCTCCGAGACCACCATGATCAAGATCGCCGTGCCCAACAAGGGCTCCCTGTCGGAGGCGGCCACCGGCATCCTCAAAGAAGCAGGCTACAAAGGCCGCGGATACACCAAGGCTCTTAACATTGTGGACGAAGCCAACGGTGTCGAATTCTTCTTCCTGCGGCCGAAAGACATCGCTATCTACGTCGCCGGCGGCCACCTTGATCTGGGCATCACCGGCCGTGACCTGATGCTGGATTCGCGCGCAGATGTTGAAGAAATTCTCGACCTTGGTTTCGGTGGATCCACTTTTCGCTTTGCTGCGCCCGCCGACGTGGCTGAGGGCATGACTATCCAGGATCTTGAGGGTAAGCGCCTGGCCACCTCCTACCCGCACCTGGCGGCTGATTACCTCGCTGACCGCGGCATCAACGCTGAAGTGATTCGCCTCGACGGTGCAGTAGAGATCGCCATCAAGCTCGGCGTGGCCGATGCCATCGCCGACGTGGTTTCTACCGGTGCCACGTTGCGCCAGCAAGGGCTTGCTCCGTTCGGGGAGCCGATTGTTCAGAGCGAGGCGGTCGTGGTCAAGCGCACCGGGCGAGAGCTGACAGGTGAAGACGAGATCGTGCTCTCGCGCATCCGCGGCATTCTCACAGCGCATAACTTCGTCATGCTCGACTACAACGTCTCCCGGGACAACCTGCAGTCCGCGGTGGACATCACCCCGGGGTTAACTGGGCCGACAGTCTCCCCGCTGCAGCGTGAGAACTGGGTCGCGGTGCGCGCAATGGTGCCGCGTAAGGAAGCGAACCTCCTCATGGACCGCCTCGCCGCAGCAGGTGCGGAAGCTATCCTCGCCTCGGAGCTCAAGATCGCGCGAATCTAAATCTGGCTACACTGGGCGCGTATGGGCTACAGAACAGAAGAAGATTTGCTCGGTACCGTCGACGTTCCAGACGACAAGTACTACGGCGTGCACACGATGCGCGCGATCGACAACTTCCAGATCTCGTCCGCCAAGATCCAGGATTACCCGGATTTTGTTCGCGGTATGGTCATGGTGAAAAAGGCCGCCGCGATGGCCAACCGGCGTTTGCACACCCTGCCGAAGGAAAAGGCTGACGCGATCATCGTCGCCTGCGACCAGATTCTCTACGACGGGCGCTGCATGGACCAGTTCCCGATCGACGCTTATCAGGGCGGCGCGGGCACCTCGGTGAATATGAACACCAACGAGGTCGTGGCCAACCTTGCGCTGGAGCACTTGGGGCACCCGAAGGGTTCCTACGACGTCATCAACCCGAACGACGATGTCAACATGTCGCAGTCCACCAACGACGCGTACCCGACAGGTTTCCGCCTCGGCCTGCACCAGTCCTTCCAGGGTCTTATCGAGGAGTTGGACGAGCTGCAGAAGGCCTTCCGCTCCAAAGGCGACGAGTTCCACGACATTCTCAAAATGGGCCGCACCCAGCTGCAGGACGCTGTCCCCATGACGCTGGGCCAAGAGTTCACCGCCTTTGGTGCCAATCTCGCCGAGGAGCAAGACAAGCTCCGCCAGGCGGCTGAGTCACTGCTGGAGATCAACCTGGGTGCCACGGCAATCGGCACCGGTGTGAACACCCCGGGCGGGTACCGCGATCAGGTCACGGCTGCTCTGCGCGAGGTCACTGGCCTGCCGATCTCTACCTCCCCGGATCTCATCGAGGCGACCTCGGACACCGGCGGTTACGTGATGGCGCACTCCGCCTTGAAGCGCGCAGCGATGAAGCTGTCGAAGATCTGCAACGACCTGCGCCTTTTGTCTTCTGGCCCGCGCGCCGGCCTGAATGAGATCAACCTGCCGGAGCGCCAGGCTGGTTCCTCGATCATGCCCGCGAAGGTCAACCCGGTCATCCCCGAAGTGGTCAACCAGGTCTGCTTCAAGGTGTTCGGCAACGACGTTACTGTTTCCATGGCCGCTGAGGCCGGCCAGCTCCAGCTCAACGTGATGGAGCCGGTCATTGCCCGCAGCCTGTTCGGTTCAATTTCTCTGCTGCGCAACGCGGCGAAGACGCTGCGCGAGAAGTGCGTCACCGGCATCACCGCCAACAAAGATGTCTGCCAGGGGTACGTGGAGAACTCCATCGGCATCATCACCTACCTCAACCCGTTCATCGGCCATCACAACGGGGACCTGATCGGCAAGGAGGCCGCTGAGACGGGTCGCGGTGTGCGCGAGCTTGTTCTGGAGAAGGAGCTTCTCGACGAAGAAACGCTCGACAGGATCCTCTCCAAGGAGAACCTCATGCACCCGGAGTTCCGCGGCAAGCTGTATTTGGACTAGGACGCAAACGGGGGTTAGCCTCGCCACAGTCCGCCTCTGACCGTCCTACCAGCCTGGTAGGGCGGTCTTTTGCGTCGCATACTGGAGTCATCACAACTCAACAGGGCATTGACTGTGCTCGAGAAAGGATCCCGTTGTGCTGCTGTTAGTGCTCCAGCTCATCATCCTCTTCGGCGCCATCATTCTTGGCGCCCGTCTGGGTTCCATCGCTATCGGCTTCGCAGGCGGCTTGGGCGTCATCGCGCTCGGGTTGACCGGCATGCAGGTCACTGCTGAGGACATTCCCTTCGATGTCATCGGCATCATCATGTGCGTCATTGCCGCGATCTCGGCCATGCAGCTCGCCGGCGGAATGGACTATCTGGTGTATCTGGCGGAGAAGTTCCTCCGCCGCGACCCGAAGCGTGTGACCTTGTACGCGCCGATTGTCACCTGGCTCATGACCGTGCTTGCCGGAACTGGCCACACCGCGTTTTCCACGCTGCCCGTCATCGTGGAGGTGGCCAAGGAAGGTAAGGTTCGGCCGTCTCGTCCGTTGACAGTGGCGGTCATCGCCTCGCAAATGGCGATCGTCGCTTCACCGATCTCCGCCGCAGTGGTCTTCATGGCCGATCTGCTTGAGCCGGAAGGTGTGGGTTACCTCCAGTTGCTCGGAGTGATGATCCCAGCGACGTTCCTGGCCATTTTCCCCACAGCGTGGTTGGCCAACCGGGTGGGCAAAGACCTCGTGGACGATCCCGTGTATCAGGAGCGCCTCGAAAAAGGCTTGGTGAAACCGCCCGCGTCCCAGACCGGCTATGCATCGACGAAAGGCGCGAAGACGTCGGTGATCATCTTCCTTGCCGCCATCGTCGTGGTCATGGTGTACGCCACCATCATTTCCGACCAGGTCGGGCTCATTGCAGAACCCACGATCCCGCGCAATGAGGCGATCATGACCATCATGCTGGCGGCCGCGGCCATCATTCTCATGGTGACCAAGCAGCAGGCCGCCCAAGTTCTGAACACCCAGGTGTTCCGCTCCGGAATGTCGGCGGCGGTCTGCGTGCTCGGTGTCGCGTGGTTGGGCACGACATTCATCAACCACTACATCGAGGAGATCCAGGATATCTCCGGCAACGTTCTGCAGTCGCAGCCGTGGCTGCTGGCGGTTGTGCTCTTCTTCGCGGCATCCCTGCTGTATTCCCAGGCAGCTACGGCGAAGGCACTCATGCCGGCTGCCATGGCCATTGGAGTCAGCCCGCTGACTGCAGTCGCCGCGTTCCCGGCGGTGTCCGCGCTGTTCGTCTTGCCGACGTACCCGACTCTGCTCGCGGCGGTGGAGATGGACGATACCGGGTCCACACGCATCGGCAAGTACGTCTTCGACCATCCGTTCATCATTCCGGGCACGGTGTGCATCATCATCTCCGTCCTGCTGGGTTACGCCTTCGGTGCAGTCCTGATTTAGTGCGCCTACCCTGGGGAGCATGAACGCTCCAACCTCTGACGTGGCGATTGCTCAAGCCCACACGCTCGAACCGATCGGGGACATCGCCGCCAAGGCCGGTGTGCCCGACGCCGCGCTCATCCCGTACGGCAGGAGTATGGCCAAAGTCGATGTCGGTGCGCTTCAGTCAGCGCACCGTGAACACAAGGAAGGCAAGCTCGTCCTGGTCACCGGTGTGTCGCCGACTCCGGCCGGTGAGGGCAAGTCCACCGTCCTCATCGGGCTGACCGATGCTTTGGCGCAGCAGGGCCACAACGCGATAGTCGCTCTGCGCGAGCCGTCCCTGGGCCCTGTGATGGGCATCAAGGGTGGCGCTGCCGGCGGCGGGTACTCGCAGGTCGTGCCGATGGAGAGCATCAACCTCCACTTCACCGGTGACTTCCATGCGATCACGTCCGCCAACAACACGTTGGCCGCGATGATCGACAACCACATCCAGCAGGGCAACGAGCTGGGCATCGACGCCCGACGCGTCACCTGGCAGCGGTGCCTTGACGTCAACGACCGATCCCTGCGCAACGTGGTCACCGGCCTTGGCGGCCCAGCCTCCGGTGTTCCAGCGCAAACCGGATTCACCATTACCGCGGCCAGCGAGATCATGGCTGTGCTCGGTCTCGCCACCGACCTCGAAGACCTGAAAGCGCGCCTGGCGCGGATCACCATTGGCCTGACTTTCGACGGGAAGCCTGTCACCGCCGGTGATCTCCACGCCGAAGGTGCCATGGCAGCGCTGCTCAAAGAAGCTCTCAACCCGAACCTTGTGCAGACTCTCGGGGGTACGCCAGCGTTCATTCACGGCGGCCCGTTTGCGAACATTGCGCACGGCTGCAACACCCTCATTGCCACCCGCACCGCGCAGCAGTGTGCCGACATCGTGCTTACGGAAGCAGGCTTCGGATCCGACCTGGGTGCAGAGAAGTTCTTCGATATCAAGGCGGCGTACGGGGACTTGGATGTCGCCGGCGCAGTGATCGTGGCGACGATTCGTTCGCTGAAGTACAACGGCGGCGTTGACAAGCAGAAGCTCACGGAGGAGAACCTTGAGGCGCTCAAGGCGGGCGTGGTCAATCTCGAGCGTCACGTGGAAAACGTGCGGAAGTTCGGTGTCACCCCGGTTGTGGCGCTCAACTTGTTCACGTCGGATACGCAGGCGGAACGCGATTTCATGCGTGAATGGGCCGACACGTTCGGTGTCGCCCTGGAGGAAGCTGAGGTGTGGGCGAAAGGCGGCGAAGGTGCCCAGGAACTGGCCACGAGGCTGTTGGACAACCTCACCGAAGGCTCGTCGAAGACGCTGTATGACCCTGCCGATGGGATTGAGAATGCTATCGAGACTCTCGCCCGGGAGATTTACCGCGCCGATAAGGTGCAGTATTCGGTCAATGCGCAACGTGACTTGAAGACGATTAAGGACAACGGCTGGGACACGCTCCCGGTGTGTGTTTCGAAAACCCAGTACAGCTTCTCGGATGACCCAGCTGCCCTCGGTGCGCCAGAAGGCCACACGCTGCACGTGCGCAAACTCATCCCGCGCACTGGCGCTGGCTTCATTGTGGCGCTGACCGGCGACGTGATGACCATGCCGGGGCTGCCGAAGGTGCCCGCCGCCAACAATATCGACGTCGCCGCCAACGGCACCATCAGCGGGCTGTTCTAAGCCTCGGTAACAGAGTCCGCAGCCGACCCCGGCCACCCGGGGTACTCCGGCGGTGTCCCGCCGTAGATCGGGCAGAGGGCTTGGAACGAGCACCAGTTGCACAGTTTCGACGGCTTCGGGCGGAAGTTGCCGGACTGCCCGTCGGATTGAATCTTGTGCCACAGGTCGCCTAAGTCCCGTTCGAAGAATTCGAGTTCTTCCCGCGATGGGGCAAGGAAGAGTGAATCAATCACTTTGAGGTACATCAGCCTCAGCTGGTGCGGAATCGTGCCGAACATGCGCCAGTACACCAGTGCGTAGAAACGCATCTGGAACTTCGCTTCGTCAGAGAAGCGGGGCGAGGGCTTCTTGCCCGTCTTGTAGTCGACAACACGGATTTCACCCGTGGGCGCGATGTCCACGCGGTCGATGAACCCGCGCACGGGAACACCGTTCGGCAGCACGGCATCGACGTACATCTCTTGGGCGTGCGAGTCGAAACCATGCGGGTTCTCCATCTCGAAGTACCCGCGCAGCAGGGAACGCGCCGCGACGAAGAGGGCGTATTCGTCGCCGATGGGGTCGGCGCAGGAGGAGTCGTCGATAAGCATCTTCTGCCACGCGGGCTTGATCCGCTTCACCGCGGCGGGGTAGGTGCGCTCATCACGGGGCCAGGAGTGCATCTCCTCAAGAACAGCATGCACAAGCGTGCCGGTGACCTGCGCTTCCGTCTTCGGTTCCGGGATCCGGTCGATCGCGCGGAGGCGATACTTTAGCGGGCATTGCAGGTAGTCGTTGGCGCGCGAAGGGGAGAGGGCAAGCGGTTTCATTGTGCCCACCATTCTAAGGTGGAGCCATGAACCTCTCCGAATTCATCGCAGCAAGCCCAAGCGCGTTCCATGCCGCCGCGAACGTCCGCGACGAGCTGGTGGCCGCAGGCTTTCCCGACGACCAGATGCTCGTTCACGGCGGCGCCGTCATCGCATGGTGGATCCCGGAGAACCCGAACCCGCGTTTCCGCATCATCGGCTCACACACCGACTCACCGGGGCTGATGCTCAAGCCCGACCCGGATTTCGTGCGCGAGGGCTTCCGCCAGCTTGCTGTCGAAGTGTACGGCGGGCCGATTCTGCAGTCGTGGTTCGACCGCGAGCTCACTTTCGCCGGGCGCGTTTCGCTTATCGACGGCTCCACCCACCTCGTATCCGCCGGCCCCATTGCGCGAGTACCGAACCTAGCGATCCACCTCTACCGCGGTGACGCCCCGGAGATGGACAGGCAAGTGCACATGCAACCGGTGATGGCTGTGGACCGGCCGTTCATGCACGTCGTGGCCGAGCAGCTCAGTGTGAAGCCCGAGGAGATCATCGCGCACGAACTCATCTCCGCTGATGCTCAGCCCCCGGTCGTGATGGGCGATGTCATGGCGGCGGGCCGCTTGGACAACCTTTCGAGCGTGCACGCGTCGCTGCAGGCCATGGTGCGCGCGAAGGATGAGGCGAATGACGTGCTCGTCCTTGCCGCATTCAACCACGAGGAGGTCGGCTCAGCCTCGGTCACCGGCGCGGGCGGGCCATTGCTCGAACGGGTGCTCACACGCGTTGCCCGCGATCTGGGCGACCCGCTGGATGTCTTCGCCGAATCGACAATGATCTCGGCCGATGCCGCCCACGCTGTGCACCCGAACTACCCGGGCAAGCATGACCCGACCCACCGTCCGCTGATGAACCGCGGGCCGGTGCTGAAGATCAACGCGAACCAGCGCTACTCCTCGGACGCGGAGACCGAGGCGACCTGGATCCGTGCCTGCCGCAACGCGAACGTTCCGGTGCAGACGTTTGTCGGGCACAACGGGGTGCCATGCGGGTCGACGATCGGGCCGATCGCCTCGACCCGGCTGGGCATTCCCACCGTCGACGTCGGAGTGCCGCTGCTGTCAATGCATTCTGCCCGCGAGCTAGTTGGCGTGCAGGACCAAGCCTGGTTCGAGGATGCGCTGTCCGCCTTCCTGCGTGGCGACTGCTAGAAAGGACTCCCATGTATTCAGGCCCATTCCGCCCCGGCGACA
Organism: Streptococcus thermophilus; assembly: GCA_900618065.1. The sequence goes on from UYIL01000003.1 coordinate 1,811,923, forward strand.
AGGTGCAGCTCACCGACGCGAAGCGCCGCCACTTCACCATCGAGCTCGTCCCCGGCGCGACGTACCACACGCACAAGGGCGGCATCTCCCACGACGACATCATCGGCGCCGACGAAGGCTCCGTGGTCAAGTCCTCCAACGGCGCCGACTATCTGTGCTTTCGCCACTTGCTCGTGGACCACGTTTTGTCGATGCCCCGCGGCGCGGCAGTTATCTATCCGAAGGACGCCGGCCAGATCCTCGTCGAGGGCGACATTTTCATGGGGGCCCGCGTGCTGGAGGCTGGTGCTGGCTCCGGTGCGCTGACGATGTCCCTGCTGCGCGCAGTCGGCCCCGAAGGTCACGTGTTCTCTTACGAGATTCGCGACGATCACTTGGCTTTTGCTGAGGACAACGTCGACGACTACTTCGGGCAGCGCCCGTCCTGGTGGACTCCGCGCCTAGGCGACTTCGGAGAGGTGACCCAAGAGGATCTGGGTGGTCCCGTCGACCGCGTCATTTTGGACATGGTTGAGCCGTGGCACTTCATCGACACCGTGAAGGACATCCTCATCCCGGGCGGGGTGTTCATGACGTACGTGGCCACCGTGCCGCAGTTGATGAACATCGTCGAAGGTATCCGCGAAGCGAAGTGCTTCACCGAACCGCGCTCCTGGGAGACCCTCCTGCGCGAGTGGAAGGTCGAGGGGCTGGCCACCCGCCCGGAGCACCGCATGAACGCGCACACAGCGTTCTTGGTGTGGACCCGCAGGCTTGCCGACGGCGTCACGCCCCCTCGTCCGCAGCGTCGGGCCCGCAGATAAGCTGGAGCCATGAACGATGCCGACCTCCGCGAGCTGAAACAGCAGAACCAGGCTCTCTCCGCGCGCAATAAGCAGCTCGCGGAGATGCTGAAGGTCTCCCGCGATAAGCTCAAGGACCTTTCCGCGCAGGTCGACGAGCTGTCCGAGCCGGCGTCGACGTACGGCATCTACCTCGCCCCAGCGCGCCGCGGGCAGGAAGCGGAGGTATTCACCTCAGGCCGCCGAATGCGTCTGAAAGTTTCGCCGCATATTGAGCCGGGCACGCTCACCCCCGGCGGGCTGGTGCGTCTTGGCGAAGGGTCGATCGTTGTGGAGGCGGCCGGGTTCCCCAGGGCCGGTCAGCTGGCAACCCTGTCGGAGAAGATCGGGTTTGACCGCGCCATCGTCGCTGACATGCAGGGCGCGGAGCAGGTCGTCCACCTTGCAGAGAATGTTCGCGCCAAGGCCCGCGCGGGGGACACCGTGCTTATCGACGCAAAAGCGGGCTACGCCTTCGAACGCATCCCCAAAACAGAGGTGAATCAGCTATCCCTCGAAGAGATTCCCGACGTCACCTACGCCGACATTGGCGGCCTGCGGGACCAGATCGAGACGATCCGGGATTCTGTCGAGCTGCCGTTCACGCACCCGGAGCTGTACAAGGCTTACGACTTGAAACCGCCGAAGGGGCTGCTGCTGTACGGCCCGCCGGGTTGCGGCAAGACGTTGATCGCCAAAGCAGTCGCGAACTCGCTGTCGACTCGTATCGGCGACGGGGGAGCGGCGCACTTCCTCAACGTCAAGGGCCCGGAGCTGCTGAATAAGTACGTCGGTGAGACAGAGCGCTGCATCCGCCTCATCTTCGAGCGCGCCCGCGAACTCGCCGGCGAAGGACGACCCGTCATCGTCTTCTTCGACGAGATGGAGTCAATCTTCCGCACCCGCGGATCCGGCGTGTCCTCCGACATGGAGACGACCGTCGTCCCGCAGTTGCTTACGGAGATTGACGGAGTGGAGGACATCGCCAACGTCATCGTCATCGGCGCCACCAACCGGGAAGAACTCATCGACCCGGCGATCCTGCGCCCCGGCCGCCTGGACATCAAGATCCGTGTGGACCGCCCCACGCGGGAGGAGGCCCGCGAGATCTTTGCTCGCTACATCACCGATGACGTTCCGCACGCGGAGGAGGTGAAAGATCTGGTGAACGCGGGCGTCGATAAGCTCTTTGCACCTCGGCCATTCGTGCAACTCACGCTTATCGACGGCACCACCGAAACCCTCCACTACTCCGACTTCGTCTCCGGCGCGATGATCGCCAACGTCGTCGACCGTGCGAAAAAGCTGGCCATTAAGGATGAAATTTCGGGCGCGGGTTCGGGAGTTTCCGTCGCGCACGTGCGCGCCGCCGTACGTGCCGAGCAGGACGAGAGCGAGGACATGCCGAACGTGTCTAACCCGGACGAATGGGCGCGCATTTCGGGCCGCACTGGCAAGCGGGTCGTGGCTGCTGAGGTGCTGTAGGTGTCCGGGGTTCTTGGTTTCGTCTAGATGTCCCGCAGGCGGATCTCGAGGTCGAAAGCGATAACGATCGCGGCCGCTAACTCACGTTTTTGCCGGAAAGTCAGAAACCCAATGTGGTCCAAGACGCTTGTCACCGGCACGGTTTGCAAGTTATCCACATTGACCGCGGACTCGTGGTCTAAACCATTGCTCTCATCGACGACGATCTCCGTCTTCAACCCTCGGACCTTGGTGAAGATGGGAGCCACGGTGACGTTAGAAAGATAGGGGATTGCCACATCACGTGTGAGAACCACTGCAGGACGGACTTTATCCATCTGAACCCAGTAAATCCCCCCTGACTGGATATCAGTCATCGAGCGCCACGTTCTGGCTTACCCAGTTGACTATGAGGTCAGCTTCTGGCTCAGGGGCATCCCGCAGGATCTCAACATCCCTCAGCGCGATAAGTCGTCGAAGTTCTCGCTCGACAGCGCTTTCGACGATGTCGGCGCGGCTGCGCGCCATCTCTGCAGCAACAGCCTCATCCATAGCGGACACCAAGCTATCCGAAATCCTCAACGAGATCTGACGTGTCGGCGAACTCATAGTTGGGATTGTATCCCAATGTGGGATGCGCTTAAAGGGCCGGATTGCCCGCAAGAGCTCGAAGGACAATGTCGAAGTCGTGGTCGCTGAGGTGCGCGAAGCTCATGATCAATCCTTCCGCGCGCCCATCTCCACTCGACCACAGTGACTCAAGGCGGCCGCATTCGATCCTATGTGACCGAAGCTTTTCAGTGAACTGGCCACGGCGGGCAGATGAGTCGAAGCTCAGCGTGAGATCCACTCCGTTCGACTCGGCCATTTCATTGACGTGTGCGCCGCTGGCCTCGAGCACCGGAACGAGATCCGTGTGGATGATCGCCCGCCGACGCGCCAAACGGTTACGGACGGCTTTCGTGTTCCGGCGGACATGTCCGTTCTGAAGTAGATGCGCGACGGCTAGCTGTGTGACCGCGGATACGGGCATGCCGAGGACCTTCCGCGTCTGCCGCACACTTTCAGCGAATGCTGGGGGAGTGACCACGTACCCGGCAGAAAGGTTGCGGCTGAGCAGAGTGGAAAAGGTTCCCAGCGTGAACACATCGCCCTGGCTAGTGAGAGCACCCAGCGGCGGCTGCGGGGCAAGGCGGTAGCGCAGCTCAGCATTGAAGTCGTCCTCGATCAGGGCTGTGCCACTCTCATGCGCCCACGTGAGCAGTTCGGACCGGCGAGCAGCCGGCATCGATGCGCCGAGCGGGTATTGGAAGGCCGGCGTGACCAGCAGCGCATCTAGTTTATCGGGCAAGAGTCGGACGTTCACGCCGAACTCGTCGACGGCGCATGGGACCGCGTCGTGCCCGGCAGTCGGGATGACGCGGCGTAACCCTGGATGGCCAGGATCCTCGACACCGACTCTCAACTGGCGGTGACGCCGCACGAGGGTGAGCAGGATGAGCAGGAGACCCTCGCGCGAACCTCCGGTGACGACGATCTGGTTCTCGCTCACCGTCAGGCCGCGGGCAAGGCGCAGATGCCCGGCGATCGCACGACGGAGTTCAGGCTGACCGGCGGGGTCGATGGAGATGGCCGGTTCAGCTGCCGCTTCCCGCCAAGCCTGTCGCCATGCAGCCGGACGGACCCCGCCAGCGTGACCCGATGACGGCTTCAACGAGATCGTCCGGTGCGACGGTTCAACTTTTGGCCGAAAAGAAGGTGCTTCGGCATCGCTTGGCGTACCCGCGGGCAGATCAGGGTGCACCCGCGTCGGCGACCCCTGCGAGGCCAGCAAGTACCCTTCGCTGATGAGCTGGTCGTACGCCGTGACCACACTCCCGCGCGAAATCCCCGCCACCTTTGCCAGCTCCCGCGTCGACGGCACCTCGTCCCCAGGCTGCAGTTCCCCGTCAGTGATGGCTGTGCGGATGGCGGTTGCTACTTGCGCGGGGAGGGGGATGGGGAGGTCACGGGAAACGTCGATAAGCATGGCGGAAAGAAGACTGGTACAAAGAATCTAAATGGAACTGGCACTAGGAATCTACCAGTTGGAGGGCGACACTGGTGCAATGACGTTTTCCTCGAACCTTTCCAAAGCTGAGTTGACCGAGTCCTTCAAGGGCGGAGTGATCATGGATGTGGTCACGCCGGAGCAGGCTAAAATCGCCGAGGACGCTGGTGCCGTAGCTGTCATGGCGCTCGAGCGTGTGCCGGCCGACATTCGTGCCCAGGGCGGGGTGGCCCGTATGTCCGATCCGGACCTCATCGAAGGCATCCTCGGTGCTGTGGACATTCCCGTCATGGCGAAGGCGCGCATCGGCCACACCGTGGAAGCGAAGATTCTTGAGCATCTCGGCGCGCACTACGTCGACGAGTCTGAGGTGCTTAGCCCGGCCGACTACGTCAACCACATCGATAAGCGCGGTTTCGATGTGCCGTTTGTCTGCGGTGCCACCAACCTCGGTGAGGCACTGCGCCGCGTGAACGAAGGTGCCGCCATGATCCGTTCGAAGGGTGAAGCCGGCACCGGCGACGTGTCCGAAGCCACCAAGCACCTGCGCACCATCAAGGGCGAGATCGCTGGCCTGCAGGCGCTGTGGAACGGCAACCGCGACGAGCTCTACGTCGCCGCCAAGGAGCTGCAGGCGCCCTACGAGCTGGTCGCCTACGTGGCCGAGCACGGCGAACTTCCGGTTCCGCTGTTCGTCGCCGGCGGAGTGTCCACGCCTGCCGATGCGGCCCTGATGATGGAGCTCGGCGCTGACGGCGTTTTTGTCGGTTCCGGCATCTTCAAGTCCGGCAACCCGGAGGCGCGCGCCGCTGCCGTGGTGAAGGCAACCCAGAACTGGAACGACATCGCCGCCGTCGCCGAGGCGTCCCGCGGTCTCGGCGAGGCCATGGTCGGCATTAATGTTTCTGACCTGCCGGCTCCGCACCGTCTCGCCGAGCGCGGTTGGTAGGAGCCGCGCGCGTTACATTTTCAGTATGGCCTTCTGAACGATGGGCCAAGAAGTGACCTGCGGAAACGTAGAATCGTGGACGCAGAAGGCCATATTGAAATCCTAAGATCGAAGAACCGGGATTGTCCTCCGGCCTAAATCTGGGCCTTTAGACTGAGACACCATGACGCGCTTCATGGGAACCGAAACCGAGTACGGCATTCTCACGCCCGATAATCCGAGCCTGAGCCCGATTGTGAGCTCGACGCACGCGGTGGTGGCTTACGCGGCGATGCACACAGCCGCCCGCGCGCGCTGGGATTACCAGGACGAGCACCCGCTCAAGGACTCGCGCGGGTTCGATCTGAAGCGCTACCAGACCGTTCCCATCGTCGACCCCAACGCGATCGGGGTGGCCAATGTGGTCACGGAGAACGGGGCGCGGTTCTATGTGGATCACGCGCACCCGGAGTACTCGTCACCTGAAGTGCCGGACGCGTTCAGCGCCATGCTTTACGACGCTGCCGGCGACCACGTCCTCAACCACGCCGCCGCCCGGATTGCCGAGCTATGGGAAGACGGTGTCTCAGTGCTGAACGGCCACGACCCCTGCCCGCCGCTGAAACTGTACAAGAACAACGTGGATGGCAAGGGGGCGTCGTTCGGGTCGCACGAGAACTACCAGTACTCGCGTCAGACCCCATTTGAGGCAATCGCTGAGGGTTTGATCCCGTTCTTCGTGACCCGCCACGTCTTTGCTGGCGCGGGCCGCATGGGACTGGGGGAAGCGGGGGAGCAGGACGGATTCCAGATCTCCCAGCGGGCCGACTACTTCTTCCAGGAGGTCTCGCTGGAGACCACCCTTAACCGCGGCATCATCAACACCCGCGACGAACCGCATGCGGATGCGACCCAGTTCGGTCGGCTGCACGTCATCATCGGTGATGCGAACATGTCGCAGTACGCCAACCTGCTCAAATTGGGCACGACGAAAATGGTCCTGGACGCGATCGAAGAGGGAGTCGACTTCTCCGATCTGCAACTCAAGGAACCGGTTGAGGAACTGAAGCGGGTGTCCCGTGATCTGGGCCTGACGCACCAGCTCGGGCTCAAGGATGGCCGGGCGCTGACGGCACTGGCGATTCAGCGCGAGTACCTGGCACGCGTCACGCCCGAAACAGATGTGGACAGGCAGGTTGTGGCGCTATGGGAAGAGATCCTGGACGATCTTGAGCGCGACCCGCTGTCTACCGCGGACCGTCTCGACTGGACAGCGAAGTGGGAGCTGATCAAGGGTTACCTCGATCGTGGAATCGACATCGGTAACGCCAAGCTCAAAGCTGTGGACCTTCAATACGCCGACATCGATCCGGACAAGTCGCTCTACCACGCGCTGATTCGGGCTGGACGGATGAAGACATTGGTCAGCCAGGAGGACATCGCCCGGGCTGCGGCCACACCGCCAGAGAACTCCCGGGCGTATTTCCGCGGCAGGATCGCGAAGGAATTCGGTGAAGACGTCCTCTCTTCGAGTTGGCAGACCATCCAGTTCAACACTGCCGCCGGGGCGCGGTCTGTCTCCATCCACGCAGTGGACGGATTCACGCGCGATGATGTCGGTGAGTTGCTGGACCGTGCGGCATCCGTGGATGAGATTGTCGCCGCTTTCAACGAGAACCCATAAGCGCTAAGTAGGGTAGAGCTATGGCTCAAGAACAGATCAACACCCATTCCGGCGGAGGCTCGGACGAGGAGGGTACCGGCCAGGAGGCTGGTCAGGTGAACGTCAACACCGCAGGCACCGACGACTTGCTCGACGAGATCGACTCTTTGCTGGACAACAACGCCGAGGAGTTCGTCCGTTCCTACGTGCAAAAGGGCGGCCAGTAATGACGGTGTATCCGCGCCGCATCATGGGCGTGGAAACGGAATTCGGCCTGACCGCCATCCGGGACGGCAAGGCGGTTCTGGGGCCCGAAGAGATCGCGCGCTACTTGTTCAAGCCAGTCGTGGCCCAGTACAAGAGCACGAACATCTTCACCGAGAACGCGGCCCGTCTGTATCTCGATGTCGGTGCGCACCCGGAGTATGCGACAGCAGAGTGCGATTCGCTCACCCAGTTGCTCAACCACGACAAAGCGGGGGAGGTGCTGTTCACCGATCTCGCCGCCCAGACGGAAAAGACCCTCGCAGCCGAAGGCATCGGCGGCGACGTGTACCTGTTCAAGAACAACGTCGACTCCGCAGGCAACTCCTACGGCACGCACGAGAACTACCTGATCAGCCGAGAACTGTCGCTGAAGAACTTCGGCATGCGGTTGCTGCCGTTCCTGATCACCCGGCAACTACTCTGCGGTGCGGGCATGATCAAGAACGGTCGTTTCCTCATCTCGCAGCGCGCCGATCAGGTGTGGGAGGGAGTCTCGTCAGCAACGACGAGGACACGCCCGATCATCAACACCCGCGACGAACCCCACGGGGATTCGAGCCGCTTCCGCCGCATGCATGTCATCGTCGGCGACTCGAACATGGCGGAGCCCTCCTTCGCTCTCAAGATCGGCTCCACGCAGCTGGTCATCGAAATGCTCGAAGCGGACTGGGACATTCCGGCTTTCGACATCGCCGATCCGATCAAGCACATCAAACAGATCGCACTCGACCCGACCGGCCAGACAGAACTCGCGCTCAAAGACGACACCACAGTGACCGCGCTCGAGGTCCAGCAGGGCGTCCTCGAGGCTGCGAAGGGCTGGCTCGCCCAGCGGCCGAACGAAGGCACGCCGAACACAGAGCTGGAGAAGGTCGTGGAGCTGTGGGGCAGGACACTCGCGGCCATCGAGACCCAGGACTTTGAACCCGTCGCTGGCGAGATTGATTGGGTGATCAAGCGCAACCTCCTCGAACGCTACCGCGACCGTTTGGGCGGCGACTGGAACCACCCGAAGCTCGCCCAGATCGACTTGGCCTACCACGACATCAACCTGCGCCGCGGGCTGTTCTACCACCTGCAGAACAAGGGCCTTGTGAAGCGGTGGACTACCGATGACGCGATCGCCCACGCGGCGACCAACGCGCCGGAAACCACGCGAGCGACCCTGCGCGCACAGTTCTTGGACACGGCGCGCGAGCTGGGCGCCCACTACACCGTCGACTGGGTGCACATGAAGGTCGACCGTCCGGAACCGCAGACGGTGGATGCGCAGGATCCGTTCGCGACGGAGGACGCAGGCGTCGATAAGCTCGTGGCGTACATGCACAACAACCGCGAGGTGCTTGGTAACGCACAAGGGGGAATCCGTGGCTAACGACGTGCGAGTGATCCAACGGCTGACCAATCTCACGTTCGCGTTACTGGGGTCGAACAAGCCACGTGACATGGAGTGGATCCGCAAGCATGTTGACGGCTACGAAGACAAGACGGATACCGCCATGGCGCGCATCCTCAAGCGCGATGTCCAATCATTGCGCCGGGCTGGCGTTCCCGCACGCAGTGAGAACGGGCTGGTCTGGGTGAATAAAGACTCCTACGAACTCCCGCCGATCAGCTTCACCGAGGAAGAAGCGTATGTGTTGGGGTTGGCGGGGGACCTGGGGACATCGGGAAGCTTGGGCGCGTTCGCGCGCTCCGGGTGGACCAAGATCGCCGCGAGCGGTGCAACGCGGGCATTTGACGATGCTCCGATTAGCGCGCTGGACAACGACATTTCCCGGCTCGACACTGATGTCGTTGCGGCCGTGACCGCGTGCGTGCGTTCCCGCACCCGGATGCGCTTCACGTACCAGCCGTCCCCGACGTCGCCGCCGCAGACGCGCACGATGGACCCGTGGGGGCTCATCGCGCTGAACAACCGCGCCTACGTCGTCGGCTACGACGTGGAACGCGAGGCTGGACGCAGTTTCCGAGCGGTGCGCGTCAGCGATGTCCGGAAAGTACGTGACGTGCCCGCAGGGGATTTCCACCTGCCAGACCGTCCGGTCCAGCAGATCGTTAAGGATTCCCTGCGCGGCCCCACGGTGGAAGAAGCGGTGGTGCGCGTTGACCCGGGAACGGCGGGGGAGCTCGTCGCGAAAGCTACAGATCTCGGTGATAACCGTTTCCGTCTCGTCGACGTGGAGCGTGACTGGCTGGTGCGCACCGCGGCCAGCTTCGCTCCGCATGCGGTGGTGGAGTTGCCGGGGGACGTGCGCGAGGACGTCGTCAAGCTATTGAGCGCGACTCAGGAGGCGCAGAATGAAAGATAGCCCGGAGAAGCTCGGTCAACTCGTCCGCGCGCTGAACTTGATCCCGTACTTGCACCAACACCCGGACGCGACGCCGATGGAGATCGCCCGCAACCTGGGGTACCCGCACACCGAGGTCATGGAGGACCTGAAGCGGCTGCAGATGTCGGGCGTGGGCAAAGGACCGGGGGAGATGATCGACCTTTCCGCAGATTGGACCGGCATTACGCTCATCGAGGACCAGGGGTTGAACGCGCCGTTGCGTCTCACGCCCACGGAGGCGAACGCGCTTTTGCTCACCCTGGAATCGTTGGAAACCATGCCTGGGCTTGTGGATCAAACCGCGGTGGCGTCCGCCGCGCAGAAACTCCGGGACGTCATGCGCGATGCCGGTGTTCCCGACTCCGATCATGCGGAGACTCCCGGACCGGCAAGCGTGGTGTCCCAGGCGCTGACACAGCGCTGCATGCTCGAGGTCACCTACTATTCCGCCACGTCCGACACAACGCGCACCCGCACCGTCTCCCCGGTGGGTCTGTTCCACCGCGACGGTGCGACCTACCTGTCGGCGTTCGAGGACGGCTCACTGAAGACCTTCCGCTTGGACCGTATCCAGGACGCTTCGCTTCTCGACGCCCCCGCCGCCCCGTCTGCCCACCGCGACTACGACGCGGCCAACCCCTTCGGATTCGGGCAGGAGAACGTGGCCACGCTACGTATCCGCAGCGACGCGACGTGGCTGGCAGACTACTGGCAGATCGACCTACACGATGACGATGAGCACGCCGGCGGTGAGTGGGTTGAAGCGACGATGCCGTTCGGTAGCGATGATTGGCTGGTCCGTTTCTGTCTCAGCCAGGCCGACCGGGTCAGCGTTGTGGAGCCGACTCACATCGCGGAAGAGGTCGCCGGTCGCAGTTCTGCGGCCCTAGAGCGTTATGCTTAGAGCCACACGCGCTTTAAGCCCTTGAATGAAAGGAACTCCCATGCCAAACGTTGGCCTGATGGAAGGCCTCCTGATCGTCTTCATCATCCTGCTGCTTTTCGGAGCCGCAAAGCTGCCGGACTTGGCTCGCTCTGTGGGCCGTTCTGCGCGCATCTTCAAGTCCGAGGTCAACGAGATGAACAACGACAAGGCCGCGCAGGAATCCGCCGCGAACTCCCAACAGCAAGTCCCGCCGCAGCGCGAGATCACCTCTGGCACCGAGTCGACTCAGACCCGCAGCACCCAGCAGGGCTTCTGGGACCAGCCGGAGAACCAGCAGCGCCCCGCTAACTAGCCGTGTCCCGCAAGAACTCCGAGGGCACGATGACCCTCACGGAGCACCTGCAGGAACTGCGGCGACGCGTGGTCGTGTCGCTCATCGCCATCGTCGTCGGAACCATCATAGGATTCATCTGGTACCAGTGGGCTCCGGGGCCGACGATGCCGCTGGGCGAGATCATTCGCCGTCCCTACTGTTCTTTGCCGGAACATCTGCGCGCGGATCTCACGTCTGACGGGTCGTGCCGTCTCATCGCCACCTCGCCGTTCGAGATGTTCATGCTGCGTCTCAAGGTCGGCTTCCTCGCAGGTCTCGTCCTCTCGTCACCGGTATGGCTGCAGCAGATCTGGGCGTTCATCACCCCGGGCCTGCACAAGAACGAGCGGCGCTGGACGATGTCGTTTGTCACCTTCGCTGTGACGCTCTTTGTCGTCGGCGCAGTTCTCGCCTACTTCATCGTCGACCAGGGACTTTACGTTCTCATGTCGATCGGTAGCGAATACCAGGTCAGCGCCCTGTCCGGCGGGGAGTACTACAACTTCGTCCTCGCACTGATCGTCATCTTCGGCGTCAGCTTCGAGGTGCCCCTGATCATCATCATGCTCAACCTCGCCGGCCTGCTCGAGTACGAGCAGGTCAAAGACAAGCGCAGGATCATCATCGTGGCCCTGTTCATTTTCGCGGCGTTCATGACGCCCGGCCAAGATCCGTTCTCCATGATCGTGCTCGCCCTGTCGCTGTGCTTCCTCGTGGAGATGGCGTTCCAGTTCTGCCGCATTAACGACAAGCGCCGCAAGAAAAAGCGCCAGGACTGGGGCGACCTGCGTGACGACGAAGCCTCCGGCCCGATCACTCCTGCCGAGCCCATCAGCGCTACCGCTCCCGTGAGCGCGCCGACTGCGGTGGCTAGCCCGTCACCGTCGCCTTCACCTGCGCGCGAACCCGCAGAGGACTTCAGCAAACCCGGATACTTCGACGACGTGCTCTAGGGTGGTAGCCATGTCTTCGACGCTCCACACGCATCTGGATGAATTCCGCGCCACTAAGTCGTTTCCGCTCGATGACTTTCAGGTGGAGGCGTGCCAGGCGGTGGAGGAAGATCGCGGGGTGCTGGTGTGCGCCCCAACGGGCTCCGGAAAGACCGTGGTGGGGGAGTTCGCGGTCTCGCTGGCGCTGTCTCGCGGGACGAAGTGCTTTTACACCACTCCGATCAAGGCGCTGAGCAACCAAAAGTACCACGACCTCGTCGACGAGCACGGCGAGGATGCCGTCGGCCTGCTCACGGGTGATGTGAGCATTAACGGCAACGCCGAGATCGTCGTCATGACCACCGAGGTGCTGCGGAACATGATCTACGCTGGATCGAGCGCTTTGGACCGCTTGTCACACGTGGTCATGGATGAGATCCACTACCTCGCAGACCGCGACCGCGGTGCGGTGTGGGAGGAGATCATCCTCAACCTCGACGAGTCTGCGCGCATCATCGGCTTGTCCGCCACGGTCTCAAACTCGGAAGAGTTCGGCGAGTGGCTGCACGAGGTCCGCGGCGACACGGCCGTGATCGTTTCGGAGAAACGCCCAGTCCCGCTTAATCAGTACATGATGGTGCAGCGCAAGATCATGCCGCTGTTCGAGCCAGGCACGGTCGAAGCGCCCGGCAACGTGAACAAGGATCTGGAGCGCGCCATCGAGCGGCTCGAATCCAGCGCCGCCAACGAAGGTCTCGATGATTTCCGGGAGGGCAAAGGCTTCCGCTCGCGCGCAGGCGGGGGCCGCAGTGGCGCGCCCCGCGGACAAGACCGCATCCGATCCGTCGGCCGCCCTGAGGTTGTGGAGGCGCTGCGCGGGCGTGACATGTTGCCGGCCATCGTGTTCATCTTTTCCCGCGCGGGGTGCGACGGAGCACTCTTCCAATGCCTGCGTTCCCGCAAAGAACTGACGACTCCTGAGGAAGCCGAGCGCATCAAGCAGATCGCCGATGAGGGGGTCGAGGGAATCCCCGAGGAAGACCTCGACGTGCTCAACTACCGGCAGCTGCGCACCGCATGGTCGCGCGGATTCGCTGCCCACCACGCGGGACTTCTTCCCGCGTTCAAGCACATCGTGGAGCAGCTCTTCGTCGAAGGGCTCGTCCGTGTTGTCTTCGCCACGGAGACGCTCGCGCTGGGCATCAACATGCCGGCCCGCACCGTGGTCTTAGAGAAACTGGTCAAGTTCAACGGCGATGCCCACGTGGATCTCACCCCGGGGCAGTACACGCAGTTGACGGGGCGCGCAGGCCGCCGCGGGATCGACACGATCGGCAACGCCGTCGTGCAGTGGGCGCCGGCGATGGATCCGCGCGAAGTCGCCGGTCTTGCCTCCACCCGCACCTACCCGCTGATCTCGCTGTTCACGCCCGGCTACAACATGGCCATCAACATGCTGCAGATGAACGGCTTCGAAGATTCGATCCGGCTCATCGAGAAGTCCTTCGCTCAGTTCCAAACCGACCGCTCCGTCGTCGGCGAGGTGCGCACGATCGAGCGACAGCGCGCCAAGGTGGACACGCTGCGCGCTGAGCTTATCGACGTCGCCGGCGCCGACGTCAGCGACGACCTCGTGGAGTACATGAACCTGCGTCGGGACCTGACTGAGGAAGAGAAGCGCAACAAGAAAGACTCGATCACTGAGCGCCGCCAAGAGGTCCAAGCTGTGCTGAGTCGACTGCAGATCGGCGATGTCATCGCGCTGCCGTCGAAACGCCGCCCGGAACTCGCCGCCGTCGTCGCACCGGCAGGGAAGAAGGATGACCCGCGGCCGTGGATCACCACGGAGCGTGGATGGTCGGGACGCATTGACGCCTCCGCCTTCGCCAACGCCCCTGTCGTGGTCGGCAGTATCAAGGTGCCGCGAGACATCGCGCACAAACCGCGCAAGCACACGCGGAAGGTGGTCAGCGAGCTCTCCCGCAGCCGCTTCAACGCGCCGAAGAAGTTGAAGCAGGAGGCGCGCAACCGGCCGTCGAAACGCATGCTCGAACTGCGCGATGCGATCCGGTCCCACCCGGTGCATTCCTGGCCGGCTGCGCAGCGCGAGCAGCTGGCGCGTCTCGGTGATGAGCTTGTGCGTGAGGAAAGGTCGCTGGAGCGGGCGCAGAAGAGCGTCGATAAGCAAACGGACACCTTGGGCCGCATGTTTGAACGCATCATCGGTCTGCTCACGGAGATGGACTACGTGGAGCTTGTGGATGGCGAACCCACCGTCACCGACGAAGGCGAGCGTCTCGCGCGCATCCATAATCCTTCCGACCTGCTGGTCGCCCAGTGTCTGAAGCGGGGGATCTGGGATGACTTGGATCCTGCCGAGTTGGCTGGCGTTGTTTCGATGTGCGTGTTCGAGAACCGCAAGTCGACCGGCGGGTACCCGGAGGCCGCGACCGACCGGATGGCGGATGCGATGAACGACACCATGCGCATTCACGGCGAGCTCGCCAGCGACGAGCAGCGCCATCGTCTGCCGCCGACGGATATTCCCGATCCCGGCTTTGCATTGTCGATGCACCAGTGGACGGCCGGCGCCCCGTTGGGTTACGCGCTGGCCGCAGCCGCCGAGTCTGGTGCGGAGCTGACACCGGGCGATTTCGTGCGTTGGTCGCGCCAGGTCATCGACCTGTTGGAGCAGATTGTGCAGACCGGTTACTCCGATGACATCAAGCACAGCGCGCGTAAGGCTGTCGACGCGATCCGGCGCGGTGTGGTGGCGATCGGCAACTAGCGCACTGTTCCTTTCGGGAGGAGGTTCACCGTGGCCACGCGGAGATTCTTCCCGAACGGGTCGAGGATGAGCGATTGCACTCCCACGATGCTCCCGCCGACCATGACAGGGCCGCCGGAATCGCCTTTGACTGCGGGAGTGGTGTTGAAGACCAACCCGGCCGGCCGCACGCGCGTGGCGCGAGACCGCGACATCGCCATAGGAATCGTGCCTAACCACAGGCCTGGACGCGCCTGCATCCTTCGCGCGCGTCCGCCAAATCCGAACGTGACGGCTGGGGTGCCGATCCGTGGCGCAGCGGCCTCAACGATCCGCGGGAAGTTTTCACCCGACAACTTCCGAAAGGGACGCACGGTCACGATGGCAATATCTGTGCCCGGCACGGTTGTGACCTGCCTAATGGTTCGGATAGCGCCGTGCGCCTTCACCGTGGCTCCTGTGGGATGCTCCCGGAAGAAGTGCGCACACGTCAGCACCGTCTCAGGATCGAGCAGCGTGCCCGAGCAATAAGCAGACCCAGATGAGATGCGGACAAGCGAAGCGGGAAACATTGCCGCCCATCCTATCCACCTACAATGGCGGGCATGAATGCTCTTCCCACGCATTTCTCGCCCGCCGTGTACGCGCATCGCATCAAGCGCGCAGAAACCCTGTGCACGCAGCGGGGACTCGGCGGGGTAGTGGTGGGAACTGGTCCGGAACTCGCATTTCTGACTGGTTCGTGGACACAGTCGCATGAGCGTCTCACCGCGCTTGTCGTCTCTCCGCTGGGCGACCCCACGCTCATCGCCCCGGCCACGGATGCTGCCGACCTGGCCTTCGTGGAGCAGCTGGGCATCACCCTGCACACGTGGCGTGACGGGCACGATCCCTATCGCATCGTTGCGGCGCACCTCGGTGGCGGCACGGTGGCGCTGGGCAAATCGTTGACTGCCGACCACGTTCTTCGCCTCATGGAGGTCGTCGAAGACACCGTGCTTATCGACGACGCGCTGCCGGACCTGTTCATGGTGAAAGACACCGATGAGATCGCGCAGCTGGAGTTCGCAGGAGCCGCCATTGACCGCGTCCACGAGCGGGTGCCGGATCTGCTCCGTCCCGGCCGTAGAGAGAACGAGGTGGCTGAAGACCTTGCTGAGTTGATCAAGCGTGAACACGCATCGGTGGACTTCATCATTGTCGGCTCGGGCCCGAATGGGGCCAACCCTCACCACGACCACTCAGACCGCGTGCTGGAGGACGGCGACCCAGTCGTGGTGGATATCGGCGGTTCCGTCGGGGCTGGCTACCACTCCGACTGCACCCGCACCTACGTGGTCGGTGAAGTGAAAGATTCCTCGTTCCAGCGTGCCTATGACGTGCTCCGCACCGCGCAAGACACAGCCGTTCATACCGCACGACCCGGTATGACGGCGGGGGAGCTCGATGCTGTGGCACGCTCCAACATCAACCACGCTGGGTACGGAGTGAACTTCTCCCACCGGCTCGGTCACGGGATTGGATTGAACCTGCATGAGGCACCGTTCATCGTCGAGGGCAGCGACACGGTTCTCGAAGAAGGCATGGTGTTCTCGATCGAGCCGGGGATCTACCTGCCTGGGCAGTGGGGGATGAGGATTGAGGACATCGTCGTGCTCGAACCCGCTGGCGCACGTCGCCTCAACAACGCTGCCCGCCAACTCCGCTATGGTTTGCAGTCATGACACAGGCCACACCGGGCGCCGGCACCATCCTGCTCCTCGGCGCGACCAGCGACATCGGTGGGGAGATTGCTGTGCGCATCTGTTCCGGTCGCGATGTGGTTCTGGCGGGGCGGAGACCGGAGGCGCTAGAAGACGTCGAAAAGCGACTGCGCAACGCGGGGGCCGCGAGTGTGCGCAGCGTCCCGTTTGAAGCGACGGACTTTTCGTCGCACCGTGAGGTCGTAGGGGCAGCTGGCCCGGTGACGACGGCGATTGTGGCCTTCGGCATTCTCGGTGACCAAGAGCGCGCGGAGCACGACGAAGAGCATGCCGCCGAAATCGCCATGATCGACTACACCGCGCAGGTGAACATGCTCACCGTGCTGGCAGATGTCATGGACCGTGGGGAAATCTTCGCGTTTTCATCCATCGCAGGATGGCGGGCGCGCCGTGCAAATTACGTGTACGGGTCGACCAAGGCCGGGCTCGACGCGTTCTGCCAAGGCTTGGCGGACAAGCTGCACGGCGGGCCGCTGAAGCTGATCACGGCACGCCCGGGCTTTGTCATCGGTTCCATGACCGAGGGCATGAAGCCTGCGCCGATGTCTGTGAGACCGGAGGAGGTCGCCGAGGCGGTCATTGTCGCAGCGCAAAAGAAGGGCAGCCGCACTGTCTGGATTCCACGTCAGCTGCAGGTGTTGGCGTGGGTCATGCGGTGCGTTCCGCACCCGATCTGGAGGCATATGCCACGGTAGAATTCGGGAAAACTGGTGCGACAAGGGAGGAAACGTGGGCAAGAAGAGCAACATTGTCGGTGCGGTAGCCGGTCTCGGTGCCGCTGCTGTCGCTGGTCATCTGTGGAAGAACTCTCGGGAATCAGGCACACGCGGACTGGTCACGCGGGCATGGCTGCCGCTGTTTGTGGATCTAGCAAAAGATATCATCAACCGCCCGGTCAGCGATCCCGAGTTCGAGTCGCCGCAGTGGTTGTCCGGTGCCACCGGAGGCGAGTTGATGCGCACCGAGAAGGTTCGCGCACTCGGGCTGAACTCGGACATGAATAAGGGCACGATGTGGCGGATCGAGTACGCGACGACGGACGCGCACGGGCGTCCGCTGTCTGCCACGGCCGCCGTGATCCGTTCGGAGAATCCGTGGGAGGGCACAGGGCCGCGTCCCGTTATCGGGTTCGCGCCTGGGACGCAGGGCACGGCGCGCCACTGTGATCCGTCGTACTCCTTCAGTATGTTCCTCGACGCTCGGTGGCCCTTCGACATCGTTTCCGCGTACGAGCAGCCCGCAGTGAACATGTATGTCGCCGCCGGCTGCCACGTGGTGGTCACCGACTACCCGCGGGATCCGGAAACAGGCAAGCAGCTCTACTGCGACCACGTAGCAGGGGCGCATTCGCTTTACGACGCCCTCCGTGCCGCCAAGCACCTCGACGTCACCAGCGACCGCGTGGGCCTGTCCGGCTTCTCCCAGGGTGGCGGGTGCGTCGCCGCAGCGCTGGAGGAGCCCGAGTACGCCCCCGACATTCCCGTGGTAGCGGCGGTGTGCGGTGCGCCGCCGTCGGATCTCGAAGATATTCTCAACCATGTCGACGGTGAAACCGCGACATTCGTCTTGCCGTACGCGCTCGACGGCATGATGGCCTCCTACCCGGAGATTGCAGGCGAGCTCCTCCCACACCTCACAGAGAGCGCTGGCGAACTGTTGGGGCTGGCACGTACCCGGTGCGTGCTCGGTGCGATGCCCCACAGTGCGCGCCAAGACACGACGACGTGGACCACCGATGGCCGCAAGCTCGTCGATGTGGTCAAGGAGCTGCCGATCACCAACTCGCTCATCGGCGACAAACTCCTTGGCCACGCCTCCCCACAAGTTCCTACGCGGCTGTGGGCAAGCGTTCACGACGACATCATTGCGTACCACTCGACCGAGAAACTCGCACGCGATTGGGGTATCGAGCTGACCACGCGGCGCCTGTTCCCGCTGCTGCGTTTCGACGTAGCCAAGCACCTCGTGCCGTTCTTCATCTGGATGCACGACGACGCGACGTGGCTGATCCGGCAGATTGAGAGTTCCGCAGTCTAAGGCAGGTAGTCTGGCCGCATGCCCTATGCCGCTTATTTCCTGATCTACCTGATCCTCGAAGCGCTCGCGTTCTGGGGTGTGAGCCAGCTCATCGGAGTCGGATGGGCCTTGGCCGGCATCTTCATTCTCATGATTGTCGGTGCCGTGGGTGCTTCCGGAGCCATGCGCGCTGAGGTCGCCCGCGCCTCCCACGGGCACGCCAGCATCGGGCAGTTCGCTGGAGGCACCGCTCTGGCCATGGCTGGGGGAGCGCTGACCGTTATTCCGGGGTACATCACCTCAGCGTTCGGTGTGCTGCTGTTGTTCCGCCCGACACGCGAACTCATCCGTCAGTCCATGGCGGCGTCCCTGCGCAAGCGTGTAGAGACGTTTGGTGCCCAGGTGTACGACGTGTCCAATATGCAGCGGCACGCAACCTCCTACGGCACGTTCGGTGACGGCTCGGCTCCGGAAGAAGTGATTGATTCTGAGGAGATCGAAAAGTGGTCGCGTGATGCTCGACCGGAAGACTTCGGAGGTCCGGGTGAGCGCTAACTCGAATGCGGTGGTCACTGGCGGCCGCCTGCTGCTGGCTGGCGCAGGGGGAGTGCTGGTGTACTTCTCCCACGAACCGCACGGGCACTTCTGGGCGGCGATTTTCGGCGTGGCGCTGTTCTACTTCGCGCTGATGCCGTGGCCGTTCGTTGCTGCCACCGATAAAGCCGCTGCGCCGACCGCCGGCCGTGGCGCGTTGCTCGGGTACGTTCACGCAGTCTGCCTCTACCTGCCGTTGTTGCCGTGGGTGGGTGAGTTTGTGGGCGCATTGCCGTGGATCGCGCTGTCTCTGGCGTGCGCTCTCTACTCGCTCATCACAGGCGCATTCGGCGCCCTTGTTGCCCGGTGGCGTTTCGGTTTTCTCGCGTTCCCTCTGGTCTACGTCGCCGTCGAGTACGCGCTGTCCTCGTTCCCCTTCGGCGGATTCTCCTGGGTCCGTCTGGCCTGGGGGCAAATCAACGGCCCCCTGGCCAATTTGGCGCCGTGGGGTGGCCCCGCACTGATAACGTTCGCGACCGTACTGCTGAGTGCGTCGATAGCCGCCTGCGTGCATGGGATTCTCTCTCGCGCCGAGTGGTTGCCAAAGGGGGGAGTAGTCGCCTGGTCGATGGTTGTGGCGGGGTTGATGATCTCCACGAGCATGATCGCGGGCCCGGCCGTCAACCGCGACGCGCCGACAACAGGGGAGGTCACTGTGGCCGCAATTCAGGGCAACGTTCCCCGCATGGGCCTGGACTTCAACGCCCAGCGCCGCGCAGTCCTAGCGAACCACGTGAATGTGACCAAAGAGATGGCCACCGACGTGCACGAGAAAGGGGAGAGCGTCGACATGGTCTTCTGGCCCGAGAACGCCTCTGATGTGAACCCCTTCGCGGACGAGGACGCTTTCGAGCTCATCTCCGGCGCCGTTGCAGAAGCAGATGCGCCCACTTTGGTGGGCACCTTGACCAAGGACGAGGTCGGTGATCGAAACACTGCCGTCATCTTCGACCCAGACGACGGGCCGGGGGACTACCACCACAAGAAGTACCTGCAGCCGTTCGGCGAATGGATGCCCTACCGCGACTTCTTCCGGAACTTTTCCGAGTACGTCGACATGGCCGGCAACTTCAAACCCGGCGATGGCAATGGGACGGTGCGAATGGGGGATCACGTTGTCGGCGTGGCCACCTGTTACGAGGTCGCATTCGACATGGCCTACCGCGACGCGGTGAAAGCCGGTGCGCAGATCTTGACCACCCCGACGAACAACGCGACCTTCGGGTTCACCGATATGACCTATCAGCAGCTGGCCATGAGCCGCATCCGCGCGATGGAGACCGACCGTGCTGTCGTAGTCTCCGCCACGTCCGGTGTCTCTGCGATTGTTCACCCGGATGGTTCGGTGTCGCAGCACACGGAGATTTTCCAGCCGGGGTACCTCGTTGAAAAGCTTCCGCTGCGGGATTCCGTGACGTTTGCCGTGCGCTATGGGCAGTGGGTGCAGTGGCTGCTCGTCGCAGGGGGAGCAGCGGTGATGGCCGCATCCATAATTGGTGCCCGACGCGGGTACACTGCTTAGAGAAACGACATCCCCGGTAAAAAGGAGAGACCGTGCCCGTGGCTGACAAACCCAGTGACTCCACGTTGGTGATTATCCCGACGTACAACGAGCTGGAGAACCTTCCGCGCATCGTTGAGCGCGTCCGTGCCGCCACGCCGGAGGTGGACATCCTCGTCGTCGACGACAACTCCCCGGACGGCACCGGCGACAAGGCGGACGCCCTCGCTGCGGCGGACGAGCACGTTCACGTTGTGCACCGCGCGGAAAAGACGGGCCTGCTCGGCGCGTACCGTGAGGGCTTTGAGTGGGCGCTGGAGCGCAAGTACAAGGTCATCTGCCAAATGGACGCGGACGGCT
Organism: Streptococcus thermophilus; assembly: GCA_900618065.1. The sequence continues at coordinate 1,832,641 of UYIL01000003.1, forward strand.
CCCACGCGCCGGAGCAGCTGCAGGATCTGCTGGATACTGTGGACAAGGGCGCGGACCTAGTCATTGGTTCGCGTTATGTCCCCGGTGGAGAAGCGGTGAACTGGCCGAAGGAACGCTACTACCTATCCAAGCTGGGCAACCTGTACATCTCCATTGCCCTCGGCGATGAAATCGCGGACATGACCGCCGGCTACCGTGCCTTCCGCCGCGAGGTGCTGGAAACCATCGACTTCGACGAGCTTTCCCGCAAGGGATACATCTTCCAGGTGCAGATCGCCGATGTCGCTATCCAGGAGGGTTTCGATGTGCGTGAGGTGCCTATCACCTTCGTTGACCGCGAGCTTGGCGAGTCTAAGCTAGATGCCAGCTTTGCCAAGGACTCCTTGGCCGAGGTGACCAAGTGGGGCTGGACGCGCCGCTCCGGTCAAGCCAAGGACGTGGCCTACGAGCTGAAACGCTTGGGCAAGTACCAGCTAGATGAGCTGGGTGTGAAGGAGATCCCGGGTAAGGTCACCGGCGCGATTTCTGTCGCCGGCGATATGGTTGAAGAAGGCTCGAAGTTGCTGGCATACGAGCTCAAACGCAACTCTGATGAAGTAGACACGCGCCCCCTGGCTTCCTTGGGCCGCAGTTTGGTCGGCTTCGCGGAAGAGGGGGCGCGTTTGGCGAAGTATGAGGTACAGCGGCTGGTGAACAACCGCCACTAAAGGCAGAAAGCCTTAAGCCTGGTTCTCTTGAGCTTCTTTCTGCTCTTTGGCAATGCGCGCCGCGTTACGGCGGCGCTTGCGCAGCTGCTCCAAGCGCTCTTCAAGCAGCTCATCGAGCTCGTCGATGGTGCGGCGTTCCAGCAGCATGTCCCAGTGCGTGCGCGGTGGCTTGACCGGCTTGGACTCCACGCCCTCACCTTCAATCAGGGTGCCGGTTTGACCGTTCTTGCACGGCCATTCCTCGGGAATCTCGGCGTCGTCTGCGAACGGGATCTCGAAAACCTCACCGGAAGGGGTGCGGTACTTCGCCATCCTGCGGGGGGCGAGATCGTGGTCGCGATCCGTCTCGTAGCTCACTGCGCCCATCCGGCTACCGCGTAGTACCCGATCAGCCATGCTGCATCTGTCCCTTCATAATTGGTCTGTAGAAGCTTGCGGAGCGGTCATGCAGCCCCGCGCGATCTACAAAGTATAACGGCCACCCATAGCAACGGTTCACCCACACCGTTTGTTCCACCGGTTACGATCAGAGGTGAACAGATCATGAACGAGCCATTTCAGACCAAAGACGAGGCAGGCACGTGCTTGTGGTGCGGTGCGCCCATTGAACAGCTCCAGGGACGTGGCCGCCGCAGGAAATATTGCACCGATTCGTGCAAGCAACGAGCCTACGAACAGCGACACTCAGTCCTTAGCGGGCCAGAGCGAGCCCGCCCGCGCAACGACGAGACTCTGCGCGACCGCTTGTTCGCACTGCGCTGCGCCGCAGAAGACATCGCTACGGCAGTCTCTGAAGGCGCAGACGCCGATGAGATTGAGTCCTTGTGCGATGAGCTGGTTACCATGGCTAAGAGAATTGAAAAGCTTCACTAGAAACTTCGCGGGAAGAAAGAGGGGATGGCATGCAGACACGCACCCAGAAGATCGTGTTCTTTGGTGGTCTGGCGGTGATCATTCCTCTCGCTTTGGTGGCCATCGTTCCGCTCGTCTTCGCGCTGTTCAATTCGCCCGGTATCAAGACTGAGCCTATTGATGACGGTGGCGCTCAAGCCGCGACAACCGGAGTGGACGGCCACTGGGTGGTGAGCAACCAAATGGGCAAGAATGCGACTTCGGCCGGGTTCACGTTCCGCGAGCTGTTGCCGGGTGATGAGCGCATCACGTCTGGCTCTACGCCTGCCGTTACCGGCGAGATGACCATTGAGGCGGGCACCCTGACCGCTGGCGAGGTGACCGTGGATATGACTAATATCGTCACGGATCGCGATGTCCGTGACGTTAATGTGCGGAGGAGCATCCTTCACACGGAGGAGTACCCGGAAGCGACGTTCGCCCTCACAGAGCCCGTCGACGTCTCAGGGCTGCCGGACGACGGCACCATCGGCACCGTCACGCTCACGGGTGAGATGACCATTCACGGCGAGACGAACACGATCACGCAGGAGTTCAACGCGCTGCGCACGGGCGATAACGTGATCGTGCACGCCGACATTCCATTCAACCGTCTTGACTACGGCGTGGAGACCCCGGAGTTCGTGGCCGCGAAGATCGCGGAGGAAGGCGAGATCAACATCCGCCTCAAGATGGACAAGCAGTGAAACGTCCCCTTTTGTCCGATAATGTACATTATGTCAAGTAGCGTTCGCGCTTAGCGCTCCGCTTATCGACGCCGCGTCCCTACCGCACTCCCCGGCGGTGCTTGTGTGCGAGTGTGTACTGGACTACATCGAGCATCCCCAGGCGTGCCAGCGCTTCACGGAGGGCGAGCTGCCACATCCATAGCCGGCGGTACACTGCATCGAAGCCGTCGGCTGCGGCTTCACGCAGTTGCCCTTGGAACGTTGTCCGCTGGTGCCCTAAGGACAATGCGAGATGCTCCGGCGCGTGTGTCTCTCCGACGACGCGTAATCCGGTGTGCTTATCCACCAGCTTCTGTAAGGACTCTTCTGTACCGTATTCCAGCGCAGGCCACACATACGCGCGAAGCGATTCCAGCGATGATTGAGCGACTGGCGTGAACTTTTCCGTCGCCACAACCGTCTGGACGACGGCGCGGCCTCCGCGTGCGAGCATCTCGTCGATGACTGCGGCGTATATGGGACGCAGGCGACTTGGGAGGGTTTCAATCGTTTCGATGGACACCACAGCGTCGTATCGGCCTTCACGGCGCGCCAGTGCGTGCGGAATGCTCTCCACTACCCCGACATGCACATTGTCGTCGACACCCGCTAGCGTCAGGCGCTCCCGCAGGCCCGGTAGCACCTCCGGGTCGGTCACCAACGAATCCACCGTCGCCTGACGGTTGGCTGCGGCGATGGCCACTGCGCCCCCAGAGCTGGGAAGTTCAACGACGTGGGAGCCGGCGTGGATACCGGCGGCGTCGAGAAGCATGCCGACACTTCTGCGTTGTGCATCAGCAAGATCGAGCTTCTCCGTGCGCAATGGCTCGCTGTAATTAGTCACGGCGACGAAATAATTGGCCGGCTCTCCACTCTTGCCCGCACTCGGCGAGAAAGATTTCACGCTGCGACGTTCCGTCGTAGGCACTCCTGTGGCGAAGTGACCGGCGAATGAACTCATACCGTCGCCTGCGAACCTCGCGACAAGCTCGGGTGGGACTTCCCCGCCGACGAAGCGCGTCTCGGATTTTGCACGTGATGTCCGCGGCTTGTAACCCGACTCAATCAGGCCGCAAAGTACCTTGACTAGTGCTGCCGGCGTTTGTGTGCGCCACTCTCCTGCCATATAGGACTCCGCTAACCCGATCCAGCCATTGGTGGCAATGCGAGCGAACATGGCCTCGTGGTCCACAACAAGGTCCGGTTGGCCCTCCGGCTCGAGGTCCAGGCCGGCTTGCATGCACGCCTTCGCAAAACTCGCCTCCGCACGCCGCGACCGCATCCCCATCGTGCGCCCGGATGGAACGTAAGCGATGCTCGGCCATTGCGTGGGATCCACAGTTGCCAAGTGATCTAATTGGGCAGGATAGACGGCGTTGTCGGGCACGTCGTTTAGGATAGACGGCCGTGAGAGCGGTTTTGTGGTGCCACGGCGCGCACTTGCCTCAAACCCGCGTATGATTTCATGGCGGATCCGTAAGAAGTTGTTCTGAAAGGCTAGAAGGAGCTCAAACATGTCCGACAAACCGTTCCGCCCCGCAGGTAACCGCCACCATGTCGTGATCATTGGTTCCGGCTTCGGCGGCCTTTTTGCTGCACGCGAACTCGACGGCGCTGACGTCGATGTCACGCTGATTAGCCGCACGAACTTCCACCTCTTCCCGCCGCTGCTCTACCAGGTGGCCACCGGCATCCTCGGCTCCGGCGAGATCGCCACCTCCACCCGTCAGATCCTGGGCAAGCAGGAAAACACCGACATCATGCGCGGCGACGTGACGGACATCAACCTCGACGCGAAGACCGTCACCTGCGAGGAGGGGCCCTACACCTACACCTACGAGTACGACTCCCTCATCGTCGCGGCGGGCGCCGGGCAGTCCTACTTCGGCAACGACCACTTCGCCGAGTTCGCCCCCGGACTCAAGACGCTCGACCACGCGCTGGAGATCCGCTCCCGCCTCGTCACCGCGTTCGAGCGCGCCGAAGTCACCGAGGACCCGGCCGAGCGCGAGCGCCTGCTCACCTTCGTCATCGTCGGCGCCGGCCCGACCGGTGTCGAGCTCGCCGGCCAGATCGCCGAGATGGCCCACCGCAGCTTCCGCAACGAGTACTCGCACTTCCGCCCCTCTTCCGCCAAGATCATTCTTCTCGACGGCGCACCCCAGGTCCTCCCGCCCTTCGGCAAGCGCCTCGGCCGCAAGGCGCAGCGCGAGCTCGAACGCATCGGCGTCACCGTTCGCCTCAACGCGATGGTGACCAACATCGACGAGACCTCGGTGACCTACAAGGACATGAACACCGAGGAAGAGACGACGATCGAGTCCTACACCAAGATTTGGTCCGCGGGTGTCGCCGCTTCCCCGCTGGGCAAGCTCGTCGCCGACCAGGCCGGCCTCGAGGTCGACCGCGCCGGCAAGGTCCCGGTGAACAAGGACCTTTCCGTGGGCGACCACCGCAATGTCTTCGTCGTCGGCGACATGATGAATTTGGACAAGCTGCCGGGCCTGGCTCAGGTGGCAATCCAGTCCGGTGAGTACGCCGCCAAGGCGATCAAGGATGGCGTGGAGAATGACCAGGAGCCGGACCAGCGCGAACCGTTCGAGTACTTCGACAAGGGCTCCATGGCCATCGTTTCCCGCTTCCACGCAGTTGTCCAGATGGGCAAGGTGGAAATCGCCGGTTTCTTGGGTTGGATCATGTGGCTTCTCGTCCACGTGTCGTTCCTGGTGTCCAAGCGCAACCGCATCGTGTCCATGTTCACTTGGACGCTCAACGCACTTTCTCCCAAGCGCTACAACTTGGCTGCGACCCAGCAGCAGATGCACGGCCGCACTGCCCTGCTGAACTTGGAGAAGTACGCCGCGGAAGAGGCTGAGCACCTCGTTGAGGTACGCGACACCAACGGTGAGAACTAAGTCTTAGCCGTTCCCCTTACGCCCGCCCCCGGTTCTCCTGCATCCGGTGGCGGGCGTATGATGCTGTCCGATTACACCACTGACCGAAGGGGGTTGCCTTGGTGCCGAAGAACCCGCTTTCCCTGGGAAAGTCGAAACAGACAGAGAAGGCGCCCCAGAAACCTATTCCCGTTCCGGTGGAACGCTCGATCGACTTCTGCCGTGTGATCGTCGACGGGGGCCTCCAGCCTGGCAGCTACCACTACTCTGCTGCGCTGGAGAAGGTGAAGGAGGCCGACAGTGGCTACGTGTGGCTGTCTCTCCGAGAGCCCAACGCGGAACAGATGGAGAAGGTCGCTGAGGAGTTCGGCATTCACGAGCTCATTGTGGAAGACGCCGTCAGTGCCCACCAGCGTCCGAAGGTGGAACGCTACAACAACCAACTGTTCATGGTCATCCGCACCATCGAGTACCGAGATGACGAGGAAGTCACCGACCTGCGTGAGATCATTTCGACGGGTGAAGTGCAGATGCTCGTCGGTGACAACTTTGTCATCACCATCCGTCACAATGCGGAGTTGCCTAATCTCACCCAGGAACTCGTCGAAGACCCAGAAATTTCCTCCTTGGGTCCCGCTGCGGTCGCCTGGAAGGTCGCGGACCACGTCGTGGAGAACTACGCCATGGTCACTACCTACCTCCGCGAAGATGTCGACGAGCTCGAAAACGAGGTCTTCACTCCGCGCCGGCAGATCAACATCGACAAGATCTACTCCTACAAGCGTGAGATCTTGGAGATGCGCCACGCCATCGACCCGCTAGGACCGGCACTGAAGACTGGTTTGAATCTGCACAAGGACCTGCTGAGCAAGCAGATTCGTTCCTACCTGCGTGACGTGCAGGACAACGCGATGATTGTCACTGACAACGTCAACGGTTTTGACGAGCGGCTTTCATCGCTTCTCGACGCTTCTGTGGCCAAGGTAACCATGCAGCAAAACACCGACATGCGCACGATCTCCGCAGTCGTCGGCATGGCGGCCCTGCCAACGATGATCGCCGGCATATACGGCATGAACTTCGAGTACATGCCGGAGCTGTCGTGGCACTACGCCTACCCCGTTACCCTTCTGGTGATGTTCGGCTCCATGTTGGGCATGTACTGGTGGTTTCGCCACAACAACTGGCTCTAACCAGCTGTTTACGCCATCACCATGGTGCGCAGGGTGGTAATGGCGACGATCTTGCCTTCCTGCTTCATTTCAATGCGCCAGATCTGGGTGCGGCGGCCTACGTGCACTGCGATCGCCTCAGCGTCGATGGTTCCGGACGTGACGCTGCGAATCAGGTCGGTGTTGTTGTTCATGCCCACAACGGGCGCACCTGCGGCGGCGTATCCGGCGTAGGAGCCCATGCTCTCCCCGATGGCGCAGAACACGCCGCCGTTGACCTGGCCGGCGGGCTGGTGGTGGCGCGGGTCCGCTTCCACTGTCGCGGTGATCTTCTCTGGGCCGAACGCGGTGAAGTGCAGGCCGATGAAGCTGTCGAATTCGACGTGGTGAGCGTTCAAGTACGCCAGCTCGTCGTCGGTGAGCTGGCGGTCACGAAGTTCCATGAGTTTATTGAAATCCATCTCCATGCCCAGAGATTTTAACAACGAAACCAGATCGTATGTGGCGTTATAGATCTGTTTGCATTCAAAGGGTTTTTATATGACCCATTGCCTGCGCGGTCTCAACTGGCCTGCGTATGCTTTTGGGCATGACAAACGAGAATCTTGCGCAGATCGGTGTCGTGGGTATGGCAGTCATGGGCTCTAACTTGGCCCGTAACTTCGCCTCCCGTGGCCACACGGTAGCTATATATAACCGCTCCCCAGAGAAGACTCGCACTGTGATGGAACAGCACGGCCACGAAGGCGACTTCATCGCTTCGGAGTCCATCGCGGACTTCGTCGCCTCTCTGGAGCGCCCGCGCAAGGCAGTCATCATGGTGCAGGCCGGTGCCGGCACCGACGCAGTGATTGACCAACTCGTTGAGGCGATGGACGAGGGCGACATCATTATCGACGGCGGCAACGCCCTGTATACCGACACTATCCGCCGCGAAAAGGAGGTGGCAGCGAAGGGCCGCCACTTCGTTGGTGCCGGCATCTCCGGGGGCGAGGAAGGCGCTCTGAAGGGCCCGTCCATCATGCCGGGTGGACCGAAGGAATCGTGGGAGACCCTCGGCCCCCTGTTGGAGTCCATCGCCGCTGAGGTGGACGGTATGCCATGCGTGACCCACATTGGCCCCGACGGTGCCGGACACTTTGTGAAGATGGTCCACAACGGCATCGAGTACGCCGACATGCAGGTCATCGGCGAGGCTTACCACCTGCTGCGCTACGCCGCGGGCATTGAGCCGGCCGAGATGGCAGACATCTTCGCGGAGTGGAACCAGGGCGATCTTGATTCCTATCTCATCGAAATCTCCGCTGAGGTGTTGCGCCAGGTCGACGCGAAGACCGGAAAGCCGCTTGTCGACGTCATTGTCGACGCCGCCGGACAGAAGGGCACCGGCCGTTGGACCGTGAAAGAAGCTCTGGACCTTGGCGTGCCGACAACAGGCATCGGTGAGGCCGTCTTCGCCCGCGCGCTGTCCTCCGCCTTGGCGCAGCGCCAGGCTGTCCAGGACACGGGTTTGCCGTCGGGTGAGGTGACGACGCTGGAGGCGCTCGGCGTCGATAAGCAGCAGTTCGTTGAAGATGTCCGACGCGCGCTGTACGCCTCCAAGCTGGTGGCTTACGCCCAGGGTTTCGACGAGATCAACGCCGGCTCCCAGGAGTACGGCTGGGGCCTGAAGCCCCAGGATCTTGCAACAATCTGGCGTGGCGGCTGCATCATTCGTGCGAAGTTCCTCAACCGCATCACCGAGGCGTACAACAACGATCCGGAGCTGCCCTCGTTGCTGCTTGACCCCTACTTTAAGTCCGAGCTTGAGAAAGGCCTGGTCGATTCCTGGCGCCGCGTGGTCATCACTGCTACCCAGCTGGGTCTGCCGATCCCGGTGTTCGCCTCGAGCCTGTCCTACTACGACTCGCTACGCGCAGATCGCCTACCGGCTGCTCTCATCCAGGGCCAGCGCGATTTCTTCGGCGCCCACACCTACAAGCGCGTGGACATGGAAGGCACCTATCACACCACGTGGTCCGGCGAGCGCGAGGAAATCACGTACTAGTCCTTGGGGGCTGTACACTTCACCCGATGCCCACATTCTCTGATCTCGGTCTGCCCCAACCCATTGTCAACGTTCTTGCGAAACAAGGAATAGACGAACCTTTCCCGATCCAGGAAGCAGCGATCCCCGCTGTTCTCGATGGGCGGGATGTGCTCGGGCGCGGGCCGACAGGCTCGGGCAAGACATTCGCCTTCGGGCTACCGATGCTGGCGCTTTTGGCTGGCTCACCTTCGAAGCCCGGCCACCCGCGCGGCCTCGTACTCGCCCCAACTCGTGAGCTGGCCGCACAGATCCGCCAGCGACTCGAGGACCCTGCTGCTGCCGTCGGGCTGCGCGTGCTCGACGTTGTGGGTGGAGTGAACATCAACAACCACATTCGTTCTCTCGCAGCACCAGTGGACCTGCTCGTCGCTACGCCCGGACGCGCTCAAGACTTGATCAACCAGGGCAAGCTCAGCTTCGATTCCGTCGCCGTCACGGCTATCGATGAGGCTGACCAGATGGCCGACATGGGCTTTCTTCCCCAGGTCCGCAAGCTTCTTGACGCCACTCCAGCCGACGGCCAGCGCCTGCTGTTTTCAGCCACGCTGGACGGAGACGTCGAAAAGCTCGTCCAGCGGTACCTGACGGATCCCGTGACGCACTCGACTGCCCCCGCCCAGGCCGCAGTGGACACGATGCGCCACTACCAGCTGTTGGTGGGCAGCCGGGAGGCCCGCAACGAGATCGTGCCGCTCATCGCCGCGCGCGACGGCAAAACCATCATGTTCATGCGTACCAAGCACGGAGTGGACCGGCAGGTAAAGAAGCTGCGCCGGGCCGGCATTGAAGCTCAGCCGCTGCACGGCGACAAGGGGCAAGGCGCGCGCACCCGCGCCATCGAAGGCTTCACCGACGGTTCTGTCCCCGTTCTTGTGGCCACCGACATCGCTGCTCGCGGGATCGACATCAGCGATGTGTCCCTGGTCGTGCATATCGATCCCCCGGCTGAACACAAAGCGTACCTGCACAGGGCTGGTCGCACTGCCCGTGCCGGAACATCCGGCACTGTGGTCACCCTAGTTACCGACGAGCAGCGCAAGGAAGTCGACCAACTACTCCGCAAAGCAGGTGTGGACGCGAAGAAAGTCCGTGTTTCTCCCATGTCCGATGAGTTAGTTAAGATAACGGGCGCACAGGAGCCTCACGGTCACCCGCTTCCGCCGCCCGGCCAGCCGCAGACCACCAAACGATCCCGCGGGAAACAGCGCTAATCACACCACACATGGACATTTTCATTTCGCTACTCGCCCTTCTAGGTTTCGTGCTGCTCACGGCATCGACAGGCTTGTTCGTCGCCATTGAATTCGCACTCACCGGCATGGAGCGCTCCACCGTGGACAACCACGTGCAGGAGAAGGGAGACAAGACCGCCCTCGCTGTCCAACGCGACCACAGCAACCTCTCTTTCGTCCTTTCTGGGGCGCAGCTGGGCATCACCCTAACAACTCTTGCAACGGGTTTTCTTGCGGAGCCTGTGCTGGCACGGTTTTTCGGTCCTGCACTCGAGCTGGTCGGCCTTAATGAGTCCGCTTCAAGCGCTGTTGCCCTTGTTCTCGCCTTGGTTGTGGCAACGACGTTGTCCATGGTGTTCGGTGAGCTCGTGCCGAAGAACATTGCTATCTCGGATCCTTTGGGCACCGCGCGCTTCGTAGTGCCGCCGGTCAACGCCTTCAACACGGTGTTCAAGTGGTTCATCAAGGCGATGAATGCTTCCGCAAACTGGTTCGTCCGCAAGCTGGGCATCGAGCCCGCAGACGAGCTTGCTTCCGCCCGGTCTGGCCCCGAGTTGGGTGCCATGGTGCGCAGTTCCGCGGAAGCCGGAGGGCTCGACGAGCAGACTGCACGAATGATCGATCGCTCACTGCAGTTCGGTGAGACCACGGCGGAAGAGGTTATGACCCCGCGCTCGACCGTGAAGTCTCTCGATGTCTCAGACACGGTGAACGACTTGATCGCGTTGGCCATGGAATCCGGCCACTCCCGCTTCCCTGTCCGCAATGGCGACTTGGACGACACTGTGGGCCTTGTCCACATCAAAGACGCGTTCTCGATTGCCCGTGACCAGCGCGCTACAACGCGAGTGGGCGATCTGGCAAAGCCGGTCAGTTACGTCCCCGGAACCCTCGACGGTGACGCTGTGCTGAACCAAGTGCGCTCTGCAGGTTCGCAAGTCGTGCTCGTCGCCGACGAGTACGGCGGCACCCAGGGTTTGGTCACTATCGAAGATGTCGTTGAAGAAATCCTCGGCGAGGTCTACGACGAGTACGATGACCGCGAGTCAGAGCGAGACTTTCAGCGCTTCGGAAAGTCGTGGGAGGTCTCGGGGCTCGTGCGTCTCGACGAACTTTCGGAGCGGATCAGTTACACCGCCCCCGACGGCCCGTACGAAACCCTCGGGGGTTTGATCATGGCCTCGCTCGGCCAGGTCCCCTCTGTCGGCGATACTGTGGTGCTCCCCCACCCTGTCCAGGAAATCAGCGAAGAGATTGAGGGGGCCAATGCCGGCCGCTGGCTGGCCCGCGTGTCCATCATGGACGGCCGCCGGCTGGATAAGGCGATCCTGACCCCTATCTCCTCCGACGACGTCGGGAGGTACCAGTAGTGAGCATTTGGACCGCACTCATCCTCATCGTTGCCCTCCTAGCTGCGAATGCTTTCTTCGTGGCCACTGAGTTTGCGCTTGTGTCCTCGCGACGCGATCGTCTCGAATCCATGATTGCGCAGGGCAAGACAAGTGCTCGCCGCGCACTGGAAGCCACGGAACATCTGTCGCTGTACTTGGCCGGCGCGCAGTTCGGCATCACCATTGCCTCGCTCATCTTGGGTAAGGTTGCTGAGCCCGCGATCGCGCATTTCCTGGAGAATCCCTTCACCAGCATCGGTGTGCCGGAAAACCTGCTCCACCCGATCTCCTTCGTGATCGCGCTGCTCATCATCACGGTTCTGCACATCATCTTCGGCGAGATGATTCCGAAGAACATCGCTATCGCTGGCCCCGAAACACTGGCCGTGTGGCTGACGCCGGTGATGAATGTTTGGGTCAAACTGACCCGGCCACTGATTTTCGCATTGAACGAGATCGCCCGTTGGACGCTTCACCTCTTCGGAATTGAGCAGCGCGACGAGCTCGATGCCACAGTGGACCAGGAGCAGCTGGCCAACATGATCTGGGAATCGCGGCAAGAGGGGCTACTCGACGAAGAAGAAACCACGCGCCTGGCTTCCGCCCTTTCCTCAGAATCCCGCAGCCTGCAAGAGGTCATGATCCCCATTGATCAGCTAGTGACTATCCCCTACTCGCGGCAGGGCATCCCCCTGCACGTCCTGGAAGAGGCTGTCCGGGAGACTGGTTACTCGCGTTTCCCGGTGGAGGGAACCGCTGGCGCACTGCTGGGATACATTCACGTCAAAGACGTGCTGGACCTGCTGGATACGGAGATGGAGAATCCGGTCATCCCGTACAACCGCGTACGCCGCTTGAGCATTGTGGACGGCTCCGGCAGCCTCGACGACGCGTTGACCGCCATGCACCGGCGCTCCGCCCACATGGCCCAGGTCCGCGATAACGGTGAGCTGGTGGGTGTGCTCGCCCTCGAAGACCTCATCGAGGAGTACGTGGGCACCGTGACTGACTGGACGCACGAGCAATGATCTCTCTGTCGCGCCAGCGGTGGAACGCCCTCGCCGAAGCCCATGACCGCCGCGCCCGCCAGTGGGTCGAACCGCACCTTGCGCGCCGCAGCCGCGGTGAAAAGCATCCGATCTGGGACTTTCTCTTTGACTACTACCCTGTCCGCCCCACGCACCTCACGCGCTGGCACCCGGGCCTCGGTACAGAGCTTATCGACGCTTCTGACGCCCCACACACCTCCTGGCGCGACTATCAGCTCAACCCTGACGGCACAGTCGCGCTCGATCTCGACTCGTTTCTTGCCCACCGGCGCTCCGATATGGAAAATATTCGCGCCCTTTTGAACGCTATCGGTGACAACCGCCCGCAGTTCGACTGCTTCGGTTTGCACGAGTGGGCCATGGTTTACGAAACCCAAAAACCACGTCATGACATTCCGTTGCGGTTAGGGCGGGAGGGCACTAATGACGTCGTCAAGCAGCACGACCTGAAATGCACCCACTTTGACGCCTACCGCTTTTTCACTGCCCCTGCGAAGCCGCTCAATCTGACGGTGCTGGACTCAAATACCCGCCATGCGCACGACCAATGCGGATGCCTGCACGTGGGCATGGACCTGTACAAATGGGCAACGAAGATGGGGCCAATCGTGCCCGGCGAGTTGATGCTCGACTGCCTTGAGCTGGCGATGGACATTCGCTTGCTCGATATGGAGGCTTCCCCGTATGATTGCCAAACGCTAGGCTATGGTGTCGTGCCGATTGAGACCCCGGAGGGTAAAGCGGAGTACGTGGCGAGGCAACGCGAGCTCTCCGTCCGCGCGGAACCTCTGCGACACCGGCTCCTAGTGTTTCTTGACGCTGCATTAACCGGATAAACTGTCTAACGTACCTCTCGCGAAAGGCAGACCATGGGACGGCATTCCACAGGCAGAAACAATTACGCCCTGTCGACGGGCGCGATCGCGTTGTTGGTAACGCTCGCCCTCATCACGGTTGCGGCGGCAGCTGCGGGTGCAGTGTGGGCGACGCAACGCAGCAACCCTAACGTCAACGCGGCAGAACCGGATTGCGTGTCCGGAGAGCTAGCTCTGCCGGTAGCTGCATCGTCTGAAGGCGTGGCCCGCGAAGTGATCAACAACTACGCCAACACACGGCCCGTCGTGCGCGACTACTGCATCCAGCCGGTCTACGTGGAAAGCTTGGCCGACGCCGCGATGTATATAGCGCCGAATACGCCCATTTCGCACCAAGAGATTGCGCACGCGCAGCGCAGCGCAACCACTAACGAGCCTGCTTCTGTCTACGCATCCCACGTGGGACTCGCCGGCTCCACCAACATCAACCCTGCCTCCGTGGATATCAAACAGGTAGCCTTTCCCACAGACGAGCAGCCCGAAGCATCCGCAGTCGTGGCCTCAACCTTGGCGGACAACGATAACGCCGCTGTCGCCGCTCTCACAGGCCAGCGTGCGGACCCGTCCGCGTCTGAGACACCGAACTCGACCCGCTTCCTCGCGAGCGACGAGAACAGTGTCCCCGAAGGATTCACCTTTAGCCCGCTGGCGGATAAATCGATCGTCTACGCGGCCATTCCACTGAACACGACAGACAAGGTGACAGAAGAGCAGTCCCGTGCAGCTCAAGCCTTTGCAGACTATTCGGCTGAACAGTACAGCGAGGACACTCAGCTACCGGTCGTAGCCGAGTCGGTGTGGGCCGCCGCCCGGCCTAACGGTGGTGAGCGCATTTCTAGCGCCGCCCAGCATCAGGAACTCGACCAAGAAGCAATCGGTGCGCCGATGGACACCTTGTTCCTGCTGGACACTTCCGAACAGATGGCAGGTTTCGCCGGTCCGGTTGCAGAGAGCATCGGCGCGGTGGCTACCTCCCTCACGAAAGGCGGGAAGAAAGTGGCCCTGTGGAACTACTCCTCGCCGCTGAACCCCGGGGTCACACAGGGGTATCGTCGAAATGTCGAGTTCACCAATGACGGCGCGAAAATCGGTGCGACAGCTCGCGGCTTCATTAACGCTGGTGTTCCCCGCACCCGTGAAGCTGTCGGAGCGGCGCTTGCTTTCGCCGAGACGGTGGATTCTCCGGTGCGTGTCTTGCTCATCACCTCCGGTACCGCGGATGAGGGTGATGTGACGGCTGCTATCTCGAGAGCCCAGGAATCTGGCGTTGAGCTTTCCATCGTGCATATCGGCAGAGGCGCGAAAGACCAAGCGCTGATTGATGCTGCGTTGTCCGCCACCGATGTTTCATCCCCCGTCGATTCCGCGATTCGCGAAGCAGCAGGCTTCTAGCGCTCTTCAGGTAAAGCAAAACCCTGCCGGAGAGTATCCGACAGGGCGTGGGCTACCTGCGATTGAATGCTTAGGAGCTGCGGCGCTGACGGCGTGCTGCCAGCTCATCGAGAGCGACCACGTTGTCAGTGTCCTCTGATTGGGCGTCACCGCCGATGCGCTCCGAGGGGAATGCCGAGATGGTGCCGGTCAGCTCCTTGACGATCTGCGGAACAGCGATTGCGAACACACCCTGTCCACCGCCGAGCAGATCGATGATCTCGTCGTTGCTGCGACACTCGTAGACCGTGGTGCCGTCGGAGACGAGAGTAATCTCAGAGATTTCGTTGATGCCGCGGTTCCTCAGGTTGTCCACCGCAAGCCGAATGTTCTGCAGCGAGATCCCTGTGTCCAGCAGTCCCTTGACAATCTTCAACACGAGGATGTCGGTGAAGGAATACAGACGCTGCGAACCGGAACCTGTCGCGTTACGGATGGATGGGTTCACCAAGTCTGTACGCGCCCAGTAGTCCAGCTGGCGGTAGGTGATACCGGCAACTTGGCATGCAATGGGCACGCGGTAGCCGACCTCGTCCGACGGCCCGAGATCAAACAGGCTTTCCTGAACGGGGGCGTCGATGTCGTCGTGACTGTCGAAGATACTCACGTAATTACTCCCATGATGTTTAGAGAAGGGCGCACTTGTTATTTAAAGCCAAGCTTAAGCAGCGGTCAAGGCCTGCGACGCCGACACGCCGGAACTTCAATCTCAACTTTAACTTTAGAGCTACTTTCCACCACTGTCATCTTCAGTCACATCATTAACATCGGAGCCTTCGAACCCGAGGTCGTGCTCAGACACCCCGAGATCACGCATTAGTTGCTGGAAGTCCGCATCGGCCTGCGCATCACCGGATGCAGATTCAGATCCAGCCGGCAACGCATCCCCATCCAGTTCTATATCGAAGTAATCCTGCGCATCCTCCGCCGATAACCACAGCGAGGATTGAGTTAACACAGATTCATCCACTTCAATCGGCATATCCAGCATGACGGACAACACAAACGCGTCCGTGGGGCGGCAATCGAATTCAGCCCCATCTTCCATGGTGATCTCAGCCATAAACACACCGTTGTGGTAGTTCGTCAGCTCAATGGCGGCGATGCCCGCTGTGGACTGCTCGATGAGGTCAAGGAGGAGATCATGGGTGTCGGGGCGCGTGGGTTCCCAGTCACCAATGCGGCCGATAAGCTGCGCTCCCCCGACAGGAGACAGCCACACCGGGATGAATCGGCGACGTTCCTCCCACAGCAACAGTGCACATAGGAAGCTTTCCGGGCCTACGGGAAACACCCCGCAGAATGTAACGGGCACAGAGGTCATGGATTTATGCCCCTAGCCCGCGGCGCAGCTCATTTCTCACCAGAGCACTATTCAACGAAACGACCAAGGACATCAGCTGCTGCCCGAGCTCATCCGCCTCCTGTTTCGCCGATACCTTACCCGACTTAGCCACAGGCTCGACCACCTTCGCCACCATGTCTGCTTGCCTTCCCGCGGCGTTGCGGAGGGCTTTCAGGTGCCGTCCGTCAAGACCGAACTCTGCTAGCGATGCCGCAGTGCTGACGATGTGAACATCGTCGGCGGTGAACAGGCCGCTAGAATCCGGAACGATCAGACCGCCGTTGATGCATTTAGCCACAAACGAACCCTCGCACTGAGCTTGGGCAGCCACATCTTCATCCGTCAACCGCTTTGCCTTTGCGGCACCGATACTCTCTGAAGAAATTACCTGCTCAGAGACCACCACCACGTCGCCCGAGTCCATAGCCTCCAGCTGCTCGCGAATGACTTTGAGCGGCAGATAGTTGTCGCGCTGCGTGACCAAGATGTAACGCAGACGGTCAATGTCAGCTTCGGTGAAGCGCCGGTACCCCGACTGCGTGCGCTCCGGGCTGATCAGCCCCTCCGATTCAAGGAACCGGATCTTCGACACAGTGACATCCGGAAATTCTTCGCGCAGGCGTTGTATGACCACGCCGATGGACATGGTCTTGTTCCCCGTTTTCTTTGCCTGTTGGGGTGCCTGTTCTTGGGTTTTCCGGATCGCGGTCACTGTGCAAAAAGATTACTCAGACTCAGAGATGAAAACGAGACGGAACTTGCCAATCTGGATTTCGTCGCCAGTCGACAGGGTTTGGGAGTTACGCGGCTCGCGGTTGACGTAGGTGCCGTTGAGGGATCCGACATCAACGACCTCGAACTCGCCGGAGGTACGGCGGAACTCTGCGTGACGGCGGGACACGGTCACGTCATCGAGGAAAATGTCTGCCTCGGGGTGGCGGCCAGCGGTGGTGGTGTCCTGATCCAGCAAGAAACGTGCGCCTGCGTTCGGGCCGCGCTTCACAACGAGGAGGGCTGCACCTTCCGGCAGGCCCTCCACGCCACCGACGTTGTCAGAGGCGGTAGCTCCCGTCTCCATCTCCTTCAGAAGATCGGCACGGAATACCGAAGTGGTCTCTACCTGTGCCTCCGGCGTACCGGTGATCTCGCTCATGTCTTCTCCTGACGCTTTCGACGGATATCTGTCGTTATTCAACTTCACGCCCATCATACCGACAACACAGCCAACCGCGCTGTCATCGTGGGTGGTTCGCGCTTAAACCTACCGAAACACGCTGGCAATGCCAGAGATCACGGAGTTTCCTCCCCCAGCAAGAGGATTGTCGGAGACCATGTACGTCCACGTTGCACTCGGACGCTTCCAGCCGGCATCGGCGAGGTGAGCCCCGTCACCGTCAACAAGCACATGCTCAAACGTCTCCACCGCGCGGTCTACAGCGCGTTGCGCGAGCTCTTTGAATTCCCGCACGGCAATCCGGTGATACTCAGTCAGCGGAGTCTCGCGCGCAATGGCCCGCAGGTGGATCGATTCGCGGACATCATCCATGTGGGCGAGGTGCTCGGACCATTCGTCGTCGAGGTGGAAAAGCATGATCTCACGTGCGGCCTGCACGAGCACATGCTTATCGACGCCCGCAGCTTCCACCTCCGCAGCCTTCTCCGGCGCACGCTGTGACAGTTCGACCCACGCACGGTCAGTATCCAGGAGAATTGCGCGGCGTTCGTCGATAATTGCCCGATGGTCCGCGAGCAGCTGGTTGTACTTCCAGGTCTGCGCATGGATCTCCAGGAGCTGTCCTTCGGTGACGCGCTGGCAGTGGGCCACAAAGTCGTGGACGCGCTTCGCTTCCACCCTCCCGTCCGGGCCTGGTTGTGCAGTGATCTTCTCATCAGCGCCACCTGCGGTGATGATGTCGTCTTCGAGGGAGACGAAAAACAGACTCAAACCTGGGTCACCCTGGCGCCCCGCGCGCCCGCGAAGCTGATTGTCCAGGCGCGCCGTGCGGTGGCGCGCCGTGCCGATGACAGCAAGACCGCCCATTTCTGCGACCTCATCGTGATCAGCCTCATCAGCGCCACCTAGGCGGATGTCGGTGCCGCGGCCGGCCATCTGCGTCGACACTGTCACGCGACCAAGATCGCCGGCTTCAGCCACGATGCGCGCTTCCTCCGCGTCGTTTTTCGCGTTGAGGACATTCACCCCGATGCCGCGCTCACTTAGGGCATCCGCGAGGGCCTCTGACTCGGCGACATCATGCGTGCCCACTAGCACCGGCTGGCCCGTTTCGTTGATGTGCGCAATCTCCTCAACGATCGCCGTGAATTTCTCGCTCATGGTGGCGTAAACGCGATCCTGTTCGTCGAAACGCTGCAACGGCTTGGCCCGCTCAATGACCGAGACCCGCAGGTCGTAGAACTGACGGAGCTGGTCCGTGGCCTCCACCGCTGTACCGGTCATGCCGCACACGAGCGGGTAGCGGCGCATAAGCGCTTGGAGAGTGATGGAATCAAGGATCCGGCCGCCTTCACTGACATCCAAGCCTTCCTTGGATTCGACTGCCGCCTGCAGGCCGTCGGGCCACCGCTGCAGTTCGGCGACACGACCACGGGAGGCGTCGACGAGGTCGATCTTGCCGTCCTGCACGATGTAGTGGACATCGCGAATGAGCAGCGCCTTGGCATGCAACGCGAGGTTGACACGCACGAGAATGGTGCCGATGTTCTCGTCCGAGTACAGCGAGTCGATACCGAGAGCTTTCTCCACCTTCGCGGCACCGCCGTCAGTGAGAAACACATTGCGGCGGTCCGAATCGATCGTGTAGTCGATTCCCTCCCTCAAGTGGGACACGGCCTCCGTGATTTGCCCGGTCGCCTGCTCCCCCGGTTTGGAGCCGGCGAGGACCAGCGGGACCAGAGCTTCGTCGACAAGCACACTATCCGCTTCGTCGACAAGCGCGACATCAGCTGGTGCCTGCACTGTCTGGCTGCGGTGCGTGACCTGGTTATCCCGCAGGTGATCGAAGCCAATTTCCGCGACCGGAGCGTAGACGACATTTGCCCTGTAAGCCCCGACTCGCTCTTCGCGGGCGGTGGATTCAGTGACGTATCCAACGCTTAAACCGAAGAACTCGACAAGCGGGCGCATCCACTCTGCGTCACGCTGCGCGAGGTAGTTGTTCACCGTGATGACATGCACGCGCTTGCCGGTGAGCGCGAAACCGGTGGCAGCCATGGCGCCTACAAGCGTCTTGCCTTCGCCAGTGGCCATCTGGATCACATCGCCTTCGAGCAGGCGCAGCACCGCTTGATTCTGCACGTTGAATGGGGTCATCCCCAACGTGCGGGTTGAAGCCACAGAAAGAACCGCTAAAAACTCTGGCTTCTTCTGAATCTGCCCATCCACGACGGTTGCCCGGATCTCTGCGGCGAGTTCCGCGTCGCCGAGCCCCCTGTACACGGGGATGAGCTCGTGCGCGGAAGCGACAATGCCCTTCGACTTCTTGTCGTTTCGCTCGGACGTGGAGCCCATCGCTTTCCAGAACCAGTCAAACTTGCCCATAGTGCGACTCTACGTGACCTGCTGATTACTGATTCAACTGACCGTGCTGTAATCTATCGAAGTTCCCGGAGCGCACTATTGCACTGGGGAGCAACGGGCTGTGGCGCAGTTTGGTAGCGCACTACACTGGGGGTGTAGGGGTCGCAGGTTCAAATCCTGTCAGCCCGACCATTTCTTTCACGGCTTGAGGACGACTTTGATGCAGCCGTCCTGCTTCTTCTGGAATTTTTCGTACATGGCCGGGCCGTCGTCGAGCGGCCCAGTGTGGGTTTTCAGGTCGAGTACGCCGAGGGGGTCAGACGGGTCGTCGACCAGCGGGAGGAGGTCTTCGGTCCAGCGGCGCACGTTGCACTGGCCCATCCGCATCTCCACTTGCTTGTCAAACAGCGTCATCATCGGCATAGGATCCTTCATCCCGCCGTAGACACCACTGAGGGAGATGGTTCCACCGCGCCGCACGGCATCAATGGCCGTGTAGAGCGCGCTGAGGCGGTCCACACCAGCATTCTGCACGGCAGCGCGGCCGAGCGTAGAGGGTAGGAGGCCAGCGGCAGCCTGCGCGGCCCCACCGACAGGGGAACCGTGGGCTTCCATGCCGACGGCGTCGACGACCGAGTCGGGCCCACGGCCGTCACTAAGGTCGCGCAGATTGTCGGCGACCCCCTCCCCGTCCTCGATAACTTCGATGCCGTGCCGGATTGCCATGGCGCGCCGCTCCGCGACTGGGTCGACCCCGATAACCCGGTAGCCCAAGTGTGCCCCGATACGGGCAGACATCTGCCCGATCGGGCCAAGCCCGAGCACCGCGAGAGTGCCACCGTCAGGGACGTTGGCGTACTGGACAGCCTGCCAGGCGGTCGGCAGTACGTCGGAAAGGAAAAGGTAGCGCTCGTCCTCGCCGACGTTGGGGACCTTGATAGGGCCGTAGTCGGCGTGTGGTACACGCAGGAACTCGGCTTGGCCTCCAGGCAACGAGCCGTAGAGGCGCGAGTAGCCGAGCAGGGTGGCTCCGTTGCCATACTCGCTAACCTGCGTGGTCTCACACTGAGACTGAAGGCCGCGCTCGCACATGTAGCAGTGTCCGCAGGAGACATTGAAAGGAACAACGACGCGGTCGCCGGGTTTGAGGTTGGTGACAGCGGCGCCGACCTCCTCGACAATGCCCATCGGCTCGTGTCCGATCACATCGCCCTTGTCCATGAAAGGCGTGAGGACCTCGTACAGGTGGAGATCGGAGCCGCAGATGGCGGTGGACGTGATGCGGACGATGGCGTCGGTGGGTTCAATGATCGTGGGGTCTGGGACTTCCTCGACAGTCACAGTGCGTTTGGCTTGCCAGGTCAGTGCTTTCATGGGGAACCTTTCCATGTTTAGTGTGCGCCCGAGCGTAATCCCGACTGTGCAGGGCACGCAACGTTTTTCGGTGCCCAATAATCTAGTTTCATAAAGTAGAGGTTATGTGTCGGGGCCTGTTGGACTCGTCGGCAGGTCTAGTCAATAGGCGCAACGCGAATCAAGTTGCCGTCTGGGTCTGCAACGACAAACGTGGTGCCGAATACTTCCTCATACGGTTCCCGAAGGACGGTGACACCCTTGTTCTTCCACTGCTCGAACGTGGCACTGATCTCATCGGCAGGCACGTTGAGGCACACCTCCGAGGTGCGATTCGCTGCCCCTTCCAGCGCCTCGGCATTGCCTGACCACAGAGCTAGATAAACGACCTCGCCCAACGCGAACGTGACGTAGCGGGGCGTGACAAAGTCAGTTTCAAGCCCTAGAAGATCGCTATAAAAGGCGACAGAGGTGTCAATGTCTGAGGCGTACACGATGAAGACGAGTTCACGATTCATTGTTTGCTCCCTGCTCTCGAAGATGTAGACACCAGGATAGGCAAGAACCCACCAAGGGGCAGGGCGGTGTGATTACTGCGGGTTCGGCCCCAACGCTCCGCTGTAGTGCACACCGAAAAAGTCGAGAATCATCTCGGTTCCAAATCCGTCATATGGCTGAGTGGCGTAGCTGTTGTCTTGTTTGCTACCTGGCCAGACATGGCCGCCCCCGTCGAGACGGTAGTGGCGCAGTTGCGCGTCGCAACCTTCCCAGACGAACTCCTCGCCGGGGCGACGGATCTCAGCGCGGACAGGTTCAGGTTCGCAGTGGTTGCGCCGTGAAGCGTTGGCCATGACATCCTCGATGTCCATGTAGGCCTCGTTGTGGCGCACACCTCCCTCGTACTCGATGATCCCGTCTTTCGTGCCGTGCATGTCAATCTGCTTGACCGGTGTGGGTGAGCAATCTTCGAAGACTTTGTCGTAGAAAGCGGCAGATACAGTCGCGATGCCCGTGATCTGGTGGGAACGGTGGCACGCGGTGTAGGCGGCGAATCCGCCACCGTTGGATAGTCCGGTCACGAAAACCCGGGCCGGGTCGATCGGGAACTCATCGAGCATTTGTTGGCGCACTGCGTCGAAGTAGGCGAGGTCCTGTTCTCCCGTTGTTTTTGCATAAGGTGCCGGTGCCCACGCGTCTCCCACGCCGTCCATGTACACGACCACGGCATGCGCCCTGTCTAGCTGGGTGAACTTCCGCATCGCTTCGGCATTGTTCTTGTACCCGTGGAAGGCGAAGATCAAGGGCAGATCGATCCGCTCCTCGACGTCGGGTGGCACAGTCACGATGAACTTGCGGTCGAGCCCCCCAGCCTCGATCTTGCGGGTTTCGGTGAATGGGTCGCCTTCGAACTCGCGCACGGGTTCCACGAGCTCTTCGCGGACTGTTTGAGTGACTTCGTCAGCGATACTGTCGGCGCGCATCGAATCCTTATTCCCGTCTCCGCATGCGGCGAGCGCCGCCGCGGAGAGCATAAGGGAACAGGTTATCGCTGCTGAGCGTGTGAGTTTCTGCACAGTGGGGGTGCATCCTTTGAAGTCGAGACGCTGCTTTCCTGGGCAACCTTAGCAATCAAAGTCACGACCGGTAAGTTGACACGTAATGGACCCCAGCCCCACCCCACGCAACTTCAAACCCAGCACAAAAGAGATGCCGGGTTTCCGCGATGCTGCCACCCGCAGGCACACGGCGGGCGCGTTTGCCTCCGGGGCGCAGCTTTACGACGCCACACGCCCCTCCTACCCCACCGCCGTCCCCGGGCTCATCGAGACGGTGGGGAACGTGCTGGACCTCGGTGCGGGAACGGGAAAGCTCACCGAGCTGCTCCTAAAGCCAGACCGCACCGTGTATGCCGCAGACCCCTCCGACGACATGCTCAGGGTTTTGCGTGCACGCATCCCAGTAGTGCACACCGTTCGAGCAGTTGCTGAGGCACTGCCCCTCGCCGACGGCTCGGTTGATGCCGTCACCTGCGCCCAAACCTGGCACTGGGTCGACACCGCGGCGGCCAGCGCGGAGGCCCACCGGGTTGTAGTACCCGGCGGTGAGCTTCTCCTGTGCTGGAACACTCTCGACGTGTCACACCCTTGGGTCCTGAGGCTTTCCCGGATCAGTCACTCGGGGGATGTGCAGAGGGAAGGGTTCTATCCCGACGTCGATAAGCGATGGGCCCTGAAGCGCGAACTGCGTACCAAATGGTTCGCAGCCGTGACCACGGACGACCTGTTCGCGCTCGCACGCACGCGTTCATATTGGCTGCGGGCGAGCGAGGCCACGCGCGCAAAAGTAACCGACAATCTCCGGTGGTACCTCTTCGATCGTCTCGGCTTCGATGAAGGCCAGCCCATTCCCCTGCCCTATCGCACGGATGCATTCGTGTATGAGCGGCGCTAGTAGCTTATCGACGCCCCGACCTTTTCGAACGAATACTGAATCGCAAGAGGCCATAGCCTCGGAGTAGAACACGCATTCGAACTGTACATAGTTTTCGGGGTTGGTTGGTACACCCGTTTGCAAGAATGTTCACATAGCTGGATGGAGACACTTAACGCGGGCGGGGAGACGTGATGGCAACAAGCACACGAACGAAGAAGGTCAAGCGGGCGCCGTTCTTCGTCACTGACGATCCGGACTGCCCTGTTGCAAGCGCCGGTTTGGCTATACGGCGAGGCCAAGCCGAGGCCTTCCTGGAGTTCGCCGACGCTGAGAATGCGATGGTCGGATCACGCGACCACGATCTGGAGGTCTCTCGCCTGGCGCAGCGAACCGGGATGCGCAAGGGCGAGGTGGAGAAGGCCATCTACAGTTACCAGTCGCTGGGCCGTTTGCCGCGGCTCCGTGCGATTCAGGAAGAGCACTGGCGACTCGACGTCGACCGCTTGAACGCCATTGCCACGGCGATTGCCGCCCTGGGGGCCGATGCGCCCGCCGAGGCTTACCAGGTCTTCGACGAGGTGTTGGTGGACATGTTCACTCCTACCCGAATCCGGCAGTCTTTACCGGCGGGCAACACGATCACACTGCGTCTGAACAAGATGATCGCCGACTTCGACAACGCAGCCGCTTACGATCCCAAGCGTAGAAAGAACCGAAAGAAAGGCCTTCCCGACACCACAGACCTCGATTTCGGCGCTGGGGCAGCCGGATCAGACACGGCGTGGATGACCTTGAACGCAGACAACGCCACCATCGCCGCAGTGCGGGCAAACATCGAGGCCACCGCGCGCGAGCTGGGGACCACCCAAGCAAAGGCGCTGGTAAAGCTCGCAACCGGGGCAGTCAGTCCCACCGCCACCGCGACCATCTACGCTTACACCCCCAAGAATGCAGAAGGGGTTGTCGACGAAGAGGCTGCAGCGTTCATTCCAGGGTTCGGGTACACCGGCCCGAACTCGACTTCCATGCTGCACCACCTCGCCGCCAAGTACGGCACAACCGTGGTTGACCTAGATGCCGCGTCCAAAAAGGTCGTGGCCGGCCACGACGCCCCAGCTGATGTCGCCGCGTACGTCCGTGGAAGAGACGGCACGTGCGTCTACCCTGGTTGCACGCGGCCGGCGCAGGCCTGCCAGCTCGATCATCGCCAACCCTACGACGAAGGCGGCCTAACAATGGCTGATAACCTATTCTGTCTGTGCCAGCACCACCACAACCTCAAGACAGATCGTCGTGCATTCTATGTCCCCGACCCGGTAACAGGCGCGATCGTGTGGCTCTTGGAGGACGGCACATACTATTGGTCCGATCCCAATGGCTTGCTCACTGCGTACACCACCCCCACGGCGCCCAGGTGGCGGCGCAGTGTCGACGATGTCGAGCGTCTCAGACAACAAACCGAGCACTTTCTCGCGAAAAGTCACGCCGTACTCGACGCCTACGAGGCCACCGCGCAAGCCTACGATCCGTACATCCCCGAGGAGCAAGCAGCCGCCTGGGACCTTTACAAGCAGTGCAAAACTGATCTGCGGGATCTAGAGGAAGAATTCGACCAAATCTTCCACTACCACCCCATCCCACCGAAGGCCGTGCCGGACGATGAGCTCGTGGTCCCCGACAACCAGTTCTTCAACACGTACGACGGGACCGGCCGCGATGCGGACTTCGATCCCGATGACCCCCACAGTTATTGTGACGAGGAGTACGACATCCACGCTTTCTTCCGCCCTGCCGGCTACCCCTTTTCCTCACCTGACGATTAAAAGCGATCTTTTCGGCCAAAAGGTTAGCGTTACGGGAGGCTATTCAAGCCGAAGAAGCTCAAGATTGTTTCGGTGACATCGATGCTGGTGCCTACATGTGCCCCAGTCGGCCAACTGTGCCCCATGCCATCAACCGCAAGGTGCTCTACCCGGCCTGTGTCACCATTGCGCTTACGGAACGCCGCAACAACATCCTCTGCCCCGTAGATGCGGTCGTCTGTGCCGCGGAGCTCGCCACTGTACGGGACCTTTATATCGGAGGTGCCGTGGATATTCATGTAGTCGATAGCTTTCCCGGTGGAAAACTGCGACGGGTCGGTGCGCACAGCTGCTGCTACTGTGGCCACGCCCGCAAATCGGTCGGGGTGGGCAGCGGCGGCAGCTGTGGCCAGTCCTCCACCGTTGGAAAAGCCCGCTAGATAAACTTGCGAGCTTTCCGCCGAGAATGCGCCCTCTAAGTCCGTGACGATCGCCTCGATGAATTCGGATTCTTCCTCCACCGTCGTATCGGCATAGGGTGCCGGTGCCCACGCCCCAGCAACGCCGTCAGGCGCAGCCACGATTGCGTGCGCCTCGTCTAAGTCTGTGCCGGCAAGGAAGCTGGCCCCTGTTCCGCCCCTTCCGTGAAAGGCAATGATGACGGGCAATGGTTCAGTCGCGTCGGGTGGAACCGAGACCGTGTAGGTTCGCTCTTCCCCCGCAGCCGTCACGGTGCGCTCGGACACTTCAGCGGGGGATTCAGCAATGCTCGTCTCTGCCGGGGAGCTCTCGGTGCCTCCACACGAAGTGAGGAGAACGGTGGCGAAGACACCCAGCGCTGAGGATCGAAGAGCCCGCCGCACGACTTACTGCTGCTCCGACAACTTCTCGATGTTGAAGAAGGCGAGGATCTCGTCGGTCACGTCGATCCCCCGGCCCCTGGCCCATATCCCTGAGGGCCATTCGTGGCTCATGCCCTCCACTGGGATGTGCACTGTGCGAGCAGTATCGCCATTTCGGCGTTCAAAGGCGGCGACGACGTCGGGGGCTGGCATGATTGTGCCCAGAACTCCACGGTCTTGGCCCATGTAGGGAACAACGTCGTCCCAGGTGCCGTGAATGTTCATGTAGTCGATCGGAGTGCCTTGCTCGAGCAGATTCTTGTCGACTCGAATCGCGCCGGAGACGGTAGCGACTCCGGCGTAGGCACTGGGATCGTTCACAGCGAGCACGGTGACAAAGCCGCCGCCGTTGGAAAACCCGACCAGATACACTCGCTCTGGGTCGACGGGGTAGGTGGCGATGATGTCGTCACGGATGGCGTGAATCAGTGCGGTGTCTTCCTCGACCGTCGTCACGGCGTAGGGCGCGGGGCTCCACGCTAGACCACGCCCGGTCGGCGCAGCGACAATCGCTTTGGCGGCACCAAGCCCCGTGCCCACGAGGAAGTCATGCCCGTTGTCACCCTTACCGTGAATCGCCAGAATGACCGGTAGCTTGTCCGCATCTAAGGTGACTGGAACAGAGCACTGGTAGGTGTGGTCGACCCCATCGACTGTGACGGTGCGGGTGATACGGCGTGACTGTCCGGTCATGACGTCTCCTTATTTGCGGGGCTTACGTTCACGCACGCGGACGGCGATGCGCACCGGGGTGCCGTGATAGCCGAATTGCTCACGGAACTTTCGCTCGAGGTACCGGCGGTACCCGCCGTCGAGGAAGCCCGTGGTGAACAGAACGATGGTCGGCGGGCGTGTGGACACCATCGTGGCAAAGAGCACCTTGGGCAAGCGGTTGTTCTTCATCGGCGGCGGGTTCGCGGCGATCGCGTCCCGCATCCAGTTGTTCAGCTGGCCGGTGGAGATGCGCCTGTCCCAGTTCTCCAGCGCCGTGATCATCTCCTTCTCTAGGCGATGCAGGCCACGACCTGTATCCGCGGAGATGTTGATCTTGGACACCCACGGAAGGTGGTCGAGCTGCATGTCGAATTCGCGGTCGAAGTAGTACCGGCGGTCCTCGTCCATCAAGTCCCACTTGTTGAACGCGATGACCATTGCTTTACCGGCGTCGAGCACCATGCTGATGACGCGCTGGTCTTGCTCGGTGATCTCTTCGGAGGCGTCGATAAGCACAACGCACACTTCGGCGGCGTCGATCGTGCCGCGGGTGCGCAAAGACGCGTAGTACTCGTGTCCTTCCGCGTTCTTGACCTTCTTGCGCAGACCAGCGGTGTCGATGAAACGCCACAGTTTCTGGTCAAGCTGAATGAGCTCGTCGACAGGGTCGACGGTCGTGCCCGCGACATTATCGACGACTGCGCGGTCCGACTTCGACAGCTTGTTCAGCAGCGAAGACTTGCCGACGTTCGGCTTTCCGACGAGCGCAACCCTGCGCGGCCCTTCCGTGATCGAATGAGCGGACTTCGGCTCCTCCGGGAACGACTTCACGATTTCATCGAGAACGTCGGCACCGCCGCGGCCGTGCAGCGCCGATACGGGCCATGGATCACCGAGACCGAGCGAATAGAACTCGGCGACGTCCGCCCACTGGGACTCGGACTCGAACTTGTTGGCCACGAGGATCACGGGAACCTCAGAGCGCTGCAGGTTGTTCGCCATGACAGCGTCCGATTCGGTGACACCGACATGGGAGTCAACGACCATGACAATGACATCGGCGTCAGCCATCGCCGCTTCCGACTGGTGCGCGATGGAGGCGTGAATGCCCTTCGCGTCCGGATCCCAGCCACCGGTGTCCTGCACCCAGTACCGCTGGCCGTTCCAGTCCGACAGGTAACTCACGCGGTCACGGGTCACACCAGGGTGATCCTCCACAACAGCTTCACGACGGCCAAGGAACCGGTTGACCAACGTGGACTTGCCCACGTTTGGTCGGCCGACAATAGCCACCGTCGGCAAAGCTTCTTCGAGGTGTCCATCGGCGGTGAGACCGAAAGCTTCCTCTACTTCCGCCCATTCTTCTTCGGTCAGGTCATCGTCAGAAAAATCGGAATCGGACTCCGGCTCACCGTAATCAGCTTCAGCGAAATCACCCTCGAAGAACTCGATCTCGTCTTCATCGTGTGGATGCGTCACTGTGCGCTCCTTTCGATCAGCCCGATCAGGCTGTCCAGCACGTCGCCCTTGCTCATCTCAGAGGTGTCGATGACGGCTGCATCCTCAGCGGGGCGCAGCGGACTCGTCGCGCGGGACGAGTCGAGCTCGTCACGGCGGATCACATCGGCCAGAACGGTGTCGTAGTCCACATCGCGGCCGGCTGCGGTGTCCTGGTTGTAGCGCCGTGTGGCTCGTACTTCAGGGGAGGCGGTAAGGAAGGCTTTGGCTGGGGCGTCGACAAGCACGACGGTGCCAATGTCGCGGCCTTCAACGATGGCGCGGTGCGCGTCGTGCGCCAACTTGCGCTGCAGCTCAACGAGATTGACACGCACTTCCGGAATGGCGGACACGGCAGAGACGTTTTGCGTGACCTCACGTTCGCGGATCTCGCGGGCGACGTTCTCACCGCCTAGAAGCACCTCGGTGGAATCCGGATCATCGCTGACCTCCAATGGAAGGTCACGCGTGACCTCGATGACGGCATCGGTGTCAGCTGGGTCGATGCCAGCGCGCAAGACGGCGAGCGTAGCCACTCGGTACATCGCGCCGGTATCGACGTACTTCGCATCGAGTTGCTTGGCCAACGTACGGCACGTCGTGGATTTGCCGGTACCGGAAGGGCCATCAACTGCGAGGATAAGGCCCCCGTTGGGCATATTGGAAATCTGGCTCATTACAACTCCACCGCCTTGTACAACGCAGTCAACTCAGAATTGTTCAGCGCGCGCATCGCGCCAGGCTTGAGCTCACCGAGCTGGACGGTGTGAATCTTCGTGCGCACGAGCCGCTGGACCGGATATCCGGCCTCTTTGAGCATGCGGCGCACCACGTGCTTGCGCCCTTCGTGAATGACCAGGCGGATCAGCGACTGGCCCTGGTGCGTATCGACGATCTGAGCGTAGTCAGCCTTTGCCACCCCATCCTCAAGCTCAATGCCCTTCTTGAGCTCGCGCACGAGTGCAGGCTTGGCCTCGCCGAGAACTGTGGCCAGGTAGGTCTTCTCCACGCCGTACTTCGGGTGCATGAGACGGTTGGACAGCTCACCGTCGTTGGTGAGCAGCAGCAAGCCCTCCGTGTCCGCGTCGAGTCGTCCGACGTGGAAAAGGCGCTGGCCCGCCGCCACGCGGTCGGCGACGAAATCACCCACACACGGGCGGCCCAGCTCATCCTCCATGGTCGTGTGCACGCCGCGCGGCTTGTTCAATGCGAAGTACTGCTGGTCCTCATTGACGTTCACGCGCACCCCGTCGACGCGAATAATGTCCACGTTCGGGTCGACGCGCACACCCTGCTGGCGCACAATCTTGCCGTTGACCTCGACGCGACCTTCATCGATCATCACCTCAGAGTGGCGGCGAGATGCCACCCCGGCCTGTGCGAGGACCTTTTGCAGGCGGATACCCTCCCCGCGCTTGTGCGATGCGGCAGGTTCAGCATCATCGCTGATTGCCTTGCCTTCCGGTGCAACAGGGTCGTCGCGGTAGTCCCACCAGTTGTCTTCGAGCGGGTGGGGTTCCTTCTCGGCGGCTTCGCGGCGCTTGCTCAAGCTCACATTCTGGTGCTTGGCGGGCTTCGCGTTAGAGAGATAAAACTTGTCCGGTGTGCCTTCTCGGCGAGCGGGAGGAGTCATAGTTTCCAAAGCTACCAGTGCGTTAAAGGCATTACCAAGACTCTTCGATCGCATCCACATCGGGCAACAGCGGCGCCAAATCGGGAAGGCGCTCCAACGAGTCGATACCGAGCTGCTCTAGGAAGAGCTCGGTGGTGACGTAGCGGTGAGCTCCCGATGATTCCTCCGGATCCACCTCGGCGATGAGCCCGCGCAACGTCAGGGTGCGCATGACACCATCGACGTTGACACCGCGGATCGCCGCCACCTGCGCGCGGGTGACGGGCTGGCGGTAGGCAACCACCGCGAGAGTCTCCATGGCGGCGCGGGAGATTTTGGTCTGGGTGCCGTCCAGAAGAAAAGCTTCGACGACCTCAGCGTTGGCCGGCCGGGTATAGAGCCGCCACCCCTCCAGCGTCTCGCGCAGATCCATGCCCGATCCACGGTCATTGAGTTCTTGAGCCCACGCTTCAAGCTCTTCCTGAACAGCAGTCACTGGCACTGAGAGCGCGCCAGCTAAATCCTCTGCCGTAGCAGGAGTTTCCACGACCAGGATGATCGACTCGATCTGCGAACGCAGTTGGGAGACCATGGGCATCTCATGCGACGTGTTCACGGCTACTCCCAGTTCTGCGCAGCGATAACGGCCGGATCGACGTCCTTACCGGTCCAGGAAATGTCCAACGGGCCGAGCGCCTCCTCCTGCCGGGCATCAATCGCATGCGCCTTATAGAGTTCCAGCACGGCCAAGAACCGCCCGACGACTTCCATCGATCGCGTGCAGTCCCGGGTCAGGGCGGCGAAGGTAAGCCATGTGTCCGGTCCCGCGACCTTAAGGGTGTCCAACAACTTGCCCGCCTGCTCTGGCACCGAGACCGGAGGGGCGTGGAGGTGGTCGACCCGCACTTCCTCCGGCGGTTTAGGCCGGAAGACTGAGGCAGCCAGCTCCGCAAAGCTGCCAGCCGTGTGGCCCAACTGCACTGGTGGCAAAAGGTCCAGGAACTGATCCTCCATGCCCACTGCACGCGGGTAACGTCGACGTGCCTGGCGCTGCCAGCGCTCGAACTGGTCCGCGGCCTTCTGGTAGGCGCGGTACTGCAGCAGGCGGGCAAAGAGAAGGTCGCGGGTGGACAACAACTCCAAGTCCTCGTCGTCCTCTTCCCCACTCTTCGGCAGCAAACGTTGAGCCTTCAGGCTGAGCAACGTCGAGGCAGTGAGAAGGAACTCAGTGATCTCATCTAACTCTGCAGTCTCCCCCAGTCGCCGGACGTACTCGATGAACTCGTCGGTGACCTCGGCGAGAGCCACCTCGGTGACGTCGAGTTTCCGGGCTCCGATGAGGTTGAGCAACAGGTCGTATGGGCCCTCGAAGTTGTTGAGAGCGAGGGTGAACCCGGTGATCTCCGGCTGGTAGCCCTCTTGAATGTGGGTGGTCATGTCGTCCGTTCAATCACCTCGAGCGCCAAGTTGCGGTACTGCTCGGCCCCTGGAGAGTTCGGTGCCCAAGTAATGATCGGCTCGCCGGCCACAGATGTCTCGGGGAAACGAACGGTACGCGTGATCACCGTGTCAAAGACGCGGTCGCCGAAGACTTCCACCACGCGATCCATGACCTCGCGGGAGTGCGTTGTGCGGCGGTCGAACATCGTCACCAGAATGCCGACGATGTCCAGGTCGAAGTTGATGCGGTCGCGCACTTTCTCCACAGTATCCGTCAGCAGCGCGAGGCCGCGCAGTGAGAAATACTCGCACTCCATCGGAATGATCACGCCCTGCGAGCAAGCGAGCGCGTTCACGGTGAGCAGGCCGAGAGAGGGTTGGCAGTCAATGATGATGTAGTCGTACTCGCCGCGCACAGGACGCAGTGCGCGGCCGAGAGTCTGCTCGCGCCCGACTTCATTCACCAGCTGAATCTCCGCCGCAGAGAGATCAATGTTCGCCGGGACCATATCTAGACCGGAGACGTTACTGTGCTTGATGGAGGCGTGGATGGAGGATGTGTTGTCCAACATCAAGTCGTAGACGGTGACCTGGTCTTCGTCCTGGGTGACCCCCAGTCCGGCCGAAAGCGCGCCCTGCGGGTCAAGGTCGACGAGGAGAACTTTACGCCCCTGCTCTGCAAGGCAGGCTCCGAGGTTGATGGACGACGTGGTCTTGCCCACACCGCCTTTCTGGTTGACCATGGAGATGATCGTGGCGGGGCCATGCTTGTCCAGCCGCTCGGGCTGCGGCAGCTCGCGGATAGGGCGGCCCGTTAGGCCGATACCCGGGGTATCGAAGAGTCCATCCTCCGTCATGATGGCCATCTTACACAGGTGTCATTTTCCACGTTTAGGATCGGGGGTGCGCCGTGCGCCAAACTTCGCGCAGGTTCTCTGGGGTGACGTGAGTGTAAATCTGAGTCGTTGTCACAGAAGCATGCCCGAGTAACTCCTGCACCGTACGCACATCTGCTCCCCCTTCAAGCAAGTGGGTCGCGAACGAATGGCGCAGAGTGTGCGGCGAGATGTGCTTATCGACGCCTGCTCGCCCCGCCGCATCCTTGATCACCACCCACGCGCTCTGCCGTGACAGCGCGCCACCGCGCTTATTCAGAAACAGGGAGTGGGTCTTGCCCTTCGACAGTGCGGGGCGGCCACGCACGAGATATGCCTCCACCGCTTCGCGGGCGGCGCTGCCGACGGGAACGATGCGCTGCTTGTTTCCTTTGCCGGTGACTTTGATGAACGTGCCGTCATTGAGCCCAACCACGTCATCCACAACAAGATCAAGCACCTCGGACACACGCGCACCGGTGGCATAGAGGACTTCGAGTAGCGCCTTGTCGCGGAGGGCAGTCGGGGTGTCGGTGGGACAAGCGTCGAGAAGCGACCCCACCTCCTCGACGGTGAGCGTGTCCGGGAGCTTCTCCCCTGTTTTCGGTGGCGAGACCTCAGCGGCGACATCGGCGGCGACGGCACCTTCCACGGTGGCGAATTTGTGCAGCCCACGGGCCACAACGAGAGCACGCCCAGCGGATGAGGATGAGAGTCCTCCGCGCCGCAGGTCGGCGACATAATCCTCGAGGTCGGACGCTGCCACGGCGTTCAAGTCAGTTTTGCCTGCGGATTCCAACCAGCCGACGTAGCGGTCCACGTCACGGCGGTAATTGCTGAGCGTGTTGGCCGACAATCCACGCTCGACGGCGAGGTGGTCAAGCCACAGTTTACCGAGAGTTTCGGCGTTGCCGGAGCTCACTGCGTCTTCTTCATGTCGGGCGCAATGCCCTGTTCTTGGCGCCTGTCTGGCATGTGGGTCGGACGGAGAGTGAACGGGACATCCGTACTGCGTGCCTCCGCTCGACCTGCAACGAACTCGGACGCGGCGAGTACACCAGCAATAGCAATGGAGTTAGTGATGCGTCCGTCCATGACAGCGGCGCGGGCACCGTCAAGCGGCACCCACGCGAAAGCCATGTCTGCCTCCTCATCCTCGGCATCGGGGCGCTCCACGTGGGAGAGGTCAGAGGCCAAGAAAATGCGTACGGCTTCTTCGGCGAAACCGGGAGAGGTAACTAGATCGACCAGCAGAGCCCAGTTTGCCGCTTCTAGGCCGGCCTCCTCGACGAGTTCGCGCTTGGCGGTGTCCAGTTCATCTTCCCCTGCGAAATCGAGAATGCCCGCAGGCAGCTCCCACAGTCGCGCACCGACCGAGTGGCGGTACTGCTCGACCATGGCGATGCGCTGCTCGTCGTCGAGCGCCACGACTGCTACTGCACCGAAGTGCTCGACGATCTCCCGCTTTGCGGTGTTTCCCCCGGGCATGGTGACCGTGTCGCGCCGCAGGGCGAGAATGGGTGCGTCAACAAGCAGCTCTGAATCCGTGACCGTGAATTCGTGGCGCATCATTCACGCTCCGGAGCTGGGGCCTGGGCGTTGTCCGCCGAACCGTACGAGCCGGAACCGCCGGCAATTTGCTCCGCGAGGGCCAGCACCGCGGAGATACGGCCGGTCTCGGATTCGAGCGAATCCACAGTGGAGATCTTCTCGTTCGTCTTCGGGTCTTCGCGCACTATGGCGATCGGCCCCTCATCTTCGGCGGCGGCCCAACGGCCGGCAAGGACAACGGAATCGCCGCGGGAGTCCAGGCCCCGGACAAGGTCTGCAAGGACGGTTGAGGCGAATCCATCGCCGCTGTCGGCGTCCCCGGTGATGACAATGATGCCCTGCGCCGGGGTGATCGTGCCGTCCTCATACTCGATGAAGTCTGCTTCACGCAGAGCCTGCAGAACCACCGCGCGGTCCTCGACGGTGGCCAGTGGGGCGCCCGTAGCCTGATCGAACATGAGCGCCGCACCGAGGGACTCGCCTGCGTGAATGCCCGGCGCTTGGTTGTCCACCGACAGTTGGGCGCCGGCAGGCAAGGTGTTAGCGATGATCGAGCGTAGCTCGTCAGCCCCGTCTTGGGAGAGGAACTTCTCCGTCAGCGCGATCTCGCCGCCCGCGGTGCCGCCCGCCATTTCACCGAGCCAGCTCGTGGTGCTTACGTCATCGTCGTTCGCGTCCGGAGTGCGGATGATCAGGTACGGGCGGCCGGTCAGTGTGCCTTCGACGATGCGTGTCGACGACTGCGCCAGCAGTGCATTCGCCGCATTCGCCTCACGGTTGTCTGGTCGGTCTTGATCCTTCTGCTCGTCTTCGGGGGTCGAGGAGCCTGCAATGTTGTTGAAGGAGTTGTCCGCAATCGGGGCCATCGCCGGGGCAACCACCAGGGCACCCAGGGCGATGCCACCTGCAATGCCCCACGTCATGCCGCTGGTAAACCAGCCGGCACCACCGGAATTGTGCTTCGGCATGTCAGCGTCGCTCCTCTCCGCTAGTTTTTGAACAGGTTCTGGACGGCCAGGGCGAAGTTGTTCCACGTGTTGATGAGGTTGTCGACAAACGTGCCGTTACCCATCACACCGACGATGATGACAATCGTCGCAACCGCCACCAGCAGGCCGAGGATAGCCCACGCCCATGCGACACCGCCGCCGGATGTCGGGCGGTACAGGTTCTCGATAACGCGGGAGTCGACGATGCGGTCTCCCGCCTTGAGTCGAGCCAGCATGGCGGGCGGAGCCGCGTGGTCCGCGCCGGCGAACATCCTGTCGAGGTCCACCGTGTCACCGGCCGTGACAATAGTTTCGGCATTATGAAAGACAGCCAAGAGAATCGCGAGATCAGTCGGCGAATCAGTGGCGGCAGGAAACGTCACTGCACCGACCCCGAGGTCCTGAATGCGCTCGAGACCAGCAGCGTGGCCATCCGGGTCCGCCGGGAGGACAACACGGGCATCGCCGCGTAGATTATCGGCGGAAATATCAGCCGGGTCACCCACAATGAAGTCGCAAGAATAGCCGAGGTCGAGCAGGGTGTCGGAGGCAGAGCCGACACCGATGACGATGGGCCGGAACTCGCGAATGAAGTGGCGCAAATTGGACACCTTCTCACGGGTGTCCAGGGTCGGGCTGACCACCAGAACCTTCCTACCGTCCATCACGTCGCCGAGTTCGGGGACACCTACACCGTCGACAAGCAACGGCGATTCAGTGTGAATGAACTCGATAGTGTTACCGAAGTAAGCCTCCATGTGGTCGACGAGTTCGCGCTGCGAGGTGTCGAAGGAGGACTCGACGGTCGCTTGATCGAGCGGCTCAGCCTGGGCGATGACCTTCTTACCGATGGTGATTTCGCCGTCAGCGGTCAGCGTCGCCTTCTTGCCGTCACGGAATGCTTCGCGGGTGGACGCGCCGGCACCCTCGAACAGCAGGATGTCTGCGTCGAGCAATAGCTGCGGCCCGTAATTCGGAATGTTTCCGGATGAGAAACCGGCGATGTTCACCACCGCTGACGGGCGTTTTTCCACCAACAGTTGAGCTTCGCGGCGGGACATGTCCGGGGCGTCGACAACCGCAATGTCGCCCTCAGACAGTTTCCGCAGACCCTTGCCCTGTGGTGTGCAATCGCGCAACGCGCCAGTGAGTTCGGCACTCTTTGTAGTGCCCGAGGTGCTCGGGGTGCTCGTGGAGGTGGTGTGGAAAATTGAGCTCATGCCCTCAGATCTTG
Organism: Streptococcus thermophilus; assembly: GCA_900618065.1. The sequence goes on from UYIL01000003.1 coordinate 1,868,385, forward strand.
CCGTTTCAAGCACCCAAATCGGGTTAGGCGCGCGGGGAAAAGCCCTCCACGTCGGTTTTGGCTTTGCTCAGCAACTCGGCAGCGTGCGCTCGCCCGGTAGCGGAATCGTCCATGCCGGCAAGCATTCGGGCGAGCTCGTCAACGCGGTCATCGTCGCCGAGCAGCTGCACGCCGGAGGTCACCGACTCATCGCCGACATTCTTGGACACATGCAAGTGCGAGTCCGCATAGGCAGCCACTTGCGGCAGGTGCGTGACGACGATGACCTGATTATTCATCGCCAACCGCGCAAGTCTCCGCCCAATTTCCACGGCTGCGCGGCCACCGACTCCAGCATCAACCTCGTCGAAGACGAGGGTTGCGCCACTGCGGCGCTCCGACAAAATGACCTCGAGGGCCAGCATGACGCGGGAGAGCTCACCGCCTGACGCGCTGGAGGCCAGCGGCTGTGGTTCCAACGCGTCGTTGGGTGCAAGCCGCAACTCCACGACGTCTGCCCCGTCGCGCGTGAACTCCTGCGGGTCTTTGCTCGAATCCACAGCGACGACGATGCGCGCTTTCGGCATGGCCAGGCCACGTAGCTCACCTGTGACCGCTTTCTCGAGCGCCTTCGCAGCCTTCTTCCGCGCTGCCGTCAACTTGGATGCCGCAGCTGTCATGGACTTTTCATGGGATGCCACGGCCTTCTTCAGCTCCTCGATCGCTTCCGCGGAAGTATCGATGGACTCTAAACGCTTCGCTGCTTTCGCGCGCCACGCGATAATGCCGGCTGCGTCGGGAGCGTACTTGCGGGTCAACGCCTTGAGCTCCTGTTGACGCTGGAAAAGACGGTCGAGCTCTTCTGGGTCGCTGGGGAGGTTCGACAAATACGCGTTGAGCTCGCCGGAGACGTCCGAGAGGATCGCTGCGACATCCCCAAGCTGGTTGCCGAGTTCCCGCAGCTGACCATCGCTCGCACCGGTCAGTGCCGTGCCGGCAGCGCCCACGAGCGATGAAGCGGAAGCATCGCTGTCCGCGTTGCCGCTGAAACCACCAACGGCCTCCACACCGTCGATGGCGACGACTGCTTCCTCCGCAGCTTCACGCAGCGCATCCACATCCTGGAGGCGGTTGATTGTCTCCACCAGCTCAGCGTCTTCGCCCTCCTGCGGATCAACCTCGTCGATCTCCCCGATAGCAAACTCGAGGCGGTCCACTTCTTGGGCGAGCTCACGGCGCTTCTCCGTGCGCTCCTTCAAATCCTTGACCGCGGCGCGCCACGCCGAGAACGATTCTGCATAGGCTTCCCGCAGCGCATCGATCGCCGGATCGAAGGAGTCGAGGGCGCCCAGCTGCTCCCCCGGCGAAAGCAAGCGCAACTGGTCGTTCTGGCCGTGAATGGTCAAAACATGCGCGGTGAAGTCTGCCAAGGTGGCGGCTGGAACAGTGCGGCCACCCAAATGCGCACGCGACCGCCCCGTCGCCTTCACCGATCGCGCGGCCAGGAAATCGCCGTTTTCATCAGGCGCGGCACCTGCCTCCTCAGCGAGGGCGGCAACGGCTTGGCTCGTGACGTCGATAAGCCCCTCGGTGCTGAAAGTTCCCTGCACGCTCGCGTGATCAGCGCCCGTGCGCACCTTCGACGCGTCAGCACGCCCTCCAGTGAGAAGCCTCAAACCAGTGACCACCATGGTTTTACCAGCACCAGTTTCGCCAGTGAGCACAGTCAAACCTGGCGCGAACTCCACATGCGAATGCGGGATCACACCCAGGTTGTCAATAGTCAGGTCAAGAAGCATTATCGTCGCGTCACGTTGTCGCCGTAGGTCTTGTCTTCCTTGAGCACCGGGCCGCGCCAACCATTGACCGGCAGCTGCAGCTTGTGCACGAGGCGGTCGGTGAACGGCGAATCATCCAAACGCACCAAGCGCACGGGCTTGACTCCCCGGCCCACCTCGAGGCGCGACCCCGGGGGCATGTCCAAGTGGCGGAAACCGTCGAGTACCACGTCGGCGGGAGTCGTGGTAATCAACGACTCGACTGCGACCGTGGAACGCGGTGAAACAACCAGCGGCTTGGTGAACAGTGCGTGGGCGTTATTAGGCACCACGAGGATCGCGTCGAGCTCCGGCCACAGAATCGGCCCGCCCGCGGAAAACGCGTAAGCGGTCGAGCCCGTTGGCGTGGAAATGAGCACACCATCGCAGCCAAACGAGCTCACCGGGCGGAAGTCGACTTCCAGAATCGCGTCGAGCACACCGCGGCGGTCAAGGTTTTCCAGGCTCGCCTCGTTGAGTGCCCACCCCTCGCCGATCTGGTCGTTGTTGGAATCATGCACCGTGACATCGATGGTCATGCGGTCGTCTACGGTGTACTCGCGGTCAATCACGCGCCGGATCGCGGTTTCCAGGCTGTCTTCCTCCCACTCGGCGAGGAAGCCGATGTGGCCCAGATTAATGCCCAGGACGGGGACATCCTGCGCGCGCGCCATGCCGGCGGCACGCAGGAACGTTCCGTCACCGCCGAGCACGAGCACGAGCTCACACCCTGCTGCGGCGTCATCGTTCGGGGCGACCTGCTCGATCTGGGCGAGGATCGGGTAGTTGTCCGTGAACGGCAGCTCATCTTCCCCGACAAGGCGGACGGTGATGCCCGCCTGAATGAGCAGCTCGGTCGCGCGGGCCGCCGAAGCAATATTGCCTTCGCGCCGGGTGTGGGGGACCAAAAGGACGCAGCGGTCGGTGTCGCCTTGTTGCATTAGTTTTTCGGTCCTTCCTCTACTGCACGCGTGATCATGGCAGCCAGCTCCCCGTCATCCGGGGCGCTTTGGCCACCATCGTGAACGAGCCATAGGAAGTATTCTACGTTCCCGCTCGGCCCAGGCAGCGGTGACGCTACCGCACCGCGGCAACTCAATCCCAGCGACCGGGCAAAACGGGCGACATCCAGGGTGACTTCCGCCCGCAGATCCGCCGAGCGGACGACTCCGCCGCTCCCTAAGCGCTCTTTGCCTACCTCGAACTGCGGCTTGACCATCGGCAGTAGATCCGCGCCATCGGCCATGCATTGCGCGATAGCGGGCAGCACCAGCTCGAGCGAGATGAACGACAGGTCGCCGACCATCATCTCCGCTGTTCCACCCATGAGTTCAGGGGTGAGGTGGCGGATGTTAGTCCGGTCCAGCACCGTGACACGGTCGTCGTCCTGCAGCCGCCAGACCAGCTGGCCATACCCGACGTCAACAGCTACGACCTCGCGGGCACCGCGGCGCAGCAGCACATCGGTGAATCCGCCTGTGGAGGCACCGGCATCAAGCGCGCGCTTTCCAGCGATGGTCAATCCATGGGGCTCAAATGCGTCAAGAGCGCCGAGCAGTTTATGCGCACCGCGGGATGCCCAGTCGTCTCCGTCGACTTCAGCGACTTTAATGGACACGTCAGGTTCGACGACCGTCGCAGGCTTCGTCGCGGTGAATCCGCCGACCTCGACTCGGCCCGCTTTGATCCACTCGACGGCTTGTTCACGGGACCGCGCGATCTTGCGGCGTACTAACTCCGCGTCAAGACGACGGCGCCCTGGACCCTGCCCCATTAGGACTGGTCCTGCAAAGCATCGGCGAGGACGGTGTACGCGGCCTCGTACTGGGCTAGTTCGCCGGCGAGGTCCTCTGGTGCTTGAGCCATCGCCGTCTCGAAGCGCTCGGTCAGCTGCTCGGGAGTACTCACTATCACCACCAGCTTTCCACGGCACGGCGCGCAGCAGCTGAAGTCGCTTCAACATCGGGCACCTCACCAGCACCAAGGCTCCAGGCCGCCTTCAACACTGTGCGCAGAGCCTGCATGCTTGTCGACGTCTCATCTCCCCCGTCCAGCACAACCACCGATCCCCCAGTGTCGTCGTCCCGTTCCACCGCCGCAGTGAATCCGCCTTGGGCGCATGGGCGCAGCTGGTCGGCTTCCACCGAAGCGTCGACAAGCACAGACATGTCTTCGGCAATGAACGTCGGGCGCTGATCGGCTGGCGCCGAAATGAGCGCACGTGGGCCGGACACTCCGGTGAGCACATGCAAGGTGTCCATTCCCGCGGCGACACCACCAGCAATGTCGGTGTCGAGGCGGTCTCCGATCACCAGCGGCGCTGTCACACCGAGATTATCCCGCGTGAGAGTGAACATGGCGGGGCCAGGTTTGCCCGCGGCCTGCGGGGTGACACCGGTGGCGTGGGTGACAGCGGCGACCATGGAACCGTTACCCACCATGAGCCCGCGATCCATTGGCAGGGTCGAGTCCAGATTACTTGCCAGGTACGTCGCTCCGGCCCGGATCGCCAGCGCCGCCTCCGACAGCTGCCTCCATCCGTTATCCGGCGAATGCCCGTGGAGCACAACCGCCGGTGCGTCCTCAGCTGAATCCACCACAATGAAACCAGCCTCTCGGACAAGGTCACGGAACGACTCTGCACCGACGACCAGCACCGCAGCGCCTGGCACCGCGTGCTGTTGCGCGAGCTGGACTGCCGCCTGCGCGGAGGTCATGACATCAGCTTCTGTTGCTGCAAGTCCGATCCCCTGCAGCTTGCTGGCGACCTCGCTGGGAGCTTTCGACGCATTGTTGGTGATGTAGGCGGCTGGACGCCCCGAAGCAGTAGCAGCGTTGACCGCATCAACGGCACCCGGAATGGGAGCTTCGCCGTGCCAGACTGTCCCGTCTAGGTCTAAAAGCAGTGCATCGTAGCCGCTAACAAGCATCGCTTAGCTGAACTCCTTGAGACGCTGGGCGACATCCGTCATGTCTTCGCTGTCGACTTTCTTGACGTGCTCAAACCATGTCCGGGCCTCATCGGTCCTGCCGACCTGGGCGAGGGCATCCGCGTAAGCGTAAGAGAGACGGGTGTGAGCGAAATCCCCCACCTTCTTCTCGTCGATTGTCGGGTTGAGCTGCTGCAGCGTCGCCAATGCAGCCTCGTGCTGGCCCAAGTCGTGGCGCGCACCGGCGACAACAATGGCTAGCTCCACCTGCGACTCCGGGTCGAGCTGCTGCGACTCCTGGCTGCGCCCAATCTCGATCGCTTTGTCCGGGCGGCCGAGACCACGCTCGCAGTCAGCCATGACGGCGAGCAACCCAGGTCCGCCGCTCATCCTGCGGGCGGCCCGTAGCTCGGAAAGCGCTTCCTTCCACTCCCCCGCGTGGTACGCCGCAATTCCTGCAGCCTCGCGCACCACACCAACGCGGCCCGCGCGGTTCTTCGCTGCACGTGCGTGCGTCAGAGCGAGCTGCGGATCATCCGCCATCCATGTAGCGGACATGATCATGTGCTTAGCCACTTTATCCGCATTGTCCTTCGACAGCACACGCAAGTCCTGCAGGACGGAAGGATCAAGGTCGGACGGGTCAATGTCGTCCGGAATAGACGGCTCGTTCTCCTTTTGCGCCATGCGTTCCTCGCGGAATCCCTGGCGGTACGGGTTGGAACGGTCGTGCCGCACCTTCTTGTCGTCGCGTCCATCACGCCGACCGCGGTTGGCGTGCGATTTCGACTGTCCGTCTTTGCTCATGTCGTTCCTCCTCACCCCGTTGTTAACCGTGGACCTTGACACCGGCGAAGTTCTTCTTGCCGCGGCGCAGCACGACCCACGATCCGTGCAGCAAGTCACCGGTAGCGGGCTCCCACTCCTCGGACTCGATCCGTTGGTTGTTGGCGTACGCACCGCCTTCCTTGATGGCGCGACGGGCGGCACCCTTGGAGTCCACCAAACCAGTGCCCACCAGTAGATCAACAATGGTGCGCGGCGCGCCCGGCTCCACTTCGAAGACGTCCGTCTCCGACACGGCTGCGGCGAGGGTCTGCTCGTCCAACTCGGCCAGTTCGGCGCGCCCGAAAAGCGCCTGAGACGCCAGCTCGACCGCCTTAGTCGCTTCAGGTCCGTGAACGAGATCAGTCATCTCCTGGGCGAGACGCCTCTGGGCCTCGCGCTTGAACGGGCGCTCCTCAACCTCAGTTTCCAGCTCAGCGAGCTCATCCTGGGCCAGGAAAGTGAACCAGCGCAGGTAGCGGATCACATCGGCGTCGGCAGTATTCACGAAGTACTGGTACCAGCGGTACGGGCTGGTCATCTCCGGATCGAGCCACAGCGACCCGCCACCGGTGGACTTGCCGAACTTCTTGCCTTCGGAATCGGTCACCAGCGGAACGGTCAACGCGTGGACCGACGCGCCGTCAACACGGCGATTCAGGTCGACGCCCGCGACCAGGTTGCCCCACTGGTCCGACCCGCCAATCTGCAAGATGCAATCATGGCGGCGGCGCAGCTGCACGAAGTCGTTCGCTTGCAGCAGCATGTAGGAGAACTCCGTATAGGAGATGCCGTCACTGTCGAGCCGGCGCTTGACTGTCTCGCGCGACAACATGGTCGACAACGAAAAGTGCTTGCCGATGTCGCGCAGGAACGTGATCACCGACATGTCGTTGGTCCACTCGGCGTTGTTGACCAGCACGGCGGCATTGTCGCCTTCAAAGGAGACGAAACGCTGCAGTTGGCCGGTGATTCGCTGCGCCCAATCCTCGACAGTGTCGGCCGTGTTCATAGACCGCTCCCCGACCTCACGCGGATCGCCAATCAAACCCGTTGCGCCGCCGGCGAGAACGATCGGCCGGTGCCCGGCTTCCTGGAACCTGCGCAGCATGAGCAGGGGCACCAGGTGGCCGGCGTGCAACGACGGTCCGGTGGGATCGAAGCCCGCGTAGAGCGTGATCGGGTTCGCTGTCTGGTCCTTGAGTGCCTCGAGATCGGTGGACTGGTTGACCAGTCCACGCCATTGGAGTTCATCAATGATGTTCGCCATAAAGCAGTTCTTTTCAAGCCTCGTTGTCTGCGGGGTGCGGTTGAGCTTCGTCAATAAGCAGCACCGGAATACCGTCATCAATGCGGTAGGCAATGCCCATCCGCGGGTTGATCAACAGTTGCTCCTCGTGGTCGTAGTCGAGCGGGCCCTTGTCTTGTGGGCACGCCAAGACCTCGAGGAGCTGGGGGTCGAGCGTGGGTTTATCGGCCGTCATGGTGGTCAATCGTACCCCTGTCCATTCTCGAGCTACGTCTGGTCCAACCCCGGTAGATTTCCGAACGTCTCGCGCAAGGTGCGGGCCTGCGAATCCATCGCCCGAAGACTGTGGTCTAGGACCCCTTGTTTAATCCGCACCAGTGCGCCGGTCAACGTGGATAGAGAGTCCTCCATCACTGCGGCCGCCTCAGCGCTTTGATACTGCGGGGCGTTGACGTAGGTGTTCACCACTTCCGGCAAGTAGATCTTCACGATGTTCCACACCGTTTGTTGGTGCTCCGGGGTGGACTGCAGCTCGTCCCACTCATCCAAAATGAAGCGCATGTTGTCTTCCAGCTCAGACGCCTGGTTAAGCACCCCCTCGGGTGGCTTGGCACGCACGAGTTCGCGCAATGTGTCGCGTACATCGCGATTCAACTGCACGTTGATTGGTTCCATCGGTGCGGCTGGCGCGATCGCCTTCTGCGCCGGGGGCGGGGTCAGAGCGACACCCGCACCCCATGCAGCAACCGCCACAACGGGCCACAGGAAACCCAGTCCGACTCCGGTGGCCATGAGTAGGACCACGTGCAGAACAATGACCAAGGCCGCCAAGCCCATGCCGACCTTGTTCTTCCGAGAGGTGAAAAAGTTCCCCTCCCCCGCGCCAGTCGTCGCAGGTACTCCTGACCGGTATGGGCTGGGCGTGTTACTGGTAGCCACGAATCTCCTTGAAAGCTGCATCCAAGTCGCCGTTCAACGCGTCGAAGACGGCGCCGCCCGTCAATTCTGCCAGGTTATTCATTTCGCTCGCATTGGCCTCCCCATACAGGATCACAAAGACCGGAATCGAGCGCTGTTCCGGAGAAAGGCCTTGGTACTGCTTTTCAAACAAGTAGTAATCCATGCCATGCGTGACTTCGCCATCAGACAGAAGCACGATCGAGCTAATGCCCGCGTCCGGGTTGGAATTGCGCAACGCGTCGAAAAGGGTGTCGTAAATCGCGGTCTGGCCGTCTGCGACAAGGTCGTTCACGTAGGCCTGGTACTTCTCCTTCGTGATCCGGTCATCGCGGAGGAACTCGCCCAGTAATGGCTCGTGAGGTGCAGTGGAGAAAGATTGGAACGTGACCAGCTCGCCATCGCGCAGGGCAACGTCGCCAGTGGTGGTGGCGGCGGAGCCGTCGATAAGCGAAGTCATGATCTGCCTCAGCGACGCGATGCGCTCACCTTCCATGGAGCCAGAGGTGTCCAGGACGAAGGTCGCGGTGCCGCGCTGGCGGTAGTCGTTGTTGTAGCGGTCCAACAGCGCCTCGACTGTGCCGTAGCTGGCTGGGAATGCAAGCTCGATGACGGTCTGATTGCTCATCTCAGCTGGCATCAGATCAGCGTTGTTGACGGGGCGGCGGTAGCTGTCAGCGATCTGCTCCTCGTGCTCAAGCAGCCAGTCAGCCAGTTGACGGACTTGCTCAGCGGCATTCTCATTCTTGGGCTCAGCCAGCGTAGACAGCGGGTAATCAGCGGAGACGATGCCATCAGCCGGGACAATGACCTCGATGTCCGCGCCCTCGTTGCGCATCGCGTGCAAGGTGGACTCGTAGTTGATGATCGCGTCGGCGCGTTCCGGGTTCTCCAGGAACGCGTCTTTGAGCCAGCCCGAGGAACCGGAGACCATCGTCTGCGCCTGGAAGAGTTCGGTCAGCCGGGTGCCGACTTTCTGGATGTCCTCCTGGGTCAACGCGGAGCCGGTGTCAGCCATCGCAGTCGCCACCGACACCAGTGCGGAGAAACCGGAGTTGGAAGCAGACGGGTCCGTCATACCGAAGGAGAACTTGCCTTCCCGCGCGGCATCGGCGAAATCGGACCAGGTCGGTTGCTTGGTGTCCCAACCAAGTTCGCGTGCCTTGTCACGCTGCACACCAAAGGCTACGGGGCTGGTAGCGATCTTCGTTTCATCCGCCAGCTTGCCTTGAGCATCGATCAGGTTGACGTAGCGGTTGGTGGCAAACCATGTCGCGTCCACCTGCCCGTCGAAATTGCCCGCCTTGAGTTCCTGAGAGTTCTGCAGGGTGCCGTCTGGGAACTGAAGGGTGATGTCGAAGCCGAGGTCTTCGGAGGCCTGCTGCACCAGCGGCTCCAAGTCTTGCAGCTCGGTCGCTGCCACAATCGTCAGCGGGTCTTTAGAACCCCCGCCAAAGCCGCCGAAGCCACCTCCTCCGCCGTTATTGTCGCCGCATGCCACGAGCGCGGCTCCTGTCACCAGCGCCACAAGCGTCGCTAGAAGTTTCTTCATTTCTCCTGTTCCTCCTGGTTACGTGGGGGGACGGATCCGTAACGGTTGCCTACACCCTCAATGAGCTTTTCCAGCCTGTCAAAGCTGGGCGGGTCCACAGAGTTGTCGTAGTGTGCTGGCGAGCCAAGACCGCTGCCCTCCATCGCAGTAGTCAGGTAGTCCCCGGTCGCCGGACGGAAACCGTGCTTAGCGGCAAGCTGTTGCAACTCCTGGTCCGATGCGAGCGCGTAAGCCAGCTCCTTGCCCTCTGAAGAAATGCCGACGATGCCGTGGTTAGCTAGCACCGTTGGTTCAAGATGCATCAGGACCATGTCGTCTTTGATGCGGGAGTTCTCTTTCATCTGCTCGCCCAAGAACTGGGCCTCGTAAACCAAGACCATGGGCACCGCGCCCATACCTTGGCTCAGGTAGTCGGCGAACGGCCCGGCAGAGGACGACTGGGTGTAGCCCTGGCCGGTGAAGAATGGAGCGATCTGGTTGGTCAGCCAGTCAACGTCGTCTGCCTTGTCGGGGTTGCTCTCCCCGAACTCCCATGCCAAGATGGCCAGCCACATTGCCGCCGAGTTCGAGGTGCGGATGTCAGTGGTGGCCACCTGCACATTGCGCTGGGATGGGAACGTGTTCCCGAAGTCGCGCCAGCGCTTCCCCTGCTGCGTCAGGGTGATGAATTCGCCGACATCAAGGGTGTACTTTCCGGCGGCTTCCGTGGCCACACCCTCCTTCTCAAGGATGCGAGCGATCGGTTTGAACGTCGCTACCGCCATCGGCGAGAAGAACGGGTACTCCACCGAGTAATTGGGGTCCTGGTCGGTGATCTTCTGGGCCGCCGGGCCTGACGACGGGAAAACGAAATCCTGCGACGCCAAGTTAGTCTCGTTAGCGATGCGCCGCGAACCAGCAGTAGTGAAGTTCACTTTGAAGCCGAGAGCAGTCAACCGCTCGACGACCTGCGGGTCCTCAAAGTACTCACGCTTCTCAGAACCAATCACACCGGTGACTTCTTTTGCTCCGCGACCGGCGCTGAACGTTCCCCCGCCCAAGCCACCGCGACCGATGAAGACCGCGACGACAGCGATGATGGCCAACAAAACACCAATGAAAATGGCGCACCCTCGGGGCGGTTTCCGCAACCCCTCTTGTGCGCCTTGTTGTGTGGTCATGGCCACAGTTTATGTAATGGATTCATCAACCGCTTACAAACCGCGGTGCCGTGTGGGAAGTGTGAATACAGAATTCATCTGGCGTTTAAGAACGCACCGGGGTTTGCGCCCACTGACGAGCGTTGGCGTTCGCGGCGTTTACACGCTCACGCTGCTCAGCCACACGCACACCGGCGGTGCCGCCGCGGGTAGCCCGGGATGCCACTGCTCCATCGATCGTAAGCACCTCACGCACCTGCGGAGTGAGGCGCTTATCGACGCTTGCTAGCTCCTCATCTGTCAGATCCACAAGGTCCACCCCGCGGGCTTCCGCGATTCGCACGCATGCACCGGAGGCCTCGTGGGCTTCGCGGAAGGGCACGCCCTGGCGCACCATCCACTCCGCAAGATCCGTGGCCAAGGTGAACCCCGCCGGGGCGAGCTCACGCATGCGGTCTTCATGGAAAGTAAGGGTGGACACCAGCCCGGTCATCGCCGGCAAAAGAACTCGGAGCTGATCCACCGAATCGATGATGGGCTCCTTGTCCTCCTGCAGGTCGCGGTTGTAGGCCAGCGGCTGCGCCTTGAAGGTGGCCAGCAGCCCGGTTACGTTGCCGATCAACCGGCCGGACTTGCCGCGAGCCAACTCCGCAACGTCCGGGTTCTTCTTCTGGGGCATGATGGATGACCCGGTTGACCACGCGTCATCGAGCGTGACGTAGCCGAATTCCGGCGTCGACCACGCAATGATTTCCTCGGCCAGGCGGGAGATGTCAACGCCGATTTGCGCCAGAACGTAGGCGGACTCAGAGACGAAATCGCGCGAAGATGTGCCGTCGAGAGAGTTGTCGGCTGCGGAGTCGAACCCGAGTTCTTCGGCGATCGCCTCGGGATCAAGCTGTAGCGAAGAACCAGCCAGAGCACCAGAACCGTACGGGGACACCGCCAAGCGCTTGTCGAGGTCGCGGATGCGTTCTAGGTCGCGCAGCAGCGGTTGCGCGTGAGCGAGCAGGGAGTGCGCCAAAAGGATCGGCTGGGCAGCCTGAAAGTGCGTCTTGCCCGGCATGATGGCGTCGGGATAAGCCGCTGCCTGACCGGACAGGGCATCAACGAGATCTGATACTTCCAAAGAGATGTCACGAAGCGCGTCGCGAAGCCACATGCGGAACATGGCGGCCACTTGGTCATTACGGGACCGACCGGCACGCAGACGCCCGCCGAGCTCCGGGCCGACACGATCGATAAGGCCGCGCTCCATCGCGCCGTGCACATCCTCATCAGTCGGCTCGGGTCCGAAGGAGCCGTCTGCCACATCACGGCCAAGCTCGTCCAGGCCCGCAATCATGGCCTCAAGGTCGCTATCGGTCAGCAGGCCGGCTCGGTTGAGGACCTTCGCGTGGGCCTTGGACGCCAGCACGTCGTAGGGCGCCAGGATCCAGTCGAAATGCGTGGACACAGACAGGGCGAACATCGCCTCCGACGGACCGCCGGAGAAACGCCCGCCCCACAGAGCACCCTGGTTGGTTCCGTGCGTTGTCATTAGTTCTCCTGGTCAGATGCGTGAGCGGCTGCCCTGTCGCGCTTGTTGGCAATCTCAGAAGACAGGCCGTGCAGCTTGACAAAGCCCTTGGCGTGGGACTGGTCGAAAGTGTCGCCGGTGTCGTAGGTGGCCAGATTGAAGTCGTACAGGGAGTGGTTGGAGCGGCGGCCGTTGACCGTGGCGGTTCCGGCGTGCAGGACCATGCGGATGTCGCCGGTGACGTTTTCCTGAGTGGACTCGATGAATGCGTCCAGGGAGCGCTTCAGTGGTGCGAACCAGAGGCCGTCGTAGACTTCCTCGGACCAGCGGGCGTCGATAAGCCTTTTGTAACGCGCGAGTTCGCGCTCGACGGTGACGTCCTCGAGCGCCTGGTGCGCGGTGATAAGCGCCATTGCGCCCGGTGCCTCGTACACCTCGCGGGACTTGATGCCCACCAGGCGGTCCTCCACCATGTCCAGGCGACCGATGCCCTGCGCACCGGCGCGGCGGTTCATCTCCTCGATGGCCTCCAGGACAGTCACCTTGCGGCCATCGATAGCCACCGGCTTACCGGATTCGAAGGAAATGATGACCTCGTCCGGAGCATTACCCAGCGCCGGATCCTCGGTGTAGGAATACAGGTCCTTGGTCGGCGGGTTCCACAGGTCCTCCAGGAAGCCGGTCTCTACAGCGCGGCCCCACACGTTCTGGTCGATGGAGAACGGCGACGCTGCGGACTGCTCGATCGGCAGGTCCTTGCCCTCTGCGTACTCAATGGCCTTGTCGCGGGTCCATGCGTAGTCGCGGGCCGGGGCAATGATCTCCAGGTCCGGGTCCTGGTTGACAAAACCGACCTCGAAGCGAACCTGGTCGTTGCCTTTACCTGTGCAGCCGTGGGCAACGTGCGTACCGCCGTGCTCCTGCGCAGCCTGCACGAGGTGCTTCACAATCAGCGGGCGGGAGATCGCGGACACCAGCGGGTACTGCTTCATGTACAGGGCGTTCGCCTTGATGGTGGGCAGGCAGTACTCCTCGGCGAACTCGTCGCGGGCGTCCACCACGATAGATTCGACAGCACCGCAATCCAATGCGCGCTGACGCACGGACTCCATGTCCTCTCCACCCTGCCCCAGGTCAAGGGAGACAGCGACGACTTCACCACCAGTCATCTCAGCCAGGTACGGGATGGCCACGGAGGTGTCCAGTCCGCCAGAGTACGCGAGAACAACACGGTTAGTCATTGGTGTGAAAGCTCCTTGTGTGCTTTTCGGTTTAATTGGTTCTGTTTGGGATCTAAGCCGAAGAAAGTCTACTCTTCAGCGTCTTCGGCGCCGTCCACCCGGTCACCCATGAATTCTTCGGCGAGTTGCCGGCCGGTCAGCGGTTCGCGCGCCAGCACGAAGATGGTGTCGTCGCCTGCGATGGTGCCCACGACTTTTTCCAGTGCGACCCGGTCGATGTAGCTGGCCAGATACTGCGCGGCACCGGCCGGTGTACGTAGCACAGCGATGTTGCCTGTGTAGTCGACAGACACCACCAGTTCCGCGAGCATGCGGCGCAGCTTGTCGCGCGGCCCCTTGGGCGAGGCCTGGAAGGACTGGGCTTCCTTCCCCACTGCGTAATAGGAACGCCCGCCGCCGGAGGGTCGCACCTTGCGCGCCCCAAGCTCGTCTAGGTCGCGGGACAAGGTGGCCTGGGTGATGTCAATGCCCTCATCCAGCAACAACTCAGACAACTGCACTTGAGAGGACACTCGGGTGTGGTCGAGAATCGCCAGGATCTTCGCTTGGCGTGCAGTGCGCGAATTCGGTGCAGTCATCTACTGGTTCTCCAAAAGCCAGGCAAGCAGCGCCTTCTGCGCGTGCAGGCGGTTCTCCGCCTCGTCGAAAACGCGCGACTGTGGCCCGTCGATGACATCAGCTGTGACTTCACTGCCGCGGTACGCCGGAAGGCAGTGCAGGAAGATCGCATCGTCGCTGGCACGGCCCATCATCGCTGCATCAACCTGGTACGGCAGGAACGGGGTGCGTCGATCTTTGCCGTCTTCCTCCATGCCCATGGACACCCACGTGTCGGTGATGACCACGTCGGCACCGTCAACAGCTGCCACATCAGAGGTGACAGTGACCGTTGCGCCGGTTTCCCCTGCCCGCGTCTGTGCCCGTTGCATGAATTCAGCTCGCGGCTGGAATCCCTCCGGTGAGACGACGGTGATGTCCATGCCGGCGGTAGCGAAGCCGATCATGTAGGAATTCGCCATGTTGTTATCGCCATCGCCCAGGTAAACGGCATGCTTACCCCGCAGCCCTGCCGGGCCTTCCTCCGGGCACAGGTTCTCGATGACTGTTTGCAGGTCGGCCAAGATCTGGCAGGGGTGGAGATCGTCGGAAAGCGAATTGATGATGGGCACAGTCGCACCTTCCGCCATCTCCGTGAAGTTGGAATGCGCATACGTGCGCCACACGATCGCGGAGACGTAGCGCGACAAAGTTGCACCAGTGTCCTGGAAGGTTTCACCCTTGCCCATTTGCGAGTTGCCGGTCTCAGCGACAATCGGAAATCCGCCGAGCTCCGCAATGCCCGCCATGAAGGAAAAACGGGTGCGTGTCGACGTTTTATCGAAGAGAACTGCAACAGATTGCGGCCCCTCGAGCGGGCGGCGCGAGTAGCGGTCGCGCTTCATTTCCGCCGCGAGAGCGAGAATCTCCGCCTGCTCAGCGGGGTTCACATCGTCATCGGCCAGGAAGTGGCGTGGTCTCGTCACTGGTGTCCTCCCTCGGTGCTGGCAAAACTGGACTGTGCTTCCTCCAGCGTAGTTGTCATCGCGTCCAGTGCGGCGCGCAGTTCGGCATCGGTGATGACCAGCGGCGGCGTCAGTCGCAACACAGATTCGGTGGGTGCGTTGAGAATCACGCCGTGCTTCAGCCCAATCTTCACCGCTTCCTTGGCCACGGGCTTGTCCAGCACGACGCCGAGCATCAATCCGCGGCCGCGCACGTGGTCAACGCAGTCAAGCTTTTCGACGTCACGTGCCAACCCCTCCCCTTTATCCCGCACCGCAGCGCAGAACTGATCATCGATGACCTCCAGAACCGCCTGGGCAGCCGCGCAGGAGATCGGGTTGCCGCCGAATGTTGTTCCGTGGGATCCGGGGGTGAACAGATCAGCCACCTCACCGCGTGCGATCACAGCACCGATCGGCAGCCCGCCAGCCAGGCCCTTGGCCATGGTGACAATGTCGGGCCGCACACCTGATGCTGTGTGGGCGAAGAAGTCTCCCGTGCGGCCCACTCCTGTCTGCACTTCGTCGACGACCATGAGGATGCCGTGGGCATCGCAAAGTTCGCGGACTGCTTCGAGGAACCCCTCCGGGGCCGGAATGACACCGGTCTCACCCTGGATCGGCTCAAGGAAGACGGCGGCAGTCTGCGTCGGGTCCTGATCGACGCGCTCGCGCAGGTGGTCGATATCTCCGTAGCGGTAAAACTCCACCCCGGGAACGAGGGGCTCGAACGGAGCCTGCTTGCTCGGCTGGCCGGTAAGCGAGAGTGCCCCCATGGTGCGCCCGTGGAATCCGTCCTGCGCGGTGAGCACGCGGGAGCGGCCGGTCAAGCGAGTGAGTTTGAACGCAGTCTCGTTCGCCTCCGCACCCGAGTTGCAGAAGAAGACCTTGGCGGACGGATCGCCGAAACGCTCTTTGAGCGACTGAGCCACGCTCAGTGCTGGTTCCGAGGCGAAGAAGTTGGAGATGTGGCCGAGCGTGCGGACCTGGCTATCCACGGCCTCCACCAACGTTGGGTGAGCGTGGCCCAGGGAGTTCACGGCGATACCGGCGAGCATGTCGATGTAACTGTTGCCCTCGGCATCGCGGACTGTGGCGCCGCGGCCGCTGACCAGCGGCAGCTGCGGGGTGCCGTAGGTGTTCATCAGCACCCCAGTCCACTCGCCGAGTGTTTGCTCGTTCGTCACTGCAGGTCATCCTTCCTGAACACGGTGCCGTCGGGATAGTTGGCGCGGTCGTACTCGTCGGGAAGCACCATGGTGCCGATGCCGCCCATGGTGAACAGCTCCAGCAGCACAGAGTGCGGGATCCGCCCGTCAATGACGTGGGCGGCGCTAACACCCCCGCGCACGGCGGTCACGCAGGCTTCCATCTTCGGGATCATTCCGGAGTCGAGCGAGGGCATGATCTCATCGAGCTGCTCCAGTTCGATCTTGGACACCAGTGAGTCCTTGTTCGGCCAGTCGGTGTAGAGGCCCTCGACATTGGTGAGCACAACCAGGCGCTCAGCCTGAAGCGCCGCGGCGAGGGCGCCGGCAGCGGAGTCAGCGTTGACGTTGTAGACGTTGCCGTCCGCACCGGGTGCGATACCAGAGACCACCGGGATACGGCCTGCGTCGATGATGTCCATCACCGCAGACGGGTCCACATCGACGATCTCGCCGACGAGGCCGATGTCGGTCAGTTCCCCGTCGACCTCGACAAGACGCTTCTCGGCCGTGAACAGTCCAGCATCCTCACCAGAGGTGCCCACGGCGTAGGGCCCGTGCGAGTTGATACGCCCCAACAGGTCGCGGCCGACCTGGCCGAAGAGCACCATGCGCACCACGTCGAGGATCTCCGGGGTGGTCACGCGGAACCCGCCGACGAACTCTCCGCCGTCGAGCTGCAGGCGCCCCAGCATCTCGGTGATTTGCGGTCCGCCACCGTGCACGACGACGGGCTTCGCACCCACGGTGCGCAGGAAGACCATGTCTGCGGCGAATGCGGACTTCAGGTCCTCGTCGATCATGGCGTTGCCGCCGTACTTGACCACCACGATCTTGTCGCGGAAGTGCTGCAGCCACGGTAGCGCTTCGGCGAGCACGTGCGCCCGGTCCTGATTGGAGAGAGCCCGGGAGAGCTGTGAATGTTCCATTTAGGTCGAGTACTCCGAGTTGATTTCCACGTAGGCGTAGGACAAGTCAGTGGTACGTACCGTAGCCGTGCCCGGTCCACCGGTGCCGAGGTCCACGCGCACCTCAACGTCAATGCCGCTGAGATCCACCTCGCGTGCACCTGGCGCGCCAGTGCTGCCCTCGCAGACCGGCTGGCCGTTGAAGTAAACGCTGATATTCTCCGGATCCATATCCGCCTCCGCCATGCCCACCGCTGCCAGCACACGGCCCCAGTTCGGGTCGGAGCCGAACATGGCGCATTTGAACAGGTTGTCGCGGCCGATCGTGCGTGCGGCGTTCAGAGCTTGGTCGTCATCAGTGGTGCCCTCGACAGTGATGGCCACACGCTTGGTCACGCCTTCCGCGTCCGCCTGGAGCTCGTTGGCCAAGTCGGCACAGATCTCGGCGACCGCGGCGGCGAATTCACTTGGTTCGGGCTTCACGCCAGATGCGCCTGAGGCCATGAGAATGACCGTGTCGTTGGTCGAGGTCGCTCCATCGATGTCGAGCGTATTGAAGGTGCTTTTCGACGCTTCCTTGAGCGCCGCATCCAACTCCCCCGCCGACACCTCAGCGTCAGTGGTCAGGCACACGAGCATGGTGGCCAGCGACGGGGCCATCATGCCCACGCCCTTGGCCATGCCGCCGATGCTCCACCCGTCGCGCTCTACAAGCGCTTGCTTCTCCACTGTGTCAGTCGTCAGAATGGCCACAGCAGCCTCATGACCGTTGTCACCGAGCTGTCTGCCGAGAGTTTCAATGCCGGCCCGGACCTTGTCCATGGGCATGAGTTCGCCGATCAGCCCCGTGGAGCACACAGCGACATCCTCCGGCGCCACGCCGATCGACTGAGCTGCCAGGGACTGCATCTCCACCGCGTCGACATCGCCTTGGCGGCCATTGCAGGCGTTGGCGTTACCGGAGTTGAACACCACAGCAGACAGCGAGCCCGTCGTCAATGCCTCGCGGGTCACCTTGACCGGCGATGCGATGACCTTGTTGCGCGTCGTCACCGCGGTAGCGTCAAAACGCGGGCCTTCGTTGACTACCAAGGCCATGTCGGGCTTGCCGGAGGGCTTGATCCCGGCAGTGGTCGCCGCGGCGCTAAAGCCTGCGGGCGCTGTCACGCCCGTTTTCTCAGATGCGCTCATTTCTTCTCCTTCACCTGCCTAGGGCGCAACTGCCGCCCGCGGCAGCCCGTCCGTCTCGTTGAAACCCATCTCAGCCAGCGCGATGTTCATGCACTGCACGGCGGCACCGCCCGTGCCCTTGGTCAGATTGTCAATGGCGGAGGTCGCCAGCACCACCCCTGCATCCTGGTCAACCTCCACCTGGATGTGGCACATGTTGGAGCCGACCACGTTCTGCGTCTGCGGCTGAACGCCTTTCGGCAGAAGGTGAATGAACGGCTCGCCCGCGTAGTACTCCGCGTACACGCCCCGCGCCTCATCCTCGGTCATCCCTTCCGTCAAAGGAGCAGTGACTGTGGTGAGAATCCCGCGCGGCAGCGGTGCCAACACCGGGGTGAAGCTCACGGTCACGTCCTTCTCAGTGACCTCGCTCAAGTTCTGCACCATCTCTGGAGTGTGGCGGTGCTTGCCCGCAGTGTTGTAGGCCTTCAACGACCCCATGGTTTCCGCGCCCAGTAGGTCAACGTTCGCCTTCTTGCCTGCACCGGATACTCCAGTGATGGAGACGACGTTAAGCCGTGGCTCTACGAGTTCATGCGCGACGGCAGGCAAAGCGGCGAGGGTAGCGCCCGTCGGGAAGCAGCCCGGAACCGCAATGCGTTTGGCCGCGGCGATCTCCTCGCGGCGACCCGGGATTTCCGGAATGCCATACGGCCATGAGCCCGCATGTTCGATGCCGTAGTACTTCGCCCAGTCATCAGCGTTGCGCAGGCGGAAGTCCGCAGCGCAGTCAAGCACGAGGGTCTCCTCCGGCAGAGCGGAGCCAATCTCTGCAGAGAATCCGTGCGGAAGGCCGAGAAAGACAACATCATGGCCCGCCAATGTTTCCGGCGACGTCGGCTCAATGATGCGGTCCGCGAGCTGCGGCAGGTGCGGCATGAGCGTATCGACGCCCTGACCTGCATTGGAATTGCCCGTCAGCGCCCCGATCTTCAACGTCCCGTCGGCATAGCGCGGGTGACCGAGCAGCAGGCGGAGGATCTCCCCGCCCGCATACCCGGTGGCGCCGGCAACAGCCACGGTGACGGTGTCTGTACCGGTTGCAGTGCCCTGGTTGTCAGTCATAGCGGTCATGCTACGCACCACACCCGGCACTTGCAAACTATTCCGGCATATTCATTTTATGCGCGCATCTGGGCTCCGAGACGTTGAGCAGCCGCTTCCGCAGCAGCCAGGCGAGCCTCATTAGCTTCCTCGTCCGTCAAAGTGCGGTCAGAGGCACGGAACACCAAACCGAATGCGAGCGACTTCTTACCGTCGCCGAGGGCGTCGGAGCGGTAGACGTCGAAAAGCTCGACGGACTCGAGCAACTCCCCTGCCGTTTCGACGAGCGAGCGCCGCACCGTCTCAGCCGGGATTGCGTCGTCGACGACGAGCGCGATGTCCTGGTGCAACGCGGGGAAAGCCGACAGGACCGGAGCCGGCAGGTTCTCGCTCATCGGCAGCGCGGTCAGATCGATCTCCATCGCGCAGGTGCGCTCCGGCAGGCCGAGGGTCTCGAGAACCTGCGGGTGCAGTTCACCGGCATAGCCGACGACGGCACCGTCGACGGATAGCTGCGCGCACCGGCCCGGGTGCCACGGCAGGTGCTCGGCGGACTCAATCTCGAGCTCCACACCGCAGGACTTAGCGACGATCTGAGCCGACTCGACCGCATCCGCCCACGTGTACGTGCGACCCTTGCCCCACGGCCCCTCAAGCTCCTTGTTGCCGATCGCCACGGTAGCGGCGTGCAGGTGCTGCTCCGGCAGCGAGTCGATGAGCTCCTCAAGCACCTCCGGAGTCGGACGCTCCAGCACGCTCGGCATCGGAGATTCGTCAGCGGTCTTGAACGCGGTCTGCGCGACCGAGTACAGCGCCAAGTCCGTGCGGCCGCGGGCAACGTTGCGGCCAACAGCTTCAAGCATCGCCGGCAGCAGCGTCGTAGCCAGTACGGCGTAGTCAGCATCGAGCGGGTTCTGGACCTGCACGGTCTTGCGGCGCTTGTCGCCAGTCTCGAGTCCCCAGGTGTCCAATACCGTGTTGGACATGAACGGCGTCGGAATGATTTCCACGTAACCGGAGTACGCCAGCGCGTGCGTGACGGCACGGCGGCGGCGCTGCACCGGGGACAGGCCGCGACCACCGCGCGGGGTCGGCAGCTCGAGCGGAATATCGTCCAAACCCTCGAGACGAACAATCTCCTCGATCAGCTCGACCGGCTCGTTGAGGTCAGTGCGCCACGTCGGTGGGGTGACGCGTAGAGTCTCGTCATCGCCCGTGACAGCGCACCCCACTTCTTCGAGGCGGCGTACGACTGTCTCCTTGGAGTAGTCCACACCAATGAGCTCGGACGGGCGACTCACTCGCATCTCGATCGGCTCGCGGTCTTTGACGGCACCGACGAGGGTGCGCTTGTCGGAGATGGTTCCGCCAGCGATGTCTGCCAGAAGTGCGCAGGCAATGTCTAGGGAGATTTCGATGATGGCGGGGTCAACGCCGCGCTCGAAACGTCGAGAAGCTTCAGAGCTGAGCTTGTGGTGGCGTGCGCTGCGTGCGACCGTGAGCGCGTCCCACGATGCCGCCTCGAAGTAGACGTTGGTGGTCTCGTCGGAGATCTCCGATGTCGTGCCGCCCATGATGGCGGCCAGCGACTGGATGCCGTTGTCGTCGGAGATGACCACATCGTTCGAAGTGAGGGTGCGTTTGACGTGATCAAGCGTCTCGAACTCTTCCCCGCCCTGAGCGTTATGGACGCGCAAACCGCCGGCGATCTTGTCGGCGTCGAAGGCGTGCATCGGCTGGCCGGTGAGCAGCATGACAAAGTTGGTCACGTCGGTCGCAGCGTTGACGGAACGGACACCACCGAGCATGAGCACGCGCTTGAGCCAGAACGGCGCCTGAGCTTTCGGGTCAATACCCTCGACCATGCGCAGGCCGAAGCGCTGCGCCTTCGTGGACTCCTCAAGGGTGATCGGGATGAGGTCGCCGGTCGGCGCGGGGACGGTGGACACGTCGATGCCCGCGATAGACGGATCTGCGGCGAGGTCGTTGTACTCGAGGTCGAATGCGGAAGCGACCTCGCGGCCGAGACCGCGTGCAGACAGTGCATATCCACGGTCCGGCGTGATATTGACGTCAAAGACCGTATCCGGGCCGCCGAGCACCTCACGGGCGTCCTGGCCCGGGGTGCCGGCACCTTCCTCAAGGACGATGATGCCGTCGCTCTTGGCCGTGAATCCGAGCTCCGCCTCGGAGGCCATCATGCCGTTGGAGATGTGACCGTAGGTCTCACGCGCGGCGATCTCGAAGCCGCCCGGCAGGACCGCGCCCGGGAGGGAAACGACGACGAGGTCGTTTTCCTGGAAGTTGCGCGCACCGCAGATGATGCCCTGTAGCTCGCCGGTGCCGTTGGCCTGGCCGACGTCGACCTGGCAGTAACGGATCGGTTTCTTGAACTCGGTGAGCTCCTCGATCTCCTTGACGCGGCCGACCACGAGCGGGCCGGTGGTCTCCGGCAGCGGCTCGTAGCCTTCCGTCTCAAAGCCCACGCGCACAAAGCCGGCGTCGAGCTCCTCAGCGCTCACGTTCCAGCCGGGGTTGCCGGCGTTGTTCAGCAGGGACGTCAACCAGTTCTTGGAAATCAGCATCTTTCTATTCCTCCCTTAAGCCTGCACACCGAACGGCTGGGTGAACCGGACGTCGCCTTCAACCATGTCGCGCATATCGGTCAGTCCATTGCGGAACTGCAGCGTGCGCTCAATGCCCATACCGAATGCGAAGCCGGAGTAAACCTCGGGATCTACGCCCACTGCACGCAGCACGTTCGGGTTGACCATGCCGCAGCCGCCCCACTCGATCCAACCTGCGCCGCCCTTCTTGTTCGGGAACCACACATCCACCTCCGCAGACGGCTCCGTGAACGGGAAGTAGTTGGTGCGGATGCGCGTTTTCGTCTCCGGTCCGAACAGGACCTTGGCCAGGTGGTCCAGGGTTCCGCGCAGGTGGGCCATGGTCAGGCCCTTATCTACGGCGAGCCCCTCCACCTGGTGGAAGACCGGCGTGTGCGTCGCATCAAGCTCATCCGTACGGAACACACGTCCCGGGCACGCGATGTAGATCGGCAGATCACGCTCAAGCATGGTGCGCACCTGCACCGGCGAGGTGTGGGTGCGCATGACCTGGCGTGAGCCCTCGCTGCCGACGTAGAACGTGTCCTGCAGCGTGCGCGCCGGGTGGTCCGGGATGAAGTTGAGCGCGTCGAAGTTGAAGTACTCAGCTTCAACCTCCGGCCCCTCGGCAACCTCCCAACCCATGCCGATGAAAATGTCTGCAATGTTCTCGCTGAGAGTCGTAATTGGGTGCATTGCACCGGCCTGTGCACGGGACGTCGGCAGGGTGACATCGACCTTCTCCTCGCGCAGCTGCTGCTCGCGGTACTCCGCCTCACGCTCGGTGTGCAGTTCACTGTAGCGTTTCTCAGCCCGGCCGCGGGCCATGTTCACGAACCGGCCAGCATCCTTGCGCTGATCCTTCGGTAGCGATCCAAGTGCCTTGCGCGCCTGCACGATGGGCGACTGCTCGCCGAGGTGTTCACGCTTCGCGGCTTCAAGGGTGGCGAGATCAGCTGCAGCCTCAAAGGCGGCGATAGCTGCTTCCGCAGCGGCATTCAAGCTCTCTTCGGTCAGTTCGATTTCCGGTGTGGGGTTGCTCTGATCAGCCACGCTACCGTTCACCCGCGCCTTTCCAGACAGACGATTTCAAAACGCTCACCAGCATACCTGCGCGCCGCTGGGGCAGGTGCGTCGAGTCAGGATCACTCGGTGCCTGAATACTGCTCGAGCTTATGAGAAATACTGCACACTTCTGACCAGCACGTTCACGTGAGCAGTCTTCCGGAACTGTACCAGCAGTATTCCAGCTCTACGTTCGGTTCTGGTCCCCGAGAGCTTTCATCGACTCCCACAAACAGATCGACGCCGCCGTAGAGAGATTGAGGGACTCTGCGGAGCCCTTGATGGGGATCGAGACACGGTAATCGGCAGCGGCCATGACCTCTCCGGGCAAACCGTGAGCTTCGTTGCCGAATAGCCAAGCGGTTGGCTGGTCGAGCGCATCACCGGGGTTGTCGAGTGAGACTTCCCCACCCATCGTGGTCGCAGCGAGCGTCAAGCCGGCTGCATGTAGTTGGCCAATCGCACCGTTCACATCGCGCTCCCGGGCAACGGGCACATGAAAGAGCGAACCTGCCGAGGACCGCACGACCTTTGGGGACTCCGGATCGACGGTGTCGCCGGCGAAGACGACTGCGTCGGCGCCCAGGGCGTCGACAAGCCTGATGATGGTGCCCGCATTGCCCGGATCATTCGTGCCCACGCACACCGCGACTAGCTTGGGGCGGCCGTTGAGCACAGAGCCGAGTGTCCAGGTGACCGGCGTGCACACGGCGAAGATCCCCGTCGTGTGCACCGTGTCGGTCAATGACTCTGCCGCCTTGTTCGTGATCGCGTGTGTGTATACATCCATGTAACCGGCTGTTGTCACTACATCGGCGAATCGGTCCGCTGCGGTCTCGGTCACGAAGAGATCCGTCGCGGCGCCTGTTGCCACGGCAGCTTCGACCGAGTTCTCCCCCTCAGCAAGAAAGGCCTTCGCTTTACGGCGTCCCGCTGCCCTGTTCAGCTTCGACGCATTCACCACCCGCGGAGTGCGTTCGGTGAACGGCTGTGAGAAATCGAGTGCCATGAGTCCTAAGCCTCCGGAATCGGGTGCAAGATGACTTCGATGCTATGCGCTATCGCGCCCGACAGTGCGTTTCAGGGGTGTTGTCCAGGATAGATTCGCTGTTCAACCATGCGCGACCGGACTGTTCTCCAAGATGGCCTCGATGCTAGGCGGTTCGACATTCTTCTTCGCGTCGAGGTGGTGGAGAACCGACACGGCCTCTTCCCACTCGGCGACGACGACGGGGAAACCCTTCATTCTTGTCTCCAGCATGCCTCCCTCAACCTTGCCCCCGACAACAATGACGAGAATCAAGGCCACGTCACCGTCGTTGACGAACCGTCCCGCCTCAGCGAGGGCAGTGACCGACCGGTGACGCGATAGCTCCTCTAGCCCCAGGGCATGATCCACCAACGTGTGCTTCCGGGTTTGAGTAAGAGTTCCCCGCCAGTGTTTGATATCTGCCACGACGACACCTCCGCGGGTGGAAATGATGTGCCCGACGGGCAAAGTCTTCGCGGAACGAGCTTCATCAATGAGCGCGCGGAGGAAACGGTCTCGCGGGTCCGGGTTCGCGGACGATGCTGCGGAGTCCACGCGAGTGAACGCGATTGGATTCACAGCGCGCACCTCAGTCTCGGCGACGCGAACCAGGTTTGAACGCCGGCCGGGATGCAACTCGATGTCGTGAGCGATCTGCACATCGAGGGGCAACATATTCTCCAGCTCGAGTCCGCGCTGCTGGCGCTCGAACAACGCCCGCGCATAGGGCAATGCATGCGGCACCTCCTTGATGCCGTTGAACGTGCCCCGCTGCGCTTGCTTCACAAGCGGATTGGTCAGCACGCCCCGCGCCTTCCTCGAGATCGACTGAGGAAAGTCGGGATCAGACACGATGCGTTTCATGACGAAGAACCACGCGATTCCCAGCGCTATCAAGATTGCGAACATGACCAGACCACCGACACCGGAATTCATCCGCTCAATGTTCAGGAAGAAAACGATGACCAGCACCGCCGGCAATCCGAACGTGAGAACCACGGCAACCGGGAGCAAGTACCCCAGGTGGAGACCAATCAGCTGCATCGCGAAATCCTTCATCGCTCTCACCACGGGATTCGGCTTGCGCTTCGGTTTATCTTCGCTAGGCGCCTTAGCAGACGTTCCCCACGACGTGTTCAACGTACGGTCGAAGAAGAGCCACGCGCCTTCCGACGGCGCACCGCCCACTCTCACCGCCATACCGACACACTCCTGAACTCGCTGCTGAGGTTCAACCTACACTGAAGACAGCATTCTCGGGTTAAGTAGCAGAATGTGTGTCTGATTTTCGGTATATCTGCTGTTCAGACCGTGTATATCGGGCTTGAATAGGGTTTGGATCCTTATTCGGGCCCGTTTTTCGTTCAATCCACCGGAATGGCACCTGCATGTGCTAGTGGGGTGTTGGTGTTCTTTCCTGGTGACACCAAACAGACCACGATGCCCCTCATGTCATGGGGAAACGAAGAAAAATGGCACCACCTCCAAAGGCTCAACCAGATGGCGGTGCAAACAGTGCGGAGCCACCTTCACACGCCGGCGCACCGATCAGACCCACGCCCGGGATTTCACAGCGTTCCATGCCTATGTCACTGGCACCGCGTCGTTGGCTGACATAGCCAGGCACACAGGGGTCAGCAGGTCGACCTTGGACCGCCGGTTTGAACCATTTTGGCTGATCAATGTCCCCAATACCCCGGATCCGCACCGGGTCTACGACCAGATCTTCATCGACGGCACCTACACCGACGCCGGCTGTCTGCTCGTCGCCGCCAGCTGCGACCACGTCATTGCCTGGCACTGGGCTCAACGCGAATCAGCCCACGCCTACACCCAACTACTTAACGGCATCGCCGAACCGTTGTGCGTTGTTCTCGACGGTGGGCAAGGCGCCTACTCCGCGATCAAAGCATGCTGGCCAGGAGCGCTGATCCAGCGCTGCCTCGTTCATGCCCAACGGGTTATCCGCCGCTACACCACATCCAGGCCCCGAACCGACGCCGGCAAAGCCATCTACGCCCTAGCGCTGAAGCTGACGAAGGTCACCAACCTGGACCAAGCCCGGGAATGGACGCTACGCCTGCACGACTTCGGGCAGGTCTACAAGGCTTTCCTGAACGAGAAAACACCCGTGCCGAAAGAGCGCCGCACGCTCAACCACCAATGGGAATTCACCCACCTGCGAGTACGCAAGGCCTACAACTCGCTGCTGCACCTATCACGCAACAACTGGCTGTTCACCTATCTCCAACCCCCACCAGGAGCACTGGACCCGGCCCGGTGGGCAGCGACCACCAACAGTCTTGAAGGCGGTGTCAACGCCCAGCTCAAACGCATCGCTGACGCCCACCGCGGTAGATCAGGAGAGCGGCAGCGCAAGATGCTCGAGTGGTACCTGCACTCGAAAACGCATCTGCCTGACGACCCGTTAAAGATCGCCAGGCAGTGCGGTTTCGGACAAGATCAACTCGCCAAAGTTCCCGACCTTGTCTCAGAAGACCGAAACACAGCCGACCACCAAACGGGCCGACCAGCCTTCTACGACAACGCTATCCCAACCGACTACTCACACTCGATAGGAATCAGAAAAGGGCCCCTCAAATAACAGAAAGTGTGCCCCACCGGCGACACGCCGACCGGACACACTTTTTGCTACTTAACCCGCATTCTCAGGCAAGTACTGCAAGCCGAACGCCCCGCGGCCAGGTTGGAAACCGTGGCGCACGGGGCGTCGATAAGCAATGTGCGGAAAACCGCACAACGAGACTTAGGCAGCTGCTGCTTTCGGGGCGTTGACGTCCTCCGGCAGAGCATTCTTGGCCACCTCGCAGATGGCGGAGAACGCTGCAAAGTCGTTCACGGCAAGGTCGGCGAGGATCTTGCGGTCAACCTCGACCTCAGCAAGCTTCAGGCCGTGGATGAGACGGTTGTAGGTGATGTCATTCATGCGGGCTGCAGCGTTAATGCGCTGGATCCACAGCTTGCGGAACTCGGACTTGCGTGCGCGGCGATCGCGGTACGCGTAGGTCTGGGAGTGCAGCCACTGCTCCTTCGCCTTGCGGTACAGGCGGGAACGCTGGCCGCGGTAGCCCTTCGCGGACTTGAGGATGGCGCGACGCTTCTTCTTGGCGTTAACTGAGCGCTTGACACGTGCCACAGTGATACTTCCTTACTTCTCGTTACGGATTGTTTCTGGGAGGCAGGGCGCTCTTAAGCCTTGCCGAGGAGACGCTTGGTGCGCTTGACATCGCCCTTAGCAACGTCGGTGGTGCCGGAGAGCTTGCGGCGGCGCTTCGCCGACAGCTTCTCGTTCAGGTGGCGCTTACCGGCCTGCTCGCGGCGGAGCTTGCCAGAACCGGTGACCTTGATGCGCTTAGCGGTGCCCTTGTGGGTTTTCTGCTTCATGTCTGTAAATCCTTTGGTGCTTCTACGATCTACTTCTTGCCCTTGCGAACCGGGCCCAGGACCATAGTCATGTTGCGGCCGTCCTGCTTCGGACGGGACTCGACTTGGCCGACCTCCTGGATGTCCTCAGCGAGGCGCTCCAGCAGGCGGTAACCGAGTTCCGGACGCGACTGCTCGCGGCCGCGGAACATGATGGTCACCTTGACCTTGTTGCCCTTCTCCAAGAAACGCTCAACGTTCGATTTCTTGGTCTGGTAGTCATGCTCATCAATCTTGGGCCGGAACTTCTGTTCTTTGACCACAGTCTGCTGCTGGTTCTTGCGGGATTCGCGGGCTTTCTGGGCCTGCTCGTACTTGTACTTGCCGTAGTCCATGATTTTGCACACGGGCGGCTTCGCATTGGGCGCGACCTCAACTAGGTCGAGATCTGCCTCGTATGCGAGCTTGCGCGCATCATCGGTACGGACAATGCCAACCTGCTCGCCGGACGGGCCGACGAGACGAACTTCAGGAACACGGATGCGTTCGTTGATCCGAGCTTCAGCGCTGATGAGAACTCCTAGAGTGTGAAGGGCTTCAATGGTTCGCTACCGAACCGCAAACGCAGCACCCCCAAACAAAAACCCACGCTTTCTCAGAGACAGCGTGGGAGTTCATCCGTCCACGGCAGGCGCGATAGCGCGGACCCACCGTAGTTTTGACCCTTAGCCTTCCATCTAGCTGGCGGCATCAGGTGGGAGTAACTCCACTTGCAACCCGCGCTCTGCATCCCGATTTACTATCGAGCGGACATCGCGCAAGGCGGTAGTGAGTAGAACCTTAGCACTTAGAGTCACGTTCGGACAAATCTCGGTAACGAGGTGATAAAACGTCGCTTCTGACGGAACCATTCACACCGATTTGCAGTCTAAAGGGTATGACATCCAACGAGAAGCTCCTCAGGCAGCTAGAAGAATTACGCTCTGTGACACTGCGCTCCCAACAGCTTATCGACGATATTGGCCACACCCTTTTCCCGCCCACTCCTGCACCAGAACCAGCGCCAGCTCCGGTGCCGTCCCCGACACCGACGCCGGTACCGCAGGATGTCCCTGCCGCTGCGGGACCTCGCCCTGGACCGCAACCGCCAGCGAACCCCCCAATGCCGCCGCAGCAACCCCTGCCGCCGCACCCGGTTGCTCCCCCAGCTCCACGTAAGCCGAAGCTGTCTCAGGAACAGAAGATCATCCGTGCTGCGGCTATTGTCGGCTCACTGATCACCTTTCTGGGCGCGAGCTTCGGTATCGCCTTGGCCATTCAAAGCGGTCTGCTGGGCCCCGTTGGTCGCGCAATTGGCGCATTCATCTTCGGCTTGACGTTGCTGGGCATTGGCATCTGGGTAGACACCCGCCGCAGTCCATCGGCAGGCGTCACTGCGTTGTATGTAACCTCCCTGCTGGTCATTTTTGCCGATCTGTCTTACATCACCTGGGTGGAAGAATGGATTTCGCACGTTGCGCTAGGAGCGTTCTTCCTGGTCCTATGGATCCTCTATCTCGCTCTCGCGGCGGCACGCAAGAATCTGGGCCTCGTACTGTGCATGTGTCTGGCGATGCTCTTCTACCACTTCTCTCTGGACCCGCTCGATGTGACTCAAACGGCTATCTCGATGGTCGCACCGCTGTTGGCGCTCGCAGTAACGTGGTACTTGCGGTCAGTTGGCAAGAATCTGAACGCGACTGTGCGCGCCGTCACGGCAGCGGTGCTTGTGTGGCAGACGTACTGGGCCTCTTACTTTCTCCAGGACGACCCGACTAACTTCCTGGCGCTTATTCCTCTCAGCGGCGCAGCCTTACTCATTGCGTCAGAACTGTTCTTCCCTGACGCCGCGCTGGCCCAGGCACAGGTCCCCCCGATCCTCAACGGCATCATCATGCCCACTCTCGTTGTGTGGATGTGCTTCGGTATCACCAGCGACTGGGGAATGTGGTTGCCCATCGCGACCGCGTCCATCATCTGCGTTTGTGTCTCCGTGACAAGGCGTTCCGCCGAAGCCTTGGTCAACGGCTGGCTCATCATCACGCCGCTGACGTTTCTAGCCGCGCCCGTAGGCGCACCGCAGGAAACCCTCGCATTCAACCACAAGATCTACACCATCGTTTTCATCGCCGCTTTCATCGGGACTTTTATCCTCCTCCGTTTCCGCGCGGCGCATCAGTCAACCATCTTGTTCGTGTGGGTACTCGTCCTGTTCCTGATGGTTCTCGATCTGTTCGCGATTGCGTTAGGCGGTTACGAAAGCACTGAACTAGGTACTTTCCATTTGGTTCATGCGCTCGCCCTCGCAGTGCTCCTCACCGTCGCTGCCAGCCAGGTCAAACTGTGGCGCACGATGGATACCGGCGCCCGAAACACTCTTGCAGGGATAGGACTTTTCTTCGCAACGGTCTCCTGGGTCAGCATCACCACCATCATCGGCGATTTCATCTCCCCACGGCCCAACCCGAGCGATAGAGCGGTCTTTACGGAGGACCGCTACGCTCTGACAGGTGCTGACATTGGATTCCTGATCGGCCACATGTCTGTCTCGATCGTCTTGATGGCTCTCGCTTCCTGGCTGCTACTGAAACGGCCTGGGTCAGCATCCAGCCCAAGCTCGAAATCCACGCGCACGGCCGGCCTCATTCTTGCCGTCGTCGCGACAGGAAAACTCGTGTTCTTCGACATGGCATCACTCAGCGGCATTCCCCGGGTACTGGCATTCACCATCTCCGGGCTGCTCCTTATCGCCGTCGCCGTTTTGGGCGCACAACGAAACGGCACCAGAAACGGCACTCGACCTCAGCCCGCGGCTGGCACGCCAGGACCGGTAGAAGATCCTGGCCCGGGATCGGCGCAGCCGGTACCACTACCGCACGTTGATGCCGCGCAAACCCCCAACCAATAGAAGCCGCGAACCCGGGCCTGCGTGACCCTACGTGCCCAGCGCTTCCCCCCCTCCGCGGATCCGCGGAGTGTTCCAGGTCGGACGGTAAGTGCACAGACCGCCCGTCGATAAGCTACGAAACAACCGGCTTATTTCCGGTTTCGTTCATGCACCAAGCACCTAACCGCTCAGCGCGTCCGCGA
Organism: Streptococcus thermophilus; assembly: GCA_900618065.1. The sequence continues at coordinate 1,898,738 of UYIL01000003.1, forward strand.
GGAATTTCCCGGTAAACGAGCCCTGCACCTTCGATACCTTCTCCGGGGTGCCCTGGGCGACGACAGTGCCGCCACCAGAGCCACCCTCGGGCCCCATATCGATGATCCAGTCAGCGCACTTGATCACGTCAAGGTTGTGCTCGATCACCAGAACGGTATTGCCTTTGTCCACGAGGCCATTGAGAACCAGCATGAGTTTGCGGATGTCCTCGAAGTGGAGTCCGGTGGTGGGCTCATCCAGGATGTAGATCGTGCGGCCGTTGGAGCGCTTCTGTAGCTCCGCGGCCAGTTTGACGCGCTGGGCTTCACCGCCTGAGAGGGTCGTCGCGGACTGGCCGAGCCGAACGTAACCGAGACCGACATCGCACAGTGTCTGCAAGTAGCGGTGGATCGAGGTAATCGGCTCGAAGAAATCAGTCGCCTCACTGATCGGCATGTCCAGAACTTCGGCGATGTTCTTGCCCTTGTAGCGGACCTCGAGAGTTTCGCGGTTGTAGCGCGCACCGCCACACACTTCGCAGGGGACATAGACGTCCGGCAGGAAGTTCATCTCAATTTTGATGGTGCCGTCGCCCCGGCACGCTTCACAGCGGCCGCCTTTGACGTTGAAGGAAAAGCGGCCCGCTTTGTACCCGCGCACCTTCGCCTCCTGGGTTTCAGCGAATAGGTTGCGGATTTTGTCGAACACGCCAGTGTAGGTGGCTGGGTTCGAGCGCGGCGTGCGGCCGATCGGTGACTGATCCACCTGCACGAGCTTGTCCAGGTGCTCGAGTCCCTCTACTTTCTTCACACGGCCGGGCACCTGGCGCGCACCGTTGAGGCGGTTCTGCAAGGTCTTCGCCAGAATCTGGTTGACCAGGGTGGACTTGCCGGAGCCGGATACACCGGTCACCGCGACGAGCATGCCCAGCGGAATGTCAACAGACACGTTGTCTAAGTTGTTTTCGCGTGCGCCGACGATGCGCAGCTTGCGCTCCTTATCCATCGTGCGGCGAGAATCCGGGACCGTAATCTCCTTGCGGCCGGAAATGTAGGCGCCCGTCAGGGATTCTTCGACCTTCTCGATGCCCTTCGGCTCGCCCTGGTAAACGACCTCGCCGCCGTATTCGCCGGCGAGGGGGCCGACGTCAATGAGCCAGTCGGCCGCACGGATCGTGTCTTCGTCATGCTCGACCACGACCAGGGTGTTACCTAGGTCACGCAGTTTCTGCAGCGTCGCAATCAGACGTTGGTTGTCCCGCTGGTGCAGGCCAATCGAGGGTTCGTCGAGCACGTAAAGCACTCCAGCCAGACCGGAACCGATCTGAGTGGCCAGACGAATGCGCTGCGCCTCACCACCGGAGAGCGTTCCCGCCGAGCGCGACAGTGTCAGGTAGTTCAGACCGACATCGAGCAGGAAGCGCAGTCGCGCCTGGATCTCGCGTAGCACGGCCCCGGCGATCATCTCCTCGCGGTAACCGAGCACGAGGTTGTCCAGGTACTCGGACGCGTCCTCGACAGACAGCTCTGTCAGACCCGCGATGGACTTCTCTCCGTGGGTCGTCGACGCCAAGCGCACTGCGAGAATCTCAGGTTTCAGGCGTGCGCCATTGCAGGTCGGGCACGCGACATCGCGGGTGTACGCAAGGTATTTCTCCTTCGCGTGCTCCGACTCCGACTGTTCGATCTTCCTGTTCAGGTACCCCTTCACGCCTTCAAAAGCGGCGGTGAAGGAACGCTGGCGTCCATAGCGGTTCTTGTAGCGGACGGAGACCTGTGTGGAGGTGCCGTCGATCAGCGCGGTGCGGTGCTTCTTGCTTAACGAGGACAACGGCTCATACGGGTCAAATCCTTCCGCTTGACCGAGCGCAACGATGAGTTTGGTGAAGTACCCCTTGTTCGGCGAGGAGTTCCACGGCTGGAATGCGTCGACGGCGGGAGCGTCAGGATCTGGAATGACCAGGTCCGGGTCGATCTCGCTGCGGGTGCCCAGGCCGTCGCAGGCGGGGCAGGCGCCGAAAGGCGAGTTGAAGGAGAACGCGCGCGGCTCATACTCCTCTACGTTGAGCGTATGCCCGTTCGGGCAGGCCATCTTCTCGGAGAAAATCTCCACGCGGTTCGGATCGTCTTCGTCGCGGTCGACGAAATCGAACCCGACGAGACCGTCGGCAAGCTTCAACGCTGTCTCAACGGAATCCGTGAGGCGCTGTTTCTGGCTCTCTTTCACGGTGAGGCGGTCGACGACAACGTCGATGTTGTGCTTGACCTGCTTTTCCAGCTTGGGCGGCTCCGAAAGCTGGTAGGTGTCACCGTCTACGTTGACACGGGAATACCCTTGCGCGGACAGGTCAGCGAACAGGTCGACGAACTCGCCCTTGCGCTTGCGCACGATCGGCGCGAGCACCTGGAACTTGGTGCGCTCCGGGTTCTCCATGACCCGGTCCACAATCTGCTGCGGTGTTTGCCGGTCGATGACTGCGTCGCACACCGGGCAGTGCGGGGTGCCGGCGCGCGAGTAGAGCAGACGAAGGTAGTCGTAGATCTCCGTGATCGTGCCCACCGTTGAACGCGGGTTGCGGTTGGTCGACTTCTGGTCGATGGACACCGCGGGGCTCAAGCCGTCAATGTAATCGACATCAGGTTTGTCCATTTGTCCGAGGAACATGCGTGCATACGAACTGAGCGACTCAACGTAGCGGCGCTGCCCCTCCGCGAAGATCGTGTCAAATGCCAGAGAGGACTTGCCCGAGCCCGACAGGCCCGTGAACACGACCATTTTGTCGCGTGGCAGTTCCACGTCGATTCCCTTAAGGTTGTGCTCGCGCGCTCCGCGCACAGTGAGTTTGTCGGCCACTTGATCTCCATTTCTGGCGTTGCGGGTCCTCGAACGAATTTACCAACACATCTGCGCCCCTGTTCATTCCCCTACAGTGGGGGGTCATGGACCTCACTTTGCATCACGTGTCCGTATCCGACATGGACAACAACTGTTATCTGCTGTGCTCGCAGGGGCAGGGCTTGCTTATCGACGCCGCTTGCGAACCAGACACCCTGCTATCCATGGCCGAATCAGCTGGAGTGAAGATCACCGACGTGCTGACGACGCACCGGCACTGGGACCACGTCGGTGCACTCGAAGACATCCTCGACCGCACCAGCGCGACCCATTGGGGCTCTTTCCTCGACGCCCCTGCCCTGCCGGTCCCACCGGATAGAGAACTGCACAACGAAGACACCCTGGAGTTCGCCGGCCACACTTTCCCCGTCTACATTCTGCGCGGCCACACCCCGGGCGGTGCCGCAATCGCCGCCGAGATCGACGGAACGACAAATCTTTTCGTCGGGGACTCCCTCTTCCCCGGCGGACTAGGCAAGACCAACGGGGAAGGCGACTTCATCCGCCTTTTCAACGACGTCAAGGAGCGCATTTTCGATCGTTTCCCCGATGAAGCGATCGTGCGCCCAGGCCACGGAGACCCGACAACGCTCGGAGACGAACGGCCGAAACTGGACGAGTGGTGGGAGCGCCGCTGGTAGGTTCCGGCCGGAAATTTCCGGCCCACTTGCCGTGGAATCGGTCTACAGTGGTTAGGGAACGACCCCTATAAGAAAAGGAATAAGTGAGTATGATCCGCAAACTTGCTCGCCCCATGCTTGCGTCTGTGTACATTGCAGACGGCGTGGGAACGGTGACGAGCTCCTCTGAGCACGCTAAGGGCGCAGAGAAGGTCGTGGACACCCTCAAGTCTGTGCTGCCTGCGCAGTACGCAAGCTACATCCCCTCTGACCCGGAGACCGTGGCGAAGATCAACGGTGGTGTGAAGATCGGTGCAGGCGCTACCTTCGCGCTGGGTAAGATGCCGCGCCTGTCTGCTGGCCTGCTCGCAGGGTCCACCGTGTGCACCCTGATGGCCCGCAACGCGTTCTGGGAGGCCAAGAACGACGAGGAGAAGGCCAAGATGCGTACGGGCGCTCTGACCAACGTTGCTCTCCTCGGCGGTGTTCTGCTGGCTGCCGCTGATACTGAAGGCAAGCCGGGGCTGGCGTGGCGCGCACAGGACGCCGCCAAGCGCGCCAACAAGAACATTCAGTCCGCGCTGCCGACACAGTCTGAAACCGAGAAGGCCATGAACAAGGCCAGCGAGTGGTTCCAGAGCACTGCGGAGACTGTCTCCGAGGGCGCACAGAAGGCTGCTTCCGAGGTCGCTGACTACGTCGACGACAACAAGGACGATTGGAAGAAGACTGCGTCCAAGTTCGCCGACAAGGCGCAGGATGCCGCATCGGACGCTGCCGGCTGGGCTGAGGGTACTTACAAGGATCTCAAGCCGAACAAGATCGAGCAGGCCCGCATGAAGCGCCAGGTGAAGGGCTTCATCGGTGATGCTCAGGAGAAGGTCGAGGACCTCTCCCCCTCCGAGCTGGACAAGTTCAAAGCAAAGCGCAAGGTCAACACCGTAGTGGGCGACCTGCAGGGTTCCCTGGACGACCTCGGCCCGTCCGAGTGGGAGAAGTTCAAGGGCAAGCGCAAGGCTAACAAGGCCGCTGACAAGGCCCAGAACCGAGCGCAGGATGCCATCGACAACCTGCAGCACGCCTTTGACAGGTTGGACGCTTCCCCGAGCTGGTGGCAGAAGCGCAAGTGGAAGAAGAAGGCAAACAAGGCTGAGAAGCAGGCCAACAAGGCTGTGAAGAAGGTGCAGAAGAAACTCGGTTAAATAACCGGGTAGCTTCTACCAGCCCCGGGGCAGGGAATATTCCCTGCCCCGGGGCTGTTTGCTTACTGGCACACTCATGCTGCGACTCATACGTTGGGAAGAGAAAGGTTAGGCGCTCGGTGACAGATTCCAGGATCGCCCAGGAACAGGATTACGCGGACGGGTTGTTCGCGCGGCTTGACGCGGAAGTACAGGCTGCGCAGCGACGTCTTGAAGCTGTGGCAATGGACGTTGACCCTGACAATCCAGATGCGGACGCCCTGGTTCGCCGTGAAACGGAATACCACGGCCTGAACGCGAAACTGGACGATCTCAACGTCGCGGAAACCGGCTTGGTTTTTGGGCGGATCGACGTCGCGGATGACTCCCCGGAGAATCCCGCCGACGGCCGGGAGAACGTGGACCGCCGCTACATCGGCCGCATGGCCATCGACGACCGCGCCGACGACTACCGCACTCTGCTGCTGGACTGGCGCGCCCCGATGGCACGGCCGTATTACCTGGCCACCACCGCACACCCCGAAGGTGTGGAGATGCGCCGCAACATCCGGATGCGCGGCCGCACGGTGACAGCCGTCGATGACGAAGTGCTCTCCGCGGGCAGCGACACCGATACTGCCACTGAATCAGACTCGCCGACCAGCACGAGCGATGTCAGCAGCGAAGCTGCTTTGCGCCGCGCCATGAACGCTCCGCGCACCGGCCACATGCAGTCCATCGTGGAGACGATTCAGCGCGAGCAGGATCAGATCATCCGGGACTCCACCCGCGGTGTCCTAGTCGTCTCCGGCGGTCCGGGCACCGGTAAGACGGCGGTCGCATTGCACCGGGTCGCCTACCTTCTGTACACGTGGCGGGACCAGCTCGCACGCACCGGTGTGCTCATCGTCGGGCCGAATCGCACATTCCTCGACTACATCTCCCGGGTTCTGCCTGAGCTCGGTGAGACCGGGGTGGTGTTAAGCACCGTCGATAAGCTCGTGCCCGGTTTCGCCCCCTCCGCCACTGATGATCTTGTTGCACGAGAAGTCAAGGGGTCCGGGGACATGGCCATCATTCTCAAGCGTGCGGTATGGAACTACCAGACGGTGCCCGAGGAGGACGAGGTACTGCGCGTGGAAGGCATCGATCTCGCAGCCACCCCGCGGATGATCGCTGCTGCCCGGACACGCGCACGCCGCTCGCGCAAACCCCACAACGACGCGCGTCCGTTCTTCGCGGAGGCTCTCGCACAGCTTCTTGCGGAGGCTCTGGCCAAGCGCATCGGTGAGGATCCCCTCGGCGGATCCAACCTACTGTCCCAGGCGGATGTCGATCAGCTTCATGATGACCTTGCAGAGGAGCCGCAGGTGGCCCACCTCGTCGATAAGCACTTCCCCGAGTTGGATCCGGTGGAGGTTCTCGCGGAATTCCTCAGTGACCGCGAGGCCATTGCCGCTGCAGCCTTCGACTACGATGAGCTGACCCAGGATGCGCTCTACCGTGCCGAAGGTGCAGCATTCACAGCCTCAGACACCGCGCTCATCGACGAGCTGTACACCCTCGTGGGCATCCCGACTCCCAACGACGAAGCCGAGAAGGCCGAGCGGCGCTGGCGCGAACTCGTCGCTGATGCCGAAGATGCGCTGGATATTCTCGCTTCCTCCGCAAACACCGACACCGACGATGAGTTTGAAGCCGAAGTCCTGTCGGCCCACGACATCATCGATGCTGAGACGCTCGCTGGACGTCAACGGGAAACAGATGTCCGGTCCACAGCCCAGCGGGCGCAAGCGGATATGACGTGGGCATACGGCCATGTCATTGTGGACGAAGCCCAGGAGTTGTCCGCGATGGAGTGGCGGATGGTGTTCCGCCGCTGCCCCTCGAGGTGGATGACGCTGGTGGGTGACACTGCGCAGACATCGTCGCCCGCGGGAGTGGATACGTGGGACTGCGCGCTCGAGCCGTTCGTGGGCGGGCGCTATCGCTCCCATGAGTTGACGGTGAACTACCGCACCCCCGCCGAAATCATGAGTGTCGCTGACAGGGTTGCTCAGGTGATCGACCCGGAGGCAACACCAGCCGCAACCGTGCGTGAGTCAGGCGAGGCGGGCGGACGCGAGTCGGTTCGAGTGCTGCCCAAAAACACTGACGCCGAGGCCGTTCGAGCTGAGCTCTCGGGTCTCGGCGGAATGGTCGCGGTAGTCACCGCGGATAATGTCGAGGAGGTCAAGGGGCTGGAATTCGACCACGTGGTCGTCGATCAGCCAGCGGCGATTGTGGAGGCCTCACCGCAAGGCTGGCAGGACCTTTACGTCGCGATCACGCGAGCGACCCAGACGCTGACCATCATTGGAGAACTCCCCGTCTAAGAAACGGTGTGGACGATCATGACGTCGCAGTCGGACTGGCGCGCGACGTCGGCCGGCACAGAACCCAGCAGGCGGCCGGTCAGGGAGTTGATGCCGCGGTTGCCCACGACAAGCAATTCTGCGGAGTAGTCGTTGACGATGCTCATCAACGCCTCCACCGGGGTGCCCGGCCGAACGGTGGTCTGCACGTCCTTCACACCGGTGGCTGCCGCGTGCTCAGCGGCCTTCGCAAGGTTTTCGCGTGCGGTCTCGTCGCCCAGAATCGTGTTCGAGTCTTGGCGCAATGTGGTGGACACATCCGCCTCCGACTCGTAGTAGGCGCAGCCGATGACCAGCGTGGCATCGAACGCCGCCGCGAGTTCCGCGGCGCGTTCAACGGCCAGCAGCGAGGACTTCGACCCGTCCGTGCCAACAACAACGGTGTTGTAGTTCTTGCTCATGCTGGCCACTATATACCGGCTTCTTTGACCCCGCGTAGCTCCTTGCGCAAGTCCGCAATCTCATCACGCAGGCGTCCAGCGAGTTCGAATTTCAGCTCGCGAGCAGCCGCCGTCATCTGTGTGGTTAGGTCCGCAATGAGCTTTTCAATCTCGTCGGAGGCCATCGAGGAGGTGTCGCGACCTTCAATCATCGCCTCTTCCCCGCTGCTGCTGCGCTTGGCACCCTCGCCGTAAGTGTCGTCTTCGGCGCGCTCGTAAACCTCGTCGAGAATGTCAGCGATCTTCTTGCGTAGCGGCTGAGGGTCAATGCCGTGCTCTTCGTTGTAGGCAATCTGCTTTGCGCGGCGGCGTTCAGTCTCGTCGATCGCTTCTTGCATCGATTCGGTGACGTTGTCGGCGTACATGATGACCTCGCCGGAGACGTTACGGGCCGCACGGCCAATGGTCTGAATGAGCGACTTGGTCGAACGCAGGAAGCCTTCCTTGTCGGCGTCGAGAATGGCCACCAGTGACACCTCCGGCAGGTCGAGTCCCTCGCGGAGCAGGTTGATGCCCACGAGCACGTCGAATTCACCGAGACGCAGCTGGCGCAGCAACTCGACGCGCTGCAAGGTGTCGATGTCCGAGTGCAAGTAGCGGACCTGGATGCCGTTATCTAGCAGGTAATCGGTGAGGTCCTCGGCCATGCGTTTGGTCAAGGTGGTGACTAGGACTCGCTCGTCCTTCTCCGTGCGTTGACGGATCTCGTGGATCAGGTCGTCGATCTGGCCCTTGGTGGGCTTGACCGTCACCTTCGGATCGACCAGGCCGGTGGGGCGAATCACCTGTTCGACAAACTCCCCGCCGGCGGCTTCCAGCTCGTAATCACCCGGGGTCGCGGACATGTAGACGGTCTGGCCAACGCGGTCTTCGAACTCATCGAAGGTCAACGGACGGTTGTCCACTGCAGACGGGAGGCGGAAGCCGAACTCGACGAGGTTGCGCTTGCGCGACATGTCGCCTTCGTACATGCCGCCGATCTGGGGCACAGTGACGTGGGACTCGTCGATAATGGTGAGGAAATCCTCTGGGAAGTAGTCGATGAGGGTGGCCGGTGCGGATCCCGGGCCACGGCCGTCGATATGCCGCGAATAGTTCTCGATGCCGGAGCAGAACCCGACCTGCTGAATCATCTCCAGGTCGTACTCGGTGCGCATCCGTAGACGCTGCGCTTCAAGCAGTTTTCCGCGGTTTTCCAGCTCTTCCAGTCGGTCCGCGAGTTCGAGCTTGATCGCTTCAATCGCTTTCTCCATTCGGTCCTCAGTGGCCACGTAGTGCGTTGCCGGGAAGATGCGCAGCTCATCGCGCTGCTGCAGAACGTCTCCGGTGAGCGGGTGGATGTAGTAGAGGGAGTCAACCTCGTCGCCGAAGAACTCAACGCGCACCGCTACTTCCTCATAGGCGGGGATGATGTCCACCGTGTCGCCCTTCACGCGGAACGTTCCGCGCTTGAAGTCCACGTCGTTGCGTTCGTATTGAACGTCGACAAGCAAACGCAAGAAGCGGTCGCGTTCCACTTCTTCACCGACCCGGAGCAGAAGAGAGCGGTCCAGGTAAGACTGCGGCGTACCCAAGCCGTAGATGCAGGACACCGAGGACACCACGACCACGTCGCGGCGGCTCAACAGAGCCGACGTCGCGGAGTGGCGCAGACGCTCGACATCGTCGTTAATGGACGAATCCTTCTCAATGTAGGTGTCCGTCTGCGCGATGTACGCCTCCGGTTGGTAATAGTCGTAGTAGGACACGAAGTACTCGACCGCGTTGTTCGGCAGCAATGCTCGCAGCTCCGTGGCCAGCTGCGCGGCGAGCGTCTTGTTCGGCGCCATCACCAGCGTGGGCCGTTGCTGCTGCTCGATAAGCCACGCCGCGGTCGCCGACTTACCGGTACCGGTCGCACCCATGAGCACCACGTCCGGGTCCCCCGCCCGCAGCCTGCGGTCCAGCTCCGCGATCGCGGTCGGCTGGTCGCCGGACGGCTCGAATTCAGATTCGACCTTGAAGAGCTTCTCAGAGCGTTCCACTTCTCCCACAGGACGGAACTCGGAGTGGGACAGGACAGGATGTTCAGCAGCGAAAGCCATGCAGACAAGTCTATCTCTGGTGGAAGGTAGCGTGAGAACTATGTTCGAGACGCTGCAGACAATCATGGCGCCCGCATCCACCATTTTCGTCCTTGCGATGATGTTCTCCACGGGGCTGTCACTCGCCGTCGACGACTTCCGCGCCAGCCTCTCCCACTGGCGCTTCCACCTGCGTTTGCTGCTGGTCAACTTCCTTGTCGTGCCCGGGATCATGCTGCTGTTCATCACGCTGGCGCTTATCGACGCCCCCTACGCCACCGGCATGCTCATCCACGCCACTGTCGCTGGTGCCCCGCTGATCATGGCGCTGACCACCATGAGCAAGAACTCGGTGGCGATGGGCGCGACGGTTCAGCTCTTACTCATGCTTGCCACTGTGGTCGTCGTGCCGTTCCTCTTACCCGTTCTCCTCGGCGGTGTGGAGGTGTCCGCGTGGGACTTGGCCAAACCGCTCATCGTTCAGATGCTGCTGCCTTTGCTGGCCGGCATGGCCCTGTTCTACTTCGCGCCGGGGGTGACCGAGAAGATCCGGCCGTGGATCAGCAAAGCAGCCAACATGATCATGCTCGTTTTCCTTGTGCTGTCTATCGTCGCTTTCGGTTCCTACTTCTCCGATCCGCAACTCTGGTTCGCCGTTATTGTGGGTCTGCTCGCCCTGACCGTCGCGTTTTACGTCGGTTACGGCACCGGCGATGACCTTGGTGAGCGGTCCCAACTCGGCGCACTAGGCACTGCGCAACGCAACACGGCCGCTGGTGTGCTCATCGGCATGTCCTTCGAGGATCCGTTGGTCTTCATCACACTGGTGTTCATTAACAGCTTCATGATGTTCGTGCTCATGTTCTTTGCCAAACGGTTCGGGGAGAACAAGGGGATGCCGCTGCTCCCGTCGACGGGCGGCGACTAAACGGCGTTAAGTTGAAAAGTTCAAACGTTAGGAGAAGTTGCGATTGTGACCTGAATCGCGTCCAATTTCTTGCGAACGGTTGACAGGGAGTCCTAATGTAAAAAACATGGTCTCAACGTCACCTCACCCTGCCGCGCGCGCCGCCATCCAAGCAGCCGGTTTGCGGCACCAAGATGTGGCGGCCCATTTGGGCATCGACGCCAGCAAGCTGTCCAAGTCCCTGTCCGGTGTGCGCCGTTTCAACCAGACCGAACTGGAGCGCTTGGCAGATCTGACTGGCGTGAGCGTAGAGAGTCTGAGGCCAGCACCGGATGCGCACACCGGTGCCCCCAACCCGCGGATCAGCGGCGAAGAACGCGCCCAACGCAAACGCGCGATCGTGGATGTGGCTTGGCCGCTGTTCACGGAACGTGGCTACGCGACCGTGACCATCGCCGAGATCGCCCGTGCCGCCGGGATGTCCACCCCGGCCGTCCACTACTACTTCAAGTCCAAGAACGAGATTTTCCTGGCCACCCTGGAACTGTGCTCCCAGCAGGCGGCGAAAAGGCGCTCGTTCGTCGCGGACATCGCTGACCCGGCCCAGCGTCTGCTGCGTTTCGCGGAGATCCAGCTCGACGGATCGCCGGAGTCGAAACGGGAGTGGACCACGTGGGCACAGTTCTGGGCATCCTCTCCATCTTTCCCGGACGTGAAGGAAGCCACAGCTGTCGCCTACAACCACTGGCAGCAGCAGCTGCGCACCATCGTCGTGGAGGGCCAGGCCGCCGGCCGGTTCGACACAGCGAACCCGGACGACATGGTTAACGCGGTCACCGCGATGATGGACGGTCTGGGCGTGCGCATTCTCGCGGGGGTTTTGACACCGGAAGCCGCCATCGACGCGGTGACGACCTACTTGAACACGTGGATCAAAGAACCGGACGCGCCCCTTTCGAGTGCGCCCACCACGGCCACGATCACGAAGGAGAACGGATAGACATGCCTCAACTCACTCGCCGGCAATTGTTCGGCGCGACGGCCGTTGGAGGTGCTTCGCTCGCGTTAGCGTCGTGCAGCTCCCAGGCCCCGGCAGAACAGATTGACACTTCCGGTCCGCCGCGCAAGGGCGGAGTGTTGCGCGTTGGCCTAGTAGGCGGTTCCACCGCAGACACGATCGACGCCCACATTCCCTCTAGCGCCAGCGATGCAGCACGCGTGATCAACCTTTACGAGCCGGTGTTGCGCCGCGGCTACGACTACGAGCTGGAATACCGCCTCGCTGAGTCCCTCGAACCGAACGATGACGCCACTGAGTGGACCCTCACGCTGCGAGAGGAACTGAAATTCTCCGACGGCCGCCCCGTTCGCCCCGAGGATGTCATCGCCACCTACGAGCGCGTCGCCGACCCGGATGACCCCAAAAACGGTGCCGGCTCCATTGCCCACTTCGAGTCGATGGAAAAGACCGACGACCGCACTGTGGTGATCAAGCTCTCCGAACCGGACGCTGAGCTCTACGGAACTCTTGCCGAGTACCAGATGGGCATCGTCCCGGAGGATTACGATCCCGAGAACCCGATCGGCGCCGGCCCGTTCAAACTGAAGAACTTCACCGCCGGGCGTTCCACCACACTGGAGCGCAACGAGCACTACTGGGAAGGCCCCGCACACCTTGATGGCATCGAGATCATCGACTTCTACCAGGAGGACGCAATGCTCAACGCGCTGTTGTCCTCGCAGGTCGACGGCATCGGCGCGCTCAACCATGCCCTCGCGCGAGTCATCGAGGCCGATCCCCGCCTGAACGTCGTCTCTTCCGAAACAGGCATGTGGCTGCCGTTCACCATGCGTGTTGACGCGGAACCGTTCGACGACGAGCGCGTCCGCCAAGCGATGCGCCTTGCCGCGAACCGCCCGGGCATGGTCGACCAAGTCTTCTCCGGGGAAGGGCAGCTCGGCAACGACATGTTCGCGCTTTATGACCCTTCCTACCCGCACGAGTTCCCGCAGCGCGAGCAGAACATCGACGAAGCGAAGAAGTTGCTTGCCGACGCTGGCTACCCCGACGGCATCGAAGTTGAGCTGAACACCTCCGAGATCGCGTCGGGCGCTATCCGCGCCGCTCAGGTTTACGCCGAGCAGGTCCGCGAGGCTGGCATCAACGTGAAGATCAACCAGGTGGATTCCACCACCTTCTGGGCGGAGGGCAATTACCTGGAGTACCCGTTCTCCCAGACCTTCTACTACACGCGTGACTTCCTCGAACAGGTCAACAGATGCGCTACTGCAGATGCCCCGTTCAACGAGACGCACTGGGCTGACGATGACTTCACCGCCCGGGTAGTGGCTGCACGCGCCATTGAGGACGACCGGGAGCGCGGCGAGAAGATCAAAGAACTCCAAAAGGAATTCTACGACCGCGGCGGCTACATCATCTGGGGCTTCCCGAACAACATTGACGCCTACCACAACTACGTGGTCGGAGCGCGGCCGCACCCGAGTGGTGTGGCTCTGTCCCAGGCGATGTTCTACGACATGTGGATTGCGGAGGCATAAATCATGGGAAAACTGATTCTGCGCAGGCTCGCACTGAGCATCTTCATTCTTCTGGCAGTGTCCATCATCATTTTCGGCGCCACACTGCTGCTCCCCGGTGACCCAGCCCGAGCCATCTTGGGCCAGCAAGCCACCCCGGAGCGTATCGCTGCCTTGCAGGCGGAGATGAACTTGGACAAGAACCCCGTTGAGCGCTACTTCCTGTGGCTCGGCGGTGTCCTCACTGGTGACTTTGGCACCTCCACCACCACGGGAGGCCCGGTCTCCCAGCTGCTGGGTGAACCCCTGGTCAACTCCTTGATTTTGATGGCACTTTCGGCGCTGATCGCAATTCCGCTCGGCATCCTTATTGGTGTGTACGCGGCCTGGTGGCGCGGGTACAAGCGCGACTCCGCCATCACCTGGGTCACCCTGATCCTCGCAGCGATGCCGGAGTTCGTCATCGGTATCTTGCTCATCACGGTTTTTGCCACTTCCGTCTTCCAGGTGCTGCCGGCAGTGACTATGTCGCCCCCGGGCACCCCGGTGTGGGCATACCCCTCGCAGCTGGTGCTGCCCACGTTGACGCTGGCGCTCGTCGTGGCGCCCTACATCGCGCGCATGACCCGCACGACCATGATTGAAACACTTGATTCCGGCTACGTGGAGATGGCCCGTCTCAAGGGCGTGCCGGAACGCCGTGTGATCTTCCGCCACGCGCTGCCCCACGCTGTCGGCCCGATCGCGCAGGTTGTAGCGATCCAGCTGGCATGGCTCGCCGGCGGCATTGTCGTGGTCGAGTACCTGTTCCGTTACCCCGGTCTCGGTGTCGCCATGATCGACGCCGTGAACTACCGCGACGTCCAGGTGGTGCAGGCAGTGACGCTGCTCATCGCCGCCGTCTACGTCATCGTGAACCTGCTCGCCGATGTCGTGAGCATCATGGCCAACCCGAAGCTGAGGAGCAACTAATGTCTCAACCATCGCTGACTCCCAACTCCCCCACCCCGGCGCAGACTCCTGCTGAGAACGCCGCGGACTCGTCGTCAGAGCTGAAGACCTCGCTGTCCAAACCCGCCCCGCTGTTCAAGCGCATTTGGGCGCAGCCCGAGGGCAAAGTGGGTACCATCCTCACCGGCCTGGTTCTCGTGGTCACGGTCATCGGCTACTTCTTCGCCGAGCAGATCACCGGTTACAGCACCACCGAATTCCTGGGCCTGCCTTTCACTTCCGACGGCACATTCGGCACCGATAACCTGGGCCGTTCCGTGCTGTCGCGTTTCATCGCCGGTGGCCTGATCCTGCTCATCACCGCATTCCTGGCGACGTTGCTGGGAATGGTTGTGGGCACGATCATCGGCATGATCGCCGGCTACTTCGGCGGCGCGACGGACGCCATCCTGATGCGCATCAACGATGTCTTCCTCGCCTTCCCGCAGCTCATCTTCGCCATGCTGGCCATCGTGATTTTCGGCCCCTCGGCGACGGTCCTGGTCTTGGTCATCGGCCTGACCCATGCAACGCGCGTTGCCCGTGTGGCACGTGCATCTACCTTGTCGGTGACCAACGAGGATTACATCCGTGCCGCCCAGATGTACTCGGTCCCGCACTGGAAGATCCTCGTTCAGGAGATCCTGCCGAACATCGCTGGCCCGCTCTCCGTCGAAGCCGGACTGCGCCTGACTTACTCAATCGGCTCCATCGCTTCCCTGTCCTTCTTGGGCTTGGGTATTCAGCCGCCCGCGGCTGACTGGGGCCTCATGATCAACGAGAACCGTATCGCCCTGTCCATCCAGCCCTGGGGCGTCGTGCTGCCGGTCATCGCCATTGCTGTCTTGACCATCGGCACCAACATGCTTGCCGACGCCACAGCCCGCGCCACCGCAACCACCGCCATGCCGCTCAAACGGGGCTCCGAGGTGGAAGCGGAGCGCCAGAACAAGGTCGAACCGATTCACAACGAAGACGCCGCGACCACCACCCCCACCGACA
Source organism: Streptococcus thermophilus (assembly GCA_900618065.1). Next base: position 1,913,768 of record UYIL01000003.1, read on the forward strand.
CCGTATCCGCGACTGGTTCCACCGCTGTGACTGAGGAGGAGAAGTAAATGTCTACCGCTATCAACTCTGGCGACACCACCCCGGAACAGAACCCGACGGCAAACGAGACCACCACTGGCTCTATCTGGGCAGCCAGCGGCATGGAGGGGGACTACGTTCCCCCGACCCGTTCCGACGAGACTTTGGTGCTTAGCATCCAAAACCTACGGTTAGCCACCTATTCCGGCAACGAGATCCTGCACGGCGTGGACCTTGACATCTACCGCGGTGAAATCGTTGGCCTGGTGGGCGAATCCGGCTCCGGTAAGACCACTGCGGGCCTGGCCGCCTTGGGTCACTTCCGCACCGGCCTGATCAATACCGATGGAACGGTGACGCTGTATACCCGCGACGGCCAGACCATCAACGTGCTGGATTTGGGCGAGGACGAGCTGCGCGACCTGCGCGGTTCCCGCGTGGCATACGTTCCTCAGGATCCGGCGCTGAGCTTGAATCCCGCGATGCGCGTGGGTGACCAGATTCGTGAGGTGCTGGACCTTCACGGGTTCGGCGAGAGCGAGAAGGAGCGTGCAGACCGCGTCCGCGAAGTCATGCGCGACGTCGACCTGCCGGACACCGACGAGTACCTAGCGCGCTGGCCGCACCAGCTCTCCGGCGGCCAGCAGCAACGCGTGGGTATCGCCATGGCGTTCGCCATGTACCCCGATGTCCTGATCTGCGACGAGCCCACGACTGGTCTGGACGTGACCACACAGAACCACGTGCTGAAGACGATCCGCACCATGACCGTGAAGAACGATGTCGCGTCGCTCTACATCACCCACGACCTCGCCGTCGTTGCTGAATTGGCCGACCGCGTTGTGGTCATGCTGCGCGGCGACATTGTGGAGGAAGGTCCCTACAACACCGTCCTGTACAACCCGCAGCACGCTTACACCAAGAAGCTGCTCGCGGCGATTCCGGACCTTGAGGGCACCAAGGACATCGCCAACTATTCCCGCTGGCCTGAGACGTGGACTCCGGAATTCCTCGAGGAGCGCACCGCCGCCAACAAGGGGCCTGCTCCCCTGCTGCAGGTCAAGAACCTGGAGATGGCGTATGGAGACAACAAGGTTCTGCACGGCATCAACCTCGACATCGAGCAAGCGGAGGGTATTTTGCTGCTGGGCGAGTCCGGCTCGGGCAAAACGACTCTGGCGCGCTCGGTGGCAGGCCTGAACCCGGGGTACACCGGTGATGTCCTGCTGCGCGGCACGGAGCTCGATCACTCCAGCCGTTCCCGTACGCTCGAGGAACGCAAGGACATTCAGTACATCTTCCAGTCACCGTTTTCCTCGTTGAACCCGCGCCGCACCATTGGTGAATCAATGAGTGTGCCGCTCGTCCAAGCCGGTGAGCTGTCGAAGAAGGAGCAGCGTGAGCGCGTCGAGAATGCCCTCGAAGCTGTCCAGCTCGACCGGAGTTTCTACGACCGCCGCCCGGGTGATCTCTCCGGCGGTGAGCGCCAGCGCGCTGCGATTGGCCGCGCATTGGTCAACGCTCCGTCGATGCTGGTGTGTGACGAAATCACCTCGGCTCTGGATGTCTCGGTCCAGGCCAACATTCTCCAGCTGCTCGCCGAGCTGCGCTACGAGCGTGGTCTGGCCATGCTGTTTGTTACGCACAACATCGCCTTGGCGCGGCACATCGCTACCAAGGTGGCGGTGCTCAACAAGGGCGTGATCGTCGATTACGGCGATGTGGATGATGTCCTGGAAAACCCCCAACACGAGTACACCCAACAACTTCTGGCCAACATTCCGGCGTTGTAGAAGGGTCCAGGTTGACGGCCTGGTGAGACCGTCGATAAGCGATCAACCGCTGCCCCACCCGGCAGCGGTTTTCGCACTACAGTGGGGTGTGTATACGCCGTCTACCGTTGAGGAGGCCCACTGTCGTGGCTGAGAACACCGCCAACATCGCACCGCACCCCGCAACCACCGACCTGAAGCCGCTTCCGGTCCCGCCGCTGGATGATTCACTCGACGCGTATAAGCACGCCTTGTCCGCTGTCTTGAAGGACGGCCAGCTCGACCGCGCCAACGAGATCGTGGAGAACTTCCGCACAGGCGCCGGCCCGCAGCTCGATGAGAAGCTGCGCGAGCGTGCTGCTCAGCGCGAGGAAGAGGGAACGAACTGGTTGCACAGCGAGTGGTACTCCGGCTACCTCACCGTCCGCGATCCGCTGCCGCTGAGTACGAACGTCGGTTTCCAGATCGCCCTGCCAGCCAATGACCTTTCACCGGTCGGCATCGAGCGCGCAGTGGAATTCATCCAGCGTGCCGCCAAGGTTCACCTGCAAGCTGCCGCCGGCACCACCGAGGAGGATGTCGATGGTCGCGGAAACCGCATCACCATGAACCAGTGGTTCCCATACGCGGGCGCAATCCGCCACCCGGAGCCGAACGAAGACGTGATCAAGGCTACGGAGTTGGATGCGGCTAACCGCGAGATCGGTGTGTTCTACAACGGCCGCCTCTTCGCTGTGCAGATCTCGGACGCGGAGGGCAAGCCCGCGTCGGCTGAAGCCCTGACGGGTGCTCTTGAGCAGGTCTGCGAGGCCGGCAATGACGCCGCCGAGCTGGACTTCAACGCGCCATCCCTGCTGGGCTCCGCTGTGCTGGGCGAGTTGCTGCCGGCACTGCTCGACCAGGGCGACAACGCGGCTGTCTACGACCGCCTCCGCGACATGCTGTTCACCATCGACTTGCTGGACACCGCAGGCGTCAGCGACACCGACCGCATCCGTGAGGCCACTTTCTCCCCGCGTGGCGCGTGGACCTACAAGCCGATGAGCTACCAGCTGTCGCTTCATGATGAATGGATTGCCGTCCACGTCGAGCACTCGTGCCAGGACGGTGCGACCCTGGTCACTGCTATCACCCGCATGCAGGCTGTCGAGCTGCCGGGGGAAGCCTCTGCAGAGCTGACCTCGATTACCCCGGAAGAAGTCTCTTGGACCTTTGACGAATCGACGGTGGGCAAACTCAAAGACCAGCTCGAGGAGTACGCTGACCGCGTTGCCAAGATGGACGTGGAGATCCTCACCGTCCCGCACGAGCAGCCGGCTGACCTGCCGTTCAAACTCTCCCGCGATGCCTCTGCACAGCTGACCATGCACATTGCACAGCAGCTGACCTACGGCCGCGTGCGTGCCGTATACGAGGCTGTGGATATGCGCGAGTTCCGCGCCGGCCGCACCGAGTGCCTGCGCGCCGCAACCCCGGAGGCAGTCAGCTTCGCTGAGAAGCTTGTCGACGGCAATGCCACCCAGGACGACCTCGTCGAGGCCATCAATGCCCACCGTGGTTGGGTCAAGCGCTGCAAGTCCGGCAACGGTTTCGACCGCCACTTCCAGATGCTGGCCACCATTGACGACACCGACCCGTTCTTCAACGACGAGGCCGTCACAGCGGCGCGCCGCGACTTCCTGTCCACCACCTCCATCGGAGGTGCAGACCAGATCGTGCGTTACTGCTTCGCTCCGTCCCTTCCGGAAGGCTTCGGTATCTCCTACACCCCGCTGACCGAAGACGGCGAGTTCTGCATTTCCTGGAACGTTGACACTGCAGAGCAGCCGGAGGAATTCCGCGCCAACTTGAAGAAGGCAGGCAAGCTCTTCTGGGACTTCTGCCGAGCCCTTGTTTAGGGCTAGCTAGCCGTCTGGCGGCTTAGGCCACGTACTTCCGCGCCTCGGCGAGCCAGTTCTCTAGCTCGCCGGCATTTTCCCACAGGTCGTACAGCTCGGATGTTCCGGGCCGTACGGCCTGTTCTGCTCTGCGCCGGATCCAGCGCCGGTCATCGAGCGTGAACGGGAAATCTAATGCGGCTGCGTGCCCTTCCGGCACATGGCCGTTGATGACGGCGGCCAAAGCGATGACGGATTCTGCCTCATCGGTGCCCAGCGGGCCTCGACCGCATTCGAAGCGGAACTGGTCCATGCGGAAGGAGCCGTCCGCCAAAGCGGCGACGGCCTCCGCTGCAGGGTCGTTATCGAACGGCCCGACATCCCATGTACCCATGACGGAACAAGTTAATCGGGACAGGTTAATAGTTGGTGGACACCGACTAAACTTTGCCGGTCCAGTGGGATAAGGCTTGTGTGACCGGCGTTACTGCGCGTTGGGGATCAATTGCGCGATGAGCTCCCGGACCTGGGCGGATAAGTCGGATAGGTCGCCGTTGTTGTCGATGACTATGTCTGCGGCATCCCGCCGAGTTTCATCGTCAATCTGCTGAGCAATGCGCGCGCGTGCATCGTCCTCGTCCAGGCCGCGAGAAGAAACCAGCCGGCGAACGCGCTCTTCCGCGTCGACATCAACCACCACGGTGATGTCCATGTCCTTGTCCAAACCCAGCTCCACAAGCAACGGCATGTCGTAGACGGCGGACTCTTCGCCGTTGGCTGCTGCCTGTTCGAACTGGCGGTTGGACTCCGCGCGGATCGCGGGGTGGGTAATGGCGTTCAAGCGTTGCGTCGACTCTTTATCTTTGAAGGCTCGGCGGGCAAGCTCAGCCCGGTCTAGTACCCCGTCCGCGCCGATCAGGTCCGCGCCGAATTCGGCTGCGACGCGGTCAAGCACCGGCGAACCTGGCTCCATGATCTCGCGCGCGATCTTGTCGGCATCGACAACCCGGATCCCGGTTTCGGCGAGCATTGCCGCTACCGTCGATTTCCCGCTGCCGATGCCGCCTGTCAGTCCGATCTTCTGCATGGATGCAAGCCTAGCGGGGACGGCGGGTGCTGCGGGGGCATCCGCCCAGATCTCGATTGCATCATTGCCGTATCAACTCACCGCGACCTGGGTTTTCATGGAATCCCAAGCGGGTCCATGTCATCCAGATCTTGCACGCTGCTTCGGACGGCGACTAATAGGCTCCCATGCAAAAGGCCCGCACCCTTTATGGGTTACGGGCCTTCGGGGCTAAACCGGACTAGTTGCCAGCCAGCTTCTCGCGCAGAGCAGCAAGCTGCTCGTCGGACGCGAGGGAGCCGCCCTGAGCTTCTTCACCTGCGGACGGAGCCGCCGGAGCTGCAGCATCGCCGGTGGAGCTGTAGTTGGACGGTGCTGCTGTCTCGCCGGATTCCTCGGCCTCGGCTGCAGCGGCGCGGTTGCGCTCGATCTGAGCAGTGTGAGCCTCGTGCAGGCGGGCAGCCTCGGCGTAGCGAGCCTCCCACTCCTGACGCTGCTCGTCGTAGCCTTCCATCCACTCGTTGGTCTCCGGGTCGAAGCCCTCAGGGAAGATGTAGTTGCCCTGCTCGTCGTAGGAGTCAGCCATGCCGTAGCGGGACGGGTCGAACTCCTCGATGTAGTCCTCGTCTGCCTGCTTGAGAGACAGGGAGATGCGGCGGCGTTCCAGGTCGATGTCGATGACCTTGACCATGACCTCCTGCCCCACCTCGACGACCTGGTCCGGCACCTCGACGTGGCGCTGAGCCAGCTCGGAGATGTGGACGAGCCCCTCGATGCCCTCCTCAACGCGCACAAACGCACCGAACGGGACGAGCTTGGTCACCTTGCCCGGGACGATCTGGCCCACAGCGTGGGTGCGGGCGAAGACGCGCCACGGGTCTTCCTGGGTTGCCTTCAGCGACAGGGAAACGCGCTCGCGGTCGAGATCGACGTCGAGCACCTCGACAGTGACCTCGTCGCCGACGGTGACAACCTCGGACGGGTGGTCGATGTGCTTCCAGGACAGCTCGGACACGTGGACCAGGCCGTCAACGCCACCGAGGTCGACGAAGGCGCCGAAGTTGACGATGGAGGACACGACACCCTTGCGGACCTGGCCCTTCTCCAGCTGGTGGAGGAAGTCGGAGCGGACCGCGGACTGGGTCTCCTCCAGGTAAGCGCGGCGGGACAGGACGACGTTGTTGCGGTGCTTGTCCAGCTCGATGATCTTCGCTTCGAGCTCCTGGCCGATGTAGGGGTCCAGGTCGCGGACGCGGCGCATTTCAACAAGGGATGCGGGCAGGAAGCCGCGCAGACCGATGTCGAGGATCAGGCCACCCTTGACCACCTCGATGACGGTACCGGTGACAGGCTGGTCGTTCTTCTGCAGCTCCTCGATGGTGCCCCATGCGCGCTCGTACTGTGCACGCTTCTTGGACAGGAGAAGACGGCCTTCCTTGTCCTCCTTGGTCAGGACCAGAGCGTCGACCTCATCGCCGATCTGAACGACCTCGTCCGGGTCGACGTCGTGCTTGATGGAGAGCTCACGGGTCAGAATGACACCTTCGGTCTTGTAACCGATGTCAAGGAGAACTTCGTCGTGGTCGACCTTGACCACGGTGCCGGTGACAATGTCACCATCGTTGAAGTATTTGATGGTGGCGTCAACTGCGGCGAGAAAATCCTCAGAGCTGCCAATGTCGTTGATGGCAACCTGCGGCGTAGTAGAAGTGGGCATATGTGTTAGTTGCTCCGAAATGTGGATAGGAGGTAGTGATTGGACATTGAGCGCATCTTTCGCAAAAACAAGCACCAGAAAATCAAGCTCTGAGCTGGGATTTCGATCTCACTGCACGCACAGGCAGGCTCTCCTATAACAGCCTTACCCCCACTTGTAGCGTCGATACGCTCTAGCGACATTAGTCCATTTGCCCAGCTTAAGCAAACTTTGAAAGGCTTCTTCTTGTGCCCGCGTCCACGTCTGAAGTTTCCCGCGCCAACAGGTCCTTTTGGGATTGTGATGCGCAGCGTTACCACGTTGACCATGCCGCCTATCTGAGTGGATTCTATTGGTGCCCGGAGATGCTCCATGAAGCGGACGCGCGGTTGCTCGGAACGCCGGAGGACCTCGCGTTTTGCCGCGTTTTGGAGGTTGGATGCGGGTCCGCTCCGTGCACGCAGGAGCTTCAGGGCGCGTCCACCCTCGCTACCGGTTGCGACCTGTCTTCCCATATGCTCCGACACGCCAAGCAAACCCTCCCACTTGACCAAGCGGATGTTCTAGCTCTTCCCTACCTGGACGATTCTTTCGACATCGTCTTCTCTGCTTTCGGCGCGCTCCCTTTCGTCGCCGACCTCGATGCGGCTCTGTCTGAGGTCGCGCGAGTCATCCTCCCCGGAGGCCGGTTCGTCTTCTCCGTCACGCACCCGATGCGCTGGGTCTTCCCGGACGACCCGCAGTCCATGACCGCCGAGATCCCTTACTTCGCCCGCGCCTACGAGGAGTACGACGACAATGGCGCCCTCACTTACGCGGAGTATCACCGCACGTTCGGCGATTGGGTGCGCGCACTGCGCGCGGCAGGCTTTTCGCTTATCGACGTCCTCGAGCCCGAATGGCCCACCCACCTCACCGAAAAGTGGGGCCAGTGGTCCCCCGAACGGGGCAGGTTGTTCCCCGGTACGGCGATCTTCGTCACCACCTTTTCTGGTGGCCGGTCTACGCTGTAGGAATGTTCAAACGGTCATTCGGCGTCGCATTCGCCTTCATCGGAATTGTCGTCGGGGCGGGTTTCGCCTCCGGCATGGAAGCTTTTCAGTACTTCGTTGCCTACGGCGATAAGGGATTGTGGGGTATCGGTCTTGCCGGCGTCGTCATGGCCTTGGCTGCGCTTGCGCTGCTGACCTTCGGCTCGTTCTACCTCGCTGGCGAGCACACCCGTGTGTTCAATGAGATCTCCGGTTCCTGGTCATCCAAGGTGATGGACTGGGCGGCGATCGCCGCAATGTTCTGCATCGGCTTCGTCATGTTCGCTGGCGCTGGTTCCAACCTTGAACAGGCTTACGATTGGCCGATCTGGGTCGGCGGCGTGGTCATGCTGGTAATGATGCTCGCTGTGGGCCGCTTGGACGTGGACAAGATTTCCGCAGTCATTGGTCTTGCTACTCCCCTATTGATTGTCTTCGTGCTCATCGCTTCCATCTGGACGTTCATGAACACCCCTCTAGATGTCGCGCAGCAGAGCGCATGGGTGCAGGAGAACGTGGCCAAGGCGGACGCGGTTCCTGCCTGGTGGTTGGGTGCGCTCAACCACACTGGCTTGAATGCGCTGTGCGCCGCGTCGATGGCCATTGTCATCGGCGGAGACCACTTTGACAACAAGGCTGTGCGCTACGGCGGCCTCATCGCTGGGTTCATTTACGCCGCGATGCTGGGCCTTCTGGTGGTCACCCTGTTCATGCAGGCAAAGGAAGTCAACGGCGACGACATGCCGTTGCTGACCGTGATGTTCCTTGTCAACGGTGCCCTGGGGCAGGTGATGACATGGGTCATCTTCATCATGGTGTTCAACACCTGCCTGGGCATGCTCTACGCCTTGGCCAAGCGCCTCACCCGCAACAACCCGGAGCGTTTCTACCTCGTCTACGCCGCGTCGTGCATTATCGGTTTCATCCTGTCCTTCGTCGGTTTCAAACCATTGGTTGCCAATGTGTACCCAGTGCTGGGCTACCTTGGCTTGTTCGTCATTGCCGTGCTGGCCTACCGGTTCTTCCAGTACCGCGCTGAAGTGCAGAAGGAGGCAGACCTGCGCAGTGCCGCTGTCGATCTGGTAACCGACGAGGACAACGCCGGCGAGGACAACGAGTACACCGACATGACCCTCGACGAACTCGCAGAAGAATCCATGCTGGACAACGACGCCTTCAAGGAAGCTCTCGAAGAGGAACTCGGCGACGAGATCAATGAAGACGTCGCCGAGGACCTGGGTGAAGCAGGCACCCGCAGCTAGTGAGCCGCCTCGTCCCAGTTCGGGCCGGTGCCTGCTGAGACCTCCAGCGGCACGCGCAGCGTGATTGCGCGGTCCATTTCGGCCTCGACGATCTCGCGCACACGCTCGAGCTCCCCAGGGGCGACCTCGACGACCAATTCGTCGTGCACTTGGAGCAGCACGCGCGACTCGAAGTCGGCGAGCGCTTCATCGACCCGGATCATCGCGACCTTGATGATGTCTGCCGCGGAACCCTGAATCGGCGCATTCAATGCGGCGCGTTCAGCGTTCTCACGGGCCACGCGGTTATCGGACGTCAACTCCGGAAGGTAGCGGCGGCGGCCGAACACCGTGGATGTGTAGCCGTCGCGACGCGCCTGTTCGACCACCTCGTCGAGATAGTTCTTCACTCCGCCGAAGCGTTGGAAGTACGCCTCCATGATCGTCTTGGCTTCACCAGCGGGAATCCCCAGCTGATTGGAAAGACCGAAGGCAGAAAGGCCGTACACAAGGCCGTAAGACATGGCTTTGACGCGACGGCGCAACTCGGGGGTCACCGCATCGATGGGCACGTCGAACACGCGGGAACCGACGAAGTTGTGCAGGTCTTCGCCTTCCTTGTATGCCTGGATCAATCCAGGGTCTTCGGACAGGTGCGCCATGACACGCATCTCGATCTGCGAGTAGTCGGCGGTGAGCAAGCACTCGAAGTCCGAACCAACGACGAACGCGGAGCGGATCTTCCGTCCCGCTTCCGTGCGCACCGGAATGTTCTGCAGGTTCGGGTCGGTCGAGCTCAGCCGGCCGGTCGAGGTCACTGTCTGGTTGAACGTCGTGTGAATGCGCCCGTCGTCCCCGACTGTCTTGATCAAGCCTTCGAGCGTGGACTTCATCTTCTGGTACTCACGGTGCGCCAGCAGCTCATCCAAGAACGGGTGCGGGTTCTTCGCAGCCAGCGCCTCGATCTCCTTGGCCGCAGTGGAGTATCCAGTCTTCGTCTTCTTCGTCTTCGGCAGATCCAGTTTGTCGAAGAGGACAACGGAGAGCTGCTTTGGGGAAGAGAGGTTCAGGCTAGGCTCGTCGACAAGCGTGCGTGCGCGCTCTTCTGCCGCGGCAACTTTCTCAGAGAACTCTTTTTGCTGGTCACGCAGGATGTCCACGTCGACGGCGATGCCGGCGTGCTCCATCTCGGCGAGGATGCTCACTAGCGGCAGCTCGAGGTCAGCGTACAACTCATAGGAGTTGATCTCGCGCAGATCCTCAGTGAGTTTCTCGGCGAGCTCGAGAACCGCCGCGGCGGAGTCGACGAGCGATGTGTCCTCATCGAGCAGGCTCAGCTGGTCGCTGCCCGTGGTGAGCTGCCGCTGCAGGTGGCGCTGGTACACGTCGGCGAGATCGTAGGTGCGCTGACCGGGACGCAGCAGGTAAGCAGCGATCGCCGTGTCGTGCGCAATGCCGCGTAGCGTGATCCCGCGGCCGCGCAGCATGTGGAACGTTTCCTTGGCACTGTGCAGGTATTTCGGAGCCTCAGACTCGAGCCACGCCTTCAGCGCGGACTCCTCCTCCGCGCTCAGTTCCGCGAGCTGCTTGCTCACCGCGCGCCGCTGCTTATCGACGATTCCCACCGCCACAGCATCCCCCGCCGCCGGTGCCCCATGACCCGTGACGAACGCAGCGAGACCCTGACCTTCGCGCGCAGATAGCCACTTATCGAGCGGGCCGTCTTCCACCGTGACCTCGCTGAGCTGGATAGTCTCCGGCTCCGGCGCACTGCCGTCCGTCGGCACAGCTGCCAAAACGCGCTCGCGGAGGTTGACGCCGAACTCGAGATCATCGAAATCCTTCGCCACTGCACTGACGTCGGCCGGTTTGAGTTCCAGATCGTCTGGACCAACGGGCAACTCCAGATCAGTGACCATTTGAGTCAACTCACGGTTCAGCTTGACCTGCTCGATGCGCTCGCGGAAAGCGTCTCCAGCCTTGCCCTTGATGGAGTCGGCGTTGGCGATCAGTGTATCCAAGTTGCCGTTTTCCACGATCCACTTCGTAGCGGTCTTCTCCCCCACACCCGGGATGTTGGGCAGGTTGTCGGAGGGGTCTCCGCGCAGCGCCGCGAAATCGGGGTACTGGGCCGGTGTGAGACCGTATTTGTTCTCCACCTCCTCCGGGGTGAAGCGAATCAGGGTGGACACGCCGCGGGTCGGGTACAAAACCGTGACATCGTCGTTGACCAGCTGGATGTAGTCGCGGTCGCCGGTGACGATCACCACGTCATACTCGTCCTGTGCCTGCGTGGTCAGGGTAGCCAGGATGTCGTCGGCCTCGTAGTTATCCTTCGTCAGTGTGACGATGCCCAAGCTGCCCAACACATCCTGGATGATCGGCACTTGCCCCTTGAACTCTTCTGGTGCAGCCTCACGTTGGGCTTTATACTCCGGGAACTTCTCAGTACGGAAGGTCTTACGCCCCACATCGAAAGCGACCGCCGCGTGCGTCGGCTGCTCCTCGGTGAGGATGTTCGCGAACATGGAGAGAAACCCGTACACCGCATTCGTGTTTTGTCCGCCTGAGGTGGAAAAGTTCTCGGCCGGTAAAGCGTAGAAGGCGCGGAAGGCCATTGAGTGGCCGTCGATAAGCAAAAGCCGTTTCTTGTTCGCAGTCACAAGGCACCACTCTACCGAGTCACCTCCCCGCGCCCGGAATACTACTGGCCGGTTTCCGGAATACCGCTCACGCAAACATGCTGGTCAAAAACATGGCCTGTTGCTTATATCCTCCAGTAGTCTTCCACAGAGAGCGTTCTATATGTGTATCGAGGAAGGAGCGCCGCTTGGAGACCCGCAATGAATGGCCATATCCGGGCATACCGGCATCTGACAAGGCGCTTTCGATCGAACTAGCACCCGATTCTTCGGCCATGGTGGTGAAGACGACGGCCTTCCCGCAGGGGAAATGGAGCGAGATCGTCCACTGGATTCAGATGCTTTTGATGTTCACGACATTCATGTGCAGCGCGTTCATCCTTATCGGGTTGTTAAACTTCATCGTCTTCATAGGCACCGGCCTGCAAGATGACAAACTACTGCGCACTTCTCTTACCTTTGGCTCCCCCGCTCTGCTTGTCCTTGTCATGTACGTGGTGTACAAAATCGCTCCCCAGCGGGCGGTTTACGAGGTAGGCGAGATTCCCCTTTCCTTCTTAGACCCAGGGCTTGATGACATCACCCCTGAAGTGATTAACAAAGCCAACAGTCTGCGCGGATTCCGCAAAGACCGTCTCCCGGAAGCTCTCGAACTCCTCGAGCGCGAGGGTGCTCAAGCCTTCGTCTCCGCGATCAACGACATTGACGAAGACCCCGATTAAAGGCGCAGCTTTCTGGCTGGCCTAGCCCGTATTTCGTCCCGGAAACGTGCTGCGCTATTCTTATTCAGCACGCCCCAGTAGCCCAATTGGCAGAGGCAACGGATTCAAAACCCGTCCAGTGTGAGTTCGAGTCTCACCTGGGGCACCACTAGCAAGCTAGATCTCAGAGAGCTTGGCCGCCGTCCCCGTGTTCCGCCGCGGCGGACATTTTGAACGGTAAGAACAACAACTCCCGGATCTAGAACTAAGACCCTAGCGACGCAGTCCACGCAGCATGACATCTTTCTTCCGGCGTTACCAACAAGGCGACGAAAGCAACGTGTGGGCCGAGTTGAGAGCGTTGGGCCAGCAGGCACGTGAACCACAGTACGAGGAAGATGTCCGTGCGGTGTGCGATGAAATGGCGTTGCGGGCACTTCATAACGTCGAAAAGCTCGTAGACAGATTGAGTGCTGACGGATTCATCTTCCGCGACGCCACCGATCATGTGGAACAATCTCCGCTACTGCGTCCTTCCGAGGATGTGGATTCGTTGATCGATTGGCTCAACGAAACAGCTGGGACGCTCCCTCTGGCCGTGGAGTCGTGGATGCGTACTGTTGGCGACGTCAATCTCGTCGGTGCCCACCCCCAATGGCCCGATGCTGAACAGGCTGATCCTCTCGTTATAGAGATCGAGCTCCTTAGGTTCGGCGGCGACGAAGCGCGCTCTTACTTCGCAGAAGAGCTTGAGATGTGGCGCGACGGCGGGGATCCGCGTGAACTTCCTCCATTCCTCCTGTCCGTGGCGCCGGATAGCCTGCACAAAGCCAACATCTCCGGAGGAGGGCCTTACGGTTTCGAACTTCCCGATCCCACCGTTGAAGGCTCATTCGTGAACGAGGACGCGCGGACTGAACTCATCAACGAGCCTTTTTCCGGCTATCTCAATCGCGTGTTCCGGGCCGGCGGTTTTCCAGGCCAGCGCGTTGCCGCACCCGATGGTTTCCGGGAGAGGTACTCGGCCGGTCTTGTGGAGCTGTAGACCGATTAGAAAGGCTCTGGCTTCGTCTCCTTTCCCGGAGCTGACTGCCAGGTGATCGCCGCACCCGCAACCGTCACCACGGCAATGCCGATGATTATGCGCGCGGTGAGCTGGTCGCCTGCAAAAAGCCATCCAAGCAAAGAACCGAGCACAGGATCAAGCGCAAACAGCGTGCCGACGACCTGTGCCGAGGAGTACTTCGCCGCCATTGTATCCGCAATATACGGGATGACCACTCCCACAACTGCGGCAACAGTGAGGATCAGCCATGCACGCGTATCGACGTTTCCAAGCGACGGCGCTGCCAGCGGGAAAGTGAGAACAGCGGCGACCGAAACAGAGACCGCCAGATCACCTAACCCGCCTTCGGTTTTACCGACGCGCTCGGCGAAGACCGTATAGGCCGCGAAGAAGGTTCCAGCAAGGAGACCGAACACGATACCGAGCGGATCCAAGCCCGACGACGGCCCCGCTATCAGCACCACTCCCGCAAAGGCGGCAAGAGCCCACATCCTTCCGCGCCAGTACTTCAGCCCGAAGAAGGACACGAGGCACGGACCGAGGAAGTCGAGGGTCACAGCCACCCCGAGTGGAAGGCGGTCAATAGCAGCGAAAAGGAACTGGTTCATCGCTGCCATGGCGATGCCGTAGATGACAGCGTTCATCCACCGCTCGCGGGTGAGCTTGGTTAGCCGGGGTCGGAAGATGACGAAGAGGAAGACGGCCGCGATGGCGAGACGCAGCGTCGAGACTGCCACGGTCCCCAACTGCCCGAACAGCGTCGAGCAGATGACAGACGATGTCTGGATCCCCAGGGACCCGATGAGAACACAGATCACAGGCCTCAGCGCCGACACAGCGCTGGCAGTGAGGTTCATGACTGTGCTAGTTGGTGGGCTCGATTTCGCTCTCGACGACCCACTTGTGGTTCTTCATAGTCATACCGTCGGCCTCAACATCGACCATGTAGACCGTCTCATCAGTGGAGCTGTCGATCGTGGCCGTCGCGCCCTTCATGCCCTTCATGTGGTCGGCGGTGACGACCTTCTCCGTGCCGTCAGCCAGGCGCTCCTCGCCAGCATCCTCGAGCTCCTGCTGGACAACCCACTTGTGGTTGGTCACACGTTCGCCACCGTCGGTCGGGTCGTAGGAGATGGCGTAGGTGTACGTGCCGTCGAAAGCGCCGACGATCGTGGCCTTGGCGCCATCCATGCCCGGCATGTGGTCTGCAGTGAGGATGACATCGGTGCCGACCGGGTAGGTCGGATCAGCGGCCTCAGTCATGCCTTCCGGGGCGGGGCCGCCGTCTTCGGCGTGCTCATGGCCTCCGTGGCCGCCGTGATCATCGCCGCTTTCCTCACCGTGGTCGCCGTGTTCACCATGGTCATGGTCCATGGCGCTGGTCTCCGCCTGCTCGGTGGCCGGTGGAGTGTCGGTGTTCTTGGTGGTGCACGCCGTTGCAGTGAACAAACCAGCGGCTGCGACAACTGCAATTGCGGCGCTCTTTCGGATGGTCATGATCAGTACCTCACTTTCTATCGGGGGACGTTAACTGCGCCATTTTACACGCGCCTGCCGGTAATCTGAGGAGGAGACGAAGGAGGCCCTATGTCCACAGCCACGAACACGGGACCCGCCCCCGAAACCGGCGGTTTCACCCAAGAGGAAATCGCCGCCAGTGAGAAGATGTCGGGAATCTACTTGCGTGTCGCCCTCGGCGCCATGCTGGTCAACATCGCCATGGCAGTCTCATTCACCGCAATGAGCTTCCTCACTCCTGCGATCCTCGCGGCTTTTCCGGAGTTCAGCAGCTCCGCCTTCCTCATTTACTACACACTGCTGGGTGTCTCGTCAGCGTTGGCGATGCCGGTGGCCGGCCAGCTCATCGAGAAGGTGAAAGCCCAAGGACTCTTAGTTGGCGGCGGCATCATCGCGGCTGCCGGACTGGTGGTCTTCGGGCTCTCGAACGCGCTGTGGATGTTCTACGCTGCCGGCATCATCATCGGCGTAGGTGTGGGCCTGTCCGCACAGTATGTCCCCGTCGTGGTAATCAACCGCTGGTTCTTCAAGAGCAAAGCGACCGTCATGGGTGTCGTGCTGGCCGGCTCCGGTGTCGGCGGCGCAATCCTCGGTGTGGCTCTCCCCTACATTCTTGACGGTATGGGGTGGCGCGGAACCGCCTTCTTCCTCGCCGCATTCTTCGCAATCTTCACTATCCTTCCGGGCATTTTCCTTGTCCGGAACAGTCCGCTTGACAACAACATCCCCGGTTATGGCGAGATGTCCGTCTCTAATGACGAAGCTGCAGATTCCTCCGGTGTGGAGCCCGGCCTGACCCAAAAGCAGGCGTTCTCTGTTCCGTGGTTCTACGTTCTCATCGCCTCCTACCTACTCTTCGGCATTACCTACGCGATGACGCAGCACTTCGTGAACTACCTGTCCAACACCCCGTGGGACATCTACGTCTCCCCCGGCAAGATCTCCGCGGTGGTCATTACGGCGACGCTGTCACTGATCGTGTTCAAGCCGCTGATCGGTGTGTTGATCGACAGGATGGGACTGCTTCCAGCGATGTGGCTCACCCTTGGAGTGGCAAGCGTGGCCGTGTTCATCTCCGCCTGGGTGACGTACTTCATCCCTTACCTGATCCTCGTGGTCATCCTGTCCCTGGGAACCTCCAACGGCACCGTGGCGCCGCCACTGATCGCGCAGGCGGCATTCGGCCAAAGGGATTTCGCCAAAATCTGGGGTGTTCTCGGCATGGCTTACCCAATCGGACTTGCGGTGGGCACTCCCCTGTGGGGCATATTCCCGGAGCAGTTCGGTTCCTACGGCTTCGGCTTCGTGCTCGTGCCGTTCATCACGATCATCTTCATGCTCGGGTTCACTTTCGCGATCAAGAACTCCCGGCAGCTGTGGGCGTCGACACCGAAGAAGTAGCGAGGTAGCAATGAACCTCTGCCTATGAAACGAGTGGAATCCGAGGGCGGTCACACTCGTCACGGTTCATAGGCAGAGGTCCATGGCGCGGGGCCAAATTTCGCCGGTGTCGGATCAAACCCCAAAAGGTCCCCGTAGAACCCCGTAAAGGGTCCAAGCCTAGTCGCCCTTCGCCATCACTGTCGCGGCAGCGAGCAGGACGGAGACCGAACCGCGGTCCAGTGACGGCTGGATCTGCGGCACGAACCCGCTGGAGTGGTTCGGCGGGCCAGCCTGCCCCTCTTCAAAACCTGACCAACCGATGAAGACGTACGGCACATCCCATGCGTTCGGGATGATCGGGAAATCCTCTGAGCCGGAGAAGCCGGGACCGTACTGCACCAAGTCCTCGCCGAAGAACTCGGTGAAGGTGTCTTTGACACGCTCGGTGAGCTCTGGGTCGTTGTGGATCACCGGGACGGAGTCGAGGTATTCGAACTCCGGCGGCCGCGGGCAGTTGCCGGCTTCACACTCGGCGGTGACCACACGCTTCATGATGTTCTGGATCTGCTCGGAGATCGCGTCAGTGGAGGCGCGGGTGTTGATGCCCAGTTCCACCATGTCGGTAATCGAGTTCGACGTGGTTCCGCCGTTGATGGAGCCGACAGAGATGATGGCGATCTCCATTGGGTCGACCTCGCGGGCGACGGCCGCCTGCAGACGGGTCACAATCGATGCGGCTGTCGGGATCGGGTCGATCGAACGGTGCGGAAGTGACGCGTGCCCGGACTTACCGTGGATGCGCACCTTCCAATTCGACGCGGCGGTGGTCATGCGCCCAGGGGTGAAGATGAAGCCGTACGGCGGGTCCTCGGCAAAGATGTGCTGGCCGAAGACGTAGTCCGGCTTCGGAAGCCTATCGACGAGACCGTCTTCAACCATGCGGCGCGCCCCTCCGCCGGCTTCCTCACCGGGCTGGAACAGCGCGATGAACGTGCCGGACCACAGGTCCTTGTTGCGCACTAGTGCACCGACCGCACCGAGCTGGGCAGTGGTGTGCATGTCGTGGCCGCAGGCGTGCATCTTGCCTAGCTCGTACGGTGCGGCGTAATCGACGTCGGATTCTTCGGCGATCGGCAATGCGTCGTGATCGGAACGGAACAGGACCACCGGGCCTTCACCATTCTCGATCACCGCAACTTTCCCGGTGCCGGCGAAAGTCTGCACCTCGAGGCCTAAGCGCTTGAGTTCTTCCTCAATGCGCGCGGCGGTCTCGTGCTCCTCCATGGAGAGCTCGGGGTGCTGGTGGAACCATTTGTACAGTTCCTCGCGCTCAGCCCGCGTGTTTTCCAGAGTGTCGATCAGTTTCTGGAAGTTCTCGGTGGCCATTGGGATACCTCCTTGTGTGAAAAGGGTTCTACCTCCCATTCTAGGCGCGCGCACCGCCACGCACGTGCGGGTTTAGGTCCGGGGATACCGTTCCAAAATGCTGTTGGGTTCGTGGGTGGAAGGGGTTGTCCAGGAGCCGTCGATAAGCATTTGCTCTTTGCGCGCCTCCCAGAACGTCGCGTTGCGGATGCCCACTGCCTGCGGATCGAACTGGGGGTCCAGGCCCGCTTTTTTCTGGCGGCGGTAATCCCACAGGCACTTCAGTGCTGGGACTTGCAGGAAAAGTATGGCAACGATGTTCAGCCACGCCGTGACACCGACACCAATGTCGCCGAGCGCCCAGGCCGTGCCGGGGGTCGTGGTCGCACCAACCCACACGGACACGAGGATGAGGGCGCGCAGGAACCAGATGACCACGCTGCGAGCGGTGTCATTCTCAATCCACCGGTTGAGGTAGCTGAAGTTGACCTCTGCCATGTAGTAGTAAGCGACAATCGTGGTGAAGGCGAAGAAGAGAATGGCCAGCGCCACAAAGCTCGCGCCGAAGCCCGGGACGAACGAGTCCAGACCCGACTGGACGTAGCCAGGGCCGACTGCGACCGTCTCGGCGACCGCGCCGGAGTAACGGACGGGACCTTCTTCATCACCTTCGAACACGCGGTACATATCGGTGGAGATGATGATGAACGCGGTCGCGGAGCACACCAGCAGCGTATCGACGTACACGGCGAACGACTGCACGAAGCCTTGCTTCGCCGGGTGGGAGACCTCAGCAGCCGCAGCCGACTGCGGGCCGGTGCCCTGGCCAGCCTCATTGGAATAAATACCGCGCTTGACACCCCACAGGATGGCTGCGCCGAGCATGCCGGAAAACAGCGCCTCGCGGTCAAACGCGGAGCGGAAGATCAGGCTGAAGACCTCAGGGATCTGGGAAGCGTTGACGAACAAGATGACCACGGCGACCAGGATGTACAGCACCGCCATGAACGGCACCACCATGGATGCGAACCAGGCGATGCGCTTGACACCGCCGATGATGATGACACCGAGCAGCACAACCATTATCAAAGCGGTCGCCCACGTGGGAACGCTCCACGCATTATCGACGGCTGCGGCCACACCGTTGGCCTGAACCCCCGGCAAGAAGTACGAGGTAGCCAGGATCATCATCACAGCAAAAAGAATGGCGTAGGCCAGCGCGAACGGACGGGCCTTGGTGTGGGAGTACGCCTTCTCGATGTAATAGGCCGGGCCGCCGCGGTACTCCCCCGTGTCGCGGTCCTTCTCCTTGTAGACCTGGGCCAGACAGCACTCGACGAAGGAGGTGGCCGAGCCCAGGAAGGCCACGAGCCACATCCAGAACACCGCGCCCGGGCCACCAAATGCGATCGCTGTGGCCACACCGGAAATGTTTCCCACACCGACGCGCCCGGCAAGGGAGACCATCAGCGACTGGAACGAAGAAATTCCCGATTCGGAGTCCTCCCCCGATCGAATTTGTTTAATCATGTCCGGCAGGCAACGCACCTGCAGGAACAGCGTCACGGCTGTGAAGTACACGCCAGCACCTAGGCACAGGAACACGAGCGCATTCGACCAGATCAAGCCTTCGAGCGTGCTGATGAAATCTTCCATGGGGTCCTCCCACGTCGGTGAGTTCTTAAATATTGGTCAAACTATAGACCATGGGAAGCGCCAACTATGCACGCTTGCCCAGATTTTTCTCAGTCACCCCCAACTGAGCGCACACGCGTGTTCCGGGGCCTAAATGGCAATATATTTAGGCTAGACTTCCCAAGCAGAGAAAACATACGCCACTCCTGTCACAGTTGTAACAGGTGTGCCGCTTCTACCGCCGAGACGAAGTGAAGTAACCATGAAACTACGCAACGCTCTTGCCGCAGTTGCCGCCTTTGCGGCAATCACCGCCCCGTCCATCGCAGCGCCTGCCCACAGCCAGCCCGCTCTAGGTGCAGACATCGTGGCCTTCGGCGACTCCTTTGTGGCCAACCCCGACCAGTTCAAGAACTTCACTAGGGGCATCCCAGCAACCTCGATCCAAGAGTACGCCTGGGATTACCCCTCGAGGGAAGGCTGCCTGCAAGCGCCGAACAACTGGCCCCGCCAGCTCGCGAAGATTACCAGGCGCCATGTGGAGGACTGGTCGTGCTCGGGCGGAAACTCAACCACGCTGCTCCACCGCATCGACCGCGCCATTGCAAAAGGCGACCTCAACCGAGGCACCACCACCGTTTTAATCTCCACCGGGTTCAACGACTACGCACCCATGAATGTCATCAACGGAGCGTCCGGCGACTTCCGGGACATCCAGAACGTCTATGTGCGCAATCTCCGCACAGCCGCCGGAAAGATCCGCCGCGTTGCCCCCAACGCCCGCATCATCATGCCCGGATTGCTCTCCATCTCCGAGCCCACAGGTCTGCAGCGCATCTGCCTGATCAACGTGATCCCCAACATGCCCGGCGGCATTCCCCTTGGCCACCTGCAAGCGATGGAACTCGGCGCCCATGATGCCCAAAAGCGGGCGGCGCGCGAGATCGGCGCCACCTTCATCGACATCAAGAACGAATCGCGTGCCAACCACTCCTGTGCACCGGACAAGAACCGTTGGGTCGCTGGATTCATCGACACCACCACCGAGAACTACAACATGGCCTACCACCCCTCCCACGCTGGCTCGCGCTACGTGGCCAACCGCGTCAAGCAGGTGCTCTAGCACCCGCGGGGAGCATTTTTCGTACGCCGGAACAGCGAGATGGCCTGACTCCGATGCGATGTCGGAATCAGACCCGTGGCCGTTGATCGGCTAGTTGGCCGGAGCCGGTGCAGCGGGCTGCTTCGGAACGCACTGGGTCAACGTGGTCACCAAGCCAGCGAGCGCAAAAGCACCAGTGAAACCGCCGACACCCGCGGCGAACTGCTCCTCCGGGATGTTCAGGGCCGGGCCAGCATTGGCAGCTGCTGCCTTCAGGCGATCCTGGATCGGCTCAAGCCCCGGGACACGCACAACGTTCAGCAACAGAACCGGAACGAGCAAAGCCAGCGGCACACCGAAGCCGATCAGCGACGCCTTGCACTTGTCGTTCATCTGGCTGGAGCCGCCGGCGGCGCCAGTACCGCCGTCCTTGTTCTTGCTGCTTCCTCCGCCGCCAGCGCCGAACAGTCCTTCCGGAAGAACGTTGACTGGGACATCCGCCTTAGCGGTGTTGTCGCGGACGTTGTCCCTGACCTCAACCTTGGTGTCAACAGTCGCCTCGGCCTTATTGTCCTTGCCATTTTCCTTGACGTTTTCCTTCACGTTGTCTTTGACATTGTCCTTGAAGTTGTCGTGGACCTCGGCTTCGGCCTTGTTGTCGCGGACGTTATCGCGCACGTTGTCTTTGACCTCGACATTGGCTTCCGCCTTGTTGTCGCGGACGTTGTCTTTAATCTCAACGTGGATCGGGTTGTCACGGATCTCGACGAGCGGGCCGAGCTTCAGACCGCCACCGCCGCCTTCGCCTCCACCGCCACCGAGGACACCGCCAATAAGCCCGGGGAGCACGGAACCAAGCAAGCTACCAAGTACGCCAAGCGCGGCAGTGCCAGCGGCAGAGGCTTTCGGCGGCGTCGCGGCGAGGCGAACGGTCTTCTTCTCGGTATGACCGCCCTTCTTGATGGTCACCGGAATATCGATGTCAGCGGGCTTGTCACCAGTGAAAGTGCCAGGGGCGGTGACGCGGATGACACCGCCTTCGTTCTTCACTTCCCAACCGAGCGGCGCAATGCCGTCCTTTGCGACGACCGCATCCGCGGGAACGTTGAGGCCCTCGACGTTCTGTGAGCCGGTTTCGGAAAAGTCGACCGGCTTGCGGGGGTTGAAATCGCCAAGGCCCCCAACCCAGCTGTCGTCTCCCTTGTTCACCACGTTGACCTTCAGGGTCGTGGTGAATGCATCGCCTTCAGCAGGTGTGACCCTCACCGGAATGTCGACATTGCCGTCCTTAAAAGCGGCAGCGCTCGTTGGGCGGATGAGAACGAGGGAGCCGCCGGCGTTGCGGAAGGTCCAGTTGAATGCTGTCTTCGTCGTCGGCTCGACTTTGACAGCAGGATCGACCTTGAGGCCCTCAATCGTTGCCTCGTTCTTGTCCCAGATATTCCCAGTGGTGTAGCGGTCGTTGAACTTGTCCTTCAGCCCGGAGTTGTCCACCGGAACTACCGGGTTCGGATCCTCATCGACGACCTTAACCTTGAGAGTGGTGGTGAAAGCCTTACCGCCAGCAGGGTTGACTTTGACCGGAATGTCCACATCGCCCGTCTTGAACGCCGTACTGCTCTGCGGACGAATGAGGATCAAGGTCCCGTTCTCGTTGCGGAATTTCCAGTTGAAGATCGTGTTCGTGGTCGGTTCGACTTTGTCGCCTTGCTCAAGGGTGAGTCCTTGAACTTCAGCTTCCTTCGAGCCAAAGAAGTTGGCCGTGGTGTAGCGATCATTGAACTGATCAGCAGCAGCGGCGGCAGCGGCCGGCAAAACACTCTCAGCGACGCCCGGGGTGACGGTGGTCAGCGGGGCGATCAATGCGATGGATAGCGCACCTGCGGCGATGGCGGTGCGGCGGGACCGGATCGAAGAAGCCATGGAGAATCCTTTATGAACGATGGGAAAACGCTTGTGCGTGCGTGCAGATTACATGATGCATTTACATTTTCTAGGGAAATGAACCGGAAAGTTAAAACAGGGGCACCCGTGCCCAGAAGCACTTCGCGTTTAGGCTGGAAGACATGGTCTCCCCCGCCCCGCAGCCCCTCGCACTTGTCTGGTTCCGCGACGACCTCCGGCTCACGGATAACGCCGCCCTCACATGGGCATCGCAGCACGGCCATGTGGTCGGGTTGTTCATTTTCGAGGAGATCGATGCCGCTCGCCCACTGGGTGCCGCAGAGGCGTGGTGGCAGCGTGAAAGCGTCCGCAAACTGCACGCTGATCTGGCGCAACACGGTGTCAATCTGATCATCGCGCATGGTGATCCCCGCGAGATTGTGCCGAAGATCGCCGCCGAGCAGGGCGCCACCGCCGTGACATGGAACCGCCGCTACCACCTCCCCTTCCGCGATGTCGATGCACAACTCAAGCGCACACTGGCGGAAACGTGCGAGGTCACCTCTCACCCCGGCTACCTGCTCAACGAACCGTGGACTGTCCAGACAGGTAGCGGCACCCCGTTTCGGGTGTTCACGCCGTATGGTAAGGCGTCGCAAAGCATGCTTATCGACGCTCCACCCCCCCTCCCCATCCCCCACCTCCACGGAACTAGCGGGATTGGCGATGCACCGACCTTCGATGAACCGTTCTGGGCAGCAGAAACCCTAGCCAAGCACTGCACTACCGGCGAGGCGCAGGCGCAGCAGAAGTTCCGTGACTTTCTCGAGGGCCTTGCGGGCACGAGCTACAAGGACAACAACGACATCCCCTCGGCTGATGCGACGTCAGGCCTGTCGGCGCACCTGCGCTTCGGGGAGATCAGCCCCGCGCAGGTGTGGGCTGAAACAGCCGCGTTTGCTGACGCGAACCACACTGTCGCGGCAGACGCCTGGGCGTTTTTGCGCCAGCTGCTGTGGCGCGATTTCGCGTGGCACCGGCTCTACTACATTCCCACTTTGGCCACGCACAATGTCCGCGAGCAGTTCAACGCATTCCCCTGGGTGTGGACGGACAAGGCGGTCCCCGGCTCCACCCCCAAAGCCTTCGCCCACCCCGAGATGGTGCCGAACGACCCCGATGAGGCCCAGCACCTAGGCGAACTCGCCCAGTGGCAGAAGGGCGAGACCGGGATCCCCATGGTCGACGCGGGAATGCGCGAATTGTGGGTCACCGGGACGATGCACAACCGGGCGCGGATGGTCGCCGGCAGCTGGCTGACAAAGAACCTCGGCATCCATTGGCGCCACGGCACTCCGATGTACCCGGAACCGATAGTCGACGTGAAAGAGTCGCGCAAGATCGCACTGGCGGCGTACGACGATGTGAAGAACTAGCTAACGGGCGGCGACAATCCAGTTCGCGGCCTCACCGTAAGAGACCTCGCCGTACTGGCCGTGGTTGTAGACACTCAGCAACAGTGGCAGCGTCGTCGGTGAGCGCATCGCAACGATCGCCGCGAGCTCAGTGATCGGCACCTGGCCGCGGAGAGTAGCAACGCGGAGCATGGGGTCAACGTGGCGGCGCCATTCGTCCGGAAGCGAGCAGATCGGGTCGTCGGGGCGGCAAATGTCCAGTACCCGCGGGCCCAATTCGCCGTAACCGCCCGGCAACATTTCCAACGCACCCTTATCGGACGCTGTCGCGCCGGCGCGGAAGTGGCCGCCGTTGTCGGCCAGGTGCGGGTTGGAGATCAAAGCCGCTGAACGGAACTTCTCCTTGCGGATCGGCCCGCGGTCGTGCGCAATGTTGTTAATCAGCTGCGCACCAATGCCGGCACCTTCCGAGAAACCGGTGATGCTGAAGGTCGCGTTCGGGCACATGCGGGAGAGTCGACGCATCGTCCCAGAAGCCTCCCTGTACCCCGCACGCGAGGAATCCGAGTAGGTCATCAGCGTGAACGGCACCGCCGGGTACGTGATCCATACCGGCTGCGTCGCACCACCCGTGCGTTGGTGCACGCGCTGTGCCACTGGAGTCACCTTCGGGCCAACGGGAGCCTTCTCCGGGAGAAACGAGGCCGTGTTGGCGCCGCCAGGAATGGTGATGAGGAACTCGCGTGAGCACGTGGTCACATTGGGCGACTCCAGCATGGAGCGTAGATCTTGGGCGTTCGCTTGCGCCACGCCAGTTGAGATAAACCCAAGCGCGACAGCGACCGCCGCAATCTTCTTCAGCAACATTCTCTTTTCCTCGCGCCCCGAAAGGCATTAGTTTCCGCGTAAAGACTCACTCAGAATAGAGCACCCTAAGGCAAACTCCCAACAGGAAACGGCCAGCCTGCTCTCAGCGCAGTTTCGTCGGGGACACCTGCAGGGTACACTGCCCGCATGCGCAAAACCATCGTGACTAAAGCCGTCTCCGTCGCCACCGCCGCCGCTTTGACCCTGGGAGCATTCCCCGCTGCAGCTGGCGCTTCGCAGAAAATCGAGCAGAGTTCCAAGGCTGTCGGCAAAGGTATCGAGGAAGCTTTCGACACCGACAACTCGTCTCTGGGTGGCAATCCCAGCGCCGAAGATGTTTTCGGGATGGCCATCCAGCCTTTCAAGGACATGTCTTCGGACGACACCGCGACGAGCTCCAAGGGCTTCACCCAGGCCATCATCAACTACGTCATCATCGCCGCCGGCATCACCATCATTGGCCAAATCATTCAGCTGGTCATGGCTAACATGCCGCGCTAGACCGCAGCAACGCTCAATCCCGAGAGGGAGAAAGCAAAGACCGAGGCATACAATTTCTTCACTCGAAGGCATTGTATGCTTCTTCTATGTTCAAACCTTTCAAGGTGGCAGCCTGCGCGGCCAGCATTGCGTCGATAAGCATGCTCGCTGGTTGCGTGACCAACGTCGAGGGCGGACACCCTGACGGTTGGGAGCAGATCACGCCGGATGAGGTTCCCGAGATCGCCGCAATGGTGCCTGAAGATATACAGGCATCCGGCACCCTAACAATCGGTACCAACCCCCCGTTCGCTCCTTTTGAGTTCAAGGACTCGCAAGGGCGGATCATTGGTCTGGAAATGGATCTCGGCCATGCGCTAGCCAGTGTCATGGGCTTAGAGTTTCAAGCTCAGGAACAGGATTTCTCCATGATCCTGCCCGCGGTTCAGGCTGGAACTCTCGATGCCGGCATGTCGGGATTTACTGACACGGAGGAACGGCGCGAGAACTTCGAATTCGTCAACTTCCTCTACGCCGGCATCCAGTGGGCATCCCAGCCCGGCAGCGATGTCGATCCAGAGAATCCCTGCGGGCTCACCGTTGCGGTGCAGCGCACGACGGTGTCCGAAACGGATGACGTCCGCCCCAAAGCTGAACAATGTGAGGCAGACGGCAACCCGATCACGATCCTGTCCTACGACACCTCCGACAATGCTGCGTTGGCTGCACTAGTGGGGCGTGCAGACGCGATCAGCGCTGACTCACCGGTGACAGCCTGGGCCGTTGAACGCTCGGACGGCCAGCTCAAACTCATCGGCGAGATGTTCGACGCCGCACCCTACGGCATTGCAGTGCCAAAGGACTCGCCGCTGGCAGATGCGCTCGCCGCTGCCATGCAACACCTCATTGACACCGGCGAGTACCAGCGCATCCTGAAACAGTGGAATGTGGAAACCGGCCTGTTGGATGAGGCCCTGATCAACGAGCAGCCAGTGGGAGGACACTAATGGCTCAACGCAACGAACGCCCACAACGCATCGAGGCTAAACCGCTGCGCCACCCGGGACGGTGGATCGCCGCGGTCATCCTGCTGGCGCTCTTCGCTTTGTTCGTCTTCGACGCCGCGCGCCGCGAAGCTTACGGCTGGGACACCTACTTCGCGTACCTCTTTGACAGCCGCATCCTCAGCGCCGCCGGCCACACCCTCGCACTAACGGTGCTGGCCATGATCATCGGTGTCGCGCTCGGTGTGATCCTGGCGGTCATGCGCATGTCACCGAACCCCGTGTTCAAATCGATTGCGTGGCTGTACCTGTGGGTGTTCCGCGGCACCCCGGTCTACGTCCAGCTGGTGTTTTGGGGACTACTCGGAGCCATCTACCAGTCCGTCAACCTCGGGTTCACGGAGATCTCCATGGAGGCACTGACGTCTTCCGCTTTCGCTCTCGCCGTGCTCGGCCTGGGCCTCAACGAAGCTGGTTACATGGCCGAGATCGTCCGTTCCGGTGTGAACTCGGTCCCGGAAGGTCAGATCGAGGCGTCGAAAGCTTTGGGCATGGGCTGGGGCATGACCATGCGCCGCACCGTGTTGCCGCAGGCGATGCGCATCATCATCCCGCCCACCGGCAACGAGTTCATCTCCCTGCTGAAGACCTCCTCCCTCGTGGTCGCAGTCCCCTACTCGCTCGAGCTCTACGGCCGCAGCCAGGATATCGCCGCCGCGCTCTTCGAACCGGTGCCGATGCTGCTGGTCGCCGCCACCTGGTACCTGGTGATCACCTCGATCCTCATGGTCGGCCAGTACTACCTGGAGCGATACTTCGACCGCGGTGTCACCCGCGAACTCACAGCCCGCCAGCTCGCAGCGCTGACTGACGCTGAAGGCAAAACACCCCACAACGTCACCGTCATCGAGGAAAGGTAGGAAGCTCATGACTAGCACCCCCATGGTCCAGGCCATCGATGTCTGGAAGTCCTTCGGCTCGCTCGACGTGCTCAAAGGCATCAACCTCGAAGTGCAAAAAGGCGAGGTCACCTGCCTCATCGGCCCATCGGGGTCCGGTAAGTCGACGTTCCTGCGCTGCGTGAACCACCTCGAGCAGGTCACCGCTGGCCGCCTCTACGTCGACGGGGACCTCATCGGTTACCGCGAAAAAGACGGTGTTCTGTACCAAATCTCGGAAAAGGATGCCTCCCGCCAGCGCCGCGACATCGGCATGGTCTTCCAGTCCTTCAACCTCTTCGGCCACCGCACCGCCCTGGAGAACATCATCGAGGCCCCCATCCGCGTCAAAGGCGAAAAGCCGGAGACCGCCAAGAAGAAGGCCATGGAGCTGCTCGAGCAAGTCGGTCTCGCCCACAAAGCCGAGGCCTACCCCGTTCAGCTTTCCGGTGGTCAGCAACAGCGCGTCGCCATCGCGCGTGCGGTAGCCATGGACCCCAAGCTCATGCTTTTCGACGAACCCACCTCCGCCCTCGACCCCGAACTCGTCGGCGAAGTCCTCCGCGTGATGCGCGAGCTGGCCGCATCCGGAATGACCATGCTGGTAGTCACCCACGAGATGGCTTTCGCCCGAGAGGTCGCCGACACGGTCGCTTTCATGTCCGACGGCGCCATTGTCGAGTACGGTACTCCCGAGCAAGTCCTCGACAACCCGCAGGAGGCCCGAACTCAGGAGTTCCTCTCCTCGATTTTCTAGGGATCCTCGGGGGCCGCACCTCAGTGCGGAAACCTAGTGCAGAAAAGTTAACAAGCTGGATTCCTGCCCAGAACCGTTTCCGCTGGTAGAAGCGTTGTGGGACGCTAGGGCGGATCCAGAACTGTCAACTTTTCCGCACGGGTGCCCTGGCCGCCTTTACTCGAAGCACTTCAACCCCCGCTGCAAACGTTGACAGACTCCCCTGGACCTGACCCCTGTTTGGTAGACACCTCTGATTCCGGCTGTGTTGAGTCGGGGAAAGGTAATCTACCTCCATGCCTAGGAAGGTTTATTCGGATCAGTTCAAGCGCGACGCGGTCGCGATGTACGAGAACGATCCACAGGTGTCGTTGAACGCTGCGGCCGCTGATTTAGGGATCAACCGCTCCACGCTTCGCGTATGGGTTGATAAGTACGGAACTGGCACGAAACCCCAGCTTTCAGCGGGCTTACGTGCTGATCGTGCGAGGCAACTGACCGATGCTGAGAAGCTACGTCAGCTGCAACAGGAAAACGCCCGCCTGAAAGAAGAACGCGATATTTTGCGTAAGGCAGCCAAATATTTCATGGAAGAGACGAACTGGTGATCCGCTTCCGGTTCGTTGATGACCACCGCACCGATTACTCGGTCAAGCGGATGTGCACCGTACTCGGGTTAAACCGCAGCTCCTACTACAAATGGAAAGCTAGCAGCGCCCAGCGGCACCGCAGACTGGTTGATGATGCCATACTCGGAGCCAAGGTCCAGGCCATCTTCGACGACAAGAGGCAGCTCTACGGCGCAAAACGCATTGCCGCCGAGCTGACTTTCAACGATGCGTACAGTAGCACCGGACCGGTCAACCATAAGCGCATCGCCCGGATTATGAGGAAGCTTCAGCTGCGCGGCTACACGAAAAAACGTAAGGTCACGACAACGCAGCGTGAGCGTCATCGCTTTATATTCGCTGACCTGGTCAAGCGTAACTTCACTGCGCCAGCTGCCAATAGGATCCTCGTCGGCGATATTACCTATCTGCCGATCGCAGACGGGTCGAATATGTATCTGGCTTCTGTGATTGACTGCTACTCGCGGATGCTCGTCGGCTTCGCGATCGCAGACCACATGCGCACCGACCTCGTCGAAGAAGCGCTCGAGCATGCTCGCCGTACCCGTGGCAGTCTCTCCGGGGCGATCTTCCACTCAGATCATGGCAGCGTGTATACCTCATCGCAGTTTCAGGCTGTCTGCCGAAGACTCAACGTCACCCAGTCGATGGGAGCAGTTGGCAGCAGCGCTGATAATTCACTCGCGGAGTCGTTTAACGCGGCGTTGAAACGAGAAGTGCTCAAAGACCAGAAAGTCTTTTCCAATCAGCTAGTCTGCCGGCGCGACGTCTTCGCATGGTGTGCGCGCTACAACACCACCCGAAGGCATTCCTGGTGCAAGTACCTCACACCCATTGAGTACGAAACTCACGCTTCCTAACAATGCGCTAGAGTAAAGCCAATAATTTCACCCCCACGGTGTCTACTTTCCGGGGGCCGGGCCCCCTTACTGTCAGGCTGGTTGTGAACAACTTACTGAGGAGGTTTGTTCATGACTGAGTTTGATGTTCCCCGTTTGGTTTCTGCTGATATGGGGGTTGTTTCGGTCTCGCGGCGTGATGAGATCATTCAGGTAGCCGCTCAGAAGCGGGCGGGTAAGCGCCGGTTGCGCAGATCGGTTAAAGCTGAGGATGTGTTGGGGCTGCCGGTTGTCGTTTTGGGTCCTGGAGAAGTGCTCGACGATGCGGTTGCGGCCTCGTGGCAGGCCGGCCGGTTCGTGTTCGTTGCGAATGTTCCAGCTCGGTGGGGAATCGATTATTCTGTGGCGCAAAAAGCCCAGATGGTCGGCATTTACCGGTCGTTGCCGTACGGGGCTAAGCAGCCGTGGTTGGCCCGGCAGGGGCTGTATTCGGCGAAGCTTTTCCGGTGGGGCCAGCGGCTGGGGTTGCCGACACTTGCCCAGCAGGTGCATGATTCGGTTGTTCCGGATGTCTATGGCCCGTTGACCTGGGAGTCGGTTGCGTACTTAGTGCGCTGCTACACCGGGCTTGGTTATGGGGAAAAGCAGGCTTTTCTCACCGAGTACGGACTTGAGCATGTCAACATTCATAGGTGGGCATTCAAGCTTGCTGATGGATCGTTTCCACCTCGTGTACCTACTCGAAAGGCAGCAACTGTGAACCGGAACATCCCCGACGATATCGACGGCACCCGCGAGCTGGTG
This sequence comes from Streptococcus thermophilus, assembly GCA_900618065.1. The sequence continues at coordinate 1,943,477 of UYIL01000003.1, forward strand.
GCAAAGATCCTGGCTGAAAACGAGCGGTTGAAAAAAGAGCTCGACAAAGCCAACCGCAAACTCGACCGGCAGGACAAAGAGATCGGCAAGTGGGAAAAGACCAGTGATGTTTTGGGAAAAGCGTTAGCGTCCATGCCCGATCTACCTGGCGTGGACTACGACGCGGAGGAAAATCCCTATCCGAAGACGAAAAACGCCGCTATGAAACTGGCCGACAAGAAGAACAACACCTCATAGACGCACTCATCGCCGCTGGCCATTCCCGCACAGCTGCCTGCAACCTGATCGGGGCCTGCCCCAGCCGGCTCTACTACGCCGCCCACCCCAGGGCGAGGAAGCCTTATCCCATCGCGCACCGCGACCGCAATATCGCCCGCCTGTCGCAGCAACAAGTCGACGACATCCTGGCGCTGTTAGACGCCAACCCGTATTCCAGCGTGGACGATGTGTTTTACAACGCGTTCAACCACGGCTGCTATATCGCTAGTTTGAGCAGCTTCTACCGGGTTGCCCGGGCACATAACCGGCTGCTGAAACAACGCCGACGCACCCCGGGGAGGAAGAAGACCACACGGGCAAAAAACCACCCGCCCCATGTTGTGGCCACAGCCCCCGGACAAGTGCTGTGCTGGGACATCACGTTTTTGCCCGGCCCGCGGATCAGGGAAACCTACGCCTGCCACACAGCCATCGACTTGTACTCCCGTGCCGTTGTCGGGGCAGTGGTATCAGCCCGTGAGGACACACGCGCAGCAGCCCAGATGTTCACCCGGCTACTCAAGCGCTACACCGACATCCACACAGTCCATTCCGACAACGGGGCCTCAATGACAAGCACCACCTTGGCCCGATTGTTCCGCAACCACGGGGTACACCAGTCTTTCAGCCGGCCACACACCAGCAACGACAACCCCCACATTGAATCGCTGTTCCACACCATGAAAGGTACCCCCTACTACCCGAAGGTGTTCACCAGCATCAACGACGCCGCCGCATGGGTTGAAGACTTCACCACCCTGTACAACAACCGGCCCCACAGCGGAATCAACCACTACACCCCACGCAGCGTGCTCGACGGCACCTGGCAAACTCTGCAAACCAACCGCCAACAAGCCGCACAAGAAGCCATCAACCACGGCCGCATACACGCACTACCTGCCACCAGAACCGGGCTGCCAGAACACGTCACGATAATCCGGACAACGACCGCGACCCAACCCACACCCCAACCCCTAACAACCAACCACTAAACACGAAACGATTCACAACCACTTGACACAAAGCGCTGAATTTCGGCCTAGATCCGCTCTCACAGGTAGAGACGTTTTGGCGGGCTAAAGCGAAATCCAATTTGTAGACTTTTGCAGGGCTAGCGATGAGTCGGCCGGCTCGAGGCGAGCTCAAAAGCTAAGCAGTGCCGTTGAACTTTTTGTTCATCGCCTCGAAAACCGGGTCCGGCACAAGCCCCTTCAGGTCGCCGCCGTACTTGGCCACTTCCTTGCAGAGCGACGAGGAGATGTAGCCGTATTTCTCGTCGGTCATGAGGAAGAATGTGTCCACGCCGGACAGCCGGCGGTTCATCTGCGCCATGGGCAGCTCGTAGTCGTAGTCGAGAGAGGAGCGCAGACCCTTTACCAGCGCCCCGATGTTGTGCGCGGTGGTGTAGTCCACCAGCAGCCCGCCCCACGTGTCCACGGTGATGTTGGGAATGTGGCTGGTGACTTGGCGGATGAGGTCCATGCGCTCGTCGATGCTGAACAGGCCGGACTGCTTGTTCGGGTTGCCGGTCACCAGAACGGTCACCTCATCGAAGCTGCGCGCGGCTCGGGTGAAGATGTCCAGGTGACCGTTGGTCACAGGGTCGAAGGATCCTGGGCACACTGCCTTCGTCATTGTTCTTCCTCGTTCTTGTCGGCACTGTCGTAGACAGCCATGTCCATACGAGCGATACCATACAGGCGCTTCTTCAACTTTTGACCGGTAGGTGTGTAGCCACGCGGCCAAGCAGTTTCGGCGCTGTCGCGGTGGCGTTCGATGACGACAGCGGCGCCGTCGATAAGCGCGGGCTTAAGCGCTTCGAGCATGGCGGCGACATCCTCGTCGGGCAGGTCGTAGGGCGGGTCGGCGAGCACCATGTCGAAGTACGCGCGGGGGGCACGCGGAACGTAGGCGGAGGCCTTCATGGGCTCAATGTGCACGTTCGGATGGCCGACGACCTGGGCGTTGTGCTTGATTATCTCGACGGCTTTCGGGTCAGACTCGACAAGAACGACCTCGGCAGCGCCACGCGAAGCGGCCTCAAGTCCCAGTGCGCCCGAACCCGAAAACAGGTCGAGCACACGCTTGCCGACGAAGCCGAACCGCACCTGCAACGACGAGAACAGCCCCTCCTTCGCCCTGTCTGAGGTGGGGCGGGTACCTTCCGGCGGCACCTTGATCTTGCGTCCGCGGGCTTCGCCCGAAATGATTCGGCTCATGCGACCACTTTAACTTTTATCCAGATACTCGAATTCTTCGAGGATCATCTCTTCGGTGACGGAGCGGGCCAGCTCAATGTCGCGGGCGACAATCTCGGCGGCGTCGTCGTAGGCGCGCTGGATGATCTCGTAGTCCTCGACCAGGTTGAGCAGCTTGAGCTGTCGCTCCTTGCCGGACTGGGATGTGCCCAGCACGTCGCCCTCCTGCCTGATTTCCAGGTCGAGCTCGGCGAGTTCGAACCCGTCGGAAACCTCGGCGATGCGCGAAACGCGTTCCAACTGGGGCGTGCCGGGCTCGGCGAAAGTGTGGAACAAGCACAGCGACTGGTGCCCGCCGCGGCCGACGCGTCCGCGCAGCTGGTGCAGCTGGGAGACCCCAAAGTGCTCGGATTCGCGCACCATCATCACCGTCGCGTTCGGCACGTCCACGCCGACTTCAATCACAGTGGTGGAGATGAGCACATCGATCTCTCCGGCGCTGAACTCGGACATGATCCGGTCCTTGTCCTCGCCTTTCATGCGTCCGTGCAGGATCCCGATCCGCAAGCCGTGGAGTTCCCCCGCCTGCAGTCGCTCGGCCATCTCGAGCACCCCACCGGGACCCTCGATGCGCGGGCACACGATATACGCCTGGTGGCCGGCGGCGACCTCCTCGCGAATCTTCACCCAGGCACGCGCGACCCACGTCTCCTTGAACTCCGGCACGATCGCCGACTGGATCGGTTTGCGCCCACCGGGCAGCTCCCGCAGAGTGGACACTTCCAAGTCGCCGAAGACGGTGATGGCGATGGTGCGCGGAATCGGTGTCGCCGTCATCACCAACAAATGCGGGGTGATGTCCCCTGCGTTGTCGCGCAGCATGTCGCGCTGTTCCACACCGAAGCGGTGCTGCTCGTCCACGACGACAAACCCAAGGTTGAAAAACTCCACGCTCTCTTGAATGATTGCGTGCGTGCCCACGACGATGTCGGCCTCCCCCGTCATGATCGCCAGCAGCGCCTCCTGTTTCTGCACGGTCGGCATCGACCCCGTCAGCGCCACCACGCGGGCGTGCACACCGGTGCGCATCAGGGTCTTACGCAGAGACTTTTCGTGCTGGAGGGTGAGCACTTCCGTCGGAGCGAGCAACGCACACTGCATGCCGTTGTCCACCGCTTGGAGCATCGCCGCCAACGCCACAATCGTTTTTCCGGAACCGACTTCGCCCTGCAGCAGGCGGGTCATCGGGATGGTGCGCTGCAGATCTGAGGTGATCTCGTCGAGGACGCCGAGTTGGCCGTCGGTAAGCGAGAACGGCAACGCGCTTAAGAGTTGCGCTTGATTGTGCTTATCGACGCGCGGAAGCGCCGGCGCCGTCCGATGCACCGTATCCTCGCGGCGCACCGCCATGATGAGAGCCACCCGCAGCGCCTCGTTGTATTTCAGGCGGTTCCGTGCGGCGTCAGGGCCGTGGGGGCCGGGCAAGTGGATCTGCCACAGAGCGTCCTGAAGAGAAATGAAGCCCTCGGGAGTGAAACCGAGCGGCTCTTCCACCTCCCCGATGTGTTCGAGGGCTGTGGCGACCGCACCCATAATGGTCCATGTGGAGACGTTCTTCTTCGCCGCGTAGACCGGCAACCACTCGCGGCCGGCCAACATCTCGTCGGGGTCCCCGAAAGCGGCGAGCTGCTTCATCGACCCGGAACTGTGCGTGGCACCGCTTGACTTCTCGCCCGAGAAACTGGGCTGGTTGAGCAGTATGAAGTCCGGGTGCTGCAGCTGCGGTATGCCGTTGAAATACGACAGCTTTCCGGTGAACATCCCGCGCGTGCCTTCTTCGAGTACCCGCGGAGCGTAGCGGGCGTTGAAGAAGGACATGTCGATTGTGTTGCGGCCGTCGGTCACCTGCGCTTTGAAAATGGTACGCTTCCCGTGAATCATGCGCGTGGACTGGATCACGCCAATGAACGAGATCGTGTCACCTGGCAGCGCTCCTTCGAGCGCGTCGCCATAGCCGTAGTGGAGGTACTTGCGCGGGTAGTACTCCAGCAGCTCTTCTACTGTCTCGATCCCGAAATTGCTAGCGATGGCGCGCGCGGGACGAGTAGGAATGACCAGGTTGAGCGGCGTGGAATGCGTCAGGCCGAGCACGGAACTACTCCACTCCGATGTGGCCGAGCGTAGCCAGACCGTCTGCCGGGTAGACGAGCACTTCCGCCCCGAGTTTCTCCTCCAGGGCGTCGCGGTTGACCACTGCAGCATCGTCGGGGGCGAGGAGGAGGGTGACTAGCTCACCGCCGCCGGCGAGCAAGGTAACGCACGCCTCCTCGATCGCAGTGGGAAGGTCAGCTGCTTCGGCGATCGGCCCGTTGCTGTTAACAACCTCAACACCGCTGTCAGCGGCTTGAATGTCGGCGACATCCATCTCTTCCGCAGCTTCCTTCATCAGCGACGCCGCTTGGTCGAGCGGCAAGCGCGGATCATGGACTGCGAGTGCGGCGATGCCGTTGACGAGGCGGACTGTGGGAAGCAGGACGATCTCCGTGTCTTCCGTCTGGCCGGCTGATTCCACGGCGTCGAGCGTTTCGGGGTCGAGCTGGCCGTTGGGCAGAACTAGAACCTCGTGCGCACCCGACGCGACGATTTCCCGGCGCAGATCGTCCATTACACCTGCACCCGGTGCCACGGCCACCGCGCCGGCTTGGGTGTAAAGATCCATGAGCGATCCCGGGGGCGTTACCGCCACGATGAGGCGGCCGACACGCCGGGCTTCGTGCAGCGGGGAGGCATCCGGTAGCACCTCCAGACGAAGATCAGTGACCTCGCCCATGGCAAAGGCCTTCTCGATGACCGGCCCGGCCTCCGGGGTGTGGATGTGCACTTTGCCTTGGGTATCCGTCACGCGCGCGACAACGAGACTACGACCCATGTGGGAAAGCACCGATTCTAGATCGTCGAGCGGACCGGAGAACATGAACAGCACTTCGAGCCAGCCAGGGGTACCGTGGCCGTTACCGTGCACGGGGTCCGGCCCGGTTGCGGAGCCGACGAGGCGGTCACCGCCACCTTCACCGGTGACGCTGTCGTGCAATACCTGGAGCAGCAGCACCAACCCTGTTCCGCCAGCATCGACAACCCCAGCTTCACGGAGTTCGGCGAGCTGCGAGGGGGTGCGTTCCAGCGCATCCTCGGCGGCGGACAGGGCTGCGGCGGTGACATCAGCAAGCTCCCCGGTCTCTGCGGTAGCACAGGCTGCATTGGCCGCCTCGCGCAGGACGGTGATGATTGTGCCCTCAACAGGCGAATTGATGGCCCGCTCCACGAACGTCACGGCATTAGTCAACGCGTCTGCCACACTGCGGCCGTCCAACTCCCCATCGAGCGCCGCCTGCGCAACTCCCCGCAACACCTGGGACAGCACGATCCCGGAGTTTCCGCGCGCGCCTTTGATGCTGCCGAACGCCAAAGCTTCAGCGACCGCATTGGCACCAGCAGACGGATCCACATCCTCAGCTTCGCGCACGGCCGCGGCCATGGTGTAGGCCATGTTGGAGCCGGTGTCCGAATCCGGCACCGGGAAGACGTTCAGGCTGTTGATGGCCTCGCGGTGTTCCTCCAACGTTTCAGCCCCGCTGCGTGCCCACGCCAGAAGACGGGCACCATCGAGCACAGAAACGCCGGTGGGGGTGGTCATGGGCATTTACTCTACAGTGCCCAGTCGACACCGTCGGCCCCTTGGGCCTTGAGCGCCTCGTTGGCCCGGGAAAACGGGCGTGAACCGAAGAATCCGTTGCGGGCGGACAACGGTGAGGGGTGCGTCGACTCAATGCAGGGGGTGTCGCCCAAGAACTTTTTGGCGGTGCGGGCGTCGCGCCCCCACAGAATCGCCACGAGCGGTTGTTCGCGGTTGGCCAACGCGCGCATCGCTTGCTCCGTGACCTCCTCCCAGCCCTTGCCGCGGTGCGAGCCGGACTTGCCGGGCGCCACCGTGAGCACCCGGTTAAGCAGCAGAATCCCCTGGCTGGCCCAATTGGACAGGTCACCGTCGGAGCGCGGCGGGATGCCCAGGTCGCTTTCCAGCTCGGTGTAGATGTTCACCAAGGAACGGGGTGGGCGCACACCTGGTTGCGTCGAAAAGCTCAGGCCCATAGGGTGCCCCGGTGTCGGGTACGGGTCCTGGCCGACGATGAGCACCCGCACGTCGTCGAACGGATCCTGGAACGCGCGAAGAATGTCTTTCCCGGCCGGCAGGTACGGCTGGTTCGCCCGGAGGAAGTCGCCCATTTCGTGAATGCGCTTTTCGACGGGCGCCAGCGGTTCCTGCCAGCTGGCGTGCACAGGCAAACTCATTGGAAACTCTCCCATCCCCCGGAGTACCCGGGTTCCGCGCCGTCGACGGTGATGTGCGCTGCACCGTTAGGGCGGCACACTTTCCCGATGCTGCGAAACCCGACAGGTGCGTCGCCGTGCAGTGTGCCGAGAAGAGTGTGGTCTTCTCCGCCTTCGTACACCCACTTCCACGGGTCTGTACCAACCAACTCACCAGCGTGAACCAGCAGGTCATCCGGCGCGATCGTCTCGGGGTCCACATCGAACCGCACGCCGGAGTTCACAGCGATGGCCGCAAGATCGTGCAGCAAGCCGTCGGAGTTGTCAGTCATTGCGCTCGCTCCGGCTGAGCGTGCGACCACGCCTGCGCTCGGCGTGAGCGCTGGGGCCTGGTAGGCAAGCACCAGCGGCTCCAACGTCGGCGGAATCTCCTTGCCGGACTCGAGCAACTCTAAGCCGGCGGCGGAGTATCCGATCGCGCCGTGCGCGACAAGGTTCTGTCCCGGACGCGCGCCTGACAGGGTCAACGGTGGGCGGTTGCCGCCGAGGGACCCGATCGCGGTGACGGACAGGACGAGGCTCTCCCCCGCTGTCACATCGCCCCCGACGAGTTCAGCGGCGTACTTGTCGATTTCGTGGGCAATTCCGCGGGCGATCTCCCCGACCACGGACGCGGCCATTGCCGGCGGCGCCGACAGGGACAGCAGCACGGCAAGCGGGCGGGCACCCATCGCTTCAATATCGGCGAAGTTCTGCACGACTGCCTTGCGTCCTAGATGCCACGGGGTGGTCACGTCCGCCCGGAAGTGCCGCCCCTCGACGAGCATATCCGTGGTGGCCACGACCCGCGAATTGGGCGACGCCGGCAGCAGTACGGCCGCATCATCCCCGTTGACCGGCGACGGGCTGGCATCGATGATCGACTGGATTACCGCCTGTTCCCCGACCTCACCGAGCGTGGGGCCGCTGGTGGGAAAACCGGTGTGAATCATAGGTCGGTGGAGGCCTTTCTCGGTTCTGAGCCTTATAGACTGGGCCGTTATGACGAGCTCAGCCACACAGACTACCGCCGCGCCGCCGATGAACAAGACACTGATCTACATCAGTCTGGGCTTGGCGCTAGCGCTTGTCGTCGGAGTTCTCGTCGGATCTAAGTTAGTTATGCAGAAGCTTAACAACCAGCCGGTCTCGCTGTCGGAGTTGCCGTCCCCCATGGCGGACTCCCCTGAATGCGCTAAGTTGGTCGAGTCGCTTCCCGGCGAGCTCGCCGGCCACCGCCGCGCCGAGCTGCTCGACCCCGCTCCCGCTGGCGCCGCCGTGTGGCAGTCCGCGTCCGACGAGCGCGTCACGCTGCGCTGCGGTGTCGAAGCCCCGCTGCAGTACACCGAGCTCACCCCCACGATAGAAATTGGCGGGGCGCGCTGGATCGAGATCACCGACCCCGCTGCGGGCGCGGACTTGTCCACGTGGTTCACAGTCGACCGCTCGCCGGTCGTGGCGGTCACGGCGGACCATAAGGCTGTGCAGGAAGGTGGAAGTCCCGTCGATAAGCTCGACCTGTCTGCGCTGCCGGAAGATGCCCTCGAACCGGCACCCGCGCCACTGTCCACGCTCGAGCCCGCGGACGGCGCCGCATCCCAGTGTGAGCCGCTCCTCAGCGCGCTTCCCGCGGAACTCATCCCGGGCTACCCGCGCATGGACCTAAGTCACGCCGCATCGCTTGACGACGGATCCGCCGCCGCATGGGGTGGAGACAACGTGGAACCCATCATCATCCGCTGCGGAGTCGCGCCGCCGCCGGGCTACGAGCCAGGCGCCCAACTGACGCAGATCAACGACACCCCCTGGTTCCAGGAAGAGAACCCGGATGGGCCCGCCACCCTGCTCTACGCGCTGGGGCGCAGCACCGACATTGCGGTCTCGCTGCCGCTGGGTGTGGGCGAGGAAGCGCTGACGAAGCTGACCAACCTTATTGAGGGCAACGTTCCAGCGCAGTAGCGATGAGCGTTTCCAGCAGCTCCCCATAACTCATCCCCGCGGCCTGGAAGACCTGCGGGAACATAGAAATCGACGTGAAGCCGGGCATGGTGTTGACTTCGTTGAGCATTGGACCCTCCGGCGTGACGAAGAAATCCACGCGCGCCAACCCACGGCAGTCCAGAGCGCGGAAGGTGCGGATGGCCAGTTCTTCGAGCTTGGCGTTCATAACGTCGTCGTAGCCTGCCGGGATCGTCGCGGTGACCACGTTGTCGAGGTACTTGGTCTCAAACCCGTAGAAGCCCTCCTCCGATTCGGAGGTGCCGTTGAGCTTGGCAGGGGGTGAAGCGATGAGATCGCCGTTGGGGCGCTCAATCACGCCGACTTCCACCTCGTCGCCGACCAGCTCCGCCTCGATGATGACCTTCGAGTCGTACAGGCGGGCAAAACGAATAGCGTCATCGAGCTTGTCCCAGCTGTCTACTTTGTTGATGCCAATCGAGGATCCGCCGCGGGCCGGCTTCACAAAGACGGGAAGGCTGAGGTAGTCGCGGTCGGTGTCGTCGAGATGCTCGTCGTCGACAAGCACGACCTCGCGGGTGACGGGAACGTCGGCCGAACGCGCGACGATCTTCGTGAACTGCTTGTCCATCGAGCAGGCTGACGACAGCACACCCGGGCCGACATACGGCACGCCTGCAAGATCGAGCAATCCTTGGATCGTGCCGTCTTCGCCGTAGGTGCCGTGCAGAACCGGGAAGACAGCGTCGATGGTGGCCAGCACCTCTCCTGTGCGTGCATCGTAGAACTCGCCGCGGCGCGACGGGTTGACCGACAAAGCGACTTCGCGCTCGCCCGTGACCGAGGGCAACTGGGAATCCCCGACCGGATCAGTCGTCCCCTCCACCCAAACGCCTTCTTGGGTGATGCCCACAGGAAAAATCTCGTACGTGTCCTTCGGCAGCTCCGCCATGATGGCACCAGCAGAAATGCAGGAAATAGAGTGCTCGGAGGACATTCCACCGTAAATGACGGCAAGTGTGATCATGCAGACCACACTACAAGGGACCTACTCGGATTTTTTGGAGCGCCCCATGAGTGCGACAACCATCTCGTCGACCTTGAGGTTGCCATGGCACACGGAGTGCACCGCCTCGGTCAGCGGCATGTCTACTCCGTTGGCCAACGCCAGCTCGTAGATGCTCTTGGAACTGATCACGCCTTCAGCGACCTGGCCGTGCGTTGCCTCCCGAGCATCCTCGAGCGACATTCCACGGCCGAGGCGCTCCCCGAAGGTGCGGTTGCGCGACAGCGGCGAACCGCACGTGGCCACCAGATCGCCGAGCCCAGCTAAGCCGGCGAAGGTGCGCTGATCCGCGCCGAGCGCCATGCCCAAGCGCGTGATCTCGGCCAAGCCGCGGGTGATCAAGGTGGCGCGGGTGTTCTCTCCCAAGTCCTTGCCTGCAGCCATGCCGCAGGCAAGGGCGATGACGTTCTTGCAGGCGCCTCCGATCTCGCAGCCGACGACGTCGGTGTTGGTGTACGGGCGCATGTACGTCGTGGCGCAGGCCGCCTGGACGAGCTTGGCGCGGTTGAGGTCCGAGCAGGCGATGACAGTGGCTGCCGGCTGCTCCTCAGCCACCTCGCGCGCCAGGTTCGGGCCGGACAAAACCGCTACACGGTCATCGGCGACACCGGTGACCTCCGCAACCACCTCGGACATGCGCTTATACGTGCCCACTTCAATGCCTTTGGAGATGGACAGCACGGTCGCATCTGGGCTGATGTGAGGGGCCCACTGGGCAAGATTGTCGCGCATGGTTTGGCTCGGCACCGCGGGCACGACGATCTGCGCGGACTCGATGGCCGCTTCAGCGTCGTCGGTCGCTTCGATTGCCGGCGGCAGCTCGACGCCTTCGAGGTAGTCCGGGTTCTCGCGGGTAGACGCCATTGTCTGTGCCAGCTGTGTGCGCCGGGCCCACAAGCTCACAGAGTTGCCGGCGTCCGCGAAGACCTTCGCCAGTGCGGTCCCCCACGACCCGGCACCGAGAACAGCCACCTTGACCATGCGCGCTCCTTATCTGTTAGGTTCCGTGCCAGTGTAGAGCAGCCGGAGCCGCCCGGGCGCATATGATGAAGGGCATGGGCAAGAAGTCGAAGATGCACGAAGACGACAAGGACCTCCAGGGGGAAATGTTCCTCACTGGCCGCCACCAGGAGATTCCGCGCATGCCGGACGAGGAGTTCGAAAAGACGACCCTGGCTGCGGGTGCCGTGCTGTGGCGCGGGGACGTCAACGACGTCGACTCGATTGAGGTCGCGTGCATTCACCGCCCGCGTTATGACGACTGGTCTTTGGCCAAAGGCAAGGTGGACCCGGGTGAGTCTCTCGTGGTCACTGCGATCCGCGAGATCAAGGAAGAAACCGGTTACGACATCCGCTTAGGCAAGCTCCTAGGAAAGACGGTGTACCCGGTCATGGACAGCACGAAGGTCGTCTACTACTGGACCGGCGAGGTGCTCGGAGGCGAGTTCGAGCCGAACGATGAAGTCGACGAGATCCGCTGGCTTAAGCTTCCCGACGCACAAGAGATCATGTCCTACGATCTCGACCGCCAGGTCCTGGCGAAGGCAGAGAAGCGCTTCCGTTTACCAGCAACGAGCCGCATTCTCTACGTCCGTCACGCAAAGGCGCACGACCGCGAGAAGTGGTCGGGCGACGACAACAAGCGCCCCCTGGATAAGAAGGGCCGCCGCCAGTCGGAGATGCTCGTCCCGATGCTCGCCGCTTTCCACCCGGAGCGCATTTATAGCGCGCTTCCGGATCGCTGCCAGCAGACCATTGCACCGCTAGCTGACGAGTTGAACATGCCTGTCGATGTCGACCTGCGTTTCGGTGATAATGCCTGGCAGTCAGACCCCTCCGGTGCGAAGCAGGCTTTCCAGAAGGTCATCGATGAAGGCGGCACCAGCGTTGTTGTGGCCCAAGGCGACGTGATGCCCGGCATGATCGAGTGGCTCTCTGACAACGGCCGCCTGCCAATCGACGGGGAAATCAACTGCAAGAAGGGCTGCGTGTGGGTGCTGTCTTTCAACAACGGCGAGCTGACCGGCGCCGACTACATGCCCTCTGCCCTGCCGGTGCGGTAGAAGCGGGCTAGCAGCTTAGACGTCGATAGCCGGCTTGTACGCCGGGCGCTTCGCCTCGAAGTCCTCGATCGCGCCTTCATCGCGCAGGGTCAGGCCGATGTCGTCGAGGCCTTCCATGAGGCGCCAACGGATGTAGTCGTCGATCTCGAAGGTGAAGGTGTTCTCCCCGACTGTGACCGTCCGGTCTTCGAGGGAGACCGTGACCTCCATGCCGGGGTTTTGCTCGAGCTGCTTCCAGATCAGCTCAATGTCGGATTCAGTCATCTGGCCGGCGAGCAGGCCTGCTTTGGAGGTGTTACCGCGGAAGATGTCGGCGAAGCGCGGGCTGAACACGGCCTTGAAGCCGTAGTCCATCAGCGCCCACACGGCGTGCTCACGGGAAGACCCGGTGCCGAAGTCGGGGCCAGCAAAGAGCACGGAGCCGTTTTTGAACTCGTCCTGGTTCAGCACGAAATCCGCTTCGTTGGTGCGCCAGTTGGAGAACAAGCCGTCCTCAAACCCGGTGCGCGAGACACGCTTCAGGTACACAGCGGGAATGATCTGGTCGGTGTCCACGTTGGAGCGGGTCAGCGGAACGCCAACGCCAGTGTGGGTGGTGAATTTTTCCATCTTTGCTCCTTGAAGTATCGGCGGGTCGAGCTAGGCGAGATCCGCCGGGGAGGACAGGTGGCCAGTGATCGCAGTTGCCGCGGCGACCAGCGGCGACACCAGGTGGGTGCGGCCGCCGGGGCCCTGACGGCCTTCAAAGTTGCGGTTGCTTGTCGACGCTGACCGCTCCCCCGGCTGCAACTGATCCGGGTTCATGCCCAAGCACATGGAGCAGCCGGCGGTGCGCCAATCTGCGCCGAAGTCGCGGAAGATCTCGTCCAGGCCTTCCTCCTCCGCCTGCTGCTTCACCATTGCGGAGGAGGGAACAACCATCATGCGGGTGCTCTCGTGAATCTTCTTGCCCTTGATCACCTCCGCGGCGGCGCGGAGGTCCTCGATGCGTGCGTTGGTGCATGAACCCAAAAAGACGGTGTCGATCTTGATGTCGCGCAGCGGGGTGCCCGGTTCGAGATCCATGTATTTCAGTGCCTTCTCGGCGGCGGCCTTGAGCGTGTCGTCGCCGAAGGACTCCGGGTCCGGCACGGACTCGGCCAGCGGCAGGCCCTGTCCGGGGTTGGTGCCCCAGGTGACAAACGGGGTCAGAGCGGAACCGTCGATTTCGACGACGGTGTCGAATTCGGCGCCTTCATCAGTCGGCAAGGTCTTCCAGTAAGCAACGGCATCGTCCCAGTCCTTGCCTTTCGGCGCGTACTCGCGGCCCTTGACGTATTCGAAGGTCTTCTCGTCGGGGGCGACCATGCCGGCACGCGCGCCGCCTTCGATGGACATGTTGCAGATGGTCATGCGCGCTTCCATCGACAGCTTCTGGATCGCCTCGCCGCGGTACTCGATAATGTGGCCCGCACCACCATTGGTGCCGATCTTCGCGATGATCGCCAGAATCAAGTCCTTAGCCGTGACTCCCGGCTGCAATTCGCCGGAGACTTCAACGGCCATGGTCTTAAAAGGTTTCAGCGGCAGCGTCTGAGTCGCCATGACGTGCTCGACCTCGGAGGTGCCAATGCCCATGCCGATCGAACCGAACGCACCATGGGTCGAGGTGTGGGAGTCGCCGCAGACGATCGTCATGCCCGGTTGAGTGATGCCCAGCTGCGGACCGACGGTGTGAACGATGCCTTGCTTGACGTCGCCCATGGAGTGCAGACGGACGCCAAACTCTTCGCAGTTCTTCCGCAGGGTAGACACCTGGGTGCGCGAGGTCAGTTCCTCGATTTCCAGTAGGTTGCCGGACTTGATGCCCACGGTGGGCACGTTGTGGTCCTCCGTAGCCAAGTGCTGTTGGGGGTTGCGGATCGTGCGGCCGTTCATGCGCAGGCCGTCGAACGCCTGCGGCGAGGTGACCTCATGAAGGAGTTGGAAATCAATGTAGATCAGATCCGGGTCCCCGTTCTCACCCTGGGTGACCACGTGGTCGCGCCAGACCTTTTCCGCCAAAGTCAAAGGCTTGTCCGCGCTAACGGCCATCTCTCTCACTCTCCTTCAAGCATGCTCCCAAAATATGGGACACTAGAGTCCATTTAATGGGACATTCTAGCGGAGGCTAGACCCTTTCGCGTAATCCTAGGCAAGCCCGTTGCCCTACCCTCGCTCACCCTATACACGAAACGTGCCCGCGCCCGCCGCAGCCAATGCCCGTGTCCACATAGTGGATTGCTATGATCCGCACCGTGGGAAAGACTGCAGAACTCTCCGGCATCAAGGTCCTCGACCGTTCCATCGCCATCATCGATTCCGTCGCAGCTGGCGAGAAGACCCTGGCCCAGTTGAGCGCTGCCACAGAGCTCCCCCGCGCCACTACCCACCGCCTTGCCACGGCTTTGGAGATTCACCAGATCCTCGTCCGCACGGAGGCCGGCGCATGGGCGATCGGCCCGGCACTGGGGCGCTACGCCGCAGCTGGACCGTCGCAGGTGATTGACGCCGCCAAGCCCATCATGGGCGAGCTGGTGCGCTCCACGCACGAATCAGTCCAGCTCTACGAGCTCACTGGCGCAACCCGCACGTGTGTGGCAGCGATCGAGCCGCCGAGCGGACTCAACAACACTGTTCCCGTGGGCTCAAAGCTGCCCCTCGACCGTGGCTCTGCTGCGAAGGTGTTTGCCGCCTATGAGCACATCGACACCCCGTTCAACCCTGCGGAGCTCGACCGGATCCTCACCACCCGTCTGGCCGAATCCGTCGGCGAGCGCGAGGTAGAACTGGCCAGCGTGTCCACCCCCATCCACAGTGCTAACGGTGCACTGCTGGCCGTGCTGTCCATCTCCGGCCCAGTGGAGCGCTTCAAGCCTTCCCCTGCGCACTTGTGGGGCACGGAGCTCCTCGCCGCGGCCGACGCTTTGATGGGCGCACTCTAGCGCTCATCAATAGCGTCGAGCACACCGGACGGCCACACCACGTTCTTCGCCAGCGGGATCTGGTGCGAGGCGCTTTCCAGAATGTGCATGAAGTAGCCGGCAGTGTTCGGGATCGCCACGATGTCACCCGCCCGCACCCCACGGGGGAAACGGATGCGCCGCCGCAGGATCACCTCGTCTTCGATGCAGTAGGCACCCACCAGGAACGCCTCGACCTCTTCGTCACTTGAACCGGGTTCATCCGTCACCAGTATCGGGTCCACCAGGTAATCGTCCGACGTGGTTCGGCATTGCGTCCGGTTCATCGCCAGACCCACCAGCGGTAGCCCATCGCTGCGGTGCTTGGTGAATTCGACGGTGGCGAGGATGAGGCCGCAGCCGTCGAGAAGCGAACGGCCTGGCTCCAAATGCAACCGTAAGCCGCGTGAGGTGAGCTCTTGCGCAACACCGTCGGCGAGCACGTCGCGCAGCCATGCGCCGCGCACGGGCCGTTGCCAGTAAGGGTAGGTGTTCAGCAGCGGGTCGCCCTTCCACGTGAATGGCTCCGCGTAGCCCTCCCGCATGGCGCGTAGCGAGTCTTGGGCGTGATTCCACTGCTCCTCATCGTCGAGGTAGCTCATCGGCACACCGCCGCCCACATCAATGAACTGCGGGTCGTGCCCGCTCGCCCGCAGCTTATCGACGAGCCCCACGCACTCCCGCAACGCCGCCGACCGGTCGGCCGCAGCGTAGCCGTGGAGGTGCACATGCACCCCGGCTACCCTGATAGTGCCCGAAGGCTCGCTCAACCGCTGCGCCCACACATGGGAGCGTTCACCGAAACGCGTCGGCGGCATTGTTTCCGGATCGGGCGCGAGACGCGGAGCCACCAACGCAGTCCGGCCGCTCGCAATGGCGATGATGCGTTCCAACTCGGTGACATTGTCGGCGGAGATGACCACCCCGTTTGCAACCGCGAGCTCAAGCAGTGCGTCCGACTTGATCGCTGCAGAGAGGATGATCCGCTCTCCCGGCACGCCACGGTTCAGCACCTGGCGCAGCTCGTTCTCACTGGCGACGTCGACACCATGCCCGGCGTTGCGCATCGTGTCCACAAACACGAGTCCCTTGTTAGCTTTGCGGGCGAAGAAGACTTTCACTTCGACGCCCATGGAGGCGCCAGCGCTGACGAGCTCGTCGACGTTAGCCAGCATCGGTTCCGGGTTGAGCACGTTGACCGGGCTGGAAAATTCCTCGAGCAGGTTCCGGCAGCCGTTGTAGTCGCTGGTGAGTTCCTCAGCCCAGGGCTCAATCCGGGCTGTCATCGGCGGGACACCGTGCACGCGCTCGGGATTCTCCATTGCCTCAGTGACAACGCGGCGTGCCCACCGCGGGATCTCGTCATGCTGCGTCCGATTCAAGGTGTCTAGGCCCAGCACCCACCCTTCCGTCATGCGGCCTGCCGCCGCGATGTGGCGCTGACCGGTGATTGTGGCATCTCGGTCAATGATGAGACCATTCGTTTCAGGGTCGACAGTGCCGATGCCGCGGTCTACCAGGTCCGCCACCAGGGTGCCCGGCACGACCCCGGGTGATGCGATGACTCCGTCGATCACGACAGTCGCGCCGACTTCGCGCGCGGCGGCCGCAAGATCGGCGTCGTTGCCCCCGCGGTCGAGAATGTCAGTCCGCACGATTCCCTTATCGATCAGGTCCAAAAGATCAGCGGCGGGACCGGCGAAGGGGCCGAACGCGATACGCTCGAGGCGGCGGGTGAGCTCGCCAAAGCTGTCAAAGCTCTCCCGCCCGCCGAAGGAGGCACGCTCAATCACGGCTGGGTACGCCTTGCGGAAGGCGATGCCCACAGCGTGCGCGGGCGTGATCGCCTCAGTAACGGAGCGCCGGAAATCCTCCACCGGATCGCCTTGATCGGTTCCGGCCAGAACCTGCTCAACTGCATCGCGGTCTGTGTGGCCGGTCTCGCGCTCGAGAATCCCGGCCGCGCATTCGGCCAGCGCGTCCACGATGTCCTGAGTGCGTGCTGCTGCCCGGATGGCGTCCTGGGCGCGGTGGACGAGATCGTCGATAACCGTTGTGGGCTCATGTTTGGCCTCCATGAACCTACCTGAGCGTGTCACCGGGTAAATGGCCTGCGCGCCGATGACGCGCGTGATGTCGATGAACGTTAGTGCTGCACCGCGCACCACCACCACGTCATCGGGAGCCACCGTCGCAAGAGCCTGCGGCGTGGCGGGCGCAATGACTCGCACGCTCTCCCCCAGGCCCAGATCCGCGTGGGCCAACGACCCGGGCCAGTCGACGGCGTGGCCGGTGGTGAGTAGGATTTCGTCGAAAAGCGTGCCCTCGACCTCCCATTGTTCGCCTCGGGGACGAATGTCCTTGACCCATGTGCGCTGCCAAGCAATCGTGCAGTTGCGCGGGGCGAAGGTCTGTAGATCGCGCCATGCTTGCCTAAGGAACTCACCGGCGGTGCTGCGCGACGCGGGCTCATCTTCACGGCTGAAGCCTTCGAAGTTGTGCCTGTGCGAGCGGATTGCGCTGTGCGGCACGTTGAGCACCCACTGCTCAGGCTGGTCCAGCTCGTATGCGTTCCGCGCGCCGACCGAGCCGTCAGTGAACACAGTCAGATCAATGGCCACGCCGCGCTGGCGGGCGAGTTCGAATAACTCTTCGGCGGCCCAGAGTCCCCGCGGGCCTCCACCGATAACCGCAACTGTTCTACCCACCAAGATCCACTCCCAGCTTCTCAGCGACCCACTCGTCGTTGTACATCGTGTCCAGGTAGGCGATGCCAGAGTCGTGGAAAATCGCCACGACATCGCCGCTGAGTTCCGCATGCTTTTCGACGCACGCAGCTACCGCTCCCCCGGACGCCCCCGGCAAGAATCCCGTCGCCGCTGCGAGACGACGTCCGGCTTGCACACAATCGGCCGCGCTGACGCGCACCACCTCGTGCGGGGAGACGTCGCTGGCGAGATCCGGAACAACGCCCGCGCCGAAGCCGGGCAGCAAGCGCTCCCCTCGCTCACCGCCGAAGAGAACCGACCCTTCCGCATCCACTGCGATGACAGTGGTGTCTAAGCTGTGCTCCTCGATGTAGCGCAAGCAGCCGCCAACGGTGCCCGTCGTACTCACCGCTACCACCAGATAGTCGGGCGCATGCCCGAGCTGCTCCACAATCTCGCGCATCGTGCCTTCGCTGTGCGCGGTGAACGCAGCGCGGTTGGAGTACTGGTCCAAGTTGACCGCACCGAGCTTGTCGACGAGCTCCGCAACCTTCATCCTCCGCGCCGCCAGCCAGTCCCCCGTGCGGGGATCCGGCTTCGTGACCGCGTGGATTGTCGCACCGAGCGCCTCCATGTGCGCCACTGTTGACGCGTTCGTGCGCTGGTCCACCACGCAGTGGAAATCCCACCCGCCGACCGCTGCCTCCCGAGCTAAAGCGACCCCGAGGTTGCCGGAGCTCGACTCGACCACCGTCACACCAGGCCCGACGATTCCCTGCTCTTCTGCGGCTTTCACCAACGCCCGGGCTGTGCGGTCTTTCGCGCTGCCTCCGGGGTTGAAGGATTCCAGCTTTCCCCATACCCGCAGGCTATCGGTTCCCGCTTCTCCGGTGTCCAGACGAATGAGTGGCGTGGCGCCTATGGTGTCGAGCAGCCGATGGTTTTCAATCATGCCCGCCACCTTATGTGAAGCGGGGTAGCTAGGCTGGTGCGCATGAGCGACAACAATACTCAGGACAACCGATACGACGCTGGCATCACCGTCCGCCGTGAAGTGATGGGCGATGAGTTTGTCGACGCGGCTCTTGAACGCAACGCGGGCAAAGACGGCGAAGAACTGCAGCACCACGTCACGGCCACGGTGTGGGGTTCTGTCTGGACACGCGACGGTCTCTCGCGCCGCGACCGCAGCTTGCTCAATATCGGCATGCTAGTCGCCTTACGCGCCACTGAGGAGCTGCGCGGTCACGTCCGCGGCGCGCTGGTTAACGGCCTCACGCGCGAGGAGATCACCGAGGCGATCATCCACTCCTCGGGGTACTGTGGTGCCCCCGCGGCGCTTTCCGCTATGAAGGTGGCACAGGAGGTCCTGGAGGCAGAGCTCGGCCCCAAGAACTAGGGCTTGATGCTCAATCCCTGTTCTGCGCGCAAGTCGTCGGCGGAGATGTAGTAGGTCTCCATCGTTCCGTCGAGAACGACCATGAGGTTGGACATTTCGTCGGGCAGCCCTGCTCCGGCTTTGCTGAGCTCCGCGCGGATTTGTTCCGGTGCCCACGATGCGTCGATGGTGATCGGAATGGGCAGAGTCACACCGGCGATCTGAGACGTAATGGTCATTCTGGCCACAAGGATGTGGAAGTTCCCGTTGAGCGTGGTAATCACACCCGGGCCGGACCGCTGCCAGAGATCCTCCACCCCGGAGGGGGCACCAGGGAATCGCACACGCAGGTTGTCCAATTCCACGCGGTTGCAGTCGATCCGGATCGCCGGCATGGACCCTTGCACCGTGTCCACCTGAACGTAGGACATCTTGACGTCTCCAAGCAGCTTCGTCGAATCCGATTGGACGGTGTACGTCTCTCCCGAGGGGGTCAACATGTTTTCGATTGGCGGCGGCGGGTCGAAGTCGAAACCGCCGATCTGCCGGGGCACAACGCCGCGACCCGATAACTGCGGCGGAAGGTCCAAGCCTTCAAGCTCGGGGGTTGGAGGCACCGGTGGCGGTGGAGGTAATGGGGGCAGTGATGGCGGTGCTGGAAGTGGCGGTGGCGGCGGGAGTTCGAGCGAAGGCAATGGTGGCAACGTAGGAAATTGCGCGACAGCGACCTGCGGCACGGCCACAACCATCGTTGCGGCCGTGAGTGCTGCTGCTACCTGCCCCCTGAGTTTCATGCGGGCTTCTCTCCAGGCGCCCAGGACAAAGCCCACGCCCCACCGATAAGGGCGAAGAGAGTGCCAATAATGAAACCGCCGAAATTCGATGTGGGCAAAGCGATGAATCCGAGCAACATGGCGGTCACCCCAGTGAGAATGCGGGCCTGGGGCTGCCCCCACGTCATCAAGCCACAAACGATGAGCAGAATACCTACGAGCAGAGTGGACACACCCGAGATCGTGCTGATCTGAATCATGATGTTGGATACCTCGAAGGAGAGGTAAGCGGGCATGAGGATGATCACGCCGGCGAAGATCATGCACAGCCCAGCGCCGAACGGCCGCTGGCCGCGCCATCCCGCGAAACCGCGATTGATCTTCTCGACGTTGTCATCTGTGTCGGCGGGACCCTCCGCCGTGCCGGGGGCGTTGGTGGGACCGTCGAAGAGTTCGTTGATGCCCCCGTGCTCCGGCCCACGTGAATTAGCAGTCACCTTCGCCCTCTTTCACCACCTTAATCTGCCCGCCGGCGGCCGTGAGCTTGTCGGCGGACAACGACGTGGCGTAGATCAACTGGTCCTTTGCCGAAAGGTGAGTCATGGAGATACCAAAGGAACCAGGTTCCGCCTTGTCGGACAGCTGTCTGGCGTCAACGCCGATCTGGGGGTTGGTCATTGTCATAGAGCCGTTCAGCTCTTTCGCGCCAATGACGAGGTTCGTAGCGGTTGTGCTCGCCCCCGGCGCCTTCATTTGGAATCGACGGTCGCCCAGGCCGGGAAGCTTGATCGGTGCGGACATGCACAGGTCCGTAATCGTCGCTTCCTCCAGCTTGAGGCGAGACACTGCTAATTCGTTGTCTTTCAACGTCTCGCGGTCAACGAAGAGGCTGAAAGTATCAGCCTCGATACCGCCGACTTGCTGGGTGAAGATGACATTCGACAACGCCAGCCCCGCCGTGACCCCGTTCTGCGCCATCGCCACACCTTCACCGGCGAGAATGATCAGCCCCACACCGGTGATAGCAGCAAACCGGAGTTTCTTGGTGTGTCCCATGCCCACGCTCCTTTATGTTTGTGTGGAAAACACTACTCCTGAGCGGACGCTACGTCAGCGAAACACGACGAAACCCCGGCGGTTTGCAAACAATGAACTGCTCCCCATTAGTTGGACTGAGAAATCAGTTACCGACTAGTGGGGAGCAGTTTTCGTTGAGAGCACGAAGTTCGCTGAGTGAACATCAGCGTGAGCAGTTGGTAGATCTTTTTGAGCAGGGTATGGGTTCTCTAGCTGCTGCGAGTGTCCTTGGGGTCTCAAGAGATGCCGTCCGTTGTCTCTACCGTCGGTTTGTCCTGCATGGCAGTCTATGTCTCGTGGAGAAGCCGACAAAGCAACAGTACTTGTTTGAGACTAAGAAGGAAGTTGTCGAACGCCACCTCGCCGGCGAGACCGCGATGGATCTTGCACGTGAGTTTGGCCTGTCGTCAGATCAGCTGGTCAAATATTGGTCGTGGGAATGGCGCAAAGGTGGCGATGACGCGTTAAAACCGAAGCCGAAGGGCAGGCCCAAAGGCTCGGCCGCGCCGAAGGTGCTCACGGAGGAGGAGAAGCTGCGCCGCCAGATCGAGCGGTTGAAAGCGGAAAACGCCTACCTAAAAAAATTGCGGGACTTGAGGAATCAGGGACACGTCTGAAAGTCCAGGCGATTGTCATCCTCAAGTCGCAGCACCGTTTGGAGTATCTCCTAGACGCGGCAGGTATGCCACGGTCGACGTTCTTCTACCACCAGAAACGACTGAGCGAGCCGGATAAGCACGCGGTACTTAAGCACGCAATCCGGGAAAGCTTCGAGCGTAATAAGCATCGCTACGGTTACCGGCGGGTCCTGCTGGACCTGCGCAACGAGGGCTGGGTGGTTAACCACAAGGTGGTCTACAAGCTCATGCGCGAGATGGGTCTTCGGGCCAAGATCCGCCAGCGCCGGCGCTATGTTTCCTACGCCGGAACGATCAGCCACATCGCTGAGAACAAACTGGATCGCAAATTCAGCCCGGACACGCCGAACACCGCTTTTGTCAGCGACGTCACCGAGTTCAGGGTCGCAGGCCGCAAGGTGTATCTGTCACCCGTGATGGATCTGTTCGACCGCTCAATCGTCGCCCATACCGTGGCTACATCGCCGTCGACAGCGTTTACCGCTGCTTCATTGAACAAGGCGATCGCGGCGTGCGCGCCTGAACCCGGGTGGATGATGCACACCGATCAAGGCTTCCAGTACCAGCACGTCTCCTGGCGCGACTTGATCGACGACAACGGCGGTGTTCAGTCGATGTCGCGTAAAGCCAATTGCTACGACAACGCAGTTATGGAGAACTTCTTCGGGCACGTGAAAACAGAGATGTACCACGGCGAAGTCTTCGACACTATCGAGGATTTCAACCAAGCGATCGATGACTACATCGAGTGGTACAACACCAAACGCGTCCAACAACGACTCAAGGGCCTGACCCCGACGCAATATCGGAATCAGGCCCTTGAACCCCTAACCGCCTAGAATTAAACCAGTCCAACTATTGGGGGCTAGTTCACAACCGCCGGGGTGTGGATCGGTCACGGTTAGGTAGCCGCAGGAGCTTCTGGCTCATCGGGCTTGTTGCCCGAGAAGAAGAATGCGCAGAATATGGTCGCCGCTAGCGCAGACGAAATCATGGTCCGCATGGGAGAATCTTCCACCCCGATCCGAACGGCAACAACTGTCCAAACGGTAGCGGCGAACAGCGCGAGCAACAGACCAACAATATTTCTAACCATGACAAGCCCTCCATTGGCATCTCGCTTCACTGACCTAATCAGGATTCAACCGGGATTCGTTACGCCAATGTGCACAGGGCTTCGTGAACAAAAGAAGGGTTAAGTAGCAGAATGTGTGTCTGATTTTCGGTATATCTGCTGTTCAGACCGTGTATATCGGGCTTGAATAGGGTTTGGATCCTTATTCGGGCCCGTTTTTCGTTCAATCCACCGGAATGGCACCTGCATGTGCTAGTGGGGTGTTGGTGTTCTTTCCTGGTGACACCAAACAGACCACGATGCCCCTCATGTCATGGGGAAACGAAGAAAAATGGCACCACCTCCAAAGGCTCAACCAGATGGCGGTGCAAACAGTGCGGAGCCACCTTCACACGCCGGCGCACCGATCAGACCCACGCCCGGGATTTCACAGCGTTCCATGCCTATGTCACTGGCACCGCGTCGTTGGCTGACATAGCCAGGCACACAGGGGTCAGCAGGTCGACCTTGGACCGCCGGTTTGAACCATTTTGGCTGATCAATGTCCCCAATACCCCGGATCCGCACCGGGTCTACGACCAGATCTTCATCGACGGCACCTACACCGACGCCGGCTGTCTGCTCGTCGCCGCCAGCTGCGACCACGTCATTGCCTGGCACTGGGCTCAACGCGAATCAGCCCACGCCTACACCCAACTACTTAACGGCATCGCCGAACCGTTGTGCGTTGTTCTCGACGGTGGGCAAGGCGCCTACTCCGCGATCAAAGCATGCTGGCCAGGAGCGCTGATCCAGCGCTGCCTCGTTCATGCCCAACGGGTTATCCGCCGCTACACCACATCCAGGCCCCGAACCGACGCCGGCAAAGCCATCTACGCCCTAGCGCTGAAGCTGACGAAGGTCACCAACCTGGACCAAGCCCGGGAATGGACGCTACGCCTGCACGACTTCGGGCAGGTCTACAAGGCTTTCCTGAACGAGAAAACACCCGTGCCGAAAGAGCGCCGCACGCTCAACCACCAATGGGAATTCACCCACCTGCGAGTACGCAAGGCCTACAACTCGCTGCTGCACCTATCACGCAACAACTGGCTGTTCACCTATCTCCAACCCCCACCAGGAGCACTGGACCCGGCCCGGTGGGCAGCGACCACCAACAGTCTTGAAGGCGGTGTCAACGCCCAGCTCAAACGCATCGCTGACGCCCACCGCGGTAGATCAGGAGAGCGGCAGCGCAAGATGCTCGAGTGGTACCTGCACTCGAAAACGCATCTGCCTGACGACCCGTTAAAGATCGCCAGGCAGTGCGGTTTCGGACAAGATCAACTCGCCAAAGTTCCCGACCTTGTCTCAGAAGACCGAAACACAGCCGACCACCAAACGGGCCGACCAGCCTTCTACGACAACGCTATCCCAACCGACTACTCACACTCGATAGGAATCAGAAAAGGGCCCCTCAAATAACAGAAAGTGTGCCCCACCGGCGACACGCCGACCGGACACACTTTTTGCTACTTAACCCTCCCCGGTTGCCCAATGGTAACGGTGGGCGCTTCGACGTCGATTAAGAGTTTGAGAGCAATATCAACTGGAGGGGAATCATGGTTCGGATCATTCTCGGAATTGTTGCAACAATCCTGGCCCTATGGGTGTGGATCATCATCGACGCGAATCTCGGCATTGAGAACAACTTTGTGACTCTTATTGTCGCGGTTGCAATCGGGGCGGCGGTGTTCACGGCGGTCTACAACGTGGGTCGAAAGCCTAAGGGAGAAGTGGAGACCTAGGTTCGTGTAACGGAGGGGGTTTGCGGAGCAATTAACAAACGAAACTGATTACTCACATGGAGGGGAATTATGGGTAAGAGAATCGCCGGCTTTTCTGTAGCGGTGGTTATCGCTATGGCGTGGGCAATTGTCTCCGCGCGGTACGGCGTTGAAAACCAAATTGTTTCGGCCATTGTCACCGTTGCTATGGGATTGGTTGTTTTTCTGGCGATCTTTTCCGTGGGCACCAACGGAAAGCCCCTGTTCAAAGAAAGTTAGAAGCGAACGCTTAGCCGCTCGTTGACCTAGGGATTTGGCGTTCGGCGCCATCACCATTTAGAGTGAGCAAGTCGCAACAAGCGAGCGCGCCCCGTTCGTCTAGCGGCCTAGGACGTCGCCCTCTCACGGCGGTAACACGGGTTCAAATCCCGTACGGGGTACAAAGCTAAAACCCTTTCATTCCATACCGGAGTGAAAGGGTTCTTCTTTTGGGGTTAAGTAGCAAAAAGTGTGGGTTAAACGACAAAATGTGTGTCTGACTCCGGCGTGTCGCGGGGTTAGATGTGGCCTTTTTGGATGCCGATTGAGTGGGTGTATTCGGTGTCGATAGCGTTGTCGTAGAGGGCTGGTCGTCCGGTTTCGTGGTCGGCTTGGTTCTCGTTGTGGGTCAGGGTGGATACTTTGGCGAGTTGGTCCTGACCCCAGTTGGACTGCCTGGCGATTTCTACGGGATCGTCAGGCAGTTCCGTTTTCAGATATAGCCACCACTCCAGCATCCGGCGTTGGTGTTCCCCGCCTCTGCCGCGGTGGGTGCGGGCCAGCAGTTTCAGCTGGGCGTTGATGCCGCCTTCGAGGCTGTTGGTGGTGGATTTGATCCGGCTGACATCGAGCACACCGTCGGGTGGTTCGAGATAGACGAACAGTAGGTTGTTTCGCCATAGGTGGTTGAGGCTGTTGTAGGCCTTGCGGGTGGGTTCGTGTGTCCACGACCAGGTGCGTTGCCGTGTGGCCGGGTCGGTTGTCCACGTTTTCTGGTTCATCCAGTCGCGGTAGACGTTGCCGTATTCGTGTAGCTGCGCACCCCATGCCGCGGCTTCATCCAGGGTGGTGATTGTGGTGAGGTTGAGTGCGAGTTGGTAGATCGCTCGTCCTGCATCGGTGCGTGGGCGTGAGGTGGTGTGTCGGCGTACCACGCGTTGGGCGTGGACGAGGCAGCGCTGCACTTTCGTTGTGGGCCAGCATGTTTTGATTGCGCTGGCGGCGCCTCGGCCGCCGTCGATCACCACCATCACTGGGGCAGGAATACGTTCGAGCAACCTTTGGTAGTCGCGGGTCGTTTCGTGCAAACACCAGTGCCAGGCGATGACGTGATCCAAGGTGGCAGCCACGATAAGACACCCGCCGGCGGTGTAGGTGCCGTCAAGAAAGACCTGGTCGTAGACCCGTCCTTCGTGCCCGATCGTGGGATCAGGCACATCGACAAGCCAAAACGTTGCAAACCGGCGTTGCAGGGTGCGTGGGTCGCAGCCTGTTTTGAAAGCGGTGGTTTTCAGGCTGTCGCCTGTGGTGACGTGAGTGATGAAAGCGTCGAAGGCGGCGGCGTTGGTGATATCGGGCCGTCGTTTCGTGGCGGAGGCGCCGCAGATCTTGCACCGCCATCGGGTGCGGTTGGCGGAGGTTTTGCCGTTGCGCTTCATATCACCGCCGCACACGCGGCAGCGGGGTCGGTTCTTTGGCATTTACAAAGCCAACAACGCCCCTAGCACACGACGGTGGACTATCCCGGTATTTCCCGTCCCCGCGACAGATATATGCTGTCAAAGCAAATATTTTCCGGGTTACCGCAGATCACCACCGACGAATCGCTCCATCCGGACACACATTTTGTCGTTTAACCCAAAAGTGTGTCCGGTCGGCGTGTCGCCGGTGGGGCACACTTTCTGTTATTTGAGGGGCCCTTTTCTGATTCCTATCGAGTGTGAGTAGTCGGTTGGGATAGCGTTGTCGTAGAAGGCTGGTCGGCCCGTTTGGTGGTCGGCTGTGTTTTGGTCTTCTGAGACAAGGTCGGGAACTTTGGCGAGTTGATCTTGTCCGAAACCGCACTGCCTGGCGATCTTTAACGGGTCGTCAGGCAGATGCGTTTTCGAGTGCAGGTACCACTCGAGCATCTTGCGCTGCCGCTCTCCTGATCTACCGCGGTGGGCGTCAGCGATGCGTTTGAGCTGGGCGTTGACACCGCCTTCAAGACTGTTGGTGGTCGCTGCCCACCGGGCCGGGTCCAGTGCTCCTGGTGGGGGTTGGAGATAGGTGAACAGCCAGTTGTTGCGTGATAGGTGCAGCAGCGAGTTGTAGGCCTTGCGTACTCGCAGGTGGGTGAATTCCCATTGGTGGTTGAGCGTGCGGCGCTCTTTCGGCACGGGTGTTTTCTCGTTCAGGAAAGCCTTGTAGACCTGCCCGAAGTCGTGCAGGCGTAGCGTCCATTCCCGGGCTTGGTCCAGGTTGGTGACCTTCGTCAGCTTCAGCGCTAGGGCGTAGATGGCTTTGCCGGCGTCGGTTCGGGGCCTGGATGTGGTGTAGCGGCGGATAACCCGTTGGGCATGAACGAGGCAGCGCTGGATCA
Source organism: Streptococcus thermophilus (assembly GCA_900618065.1). The sequence continues at coordinate 1,970,405 of UYIL01000003.1, forward strand.
GCGCTCCTGGCCAGCATGCTTTGATCGCGGAGTAGGCGCCTTGCCCACCGTCGAGAACAACGCACAACGGTTCGGCGATGCCGTTAAGTAGTTGGGTGTAGGCGTGGGCTGATTCGCGTTGAGCCCAGTGCCAGGCAATGACGTGGTCGCAGCTGGCGGCGACGAGCAGACAGCCGGCGTCGGTGTAGGTGCCGTCGATGAAGATCTGGTCGTAGACCCGGTGCGGATCCGGGGTATTGGGGACATTGATCAGCCAAAATGGTTCAAACCGGCGGTCCAAGGTCGACCTGCTGACCCCTGTGTGCCTGGCTATGTCAGCCAACGACGCGGTGCCAGTGACATAGGCATGGAACGCTGTGAAATCCCGGGCGTTGTCAGCGCTCTTTGAAAAGTAGCCCAAAACGCTCCTCGAAAAGTAGCCCATCCGAAAAAGATTGGATGGGTGATTTCATTGGAGGAATGGGCGCAGATCCGGTACCTGCGCGGGCAGGGATTGTCGCTGAGGAAGATCGCCGACGAAGTCGGGTGCGCGAAAAAGACGGGCCCGGCCCCCGGAAAGTAGACACCGTGGGGGTGAAATTATTGGCTTTACTCTAGCGCATTGTTAGGAAGCGTGAGTTTCGTACTCAATGGGTGTGAGGTACTTGCACCAGGAATGCCTTCGGGTGGTGTTGTAGCGCGCACACCATGCGAAGACGTCGCGCCGGCAGACTAGCTGATTGGAAAAGACTTTCTGGTCTTTGAGCACTTCTCGTTTCAACGCCGCGTTAAACGACTCCGCGAGTGAATTATCAGCGCTGCTGCCAACTGCTCCCATCGACTGGGTGACGTTGAGTCTTCGGCAGACAGCCTGAAACTGCGATGAGGTATACACGCTGCCATGATCTGAGTGGAAGATCGCCCCGGAGAGACTGCCACGGGTACGGCGAGCATGCTCGAGCGCTTCTTCGACGAGGTCGGTGCGCATGTGGTCTGCGATCGCGAAGCCGACGAGCATCCGCGAGTAGCAGTCAATCACAGAAGCCAGATACATATTCGACCCGTCTGCGATCGGCAGATAGGTAATATCGCCGACGAGGATCCTATTGGCAGCTGGCGCAGTGAAGTTACGCTTGACCAGGTCAGCGAATATAAAGCGATGACGCTCACGCTGCGTTGTCGTGACCTTACGTTTTTTCGTGTAGCCGCGCAGCTGAAGCTTCCTCATAATCCGGGCGATGCGCTTATGGTTGACCGGTCCGGTGCTACTGTACGCATCGTTGAAAGTCAGCTCGGCGGCAATGCGTTTTGCGCCGTAGAGCTGCCTCTTGTCGTCGAAGATGGCCTGGACCTTGGCTCCGAGTATGGCATCATCAACCAGTCTGCGGTGCCGCTGGGCGCTGCTAGCTTTCCATTTGTAGTAGGAGCTGCGGTTTAACCCGAGTACGGTGCACATCCGCTTGACCGAGTAATCGGTGCGGTGGTCATCAACGAACCGGAAGCGGATCACCAGTTCGTCTCTTCCATGAAATATTTGGCTGCCTTACGCAAAATATCGCGTTCTTCTTTCAGGCGGGCGTTTTCCTGTTGCAGCTGACGTAGCTTCTCAGCATCGGTCAGTTGCCTCGCACGATCAGCACGTAAGCCCGCTGAAAGCTGGGGTTTCGTGCCAGTTCCGTACTTATCAACCCATACGCGAAGCGTGGAGCGGTTGATCCCTAAATCAGCGGCCGCAGCGTTCAACGACACCTGTGGATCGTTCTCGTACATCGCGACCGCGTCGCGCTTGAACTGATCCGAATAAACCTTCCTAGGCATGGAGGTAGATTACCTTTCCCCGACTCAACACAGCCGGAATCAGAGGTGTCTACCAAACAGGGGTCAGGTCCGACCGTTGAGAAAGCTTTGGCATCAGATTCGCCGCCGAGTTATAAGCCGCGTGAGCCTAAAGCAACCAGTTTTGATCCGTTTGAGCCGCGCGTTCGGGAACTGCTGGCGGAAACACCGCAGCTCAACGCTAAAGTGCTCGCCCAACGGGTGGGCTGGACTGGTTCTGATTCATGGTTCCGCAAACACATTGCCCGCATCCGGCCCGAGTATTTGCCCGCCGACCCGGTCGATACCCTCGTCCACGCCCCGGGGCGTGAGATCCAGTGCGATCTGACTTTCGCAGCAGGTGGGCTTCCTGATGCTGACGGGGTGTACCGGGCGCTGCCGGTGCTAGTGATGGCATCTGCGCATTCGCGTTTCGCCGCCGCTAGGGTACTGCCGACGCGGACTACTGATGATCTGGTTGCCGGGATGTGGCATGTCATATCGAATAATTTCCAGGCAGTGCCCGACCGGCTCGTGTGGGACCACGAAGCAGGAATCGGAAAAGCCAGACTGTGTGAACCTGTCGCGGCCTTCGGCGGTGCGCTTGGATGCAAGATCATCCAGACTCCGCCTAGGGATCCTGAATCCAAAGGCATCGTTGAACGCACCAACGGGTACATAAAGCGCTCGTTCTTCCCCGGGCGACGCTTTAGCGATCCGGCTGATGTGCAAACCCAGCTCGACGAGTGGTTGTCCACCGTGGCTAACGAACGCATCCACGCCACGCTGAAAGCCAAGCCTGCGGACTTGTTCACCGCTGACAGGTCCGCGATGCGTCCTCTGCCGCCGTACCCGCCGGTATTTGGTGTTAGGCCGGCGGTGCGGTTGCCGCGCAACTACTACATCACCGTCGACACCAACCAGTACAGCGTGGACCCGGCATTTATCGACCGTCTGGTCACTGTGCGCACCACGCTCGATGAGATCACAGTGACAGGCCCGGCCGGTGAGCCCGCCGCGAAACATATCCGCAGCTGGGCACAGCACCACATCATCACCGACCCGGCCCACGTGCACACCGCGCGCACAATGCGCCGCCAACTCGCCGAACCTGGCGCCCACACCAGTACCGGCACTGATGTCGAAATCGCCGACTTGTCGATCTACGACGCCATCGCCTGACAACCCATTTGCTGTTTTATACCTCTTCAAGGAGACCGATTTTCCTATGACCCGAACCAGCGCCCATGACACCTCAGCCACGATTCACCACTTGGCCCGCGAACTGAAAGCTCCACGCATCGACAATGTCTACGCCACCATCGCCGAGCAAGCCCGCACCCAGTCCTGGACATTCGAGGAATACCTCGCCGCGGTTTTGTCCGTTGAAGCCACCGCACGGGCTGAATCGGGTGCACGTCTGCGCGTCAAACGCGCAGGATTCCCGGCGGTGAAAACCATCGCCGACTTCGACTTCACAGCCCAACCGGCAATCGACCGGGCCGAGATCGCCAGGCTTGAAACCGGGGCATGGGTCGCCACAGCTGAAAACGTCGTCCTACTTGGCCCGCCCGGAACCGGTAAAACCCACCTGGCTACAGCCCTGGGGATCACCGCGGCCCAGCAAGGCTACCGAGTGCTCTTCGACACCGCCGCCGGCTGGGTCAACACACTGACCCAAGCCCACAGCACAGGCAGACTTGAAGCGCTGCTCAAACGCCTCAACGGCTACCACCTGCTGATCATCGACGAACTCGGTTACATCCCTGTTGAAGCTGACGCGGCGAACCTGTTTTTCCAACTCGTCTCAAGACGCTACGAGCACGGCTCCATCATCGTCACATCTAACCTAGCGTTTTCTCAATGGGCGCAATGCTTCGGAGACGTCACCGTGGCCACCGCCATGGTCGACCGCATAGTCCACCACGCCAAAATCTTCCAACACCGCGGAGTCAGCCACCGCATCAAAGGAAGAGAAATACCCGCCCCAACAACCAACGAACCAGACCAACATCAGGCACAATAATTACGACCACACTGGGCTACTTTTCAAAGAGCGCCAGTGGGCTACTTTTCGGGGAGCACTCACAGGCGTGGGTCTGATCGGTGCGCCGGCGTGTGAAGGTGGCTCCGCACTGTTTGCACCGCCATCTGGTTGAGCCTTTGGAGGTGGTGCCATTTTTCTTCGTTTCCCCATGACATGAGGGGCATCGTGGTCTGTTTGGTGTCACCAGGAAAGAACACCAACACCCCACTAGCACATGCAGGTGCCATTCCGGTGGATTGAACGAAAAACGGGCCCGAATAAGGATCCAAACCCTATTCAAGCCCGATATACACGGTCTGAACAGCAGATATACCGAAAATCAGACACACATTCTGCTACTTAACCCTTTAACCCTACTGAGACATATAGAAAGACCCTTTCACTCCTGCGTGGAATGAAAGGGTTTTCTCGCTGTACCCCGTACGGGATTTGAACCCGTGTTACCGCCGTGAGAGGGCGACGTCCTAGGCCGCTAGACGAACGGGGCATTCGGACTTTGCATCCTGCAGTCCGCTATCTAAAGCGCACCGCAGCTGGCCTACCAGGACTCGAACCTAGAATGACGGTACCAGAAACCGTAGTGTTGCCAATTACACCATAGGCCACCGTTATACTGTGCGGCTGCTTGTCAGTCGCACCGAACAACGTCGATAACTATAACCACGGCGCGCAATGAGCGCCAAATCCGCTGGTTATCCCAGAGAATTACGGCGGTGTGATTAAGCTATTCCTCGGCGACAAACGGAGTTTGCTCCCGCGCCGCACGCAAGCGAGCGAGGGTCGATTCCCGGCCGAGGAGCTCCATAGACTCAAACAGCGGCGGGGAGATCGCTTCACCAGATATACCCACCCGCAAAGCACCGTAGGCTTTGCGGGGTTTCAGACCAAGATCGTCGATAAGCGCCTTGCTCAACGCCGCTTCAACGTTCGCGGTCGTCCACTCCCCGACAGCCTCAAGGGCGGCAAGGCCAGCATCGAGCGGCTCGACCGCGTCTTCCTTGAGGTTCTTTTTAGCTGCTTTTTCGTCGAGCGCGAGTTCCTCGTCCGGTGTGACGAGGAACTTCAGCAGGCCGTAAGCGTCGCCGAGCACCTTGATGCGCGTCTGTACCAGATCCGCAGCGACAGCGAACTTATCCTCGGGATAGTCGGCTGGAAAGTCTGTGTATTCAGTGAGGTACTCGCGCAGACGGTTCTTGAAGTCCTCTGGATCAAGCAAGCGAATGTGGTCGGCGTTGATCGCCTCGAGCTTCTTCTCGTCAAAACGCGCGGGGTTTGCCAAAACGTCGTTAATGTCAAAGGCCTGGATGAACTCCGCAACGGAAAAGACATCCTGATCCGCGGACAAGGACCACCCCAGCAACGCCAGGTAGTTGATCATGCCCTCGGGGATAATGCCGTTGTCGCGGTGGTTGAACAGGTTAGATTCCGGGTCGCGCTTGGATAGCTTCTTGTTGCCCTGGCCCATGACGAACGGTAGGTGGCCGAACTCCGGAGTGAATTCTGCAACACCGATGCGCTGTAAAGCCTCGTAGAGCGCGATCTGTCGCGGGGTCGACGAGAGCAAATCCTCACCGCGCAACACGTGAGTGATGCCCATGAGCGCGTCATCGACAGGGTTGACCAGGGTGTACAGCGGCGCACCGTTAGAACGGGCAACAACGTAGTCCGGCTGGGTTTCGGACTTGAATTCCATGTCACCGCGGACGAGGTCATGCCACGCCCAGTCCTTTTCCGGCATGCGCAAGCGCCACACCGGCTCCCGACCCTCCGCCTTGAAAGCCTCAACCTGCTCTTTGGTGAGTTCACGGTCGAAGTTGTCGTACCCCAACTGCGGGTCACGGCCGGCCGCGATGTGCCGCTCTTTGACTTCCTCCGCCGTCGAATACGCCGGGTAAACTTCCCCTGCCTCGATGAGCTTGTCCAGAACATCTTTGTAGATGTCCATGCGCTGCGACTGACGGTACGGCTCGTGCGGGCCACCGGTGACTACGCCTTCATCCCAGTCCAGTCCTAGCCATGTCAGCGAGTCGATGATGGCCTGGTAGGACTCCTCCGAATCGCGGGCGGCATCAGTGTCCTCGATGCGGAAGACGAGCTTGCCGCCGGTGTGGCGGGCGTGCGCCCAATTGAAAAGCGCCGTCCGGACCATTCCCACGTGGGGCGTTCCGGTCGGCGACGGGCAAAAACGAACTCTCACAGGGGCATCAGTCATGCCCCCAACTGTAGCGCGCGGCTACTTGTGCACGCGCGAGAGCACCGCCCACATGTCATTAGCTGCCGACGGGTCGTACCACCATTTATGGTCGGAACCGTGCACCTTGACAATCTGCGTCGGCTTGGAACAGTTAGTGCCGGAATAGCGGGTCGCCTTGCCGCCGACCGGTGACAGCTGCAGCCGGCCGACATTGCACCCGTTGCGGCGCTCATAAGAGTTGAACAGCTGCGGAACACTCACATAGCGGGTGCCACGTCGAACACCGCCGTGGTACGAGGTGATAGTGTCGTTGGTGCCGTGGTAAGCCACAAAAGCCACCGGAATGTTCTGGCAACCGTGATTGACCGGCCAGTAGTAAGCACCGGACACTCCGGCAACTCCTGCGAACAGGTCAGCCATGTGGCACGCGGATACGGCAGCCATGCCACCGCCAGTGGACATGCCGGTCGCATAGATGCGTTTACGGTCGATGTTGTAGTAGCGCTGCACGTCGTTGATCATCGCGCGGACGAAGCGGATATCTTCCCCCGGGCGGGTGCTCGAGGTCGGAGCACCTTCCCAGGAAGCACCGATGGCGCGCGGGTAGACGATGATGGCATCGCGGCCCACGTTGGACTCGCGCAGACGGGAGTAGTTCCGAAAGTTTTCGGTGGTGTCACCGTACGCAGAGTAACCCACCATCACCGGCCAGGGGCGCGTCGGAGTGTAGCCGCGCGGGACCGAGATCAAGTAGGAACGGTTGCCCACCCGGATCTCCCCGTTGCCACCGTTAAACACTGGTGGTGCGGCCGCTGGGCGCCATGGCCCTGGTGCGGGCGGTTTCGGTGCTGGTACGGGAGCAGGCGCGGCAGGAAACGGGTTGTTCGGAACGGAGGAACCATCCGGGAGCACCTCATTCACCTGGCCCGCCATGTCATTCCAAGCCCGATTCGCCTGCTTGCTCGCCTCGTTCAACGCAGCTCCGGCATCGCGGCTGGACTGGCCAAGATCAGGAATCGGTTGGGCATGGGTTGCAGGAGCCACAGCAAGCGATGCAACCACGAGGGCGCCGGCTGATGCCGCGGCAAGGCGGGAAATGAACTTCATGATGACGGGAACCTCTCGGGAAAGGTGGTGACAACGGCGCATGAACGCTTGACAGACGAAAACACACAGACCTCATGCGACACTTCAGTAACATTAGTAACACGTGTCAACTTGTTCAACGCGGAATCCAAACCTCCTGTCAACCCGGCGAATGCAGTGCTTGCCGGGGACGCTAAAATCGTTGCTCATGCCCTCCCCCCGCCCTGAAACTGCGCCCGACTTCCTGTTGTCGCGGGCCAGCGGCTCCGTGCGCACTCAGGGAACCACCTCGACATTCATCGAACCGTGGGATGCGGTAGCAGCCCTGCAGCATCGAGAGGTGAACATGGTGGTGGGAGCACTCCCGTTCGACCGGGATGCACCAGCTGCCCTCACTGTGCCAGAGCAGATCATTACCGAGGCGGGAACCTTGCAGCCGCACTCGTACTACCGCGAAGGGCCGGGCGCTCAACTTTACGCGGCGGTTGCCGGGTATGACCCAGAACCCCACGAACACCTACGCCGTGTGGAGGCGGCCGTGGACACAATCTGCAACTCGATCCTGGACAAGGTAGTACTGGCCCGGTCCGTCGACTTCGTCTTCGATCCCCCTGTTGATCCGCGCCTCGTTGCAGCGCGGTTGATTGAACTGTCCTCCACCCGCGACGGGTTCATCGCCGACCTGACTCCCGCCGGAAAGCCCGGACACATGATTGTCGGCTCCTCCCCCGAGCTCCTCATACGCAAGCAGGGGCTGGAGATCACTTCGTATCCCCTTGCCGGTTCCGCCCCCCGCATTTTCGACGACGAGGATGCCGACCGTGCAGCAGGCGAGAAGCTGTACAACTCTACAAAGGATCTCGACGAGCACGCCTACGTCGTCGAGCACATTCGAGACATTCTCACCCCGCTGTGCCGGGAGTTGACCATTCCGGACCGGCCCGTTCTCGACCGCACGAACGAGATGTGGCACCTTGCCACACCGATCAAAGGCGTGCTCTACGACCCCGCCCCCAGCGCACTCGATCTAGCCACCCGCCTCTACCCCACTCCCGCTGTCTGCGGATCCCCGCAGTACGCAGCGGAAGCGTTGATCACCACCGCGGAGACGGACCGATCGTTCTACGCAGGCACGGTTGGCTGGTGCGATTCCCACGGTGACGGTGAATACATGGTGTCCATCCGCTGCGCCGAGGTCAATGGGGACGGTACTGCTGCCCGCGCGTGGGCCGGCGGCGGCCTAGTGGCAGCCTCGAAACCAGAAGAGGAGCTCGCGGAAACGACCGCGAAGCTCCTCACCATCCAGCGCGCTCTGGGCCTCTAATCGGCGTTAGCGCCTGTTACGCACGCTCAACAGGGTTGGCCAGTGTGCCGATTCCGGCAATCTCCACCTCGATCCGGTCCCCCGGAACCATCTCTGCAGTGCCTGCCGGGGAGCCGGTGCAGATCACATCGCCCGGCAGCAGCGTGTAGGCGGCGGTGATGAACTCGATGATCTTGCCCAGCTTCCAGATCATCTGGTTGGAGTTGGAGTCCTGCTTGGTCTCCGTTTCACCATCGTGGGTCAGGTGCGCTTTGATGGACAGGTCGTCGAAGTCGAACTTGTCCAGGTCGGTCTCGATCCACGGACCCAACGGGCAGAACGTGTCAATGCCCTTGGCGCGCGCCCACTGGCCGTCAGCGAACTGCAGGTCGCGGGAGGAGACATCGTTGACGATTGTGACGCCGCGAACCACAGATTTCCAGTCTTCCGCCTTGACATTCTTGCACGGCGTGCCGATGACCAGAGCAAGCTCACCCTCGAACTCAACGCGGGTGGCGAACTGCGGAATCTTGATCGCCGCCTCTGGGCCGATCACCGCCGTCGGCGGCTTCAAAAACAGCGTCGGGGGAAGGTGTTCGGCGGACTGCTTGAACACCTCAGCGACGTGGTCGGCATAGTTGCGTCCAATGGCCACGACCTTGCTGGGCAGCATCGGGGCGAGAAGGCGTACGTCCTCAAGCGCCCACTCCTTGCCCGTGTATTCCGGCTCGGTGAACGGGGTGCCAGCGATCTGCTTGGCGGTCGTGCCTTCGTCGTCAATAACCGCGAAGGTCATTCCCTCGGGTGTCGCAATTCGTCCAAAACGCATGGGGTTGAGCATACGCGACCAAAAAAATTCTGCGCTATTTGGCTGTCAACGCAAGATAGAGCTCTGCGCACGCGAGCGCATCAGTCAAAGCGTTGTGGTTGCCGTAGTCTGGAAGGTTGTACCGGCTCCGTACGCGAGCAAGCCGAAGATCCTCCCCGCGCGGGTAGGTGGCCATGCGTTCCATGTGCCTGCGCTCAAGGGTGAACGTATCTACGACTTCATCCTCGCGCAAACGGAAACGCTTTCCGTACACCTTCTTATGCAGTGCATCGATGAAGCCGGTTTCCATCTGCGCGAAGTGTGCAAGCAGATTGCGCCCCTCAATAGCCTCCAGGAATGCGTCGAGTGCGACCTGCGGTTCCACACCATCACGTGCAATGTCGTCGTCGGTGACCCCGTGCACTGTCGCGGAGACGCCTACCGACGCCCCCGCCAACACGAAGTAACCGGCACCGGTGAGATCAATGACTCGGTCGGTGACCGGCACCCACCCGATGGAGACGAGCTGGTGCTTATCGGGCTTGAGCCCGGTGGTCTCCACATCCACCGCCAGCAAGTGGCCGTCGGCGATGTCCCGCTTTGGCGGACCGAACAGCCCCCCGCCTTTCAGACCGAGCATCTAAATCGCCCTGACCGGGAACTTCGACGCCATCGCCGATTGCAATCCCTTGATAATGCGGAAAGAATCACGCAGAGCATCGCGGTCGATGCTGGACAGCTGGGTCGGGTCGATACGGTAGTTCGGTTCCTCGCCGGCCCGCACCTGATTCGCCTGGTGCCGTAGCGCGAGGTTGGAGATGTAGTCGTAAGCGCGCAACAGATCCTCCGCGCCACGCGGCGAGATGCTCTGCCCTGTAGACGCCTCGATGCGCTCATGCGTCTCCACCGCTGTCGCGCTCGCCAGGATGGCGTAGAGCCGAGCCATTTGCACCACCGCCGCGGTGCCGCCCTTCTTCACATCGAGGGTGGCCGCGTATTCGCCGGAACGCTCCACAACGAAGCCACGGAAGAACCCAATCGGGGGTTCACGGCGCGTGGCCAACGCCGCCAAGTGCGCGTGCAGCCGCTTCGACCCGTGCGCGGACACCACCGCGCTGTCGTGAACGCGCTGCGCCATCTCCGCGTCGCCGAACAAACAACGGAAGTCGAAGAAGATCTGCGCGTTGAGCAGCGCCTCGGACTCAGGGGCAGTAATCCAGGTGTGGAAGGTTTCGTTCCATTCGTCTTCCGTCATCCGCCACTGCGGCTGGGAGGCCATCATTTCACCCGGGCACAGCGCCTGGCCGGCTTTAGCCAGCCCGGTGCAGATGAATTCCGTGAAGCGGCGAAAATAGTCGCCGTGCTCGGCCTCGTTGTAGGAGTTATCCAGCACCAAGGCGTTGTCTTGGTCCGACGCTGGGCCCATTTCACGGCGTGCCTGGGAGCCCACTGCGACGAACGCGTACGGCACGGGCGCGGGACCGAGCTCTTCAGCCGCCAGTTCAGCGAGTCTGCGTGCGATCGCATCAGCGATGCTGGTCAGGAGTTGCTGCACTTCGCGTGCCGACGAGCCCCTGTCCAGGAAGCGGGCCGCCACGGCGGCGGCTCGTCGATAAGCGTCTTTGAGCTCGTCCCTGCTGCTTCCCGCCACGTCTGCGGCGAGGTAGATCGGGTCAGACTGGAGCTGGTGCATGATGTCCGAACTGGTCAGCACACCGACGATCTGATCATCTTGGGTCACCGGAAGATGGTGAATACCCAGCTCGCTCATGACCAGCATAGCTTCGAACAGTTTCGTGTCCGAGGCAATGGTACGTACGGGTGCTGTCATCACCTCGGCCACTGGCGCGGAAGTGTCAAGCCCCCTAGCCACCACGCGCTTGCGCAAGTCGCGGTCGGTGAGGATGCCCGTTTCTGCGCCGCCCTCGATGACGATGCTGGACACGTTCGCCCCAACCATTTTCTCCGCGGTAGCGCGGATGGAATCGTCGAAACGCGCAGTGACCAAATTGCCCATCCGGATCATGTCGCTGACCGTCATCCTCAGCGTGTCGGAATTGCCTGGATCGTTAAGCTCGTTGGCGTGGGCGGCAACACGCCGCGACAGCGACTCGAAGAACCGCTTGATATCCGGATTGCCGGTGATCAACTGGGTGAACGGTTCGCGCGGGAGCACCAACAAAATGCTGTCTTCAACGGCAATCATGGCGTATTTAGACTCTGGTGCGTCAACGAGCGTTGAATACCCGAAGTTGCGGCCGGAATCGCGCCGATCGATCAGCGCGTCCCCCTCAGCCAGCACATCCACCGCCCCGGAACGGATGATGTAGAGGTTGTCATTCACCTGCCCGTAGTCAATGACTGTTTCACCGCGCCGAACGTAAATGATCTGCATGTGGCGCGGCAGCTCACGCAGCGTCTCTTCCGGCAGGTGCGAAAAAGGTTCGTGCTGGGCAAGGAAGCCGCGGACTTCATCGAGCTCAACTGTCATGGGGCTAACGTTGCCAGAAAGTTAGCCCGGATAAAGCAGTTTTGGCTTACTGGTAGCTCACAAACCACGGACGCGGATCAACCTGGTTGTAGGTCTGCTCCGGGGTGAACATCGGCTCATCTTCGTCGATGAAGTTCTTCCATGCCAAGAAGAACCCCGGATCAAGGTCTTCGCGCAGCACGTTCCATGTATCGAACTTCTGCTCCGGCGAACCATGACCGTCTGCGTGCAGAACGAACGACAGCTCGGGGCGGGAGGTGTCAATATTCTCACGGTCCGGCAACATGGCCACCTGAAACTGGTGCACAATGAGCGCCTTCTGCGGCAGATTGTTGTCACGGGTGAGATCGGCGAGCCACTCGGTGACCTCGTTAATCTCCGCCGCGTCGGCTGAACCGACCTGAGCAGCTGGGGCCTGGCCCGGCTTGAGCTTCCACTCCGCGTCGAGCGCCAAGCCCACGTTCGGGCGCTTGAGCAGGTCTTCGTAGAGAATCGCCTGCTCTTTGAAAGTAGTCAGGCCCGGCTGCAAATCAATGACAGCGTAGCCCCCGGCGTCCACGATCGCGTCGATGTACGGCTCCAACTCGGCGGGATCGAATTCGTTGGTGAAGTTGCCGTCCTCTCCCGGGTGCTCTGACGCAACGGTGGCAATCACCTCGAAGGCAGGAATGACCTGCTCGTCGGAGAACGCTTTGTATTCCTCCACATACTGGTTGACCACATCAACAGATTCCGCTGGCGGCTGCTCACCCATCTGACCCAGTGCGGGACCCGACGGGTGGCCGTATAGGGCGATCATCCGGCGTCCCGGGAACACCAACCCGCCACCGCCGGGAAGCTCACCGTTGCCGGCAAGAGAGATCACGTCGCGGAAGTGCTCGGTGTCGCCGAATTGTTGGCCCAGCGCGACCGCGTCGTGGCCGTCGACCTGAGCGATGGACTCGCTGGTGACACGGGGATCTGCAAAGGGAAGCACCGTAAGCGGGAGCTTTGATGCTGCCGCGGTCGCTGCCGCTGCACGCGAGGTCTCCTCAGTGACAAAGATCGGTGTGCCGCCCCCGCCGCCCTGCTCCCCCGCCGCGGCCACGGCTGCGACTTCGTGGCCGTCCTCTGCGGTAAGCGCAGCGGTGTCTTCAATCGCTGCGAGATCTTCCTCATCCTGCTCGGATCCGGTGCCGACCTCAATGACGCGCTCCGCCCCCAGACGCTCGACTTCAGCGTCGACGGCCGCACTCGACTCCTCGTGTTTGGTCAGCATCGGCGCACCCACATCAATGGCGACCGCCGCCGCCTGCAGCTGGTCGTCTTTCTCCGGAGACGACACCACAACGGTGTCGGAGGACTCGAAGAACCGCTGGGAGACTTCTGCCCCAGTACCGTCCGGATCGGAAATCACAACCGAGCCGTCGGCGACGAGATCGGTTGCGAGTTGCTCTTCGCGGCTCATCCCGGTGTCTTCATCCTGCCCATCGTCGGTGCAGGATGCGAGAACGAGAGTGGACGCCGCCACAATGGCAGCCGTGACTGACCTACGAGACATAGGACAAAGTCTACTTGAGCGCCTCCACGATCCGCGTGCCGACGCGCTCCGTGGAGATCTCTTCGCCGCCGCGGGCGGACACGTCGGCGGCAACGGCGGCCTCGATACGCGAGGCTCCATCTTCGTCGTCAAGCCAGCGCAGCATCATCGCGACCGAAAGAATCATCGCCGTCGGATCCGCAATGCCCTTACCGGCGATGTCCGGAGCGGAACCGTGGACAGGCTCGAACATGGACGGGTTGGTCCGCGAAGCGTCGATGTTGCCCGAGCACGCCAAACCCACGCCACCGGCGACAGCGCCAGCGAGGTCGGTGAGGATGTCGCCGAAGAGGTTGTCGGTGACAATCACGTCATACCGCGATGGATCGGTGACCATGTAGATCGTCGCCGCATCGATGTGGTTATAGCTGACCTCCACGTCGGGGTATTCGCGCGCAACGTCGTTTACGGTGTTCTGCCACAGTGCTCCTGCGTTGGTGAGCACGTTCGTCTTGTGCACGAGCGTGAGCTTTCTACGGCGCTCCATGGCGGTCTCGAAACCGTGGCGGACAAGGCGCTCCACCCCGTACCGGGTGTTCTGGGAGACTTCGCTGGCGACCTCCGCCGGGGTACCTTGGCGGAGAGTGCCGCCGTTGCCGCAGTACAGGCCTTCAGTTCCTTCACGCACGACCACGAAGTCGATCTCTCCGGGATTGGCCAGCGGGCTCACCGCCGTCGGATAGAGCTTCGACGGGCGGAGGTTGACAAAGTGGTCCAGTTTGAAGCGCAGCGGCAACAGCAAACCGCGTTCCAGCACACCCGCCGGAACGCGGTCGGGGTCGCCGATAGCGCCGAGCAAGATCGCGTCGTGCTCGCGCAAGCTCCTCAGGTCCTCATCAGTCAGCAGCTCGCCGTTGCGCAAGTAGCGGCGGGCACCGAGGTCGTACTCAGTGAACTCCACATCGCCCCTGACGGCGCCAAGCACTTTCAACCCCTCCGCCATGACCTCGGGGCCGATACCGTCGCCTGCGATCACCGCGATCTTCATATGTGGGACACCTTTCTCACTGGGCGGGCTGAACTCCCCGTCAAGGTTAGCAAGGTGCCCCGGAGCCGCAGACACTACTCGTGCTCGAGGATGTACTCCAGCGTCTCGTCAATCGCAGCGAGCACGTCATCGTCTTCATAACCGAGCTCTTCCATGACCGGAGCAGGGTCAATACCCAAGTCCATGGCGCGCAGCTCGCCGGCAAGCTCCATGTGGATGCCGTGCTCGTGGCCAGCATCCGCAGCCTGCTTGTCGATGGCTTGCATCTGCTCGCGGACCGCCTCGTAGGGCATCTCGGTGATCTCGGTGTCGATACCCATCTTCTCCGCCACGCGGTTGTAGAACTCCGTGAACGTGAGGTTGTATCCGCCCAGAGCGTAGGTGCCGCGGTGCGTACCGCGTTCAGCTGCACCAACAGCGGCCTGCCCGACCTGCTTGGTGGTCACCGCAGCAGTGACACCTGTCGGATGGACCGGAAATACCGGGGACTGTTTCATCTGGTCGGAGAACATCTTCCACAGCGGCATCCGACCCGGCATGGTGCCGAAGATGTAAGGCAAACGCAGGGATGTAACGGTCATGGCGCCGTCGCCCTCCGCGAATGCGACCTGCTCCTGCAATAGGCGCGTCAGCGGGTATCCCTGCTCTTTTAGGCCGGACTCCGGCATGCGCTCAGCAAACTCAGCGAAGTAGGAGCCGTAGACGACGAAGCTCTTCACTCCGGCCTCACGCGCCAGCCGTGCCAACCGCTGCGTGGGCAAAACGTTGGCCTCGTAAAAGAAGCGGGATGCAGGCGCTTCCGGGGTGGCGCGCTCGTCGGCACCAATAGCGTAGAAGAGCGCATCGGCGCCGCCGATCAGCTCGAGCACTTCTTCATCGCCGAGATCGGAGACATCCGTCAGAACCGATTCAACCTTTCCGTCGTACTCATCAAACAGGTCATCGACCGGCATCGGAGGGAGCGCGATCGAGAGGACATCGTAGCCGAGGGGAACCAACTCCTTGATCGTGGCCAAGCCGAGCAGGCCGGTGCCGCCGAGAACAACTGCTTTTTTGGACAACGTAACTCATTCCTCGAATAAGTGGATTGCAGGTACGTTTCCCCAGTGTGCCAACGTTGACATTAGTTGGCAGCGCCAACGATTACCCCCGTGCAGATCCGAGGGGTTCGCAGGAAACACCCCCTCGGATCACCCCCGATCGTGCCTAGTCCAAGTCGAGCTGAATGGAGTCCGCCTGGATGGACTCAGCAATAGTCTTCTCCAACTCAGCCGGGACCTCAGACTCGACGCGCAGGATCAGGAAAGCTCCGTCGCCCTTGACCGACTGCGTGAGCGCAGCGGCTTCGATGTTGATGTCCTGCTGCCCCAGCTGGGAGCCGACTTTGCCCAGAGCGCCCGGCTGGTCGGTGTAGGACAGGAAGAGGTTGCGGCCCTCAGCGCGCATGTCCACACCGCGGCCGTTGATGCGGACGATCTTCTCCACATGCTCCAGACCGGTCAGCGCGCCCTCAACGGTCGCGGTCTCACCAGAGGCGGATACGACCTGAACCTCCAAGGAGGAACGGTGGCCGCGGGACTCAGATGCCACACCGGACTCGACGTTCAAACCGCGGGCTTGTGCAATCGCCGGGGCGTTGACAAAGGTGACGGCCTCTTCGACGATGCCGGAGAACAGACCGCGCTCGGCGGACAGCGCCAAGGTCGACGGATCCTCGTGGGACAGCTCGCCGCGGGCGGTGACCTGGAGGGACACCGGTGCATCGTCGAGAAGCTTGCCTGCAAGAAGGCCAAGCTTGCGCGACAGGTCGAGCCACACAGCGACTTCCTCGTTCACGGCACCGCCGATGATGTTGACAGCGTCTGGGACGAACTCACCGGCGAGGGCCTTGAGCACGGATGCGGCGACGTCGGTGCCGGCGCGGTCCTGCGCCTCTGCGGTCGACGCGCCCAGGTGCGGCGTCACCACGACCTCATCCAATTCAAACAGCGGGGAATCCGTGCACGGCTCACTGGAGTAGACATCAAAACCGGCGCCGCGGATCGGGCCGTTCTTTATGGCGTCGGCGAGAGCGTGCTCGTCAACAAGCCCACCGCGGGCCGCGTTGACGATGATCTGGCCTTCCTTGGCCTTCGCCAGCAGCTCAGCGTTGAACATGCCCTGCGTTTCCTTGGTCTTGGGCAGGTGGATGGTCACAAAATCCGCGCGGGAAACCAGCTCTTCGAGCTCCACTAGCTCGACACCGAGCTGTGCGGCACGGGTCGGGTTCGCGTACGGGTCGTAGGCGATGATCTCAGTCTCAAAGGCCGCCAGGCGCTGGGCGAACAGCTGGCCGATGTGGCCAAACCCGACAATGCCGACGGTTTTACCGAAGATCTCCACACCCTTGAAGGAAGAACGCTTCCACTCGCCGTCTCGCAGTGTCTTGTCGGCCGACGGGATCTGGCGGGCAGTCGACAGCAGCAGCGCAATTGCGTGCTCACAAGCAGAATGAATATTGGACGTCGGTGCATTGACGACCATGACGCCGCGCTCAGTCGCCGTCGGGACATCGACGTTGTCCAAACCGACCCCAGCGCGGCCCACGATGCGCAGTTTCAGAGCAGCCTCGAGAACCTCACGGTCCACAGTGGTGGCAGAGCGCACCAAAAGTGCCTCAGCGTCCGGCACAGCAGCCAAGAGTTCCTCGCGGTTCGGGCCGTCGACCCACCGCACCTCTACGGCATCTCCGAGTGCATCAACGGTGGACTGGGCGAGCTTGTCGGCGATGAGAACGACGGGCTTGGACACGGTAGGTACTCTCCTTGGAAACGGGATGAAAGCAGCGCCCGTTAGTTTAGCGCCCCCGCCTCTGCTTCTGTGATCCGGTCTGCCAGCTCCTCTCCTGTTCCGAACTCCCTGCCGAGAGCGACCAACGGCTTATCCGCCAAACCAGCCGTGGCAAGCAGCGTTTGCCGCTGCGCGCGGGGATCCGGATCCGGCACCACGGTGACCGCCGCACCGTACGCCCGGGCGGTGGCAATTGCCGGGATAGGAGTGCTGCGCAACGCGATGACCTGCGGGGCCATCTCCGCATCCAGCCGCGACTGGAGCGGAACCGTGCCGCTTTCGGCGTTGTCCGGCACTTGCTGCTCACCGGGGAATCCCGCGCGCAACCAGGTGGGTTCAGCGGATTTCAAGCCCGCTACCGCAGCTGCGGCTTCCTCCGGTGTTTCCACGACATGTTCGGTGAATTTTAAAGCCGTTGCCTGTTCGAGTGCGTCCAGACCACCGGGATCGCGGACGATCACGAGATCCTCCGTGTAATTGAGCACCGGCACATGTCCCACAGCGAAGATAGTGTGCGCGCCCAGCCGCTCGATTTCCTGGATCACCTGATTGTGGTGGTCACGGTCATAGATGACCATCGGCGCATGTGCCACCGCAGCCACCGACGCCGCGCGCAGCTGCGAATGCATGTCCCCGTCCGAAAGGATCAAAGTCTCGGACGATTCGAAGAATAACTCCGACGCCACAAACCCATGCGGATCGTCGAGCACAACAGGCTGCTCCTCGAAGCGCTCCGCCACGTGGCGCGAGGAGTTCACAGTGCGGGCTTGCTGCAGCTCAGGATCCTTGTTGGCCGTGCTGCTCGTGCTGCCGGCGGTGGTAGTTTCCGCATCGGTCTCGGCACTCTCAGACGCGCAGCCGGCCAACAGAACGCACGAGCCGAAGACTGCGCAGAAGCGTCGCAGCACCGTGGCTGCCCTATGGGCCTGTTGCGTCATACGCGGTCCCGCTGCGCAGGTTTGTTCATGGCGTATTCGATCATGCCCAACAGCCGCTCGCGCCGGTCGGCGAAAAACGCCTGCCAGTTCGAGGTGAACAGGTACTCCGGCTCAATTTCGTGGGTGGCCAGCAGCGCATCAAACTCATCGTCTTCCATGATGGCTTTGGACTGTAGCCGAGATAGGTAGCGCTTCGGGTCATTGCCCTCCATGACGTTCTCAGTCCGCTTGCCCAGTGGTGTGCGGTTGAGCACCGACCCCGCCAACTGCGGGTCAACGTTGTGCACGCGGCAGAATCCGGGCGGGAAGACTTGATAGAAACCAGGTTGGAGTTCGGCGACAGTGGTGCCGTCAAAAAGCTTGCCGGTGCGCCAGTCCCGCGCGCCGCGCGCCATGAGCAGTGAGAACAGACCGCGGTAGACGCCCGAATCCTCGTCGGCGGTGATCAGGCGTGATTCGACGAACTCCGCATCCTCTACCGTTTTGGGCACAACCTCGGTCTCGCCCTTCGCCCACGGCGTGACCTGGTCCACGTCCGAGCCCGCGCGTATGGACGGCGAGTGCGCACCGTAGAGTTCACCAAACACCCCGCTCCAGTACCACTGGTTAATACGGTCCCATGTCGCCGGGTTGTCCAGGCACCCGTCTTCGTAGGACAAGCGCGCAAGAATCACGGCGAGCGGCACTAACTGGCCGTTATAGGGCACCTGGTCGACACTGAAGATGCAGCGGTCCGAAAGGAATTGCGCGGCGCGCTCGAACGCGGCCAACAAGTCGCGGGAGGCCCACATGTACTCGTCCAGTTTCAAGTTGAGAATGTCGCCGCGGTGGCCGCGTGCGAAACCGTTCATGCTGGACACCAGCAGAGAAACACCACGCAGGAAACGCACG
The DNA here is from genome assembly GCA_900618065.1 of Streptococcus thermophilus. The sequence goes on from UYIL01000003.1 coordinate 1,989,353, forward strand.
CGGGTCACCGAGCGCAGCGCTGGGTACTGATGGAGCACTGCCTCACATTCCTCCCAGTGGGCTGAGAGTGAAAAGTCCGGGTTCTCCAGCGCGAACACCGCAGTGAGCAGCTCGAAGACGTCCATGGAGACACCCTGGGAGTTCGCCTGCGCGAAAATCTGGCCGACACCGATCTGGGAGGTGCCGCGCTCCAGGCGGGTCATCGGCATGTCATAGGCAGCCAGCGGGCGGACAATGCTGCGGTGGAATGCTTTCACATCTTCGCGTAGCGACGGATCCTCCGCATTGGCCGCCATATCGAACAGGAGATCGTTGCCTTCTTCCCACAGCAGCGCAGACACCGGCACAACGTAATTGTCCACCATCGCCTGGCGGTCGGTGATCCCGCCGGGGATGTCCGGGCCGAAGTGGGAGCGAATCACGCCTTCATCGTCGACGGCGAAGATTGCCTCTTCCGGGATTGGCTCGGCCCGCACCGCCGCACGCACGTCGACGAAGTACCGGCGGTGGATCCGGCGCTGCCGGAAATCCAGCACCTCAAGCCGGCCGTCCCCGCGCAAAGCAAGGTAGAGGGAAGAAAGCCGCTGCTGACCGTCAAGCAGCAAAAGCCCCGGCTCATTGCTCGTCTCGGGCGCGCCAGGCAACGTGCGCGGTTTGAAACGCATGGGCTCGTTGCGGGTGTCCAGCGCCAGCAACGTGCCTACCGGGTATCCGCGCAGCACAGAGGAGATCAGCGTGCGGGTGCGGTCCACATCCCACAGGTAGGTGCGCTGAAAGTCAGGAATCTGCAGTTCGCCGCGATCAACGCGCGCGAACAGGTCGGTCAAGGAGTAGCTCGGCGTGGTAAACCCCATGGCCACAACTGTAGATCACTCCGCATGTTCGTGAGGGGCACAGAAGACCTCGTGGGCGGAGTGCTCGGGCCCCTCAATCTGAATGGTGGCGTGGTGGATTCCGAAGCCATTCATACGCGCTTGCGCGCGGTCGAGCAGTACCCCGTGGTCGCCGCGCGTGATCAGGTGGACAGTGCAGAGCACATTATTCCCGCTCATGGACCACAGATGCAGGTCGTGAATGCCGTCCACACCCTCAAGCGACAACAGCGCGGTCTCCACCTCAGCGGGGTCAATGTGCGCTGGCACTCGCTCAAGCAGCACGCTTATCGACGTTTTCAGCAACCCCCACGCCCGCGGCAGCACCATCCCGGCAATTAGTAGTGACGCAATCACGTCCGCGGCTTGGAAGCCAGTGAACGCGATGACGAGTCCCGCGCAGATGACTGCCACAGACCCGAGCAAGTCCACCATCACGTGCAAGAAAGCGCCCTCCACATTAATGGACTGCTTTCGTTGGGAATGCAGTACCGCTGCAGAACAAATATTGGCCACAAGCCCTACAAACGCCACCGCGATCATTGTGGTTGTGTGCACTTCTTCCCCACTGCCCAGCCGGACCACCGCTTCTACGACAATCCATATGGAAATAAGCACAACCGTCACAGCGTTCAACGCCGCCGCGAGCACCTCCACCCTGCGGTACCCGAAGGTTGCATAAGTGGAGACCTTACGCCTGCCGATGATCACGGCGATCAGCGCAATGATCAGCCCGGTGGCATCAGAGAGCATATGCATGGCATCCGCGAGGAGAGCCATAGAACCCGATAGCCACCCGCCGACGAGTTCCGCAAAAAACACGACCCCGGTGATTCCCAGCGCGACCGCGAGCGCCCACATGGGCGCCGAATCATGGTGCGAATGGCCATGCGGGTGACCGTGATTATGTTCCCTCATGGTCACCACTTTATGACACTTTGGCTCTTATTGAAACTCTATTGAAAACGATTGATCTGCCAAAACCCGTTCTCACCTGGGAACTAACGAAATGAGCTTGATGACGCGTCCCCGACCCTTCCACACCCCCTCCGTCACGCCGCGGCGAAAGTTGTTACCGTAGATATCTGTCAGTTAAAAATTTACGTTATTTAGGAAGGCGTCAACATGACCTCCAAGACCCCGAACCCGAACGACCCGAACAAGCTGCCGCACGACGCGAACAACCTGCCGACCGAGCGCATCGGCCAGGGCGAGGACCGTATCGGTCGCGGTGAGCCGATCGACGAGACCCGCGTCAACGAGTCCCGCATTGTTCCGGAGGACGAGACCACCACCCGCACCGAGTCCGCCGCCGACAACCGCCCGGCCACCACGACCGGCGGTTCCACCGCTGCCCAGGAATCTGACAACGGTGGCAGCAACCTGTGGAAGTGGCTGCTCGGTCTGCTGGCCCTGCTGCTGCTCGGCGCGCTGATCTACTTCCTGGTTGCCGGCAACGGTGACGAGGATGACGCTGAGCCGTCCACCACCACCGTTGGCACCACCACCGTCGATGAGACCACCACCGAGGCTCCGGCTGGCGACGCTAACCCGGCTGAGGGCGCTGAAGACGCTGCCGGCGATGCTGGTGACGCTGCAGGCGACGCCGCTGAAGGTGCCGAGGACGCTGCTGGCGACGCTGCGGACAACGCTGGCGACGCTGCTGACGGCGCTGAGGACGCTGCTGGTGATGCTGTGGAGAACGCCACCAACTAAGCACCATCGGACGTTTGCCCCGCCACCCCACCTTGGGGCGCGGGGCATTGTCATACCTAGCCATACCTCAGGTTCTAGGGATCGTTGCAACACTGATTGGAAAGTTGGTGTTGTTGGTGTCTGGTTCGCGTTGGGATCCGGGTGGGGATGAGATTGATCGGTTTCACCGGTTGGTCGTTGTTGAGGGTTTGTCGGTTCGTGCTGCTGGGGTGCGGCTTGGGTGGTCATTGTCGACGGCGTATCGGATAGCGCATCGTGACGGTTTGCCGCTTCGGGCGCGGTCGCCGCTGACTCAGGTTGACAGGGATGTTATTGCCGGTTTGTTTGCTCAGGGGTTGGCGCCGATGGAGATTGCTCGTGCTGTTGGGGTTGACCCGTCTGCGGTATATCGAGTTGGCGTGGCCATTGGTGCGTGGGGCAAACCGAGTGGCAGTCGGCGGGCTGTGGCGACGACGCGCAGGGTGGAATATCTGAAGTTGCGTGTGTGCGGCGTGGACCGCAATAGTGCCGCTGATGCGTGTGGGATGAGTCGGCGTACTGCTTTAGATGTCGATAAAGGCGTGGTCAAGGGCAGTCATCGGCGTGTGGCGTTTGTTCCTGACGGGGAAGATGCGCACCGCTATAAACGGCTTATGCAGGTCCTTGGTTATGTAGACGGCCGGGTCAGTGTTCCGGTGCAGGTGATGCCGCAGGCTGCTGTGGAAAAGGTCATTGATGGCAGGTATCTGTCGGTTGAGGACCGAGAGATGATCGCTGACCGGGTTAATCAGAACATGTCTATCCGCGCAATTGCGCGTGAGTTGGGGCGTAGTGCGTCCACGATTTCGCGTGAGATTGCCCGCAACAGCGGTGACGATGGGATTTACCGGCCGTTTGAGGCACACCGGCAATCCGTCTTCCGGAGGTTTAGGCCGAAACCACGCAAGATTTCGGCAAATCCGGTGTTACAGGAAGTGGTGTGGTCATGGCTGCGCCAGGAGTATTCCCCGGAGCAGATCGCGGGCCGGTTGCGGAAAGATTTCCCCGGCGATGACACTATGCATGTGAGTCATGAAACGATCTACCAAGAGCTGTACTTCCAGGCTAAAGGCGAGATGAAAAAGGTCGTCGCCAGCGCTATGCGCACCGGCCGGACACGGCGCAAGCCGCGCGGTCAGCGCGTGCCGCGCAGCCGGTTTGTCGATCCGATGATCATGATTTCTGACCGGCCGGCCGATATTGAAGATCGGGCGGTACCAGGCCATTGGGAAGGCGATCTCATCATCGGTGCCGGAGGTAAATCCGCTATCGGAACCCTTGTCGAACGTCAGACCCGCTACGTCATGCTGCTGCACCTTCCCCACGGCCATGACGCGGTGGCTGTGCGAGACGCCCTAGTTGAAACCATCATGACCTTGCCCGAGCACCTACGCGGCTCATTGACATGGGACCAAGGCGCTGAAATGGCCGGCCACCGATCCTTCAGCGTCGCGGCGGATTGTCCAGTGTATTTCTGTGACCCGGGCTCGCCTTGGCAGCGAGGGACCAATGAGAACACTAACGGGTTGCTGCGGCAGTACTTCCCGAAAGGCGCTGATCTAAGCGTCTACGGCGCTGAAGACCTCGAACTAGTAGCCCTGAAACTCAACAATCGGCCACGGAAGACCCTGGACTACGACACCCCAGCAGAACGCATGGCCGAACTACTAGGATTGACCAAAACCTAGGAAACGTTGCAACGACCCCTAGAATCCGCCTACTGTTCCGACTCTACGACCACGAGGAGACCACGATATGAAGCGCGCATACCTAACCATCGCCGCGGTAGCCGCCGCGACCCTGACTATGTCCGCCTGCGCTAACACGGAGATGGGGGAAGAAGGCCTTGATGCCGTCAACACCACCACCGCAGACGGCTCCGCTTCCGAGGTAGAGACCGAAGAAGAGACAGCGACCGAGACCACCGCGGCGGCCACGGATTCTGAGGCCGGCGGCGCAGCTGCGGACGGTGAGGTCAACCAGACCGAGATCGACGAATGGTTCAAAAGCGTCATCGGGCTGGGCACCACCGACCAGTTCGTCGACGCCGCCGATATCGAAGGCGCACCGGACTGGGCGGCTGACGTGATCGCGGTGACGGTCTACGACAACGAACTCCACATCGAAACCTCGGGCGATGATGACTCCACCGCCGAAGAGATTGCAACGCTGTACGCCGACGAACTGAAGAACGACCCGCCCTACGACTGGGGTAAGGATGTCACGAAGGTCGTCGTTGAAAACAGCGAGGGTCCAACCTTGGCAGAAACGGACGTTTAACCCGCCTTACGTCGGCACGGACGCAAAAAATGCGCTCCCCCACGGGGGAGCGCATTTTCGTTGATACGCGAACTACTGCGCTGTGTCAGTCAGCGGGTTCTTCACCCAGCTCATCATATCGCGCAGCTTAGCACCGGTCGTCTCGATCGGGTGCTGCGCAATCTGGTCGCGCAGGCCCTCGAGCTCCTTGTTGCCACCGTCAACATTATCCACGAGACGACGGGTGAACTCGCCGGACTGAATGTCCTTGAGCACCTCACGCATACGCTCCTTGGAGCCCTCGTCCACCACTCGCGGGCCGGAGAGGTAGCCGCCGAACTCGGCGGTGTCGGAAACAGAGTAGTTCATGTTGCCGATGCCGCCTTCGTAAATCAGGTCGACGATCAGCTTCAGCTCGTGCAGGCATTCGAAGTAAGCCATCTCCGGCTCGTAGCCGGCCTCGGTGAGCACATCGAAACCGTTCATAATCAGCTCTTCCAGGCCACCACAGAGAACAGCCTGCTCACCGAAGAGGTCAGTGACGGTCTCCGCCTCAAATGTGGTCGGGATGACACCCGCGCGAGCACCACCGATCGCGGCCGCGTAGGACAAAGCAAGCTCACGGCCGTTGCCGTTCGGGTCCTGCTCGATGGCGATGAGGCAAGGCACGCCCTTGCCGTCGACGAAAGTGCGGCGGACAAGGTGGCCCGGGCCCTTCGGAGCAACCATGCCGATGGTGATGTTCTCAGCCGGCTCGATCAGCTTGAAGTGAATGTTCAGACCGTGGCCGAAGAACAGCGCGTCGCCTTCGTTGAGGTTCGGCTCAATGTCGTTTTTGAAGATCTCAGCCTGGGAGGTATCCGGGGCGAGCAGCATGATGACATCGGCCCACGCCGCTGCGTCGGCGTTGGTCTTGACCTCGAAACCAGCTTCTTTCGCCTTCTCTGCGGACTTGGAGCCGTCGCGCAGTCCGATGACGACCTCCACACCGGACTCGCGCAGGTTCTGTGCGTGCGCGTGTCCCTGGGAGCCGTAGCCGATGATGGCGACCTTGCGGCCCTGGATGATGGACAGATCGGCATCGTCGTCGTAGAAGACCTCAATAGCCATGGTGTGAAACCTTTCGTCGTGATTCGTGCCTATCCCACTATACGGGAGGGGCGTTTCAAATTTACTTGGAGGGTGCCAGCGTCTTCGCGCCACGATTCAGCGCAACACGGCCGGACTGAACCAGCTCGCGGACACCGAAGGGCTCAAGCACCTCAAGCAAAGCCTTCAGCTTGCTCGACGTGCCGGTCGCCTCGATGACCACCGAGTCCGGCGACACATCCACCACGCGGGCGCGGAAGATATTCGCGGCGTCGACGACCTGCGGACGGTTGCTGTTGTTGGCGTTGACCTTCACCAGCATCAGGGAGCGCGCAATAGACTTATCCTCTTCTAGGCGGATCACCTTGATCACATGAATCAACTTGTGCAGCTGCTTCGTGATCTGCTCCACCGCGTGTTCGGAAGCATCCACCACCACCGTGATGCGGTTGATCCCCTCGGTTTCCGTCTTCGCGGTGGCCAGCGACACCAAGTTGAAGCCGCGGCGGGTGAACATGGCGGTGACGCGGGTGATGATTCCGTCGACGTCCTGAACAAGCACAGACAGGACGCTGCGGGTCACATCGTCATAAAGATCGTTGGTAGTCATTGCTAGTTCTCCTCGTTCACTTCTTGCACGGTTTCGTGGATGTCGGCGGGTGATTCACCGGCGGAGATTTCTTCGTCGAAAAGCGGGCGCAGATCACGCGCGTACTGGATCTCAGAGTTCGAACTACCCGCGGAGATCATCGGCCACACCTGGGCATCCTCGCCCACCACGAAGTCGATGACCACCGGGCGGTCGTTGATTTCGCGGGCGCGCTGGATCGCTGGCAGGACCTCCTCTTCCTTAGTCACGCGGATAGCCTCCGCACCGAGCGCGGAGGAAAGCCCCAGGAAGTCCGGCACGTAGGTGGTGTCCTGGTGCAGCTTCGTGTGGGAATAGTGCGCTTCGTAGAACAGCGTCTGCCATTGGCGGACCATGCCCAGGTTGCCGTTGTTGATCAGGGCGACCTTGAAAGGGAAGCCCTCCACCGCCGCAGTGGTGATCTCCTGGTTGGTCATCTGGAAGCAACCGTCACCGTCGATCGCCCAGACTTCCTTGTCCGGGCACGCGGCTTTCGCACCGAGCGCTGCCGGAACAGAAAAGCCCATGGTGCCCAGGCCGCCGGAGTTGAGCCAGGTCCGCGGGTGCTCGAAGTCGATGAACTGGGCAGCCCACATCTGGTGCTGGCCCACACCAGCAACGTAGATCGCTTCGGGGCCGACTTCCTTAGACAGAGTCTCAATGACGAACTGCGGCGACAGCGAACCGTCCGACTGCGGGTCATACCCGCGCGGGAACCGCTGCTTCATGTCGCCCAGGTAACCATTCCACTCGTCAATCTTCGGAGCGGAAATCTTCTTGGATTTCTTGAAGGAATCCGCCAACTCAGACAACACCTGGCGGGCGTCACCCACGATGGGCACGTCCACAGCACGGATCTTGCCGATCTCCGCAGGATCCACATCTGCGTGGATGACCTTCGCGTCCGGCGCAAAGTGCTCCGGATCACCGGTAACGCGATCGTCAAAACGCGCACCAATGGTGATGAGCAGATCAGCCTTCTGCAAGGCGGCAACCGCCGGCACGGTGCCGTGCATGCCCGGCATGCCCATGAAGAGCTCATGGTGGAACGGGAAGGCACCGAGCGCCATCAGCGTCGTAACAACCGGGACACCCGTCAGTTCTGCAAACTCGCGCAGCTCCTTGTGGGCGCCAGCCTTGATCACACCACCGCCGGCGTAAATGACCGGCTTCTTCGCTTCGGCAATGAGCTTCGCCGCCTGGGAAATCTGGCGTGCGTGCGGCTTCGTCGTCGGCTTGTAACCCGGCAGGTCAATGACTGGCGGCCACGAGAAGTCCAGTTCCGCGTTCTGCACGTCCTTCGGGAAATCGACGAGGACCGGCCCGGGACGGCCCGTGGCGGCGAGGTGGAATGCTTCAGCCAACGCCCCAGGGATCTCGTCCGGGTGGGTCACCATGATGTTGTGCTTCGTGATCGGCATGGTGATGCCACGGATATCGGCCTCCTGGAACGCATCGGTACCCAGCAGCGAGGAACCGACCTGGCCGGTGATTGCGACAATCGGCACGGAATCCAGGTAAGCGTCCGCCAACGCGGTCACCAGGTTGGTGGCACCCGGACCCGACGTGGCCAAACAGACGCCGACCTTCCCGGACGCGAGTGCGTAACCTTCAGCCGCGTGGCCCGCGCCCTGCTCGTGGCGCACCAGCACGTGGCGCAGTTTCTCAGCGGAGAACAGTGCCTCGTACAGCGGTAGCACCGCTCCGCCAGGAATACCGAAGATGACTTCGGTACCGAGCTCTTCGAGACTGCGGACGATCGCTTCCGCTCCCGTCATCCTCTCAGACTGCTTGTTATGTGACGCTGCCACTTTTCCTCGAACTCCTTTATGAGTTGTGCGGTGTCTACCAGAACAAAACCCCCGCTTCAGATTAGCGGGGGCGCATGTCGTTTCCGACCCTAGGCAGTGAAGTGCATCACGCGTTGGCCGAGCGCCGCGCTGACACCGCTACTAGGTCGAATATAAACATGCTTAGATCATACACATCTCCCAGGTCGCTTTATGCAATAAGGGGTTAGGGTTAGAACCGCTATGCCGTTTCAACTCATTTTCAACCAGGCGTGGAGCTGGATCGCCAACACAGGCATCAACCTTGCGCTCCTGATCATTCTTGCTCTGCTCGTTCCGCGCGCGGGGAGATTGGCTAACCGCATCGTCGAAAGGCGTGTGGCCGAGTCCTACGATGACGATGAAGGCAAGTCCTCCCTCGCAATTGCCGGTGTGGGCATCTACATCGTGCAAGTCATCGCTTTCTTCCTGATCCTAGTCTTCTTCCTCCAGCAGATCGGGTTCTCTCTGGCCGGTGCCGCCATCCCCGCAACGGTCGTTTCCGCCGCCGTCGGTTTCGGCGCGCAGCAGATCATTGCGGACTTCTTCGCCGGGTTCTTCATCCTCTCCGAGAAGCAATACGGTGTCGGCGACCTTGTGACTTTCCAGGGCAACGGTGTGGATCTAACAGGCACGGTCATTCAAATCACCATGCGCTCCACCCAGGTGCGCACCCTGGAGGAGTACACCGTAACTATTCCCAACTCCACCGCCCAGGTGTGCATTAACAATTCCAACCACTGGTCGCGTGCGGTTGTCGTCGTGCCTGTGCCGCTGTTGGGCTCCCGCGACACCGAAGAGGTCATCGCCCGGTCCGATGCCGCCGCCCGCCGAGCCATTTCGGACCCGGAGATCGAACCGCTCATCCGGGGCGAACTGCTCTCCCAACCGGGTTTGAACTTGAACGCTCCCACGACTGTGGGAATGCCGTGGACACTGGACATCCGGTATATGATCCGCTGCTCCCCTGGCGACCAGTTCCCCATCGAGCGCGCCATCAACGTCTATGTTCTCGAAGAGTTCTTCGATGAGTACGGTTCAGCTACCCCCGTCAGCGGCGAGACCACGGATGACCCTGACAACCCAAAGACGTCCGCCTTCGCACCCGCATTCGCGTCGAAACGCTACGCCTCGGACTGGGGCCTCGAAGGCGCTGAAGAGGCTGACACGACAGTGATCCCCGCGAACCGAACCGGCATCACCGCCGGTGACACGGAGATTCCGGAGGCAGACAACGACCCAGCTGCCCAAGATCAGACTCAACGTAGGCACGCACTTGGCACACTCGGCGGACGCGTCCGCGCGTCCACCGGAGCGCTCATCACAGCCTTCATCGTGCTGCTCATCTTCCGCGGGTTGACCATGTCCGCTGCCGAAGATAGCGAAGCGCGGTCCGGTGTCCTCGCCCCGCCGCGGGTGAACCCGACATCGACTGTGCCGGAAGAAACAACAACGCCGGCTGAAACGCAGCAACCGACGACTACGGAGCAGACACCGGCAACCGAGCAGACCCAGGCGCCGACGTCGGAGCAGCAGCAACAACGGCAGAACCAGCAACAGCCGACCAGGACACCCGCGCAGCAGCCCACTCAGCAGCAGCCCACTCAGCAGCAGCCCAGCGAAGCCCCGTCCCAGCCGACGGGTGCCCCGCAAGAGGCAGAGCAGACTGAGCAGACACAGAACTAGCTGACCCTACCGGTACCTGGCTGCATTTTAGAGAGTGTCCGGGGCATTCGATAGCATGTCTCCCATGACTTCCGAAGGCCGCACCTTCACACCCGAACGCACCCACGTGCTCGCGGTCGGGCTCATCATGGGTATCGCTCTCATCGGCATTTCTTGGGCACCGCAGTACCTGGGCTGGTTGCTCATCTTCCCCATTCTGTTCTTGGCGTGGGTCTTCACCGCCAAGACTCATGTGAGTGATCGCGGACTGGAGTTGACGTACCTGTTCAGAAAGAACGTCTCCATCGACTGGGACGATCTCGAGGGTGTCAGTTTCGAAGGCGCCGGCGCGAAGGCAACCGCGGTCGACGGCAGCCAGTACGCCATGCCAGGAGTAACGTTCAACTCACTGCCTGCACTGTCTGAAGCCTCCGGCGGCCGGATCACAGATGTGATCACTGAAGCCGCGGAAGCTGCAGACGGCATGGTCGAAGTCACAGACCAGGAAGGCAACTCGGTGCTCATCACCAAAGAGGAGTACGAACGCCGAGAAAACGCACACGAAAGCTAAAGGAGCAAGCACGTGCCCAACGCGATTCCCCTTCGTTCCCGGGTCACCACCGCCGGCCGCCAGGCCGCCGGTGCCCGCGCCCTGTGGAAGGCCACAGGCACCAAGGACAACGAGTTCGGCCGTCCCATCGTGGCCATTGTGAACTCCTACACCCAGTTCGTGCCCGGGCATGTGCACCTGAAAAACGTCGGCGACATCGTTGCTGAGGCTGTGCGTGAAGCTGGCGGGGTGCCCAAGGAGTTCAACACGATCGCCGTGGATGACGGCATTGCTATGGGCCACGGCGGGATGCTTTACTCTCTGCCCAGCCGCGAGATCATCTCCGACTCGGTGGAGTACATGGTCAACGCCCACACTGTCGATGCAATGGTGTGCATTTCCAACTGCGACAAGATCACCCCGGGCATGCTCAACGCCGCCATGCGTTTGAATATCCCCGCCGTGTTCGTTTCCGGTGGACCGATGGAGGCCGGTAGGGCTGTTGTCATTGACGGCGTGGCGCAGTCGGGCAAGAAGACCAACCTTGTTGACGCGATCTCCTATTCGGCGAACGACGACATCTCCGACGAGGATCTGGACCGCATCGTCGAGTCCGCTTGTCCCACTTGCGGCTCTTGCTCGGGCATGTTCACGGCGAACTCAATGAACTGTCTGACTGAGGCGTTGGGGCTGTCCTTGCCCGGCAACGGCAGCACCTTGGCCACCCACACCGCCCGCCGCCAGCTCTTTGAGCGAGCTGGCCGCACGATCATGGACGTCACCCGCCAGTACTACGGTGAGGGCGATGAGTCGGTGTTGCCGCGCAGCGTGGCTAACCGCGATGCGTTCCGTAACGCGATGGCTCTGGATATGGCCATGGGCGGGTCATCCAACACGATTCTGCACACCCTGGCCGCCGCGCAGGAGGGTGAGGTCAACTTCGATCTCAAGGACATAGACGAGCTCTCCCACGAGATCCCGTGCATCTCCAAAGTCGCTCCGAACGGCACCGCCCACATGGAAGATGTCCACCGCGCCGGCGGGATCCCCGCCATTCTTGGTGAGCTCAACCGAGCCGGCAAGCTGAACACTAACGTACGCTCTGTCGCATACGAGAACCTGCAGGATTGGCTGGATGACTGGGATATCCGCGGTGGCAAAGCGACCGATGAAGCCAAAGAGCTTTTCCTCGCAGCCCCCGGCGGTGTCCGCTCCACCGAGGCGTTCTCCCAGTCCAACCGCTGGGACGAGCTGGACACTGACTCGGTCAACGGTGTCATCCACGACTTTGACCATCCTTTCAGCGCTGACGGCGGCCTTGTGGTCCTGCGCGGCAACCTCGCCGAGGACGGCGCAGTATTGAAGACTGCTGGTGTAGAGGAAGAACTCTGGGAGTTCTCCGGCCCCGCCCGCGTCGTCGATTCGCAGGAGCAGGCTGTGTCGATGATTCTCTCCCGCGAGGTTCAGCCAGGCGAGGTCGTGGTCATCCGCTACGAGGGTCCCGCTGGCGGACCCGGCATGCAGGAGATGCTTCACCCGACGTCCTTCCTCAAGGGCGCCGGCCTGGGCAAGAAATGCGCGCTGATCACAGACGGCCGCTTCTCCGGCGGCACCTCTGGCCTGTCCATCGGCCACATCTCCCCCGAGGCTGCACACGGCGGGCTCATCGGTCTGATCGAGAACGGCGACCAGATTTCTATCTCCGTCCGCAACCGCAAGCTGACCCTTGATGTGGACGAAGATGAGCTGGACCGCCGCCGGCAGGCGATGGAGGCCTCCGAGAACCCGTGGACGCCGACCCGCACCCGCCACGTGACAAAGGCGCTTAAGGCGTACAGCAAGATGGCCACATCGGCGGACAAGGGCGCTGTTCGGCGCGTCGATTAGCATGCCTGTTGCATTTGTTCTGCTCGGCGCGATCATCGGCGCGATCAACCTTGGGCACAGCTTCTTCCTCGCGGTCAACGAAACGCTTCTCGACGTTGGTGTGTTCCGCGATGCCGGCAACGCGCTCGTCAACGGCGATCCGCTTTACGACGGTTTTCCCACCCGCTCCGGCTTCGCCTTCATCTACCCGCCGTTTGCCGCGTTGTTATTCGTCCCGCTGACTTGGCTGCCCGAAGTGGCGATGGACATAGCATGGAACACCTCGATCATTTTGGCGATCTTCGCCATCATCGGGATGGCCTGCCACCGCCTTGGATTGGAGCGTTGGTGGATGTGGGCGATCGGCCTGACGGGGTTTTCCACACTGCTGGACACCGTGTACACCAACCTTTACTACGGCCAGATCAACGTGTTTTTGATCTTGTTGGTCGCAGCGGATGTGCTTGGGTACACCCCGAAAAAGATCCGCGGCATCGGAGTGGGCGTCGCGGCTGGAATCAAGCTCACCCCCGCCGCGTACGGTGTCATATTCCTGGTGCGCAAAGACTGGTGGTCTGTGGCTCGCTCCGCGGGCTTCTTCGCCCTCACGGCACTCATCGGACTCGCCCTGCGCCCGAAGGAGTCTATTTACTTCTGGACTGAGGAATTCTTCGTCACCGACCGCGGCGGCGACGTGTTCTATCCTCCCAACCAAGGTGTCGGCGGCATGCTGTCGCGGGGCCTGCTGAGCGCAGAGACTGTGGAGTCGATCGCGCCCTTCATCTTGCTCACGTTCGCGTTGCTGTCAATCTTCATCGCCTACCGCCTAGAGCAGCGTGGCCGCAGTGTCGAAGCACTCCTCGTTGTGGTGCTGGGTATTTCCCTGGGCGCGCCGATCGCGGTATCGCACCACTGGGTGGGAGTCATTCTCATCCTCCCGCTTATCTTCGCCGCACAGGAGAAGAACGTGCGCGTGCTTCTCGCGATCGCGGCAGGTGCCATGATTTCGCCGAGCTACACTATCCTCGACGAGAACAACCCGCAAGTGTGGGCGTGGCCACTGTGGCTCAACACCAACATCTTTGGGCTCATGGGGTTGGCTATTTTCGTCGCCTACCTGGTCATTGCGCTACAGAAACCACCACATGAGAATCGCCGCGGCGATTCCAAGGGCACCGCAGATCCAGGAGCTGGTCATGGGGCGGCGCGCCCAGCTGCGGCCGAAGTCGATGCTGAAGATACCCGGGCCGGTGAACTGGACAGACAGAGCCATGCCCAGAAGGACAATTGCTAGCCACACCGCGGGATTCCAGGTGAACGCGTTCGCGCCGTTCTCCGACGCGGCAACGAGGTGGAGGGATTCGAAACCAGTGGCCGCAATCGCCAGCATCGCAGCCACCGGTGTGAGTAGACCGAGCGCTAAGAACACACCCGCCGCTAACTGCAGGGTCGGCAAAGCGATCGCGAGGATGTTGGGGTAGCTGTATCCGCCGAACTGCTCCTCCAGGCCCGGTAAACCCGGGTTGCCACCCAGCTGGAAGAACGTCTCCACGGACGTGATGATCAACAGCGCACCAAGCACAAGGCGCAGAATCAGTAGACCGATGTCGATCGTGCCTCGGCCCGCAGATGTTTGGGTTACCGGGTCGACGGCCGCGGGGGCGGCAGGCACTGCTTCGACCGGTGCTGCGGTGTCGTTGACCTCGACATCGACCAGTTGAGCCCAGGGGTCGTTGAGGCTCGCACTCGCAGGTTCCTCCGCTACTGCAGGTTCTGCCGCAGCTCCGTTCACGTAGGTGTCCGGCTGCGGCTTGGGTGACCTCGGAAACACCTCTGTGGGCGCGGCCTTGCCTGTGCGGGTGTACACGGAGGGTGCCTCTGGAACGTCGCCCAAGCCATCCAGCTCGTTCACGGGCTCGAGGTTCTTACGGTAGGAGGTACTGCCAGAATCTGTCATGCACTTCAATCTAGGGCAGCTCAGCCCCCAAACCGGCCAACCTAGCCGCGTGTGCGCGAAGCTGTGGCGTCACCCCAGATGTTGATGGATGAGCCTTCAACGGTGGCCGAGATGTCGTCGATAAGCGAAAGCTCTTCCTCGCTGAACGCCAGGTTGTCCACTGCGTCGAGGTTATCATCGAGCTGCGCAACACTGGACGCGCCGATGAGCGTACTGGCCACACTGCGTGCGCCCTGATGGCGCAGAACCCAGGCAATAGCCATTTGTGCCAATGTTTGGCCGCGTTCTTTCGCTATGTCGTTGAGCTTGCGCGCTGCATCGAGGTTGGACTCGCTCAACATGCCCTCCCGAATCGACTTACCGGCCGCCGCGCGGGAATCCGCCGGGATACCGTCCAAATAGCGGTCCGTGAGCAGGCCTTGAGCTAGCGGCGAGAACGCGATCACACCCAGACCATTCTCGGCTGCCGTGTGCAGCAGATCGTTTTCCACCCAGCGGTTGAAAATGCTGTAACTCGGCTGGTGGATGAGCAGCGGGCAGCCCTCCTCTGCCATCATTTCGGCGGCTTCTTCGGTCAGTTCGGGACCGTAGGAGGAGATGCCGGCGTACAGGGCTTTGCCGGAGGCGATAATGTCGCGCAGGGCATACATCGTCTCCTCCAACGGCGTGTCTGGGTCTGGGCGGTGGTGGTAGAAAATGTCCACGTAGTCCAGCCCGAGACGCTCGAGCGACTGGTCCAGCGAAGACATGAGGTATTTGCGGGAACCGCCGAAACCGTACGGGCCTTCCCACATTTTCCAGCCGGCCTTCGATGAGATGATCAACTCGTCGCGGTGGCGGCTGAAATCCTCGCGGAGAATCCTGCCTGCGTTGATCTCTGCGGACCCATTGGGCGGCCCATAGTTGTTGGCTAAGTCGAAGTGTGTCACACCGCGGTCGAACGCGCGACGCATGATGGCGCGCTGCGTCTCCACGGGTTTGTCGTCCCCGAAGTTGTGCCAGAACCCCAGTGACACCGGCGGCAATTTCAGGCCGGAGTTTCCACACCGCCTGAACCAATTCTCATCAACGCGATCGTAACGGTCAGGGTCTGCGGTGTATGCACTCATGCTCACCCATTCTGCCAGACATCTGTTACCCTCGGACCGCTCGAATTTTCCCCAGAAATAAGGCTTTTTATGCAGAAATCATTCAAAATGGCGCTCGCCCTCGTCGGCTTGACCGTCGGCGCAGGCTTCGCCTCGGGACAAGAAGTCATCCAGTACTTCCTCTCTTTCGGCTACTGGGGCATCGCGGGGGCCGCCATCGCCGGTGTGACCATCGCCGTCTTCAGTGCCTGGATCTACCAGCTCGGCTCGTACTACCTAGCGGAGGACCACAGTGCGGTCTTCCGCAGCGTCTCGCGCCCATGGGTGGCGCGCTACATGGACATCACCACGATGTTCACCCTCTTCTGCATCGGTTTCGTCATGGTGGCCGGTGCAGGATCGAACATGGAGCAGCAGTTCGGCTTCCCCACCTGGGTCGGTTCCGCGATCATGGTGGTTTTGCTCTTGCTGTCGGGCCTGTTGGACATCGACAAGCTCACCAACGTGATTTCGTTCATCACCCCGCTGCTGATCATCTGCCTCCTCGGCGCGTTCGTGATCACCGTCATGAACATGCCGGAGAACATCGGCAGCCTCAACGACCTCGCGCAGCAAAACCAGCACGCTTCGGGAACCCTCGGAAACTGGCTTGTGACCGCGCTGAACTACGCCACGTTGGTGCTCATCATGGACGCGTCTATGATGCTGGTATTCGCCGGTTCGCAGCTCAACCCGGCTCAGGCCGGCAAGGGCGGCCTGCTCGGCGGAATCATGTTCGCTGTGCTGCTGATGACCTTGGTGTTCGTGCTGTTCTTCAACATGGAATACGTCATGGATGCGGACCTGCCGCTGCTGAAGGTCTTCGACTCGATGCACCCAACTGTCGGCACCGTGGTCTCCGTGGTCATCTATTTGATGATCTACAACACCGCAGTCGGTCTTTTCTACGCTCTCGGCCGTCGCCTCAGCCACGATAAGCCGGCGAAGTTCCGCCCCTTCTACTTCATCGTCGTGCTCATCGGTTTCGCCCTGTCCTTCATCGGATTCGCGGACTTGGTCGGCTGGGTCTACCCGGTCCTGGGGTACCTCGGGCTTATCCTGGCGATCGTCATGGGTGTGGCGTGGTTCCGCGACCGCCAGAACATCAAGGAAGAGGCTGGGCGCCGCGAGCGCCTCGCCGAGCTGGCGGAAACACAGCTCGACCCAGACTCCGACGACCTGACGCATGAGGAACGCGCCGAGGTTGAAGAACTGGCAGCCGACTCCCATGTCGGCGACCAGGAATTGTGGCAGTCCGTGCAGGAGGAGGTCGCAGCTGATCTCGACGCGGATGACTCCAGCGACTTCGCTCTCGCCGACGTGCCCGCTCTCGACCCGGAGTCGGACGCCTACGACGGCGCGCCCGAAACCCCGGGCGACGAAATCCACTGGACGTCCTACGACGAGATGTACAAGACCGGGGAATTCCCCGCGGTCAAACCTGACACGAAGTAAGAGGTCGCGTCGAGGGGGCTTTTAGGCCAGCTTCTTCGCGATGATCTCGTTGATCGACTTCGGATCGGCTTTGCCTTGGGTCGCCTTCATCACAGCACCCACGATGGCACCGGTGACCTTGGTGTTGCCGGCCTTGTACTTTTCCACGATGTCCGGGTTCGCCGCGAGGGCTTCGTCGACGGCGGCTTCGATTGCGCCGTCGTCACGCACGACCTCAAGCCCGCGCTTGTCGACGACTTCGTCCACGCGGCCTTCACCCGCAATGACACCGTCAATGGCTTGACGGCCAAGCTTGGTGGTCAGCTTGCCTTCCTTGACCAGCTCCACCACACGGGCCACATCCGCGGGTTCGACACCAAGGGAGTCCAGGTCACGTCCAGCCTCATTGGCTTTACCGGCGATATAGGACACCCACCATGCGCGGGCTTCGTCCGGCGTCGTGCCCGCTTCGACGGTGTCGACGATGAGGTCGAGGGCACCGGCGTTGACCAGGTCGCGGAATTCCTTCTCCGGCAGCTGCCACTCCTCCTGGATGCGCGCGCGGCGCACCCACGGCAGCTCCGGCAGAGTCGCCCGGATCTCCTCGACCCACTCCGGCTTGGCAATCACCGGTGGCAAGTCCGGGTCGTTGAAGTAGCGGTACTCGCTCGCCTCCTCTTTCGGGCGCCCCTTCGAGGTGGAGCCGTCAGCTTCCTGGTAGTGGCGAGTCTCCTGGACAATCTTCTCGCCGTTGTCCAGTGCGGCTGCCTGGCGCTGCATCTCAAAGCGCACCGCCTGCTCGACGGACTTGAGCGAGTTGATGTTCTTCGTCTCGGTGCGCGTGCCGAACTTCTCCTGGCCGATCGGGCGCAGAGAGACGTTCGCGTCGCACCGCATCGAGCCCTGGTCCATGCGGGCATCGGACACCCCGAGCGCTTTGACCAGCTCGCGCAGAGCGCCGACATAGGCGCGCGCGACCTCCGGGGCGCGCTCCCCTGCGCCGATGATCGGCTTGGTCACAATCTCAATGAGCGGGATGCCCGCACGGTTGCAGTCGACCAGCGACGCCGTCGCACCGGAGATGCGGCCGGAGGCAGACCCGAGGTGGGTCAGCTTGCCGGTGTCTTCCTCCATGTGGGCGCGCTCGATTTCCACGCGCCACTCAGTACCGTCGTCAAGCACCACGTCCAAGTAGCCGTCGTACGCGATCGGCTCGTCGTACTGGGAAATCTGGTAGTTCTTCGGCTGGTCCGGGTAGAAGTAGTTCTTGCGCGCGAAGCGGGAAGACTCGGCGATCTTGCAGTTGAGCGCGAGACCGATCTTGATGGCCCACTCAACACCCTTGGCGTTGACCACAGGCAGCGCACCCGGAAGACCGAGCGACACCGGATCGATGTTCGTGTTCGGCTCCGCACCGAAGTGCGCCGAGGAGGTGGAGAACATCTTGGTCTCCGTGGCCAGCTCCACGTGCACCTCAAGACCCATGACTGGGTCGTATTTCTCCAGAACGTCGCTGTAATCCATCAGGTCGTACGCAGTCATGGTTCCCCAGTGTAATGCTCGTGAATGGGCGGCGGATCGATAGCTCCGGTTACTGGCTTCGGCGGTCCTTGGCACGGAAAATCATCGCGAGAACCGCGCCAGAGAGGTTGTGCCAGACTGAGAACACCGCTGCCGGCAATGCTGCTAGCGGACTCAGGTAGCTCGCTGCCAAGGTGGCCGCCATACCAGAGTTCTGCATGCCCACCTCGACGGCCATCGTGCGCGAGGTCGCTTCCGCTTGTCCTGAAACCTTTCCCGTGACATAACCCAGCGCATACCCCACAGCATTGTGCAACACGACCGCGAGCAGCACGATAAGACCAGCTTGAACGAGCTTTTCGCGCGAACCCGCCACCACAATGGCAACGATCATGGCAATCGCAATGACCGAAACCCACGGCAATGCCGGCAGAACCGAGTCCACGAAACGGGGCGCGAGCAAACGCACTAACAGGCCAAGCCCGATTGGGATGATCACCATCTTCACAATGGACCACGCCATCGGCCCGGCACTGACGTCCATGTGCTCACCAGCGAGCCACAGAGTCAGCAGCGGCGTCAAGATAGGTGCGAGAAGCGTGGACACAGACGTCATGGTCACCGACAACGCGACATCGCCACGGGCCAGGTAGGAAACCACATTGGAAGATGTGCCGCCGGGAGCGCATCCCACGAGGATGACACCTGCGGCGATCTCCGGCGGCAGGTTCAAAATCCACGTCAGCGCCACCGCTGTCAGAGGCATGATGACAAATTGTGCGACCACGCCAATGGCCACAGGAAGTGGTTGCTTAGCCACGTAGACGAAGTCTTTCCCTGTGAGCGTCAAGCCCATCCCGAACATGACAATGCCCAATAACCATGGTGTCCATCCGGAGATCGGTTCCACCACTCCAGGGGCAAAAAAGCCGATCAGGCCGCCAACGATGACTAGCAGCGGAAAACCGAGGGTTGCTATGAAAGCGGAACGCTCCTCAGCGTCGCGGCTGCGTTGAACTTCTTCGGTGTGCGTTTCTGGAGATTCCATAGAGTGGACCTTAGTCCTAACCAGTGAGACGGTGAAATGAGGTCCTCTCCGGGGTTAGATTGAATAGAAACGCACGACCCGTAAAGGAATCGGAAGAACATGCCCGGTCTGAATAAAGAATCGACCGCAGCGCTGATCACGCTCGGACTCACAGAAGACTTCGCGCACGGCCCCGACGCAACGACAGTGTCGACGATCGACGAATCCGCGACCATGACCGCGAACTTCGTGCCCCGCCAGCCGGGTGTGGTAGCTGGCCTTGAAGTCATCGAGTGGGTCATGCACGAGATCGATCCGTCGATCGAGGTGACACTGACCGCGAATGATGGCGACGCAGTGCAGCCGGGAGACATCCTCGCGACCGTGAGCGGTTCCGCGCGCTCCATTCTTTCCGCTGAACGTACGGCGTTGAACTTGCTCACTTACACCAGTGGCATCGCCACCCAGACGCACCGCTGGGCCGAGCAGCTCAGCGGCACCACGGCCCGCGTGCGCGACTCGCGCAAGACACTTCCCGGTTACCGGGACCTGGCCAAATACGCTGTGCGATGCGGCGGCGGTGTCAACCATCGGATGAGTTTGGGCGATGCGGTGCTCATCAAAGACAATCACGTGGCGGCCGTGGGGAGTGTCGCAGACGCATATTCGCGCACAGTCGAATCCTTCCCTGACCTTCCCCGTGAGGTCGAGGTTGACGACCTTGAACAGCTCCGCGAAGTCCTCGCGTTCACCCCGGACTTGGTGATGCTGGACAACTTCTCCGTCGAACTCACCCGCGAGGGCGTCGCCGTACGCGACGAGCTCTCCCCCAGCACCAAACTCGAGTCCTCCGGCGGCCTGACCATTGACGTCGCCCGCGCCTACGCGGAGACCGGTGTGGACTACCTCGCCGTGGGTGGACTCACCCACTCAGTCACCATTGTGGACATCGGACTGGATGCTGTGGATGAGCGTTAACTGTTGAGCCGGAACTCTAGCCCGGCTTTCACCTCAGGCCACTCCGAGTCGAGGATCGAGTACACGCATGTGTCACGGACGAAGCCGTTTTTGAGGATCTTGTGGCGGCGCAGCACGCCGTCCAGCTTCGCACCGAGCGCCTCAACAGCCTGGCGCGATTGGCGGTTCATGTAGTGAGTCCGGATCTCCACCCGCATGCAGCCGAGGTCCTCGAATGCCCGGCTGAGCATGAGCAGTTTCGCCGCCTTGTTCAACACCGTGCCCTGTGCCGCGGCCGTGATCCAGGTCGACCCGATCTCAATGGTCTGGTTGACCGGGTCCGGGTGGAGGAACGTGGTCACACCGATGGCGATGCCTTCCGGGTCGACGATGGCCCACGGAGCACGGTTGCCATCAGCCTGCTCTGCGAGGTACGTGTCGATGTACTCGGGCACGCCGTCGCTGGTGGGAATGTGGTCGCAGTACCAGATCTTCGACAAGTCGCCGACATAGAAAGCGAGGCTGTCGGCATGCTTCTGGCTCAGCGGCTCGAGGCTGACCCATTCGTTGCTCAAGGTTGGGGTGTCGCAGAAGTTCATTGTTGTCCTCGGAAGTAGTTCACTGTACGTTTGACGCCTTCTTCTAGGTCCACGGTCGGCGCCCAGCCGAGCACCTCCTCAGCACGGGAATAGTCGAGCGCAGAACGCGCGATGTCCCCGAGGCGGGGCGGGAAATTGTCCGGGTCATCGTTGGCACCCGCATGCTTTGCGACGAGCGCATGCAAGTCCTTATCCGTCGTCTCCACCGAGGTACCGATGTTGAAGCGCAACCCGTTGCCTTTGTGCGCCGCGAGGAGGAAAGCACGCGCGACATCGCCAACATAGACGTAGTCGCGGGTATTCGTGCCGCCGCCGAAGATCCGGGTCGGCTTCCCGGCCAGTAGGCTCTCCGCGAAGATCGCCACGACTCCGGCTTCACCATGGGCGTTCTGTCGGGGCCCGTACACATTCGCCGGCGCGATGAAACTGCACTCCAGTCCGTACAGGTGGCGGTAGACGTTGAGGTAGTACTCGCCGGTGAGCTTCGAGACCGCATAGGGCGACTTCGGGTCAGCCACCCGCGTCTCAGAGACCGGGAACTCACTGGTCTCCCCGTAGATTGCTCCCCCGGAGGACGTGTGGACGATCTTGCGCACGCCAGCGTTCTTGGCCGCTTCGGCAAGGCGGATGGTGGCCATAATATTGGCCTCTGCATCCGCCAGCGGATCCTCCACAGACTTGCGCACGTCGATCTGCGCAGCAAGGTGGAAGATCACATCAGGTGCGAGCTTTTCGACTATTCTTGCCGCCTCCGGAGTGCGGACATCGGCCACGGAAACGTCGACAAGCGAATGCTCTGGCAGGTTTTGCTCACGCCCAGAGCTGAAGTTGTCGATGACATGCACGCGGTGTCCATGCTCGACAAGCAGATCCACGAGGTGGGAGCCGATGAAGCCGGCTCCGCCGGTCACGATAGTTTGCACGCGGAGATCTTATCCGATCGGTTTAGCCGAACATGGAACGTGCAGTTCGGTAGCGGTGCTCCGGAACCTGCTTCAGGGTGTCCACTGCATCTTCGATGGGCACAAGGTCGATCTCCTCGCCGCGGAGAGCGACG
This sequence comes from Streptococcus thermophilus, assembly GCA_900618065.1. The sequence continues at coordinate 2,011,524 of UYIL01000003.1, forward strand.
GTAGTGCCGTAGTTGCCCTCGTGCGCGGCGCGGGCTGCGGCGATGCCGTAGCGGGTGGCCAAAACACGGTCGTAGGCCGTCGGAGTGCCGCCGCGCTGGATGTGGCCGAGCACGGTCGTGCGGACGTCATAACCGAGGCGGTTATGGATCTCGTCGCCGATGATCTGCCCCATGCCGGTGAAGGTCTTGTGTCCGAATTCGTCCTCTTCGCCCAAGCCGGCATCCATCGTGCCTTCCTTAGGCACAGCGCCCTCAGCGACGACGATGATGCCGTACTTCTCCCCCATCTGGAAGCGGCGCTCCATAGACTTGCAAATTTCCTCGATGTCGAAGGGCTCTTCCGGGATGACGGTGTAGTGCGCGCCGCCGGCCATGCCTGCATGCAAGGCAATCCAGCCCACGTGGCGGCCCATCACCTCGACGATGAGGATGCGGTTGTGGGACTCAGCCGTGGTGTGCAGGCGATCGATCGCATCGGTTGCCACCGAGACAGCGGTGTCAAAACCAAAGGTGTAGTCGGTCGCGTTGACATCGTTGTCGATGGTCTTAGGCACGCCGACGACGGGAATGCCGTTGTCGGAAAGGAACTTGGCGCCTTTGAGCGTGCCCTCGCCGCCGATCGGGATGAGCGCGTCGATGCCAGCATCGTCGAGGTTCGCCTTGATCTGGTCGATCCCCGCCTTGAACTTGTCCGGGTGGAGGCGGCCGGTGCCCAAGATTGTGCCGCCACGCAGAAGGATGGAATCAATGAAAGCATCGTCATACAGATCCTGGCGAAGGTCTTCCATGAGCCCGACCCAGCCGTCAAGATAACCCACCACTGTGGAGCCGAACTCATTGTTGGCAGTGCGGACAATGCCGCGGATGACCGCGTTGAGGCCGGGGCAGTCGCCGCCGGAAGTGAGTGTGGCTAGGCGCATGCGCTCCACACTAGCGCGATTGCGCGGGGATGTCTGCGCGAAGGAACAGCGACGCACCCGCCCCTATGGCCAGCACGAGCGCCGAGAGCAAGATCGCTGGTCCCGCGGTGGAAGCAACCTGGCCGGAAGCAAGGACTACTCCGGTCATTGCTACGCCGATGACGCTGCCGACTTGGCGCAGAGTGTTGTACACCCCGCTGGCCGCCCCGGCGGCATGGTCCGGCACATTGCGCATCGTCGTGGTGGCATTGGGCGCCCAGACGAAGGCGCTGCCAAGTCCCAACAACGCGGTCACAAGCGCGAACCAACGGTAGTCGGCAGCAGAAACTGTGATGGACCAGGCGATGATGAGAGCGGTCACCATCGCGGCAAAGCCCGCAGTGCACAAAAGTCTGGCGCTGACTCTGTCCGACAGCGTTCCAGCCCACGGGGTGAGCAACATCGCCACCACTGACATCGGAACCGTGAGCAGGCCAGCGGTCTCGGCGCTGACGCCGGCGACAGTCTGCAGCCAGTACATGACGGGGATGAACATCGCCGCGACCGCGAACCCCATGGCGGCAATTGCTAATGTGCCCAGAATGAAGTTGCGGTCCCGGTAGAGCTCACGGGGAACGAACGACGACGCACGGGCCAGGATGAGCAGAATGGCCACACCCGCTACGAGCGGAACCCACGACCCGAAATGAATGCCGTAGATCAATGCGCCGAGACCGATGAAGGACATCGCGGCCGAGCCGACAGGAATGAGTGCAGGGGTCGGTGCCAGGCGCGGGAGCCACACGGCAGCGATGACAAGTCCTGCTCCGGCAATAACGGCTTGCAGGATGAACGCTGAACGCCAGCCGAAACTGCCCACCAGTACCCCTCCAACAATGGGGCCGAGCAACGATCCGACCGAACCGACAACCCCCCAGAACCCGAACGCCCTACCGCGGCCGTCGGAAGAGAAAATGCGGTTTATTAGACCGAACGCCTGCGGCAGGAAGATCGCCGAACCAAGGCCTTGCAGCGCGCGGGCGACAACGATGACCGGCCACGACCACGACACCGCCGCGAGCACGAGACTGCCAGCGTATATGCACAAACCCGCGATGTAGACGCGGCGCTGGCCGTACTTGTCGCCCAGCCTGCCGGTCACCGGCATGGGCACGACCGTGCACAGAAGGTAGATGCTGGTCAGCCACACCGCGCCGGACACTTCAGCCGGTAGATGCGGCGTGATCACCGGCATGAGGCCCTGGTCGAACATGATCAGGAAGTACCCGACCGACAGCGCCGACAGCGCGAACCAGGGCCGTGAACCGTGCAAAGGAACCTACGCCCTGCCGGCTTCGAAGGCTGCGCCGACGCGGTAGAGGCGCTCGTCGGCGAACGCCGGCGCGATGAGCTGGAGGCCCACCGGAAGCCCCGTGTCGGAGGCTGTGCCCGCCGGGACGCTCATGCCGGGCAGGCCAGCGAGGTTGAGCGGCAGAGTGAACAGGTCGAAGTTGTACATCGCCAGCGGGTCATCGACCTTGTCACCCAGCTTGAACGCCGTTGTCGGCGTGGCCGGGCCAGCAATGATATCCACTTCTTCGAAGGCCTTCTGGAAGTCCTGTGCCACGAGCGTGCGGATACGCTGGGCTTGGAGGTAGTAGGCATCGTAGTAACCGACAGACAGCGCGTAGGTGCCCAGGATGACGCGGCGTTTGACCTCGTCGCCGAAGCCCTCGCCGCGGGTGCGCGCCATGACCTCCTCGGCCGATCCTTCACCCTTGCGCTGGCCGTAGCGCATACCGTCGAAACGGGCCAGGTTCGACGACACCTCAGAGGTCTGGATGATGTAGTACGCACCCATGACGTGCTCGAAGTTAGGGCAGTCGACCTCAACGATCTCTGCTCCCTGCTTCTCCAGTTGCGCGAACGCTGCGTCGATGGCCTCAACGACACCAGCCTGGGTGCCTTCGCCGCCGAACTGCTTCACACGGCCGACCTTGACGCCGGACAGGTCGCCGGAGGAACCCTGCTTCGCGGCCTCGACCGCGGAGCTGACAGGCCGGTCCACACTCGTCGCGTCGAACTCGTCGTGGCCGGCGATGACCTCGTGCAGCAGCGCGGCGTCGAGAACAGAGTTGGCGCACGGACCGCACTGGTCTAGGGAGGAGGCGTTGGCGATCATGCCGTACCGGGACACAGCACCGTAGGTCGGCTTCACGCCGACAGTGCCGGTGAGCGAGGCCGGCTGGCGGATCGAACCGCCAGTGTCGGTACCGATGCCCAGCGGCGCCTGATTGGCTGCCAGAGCTGCGGCCGTACCGCCGCCGGAGCCGCCCGGGGTGCGCTCAAGGTCGTGCGGGTTGCGGGTGATCTTGTACGCGGAGTTCTCCGTCGAGGACCCCATGGCGAACTCGTCGAGGTTCGTCTTGCCCAGGATCGGGATCTTTGCCTCGCGGATCTTGGTCACGATCGTGGCGTCGTACGGGCTGAAGTAGCCCTCGAGCATCTTAGAGGCGGCAGTGGTCGGAGCATCAGTGGTGACAAACAGGTCCTTGAGCGCCAGCGGCACACCAGCTAGTGGCGATGCCGGTGCTTCACCGGCTGCGACCTGCGCGTCGACTTCGTCAGCGACCTGCAGCGCTTCCTCCGCACCAACGTGCAGGAAGGCACCGATCTCACCGTCGGTCTCAGCGATCTTGTCCAAGAAAGCCTGGGTGACCTCGCGGGAGGTCACCTCACCAGCCTGAATCTTTTCTGCCAGTTCGTGTGCGGACAGTTCGGTCCAGTTCGCCATTGTTTACTCCTCCCCCAGAATCTGCGGAACCATGAAGCGGTCTTCTTCGACCTCTGGTGCCTGGTCGAGCGCCTGCTCTTGAGTCAGGGTGGGGCGCACAACGTCGGGGCGCATGCCTGCATCGATGGAGTGCGGGTGACTCATCGGCTCCACACCTTCGGTGTCCACGGCCTGCACTGCGGACACAGCTTCCACAATGGTGTCCAGCTGGCCTGCGAGTTGGTCCAGCTCTTCCTCGCTCACGGCGATGCGCGCCAGGCGCGCAATGCCGGCGACCTCGTCGCGGGAGATCGACTCCGCCACGTTTCCCACCTTTCCTCGGGTTCAAGTTCCCCCTCATACTACGGGAGCGCCCCTGTGCCACCCGATCGTTAGGAGCATAAAACCTGTTAACGGTATATAATTTGCGGAATGTCCTACTTGATTCGAGTCGTCCTCCCCGATACCCCCGGCAGCCTTGGTGAGCTGGCGGAGGCCTTCGGCATGGCTGATGCGAACATCAAATCCGTAGATATCGTGGAGTCCACCTACGCCGACGGCCAGCCAGTGGTCACCGACGACATCGTCGTGGATCTGCCTACAGGCGGCATGGTCGACTCGATCATTACTGCCGCAGCCGCGCTCGACGGCGTCGAGGTCGATTCCATCCGCCCGTTCACGGGGCGCGTCGATCGCCGCGGTCAAGTCGAGATGCTTGCCCGCGTCGCAGGACAAGTCCACAACCTCCCGCAGGCCATGGAGGAACTTGTCTCCGTCATGCCGCAAGCCTTGACATCTTCATGGGCCGTTGTGCTGCGCGAGACCGAAGATGGCATTGAGCGCGTCGCAGCGTCGCAAGCAGCCCCCGCGGATGACGGCTCTGTGCCTGCGCTTATCGACGCACCGGAGGCCCGCATCCTCCGCGACGACATTGACACGTGGGTACCCGAATCGTGGTGGCTGTTGGACTCCACCTTGGCCATCACACCGCTGGCATCGTCGGGCCTTTTCCTTGTCATCGGCCGCACTGGCGGGCCGGACTTCCTCGCCTCCGAGGTGACACACATTGGGGACCTGGGGGCGATTGTGGGCGCGCTCGTACGCTAGCTCTGGGCGCGGCCCGCTGAGGCAGTCGTCCGGTCACCCAAGCGGGAGGCTTGCATGCCGACGAGAACAGCGGACCAGGCTGCCAGCAACCACCACACGAAAACCGGGGCATCTCCGTTCCAGTTCACCCCGCGCGCTAATAGATAGACGACGAGGACGGAGAAGAGACTACTCAGGAGACCTGTCGACGATGACTTTCGCCGGCTCACGCTGAACGTAGCGAATGCCAAGATGACCACGGCGAGAATGAGGTTGATCATGGTTGGGTTCCTTTCAGAAGTTCGACACCGAGATCGTCGACGTCAGCTGCGCTTGAATTAGCGACGAATGCGGCGCGGGGTGTAGGCGAATCGGGATCCCAGACAAGCATGGTTCTGTACCCGCCGGTTCCACCGTTATGAAAGATGTAGGTCGCGTTCTCTTCTTCGAGGTCAGCCCAGCCGAGTTCGGGGCCGCCGTGACCGGCAACCCAGTCGACATATTTGCCCATGTCGTGGGCGGTGGAGCGGATCGCACCGGCAGGGGCCCAACCATTCATGTCCCACCGCTGCGCAGTACGGCCAGCTAAAGTGACGCCCTGCGGGTGGCCCTCAACGGTGCCGGGCAGGGCAAGGAAAGTCGAATCCATTCCAGCGGGTTCGAAAATACGGGTGCGCAGCAGATCCTCGTAAGACGTGCCCGCGTTCTTTGCGAGGAGTTGGCCTAGCAGTGCGGCGCCGAAGTTTGAGTAATTCCTCTCGCCGCGATCTTCCAGCTCCGCGTCTTTAGCGGCGTCAAGAATATCTTCTGGCGTTGCATCCCGGTAGGGATTGCCTCCGTCACGCAAGCTCGTCGCCACCATCTGCGTGAATCCGAGACTCTCAAGCCGGGACAGACCAGACGTGTGATTGAGGAGCTCCTCGACGGTGACATCGGCAATGGGGGTCCCGGCGACGTCAATGATGTCCTGTACCTGAGTGTCGAGTCGCAGCGAGCCGTCGTCGATCTGCTGGCGCGCGAGCTCGCCGTTGAATGTCTTCGTGAGCGAGCCGATTTCGATCTCGGTGTTCTCGTCTGCGCCCAGGCCACCGTAACGGACATCGCCCTCTTCGTAGATGAACGCGGCGATCTCGTTGGCTCCGTCGGGCGCGTGGGTATGAAGGAGCGAGGCGATCTCGTCCTCGCCGGTCTGCTCAGTGGCGGACACGATATAACGAGGACCAAAAGCGATCAGAACTGCCAGGGTTGCCAACGCGGCGACCGCACCAACGAGAATCCGGGAGGTATCTATCTGTCGCATTAGTGGTCCTCCCCAGAGGCAATGATGGTCAAAAGGGGAACGACTCGGGAGGGACGAACTTCGTAACGGCCGTCAAGTTTCACAATCCAGCCGGTGTCCTGAAGTGCGCCGACGTGGTGGTACCCGGTGCCTGTGGAACTGACGACAGATTCCTCCACCAACTCGGCGACCGTTGCAGGAGCCAATAACAAACGACGGAGAATCGCCCCGCGGGCGGGATGCGTGATCGCCGCAATGCGTTCGACGTACTCGTCCCAGGCGTGATTGGTGAGGTACTCGGCACTGCGCTCCCACTGGTAGGAGCACTTGCGGCCACCGAGAGATACAGAACCCGCAAAGACGACGGATCCGAGGCAGGTACCTCTGGGCTCCCCGCCATCCGTGTTGGACCGCGCCTGGTGTGCGGTCTCGATGCCGTCAATGACCCAGAAATCTCTGGTGGATGTGTCACGGGGAGCCGCTGATTCGAGCGCGGTGACGCGTTCTTCGAGGGCTTCCAAACGCTCCCGGAGTTCAAGACGTTCCAAAATCATCGAATCAATTTCATCTTTAGCAGAATTATGCTGTTCCACAATTCTAAAACTACAGAATCGCCGTGACGCCATCAACAGAACTGCAAAAAGCGCGCCGCAGCGCGCTTGGATTGGTGGGAGACAGCGATCAAACAGGGCAGACGAGCCCTGCCGGAGCGCCCGTCCTGATCCCCCTTAGGGGTACTGCTTTAAATGAAGTGAGCGACGCCCGGTGCGAGTTGCGTTGCACCAGACTTCACAGATGCGATTTCCTGGCGAGGCTTCTCCGCTGCCGGAGCCGGGGCTGGCGCCTCTGCGGGCTGCTGGACAGACTGTGCCGGCTGAGGCGCACCCGCAGGTGCCGCTGGGACCTGTTCGGGAGCAGGCGCGGGCGCCGGGGCGTCTTCCGGAACAGGTGCAGGCGCTGGAACTGGCTCGAGCGGCGGGAGCTGCGGAGGCACGAATGGCTCCGGCTGCGGGAACTGGGGCGGCTGGAAGCCACCCTCGGAACTCAAAGCTGCCCCTGCTGCGACACTGGAAAGGCCAACGATGGCCACGGTTCCGACGGTGATGCCGATGATTGGGCCGATGCGGCGGGAGTCGGATACCGCGCTACCCTCAGGGGCGGCAGCGACGGTAGCCGCGCTCCCTAAGCACAGAGTGCAGGCGACGGTGGCGGCAACGAGTTTGTTCTTCACAACGCTTCCTTACAACGAGATGTAGTACTTGAAACGTTCATGAAGTTACCACTAACCACACAGGTTAACAACAGTCACACAAAAGTTATTCAACGCTGCCAGAAGCGAGGAGTTGCTCAAACTGGGCCTCGTCGAGAATCGTGATGCCCAGATCCCGCGCCTTTGTCTCCTTGGACCCCGCGTTCTCCCCGACCACTACGTAGTCAGTCTTCTTCGACACGGAGCCGGCCGCCTTGCCGCCGCGCGAGAGGATCGCTTCTTTCGCACCGTCGCGACTGAAGTTCTCCAGCGATCCGGTCACCACAACCGTCAACCCCTCGAGGGTCTGCTCGAGATCGGACGCTTCGTCCTCCATATTCACTCCGGCGGCCTCCCACTTGCGCACAATGTCGCGGTGCCAGTCGACCTCGAACCACTCCTTGAAGGACTCGGCGATGATGCTGCCCACGCCGTCGGTGTCGGCGAGGTCGTCGACGGAAGCGTCGAGAAGCTTTTCCATGCTGCCGTAGCGCGATGCGAGCGCCCGGGCAGCTGTCGGACCGACGTGGCGGATCGACAACGCGACGAGCACGCGCCACAGCTCCTTCTCCTTGGCCTGCTCGAGATTGGCCAACAGCTTCTTGCCGGAAGCGTTCACTGTGCCGGCCTTGGTGGTGTACACCGAGGACTTCTCAAGGTCGGATTCGGTGAGGGTGAAAAGGTCGCCTTCGTCGATAAGCACGCCCGAGGCGATGAGGTCTTGCGCACCCTTCTCGCCGAGAGCTTCAATGTCGAACGCGCCACGGGACGCGAGGTATTCCAAGCGCTGGCCGAGCTGCGCCGGGCACGACCGCGTGTTCGGGCAGCGCCAGTCAGCATCGCCTTCCTTGGCGGGAGCGAGCTTCGTGCCGCACACCGGGCAATTCTCCGGGAAAACGAATTCCTTCTCGCTGCCGTCACGCAGGTCGGCGACAGGGCCAAGGACCTCCGGGATGATCTCCCCTGCCTTGCGGACGACGACGGTGTCGCCGATCAGCACGCCTTTGCGCTTGACCTCGTGCTGGTTGTGCAGCGTGGCCATGGACACCGTCGATCCGGACACAAACACCGGCTCGAGCACGGCGAAGGGCGTGGCGCGGCCGGTGCGACCGACAGAGACGGCGATGTCCTTGAGCTTTGTTGTGACTTCCTCCGGCGGGTATTTGTACGCGATCGCCCAACGCGGGGCGCGGGAGGTAAAGCCGAGCTCACGCTGCGCCGCCAAGTCATCGACCTTGATCACGAGGCCATCCATCTCGTGGATGGCGTCGTGGCGGTGGTCGGCCCAGTACTCGACGGTTTTCTGCACTTCCTCGGCAGTCTCCGCCCGCTTGGTGTATTCACTGACGGGCAGACCCCACGCCGCGAGCTTTTCGTAGGCATCGTGCTGCGAGGAGAACTCAACCCCCTCGCGGGCGCCGATGCCGTGGCAGATCATGCGCAGCTTACGGTTGCGGACCTTCTCCGGATCCTTCTGCCGCAGGCCGCCGGCTGCCGTGTTGCGGGGGTTAGCAAAAGGCTTGCCGCCTTCCTTCTGGCGCAGCTCGTTGAGCTCCGGGAAGTCCTCCGGGCGGATGAACACCTCACCGCGGACCTCCAACAGTGCCGGAAAGTCACCGGTGAGCTCTTGCGGAATGTCGTCGATGACGCGGGCGTTATCGGTGATGTTCTCCCCCACCCTGCCATCGCCGCGAGTGGCGGCGCGGGTGAGTTGGCCGTTTTCGTACACCAAGTCGATGGACACACCGTCGATCTTCAGCTCAGTGAGATACGGCCCTGGGGTCTTGGCCAGCCAGTCCGCCAACTCTTCGCCGGAGAACACGTTGTCCAAGCTCATCATCGGTTCGAGGTGCTCGACATCCTCGAACGCCGCGCTGGTGGGGGCCGCACCGACTTCCTTCGTCGGGGAGTCCGGCACCGCAAGTTCCGGGTGATCCTCCTCCAGCTTCTGCAGCCGGCGGAACATCTCGTCGAACTCCGCGTCCGTGAGCACGGGGTCGCCGTTGTAATAGAGGTCGCGGTGGTGGCGGACCTCTTTAGCCAGCTCGGTCCACTGGCGCAGCAGGTCTTCACTAACTTGAGCTTCAGTCACGGAATTCAAGTGTAGAGATGACTCACCACTGAGGGTCGTTAACATCAACGCCTTCCGCAGCAGCCTGCGCCTCGACCAGCTCGAGAAGAAAGTCCTGCGCGCCTGCGTAGGCGTCGTGGAAGCGTGCGTCGGCCACGTACATCCGCGCGAGGATGAGTTGGCGCGACGGTGTCGCCTCGTACCACTGGCCGATCATCGCCCGGTGTCGGTCGACGATCTCCCGTGCTTGCACGGATCCCGGCGCGACCCCGCCATCGCGGGCGGCGACAAGGTCAGCTGCGAACTCTTCCTGTTCATGCTGCAGACGGGCGAAGTCCTCCTCCCCCATGACGGCCAGCACCTCCTGGGACTGAGCCCACTCGGCCGTGTCACCCCAGCGCTGCTCTGCCTCCTCCTGGTACTCCGGCATCTTCTCCCCGAGGTACGCCTTCATGGCGTCCATGTCGATGGTCCCGTTCTCAGATTGCGCAATCAACTTGTCCACTGCAGCGATCTGCTCACGCATGGCGCTGAGCTGCCCACCCAGCACGTCACGATGTTTCAGGAGCGCAGTGTGAAGGGTGTGGGCGGGGGCGTCGATAAGCACTGCGATGCTCTCGAGCGCGATGCCGACACCGCGGTAGAGCGCGATTGCGGCCGCGCGTTCGATGTCCGCGTCGGAGTACTCGCGGTAGCCGGCACTCGTGCGCTCTGGAGCGAGCAGTCCGAGGCTCTCCCAGTGGCGCAAGGCTTTCGCGCTCACGCCCACAATGTCTGCGACTTCGCTGATGGAGTAGCTCATACGACAAGTGTGAACCTTGACCTTGGGGCAAGGTCAATGGGGTTGTCCGCGCGCTCATTAGAATGAGGGGCATGGCTGCCACCTTCAACGCCTCGCGCATGCTCTCCTTCGATTTGGAGACCACGTCCGCGAACCCGCGCGAAGCGAGAATTGTCACCTCAGCGCTGGTGCGTATCGACGGCTCTTCCATGACCGCCAACGAAACCCTCGCCGACCCAGGTGTAGACATCCCGGAGCAGGCGGCGCGCATCCACGGCATCACCACGGAAAAAGCACGCGCTGAGGGGCGACCGCACGATGAGGTACTCCAAGAAACAGTCGCAGCTATCAAGCAGGCCTGGGATGAGGGACTGACACTGGTTGTTTTCAACGCACCCTATGACCTGTCCGTCCTGCGCGCGCTCACCGGCGACTTCACGGTGACAGGTCCGGTGTTCGACCCACTCCTCATTGACCGCGCAATGGACCGCTACCGCAAAGGTGGCAAGCGCAACCTGGGAGCTTTGTCTGAGTTTTACGGCGTGCGCTTGGACAACGCGCACGAAGCAACATCGGATGCCACCGCCGCTGCGCGCATCGCGTGGAAACAAGTGAACAAGATCTGGCCGCAGCTATCCCAAATGAGCCTCGACGAGCTCATGGAGTTCCAGGCCGTGCAGCACTTCGAGATTCAGACAGAGTTCCGCAAATTCTGCGAATCGCGCGGGCGCGACACCAAGGGCATCACCACAGCGTGGCCGATGCTCAGCTAGGCGCGGTTAACCGTAGCTAACTGAGGTAGCGCTGCGCTTGGTCGACGAACTCGCTGACCCCCTGTTCGTCACCGCCGTTGTCGATGGTATCGCTCGTGCCGTCGGTGAACTCGAGGACCATCGACCCAGACATCGGTTCCTGGATGATCCGGGAGATTTGTTCCACCGGGCGGGTTCTTTCCTCGCCGCCGACGTTGTAGGTGAGGGTGGTGGCATCGAGATGCGCGTAGCGCTTGGCACCCAAGAAGAGGAACGGCACCGCGAAGCCAATCGCGATGCAAAAGGCGATAATGTAGTTGTCAAATAACTCGCCGAAAATGAAGAACTGTGGAATCGCGAAAAGAGCGAGCAACCGCGTCTTGTTATCGCTCTTTTCCCATGAAAGTTTTGCGTCGCTCATGAGACTGAGACTACCGGCCAAACTTCGATGATGCCCGAGATCTAGATTGCATCATTGCCACGTCATGCAACTATGACCTGGTCTTTTACGACGTTTCCGAAGCGCCTGTGTCATCGAGATCTTGGGGCCAACGCTTCCACCATCTCCACCGCAGCGCGATAGTTGTGGGCAGTGGCCAGCAAGGTCGGGCCAGGCTCGGCGTACACGTCGAAAGCGTGCTGCCCCGGGTCGAGTTGCATACGGTCGAACAGCGCGTACACGTCGTTCGGTTCCATCACTGGGAACACAGTCCGGGCGCCGCGGTCGAGCGCTTCGCCCAGCCCGTCGGTATCCACCGCACGCCCAACGGTGAACCAATCCGCGCCGTACATTGGCCGCGGCGCATTGAGCAGGTGCGGGCCGAAGACTTCCAGCCGCTCGAGGACGTCGTCTTCGCTCACCGGCGGGATCTCCTCATAGTCGGTCGTCCCCTTCAACGCCCCGCGCACTACCGCGTCGAGCGTGGGTTCATCGAGCTGCAGGACAACGGTTGCGCCCATTCGCTTTTCGACGTCCCGTCTGTGCTCCCCCACAGCCTCCACCAGCGCATCAGTGATGTCGCGCAGAGCTCCGCGATCCGTGATCATGCGATGCCCGTTGGGCATTTCGATCTCCGCAGCGAGCGTCCACGGGCCGACGAGCTGGACTTTGAGCTGACGCACTTTGCCAGCCCACAGTTCTTCGAGGAGGTCGAGATCGCGCTTCCACTGGTCGCGGGCGCGCATGGTCGCAATCTGCGGGCGGGGGTGAATCTGCCAACTGCGCGGACCAATGTCGACGTTGAGGGGAAGCAACGCGGCAGTACGACCAATGTCATCAGATCCGGCTCCGCGCTCCGGGAGGTGGGGAATGTGCGGCAGGGGGCTTTCGGATAGCACCACGTCTGCCGCGGCGACGAGGTCGGTGCCGGGGACAGGGCCCAGTCCAAAAGGCTGTGGGGGTAGCACCGGCAGGATCAGCCATGGATGCTCCGGTTCTGCTCACGCAAACCTGCAACGAAATCTTCGGCACTGGGGCTGTGAGCACCAACGCCGACCTTGACGGTGCGGCCATCACGCAGGGAGAGCACGACGGCGCGGGTGGAGCGGTTGACGTCGACAAGCGTGGTGGATGCATCGGGCGTGAGTGTGCCCCACGGCCTGGTCACTCGTTCATCTGCGGGGAGGTCTTCTACTCGTGCGCCCTTGATGCGGGTAAGCGGAATCTCGTCTTGGGGGCGCGGGTAACGGCCGAACCGGAGCACATCCCCGTCGACGTGGAGGAAGGTGCCGATGCGGTGGACCACCGTGGTCACGACGGCGATGACAAGCAGAAGGAGGATACCGATGACCGTTGATAAGCCCTGCGTGGCCATGAGCGCGATGACGCCGACCGCGATGAGCACGAGTGCCCCGAGCAGGCCGAGGCGCCATGAAAGCGACAGAGGGTTGATCCAGATGAGGTGCTTGTCCACGTTAGCGAGGATAGCGGAGCTGGGTCAGCCCGCTATTCCGTGCCGCAGATCGTGCCGGACCCGAGCACGACATCGCCCTCGCCGTCCGGATCCGGCAGGTAGAGCACCGCGGCCTGGCCGCGTGCCACGCCAGAGAGGGGTTCGGCCAGCTCGAGCGTCATCGTGTCAGCGTTCAGGTCAACGTGAGCGGTGCAGTCCACGACTCCCCCATGCGCGCGGATCTGCACGAGTGCAGCGATGGGATCACCGCACTGGGAAGCTGCGAACATGGCCTCGTGCAGGACCTTCAGTCGGTCGGCGTGAATAGTGCGCACGTCGAGTGCGGCGCGCGGGCCGACAGTGACTGTGCCGGTCGCGGCGTCGATATCAGTGACGTAGCGCGGCTGGCCATCGGCAGCGGGAACGCGGATGTTCAGGCCCTTGCGCTGGCCAATCGTGTACTGGAAAGCGCCGTCGTGCTCCTTGAGTTCCGCTCCCGACTCGTCGACGATCATGCCGGGGCGCATGCCAATGGATCGGCCGAGGAAGGCCTGGGTGTTGCCGTCGGGGATGAAGCAGATGTCGTAGGAGTCGGGCTTCGATGCCGTCGAAAAGCCATGGGCGGCCGCCTCTTCACGGATCTGCGGCTTTTCGGTGTCGCCGACCGGGAAAATGCAGCGGTCGAGCTCGTCGCGGGTCATCACGCCAAGCACGTAGGACTGGTCTTTTTGAGGGTCAATGGACCGGCGCAGGTTGCCGGAGTCGTCGATAAGCGCGTAGTGCCCTGTGGCGATCGCGTCGAAGCCGAGCTGCACAGCGCGCTCGAGCAGCGCCGCGAACTTGATCTTCTCGTTGCAGCGCAGGCACGGGTTCGGGGTTTCACCGCGGGCATAGCTGTCGACGAAATCGTCAATGACGTCTTCTTTGAAGCGGTCGGAGAAATCCCACACGTAGAACGGGATGCCCAGCTTGTCGCACACGCGGCGCGCATCGGCAGAGTCCTCCAGCGAGCAGCAGCCGCGGGCGGACTCACGGGTCTGCTGCGCGTCCTTCGACAGGGCGAGGTGGACACCGACGACATCGTGTCCGGCGTCCACAAGCCGCGCCGCCGCCACAGAGGAATCGACGCCGCCGCTCATTGCTGCCAAAACTCGCACGGTGCGAGAGTGTAGTCCCCCGCGTCGCGGAGACGAAACGGCTGAGCCGGCGAAGTGGTACCTGGGTACGACGTATTCGGCTCGGACGGAAGTTACGGTGGTAAGTCATGAAGATCCAGTCGAGCCACGTGAGCCTGCGCGATGTCGGGCTGGCTTTACTGCTTGTCACCTTCGGCCAGTTAGGCCCGCTCACTACTGGCCCGAGCATCATCGATGGTGCGCTCGCTGTGTGCGCGGCAGCCGCACCGTTCACACGATGGCGGTGGCCTCTGCTCACGGTTGGTGTCGCTGTCGCACTGCTCGCAGCGTGCGCATTCCAACCCGAACTGCCGATTGGGACAGTGTCGGTTGTAGTCTTCACGGCTTATATCGCTCGCCGCCACCTGTCTTCGCCCCTTCGCGACTTTGCCACGGTGGCTCTGCTTAGCGGGGTGGTTATAGCTACGACGTTCATCTCCACACCGCTCGTCGCTGTGCCATTCTCGCAGCGCGTTCCTTGCATCGTATGGAGCGTGACTTTACTGGTCGTCGGCCTACTCATGGGCGAGCTACGACGCCGCGCGATAGAGACCGCAGAAAAGGACATGCAGTTCCAACTTCAGCGCCAGCGCGATGAATTCGAACGCGCCTCAGCGGAGCAGCGCGCTCACCTCGCCCGGGAGATCCACGACATTGTGACCCATTCACTCACCGTCATTGTGGCGCAAGCCGACGGCGCACTCTACGGCTCCGACCGGGACGGTGCGCTGCGCACTATCAGCACTGTCAGTCGCGAGTCGCTGCGTCAGATGCGCGGAGTCGTGGGGCTGTTGCGCGATCCAGATCCCCGCCCGCTTACACCGTTATCGACGAGGCTCGACATCGACGAACTCGTCACAACCAGCCGTGCCGGAGGCCTCGACGTCAGCGTGAATGTCAGTGGCGAACAACCTGCTCAACTCGATCCCGCTACTTCACTGACGGTGCACCGCATCGTGCAAGAAGCGCTGACCAATGCGCTCAAACACGGCGACGGGCACGCACACCTGACTGTGTCATGGACCGATGATGAGGTGGGCATTCGTGTGGACAACCGGTTCGCACCGGGAGCGCGACCCGGCCCCGGGCATGGCTTGCCTGGCATGCGCGAACGCGCGTCATTAATCGACGGCTCCGTCAGTTCCGCCCCTGCCAATGACAACACATGGGTGATGCACGCTCGACTGCCTCTGAGCATTACCAGCGAGGTGCAATGATGATGATTCATTCAATTGGCCTCGTCGACGACCACGCACTATTCCTCCATGGCATCCGAAATGTCGTCAACTCGCAACCAGATATGGACACCCAATGGATCGCCGGTAACGGCGAGGAAGCACTGTCCGCGATGAGCGAGCACCCCGTTGACATCGTGCTGATGGATGTGCAGATGCCTGTTCTCGACGGCATTTCTGGGACGCGCCAGCTTTTGAAACGATTTCCCGGTGCCAAGGTCATAATCCTCACCACCTTTGACGACAAGGATTATGTCATGGGAGGACTCGCCGCCGGCGCCAGCGGTTTTCTGCTCAAGGATGCGGAGCCCGAAACACTTCTCGACGCCATACGCACCGTCGCCACAGGTGATGCTGTGATTTCACCGCGGGCGACCAACCGGATCGTCGCGAAGCTTAGCGAAGCCCCAGCTGACAATATTCCGCTCTCCACAGCCGACCGTCACGCCATTGAGGATTTGACCGAGCGGGAGCGCGAGATCCTCATCGCGGTGGGACGCGGATGGAGCAACACGGAAATTACGGAGAGACTGTTCATCTCCATGCCGACGGTGAAAACGCACGTTGGCCGTGTCTTGGCGAAGACGCATTCGCGTGACCGGGTGCATGCTGCACTCTTTGCCTACCGGACCGGGTTGGTCTCGCGCGCCGATTTGCTGGATTCTTAAGCCCTCATACCTGGGTATCACGCAGAAGATCGTGCTCTGCGCCGAGGCGCCCAGCCCCTGCCCTGCGGAAGTCTTGAGGGCATGGATACATCATCGATCATCGAAACACACCGATTAACGAAGACCTACGGTTCCACGACTGTCGTTGACTCCCTCAATCTCAACGTGACAGCTGGCACCGTGCACGGTCTGCTCGGCCCGAATGGCTCAGGCAAATCCACGACGATGAAGATGCTTCTCGGGCTTGTCACTCCAACTAGCGGTGAAATCACGATCCACGGACAGCCGATGAATCGACAAACGCGACAGCAGGTTCTCCGCGGTGTCGGCTCTCTGATTGAGTCGCCCTCGGCGTATCCGCATCTCACAGGCGGTGAGAACATCCAGATCGCCACCCGCCTATTTGATGCCGATCCAGTCCACGCACAGCGTGCCATCGACCTCGTGCGCCTAGGCAAGCACATGGACAAGCTAGTGAAGAACTATTCGCTCGGCATGAAACAGCGTCTCGGAATTGCGATGGCGCTCGTTCGGGACCCGCAGCTTCTCATACTCGACGAACCCACCAATGGCCTCGACCCCGCCGGCATCGAAGAGATCCGTCAACTCATTGTCAGCCTTGCCCGAGATGAAGGCCGCACGGTACTCGTTTCCAGCCACCTCCTTTCGGAAATAGAGAAGATGGCGACGAATTTGACCATCATCGACCGCGGCAGGCTGGACCTGACCCCTGTTTGGTAGACACCTCTGATTCCGGCTGTGTTGAGTCGGGGAAAGGTAATCTACCTCCATGCCTAGGAAGGTTTATTCGGATCAGTTCAAGCGCGACGCGGTCGCGATGTACGAGAACGATCCACAGGTGTCGTTGAACGCTGCGGCCGCTGATTTAGGGATCAACCGCTCCACGCTTCGCGTATGGGTTGATAAGTACGGAACTGGCACGAAACCCCAGCTTTCAGCGGGCTTACGTGCTGATCGTGCGAGGCAACTGACCGATGCTGAGAAGCTACGTCAGCTGCAACAGGAAAACGCCCGCCTGAAAGAAGAACGCGATATTTTGCGTAAGGCAGCCAAATATTTCATGGAAGAGACGAACTGGTGATCCGCTTCCGGTTCGTTGATGACCACCGCACCGATTACTCGGTCAAGCGGATGTGCACCGTACTCGGGTTAAACCGCAGCTCCTACTACAAATGGAAAGCTAGCAGCGCCCAGCGGCACCGCAGACTGGTTGATGATGCCATACTCGGAGCCAAGGTCCAGGCCATCTTCGACGACAAGAGGCAGCTCTACGGCGCAAAACGCATTGCCGCCGAGCTGACTTTCAACGATGCGTACAGTAGCACCGGACCGGTCAACCATAAGCGCATCGCCCGGATTATGAGGAAGCTTCAGCTGCGCGGCTACACGAAAAAACGTAAGGTCACGACAACGCAGCGTGAGCGTCATCGCTTTATATTCGCTGACCTGGTCAAGCGTAACTTCACTGCGCCAGCTGCCAATAGGATCCTCGTCGGCGATATTACCTATCTGCCGATCGCAGACGGGTCGAATATGTATCTGGCTTCTGTGATTGACTGCTACTCGCGGATGCTCGTCGGCTTCGCGATCGCAGACCACATGCGCACCGACCTCGTCGAAGAAGCGCTCGAGCATGCTCGCCGTACCCGTGGCAGTCTCTCCGGGGCGATCTTCCACTCAGATCATGGCAGCGTGTATACCTCATCGCAGTTTCAGGCTGTCTGCCGAAGACTCAACGTCACCCAGTCGATGGGAGCAGTTGGCAGCAGCGCTGATAATTCACTCGCGGAGTCGTTTAACGCGGCGTTGAAACGAGAAGTGCTCAAAGACCAGAAAGTCTTTTCCAATCAGCTAGTCTGCCGGCGCGACGTCTTCGCATGGTGTGCGCGCTACAACACCACCCGAAGGCATTCCTGGTGCAAGTACCTCACACCCATTGAGTACGAAACTCACGCTTCCTAACAATGCGCTAGAGTAAAGCCAATAATTTCACCCCCACGGTGTCTACTTTCCGGGGGCCGGGCCCGCTGATCTTCCAGGGTTCACAGCAGCAGCTTTACGACGCTCAACTGCCCGACCTCTTCATCCAAACCCCATCCGCGGACATCGCCGCAAATCTTTTGGCCGCGTTTCGTCCGGTGCGCGGTGACAACGGGATTGAACTGACTGGGGTAACCGACCAACAAGTTGCCGAAATCTGCGCCCGGCTTGTCGGCAACGGTGTGCCGCTTTACCAAGTTGTTCGTAAACGCCGCAGTTTGGAGGAAGTCTTCATTGGACTGACCGGAAAGGAGGGGTTGAGCGCATGATGGTTGAAATCGCGAAACTGCGACGCACGAAAGTGATCTTGCTTGGATTGCTGACATCTGTCGCAGTCCTGCTCTTCTCCTGCATTAATCTCTTCGCCGAAAAGACCGTGGGCTACTTCTCAGCCTTCCCCGACAATGCTTGGGGCAGCCACCTAGTCGTCCTTGCCATCTCGCTGTCGCTCATGTCCCCGCTCCAGCTTGCCCTCATCGCCAGCCGCGCTGTGGATACCGAACACGCGAGTGGAGGGTGGATGCTCAACGCGATGGCTGGTGTACCAACCGGTTCTCTTCTACGCCGCAAACTGCTCGTGACCGCACCGTTGGTCACCGCTTTGAAGACTCTAGAATTCGGTTTATCCTTCTCGCTTCCCATTCTGCTTGGAGCCCCGCTACCTCCTACACAGGCTGCCGTAGCGTGGTTTGGGTTCTATGTGGCCAGCGTAATCACGAGCCTTCTTGTGCTTGCCGTGATGTTGATCCTCGCCGCTGCGACCGAATCCCAAGTCGGAGTCCTAGCGCTCGGAGTCGTCGGAGGTTTTCTCGGGGTTGGCGCGATGTTGTCTCCGCCGTGGCTTGCAGCCGTGAACCCATTCGGATACTTCGCGGCCGTGACCCCCTACCGTTTCTCAGGTTCGGGCATCTCCCCAACGGATCCCAGCTGGATGGCGTGGCTCGCGTACCTGACGCTGATCACTGTCGGCTTCATGCTACTAACCCGCCGTCTCAACAGAAAGGAGATCTAACCATGCAGTTGTACCTCAACGACATGCTTAAACTGCACCGCTCCTACGTATGGACGGTCATTGTGGGCGTGCCTTTCATCGCTGTCGCATTCGGAGCCGGCAACTATGCAGCCAACTCCGGGACGCTTGACCAAGGGTGGGACAGCTACTGGTCCCAAGCACTGCTGTTCTACGGAATGTTGTTCATGAGCATGGGCATCGCCATTCTCGCCGCGGCGGTGTGGCGGGTTGAGCACCGGGGCGGTAACTGGGCGGCCTTGCTCACTTCACCGCGCTCCTATGCAGGTCTGATCACCTCTAAACTCGCCGCCGTCATGACATTGACGATACTTATGCAGCTCGTTTTCTTAGCTCTAAGTATCGGAGCGGGCTGGTTGACGGGGCTTTCAGGGCCGCCACCTGCAAGCCTGGTCAGTGCCGCGTTGTTCTCGCTCATACCAGCCGTTGCTGTCGCGTCATGGCAGTCGTTGCTGTCGATGACCATCCGCAACTTTGCTGTCCCAGTCGCCATCGGGCTTGTCGTGAGCATAGTCGCATTCGGAATCCTCTCCTCCGGTGCACCGGGTATGCAATTCGTCGTGCCCCAAGCTCTGCTCACGGACACAATGTGGCTGGAAAGCACAGCCGTCGTGTACGCAGGAGAGCTTGAAGTCGGCAGAATCCTGAAAGTACTCCTTGCTTCGATCGTTCTCGCGAGCATCGCCTGGGCGGGCGCGACCACGTATCTGCGCAGAACAGACGCGCGCCTGTAGTCTCGACCTTCATGGCCCACGACAGCGAATTCTACGAAATCGACACCGGCGTCGCGGAGATCGTTCACGAGCCGGACGGGTCGATGCTGCTCATGGTCAACGGCGTACCTAGCTCGCACATTGTCCCGGGCGAGCCGGAGCGTCTCGATTTCGAGTACATGCGGTGGATCGCGGCGGCGGTGGAAACCCGCAGCTGGGAGAAGCCGCGGCTAACACATCTAGGCGGTGGGGGCTGCACGCTCGCGCGCTACTTCGCGCACGTGTGGCCGCATTCGCGCAACACGGTCGTGGAATGGGACATGGACTTGGCGGTGCTAGCCCGGGAAAAGTTCGACATCCCGCGCAAACCCGCAGTGAAAATCCGTGTCGGTGACGCACGCGAAGAGACCGACGGTTTCGTCGACGCCAGCCGCGACGTGATCATCCGGGACGTGTTTGAGTCCGCGACTACCCCGCGCAGCTTGACGACGGTCGAGTTCTATCAGGCCTGCTCACGTTCCCTCTCCGCCGACGGTCTGTACGTGGCCAACTGCGGCGCCCACGGTGACCTGAAGGAAGCACGCGAGGAGTTGGCTGGAATGGCGGAGGCCTTTGAGCATCTGGCCGTGATCGCGGATCCGCCGATGCTCAAGGGGCGGCGGTACGGGAACATCGTGCTGCTCGGCTCAGCTGCGGAGATAGAAGAAACCCCCGAGCTGACCAAACGGTTGCTCGGGGGTGCTGTCCCGGCCCATTTCAAGGATGACTCGTGGGCGCGGAACCTCGCTGCTTCGGGGGCAGTGCGGCGGGATCCGCCTATTCGCTAGAACCCTGCTGATTGTTGGCGTTGTCCAGCAGGATAAGCAGGTCGCCGACGGAGTACTCGCTATCGAGCATCATGTTGTTCAAGTCCTCGACCGGCAGTTCGCCGTTCTCCACCTGGATGCGGGCGGTGTCGGCGATGTTGCGGGCGTCCTGGGCGTCGAAGCCGAATGTCTTCGCAGCATCCTCCACCTGCTGGCCCTCCACAATGCCAGTGGTCAGACCCAGGATCGCAGCAACGAGTGCAGTATTGTTCTTCTCCAGCACCTCTAGCGAGTCAGAGATCTCGCTTTCGATCTCGGTGTCCTGGAACTGCTCGAGCACGCCGCCAGTGGCGTTCAGTTCGCCGGCGCTGAAGCGCGCGAACTGGCCCTGGTTGCCGTTGAACATATTGGTGTCCACCGGGGTGTTGATGCCGGAGATGCGGCCGTTGTCGGAGCGCTGCCAAATGTCCACCTTGTCCCAGCCACCGACAGGGCGCGGTGCCTTGTTCTGCCACGCCGCCAGCCACAGCGGGTAGTTGGAGAACTCATCGGTGTCCCCCATCTTCTCTTCCCAGAAGTAGCGGTAGGTGTAGATGATCGGGGTGCGGCCGGTCTCACTCTCCACGATCTGAAGGAAGGTGCGCGTCCAGTCCTGGAGCTCTTTAGGGCTCAGGTCCTCATCGACCTCGAGGTCGAGCACCGGCGGCAGCGCGGTCTGCGGGCCGGTGTTGACCACGTTGGAGAAGTGGTGCGCCTGGGCAGAGGCATCGCGCGCCGGGCGGGCGAAGTGGTACGCACCGACGGAGAGGCCAGTGTCGGCCGCTTCCTGCGCGAACTTGTGGAAAGACTTGTCCGTGAAGTCCGTGCCTTCGGTGGCTTTAATGAAGGCGAAGCGCTGGTTGTCGCCCTTGACGGCGTTCCAGTCGATGGGGGTTTCTCCCCCGGTGTTCTGGTGGTTGGAGACATCCACGCCGTTGACGAAGTTGGCGTCGGTGTTCGCGTTGACGGGGCCGGCCACGAGCGCAGTGGCGAACAAGGCGATGGCACCGAAAAGGGCAGCAGGACGCAAGGATCGAGTCATCATATGCGCCACGTTAGATCACATGAGTCACAAGCGCCACACGCGACACGCAGATTCACCTGTACCCCATGAATTAGAATGTGGCGCGTTCGATGACCTCCGGTAGAGCCGCCAGCAAAGCATCGACATCCTCGTGCGTTGTTGTCCGCCCCAATGTGAACCGCAGAGCGCCGCTCGAGTCCACCCCCATCGCCTCGAGGACATGACTCGGCTGATTCACGCCGCTGTTGCAGGCGGAGCCGGTGGAGGCTTCGATTCCCTGGCCGTCGAGCAGCATGATCATGGCATCCCCGTTCGCCCCGGGGAATGTGAAGTGCGCGTGCCCGGGCAGGGCGGGCTCGACCGTCGTCACGCGTGCGGAATTAATCGCAGACGTGACACCCCCGACTAACCGGTCCCGCAGCGCGCTCAACCGCGCGTGTTCACTCGCCATCTCCCCGACGGCTTCTTTCAGCGCCGCCGCAGTCGCGATGGCAGAAGCCACGTCGACGGTGCCGGGGCGGAGCCCGCGCTCCTGTCCCCCGCCGTGCACGGCGGGCTCGAGTTTGGGGCTGCGCCGGGCAAGCAAAAGCCCCACACCTCTGGGCCCTCCGAACTTGTGGGCGGATGCCGCCAGCGTGCTGAAGCTATGCGCGTGGAAGTCAACGGGAAGATGCCCAACGACCTGCACAGCATCAACATGGACGGGAGTGCCGGCGGCCGCGGCGCGCTCCGCTATCGCCTCGACGGGTTGGATCGCGCCGGTCTCGTTATTGGCCCACATGCACGTTGCTAGCGCGGCGGGTTGGTCAAGAATGTCGGCCGGCTCGACGTGGCCCGAGGCATTTACCGGAAGAAGATCGACCTCAGCCCCTGGCAGCTTACCGACGACCTCCCGCACCGCCGGGTGCTCAATCCCCGTCGAGACGACGCGGGTGGATGGGCTCGCGTGGAACAACCCCTGGATGGCGAGGTTATCGGCTTCGGTGCCGGAGCCGGTGAAGATGACCTCGATCGGCTCGGCGCCGAGGAGGTCTGCGATGGTTTCGCGCGCTTCGGACAGCACAGAGTTCGCAGCGCGGCCGGAGCCGTATTGCGAGGCTGGGTTGAGAAGGTGGGCGTGCTCCACCCAAGCGTCCACCGCCACCTGCCGGATCGGCGTGGTGGCGGCGTGATCGAAATACCTAACGGTTCTCAAGGGCCTTGATCAGCTCGGGGACGAACTCTTCGATGTCGGCGACGACACCAATGTCCGCGATGGCGAAGATCGGCTCGTCGCGTTCCTGGTTCACAGCCACGATCGTGCCGGAGGTCTGCATCCCGGAAGTGTGTTGGATCGCACCAGAGATACCAAGAGCGATGTAGAGGTCCGGGGACACAGTCGCTCCGGTCTGGCCGACCTGGGTCTCGGGTGCGGCCCAGCCGAGGTCGACGATGTCGCGGGTGGAGCCGGTGGCGGCGCCGAGGACATCGGCGAGTTTCTCGACGTACTCGTGGTAACCCTCCCCCGATCCGACACCGCGGCCGCCGGACACGACGGTCGACGCACCGGTGAGCTCAGGGCGGTCGGCGCGGGCCTTCGGGGTGAAACCCTTCACGGTCACATCGCGGTCGGTCTGTGCCGGCAACGGCATCGAGGCGAGCTCGCCGGCAGCCTCCTGCGGCTGGGCCTTCACGGAGCCGGGGCGAAGTGTGAAGATCGGGGTTTCTCCCCCGGCCACAGCCGTGGTGGAATAGCTGCCGCCGAAGATCTCGTGGTGGCCGGCTTTGTTGGCTTCGATGCCGATGACGTTGGCCAGCACGCCGGCACCGAGCCGCGCGCCGAGACGGCCGGCGATCTCGTTGCCGGTCACTGTAGCCGCGATGATGATCGGTGCGGGGTTGGCGGCACCGAGGGCCTGCAGGGCGTCGACCTCAGGAGTGATCAGGCGCTCGTCATAATCCTCCGTGGATGCGTCGATGACCTGGGCGGCACCGAGACGGGCCAGTTCCGGCGCAAGCTGCTCGGCGACACCGGGGGTGCCCACGACCACCGCCGACACGACACCCAGGTCGCGCGCGGCGGTGATCAGTTCGCCGGTGATGGGGCTAAGTTCACGGCCCGCGTCCGAGCCGGCGTGTTCTGCAAGTATATACACGTGCATGGTGTGGGCTCCTTAAATGAGGTTGCGGGCGGCCAGGTGCTCCACCACTTGGGCGGCGATGTCGTCGGCGGGGCCTTCGAGCAGCTCGCCGGCGGTGCGCGGCGGCACCTCGGTCGCGCTAGTGACAGCGGTGGCAGACGGCACAGCCTCGAGTCCGATGTCAGCAGCACTGTAACGGGTGATCTCGTGCTTCTTCGCAGCTTTCATTCCCTTGAAGTTGGGGAACCGCGGCTTGTCGGACTGCTCAGTGACGGCGACGATCGCCGGAAGCGCCGCGGCGGCATCCCAGGTGCCGCGCTCGTCTTCACGGGTGCCGTGGATCTCACTACCGTCGATCCGCAGGTTGTGCGCCTGCGTCAATGCCGGCACCTGGCGGTATTCGGCGAGCATACCGGGCAGCACGCCGGTTGAGCCGTCGGAGGACTGGTTGCCCATGACCACCAACGAGAGATCGTCGATAGTTCCCAGCAACTTGTTCAAAGCCCATGCGGTGGCGATGGCGTCGGAGCCGGCGAGTGTGTCGTCGATAAGCGAAATGGCGTCGTCGGCGCCCATCGCGATGGCTTTGCGCAGTGCTTCTTCGCAGCCTTCCGGCCCCATTGTGACGGCGATGACCCTGTAGCCATCGTTCTCGTCGCGCAGGCGGAGAGCAGCCTCGACAGCGTATTCGTTGATCTCGTCGAGCACGTTGTCGGCGCTGGAGCGGTCGAGCGTGTTGTCGGCCGCGAGAGTTTTCGTGGACCACGTGTCGGGCACGTTTTTCACTAGAACGGCAATAGTGGACATGTGTGCGAGCCTAGCGCACCCGCGCACTACATAGATATGCAGTGGCCGTGTCGCCGATGCGCGCGATGACCACCGCCATCGGTGTGCTGCCCTTGAGTTTCATTTTGTTGCGCAGCTGGTCAGGGTCGACATCGACGCCGCGCACGAGAATCTCAAGCGGGCCGGTGTCATGGGCCTGCAGCGCGGGTTTGAGCTTCTTCAGCGGCACTTCCTCGATGAATGGAAATCCGGAGTGGTGCTCCGGAATGGCGTCGCCGGTAAGGAACGCGATGTGCGGGTCGAGCATCGCCAAATCGTGCTTGGCCGCCCAGTGGCGCACGAGGCCAGCGCGGATCACAGCGCCGTCGGGTTCGACGATGAAGCGCCGCGGCTTATCGACGTCCACATCCTCCCCGGCCCCATCCGTGATCCGTTCGGTGAACCCCGGCTGGATCACCACTGCTTCCCGCTTCGCGGGGTCAAGGCCGGGAGTGTAGAGGCAGGCTTCTTTGACGGTGCCGTTCTCGCTGACGACACTGACCAGGCCGGGCCACTGCGAATAATCGATGCCGGGTGCGCACTTGACCGCCATTTCGGCGTAAGGGTAGGCGTCGAGCAAGTGCGGCAGCGGCGGGACGAGCTTGGCCGGGTCAGTGATGCGGCGGCCGTCTTTACGGCGGGCGGGGTCCGCAACGATAACGCGGTTGCTCGCGGGAGTGGTGACGGGGTGAAGAGCATCCGCCACGGCCACACGGGAACCCACGTTGTGGCGTGCCATGAGCACGCGGGAAAAGTCGATGTCGGTGCCCAGCCAATCCATGCCCTGCGCTGTGACTGCGGGGGCTTCGGTGCCGATGGAACACGTCACGTCGTGCACCAACGAGGCCCCGGCGCGGGCGATGCGCTCAGCGCGCACCTGGGCGACAGTGTGCGGGGTGGCCTGCTGGGCCGCGTCGGTGTCGGTCAACCAGGACGGCGCAAGGGCCCCGTCGGGCAGTTTCAGGGCGAGAGTGCGCTGCGCGGTGACGAGTTCCATGACGGCGCGGGAGTGCTCGCCGAAGACAGGCTCGAGCTTCTGCCTGTCGGCAAGTGCGGACTTCTTCGTCACCTCCAACTCCCCTGCCGCTTCGGCAATCCTTTCGAGGCGGCTGGCGAGGAAGCGGACCTCCTCCGGGCTAAAGCTCAAACTTCTTGCCCATCCGGTTCACAGGGTTGGATTCGAACAGCTCGCGGTAACGCGGAATATCGACCGGGTCGCCGACAACCGCTTCGATCTCTTTGCCCTTGACGTGGTCCATGATGTCGTCCACGGAGGCGAACTCAGAAATGTCATAAAGCTGGGCCCACGTCGACGGGGCGAAGCGGACAAGGCCTTGGCGCCAACCGTCGATCAGCAGGCTCGGCGGGAACCAGTTCGCGTCGCTCGCTTCACCGGTGGCCACGTCAGGCTCCTGGCCGTGCGGGAGCTCGGCGACGAAGGTGAAAGTGTCGAACCAGGTTCCCTTCTCGCTCTTGCCCACCCAACGGCCCGAGGGCTTGAGCAGGGTTGCGTCCACATCCAGGCCGGTTTCTTCGAGCACTTCGGTGAACGAGAGCTCATGGCTCTCCAACCGCTTGCGGATTTGGTGGAAAGGACGGGCGTCTTGGAGGAGTTTGTCATTGTCGTCGACAAGCAAAAGCGTGCCTGTCTCTTCGAAGAGCTCACGCACGGCGGCGAACATGAGCGCGTGAGCTTGGCGCGGCTTGACGTCGAGCTGCTTGGCCAAATCGTGCACGCTGCGGCCGGACCAGAGCTCTTTCGCGTCTTCCTTGTCGGACGGGAAATCGCGGATGTCCACGCCGCCGCCCGGGAAGACTGTCATGCCGGGATAATTGCGCATCGTGAGAACGCGCTCCTGCATCCAGACCTCCAGGCCCGCGGTGCCGTCGCGCACGAGGATCACCGTGGCCGCCAAACGGCCGTAGTTGATCCCCTTCATGTCCTCCTCGTTGCGTGATGCCATTATCCCCTCCGGTGCGCTCCAGCACGGCGGGTCCTGCGGGCGAAGTAGCGGCCGTCTTCCTTGGTCAACGTGATCGGCTGGTGGTAAGCCTTGGTCAAGTTCTCACTGGTGAGAACATCGTCGATCAGCCCCTGGGCGACAATGTCGCCTTCGCTCAGCAGCATCGCATGAGTGAAGCCGAAGGGGATCTCCTCAACGTGGTGCGTGATCATGACAATCGCCGGTGCATCCGGGTCGAGCGCGAGGTCGCCCAGGTACGCCACGAGATCTTCGCGGCCGCCAAGATCCAGGCCTGCACCCGGCTCATCCATGACGAGCAGCTCCGGGTTGACCATGATCGCGCGGGCGATGAGCACCCGCTTCTTCTCCCCGTCCGACAACGTTCCCCACCGGCGCCCGAGCAAGTGGTACGCGCCGACGTGGTCGAGCGAATCGTGGACTTGCTCGTAATCCACCTCGTCGTACTCCTCGCGCCAACGCCCCACCACTGCGTAACCGCCCGAGAGCACAAGGTCCTCCACCAGCTCGTCGGCTGGCACACGGTCCCCCAGCTCGGAGGTGGTCATGCCGATCACAGCGCGCAGATCACGCATATCCGTCTTGCCCAGCTGCTCCCCGAGGACGAACGCGGTGCCTGCCGACGGGTGCTCCTGGGCCGCCGCCATCCGGATCAACGATGTCTTACCTGCACCGTTAGGGCCGATGACCACCCACCGCTCATCCAGCTCAACTTTCCAGTCCACGGGGCCCACCAGCACGTTGCCGCCGCGGCGGAATTCCACGCCGTGGAAATCGATGAGCAGGTCCAGATCCGTCTCGGGATCGGTCGGTTGGTTCTGGGTAGTTTGATCAGTCACGCCCCCTATTGTGACGTATTTTCTTGCCCGGTGGTGTGACCCTGACTTCGCTAGTATGGGAGCCATGGCTATCGGACGCTTGGGTATCGACGATGTGAGGCCCCGCACCACCGACGGGGCACTACCGACGAAGGCAGTTGTTGGGGAGGTCGTGCCGATCTCCGCGCTGGTGTGGCGCGAAGGACACGACGCCATTGCGGCGACTGTCGTGATCACCGCCCCGGACGGTTCCTCCCACTCCGTGCTGATGACTCCGGAGGAGAACCGCCCCGATTACTGCCACGCGGTGTTCACCCCGGACACCGAAGGACTGTGGCGCTTCCGGGTCGAGGCATGGTCCGACCCGGTGGCGACGTGGCGCAACGCCGTGACCAAAAAGTCCGCGGCAGGCCAGTCCGCCGAAGAGATGTCGAACGATCTCATCCACGGCGCTGAGCTTCTGAAGCGGGCAGCCGCGCAAGCCGATTCCTCTCGGCGCGACGTGCTCACCGCTGCTGCCGCGGCGTTGGCGTCCGATGCCCCGCTGCGCGAGCGGCTCGCCCCCGCACTCGACAGCGATGTCACCCAGTCCCTGCGTTCCCGCCCCGTCCGCGACCTGATCACCAAGGGCCCGGAGTGCGAAATCCTCGTCGAGCGCAAGAAGGCGCTTTTCAGTTCGTGGTACGAGCTCTTCCCCCGTTCCACCGGCGGCTGGGATGAGAACGGCCGGCCCGTCCACGGCACTTTCGCCACCACGGCGGAGGCACTGCCGCGCATCGCCGCGATGGGCTTCGACACCGTCTACTTCCCGCCGATCCACCCCATCGGCGAAGTCAACCGCAAGGGCCCGAACAACACCTTGGTGGCCGAGGACGGCGACGTGGGCTCCCCGTGGGCCATTGGTTCCGCTCTCGGCGGCCACGACGCGATCCACCCCGAGCTGGGCACGACCGACGATCTGCGTGCTCTCCTGGACCGGGCTGATGAGCTCGGCTTGGAGGTTGCGCTCGACTCCGCGCTGCAGGCCGCTCCCGACCACCCGTGGGCGGAGGAACACCCGGACTTCTTCACGGTGCTCGCCGACGGCACCATCGCCTTCGCGGAGAACCCGCCGAAGAAGTACCAGGACATCTACCCCATCAACTTCGACAACGCCTCCGGCATCATCTACCAGGAGATCTACCGCGTGCTGATGACGTGGGTGGATCTGGGCATCACCACCTTCCGCGTGGACAACCCGCACACGAAGCCTGTGGACTTCTGGCACTGGCTGATCAACAAGGTCCACGAGACCAACCCCGACGTGATCTTCCTCGCCGAGGCGTTCACTCGCCCACCGCGCTTGCTGGGTCTAGCTAAGGCCGGATTCTCGCAGTCATACACCTACTTCCCGTGGAAGACCACGAAGAAGGAGCTGACCGGCTTCACGCAGGACTGCGTGCGTTTCGCCGACATTTCACGCCCGTCCTTCTGGGTGAACACCCCGGACATTCTCCAGGCCTTCATCCAGACCGGTAACCGCGCCGCGTTCGCCATCCGCGCCACCCTGGCATCCACCTTGAGCCCGCTGTGGGGCATGTACTCCGGTTTCGAGCTTTACGAGCATGAGCCGGTCGCCCCGGGCAGCGAGGAATACCTCGACTCGGAGAAGTACCAGCTGCGCCCGCGCGACTTCGCCGGCGCCGAGGAGCGCGGTGATTCCCTCGCCCCGTACATCACGCTGCTCAACCAGATCCGCAGGGACCACCCCGCCCTTCAACAGCTGCGCAACCTGCACTTCCATACCGCGGACAACGACCAGGTGATCGCGTACTCCAAGTTCGACGCTGCCACCGGCGACTGCATCCTCGTCGTGGTCAACCTCGACCCCACATACACGCAGGAGTGCAACGTCACCCTGAACATGGAGGCCCTCGGCTTGGCTCCCAGCACCACGTTCCCAGTGCACGACCTTGTCTCCGGCGCAGACTACGAGTGGACGATGCGCAACTACGTGCGCTTGAGCCCGACAGAGAATGTCGCGCACATCTTCCGGCTTCCGCTTATCGACGAATCCTTGCGCGACCCCCTCGCCTACCGCGACCTCGCCGACGCTGACTACCGCCCCTAACTCTCAGACCGAACCCGCAAAGGAACACCATGACCTCCCCCGACCCCCAGCTGCTCATCCCCGACGCAGACCGTCAGCGCCTGATTGAGTGCAAGCACCACGCGCCCCACGACTTTTACGGATGGCACTCGACTCCGTCCGGCTCCGTGATCCGCACCCGCGTTCTCGGGGCGACCGCGGTGGACGTGCTCATCCACAACCAGGGCCTGCCGATGACACCCATCGGGGACGACATCTGGGTGCTCGGCCTCGAAGACGACCTGGCTCCGGACTACCGCCTGCAGATCACCTACCCAGAGGGCGACCCGGTGATCACGGCTGACCCGTACCACTTCCTGCCCACGCTAACGTCCTTCGACCTGCACCTGCTTGGCGAAGGCCGCCACGAGCGCCTGTGGGAGGTCCTGGGCGCGAACCAGCACACCTACCACACCCCCATGGGCGACGTTTCCGGCACGTCGTTCGCTGTGTGGGCGCCCAACGCGCAGGGTGTGGCCGTTGTGGGCGACTTCTGCAACTGGAACCCGAACCAGTACCCGATGCGCACACTGGGTTCCACGGGCGTGTGGGAGATCTTCATCCCGGATCTTCAGCCGGGCACCCAGTACAAGTTCACCGTCCAGGGGGTCGACGGTGTCGCACGCGACAAAGCTGACCCGCTTGCCAAGCAGACGATGACCCCGCCGGAAACGGTGTCGGTCATCGCCGGCGACAGCACCTACGAGTGGCGCGACCACGAGTGGATGGCAGCCCGCCCGGGAATTGACGCCACGAACGCCCCGATGAGCGTCTACGAGTGCCACGTCGGCTCCTGGCGCGTCGGATACGGCTACCGAGAGCTCGCTGAAGAGCTGGTCCCCTACTTGGTGGACAACGGCTTCACCCACGTGGAATTCCTGCCTGTCGCCGAGCACCCCTTCGGCGGATCCTGGGGCTACCAGGTCACCGGTTACTACGCCCCGACCGCGCGCTGGGGCTCCCCGGACGACTTCCGGTACCTCGTGGACACCCTCCACCAGGCCGGCATCGGTGTCATCGTCGACTGGGTGCCCGCCCACTTCCCGAAGGACGACTGGGCCCTCGGCCGGTTCGACGGCACCGCCCTCTACGAGCACCCGGATTGGCGCCGCGGCGAGCAGAAGGACTGGGGCACCTACGTCTTCGACTTCGGCCGCAACGAGGTCCGCAACTTCCTCGTGGCCAACGCACTGTACTGGTTCGAGGAGTTCCACCTCGACGGAATGCGCGTCGATGCTGTCGCCTCCATGCTCTACCTGGATTACTCGCGTGAGCCCGGCGAGTGGCTGCCCAACGAGTTCGGCGGCCGCGAGAACCTCGATGCCGTGCAGTTCCTCCAAGAGTTCAACGCTACCGTGCACCGCGCCCACCCCGGCGTGCTCACCATCGCCGAGGAGTCCACTGCGTGGCCGGGCGTGACGGCGCAGACCTCGGCCGACGGCCTGGGCTTCTCCCTGAAGTGGAACATGGGGTGGATGAACGACACCCTCGAGTACTTCTCCCTCGACCCGGTGCACCGCTCCTTCCACCACAACGAGGTGACATTCTCCCTCGTCTACGCCTTCTCCGAGCGCTACGTGCTGCCCTTCTCCCACGACGAGGTCGTCCACGGCAAGGGATCCCTGTGGGAGCGCATGCCGGGCGACGAGTGGAACAAGGCCGCCGGAATTCGCACCCTGTTCGGCTACATGTTCTCCCACCCGGGCAAGCAGCTGATGTTCATGGGTTGCGAGTTCGGCCAGCAGACCGAGTGGGCTGAAGCTGGCTCCGTCAACTGGGACAACCTTCAAGGCTGGGGTGCGGAGTATCACGAGGGCGTCCGTTGCCTCGTGCGCGACCTGAACCACCTGTACAAGGACACCCCGTCCCTGTTCAGCCAGGACAACACTCCGATGGGCTTCCAGTGGATCAAGGGCGACGACGCAGAGCACAACGTCCTGGCCTACGTCCGCTGGGGTGTAGACTCTGTTCCGGTGTTGGCGGTGGTCAACCTATCCGGTGCCTCACAGCAGGACTACCGCCTCGGCCTGCCGCGTGCTGGCGAGTGGGAGCTCATCCTCAACACCGACGACGCGAAGTACCAGGGTGCCGGCAATGAGTTGCCGGATGTCGTTGCCACCGAGAACCAAGAATGGGACACCTTCGAGCAATCCGCGGCCTTCCACATCCCGGCGATGAGCGTGCAGTACTACAAGCTGCGTTAAGCGCGCATGAACAGGCTAGGGCGAGGGATGTGAGCTAGCCTTCGCCCAGATGCTTTTCGACGCTGGCCACCTTGCCCTCAATCTGCCCTGTGTACCCAGGGCGGATGTCGGCCTTGATGACCAGTGACACCCGCGGGGAGACCTCTTGTACGGCGTCCGTGGCGCGTTTGACCACGCCCATGACCTCGTCCCACTCTCCTTCGACGAGCGTGAACATCGCGTTCGTCTCATTAGGCAGGCCCGACTCCCGCACGATTTTCACAGCGCGTGAAACCGCTTCAGACATCGCGGCCGTGTTGTCGGGGGTTTCAGTCGGGGCAACAGAGAATGCGAGAATCATGCCTTCAAGCTTAGCCAGATCGCTTACCTGCGCTCCCAACAATGCCGGTGCCAATGCCTCCGGTCATCCCCTTGCCTGCCGGTGTCGCGCGGCCATGCGACGATGTGCGCGACCCCGGGAGGAATGTTTTGGTTGCAACGGGGGCACACGTAGAACTTCGTTGCTGAGGCTGATCCGATCTGGCGGACGAGGTAGATGTCCCCGTGCGGGCCTTCTTCCTCGCGGGTACCCCAATAGGCACCGCCGTCACGTGGGAGGGAGCGGCTCGGTACATACGCTCCCCTATCGCGTCGGTTCCTTCGTGGCATGATGTGGTTTCAATGCGCCTAGAACAAACGCAGCTCGTTGGACTCGATGCCGCGTAGCTCGTCGTAGTCGAGCGTGACGCAGCGGATCCCGCGGTCTTCCGCCAAAGTCCTTGCCTGCGGCTTGATCTCCTGGGCGGCGAAGACGCCTTTCACGGGCCCAACGAGGCTGTCGCGACCGAGCATGTCCAGGTAGCGGCTGAGTTGCTCCACACCGTCAATGCCGCCGCGGCGCTTCACCTCCACGGCGACCGCCACTCCCTCGCCGTCGCGGGCCATGATGTCCACTGGGCCCAAAGGCGTCGGGTACTCGCGGCGGACCAGTGTGAAACCGTCGCCAAGGGTCGTGATGTGCTCCGCCAAGAGTTCTTGCAGGTGCGCCTCCACGCCGTCTTTGACCAACCCCGGATCGGTGCCCAAGTCGTACGAGAGATCTTCGTGGATCTCCTCGATGGTCACCCGCAGTTGTTCGCCCTTGGGGTTCTCCACCACCCACAGTTGCGCGCCTGTGTCTTCTCCATCGACGTCGAGAATCGGCTCTTCACTAATCGTGCACGGCGGGGTCATCCAGTTCAGCGGCTTGTATGCGCGGTCGTCGGCATGCACCGACAACGACCCGTCAGTTTTAATCATGATCAACCGGTCCGCCAGCGGCAAGTGCGCATCGAGGCGACCAACGTAGTCCACTGAGCAGCGGGCAATAACAAGACGCATGAATCCCAGCCTAGCGGGCTTAAGTCTGCGCCTTGAAAGCACGGTTGCGCAGCTGCTGAATATCGGTGCGCACGTGGCGTTTATCCGGCGCGGACTCCACCCAGGAAATCAACGCCATCGCAGCATGGCGTTCCGTAGCGAACTCATAGTCGCTACCGTCCGCAGAAAAAAGAACAACCACCTCGACCCCGGGCATGAAATCCCGTTCGGTCTCAGTGGCGTTCCTGCGCCCTTTAATCGAAATGCCGCTACGCGTTAGCACCTCATCCGCCCCAAAAGACAGAGAACGGAGCTTGTAGAAGCGCATGTGGTCGCCCGAGTACATGATGACCCCGTGCCGCCAACCGTGGATCCCCTGCGCCGGCAGCACCCGGATGAGCGCCTGAGTGCCGTTGTTGCGCAACGTCGAGAACCGCCACACCGCCGCGCAGACGGCAATGACCGCCACCACGATGAGAAGGTAACCGACAATCTTCATAAAGAGCCAGTGTAACCGTCAGGTTCTTCACAGAGAACAGACGAAAGTTTGACCACCCCCGAACACAAAAGGGAAACCCCGGCCAGAGAATTCTGGCCGGGGGTAGTACCCGATGAAGCGCAGCCGCGCTAGTTACGCGTTGCCGACGCGACGAAGAGCAGCCTGCTCAGAATCGTGGCGTGCCTTCTGAGCCGGATCATCGTCGTCGAACTGCTCGTCGCTGTCCACCTCAGAGGCGAACTTGGCCGAGTCAGCCAACACGGTGACCTTATTGCCGACCACAGAGA
Source organism: Streptococcus thermophilus (assembly GCA_900618065.1). The sequence continues at coordinate 2,045,258 of UYIL01000003.1, forward strand.
CGAACCCGCCCTGCACGGCGGCAACCACTTTGTCACCGTCGGTCGGGCTAATGGTCACAACACCGTCTTCCTTGAGCTGGCCAAGGAAAGGCTCGTGGCCGGGCATGAAGCCGATCTCACCATCGGTGGTCTGGACGGTGACAATGGATGCCTCGCCGGACCACAGCATGCGATCAACGGAGACCAGTTCTGCGGTGATTTCAGCCATGAGCTTCTCCTACTTCTCTTGCAGCTTCTTGTACTGAGCTTCGACGTCCTCGAGGCCACCAAGGTTGTTGAAGGCCTGCTCCGGGTAGTGGTCGAACTCGCCCTCAGCCAGCTTGTCGAAGGCCTCGATGGTCTCCTCGAGCGGGACGTACGAACCCTCGTCGCCGGTGAACTTCTTCGCGACGAAGAAGTTCTGGCCGAGGAAGCGCTGGATCTTACGGGCGCGCATAACGGTGATCTTGTCCTCTTCGGACAGCTCGTCCATACCCAGGATGGCGATGATGTCCTGCAGCTCCTTGTTCTTCTGCAGGATGTTGATCACCTTCTGAGCGACACCGTAGTGGCGCTCGCCGACGATGCCCGGCTCCAGGATGCGGGAGGTCGAGGTCAGCGGGTCCACAGCCGGGTAAATACCCTTCGAGGCGATGGAACGCGAGAGCTCGGTCGTAGCATCCAGGTGAGCGAAGGTCGTCGCCGGAGCCGGGTCGGTGTAATCGTCCGCAGGGACATAAACGGCCTGCAGGGACGTAATCGAACGGCCCTTGGTGGAGGTAATGCGCTCCTGGAGGACACCCATTTCGTCGGCAAGCGTCGGCTGGTACCCCACTGCGGACGGCATGCGGCCGAGCAGCGTGGACACCTCAGAACCTGCCTGGGTGAAACGGAAGATGTTATCGATGAACAGCAGCACGTCCTGGTTCTGCACGTCGCGGAAGTACTCCGCCATGGTCAGGCCGGACAGGGCCACGCGCATACGGACCCCGGGCGGCTCATCCATCTGGCCGAAGACAAGGGCGGTATCCGGAAGAACGCCCATATCCTCCATCTCCAGGAAGAGGTCCGTACCCTCACGGGTGCGCTCGCCGACGCCGGCGAAGACCGACGTACCGGAGAACTCGCGTGCAATACGGGTAATCATCTCCTGGATCAGAACGGTCTTACCCACACCGGCACCGCCGAACAGGCCGATCTTTCCGCCCTTGACATACGGGGTGAGCAGGTCGATGACCTTAATACCGGTCTCAAGGATCTCGGTCTTGCCCTCGAGGTCCTTGAACTCCGGCGGCTCGCGGTGGATGCCCCAGCGCTCGCCGTCCTCGCCCACAGAAGGGTCGTCCAGGCACTGGCCCAAAGCGTTGAAGACGTGGCCCTTGACCTGGTCGCCGACCGGCACCGAGATCGGGTTGCCGGTGTCGCGGACCTGGGCACCACGGACCAGACCGTCGGTCGGGGCCATGGCGATGGTGCGGACGAGACCGTCGTTGAGGAACTGTGCCACCTCGAGGATGACAGTCTTGGCCACTGCCTCGAGCTCGATGTCGACCTCGAGTGCGTTATAGAGTTCAGGCAGCTCGCCGCGCGGGAATTCCACGTCGACGACTGCACCGATGACGCGGACGACACGGCCGTTGTCCGAACCAGCCGGCTTCTGGCCTTCGCCAGAACCCTGGTTGGCGGCACCGGAGGCTGCGACGTTGTCCTCGGCCCCGGTCGGCTCGTCGTTACGCTCATCGGAAGATAGAGCTGTAGTCATGATTTAGTCACTTTCTCCGCTACCGGACAACGCGCCAGCGCCGCCGATAATCTCGGTGATTTCCTGGGTGATTTTTGCCTGACGCAACTGGTTAGCTTCACGGGACAGCCCGTTAGCCAGCTCCGTCGCGTTGTCCGTCGCGTTCTTCATCGCGGTACGCCGCGATGCGGACTCCGCTGCCGACGCCTCCAAGAAGATCGAGTAGAGCGTCCTAGACACGTACGCCGGCAGCAGCTGCTCCATCAGCGTCTCAGCATCCGGCTCGAACTCCATGTCCGGCATGGATTCGCCCGACGTGGTGAACAAGTCTTCCTGCTCGAATTCAATTTCCTCAAACACTGGCTCAATCGGCAGCAGCTGGTGGGCCGTTGCCTCTTGCGACAGCATGGAGACGAACTTGGTGTAGACCACGTGGACCTGGTCAAAACCGCGGATGGCCTGGCCTTCCGGCGCGCGGATGCCCTCGCGCCACTTGACCTCGCCCTCCGAGGTGGCCTCAAAGCCGCCGACCATGTGATGGCGCACGTCGTGCGTGCCCTCCCACGTCGGGTCCTGGGACCAACCAGTCCACTCCCCCGCGATCTCCTGATCACGGAAGTCGTAGTGAGTCACACCCTTGCCGCCGGTGACGTAGCGGACAACCTCATAGCCGGCGTCGCGGAGCATGCGCTCGAGCTCGCTGGCCTTCTTGAGCACGTTGTGGTTGTAACCGCCAGCCATACCGCGGTCAGAGGTGACCACCAGCATCGCGGCGACTTTGGCGTTTTCGCGCTGGCGAAGCATCGGGTGGTCCAAGTTAGTCGCAGCCACAAGCCGCTCCATGACATCCTGCATCTCGTTGGCGTACGGCTGTGCCGCCTCCACGCGACGCTGGGCCTTGGTGATGCGCGAAGTTGCGATCAACTCCTGGGCCTTAGTGATCTTCTTCGTCGAGTTGACCGACTTGATGCGGTCACGCAGTTCGCGAAGTGTTGCCATAGTGTGTGCTCCTCCTCTCTTAAGTCGTGTTTCTCTAGGTTCTGTAGTTCAGAACAGCGCGAGCCTGAACTAGTCCTTCTTCTTCGACTTGCGAGAGACGTTGAGCTGCTGCTTCGAGATATCGCCCTCGTCCAAAGCATCAGCCTCCGGCTCGCGCACAACGCGCTCACCATCAGAGGTCTGGAAGTTCTGGGCGAAGCGCTCGTTGACGCGCGCCAGGGTCTCCTTCGACTCGTCGGACAGTGCCGCGCCACCGTCGACCTGCTCGTAGACCTCGGGAGCCTCGGAGCGGATCGTCTCGTGCAGCTCTGCCTCATAACGGCGGACGTCCTCGACGGGAACGGAGTCGAAAGCGCCCTCGTTAGCGAGGTGGATGGAGATAATCTGGAACTCGACCGGCTGCGGGGAGTTCTCAGGCTGCTTCAGCAGCTCGACCAGGCGCTGGCCGCGCTCAAGCTGGCGCTTGGAAGCATCGTCCAGGTCGGATGCGAAGGCTGCGAAAGACTCCAGGTCGCGGTATGCGGCCAAGTCCAGACGCAGGTTACCCGCGACCTTCTTCATGCCCTTGGTCTGTGCGGCACCACCGACACGGGACACGGAGATACCGACGTCGATAGCCGGGCGGACACCCTGGTTGAACAGGTCAGACTGCAAGAAGCACTGGCCGTCCGTAATCGAAATGACGTTGGTCGGAATGAAGGCACCGACATCGTTCGCCTTGGTCTCAATGATCGGAAGGGCCGTCAGGGAGCCGGCACCGAGCTCGTCGTTAAGCTTGGCGGCGCGCTCCAGCAGGCGGGAGTGCAGGTAGAAGACGTCGCCCGGGTATGCCTCGCGGCCCGGCGGACGGCGCAGCAACAGAGAGATGGCGCGGTAGGCCTCAGCCTGCTTGGTCAGGTCGTCGTAGACCACCAGCACGTGGTTGCCCTGGTACATCCAGTGCTGGCCCAGAGCAGCACCGGCGAACGGTGCCAGCCACTTGAAACCTGCAGAGTCGGATGCCGGAGCGGCAACAATGGTGGTGTACTCCAGAGCGCCGTGCTCTTCGAGGGTGCGGCGCACACCAGCGATGGTCGAGCCCTTCTGGCCGATGGCGACGTAGATGCAGCGAACCTGCTTCGTCTGGTCGCCGGTCTCCCAGTACGCCTTCTGGTTGAGAATGGTGTCGATGCAGACTGCGGTCTTACCGGTCTTACGGTCACCAATGATCAGCTGGCGCTGGCCGCGGCCGATCGGCGTCATGGCGTCAATCGCCTTGATACCAGTCTGCATCGGCTCCTCGACCGGCTGACGGTCAAGAACGCCTGCCGCCTGCAGCTCGAGCACACGCTCTTCGTCGGCCTCGATCGGGCCCAGACCGTCGATCGGCTGGCCCAAGGGGTTGATCACGCGGCCGAGGAATGCCTCCCCGACCGGGATGGACAGGACCTCTCCGGTCCTGGAAACTTTGTCGCCTTCGTAAATCGTCTCGAAGTCACCCAGGACCACCACGCCGACGCTGTCGGTGTCGAGGTTCTGTGCGACGCCGATGACGCCGTTGGAGAACTCAAGCAGCTCGTTGGTCATGCAGCTCGGTAGCCCGGAAACCTGGGCAATACCATCTGCAGCCGACGTCACCACGCCGACCTCCTCACGGGAGGCCTCCGCGGAGTAGCTCGAGGTGTAGTTCGCTATCGCGCTACGGATCTCATCGGAGGAGATCGTCAGCTCCGCCATAATCTTTCCTGCTCTCGGTAGATTCTTCCAGCAATTTGTTTTAGTAAGCCGTGTTGGCTGCCATGTCAGCACGCATGCGCTCAAGTTTTCCGCGCGTGGAGCCGTCAATGAGTTCATCGCCAACGCGGATGGTCACACCGCCGAGGAGGCTGGGGTCAACCTCAGTGTGAATGGCCATCTCGCGGCCGTAAATCTGTCCAAGCTTTTCTGCCAGTGCCTCGCGCTGAGAATCAGTCAGCTCGGTTGCAGCGGTCACTGCCGCAAACTCCCGACCTGTCAGTTCGGCCGAATCGCGGGCGATGCCAGCGATGTCGTCGACCGGGTTGTCCTCTGGGCGGCCGACCACCTGCAGCGCCAACGCCTCGGTGTACATAGACACCTTGCCGTAGACCACGCTGGCCAAAAGCTGACGCTTCTGGTCCGTGGTGGCGGTGCGGTCAGACAGCAGCTGGGTGAGTTCGCTCTCGCGCTCAAGGAGGCGGGACAGCTGGAAGAGCTCGGATTCAACCTCGCCCAGCTTGTTCTCGCTCTCTGCGCCGCGCAGGAGTGCCCTGCGGCCCAAGTGCACAAGTGCCTCATGGAACTCGCGCGGGGCGGACCATTCGCGTGCACTTGCCTCGCGCAGCACCTCGAGCGTTGCTTCGGCGACCTTGCCGCTGAAGATTTCGCTCATGATGCCCACGCGCTGCTCTTCGGCGAGCGAAGAATCAGCCACGACGATGCGCAGTGCGCGGTTATTGTCCAGCTGGTCCACGACAAGGAACAGCTCAGTGCCCACCTGGGCTGCGACGGATACGGACTCGCCTGCGTCGGCTTTGTCGCGGATGATCGCGTCCAGTTTCTCTGCGACGGCCGACTGTGCTTCGCGGCTAGCTGCTCTCATCGACGCCTCACTTCCCGGTTGCCGAGCGTGCGGACACGGTGTCCAGCTGGCTCAGGAAGCTGTCGATGGTGTTGGAACGGCGGGTGGAATCCGACAGTTCCTCGCCGAGGAGTTCCTCCGCGAGGTTGATGGAGTTCTGGCCGATCTCGTTGCGCAGCTCAGCGATAACCTGCTCGCGGGAGGCCATCAGCTGCTTCTCACCAGCTTCGACAATGCGACGGGACTCAGCTTCAGCGTTGGCGCGTGCCTGCGCTTCGATCTCCTTGCCCTTTTCGCGGGCAGCTTCGCGGATCTCGTTAGCTTCGGCGCGTGCCTGCGCTAGCTGAGCGTTGTTCTTCTCCAGAGCAGCCTTTGCCTGTGCCTGTGCGGACTCAGCCCGCTCGATACCGCCCTTGATCCTGTCTTCGCGCTCAGCCAGGACTTCCTGGAACTTCGGAAGAACGAACTTCCAGAAGAGGATGAAAACGATGATGAAGACGACGAGGGACCAGACGATGTCGTAAGCCTTGGGCAGCAGGATGGAGTTACCGCCTTCGAGCGGCAACTGCTCAGCCCCCTCGGCTGCAAGTAGGTAAATGACGTTCGTCATAAGGTGCTCCTGATCTAAAAGGTCTTACAAACTTCTTCTGTGCGAAGTGTTCTTTTAGAACAGGAAGCCGGCGACCAGGCCGATCAGGGCCAGGGCCTCGACGAAGGCGATACCCAGGAACATCGTGGTGCGCAGCTGGCCAGCCATCTCCGGCTGACGTGCCATGCCCTCGACGGTCTTGCCGACCAGGATGCCGATGCCGAGGCCCGGGCCGATGGTGGCGATGCCGTAGCCGATGGTGCCGAGACCGGTCACGGTCTGCTCGGATGCCTGGGCGAGGATGATGTCGTTCATGGAAAGTCGTTCCCTTTCTTGGTGTCCGGCATCTCTGAGGGGCCGGACGGTGACGAAGTGAATGGGGTTATTCAGTTGGCCGGTGTTGTCAGTTCGCGCCTGACTAGTGCGAATCTGCGTGCAGCGACAGCTCGATGTACACCGCGACCAAGAGGGCGAAGATGTACGCCTGCAGGAAGATGATGATCAACTCGTACAGGGTGAACAGAATCGCTGCGATCACAGTCAGACCACTCATGGCCGTCCATGCGCTGAGCTGCCAGAAGAAGAAGTTCGTGGCAGAGTACAGCAGGACGAGAATGATGTGGCCCGCCAGGAAGTTCGCCATGAGACGAAGAGCCAGGGTGACGGGTCGCAGAATGAATGTCGAGAAGAACTCGATCGGCACCACCAAGAGGTGGAGCAGCGGAGGCAAGTTAGGAATCACGAGCGAGTGCTTCACGTATTTGCCGAAGCCGTGGCGGGTTGCGCCGGCGTAGATCATGGTGACGTATCCCACCAGCGCCAACACGATCGGCATACCGATGCGCGAGTTAGGCGAGATGTTCAACCCCGGAATGATCGTGGCAACGTTCATGAAGAGGACCGTGAAGAAGATGGTTGCGAGCACCGGGAGGAATCGCTTCCCCTCCTTCTTGCCCAGAATGTCCTCGGCGATTTGCACGCGGACGAAGTCCACGGCGATCTCACCAAGGTTTTGCAGGCCCGACGGAACCAGCTTGGGGTTCCGGAAGGCGACAGCAAAAAGGACCACAAGCACGAGCGCCATCAGAAGACGGACGATCATGATGCGGTCCAGCGCGAACCAACCACCGAGGAAATCTTCCCCGATGATCTGGCCGTAGTATTGCCCCGGGAAAAATTCTGGGTCCAGTTCGGGCGCGTGGAAGCTACCCTTCATGGCCAAAGTTGTAACGCTCAGCGTTCTCTCCCGTTCTCGGGCCGCGAACCTGTCGGGGCTCGCGGTGCGATGGACGTCTTGAAGTTCTGCCTACCGCGGCGGACTCCGTCGCACATCAGCTACCGCGGGGCAGGGGTGAGACCCGCGATTAGCCTATCAGTAGGACCCCTAAAACGTGCATGTTGGGGGGAGGATCTCAGGACCGGTTTACCTGCTGGCTCACAGCTGTCGCATTATGGCAGGTGTAGGCGATTTTCATGCCTCTGTTACCTCAGTCACAGACGCCCCACAGGGGGCACTTTCAGCTCCCTCGCGCACACGCTTATCGACGCCCCCTTTGCCTCACCCCACGTACGTCACGTTCGTGGTCATCACTCCCCATACCTCGGTAGCGAGAACGACCACGAGCGCAAGAATGACCGTCACGCCGAGGGCGGCAGTGTCATAGAAGTCCATAGTGCGCAGCCACATGAGCGCCAAAATCAAGACGACGAGCTTGACTAACCAACTACCTAAGACGACCGCCATCGTTGTCGAAGGCGAAGTGCCCGATGTCGCCAAAACGGACGCGACAGTCATCAGGACGAACCCGCCACCGATCGCTGCACCAATGAGAACGCCCCAGATGCCCGGGAGGTCGCGCATCCCGCCCCAGACCGCCAGCGAGATGACGGTTAGGGCGATAAGTGCCCACCCGCCGGCCTTGAATGCGCGGATGAGTGGGCGGCGATGGTCCTGATACTCAGATGTATCGTGCACAGTCTGGCCGGAAGTTCGGGCATCGGAAGTATTCACGGGCTCTGATCCTACAGAAGGCCTGGGTGCTTCTCGACGCTCCGACGCTAACCCCAAATGATCGGCTCCACCCCACCGCCGGCATCGGCTACGCCGGGAATGCGGTAGTCGAACGAGTAGATCAATGTCTCCGGCCGCGCAGCGTCTTTGCTGCCCGGCTTGACTGCGGCGACAGCTGCGCGCGCATACGGGTAACTCAAAACCAAGCTAGCTTGGGCAACCGGCAATCGTGATGCCGGGGGGACGCCACACGCGTCGTCTGCCCCGCCGACGAGTCTCGTCGTCGCTGCCCCCTCATCGGTGCCGGGCACTAATTCTGGTGGCACCACTGCTGCCCCGCTCCCGTCAACAGCTCCGGGGACCACATCGTCGCGGCCTGAAGCGCCGGCCACCGCACCGAGGTAAGCAATGTCGTAGGCAAAGCACACATACTCCCTGTCGCCCTCGGCGCTCGCTGCTGGAGCTAAGGCGACCTGTTCGGGCGAGAGGTCTATGCCCTCATACGGTGTCACGGACCAGACCAGTAGACGGCCTTCAGCATCGGAACTAGCGACGACTGCGGGCTCACCGAAGGGCAATTCCGTCCCCGGTGGAGTCAGCCTCGTTTCCACTCCGTTAGGGTAGAGGACCTTGGGAATCTCAGCGGCCGTTTCATTCGACTGCTCATTGCCGTCGCCCGAGCCGTCTTCATTACCATCGGGATCTTCCTCGGCTTGCACCTCCCCGCTTTTGTCACCAACCGATTTCAGCGATTCTTTCCCGTCTCGCGGGTCAAGGGGTTCGGTGTTCACCTCCCCGCTGCACGATGCAGCGCTCAGTCCCACCGCCACTGCGGTAATGGCCGACAGGATAGTTCGTTGAGCCGTTAGTTGTAGATGACTAGTTGTTGTAGATCGTTTCATTTCATAGGTACCTGATTGTCGAGGGTTTAGTCTCTTGGGTTGCTCTGCTCCGCATCTGTTTGAGTTTGGGGGGTTTCAGCTGTGACGGCTGTGGCGGCTGTGGAGGCCTCTTCGTAGGCTGGTGCTTCTACCGGCACCAGCTTTTTACTCACGCCCTTGCAGATCTTAGAGATGATGCGTTCAAGCGGGCCCTGCCCGAATGCGAGATGCCAGAAGCTGGCGAAAATGAGGAAGAATATGACCTGACCCAAGAACCATTGCGTCGAGAAGACATCGATGGAATCGCCGAAGTAGGCAAACGAAAGCAAGTGCGCGACATAGATGGTCAGCGTCATGGATCCAGCCGCGATGAGCGGAAGCAGTACATGCTTTAGTGCTTGCGAGACAACCAAGGTGAGGCCGAGGAAAAGCATCGCAAAGCCGAGTGACTTCACTAGGGAGAAGGGTGTGTTGGTGTGAGGGCCGTCGATGGCGAGCCACCATAACGTGTCGGTGGGCAGACGGTCCGACGGTCCGTAATCGATGGTGTCGAGGATGTCTTCCGCTTCATAACCGTCCGTGTGGTAGTAGAGCGCCTCAAATCCGCCGGCGTAGTCGATGAGAAACCACGACGTGATCGAGCTTATGGCAATGAGAACGAGACCCCACAGCATGAGCCGCGCCTCCGTGAGCAACCATCGGAGGTTCATCCTTCCTAGCGCTATGCCGACGCAGATGTAGGTCATCCAAGTCACTACCGGATAGGTGCCTCCAGCCAGAAGTGTCAGAAAGGTGTCTCCCGGCATGGTGAACATGGACGTGAAGTTCGGATTCGTTGGTTCCCTGTAATCGACGTACGAATTCACCAAGTAGACAGTGAGAGGGCCGAACACAATGAAAGCCCCAGCAGAAATCAAAAGATTACGGATTCGCATCCCCGAGAACAACACGGCCGCCAAGAACATGAGGCCGTAGTACGGCAGAATGTTGTAAACGTGCAGCGGTAGTTCGCTGATCGCCAAACCCAAAAGCAGGATCAAGAGCGCTCGGATGACAAGAGACACCCTGCTGCGCCTCATGCGTCGGCCGTCATACGGGTTATTCGCTCCAGTGATCAGTGCTACGGAGATTCCCGCCAAGAGCGCGAAGAGTGCGGCGGCGTTACCCGCCAGGAGCTGCCAAACCACTGTAGGCCGGCCCGTATAAGGGCTATACGCGGGAAGAATATGCACGGCGATCATGCCGAGCAGCGCGAAACCGCGGGCGACATCAATGCCGATAATGCGCTTTGGGTTGCCGCTTGGCCCGAAAGCCCGATCCGAGCTCCACCGCAACTTGGAAGGACCCAAGACTTCCGGGCTCGGCCCATCCTGAGGGGGAGGCAATGTCTCTTTCTGCCCATCCCAAATCGGGCGGACTCCTGCAGGTCCTGGGGCTGGACGGGTCACGGGTTGATCAGTTGAGGGTTCAATTTGCGATGACATACTGCGGTATTCCTACTTCCTCAGCTGAATCAAACGGTGGAAAAATGCGCATCTGAGCTATGAGCCGTACCTGATTGGTCGTCTGCTGGTTTCACGTGAGCGACCGGGTTGCCGGACCACACCGTGTCCGCAGGAATCCCGTCGTTTCGCAATACGAGTGAGCCCGGTTCGATGGTGGTTCGTTCTCCTAGGGACGAACCGGGCAGCAGGAAGCTGTTCGGGCCCAATGTGGCTCCCATGCCCAGTTCGACGGTCTCCAGGGACATCACACGATCATGGAACAGGTGGGTCTGCAGCACTGTTCCCCGGTTGACCGTGGAACGGTCGCCCAGCGTGATCAGATCGAATTCAGGCAGCCACCACGATTCACACCAGACGTGCTTGCCGATGCGGCACCCCATCATGCGCAGCCACAAGTTATGCATGGGTGAGCCGAGCGACATCCGAATTAACGAGGGGACGGCGAGCAACTCTGCGAAGTTGTCGACGAGCTCTCCGCGCCACACGAATGTGGAGAACAAGGTGTGGTCACCTGACTTGAAACGTCCGACTAGCAACCACTTCGCGATGATCGGGACAATGCTTGCAATGACTCCGGCGGCGAGCACAACCGGGAACGACCACACAAGGACGGCGTTGAAGCCGGATTGACCCATGCCCGCGCGCATATAGATCTCGGTGAGCGTCCACACGATGAACAGATCCAGGTAGGCCGTGACCATGATCGGCAGGATGCGGAACGCCTCGACGACTGCTCGCGCCAGCTTGAGATAACGCGGGGGCCGGAACGTATGAGCCAGGTCAGCTTCGACGTGGGCGCGCGGGATCTCTCGGATGGTTCGTCCAAGCCACGAGGTGCCGCGGCCCGGTCTGTGCGGCGAGGAGGACAACACCGCAATGAGAGCATCTTCCGGCAAGTCGTGGTCGGCCCCGACAATTCCGGAGTTGCCGACAAAGGAGCCGTCGCTGACCACCGTCGTTCCCAGATGAACCCAGCCGTTGCCTTGTCGTGCTGCGCTGCACAATGAGTGGTCAGCAAGGAAGCATCGGTCGCCGATTGAGGTCAGGTGCGGAATAGTCTCGACGGTCGAGATCTCCGTGTTCTCGCCGACACGAGCGCCAAGAATGCGTAGGAACGCAGGAGTGAGCCACCCCGCATACATGAAGTAGGTCGAGGTCAGTGTCTTCTGCAGGAGAGTGTGGGTCATCCACACCGCCCAGCCGGTAGTACTGCGCTGCGGGAAGTAGCCGGGTTGGATGAACACCGAGCAGAAACGCACGCTGAGCACGACTAACGCCAACCACGTCACCATGGCCACAAGAATGAAGATTGGCGTCCATGCAGCGAGGATGGGGAAAACACTCTGGTACCGGTCGCGGTCGCTCACCCACGGATAGATCAGCAGAATACCGGGCAGGCTTGCCAGAACAGGCAACAGTGTCATCCACGCCATTCCTGCGGCGAAGATGAGTGCGCGCTCAAATCGGTTCACCAGAGTCACTGAACCGCGCTGGGCTGCTTCCTCCGGAGAAAGATCCGGCCACGTCAGACCAGCTTCGCCCCGGTCTGCTAGCGGTGAACCACCATGCAAGCGTCCCGAGGCGACCACGCCTGAAGCACACGAACCAGACAGGATTTCGGCGTTGGCACCGATACGGGTGTTGGGGGTGACAAAGGTGCGAAGACCAATGCGCACCCCATCTTCGATATCAATGCTGCCAAGGATGAACCTATCTCCATCGATCCAGTGGCCCGAGATGTCCACTTCTTGTTCAAGTGACACCCCATCGCCGATTCTGGCCAAACCTGTTACTGGTGGCATAGCCGCCAGTTCGCCGTTGGAACCCACTGAATTACCCAAGAGACGGTAGAACAGCGGAGCCATCGGGGTGCCGAGCAGCGTCTCGAGCTTCAAGTAGGTGACGTACCGCTCGGCAGCCCAGACTCGCATGTGCGTCCATCCACCGCGGAGATACTCCCCTGGGCGAACACCAATGGTCAGTAAACGTGAGACAACCGTGGCTTGCGCTACCTTGCCAGGTAGCGAGAACAGCACGAGCCAGCCGATCAAGAGTGGCCAGAAAGGCAGCGCCGGAACCCACGGAGCGTTCAGGAAAACGTCAAGCGCCCATACGACCAGCAATGAGCCGACCACGTAGCGCGCCGCGTTGACTAGGTAGATCCCACACACCCAGAGAAACTGGAAGATGCCGGTCCACCAGGGAATTTCCTGGGGCGTCGGCCGGGGTTCCAGCGTCACGTTCAAGGTGTCCACATATGCGGCCATGGCCTCGAGCGTCGGGTTGTCGTACAACGCCCCGATATCCAGCGCCGGGTAGTCCGCGCGCAAGTCCACGGCCAGTTTGGCCAACGCGACCGAAGACCCGCCGTGTTCGAAGAAGTTCGAGTCCGCTTCGAGCGGAACCGGACCCAGTTGGTCTGCCCATTTTCCGGCGAGCCAGTGTAGCTCTGGCGACAATCCAGCGGTTACTTCACCAGAGTCTGGCAGCGGCCACGGCAAGGCACCCCTGTCCACCTTTCCGGAGGTTTTCATCGGCAGGGAATCCATGACACAGATCGACGGGGCGATGCCGCCCGGCAGCACTGTGGATAGGTGAGCGCGCACTTCTTGGAGGTCAATGTCCCCCTCGGCCACGACATAGCCGACGATGATGTCTGATCCTGCCGCGGTAGTTTTCTTCGCGGCGGCAGCTGCCGAGATACCCGGAGTGCTGGCGAGGGCGCGGTCAATTTCACCGAGCTCCATTCTTCGACCGCCGAATTTGATCTGGTCATCAGTACGTCCGGCGAAGATCAATCCGTCTGGCTCTGCGACGACGAGATCTCCCGTGCGGTAGGCGCGATCCCATCCTAGGGCAGGGATAGGTGCGTACTTCTCTGCATCTTTGGCAGGATCAAGATATCTACCTAAACCGACACCCGTGACAACAAGCTCACCGGATTGTCCCCACTCAACAGGCGTTTCGGTCTCAGGGTCTATCACAGCGAGTTCCCAACCGGGTGTGGGACGGCCGATTCTGACAGGTTCGTCAGTTTCGAGGCGTTCCATTCTGTGGCCTGAGCAGATGACTGTGGTTTCGGTCGGCCCGTAGGTGTTCCACAATTCGCGTCCGGGCGCGACGAGCCGGTTCACCAGTTCTTTAGGCAGCGCTTCCCCACCGAAGATGAGAAGACGGACCGCGCTGAGGGATTCGGTGGGCCAGAAGGACGCGAGCGTGGGCACGGTCGAAACCGCGGTGATTTCACGCTCGGTGATCCACTGTCCCAGCGCGTCTGCCGAGCGGACAATGTCGCGCGGGGCAGCGACCAAGGTTGCACCGTACCGCCATGCCAGCCACATTTCCTCGCACGAAGCATCAAAGGCGACAGACAGGCCGGCCATCACGCGATCTTGCGGGCCAAGCGGGGCGTCCACCAGATACATCCGGGCTTCGGCGTCAACCAGGGCAGCTGCAGAGCGGTGGCTCACCGCGACACCTTTCGGCTTACCGGTAGAACCTGAGGTGAAAATAATCCATGCATCATTGCCGAGCCCCGGACGTCCGGGCTCCACCTGTGCGCCGACTTCACGGTGCATGGTCAGCATCAGTCGCGCACCGTACACCGCCGCGACGTCGGCTTCTTCCCACACGGTTGTGGCACGTGTGTCTGGGTCGTCCCAGTCGACGGGCACGTAAGCGGCCCCGGCGCACAAGGTTGCAAGGATTGCCACGTAGAGGTCGGTCGTTCCAGACGGCACGCGAATGCCAACGCGATCACCGACACCGATTCCGTGACGGGCGAGAATCTGGACCTGCTCGTCGATTCTTTCGGCAAGCTCCCGGTAGGTCAGTGAGCCGTCAGACCCTGACAGCGCAGGAGCCTCTGGAAACTGGTTGACCGTTTCCAGGAAGATGTCCACCAACGTCCTGGGTTCAGGGACTTCCTCGACACCGTAGATAGCGAGGGACGGATCGTCGAACCCGTTCAGCGCCCTATTGGCCTCTGTATGCACCGCAACCTCCTAGTGCAATCCTCAACTGACAGCAGTGGGTAACGCCGTTGACCCCCTGACATGAGACGCAGAACTCCAACGGATCACTACTGCCTTATACATAAATTAGCCAGTGCTTAAAAACGTATAAGGGTGTCCATTTAAGCAGTTCGTTACCGTGATTATCAACCCATTGAGGATCCAGGATCAATGCATTCGCGCGAAATCGGCGGGAATTCAACGCAAGAGCTTGGAGAATTCTAAGGCCGTTGCCAGTTCGTGATCAGAAGACTCAGTATCGTGTGTTCTATGTCTCGGATTGGGGGCCAATCTTTCCCCGCATCCATGGCACCGAGGTAGCCACGACCGCCATCACAAGCGCAATCACCGTGAACGCGGCCGCGTATCGTGCAGGCACGATTGAGAAACTCACGGCCCCGAATGCGATCGCGGACACCCACATGTACAGCACGAGCACAGTGCGCCGGTGGGTGTGGCCAAGTGCGAGGAGGCGGTGGTGGATGTGTTGCCGGTCCGCGGAGAATGGGCTCTTGCCCTGAGAAACGCGGCGGATGACAGCCATGATCAAATCGATCACCGGCAGCGCGATCGCGGCCACAACGACAATGAACGGGCTGATCAACGCCACAAAATCGGCCGTGCCGTAGAGAGACATGTTGATCTTGCCGGACGCTGAGATAGATGCCGCCGCCAGCAGCAACCCGATGAGCATCGCCCCGGTGTCGCCCATGAAGATCCGGGCGGGCTCAAAATTGTGCGGCAGGATTCCGCCGCAGATTCCCACCAAACCCGCGCAGATAATGGCCGGCGGGTAAGCAGAGACCGCGCCACCCTGGTCGTGCAGCACGGTTAGGGAGAACACCAGGATAGCTCCCCCGGCGATGAGCCCCAGCCCGGCGCACAGGCCGTCGATGCCGTCGACGAAGTTGAAGGCATTGATCAAGGTCACTGTGATCAACGTGGAGACAACAATGCCGAGGGTCTGGTCGAGAATGAGTGTGGTTCCACCACCGAACGGCAGGTAGATGACGTTGAAGGACAATCCGAGCACTGCCATGGTCACAGCCGCGAGAACTTGACCGGCGAACTTCGGCAGCGCACCGAGTTCGTATAGGTCGTCGATGACACCCACCACGACGATCAGGAAAGCGCCGATGACCACAGCTGTCATTTCCGGCGTGACTGGAGCGAATCCCCGGGTGAGTGCAGGCAATTGCATGGCCAAGAAGACCGCGGACAGGAACCCGGTGAACATGGCCACTCCCCCAAGGCTCGGGGTGGGCTGAGTGTGCACGTCGCGCTCGCGGATTTCGGCCACGCGTCCAGTGCGGACGAGTATCGAGCGCACAGGACCTGTGGCCAGGTAGGTGATCGCCGCGGCGACGAGGATCACCAGACCCAGCTCGCGGAGCGGGACACCGGCACCGGACATTTAACGGTCTTTCCGTCGCAGCTGATCAGGTGTCATTCCTAACACCTCGCCGATCCGCTCCGGCGAGATCGCACCTTCGCGCAAGATCACCGGACTGGGTCCGGAAATGTCAATGATGGTGGACGGCTCCCCCACTTCCGCCTTGCCGCCGTCCAGGTAAACCTGCACGGCCTCACCGAACTGGTTACGCGCGCCCAGAGCTGTCACGGGCGGGGCCTCACCGGAGATGTTCGCGCTGGATACAGCCATGGGTCCGGTCTCGCGTAGCAGCTCGATCGCCACCGGCTGGAGCGGCATGCGCAGCAGCACGGTGCCTCGCGTGTCCCCCAGGTTCCACGGTAAGGAGGGCGCTTCCGGCACGACGATAGACAGCCCACCAGGCCAGAAGGCCTCCACGAGCGTCTTCGCGGTATCGGTGAATTCGCGCACGAGCCCTTGAATCGTGGTCCACGATCCAACCAGCACTGGCACCGGCATGTCCGGACCGCGACGTTTAGTGGCTAACAGCTTCGCACACGCATCCGGGTTGAACGCGTCGGCACCGATGCCGTATACCGTGTCGGTCGGGATGACCACACACTGCCCTGCGCGGACTGCGTCAGTCGCCGCTTCAATGCCATCCTTGCGGCCTTGAGGGTCGAGGCAGTCGTAGACTCTGCTCGGCATCTGCGAATCCCTTCTAGTCGATCTCTCGTAGTTTACTCGCCGTGACAAACCGGTTCCGGCCGGTTAGGTCAGCGAGGTTATTCACGCACTCAAACGCCCCATGCTTTTCGACGAGCTCACGCGTCACTCCCGCTGTCGCATCGTCATGCTCAATCCCGAGCTTTCCACCCGGGGATAGGAGGCGCGCTGCTACAGGGATGAGACCGCGGATAGCGTCCATCCCGTCAACGCCGGAGAAGACTGCCTCCGGCGGGTCGTGGTAAATCTCGGGCTGCAGCACGCCGGATTCCTCCGGCTCAAACGGAACGTACGGTGGGTTCGCCACAACGAGGCCGACTTTGCCGGAGTACTCCTCCAACAGGTGCGGGTCGGTCATGTCGCCGGGGATGATCCGGATCTCGGCGCCACGGCCGCCGTGCTCCTCGGCGTTAGCTTGGGCCACGGTGAGCGCAGCGGGCGACTTCTCCACGCCAATGACCAGCTCCGCGTCAACGCGTTGCGCAATGTAGATCGCCAATGCGCCCGAGCCGGTACCTAAGTCCACGACGACCGGCTGAAAATCAGGGTCGGCAATCTCGTCGTCGGTGAGACTGTCGAGATACTCCGCGAATGCAGCGACGGCCCATTCCGCCAAGACCTCGGTCTCTGGCCGCGGAATGAACACGCCCGGACCCACCGAAAGATCGTGGATCCCGAACGGTGCCGTGCCGATAATGTGTTGCAGCGGCTCGCGCTTTTCCCGGCGAGATACCGCCTCGTCGAATTGGGCGAAAAACCCGTCCGGGATTTCCGAGGGGGACGTGAACGGCAAAGTGGTGTGGCTGGAGACGTCGAGAAGCGATGCGGCGATGAAGCGCGCATCGTAGGATGGCGACGCCACTCCTGCCTCGGTGAACCTGCGCTCCGCTGCCGACACTGCGTCGGCGAGCTCTGACGAGTTCCAGCGCACCTTGCGTCTCCTTACTGCTCTGCTTCGAGGCGCTCCTGGCGCTCGTGGGTCTGCAGCGCGGTGATGATGTCGTCCATGTTGCCGTCGAGCACCGCGTCCAAGTTGTTCGACTTGTAGTTGATGCGGTGGTCCGAAATGCGGTTCTCCGGCCAGTTGTAGGTGCGAATGCGCTCAGAGCGGTCCATAGTGCGGACCTGGGATGCACGGCCCTCTGCCGCCTCGGCTTCCGCCTTCTCACGCTCGAGCTGCTCCAGACGAGCCTGGAGCACCTGCATCGCGCGGGCGCGGTTCTGGATCTGGGAGCGCTCCTTCTGGCACGTCACCACAATGCCCGTAGGAAGGTGCGTGATGCGCACAGCGGAGTCGGTCGTGTTCACGCCTTGGCCGCCCTTACCGGAGGACCGGTAGACATCGACGCGCAGGTCTTTTTCATCGATGTCGACGGCTTCGACCTCCTCCGGCTCCGGGTAGACCAGCACGCCGGCAGCAGACGTCTGGATGCGTCCCTGCGACTCGGTCACCGGGATGCGCTGAACGCGGTGGACACCGCCCTCAAACTTGAGCATTGCCCACGCACCGTCGCGGGAGGGGTTTTTCGCCTTCACAGCAACAGTCATGTCCTTGACTCCACCCAGGTCAGACTCGGACAGGTCGAGGACATCCCATGACAGACCAGCCTTTTCCGCATACTTTTGGTACATGCGCGCCAAATCGCCAGCAAACAGCGCGGCTTCCTCGCCGCCGGCACCGGCCTTGATCTCCATGATCACGTCATCGGCGTCGTGCTCGTCGCGGGGAGCGAGCAAGTCTGCCAGCTCCTCTTCAAGGCGGACAATCTCGCCTTCGAGGCGCGTGGCCTCTTCAGCGAACTCCTTGTCTTCGGCCGCCATCTCTTGGGCAGCCTCCAAGTCCTCACGAGCCTGGGTCAGCTCGTTGTTGACGTTGATGATCGGCTGGAGCTGCGCGTAGCGCTTCGACAGCTTGCGGAAGAGATCCTGGTCGCCGACGACCTCCGGGTCACCCATTTGGGCTTGGATGCCCTGGTATTCGGAGATGTAATCGTCGACAAGCGAAACCTGCGTGTTACCTGCCATTTACTGGTACTCCTCGGTTTCCGTGTCGGCCGCCATCGGCGCGGACTGAGCCACGCCGACCAAGAACTCGCCGTTGTTCTTCGTCTTCTTCAACTGCTTGATCAAAAGGTCAATCGCCGCCTGCGGATCCAGCGCGGAAAGGATACGGCGCAGCTTGTGCATGACGCGGGCCTCCTCCGGTGCGAGCAGCAGCTCGTCCTTGCGGGTGCCAGACGGATTGACGTCAACCGCCGGGAAAACGCGGCGCTCGGCGATCTTCCGGTCCAGCTTGAGCTCAGCGTTGCCGGTGCCCTTGAACTCCTCGAAGATCACGGTGTCGCCGGCGGAACCGGTCTCAACCATTGCGGTAGCGATGATGGTCAGCGAACCACCGTCTTCGATGTTGCGCGCTGCACCCAGGAAACGCTTCGGCGGGTAGAGCGCGTTGGAGTCCACACCACCGGAGAGGATGCGGCCCGACGCTGGCGAGGAGTTGTTGTACGCGCGGCCCAGGCGGGTGATGGAATCCAGCAGGACAACAACGTCCTGGCCCATCTCCACCAGGCGCTTCGCACGCTCGATGGCCAGCTCGGCGACAGCGGTGTGCTCGCTCGGCGGGCGGTCGAAAGTCGATGCGATGACCTCGCCCTTAACGGAGCGCTGCATGTCCGTGACTTCCTCCGGGCGCTCGTCAACCAGGACGACCATGAGGTAGCACTCCGGGTTGTTGTGCGCGATCGCGTTGGCGATGTTCTGCAGAATCGTCGTCTTACCGGCCTTCGGCGGGGACACGATCAAAGCACGCTGGCCCTTACCAATAGGCATGACTAGATCGATCACACGCGTGGTCAGGATGTTCGGCTCGGTTTCCAGGCGCAGGCGCTGGTTCGGGTACAGCGGGGTGAGCTTGTGGAACTCGGCGCGCTGCTTCGCATCGTCCACCTCCATCCCGTTGACCGTGTCCACCCGAACCAGCTGGTTGTAGCGCTGGCGGTTACGGCCCGAACCGTGCGTGTGGCCCTGGCCGTTAGCCCGGACCTGACCGATCACAGCGTCACCAGAGCGCAGGCCGCAGCGGCGGACCAGGTTGTTGTTAATGAACACGTCAGCCTGGCTGGCGCGGTAACCAGTGGTGCGGACAAAGGCGGCGTTGTTGTCGACGATGTCGACGATTCCCGCGATCTCCTGCAGATCCTCTGGATCGAAGTCCTGGTTGTTGTTACCGCCGCCCTGGTTGTTGCCGTTGTTGCCGCCTCCCTGGTTGTTGCCGTCGCGGTTGCGGCGGTTCCGGCGGTTGCGGCGTCCTCGGCGACCGCCACCCTCGCCGTCGCGGTTGTTATCGCGGTTATTGTTCTGGCGGTTGTTGCCGCCCTGGTTGTCGCGGTTGTCACGGTTGCCACCGTCGTCGTTGTCGTTATTGCGCTCGTTGTTGTGGTCGCGATCGTTGCGGTTGTCGCGTTGACCGTGGTCGCCGGCCTGCTGCTCATCGTGCTGGTCGTTGCGGTCGCCGCGCTGCTCGGCACGGTTCTCGTGCTTCGCGCGGTTGCGGCGGGCACGGCGGGCCGCGGAACGGGATTCGTAGCGTTGCTCGTCGGAGTCTGCGCCGTTGTCGTCCGAGCCAGACTTGTCCGAACCAGACTCATCCGAGCCAGACTCCTTTTGCCCCGGCTGGTTTTGCTCGTTCTGCTTGTCCGGCTGCTCGCCGGATGCCTCAGCGGCGGCCTGTTCGGAGGCGCGCTGCTTGGCGCGCTGCGGCACGTTTCCGGTGGTGATGGCTTCAATCAGTTCGCCCTTGCGCAGGGCGGAGGTCCCCCGAAGGCCCTTTTCAGCAGCGATCTTGCGCAGCTCAGGCAGCTTCAGCGAAGCAAGGTCTTGGCGGTCCTGGCCCGCTGCGTTGTCCGTATCGGTCACGGAAGTCCTTTCGTCTTATTGTTCACCGCGTCGCATCACGCGGTGTGGACGTGGCTCGTTTGCCCGGGGGCTTCAAACGTCGCTAAGCATTTGAAGGCGCACTTTGAAGTGACAGCCCGGAGAAAGATTGATCGGACGCACGGCCAAAAATGGCGGTATAGGGAGCGCAAAGAATGCCACTCGGGTCGCGATCTGCCGTTCAGTGTAACCCACGCCCACCACAATCGGGCAACGTGGTCGCGCTAGAGTGTACAGCATGCTCTCCACCATGCAGGAAGTGCCTTTCTCTATCGGACGGATCCTCGACTACGG
This sequence comes from Streptococcus thermophilus, assembly GCA_900618065.1. The sequence continues at coordinate 2,065,879 of UYIL01000003.1, forward strand.
GGCATCCGTGCACGGTGGCACTAAGGTGACCACATGGCGTTCGGGGGAGGCGGAAGAAACCACCTTTGAGCACATCGGTGCGCGGGCCGCCGCATTCGCGCACGCGCTCGAAAACAAGCTGGGCATCGATGGCGACCAGCGCGTAGGCACGCTGATGTACAACTGTGCGGAGCATCTCGAGGTGATGTATTCCGTCGCTGCGAAGGGCTCGGTGTTTGTGCCGCTCAACCTGCAGCTTCTCGAAGATCAGATCGCCTACATCATCAACCACTCCGAGATGGAAGTCATCGTCGCCGACCCGCGGTTGGCGAACAAACTGGGACGCATCCTGCCGTCATGTCCGTCAGTGCGCGCGGTCTGCTTCACAGGCTTGGGCGACATCCCGCATCTCGACGGCGTCGAGGTGCACGCGTACGAAGCGCTTCTCGACGGCTCATCCACCCTCTACACCTGGCCCGTCCTCCCCGAGAACACCGCAGCAGCTATTTGCTATTCGACGGCGACTACCGGCGCCCCAAAAGGCATCGCCTACTCGCACCGCTCTATTTGGCTGACCGCCACCAGTCTGCGCTCGACCGACTCGATGGGCATCACTAACGGCGAGTCCTTCCTGTGCTGCATCCCGATCTACCACGTGCTCAGCTGGAGCGTGCCCTTCACCGCGTTCCTGGCCGGCACGCCCCTGGTCTTGCCTGACTCGGACGTGTCCGCGCCGACACTCGCGAAGCTCATCGCCGGCACCCACCCGCGTGTCGCCCATGGCGTGCCCACCCTGTGGATCCAACTCATGGTCCACTATCTGCACAACCCGCCGGAGCGCATGTCCTTGACGGAACTCTTCGTCGGCGGCTCTCCCGCCCCGCCGGCACTGATCAAGGTGTGGGAGGAGCGCTACGGTGTGGATGTCATCCACGTCTGGGGCATGACAGAGACGTCAACCGTGGGCACAGTCGCCCGCCCGCCGTCAGGTGTGGGCGGCGAACGCCGCTGGGCCTACCGCATCTCCCAGGGCCGCTTCGCCCCCTGGTTGGAATACCGCGTGGTCAACGAAGGCAAGATTGTTTCCCGCACCGACCGCAACAACGGTGAGATCCAGGTTCGCGGCAACATGGTCGCCGCCTCCTACTACCAGCCCACCAACCCGGAAGCCCTTGAGCGGGCACAGTCCTTCCGCGGCAAGGATGTCTCCGACCAGGAAGAGCACTTCACTCCGGATGGTTGGATGCGCACCGGCGACGTGGGCACAGTGACCTCCGACGGGTTCATGACGCTTTATGACCGCTCCCGCGACGTCATCCGTTCCGGCGGCGAGTGGATCTACTCCGCCCAGCTGGAAAACCTCATCATGGAGGCCGAGGAAGTCGTCGAGTGCGCCGTGATCGGCTACCCCGACAAGAAGTGGGGCGAGCGCCCCTTGGCCGTGACAGTCCTTTACCCCGACGTACCCCCGTCCATCGACTTGGCCAGAAAACTGCGCAAAGCGCTCCACCAAGAACTGCCGACGTGGATGGCGCCGGAGTATTGGACATTCGTCAACTCCATCGACAAGACATCAGTGGGCAAGTTCGACAAAGTGGATCTACGCGGGCACCTCTCACGTGACGAATTCGACATTATCGCTCTACCAGGGCCGGGAACGCGCAGCGCGGATAAATCTGCGAGCGCGGACTTATAAGTTTCCAAATGGGCGTAGCGTGAAGGTATGGCTACTACACCGGATATTTTCTCCAGCCCATCCCGTTACATTCAAGGTAAAGGTGCCATCCACGAACTGGGCACACACCTGAAAAAGCTCGGCAACAACCCGCTGCTCGTGTCTGATGACACGGTGTGGGGCATCGTCGAAAAGCAGCTTACCGACGGCTTCAAGGAAGCAGACCTGCCGCTGACCCGCGTCGGTTTCGAGCGTTTCGCCACCGCAAAGGCGGTCGACGAACTGACCGAGAAGATCAAAGAGAACGACCACGACATCATCGTCGGCCTCGGCGGCGGTTCCGCGATCGACGCCGCGAAGGCCGCTGGCTACCTAGCCGACATCAAGTGGGCGTCCGTGCCCACTGCCGCCTCCTCGGACGCACCCACCTCGACGCTCGCCGTCATCTACACCGAGGAGGGCGCTTTCGACGAGTACCGCTTCTACCCGAAGAACCCGGACCTCGTGCTCATCGATACGCAGATCGTTGCCGGTGCACCCGTCGAATTCCTCATCGCCGGCATCGGCGACGCACTGGCCACCTGGGTCGAGGCCCGCGCCGCCGCCCGCGGCAACGGCACCACCATGAATGGCGGCCACCCGACCCGCGCTGGTGGCGCACTGGCAAAACTGTGCTGGGACATTCTCTGGGAGCACTCTTTCGCAGCAATCGACTCCGTTAAAGCCGGCGTGGTCACCCCCGCCCTCGACGCAGTCGTCGAAGCCAACACTCTGCTCTCCGGCCTGGGCTTCGAGTCCGGCGGTCTCGCCGCAGCGCACGCCATCCACGACGGCCTGACCGCGGCTGAGCAGACCCACGGTCTCACCCACGGCCAGAAGGTCAACGTGGGCACATGCACCCAGCTCATTATGGAGGGCGCTGACGCTGAGGAGATCGAGGACTTCATCGCCTTCACCACCAAGGTGGGCCTGCCGAACTCCCTGACCGAAGTCGGCCTCTCCCCCGACGACACCGAAGAGCTTAAGGCAGTGGCCAAGGCCGCCACCTCCGAAGACGAGACCATCCACAACATGCCGTTCCCGGTCACCCCGGAACTGGTCGTCGATGCCCTTGTCGCACTCGAGTCCATCTCCCGCCGCGTCCGCGAGGACCGCGGCCTGCCGGAGCCAGTCAAGTACGTGGCTGAGCACTAAAGCTACCCGCCCCCGTTCGCGGGCCGGGCTTCAGTGAAGGGCCGAGGGCGTGATGCCCTTGGCCCTTTGGCATTCCCGGGTTTTTTCGATCCGTGCACGAAGCCCGTGCAGCTGGTGCGTGCGGTTGGTGTGGAAAACTCTACAAACTGGATTTCCGCCTGGAACGATCTTCCCAGGTCAGAGGCTTTTCGCCTTTTCGAGCAGCCTCGCGGATGTCAACTTTTCCGCAGACGCACACCTGAGCCGGCCCGCGCGCGAGACCCGCCTACGCCCGGGAGAGCTCAGCGGTGACCGGCCCAGCGATCTCGAGGTCGATCACGCGCAGGCCGTCCGCCTTCGCGGACTCGATGATCTTCGGGTCAACCGGGTCGCGGTGGAGGACCATTGCCGTCGGACCCGCCCCGGATAAATACGCGGCGTAACCGCGGTTGCGCAGGCGGTTGACCCACTCGGCCGTGACCGGCAGAACGTCGGCGCGGTAGGGCTGGTGAAGACGGTCGCGGGTACCTTCCCACAGCAGTTCTGGGTGGTGCTGCACCGCGACCGTCATCACGGCAGTGCGGGAGACGTTGAACCGCGCGTCAGTGTGGGTGACGTGCGACGGAAGCACCTTGCGCACGGCGTTAGTAGATGCATGGAAGTTCGGGACCAGCGCCGTGGCCTTGATCTCCGGGTGGACGGGGAGCTGGACGGCCCGGTAGACGGGGTGGGATACGCCGTCGACTGGGATGTCTGTCCAGCTCACCACTGCTTGACCCAGCACGCTGGCTGCGGCGTTGTCCGGGTGCCCCTCAAACGAGGAACTAATCTGGACGACTTCTTCGGTATCCAGCACATCACCTGCGAGCGTGTTCGCGGCGACGACACCGGCCACCGCAGCCGAGGCAGATGAGCCGAGACCGCGGGACTGCGGAATGTTATTCGTGCAGGTCACTTTCAACCCGGGTGCTTCGACATCCGCGGCCTTCAACCCCTGGCGGATCGCTTTGACCACCAGGTGGGAGCTGTCGCGCGGTAGATCCTCGGCGCCTTCGCCGAAGATTTCCACCTCGAGGCCGGAGGAGGTGACTTCAACCTCAACGGTGTCGTAGATCCCCACGGCCAAACCGAGGGTGTCAAAACCGGGGCCCAGGTTCGCCGAGCTACCGGGCACAGTCACGCGGGCGTGCAGGCCCACCTCGAGATCAGTGCTCATAACTACTCGGCGACGTCGGCGTCCAGGCGGATGACGGAGTTGACCGCTTTAACGTCGTCAAGCGTCCCCAGCTCCTCGACGATCCCCGCAAGTTTGCGCTCAGTCGATGTATGAGTGACCACGATCAGACGCGACGCATCACCGTGCTCTTCTTGTCGGACAGCCGAAATGGAGATGCCAGCATCAGCAAACCGACGGGAAATCTCCGCAAGCACCCCGGCGCGATCCACGACGGACATGTCGATGTGGTATCGGGTTGGCACGTCGCCGAAGTCCGCGACCGGGTAATGCGCGTACGGGTTCTCCGCCGGCGCGCGGCCACCATGAATCTTGTTGCGGGCAGCGCCGACAAGATCGCCGAGGACAGCGGAGGCAGTGGGAGCGCCACCTGCGCCGTTGCCGTAGAACATCAGGCGGCCGGCGGCTTCAGCCTCAACGAACACAGCGTTGTAGGACTTGTCGACGGTGGCCAGCGGGTGCTCGTTCGGCACCAGCGTCGGGTGCACGCGAGCGGAGACGGCGGTGGTGTTGCCAGAGTCGTCCAAGAGCCGCTCACAAATAGCCAGCAGCTTGATGGTGAAGCCAGCATCCTTGGCTGCCTCGATGTCTTCGGCGGTGATGTTGGTGATGCCTTCAGCGTGCACATCGTCGTAGGTCACGCGGGAGTGGAAACCCATCGAGGCCAAGATGGCGGCCTTGGAGGCGGCATCGTGGCCCTCGACATCGGCAGTCGGGTCAGCTTCGGCGTACCCCAAGCGGGTGGCTTCCGCCAAGGCCTCGTCGTAGCTCATGCCAGTCGATGCCATCGCGTCGAGCACGTAGTTGGTCGTGCCGTTGACAATGCCGGAGATACGCTGGATCTGGTCGCCCGCCAGCGAGCGGCGCAGCATGCCCACTACGGGAATGGCAGCGGCGACGGCCGCTTCGTAGTAGAGGTCCACACCAGCTTCGTTGGCAGCATCCGAAAGCTCGCCGGCGTGTGCCGCGATGAGCGCCTTGTTGGCGGTGACGACAGATTTACCGGCCTTGAGCGCGGCGAGCACCAACTGGCGCGGGTACTCGATACCTCCAATGACCTCGACTACCACGTCGATGTCCGCGCGGTCGATCAGCTCCAACGCGTTGTCGGTGAGCGTGATGCCCGGGAAGAGATCGAGTACCTCGCGTCGCTTGCTCACATCCGACACAGCGACACCGCGGACATCGATGGGGCCGCCGATGCGGTGCTCCAGGTTGGAGGAGAACTCGCTAATCAGCCGCAGCACCTCAGTGCCCACCGTGCCCATTCCCAGAACAGCGACGCCGACCGGCTGGCCGATGCCCTTGCCCGGATAATTACCGTTGTGTCCCTCAGCGCTGTGAGTGGTCTGTGAAGTCATGGTTCCCGAGTCTACAAAACCTCTCGTGCGAGGATGTCCTCCACCGTCTCCCTGCGCACCATCGGAGTGACACTGCCATCCTTGACTCTGACCACCGCTGGCCGGCCGAAGCAGTTGTAGTTCGATGCCATGGAGAAGCAGTAGGCACCCGTCGCGGCGAGGGCGATGAGGTCGCCGCGGGCAATGTCGTCCGGCCACAGCGCGTTGTTGATCAAGATGTCGCCGGATTCACAGTGCGCGCCAACCAACCGGGTGGCCTGCGGGGTGCCGTCGGTGAGGCGGTTTACCACGCGTGCGTCGTAGTCTGCGCCGTAGAGGGCGGTACGGATGTTGTCGCTCATGCCGCCGTCCACAGCGATGTAGCGGCGCGTCGCCTCATCAGTCACGTGCACGTCCTTGACCGTACCCACCGAGTACACGGTCACTGCGGCGGGGCCGGCAATGGCACGGCCTGGTTCGACGATGACCTCCGGTGGCGTGATGCCGAGTTCTTCCGCCTTCTCCGATACGGCCCTGAGCAGGTCTTTGGCCACGGCATCGACCGCGAGCGGCTGCTCCTCATTGGTGTAGGCGATGCCGTAACCGCCGCCGAGGTCGAGATAGCCGAGCTCAAGACCCAGCTCGCGGTAGATCTGCGCATACAGCCCCAACACTCGCGCGGCGGCGAGCTTGAAACCCTCTGCGTCAAACACCTGGGAGCCGACGTGGCAGTGCAATCCTGTGAGCCGGACATTGTCAGCCTCTCGGGCGGCGACGGCGGCGCGGTAGGCGGAGCCGGACACCAGCGACAAACCGAATTTCTGGTCTTCGTGGCTGGTGGCGATGAACTCGTGCGTGTGCGCCTCCACACCAGGTTTGACGCGGATGAACACATCCTGGACTGTGCCTTCTTCGCCGGCGATGCGCTCGAGCTCCTCGAGCTCCTGGTGGGAGTCGATGACCACTTCGCCGACGCCTTCGCGCACGCAGCGGCGCAGGAAAGAATCGGGCTTGTTGTTGCCGTGCACGGTAATGCGCTCCGCCGGGAAACCTGCGTGCAGGGCGATGAGGAGCTCGTTCTCGCTCGCCACGTCGAGCGAGAGTCCCTCTTCGCCCACCCAGCGGGCAATGTGGGTGGTCAGAAAAGCCTTCGAGGCGTAATGCACGTTCTCCGGCTTGCCGTAGGCACGGACCATGTCGCGGCAGCGGGAACGGAAATCGGCCTCATCCACAACCATGACAGGGGTGCCGTACTCAGCTGCAATGCCCGTCAGCGGTACGCCGGCGATGGTGACCGTGCCGTCGTCAAGCCTCTTCGCACTGCGCGGCCACACGTGGGCCGGCAGGTCGTTAAAGCAGCCCGCCTCGGTGTGCCGCATGCGCAGCAGGTCGTCGCGGGATAGGTTGGCGGTGTTCAGAACGGGATCGAGCATGGGGCTACATCCTCTCCGGTGCGCTCACGCCGAGCAGGCGCAAGGCGTTGGCCAACACCTGGCGCGACGCAGAGGCGAGCGTGAGGCGGGCGGCGTGGATTGGTTGCGGGTCCTGACCTGCCTTAGGCAGGATCTGGCATGCGTCGTAGAACTTGTGGAAGACGCTGGCTAGTTCCTCGGCGTAGCGCGCGATGCGGTGCGGTTCGCGCAGCTCAGCAGCCGCCTTGACGACGGCCGGGAACTCGCCCAGAGTGCGAATGAGATCGCCTTCCTTCTCGTGGGTCAGCAAGGACAAATCAACGTTGTCATCATCACCCGAGCTTGCGAGGACAACCCCCGCGTCGGCGGCCTTGCGCTCGATCGAAGCCAGGCGCGTGTGGCCGTACTGCACGTAGTAAACAGGGTTGTCATTGGACTGCCTCTCCCACAGGTCCAGGTCGATGTCCAGGGTGGAGTCCACCGAGGAGCGGACCATCGAGTAGCGCGCGGCATCGACACCAATGACATCTACCAGGTCGTCGAGGGTGATCACGGTCCCGGCGCGCTTAGACATCTTCACTGGCTGGCCGTCGCGGACAAGGTTGACCATTTGGCCGATGAGGACCTCGACTGCTTCCGGGTTGTACCCCAGCGCCTGGGCGGCGGCCCGCAGGCGGGCGATATAGCCGTGGTGGTCCGCACCGAGCATGTAGATAGCCAGGGTGTGGCCGCGGTCGAATTTGTCGGCGACGTAAGCGATGTCACCGGCGATGTAGGCTGCGTCGCCGTCGGATTTGAGCACGACGCGGTCTTTGTCGTCGCCGAAGTCGGTCGAGCGCAACCACCATGCGCCGTCGCTTTCATACAGGTTGCCGTTGTCCTTCAACGTCTGGATCGCACGATCCACCGCACCGGACTCGAACAGCGAGTTCTCGTGAAAAAAGACATCGAAGTCTGTGCCGAAGTCGTGCAGGGACTGTTTGATCTGCGCAAACATCTTTTCAACGCCTTCGCGCCGAAAAGCTTCTTGCACCGCCGCGGCGTCACCCTCCAGAATGCCCGGGTTCTCGGTGACAATCGCGCTGGCGATGTCCCCGATGTACTCCCCGCCGTAACCGTCTTCGGGGGTCGGCTCATTCTTGGCGGCGGCTACCAGGGAGCGGGCGAAGCGGTCGATCTGGCCGCCGTGGTCGTTGAAGTAGTACTCGCGGGTCACCTCCGCGCCGGAGAACTCCAGCACACGGCCCAATGAGTCACCAACGGCTGCCCAGCGGGTGCCGCCCAGGTGGATCGGGCCAGTCGGGTTTGCGGAGACGAACTCCAAGTTGATTTTCTCGCCGCCGTACATATCCGAACCCCCGAAGGACTCGCCCTTCGCCAGGATGTCGGCCACAATGCCACCGGTGGCAGCAGCCTCAAGGCGCAGATTGATAAAGCCGGGGCCGGCAACATCCGCGGAATCGATCTCGGGGAGGGCGACAAGCGCGTCGACAAGCCAGCCAGCGAGCTCCCGCGGGTTCGTCCCTGCCTTCTTGGCCACCTGAAGTGCGACGTTGGTGGCGTAATCGCCGTGCTCCGGGTTACGGGGACGCTCGACGGTGACCGTCTCTGGAACGACAGAGGAATCAAGGCCGTGGGCGTCGAGCGTTTCAGTAGTGATGGCGCGAACGGTTGCAGCTAGATCAGCAGGGGTCATGTGCTGCAAGTCTAGATCAGGGGGTGGTCGCAGGCAGAACTGGCAGGTGCCCATCCGATCCCCCAATCAACTCGGATGAAAATCCCCAATCTTCTCCGGACACATGCCAGCTACTGCGATACTTTGACTGCATTAATTTTGCGCACGTAAAGATACGACGAGGAGATGGTCAATGGGGACCTTCCAGATTCACACCGACGCCGTAGCGGGAAACGTGGGGCTGTCCGCACTTGTGTCCGTTCTGCCGTTATTGGCGTTTTTCATCATGCTGCTGGGTTTCAAAGCCCGCGCGCACACATCCGGGCTGGTTGCGCTGGGCGTGGCACTTCTCGTTGCGGTTCTCGGCTTTCAGATGCCGGTGGGCATGGCGGTGTCGTCCGCTTTCCGCGGCGGGCTCTACGGTCTCTTCCCCATCGTCTGGGTGATCCTCACCGCGATCTGGTTCTACCAAATCACGGTGGCATCCGGCCGGTTCGAGGACCTGCGCAGGGTCTTCGACAAGATGGGTAACGGTGATGTGCGCATCCAGGCGATGCTCATCGCCTTTTGTTTCGGCGGCCTGCTCGAAGCGCTTGCCGGTTTCGGTGCACCGGTGGCCATTACCGCAACGATGATTCTCGCGCTTGGCATTCCTCCGCTGAAAGCTGCATCGATTGTGCTGATCGCCAACACCGCCCCCGTGGCCTTCGGCGCGGTGTCCATCCCGATCACCACTGCCGGTGAGGTCGGCGGCCGCACTCTCGAGCAGACGGAGAACATCGCCGCCATCGTTGGTCACCAGACCCCGTTCCTGGCGTTTTTCGTGCCGTTCATCATCGCCTTCCTGGTGGACGGCGGACGCGGTGTCCGGGAGACCATCCCCGCCGAGGTGACCATTGGCTTGTCCTTCGGCATCGCGCAGTGGTGGACCTCCAACTACTTCGCTTACCAACTCACAGACGTGATCGCCTGCATCGTGGCCCTAGGCGCAGCGTTTGTCCTGCTACGGTTCTGGAAACCTGTCGGTGTGCCGGAACTGCGTGAGCGCCTTGGCCTCGATCAGCCAGGCACCACCCCGGCATCTGGCCCAGACGCGAGCACGGACGCAGACGCGGAGGCCAGCACGACAGGTTCGACGGTGGTCGACACACGTGAAGAACCAGAGGACGACAGCCTTCCCGGCAACCGCGTCTGGATGGCGCTCATGCCCTATGCCGTCGTGGTGTGCATCTTCGGCATCGCTAACCTGGGCACGACCATCCCCGAATGGCTGAAATCATTCAAGCTCACGATTCCGTGGCCGGGCATCGAGACAGGCACGATCCTGAGTTCCACCGGCACCGACGTCAAAACCGACTACACCTTCGCCTACTTGCACAACCCGGGCACCCTGCTAGTCATTTCCGGGCTCATCGTGGCGTTGTCCTACATCATTTTCGACGAGAATGGCCGCTACCAGCTCAACTGGGCGCAGGTGGGCAAAGAATTCGTGGACACGGCCTACCGCATGCGCTGGTCGGCGCTGACCATCGTGGTGGTGCTCGCGCTGGCCTACGTGATGAACTACTCCGGTCAGACCGTGACCATTGGTTACTGGTTCGCCGGTCTCGGCCCCGCCTTCGCTTTCCTCGCCCCAATGCTGGGATGGATCGGTGTTGCGGTCACCGGCTCGGACACGTCCGCGAACGCGCTGTTCGCCAACCTCCAGGTCACGGCGGCTGAACGCTTGAGCCTCAACCCGGACCTCATGTTGGCCGCCAACACCACCGGTGGTGTTGTGGGCAAGATGATTTCCCCGCAGTCCCTCGCCATCGCCGCCACGGCAGTGAACATGGAGGGCAAGGAATCGGAGATTTTCAAGAAAGTCGTCGGCTGGTCCTTCGTCTTCCTGCTGGCTGTGTGCACGATGGTTTTCCTCCAAACGAACGTGCTCAGTTTCCTTGCGCCCGCTGTGGGCTAAAGGGGAGTAACCTCGACGCTGACTGGCCGGCAACCCACCCAGAAAGGAGCCACCAGTGCGCGTAGCCCTATTTTCCACCTGCATCGGAGACGCCCTGTTCCCCGATGCCCACAAGGCCTCTGCCTTGGTTTTGTCTCGTCTCGGATGCGAGGTCGTGTTCCCGAAGGAGCAGTCCTGCTGCGGACAGATGCACATCAACACCGGGTACCAGAAGGAAGTGGTGCCCATCATTGAGAACTATGTCGACGCGTTCGCGGATGATTCGATCGATTACGTGGTCACCCCGTCCGGCTCCTGCACTGGTGCCGTCCGCGAGCAGCACGTGCGCATCGCGGACCGTTACGGTTCCAAGGGGCTTGTCGACGGCGCAACGCGCGCTGCCAACAAGACCCTGGACCTCTCCGAATTCATCGTGGACGTTATGGGAACCACCGATGTTGGTGCCTTCTTCCCCCACCGTGTGACCTACCACTCCACCTGCCACTCGCGCCGCATGATCAAAGTCGGCAGCCGCCCGACGGATCTGTTGAAGAACGTCGAAGGCATCGACTTCGTCGAGCTGGACAACGTCGAGGAATGCTGCGGTTTCGGGGGCACCTTCGCGGTGAAAAACGCGGACACATCTGCGGCGATGGTCTCCGACAAGGTGCGCCACATTAAGGACACGGAGGCTGAGTACGTCACCGCCGGCGACTCGTCCTGCCTGATGAACATCGGCGGCGCCATGTCCCGCCAGCACACCGGCATTCGCGCGATCCACATTGCGGAGATTCTCGCGTCCACCCGCGAGCACCCGTGGACGCCGACGTCGGCTGCATACTCGAAGGAGAAGATGCTGTGAAGGTCTCACTTGGTAACCCCACCACCCCGCCGCACGCCCCGCATGAGCCTGGCCACTTCCGCGAATACGACAAGTTCCAGAAGAACGCTAAGGACGAGCTGAACAACGCCACGCAGCGCCGGAACCTCCACCACGCCACTACCCAGATCCGCCTCAAGCGCCAGGGTGTTGTTGACGAGCTGGATGACTGGCAGCAGCTGCGCGAGGCAGGCTCGACCATTAAACGCGACACCTTGGCACGCCTGCCCGAACTGTTAGAGCAGTTCGAGGAGAATGTGACCGCCCGCGGCGGCCACGTGCACTGGGCGCGCGACGCTCGCGAGGCCAACAAGATTGTCGCCGACTTGGTCAAAGCCACCGGTGAAACTGAGGTGGTCAAGGTCAAGTCCATGGCCACTGGCGAGATCGCGTTGAACGAGGTGCTCGCTGAAGACGGCATTCACGTCCAGGAGACGGACTTGGCGGAACTCATCGTCCAGTTGGGCGAGGACTTCCCCTCCCACATTGTCGTGCCGGCCATCCACCGCAACCGCGCCGAGATCCGCGACATCTTCACCGAGAAGATGCCCGGCGCACGCCAGGACCTCACCGAGGATCCTTCGGAGCTGGCGGACGCGGCACGGTCCTTCCTGCGCGACCAGTTCATGAAGGCCAAGGTAGCTATTTCCGGTTGCAACTTCGGCATTGCAGAGACCGGCTCGGTCTCCATCGTGGAGTCCGAGGGCAACGGCCGCATGTGTGTGACCCTGCCGGAGACTCTGATCACGGTAATGGGTGTCGAAAAGCTTCTGCCTTCCTTCGATGATCTCGGTGTGTTCATGCAGCTGCTCCCCCGCTCCTCGACTGGTGAGCGGATGAACCCGTACACCTCGATCTGGTCGGGCGTGACCGCCGACGACGGCCCGCAGGAGTTCCACATTGTCCTCATGGACAACGGCCGCACTGCCGCGCTGTCCAACGAGATCGGCCGTGAGGCTTTGAAGTGCATCCGCTGTTCCGCATGCTTGAACGTGTGCCCGGTCTACGAGCGCGCTGGCGGCCACTCCTACGGTTCGGTCTACCCGGGTCCGATCGGCGCAATTCTCACCCCGCAGCTGGCGGGCATGGATTCGACGGATGACGTTACCGCGTCGCTGCCGTATGCGTCCTCGCTGTGCGGCCGCTGCGACGAGGTCTGCCCCGTTAAGATCCCGATCACCGATGTGCTGCTGGAGATGCGCCACCAGAAGGTGAAGAACCACCGTCCGCCAATCGAGGGTTCGATGTTTTCCTCCATCGGGTTTGTCATGGGCAACCAGAAGGTGTGGAACCTCGCGGTCCGCGCGGCTGCCGTTGGTCGGGTCCTCGGCGGTTTCAACGGTGTGATCGATTCGCTGCCGCTGTTCATGTCCGGCTGGTCCGACTACCGCGACACTGCGGTGCCGCCGAAGAAGTCCTTCCGCGAGTGGTTCGAGTCGGATGAGGCGCAACAGCTGCTCGCGGAAGCACGCGCTGAAGGCGCTGCCCGCAACACCGACCCGAACTCCGACACCGCCGCCGCTGACACTATCGACGATGACGCTTCGACCAACCAAGGGGAGGCCCGCCATGACGAGCGCTAAAGAGGAAATCCTCTCCCGCATCCGCGACGCGCAGAGGCTTGCCGACGCCCCGGCCAGCGTCGAGCACGCCCACGAGTACCGCACTGAGTCACCTCTAGACCGCGACGAGTTGCGCGACATGCTCGTCGACCGGCTCGTGGACTACAAGGCCGATGTGATCCAGTGCGCGGCAGAGGAGCTGCCGGACAAGCTCGTCGAGGTACTCCACGACCGCGAGTGCGCCGACGTGCGTTACGCGCCGGGCCTTGAGCGGTCGCTTTTCGCTAGCTTTTCCGGCACCGCCACAGCGGACGAGTCGTCTGTGGACCCGCGCACGCTTGGTGACGCAGATGCGGTGGTCACCAGCTCCGTCGTCTCTTCCGCACAGACCGGCACGATCGTGCTCCAGTCCGATGTCCTCGAGGACGGTGCCGGTGTCTGTGGGCGCCGCTCCCTCTCCCTGGTGCCCGACCGTCACTTGTGCATCGTGTCCATGGACACCGTGGTTTACGGTGTGCCCGAGATGTTCCGCAAGATTGACCCGTCCAAGCCGGCCACGCTCATTTCCGGCCCGTCGGCAACGTCCGATATTGAGCTGGTGCGTGTGGAAGGTGTTCACGGTCCGCGTGACCTGATCGTCTTCGTGGTGGATTAAAACCCGACTAACACGCAGGTCAAAACACAAACCGGCCCGCCCCTTCCGAGTGGAAGGTGCGGGCCGGTTTGCTGTCATTTTCCCGTGCCGCGCTTTTCTCGCGCGCACGATTTATTATGGGCGACGTAGTTCTGAAAAGGGTTCTTCTAACCTGGGAGGTATCGCAGTGTTCTCCGTGTTTTCCTTGAGGCGGATGGGGTCGGTTTTGACATCGGTCGCCATAGCCGCCTCCATGGTTGTCATCCCTGCGGCCGGAGCTCAGTCCGCACCGAAGATCACATGGGAAGACTGCCCAGCCACCGTCGACGTCGCCGGTGCTCAGTGCGGCCGGATTGACGTTCCTATGCGCTACGACCAGCCGGCCGGCCGCAAGATCTCGCTCGGCTTCCTGCAGATCAAAGCGCAGCAGCCGGCATCGAAGCGCGGTGCGCTCTTCGGTAACCCGGGCGGCCCGGGCGGCGACGCGTACACCTACTTCGGATCTCAAGGTCTCGGTTTGAAGTGGCCGCAGGAGATCCGCAACGAGTGGGATTTGGTGGCCGTGCAGCCCCGCGGCTTGGCCCACTCCACTCCCCTGGAATGCCAGGACCCGGCGACCGGGCAGGATGCACTCGCGGCTGTCCGCGACCAGATTGAGACCGTCACCAACCTCGGTGGATACTACCGCCGCGTCTGCCAGACCGGCGGGCCGGGATATCCGGAATCCATCACCACGGAGAACAACGCGCGCGACTGGAACATGGTCCGCCAGGCCCTGGGATATGACACGATTTCCATCATGGGCCTGTCTTATGGCACCTTCATCGGTTCTGTGTACGCGACGATGTACCCGGCTAACACCGACAAGATGGTCCTGGATTCCGCGATGGACCCGAACATGGCGTGGAACGACCTCTTGGCGTCCCAACAAGGTGGCTACGAGCAGGTACTGCACGAGTACTTCACCTGGGTGTCCATGAACAACGACAAGTACAAGATGGGTGACACCCCGCTCAAGGCCTACCAGTACTGGTCCCGCAAGATCGTCGCGGAAACCGGCACGAACCCAACGCTCGTTCCCCCGCCAGCGCGCGTGGGTGACCTGCCTCCGGGTCTTGAAAGCTCCGGCCAAACCGGCGCCGACATCATGACCGCCACCGGCAAGGCACGCGTCGAGGGCGAGAACGTGATCAACATGATTCTCAACCCGGGTGCGAACCAGGCCAAATCCGGGTTGCTGAAGATGACCCGCGGGCTCATTCCGCAGCCGAACCAGTGGCACCTGCTGGCTACCGTGACCAACGGCACTGCGGAGCAAGGCGGTCAGGCCCCATCGCCGGCGGTTATTGAAGAGCTCGATCGCATCGAAAAGCACAACAAGCAGCTGCTGTCCGTCCAGACCTGCAACGAGAACATCACCCCGCCGGACTACACGTTCATCCCGCAGGCCCTGTACACCAACTACATTTCCGGGGACATCTTCACTGCTGTCAACGCTATGTACAAGAGCGGGTTGATGTGCAACGGGGCTGCACCGGTCGTTGGACGCCCGCACCTCGACGGCTCCAAGCTGGCCGTGCGTCCCCTGCAAATCAACGCCACGCGCGACCCGCAAACTGTCTACGCCGGCCGCGGCACCCTGCACTCCACGATGGGCACGCAGTTGGTGACCGTGCACGGCCCGGGCCATGGACACGTGGCGTTCAGCAACCCCGTTGTTGATCGCCTCGTGGTGGATTACCTGCGCACCGGCCAGGCAACCACCCTCAACGCCCCCGGCTACTTCGAAGCACAAGGACAATAAAATGAAGTTTCTCGCACTCTCGACCAGCGTCCACCGCTACCAGAGTTCCGGTATTCACACCGGCATGTGGCTCGGCGAATTCACGCACTTTTACGACGTGTTGACCAAGGCCGGCCACGAGGTCGACCTCGCCAGCGTCGACGGCGGCGCTGTCCCCATTGACCCGGTGAGCCTGAAAACCCCGGTGATCCAGATGGGCGGCACGAACAAGCGCTACAAGGATCCGGAGTTCATGGCGCTTCTCGACGACACCCCCGCCATCACCGACGTCGACCTCGACACCTACGACGGGATCTACTTGATCGGCGGCCACGGCACGATGTTCGACTTCACTAACGAGGAAGTCTCCGCCGCTGTCGCCCACTTCGCCGACGCTGGCAAGATTGTCTCGGCTGTGTGCCACGGTCCGGTCGGTTTGCTCGACGTCACCCTCGCCGATGGTTCTTCGCTTCTCGACGGTCGCCGCGTCACCGGATACTCTTGGGCCGAAGAGAAACTGGCTCAGCGCACAGCCGAAGTCCCCTTCAGCCTCGAGGAGAAACTGAAGGAGCAAGCCGGTGAGTACACCACCGCGAAGCTGCCCATGACGAAGCACGTCGTCGTGGACGGCAAGCTGGTCACCGGGCAGAACCCGATGAGCGCAGCCGGCGTCGGCGAGGCCGTGCTGGAGCTGCTGGGCTCCTAGATCCGTCTACAGGCGGTCGAGGATCATGTCCAGTGTTTCCTCGGCCGCCTTGATGCTCTCGTCGGTGGGCTCATTGACGCTCAAGCTGACGAGGGTGCCATTCTTCTCGGCCACTGTGTTGTAGGTGGCCATCTGCTCCATTTCGGAGTCGGTCCGCTGGATGACGGCGTAGCCCCCATCCGCATCTGCAGTGAAGGGGAGCTCCTCAGCCGCGACGCTCATTACACCTGCGGGCGACGTGAACGAGTAGTTTCCGCACTTTTCTAAGTTCGGCGTCGTTCTATCGCGCTCCGGATCCTTGGTCACGCTTAGGTCATAGGCAACCACTGCGAAACCGTCGGTTTGAACGTCACCCGCAGTGAAGGTCTCCGGCGAAACGTCCTCATCGTTGAAGTCGTCTTGGTTCCTCTGGAACTCCTCGCCGCACTCAGGGGGATCGAACTCGAACACATCCGCCGCTTGCATCTCCTTCATCACCTGGAGCAACTTCTCGATCTGCTCCGGTGATTGCGTGACCACCTGCTCACCCTTGTACGTGACGCCATCGAGCAACTGAGAAAAATCCTCCACCTCGGCCGTCTCAGACGTCTCAGTCGTCGTTTCCTCGGACGGGGCAGCTTCAGAAGTCTCCCCCTGGGCTTCCGTGGTCGGCGCTTCTGCATTGCCCTGCTCGTCCGAGCTACACCCGGCCACCAGCAGCAGCGTGGACGCGGCGACCGACGCCCCAATCGTTTTCAGTGTGCGTGATGTGAACATGGTGCTTCCTCTTCGTGTCATTGGATGTTCCTACAGCCCGGTTCAGTGGGTAGTACTCAAGCATAGAAGCGCGGCGGGACTTTGTAAGGAAGTTCTTACATTACTAGGGCGCGCTAGCGTTGCTCGTCCCACTTATCCGAGGAGGACGGCCAGCGTGGTGAGCTGGACCAACGCATTGTTCGCAACGTGCGCAATCAAGCCGGCCCATAAAGTGCCGTGCCAGCGGGTGGCAAGGGCGCACCCGATGCCGAAGAACGTCGTGTACAGAATTGCCGGCGGGCTGACGTGGGCGAGACCGAAGAGCACCGAGCTGAGGATCACGCTCAGCGCAGCGGGCATGACCGTATCGAAGTACCCCATGAGAATCCGGTGAAAGACTAGCTCTTCCAGGAACGGTCCCACGATCAAGTAGGCCGCCAACGCGACAATGATGGGAAGAGCACGCCCGACACCAGCCTCTTCCATGGCCGACGTGCCCTCTGCGTTGTCCAGACCGAGCAGTGGCCCCAAAAATGCAGCTGCACTCCCAGAGCCGATGATGATGGCCGGCACCTGCCATAGAAGGTGCCAGCCGCGCCTGCCCAATGGGAGAAACCCCGTTTCGATCCCCCGGTTGCGCATGTAGCGCAGGAGCAACCAGGCTGGGAGACCCAACGCAATGACCATCATGAACGGCAGCGCGACAATCAGAACGCTTCTGCCGACTTGAAGTTTCCACAAACCGACGGCCTGCCCGATGAGCAGTGCGTACATCGAGAGGATGGCCGCGACCGCAACTAGGGCGTCTTTATCCCGCGGAGGAGCCAGTGTTTGCCAGGTCAGCGATTCTTTCACGGAGAGTCCCCTTAGTTCGAACTGGCTTTACGACGCGTGCGCGACCTGCACCCCAGGCTTGCCGGTAGGAGCAGCGGGTCCCTGCAGCATCGCCATGAATAGCGCGGCGGTAACTACGAACAACCCCACTGGGATAAGAAATACCAGCAGGTTGATCGTCGGCAGTTCCGTGCCGGCGGCCACTTCCTCCCAGGCGTAGAACGCGGTCGAGCTGAAGCCGAGCACAAGCAGAATCGCCCCGATGACACCGGTCCTCATGGCCGCGCCGTTGCCCCGTGAGATCTCGGGCCGAGTGGCTAGGAAGTACGTCAAGCCGATGATCCACAGCGTCGCTGCAGTGTTTCCCAGTGCCACAGCGCCCGAAGTGACGGCAGAACTGGACTCCTCCGGGTTACTGAGCGCAGGAACAGCGAGGACGGCTGCAACGGGAAAGACGATGGCGCCGACTAGCATGGCACCAAGGACAGCGGATTGCTTCATAAGCTGATAATAGCCCGTGAAGACTGTGATTTTACTGATGCTACGGCGTGTCTCTTGAAGCACATCGCCCCGGGACGATCGAGCGCTGACTTTTGAAGAACGCCGTCCATCTCGGGGCGGGAGAATGGTCGATAAGCTACTGCTTGATCGCGGAACCTTCGATCTCGATGCCGACCTTCTCGCTCAGCATCATGCCGCCGGAGTTCAACGGAGCCTGGAAGTCGATGCCAAACTCACTGCGGTTGATCGTGGTGCGGGCCTCGAAGCCGATGCGGGTGTTGCCGAACGGGTCCTCTTCCACACCGAACGTCTCAACCTCGAACGTGACGGGCTTAGTTGTTGCCTTAATGGTCATGTCGCCGGTGACGGTGCCGTTACCATTGGCGTCAACGTCGAAGTTGGTAGCGGTAAACGTCATCTCGGGGTACTGCTCGACCGCGAAGAAATCCTCGCCACGCACGTGGGCGTCACGGTCCTCGTTGCGGGTATCGATGCTCGCCGTACGCACAGTGCCAGAGGCCGTGCTTGCCGACGGGTCCTCCGCCACGGTAATGGACGCTTCGTAATCAGTGAACTCGCCACGGACCTTCGTCACCATTGCGTGGCGCACGGTGAAGCCGATCGAAGAGTGGGCGGGGTCTAGCTTGTAAGTGCCGGTGAGTGTGCTCATGGGATCTCCTTTGGGAATGATGTTGACTCGTCCACTAAGTTGGACAAGGCCGACTGTAGACCCATGTGTAGCCGGCGGCAACGAACCTTTAGCAGCGAAACTTCATCGCGATATTCATAACGCATCTAACAGCGCGTTCACGAAAGCCCCACCGGACACTAGTGGCGCCGTCGAGCGTCGGTCATCTTCCTTCACTGGCCCCTCAAGTGGCCGGCCGCGAAGGTTGCCGCCCCCCACTGCGACCTAGCTTTCCACGTTTACTAGTTCTCTGAGTCTGGTTGTGAATATCAGAAAAAAGGGAAAAAACTAACCCTGTCTGCTGCCTTCGCTTTCGCCCTAAGCCTCGCCGCTTGCGCTCAGGAGAGCAAAGAACAACCCGAAGAGGAACCCGGAGCTCAAGGGGAAGCACCCAAGGATTTTGGTACTGAACTCGGCGATCGTTTCACTGGCACAGTCGGCGATTTCACCATTCGTGTCACAAACTTGGCCGATCCGTCGACGATCGTTGAGGTCGAAATGCCCGATTCCGAGGGCAGGAAGCAGGTTTCGGTCGCCGCGGGCGTGACCAATAACGGAACCCGCGAAATCGACTTAGCGTGCGGACTCGAGCTCGACGCGAACATTCTCGCGAACGGCTCTTCTTGGGGAAACGTAGGCTACCTGGAGCGCGTCCCGGGAAACCCAGCGTGCGGTGAAATGCTCAAGCCGGGCGAGCCTAAGCAGATTACCTGGGTGTCCCTTATGCCTGCGGACCAGCAGCCCACCAATCTGAGCATTGAGGACACAGCTCACCCAGACGGCTACCTTCAGCTCAAAGTCCGCTAGCGTTCCGTACTTCCCATAAGAGGTACACAGGATAATCGAGGCAGCAAACTAGACCGAGAGGCCGTAGCGGGATTATTTGATCGGTAGAACGATTCGCGCACAACTTGGATCTCGAGCGGGCGACGCTGTTTTCGCAACTTTGCCGGAATCTCTGCCACTTCCACTGTCTCCTGAGCAGCACACACGGCTACGCCACTACATGGGACTTGAACTGTTCAGAGCTTGCTGTATAGTTCAGTGCATGCTGACTATCGCTTCGCGTCTCGACGTGATGAACCGCCTGGGTCGTGCACTGGCCGACCCCACTCGATCCCGGATCATCTTGACCCTGCTCGACCATTCCGCTTACCCGGCGGAACTGGCTCGAGATCTCGACCTGACACGCCCGAACGTGTCCAACCACCTGGCATGCCTGCGCGATTGCGGGATCGTCGTCTCAGAGCCAGAGGGTCGTCGGACACGATATGAGATCGCCGATCCGCACCTGGCACAGGCGCTGACGACACTGGTCGATGCCACCCTGGCAGTAGAGGAAGACGCCCCGTGCATCGATCCCGCCTGCTCGCTTCCCGGATGCTATGCAGCTGGGGAGGACGCATGATCCTCACCACGGTCTTGCAGGCGATAGGCCTGTTCGCAGCTACCAACATCGACGACATCATCGTGCTCTCCCTCTTCTTCGCGCGAGGGGCAGGCCAGCGCGGCACTACCGCCCGCATTATGGCCGGCCAGTACCTCGGATTCGCGGGCATCCTCGGTGCCGCGGTTCTGGTGACCGTCGGCGCCGGAGCATTCCTGCCCTCGGCAGCCATCCCGTACTTTGGTCTCATCCCTCTGGGCCTCGGCCTCTGGGCCGCATGGCAGGCTTGGCGTGGAGACGATGACGACGATGACGACGAGGCCAAGGTTGCCGGCAAGAAGGTCGGCGTGGGGACTGTCGCAGGCGTCACCTTTGCCAACGGCGGCGACAACATCGGTGTCTACACCCCTGTCTTCCTCAGCGTGGAACCTCTCGCAGTAGTCGCTTACTGCATCATCTTCCTCGCGCTTGTCGCGGTCCTGGTGGCCCTGGCAAAGTTCGTCGCCACCCGCCCCCCGATCGCCGAAGTGCTCGAACGCTGGGAGGACATCCTCTTTCCCATCGTTCTCATCGGCCTCGGCATCGTGATCCTCGTCAGCGGCGGAGCCTTCGGGCTCTGACGTAGCAGCAGTGTTCCAACGGCGGTTGCGTCCCTTAGTGTTGTGTAACGCTTGCTGATGGGACTTGACCTCTGGCATGTGCGGTGCGGTCTGCTCCCAGGCCTCTATTACCGTGCAGAACACGCCGGAAGACGGCGCGAAGTACCTCAACCAGGGCGCTCCCTACGGCACGAAGGAGTGGCAGGAGCAGTACCACCGTCGCAACACCATTGAGTCGCGCAATGACCGTGTGAAGTCCTCCCGTCACCAGGGCCACGGCGACCCGACCATGCGGCTTATGCGTGGCTGGGCAGCGCAAGCCATTTCGGCTGTCATGTCCGCGGTCGCGGCCAACATAGGTCTGCTGTCGGCAGAGTCGCGCTGGCGGTTCCCGAAGAAGCCCACGCCTCCCACGACCCCTCCGGACGGTCGCAAGACCCGCGGACGCGACGAGACTGGCACCGACGCTTTCCCCAACGCGCCACCGCTTGCGGCATAGCCCGACCAAGGCCACCGGCTGGTCCTCAAAACAACGAGGACAAAGCCCGTGGCCTAGAGGTCGTGGGCGAGGGCCGAAATTAGGCCCAAAACGGCGCTTCAAGACAGAAAATGACCCCTCCGAACGAACGGAGCGGGTCATTTTTGTGTTCGCGGCCGTTTTCCTTCGGCCGGCAGGAGGTTTCGTGAAAAGATTGGAACAGTTTCGTGAAACCCCCACTTCACATGGTGTCCCCGACAGGATTCGAACCTGCGACCTTCGGTACCGGAAACCGATGCTCTAATCCACTGAGCTACGGAGACTTACTGCTTGGAGCAGCGCACCTGACTTTAGCACCGGAGTTGACTGGGGACTTAATCGGGCACGAGCCCCAAGGGCACTAGCTAGATTGAAGAAGACAGGGCAAGTCCCACTTTCTCAGGAGAACAAATGAAGCGGTTGTTACCTGCAATACTCGCTAGTGTTCTATGCGTGAGCGGCTGCAGCTCAGAGCAGATAGAACCAGTCCAGGTCACCGCGACGGTCACCGCAACGCACACGACCACCACAAGTGAGACGGTTAGCTCTACAAGCTCTGCATCGGTGGCCGCAGAACCCGATACCGTCACCAGCGAAACCGAACCCTACGTAGTCGAGTGCCTCGTAGGAACGCCAGGCCCCGCATTATGGTCGGACGGAACGATCGAACACTCCGAGTACTGCTTCTACGCCAACGACGGGCCCGCTTACCTTGAGCAAGAAAGCCAGTCCGGTTTGCTTCCTGGAGGTGCAGCGGTCAACGGTTACGGGTACGACGAATACGGCAACCCCAACCCATCCAGCGGCGAATTGCAGGCTGAATGGGGCTGCCAACAGGGATACATCACCGACCCTGAGATCTGCTCGTACTTCGAATAGGACTGACCATGCAGGAATCCCCTACCCGACCCAGCACCGGCAAGCTCGTCTTTTCCGCGCTCTTCACCGCCGCCGGGTTACTCCTGTGCGTACTCGCGATCCTTCCGGCTGCGGGCATTTCGCAATGGCTCAGCACCCGGGTCGTGGTGGCTCAGGCAGTCTCCTTCCCCATTGCTTTCGGCATCGGGCTCGCGATCATTGCAGCGGTGTTTGGGGCCTTCCGGTTCGTCGTGGCGCCGCTTGTCTGGTCTGTGGCCGCCGCCTGCTTCATCGCTGCGCCCGTGCCGCCGCTTCTGCCGGGCTCTCTTCACGCGCAGGAGATGTCCTCTGCGGGTGGGGCGTCGGAAAGCTTTTCGACGCTCCGGGTGGTCACCTACAACAGCCAAAACACCCTGACTGCCGCAGACGTGCAGGACATCGTCGACTGTTTTGACCCGCACGTGGTAGTTCTTCCGGAGGCGAGCAATGACAAGGTAGTAGCGGCATTCGCCGGGACGTCCTTCGCGGAGCGCGTGTTCACATCAGACCAGAACGGCGGGATCGCACCGACAAGCTTGGCGCTGCACCCGGATCTTGGGGCTGCGCAACCCATCGATGCCCCGCCCACCACGTGGGGCTCGCTGGCGTTCGAGACCGCAGCCGGGCCAACCATCGTGGCAGTGCACACGATTCCCCCGTTGCCCAGCACCATGGACCAATGGCGCGGCGACCTGGGCAACATCGCAACCTGGGTCGATGCCAACCCCGACAACAAGGCAATCATCGCCGGCGACTTCAACGCGACCATGCGCCACGGCCCCATGGCAGATTTGGGGCCGAAGCAGGACTCGGCACGGATGTGCTCCCGCTACCCGGACGGAACATGGCCGACGAGCGGAATCATGGGTCTACGAACGCACATCGACCACGTGTTAGTCCCCGCAGCCGGGGTGGACGGTTGTGCGACCGCCCACATCGGCAACGGGGACCACTTGGCCTATTTCGTTGAGATTAGTACAGCTGGGCGTTCGGGATGACGATCCAGCAGATGACGTAGATCAGCAGACCGGACATGCCGGCGAGGAACAAGGCGACGAACAGAAGCCGCACAAGCGTCGCGTCGATGTTGTAGGTCTCGGCGATGCCGCCGCACACGCCGGCGATGTAGCGGTCGTTCACGGAACGCATGAGCTTCTTGTTGTTAATCGGCTGAGGGCTGGGCTGGTTGGTCATGGTGGCAGTGCCTTTCTTGGAGGGGTGGATAGTGTTCACGCTGTCACCATCTATTCAACCCATCCGCGATGCCTGCGACAACGGGGATTGCCCTGATATCAACCCTGGTTTTCACCCTGAGGTCAGGTGCAGCTCGCCCGGGACCTGTTTCTTGCCGCCAGGCACGTTTTCAACATTCATGACCCCGCGGAAGAACCGCTCGAGCACAGGTGCGTCGTCTGTGTTGAGGTGATCGAAAACGATGCGTCGAACGCTTTCCACATGGTCCGGCACTGCCCGGAGAAGGGATTCGCGCCCCGTTTCCGTCAGGCACACCAAGACACCGCGCGCGTCGCCCGGGCTCTTTTCCTTGGTCACCAGTTCGCGCCGCTCCATGCGCGTGATCTGGTGGGAGGTGCGGGAGCGGTCCCAGTCCAACACGGAGCACAGGTCACGCAGACGGAGGCATTCCTCGTCGACTTCGCTCAGGGCGGCAAGCACAGCGAACTCAGAACTCGACAGCTGCGCACTGCACAGCAGCGTGTCCTCCATGACGCGGTCGATCTTGCGGGCGGCCTGCAACATGAGGCGCCACAAGTCCTGCTCGTCGTTCGTGAGCCAGCGCTGTTCTGCCTTCATGCCTCCCAGATTAATACCAAGTTGCTGTCCGCGAGCTGCTTAGTTCGTACCGTTTACAGGGTTCTTAAGTTCCTGCATAGACGCGGTTTTCACCGCCGATACGCGGTCGAAGCGGTGCGGGAAACACGTGAGCACGAAGACTTGGGCGGTCTCGCCGACTTTAGTGAACACCGCGTTCATGGACTCTAGCCGTTTCGCGTCGGTGGCACCCAGCGCATCGTCGATGACCACCGGCACGGGGGTGGTCCCCTCCTCCCCCTCGGCCACTAGATCCGCGATGGCGAAACGGGTGAGCAACGCCATTTGCTCTTTCGCGCCACCTGATAGTTCCGACAGGTCCACGGTCGTGCCGTCGACCGTGCGGGCCTGGACACGGAGCTGGTCATCGAGGGTGAACTCGGTGCCGGGGCCGAAGACACGGCTCGCGTGGCGCTGTAGCGCCTGGGCGAACGGAGCAGCGTATTTGGCGCGTGCGGAATCACGGTGGGAGACCATTGTGTCGCGCAGCAGCTTGGCGGCGGCCGCTTTACGGTGCAAAGCGTCGCGGCGCACGGTCGCCGTTTCGAGTTCTGCGCGGGCGCGGTCGAGTTTTTCGGCTTCACCTTCAGCGCTATTGACCGTGCTCAACAACTGCAGGCGGCTTTCGTGAGCATGGCGGTGGCGCCGGTTCAGATTGTCCAGGCGGTTGCGTTCGCCTTGCAAGCACTCCTCAGCGTGCTCAGGGTCTACGAGTTCGACTTGCTTCTTCATCTCCCTGGCTTCGGCGGCCGCGGCGGTTTGAGCGGCAGTGGCGGCGTCCCGGGTGGCGGCCAACTGCTCGTCGGAAAGCTTCTCACGAGCTGCGGAGAGTTGGGCGCGGGCGGCCTCAGCATTGCCGTGCTGCACTTCAATGCGGGTCTCCAGCTCCGTCAGCGCGAGCGAATGCGGCTTCGCACGCAGCGGCGCGATCTTTGCATCGAGGTCAGCCACTGTATCGCGGGCCTGACCATCGGCGCGGCGGGCCGCATCGAGCGACGCCTGAGCTTCCTCGACTGGCGGAATATCACCCTCGTGCGCTTCCACGGTCTCGCGCAGGCGAGCCAGTTCCTCGCGCAGCTCGTCAGCTTCGGCGCCGCCCAGGATATCGGCGCGGCGGGAACGTGCGGCCTCCAGGGCTGCAGCCGCGTCGCGGTGCTGGTCACGAAGACGCCGGGCGCGGTCCAAGCTGTCGCAGCCGATTGTGGCGTGCAACCGGGTAACCTCCGCCTCAGCATTCTCCAAATCCGTAGTGGCGACTTCGGTCCCGGCGGCGGCGCGGAAGGTCAAGGTGATGTCGGAGATGCGGATCTCTGTGCCGTCGAAAAGCGCGACGGAATCCGTTCTGCCGCACGCGACCTCCTCACCGTTGACCATGAATACAGCGTCGGCAGGGCCGGCGATATCGACGCGGGCGGCGGTCGACTCCACGATTCTGCGCTGTACTGCCAGGGTGCTCGTGGCCTCCTCGAGTGAACGGATGTCGGCATCGGTCACCCGGCGCTCCGGCTGCGCCTTGACCAGGCGGGCGATCTCTGTCTCAACGGAATTCAGTCGAGTGACAATGCTGTCGAGCTCCTCCACCCGTACGCGAGCATTAGCGGCGGCGAGCGCCTGCTCAGCGGACCCGAGGTTTTCCCGCGTGGCAACTGCGTGCGCACGGGCCTGCTCGTGCGCTTTCTCCACCTCGGCCAGTGCCTCCGCCTCAGCGGCAGCCTTCTCACGGGCCGGCTCCTGCTGCTCCTTGAGGGTGTTGAGGGCGGCTTCGGCTTGTTCGACACCGGCGATGACTGCCTGGCGGGATTCGAGGTCGTCGTTGGCGCGTTTGAGATCTTGTGCGGCGCGGTCGGCCTTCTCCTGCACGGCAGCGAGTTTCGCGGCGAGTTCGCGCGAAGCTTCTGCTTCAGCGGTGCGGCGGGACAACGCTTGCTCAGCTTCGGGCAACTCGGCCTCGATGGCAGCCATGTCCACGCCGTGCTGCGCATATGCATCGACCGCGGTCTCGTAGGCGCGCATCGACTGCTCAGCGGCCGCAACCTTCTCCTCGGCAGTCTCAACCGCCGTCTCGGATTCCTTGAGGTCTTTGGTCGGCTTGCCGGATCTCGTGAAATACCGCAGGTACTCCTCCTCCACGCGGCGCATGAGCCCGGAATCTTCCGCTTCTTGCGCAGACTGGCTACCGGCACCCTGCGACGTTCCCAGCGCACGGGTGAAGGTGGGGATCCCGGCTGCTTCGATCGCATCCGGCAGGGAGCCTTGGCGCAGGAACAAGGTGTCCATCAGCTGCTGGTCCACATGGTTCGCCATGATTTCGTTCAGGCGGTTGTGCGCCTGCTCGCCGGTAAGGTTCTCGGGCCGCGGGGAGAAGATCTTCAGCTCAGCTTTTCCCTTGGCCCCTTTGGCGAAGCGTTTGTAGATCTCGAACGTGTACGGGCCGACTGTCGCGTTGAGACGCACCTCCGGCAGCTCATCACGCCCGACCGGGTTGAGTTTCCGGATCTTGGTGGAGGTGTGCTTGATGTTCAGCACCGCGTCGAGCGCGTCCAGGATGGTCGACTTACCGGCCTCGTTGTCGCCGTGGATGAGGACGACGCCGGTATCCGGGATGTCAGTCAGCTCGAGGTGCTCCACGGCGCGCACATTGTCAATGATCAGGGAGTGAATGCGCATTATTTCGGCTCCTTGCTCAGACGGAACAGCAGGTTGACGGCGTCGCGGGCGACATGGGGATCACTCGTCTCGGCATCACCGAGCAATGCGGACATGGCGTCCCGGGCGTACCCGGACAGCGGCAGGTTGGCTAGTTCCTCATCATTCGGTTCGAGGTGGAGGTCCATGAGCCGTTCGCGCTCATACAGCGCACCGAACACACTGCGCTGCGCGGCCAGGCCTTCCTCGAGTTCACGCGTCGCCTCCAAGCCGAGCGTGCCCGCCAAGGAATACTTCACCGCGGTGCGACTCTTGTGCGGGTACGCCTCCAGCTCCGCAATGACGCGGCGCACGTCCTCACCGTCGCTGACCTCCCAGTGCAGCGCATCAAAGGTCCATTCGCCGACGGCATGCTCGTTGACATCGACGTCGACATCGGTCGCCGATCGCTTATCAACGCTCACCACCAACGCCTTCCCCGAGTTCACCTCGTTCCCGGCCACATTGTCGCGCCGGTCGTGAAAGTCCGTGGTCTCCGGCGAACCGGAAAACCAGATCCGGCCGCTGGTACCCACTGGCTGGGCCGAATGGGTGTCGCCCAGTGCGACGTAGTCGACCACTCCGTTCGCCAGGGCTTGCTCCAGACCGGTCAGTGAGATCAGGGCTGGGTCATCCTCTCCCCTGCCTTCGGCCTGGCCGTGAGCCACGAGGATGCGGACGCTGTCCGTCGGTTCGAGCTGGGCAAGAGCACGGGCGGCCAGATCCTCGTTGGCGTAGCGGGCGAGCAACGGCGCGCCGACGATCTCCACGCCCGGACGGACCTCCACGGGTGTGCTGTCCCCGAGCACGGTCACGCTGGGCAGCTCGGCGGCACGTTCCAGCGCGGCACCGGGCAGCAGGGGGTCATGGTTTCCCGGGAGCAGGTACACTGGGACGGGCAGCGAGCCCAGCACCTCGAGGGCGCGGCCCATCGTGCGCTCGCTCAGCGCGTTCGCGTCAAAGACATCGCCAGCGACAACAATGAACTCTGCGCCCTGTTCCGTTGCTAGGGCGCCCAGTTTCTCCACCGCGCGCAGGCGCGAATCCTCAAAACGCGATTGAGCGTCGCTGTCTTCACCGTCGAGGAACCAGCGCGTCATTCCCCATTGAAAGTCCGAGGTGTGGATGAACGTCACCTGTGTTGCACCCTGTGTGGAGTCCATGCCTTAACAACTACCAAACGACCCGGACACCGCCACCACCACCTCCGAACGTTCGTTCGAACCATCGCAGATCGTGCCAGCTACCGGCGCGTCAGCTCGTCGTACAGATCCTCCAGATCAGACACCGCTCGCAACTGGTCAATGTTGGTGAAAGAGATCGTTTGCATCGCCTTGTGCAGCAGGTCCAGATCCGAATCCTCGATCATCGGGGCGGTCTTCGGCTGCGGCAGATCCGGCAACTCATGGCCCGTCCAGAATTGCTCCGAGCCTTCGGCCGCAGATTGCTTCGCCCGTTCGCCAGCTGTGGCGCGCAGTTGCTGCTCCAAGGTGTTCAAGTCGAGGTTGCGCAGGCGGAAGATCAGGGTGGGATCAGCGTCGATAAGCTCCGCGGCTTTGATGGCCACCGCAACCCCGTGCTTGCATACGTCGTAATTGTCGGGGCAGTCGCAGCGGAAGCGGATCTTCTCCCCATCTCCAGCAACAAGGGCATTAAGCAGCTCTTTATGGAAGCGTCCCGTGCGGGCGGCCTTGAGCGCGTTCGCGTTGTGCGCCATGAGTTCCAGGGCTTGTTGGATCGCGTCCGCATCGCGGTACGGCAGCAAGATCATCGTGGTGAACGGCTCGTTCTGGCTGCCGGCCACAGAGCCGGTGAACCGGCCAATCTCGGTCCGGACCTCGACGACATTGCCCTCATCGGCGTACTTTCGCCCGCGGCTGTACCGCCCCTGGTCGGCACCGCGCTGAGCGGCTTGCAGAATGATGCCCGCGGCAGGGTTAAGCCGCAGCGAACGCGCGGTGCGCTTGAAAGGCACTTCAACGGTTTCGGCACTGGCTTCAACCTGCTCGCTGCGCGCTTCTTCTGCGCTGGTCACCTTTTTGCGCTGCGCGAAGTTGACCCAGGTGACGTTTCCTTCTTGCGGGTGCGGCATGGTTTAATCCTCCCCTGCTGTCCGGTAACTCATCAAGGTTGCCAGATCCTCGGTTCCCAGCTCGGTGATCCAGCCTTCGCCTTCACCCACGACAGCGCCGGCGAGTTTCAGCTTGCCGTCGAGAATGTCCTGGATCGACTCCTCCATTGTTCCGCGGGTAATCATCTTGTACACCTGCACATTGCGGTTCTGCCCGATGCGGTAGGCGCGGTCGGTCGCCTGGTTCTCCACGGCCGGGTTCCACCAACGGTCCATGTGGACCACCATGGACGCCGCGGTGAGGTTGAGCCCCGTGCCGCCGGCACGCAGCGACAGGATCATCGCGCGCGGCCCGTTGGGGTCCTGGAAGTGCTCCACCATCGTGTCGCGCTGGGTCTTGCTCAATCCCCCGTGGAGGAAGGGGATCTCGTGGCCCAGCCGGTCGCTCAAGTACGGCTGGAGAATGTCGCCGAACGCCTTGTATTGGGTGAACACCAGCACACGCTGATCGGTCTCAATCGCCTGGTCGAGCAGCTCCATGAGCATGGCCACTTTGCCGGAGCGGTGCTTGCCCTTGTCCGTCACCGGCGAACCGTCTGCCTGGTAGTGCGCCGGGTGATTGCAGATCTGCTTGATCCGCGTGATCGTGGACAGCACCAACCCTTTGCGCGCCATGCCGGTACGGGTTTCCAGCTCCTTCTGCATCGCGTTGACCAGCGCGGTGTAGAGCGCCGCCTGCTCGGGAGTCATGTCGACGGTGACCACTTGCTCGGTCTTCTCCGGCAAATCCTCCATGATCGCCGGATCCGTCTTCAGCCGGCGCAGCACGAACGGCCCGGTGAGCCGCTGCAGACGCTCCTGCATGCTGTCGGCCAGGGCTTCATCCCGGCGCGACTCGATGACTTTGGAGAAGTGGTTCCGGAAGAACGCCTGCGAACCCAGAATCCCGGGATTGACAAAGTCGAGGATGCTGCGCAGTTCCGCCAGCCGGTTCTCTACCGGCGTACCGGTCAGCGCAATGCGGTGGCGCGCTCCAATCGCCCGCACGCTTTTCGACGCCTGCGTCCCCGTATTCTTAATCGCCTGCGCCTCATCGAGCACAACGTGGTCCCATTCGACCAGTCCGAGCGTCTTGTAATCCCGCCCGGCAATGCCGTAGGAGGTGATCAGCACGTCGAGCTCGCCAATCGCGTCCACGAGCTCCTGTCCTTTGAGGCGGCCAGAGCCGTGGTGGACACCGACGCGCATGGCCGGCACAAAGCGCTCTGCCTCCCTGGCCCAGTTGCCCACCACAGAGGTCGGCGCTACCACGAGGGTCGGCCCGGTTTTCCGCCCCTGGTCCGCCTCGACGGCAAGCAAGGTGAGCAGTTGGAGGGTTTTGCCGAGGCCCATGTCGTCGGCAAGCACCGCCCCCAGCTTGTTGCGCGACATGAAATACAACCAGTCCACGCCACGGCGCTGGTAATCGCGCAGCTCCGCGTGCACGGTGTCCGGAATCGGCTGGCGTTCCGGTGCGGGGCGGTCGGTGCCACCGACAAGGGCATGCAGCCATCCCGGAGCATCAACGTCGCCGGCGATCTCCAGACCGCCAGCTTCCTGCTCTGCCGCCGACTCGAGCGCGAGCTGGCGCAGCTCTTCGGCGGTGATGAGGCCGTCTTCGACCTCCTTGCCCGTCAGCGACTCAATATATTTACGCGACTTGCGCAGGCTCGCCTGATCCGCCAGCACCCACTGGCCCCGCAGACGGATCAACCCGGACTTGGAGGACACCAGCTGGGCCATCTCCTCCGGGGTGAGTTCCGTGTCGCCGAGCGAGAGCTGCCAGTCGTAGGCGACCAGCTGGTCAACACCAAACCGGCTGACCTCACCCGGCTCGGACTCCGTCGGTTCAGTGACCGAGAGCTTCGCGGTGGTCTCCATCCGCTGCCACGCCCGCGGCAGCATCACCTTGATCCCGCGCCCGCCGAGAACATAAGCGGTCTGGCCGACCAAGTTCATGATCTCGTCGGTGCTGAGGTAGCTGTCCCAGTCACCGTCTTGAGGCGTGCGCGGGGTTTCCGGGTGGCGCGGGTGCAGCTCCGGGTCGAGCAAGGGTGTCACATCGACGGCCTTGCGCAGCTGGGTGCGCAGGCTGGCCATGGTGGACATGTCCAACTCATCAAGGCGGATCGGCCGGGGCGCATCCGTGCCGGACCGGACTTGGGCGCGCACCGGCCACTGCACAGGCGCGGGCTGACCGTCTAGTTCCCCGCCCAATCCGTCAACCATCATGGCGGCATCAGACCACTGCGGGTCCGCCGGCTCCTCAACGATGAACACCAGCTGCACGTTCACCGCAGTGATCGAGCCGTTCCAGTGCGCGATCTGCTTGGACACGCTCGCCCCGCCCCGGCGCAGCGGGGAGGATTTCAACAGCGCGTCGGCAAAGTCGTGCCACGGGTAGGCGCGGTCCTCACCGCGCACATGATCCAGCAGGCCGGAGGCGATCCAGTGCACCAGGTTCGTGGAAACGTCCTCCGCGACGTTCAAGTTGTTCACCGTGATCACGCCCGGGGCCGCGGCGACCATGTTGGCCAACCAACCGCGCTCCTCCAGCCCGGTGCCCAACTGCCACTCGGGGTACCACATGCCGTCATCGGGGCGGACCCGAATGCTCACCCGCCCGGCGCGCACGAACCGTGTCAGACCGGTGTAGAGACGGATAATCCAGTACAGATCCGGGGCAATCGAGGCGCGCTGGGCCGCCGTCGCGGCCGGCGAAGGCTCATCCAGCATGGCCACCTGGCTCAAGAACCGCACCGTCTCCTCGGGGGAAAACGCAGCCGTGGGCACCTTCAATTGCACCTGCCGGCCCTTCGGTGTTTGCAAAGTGATGGGGTCGCGGCGGCGGAAGCGTGAGTCGTCGATAAGCGACTCAACAACCTGGGGAAACGTGCCCTCCGGAACCTGCGAAGGCAGGAGAATCTTGTGCCCCTCCACACGCTCAACCCACAGGTTGAGCCCTGAGGCGGGAAGCCACAGGCCGTGGAGAAGGAATTTAGGCATAACCTCTTTTCTACCACCCTGGGTGACCAACAGAGCAGGCGCGAAAAGTTCAGGCACCCAGCTGTGCGTTATCCTATTCCAAGCTTTTTATCCGCTGCGAAACTTCATTCAAGGAGCGCACATGACTGAAAGTACGTGGATGATCATCGCTTTGGTGATCTACTTCGGCCTGATGCTCGCCATCGGTTACTACGGTTGGCGCCGCACCACCCAGTATGGCGACTACGTCATCGGCGGCCGCGACCTGCCGCCGTTCGTCGCCGGTATTTCTGCAGGCGCATCCGACATGTCCGGCTGGCTGCTCATGGGTCTGCCCGGTGCCTTGTTCGTCTCCGGCATGAGCGAGCTATGGATCGTCATCGGCCTCTTTCTCGGTTCGTGGGCCAACTGGCAGTGGGTCGCCCCGCGCCTGCGCGCCTACTCGGAAGTGGCCAACAACTCGATCACCCTGCCGAGCTTCTTTGAAAACCGCACACACGATCAAACTCGCGCCCTGCGCGTCATCGCCGCGGTGATCATCATCTTCTTCTTCACGTTCTACGTCTCCTCCGGCATGGTCGCCAGCGGGCGTTACTTCGAGTCCACCTTCGACGGCGACTACATGACCGGCATGCTCATCGTCGGTGCCATCACGGTGATCTACACCTTCGTCGGCGGATTCTTCGCCGTGTCCTACACCGACGTCGCCCAGGGCCTGCTCATGTTCGCAGCACTGATCATCGTGCCGGTCATGGCCCTATTCGCCATCGACAACCCCGGCGGCATCTTCTCCTACCCGCTGGACAACCCCTACGGTCCGTGGGAAACCGGCAACCCGGACTACTTCAACTTTTTCACCGGTGTCTCCGCGGCCGCGATCATCGGCAACCTGGCGTGGGGCCTGGGCTACATGGGCCAACCGCACATCATCACCCGCTTCATGGCGCTACGCAGCCCGCACGAAGCGCGCTCCGGCCGCAACTCCGGCCTGATCTGGGTGGGCATCTGCTACATCGGTGCCGTTTTCACCGCGATCATCGGTGCATCCTTCTTCGGCCAGACGCAACACTCCGTCACCGACCGCGACGGTTTCGAAACGATTTTCCTGGACATGACCCGCGTCGTGTTCCACCCGCTGTTCGCCGGCCTGGTGCTCACCGCCGTTCTTGCCGCGATCATGTCCACCATGTCGTCCCAGCTGCTGGTCACCTCCTCCGCCCTTGTCGAGGACCTGTTCCGCGGCTTCACCAAACGCGACCTGCCCCAGCGCACCCTGCTCATCGCCTCCCGCGTCATGGTGGTCATCGTTGCCTTGGTAGCCATTCTCATGGCCGCCAACCCGTCCGACACGATCCTCGGCCTGGTCGGCTTCGCGTGGGCCGGTTTCGGTTCCGCGTTCGGCCCGGTCATTATTGCGTCCCTGTTCTGGCGCCGTCTCACCGCGCCGGGTGCCATGGCCGGCATGGTCGTCGGCGCGCTGACCGTGTTCATCTGGGGTTCCGTCCCGGCCACCTCCGACCTGATCTACGAGATGGTTCCGGGCGTCATCCTGGCCACCCTCGTCATGGTCGCGGTCTCCCTGGCCACCAAGCCGAACCCCGCCGCCGAGGCCGAGTTCGACCGCGCAAACGACCTCACCGAATACGCGATGGCGCACCCGGAGGTCTCCTTCGACCAGGCGTTGAAGGACACCCAGGTGCGTGGGGATGACGATGGAGTGTCCGGCAGCGCGCAGCGGTGATGTCACTGACGGTGCGTCGCGGGGCGCACCCTGGCGCCCAGGCCCCCTGGTCCATGAACCTCTGCCTATGAACTGAGTGGCCTCCCCCGCCTGCTGCCGTTTACTCGGTTCATAGGCAGAGGTTCATAGCTTCCGCGCCTCCCACGGAACCGATCGCCCCCGCCGCGCAGTCCAACAAGGTATGCCTTGGTTCCGCTTCTATCTCGCCGTGCTCATCGCCGCCACAGTCGCCATCGTTCCGTTCCCCACGCCGCGTTCGCTTATCGACGCCCCATCAACCCCCTCCCCTCGCCCCACCATCCTGGGCTACGACCGCGCCGCAGACTTCGGCGACTGGGGCATGCAGCCCACCGGGTGCACCACCCGCGAGGCTGTCATGGCCGATGCGTGGGACGTCGACTCATGCCGCACCCCTTACCGCCAGTGGGCCCCGTCCGATTCGGTGCCCTTCACGGACCCCTACACCGGCGCCCCGCTCGACCCGGCCGACGTAGAAGTCGACCACATCTTCCCGCTGCGCGCCGCTTGGGACATGGGCGCGCACGCGTGGCCGGCGGAGAAGCGCGTCGCCTTCGCCAACGACCCGATCAACCTCGTGGTCACATCCTCCAAGGCCAACCAGGCGAAGTCCGACATGCTGCCCAGCGAGTGGGTTCCTGACAACCGTCGGGTGCGCTGCGCCTACGGGCAGCGCATCGCCGCCATTGCCCGGGGCTACGACCTGCCCCTGCCCCGCGCCGATCTGCGGGCGATCCGCAGGCACTGTTCTGGCCTGCAAGGGCTCGTGTCAAATGTGGAAATGCCTGTGCATTCCGTAGAGTGAGGACCATGACCACATTCCTCATTTTCCTGCACGTTGCCGCCGCGATCATTCTCATCGGTCCGGTCATGGTGGCCACCTCCGCGTTCCCCGGCGCCGCCGCCAAGGCGCAGGCCGGCGGCGAGGAGACCTTTGGACGCGCCTCCATCTACCACCGCATTTCTTCTACCTACGGCATGATCTCCGTGCTGGTTCCGCTGCTCGGTGCGGCCGTGCTGGCCTTCGACTGGGACACCTACCGCTCGAACTACTGGTTCCACACCGCGATCGTGCTGTCGGTCCTGGCGTGGGGCTTCCTGTTCGCCATGGTGATCCCGCAGCAGCGCAAGATCATGGGTTCTCTCGGTGCGCTCAACCCGGCCGAGGCTGACTCCCGCGACGTCACCTCGGACATCGAGTCCTCCCGCGTCAAGGCAGCTGCCGGCGCAGGCATTTTCAACCTGCTGTGGTTCCTGACCCTGGTCCTGATGTTCCTGCCGACCCCGGCTTAGAAGCCACGGCCCTTTTCGGGCGTCACCGCAAAACCCAGCTCTTAAGAACAAGAGATTCGCTTTTCGACGAATCCTCGCCTCTCAGTAGCTGGGTTTTCTCATGCCCAGGCACGGAACCTTAGTCGCGCCAGTCGCGCTTGCCCCGGCCACCGCCGCGGCCGCCGTTGCCGCCGCGTCCCCTGCCGCGGTCGCGGTCGTCGTCACGCTTGCGGTAGCCGCCGCGTCCACCACGGCCGCCCCTGTCACCACGGTCGCGCGGCGGGGCGCCAGTGTCGCGCTGAATGTTGATCAGCTGGCCGGAGATGCGGGTGTCGGCGAGGCGGTCGAGCACGCCTTTATCCATGTCCTTCGGCAGTTCGACGAGGGTGAAGTCGCCGCCGATGGTGATGCGACCGAAGTCGCGGTTGGTCAGGCCGCCCTCATTCGCCAGCGCGCCGACGATGGCGCCTGGGCGAACGTTCTGTCGCTTGCCCACGTCGAGGCGGTAGGTGTCAAAGTTGGCGTCGTCGTTGTGGAACCGGCCCTTACCGCCGCGATCGCCACGGTCCCGGTCGCGCCCGCGGCCACCGCGCTCACGGTCGCGTCGGTCCTCACGGTCGAAGCGCTCGCGTTCGCGGCGGTCGCGCTTGTCCTTCGGGGGCTCCTTCATCAGGAACTCGTCACCCTGCTGCTGTGCGGCAAGCGCGGCGGCGATATCCTCCATTGGGACGTCGTGGTCGACCGAGTAGCTGCGCACGAGTCCGCGGAAGAGCTCCATCTGGTCGTTCTCGAGCGACTCGGTAATGGAGTCGGCGAACTTGTTCATGCGGGAGACGTTGACCTCATCCACGGTGGGCAGGTCCATCTCCTCGATCTTCGCGCCGGTCACCTTCTCGATGGAGCGCAGCATGCGGCGCTCGCGCGGCGTGACAAACAGCAGCGCCTCACCAGTGCGGCCCGCGCGGCCCGTGCGGCCGATGCGGTGGACGTAGCTCTCGGTGTCGTTCGGGATGTCATAGTTGAGCACGTGGGAGATGCGCTCCACGTCCAGGCCGCGGGCGGCTACGTCGGTGGCGACGAGGATGTCCAAGCGCCCGTCGCGAAGCATGTCGACGGTGCGCTCGCGCTGCTGCTGAGCGATGTCGCCGTTGATCGCGGCCGCGGAGAACCCGCGTGCGCGCAGCTTCTCTGCGATCTCCTCGGTCTCCTGCTTGGTGCGGACGAAGACGATCATCGCGTCGAACTCAGTCACCTCCAGCACGCGCGTGATGGCGTCGAGCTTGTTACGGTGCGCGGTGAACAAGTATCGCTGGGTGATGTTGGTGTTCGTGCGGGTCTTCGCCTTGACCGTGACCTCTTCGGGGTCATTCAAGTAGTCGTGCGAGATGCGGCGGATCGCGTTCGGCATCGTCGCGGAGAACAGCGCGACCTGCTTGTCTGCAGGAGTGTCCTCCAGAATGCGCTCCACGTCTTCCTGGAAGCCCATGTTGAGCATCTCGTCAGCCTCATCCAGCACGAGGAAGCGCAGGTTGGAAATGTCCAGCGACCCCTTCTCCAGGTGGTCGATCACGCGGCCCGGCGTGCCGACGATGATCTGCGCGCCCCTGCGCAGGCCCGACAACTGAATGCCATAAGCCTGGCCGCCGTAGATCGGCAGCACGGAGATGCCGCCAAGGTGGTCAGCGAAAGACTGGAACGAGTCAGACACCTGCAGCGCCAGCTCGCGCGTCGGCGCGAGGATAAGGGCCTGCGGATAGCGTGCCGACGTATCGATGCGCGCCAAGATCGGCAGCGCGAACGCCGCCGTCTTACCGGTACCGGTCTGGGCCAGGCCAACAACGTCGCGGCCGTCCATCAACAGCGGGATCGTCTCAGCCTGGATCTGCGAGGGAGACTCAAAACCGACGCGCTTGATCGCGTCCAGCACGGGCGCAGGGAGCCCAAGGCCGTCGAAGCCCTCGGACTTGGTCTCGGAAGTCTCGGCGTTCTCGCCGTCCTGGTTGGTCACGGAGTTTTCAGCCGGAGTCTCGGCCGGAGCCTCAGCCGGAGCTTCGGTGTTCTCTTCAGTCTGGGTGTTGTTTGTTTCAGGCTGCGTATCAGCCTCTGTGCCGGCAACCTCGCCGGCGGTGTCGGCCTGGTCCTCGGCCGCGAAGTCATCTGTATTCATCACTGCCAAAGCCTACGTGAACACGCGATCTATAGCTATTTGCTGCACTTTTGGCGTGCTTTCCGTGCTCGAGCGCACCGCGTGCACAGTCCCCACCGACAAACACGCGCGTAGCGTGGTGTCATGACCGACAGGAACAGAAAGCCCATCCCTAAAGTCGCCTACGCTCCCATGCTGGGCCTTGAAACTTACGTCCGGGCGAGGGTTGAGAAGGATTTCTCCCACCTTGTCCAGCTCCGCGCGTCTGCGCTCAATCAGTGTGTCTACTGCCTGGCTATGCACCGTCGTGACGCACGCAAAGACGGGTGGTCCAAGGATAAGGTCTCCCAGGCTGAAGACTGGACGAACCACCGCGATGTTTTCACTGAGCCGGAACAGGCCGTCCTAGAACTGACCGACGCAGTGACGCAGATCCACGGTGAAGAGTCGGTGCCGGACGAGCTGTGGGACCGCGTTGAGACGCACCACGGCGAGAAGGGCGCGCGCAATCTCCTCATGGCGATTGTCACTATCAACGCGTGGAACCGGATCGGCATCACCACTCGGCTGGATCCCCGTAGCCTCGCGAACGTGGATGCATTCGATCTCGGCGAGGAATAGCTGCCGCCGGTAGTAGTGAATCAGGCTTTCCGAGGACTGTTCAGGTTCACGGTGCCCTCGGAAAACATCCAGGTTCCTAGTCCGATGAAGATCGATCCGGTGATCATGTCCACTGCGTGCCCGAAGCGTGACAAAAAACCGGCGAAAACGTCGACCAAGAGCGCGAACCCTGCAGACATGACAAAACCGACCACGAACAGCGTGACGAGAATGATGAACATCCATTCCCATCCCATGCCCGGTTTAACAAATTGAGCAAAAACCGCGCCAAAGAAGAGAACTGACTTCGGGTTGGACAAATTCGTAGCCAACCCCGCCACGAAGGCTCTCCGGGATACAGTTGACTGAGCAGCTCCGCTGCTAGGCAGATCAGTAGCTATTCCAGACCGCCACGCTTTGAAGCCGCTTCGCACTGCACTGAAGCCCATGTACAAGAGGTAGGCTCCACCCACTAACTGCAGTACCGAAAGCAGATGCGGTGCAGCTTGCATGAGGGCACTCAAACCCAGCAGAGAGGTGGCGATCCAGATCGCGTAACCCACCATGATTCCCGTGGCGCACGCGACACCAGCTGCACGTGATTTCACGCTAAACCGGATGATCTGCACGACATCCGGACCGGGTACGGCGACAGCAGCAACGAAAACCCCCATCAGGGCTAGGAAATCTCCGGTTGTCACAATTCTCCTTCGAAGTATGAGGCACGAATGGGAGCTGTCCTAATCTCGGATAGCGGAACGTCGCTCTGGCCCCGTGGGATGCGGTTTAACGGGAGGAGTTTAGTGCAAACGCAACACCCCATGTGATGGAATGCACCACTTCGGCCCCTTAGCGGCCGCCATTCACTATCTTTAAAAGCATGAATTCACGCAGGTGGCCTTTAGGCGCTCTCATCATCGTTTCCACCGTGTCGCTCGCAGCGTGCTCCACCGAGGACACGAACGCAGCGCCGGAGACTGAGGAAGCCACCGTGACAAGTGTGGCCACCGAAACTGCCGGCGAGAGCGCAACCAGTCCCGCCGATGAGCGCCCCATCCCCGACGTGGTCCGCGAGGCGGTCGGCCCGATGTGTGGTGAGGCCACCCGCGACGGCGAGGCATATGAGGCATATAACGTCATCGCCATCCAGGGCGGCGAACGGTGCGACGAAGCAATGCAGGCAGTCACTGAGTTCACCTCCGAAGACTCCGAGGCTGTTGAGGAGTCTGAGGACACCTGGCAGGTCGCCAACGACTGGCGCTGCGGCCGCGGCACTCGCCTCGAGGGCGAACCCGAAGATGCCGAGGAGTACACAGTGAACTGTTGGGACGCCGAAACCCGCGTGCTTCTATTGCCCAAGCCGGAGTAATCCCATGACAGCTTCACGACGCATCACCGCACTCCTCACCGCCTCCACCCTGGCCCTCGCGGCATGCGGCAGCGAGGAGCCCATCAAGGAACCACCAATCGTTCAAAGCTCGGAGAGCAATTCGCTTGACGACGCCCCCACCTCCCCCTCCGACACCGCCACCAGCGAGGATCAACCCTCCCCGTCAGACGAGCCTTCCGAGGATGAGACCTCCACCGAAGAAGAACAAACTTCCGCTGCCGGGACGGTCTGCGGCGAGGTGATCAACGCGACCGGTGGCAAGCTGAGCGTCGTCGCTATGCAGGACGAGTTGACCTGCGAGGAAGCGATGGAGGTCTTCACCGACTACTTCTCTGACTCACCATCCGGCATGCCTCCGCAGGGTTCCGGTGCCATTTGGCACGCGCCCAATGGCTGGATTTGCGGAGCAAACGCCTACCTCATCCCGGGTGACGAGAACACCAAGTTCAACCACTACCCCGCCTGCGGACCTAGCTATGAACACTCCGAGTTCGTCGCGGTCGAACCTGAGCGCGTTAGCGAGCTTCCGGTCTAATCCGGCGCTGACCAGTTAGAGGCTAGTACCCCGCCTGTCTGAAGGCTGGCTCTTGCGCATGCCTGCAGCCATGAGGAGGATGATGCCGAGGACGAGCAGGAGTAAGCCCACGCAGGCTCCAGCCACCGCGATGACCAGCGGAATCAAATCCTTATAACCTGGGCTAGAAACAGACATCGCGCCAACTTTCACGTCGCTGTCGCAAGCAACGGTGTAGTTTCCCGCGCTGGTGGTTTCGAAGGCGTCGAAAGCCTCCCATGCGGTGTCGGCGTCCTCGAAAGTGAAGGTACCGTGGTGTTCCACGTTGGGGACGTTCTTCCCGTCAGGGCCGCTGATTGAGCACCGGTCGAACTTTTCGCCTTCCGGTTGGAAGATGATGTGCAGCTCGTCTGCTGCAAGGGTCACCGAACCGGAGCCGTCTTCGATCACGCCTACGGGCATTTCCAGGACTTCATTGACACCGGAGGCGGTGCTCATGACGCCGTAGATGGCCGACCCCACCATCACTAGGAGTCCAAGGGCTACCGCGATCACGCCACCTTTACCCATGGTCCAAAGAGTATCGAGCTCTCGTACTTACAGCAGCCCGTGTTCCTACTGGGGCGGCCTATACCTCGGTGGTGGAGGCGGTTGAAACCCGTGCGGCGGCGAGCCATAGGTCTGGTACAGCTCGCGTTCCTTTCGCTTGTTCACCCCAGCGATAATCATCACCGCCGCCCCCGCGATCACGAAGGAGAATCCAGCGAAAAGCCCGACCATCAGGATCGACAAACCGAGCGCAAAAGATTCCATTCCTTTTAGATCTGCATCCGGAACAAGCATCACCTCACTGGGGCAATCGAACGTGTAGTTTCCTGCCTCCCCTGCGCGGAACCTGTCGAAACCTTCCCAGCTTTTGTCTCTGGACTGGACCCAATTGAGCCTTGTCGCCGGCAGATTCTCTACTGGCGATCCATCAGGTGCGGTCACACTGCACTTACCGCTGGGGGCGTTCGCCGGCTTGTAAATATGAAACTCTTCGCCTTTCTCCGCGGCGAGGGAATCTTTGGATTCGTACACGACGTAGGAGTCGCCGAACGCGTCTTTCGCTCCCTTGTCGATCATGATGCCCCCGATGACCGCGGAACCGATCATGGTCACCAACCCGATCAGCAGAACCACTACCCCAGCTTTTTGCATGATGCTCGCCTTTCGTCTGCCTTAAATGTATCCACTGTTAACTCATGATTGCTTC
The DNA here is from genome assembly GCA_900618065.1 of Streptococcus thermophilus. Next base: position 2,106,575 of record UYIL01000003.1, read on the forward strand.
CCCAGACGTGTGCTCCGTCAACCATTACGATGAATGGACCTGACCCCTGTTTGGTAGACACCTCTGATTCCGGCTGTGTTGAGTCGGGGAAAGGTAATCTACCTCCATGCCTAGGAAGGTTTATTCGGATCAGTTCAAGCGCGACGCGGTCGCGATGTACGAGAACGATCCACAGGTGTCGTTGAACGCTGCGGCCGCTGATTTAGGGATCAACCGCTCCACGCTTCGCGTATGGGTTGATAAGTACGGAACTGGCACGAAACCCCAGCTTTCAGCGGGCTTACGTGCTGATCGTGCGAGGCAACTGACCGATGCTGAGAAGCTACGTCAGCTGCAACAGGAAAACGCCCGCCTGAAAGAAGAACGCGATATTTTGCGTAAGGCAGCCAAATATTTCATGGAAGAGACGAACTGGTGATCCGCTTCCGGTTCGTTGATGACCACCGCACCGATTACTCGGTCAAGCGGATGTGCACCGTACTCGGGTTAAACCGCAGCTCCTACTACAAATGGAAAGCTAGCAGCGCCCAGCGGCACCGCAGACTGGTTGATGATGCCATACTCGGAGCCAAGGTCCAGGCCATCTTCGACGACAAGAGGCAGCTCTACGGCGCAAAACGCATTGCCGCCGAGCTGACTTTCAACGATGCGTACAGTAGCACCGGACCGGTCAACCATAAGCGCATCGCCCGGATTATGAGGAAGCTTCAGCTGCGCGGCTACACGAAAAAACGTAAGGTCACGACAACGCAGCGTGAGCGTCATCGCTTTATATTCGCTGACCTGGTCAAGCGTAACTTCACTGCGCCAGCTGCCAATAGGATCCTCGTCGGCGATATTACCTATCTGCCGATCGCAGACGGGTCGAATATGTATCTGGCTTCTGTGATTGACTGCTACTCGCGGATGCTCGTCGGCTTCGCGATCGCAGACCACATGCGCACCGACCTCGTCGAAGAAGCGCTCGAGCATGCTCGCCGTACCCGTGGCAGTCTCTCCGGGGCGATCTTCCACTCAGATCATGGCAGCGTGTATACCTCATCGCAGTTTCAGGCTGTCTGCCGAAGACTCAACGTCACCCAGTCGATGGGAGCAGTTGGCAGCAGCGCTGATAATTCACTCGCGGAGTCGTTTAACGCGGCGTTGAAACGAGAAGTGCTCAAAGACCAGAAAGTCTTTTCCAATCAGCTAGTCTGCCGGCGCGACGTCTTCGCATGGTGTGCGCGCTACAACACCACCCGAAGGCATTCCTGGTGCAAGTACCTCACACCCATTGAGTACGAAACTCACGCTTCCTAACAATGTGATGTCTGGGAACTTTTTGGACATGGAGTCCAGGGGGTTTTTGGACGTGATGTCTAGCGACTTTTTGGGCGTTCGTGGCGGTGGAATAGCCGGATGGCTATTCCATTGCACAAGCGCAGAAAGGTCGTAGATTTTGACCCGGTCCGCGACGGTAAAACGATCACACAGTTTTGCAAAGAACTCGACATCTCGCGGCAGACGTACATCAACATCAAAAACCGGGTAGCGCAGAAGGGCCGATCTGGCATTGTGCCCGATTCGACCGCACCGAAGAACCCAGCTCGAAAATTCGACGACACAGACAAGGTCGCGGTCGTCAACGCGAGACAACATTTGATGGAACAAGGGCTGGATTACGGCCCATGGTCGATCTACTACTACCTGTTCGATTCGATCGGTCCTGAGCGCACCCCGTCGCGTTCGACCATCGCGTCGTGGCTTCATGAGCTCGGTTTCGTCGACGCCAACGCCCGTAAACGACCGCGCAGCTCCTATAAGCGCTTCGCCCGCGATTTCGTCGGTGAGCTGTGGCAGATTGATGGGCTGGTCTACCGCCTGTTCGACCATGCGCACACGCAGGTGACGATCTACCAGATCATCGACGACGCCAGCAGATTCGACGTCGGCACCAAAGCGTTCGCTTTGCCGGAAAACGGAACCGACGCACGCGCCGTGCTGGCCGAAGCGTTCGCAACCTACGGCAAACCTCAAGAGATCCTCTCCGATAACGGCGAGGCGTTCGCCACCTACCACCGTGGACACCTCTCCGCTACCGAGTTGTGGCTCGCCAGTGAAGGCGTCTTGGCTATCGCTGGGTTCGCCGCCACAACTCAAGGAAAAGACGAGCGATCCCACCGCACACTGACCCAGTTCTTAGACGTGCGCCACCCGGTAAGCCTTGCTGAGGTCAACACGTATCTCGCTGAATATCGCGTCGTGTACAACGAGCGGCGACGCCACCAATCGCTGCTGGTGGGCAAGATGCATATCACCCCGCGCCAAGCTTTCGACACATTCCCGAAGGCAACACCGCCCACACAGCCGCTTGATCCGGAGAACATTTGGGCCCGCGTGGTCGCCTTCAACCAGGCACATAACCCCCACGCAGCACCCACAGCGACAAACGGCCCCGGGGAAGCGGCAACTTCACCCGAGGCCAGCACCGATGACATGGCAGCTCAGCAAGGCCTACCTCCCACCGATACCCCCACACTAACGATGCTGACGACACAATCAACAAACAGTTGGGGCATCCCAGACGAACTGCGTGTGAGCAAAGACGGAGTCGTCCGCGTATGCGGACACGGCCTCTACATTGGCCTGAGATTCAAAAACCGCCTGCTCTACACCACGGTCACCGACGACAACGTCGCAGAGTTCTTCACAGCCCACGACGGCGAATTCCTCTTCAGCGTGCCACTGCCGATCACGCTGAGCCACAGGCCACCCGGCGGGCAGATCAACATCAATCTCGTCGATGGGATGAAGCACCGCCAACCGCCACAGCTCAAACCGAACCTATCCAAGCCCCGGCCAAAACGCAGGCCGCAACCATGATCGACTAGGCACGTCCAAAAAGTCCATCGACTCCATGCCCAATAAGTCATCGGACTCCGTGCCCAAGAACCTCATGGACATAACACACGCTTCCTAACAATGCGCTAGAGTAAAGCCAATAATTTCACCCCCACGGTGTCTACTTTCCGGGGGCCGGGCCCCACATCTAACCCCGCGACACGCCGGAGTCAGACACACATTTTGTCGTTTAACCCGCCTCTGGCGTTTTCAGAAAAGCCGGTGACATAAAAAATGCTCCTGGGGATAGCAAAAACTATCCGGCAGGAGTTCAGTCTTCCCGGCGTTATACGTGGCGGTCTGCTGCTACCGTGCACAAAATTGCTTTACGTGGGTGCGACCCACTACCACACTTTCCCTGTCAGCCACACACACGACTTACCTTGCCTAAGGGGCGACGGGCGACGTCTCCGGCTTAAACCTCACCGGCACGTGTGCGTTTAAGTTATTTCACGGCTTACAAAGTCTCTAGCAAAGCGAGAACTTTCGCGCACTGACTACTGTAGCGTGCTGCGTCGTACAGCACAAGTAGACTCGAACCTTTGTTATAGAGTACGTTAAAAGCATGAGCACTACACCGAAGACCTTCATTGAGCCAGGGCACACATCAATCGACCGAGCAACGCCGAGAAAAACACCGACCGGCTGGCAACTCGACTGGTCAGTACGACTGCACGACGGACGCATAAAACAACGGCGATCTAAGGCCAAGACCAAGGGCGAAGTAAGAGCACGCGCACGACGCAAGGCCGAGGAAATGCTGGCCACCCCCTCAACAGACTGGACACCGCGCACGCCGATAACGACGTACATCGACAAGGTCACACGCCCAAAGATCGAAGAATCATCGCAGCTTAAAGACCTATCGAAGCGGCGCTATCTCGCATCGCTGAATCTCGTCGCCGCCGAACTCAAGGGCTACAGCGTGCACGACGCTATGCAATTCCGCGTACTAGAGCACACACTGCAAGCCATTGCGACCACCCACCCGGGCAGCGTGTCCAGCGCACGCACGGTGCTATCGACCTACATCGCTGACGCACTTGTTCGCGATGGAGTCATTGCGGGCAACCCCATACGCGGGGCCAGGCTAGACATTCGAGCACAGGGGAAAGGCGAGGTAGACGGCCGTAGAACGCTCACGAGCGAGGAATACGACACGGTCGTCAAGCACCTGCTCACGCGCGATACCAGCGGGCCGCTGGTGCAGCCAAAGAAAGGCGGCGCGCGACAGTCAACAATCAACGCGCACGCCCGAGTTACGCGCCTGACGCTGCTACAGGCGGTAACAGGGCTGCGCATCTCCGAAGCCAACCGCCTGCGCTGGGAGCACGTCGAGGACAACGGCGAGAACATCATCATCAACGCGACCAAGGACATCGTCAAAGGCCGCAAGGGCAAGGAAAAGGGCCGCTACATACCAATTCTGCGTGAAGACGTAGCGGAATACCTACGTACACACCGCGAGGACGAGGCGCACTACGTCGTAGGCTCACCGACGACAACGGCGAGCGCATGGGACGCGACCAACGCCGACGACAAAGTACCCGAGCTATACAAACAAATCGCCGACGAGACGGGTGTCGAGATTCTTCGCGACCTTCGCAGCCACTCATGGCGCGCCACACTGCACGGCGTGTACGCCGACGTGATGGACGCGAGGACACGGGCAGACATCTTCGGCCACACCGAGCAGATCGCAGACGAGTACTACAACGACCGCGCCAACGTCGAAGCACTCATTCGAGCGACCGCGCAAGCACGTACTTTCGTAGACACACCAAGGTAGACATGCGTGCGCTGCAGTAAGTTGAACTAGCGAGCTGACACCAAGCTCGCAGCACCTTCTCCAAGCATCGATAGAGCTAACACGATAAAAATCGAGCCTGTGCCCATATCGACGAAGTGGCCGTATTGACTGATGCGAGTGGTCGGGTGTGATGTAGACTTCCCGCATGGCACGGGTGTGCGGTTGTAGTGGTATGAGCTGGGGTTAATGCGCACGCGCATGGCCTTTTACTACGACTACGGCTATTTCCCGCTCGAGGAGTACGCCCGCATCGTGGCGGATTTACCCAATCATGATCTGGCTTACGCTAATGGCCTGGTGCGGGCGTTTGTTGCGTACTGCGCTCGTGAATCAGCCAAACAATGAAGCGAACCGCGCACACCATCCAGTGCAGTGCCAAAACAACAAGCAGCATCTGACTGACGCCGTTTAGCCAGACAGCACCAGTAGTTTGGGACATGAAGTGCGTTCCGAGGCTCAGCGTGCCAACGGGAAATGTTGACCCCCACCAACCTGGCGTGTAGGCCGCCCACCGGCTCACGGTGCGTGAGAAGTGCCGGGCCGCATACATCATCGGGCCGATTCCAAGAATGATCATCGTAGCCCCATATGCGGCACCGACTTGTTCGCTGAACAGCAGCTGTGCTGCTGCCGTTGATTGCCCGACAATACCCAGCGGAATCCATGCCGTTCCACCCATCGTCGGCGGGATGGAGAGATGTCTTCGCGCAGCGGCTACATAACACCGCGCAAAGATGGGCAGAGCGGTGACAAGCGCGAGAATGAACGAGGCAGTTCCAGCTGCGTGGAACAGACCCGCGGCGAACGTGCTGTGAGCCTCAACGTAGCTGGCGAGCTGAGCTGCGCTTGTGGCCGCCACCATAGGCGACACAAGGGCCAGGCCCCACTGGAAGGTGGGGGCGCCTGAAAACTTCTGTAGTTGTTTTATGCACACCACCCAGCTAAGCGGCGCCCCGATCCACCACGAAGCGAGTTGCCAATGCACTGCTCCGCTGATCCCGGTTGCGGCAGAACCCAGCGCCAGAATTCCCATGGACGTCATTCCCCACTGCGGCATCGACTGCGAGCTAAACCCAGGTTCACGATAGTGCCACCACCCCGCCACCAGAGTGCACAGTATCCCGACACCGAGTACCAAGAGCAGCGGCGAAACGATCGGCACTCCATGCATATTGCTTAACGTGGCAAGAATTGAGGTGCCCATCAGTGACCCAGCCCACGCAGGACCCGGTGAAGGCAGATTCGAACTTGGCTGTGTCTGGGGACGCGTACTTGTCATGCACCTCACGCTAACGCTGCAGGATGTGAAACCAAGATGACGAGAGTGCATGTGCGGGTTACCATGCTCACATGTACCCAAAACTACCTGCGATAACAGATCTTGAGGCGCTCCTCGCTGTATCGCGCGCGGGATCCATCTCCCGCGCCGCTAGGGACATGGGAATGAACCAGCAGACACTGTCAACTAGGGTCTCTCGCGCTGAGCAGGTGCTTGGAGTCACCGTTTTCGAGCGCTCCCCATATGGGATCAAGGCCACCGAGAGTGGCGAGGTGGTACTCGAGGCGGTACCTGCACTGCTGACAGCGTGCGCTGATTTTGCTCACAATGTTGAGCAGGCACGCGCTGACAACCTCGCACGACACCTGACTGTGGCCGTGTCCAACACAGTGGCGGAGATCCACTACCCGGTATGGGCAGCCGCGTTTCGTGATGCGCATCCCAAGGTCAAACTCACTATGGTCCATGGGAATTCCCAAGACGTTCGCGAACTCGTTGCTACCGGTATCGCTGGGCTTGGGATCGTAGAGGGTGGTACGCCCCGACATGATCTCATCGAGACGGTGCTGTGCCCAGACGAGCTAGTGCTTGCGGTCCCCGCGCATCACCTGTGGGCCAACAGAGAGTCGGTGAGCAGAGAAGAATTGCGCGCAACCCCACTCATAGTTCGAGAACCGGGGTCAGGAACGCGCCGGGTGATCGAAGAGGAGTTGGGCGAACTCGCCGACCCAGCCGGCGAGTTCGGCTCTTTGTCTGCGCAACGCGCGGGGATGATCGCCCTCGGAGCACCCGCGATCATTCCCCGGAGCGCCGTGCTGGATCAGGTTGCTTTGGGGGCGGCGGCGATCGTAGCCACAGAAGTCTCGTTCGAGCGCAGCATCTCCGCAGTCGTTCGCCGCGGTGCGACGGTGCCCAAAGACGCGACAGCGTTTACCCGGCTTGCCAAATCTTTCGGAGCGCTCAGTTAAATCTTGGGGACGTCGTCGCCGTCATCGAACTCAAATCGGTTTGGCTGGAGCAGGTCCTCGCGGTTCACGACCTCCACGATCACCTCGGCAACAAGCTCGCGGGAGGTGGTGGATTCGGGGTTGCGGGGGGGCGTCGAGAAGTGAAATGCCCTTGGAAGATTGGCTTGAACACCTAAATCCTTAGCCCAGCAAGGACCCCCACATCTTGTGCCACACCCAAGCACCACGAAAACGACCTACGCACTCCCAAACGCGAAGAGCCCCTTTAGTGAGCAATCGTGTCTTTCCCGCAAAATCGCCCGATTCAAATAGAGGGATCGGACAGGTACGCCAAAGTACGTTAAAAAGAACGTTAAGCGATTCAGTAACAGCACGTAACCGGCAGTAGAGCACGGTAGATAAAACATCGCTGACCACTGCCTACGGCCACATACGTACAGGTACTGAAGTTGTCCGTCAAGACCCTGGGTGTCGCGGGTTCGAGTCCCGTCAGCCACCCCAACGTCGGAGGCCCTGTCCATTCCCCCTCGGGGAGCGGACAGGGCCTTTTCGCAGCCTCTACGACCGGGTTAGAAGTCTTCGCCGGCCTTGACGGACTGGCCCGGCTCAAGGTCGATATTCCAGTAGCCCAAGCCGTCATAGGGGCTGAGTGTTTCGCCGGCGGTGTGAATGACCTCCACCGGGTCGCCGCGTTTGGTGTTCTGGAGGAACCACTGCGCGTCCTCAGGACGGGCGTTGATGCAACCGTGCGACTGGTTGTGCTCACCCAGCGCCCAGATTGCCCACGGCGCGGAGTGGACGTAGATGCCCGAGAACGACAGCTGCGTCGCGTAGTCGACCGGAGTGACGTACCCGCCGTTTTCCAGAGCCAAACCGTAACTACGGGAGTCCATGACCAAGTGGTCGTGCTGGTCACCGACAACATAGGTGCCGTTCGGGGTATCAAACACCCCGTCCTCACCAAGCGAGACCTTGAACGACTTGATCTCCTCACCGTTCTTGAACACGGTCAAGGTCTTGCCGTAATTGTTCACCACCGTGCGCATCTCATCGCCGATGGTGAAGGAGGTCTCCGTGTCCTCTGCGCCGAAGATGCCGTCGCCTAAATCCCGGCCATACAGACCCGCCTTGACGGTCACCTCGGTGCCTGGCTCCCAGTACTCCACCGGGCGCCAGCGCAGCTGGTTAGCATCCAGCCAGATGAACCCGCCCTCGGTGTCATTGGAGGTCTCGACAGTAATGGCATCCTCGACAGCCTTCTTGTCGCTGGGGGCGATGTCGAAGTAGAACGAGATAGCTTGGCCGGCACCGACCTCCTCCCCTTCCTGCGGGCTCAGGGAGGCGGTCGATTGCATCGATGGCGTCACCGTAGAGAACGTTGCTGTGGAGGTCTTGCCGGTTTCGGTGGTCGCCTCGACGGTGTACTCGCGGCTGTATCCGAGCGGTTCGGTCGTGGTCCATTCCGTCTTATCGTCGTTGAGCTCGGCTTCGACCTCTTTACCCTCCTCATTGGTCATGGTGACCTTCTCCAGACCGATGGGGGCAGTCACCGTCACTGGGGCTCCAGGCTCCACGTCCTCGGCGCCATCCTCGACAGAGATTTCAGCGGGGTCATCCTTGACCTCTTCCGTCGTTTCTGTCGTCTCGGTGTTCTCCGCAGCGTTCCCGTCCTGCTCGATGGTGCACGCCGCCAGGGCCGAACCCGCGATCACCAATGCAACACCTGCGGCTGCCGCGCGCCTGACACGCGAACCCCAGCTCTTACTCATCCTCGAAACACACAACCCTTATTCAAGTCCCAAACAGGTGCCATACACGTGCAAGGCCCCATCGCAATAACTACTCACAATATAGATCGCCGGCACACGAATTCCAGTCGCAGGGCAGCCCTCGCACCAACCTGTCACGAAGCTGATATAAACCGTGTACCGTCGCGTTATCGCATCGTTACTATCCATTCACCGACGCATGCGGACCCGTCCATTCACCGCGTCCAGCACCCCTCCGCTTTTCAACTGTGACCTGGCGATTTCACTCTATGCGGACCGAACTGCTATATTTTCTCTTCGTTGCCTTAACGGCCAGCGCGCCACTAGCTCAACTGGCAGAGCAGCTGACTCTTAATCAGCGGGTTCGGGGTTCGAGTCCCTGGTGGCGCACAACAACCACAGGCTGGGAGATTCTCCCGGCCTGTTTTTCTTTGGTCGGATTCCCCGCCCGCGCTTTTGTACCCTGGTGCTCGTGAGTATCTCCGCAGTGACCGTGTTCGCTGGGGCGCGCGAGGGCATCGACCCGGCGATGACGTCCCTCGCGCACGCTTTCGGCACCGCGTTGACGCGCCACGGCATGACGTTGATTTACGGCGGTGGTCGGCTGGGCATGATGGGCGCTGTCGCTCAGGGGGTCATTGATTCCGGCGGCGCCAGCGTCGGCATTATGCCCGAGCACCTTGCGGCGCACGAGGTGGCGCACACGGGCTTAGGGGAACTCGTTATCGTCGACACCCTTGCGCAGCGCAAACGCATCATGAGTCAGCGCTGCGACGCGTTCGTCGCACTGCCCGGTGGCGCCGGCACACTCGACGAGCTTTTCGACGAATGGACCAACCAGCAACTCGGCTTGCACACCAAACCTATCGGCCTGCTCGGCGCTGATTTCTGGCGGCCGTTGACGGACATGATCGATCACATGGTGGCCCACGGGTTTGTACGCCAGGAGGACCGCGACAGCCTCGTCGTCGCCGACGACCCAGACGAGTTGCTCGCCGCGCTCGAGCAGTGGACGCCCCAACCGCCCCGGTGGTGATCACAGTGGTGAGACCACCTGCGCGAGAGACGTGCGAGCTAAACTGGCAGCTATGAACCGCGCTCTCGTTGTTGTCGACGTACAGAATGACTTTTGCCCCGGCGGTGCCCTCGGCACCGCACGCGGTGATGAAGTGGCTGACACGATCGCCGAACACATCGCCGCAACACGCCCAGCTAGCTCGGAGGCAGGCAGCTACTCCCACATCGTCGCCACCCAGGACTGGCACATTGATCCAGGCAGCCACTTCTCCGAGGATCCGGACTTCGTCGACACGTGGCCGGTCCACTGCGTCGCGGACTCCGAGGGAGCCGCGCTGCGCGCGCCGATCGCGGATGTTCGCTTCGACGAGTACTTCCGCAAAGGCGAGTACGAGGCGGCCTACAGCGGGTTCGAAGGGGCGTCGACAAGCGAGGGCGCGCTACTCGCTGATTGGTTGAAGGCGCGCGATGTCACTGGGATCGATGTTGTCGGCATCGCCACCGACCACTGCGTGCGCGCCACCGTGCTCGACGGGTTGAAGGAAGGTTTCAGCGTGCGCGTGCTGGTCGACATGTGCTCGCCTGTGGATGACGCACGCGGCGCCGCCGCCTTCGAGGAGATGCGAAGCGCCGGCGCTGAGCTGGTCTAAACCGACCCGGAAAACGTGAAAAGCGCGCCCCGCAACAGATGTTCGCAGGGGCGCGCTCAGCACGAATAAGGGCTACTTGCGGTCAGCCAGCAGGCGCTGCAGGTCCTTGAGGTCCTTCTTCTTCTTACGCTTGTTGGCCACGTTGATCACCACAACGGCGGCAATAGCGACACCGATGCCGGCGAGAACCTTCTGCACCTTGTCGTCTTTCATCTTGTTCTGCACCTGGGCCTTCGCACTGTTGGCCAGGTTCTCCGGGCGGGTGCGGTCAGCGATCTCGTCGATCGTCTGGGCCAGGTTGCCGCGGGTGCGCTCGATGTCGCGCTGAATGTCGTTAATGTCGCGTGCCACGTCATACTCCTTTGTGGATAAATTTCTCTCGCCACCACAGTACTGCATCCCAGCTACAGTGGCGGGCATGACTGAAAACACACGCTTGACCCCCGGCGATAAAGCGCCCAACTTCACCCTGACCAACGACAAGGGCACCACCGTCTCCTTAAGCGACTACGCAGGTCAACGCGTCATTGTCTACTTCTACCCGAAGGCGAACACCCCAGGCTGCACCACCGAGGCCTGCGATTTCTCCGAGAACTTGAGCGAGTTCAACGACGCATCCGTCTCCGTGGTGGGCATCAGCCCCGACACCCCGGAGCAGCTGGCGGAATTCCGCGCCGACCACGGCCTCGGCTTCGAGTTGCTGTCCGACCCCGACAAGGAAACCATGACCGCCTACGGTGCCTTCGGCGAGAAAAAGAACTACGGCAAGATCGTCCAGGGGGTTATCCGCTCCACCTTCCTAATCAGCGCCGACGGCACCATCGAATCCGCCCAGTACAACGTCAAAGCCACCGGCCACGTTGGCCGGTTGCTGCGCGATCTGGACCTCTAGCTTTCGCCGCGAACGGCGCGCCCTGTACACTGTGAACCGCTTCGCGCTGCGGGCTACCGCTCTAACGCTGCCCGCGCGAGGCTAGGCGCCCGTGGCGGAATTGGCAGACGCGCTGGATTTAGGTTCCAGTGCCGTAAGGCGTGAGAGTTCAAGTCTCTCCGGGCGCACCACTGTTTCCCGATGCTTTTGGCACGCTCAGGACGGTTGATAGACTTTTCCACGTGACCGATCCAGCGCCGGGCCCTTCTGATAGCCCCGAAGAACAGCCAAAACGCGACCATGTGCGCGTCAAGGCGTGGCACGTGCTGCTGCTCATCGCCGCCGTGATCGTCTCGCTGATGCTGGCTAACTGGCAGTGGTCGCGCTACACCTCCGGAACCGGTTCGCTACAGAACCTCGGGTACGCGCTGCAGTGGCCCATGTTCGGCCTTTTTCTCATCTTCATTTACCGCGCAGGCATGAGGATGGAAAACGAGAAGATCGATGCTGAAAACTCGGGCGACCGTATGCAAGCGCTTTACGACGCCGACACAGCCACCTTCGGCGCCTCCTCCCCCACCCCGACCGCAGCCGATGGTGCCTCCGAGTCCCACGGCACGACCACCGTGAAGTCCGACGAGGAGCTCCTCGAGGATTTCCTGCCGGAACGCCCCGAGCTCGACATTGACGAGTTCAATGCCCTGAACACCCCGCGCCGCCGCCAGCACGACCAGTGACACCCAATCACAAAAGGAGAAACCACACGCCATGACAACGCCCGACCGCCAGCCCACTCCGCAAGCACAGCCCGCCGAACCAGCGCAGCCCCGCGTCCACCCTGAGCGCCAGCGCCGCGTGAAAACGGCGCTGAACCTCTTCTCCGCCGCCGCGTGGGTCACCGGTGTCATGCTGCTGCTCCTGTGCGCCCGCATGATCATGGAGTACGGGCTGAATATGGATGTCAGCGCACTGAACTGGGTGGCCATCGGCCACGGCTGGATGTACGCCCTGTTCCTGCTGGCCACCCTTAACCTGGGCATGAAGGCGCGGTGGTCGGTGCAAACCTGGCTCGTCACTGCGCTGGCCGGTGTGGTGCCGTTCCTCTCCTTCTTCGTGGAGCACTGGCGCCGCAAAGAGGTCTCGGCTGAATTCGCTTTGGCGTAGTGGCTCTGGTTGGGTGCACCGAGTCTCCCACAGAAACGCGAAAGGACCGGTTTTCCAACCGGTCCTTTTCCGTGTGCTGGTAGTCGGCGCTATTCGCCAACCTTGGTCAGCACGAGGATGTCCTTGGCGTCGCCGCCGTCCGGGGTGAGGGTGAGCGAGTTCTCGGTCTGCTCGGTCTTGTACTTCAGGTCTTTGCCGGTGATGACATCGGCAAGTTTGAGGTCGTCTCCGTTGACCTCGCAGCGGGCGGTATCAGACTCGCCGGTGTCCGGGTTGGTGACCATCCACTCACAGTCGCCACCGTTGATCTTCAGCGTCACATCGCCAGCTGCGACACCGGTCTCTGCATCTTGGCCGGTGCCTTCCCAGGTGCCGTCCATGGAGTTGCCGCAGGCAACGAGCAAACCGGCGGACATAACGGTTGCACCTGCAAGTGCGAGTGCCTTCTTCGCGGACTGAACAGTCATTTTTGTGATTCCTCCAATGAGATCGATAAGCGTTTAGTAATTCGACCCTACCAGTGAGACGCTGCGAAGCTAACGCAGCGCCGCAATGCGTGGCGCGAGCTCACGCAGCGCCTTGCCGCGATGGGAGCGGGCGTTCTTTTCCTCGGTGGTGAGCTCCGCCGACGAGCGGCCGCCGGCATCCGCGGGTTGAAAAATCGGATCATAGCCGAATCCGTTGGTGCCGCGGGGAGCCCGCAACAGGGTGCCTTCCCAGCGCCCCTCTGCGGTGACCTCGGAACCGCCGGGCACGACGAGTGCGCAGCAGGACACGAACGCCGCACCGCGGTGCTCGTCGGGGATGTCGATAAGTTGTGCCAGCAGCAAGTCGTTGTTGGCTTGGTCGTCGCCGTGGCCACCCGACCAACGGGCGGAGAGTACACCGGGCATCCCGTTGAGGGCCTCGACGGCGAGGCCAGAGTCGTCGGCCACGCAGGGCAGACCGGTAGCGGCGGCCCCGGCGCGGGCTTTAATCAGCGCGTTCTCGGCGAACGTCAGCCCCGTCTCGGCGGGTTCGGGGTAAGCGTCCACGTCGCGCAAGGAGACGAGCTCGACGCCGGAGATGTCGAGCTCAGAGAGAACAGTCTCGAGCTCCACAAGCTTTTTCGCGTTGCCGGAAGCGACCAAGACACGCACAGGATTGGGGCTTACCACCCGAGGGCTGCCTTCTGTGCGTCGAAAAGTTCGCGGCAGCCCTTCTCAGCGGCGTCGAGCATCAAACCGAGCTGTTCACGGCCGAAGAGTCCGTGCTCGCCCGTGCCCTGCACCTCGACGAAATCGCCCGAGTCTGTCATGACCACATTCAGATCGACCTCTGCACGTGAGTCCTCTTCGTAGGGCAGGTCAAGGCAGACTTGGCCGTCGACAATGCCGACAGACACCGCTGCAACGGGATCGAGCAGCGGCTCACCAGGAACAACGCCTTGTTCCTTGAGGTAACCGATGGCGTCTGCGAGCGCGACATACGCGCCAGTGATCGAGGCAGTGCGGGTGCCGCCGTCAGCCTGCAGGACATCGCAGTCGAGCTGGATCGTGTTCTCCCCCAGCGCCGTGAGATCCACAGCGGCACGCAACGAGCGGCCCACCAGACGCGAGATTTCATGCGTGCGGCCCTTGACCTTGCCCTTCATCGACTCGCGCGGCATGCGGTCATGGGTGGCGGCCGGAAGCATCGCGTACTCGGCGGTCAGCCAACCTTCACCGGAGTCTTTCTTGAACCGCGGCACGCCTTCTTCGGCAGAGGCAGTGCACATGACGCGGGTATTGCCGAATTCGACGAGCACGCTGCCCGCCGGGTTCGTGGTGAATCCGCGGGTGGTGCGCACGGGGCGCATTTCGTCCAGGGCGCGGCCGTCGGCACGCAAAAAAGCTTCAGTCATGCCCACGAGCCTACAACTCGTAGACTGCCTTAGCTTCGCCGAGCACGATCTCGCCGTCGAACTCCGTGCGCGCGGCTTCCAGAGTGGCCTCCTTGTCCGACCACGGTTGAATGTGCACGAGCACAAGCTTTTCGACGCCTGCCTCACGCGCAATCACACCCGCTTCCTGCCCCGACATGTGCATGCCCTCAGGGGTGCCGTCGCCCTTGTACGGGCCCCACGCGGCTTCGCAGAGGAAGAGGTTGGCGTTACGCGCGGCGTCGATAAGCGTGGGTGTGTAACAAGAATCGCCGGAGAAGCAGATGACCTTGCCTGAATCGCGGTGCTCCACGCGCAGCGCGTGCGATTCCGCAGCCGGGTGAACGACAGGGTACGGCGTGACCGTCACGGCATCGATGTCGACCGGTTTGCCCGACACCCACGCCTGGAAATCGAACGTGTCCGACAGATCCGCAATATCATCCGGGCCGTCGGAGCACATCCGGCCGATATGCTCCGGGGTGTAGCTGGGCCCGCACAGCTTGTGGCGCCGCTGAGCCGGCGCCGTCGGGTGGTAGCGGCGCCACACGCACAGCGAAGCCGAATCGGAGCAGTGGTCCGCGTGCAGGTGGCTAAACAGCACGTGCGCGTTAGACGGGTCAGCGACTTCCTGCATCGCAGCCAACGCGCCCGGCCCGAAATCCATGAGAATGCCCGGATCACCCTCACCTGTCTCAATCAGGTAAGAGGACCCGGGGTTGCCCGGCGCCGCCAACGACCCCGTGCACCCAAGCACTGTCAGTTTCATGACATTACTGTTACATGAACCTGAGGGAAAGGTTAAGCCAGAGAGCGGAAGATCACGCATGGTTTTCCTCTGAGACACCCGCCACAGCCGCACCCGCAGCAGGGCCGAGGAAGCGCGGACCAAGACGGTTGAACGGTTCCGGATCACCGGTGGATTCGAACGTGCGAACGGGCTCGTGGTCAACATCGGCGAACATGTCGCGCTCAGTCAGGATGCGCAGGACATCCTTAGCTGTCTCCTCCGCGGAAGAGACGAGAGTGACATTGTCCCCGATTGCCAACTGGATCACGCCTGACAGCAGCGGGTAGTGGGTGCAACCCAGCACGAGCGTGTCCACACCCGCAGCCTGCAACGGCTCCACATAGCCTTGCGCCGCGCCGAGGACCTGGCGGCCGTGGGTGATGCCCGCTTCCACGAACTCGACGAAGGCGGGGCAGGCCGCCGCTGTCGCCTCAATACCAGGAGCTAGGGAAAAAAGATCCTGGTAGACACCGGAGCGGATAGTGGCCTGAGTGCCAATGACACCGACTTTGCCGTTGCGCGTTGTCGCCACAGCGCGGCGCACGGCGGGTTTGATCACCTCGATGACGGGGACGCTGTAGCGTTCACGTGCGTCATGGAGGAAGGCGGCGGAGGCGGTATTGCACGCGATGACGATCATCTTGCAGCCCCGCTCCACCAGGTCGTCCGCGATCGCCATGGCGTGGCCGCGAACCTCAGCGAGCGGCTTCGGGCCATATGGCCCGTTCGCGCCGTCGCCGATATACATGACCGACTCCCCCGGCAGCTGATCCATCACAGAACGTGCGACAGTCAAACCGCCGAAACCTGAGTCGAAAATGCCGATGGGGGCGTTGTTAGCGCCCCCATCGAGGCTGTCACCGCTGTCAATCATGGTTGCACAGTGTAGTGATAGCCAGAACAGAACTTTGTTTACGCGGCGTCGAGTCCAGAGGACTCGCCAACCAGACGGGAGTCAGCCACGACCGCACGTGCCGGCTCCGCCAGAGCTGCGGCCATCTTCGCCAGAGCGGAAGAGACGGCCTCCATCTCATAGTCCGTCAGGTTGTCGAACATGATGCGACGCATCTCACCAACGTGGCCTGGCAGACCAGCGTCCACAGTCTTCGCACCAGCAGCGGTGAGGGTGGCGAAGGTGGAGCGGCCGTCGTTCGGGTCCGGAGTGCGGGAGACCAGGCCCTTCTTCTCCAGGCGTGTGACAACGCGCGAGAGGTGAGAAAGGGACATCATCGTTGCATCCGCCAGCTCCGTCATGCGCAGAGACTTCTTCGGAGCCTTTGCAACGTTGAGGAGAGCCTGAAATTCGAAGTAGGTGACACCCGCGTCACGCTTGAGCTGTGCGTCCAGCGTCGACGGCAGTTTCATGTGGCAGGCCCATACGCGCGTCCAGGTCTCAGCCTCGTGCGCGGAAAGTCGTGTGTTCAAGTTCGCGTCCGTGTTTCCCATAAGGCTTAATATAATCTAAGACCTAAGAAGTTCATGTGCTGACACAGAAAATATTTCTTTCGCATGCACCGAAAGCGCAGTGAACAGGACTTTTCCTCAGAAAATTTTCTGAAAATCTGAATTTAATCTGATTTCCCTGTCCAGAATCAAACAATCAACGTGCAAGCAATACGGGTTCACCCACAGGGTTCACAGGTTCAGTGCCCTCAGCGCGCTTGGCGGCGGGCTTGCTTGTGCGCTTTGCGGGACTGCTTCCTGGCCTGCAGTTCTGGCGGATCATCGGAGGTAATCAGCACCCCGGCGGCAACGCCACCGAGACCGCCAAAGAGGTGAGCCTGCCAGCTAATCCCGTCTTGTATAGGCAACACACCCCAGATAAATCCTGAGTACATTAAACCGAGGACAGCTGCGATAGCGATCTGGCTGCCCGAACGGTTGAAGAACCCGCGCACTAAGAGGTAGCCCAGCCAGCCATACACGAGCATGGAGGCACCGATATGATTCGTGCCCAACCCGCCGAGAATCCACGTCCCGATCCCGCCGACTAGCACGACGAAGGCCGTGACCTCCCAAAACACCCGGTGGCCAGAGTATCCGATCAGGAACGCGAAGATTGCACCGGGGATCGTGTTGGACATCAAGTGCTCGAAGTTCGCGTGCAGGATCGGCGACGTGAGAATGTGCGGCAGCGACGAAGGGTCTAATGGGTGAATGCCGTAGTACGTCAGACCTCCACCGAAGACGACCACGTTGACAATGTGCACCGCCCAAATGAGCACCACATACCCGATGGCATAGGTGAAGCCCATCCGCGTCTGCTGGCCGCGGGACCGGTACGGGCTCGTCTGCTGGGAGGGCACAACAGAGCCGCCGCCGACACCGGCAGCACCGGGTTGACCGGCATAGCGGTTGAAGCCGGGGGTGGGGCCCTGGCCAGGGCGCGGGGAAAAGTATGGATTGCTCATGGTGCGGCCAAGCTTAGGCGATCTCACGCCAGGCAGCGACACCGAATCCAGGTTCAGCGGCGGCGACACCAGTGACTATCGCGGCCTCAATGCACCGCGCGGACGCGTCGCACAAGGCGTAATAGAGCTCTGGGTCGTCTGCGGCGGATGCTGATCCTTTGTAAGCGTCAGGCTCAGCGGTGGAGACAGCGAAAAGCGTGTCGCCATCGAGGGGCGAGTGCGAGGGTCGCACGGCTCGAGCAATACCGTCATGGCCCGTCATCGCGAGCCGCTCGAGCTTATCGACGCCCACCGGGCAGTCCGTCGCTACCACCCCGATCGTGGTATTCAGCTTCGGCTGGGGGCGTTGGAGCGTTGCAAAGGTCTCCAGGTCCACTGCGGGGCGCAAGGGGTCGCCGAAGAAACGGCCGGTGGCTGGGTCGATCACACTGCCGAGCGGGTTGGCCACGACAGCGGCTGCCACCGTGAAGTCCCCCACGCGTGTTTGTGCGACACCGAACCCGCCGCGGAGAACTCCAGCCGTCGCGCCGCAACCCGCGCCGACGGAACCGACAAAACCGCTGGCACCAGTGGAACCGCCTGAGCCCACAACACTTCCCGCATCGAGAGCCGCACGCACCGCGGCAGCGCCGTCTTCGGGGCCGGGCCGGTGATCGGGGTCGCCGATGATGAGGTCGAAGATGACGGCCGCAGGCACAATCGGCACCCGCGGGCCCGGGTTTCCTTCACCGAAGACGGCGAAACCTAGGCCGCGGGATTCCAGCTCCCGCATTGCGCCGTCGGCCGCCGCCAGACCGAAGGCGGAACCGCCGGCCAGCACGATCGCATTCACACGCTCCACTGTGTTGTGGGGTTTAAGCAGGTCGGTCTCCCGTGTCCCGGGCCCGCCACCGCGCTGGTCGACGGCTGCCACCATGCCGGCAGCAGACGTGGAGACGAGCGCCGTCACTCCCGTATCGCCTAATGATTGGTGGCCCAGGGCTAATCCGGGGAGGGAGAAATCGTCGATAAGCTCCATGCGCTTATTCCCCTATCAGGGCCTGCAGCAGCGATTCCTGGCAGTACGCGAGCCACTCGACAAGGTTGTCGCGATCCTGCTCCGCGGCCTCCGTCGGGGCATCAGCAGCGGCGACGTAGAGCCGCATGTCATTCAACGCTGCGATGACCTGCTGCGCCTCATGCTCCTCGACGCTGACTGCAACGCCGCCTGTGGGGCCAAGCGCAGTGTTGATCACCTGCAAGTTTGCCAGCTTCGCCTTGATGATGTCCGTTTCGTGGAGGCTGCGCAACAGGGAATTGTCCCCGTCGAACTCTTCATCCCCGGCGCGCTCAAAATCCGGCAGCAGGCGGGCGAGCGACGGGTCGGTCGGTGCCTCGGTGTGGCCAGACGGCATGTCCATCATTTCGGCGAGCTCATCCTTGGGCGCGGACTGCGCGCGCTGGATCAACGCCTCCGACACTGTAGCTGTGAGATCCCCGATGACTTCCCGCTCCATCGGTTCAAACACAGTGCTAAAGCGTGTGGCCCGCATCAGGCCCTTTTTGCGCCGCCACGGCTGCATGCCTTCATCTCCTTTCCAAACCCGGCCGCATCGCAGGCCGGGCGGGGAACGTTAACCAGCTTGCTGCATCGTGGCCCACAGACCCGCAGTGTGCAGCTTCTTCACGTCGCCTTCGACTTTGTCCTTCTCGCCGGAGGACACCACGGCTTTGCCCTCGGTGTGCACCTGCATCATCAGCTCCTGGGCGCGCTTGCGGCCGTAACCCAGCACCGTCTGGAACACGTAGGTGACGTAGCTCTGCAAGTTCACCGGGTCATCCCACACAATGCACATCCACGGCAGGTTCTCCGCCGTGTCAACATTGACCTCGATCTGCTCGTCGAGATCGGGTGTGGCCATGGGGGAACCCATCCGGACATCCGGCCGAATCTCAAGGGTGACACCAGTCATAACACCAAGCGTACTAAAGACTGCGCTGCGCGTACGCGCCACGCTGACTCGGCCACCGCCACGGCACCGTCCACGGCGTGCGTAGACGAGGAAAGACTAGGCTTGACTGCATGAACGAACAGCCGTCAACCGCCTTTCTCACCGACATGTACGAGCTGACCATGCTCGACGCATCCATGAAAGACGGCACCCACTCCCGCCAATGCGTTTTCGAAGTCTTCGCCCGCAAGCTGCCCAACGAGCGCCGTTATGGTGTCGTCGCCGGCACCGGCCGCCTCATCGAAGCCGTGGAGAAGTTCCGCTTCACCGACGACCAGCTAGCCACCGCCGACTTCCTCAGCGAGGACACCCGTGAGTACCTGCGCAACTACCGCTTCACCGGTCACATCGACGGCTACAAAGAGGGCGAGCTGTACTTCCCCTACTCCCCCATCCTTACCGTGCGCGGAACGTTCGCGGAGTGCTGCATCCTGGAGACGGTCATCCTGTCCATCCTCAACTCCGACTCGGCGATCGCGTCTGCGGCCTCACGCATGGTCACCGCCGCCGACGGCCGCCCGATCATGGAGATGGGATCACGCCGCACCAACGAGCAGGCCGCAGTGACGGGAGCGCGCGCCGCCTATATCGCCGGGTTTAGCTCGACGTCCAACATGGAGGCCTCGCTACGCTACGGCATTCCCGCGTCCGGCACCGCCGCTCATGCCTGGACGCTGCTGCACACCAACCCCGACGGCACCCCGAACGAAAAGGCAGCCTTTAAGGCACAGATCGACTCCCTCGGGGTGGATACGACCTTGCTGGTAGACACCTACGACATCACCCAGGGCGTGGCCAACGCCGTCGAGGTCGCAGGCCCGGAGCTTGGCGGCGTGCGCTTGGACTCCGGGGACCTGGGCATTATGTCTCGCCGCGTGAGGGCGCAGCTCGACGAGCTCGGCGCCTACAACACGAAGATCATCGTCTCCTCCGACTTGGACGAATTCGCTATCGCCGGCCTGCGGTCGGACCCGGTCGACGGCTACGGCGTGGGCACGTCGGTAGCCACGGGTTCCGGAGCTCCTACGGCAGGAATGGTGTACAAGCTCGTCGAGGTCGACGGTGTGCCGGTGGCTAAGCGCAGCTCCGGCAAGCAAATGAAAGGTGGCGCGAAGGGCGCGCTGCGCACGTACCGCGGCTCAGGTGTCGCAGTCGACGAGATCATTTACCCGTTCAACCAGCACCCGGGCACCCCAACGACGCTCGACTTCCGCGAGCTCGTTGTGCCGCTGATCCGCGACGGTGAGATCGTCGAGGGCCTGGATGACCTCGAAGCGACCCGCACCCACCTGGCAAAACAGCGCGAGACGCTGCCCTGGGAAGGTTTGTCGTTGTCCCGCGATGAACCGGCGATTGGCACCCGCTTCGTCGGATTCCCGGAAGAGTGATGGAACGGTTGTCACTGTCCGCTCGCGAGCTT
Organism: Streptococcus thermophilus; assembly: GCA_900618065.1. Next base: position 2,127,495 of record UYIL01000003.1, read on the forward strand.
CTCGACGCCGCTGTTGAATCCCTCGGCGGCACTGAACGCCCGGGGCAAATCGCTATGGCTGAGGCCGTAGCTCAAGCACTTGCCAGTGAACGCCACCTTGCCGTTCAAGCCAGCACCGGCACCGGTAAATCCCTGGCCTACTTGGTCCCCGCGATCCGGCACGCGCAAGCAAACGACACAACTGTCATCGTCTCCACGGCAACGCTCGCGCTGCAACGCCAACTTGTCGAGCGCGACCTGCCGCGCCTGGTGAAAGCCCTTGACCCGCTGTTGCCGCGCACCCCGACGTTCGCCATGTTGAAGGGCCGCTCCAACTATGTGTGCCTGAACAAGATCGGTGTCTTGGACGGCACCGGTGATGGCCAGGAAGCGCTGGTCGACGAAGAAGACATCTCCTGGCTCGGCCGCCACGTCAAACGCGTCCACGAATGGGCCGAAGAAACGCAGACCGGTGACCGCGACGACCTTGAACCCGGTGTGCCCGACAAGGCGTGGCGGCATGTCTCCGTCACCGCCAACGAATGCTTAGGTGCCACACGGTGCCCGCACGGTGCCGAATGCTTTGCCGAAGCCGCCCGCGTTCGCGCCGGTGAGGCCGACATCGTGGTGACCAACCATGCGCTTTTGGCTATCGACGCGCTGTCTGGTGCCTCCATCCTGCCCGAGCACTCCGCCGTCATCATTGACGAGGCCCATGAGCTCGACGGCCGCGTCACCTCCGTGGCCACCAACGAAATCTCCCCTCACGCGCTGCGGCTAGCTGCCCGCCGCGCCGGGAAGCTGGGAGAGGATCAGCGCAAAGACACGCTCGAGGAGCTTATCGACGACTTTGCCGCCGTCCTCGACACCGAATCCCCCGGCCGCTGGGAAACGATTTCGGATCCCGCCCGTGCCGCCTTCGTCGCAGTGCAGCGTGAACTCCGCCGCACTGGAGAGGCCATCGCCCGCGCTCCGGAAGGCGAAGCAACCAAGGACCCGGAGACCGCAGCCGAACGAGAGAACCTGCGCAACCACCTTGGCGAGCTGTACACCTCTTTCGATCGCATCTTGAGCGTCTTTGACGAAGACGACCCCGCCAAGCACTTCGACGTTGTTTGGCTCGCCCGCAGCGCCTCCTCCAGCTCGGAGTCCGCCTCCGTCTCAGTAGCGCCGCTCTCCGTGGCTGCCTTGCTGCGCGACAACCTCTTCGGCGAAAAGACGGTCGTGCTCACCTCCGCCACCCTCGCCGTGGGCGGCAACTTCGGCGCGATGGCCGCAGCCTGGGGACTACCGGACGGCGCCTGGGACAGCCTCGACGCCGGCACCCCGTTTGACCCGCGACGCTCCGGGATTCTCTACACCGCGAGGCACCTCCCGCCACCCGGCCGCGACGGCGTCAGCGAAGGCACCCTCGACGAGATGGCCGAGCTCATCACGGCCGCCGGCGGGCGAACGCTGGGACTCTTCTCCTCTCGCCGTGCCGCGCAGGAAGCCGCCGAAGCTCTGCGGACCCGCTTGCCCTTCGAGATTCTCGTCCAGGGCGACGACACCATCGGCGCGCTCGTGAACAAATTCGCCGCCGGGGAGAACGTGTGTCTCTTCGGCACTTTGAGCTTGTGGCAAGGTGTCGATGTCCCCGGCCGCTCCCTGTCCCACGTGATGATCGACCGGATCCCCTTCCCCCGCCCCGATGACCCGCTGCTGCAGGCCCGCTCCCGCGCCGCCGACGCCGCCGGCCGTTCCGGCTTCATGGATGTCTCCGCCACCCACGCCGCACTCCTGCTCGCCCAAGGTGCTGGCCGGTTGCTGCGCAGCACCACCGACCGCGGCGTCGTCTCGGTCCTGGACAGCCGCTTAGTGACGAAGCGCTACGGCTCCTTCCTCCGCGCCTCCCTTCCCGACTTCTGGGAAACGACCGACCCCGAGGTAGTGCGCGGCGCGCTGCGCCGCTTGGTGGCTCAGCCAGCCGAGTAGGCGCCCGGATGCGCGACCACGGTCACGGACCCTGGTGCGACCTCGGTGAAGCCGCTGTCGCGGACGGGGACGGAAGCGGGGTGGGCAGCAGTGGCGTCGATAAGCTCGCGCGGCACCTCGCTGACCGCAATGGGAAAGCCGTCGAGTGCCCAGCGCACCGCCCACTCTTCGCTCATGTGCGCTGCGAGCAGCATCGACCCGTGGCCGACTTGCGCAGCGGCTTTGCCGGCGGTCATCGCAAGCGAGTCGTCGACGAGAATCACTGGGACTGACGACGCCTCGATTTCTCCGACACTGGGTGCCGGCCGGTCATCGTGCGGGAGGTCGGTGCCTTTGATCTGCAGTTTGCCGATCGCGTGCGGAACCTCACCGACCGCCGAAGGAATGAACGCGCGGGCTGCGGCGACCGGACCCCTCGCGTCGGACACGAATGTGCGCCCTGGCAACGCCTGCACGTTCTCCCACGCGGCGCCGCGGGCACGTCGCGCGATCTTGCGGATCCGGTGGCCGTACCACTGAGCCAGCGCGTCGCGCCAGGCGGACTCCTGCCCTGCGCGCGGATCGAGACACACAGCTGCAGCGGCTTGGGCAGCGGCCACGAGAACATCATTACGCTGCGGCGGATCCGTCTTCGGAATGTGCAGCGCAATCTGCATCGCCTGAACAGTAGCGGGATCGTCCGGGTCTTCGCCGCCGCGGCGGTCGTCGGCGAGACTCGTGGCCAAGAAACGGTGTGCCGCAGCGACATCTGCGGCGGTGTCGGGTGCTTCGGGCATCAGTCGAGCGCGACTTTTCCGTCGATCCCCTGTTCCTCGTTGAGTGTATCGATCTCATGGCGCGGCACGCCCATGATGTACAGCACCGAATCGAGGAACGGGTGGTTCACCGACGTGTCCGCGACCTCACGCAGCGCTGGTTTCGCGTTGAAAGCGATGCCCAGGCCGGCGGCGGTGAGCATATCAATGTCGTTCGCGCCGTCCCCGACCGCCACCGTCTGGGACAAGCGCAGGCCCGAATCATCAGCGAACTCGGCGAGGAACTCTGCCTTCGCCCTACGGTCCACAACCTTGCCGATCACGTTGCCGGTGAGTTTGCCGTCGACAATCTCGAGCGTGTTCGCACGCACATAATCGAGGTCAAGGTCTGCCGCCATCGGCTCAAGCACCTGGATGAACCCGCCCGAGACGACAGCTGTGCGATACCCCATTTGTTTCAACGTGCGGATCGTTGTGCGGGCACCGGGGGTGAGTTCGATGTCGCGTGCAACGCTGTCAAGCACCGATGCGTCCAAGCCCGCGAGCGTTGCGACGCGCTCACGCAGCGATTCCTCGAAGTCCAACTCCCCACGCATTGCCCGCTCGGTGACTTCAGCGACCTCCGCCTCGCGCCCGGCATGAGCCGCCAGCATCTCAATGACCTCGCCCGTGATCAGCGTCGAATCGCAGTCGAAGCACACCAACCGCTTCGAGCGGCGCGCCAAACCGGCACGCTCGATCGCAATGTCAACACCGAGGCCCGTGGTGAGCTCCGCCAAAGCCTGGCGCACCGTGTGGCTGACCTCGTCACCGGCCCCGGGAATGGTAATCGACAACTCCAGACCCGTCACTGGGTAATCGGAGATGCCGCGGATCCGGTCGATGTTCGCTCCAAAATCAGCCAGGGTGCGGCCGATCTCGGAGACCGCCTCCGCCGTCACCGGATCTCCTAGCACGACCACAGCATGGGTGGAGCGTCGCCGCTGCGGAGCAAGAGAAGCCTCATCCGTCTCAATGATCACGGAGTGCGCAGCCAGCTCCGGAGCCGCATCCAAATCCTCCCGCAGAGCCGCAACGCCGCTCGCGTTGACCCCTGCGAAAGCCGCAAGGGCGAGACGTCCACGGAACTGGGCTTGCTCAACGTCGAGAAGCTGCACACCGTGCTGCGACAGCAACGCGAAGAATGCGGCCGTCACACCGGGGTGATCAGGCCCCGTCACCGTGATCACTGCGTGTTGGAGGCCGGGTTGAAGGGTCACCGAATACGTCATGGACTCGAAAGTACAGCAACAGGCCCCGCTCCACGATGTCGGGAGCGGGGCCTGCCGGTTAGTTCAGGAGACTACCGTTTAGTCGGTCACCGCGGTGGAGCCGGAGGAACGGCCCTCTGCCGGGCGCACCTTGGTCACCGTCTCGGTTCCGGTGCGCTGAGAAGCGGAGGACGTTGCCGCGGTCTCGGATTCGCGGGAGTCAGAGCTAGTGTGCTCGTTCTCCTCGGGGGCTGTGGCCTCCGAGCGGGGGTCGTGGTGGCCGGTGTGGGCCTCACGGCGCAGAGTCTCCACCATGTGCGGGTAGTGCAGCTCGAATGCGGGGCGTTCGGAGCGGATACGCGGCAGGGAGGTGAAGTTGTGTCCAGGAGGCGGGCAGGAGGTTGCCCACTCCAGGGAGTTGCCGTAGCCCCACGGGTCGTCGACAGTGACGACCTCGCCGTAGCGCCAGGACTTGTACACGTTCCAGATGAACGGCAGGAAGGCGATGCCCAGGATGAAGGAGCCGATCGTGGAGATCTGGTTCAGCAAGGTGAAGCCGTCGGAGTCCAGGTAGTCGGCGTAGCGGCGCGGCATGCCCATGTTGCCCAGCCAGTGCTGGACCAGGAAGGTCATGTTGAAGCCGATCATGACGAGCCAGAAGTGAATCTTGCCCAAGCGCTCGTCGAGCATGCGGCCGGTCATCTTCGGGAACCAGAAGTAAATGCCTGCACAGGAGGCGAACACGACCGTACCGAAGAGGGTGTAGTGGAAGTGCGCGACAACGAAGTAGGTGTCAGACAGCTGGAAGTCCAGCGGCGGGGAGGCCAGCATGATGCCGGTCAGGCCACCGAAGAGGAAGACGAACAGGAAGCCGACGGCCCACAGCATCGGGGTTTCAAAGGTCAGGTGGCCGTTCCACATCGTGCCCACCCAGTTGAAGAACTTCACACCGGTTGGCACGGCGATCAGGAAGGTCATGAAGGAGAAGAACGGCAGCAGGACCGCGCCGGTGACGTACATGTGGTGCGCCCACACAGCCATGGACAGGCCACCGATGGCCAGAGTTGCGAAGACCAGACCAATGTAACCGAAGACCGGCTTGCGGGAGAACACCGGGATGATCTCGGAGATGATGCCGAAGAACGGCAGTGCCAGGACATAGACCTCGGGGTGGCCAAAGAACCAGAACAGGTGCTGCCACAGGATGGCGCCACCGTTGGCCGGGTCGAAGATGTGGCCGCCGAGTTTGCGGTCGTAGAGGACACCAAGGGCTGCAGCGGTCAGCAGCGGGAAGATCATCAGGGCCAGGATGGAGGCCACAAAGATGGTCCAAGTGAACACCGGCAGGCGGAACATGGTCATGCCCGGGGCACGCAGGGTGAGCACGGTGGTGACCATGTTGATGGCGGAAGCCAGGGTACCGATACCGGTTGCGCCGACACCGAGAATCCACAGGTCAGCGCCCACACCCGGGGTGTGGATGGCATCTGCCAGCGGCATGTACATGGTCCAGCCGAAGTCAGCTGCGCCGCCCGGTGTGAGGAAGCCTGCGAGCATGGCGATGACACCGGCGGTGGTGATCCAGAAACCGAACGCGTTCAGGCGCGGGAAAGCGACATCCGGGGCACCGATCTGCAGCGGCAGAACGAAGTTGGCGAAGCCCCACACGATCGGGGTACCGAACGCCAGAAGCATCACGGTGCCGTGCAGGGTGAACAGCTGGTTGAACTGCTCGTTGGAAAGGAACTGCAGACCCGGGGAGAAAAGCTCCGCGCGGATCAGCAGGGCCATAAGGCCACCGACGAAGAACCAAATAAACGCTGTGATGATGTAGAAAATGCCCAGCTGTTTGTGGTCCGTGGTGGTCATCAGGTCCCAAAGGCGGGTGCCTTTGCGGGCCTTGCCGGTCGGTTCCGGCCGTGCCGGTGCAGCTTCGACGACGTCAGCGTCGAGCCGTGGTGCCACAGCAGTCATACGTATCCTCCTGAATTAACCTCAGCCGCTATACCCCCAGTGGGATTTCCCGGGGGCGCCCCCTCCAATGCCCCGAAAATCGCATTTCGGAGGGCATGGATAGGACGCGGCCAATACCGCTTCATCATAACCAGCGGTCCAGCGAAAATCCAGATGGCAGGCAGCGTGGTCACGCTGCTCATTTCGGGCGCAACCACCGCCCCAGCTCACAGCGCTGAACTGGGCGGGAGCGACTTGGCCGCCGGCCCCTGCGAGCCCCGCAGCGCCCGGATTTCAACCCAGAACGGGGGCGGTTTGACCCCGTATTAGGTTGAGCCAAAGAATGCCCCGGCCGGGCCCAGGGAACGGGCCAGCCGGGGCACGGGTCCCACGGATCAGTGCGGCTAGAAATCCCAGTCGTCGTCCTGGGTGTCCTCGGCTTTGCCGATGACGTAGGAGGAGCCGGAGCCGGAGAAGAAGTCGTGGTTCTCGTCGGCGTTCGGGGCGAGCGACGCGAGGATTGCCGGGGACACGCGAGTCTCGTCGACCGGGAAGAGACCCTCGTATCCCAGGTTGTTCAGCGCCTTGTTGGCGTTGTAGCGCAGGAAGCGCTTCACGTCTTCAGTCCAGCCGAGCGGATCGTAGATGTCCTCGGTGTATTGAATCTCGTTGTCGTAGAGGTCGTAGAGCAAGTCGAAGGCGTGCTCCTTGAGCTCGTCCTGGCGCTGCTGGGATTCCTCGCGCAGGCCGACCTGGTACTTGTAACCGATGTAGTAACCGTGCACCGCTTCGTCGCGGATGATCAAACGGATGATGTCGGCGGTGTTGGTCAGCTTGGAGTGCACCGACCAGTTCAGCGGCAGGTAGAAGCCGGAGTAGAAAAGGAAGGACTCCAGCATCACCGAGGCGATCTTGCGCTTCAGCGGGTCGTCGCCGCAGTAGTAGCTCTGGATGATCTTGGCTTTGCGCTGCACTTCGGCGTTTTCTTCGGTCCAGCGGAAAGCGTCGTTGATCTGCGGGGTTGCGGCGAGCGTCATGTAGATGTTCGAGTAGCTCTTCGCGTGGACGGACTCCATGAACGCAATGTTGGTGTACACCGCTTCCTCATGCGGGGTCTTCGCGTCCGGGATGAGGGAGACCGCGCCGACGGTGCCCTGGATCGTGTCCAGCAGCGTCAGGTTGGCAAACACGCGCATGGTGGACAGCTGCTCTGCGTCGTTGAGCGTGTTCCAGCTGGGAATGTCGTTGGACACCGGGATCTTTTCCGGCAGCCAGAAGTTGCCGGTGAGGCGGTCCCACACCTCTTGGTCTTTGTCGTCAGGGATGCTGTTCCAGTTCACGGCCTTCAAAGGCGCCGGGTGGGATTCGACGTACGCGTCGTAATCGTGGGTCTCCTCGTGGGTCATGGCACCCATCCTAGAGGGTTGCGCCCATTTGCTTGACGACGCACCCAATCCACCCGGAAAAAGAACAAACCCCGAGACGAAACGCGACGGTTCCAGCTCTCGGGGTGGTCACTGCTGCGGGAGAACTACAGCATGCAGGACACGCAGCCCTCGACTTCGGTGCCTTCCAGCGCCATTTGGCGCAGGCGGATGTAGTAGAGGGTCTTGATGCCCTTGCGCCACGCGTAGATCTGGGCGCGGTTAATGTCGCGGGTGGTCACGGTGTCCTTGAAGAACAGCGTCAGCGACAAACCCTGGTCTACGTACTTCGTGGCTTCGGCGTAAGTGTCGATGATCTTCTCGAAACCGATCTCGTACGCGTCCTTGAAGTACTCGGCATTCTCGTTGTCCATGTGCGGCGCCGGGTAGTAGACGCGGCCGATCTTGCCTTCCTTGCGGATCTCGATCTTGGAGGCGATCGGGTGGATCGACGAGGTCGAGTTGTTGATGTAGGAGATCGATCCGGTCGGCGGCACCGCCTGCAGGTAGCGGTTGTAAATGCCGTCGCGGGCGACGTCCTGCTTCAGCTGCTCCCACTCCTCGGCGCTCGGGGGCTGGGCGGAAGAGCCGTCGAAAAGCTCTTTCACGCGCTGCGTCCTCGGCTGGAAGTCGGCCGGGTTGTAGCGGTCGAAGAACTCGCCGCTGGCGTACTCGGAGTCCTCGAAGCCCGCGAAGCGCTGGCCCTTCTCCACGGCGATCTTGTGGGAGGCCTTGATGCACTCGTACATGATCGTGGCGAAGTAGGCGTTGGTGAAGTCCAGGCCTTCCTCGGAGCCGTACTCGATGTGCTCGCGGCCGAGGTAGCCGTGCAGGTTCATCTGGCCTAGGCCGATGGCGTGGGAGGCATCGTTGCCCTCGCGCACGCTCGGCACCGAGTCGATCGAGGTCTTGTCGGCAACAGCAGTCAGGCCGCGAATGGCGGTCTCGACAGTGCGGGAGAAGTTGTCCGAATCCATCGCCATCGCGATGTTGAGCGAGCCCAAGTTGCAGGAGATGTCGTGGCCGATCGTGTCGTACGTCAAGTCCTCATTGAGCACGGACGCCGAGTTGACCTGCAGAATCTCCGAGCACAGGTTAGACATGTTGATGCGGCCGGTCTTCACTGGGTTCGCGCGGTTCGCGTGGTCCTCGAAGAGGATGTAGGGGTAGCCGGACTCGAACTGAATCTCGGCGATGGTTTGGAAGAACTGGCGCGCCTTGATCTTCGTTTTGCGGATGCGCGGGTCCTCCACCATTTCGTCGTACTTCTCCGTGACCGAGATGTCGGCGAAGGGCACGCCGTAGACGCGCTCGACGTCGTACGGGGAGAACAAGTACATGTCGTCGTTGCGCTTGGCCAGCTCGAAGGTGATGTCCGGGATGACCACGCCGAGCGAGAGGGTCTTGATACGGATCTTCTCATCCGCGTTCTCGCGCTTGGTGTCCAAAAAGCGCAGGATGTCCGGGTGGTGCGCGTTCAAGTACACCGCGCCGGCGCCTTGGCGGGCGCCGAGCTGGTTGGCGTAGGAGAAGGAGTCTTCCAGCAGCTTCATCACGGGGATGACACCGGAAGACTGGTTCTCAATGTGCTTGATCGGGGCACCCGACTCGCGGATGTTGCTCAACAGCAGCGCCACACCGCCGCCGCGCTTCGATAGCTGCAGCGAGGAGTTGATGGCACGCCCAATGGACTCCATGTTGTCCTCGATGCGCAGCAGGAAGCACGACACCAGCTCACCGCGCTGCGCCTTGCCCGCGTTGAGGAAAGTCGGGGTGGCGGGCTGGAACCGGCCGGTCATGATCTCGTCGACCAGCGCGGAGGCGATTTCCTCGTTGCCGTCGGCGAGGAACAGTGCAGTCATGGCCACGCGGTCCTCGAAACGCTCCAGGTAGCGGCGGCCGTCAAACGTCTTCAGCGTGTAGGAGGTGTAGTACTTGTACGCACCCAAGAAGGACTGAAAACGGAACTTGAAGCTGTACGCCCGCTTGAACGTGGACTTCACAAAGTCCCAGTCGTACGCCTGGATGACTTCCGGCTCGTAGTACTTGTTCTCCACCAGGTAGTTCATCTTCTCTTCCAGGTCGTGGAAGTAGACGGTGTTCTGGTTGACGTGCTGGAGGAAGAACTGGTTAGCGGCCTCGCGGTCTTTGTCGAACTGGATGTGGCCGTTCTCGTCATACAGGTTCAGCAGCGCGTTGAGGGCGTGGTAGTCAAGCTGTTCTGCCGTGTCGACGGGCTCTGCGACGGTCTTTCCCGTTGTGGCGGTCACTGTAGTCGGGCCTTTCTTGTGCGGGAGTTCAGGGAGCGTTTATTGGGAGGTACAGCTATGAAGTTATGAAGTCTTGTGGTTCACACCGTTTGGTAGCGTTCTCGCAGCTGCGCCAGCCTTCGAGCACTGTCGTCCACGCGGGTCTGCACGTGCTCGTCGAGCCTATCTGTTTCCGCGTCAGTTAGTGGGTCCAACCCGAGCCGGGTGCGGTGGGCGATAAGCGAGTTACGCACGTGCGTGACGTCGTATTCCGTGCCCATCATTTCGAAGCGGTACAGGTACGGCACGCCCGTTTTTGCGGAGATCACCTCGCCCGCGCGCCCGAAGTCGGGGCCGAAGTTCGAGTTTCCTCCCGCGATCACTCCGCGCAGCAGTGCGCGATTGTGGGGGTCATTGAGGAAGCGGACAACTTGCGGCGGGACGGGGCGCGAGTTCTTTTCGCTTAACGACGCCCCTCCCCCATACGTCGGCACAACCAGCACATAGGGCTTGTCCACCGTCAGCGGCTGCTCGGTGCGGCGCAGCGGAATGCGCGCCGCCGGCAAACCAACCTTGCCGACAAACCGGTGCGTATTCTCCGTTGTGGAGGAGAAATAAACCACCAGCATGCGCATCTCACCTATCCTCGGGCAGACATTAAGCCGCCAGCAGGTGACGGCTTAACGGACAGCGGGAATCGAACTTAAGCAGCGGCCTCAGCCAGGGTGCGGATGCGGTCCGGGCGGAAGCCGGACCAGTGGTCACCGCCGGCCTCCACGACCGGGGCCTGCAGGTAGCCCAGCGCCATCACGTAGTCGCGGGCGGAATCATCCAGGGAGATATCCACAGTGGTGTAGTCCAGACCTGCGCGGTCGAGGGCCTTCTTGGTCGCGTTGCACTGCACGCATGCGGGCTTGGTGTAGAGGGTGATGGACATGGCGGGAACGACTCTTTTCTGCTCGGGAAACTGCTCTGATTACACGGCTTTGAACGTGGCACTGTCGGCCTGTTGGCCTCCGGGGAACAGCCACCTGTTCGCATCCCGGGAGCGAACACTTTGAGACACTATACGTTGTAGGAAGAACAAGCAACCACTACTACATATAGTAGTTACACTCATGGTATTCGCAGGATAGGGTGACTAAATCACCTACATGTAGTTACCCCGGAATCTTTTATTCAGCCAAAATGGCTTACACGCGTGAAATTTTCTGCGAAAAGTGACCTAATTCACATTCCCTGGAAATAGGAAACGCCCCCGTCGTGCTTCCGCACGCATAACGGGGGCGCTGACGCTTAAGAACCGCTTAGCCCTGGCGAGCTTTGAAACGCGGGTCCTTCTTGTTGATCACGTACACCTTGCCGTGGCGGCGCACAACCTGGGCGCCCGGCTTGTTCTTCAGCGACCGAAGCGACTTGCGGACCTTCATCGGGCGCTCCTTTCTATCTTGATTCTGCTGACACGTGGGGCTCTGCGAGAGTGCCTTCCATCTTCACGGCGCGCCGAACAGGCGCTACCGCACAACGGGGGACGATGTTACCCGAGCAGCCCCTTAACCGCCAAAACGCTGCTTCATCTCCCCAGCCACGCTACCTAGCGTGCGCCCCGCGGTCTCTGGAACCATCGCTTTGACAAAGCCGGCGGCAAAAAGACCGCACAGTGCGAACATAACGAACGTCGCCGTCGCCCCCAGTGCGTCCACAAGCGGCAAGAAGAACTGCGCCACCGCCCAGTTCGCCACCCACAGCGCCAGGCCCGCGACCCCCATGCCCACGCCGCGGATCTGCGGAGGCACCAGCTCAGAGATGAGCAGCCACGTCGTCGGTGACACCGCAGCTTGCTGGGAAGCAATGAACAACGCCATGAACGCCAGCGCGAGCATAGCTAGCGACGTATTCGCCTCCGCCGCCCGGTACACCGCCGCCAACAGCAGCAGGAAAATCACGTTCAGCGTCAGCCCACCGAGCAGCAGCCGCTTCCGGCCGATCCGGTCCACCAGCTGCAGCCCGAGGTAGCAAGCCACCACCGACACCGCACCGATCACCATCGAGGTGTACACGGAATTCTGCGTGGACACTCCGACGTTGCTCATCATCGTCGGCGCGAAGTAGACGATGGCGTTGACACCGGAGATCTGCTGCGTGACACCGAGCAGCGCAGCTACGAGCACCGTCATGCGCATCCACCGCGAGCCCGCCAAGGTGCGCCACTGGCCCTGCTGGGCTGCCCGCACCTGCGCGTCCTCGCGTGTCGCTTTCGCGAGCTCCTGCGTGTCGATGCCGGTTCGGGAGGCCACGGCGCGGGCTTCCTCGATACGTCCATGCCGTGATAGCCACACTGGGGTGTCCGGCAAAAACCACATGCCCACAGCCAACACCGCCCCCGGAACCGCTGCTGCCCCCAACATGAGCTGCCAGCTGCCTGTCGGTGCTAGCAGCGAGTTGACCACGTACGCGAGCAACTGCCCCACCACAATCATCAGTGTGTTAAGCGACACGAGCCGACCACGCACCGCCGCCGGCACCATCTCCGAGATGTACATCGGCGTCACGATGGACACTGCACCCACCGCAACGCCCAAAAACGTCCTAGCCGCGCCGAGCATTTCCGGCGACGTTGCCAGCGCACACCACACCGATCCGGCGACGAAAAGCACCCCGCCCAGGAGGAGCGTCACACGGCGGCCCAGCTTGTCCGCCACCGCGCCGCCGCTGATAGCACCGAGTGCCGCGCCGACGAGTAACATCGCCGTGACCATGCCCTCCTGTGACGGAGACATGCCGAACTCGGGCGTAATGAACAGCAAGGCGCCACTCATCACGCCGGTGTCATAACCGAAAAGAAGCCCGCCGAACGCCGCGATCGCGGCGACCGTGCGGACGTAGTTGCGCTGCTGCGCCGATGCTGTCGAACCCTTTTTAGACGCAGCCCCAGTAGATGTCATGCCCCACATAGTGCACCCGGCTACCATGGCTGTCATGTCAGACTCCGACCGGAACACGCAGCTAGAGATAGTGAACGCGCTGGCTGTGAAGCCCTTTATCGATCCAGCGGAGGAAGTCGCCGCCCGCGTCGATTTCCTCGCCGATTACCTCGCCGTGACTGGTGCCCGCGGCTACGTGCTGGGGATCTCCGGCGGGCAGGACTCCACCCTCGCCGGCCGGCTCGCGCAGCTCGCCGTGGAAAAGGTCCGTGCCAACGATCCCTCCCGTGAGTGTCAGTTCGTCGCCGTCCGTCTCCCCCACGGCGTGCAGTCCGATGAGGATGACGCGCAGCTCGCGTTGGACTTCATCCAACCTGACCGCCGTGTCACCGTCGACATCGAACCGGCCACGACAGCAATGGGAGGCGCAGTAGCCGCCGCACTCGACGGGGCCGAGCTCACTGACTTCAACAAGGGCAACGTCAAAGCCCGCATGCGCATGATTGCCCAGTACGCGATCGCCGGCGAGCTCGGCCTCCTCGTCGTGGGCACCGACCACGCGGCGGAGAACGTTACCGGTTTCTTCACCAAATTCGGCGACGGTGCAGCCGACCTCGTGCCCCTTGCCGGGTTGAACAAGCGCCAAGGTGCCCAGCTTCTCCAGCATCTCGGCGCCGACAAGCGCCTCTACGAGAAGGTTCCCACCGCCGACCTCGAGGACGATCGTCCTGCGCTTCCCGACGAAGAAGCACTCGGCATCACCTACCCCCACATTGATGACTACCTCGAAGGGAAGCCAGTTCCCGACGATGCAGCGCGGCGTCTCGAGCACCTGTGGGCCGTCGGCCAGCACAAGCGCCACCTTCCGCCTGGTCCCGCCGACACGTGGTGGCGTTGATGCCCCCGCCCCGAGAACCTAGAGTTCGCTTCCAAACGGATGGATGACCGTTGCACCGACAGTCGTGGCTGCACGCGCTAACTGTCGATCTGCCGTGACGAAATCACAGTGGAACTCACGAGAACGCAATAGAAGCCAGGTCCCCAGATGAATAGCGTCGAGCGCCTTCAGGAAACCAGGTATCGCCCCTGCAAATTCCACGACCTCGCTATTCAAACCGACGAGATTCAGTTTCGCCGCAAGGCCGAGGATCTGTGCGCCAAACTCTTCCGTTCTCTTGGGAACACGGGCGAGCTCGACTTTTGCGATCACAGAACTGACGAGATCTTTATCGTCGAGCACTTGCTTCGCCCACGCACTATGCACTTCGGAGACGGCGAGCGGAATGAGCGCTGACGTGTCTACGTAAACCGCGCCACTCGAATTCACTATTCGGCACCAGTCTTATCCGAGTACTCACTGCTCTGCGCCGCGTCAATGCGGTTGTCCTTGCGGTCTTCGAGGAATTGCTCAAGCGAATAACCGGTTCCCTCAATGGGCTCCCAGTTGATCTCCATGGGTACGCCCCTCTGCATGATCAGTCCGAGGTCCTCTAACCGGTCAATTCCGGTTCGCTGGCTCAGTGGCCGGATTTCCGCAACCGGCTTGCTGCGGTCTGTGATGGTCAAAGCAACCCCCTCCGATTGCACACGATCGATCACCCTGCGTGTTTGCTGGTTCAACTCACGCATAGACACCGTGTGGGAACGGTGGTGTTCTGCGAGAAGCTCTTGGAGCTTGCGTTCAACCTCGCCCATGGTGCAAACCCTCGTTTGTAGTACGTGTATTACATCGCGATTCTAGCAGCTACAACCAGTAGTTCAATCCCCTAACGGGTGAGGTCGAGGGTGCGCTCGGCGGCGTCGATAAGCGGACGGGCGTAACTTGCACCGTGCGTGTAACAGTGCACCGCGAGCGGGTGAAGCTGGTGGATCGGGATGCGAGCCTCCCAGTCGCGGCCGAGGTCGCCGCCGGCGGCGAGGTAGCCCGATGCGATCTCGCTAACGTACGGCGCGCTAAAGAGCTCGAGCATCGCAATGTCTGTCAGTGGGTGTCCGCCGTGCGCTGCCGGGTCGATGAACCGCGGCCCGTCCGGTGAGAACAACAGGTTGCCTGCCCACAAGTCGCCGTGGATACGAGCCAGGGGTGCGTCTTCATCCTCCGCTAGAAGCGCCTCACACGCGCGCTGTACCGTCTCCAGCCCGTCCACGCTCAACGTCCCGCCAGCGTGCGCTTTCACCGCAAACGGCACAACACGCTGCTCCGTGTAGAACTGCGCCCACCGCTGTGTCGGGGTGCATTCCTGGCGGGCGCGGCCGATGTAGTTCGGCCCGTCCCAACCGTCTGCGGGCGCACCGAAGGCGTCTGCACCCATGGCGTGGATCGCGGCGAGCTCTTCCCCGGCGCGGCGCGCAGCCTCACGCGTTGGCCGGGCGGACGCGACCTCCTCGATGGTCAGCGTGTTCGCCTCCGCGTCGACGCTGTAAACCTCAACGACAGCGTTCGACCCTTCCCGCAGCCAGCGCAAATAAGCCGCTTCAGCTTCAGCGGCGCGGGGTCCAGTTCCGATTTTAGTGAATGTCTGGGGAGCAGTCATGCCTCCACGCTAGCTGCACGCGGCGTTTCTCTGCTCTAGATCCAGCAAGTACTGCTTCATCTCGAGTCCGCCGGCGTAGCCGCCGAGTGATCCGTCGCTACGCAATACGCGGTGGCACGGCACGACGATCGGCAGTGGGTTCGTCGCGCACGCCGAACCGACTGCCCGCACCGCCCGCGGATTGCCGATGCGCGCCGCGAGCTCGCTGTATGTTTCCGTGCTGCCGTATGCAATGTCGCTCAGTGCGGCCTGTGCCTGTGCGCGGAACCCATCGCCGGAGCGGTCGAGCGGCACGGTGAACTCTCGACGTTCACCGGCAAAGTACTGCTCGATCTCGGCTGCTGTCTGGCGTGTGACGGCATTGCTTTCGCCGGGCACAGCCCCGAAAACCACGCGCACCAGCCCGCGTGAGGTCGCCTCTAACCCCAGCTGCCCCAGCGGTGTTTCCACCGTTTGGCCAGCTACGATCGAGGATGTCATGAACCCAGTTTAGGCTTCCGCTGGTGCAGCCAGGTAAACCAGCGGTTGACGGATCTCCACTTGCACTTGATCATCCACCTCGGGCGCAGAGCTGGTGGATGTCCACGCACGGAACTCTGTCCCGTCCAAGTCGACGGTCACGGAGAACCCACTGACCTCGAACAAAGCGGACGTCACGGTAGCAGTTGCTTCAGTACCCGAGGATGACGAATCAATGGAAACAGCTTCCGGCAGCACCGCCACAGTGACCTGTTGACCGTCCTGGAGGAGACGCTGGTTATCCGATGCCTCACCGTCGTCCGATACAACTGTGACGTTGTCGACGGGCCACGACAACGACGGCTTATCGACGGTGACGCGTCCGCCAGCAACCACACCGTCCAACAGTGTCGCATCGGCGATGAACGACGCCACCCAGGCAGTAGCCGGGCGGGACACGATCGACATCGGGGTGCCGAACTGTTCCAGCTTGCCGTCCCGCAAGACCGCGATCCGGTCCGCGATGGCCAGCGCTTCCTTCCGGTCGTGCGTGACATGCACCGATGTCAGGGCCGACCCCTTCGTCAGCGACACCAGCTCACGGCGCAATGAGTCACGGAGGGGTTCGTCCAGGGCCGAGAGGGCTTCGTCGAGAAGCAGCACTTTCGGTGTGGACACGATCGCGCGGGCTAACGCCACGCGTTGTTGCTGGCCGCCAGACAGGGTCGCAGGTTTGCGCTTGCCGTAACCGCCGAGCCCGACAGTCTCGAGAGTTTCTTCAACCTTGCTGTTGATCTCCGATCCCGCCGCACCCGCGCGGTGCAGCGGGTAAGCGACATTGTCGGCAACACTCATGTGCGGCCACACGGCATGCTGCTGGAAGACCATCCCCATGTTGCGTTGCGCAGGTGGCGTTGCGGATTGGTCGTTTCCATCAATCAGGATCTCGCCTGACGACGGCGCGATGAAACCGGCAATCGTCCGCAACAAGGTGGTTTTTCCGGACCCCGACGGCCCCACGAGCGCGACGAATTCGCCACTGGAAATGTCAAGGGTGATGTCTTTCAACCCCTCGGTCCCGTCCGGGAAGACGACGGACAGATCCCTAATCTCGATGTCGCTCATCTTAATTCTCCTTATCGGGGTTACGCACCGTGACGGCGAGAACGGCGATGCCAACGACCGCGAAGATGAGCGCGAGCGCCGATGCTTGGTTGTAGTTTCCGGACTGCTGCAAGTTGAAGAGTTGGACACCGATAGTGGTGGTGCCGGGGGCGACCAAAAGAACGGACACCGTGAGTTCGCGAACTGCCGTGACTGCGACAAGCACCGCTCCCGATGCCACCGCGGGCAGTGCCATCCGGCCGCTGGTGTCCCACAGTGCGCGGAACCGGCCAGCCCCCGAGATCTCCGCTGCTTCCTCCATTGCGCGCGGAGTTTGCGCCAGCGGCGCACGCACCGCCTGCAGGACCATAGCCGTGAATGCGCACACGTAGGCCAGAAGAATCACCCAGCGGGTGTTGTAGATCCCTGTGTAGCGGCCAACAATGACCCAGCCGACACCGATGATGAGACCCGGTAGGGCCGAGGGCAACAACGTCAGCAGGCTCAACGCGGTGTTGGAACGCGCCCGTGTTCGCGTCACCAACAGGCCAATGCTCCAGCCGAAAAGGGCACACAGCAGGGCCGCACCCGCGGCGAGTATCAGCGAGTTCTGGAAACCGTCTTGCACACGCGGGTTGGACAAAGTGTTGGAAAAGTTGCTGAGTGTAATGGTGTCCAGCGTCATTGGAATACCGGGGGCGGGCAACAGCGCCCGGTAAGTCAAGCCCAAAAGCGGACCAAGCGTGATGGACAGCGCCAGAACCCAGGAGATGATCGTGACAGGCCAACGTGCTTTACCCAGAGGAAGCTTCATCGACCCTTTCCCTGACGTGGTGGAAGCATTCTTCGACACCAAGTAGTCGGCGACCACCGTGGCAATGCCGAGAAGCATGAGCACCGTTCCCACGGTTGACACCACTTGCAGGGGATTGCTCACCGTCCCCGATTCCATGAACCGGTAGACCATGGTCGCCAACGTTTCATACTGCACCGGAGAGCCGAGGATGGACGGGATTCCAAAGTCAGCCAGGTTCGAAACGGCGGTAAGGGTGAACGCACTGAGCAAAGCAGGGCCAAGAAGCGGGATCGTCACCGTGCGCAAAACTGTCGCGTTGCCTGCTCCGCTCACCAAAGCAGCGCGTTCAAGGTCCGCCGGGATCGAGCGCAACGCGGCAGAGACAATGACATACACCACCGGATAGGAGTGCAAGGTCATGAGAAAGATGATTCCGTCTGCACCGTAGATATCCCAGATCGGCTTATCGAAGACGGCATTGAGCCCTTGGTTTTGACCGAACAACTGCAGCCATGAAATCGCGCCGACGAAAGGCGGCACCAATAGCGGCGACAAGAGGAAAAGACGCAGCACACCAGATCCGGCTACGTCGGTTCGCTCCAACAAGATCGCAACGGCGCTGCCGACGACGACTGCACCCAGCGAAGACAACAACGTGGTGTACGTCGAGTTCCACGTGGCGGTCCACAGACCTTGCTCAATAAGCGTTGGAAACTGGTTTCCACCGAGCGCGAGCGACACCACCATCGCGAGTGGGGCGATGAAAATCGCGGCAGCTAATAACCAAATTCCAATTCGGGCAATGTTGAGGCCCGGCGAACGCTGTGCCTGCACGTTCGGCCCCTACTTCATGGCCTTTTCGAAGGCCTCAACCGAGCGCTCCCGGTCCCCCGTCAGCGTCTCCAGGTCGGTGTCCATCAGCTCAATACCGTCCAGGCCGGGCGCGTCACCCGGAGTGTCAATCCCGCCGATGACGGGCAGGTAGTTCTGCTCTACTGCAAGCTTCTGCCCGTCCTCAGACAGCAGGAAGTTAATGTACTTCTCTGCAGCTTCTTGCTGCTCCGAATCAGCGAACACGCCAATCGGTTCCGTGATGTACGGCGACCCCTCCGTCGCATACACCTCCTTGATCGGCGAGCCTTGATCAGCCAGGTCGCGGACCAGGTAGTCGACGACGATGCCGACCGGTTGGCCGCCGCCCGCGATCTCCTGGGACGTCGGGCCGTTGGATGCGGCAATCATCGGGCTGTTTTCTCCCAGGGCTTCAACCCAGGATTCTCCGAGTTCTTCATTATTCATCCAGACAGTGGCGTTGAATGCAGCCGCACCGGACACACTCGGGTCCGGAAGGACGATCTTGTCGCGGAATTTCTCGTCCGTTAGGTCCTGCCAAGACTCTGGCGCGTCCGCTTCCTCGATCGCGTCAGTGTTGTACGCAATGACAGTCGGAATGATGCGCGTTCCCACGTAATAGCCCTCGGGATCAACGGCCTCTTCCATGACATCGCTGGTGTCCACGTCCTTGAGCTCAGCGAGCAAGTCATCAGACTTCAAACCTTCGAAGGTCGGCGCGTCAGCCGCCCACATCAAATCCGCTTCGACCTGACCGGACTCACGTTCAGATTCGATGCGTGCCTTCAAGTCACCAGTTCCCGCGCGGTACACCTCGACCTGGATGTCCGGGTGCTCTTTCTCAAACGCGGCATTGATTTCGTCGACCTTTTCCTCCGGTTCGGACGTGTAGATCGTTAAGACGGTGTTGTCACCAGCTGCGCCGATGCCGGCGTTCGGATCCTCGCTTGGCTCTGAGCAACTGGTAAGTCCGAGTGCGAGGGCACCCGTAAGGGCGGTAATGGTCAACGGCGTGCGGAGCAAGCGCATGACGACTCCTTTGAAAAGCAGTGAAATCGGGGGGAGAAAATGAATCAAGGGGATGCCGACCTGAGAATAACTGTCATCATCCGCGGCAAAACTTACCAGAATCTAAGAATTGTGCAGCGCGAGAATGAAACCGCTGCGCACAGGGCCCAGCAGGTGAACGGCATACGTCGCCGCCCTCACAACAGTCGTGTGAAAAGAGAAAAGAACTGCCTCAGCGTCGAGCGGGGCAGTTCTGTGTTCGTGTTGTGGAGCTAACGGGATTCGAACCCGTGACCCCCACACTGCCAGTGTGGTGCGCTACCAGCTGCGCCATAGCCCCGTGTGAAGCCGAGAGCGACTTCAAAAGTATCCGGAAGGACAGTGGAGCTAACGGGATTCGAACCCGTGACCCCCACACTGCCAGTGTGGTGCGCTACCAGCTGCGCCATAGCCCCGCTTCATGCGACTCGACCTGCACCGTTTCCGGAGCGCCCTGTCGCGCGACTCCGATCACTATACCCCGCCACCTCACGCGCCCCAAATCACTGTTCACGGCACAGAACAGCGGCAGAACAGCGAAAATCCCCGCCACGGGAACGGCGGGGATGATGCGGGCAAGTCTTACTTGTCGTATTCCTTGACCCAGTTGAAGAGTTTGTCGCTGTCGACTTCTTTGCCGTCGATAAGCACGCGTGGCGACGACAGCTCACCGGTGTTGTCAACCAGCCACGTCTCGTTCGCCTCGCTGACTTGCTTCGCCATCTCTGTGTGCTTGCCCTCCCGGATGTCCTCCACGGCGGCCTTCGAGGCACCGTAGTCGCGAGCGAGATCCGCGAGCCCATCCATGTCGTACTGGTTGTACGCTTGCTGCTGGTTTTCCATCAGGAACTTGCGCAGGTTCCAGTAGGCCGTCAGATCACCGTGATCCGCGAGCGACAGCGTTGCCGCGAGAGCGCGCGTCGAGTGGCCGGGCTGGTAGGAGTCCCCGACGCCATCCTGGAACACCATCGGGTGGAGCTCGACTTTGTAGGTGCCGTCCTTGATCTTCTCCAGCATGTCCTTATCAGTCTTGGTGGACAGCTCAGCACAGTAAGAGCAGGAGAAGTCCTCGAAGATACGGACTTCCTTGCCCTCTTTGCCTTCACCGCTCAAGGTGATGGTGTTGTCGGAGAAGTCCATCTCCACTCCCTCGACGGACTCAGTGTTCTCCGCAATGCGCTCTGCCTGGGCACCGCGGCCGTTGTAGACGATCAACCCGATGACCAGTGCACCGATCAGGACCAGCGCACCGAGCGCCAGCCAAAAGCCCTTGCTTCCGGAGGTGTTCGGGTTCACCACAGCCTTGCTGGAGCCGGACTTAGAGTTCTTCTGGGTGTTCTTCGGGTTGTTGGAAGTCAACGGTTTCACCTTTTGGATTGCGGGCCGGATGGACAGCTAGACGGAAAGTATAGCGCTAGGGGTACAGGGCGAATTTCTTGAACGGCCGGTAGATCATGAACAACGTCACCGCGATGAAGACGACGTCGCGGAAGATGACGCGCAGCAGGTCGGAGCCGCCGTCGTCACCCTGCGGGGCAAAGCAGCCACAGTCAATGGTCAGGCCCCGCGTGTACGCGGACCACACGCCGATGATGAACAGCACCAGCACTCCGATGGACACCCAGCCGGCGGGCTTGAGCTTGATCCCCAGCAGAAGCAGCAGGCCACCTGCGATCTCAGCAGGACCGATGATGCGGGCGATGAGCTCAGACCAGTACGGGGTGAAGATCTCGTAGGCCTCGACCGACTTGGTCACATCCATGGGGACACCGATTTTTGTGGACCCGGAATAGATCCACATGAATGCCAGACCGAAGCGGGCCAGCGCGGACACGATGTCGAGGGCGAGGGGCTTGGTGTCGCGCTGGGCGGCTTCCACGCTGTCGACGGAAACGTCATCTTCAACCTGCGCGTTCATCGTAGTCGTCACCCCAATGACCCTAGCGCACTGTGCACAGTGGAGAAAGTGCCACCTGCCGTTCTAGCTCATGGGGTTCCATGGTTCGACCCGCTCCTAGGATTCGTCCGCTTGAGCGTTCCGCTTACCTCTTCTTTGTTTTGGCGGAACTTCCAGGACCGGGATTGCCCTTAGCATGTATTTGTCAAAGTGCGGGACGGTAAAAGCAGCATAACCGTGATCCGGAGTGTAAAGCAGCCCCATGTTAATGAGTTCTGCACGCGTTGGGCTAATCTCAGGCGACTCGCGCCCCATGGCTGCAGCTACTTCGGAAGCTTTTTGTGGCTCAGGACCCAAGCCAGCCATTGCTCGCATATACGCACTCTGCAACGGGGTAGCACGGTCAAGGCGAACTCGAAAAAACGAGCTGTCTAACTTGGCTAAATACCCATCCTCTGCTTCTCTTACATCTTCAAATGTGATCGGCGACTTCTCCGCGACCGTCCAAATGCTAGCTCCAATCTCTTGAATGAAGTAGGGGTAACCACCGGTAATTTCTTCTGCTAGGTCGAGCGCTTCATCCGTATAACTGACCCCCTCTTCCGCAGCGGGACTGCTCAGAGCACTTCTCGCAGCGTCGCTATCTAAGTGACCAATCTCTGGAAATTTAAGCAGCCGTTCGGCATATGATTTTGCATCTCCAGCTAGCTCAGCTATCTGAGGGAGACCTGCACCGACCATTGTGATCGGAAGTTGCAACTGGACAGTCTTATGCAGAGCTGCGATCAATGCTTCCAACTGACTTGTTTGCAAGAACTGAACTTCATCAATGAGCAACACCACCCCCGTGTCGTGCTCTGAAGCTGCTTCCCCCAAGCTGACAAACAGATCGGTTAAGTCATAAGAAAGGATTGAAGTGTCAGCGACACCTTCCTCCGGATCCACATCGAAGGATGCAGTCAAGTTCCCTGATGGGTCAACAGTCAACCCGAATGATTTAATGACGCCTGCAGCGCGCCTGGCGCGTCGCCCCCACTTCTTCTTGGGTGAAATTTCCAGAATGGCTGGGCGGACCTTGTGGTAGATCTCACTACGAAAATGAGTGTCATCATGCTTCGAGGCCTCAATCTCTATTGTGACCCACCCGGCCTTTTCTGCTTTCCTCCGAAATTCTCCAAGCAGGACAGTTTTGCCTACGCCACGCAACCCGGTGATGATCATAGATTGCTCTGCCCTACCTTTTGACAGGCGAGCTAGCAGAACATCGAAGTTAGAGAGCAGGTCGCCGCGCCCTGCCATCAAGGGTGGCCGGGCCCCTGCATTGGGAGTGTACGGATTGTCAATCGGATCCATGACACCATTTTATGATGTTTAGTGAGCTTTTTCTGGATTAGATAAAGCCCACTAAAGTCAATAAACCTGATCAAGACGCAGTCGCGCCCCGCATGGGACCTGCTGCCCTACCGGGTCTCCACTGCGAGGTTCCGTACTGGCGAAGTCACTGAATTAACCGTGGATTCTGGGCTGTAGGTCGAGTTCGCCACCATTGATAACCGCTACTCCCCGAGCACTGCGGAGACCACGTCCTGCGCTTCCTGCTGGACCTGCTCGAGGTGCTCCGCGCCCTTGAAGGACTCGGCGTAGATCTTGTACTTGTCCTCGGTGCCGGACGGGCGGGCGGCGAACCAGGCGCTGTCGGTGGTGACCTTGAGGCCGCCAATGGCAGCGCCGTTGCCGGGGGCCTCGGTCAGCTTCGCAGTGATGTCCTCGCCGGCGAGGGTGTCGGCGGAGACCTGTTCCGGGGACAGCTTCTTCAGCGTGGCCTTCTGCTCGCGGTTGGCTTCAGCGTCGGTGCGGGCGTAGACGGGGTCCCCAAACTGTTCTGTCAGTTCGCGGTAGCGGACTGACGGGGTCTTGCTGGTCACTGCGGTGATCTCCGCAGCAAGCAGGTCCATGATCAACCCGTCCTTGTCGGTCGACCACACCGTACCGTCCTTGCGCAGGAAGGATGCGCCGGCGGATTCTTCACCGCCGAAGCCGACGGAGCCGTCGATAAGCCCGGGCACGAACCACTTGAAGCCGACAGGGACCTCGACGAGCTCACGTCCGAGCGAGGCGACAACGCGGTCGATCATCGACGACGACACCAGCGTCTTGCCCACCGCTGTGTCCGCGCCCCAGCCGTCGCGGTGTGAAAACAGGTACTCGATGGCGACAGCCAGGTAGTGGTTCGGGTTCATCAGCCCCGCGTCCGGTGTGACGATGCCGTGGCGGTCCGCGTCCGCGTCATTGCCGGTCGCGATGTCGTACTTGTCGCGGTTCGCCACCAAGCTCGCCATCGAGTTCGGCGACGAGCAGTCCATGCGGATCTTGCCGTCGGTGTCAAGCGTCATGAACCGCCACGTGGCATCCACATGCGGATTGACCACGTCGAGATTGAGCCCATGCGCCTCCGCAATGGCACCCCAGTAATCGACGCTAGCGCCGCCCATCGGGTCCGCTCCAATATGCAGCCCGGAGCTGCGAATCGCCTCAATATCCACGACATTCGGCAGGTCAGCAACGTAGTTCGCCATGAACGGGTGCTTGCCGGCGCGCTCATCGAGCACACCGCTTGTCGACGTCTTGCGCACCCCCTCCAGATCATTCGTCAGATACTCGTTAGCCCGCGAAACGATCCAGTCCGTCGCGTCAGTGTCCGCCGGGCCGCCGGATGGCGGGTTGTACTTGAAGCCGCCGTCACGCGGCGGGTTGTGAGACGGAGTGATCACGATGCCGTCTGCGCGCTGCGGATCCGTGCCGGTCACACCACCGGACAGCGTGGCGTTGTGCGCGAGAATCGCGTGGGAGACGGCGGGGGTCGGGGTGTAGCGGCCAGCATCGTCGACAAGCACTGCGACATCGTTGGCGAAGAGCACCTCGAGTGCGGAAACCATCGCCGGCTCCGACAGCGCGTGCGTGTCCCGGCCGATGTAGACCGGACCACCGATGTTGTTGGCGCGGCGGTAGTCGACGATCGCCTGCGTCGTGGCCCAAATGTGCTGCTGGTTGAATGCGTTGTCCAAGCTGGAGCCGCGGTGGCCGGATGTGCCGAACGCCACCTGTTGGTCCGGGTTCTGCGGGTCGATGTCGCGGGTGTAGTAGGCGGTGACTACCTCCGCTATGTCGATGAGATCGTCGGGGCGTGCTGTTTGACCTGCTCGTTCGTGCGCCATGGGTGCTCCTTGAAGTCCTGGTGTGTCTCCGGCGGTTACACATCCCATCTTTCCTGCACCGCTGACAAATTGCCACGAGAATCCGCTAGCGTGAACCGCGTGGTTAGAGAAGGACTCGTTGTCGGCTTCGGGGCGTCGTTCGGCGCGCTGGTGCGTTTCGCTCTCACGCCGCTTATGGCGTCGCACCCGCCTGCGGAACTGCTGGTGACGCTGGGAATCAACTTCCTCGGCTGTTTCCTCATGGGCTTGCTCGATCCGCCGGAGTTCTGGGGCAAAGGCTTCCTCGGCGGCTTTACGACGTTCGCAGCCGTATCCCTCGCATCCATGCAGTCCAGCGCACTATTCGCAGCGGTGTATATGCTCGGCACGCTGGCAGTCGCCATCGTCGCATGGCTGCTGGGCGACGCTTTGCGCAACCGCGCAGGAGCCACCGCATGATCCCCGGAAATGTCGGGCCGGACGGCCTTGTCGGCGTTGGACTCCGGGAGGCGCTGGGCACAGAAGCGGCCCTGGAGGTCGTGTTCATCCTTTTCATCGCGGTCGGTGCGGGTGCATTCTTAGGCGGCATTGCGCGGTGGGCACTGTCGCTGGTGCCCGGCACCCACGTGGGAACGTGGGCGGCGAACATCGTCGGATCGGCCGTTTTCGGGTTCTCCACCCTCATGCCGGGAATGTGGCCCGCCTTCCTGGGCGCCGGGTTCGGCGGCGCGCTGTCCACGCTGTCGATGCTGGCCAAAGAAGGCGGCACGATGATCAAGAACAAAGAATGGGGCCAGTTGACCAGCTACGTTTTAGCCACCGCAGCCGGCGGAATCATTGCGGCGTGGTTCGGCACACTGTGGGCATCGCGGGCGTTTATGTGACTGTGTGACTGAGTGACCGCCTGATCCTGGCCGGCTACTCGGCGATGGCGTCGAGCGGCGGTGTTTTCGCCGCCCGCTGCGCCGGCCACAACGCCGCCACCACACCGACAACGACGGAGCCGGCCAGCATAATAGCGAGCATCGTCCACGGGTAGGCGATGTTCTCCAGGCCTTGATCTGCGAGCACGGTGAGGAATGCCCAGCCCAGCGCGAGGCCTGTGATGATGCCCACGATGGCGCCGAAGACCGCGATCTGCACCGATTCGAGAATGATCATGATGCGCACTTGACGCCTTTGCGTTCCGACGGCCCGGAGCATGCCGATCTCTTGCCGTCGTTCGATCACCGACAACGTGAGGGTGTTGATGATGCCCAAGATCGCAATCACCACCGCGAGCGACAGCAGCGCGTAGAGGATGTAGAGCATCTGGTTGATCATCTGCTTGGCCTCACCGCCGACCTCCTCGGGCGAGCGGACTTGCACGACGATGTCTTCCTTGACCGCCTTCTCGAGGTTCGCACGCAAGGTGTCCTCGTCGACACTGCCGTCGCCGTTGGCGCCGACCATGAGGACGTTGAGTGTCTCTTCCGGCAACAGCTCGGCTGCAGTTTCTTCAGCGACCACCCAGGTCTCAAGGAAGTTGGACTCGCCGAATAGCCCCTTCACTTCAACCGTTGCCGGTGGAACAGGCACGCCTGGTGCTGCGACCTCGACGGTGTCGCCGACGCCGATCCCCTTCTCCTGTGCCAGAGTTTCCGGCAAGATGACACCGCCGCCGGTGAGGTCGGATGTGCCCTCAACCATGTCCAGGGCCATGAGTTTGCCCGGGTCTCCGCTGATCACGTCGGTCACGCCGGCGTCACCAAATTGGTAGCCGAACTCTTCGTTCACCGTGAGCTGGGTTTGGGAGTAGGTGACTACTTCACCCACACCGTCGACACTCTCGACCTTTTCGGGCAGGTCTTGCGGGACGGGGAACGCGCCCATTTGGGGGCCGTACATGACCATGTCTGCACTGACTTCGTTTTCGAGGATGTCATCGACCGAGCGCTGCATTGTCGCCCCGAGCATGCCGATCACGGTCACCAACGCCACGCCAAGCAGAAGCGCGAATGCCGTCGCGGAGGCTCGCCGCGGGTTGCGGCGCGAGTTCGTCGCCGCCAGCGAGCCCACTGCGCCGAATGGGGCGCCAATGGCGCGGCCGAAGACGGGAACGACCGGCAGGGACAACGCTGGCCCCGCCAAGAACAGCCCGATGATCACGCAGACCGCGGCGACTCCCACGAGACCTGCACGCTGCCCTGTCGAGCCGTCCTCCCACAGCACTCCCCAGGCGGCAAAGGCTGCACCGGCGATAAGTAGCACCGCACCGATGATGGTGCGCACCTTGAGCGGCTGCGGCGCGGCCGATTCCGACGACCGCATCGCCTCGACCGGTTCGACCTGGCCCGCACGCTGCGCCGGCGCCCAGGCCGACAGGACAGTCACGATGGTGCCAATGACGATCGGCACCGCCACAGCATCCACCGACAAACCCCAACCAGCTCCGGGCAGCTCCATCCCCTGGGTTTCCATCAAGGCGCGAATCGCGGCGACCATGCCCATACCGGCGATCACACCGAGTGCGGATCCAATGAACCCGACGATGAGCGCCTCCGCCACCACCGAGCGGGTGATCTGCCCCTTCGAAGCGCCGAGCGCGCGCAACAGCGCGAATTCCTTCGTGCGCTGCGCAACGATCATGGAGAAGGTGTTGGCGATGAGGAAGGTGCCCACCAGCAAACCGACCAGGCCAAAGGCAATCAGAAAGTATGAAATGAAGGACAGGGCGTTGCGGATCTCTTCGGAGGTCTCGTCGGCAAGCACTTGCCCTTCTTTGACTTCGTAGTCCGGGTACTGCTCCCGCAGGTGCGCGACGAGCTCCGGTGCGTCCACACCGTCCGCGGCTGCGACGGAAAGACCTGGGAGAGTGTCTTGTGAGGCCGACATGTCGCGGTAGGCCGGCTCATTCACCAGCAAGCTTAACGACGCCCCCTGGTCCAGCTCATCCGTGTACATGCCCGTCACCGTCATCGTGTGGCGGGCTTGCGGATCGACAACGATGATCTCGTCGCCGACGTTGATGTTGTAGCGGTCCGCCCCCTTCTCGTTCACGACAGCCTCACCGACTTCAGCCGGCGCGGGCCCCTCGGTGATGTCGTAGGACTCCCCTACCGCTTCTTCCGGCGGGTAGTACACCGAGACGGTAGATATGCCCGCTCCGGTCTGGTACGCCGTGCCGTTGGCATCAGCAATGACAACGGCTTTATTCGCGCTGATGTTGACCCGGGAGGTCTTTGGGTCAGCGGTAATGTCGTCGTACAGCTGCGCAGGGAGCGACGGTGCGTTCTCTCCCGGCTGGACCACTGCGTCGCTATCGGCGTAAGCGCTTGCCACAGCCGAATCGAACGTCTTCTCCAGCATGTTGGTGAACATTAGGGAGCCGGAAATGAACGCCGTGCCCAGCACGACTGCAAGCACAGTCAGCGCGAGCCGGAGCTTGTGCGCCGCGATGTTACGCAGCGACACTTTCGTCATAGCGGAAGACATCGTGGCTAGTTCTCGATTCCGGACATCGTGGAAAGGATGTCCTCCATCGTGGGATTGCGCAGCTCATCGACAATCCGGCCGTCGGCAAGGAAAACAACGCGGTCGGCGTAAGAAGCCGCGCGGGCGTCGTGCGTGACGATGACCACCGTCTGCTCATCGTTGTCTACAGCCGTGCGCAGGATCTCCAGCACCTCCCTCGAGGAGTTCGAGTCGAGGTTGCCAGTCGGCTCATCGCCGAAAATGATCTCCGGCCGGCTCACTAGCGCGCGGGCGCAGGCGACGCGCTGCTGCTGACCACCGGACAGCTCGCTCGGACGATGACTCAGGCGCTTACTCAGACCGAGGCGCCGCGTGATCTCGTCGAACCAGGCCTGATCGACGTTGCCACCGGCAATATTGGTCGGCAGCGTGATGTTTTCCGCCGCCGTCAGAGTCGGCACAAGGTTGAAGGACTGGAAGATGAAGCCGAGTCGATCACGTCGCAGCGCGGTGATCTGCTTGTCGTTGAGGGTGGACAGGTCCGTGTCACCGATGAAGGCGGAGCCGCTGGTGAAAGAATCCAGGCCAGCCATCGTGTGCATCAGGGTGGACTTGCCGCTTCCCGACGGCCCCATGATGGCCGTGAACTCATTACGACCAAAATCGACATCAATGCCGTCCAGGGCGACGACCTGCGTGTCGCCGGAGCCGTACGTTTTGCGGAGCGCTACAGCGCGGGCCGCTGCTGCAGGAGCTTGACGCGTATCGACGGCATCACGCACACTCTCCCCCTCATTCAACGCGTGCTTACTCATGGCTAGAGCCTCCTCACTCGTTCCGGCACCCGACACTGCGAGTTGAATCGGTCACATCCTACAGTTTCCTTTGGATGGGCGAAAGACTCATAAGGGCGCAGCATCGCTCGCTGTGATGCTGCGCCCTCCGTCGAAGTAACCCGGTACTAGCGCCCGATTCCGGCAGCGAGTTCGTTGTTCCGCTTGTTCCAGTAGCGAAGATATTCAATCAACAGGAAGACGAGCGGAACCGAAGCTGCGGCAGAGATCCACCTGACGATGCTGAACGGAAAATCCGAGGACAGGTCGTTGGTGATCCAGCGTGCGCCTTCGGCCCATGCGGAGGACTCTTCGGCCCATGAGCGTGTGTTATTTGCGGTAGTGTCTGCTTGCGCTGCTACTACGGCATCGGGTTGTGCCGGGGTGGTGTGTGCGTGTGCTGGGAGTGCGGCTCCGGCGGTGAGAATAGCTGCCATCCCGGTAGCTGCGAGTGTGGTACGACCCATGATGTTTCCCCTTTTTTTCACGGTTATGTGGTTCTATCTGTGAAGTCTTCGGGGGAGGAGGAATCGTTACAACCAGCGTGCTTTTAGCGGACGCGGTGAACCCCCGAGGTGGCGCTGTGTGGCGCCGATCCTCGGGGGTTGTTTGTGTCTGTATTGAGTTGTTTAAGTTTAGGTCGGCGGTAACTTACTCTCCCACACCCTCCCGGGTGCAGTACCATCAGCGCGGGTGGGCTTAGCTTCCGGGTTCGGAATGGGACCGGGCGTTTCCCCACCGCTATCAACCACCGACACATCTTTGGGGTGTGTGTCATGGTGACCACCACACTTTTGTGTGTTGTGTGGTGTGGTCGGTTGTTTAGTTATCTGTATCTGTGGCACACACGCAGGTGTGTGTGGTGCGTCAGATACTGCATAGTGGACGCGAACAATGCGCAATTGTTTGTGTTGTTTGTTTGTGCACGGTGTTTTGTTTTGTTGTTGGTGTATTAGTACCAGTCACCTTCGCACATTACGGTGCTTCCAGATCTGGCCTATCAACCCCATCGTCTGTGGGGAACCTCGAATGAAACCTCATCTTGAAACAGGCTTCCCGCTTAGATGCTTTCAGCGGTTATCCCTTCCGTACGTAGCCAACCAGCGATGCTCCTGGCGGAACAACTGGCACACCAGAGGTACGTCCGTCCCGGTCCTCTCGTACTGGGGACAGCCTTTCTCAAGTTTCAACGCGCGCGGCGGATAGAGACCGAACTGTCTCACGACGTTCTGAACCCAGCTCGCGTGCCGCTTTAATGGGCGAACAGCCCAACCCTTGGGACCTACTCCAGCCCCAGGATGCGACGAGCCGACATCGAGGTGCCAAACCATCCCGTCGATATGGACTCTTGGGGAAGATCAGCCTGTTATCCCCGGGGTACCTTTTATCCGTTGAGCGACACCACATCCACAAGTAGGTGCCGGATCACTAGTCCCGACTTTCGTCCCTGCTCGACATGTAGGTCTCGCAGTCAAGCTCCCTTGTGCACTTACACTCTTGCACCTGATTGCCAACCAGGCTGAGGGAACCTTTGGGCGCCTCCGTTACTCTTTGGGAGGCAACCGCCCCAGTTAAACTACCCACCAGGCACTGTCCCCAACCCAGATCATGGGCCAAGGTTAAGACATCCACTACGGTCAGAGTGGTATTTCACTTCCCGACTCCACACCCACTAGCGTAAGCGCTTCTAAGTCTCCCACCTATGCTACACAAACCGCAGTAAACACCAATACCAAGCTATAGTGAAGGTCCCGGGGTCTTTTCGTCCTGCCGCGCGTAACGAGCATCTTTACTCGTAGTGCAATTTCACCGGGCCTGTGGTTGAGACAGCAGGGAAGTCGTTACGCCATTCGTGCAGGTCGGAACTTACCCGACAAGGAATTTCGCTACCTTAGGATGGTTATAGTTACCACCGCCGTTTACTGGGGCTTAAATTCTCCGCTTCGACCGAAAAGGTCTAACAGGTCCTCTTAACCTTCCAGCACCGGGCAGGCGTCAGTCCGTATACATCAACTTGACCGTCTTCGCACGGACCTGTGTTTTTGATAAACAGTCGCTTCCCTCTCTTCTCTGCGACCACCACCAGCTCAGCAACGCATGTTCGCTTCACCAGTGCTGGCCCCCCTTCTCCCGAAGTTACGGGGGCAATTTGCCGAGTTCCTTAACCACAGTTCACCCGACCGCCTGAGTATTTTCTACCTGACTACCTGTGTCGGTTTCGGGTACGGGCCGTACACACACATCGCTAGAGGCTTTTCTCGACAGCAAAGGATCACCACCATCACCCACTACGGGCTACGCATCACGCCTCACACTTATCTAGGACCGCATTTGACTAGTCCATGTGCCACACGCTTGCACCACAATCCACTTCAGTGGCGTAGCTACCTGACTGCGTCACCCCATCACTGAACTACAACGGATCAGGCCCCACGCATCACACCCACCGTAGAGTCAAAGACCCTACTGGCGGGTGGTCAGGGTGGTTAGTATCACCGCTTCGCACTTGGGCGCGTATGCACGGGTACGGGAATATCAACCCGTTGACCATCGACTACGCCTGTCGGCCTCGCCTTAGGACCCGACTCACCCTGGGAAGACGAACTTGACCCAGGAACCCTTAGTCATCCGGCGGATACGATTCTCACGCATCATTCGTTACTCATGCCTGCATTCTCACTCGCACACAGTCCACGCCCCCTTCCGGTAACGCTTCACCCCATGCACGACGCTCCCCTACCCATATACAAAATATGCCGCGGCTTCGGCGGTGTACTTGAGCCCCACTGAATTGTCGGCGCGCAACCACTCGACCAGTGAGCTATTACGCACTCTTTCAAGGGTGGCTGCTTCTAAGCCAACCTCCTGGCTGTCTTCGCGATTACACATCCTTTTCCACTTAGTACACCCTTAGGGGCCTTAACCGGCGATCTGGGCTGTTTCCCTTTCGACTATGAAGCTTATCCCCCACAGTCTCACTGCCACGCAACAATGTAACCGGCATTCGGAGTTTGGCTGACATTGCTAAGATGATAGTCCCGCTCAACCAACCAGTAGCTCTACCTCCGGCACACCTACGCGACGCTGCACCTAAATGCATTTCGGGGAGAACCAGCTATCACGGAGTTTGATTGGCCTTTCACCCCTACCCACAACTCATCCCCGCAGTTTTCAACCTACGTGGGTTCGCGCCTCCACAACCTCTTACAGCTGCTTCACACTGGCCATGGGTAGATCACCCCGCTTCGGGTCCAGGACATGCCACTAAAACACACAATTAGCATTCGCTTTCGCTACGACTACCCCACTACGGGTTAACCTCGCGACATGCCGCTGACTCGCAGGCTCATTCTTCAAAAGGCACGCCATCACCCACACAGAAGGGGCTCTGACGGATTGTAAGCGCACAGTTTCAGGAACTCTTTCACTCCCCTCCCGGGGTACTTTTCACCATTCCCTCACGGTACTATCCACTATCGGTCACACTAGGTATTTAGGCTTACCGGGTGGTCCCGGCAGATTCACAGCAGATTCCACGAGCCCGCTGCTACTCGGGGATATTGCGACACACAACCAGCACACGCCTTCACGTACAGGACTCTCACCTACTCCGGCAGACCATCCCAGGCCACTTCCGCTAACACGCACTAGAAATGCAACGACTGGCAGACCGTTGACCATCGCACCCCACAACACCGCACACGCAACCCCTGCCAGGTATCACACGCACACGGTTTAGCCTCATCCACGTTCGCTCGCCGCTACTAACAGAATCATTATTATTTTCCTCTCCCACCGGTACTGAGATGTTTCACTTCCCGGTATCACCCCCGCACAACTATGAATTCATCATACGGTGACCACACACAACCGTGGCCGGGTTTCCCCATTCGGACATCCTCGGATCAACGCTTTGTTGACAACTCCCCGAGGCATAACGCAGCCTCACACGTCCTTCATCGGCCCAGCATGCCAAGGCATCCACCATGCGCCCTTCAGCAACAAACACAAACACACACCCAACAACAGTCAGACGTGTGCCCGGATACACAAACACATACTCACAATCACAAAAAATACTCACACCAAACCAGAACAAGAACAATCATCCTCGCCCCAACTCGATGAGAAATACACTTCTCTTCAAAGAAGAAAGATGCTCGCGTCCACTATACAGTTCTCACACACCACACCCAGAGAACACAAACACCACCACAGGCAGTATCTGCAACCATCTGAGCCACAAGGACAACCACCCACACACAAGTGTGCGGGCACCATGTGCTGCCCCAGACACCCAACAGCGCACCAATGCTTCTGACAAAACCGGTTGATTGCTTCACACGTGCGGCACACCCACACCATGAATCATGTGTTTCTCCTGGAGGCATCCCCGCCCCCCGGGTGCGTGTCCACCTGGAAATTTTCCAATACATACGGGTCTGCAGCACCACAGGCGGATACTCAACAGCCCAACTAGCACCACAACTGCAACTGCAGCTGTTCACCATGCCAGCCAATAAATAATGCTCCTTAGAAAGGAGGTGATCCAGCCGCACCTTCCGGTACGGCTACCTTGTTACGACTTCGTCCCAATCGCCGATCCCACCTTCGACAGCTCCCTAACACGTTTGGGCCACTGGCTTCGGGTGTTACCAACTTTCATGACGTGACGGGCGGTGTGTACAAGGCCCGGGAACGTATTCACCGCAGCATTGCTGATCTACGATTACTAGCGACTCCGACTTCATGGGGTCGAGTTGCAGACCCCAATCCGAACTAAGACCGGCTTTAGAGCGATTAGCTCCACCTCACAGTGTCGCTGCGCGTTGTACCGACCATTGTAGCATGTGTGAAGCCCTGGACATAAGGGGCATGATGATTTGACGTCATCCCCACCTTCCTCCGAGTTAACCCCGGCAGTCTCTCATGAGTCCCCAACCAAATGCTGGCAACATAAGACAAGGGTTGCGCTCGTTGCGGGACTTAACCCAACATCTCACGACACGAGCTGACGACAACCATGCACCACCTGTACACCAGCCACAAGGGAAGCTACATCTCTGCAGCGATCCGGTGCATGTCAAGCCCAGGTAAGGTTCTTCGCGTTGCATCGAATTAATCCACATGCTCCGC
Organism: Streptococcus thermophilus; assembly: GCA_900618065.1. The sequence goes on from UYIL01000003.1 coordinate 2,161,308, forward strand.
CGCTTGTGCGGGCCCCCGTCAATTCCTTTGAGTTTTAGCCTTGCGGCCGTACTCCCCAGGCGGGGCGCTTAATGCGTTAGCTACGGCACGAACCCCGTGGAAGGGACTCACACCTAGCGCCCACCGTTTACGGCATGGACTACCAGGGTATCTAATCCTGTTCGCTACCCATGCTTTCGCTCCTCAGCGTCAGTTACTGCCCAGAGACCTGCCTTCGCCATCGGTGTTCCTCCTGATATCTGCGCATTCCACCGCTACACCAGGAATTCCAGTCTCCCCTACAGCACTCAAGTTATGCCCGTATCGCCTGCAACCCCGCAGTTAAGCTGCGGTATTCCACAAACGACGCGACAAACCACCTACGAGCTCTTTACGCCCAGTAATTCCGGACAACGCTCGCACCCTACGTATTACCGCGGCTGCTGGCACGTAGTTAGCCGGTGCTTCTTATCCAGGTACCGTCACTTACGCTTCGTCCCTGGCGAAAGGAGTTTACAACCCGAAGGCCGTCATCCCCCACGCGGCGTCGCTGCATCAGGCTTGCGCCCATTGTGCAATATTCCCCACTGCTGCCTCCCGTAGGAGTCTGGGCCGTATCTCAGTCCCAATGTGGCCGTACACCCTCTCAGGCCGGCTACCCGTCGACGCCTTGGTAGGCCATTACCCCACCAACAAGCTGATAGGCCGCGAGCTCATCCCACACCGAAAAAACTTTCCACCACCGACACTAAACGATGGTCCTATCCGGTATTAGACCCAGTTTCCCAGGCTTATCCCAAAGTGCAGGGCAGATCACCCACGTGTTACTCACCCGTTCGCCACTCGAGCACCGAAGCAAGCTTCGGCCTTTCCGTTCGACTTGCATGTGTTAAGCACGCCGCCAGCGTTCATCCTGAGCCAGGATCAAACTCTCCACAAAAACAGTTTCAACAAAACACAGTGAAACAGGCCGTGAAAAGCCCAAAACCCAACCAAAACAAAACCACCCACACACCAACACACAAAAGCGCCAGTGTGCGGACTGGCAATCCTAAAATTACCGAACAAACCAAAAAAGGCTCATCCACATGTTGCTCCTCATCCCTGACGGGGAAAAAAGAAAAAGCAACAAAAAACATTCCAATCAGCCACATACGACCAACCAGCACAGTGACACCCCATCAAAATTAGGTTCAGGCACCACCGACCAGCACACACCACACACAAAAACATGCAGGCATCACAAAGGCCGCACACAACCAACCAAAAAAACATTGGCACACTATCGAGTTCTCACACAACACACGCACACCCAAACACACCCGAAACAAACCGGACCTGCTCGAAGTAGCCTGAACGACCCTACAAACACACCCACACACAAAGCAAACCAAAACCCGGTGCAGATAACATCTGTCAGAATCTCCGCCAACGATTGTTTTCCTACCGCCATCTCACCAAACCACACAGTCCGGCGGGGCGTTGTCGGTCACGCTGACTCACATAAAGCTACACACCAACCACCAACAACACAAACCCCCAGCACAACAAAGGTTTTCACGTGCCGTCGATAAGCGTTCTACACGCTGATTCGCTGCACGTTGGCACCGAGCGCATTGAGACTTTCAACGAAGTAGGGATAACCGCGGTCGATGTGCTCGACATCGTGCACGACAGTTTCGCCATCAGCCACAAGACCAGCCAGAACAAGGCCGGCACCGGCACGAATGTCAGACGACCACACATCCGTGGAGGAGAGCTTGTTTACGCCGCGCAAGACCACATGGTGGCCGTCGACGGTGGCATCGGCACCGAGGCGGAGCATCTCGTCGACAAAACGGAAGCGGGATTCGAAAACGTTCTCGGTGATCACAGACGTGCCGTCGGCAATAGCGCTCAGCCCGATGGCCATAGGCTGGAGGTCAGTCGGGAATCCCGGGAACGGCAGCGTCTGGTAGTCGACAGCCTGGGGGCGGCGGTTCATCCGGATGCGGAAACCTTGGTCGTAGGTCTCCACGTCAGCCCCGGCAGTACGCAGCTTGGACAGCGCCAGGTGGAGATGGCGCGGGGCGATACCCCCAACGGTCACATCGCCCTGGGTCATCGCAGCCGCATACGCCCAGGTGCCAGCGACAATACGGTCACCGACAACCGTGTGCTCGGTCGGGCGCAGCGAGTCCACACCGTCAATGGTGATTGTTGACGTACCAGCACCCCGGATCCGTGCACCCATCGCATTGAGCATCTCGCAAAGGTCCACGATCTCGGGCTCGCGGGCGGCGTTGTCCAAGGTCGTCTGCCCTTCCGCAAGAACAGAGGCAGTGAGAATATTCTCCGTCGCACCCACCGACGGAAAGTCCAGGCTGATCTTGGCCCCGCGTAGATGATCGGCGCGAGCCACGACAGCGCCGTGCTCAATGTGCGTCGTCGCACCGAGCTTCTCCAAGCCGGATTGGTGCATGTCCAAAGGACGGGAACCGATTGCGTCACCACCAGGCAGGGCGACAACAGCTTCCCCGCAACGGGCAGTAAGCGGGCCAAGCACTGCTACCGACGCACGGAACTGTCGCACCGCTTCAAAGTCGGCGCGGGAGGAAATATAGGCCGGCGAATGGATGCGCACGACAGTGCGGTCGATCTCCACTTCGCAGCCCAACCCCTCGAGGACCTTCTTCATCAACGGGACATCGAGAATCTCGGGGCAATTGTGCAGGGTCGTCGTACCCTCCACGAGCAGAGCCGCAGCCATGAGTTTAAGCACGCTGTTTTTCGCGCCCTCAACTCGTACCGAACCCTGCAGACGAGTTCCACCTTGGACCAGAAATCGCTGTTTCACGGATCCCAGGGTAGTGAAAGTTTTAGGGCAGTGCCCCAATGCGGCGTGCGGCGTTCACAGCCTCATAGCGCGTGTGGGCTCCGAGCTTGCGCATTACGCTGCGGAGGTAGGACTTCACAGTCTCTGCCCCGATACCCATTTCCTCAGCCGCCTCGACGTTCGTGTGCCCGAGTGCGACACAGGACAGCACGTCCAGCTCACGGGCAGAAAGCTTCGTGGCCTGCTTGACGCGCACCGGGGAAACCATCTGGTCACACAGCTGTTCCAGCTCTTTGCGGACCGGACCTTCCTCCACGCGGTTAGCCAACATGCGCAGCTTGGAGTGAGTGGCGCGCACCTGCTCCCACTCTGCGCCGTTCATCACACGACCGGTTTTAGCGGCAGCGGTTTTGCCGCCCTCAACTCGCCGTAAAGCGGAATTGACCGCGAGGTCTTGCTCGAGCGTGCGCGCCGTCATCGTGACTTCCTCAATGACTTTCTCACCCAACCGCACCGGCGAATGCACGCCGACATAGAGCACGCCGCGGATCTCGCGCTGCACGATGACGGGCACAGCGACCACTGAGTGCAATCCTTCGTCCTGAATCGCTGGGTCGTGCTCGTGGGAGATCACGTTCGCGCGGGTGTAGTCGGACACGCCTACGGCGCGACGAGTAGCAACTACGCGGCCGCCGACACCCTGACTCGGCTCGAGGACGAGGTTGTGCAGCGCAGTCGTGCGCAGCCCGACCCACTGGGTGATCTGGAGCCGGTTGTCTGCGAGTAGCGTGCCGTACATGGCCACCGGGATTCCGGTCGCGGTTTTCAGGGACGTCAGCGAGGCACGGATTGCGTCGTCATCATCCTTGACCCGGTGCGGATCCATTCATTCTCCTTCATCAGAGCGCCCCCAGTTCAGGTGATCCCCCCGGCGCAGGGCGACATCTGGTTCGGCGTGCGGATTGGGTCCATAATAACCCGGTTTCGGGGGTATCCAAATTGCGACCTCTTCCTCACAGCACGGCGGAGACAACCGCATTGACATGTCCGAATGCTTCATCCGGCCCCCGAAGCTTCCTCACCCCTCCCCCGAGTGGGTGCCCCCACGCACGTCACCGCGACAAAACAGGTCGGTTCAAGAAAGTTATACCGAGCGGTCTAGATTTTTACGCGAATTGATGTACGATCGGTTTTCGCGAGCGGAGCACCCGCGCTACCGCCGAGACAAAGACACATGCGACCAACGCAAGGAGCGTTACCTCATGGCGAACATTCACAACAACATCCTGGACATCATCGGCGGCACCCCGCTGGTCCAGCTGAACGGCATCACCAAGGACACCGACGCCGCCAACGCACGCGTGCTGGGCAAGCTGGAGTTCTACAACCCGGCCAACTCCGTCAAGGACCGCATCGGCCGCGCCATCATCGACGCAGCGGAGGCTTCCGGCGAGCTCAAGCCCGGCGGCACCATCGTCGAGGCCACCTCCGGTAACACCGGTATCGCCCTGGCGCTTGTCGGCGCAGCCCGAGGTTACAAAGTCATCCTGACCATGCCGGAGACCATGTCCGTCGAGCGTCGCGTTGTGCTGCGCGCGTACGGTGCGCAGATCGAGCTGACCCCGGGCTCGGCCGGCATGAAGGGCGCCGTGGAGAAGGCCAACGAGATTGTCGAGCAGACCGACAACGCCATCCTTGCCCGCCAGTTCGAAAACGAAGCCAACCCGAAGGTGCACTACGAGACCACCGGCCCAGAGCTGTGGAACGACACTGACGGCGAGATCGACATCCTCGTCGCAGGCGTGGGCACCGGCGGCACCATTTCCGGTGCCGGCAAGTACCTCAAGGAGAAAAACCCGGACATCAAGCTCGTCGCTGTCGAGCCGTCCGCGTCCCCGCTGCTGTCCGAGGGCACCGCTGGCCCGCACAAGATCCAGGGCATGGGCGCGAACTTCGTCCCGGGCACTCTTGACCGCGAGATCATCGACGAAGTGATCACCGTCTCCAACGAGGACGCCGTGGCCACTTCCCGCGAGCTCGCAGCCAAGGACGGCATCCTGGGCGGCATCTCCACCGGCGCCAACATCAAGGCTGCCCTCGAGGTCGCGTCCCGCCCGGAGAACGCCGGCAAGACCATCGCTACCATCGTCTGCGACTTCGGTGAGCGCTACATCTCCACCATCCTGTACGAAGACATCCGCGACTAGTTCGCTTTTCCGCTTTTCGACGCCCCCCGCGCGCCCTGAATCTAAACCCCCAGGGCCTCGGGGGCGCTCCTATTCGCGCTGCTAGACTCTGGCGACATGTTCAAGGTGATCAGCACAATCCGTGAGGACCTAGAAAACGCTCGGCAGCATGACCCCGCCGCCCGCGGCGACGTGGAGAACGCGATCGTCTACTCGGGCCTCCACGCCATTTGGTCGCACCGGATCAGCCACAAACTGTGGGTAAACGGCCACAAGGGGCCTGCGCGTGTGCTGGCGCAGTTCACCCGCTTCCTCACCGGTGTAGAGATCCACCCCGGCGCCACGATCGGCCGGCGCTTCTTCATCGACCACGGCATGGGCATCGTGATCGGCGAAACCGCAGAAATCGGCGACGGTGTCATGCTCTACCACGGTGTCACCTTGGGCGGGCAGGTACTCACGCAGACCAAGCGCCACCCCACCATCGGCGACAACGTCACCATCGGTGCGGGCGCGAAGGTACTGGGCCCGATCACGATTGGCGAGGGCTCCGCTGTCGGCGCCAACGCTGTGGTGACAAAAGACGTCCCAGCGAACTGCATCGCCATCGGCATCCCCGCCAAATGCCGCCCGCGCATGCAAGACGAGCGTAAGCACTTGGTGGACCCGGACGCCTACGTGGCGAACGACTCGAACTACGTGATCTAGCTAGAGTCTTAACGCGCGACGAGATCCGCGTAGTCAGGGTTCTTCGACAGGAAGTTCTCCACGGCGGAGCATGACGGCACGATCTGTTTGCCGGCGGCGCGTGTGTCGTCGAGAGCCTCTTTAATCAGCTTGCCGGACAGGCCTTGCCCGCGGAAAGCCGGGTCGATGACGGTGTGGTTGAAATCCCGCACGTCACCCGTTTCGTGGTAGTTGGCAAACCCTGCCTGCTGCCCGTCGACCTCGATGACGTAGCGGTGGCCAGCTTCGTTGTGCTCTACGGTGTAATTCTCGCTCATACGGGCAAGTGTACTCCCGCACGAACCTGGCCCCGGGCACGCGAAAACCCCGCGTACGTGACGCGGGGTTGAACGTGGCCAGAGCCAGGATCGAACTGGCGACCCCACACTTTTCAGGCGTGTGCTCTACCAACTGAGCTATCTGGCCGGAACCGCTGAAACTAAGCAGTTCAGCGACCCTGACGGGACTTGAACCCGCGACCTCCGCCGTGACAGGGCGGCGCGCTAACCAACTGCGCCACAGGGCCATATTTTCTTGTTATTTGTGCCGGTCGAAGCGGCAAAACCGTTTCTAGCACGAGTGGTAACTCTACACATCGACATCGACGCCGAGCAAATCACTCAGCGACCCTGACGGGACTTGAACCCGCGACCTCCGCCGTGACAGGGCGGCGCGCTAACCAACTGCGCCACAGGGCCTTCGTACCCCCAACGGGATTCGAACCCGTGTTGCCGCCGTGAAAGGGCGGAGTCCTAGGCCACTAGACGATGGGGGCAAAGCCGTATTGACTTGTTCGCCGTCCGCTGGACAGCTTGCCTATCATAAACCGGCCCGTCAACCCCCTCCAAATGCACAGGTGGCCCGGTATTTATGCGGCGAGAGTGGCACTCAAGACGGAAACCACCATGGCGAGGATCATGGTGTTGAACAAGAACGCAAACGTTGTGTTCACCCGAATTTCCCGCCAGGCCAGGCGGCTAAGCGGCTCGGCCGGCATGCTGGCGCCCATGGTGGAGGTCATCAGAGCGAGGCTGAGGTAGTCCTCCAATACCGGCTGGTCTGTGTGACCAAAGCGGAAGAGCGGCTCCTCCCCTTCCGCCCGGTAGGCGTAGTCCAGCTCAAGGAACTCGGCCGCGAAGCACACGACCATGAAGATCCACGACCCGGCCACCGCCACACCACCGAAGGCGAGCCAGCGCCAGTCGTCCCGAAAGAACTCGATGCGGCTGAGCACGATGGCTACGCCCATTGCGACGAAAGCTCCGATACTGGCTAAGTTGGCAGCGCCCTTGATACCAAACCACGAGACCCAGTTTCTCGCAGCGGAGACGCGCTCGGCCACGGCATAGCGTTCGAGCTCGGGCGGTGTCAGTCTGCTCAGCTGCTTCATCGTCCAGACGCAAAAGAAGGCGACATAAAGGACCCAGTAGAGCAGGTAGAAGATGATCAGCAGGATTCCAACGCCCTGCCCGAGCACGTGCCGCGGCGCGAAGAATCAGCTCCCCACCGCGATGACACAGGCCGTGACAGTAGACACCGCGTACCGGGTGACCTCGGAGTGGGTCCTGGATTTGGCGCTGGCCATCTAGCGCGCCACCGGCACCATGCGGGACCGGCTGTCGCGGGAGTCCACGACGGTCTTGCCGAAGGGGAAGCAGGTGACCGGGATGAGCTTCAGGTTCGCCCACGCCAACGGCAACCCGATGATTGTGATCGCCTGGGCCAGAGCAGTGGCAATGTGCCCGAGGGCCAGCCACAGGCCAGCAACGATGAACCAGATGATGTTGCCGATCAGACTGAAGCCCCCGCCTTGGCCGGTGTCAACAACTTCGCGGCCAAACGGCCAGAGCACGTACCCGGCGATACGGAAGGACGCCAGACCGAACGGGATGGTCACGATGAGCAGACAGGCCAACACGCCGGCGAGAACGTAGCCAAGGAACAACCAGATACCGGCGGTGATCAGCCAAATGATGTTGAGGATCAGTCGAAGGAGAGCCATACCCGTCACTTTAGCGAGCAAAAGCGAGCTACAGGTCGTGCTTTACGGAGACGAGGTTGAGCATGACCTGCGGCAGCTTTGAAACTAGGCGAGCAAAAGCAAGCTCACCGCCATCACAGCCATGCCGGCGACGAAACCGTAGATCGCGGTGTGGTGCCGGCCGGTCTCAATGGCGGTGGGCAGCAGCTTGTCGATGCTCACAAACACCATTACTCCCGCGATTGCCGCGAACACGACACCGAGCGCCTCTGGACCCATGAACGGCCGCAGAAGCAGGTAGCCCACCACCGCGCCGAGTGGCTCAGCCAGGCCCGACAGCGTCGCCCACCACGCGGCGCTCCATTTAGAGCCAGTGGCTTCACGCATGGGCACCGCCACCGCGATGCCTTCGGGAATGTTGTGGATCCCAATGGCCACCGCGATGGGCAGCGCGAACGCCGGATCCTGCAACGCGACAAAGAAGGTGGCGAAGCCTTCGGGGAAGTTGTGGATCGCGATTGCCAGCGCCGTCATCACCCCCACCCGGCGCATCCGGCCGGCGGCGCGCACGTCCGGCCCCTCATGCGGGTTGATCTCTTCCGGTACAAACCGGTCAATGACAGCGATGAGCGCAATACCGGCGAAGAAAGCGACTGCGGCCCACACGTCGGGGCGGCTACGTCCCGCCTCGCTGAGCCCGTCCACCCCTTCCGGGAGCAGTTCCACCAGGGAGACGAACACCATAACCCCGGCGGACAAACCGAGAGCTCCCGCCAAGAAGCGCTGGCTGGGAGTGTTCTTGAGGGCGACGATGAGGCCACCGAGGCCCGTCGATAAGCCTGCGAACAAGCTGAATCCGAAAGCAACGGCGAGCTCTGCCATGCGAAAAGCCTACAGTAGGGATTATGGCTACCGCGAACATCTACAGCGACGCAGAACTCCACCCCACCAAAGACGAATTCGCCAACCAATTCTCGAGGATCACCCAGGTCGACGGCTCCTACCGCGCGTACGACCGCGACGACAAAGTCGGCATCGAGGTGCTCGTCGGCCCTGACAACGAGGGCAACCTCACGCAGTGCGGCTTCAGCTACCGCGAGGAAGACATGGCGCTTGACGACGAGCTGACGCCCCTTACCCACTCCGTCCTCGGCCGCCGCTCCGTGGCCCACCTGACAGCAGACCCTGTCGCAGTGCGGGAATTCGCGCAGGTGATCCTGACCGGCGACAACGGTGCAGACTTCTCTGAGACCTCGCCGATCTTCGCCGTCCGCGGCACGGGCAGTGCGGATGTCACAGTCGATAACGTGGTCGTTGAGAACCACGACATGCTCAACTCTGTGGGCACTCTCACCGTCGACGGCGAGGAAAAGCGCTACCAGCTGCGGATCCAGCGCCTCATCCGTGAGATCCCGCAGGCCGAGGAAGGCGACCTCGCGCTCGTGCGTGACGACGGTGCGATCCTCATGAACCTCGGCGTCTGGGACTAGCGCGACTATTCGCCGTCGATGCGGGCGAGGAGCGCGTCACGCACCTCGCGGCGGCGGATCTTGCCTAGCTGATCTTTCGGCAGATCCTCAAAGTGGTAGAAGGTGCGCGGCACCTTGTACCTGGTGAGGTTCTCCCGAGCGAAGTCCTTCAGGCCGTCCGGGTCGAGCTTCGTGCCCTCCGCCAGCACCACGCACGCGACGACGTCTTCGGAACCGTCCGTGCGGGGACGGCCGACCACGGTGGCCTCGTCGATGTCCGGGTGCTTACGCAATGTCTCTTCCACCTCCGCCGGGTAGACATTGAACCCGCCGGTGATGATCAGCTCCTTGATGCGGCTGACCAGTTTGATGAAGCCGTCTTCATCCATCACTCCCATGTCGCCGGTGCGGAACCAGCCGTCGTGGAAGACTGTGGCTGACGCCTCATCGTTGTTCAGGTACCCGCCGAAGACCTGCGGCCCCTTGGCCAGAATCTCGCCGGCCTCACCGAAGGGCATTTCCTCGTCGAGGTTATCCGGGTTGGCAATGCGGATCTCCGTGTCCGGGAACGGGATGCCTATGTACCCCGGTCGGCGATCATCCGTCGGCGGGTTACCGATGAGAATCGGCGACGTCTCCGTCAGCCCGTAGCCTTCGACGAGCCGGCCGCCGGTCGCCTTTTCCCAGCCCTCGATGACCTCCGCCGGCAGCGACGACGCGCCAGAGAAGCCCGTCTGTACTGCGGACATGTCCGCGCCTTCTTCCTCAGCCGTCGAGACAATGCGCTCAAACACGGTGGGCACCCCCGGCACGAACGTCGGCGGGTTCTTTTTCTTCATCGCGCCCATGATCAGGTCCATCGTCGGGGCAGGCAGCAAGATCAGTTCGCTGCCGATGAGGAACGTCAGCGTCAACGAGAACGTCAGACCGTAGGCGTGGAAGAACGGCAGCGTGGCCAGCATGCGCTGGCCGGGTTCCTGCAGCTCCTTGACCCATGCGCGCCCCTGGATCGGGTTGGCCTGCAAGTTGCGGTGCGTCAGCGGCGCACCTTTGGGGCTTCCGGTGGTGCCGGAGGTGTAGAGGATGAGGGCGGGGTCGTCGCTAAGCATGCGCGGCGTGTCGATCGCGCGGGGTTCGCCGAGGAACCTCTCCCACGGCAGCGTGTCCTTCGCCTGCGCTGTCAGCGACGCGCGCGCTGCCTTGAGCTTTCCGACGGGCACCCGCAACGCCACCCGCTGCACCAGGGGCATCGCCTTTGTCATGTCCACGCTGACGATCGTCTCCAGCGGGGTGTCTTTCGCGAGTTTCTTCGCCGTGTCGGCGGCCTTATCCCAGACCACAGCGACCTTGGCACCGTGATCGTTGAACTGGGGGCGCAGCTCATTCGCCGTGTAGAGCGGGTTGTGCTCCACCACGACCGCGCCGAGCTTCTGTACGGCGAAAAATGCCACGACGTGCTGTGGGCAGTTCGGCAGCATGATGGCCACGCGGTCGCCCTGTGCCACCCCGACCTTGCGCAACCCGTCTGCAGCACGGCGGACCTGCTCGTCGAGCTGGGCGTAGGTCATGGACCTGCCGAAGAACCGCGTCGCCGGTTTGCGCCCATTCGCCGCGAGATTCTTGTCGTAGAGGTCCGCCAGCGTGTCGTCGCCGTAGTTCAACGTGTGGTCGGTCCACTCCGGGTAGAAGCGCAGCCACGGCTTCTCGGCGGCGCTGCGGCGACTGCCCTCGGCCTTACTGAGGCTGATTCTGGTGCTGCCGGTGCTCGTGTTGTTCCTGCTGTCTTCGCTGTTTGCGCGATCTGCGACCATAGGCGCCACCCTACGCCCCTTCGACGGCCTCATGCTGGGGCGCCGACCCTTAGGTTGAGAATCCCAGAACGTTCGAAAGCACCGAGATGGTCACGACTGCGCCAGTCACGTAATTCAGCCAGAGGAACACCCTCCACGCACGATTCACTGTCGCCGACATGGCGTCAGTGACGTTCCAAAACCTCAGCGTATTGGCCACGTATCCCAGGCCAAGCAGTCCCACAACCCACCCCGGGGCCGGCAGCAAGAAGCACAGCCCAGCCGCCAGACCGTACAGCACGCCCGCGAACCTCGTGGTCGTCCGGGCGCCGAGCTCTGTGGCCACGGAGCGCAGCCCGCCGGCACGATCCGATTGCACGTCCTGCACTGCCCCGAGCGCGTGGCTGGCCATCCCCCAGAGATAGAACGCTGCCAGGGCCAAGGCGAGCCGGCCGTCTATCGCTCCTCCCCCGATCAATGCGCCCACCACCGCAGGCAGGGTGAAGTGCGCCGAGGAGGTCGCAGAGTCCAGCACCGGAACCTCTTTGAACCGCAGGGGCGGCGCGGAGTAGGCCACCACAGTGAACAGAGCCAGCGTCAACGCCGCACCGGAGGCCCACGTTCCAACCGCGAAGAGGTACAGAGCAAAAGGCAGCACGGTGACCGCCGAGGCGATGAGCAGCGGCCGGTGCATGGTCTTCGGCAGCACGGCCCCCTCAACGCCGCCTTTGCGCGGGTTCACAATGTCGGATTCATAGTCGAAGACATCGTTGATCCCGTACATCGCGATGTTGTACGGGATGAGGAAGAAGATGAACCCCACCACCAGCAGCGCGGAGAACTCCCCCTGCGCTAGCAGGTAGGTCAACGCGAACGGCACGGCTGTGTTCACCCAGCTCAGCGGCCGCGACGCCGCAAGAACTCCCCGTAGCACCCGCATCAGTCACGCCCCCAGAACGCGGTGACTACCAGGGCTGTGAACAGTGGGTAGAACAGATCCTCCACCGGAATCCGCCCGATGTTCAGCCCGAGAGTCGTTGCGTGACCGAATTCGTACAGGCCTGCTGCCACCATGAGGTTGTCAAAGACGATGGTGAGCACGAACAGGATGCCGGTCACCGCGGCGGTCAACTTCCAGGGCCGCCGCCTGGCCCACAATGCCACGGCCGCGATCAAGAACGGGGCAGAAATCAACAGGTACGTCACGACCGCAGTAGTCCTGTCAGGTTCATCGTCAGGTACGTGAGAAAGAACAGGAAAATCGGTTCTTCCAGCGGCAGCTGCGGCGCAAGATCGATGCCCACCATGTAGGGCGAATCGCCGCGCACGAACGTGCCAGTGGCAATGCCGAGTCCGTCCCAGCACAGCAGCGCCGCCACGCACCCCAGAGAGAGCAGCCAGGCCCGGCGCGAGTCACGGAAGAACGCAGTCTTCCAGCGGTGGTCGATGATCGCCATGCCTGCTAGCGAGAACAGCAGCACCCCCAGGTACGCGAACTGCATTAGAGCGCCTCCGGCAGCGGGCCTGCGCTCGTGTCGCCGCGCAGCCGCTTGATCACGTTCTCGGCGGAGATCAGGCACATGGGCACACCCACACCAGGGGTTGTCGTTCCGCCGGCGTAGTACAGGTTGTCCAACTTGCAGCTCTTGTTGGACCCACGCAGAAACGCCGATTGCCTCAACGTGTGCGCGGGCCCGATGGATCCGCCCGACCACGCGTGGTACCGCTCAGCGAAGTCCGCCGGTCCCAGCGTTTGCTTGACGACGATTCTTCCCTCCAGCCCCTCAACCCCGCACCAATCAGCAATCTGCGCGGTGGCGGCGCTCGCAATGCGTTCGACCTGCTCGCTCGCCTGCCCCCGGTACATGCTGCCGTGGCCGACAGCTTCCTCTGCGGCGACGGGGACGAGCACGAAGAGGTTCTCGCATCCCTCCGGGGCCACACCGGGATCGGTCGCGCTCGGCTTGGAGACGTAGATGGAGCGGGAGGCGCCGAGGGGCCTTTCGGGTACTGGGCCGTCGAAGACCGCGGCGAAATCGTCGTCCCACTCGCGGGAAAACAGCAGGTTGTGGTGCGCAAGCTGGGGAATCTCCCCCTCCACGCCCAGCATGACCAACACCGTGCCCAGGCCTGGATCGCGCGGGGCGAAATAGCTTTCGTCGTAGGTGCGCTTCTTCCTCGGCAGCAGTCGGGTCTCAGTGTGGTGCAGGTCCGCGCAGGAGATGATGGTGTCGGCGGGGAGGGTGCGGCCGTCGATAAGCGTGATGCCTGTGACCGTGCGCCCGGAGTAGGTGATTGCGGCGACTTCGGTGTTGAAAGAAAAGCGCACGCCCTGCTCTACGGCGATGTCGTAGATCGCGTCCATCACTGCGGCGAACCCGCCGAGCGGGTACTGCACGCCCTGGGTGAGGTCGGTGTGGCTCATCAAGTGGTACATCGACGGCGTGCGCGCGGGGTGCGAGGAGAGGAACACTGCCGGGTACGTGAGCATCTGGCGCAGGCGGACGTCGGTGAACCGGCTAGCCACGAAGCGGTCGATCGGCTCGGTGAGATAGCGCGCCAGTTTGCCGTAGTGGCCGGGGATCTGCGTGAACGGCGCGACGGAGCGGAACGTCGTGTACAGGAAGTTCTCCAGCGCGAGCTCGTAGGTCTCCTCAGCAGTGTCGAGGTAGGCGCGCAGCTTTGCGCCGGCACCGGGCTCGATGGACTCGAAAAGGTCGGCGGCGTTGTCGCGGCCAGAGGTGACGTCGATGGGCGCATCATCCTCGGGGAACATCCGGTACGCGGGGGTGAGCGGTGTCAGGTCGAGCACGTCGGCGGTGCGCTTGCCGAACAGCGCGAAGAAGTGGTCGAACGCGTCCGGCATGAGGTACCAGCTGGGGCCGGTGTCAAAGCGGAAACCCTCCACAGTCTCGGTGCCGGCACGGCCGCCGTGGGTGGGAAGCTTGTCCACCACGGTGGTCTCGATGCCCTCTTTGGCCAGCAGTGCGGCTGTGGCCATGCCGGCCACGCCGGCACCGATCACGATTGCTGTTTCGGGGTGGGTCACTGGGTTCTCACTTTCCTGATTGCCCGCGCCGTGAGCAGCAGCTTGCGGTGGTTGGGCACGCTGATTCTCGTCGCGGCCACCTCATGCGCCGGTGTGGCCGCGATGCGCTCGTTCAGGTCGCGGAAGAGCGCTTCGGCCGCTGCCACTCCCCGTGCCGCTGCAGGAGGCAGCAGCGGGATGGCTGTGCGGGCGCGGTCGAGTTCGCGGTCGATGTCGTTGGTGAGGGCGCGCTTCGTGGCGTCATCAAGCGTGGCGCCGAGATACGCACGCCCCAGGCCGTCGCGGTCTTCACCGAGGTCGCGCAGGAAGTTGACCTTCTGAAACGCGGATCCGAGCGCCCGGGCGCCCTCCTCCATCGTGCGGCGGTCCTCATCCGTGGGGTTGTGACCGTGCAGGAAGATGTCCAAGCACATCAAGCCGATCACCTCAGCAGAGCCGTAGATGTAGTCCCCCAAGTCTTCCTCGGAGTAATCCGATTGCGTGATATCCCTGCGCATAGAGGCGAAGAACGCCCGCACGTGGTCGTCTTTGATGCCGCAGCGGCGGTGCGTGTTCGCCCAGGCGTGGAGCACCGGGTCAGTATGAAAACGGTGCATCGGCGCGTGCAAGACCTGCTCTTCGTAGAGTTCCAACAGGGTTTCCGGGCACTCGTTGGCCTCGGCGGCGGTGCCATCGACGATCTCGTCAGCGATGCGGACCACCGCGTACACGTTGCGGATGTCGCGCTTCGTGTCAGCATCGAGCACCTGCGTGGCTAGGGAGAAGCTGGTGGAGTACTGCCCGATCACCTGCGCCGCGGCTCTGTCCGCCATGCGGTCGTAGCGGGCGAGATAAGAATCTGTCACAACGGGCCTTCACAGCAGGGCAGTAGATACCTATTTAGCCTACTCCGCTGGACTGTCTCCCGGCCGTGACTGCATTAGGCGCTGCGGTATGCGCTGCCACGGAGGGGAGAATGAAAATCCACGCATCATCGAATGCCACCCTCTGAGGAACCGCCGGCGAAGCTGGCGCCGGCCACGCAGGGCTCGGTTGTCCATTCCCACCACAAGCTCGGGCACGAAGCGGATCGTCTCCCCCGGCCGCACCGCAAAAGAGAGCTGGATGTCGTCGTGCGACTCGGTGTCCGCCAGATCCAGCGTGCGGCGGACCGACTGCCACCACTCGGTGCGAAATGAACTGTTGGTCCCGAAAAATGGTGGGTGGCCCAGGGCAGAACCAACCGAGAAACGGTAGGTGGATAGGTAAAGGCGGGAAATGAGGTGGGGTGTGCCGTCGAAAAGCGCGGGGCCGGTCAGCCCCACGGTACTAGTGGTCGCCGCGGCCCACTGCTGCTCAACCGTCTCGAGGTAGCTCTCCGGCAGCCACGCATCCGCATCCGTGCGGACAATGTAGTCGGTGCCCAACTCGCATGCCGCGCCATAACCCGCTGCCGCTGCCCGCGTGATTCCGCGACGGGGTTCGTGGACCACGGTGGCACCATGTGCGGCAGCGACCGGCGCTGAGTCATCGTCAGAGCCGTTGTCGACAACGACGGTGACGTCTGCCGGACGGTGCTGCCGATCGATACTCCGCAGGCAGCGCTCCAGCAGCTGCGCATCGTTGAGACACGGGATCACCACGGCAATTGTCGGACTGGCCACCCAGCAAGTCTAAGGGAGGGTGCGGCAGCGGCGCGCCGCACGCACGATAAACCCCTGGCCAATCATGACCAGGGGCTTCAACGGATCGTGGGCCCTCCGGGGCTCGAACCCGGGACCTGCGGATTAAAAGTCCGTAGCTCTACCAACTGAGCTAAAGGCCCGTAGGGTCCCATGGTAAACCCTTGGGGCCCGCTGCCCGTAATCGGGCCTGCCAGCCGGGGAGATCTGGCAGCTAGTCTTGCTGCATCGTGCCGGTCTCTTCCATGCGGAGGTGGAAGTCGAATGCGTGGCGCAGATCGTGCGGGGTGGACTGGTACTTGCACTTCGCGGCGCGCTCGACGTACTCCTCCAGCAGCGGGCGGTAGGTCGGGTGAGCAATCGAGATCATCTTGGCCACGCGGTCGCGCGGGGCCAGGCCGCGAAGGTCAGCGACACCGTACTCGGTGATGAAGACCATCGCGTCGTGCTCGGTGTGGTCCACATGCGACACGAACGGAACGATGGCGGAGATGGCGCCGCCCTTCGCCTCCGACGGGGAGATGAAGGAGGAGATGTATGCGTTGCGGGTGAAGTCGCCGGAGCCGCCCAAGGCGTTCATCAGACGGGAGCCGTTGATGTGGGTGGAGTTGGCGTTGCCGTAAATGTCTGCCTCGATCATGCCGTTGGTGGCAATCAAGCCCGTGCGGCGGATGACTTCCGGGTGGTTGGAGATGGACTGGGGGCGCAGGATGATCGACTCGCGGTAGCGGGATGCCTCATTGTTCATCTTCTCCGCGTACTCCGGGGACAGGGAGAAGGAGGTCGCGGAGGCCACGGTCATCTTGCCGGCGTCGATCAGGTCGACCATGCCGTCCTGGATCACCTCGGTGTAGGCCTGGATGTTCTCGAACTTGGACTCCATCAGGCCCGCCATCACAGCGTTGGGCACGTTGCCCACACCGGACTGCATGACGTAGCCGTCGTAGGCGAGTCGCCCAGCCTTGACCTCGTTCTCCAGGAAGTCGAGGAAGTTGCCGGCGATCTGCTCGGAAGTCTCGTCCGGTGCCTTGAACGGCGCGTTACGGTCCGGGTCGTTGGTCTCCACCACAGCGACGACCTTCTCCGGGTCGATCTCGATGTAGGTGGTGCCAATGCGGTCGCCGGCCTTGGTGATCGGGACCGGGATGCGGTTCGGCAGCTCCGGCACGAGCCAGATGTCGTGCATGCCCTCGAGCTCCTCCGACTGCCACTCGTTGACCTCGATGATGATCTTCTTGGCGGCATTGAGGAACTCCACGGAGTTGCCCACAGAGGAAGACGGGATGATGTTGCCATTTTCGTCGATCCGCACAGCCTCAACGATGGCCACGTCGAGGTCGCCGAAGAAGCCCTGCTCAACCATCATGCCGGAGTGGGACAGGTGAATGTCCTGGAACTTCATCTCGCCCGAGTTGATCTTGTTACGCATCGTCGGGTCGGACTGGTACGGCATGCGGTAGCGCAACGCGTTCGCCTCTGCCAGCACGCCGTCGCACTCCGGAGCGGTGGAAGCGCCAGTGAACAGGTCGATGCTGAAGTCCTGGCCCTTGTCGTGGGCGGCCTTGGCCTTCTCCGCGATGGCGGTCGGCAGAGCCTTTGGGTAGCCTGCGCCGGTGAAGCCGGACATGCCGACCTTGTCGCCGTGCTCGACGAATTGGGCGGCCTCGTCGGCGGACATGACCTTGTCGCGCAGCTGCGCGTGCGAAATGCGGTCGCTCATGTTGTACTCCTTGTATGTCGCGTGTGCTTCTTTCACACTATTGTGACGCACCTTGCATTTTCGCGCCACAACTTATTAAGTAACGTGGCCTGCGCTTAGTTTGTGTCTGGCGTGGCCGGGCAGGAACAATGAGAGCCGTGATTACTACTGCCCCCCAGCTGCGTATCGGCGGCATCGAGCTCGCCTCGCCGGTCATCCTCGCCCCGATGGCCGGCGTGACCGACATGCCGTTTCGCGTGCTGTGCCGCGAGATCGAGGAAGACCTCACCGGCACAGTGTCGGGGTTGTACGTCTGCGAGATGATCACGGCCCGCGCGCTCGTGGAGGGCAATGAGAAGACCCTGCACATGACTACGTTCGCGCCGCAGGAGACGCCGCGGTCGATGCAGTTGTACACCGTCGACCCAGAATACACCTACAAGGCTGTCCGGATGATCGTGGAGGGCGACATGGCAGACCACGTGGACATGAACTTCGGCTGCCCCGTGCCCAAGGTCACCCGCCGCGGCGGCGGTTCCGCCATCCCGTACAAGCGCGGGCTGTACCGCAACATCGTTTCCGCCGCAGTCAAAGCGGCTGATGGCCGCGTTCCGGTCACCGTGAAGTTCCGCGTGGGCATTGACGACGAGCACAAGACCCACCTGGACGCCGGCCGCATCGCCGCCGAAGAAGGCGCATCGGCCGTGGCCCTTCACGCCCGCACGGCCGCTCAGCGCTACTCGGGCACAGCTAACTGGGACGAGATCTCCCGGCTGGTCGAGCACATGGACGGCACGGGCATCCCAGTGCTGGGCAACGGCGATATCTTCGCCGCCGCCGACGCGGAAGAAATGATGGAACGCACCGGCTGCGACGGTGTCGTCGTCGGCCGCGGGTGCCTGGGACGGCCGTGGTTGTTCGCCCAGCTCTCCGCCCAACTGCGCGGCGAGGCGGTTCCGGCGGAGCCGACGCTTGGCCAGGTCGCCCGCATCATGGCCCGCCACGGCGAACTGCTCGCCGCCCACAACGGCGAAGAGCGTGGTTGCCGCGAGCTGCGCAAGCACGTTGGCTGGTACCTGCGCGGCTTTCCCGTCGGCGGCCAGTTCCGCGACGAGCTTGCCCGCGTTTCCACGCTCGAGGAGCTCCACTCGCACTTATCCACCATTTTCGGCTCTGATGCCATGGCTGAAGCTGCCGACGAAGCCCGCGGCCGCAAAGGCTCCAGCGCGAAGGTCGTTCTGCCCGAAGGGTGGCTGGACGACCCCGAGGATGACGCGGTGCCTGTTGGGGCGGAGATTGAGAACTCGGGCGGGTAACGTCGTAAAGCATGCGAACCGCCTACCGCGACCACCTCGACGCGTTCTCACGCGACCTGCAAATCATGAGCGACACTGTGCGCACGATCATGAAACATGCGTCGACCGCGGTGCTCGAGGCATCGCTTGACGACGCTGAAGCAGCCTTAACCACCGCCGACTCCCTCAAAGAAATCCGCGATCGGTGCGAACGCCGATCCATGCAGCTGCTCGCGTTGGAGAACCCGGTCGCGTCAGAACTGCGCCAGATCTTCACATCGATTTACATTGTCGAGGACTTCAACCGCATGGGCGCGCTAGCTAAGCACATCGCCAACACCGCACGGCTGCGCCACCCTGACCCGGTCGTACCGCTCGACGGGCCGGGGTCACAACTGCGAGAAAGCGTCGTGCAATTCGTCGGGCGCACCGACACCATGGGCGAACTGATTCATGATCAGCTCATCAGCCCCGACGCGGACCTCGCGTTGGAGATCAACGAGCTTGATGATGCTGTCGACGACACCCACAAGCATCTGCTGACCACCCTCACCAGCCGCGAATGGGAAGGACCCAACCGGCTCGCCGTCGATCTGGCGCTTATCGCGCGCTTCTACGAGCGCTACGCCGACCACTGCGTCAACGTTGCCGCCCGCATTGTTTTCCTTGTCACCGGCCTGACACCGGAGAACTACATCGAAAGCAAAGACTCCGACGGCCAAGATGTAGAAATGAACGAGCGTTTCCGCGAGCTCGAACGCTACTTCGCCGAAGACTAGGCCGGCGACTAGCCCGCATACCCCTTGAAAAGGGCGCAAGCCCTCCGGCCCGAAGGCCGAAGGGCTTCACGCGGTATCCCGAAAAAGAGCGAATTAACCGAAGCGACCGGAGATGTAGTCCTCGGTCTCTTTGCGCTCCGGGTTCTCGAAGATGGTGGTGGTGTCGTTGAACTCCACCAGGTGGCCCGGCTTACCGGTGGCCTCAAGGGAGAAGAACCCGGTCTTGTCGGAGACACGGGCTGCCTGCTGCATGTTGTGGGTCACGATGACGATGGTGTACTCGTCCTTGAGTTCGTGAATCAGGTCCTCGACAGCAAGAGTGGAAATCGGGTCCAGGGCGGAGCAAGGCTCATCCATGAGCAGAACCTCAGGACGGACAGCGATCGCACGTGCGATGCACAGACGCTGCTGCTGACCACCGGAGAGGCCGCCGCCCGGCTTGTCCAGACGGTCCTTGACCTCGTCCCACAGGTTCGCACCGCGCAGGGACTCCTCGGTGATTTCCTTGAGCTTCTTCTTGTCCTTCTCGCCCTGGAGGGTCAAGCCGGCGACAACGTTCTCCTCGATGGACATGGTCGGGAACGGGTTCGCCTTCTGGAACACCATGCCGACGGTGTTGCGGACAGCAACCGGGTCCACGTTGTCGGCGTAGATGTCGTGGCCGTCAAGCAGAACTTCGCCATCGACGGAGGCGTTGGGGATGACCTCGTGCATACGGTTGAGGGTGCGCAACACGGTGGACTTACCGCAACCAGACGGACCGATGAAAGCAGTCACGGCCTGGCCGGGGATCTTCATGTTGACGCTCTGCACGGCGTGGAAGTCGCCGTAGTAAATGTCGAGGTCGTTGAGCTCGAGCTTAGGCATTGTGTTTTCTCCTGGAGAGTGAAAGGGGGTTAGCGGCTTACTTCTTGACCGAGTACTTGGACGCGATAAGGCGGGCAAGCAGGTTCAGGGCGACGACGAGGAGGACCAGGGTGAGGGCAGCACCCCACAGGCGGTCGGTAACGGCCTGAGCCGAACCAGACTTCCACATGTCGAGCATGAACAGCGGCAGCGACGACTGCGGTCCTTCGAAAATGTTGAACGCATTCATCACCTTCGTGGAACCAACAAGGATCAACACCGGAGCGGACTCGCCCATGACGCGGGCGACTGCCAGCATGATGCCGGTGACGATGCCGGACAGTGCCGTCGGCAAAACGATGCGGACGATCGTCTTCCACTTGGGCACGCCCAGTGCGTAGGTGGCTTCGCGTAGATCCATTGGGACGACGCGGAGCATCTCTTCGGTATTACGGACCACGATGGGAACCATCAGCAAAATCAGCGACAGGGCGACGGCGAAACCGGAGCGCTCCTGGCCGAGGATGGTGATCCACAGGGCGTAGATGAACAGGGCGGACACGATCGACGGGACACCGGAGAGGATGTCCACCATGAAAGTGGTCAGTTTGCCCAGACGGTTGCCGCCGGAGTACTCCACCAGGTAAATCGCGGTGAAGACACCGATCGGGATGGAGAACAGGGACGCGATGAGGGTCTGGACCAGGGTGCCGACGATGGCGTGCGCCGCACCGCCGCCTGGGGCACGGGTACGCGCGCCCCCCATGTCCTGACTCCACCAGTCGAAGTCCAGGATCGGGCCAATGCCGCGGCTGACAAGAGTGAACAACAGCCAGCCCAGCGGAATCAGAGCTAGGATCATGGCCAGCCACATCAGGCCGCCCATCAGGGAGTTGGTGAACTTACGGCCGCCGGAAATGTCGGTGAACGGGTTGTCCCCGTCAGAGTTGGTGCGAGCCGGCTCGCGGGTTTCGGTGGCGGTTGCGGTTGCCGCGGCCGAACCAGCGGAGGTGCCGGTGGAGTCCTTGTCGGTCTTTACAACCTTGTCTTCCTGCACAACCTTGTCGGCCTTATCTGCCTTGTCAGGCTGGCCAGAGTTGCCGGGATATGCAGTGCTCATGGCTACTCTCCTACTTGTTGACGATCGCGCGAGCGATCGAGTTGACGATGAAGGTCAGCAAGAACAGCACCAGGCCGGCGGCGATGTAGGCACCCGCCGAAACCTCGTTGTTGAACTCAGCGGACGCGTTTGCAATCGCGGTAGCGAAGGTGGTGCCACCGTCGAACAGTGACCCACGGAAGGCACCACTCGGGGAAACGACCATGTAGAGGGCCATGGTCTCACCGAGAGCGCGGCCCAGACCCAGCATGGAACCTGCGATGTAGCCGGACAGGCCGAACGGGAGCACGGTCATGCGGATGACTTCCCAGCGCGTTGCGCCGAGCGCCAGAGCGGACTCGATCTGGCCGGGAGGGGTCTGCACGAAAACTTCGCGGGCAGTGGCGGCGATGACCGGGAGAATCATGATCGCCAGGACGATACCACCGGTGAGGATGTTGCGGCTGGTAGCGAAGGCCGGCGAGTTACCGTCCGCCGTGAACAGAAATGTGTTTCCCAGGAAGGTGCCGTGGATCCATTCGTAGAAACCGGACAATGCTGGGCCGAGGACCTGCGCACCCCACAGACCGTAAACGATGGACGGCACGGCGGCGAGCATGTCCACCAGCGTCGCCAGCGGGCGCACCAGCTGCTTCGGTGCATAGTTGGACAAGAAGATCGCAATGCCCAGGGCGATCGGCATAGCGATGATCAAGGCGATGATCGAAACCGTCATGGTCACGTAGAACAGGTCCGGGATACCGAACTGCATGTTCTCCAGGTTCGAGGTCTGCCAGGCACCCTTGTACGTGAAGAAGTTCTCCTGGTTCAAGCGCAGCGGCCTGATCGCCTGCAGCACGAGGAACAGACCGACAGACGCAATGATCACGGTGATCAGCGCCGCGGAGATGGTGGACAGTGCCTCGAAAATGCGGTCGCCTGGGCGCTTGACGCCAGCGCCTCCACCGGAGGTGTGGCCAGTTGCGGGGGTGTCAGAAACTGCGGGGTCTTGGCCCTTCTCGCGCGGCGTGGCCTGGGAGGAGCTAACCACCGCGTCTTCGCGGGTGGCGGGCCCGGCGCCGCGGTCGTCGTGCTCAGTTGCCGGCAATTCGTTGTCAGCCATAGTGACGAATCCTTTGTGTGAAAGTTCTGAATGCGGTGCTCCGCTCATGCGGGTCCGCAGAAGAAGACAGATAGTTTCTCAGTGAGCACTCAGAAACTCGTTGCCACAAAGACATACCCCCGGCTCACTTCGGTAGCAGGGGGTATGCCGGTCGCCTAGGACCGCAGTCCTAGGCGACCATCGAAAGCGCTTAGCTGATGGCTTCGACAGACTCGCGCAGCTTGTCAGCGAACTCGCCGGAAACCGGGATGAAGCCAGCGTCCTCGAGCTCTTCGTCCTGGGACTCCAGAACGACGGTCAGGAAGTCCTTGACCTGGTTACGGGTCTTCTCGTCGTCGTACTTGGAGCAGACGATCTCGTAGGTGGTCAGGATCAGCGGGTAGGAGTCAGCCTCTTGCTGAGCGAACAGTGCGTCAGAGTCGACGACCATGTCGTTACCCTCAGACTTGAACTCGACCTTGTCCAGAGCTGCGTTGACGGTGTCGTTGTTGAGCTCAACCGGGCCATTGCCGAAGTCAACATTAGCGACACCGAGCTCGAGGTCGCGGGCGTAGCCAGCCTCGACGTAGGTGATTGCGCCGTTGGTGGCGTTGACCTGCTCAGCGACAGCGGTGGAGCCGTTGGCGCCAGCGCCGACCTTCTGCGGGAATGCCTTGCCTTCGCCTTCCCACTTGCCGTCGGAAGCAGCAGACAGGAACTTCTGGAAGTTGTCGGAGGTGCCGGACTCGTCAGAGCGGTAGATCACGGAGATCTCCTGGTCCGGCAGGTCTGCGCCGTCGTTGTTCTCAGCGATCTTCGGGTCGTTCCACTTGGTGATGGTGCCGTCGAAGATCTCGACGATGTTGTCGATGGACAGGTTCAGGCCCTCAACGCCCTCGAGGTTGTAGGCAACAGCGACCGGGCCGATGACCATCGGCAGGTGCCATGCGTCGTTGCCACCGCAACGCTCCTTGGCCTGCTCGACCTCACCCTTGTCCTCCTTCAGCGGGGAGTCAGAACCGGCGAAAGCAGCCTGGTTGCCCACGAAGTTCTTGATGCCGCTACCGGAACCGGTTGCGTTGTAGGCGAGGTTAGCGCCGTCAACAACCTCGGCGTAACGGGCACCGAAGTAGTCCATGGCGTTTGCCTGGGAGGTAGCACCCTCAGCAACGAGCTGGCCGGACTCGCCGGACAGGCCCTCGATGTCACCGGTGTCGGAGCTATCGCTAGCGGAGTCGTTGGAGTTGTTGCCGTCGTTGTTGCCGTTGTCTGCGGAGTCGCCGCAAGCAACCAGGGAGACAGAGGTCAGTGCTGCAAGTCCAGCAAGGGCGGCAGTGCGCTTGATGTTACGGATCACGGGATACCTTTCCGGTGCGAATTCAGATTTTCTTCTGAGCATCGGCCCCAGGCTTTGGATGCGCTTTTACGCGCCACATAATGAGCCTGGGTGCTCACGTATGGGAAAGCTACGGGCTGCGCGTTAACCCAACAGGACCTAAACGGTGAACAATGCGTTAACTTTGTGGTCTCCTGTGAATTAGTGGTGCGTTCTATGTCACAGGCTACGTTGGGGTGAGTAGACAACGTGGCGTTCCGCGACGGTGAATCCCATGTCCTCGTACCTTTTCACCGCTGGCGTGTTGTCAGACTCGACATAAAGGATCACACGCTCCGCACCCCCGCCAACGAGGTGCTCGAGCCCGGCGCGCATCAGTGCTTCGCCCAGCCCTTTGCCCCGGTAGTTACTCGCCAACCCGACGACGTACACTTCCCCGAGCGTGCGGGAATGCCGCTTCGTCCAGTGGAATCCCGCCAGCTCCGGCTCACCGGAGACATCCCACAGGAACCGCACACCGTTCGGGTCGAACCAGTCCGTGTCCACTCCTTCGTGCAACCGATGCAGGTCCCATCCGCCTTGCTCGGGGTGCCAGGAGAACGCGTCGTTGTTCACGCACAGCCATTGCTTATCGACGTCCTCACGCCCCCACCTTTCCACCGCCTCCGCGTAACTGACGTCCTCTATATGGGAGCCACCGACGCGCGATGCACTCTCGCCCAGCAGCTCATCTGTGCCCTGCGCGATTGCCTCCAGCTTCTCCCCCGCGATGTCCATGACGAGCAGCTCGCGCACAACGTTGAGACCAAGGGACACCGCGAGAGCCTGCGCCGGTGGCAAGTTGCCGTGCGCCCACAGGCCAGCATCCTCGCGACGCCCCAGCACCTCCCGGGCAAGCGCCGCGCCGATCCCGGCACCGCGGCGCGGCGGGTCAACCACCAGCTCAGCTGATCCGTCGGGGGACAGGGCGGCGAGGCCGGCAGGTGAGCCGTCGATAAGCGCTGCGATGTGCGTGTGCTCGTCGCCGTCGAGACCGCGGACGAAGGCCTCGGAGAATGCCTCCACGCCATCGTGCTCAGCAGCGCGGGCCAAGATGTCGCGGGCCGCCCCGGCTGTGTCAGCATCGTCGCGAAGGGAAACCGCGGTAATGGAAACGTCCGTCATGCCCCCAGGCTACGGTAAAAGGCATGGCGGACGGCTCGACTTTGGCGCAGCGGCAGGCAAAGCCGCGTAACGGACTTCAGGCAGCGGTCGCTGCTGGAGTTCTTGCCGGTGTGCTTGGGGTCGGGTTCGTGGTGGATGCGGCGGGAGCTGCGGGCATCGAAAAGCGCTTGGCAGCGAACGCGCGCGCCGCCGACAACCTAGCCGCAGATCCCGACACGTACGTCGGCGGTTTACCGTTTGCCCAGGTCCGTTTCACCGACGAGGTGCCACGGGTGAGTTTTCAGGCGTTGGATGTGCAGGTCGACGGCATAGGCATTGCCAATTCCCGCACAGACATCTACGAGATCACTATCCCCGCGGACAAGGCCTACGCCGCCGACTTCATCGGTGCGCGCGCCAAACGCGTGGAGAACACGCTTTCGCTCGACGGCGTCGCATTCGGCCAGTTACTGGGTATGACGGACCTGGACATCGCCAACCCGTACAACATCTCCCCCACCGGCGGCAGCGAGGCGGAAGCCCAGCTCACCGGCACTGTGCCCGGCACCGAGGAGAAAACCACCGCGGTGGTCACTCTACGACTCGACGACACAACATTCCGTATGGAGCCGCAGGAGCTTATCGACGTCCCCGATGCCCTAGCCGACACCGTCAGATCCGCCTACACCCTCGAACTGGACACCCGCGACTTACCCATTGGCGCCCAAGCCGACAAGGTCGACCTTTCCGGCGGCTCCATCCGCTTCTCCGCGCAGCGCCGCGACGTAGAACTGACCCAAGACATGCTCTCCCCGGTGGCCGCTACTGCCCGTTGAGCTCAGCGGTGACTACTGTGGATGGGCATGGAGAACACCGACAACGGCAACACCCCTGAGCGCACCGCCCTGGACGGCAACGAGGCAGTCAACCTCGCCGCGGAGCAGTCGAAGAACACAGCGCACCGCAACATCCCGGCGCTAGGGCTCGACGAGATCCCGCTACCCGACGACACTGCGAACCTGCGCGAAGGCCCCAACCTGCACGACGGACTGCTTGCGCTGCTGCCGCTCGTCGGCGTGTGGCAGGGCACCGGCCAGGCCGTCGACGAGACCGCTGCGGCGGGTGAGCTCGCCGAGTACGCCTTCGGCCAGCAGCTGGTTATCTCGCACGACGGCGAGAACTACCTGCGCTTCGACTCCCGCACCTGGCGGATTGATGCCGACGGCAACCCGGTCGGCGCGGACCAGCGCGAGACTGGCTTTTGGCGTATCTCCCTTGACGACGCCATCGAGGTCACCTTGACCAACTCCCGCGGCTTGGTGGAGATCATGTACGGCGAGCCCGTCAACGAGCGCGCCTGGCAGCTACAGTCGGCCTCGACCATCGCCACAGAGACCGGCCCTGCCACCCACGGCCCCGGCAAGCGCCTCTACGGCCTCATGCCCAACAACAACCTGGGCTGGGTCGACGAGCGCGTCGCCGCCGGGTCCACGCAGGACGACATCACCTTCATCCCCTACATGTCAGGGGAGCTCAAGCGCGTGGCTGGTTAACGGCCTCCCTGGGCTCGGCCTTAAGAAGTGGCTGGGGTTGTCAAAGCTGCGTCGATAAGCGCGCGGAGCTTTTTCTCCTCCTTCTTTGACGGCGTAGGCAGTTTCTCCCCGTCGACCGCGGTGACGCGCACGCCGCCGCGGACCGAGCTGACCAGCCAGACTTGCTCCGCGTCCCGCAGGTCGGCGACGGTGAGCTCTTTCTCCTTGCACTTCCATCCGTCCCGCTCGGCGAGAGCGAAAACTGCAGCCTGCGTCGTGCCGGGCAGCACATCGCCGCCGGTGACCGGCGTGCGCAGTTTGCCGCCACTGACCACAAGCACCGACGACGTCGCACCCTCCAGCACGCGGCCCGACGCGTCAACGTAGATGACATCGTCGTACCCGTTTTGCTTTGCCCACCGCAGCGCAGCCATCGCCGCGGCATAATTGAGCGACTTAGCGCCGACGCTCAGCCACGGTGCGGCTTCAGCGTCGCTGCCGCTGGCCAGCGTGTAACCGCGTTGCGCAGTCATCACTTTCACACCGTGTTCACGCTGGTCAAGCTGCTCCTGCGGCACCGGCCGGACCGTCACCCATGCGCTTGGCACGCCCGTCGACTCACGCCCCCGGGTGTACGTCCACTGGCACTTCGCCTCCACATCAGCCGCGTCGAGGCCGGACTCGCGCACGAAGTCCCCCACCGCCTCGGCAGTCGCTTTCTCCCACGTCGCTGCCTCGGGCACGGGAAGACCGAGCAGCTCAGCCGAACTCTGGAAACGCCGTACGTGCGCCGTCAGATTCACAGGCTCACCGCGGCGGACGAGGATGGTTTCAAAGCAGCCGTCGCCACGCGTGACGGCCGCATCGTCCCAGTACACGTGCGGAAGGTTGGCGTTTTGGCGTCGCAGCGAACCGCCGAACGGCTCGACAAGATAGATCACTGGCTGTTGGGCGCGCATACCGGCCCATTATGCCCGCGTAGGATCGAACGGGTGAGTTACCGTTCGCCTATCCTCGCCGTGCGCGGCGCCACAGAACTACCCGACGCATCGCTTATCGACGCCGCAGGCGTCCCCTCCCACTACAGCGACCCCCTGCGCGAACAACGCGCAGTCGAACGCGGCGGCGTGGTCATCGACCGCAGCCACCGCCGCGTCATCCGCGTCGCCGGGCCCGACGCGCCGGTGTTCCTGAACAACCTGCTCTCGCAGAAGCTCGACAGCGTCTCCCCCGGCTTCACGGCCGCCGCGCTCGACCTAGACATGCAAGGCCGGATCCTCCACCACGCCGATGTCACCCGCACTGAGGATGCCTTTTACCTCGATGTTCCCTCCTACGCCTTCGAGACTTTCCTCGACTTCCTGACCAAGATGATCTTCTGGTCCGACGTCACCGTCGAAGAAGCGGACCTAGCCATCCTCACCGTGCTCGGTGCCCCGGCGTCCTTCGACCCGGCAGCCGCGCTCGCTGCCCCACCCGCTTTCGTGCGGACGGTCGACTGGCGCGGCCCGCGACGCATCGACATCGCCGTGCCGCGCGAAGAGCTGATGAACGCGTTCCGCGCTTTACGAGATTCCGGCCTCACGCCAGCCGGCATCATGACCTTCACTGCCGAGCGCATCAAGGCCCTCGAGCCAGAACAGCGTGCCGACCTCGACGCCAAATCCATCCCACACGAAGCGCACACCCTCATTGCGCGCGGCGGCAACCTCGGCGCCGTCCATCTGGACAAGGGCTGCTACCGCGGACAGGAGACCGTCGCGCGCGTGGAGAACCTTGGCCGCTCCCCACGCCTTTTGGTCATGCTGCATATCGACGGCTCCGCCCCCGTCGACCCCCAGCCCGGCGACACCATCACCATGGGCGGGCGCACCGTCGGCCGGCTTGGGTCTGTCGCACACGACTGCGACTACGGCCCGATCGGCCTGGCGCTGGTGAAACGCTCCGCTCTCAACGCCCCAGCCACGCCAGGGCCCGCCGCAGCTGTCGGCGCGCAACTGGAGATCCACGCAGGCAGTGGCGCAAACACCACCGACCCGGTGGTCGTCTCCGCGTCCGTCGACCCTGACTCTCTCCCAGCGGATGAGGGTCAGCGGGCGGGGCGGGTAGCCGTCGATAAGCTGCGTGGCAACGCGAAAACGCACCCCAGCTCATAGAAGCGGGGTGCGCGTAAGCGGGCTTATCGGCGCTGCGCGTCGTCCTCAGGATCCCAGTCCGCATACTCAGCGTACTGCGGGTCCACCTCATAATCGTCGGAGTCATCCTCGTCCCACTCGGAACGGGTGGGCTGGCCTGCAAGCTCACGCTGGAGCGAATCCAGATCCATGTCAGGCGTGTTGTACTTCAGCTGGCGTGCAACCTTGGTCTGCTTTGCTTTGGCGCGTCCGCGACCCATGGCGTGACCCCCTTGAGGTGTCCTAAAGGGCGGCTCGGGAATTCGGCGGCCCTTTTAAAATCTTAAAAATTTGTCCTGCAAGCCATAATAGCGTGCGAGTCAAATTGTCGCGCACATAGCTGCCGCCTGCGTAAACCCGCGCGATGCGAACATCAGGGACAGATTAGAAAGAGTGCGACCCCACGAGCACCGCGCGAGCGCCCTCGTCCGCATCGGTGGCGCCGCGGACCTCGCCGAGCTCCCAGCACTCGACGTGGCGGGCTGTGAGCATTGCCAGCGCACGGTCACGATCCTCCGGCGCGACAACGGCGACCATGCCGACGCCCTTGTTGAAGGTCTTCTCCATCTCAGCATCCGGCACCTTGCCCACAGACCGGATCGTGCGGAAGATTTCCGGCGGGCTCCACGTCGCGCGGTGCATTTCCGCGACCTTGCCGTCCGGAATGACGCGCTCCATGTTGCCCACCAGGCCGCCGCCGGTGACGTGGCAGAACGTGCGCACCTCGCACTCGTTGGCCAACGCCAAGCAGTCGAGGGCGTAGATGCGGGTCGGCTCCAGCAGCTCCTCGCCGAGGGTGCGGCCGAGCTCCTCAATGTGGCCGTCCAGCGGCAGGCCTGCCTTTTCCAGCAGGACGTGGCGGGCCAGCGAGTAACCGTTGGAGTGCAAGCCAGATGAGGCCATGCCGATGATGACGTCGCCTTCGCGCACGCGGTCCGGGCCGAGGACCTCTTCAGCTTCCACCACGCCGACAGCGGTGGCGGACACGTCGTACTCGTTCTCCCCCATCACACCGGGGTGCTCCGCAGTCTCGCCGCCGAGCAGGGCGCACCCAGCCTGGACGCAGCCTTCTGCGATACCGCCGACGATGTCGGCGATCTTCTCCGGCACCACTTTGCCCACCGCGATGTAGTCCTGGAGGAAGAGCGGCTCCGCGCCGCACACCACAAGATCGTCGACGCACATGGCCACCAGGTCGATGCCAATGGTGTCGTGCTTGTCCATCGCCTGGGCGACAGCGAGCTTCGTGCCCACGCCGTCGGAACCGGCCGCGAGCAGAGGCTGCTTGTAATTGCCCAGCGCGAACAGGCCGGCAAAGCCGCCCAAGCCGCCGCGGACCTCGGGGCGGGTGGCGCGCTTCGCGTGGTCCTTGATCAGCTCGACAGCGCGGTCGCCCTCTTCGATGTTGACGCCAGCTGCGGCGTAGGAGACGTCCGACTCGGGGGTGGTCATGGCTTAAAACATCCCTTCCTGAATACGGCGCACAGCGTCCGCGTTCACGTTGTTCTCCGGCAGGCCCAGCGGGTAGTGGCCGTCGAAGCAGGCCGCGCACAGGCTTGCCGCGGGCCGCTGCGTGGAGGCGATCATGTCGTCGATGGAGACAAACGCCAGTGTATCCGCACCGATGACGCGGCAAATGTTCTCGGCGACAGCGGCATCATCTCCGCCGGCGTTGTTAGCAATCAGCTCGCCCGGGCTGGCGAAGTCGATGCCGTAGAAGCACGGCCACTTCACCGGCGGCGAGGCAATGCGCACGTGCACCTCGGCAGCTCCTGCCTCGCGCAGCATCCGGATCAGTTTGCGCTGCGTGTTTCCGCGGACGATCGAATCATCCACAACAACGAGCGACTTGCCCTCAATGATCTCGCGCACCGGGTTGAGCTTGAGCCTCAAGCCCAGCTGGCGCAACGTGTCCGACGGCTGAATGAACGTGCGGCCCACGTAAGCGTTCTTCATCAAACCCTGAGCGAACGGGATGCCGGACTCTTCGGCATAACCGATCGCGGCGGGAGTGCCCGACTCCGGCACAGGCATGACGACGTCCGCATCCACCGGCGCCACATGCGACAACCTGCGGCCAATCTCCAGGCGGGCGGCGTTGACCGTTGTGCCTTCGATGACTGAATCGGGGCGGGCAATGTAGACGTACTCGAACACGCACGTCTTCGGCGTCGGTTCGGCGTAACGTTCGGTGTGGATGCCGGAGGCGTCGATAGCAATGAGCTCGCCCGGTTCGATGTCGCGCACGAAAGAAGCGCCCGTGATGTCCAGCGCGGATGTTTCAGAGGCGATGACCCAGCCTTTTTCCAACCGGCCGAGTGCCAGCGGGCGCACACCGTGCGGGTCGCGGGCGGCGTACAGGGTGTGCCCATCGGTGAACACCAGACAGAAGGCACCCTTGATTTGCGGCAGCAGTTCGCGGGCGGAGTCGAGCAGGGTGCGCTCGCCGGTCACTCCGTCGGCAAGCAAAGCGCTGACCACGGCTGTGTCGGACGACGATCCCTGTCCATCGACATCCTCGCGCGGGACGAGCTTGCGCGCAACTGCCTCATCGCGCAGTGTCGCGTAGTTCGTCAGATTGCCGTTGTGCGCCAACGACACGTCGGTGCCGTTCGGCGAGGTCCGGAACATCGGCTGGACGTTCTCCCAGCTCTGCGCACCAGCTGTGGAATATCGGGTGTGGCCGATCGCCACGTCGCCCTGCAACGCGTCGAGGATCGCCTCATCGAAAACCTGGGAGACCAGTCCGCTGTCCTTGAAGACCACGATGCGCCCCTGGTCGCCCACCGCGATGCCGGCTCCCTCCTGGCCGCGGTGCTGGAGGGCGAACAGGCCGAAGTACGTCAGCTTCGACACGTCCTCCCCGGGCGCCCACACCCCGAACACACCGCATTCTTCGCGTGGCTCGGGCTCGTCTGCTTCCAGATTCAGCATCGGGTTCTGCACCTGCACAACTTTAGTGGATCATCCTCGCAGAGAAGCAATCAGAACCGGACCACCGGCAGGCCCGCAACCACGTCCCCGGCGCGCGAACCCGAGGCGCTGACCCAGCCGTTAGCGACCGCTTCTGCAAACTCAACCTGCCCCGTCGCCAGCTGCAGCCACACCTCCGGCGCCATCTCCACCACATTCGGCGGCGTCCCGCGCGTGTGCCGCGGACCCTCCACGCACTGCACCGCCACGAACGGCGGAACCCGAAGTTCGACGGTATGACCTGGGAGTTCGGCGGCGAGGGCGCGGGCGGTGCGTCGACAAGCATCTGCGAGCTGGGCGCGCGGCGGGCGCGGTTGCGACGGATCCTCGATCCACCCGCGCACCGCCTCCACAGCAGCACGCGTCGCAGCGGGATCATTCTTCTGGGCCATAGGCCCATCCTAGGCCGACGCGAGCACCCCACCCCGGCAAGGACTAAGGTCAGAGCAATGACCGAGAAGGTAACGCCGACCAAAGACCCCTCCATCACCCTGCGCTTCATGGCAGCCCCGACCGACGTGGTACTCGCCGGATCCCAGGGAGTCTCCGGCGGCCGCGTGCTCGAATGGATCGATAAGGCCGCCTACGCCTGCGCCGTCCAGTGGTCCGCCACGTACTGCGTCACCGCCTACGTCGGCCACATTCACTTCACCCGCCCCATCCCATCCGGCCACATCGTCGAAGTGCGCTCCCGCATCGCCATGACCGGACGATCCTCCATGCACATCGTCAACGAAGTGCTCTCCGCCGACCCACGCGAAGGCGTCTTCACTCGCGCGTGCGACTGTCTCGTCATCTTCGTGGCCAAAAACCCCGACACCGGCAAATCCATGCCCGTGCCCGCCTTCGTGCCCGCCACCGACGAGGAACGCCGCGTCCAAGCAGCCGCGAAATCCCGCATCCAACTCCGCGACGAAATCGAAACCGAAATGCTCAAGCAGTCCTACGACGGCGCCTCCGACGCCCCGCGCATCATCCACCGGTTCATGGCCAAACCCACCGACATCAACTGGGGCGGCAAAGTCCACGGCGGCACCGCCATGGAATGGATCGACTCCGTGGGCACCTCCTGCACCATGGAATGGTCCGGTGAACGCACCTTCGCCGTTTACGCCGGCGGCATCCGCTTCTACAAACCCATCTCCATCGGCGACCTCATTGAAGTCGACGCGCGCATGACCCGCACCGGCAAAAAGTCTATGAACGTGACCACGCACGTGCGCGCCGGCGACCCCCGCGGGGGCCGAGACAACCTGACCACCGCCATCCACGCCACTTTCACCTACATGGCCGTCGACATCGACGGCACTCCCCTACCCGCCCGCCAGTTCACCCCCGTCACCGACGAAGACAAAGCCCTGTGGGAGCACACCCAGGTTCTGCAGGACCTGCGCCAGAAGTACGCGCCGATGCCGCTGGTCAAACCGAATCCGGCCCGCCAGACCGTCGACTAGACGGCCAGTCTGTACGTTTCTGGCAGCAGGAAGGCCGAGGCCTGAACGCTGGTTCGCAGCGCCCGAGCCCCGGCCTGTTTGATTGGTTTGACCGTTAGGCGTTCGCGGGGACGAGATCGTGGATGATTGCGTCCTCGCTGGCGAAGTACCGCGAGTGCGTTTGCCTGAGGCTGCGGAGACTGTCGGACAATATCACCACGACTTCCGTGTCCGTGTCGGGACGGTTGAGCTGGCGGTTGATCTGCTCTTTCGCCGCTTCCCGGGCGTCCTCGTACGGGGTCACCTCGAGTCGCCCCGTAGGACGGTGGTACTCGATAAGGAAATGAATCACTGCCCTCGCCCCTCCAGGTAGAAGATCTCGTTACTTGTTCTGCGCATTAACTCTACTAATTCGAGTTCCTCCTGAGAAGATTTTGCCCACCCGCGCTGAAGCAGCTCGGTAGCAACATCAGCTTCAGAAGATAGATCCCTGAGTAGAGCCTCCCTGCGCTCTTCGAGCGACCGGATAGCATCCGAGAAAAACCGGACACGCTGAATGATGGGAAAAGCCTCCCCGTATTCCTCGATTGTTGGTTCACCATATCTAATCCCTCGCCCAACTCTGTCGCCCAAGGATTCATTCAGGTTCGCCCACTTCGCCTGAAGGGTAGTTCTGACCTGCACTTCGATTCGTCCCGCGTTGCTGCGCACCCATAAATGAATCGCCCGGTAGCCGTGCTGATGATCAACTAGGTAGTCCTTCACCTCAACATTTCCGCCCGCTGCCTCAAGAACACCCACCATGCGGCGCACGATCTCACGCTGCGCAGTGAGACCACAGGGAATGTCATACCTCGCACCCGCAAAGTCCTGCACTGATTCCAAACCAATGTTGATTCGAGCGAGTTTGGCAACCAAGGTGTCCTCGCTCTTAGTTCGCCCACCCCTTACGACTTCGCCATCCAACTGGTAGATCAGGCCGGAATAACTCACCGCAGCCCGGTAGTCTGCGATCGCTTCGTCGCACAAACGCCACGTCTCAGCGATCAACGAATCGTGCCACACCAGTATGTCTTCGTACTTCTCAACATCCAGGCCCTCGCCCGCCATGAGCGCTTTCCCGGCTCGCTTCATATCGCCCTTCGAGAAAGGCGGCTTACTGTTCAGATCCACTTCAAGCCCCTCCTTAGCTACGTTCAAGTGGATTAGTTTCGCACTTTAGAACGTCTGTCTAGCGCGACTTCCTCTACTGCCGAACGTGCGTTCGATTCGCGCTGCGGCTAAATGCCCTGTCGCACCTAGTCACATGCAGCCAGGACTTCCCTTTACGGGAACAGGAAAATCCCCGGCCACCGCTCTCGCAAAGTGAGGCGGGTACCGGGGAGTATGCGGTTAAAGCCCTGCGTTTACACCGCAGAGTTCGGGGCGTCGGCGTGCGCGAACAGGCCAGGCAGTGTCGCAGACCAGGCATCACGCAATGCAGCGACGGACACGCTCTGGCCTGCAGCCGGGGTGTCCTCAGCGAAGGTGATGTCGCCGGACAGGTTCGTCGAGCCGATGATCGCCACCGGAATGCCCATTTCCAAGGCGTCAGCGACGACCTGGTCGACACGGTCCGGGCTGCAGGCGACGAGCACGCGGGAGGCGGACTCGGAGAACAGCGCAGTGAACGCGTCGTCATACACTTCGGACAGATCCAGCTCCGCACCCTTTTCGGTCTCCTTGAGCATTTCGAAGAGTGCCTGCGCCAGTCCGCCCTCGGACAGGTCGTGCGCGGCGGTGAGGCCGCGGGCGGGCGAACCGTCTACACGATCCGTGTCTTCGGCAGCCGGGGATTCGGCAGCGAAATAGTCGGCTAAGCGCGCCTCGTTGGCCAGGTCGACCTGCGGCGGCAGGCCGCGCAGCGGCGCACCAGAGATCTCTTGCCAAACAGACCCGCCGAACTCGTCGCGGGTCTCGCCCAGCAGCACGAGCATCTCGGATTCGCCGTTGTTGACCACGCGCGGGCTAACGGATGCCGCGACATCGTCCATCACGCCGAGCACGCCGACGACCGGCGTCGGCAGGATCGGGGTGTCCCCTGTCTGGTTGTAGAAGGAGACGTTGCCGCCGGAAACAGGGATGTTCAGTTCGACTGCGCCGTCGGCAAGCCCGTGGACTGCCTCGCGGAACTGCCACATCACGTCGGGGTTTTCCGGCGAGCCGAAGTTGAGGCAGTTGGTCACAGCGACCGGTCGCGCGCCGGTGACCACGACATTGCGGTACGCCTCGGCCAGCGCCAGCCGCGCACCCATGTTGGGGTCGAGGTAGGTGTAGCGCCCGGACGCGTCGGCGGAGACGGAGACACCGCGGCGGGTGGATTCGTCGATACGCAAAACGCCGGCGTCTGCGTGGCGCGCTTGCACCGTGTTGCCGCGCACGTAGCGGTCGTACTGCTCGGTGATCCAATCGCGCGAGCACAACGCGGGCGATGCGACCATCTTCAGCCATGCGTCCGCCAGGTCTTCATGCTTATCGACGTCACCAGCCACCTGCACCTCATCCATCCACTCCGGACGAGCCCAGGGACGGTCATACACCGGGGCTTCATCGGCGATCGTGGACGGCGGAGCATCCAGGACGACCTCGCCGTTGTGCTCGATGACCAGGCGGTCGCCCTCGCCGGTGACCTCACCGATTTCTGCGCAGTTGACGTCCCACTTGGCGCAGATCTCTTTGAAACGCGCGGCATTCTCCGGCGCAACGACAGCGCACATGCGCTCCTGCGACTCGGAGGCGAGGATTTCCGCGGCGGTCATGTTCTCCGCGCGCAGCGGGACGGCGTCGAGGTTGACGCGCATACCGCCGTCGCCGGCAGCAGCCAGCTCGGAGGTGGCGCAGGCCAGGCCTGCGCCGCCAAGGTCCTGGATGCCCACGACCACGTCAGCTGCGTAGAGCTCCAGGCAGCACTCGATGAGCACCTTCTCCGCGAAGGGGTCGCCGACTTGGACGGCCGGGAGCTTGCGCTCCGCGCCATCCTCGAAGGACTCGGAGGCCAGGACGGAGACGCCGCCGATGCCGTCGAGTCCCGTGCGCGAACCGAACAACATGACCTTGTTGCCCGTGCCGGACGCGAAGGCGAGCTTGAGGTCCTCGACCTTGAGCGTGCCCACGCACAGGGCATTGACCAGCGGGTTGCCTGCGTAGGTCTCGTCGAAGCAGGTCTCACCACCGATGTTGGGCAGACCCAGCGAGTTGCCGTAGCCGCCGATACCGGACACCACACCCGGCAGAACGCGCTTCGTGTCTTCCGCGTCAGCCGGACCGAAGCGCAGTTGGTCCATGACCGCGATCGGGCGCGCCCCCATGGCCATGATGTCGCGGACGATGCCGCCGACACCGGTCGCCGCACCCTGGTAGGGCTCGACGTAGCTGGGGTGGTTGTGGGACTCAACGCGGAAGGTCACCGCGTTGCCGTCACCGATGTCAACCACACCGGCGTTCTCACCGATCCCGGCGAGCAGCTTCGCACCCATTTCTTCCGTCATCGTTTCGCCGAAGTAGCGCAGGTGCACCTTCGAGGACTTGTAGGAGCAGTGCTCCGACCACATCACGGAGTACACGGTCAGCTCCGCATCCGTGGGGCGGCGGCCGAGGATCTCGCGGATACGGGCGTACTCGTCGTCCTTCAGGCCCAGCGCGGCGTACGGCTGCTCCTGCTCAGGCGATGCCTTCGCGGCCTCAACGGTGTCATTGTGAACAGTCACGCGAATTACGCTCCGATCTTCGAAATTTCGTTCAGTGCCGAGCGGATCAGCCCCAGGCCGTCAGTCGACGGGCCCGTGAGCGTATCGACGGCATGCTCCGGGTGCGGCATAACCCCCACCACACGGCGGTTCTTACTGGTGACACCCGCAATGGAATTGATCGAGCCGTTGAAGTTGTCCGTGTAGCGGAACACGACGCGACCTTCTGCCTCGAGCTCGTCGATGGTGGCCTGGTCGGCCTGGAACCGACCCTCGCCGTGCTTCGCCGGGACAAGAATCTTGGAGCCGGAGGTGAACTCGTTCGTCCACGCAGTCTCGGTGTTGGCCACCTCGAGGTAGGTATCCACGCAGTGGAAGTGCAGCCCCTCATTGCGAGTCAGCGCGCCCGGCAGCAGACCCGCTTCGGTGAGGATCTGGAAACCGTTGCAGATGCCCAGCACCGGCATGCCTTTATTCGCAGCGTCCACGACAGCACGCATCATCGGCGCCATTGCCGCGATAGCGCCCGAACGCAGGTAGTCGCCGTAGGAAAAACCGCCGGGCACGATCACCGCGTCGACACCGGTCAAGTCCTCGTCGGCGTGCCACAACGGTTTCGGCTCGGCGCCGCCGTTGCGGACGGCGCGGATCGCATCAACGTCGTCAAGCGTGCCCGGGAAAGTGATGACTCCGATCGTTGCGGACACTCTCTACTCCCCCTCTTTTTCATCGCGCACGACGAAGAAGTCCTCGATGACCATGTTGGCCAGCAACGTCTCAGCGACGCGACGCAGCTCCTCATCGGTGACGGAGTCCTCCACCTCAAGCTCGAAACGCTTGCCCTGGCGGACATCCGTGACACCATCGACGCCGATGCGCCCCAGCGCACGGTGCACCGCCTGGCCTTGCGGGTCCAGAATTTCAGCCTTGGGCATGACATTGACGACGACACGTGCCATGAGAATCCTCCGCGAAGTAGAAACAACAAAACGCCACCTGACGACAGCGAAAACACTCGGCCAGTATATCCGACGTCGCCACACACTCCACAGCCCGAAAACCCGCCCGAATATTCCTGAACGAATTGAAATCCGTTTTCAACACTGGTTGGATATTCACCATGAAACACACCCGCCGCCGCACCCGCGCCACATCTACCCTGCCCCTCAAGTCCACCCTCTCTATCTTTTCCGCCGCCGCGTTGGCCGGCGCCGCGCTCGTCGGCTGCTCCAGCACCACCGACTCTGCAGACCCCGCCGGCGGCGCGGCTAGCTCCGACTCCGCCAATGCCGCCGACCCCGCCGATATTGTTGCGACGACCAACGTGTGGGCCGACGTCGCCTCCGCCGTCACCGGCACCGACGTCGACGCCATTATTAACGACGCCTCCCTCGACCCCCACTACTTCGAACCCACCGCCCGCGACCTCGCCCGCGTGAAGGAAGCCGGCACCCTCGTCGCCAACGGCGGGCATTACGATGACACCCTCTACACCGTCGCCGAACAAGACCGCATCATCCACGCCGTCCCGCTGCACTTCCACGGCGACCACGAGCACGGCGACCACGATCACGTCCACGGCGACCACGAGCACGACCACGACGGCCATGATCACGGCGACCACGCGCACGAGGGGCACGACCACGGCGGCCACACGTTCACGACCCTGCCCGGCAGCATCGACGAGCTCGAGCACGTCTGGATGTCCCCGGCCAAGGTCAAGAATGTGGCTAAGCAGGTGGAGGAAAGGGTTGGTGGGGATGCGGGGAGCGTCGAAAAGCGAATGGGTGAGATTGAGCAGCGCCTGAACGCGATGCCGCACGTGCACATCGGGATGACCGAGACGATCGCCGCGCCGCTGATCTGGGGCACCGAGCTGCACGACATCACCCCCGAGCCGTACCTGCTGGCGTCGCTCAACCACACAGAGCCGCCGGTGCAAGCCGTCGCGGACTTCCTCGAGGAGATTGAAAGCGGCCTGATCGACTTCCTCGTGGTCAACCCGCAAAGCACCAACGGCGCCACCCAGCGCCTAGTGGAGGCCGCGAAGAAGAACAACGTGCCCATCGTGGAAATCCGCGAAACCCCGCCGGCGGGCATGAACTTCCTCGACTACTTCGAGCAGGTCGTCGACGAGATCGCCGCCGTTGTGGAAAAGGCCGAGCCACGCCCCGAGGCCGAAATCGACCGCTTCGTCGGTTAAGCTGCCCCACGTGATTGCGCAGTTCACCGGCGCCGCCGTCGCGCCCTTGTGGTCGGGACTCGACCTGACTGTCGAGCGCGGCGAATTCATCGCCGTCCTCGGCCCCAACGGCGTGGGCAAATCGACGCTGCTGCACACCATCTTGGGCACGCGCCGCCTCACCGCCGGCACGATCGACGTCCGCGGCCGCACCGGCTTCATCCCCCAGCAACAGATGTTTCCGCAGGACCTGCCCGTGCGGGGCCGCGACTTGGTGTCGCTGGCGCTGTCGCACTCGCGTCGGCCGTCGCGCGACGCTGTCGAGGAGCTGCTCGTCTCCGTCGGCGCGTCGAGCTTCGCCGACAAACGGGTCGGTCTGCTCTCCGGCGGCCAGCAGCAACTCATCCGTCAAGCACAGGCGCTGGCGAAACAACCTGAGCTTGTGCTTGCCGACGAGCCCCTCCTCTCCCTCGACCCCGCCCGCGAACGGCAGACCGTCGACCGCCTGGCCAGCCTCGACGCCGCCGTGCTGTGCGTGACGCACTCCATCAACCCGTTTCTGGGCGTC
Organism: Streptococcus thermophilus; assembly: GCA_900618065.1. The sequence continues at coordinate 2,200,850 of UYIL01000003.1, forward strand.
GTCGACCGGGTGCTGTACTTGGGGCCGGAAGGCCACGTCGTCGGCGCTGTCGGCGAGGTCATGCGCTCGGATGTGCTCAGCGAGCTCTACGGCACGCATGTCGACGTCGTCGAAGCCAACGGCCGAATGGTGGTGCTGTGATGGCCGAATTCTTTGAGACTACCCGGGACCTGCTCGCCCTCGACTTCGTTCAAGCCACGCTCGTCGCCTGCGCGCTGCTCGGCGTGCTCTCCGGCGTCATGGCGCCGCTGATCGTGCTGCGCCAGATGTCGTTTTCCGTCCACGCGACGTCCGAACTAGCGCTCATGGGCGCCTCAGCCGCGCTGCTGTTCGGCCTGAACGTCGGCGTCGGGGCGGTCGCTGGCGCGGTTGTCGCCGCGATCGTGCTGGCGGCGCTGGGGTTTAAGGGCCAGCAGGACTCCGCCGTCGGCGTGGTGATGAGCTTCGGCATGGGCTTATCCGTCCTGTTCATCCACCTTTACCCCGGCAACTCCAACCGAGCGTTGTCGCTTCTGACGGGGCAGATTGTGGGCGTGTCGGGGCAGAACCTCGTGATCCTGGCCGCCACGACCGTGTTCGTCGTTGTCGCGGTGGCGGTGCTGTGGCGGCCGATGCTCTATGCTTCGGCCGACCCCGTCATGGCGGCCGCGTCAGGTGTGCGGGTGCGGGCGATGTCGGTCACGTTCGCGGTGCTCGTCGGCATCGCGTCGGCGCAGTCGGTGCAGATCGTCGGCGCGCTGCTGGTCATGTCGCTGCTAATCACACCCGGCGCGGCCGCCTCCCACATCACGGCGAACCCTGTTCACGCGGTGTGGTGGTCGGTCCTCTTCGCCGAGACAGCCGCTGTCGGCGGAATGATCTTGTCGCTGGCCCCGGGTGTGCCGGTGAGCGTGTTCGTCGCGTTCATTTCGTTCGGCATTTACCTTCTCTGCCGCGTCATCGGGGGCGCGCAGCGGCGCCGGATTAGCGCTTAGGCTTCTTCAGGTCCCGGTAGTTGACCGGCTTCAACCCTTCGTCGGCAGCCTCGACGGCAGCCTGGACGAAGTCGTTGCGCACCTTTTTGGAGTCCAAGTTGCGCCCCGAGACCGACAAGCGCACCGTGTTGCCCCGTTTAGCGCTGCGCACCGCCGCGTTGATGACGTTGCGGCGCCACCAGCCGGCCGCACCGTAGCCTTCACCGACCGACAGGTTGCGGGCATACTCAATGTCGCCGCTGCGCAGAAAGTGAATCCCACGCTCGGACGCGGCGAGCCGGAAGTCGAAGTGCTGCAGCGCCACCAGCGTCCCTTCCGACATCCGCCAGCGCGGCGGGGCGAAGGTGTCCAGCTCGAAGCCGAGCTTGGCCATTTGCCGGGTCGCGCCTTTGAGACGAAGCCGTGCTTCGTGCTCTTCTAGCGCGGCGAATTCCGCGCGGCGGCCCTGCACCGGCTGGTCGAATCCGTTGAGAATCAAGCCCCGTCCGGCCCCCATCTGGTCGTGCAGCCAGCTGCGGGTCGATTTGTCCTTCGCCAAGTGCCACTTCTTATCGATGTGCGGCGCCACCAGCAGCGACACCGGAATGTGCCGCGCATCCAGGTCGGCTACGAGCTTCTGGACGTCTTTGCGTGTCTCGTCAAAAATCGACGAGACGGAGACAAGCAGGTAGCCGGGCATAGGTACTTATTATTCCACAGCGCTTCCGGGCGCGCCCGGCGTCCCCTCAGTGCCCGGCGCTGTCTGCTTCGCGTCGCCGAGTGCGACCGCGCCGGCTGTCGCCAGTGTCCACGCGTACTCGAACGCGGTCTGTTTCCACTTCGCGTACCGGCCCGATACGCCGCCGTGCCCGGCCGCCATCTCAGTCTTGAGCAGGAACTGCCCGCCGGTGGCGGTGTCGCGCAGCTTGGCGATCCATTTCGCCGGCTCCACATACAGCACGCGCGTGTCGTTGATGCTGGTCACGGCGAGAATGTCCGGGTAGTCCTTGGCTTCGATGTTTTCGTACGGCGCGTAGGCGGCCATGTAGTCGTAGACCTCCGGGTCGTGGTACGGGTCGCCCCATTCTTCCCATTCGCCGATGGTCAGCGGCAGTTCCGGCATGAGGATCGAGGTCAGCGGATCGACGAACGGCACGATCGCCTGGATGCCGGCGAACTTCTCCGGCGCAAGGTTGGCCACCGCGCCCATGAGCATGCCGCCGGCGGAGCCGCCTTCTGCGACGAGCTGGTCGTAGCTGGTGACACTGGCTTCCACGAGGGCATCGGCGCAGGCGATGAAGTCGGTGAAGGTGTTCATTTTCTCAAGGCCTTTGCCGTGGTCGTACCACAGCCGTCCCATTTCGCCGCCGCCGCGCACGTGGGCGCACACCCACACCATGCCGCGGTCGAGCAGGCTCAACCGAGCGACGGAGAATCCCGGGTCCATCGACGCTTCATAAGAGCCGTAGCCATAGAGCAAGCACGGCTTGTGCTTATCGACGCCCACCTCAACATCACGCCTCCTCACCACCGACATGGGAATCTTCGTCCCGTCGCTAGCCGTGGCCCACATCCGCTCGGCGATGTAGTTGGACGGGTCGTATCCGCCTTCGACCTCCTGCTCCTTGAGCAACGTGAACTCGCCGGTTGCGACGCGGTAGTCCAGCACCTGCGACGGCTGGGTGTAGGACCCGTAAGTCACGCGCACAACGGGGGTGTCCCATTCCGGGTGGCCGGCCAGGCCAGCGGTGTAGAGCTCCTCGGAGAACTCCAACTCCTTGAACTCGCCGAAATCGCCGGTGAGGTCGGCGACGGCGAGGCGGCCGATGCCGCCGCGCCTGTAAGCGAGGAACATGAAGTCGCGGTAGACGTCGGTGCCTTCGATGCGGCGCTCATCGTCATGCGCGACGAGCTCGTCGAGTTCGCGCAGCGGCGGCAGCGCGCCCGCTGCTGGGCCCGACGCGTCCGGCACCGGGCACGTGCCGACCGCGAAGTTCGGGCCGTGCGCGTTATGCGTGACCACCCAATGCTCCCGCCCACTGTCTGCATCACCTGTATCACCGAGGACGGCCAAGTCGACGAAGTACTCCACACCGGACTCGCGGGGCCACAGCAGCTGGAACTCGCCTTCAGGGTCGGACATCGGCAGCACAAGGTTTTCCGACGTCAGTGTCGACGAAGCAATGAGCAGCAGGTAGCGCTCGGAACGGTCTGCGGCGATGCCGACACCGAACTTCTCGTCATCCTCTTGGTAGACCAGCACGTCATCGGCGGCGTCCGTGCCGCGGCGGTGGCGCCAGATTTGGTGGGGGCGCCACGCGTCGTCGACACGCGTGTAGAAGAGGTAGTCCTCCCCCGCCCACGTCCCGCCGTAGAAGATGCCGGGGATGACGTCGCCGAGCAGCTCGCCCGTCTCAAGGTCCTTGATGCGCAGGTCGAAGCGCTCGTCACCAGCCGTGTCCACCGAATACGCTAGGTAGCGGCCCGACGTGGTGACAATGGACGCGCCGACAGAGAAGAACTCGTGGCCGTCCGCCAGCTCGTTGAAGTCGAGCAGAATCTCCTCCCCCGGCAGGCCGGAGCCGTCAGCGGGAAGGGTGGGGGCGGTCCAGGGGTCGGTGGAAGCGTCGACACGCACGCGGCAGCTGATGCTGTAATCCTTGCCTTCCTCCGTGCGCCCGTAGTACCACCAGTCGCCTTGGCGCTGCGGCACGGACATGTCGGTCTCTTTGACGCGCGACTTGATCTCGCCGTAAATCGCGTCGGTCAGCTCGGTCAGATGCGCCGTTTGCTCCTGCGTGTAGGCGTTTTCCGCCTCCAAGTACGCAATAGTCTCCGGGTTGTCCTTGTCGCGCATCCACTCGTAGTTGTCGACGAAATCGCTGCCGTGGAAAGACCGGGTGACGGGGTGTTTCGCTGCCTTTGGCTGCTGCATCTAGATGAACTTCTTTCCGCTCAGACGCTCGTAGGCCTCGATGTAGCGCTCGCGGGTGGCCTCCACGACCGAACCCGGCAGCTCCGGCGGCGGCGTGCCGCCATCCGCATCCCAGCCGGACTTCTGGCTCAGCCAATTGCGCACGTACTGCTTGTCGAAGCTCGGCTGCACCTCGCCCTCCTTATAGGAATCTGCAGGCCAGTAGCGGGAAGAGTCCGGGGTGAGAACTTCGTCGGCAAGCACGAGCGCGCCGTTGTCATCGAGCCCGAACTCGAACTTCGTGTCCGCGAGAATGACTCCGCGCGACTCCGCGTACTGCGCCGCCTTCGTGTAGATGGCCAACGTCGTCTCACGCAGCCGCGACGCCAAATCCTCGCCGAGCTCGCGCGCCATGTAGTCATAAGTGACGTTCACATCGTGATCGCCCTGCTCCGCCTTCGTCGCCGGCGTGAAGATCGGCTCCGGCAACTTCGACGCCTCCACCAAGCCATCTGGCAACTCGACGCCGCACACAGAACCCGTCGCGTCATACTCCTTCTTGCCCGAGCCAGTCAGGTACCCGCGCGCCACGCATTCGAACGGCACCATGTCCAACCGCTTAACGACGAAAGCACCCCCCAGCACCTCCTCCGGCACCCTGCCATCATCCAGCGGGCCAGCGAGGTGATTCGGGAACTCCTCGAGCAGATCGAAAAAGAACGCGCTGGTCAACGTAAGCACCTTGCCCTTATCGGGAATCTCCGGGTCGAGAGAGTAATCAAAGGCGGAGATCCGGTCAGTAGCCACCATCAACAACGTGTCCGCATCAATCTCGTAGATCTCGCGGACCTTGCCGGCAGACAAATGCTTATAGTCAGAAAGCTCGGGACGCATGGTGGCGACTCTACGCTGGTTCACTTTCACTCGTCCCACCACATACCTTCACCCAAGGCCGGGCATGAGGTGGAGCGGCGCGTGCGCCCCGGCACAATACTTTGCCGTAGTTATTTAAATGGACTAGAAAAAACTTAGTTAGTCAGCGGTTCAACTAAAACTGTTTATAATTACCGCCATGACTAAGACTGCTCGCAAAACCATTCGACCTGCCCTCCTGTCCATCCTCACTGCCTCCGCACTGACCCTGAGCGGCTGCTCCATGATGGAGCTGCCATTCGGCCCTATGGGCAAGGAAGAGTCCACCGAGGGTGAAGACACCTCCGACGAGAACGCCGCGGAAAACACCTCCGACACCGCCGAGAACGAAGAAACCAGCACCGAAGCATCCTCCGAGTCCTCCAGCTCCGAATACCCGGGCGCACCCGCCGGCTTCAGCCCAGCCAACGATGGTGACAAGGTCAAGCTCGGCGAATCCGTCGATATTGTCCTACCCGGCTACGAGACCGAGACCCCACTGTTCTTCGAGGTCACCGTCGACCCCGCTAAGGAAATGACCGTCGACGAAGTCCAGGCCAACGCAGGCGGCGGCCTGACCGGCCAGGACTACACCGGCTTCAAGTGCTTCATCGCCACCATCAAGTACCTCGGCGCCGGCGAGAACGATGCCGCCAAGGACTCCGAGATCTTCACCCCGCCGAACTTCAGCCCGACCGGCCCGCAGGGCCGCAAAGCCAACTACATCTCCGGCGACAACGAGACCCTCTGCGGTATCCACGAGTCCGACCGCATGCCCTCCAGCACCAAGGACGCCCAGGAAGGCAAGGAGTACAAGCGTGCCACCATCACCTTCAGCGAGTCCACCGGCGGCGGTCTCGAAGCCACCGGCGTTCAGATGAACTTCGGCAAGTCCGATTCCTCCTTCCCCAGCGGCAAGGTCTACTTCGAGTAATCCCCCGCCTGAGACAGCACCCGCTGCCTCAGGCGCTACAGAATGTCCCCCGGGGCGTAACCCGCCGCCTCGGGGTATTTCTGCGCCCAGACCTGAATGCGGTCCAACACATTGTTCACTTGGGACTCAGCCGCGCCGATGAAGGCGTGGCGGTCAGCAAGGGCTGCTTCCAGGTCGTGGCGGGTCAGCGGTAGACGGTCGTCGCCAGCAAGCCTTTCAATGAGGTTCTGCTCCGCGCCGTTTTCACGCATGTCCAACGCCATCGCGACGGCGTGCTCCTTGATCACCTCGTGCGCGGTCTCGCGGCCGACACCGGCGCGTACCGACGCCATGAGGATCCTGGTCGTGGCCAAGAACGGCAAGTAGCGGTCCAGCTCGCGAGTGATCATCGCAGGGAAAGCGCCGAATTCCGCCAGGACTGTGAGGAAGGTTTCCATCATGCCGTCGATGGCGAAGAAAGCGTCGGGAAGCGCAACGCGGCGCACGACCGAGCAGAACACATCGCCCTCATTCCACTGCTGGCCCGCTAGATCGCCGGCCATGGTGAGGTAGCCGCGCAGAATCACCTGAAAACCGCCGACACGCTCGCAGGAACGCGCGTTCATCTTGTGCGGCATCGCCGAGGAACCGACCTGGCCTTCCTTGAAGCCCTCGGTGACAGTCTCGTTGCCGGCCATAAGACGGATCGTCGTGGCCAGGCTGGACGGGCCGGCACCGAGCTGGACCAGCGCAGAGACCGCGTCGAAGTCGAGCGAACGCGGGTAAATCTGCCCCACAGAATCAAAGACGCGCTCGAAACCCAGGTGCTCCGCAATGGCGCCCTCAAGCTGGTTGAGCTTCGCTTCCTCCCCGCCGACGAGATCGAGCATGTCCTGAGCTGTGCCCATCGGCCCCTTGATGCCGCGCAGCGGGTAGCGGCCAAGCAGCTCCTCGATGCGGTCGAGGGCAACGAGGATTTCGTCGGCAGCGGAGGCGAAACGCTTACCCAACGTCGTCGCCTGCGCCGCCACGTTGTGGGACCGGCCCGCCATGACGAGCGAGCGGTATTCCGCCGCCCGGTTGCCAATCGCATTGAGCACCGCAACCGCGCGGCCGCGGACGAGTTCGAGCGAACGGTAGATCTGCAGCTGCTCAACATTCTCCGTCAGGTCGCGGCTAGTCATGCCCTTGTGGATGTGCTCGTGGCCGGCGAGGGCGTTGAACTCCTCGATACGGGCTTTGACGTCGTGCCGCGTCACACGCTCCCGCTCCGCAATGGAATCCAGGTCGACATGGTCCACCACAGCTTCGTAGGCCGCGATGGCCTCCTCCGGCACGTCGATACCGAGGTCGCGCTGAGCGCGCATGACCGCGATCCACAGCTGACGCTCGAGGACGATCTTGTGCTCGGCGCTCCACAACCGCGCCATCTCCGGCGAAGCGTAGCGGTTGGACAGGACGTTAGCATTCTTCGGCTTGCTATTCGGGCTAGTCACGCCTGCCAGTCTAGACCCGGCCCACCGCCCCACCGGCCGAAAACAGGGGAAACAGGGGACCTAAACCGTGATCTCGCCGTCGATCGCCTTGCGGGCGATGTCCTTGCGGTAGAAAGAACCGGCCAGCTCGATCTGCTCGAGGGTGCGGTAGGCATCTGCAGTGGCGCCTGCAAGCGTGGCGCCGGTGCCGACAACGTTGAGCACGCGGCCACCGGCGGACACGTACCGTGCTGTTTCATCGGTAGAGGTGGCGGCGACGCCGGCGTGGAGGACGCGGGACGGATCGTCGAGAAGCGCGGGGTCGAACGCGGTGATCGGGTCGCCCTTGCGCGGCGACTCCGGGTAGCCCTCCGCGGCCAGCACAACGGTGGCCGCGTAGCCGTCCTTCCACTCCAGCGGCGGTAAGTCGGCGAGGGTGCCGGTGGCGGTGGCGTACAGGACATCCGCGAGCGGAGTGTCAAGCAGCGCGAGCACGGCCTGGGTCTCCGGGTCACCGAAGCGCGCGTTGAACTCCACCACCGACGGGCCGTCGGCACCCCACGCCAGCCCAGCGTAGAGCAGACCGGAATACGGGGTGCCGCGGCGCACCATCTCGCGCGCGACCGGCTCGACGACCTCCGCGACGATGCGCTTCACACCATCCTCCGGCAGCCACGGCAGCGGAGCGTACGCGCCCATCCCGCCGGTGTTGGGGCCTTCATCGTTGTCGTAGGCCCGCTTGTTGTCCTGGGCGGGTAACAAAGGGACGACGGTCTCACCGTCGACGAGGCAAAACAGCGACACTTCCGGGCCGGACAGGAACGTCTCCAGCAGCACCGGGTTGCCGTCGGCGATAACGGCCTTGGCGTGCGCAACGGCCTCACGGACATCGTCTGTGACCACGACACCCTTGCCGCCGGCGAGCCCGTCATCTTTGACCACGAAGTTGGGGCCGAAGTTCTTCAGCTCGACCTTCACCTGGTCCGGATCGGTCACGCGCTTCGACCGCGCCGTGCGCACGCCCGCAGTCGCCATGACCTCCTTGGCGAAAACCTTCGAACCTTCCAGCCGGGCCGCCTCCTGCGACGGGCCGAACACCGGGATGCCGGCCTCCCGCAGCGCGTCGGCCACACCGGCAACGAGCGGCTGCTCAGGGCCGATGACCACCAGGTCAGCATCGATATCGCGGGCAAGCTTGACGACGGCAGCACCATCGTCGATAAGCACCTCGTGCCTCTCCGCCTGCATGCCCGGGTTACCGGGAGCCACATGAACCTCGTGGCCAGACAGGGCATGTACAAGGGCGTGTTCGCGGCCGCCCGAGCCGATAACAAGGATGCGCATGCGCCCAATTCTATCGCTACCCTGGGCGGGTATGAGCACAGTATTTACCAAGATCATCAACGGTGAACTGCCCGGTCGCTTCATCTACCGCGATGACCAAGTCGCCGCATTCCTGACCATCGAGCCAGTCGCGTACGGCCACACGCTGATCGTCCCTGTCAAAGAAGTGGACAAGTGGACCGACCTCGACCACGACACGTGGACACACGCCAACGAGATCGCGCAAGAAGTCGGCCAGGCCGTGATAGAAGCGTTCGGATCCGAGCGCGCCGGCTACCTCATCGCCGGTTTCGAAGTACCGCATGCGCACATCCACGTCTTTCCCGCCAACGACATGTCCGGCTACAGCCTGCAAAACATCATGAAGATGGACGAGACCGACGACGCGCAAATGGACGACGCCGCGGCGAAACTCCGCGAGCAGCTGGGAACAAGCGAGGACGGTCGTCGCGTCTAAGCGCGCCTAGGCGCCGGTGTGCGTTCCAACCTTCGGCAGGCTGACCGTGAACTTCGTGCCCACCCCCTGCTCGGAGACGACGGTGATCGCACCGCCGTGCTGCTCAACGATCGACTTGGTGATCGCCAGCCCCAGCCCCGACCCGCCTGCGCTCTTGGAGCGGTTGCGGGAAGTGTCGGCGCGGTAAAAGCGCTCGAAGATGTGCGCGGCGTCCTCCTTGCTCATGCCGATGCCATCGTCAGCGACGTCAACGTAGACGCGGTCGAGGTAGTCGCGCACGGTCACGGTGACGTTGACGTCCTCCCCGGCGTGCTTGAACGCGTTGCTGATCAGGTTGAGCAGCACTTGGTGGAGGCGGTCCGGGTCGCCAGAGACGAGCAGGATGTCGCTGGACTCGTGCGTCACGGCCAGGTTGCGGCCGCTAAACGCCGCGCGCGCAGAATCAGCGACGGAGCAGACGAGCTCCAACATATCGACGTCGCGCATGTTCAGGCGTGACCCTTCTGCGCGCGTGAGCGCAAGCAGGTCCTCGACGAGCAGTTTCATGCGGCCGGATTCTTCATCGATCTTGGACAGGACCATGTCAGCGTCGTCGGTCGCCCCGGCGCGGTACAGCTCGGTGTAACCGCGCACGCTGGTCAGTGGGGTGCGCAACTCGTGCGAGGCATCGCCGACAAAGCGGCGCATCTGCTCCTCTTTTTGCCGCGACTCTTCGAGGGTCTCCTGCAGTTGGCTGACCATGGTGTTCATCGCAAAGCTCAGTCTCCCGTACTCAGTGTCGCGCGGCCAGGCGGGTGCGCGGCGGTTGATGTCGCCGTCGCCAATCGCGATCGCGGTGTTCTCGAGTTCCTTCAGCGGCAGCAGCGCGCGGCGCACGTATATCGTTCCTGCCGCGCCCATCATCGCGAGCACAATGACGCTTATCGACGCCAAAATCACCGCCAACCCCTCCAACATCCTCCTCTCCCCATCAAGGCGTTTGGCCACTGCGGTGATCGTGCCGTCGGGCGCTTCGATCGCGATGATGCGGAACATGGGAGGGTTCGACTCCGGCGGACCCGTCGGATCGATGGGAAGGGCACGCACGGTGTGCGGCATCCGGTCGCGCTCAACATTAGGCAGGTCAGGGATGCGGTCGGAAGTGTTGATCATCCTGTACCCGCCAGCTGGGCTGAAGTAAACCAGCATGAACTCCGTCGGCAGATTGGACGCCGTGGTCATCTCCGGGCCCGTCCCGCGACTTAAGCCCCAACTGTCGAGGCCACGGTACAAGTCAGCGTCAACACGCTCGTAGATCTGGTTGCGGGTCAACCCCCACACAGCGACCGACATGCCAGCCAAACCCAAACCCGAGATCACCATGAGGATGATCAGCAGGCGGGTGCGCAACCGCAGATGGGAGACCCGGCCCGTTGCAATCCTGGTAAATGTCGTGCTTCGCTCCAACGGCTAACCCTTGAATACTGCTTCTAACCCTGCTGGCGCGGCGTGCGCAGCACGTACCCCACCCCGCGGACGGTGTTAATCAGCTGCGGCTCACCCTGGTCCACCTTGCGGCGCAGGTACGAAATATAAGACTCGACGACGTTGCCGTCGCCCCCGAAGTCATAGTGCCACACGTTGTCCAGGATCTTCGCCTTCGAAAGCACCACTTCAGCATTGAGCATGAGGTAGCGCAGCAGGTTGAACTCCGTCGGGGACAGCTCGACGATCTCGCCGGCTTTGGTGACTTCGTGGGTGTCGTCGTTCAGCGTCAGATCGGCGTAGCGGATCGTGGAGTCCCCGGTTTCGGTTTCGGTCACGTTGCCGCGGCGCAGAATCACGCGCAGCCGGGTGATCACCTCTTCCAGCGAGAACGGCTTTGTCACATAATCATCCGCGCCAATGGTCAGGCCGTGGATGCGGTCCTCCACAGCGTCCTTCGCGGTGAGGAACAACACAGGCGCGTCGAGGCCCTCCGCACGCAGCTTGCCCAGCAGCTCGAACCCGTCCATGCCCGGCATCATCACGTCGAGGATGTAGGCGTCCGGCTTGAGCTCCCGCGCCAACTCGAGGGCCTGCTGGCCGGACTCCGCCGACTCGACCTCAAAACCCTGAAACTTCAGGGAAACAGTGAGCAGCTCGACGATGTTCGGTTCGTCATCGACAACAAGCACCTTAACGTTCTGCGGGGTAGGCGTATCAGCCATGGGGTTCCTCTCTCTTTCTGTTCACGCGACAGGCACACGCGTTTCCAGAGCAAGTAAACATCGTCTTGCTGAACGTTTGCTGTACGTCCACTGTACGCCTAATCCGCATTCAGTCCGCATTCAGTCCGCATTCAATCTGGATGCGGTTGACCCCCGAAACCGGTTCCCTTCCGGCTGAAATTCGCTCTGGGGCCTGTGGATAGAAGAAAGTTATCCACAATTTGGTTTTCACGAATCGGCCCCAGCCCGGCCCCTTTCGGACATGCTGTCCGCGTCACGGACGCGCCGGGAGCAGCGAGTTGCCGCTTCAGCAGCGTCCGCGGGAGTGCCGGTTCCCTCGAAGAGCAAACTTTTTCGCACCTTTTTAGCCTCTTTACCTGCTGTTTTGAGGGCGCTACCGTGTGCGCCATGGGACTCGACAACCTCATCTCAGCACTAACCACCAATGCTCTCGACCACCTGAAAGACTTCGACCGCAACAAGCTTCTCGACGCAGGATTCTCCGAAGCCACCGTCCGCAACTGGAAACGCGTCCACGACGCGTACTACGGCCCCACCACCTCCCCCGCTAAGCAGCGAACCGCGGGCGAGGTGGCGAGGAGGCGGGGATTGAGCGTCGATAAGCTTGCGCTCATTGAGCGCCAGATCGCGAAACTCAAGAGCCCGAAAGCGCGCAACAAACTCCGCATACAGCTACTTGAATCCTCGGGCGACTACCGGAGGCTGAACGCATTGGTGAAGAAACTTCTGCCCGGGTCCGACAAGCCACCGCAGAAACGGATCACCATTTCTGGGTCGCGCCACGGGCGACGCACCATGATCATCACCGCCGATGAACACGACATCGCCGACCTCGAAGCAGCGCTGATGAGCAAGGCCCTCGACACCACACGACCCGTCGCCGTGCAACTGCTCGAACGCTTCCTCGACCTGATACGCAACGGCGGCGGCGTACCGCGCGCGGTGCCTAGACCCCTGCTGCTCATCCCGCTGCCCGAATGGACGAAGATTCTAAGCGGCCACGGCAACGACGTCATCCTCGGTTTGACCAACGGCACCACCATCACCGGCGCCGAGTACCTTGCCCGCTACCACGCGAACCCCGAGCACGGCCTCGAAGCCGCCCTGTTCCACCCCACGGAAGGCGCGGTGAACCTCTACCGCGACGAGCGCTTCGCCAACCAGAAGCAGCGCGACCTCGCCGCCGCGACGCAGCCCGTCTGCACCAGCCCCGACTGCCGGCACGCCGCCGACCACTGCGAAATCCACCACATCACACCGTGGAAAGACGGCGGGGAAACCAACATCGACAACCTTGCGCCGCTATGCCGCTACCACAACCGCGTCAACGACGATGACCCGCAGCGCGCCAAGCGCGGCCGCATCGAAATGCGCGGCGGCACCCCAGTGTGGGTCTCCCCCAAAGGCTACCCACGCCCCAACAACCGCCACCCGTACGGAGCCATGCGCTCACTGTTCGGCCCGCCGCGCACTGACGCGGTGGCGGTGGGGGCGGCGGCGTAGACGTCGATAAGCAAAAAACGAGCTGGAGACGAGACTTGAACTCGCAACCTACGGTTTACAAGACCGTTGCGCTACCGATTGCGCCACTCCAGCAACCGCACCCGCACAAAAACGGCAGGCGCTGACCCGAAATCATACAAGGGGCTGACCCCGGGGGACAAAAGACGGGTTCTTTCACACGGAAACCTGCCGCGGCAGTTAGTGTGTCGGTGTGACATCGGTGTTGAAGAACTTGCGGGAGGCGTTGCGCTCCTCCGGCCCTGTGGCGACCATTGACCAAGCCCGCACGTCGCCCCCGCCGTCGGTGCTCGCGCCCGTCGACCTGACCGACCCGGCACAAGTCGCCGCGGTGATGACCATCGGCGCGCGCGTCGGCGAGATCCTCATCGCCAACGGCACTACTAGTTCGGACGCCAAAGCGCAGATCCACGCGGTGACATCGTCGTACGGCTTGCACTACTGCCACGTGGACATCACGCTAAACACCATCACCGTCAACTCGCTGATCGGCACCGCCCGCAAGCAGCCGGTGGGCGTGTTCCGCGTCGTGTCCGACATGTCGGAGAACTACTCCAAACTCCAGGAAGTTGACCGTCTCATCCGCTCGATCCGCGCCGGTGCGACGCCGCCGGAAATGGCGGAGAAGATCCTCGACGACCTATACAGCGCCAAACCGCCCTACCCACTGTGGGTTTCCATCGCCGGATGGTCGATTATGGGCGCGGCCGTGTCGATCTTGCTCGGCGGCGACTGGTTCATGTCGGTGCTGGGTGCGTTCACCGCCGCCCTGATCACCTCGATCAACGCGTGGCTGGGGAAGAAAGAGCTGCCGTACTTCTATCATTGCGTCGTCGGCGGTTTCGTAGCCACGGTGCCCGCCGCCTTGTTCTACACCCTGGCCGCCCGGGCTGGCACAACCATCGTGCCCAGCCAGGTCATCGCAACAGGCATCGTGGTCTTGCTCGCCGGTTTGACACTGGTGCAATCACTTCAAGACGGTGTCACGGGATCACCGGTGACAGCGTCGGGGCGTTTCTTCGCAGCGCTTCTCAATACCGCCGCGATTGTCGCGGGTGTGGCGATCGGCATCCAGGTCGCGGACCTGTTCGGCGCCGGCTTGCCGCCGATCGAGACGCAATCGCCGACACCGACATACAGTTCCGCCGCCGTGCGCATCTTCGGTGGCACAGCTGCAGCTGCCGGCTTCGCGCTCGCCGTCTACGCGGAGCGACGCGCCATCGCGGTCACCGCTGTGACCGCTTTCATCGGCGGCTTCGCGTACTACGCCGTGCTCATTCCGTTCGGCTCCGGCCGGTTGTTCGCCACCGCGGTTTGTGCGGTCATGGTCGGCTTAGCCGGTGGTTTGCTCGCCCGCCGCTTCCTGATCGCCCCCCTGATCACCGCAGTCGCCGGCGTGACCCCGTTCCTGCCGGGTTCAGGTGTCTACCGCAGCATGTACGCACTGCTCAACGAACAAACCGTTCTAGGTTTGAATAACCTCTTTTTGGCCATCGGCACATGTCTGGCGCTGGCCGGTGGCGTGGTCCTCGGCGAGTGGTTCGCCCGCCGCCTGCGCCGCCCGCAGCTGTTCAACCCGTACCGTGCCTTCCGCGCCGCCGGGCGCGTGACATTCCAGCAGATCCGTCGCGCAGAGCAAGCCGCTTCACGACGACTCAGCGAACAGGCCGCCCGCAACCAGGCCAAAAACCAAGCAAAGACCCAGGCCAAAATGCAGGCCAAGAGCCAAAAAGCCCAGGCGAAAGCGCAGACCAAAACCCACACCCGCATCCAGTTCAACTCCAAGGCGCACCCCGAAGCGCAAACCGACGCCCAGCCGGCTGAATAGATGCCGTTTATGCTATCCAGCCCATAAGCAAGCTCGATGCCAGGAAACCGGTGCGCCGGCGCCGGACCCAGCGATTAGCTATATAGCGTAGAGTAGAAAGGTCTCTACCCGCCGCGATAGCCTCGGCCAGAAACCAGGAGGTTTTTAAGTGCCACCCAAGATCACTGATAGCCGCCCGAACCCGGATGCCGTCCACACGGTTGAGGAGCAAACTGCGTCGGGGGCTCGCAAGGTCGTGGCCACCTACTCGGAGAATCTTGGCGACGGTGTGACTCTCATGTGCATGCTCGGCATCGAACCCCAGGGTTTGGTGTACAAGCAGTTCGCTGAAGACTACGAGGCAGAACTGGAGCAATCCGGCTCCGGTGCCGTGGACGACAGCGACGGGGGCGACGGTACGGCAACCAAGAAGGCAACGAAGAAGTCCGCGAAGAAAACCACCAAGAAAGCGGCAAAGAAAGCGGCAAAGAAGTCCGCCAAGAAGGGTGCGAAGAAGTCCACCAAGAAAACGACTAAGACCGCCAAGAAGACGACCAAAAAGGCCGCAAAGAAAACGGCGAAAAAGACCAAGAAGACGACGAAGAAAACCGCAACCTCCTCCGGTAGCGACAGCTAAAGGACGGGCAGCCACATGAGCGGTGACAACCAGTTTGTGGTGGTGGCAAACCGCCTGCCCGTAGACCGAGTGGACGGCCAATGGGTGGCCTCCCCAGGCGGACTCGTTGCAGCGCTCGCCCCGGTGCTCAAACGCAACAGCGGCTGCTGGGTCGGCTGGCCGGGCGAACCAGATGCCAGTTTCGAGCCTTTTGAAAACGACGGCATCACCCTCCACCCAGTCAAACTGGACCGCGACGACTTCGAGGAGTTCTACGAGGGTTTTTCCAACTCGACGTTGTGGCCGTTGTACCACGACCTCATCGTGAAGCCGAGCTACGACCGTTCATGGTGGCAGCGGTACAAAGCCGTGAACCAGAAGTTCGCGCACGCTGCGGCGAGCTCCGCCGGCAAAGGCGCGACAGTATGGGTGCAGGACTACCAGCTCCAGCTGGTCCCCGGCATGCTCAAGGAGCTTCGCCCGGACCTGACAATCGGGTTCTTCCTGCACATCCCTTTCCCCAGCCCGGACTTGTTCCGCCAGCTGCCGTGGCGCCGCGACGTGCTCCGTGGCCTGGAGGGCGCGGACCTCATCGGGTTCCAACGCAAGCGCGACGAGATGAACTTCACGGACCTCGCCGGGCAAGACCCGCACGCGACAACGCCGCGCACTGGAACGTTCCCGATCTCCATCGAGTCCGGCGACGGCGGTTTCAGCCCGGCAGATGAGCAAGCCATCGCGCAGGTGCGCGGCTCCTTGTCTAACCCGCGCACACTCATGCTCGGCGTCGACCGGCTCGATTACACCAAAGGCATCCTCCAGCGTCTCACCGCGATTGAGGAGCTACTGCAGGAAGACCGGCTCGATTCCATCGCGATGATTCAGGTGGCCACCCCGTCGCGCGAGCGCATCGCCAGTTACAAGACCACCCGCGCGGGCGTTGAGGAAGCTGTTGGCCGCATCAACGGCCGCTACGGCAAGCTCGGGCGCCCAGTCGTGCACTATGAGCACCACTCGGTGCCGAAGTCTCAGCTGCGCAGCTACTACTCTGCCGCCGACATCATGCTGGTCACGCCGTTCAAGGACGGCATGAACCTCGTCGCGAAAGAGTATGTCGCCTGCCACCCGGACGGCTCCGGGGCGCTCGTCCTTTCGGAATTCGCCGGTGCGGCCGTCGAGCTGCACCAGGCTCACCTGTGCAATCCGTTCGATATCGAGTCGGTGAAGGGGGCGATCGTGAGCGCAGTTGACAACCAAGGCTCTCAGGAAGCGTGCGACGCGATGCTCGCGATGAATGAGCACGTGACCACCCACGATGTCGCCGCCTGGGCGAAGTCGTTCCTCGACGAGTTGGCCAGCGCATGAGACGCGTTTCCGCTGCCGTCGCCGTGAGCATCGCTGCCGCCGCTACGCTCGCCGGCTGTTCCGCTCCGACCCACCCGCTTGCTGGCACGACGTGGGAGATCGTCGCTGTCTACACCGACCCCGATGTCCCCGGCGACGTGCCACTCGACGCCGCTGGCCGAGCGGTCATCGTGTTCGGCCGCGAGTCGCTCACCGCCCGGACGGGGTGTGCGCCGGTACAGGCGGGGGCGTCGATAAGCGAAACCGACGTGCAGCTACGCGGCGTCACCACCGGCAGACTGGACCGCGATTGCGCTGGCGGATCCCGCCGCCTCCACACCCAGCTCACCGACATCCTTGTCCCCCATGCGCAGTTCGATCTGCGGCGCTACGGTGAGGACGAAATCACGCTGACCGCGCGCCGCGGCGGTGACGAGATCGATCTCAATCCCCCGACGATAAGGCTGGTCGCACAATGACGGACGCGTTCGACCCGCGCCCCGCCCTCGACTCTCTCGCGCACGCGGAGCAGCTGTTGGTCTGTGTCGACTTCGACGGCACGATCTGCGAGCTGCACACCGACGCCTACGCCGTCACCCCACACCCGGACGCGATCGCCGCGCTGGAGGAGCTGTCGCACATGCACGATACGACGGTCGCGGTGCTGTCCGGCCGCCACCTCGACGGGCTGCGAATTGTGTGTCCGCTCGGCGCGCCGGTGATTCTCGTTGGTTCGCACGGCGCGGAGCCGACAGAGGGCGGGCCGCGGCTCGATGCGTCCCAGCGTGCGTACCTCGACCGCGTCAGCGCGCAGTTGAACGAGATCATCAACGGCCACGCTCCAGCGTTCGTGGAAAACAAGCCGTACCAGCGTGTGCTGCATGTTGCGAAACTCGCGGAATCCGACCCCGCGCGCGCCCAATCGCTTATCGACGCAGCCCTCGCCCTGACCCCCGACACCCTCCACGGCAACACCGGCTCGCCTGGGCACAACGTCGTTGAGTTCTCCGTCGTCGACACGACGAAGGGCACCTGGCTCGGCGCGGAGAAGCAGAAACACACCGCGACCCTGTTCGCCGGCGACGACGTGACCGACGAAACCGCCCTTGCCGTCCTGGACCCCGCCGCGGGCGACGTGGGGATCAAGATCGTGCGCGACGCAGCCGATACAGCTGCAGCCGATGCCGCCGCGGTCGATACCGCGGCGCAGTTCCTGCTCAGAGGTGTCGCCGAGATGGCGGACTACCTGGTCACTCTCGCGGCGGCGCGACGGTCCGTCCTGGGCTGAACCGGGTCTGCAGGATGACGCGGGGCACGTCCGCGTCCGTGCTCGCCCCCGCCGCCTCACCTGTGGGCGCGGGGTCGTCGAGGTGGGCGTCGATGAGCTTGGCCAGCACTTTGCCCACCGTCGCCCCTTTGCGCTTGTTCGGCTGGATCACGGTCGTGAGGCCGCGCGTGAGCGCCGGTGCGACCCCATCGAATCCCGTCACGGAGACATCCCCGGGCACGTCCCATCCTTGGGTAGCGCAGAAGTCCAACACTCCGAGCGCCATGGAGTCGGTGGTGCAGAGGATGGCGGTGAGGTCGGGGGATGCGTCGAAAAGTTCGCGTGCGGCGTCGACTGCAGCCGCATGGTCGTTGAAATGCCTGGTCACTATGGGCACCTCACTGATCCCCGCGTCCGCGAAAACGTCGAGCGCGCCGAGGATGCGCTCCCGCTGCACGTGCATGTCTGCCTCCGCGACGTCCGCCGCGGTGACGGCACCTTCGCGTGACTCGTCCGAGAACAGGCGCTTCGCGGCGATACCGATCCGCCTGTGCCCCGCCTCTACGAGCGCTTCAGCGGCCGCGCGGATCGCGGCTCGGTCGTCGATGCCCACAAATGCGTCGCCAGTGTCGTACGGCTGGTCGCACACCACCACCGGCACATTCCGGGCACGCACGGCCTCTAGATGGGGCTCGGCGGAGGGAACAGAGTAGACGACGAAGCCGTCGACAAGCGCACTTGCGACCAGCGGTGACTCGCCGCCATCCGGACCGAGCGGAATGAGCGTGAGCGCGTTGTGCGTGCCCATTGAGCTCTCGCCGAGCCCCGCGAGAAAGTCGATCGACGCCAGATCCTCGAACGCGAACGACATGTGCTCGGTGAGAATCACCCCGATCGCCCCGACGCGGCGTGTGCGCAACGAGCGCGCCATTGGGTCCGGGCCGGTATACCCGCGAAGATCCGCCGCAGCGAGAATGCGTTCCCGCAGCTCATCGGACAATTGGTCGGGCCGGTTATACGCGTTAGACACCGTCGTCCGCGACACCCCCAGCTCAGCGGCAATCGATGCGAGCGTGCCTTTATTCTGCGTCATGCGACTACCGTACTGTCTATTGTGAACAGGGTGATTGTGAACCGCCGTACCCTTACCAGCAACGGAACCGAGCGCCGCTACACGGAGGTGCTGCCGGACTCGCCGCGCCCCGGCGCGCCCGTGGTTCTGTTTCTGCACGGTTCGCTGCAGTCGGGCAGTGTCGCGCGCAACTTCACGGGCAACACGTTCGACGCGCTCGCGGACCGCGGCTGCGTGGTGCTCTACCCCGACGGCGTGGGACGGCATTTCAACGACCACCGCGTTGGCTTCCAGGAACGCGCACGCCGCGAGCGTATCGACGACACCGCCTTCCTCACCACCCTCCTCTCCCACTACGAAACCGACCGGGTGATTGGCTGCGGCTTTTCCAACGGCGGCCAGATGGTGCAGCGTTTCGCGCTCGAGCGCCCAGGCGTGCTCAGCGGCATCGCGTGCTTCGGCTCGCCGTGGCCAACCGAGGACAACGTTCTGCCCGAGCTGCGCCCGCTTTACCGCGCCTGGTCCCCCACCCCCGTCCTCTCCCTCCAAGGCACCGCCGACCCGCTCGTCCCCTACGACGGCGGCATGTCCGGGATCGGTGACGCGAATCGCGGTCAGGCTCGCTCAGCGCTGGACTCGGCGCGTTTCTTCGCCGCTCTCAACGGGCTGGGCGAGGATGCCGAGCCCGTCTCCGCGCAGCCCGTCAGCGGCGTGCGGGTGGATCGTTTCGGCCCCGGCGCACCCGGCTCCCCAGCGGTCGATGCTGCCAGCGGTGCGGCACCCGTCGAACTGTGGACCATCGAAGGCATGGGCCACCTCGTCCCCAACCCGAAGCAGATGAGCGACAAGCTCGGCCCCGGCACCGACAAGGTGGTCGGCGCGGAGATCGTGGCGAACTTCTTCGGGCTATGCCCCGCAGCGGGATCTACTGCACACGGCGCTGGCGGGCGAACTCGCTGAGCACTACGCCTGCGGCGACAGATGCGTTGAGGGATTCCACCCAGTCCGCGGTCGGGATCGACATGATGACGTCGCAGTTCTCACGCACCAGCCGCGAGATTCCCTTGCCTTCAGAGCCAACGACGATGACCACCGGGTCGGTGGCGCCGTCGAAGGTGTCGAGGGTGTGCTCGCCGCCGGCATCGAGCCCAACGACCATGTAGCCGCTGTCCTTGAACTCCTTGATGGTGCGGGTGAGGTTGGTGGCACGAGCGACGGGGAGACGGGCGGCGGTGCCGGCGGAGGTCCGCCACGCAACGCCCGTCACCTGGGCAGAACGACGCTCCGGAATGATCACGCCGTGACCACCGAACGCCGCCGCCGAACGAATGACGGCGCCCAGGTTGCGGGGGTCGGTGATGTTGTCCAAGACGACGAACATGCCGGTCTCGCCACGGTCGCGCACGCCCCCGATCAGGTCGAAAACATCGGCGTACTTGTACGGCTGGATCTTCAGGCCGATCCCCTGGTGCAAGGTGTTGCCGGTCATGTTGTCCAGGTCGCGGCGAGGCACCTCGTGGACAGGGATGCCGCGGGTGTTGGCCATCTGGACGGCCTCGCTGAGCCGGTCGTCGTGGCCGGTGCCCTGCGCGATGAGCAAAGCTTCCGACGGCACTTTCGCGTGCAGGCACTCCACCACGGGGTTGCGGCCGACGACCAGGTCGGCTTCATCGCGCTCGTGTCGGCCGGAGTCGCGGCGCTGCCGCTCCAGCTTGCGCTTGTGCGCGGCGTGGTAGACGCGGTCCTCCGCCTTCGGGGTCGGGCCCTTGCCGGCCAGGCCGCGGCGGCGCTGACCACCGGACCCCTTAGTCGCGCCCTTCTTGTTCTTCTTCTGCTTGTCGGGCCGGTCGTACGGTTTAGCCATTGTTGTTCTCCTTCAGGGACCATTGTGCGCCGTCGGCAGTGTCCGTGACCTCAATGCCGGCTTCGGTGAGGCGATCGCGCACAGCGTCGGCCGTTGCCCAGTCCTTGGCGGCACGCGCCTCAGCGCGGCGGTCCAGCTCAGCGCGCACAAGCACGTCCAATGCCTCAGTTACTCGGGCGGTGTCAGCGGAATCAGAGCCAGCGCCGGCGCGGTCGGCCCACTCGACCGGATCAACACCCAGCACGCCTGCCATAGCGCGGACTGCCCCGGCGAGACGCGTCGCTTCGTCGGTGTCGCCGGCGGCAAGCGCCTTGTTCGCAGCGCGGACCGTGTTGTGAATCTCAGCCAGGGCGCGCGGGACGCTGAAGTCCTCGTTCATCGCGTGTGCAAAAGCGTCAGTCCACTGGCCCGGTTCAACGGGGGCGAGGGCGCTGGCGCGGGTGATGAGGTCCTCGATGCGTCGATAAGCAACTGCCGCTTCTTGTAGCGCTTCCAGCGAATATTCGAGCACGCTGCGGTAATGCGCGGAACCCAGGTAGTAGCGCAGCTCGACCGGGCGCACCGCCTCGAGCATGCGGTCGATGGACAGCACGTTGCCCAGCGACTTCGACATTTTCTCGCCGGCCATGGTGACCCAGTGGTTGTGCATCCAGTAGCGGGCGAAGCCGTCGCCGGCGGCATGCGACTGGGCCTGCTCGTTCTCATGGTGCGGGAACTGCAGGTCGAGGCCGCCGCCGTGAATGTCGAAGGACTCCCCCAGGTACCACGTCGACATCGCGGAGCACTCCAAGTGCCAGCCCGGACGGCCGTCACCCCACGGCGTGGGCCAGCTGGGCTCACCAGGCTTCGCTGCCTTCCACAGCGCGAAGTCGTGCGCGCCACGCTTGCCGCGGTTGTCGGTCTCGCCCTGCTCCATGTCCTCGACGCGGTTGCCGGACAGCGACCCGTAGTCACCGTTCGCCGCAACCCACGCCGCAACGTCGAAGTAGACGGAACCGGCCGCCGCGTACGCGTAACCGTTGTCCATGAGACGCTGCATGTAATCGACCATCTGCGTGACGTGCCCCGTCGCGCGCGGCTCAACACTCGGCGGCAGAACGCCCAGCGTATCGTAGGCGCGGCTGAATTCGCGCTCGTACGTGGACACCCACTCCCACCAGGGGCGGTCATGTTCCGCCGCCTTAGTGAGGATCTTGTCGTCGATGTCAGTGACGTTGCGCACGAATGCCACATCGTTGCCGTTCGCAGCGAACCAGCGGCGCACGATGTCGAACGCAACGCCGGAACGCAAGTGCCCGATGTGCGGCGAGGACTGCGGGGTCGCACCGCACAGGTAAATGGACACACGCCCCTCTCGGAGCGGTTCGAAGTTGCGGAGCGTGCGGGTGGCGGTGTCGAAAATCTGCTGAGTCACGCACCTAGTCTGCCAGATGCGCGCTCTCAGGCCCGCTTATCGACGCCCCACCCCCTCACGGCTGCTCCACCAACGCCGTCGCAATGGCCGCTCGGCCTTCGCCCGAGCCGGTGAATCCCATGTGGTCAGTCGTCGTCGCGCTCACGGAGACCGGGGCGCCGAGCGCCTCGGACAGGGTGCGCTCCGCTTCCTCGCGCACGGGCCCCATCTTCGGGGTCTGCGCGATCAGCTGGGCGGACACGTTGACGACGGTGTAGCCGGTCGACTCCACGAGTTCGCGCAGCTCGGTGAGAAGCTGCACCCCCGTCACGCCGGCGTACTCGGGGCGGCCGACGCCGACGAAACTGCCCAAGTCACCCAGCCCCGTCGCTGACAGCACCGCGTCCACGATGGCGTGCGAGACGACGTCACCGTCGGAATGCCCTTCGCACCCGTCAACCCCCTCGAAGTTCAGGCCGGCGATCCAGCAGGGTTTACCGGGCTGGATCTGGTGGGCGTCGAAAGCTGTGCCGACACGCAGGCGCGAAGTACTCATGCGCTCCGATCCTAGCTACAGCTGGCGGTTAGCTGCCGGGGACGGTGAAGACGGTCGGCTCTGCCTCGTCCGTGATGCGCTTGGCTAGGACCAGGTCGATCGGCGTGGTGATCTTGAACGCCATCGGGTCGCCCTGCACGGTGGTGACGGGGACGCCGAACCATTCCATGAGGCTGGCGTCGTCGGTCGGCACGAAGCCCGCAGCACCAGCCGAAGCAGTGCCTTCCCCGAAATAGGCCTCGTTCGCGGCGCGTAGCGTCTCCAGGTCGAACCCCTGCGGTGTCTGCACGGCGCGCAGGGTGGAACGGTCGGGGGTGTCCACGACGGTGCCAGCGGCGTCGACACGTTTGATGGTGTCAGCGACGGGGAGGACGGGAATCACTGCGGGCGCGCCAGCGAGCACCTCCATGGCCACGCGGGCGATCATGCCCGGCGGTGTCAGGGCGCGGGCGGCGTCGTGGATGAGGACGGCGGAGGTGGCAAGGCCGTCGATAAGCGAAATTGCTTTGATGCCCTCCCACACGGAGTCCGCGCGCTCGCCGGCGCCGTGGATGAACTGGACGTCGTGCCCGCGCAGTAAACGGCGCGCCAGTGGCTCCATGTCGGGGCTGACAATGACACCAATGTGGTCGACGATTTCGGATGTCTCCATCGCAGCGACGGAGCGTTCCACCAGCGTGCGCCCCCGCAGTGGAACGTACGCTTTGGGGATGTCGGCGCCGAGGCGCGTGCCGCGGCCAGCTGCGGCGACGAGGGCGACGACGCGGCGTTTAGTCGTCCTCATCCGGGTCGTCGAAGCTCAGGTCGTCGAGGTCGACATCATCGTCCGGGTCGATGTCGTCGCTCGGCTTGGCCACAAGCCCCTGCTCGACGTGGCGGGCAATGATCGACTGGATTTCCTTTTCCATGTCGTCGGCCTTTGTCTCGTCGATCGGCTCCGCAAGCGCGAGCTCACCGACGAGGATCTGGCGGGCCTTGCCCAGCATGCGCTTCTCACCGGCGGACAGGCCACGGCCCTGGTCGCGGCGCCACAGGTCGCGCACAACCTCGGCAACCTTGTTGATGTCGCCCGACGCCAGACGCTCCTGGTTCGCCTTGTAGCGGCGGGACCAGTTGCCAGCTTCCTCAACGTCGGTTTCGCGCAGCACGGAGAAGACTTTGCGCAGACCATCCTCGTTGACCACCTCGCGCACACCGACCAGCTCCGCGTTCTTCACCGGGACACGCACGGACAAGTCGGACTGCAGGATGTTCAGCACGAGGAAGTCGAGGGTCTCCCCGCCCATCTCCCGCTGCTCGATGTCCGCGATCCGCGCAGCACCGTGGTGCGGGTAGACCACCACTTCTCCGACCTTGAAATCCACTGGCATCTCCTTGCAGGCAGCTCGGGCACACTGACCAATAACTCCTCGATTCTACCATCGCTGGCAGCTCCGCCACAGCGCAGCATGCTTGACGACGGCGCACCACCGCCCAGAAGACCCAGCGCGTACCCCGCCCGCACAGCCGCGACGGCCCCGATTACCCCCGGTTGACCCCTGTTCTGGCGTGGGGAAGATCTCCGGGGCAGCACAAAACTGTGAATTAGGGGCCAGGAAAGACTAAGGTAAACCGGTGATACGCCCAGAATTCCCCGTAATTCGTGATTGTTCGTAATGGAGGACATCGACGTGAAGTCCCTGAAGTCTGTCGCCCGCCGCGGCGGCGCAGTTTCTGTTGCAGCTGTTTCCGCGCTGCTGCTCGCGGCGTGCTCGGCAGGCCAGATCACCCAGACCTCTTCTCAGGTTGCGGCCGTCAACGGTGCCAGCGCCCAGACTGAGGACGGCTCCGTCACCGTCCAGGACGTCACGGTCCTCCTCAACGAGAACGGTGAGGCGGCCCTGAAGTTCACCGCGTCGAACCAGGACTACCAGATGCACGAGCACACGCTGCAGTCCGTCGAGGTCGACGGCCAGTCTGTGCAGATGGATCAGGCGAAGCCGATGGGCTACAACTGCAACATCGTCGGTGATTCGGCGGACGGCCTGGAGCAGATGCCGCAGTCAACTGAAACGACTGCCTGCGTCGAGTACATCGAGACCGCCGTGGACAACAAGGACTTCGCCTACGGTGGCAACGTCCCGGTGACGTTCACGTTCGACTCCGGCACCATCGATGTCACCGCTACCGTGGCTGCACCGACGCTCGAGTCCGGCGACTCCGTCCGCCAGCCGGAGCTGGAGGAGTCCGGCCACGGTAGTGCCAAAGAAGCACAGTAACTAGCCTTTGGCCAAGAAGCGCACCGTCTACACCTGCTCTGAGTGCGGGTATTCCTCCCCGAAGTGGCTCGGCCGCTGCCCGGAGTGCGGCGCGTGGGGCACCCTCGCCGAATCCGCCGCCCCTGTCTCCGCAACAGCCGGAGCTGGTTCGGCGCGCCCACAAGTGTTGACACCGTCCTCTGCGGCGCAGCCGATCACCAAGGTCAATGCCACTGCGGCGCATCGCTTATCGACGGGCATCGGCGAGCTCGACCGCGTCCTCGGCCGTGGCATCGTCCCCGGGTCGGTGGTGCTGCTGTCCGGTGAGCCAGGCGTGGGAAAGTCGACGCTGTTGCTGGAAGTAGCGTCGAAATGGGCCGCCACCGGTGCCGACGGCGCCGACGATGAACCGCGCACCGCGCTGTACGTGACCGCCGAGGAGTCCGCTTCCCAGGTCCGCGGCCGCGCTGAACGCACCGGAGCCCTGCAAGACCGCCTGTTCCTGGCGGCGGAATCGAACCTGGATGTCCTGTTCGGCCATGTCGACCAGGTCAAACCGGACCTGCTGATCGTGGACTCGGTGCAGACGATGCAGGCGCCCGGTGTGGAAGGTGTCGCTGGCGGTGTAGCCCAGTCACGCGCGGTCACAGCGGCGCTGACGAGCTTGGCGAAGTCGACGAACTTGCCGATCCTGCTGGTCGGCCACGTCACCAAAGACGGCAATGTCGCCGGCCCGCGCGTGCTGGAGCACTTGGTCGACGTGGTGCTCAACTTCGAGGGTGACCGCCAAACCAGCCTGCGCATGCTGCGCGGCCTGAAGAACCGTTTTGGCGCGACGGACGAGGTCGGGTGCTTCGAGCAGACCGCGGACGGCATCCGCGAGGTCCCCGACCCGTCTGGGTTGTTCCTTTCCCACCGCGGCCAAACCCCTGACGGCTCCGCTGTCACGGTCGCGATTGACGGCGTGCGTCCCATCCTCGCTGAGGTCCAGGCCCTCACCGTCGACCCGGTGAACAAGTCGCCGCGCCGCGTGGTCACTGGCCTTGACTACAACCGCGTCCCCATGGTGCTCGCGGTCCTGCAGGCGCGCTGCGGGGAGTGCACGAACGACAAGGACGCCTACGTCGCTACCGTCGGCGGCGTGCGCATCACAGAAACGGCTACTGACCTCGCTGTCGCGCTGGCCACGTGGTCGAGCTTGCACAACACGCCGCTGCCGCCGCGCACCGTCGTCATCGGCGAGGTCGGCCTGGCTGGTGAGCTGCGCCGCGTACCTTCCCTGGACCGCCGGCTGGCGGAGGCCTCCCGACTCGGTTACGAGAACGCGATCGTCCCCGGCGGCTCCAAAGGCGCCGTCAACCAGCACGGGATGCGTGTGGCGGAGGTGGGGTCGCTGAGGGAGGCGATTGGGGTCGTCGATAAGCGTATGCTCGAGTGACTATGAGCAGCATGCGCGAAACCCTCCTGCGTCTCGCCCCGGGCACTGAGCTGCGCGACGGGCTTGAGCGCATCAAGCGCGGCCACACGGGCGCACTCATCGTGCTTGGCGACGGCCCCAGCGTCACCCCCATCTGCGACGGCGGCATCGAATTCAACGTGCCGTTCTCCGCGACGCTGCTGCGCGAGCTCGCCAAAATGGACGGCGCGGTCATTCTGTCCGAAGACGGCACCCGCATTAGGCGCGCGAATGTGCAGCTCGTGCCGTCGCCGACGTTCCCGACCTCCGAGACCGGCACGCGCCACCGCGCGGCTGAACGCACCGCGCTGCACACGGGCACACCGGTGGTGTCGGTGTCGGCGTCGATGAATATCGTCACCGTCTACGCTGCCGGAAAACGCCACGTCATCGAGGAACCCGGCGTGATGATGACGCGTGCGCGGCAAGCGATCGCGACGGTGGAGCAGTACCGTTCGCGCGTGGATAAGGCGAACCAGCGCCTCGCGGTGGCAGAGATGAACCGCTACGCCGCGGTCGAGGACGTCCTGCACCTCCTGCAACGTCAGCTACTGCTGCAGCGCGCCGCACGCGACATCGACGACCAGGTCATCGAGCTCGGCACCGACGCGCGCCAGCTCCGCCTCCAGCTCAGCGAACTGCGCGGCACGATCGACGACGACATTGAGATGCTCGTGTGCGACTACATCGTCACCGACGGCGTTCCGCACGCCGAGCTTATCGACGGCGCCTTGCGCGACCTCGAGCACCTCCCCGACTCCGACCTCCTCACCTCGGCGGCGCTGGCGCGTCTACTCGGCCTACCCGCAACGGAAGAGAACTTGGTCGAATCGGTCACCCCGCGCGGCTACCGCGTGCTGTCGCGCATCCCGCGGGTGCAGAAATTCCTGATCGACCACATCGTGGAAGAGTTCGGCGACCTAGACGCCATCCGCGCAGCCGAACCGGAGCAGCTCGCTGTGGCTGAGCATGTCTCGCCGCTGTGGGCGCGCCACATTGCGGAGGGTCTGCGCCGACTGAGTTAACTCTAGGAGCTAGCTCGTCTAGCTCCTAGTTGATGTTGAAGGTCACGCCTTCAGAGGTGTTGTCGCCCAGCGAGACGGAGGCGACGTAGGCGCCCGGTGCGACCGGCTCGCGGCCGGAGCACTGGCCCGGCGAGGAGCCCAGGCGCGACCACGTGGCGCTGAAGTGGCGGGACTCGCCGGCGGGGAAGGTCTGCTCGCCGTTGATTACCGGGTCGTAGCAGTCCGTGTCGCCCCAGACGGGCTGGAAACCCTCGCGGCCGATGGCGTACACCTCGAAGCGCAGCTTGTCGTCGTTGGCGTTGATCTCGCAGTCGCCGCCGGTGGGGTTTTTCACCTCGACGGTGATGTCCGGCTGATCCTCCGGGTCCGAGCTGTCGAAGGCGGTCTTGTTCACCTTCACGGTCAACTGCAGGTCTTTAAGGTCGCAAGTCTTCTTGGCGGCTAGGGCATCTTCGTCGGGTGTGTCGGATTCGCTCGCGGACGGCTCGTCAGAAGCCTTCTTGTCCTTGTCTTTGTCCTTGTCTTTGTCTTTGCCACCATCGTCCGCGGACTCAGTGCCGGTACCGGTTGCCCCCGGGTCCGGTTCGGTCGGGGTGGTCACCATTGTTTCCGGCGCGGTCGTTGTGGGCTGTTCCGGCTCGTTCGAACCGGAGCGGGCAAATGCCGTCAGCCCCCACACCACCAGGGCGGCCACCGCCAAGAGAATGACCAGCGCGGCGACCCTGCGGCGCATGTAGACCTCCTGCGGCAGGCGTTGCGGGGGCCGCGAAGGCCGAGTGTCGGCGCCTCGTGCAGAGTCACGCGCGTCACCGCGCTCCGGGCGCCGCGGCTGGCGCGGGGTGTAACTGTCTCGTCGGGGCGGTTGGTGGCTCACGCCTGTAGATCTTATCGGCCGAAGTGCTCTCCAACGGGTGTGACGCGGCCATCTTCAAGCCGATATCTTGCGGCAACGATGCCCAGCGACCCGTCGGCGATGCGCCCTTCTACGGCGGGGATCCGGTGGCGCAGGTGCTCGGCGGTGACCAGCGCATGGGTTTCTTCGATACCGGCCGCATCGTCGTGGTGGAGCTTTTTGGCTTCAATGACACTCGGCGCGATTTTCTCCACGAACACGCGGGTGAGGTCGGTGGGCATCTCCCCTTCCTCGAAGGAGGTCGCGGCAGCACCGATCGCTCCACAGCTTTCGTGGCTGAGCACGACGATCAGGGACACCCCGAGATTCTTCACCGCGAATTCAAGCGACCCGGTCACTGCGGCGTCCACGCACCCTCCGGCGGTGCGGACGACGAAGAGTTCGCCGAGGCCGACGTCGAAAAGCATCTCGACGGGCACCCGCGAGTCGGAACACGCCAGCACTGCCGCATATGGCGCCTGGCCGGCGCGTAGCTCTTCGCGGCGGGTCATGTTGGTGTTCGGGCGTTCGGAAGTCTCGGTGGCGAAGCGCTCGTTGCCGGCGAGCAGGTGCTCCCAGGTGTCCCGCGGTATTTTTCGAAACGGCATGGCCACTATTGTGGCACTGTGATTGATCCCGCGAAAGTTACTGAGTGGTTCCGCGCCAACGCCCGTGACCTGCCGTGGCGTGAGCCGGGCACGTCGGCGTGGGGTGTGCTGCTCAGCGAGGTCATGAGCCAGCAGACCCCCGTCGCTCGCGTCGCGCCGCAGTGGCGTGAGTGGATGCGGCGCTGGCCCACGCCCGCGGATCTCGCCGCCGCGCCCACATCAGAGGTGTTGCGCGCGTGGGGCACGCTCGGCTATCCGCGTCGCGCGTTGCGGCTCAAGCAATGCGCCGCCTCGCTTGTCGACGCCCACAACGGGCAGGTCCCCAGCTCCGTCGATAAGCTGCTGGCGCTACCGGGGATCGGCGACTACACCGCCCGCGCTGTGGCGTGCTTCGCGTTCAGGCAGGCAGTGCCTGTGGTGGACACCAACGTGCGCCGCGTCTACGCCCGCGCCGTGCTGGGGCGGCCGGTGGCTAAACCGCAGAAGGCCGAGCTGGAATGGGTCGCGGAGCTGCTCCCGGGCACGGACGCGGATGTGTTCTCCGCGGGCCTGATGGAGCTCGGCGCGCTGATCTGTACTGCGACGAACCCCGCGTGCGAGTCCTGCCCGCTTTTCAGCGACTGCGCCTGGGTCGCCACCGGCTCCCCCGCCCCCACCGAGGAGGAACTGGCGGGCAAGAAGGTGCAGAAGTTCGTCGGCACCGACCGGCAGGTGCGCGGAAAAATCATGAAGGTGCTGCGCGAAGCCGACGCGCCGGTGGAGCAGGGCGTGATCGACCTCGTGTGGCCCGACGCGCCGCAGCGCTCCCGCGCGCTCTTCTCGCTTCTCGACGACGGCCTAGCCGTGCAGGACACCGACGGCCGCTTCCGACTGCCGTAAGCGCCTGACGGCTTCTAAGGAAACGTTTAGCATTGTTCGCATGAACCTTTACGAGCTCAACTACAAAGCCCTCGACCTGAGCGAGAAGTCCTCCGCCGGCATGCCCGATGCCGACTACCTCGCCGAGATCGACCCTCTGATCGCTCTGATGACCCAAGGCGGCCTAGCCGCGGGCGAGGAGCTGGCGTACCGCACCCGCATCGACGCGATGTTTGCGCGCGCAGCCCACGACCCGGTCGGTTCTCTGGACGAGCTCAAGGATCTTTTCGCGCTGCACAAGAGCGACCCGGAGCGCTTCCGCGCGCACCACTACGCCTCCGCCGCCACGACGGATCCGTCCCAGCCGCTCGACAAGGACGGCGACCCCCTGCCGAATCTGTTCCGGAATTTCCTCGACTTCATCATCGCCCGCATCCCGTACCAGGACGATGGGACCGTCGAGAAGTCGGAAGAGGCGCTCGCTTTCGCCGAAGAAGTCTTCGACGACCCGGACGACATCCTCAACCTGAGAATCGCCCACCACCAAAACCGCAACGAAAGCGAGCGGGTTGTCCCCTTGTTGGAGGGGTATGTGCCGGGGGCGGGGGACGTCGATAAGCTGGGGCCTGAGAAGTGGATGCGGCGCCACGACATCGCAGCCATGGCCTACCTCGAGCAAGGCATGTTCGACGAATGCGACGAGATCGTCGACATCATGGTCGACTCCGGAGTAGTCACCGCTGGGCAGCCGGCAGCGATGGTCGCCGAAACGCTGTGCCCGCTTGCCTCCCACATCGACTACGAAAAGTCCGTTCAGCGCGCACGCATGGTGCTGCAGCTCGCCGTCGCCGACCAGGTCCAGACCGAGGCAGTCATTCAAACCGCGACCTTCCTGCTCCTCGGCGGCCTGACTGACGAAGCTTTCGCGCTGGTCAGCGCCACCGAACCGTTCATCAGCGACACCAGCGATGCCGCCGGAGAGCTGTTCATCTTCTTCCGCGCCGCCGCAGAGAACGGGCACGGTGAACGCGCCATGGTGCGCTACACCTCGCCGCGGTGGCAACGCGAACTGGGCGTCGGCTCGAACCCGACAGCTGCCGCACTCGCCGAAGATTTCGGCCGCGTGGTCCTACGCGAGGCCGCAGAAGGCGACGCCCGCAACGGCAACGACTTCTGGTCCCGTTACTACAACGAGCGCCACCACGTGCCCACTCTGGACCCGGATCACTTCGAAGACACTGCCATCTCCAAACTTGAGGACGACTCCCCGCACAACGTCTGCTTCCACCCCGTCAACGCCGAGTATGACCCAGAGTTGGTCACCTACGCGAAAACCCGCATCGACGGAAGCTACGACGGATCCCAATACCCCACCCGAGCCGACGCCGATCCGCGGATGAACGAAATCCGCAGCCGCGAGCCGCAGTCCATGGACGACGTCACCCAAATGTTCCGGGACATGATGGCTCTCGCGCAGGACCCTACCGTCGACACGCAGTTGCGCAGCGCCATCGAGATCAACCTCCTCATGGAGGGATTGTTCCCGGGGGAGTACGTGGGGGATGTGGCCAAGCATGCACTGCCGTTTGTGGCGTCGTTCGACCCGGAAACGGCCATTGAGAAGACCTGCGGCCTGCTCGCCCGGCTGATTGAGCTTGACGAGGAGAACTCCGGCCGCGCCCACGAACTCCTCGATTTCGCTGTCTCACTCGCCGCCGCAGAAACGATTTCCTACCCGCTGCTGCGCGATCTGACTTCCGCCGCGATCCAAACGGGGCGCCAGGTGGACGCCATCGCGATGATCGACAAGGCGCTGACTGAACAGCGCGTCAACCCTGATGTCGTGGACGATCCAGATGCTGCAGAAGTCATGCTGCGGCCGCTCAAGGGGATCCGGCTCGCACGCCTGGGCAGTGAACTACGCGGCGCGCAAGACATCCTCAGGGCCGCCTTCCTCGCTGAACGCACAGGCGACATCACGCAGCACGTGGTGCTTATCGGCACCGCGCTCAACGTGCTTATCGACGCTCAACTCACCTCCCCCGCCGAAAACCTCGCCGGCACCGCCGACCACCTCCTGAACACCACCGAAGACACGGCAGAACCGTGGGCCCGGCTCGAAGCCGCAGCGGCAATGGCACGCTTTATCACCCGCACCGGCGACGACTTCTTCGCCCAAGAATGGCCCGCCACCAGTCAGCGCTTCCAGTCCCTCACCGAGGAGGTCCTACGCCACGACGAGGACGCCCCCCAACTCCTCGTGAAAACCTACGACTGGATCTCCGACCTGGTAGAACTACTCAGCAGCACCGGCCGCCACGACGAATCCATCGCGCTGAGCACCTGGGCAATCCCCGTCCTTACCGAGGTGGGAAACCCTGTGGTGGCGACGCTCATCCGCGGCCGCAACGCCTTCGCCCTCGGCAGCGCCGGCCACCACGACGAAGCAGTGCTGGTCTTCGAGAACGTCTGGGAGCGCGCCCGCGACATCGACCGCTCCGACCTGATGCTCTGGGTGGAACTCCACCTCGACGAGTTCAGCGACCGCACCAGAGTGCCCGCCTACTCCGACCTGCTCGCCCGCCTGCGCGGCTAAGCCGGCTGAAACCAGCTGAAGCCAGCCGCAGCCAGCCGCATCTCGATCCCGCAGCATCTGCGGGCTAGGGCTCTATTTCCAGCGGCCGCGGTAGCTCAGGCCGCCCGGCAGGTTGACCCACACGCCGCCGCGCGAGTTCACGGTGACCGGCCCGATCTTCTTGGACACCGACGCGCCCGAGCCCGACGTGTTCACCCAGGTGTTCTTGTTCAGCTTCTTTTTGCCACGGTACGTGAATCCCATGGGACAAGATCGTACGAGATGTCGTGGCCGTCGCGGCCGTCAACCCGCACTATTCTCCAGAACTCAAGCAGGTGAAGCTAGGGCCTGGCTCGAATTCCGTTCCGTCCACCTGCCCGAATCTTCCTCTGGGGCGGGCATTGGCCACGTCGCGCCCGCTATCAGCGAGAGCGGCCACATGCCCGCGAGGATGAGCGCGCGTTTCGTTCTGAGCTAACCGTTTCGGGGGAGGGTGTGGCCGGGGCGCAGATATAGTTTGCACCCGGCCGTCGCTAGGCGCCTAAAACCTCAGGTCATTCTCCCTTGCCGTAGCACGGATGCAATCTATATCTTGCGCGCCGTGCACCGACGGCAAAACCCGCGCTCCCTCTCGTCGCGTGAGGGCAAGCGCGGGTTTTTCGGCTCGGGCTGGCAGCCCGATGGTTTACGGGCTAGGCCTTTTCGCCGTCACCGTCGGACAGGTCGTCTGGGTCCGGGCCGTCGGTGTTGTCGGGGCCGTCGGTGTTGTCGGGGCCGTCGATGTCGTCAGTGCCGTCGGCGTTGCCGCCGTCATCGATGTCGTCGCCGTCATCGCCGTCGCGACCGTCACGCGGGCGATCGAGCAGCGCGGTGCCAGGGGCGCCGTCCTCGCCGAAGTTGCTCTCGGAGCCTGCGTCTGCGTCAGCCTCGGGGTCCGAGTCCGGGCCGGGTTCGCCAGTCTCATCCGGGTCGAGCGGCGTGGTGGCGCGGACCTGGTAGTCCTCCTGGCCGTCCTTGGGAGCGATGTCGCGGACATCGTCATCCTCCAGGTCACCGAAGGTGTCCTCCGGCAGCGGCTTCGGCTTCGGGGTGAAGGTGAACTCCGCATCCTCGTAGTCGCGCGGGGAGTCGGTCTTGCCGTCCCAGTTGGTCACACCGACCTCGATGATTTCGCCGGCACCGATCTCACCGAAGAGGATCTTCTCAGACACGACATCCTCGATCTCGCGCTGGATGGTCCGGCGCAGCGGGCGTGCACCCAGCACGGGGTCGAAACCGCGGGCGGCAAGGAGGTTCTTTGCATCTTCCGACAGTTCGATACCCATGTCTTGAGCCTCGAGGTTCTTCTCCAGGCGGCTGCCGAGCAGCTCCACCATCTCGACGATCTGCTCCTGGCTGAGCTGGTGGAAAACCACAATCTCGTCGATACGGTTGAGGAACTCGGGGCGGAAGTGCTTCTTCAGCTCGTCATGAACCTTTTGCTTCATGCGCTCGTACTGGGCATCCGAATCGGTGGCGCTGTCACCGCTGAAGCCCAGTCCGACGGCCTTGGAGATGTCGGACGTACCCAAGTTGGAGGTGAAGATCAGCACCGTGTTCTTGAAGTCCACGTTGCGGCCCTGGCCGTCGGTGACATGGCCCTCTTCGAGCACCTGCAGGAGGGTGTTGTAGATCTCCTTGTGGGCTTTCTCGATTTCGTCGAAAAGCACGACGCTGAACGGCTTGCGACGGACCTTTTCCGTGAGCTGGCCGCCCTCTTCATAGCCAACGTATCCAGGAGGCGCACCGAACAGACGCGACGCGGTGAAGCGGTCGTGGAACTCGCCCATGTCGACCTGGATCAGCGAGTCCTCGTCGCCGAAGAGGAACTCGGCGAGCGCCTTGGACAGCTCCGTCTTACCCACACCGGACGGGCCGGCGAAGATGAAGGAGCCGGACGGACGCTTCGGGTCTTTGAGGCCTGCACGCGTGCGTCGGATAGCGCGCGAGACTGCCTTGACAGCGTCGTCCTGGCCGATGATGCGCTTGTGCAGCTCGTCTTCCATGTGCAGCAGGCGGGAGGACTCGGACTCGGTGAGCTTGAACACGGGGATGCCGGTCCAGTTAGCCAGCACGTCCGCGATCTGCTCCTCGCCGACCTCCGCGATGTCCTCCAACTCGCCGGCGCGCCACTGCTTTTCCTTCTCAGCGCGCTCCTCACCCAGCTTACGCTCGGTGTCGCGCAGGCCGGCGGCCTTCTCGAAGTCTTGGGCGTCGATAGCCGCTTCCTTCTCGCGGCGGACTTCGGTGATCCGGTCGTCGACCTCGCGCAGGCCCTTCGGAGCGGTCATGCGCTTGATGCGCATGCGTGCGCCAGCCTCATCGAGGAGGTCGACAGCCTTGTCCGGCAGAAATCGGTCGTTGATGTAGCGGTCCGACAGGTTAGCTGCGGCAGCGAGCGCGTCGTCAGTGTAGGAGACGCGGTGGTGCGCCTCATAACGGTCGCGCAGACCCTTGAGGATCTGGATGGTGTTCTCCACCGACGGCTCGTCGACCTGCACCGGCTGGAAACGGCGCTCGAGGGCGGCGTCCTTCTCGATGTGCTTGCGGTACTCATCCAGCGTGGTGGCACCGATAGTCTGCAGCTCGCCGCGGGCCAGTTTCGGCTTCAGCAGCGACGCAGCGTCGATCGCGCCTTCTGCGGCACCCGCGCCGACGAGAGTGTGGATCTCATCGATGAACAGGATGATGTCGCCGCGCTGGTTGATCTCCTTGAGCACCTTCTTCAGGCGCTCCTCGAAGTCGCCGCGGTAGCGGGAGCCGGCGACGAGGGAGCCGAGGTCGAGCGAGTAAACCTGCTTGTCCTTCAGAGTCTCAGGAACCTTGCCGTTGGCAATGTCCAGGGCGAGGCCCTCCACGACGGCAGTCTTACCCACACCGGGCTCACCGATGAGCACCGGGTTGTTCTTGGTGCGGCGCGACAGCACCTGCATGATGCGCTCGATCTCCTTGTCGCGCCCGACGACCGGGTCAAGCTTGCCTTCCTTGGCGGCGGCGGTGAGGTTGCGGCCGAACTGGTCCAGCACGAGCGAGTTGGAGCGCTCGCCCTGGTTGCCTCCGCGGCCAGAGCCCATGCCGCCCATACTGCCGGAGCCAGCACCGGCACCGGTCAGACCGGGCCCACCCTGCTGACCTTCGGCGATCTCCGGGTTCTGGCCCTCGCCGCCCTCGTAACCGGACAGCAGCTGGATGACCTGCTGACGCACGCGCGGCAGGTCCGCGCCGAGCTTAATCAGCACCTGCGCTGCCACACCTTCACCCTCGCGGATGAGGCCGAGGAGCAAGAACTCCGTTCCGATGTACTTGTGGCCCATCTGCAGCCCCTCACGCAGGGACAGCTCCAGCACCTTCTTAGCGCGGGGTGTAAACGGCACGTGGCCGGTGTGCGGCTGGGAGCCGCGGCCGATGATCTCTTCGACCTCGCGGCGGACATCGTCAAGGTTAATGCCCATGGATTCAAGGGCCTTGGCGGCAACGCCTTCACCCTCCTGGATCAGGCCGAGCAGGATGTGCTCGGTACCGATGTAATTGTGGTTCAGGTCGCGTGCTTCCTGCTGGGCCAGCACGATCACGCGCCGTGCACGGTCTGTAAACCGCTCAAACATGTGGCAACCCCTTAAGTGGCTAAAGACAGCTAAATTTCGTTCCACCCACCATAACGCGCAGCCGCCAAACCACTTCCCCGCTTGAAGTCTCCTTCCACCGAGGAAACACAAAAGTCCAGCTCAATAGCATGTTCGCCAGTAGCGAACACTGAGCTGCGCCCCTTTTAGCAGGGATCCAGAGCGAGGCGCTCCTCATCGACATCGACATTGGAGTTGGCGGGGAAGTCCCCGTCGACAAGCGGGCGGGCGTTGCCGCCGTACCGCGACTTCGCATCGCACACCCCGGATTTGTCGGCGCCGTGATCGAGGTAGACGGGGTAGATGTCGTGCCCGTGGACCCGCGGGCGTAACGACGCACAGTGGCCCGGCGTGGTGAACTCCGCCCCACTCGGCGCGGACGCAAGCGCTTCTGCGAGACGTTGGGTCGGGTCGCCCAACGATGGATCCGCGATAATCGAGTCCACGATGAGGACGTACCTGCCATCGCAGTTCGGCTGGGAAGCACGCTTCCCGCCCGCATGGGTGATGTAGTTCCCGCCGTCATCGCTCGGTTCCTCGGCCGCAGAAGAGCTGGACGATGGGGGCTTCGTTTCCGTCTCCTCCTCTGACTCTTCGGTTTCACTGCCACGGTCTTTCTTCTCGGCAGCGACCTTCTCCTCTTCTTCTGCTGACTCGGTCTGCGTGGGTGCAACCGTCGTGAATGCCACTTCGTCTTCAGATGGGGCATCGCCGGAGCATCCGGCCAACCCGGCGGACAGAACGAAAGCGCCGCACGCACAAGCGGTGCGGAGGCAGCGAGTGGCGAGCAGATTCTTCCGGGAACGCGGAGAGGTCATCATGTCCATTACTTTATTCCCTTCATCAAACACATTGGGTGAAGTGTGGACTAGTCCCCAGTCGAGCTGTGAGCGAACTGCGCGCAAGCTTAGGGTTTGGAGGGCAACTGAGACAACAGAGAGAACTCGCGCGGACGTTCTGCGGCACGGTCCACGAGAAGCTACCTCGGCCTACCGGTTAGGATGAAGCAGGATTTCGCAGAAAGGACCCCCGTGATGCACACTCCCCGCCGCGCCCGCATGGTCGCAGCTGCTGCCGCTGTCTTGCTCTCCAGCACTCTCGTGGCGTGCTCCGGGGACGAAGACATGGTGGAAGAGCCGAGCTTTGCCACCGCCGCCCCGGATACCGCCAGCGAGAGCGACGACGAAGAGACTTCCCAGCCGGAGACGGAGACCAGCGAGACGGAATCGTCCACGGAGGCCACCACGTCGGGTGCGAAGGCGAGCAAGAATCCGCTGGACAACGGTGACGGCACTTACCGTCTCACCGCAGACGAGCCCGGCCCCGGCGCGGCCGAGGAGATTGAGTCGGTCTTCACCAGCAAGGATATGGAAAAGCACGGGTTCACCAAGTTCACCTTGACCACCTCGACGAATGAGCGCAATGGAAACATGCAGTGGGTGATGGGCTCATCCGGCAGCACCTCTATGTACTTCACTGCGGAGGCCGAAGATCTGGCAGGCAACCCCTACTACGGCACGTGCAGGTACGAGGCCTCGTTCATCGACGACGAGGGCAACGCCACCCCGAGCCCGGATATCTACAGCGGGTCCTCTAAATGCACGGGTCAGCTCAGCGTCAAAATCCCCCGCACGGGCGACTTCACCTTCGAGCTCACCATCACCAACCCCGGTTATGAGCCGCTGGTTATCCGTCAGCCGATCAAGGTGGTCTAACTGGCGTTCGCTCCAGCCTCGCGCGATAAAGTCACCAGATAAGGTGTGCGTTATCGCGTGAAAGGAGTCTGGCTCGTGCTGCCGAAGGGGCATTTGCTTATCGACGACCTCGTTGGCCACGCCATTTCCCTTTCCCCCGGCCGCGAACTCACCCTCGGACGGGCTGCGGCATTCCCCGTCGGGGAGGATGACCCCGCCATGCACCGCCGTTTCCTGCACATCTGGAACACCGGCGGGGCGTGGATGATCAAGAACACCGGCTCGTTCATCACCGCCCGGATCATTGCGCGGGGCAGCAACCGGTTCAGCCCGCAACGCTTGTCACCTGGGGCAACGTTGCCGCTGCCGCCTGGAGAAGTGTCGCTGACGTTTGACACCAAGCACATGGCCTACGAAATCGCCCTGGTCAACGCTGCTGCCGGCCGCAGCCCGGACCCCGGCCCGGTTCCTGATGCACCGTTCACAGCCGAGCAGTTCGAACCGTCCTACGAACAGCAGCGCCTCCTGTATGCCCTGGCCGCGCCGCTGTGGAAAGATCCGTCAGCGGAGCCGCACTTGGTCGTGGCCAGTAACGAGGAACTGGCCGCGGAATTGGGGTGGACCCCGAAACAGACCAACCAGCGTATGCAGCGCATCGTTGAAGCCCTTGAGCGCGCCGGGGTGCCTGAATTCCGCCGCGGGCCTACGCAGGTTCCGCGCCGCATCCAACTGGCTCAGTACGCCTCTGAGCATTTCGCCCAGCCCGACGTGCACGGGGATGGCCAGAAAGACGTGCGCCGGTGACCGCTGCTGAGTATCCGCTGAACTCTGCGGAGTACAACAAGTTCGTCGTCGAGCTCGCCGGCCTTGGTTATGAGGTCGAAGGAATGATCGGCCGCGGCGGCATGGGCACAGTTTTCCGCGCCCGCCAACGCCACCTGGACCGCACTGTGGCGGTGAAGGCGATGTCGCGCGAGCTCATCGCCGATCCCACCGCCCGCCGGCGGTTTGATGCTGAAATGCGCACCATGGCCGCCTTGAAGCACCCCGCTATCGTGCGCGTGGAGTACGGGGCGATAACCGCCTCCGGCATCCCGTTTTTCGTCATGGAGTTCATTGAGGGGCAGTCGCTGGACAAAGTGCTTGCTTCTCGACGGGGGCGGGGATTCGGGGTGGCGGCGACCGTCGATAAGCTAGCGCCGATTGCTCGCGCACTGGACTTTTTGCACTCTGAGCGCAAACCGGTCGTCCACCGCGATGTGAAACCCGCGAACATCATGATGTCTCCGGATGGGGCGGTGCTGACCGATTTCGGGATCTCCTATATTGCCGATGACACGCGGTTGACACAGGAGGGAACGATCATCGGCACCGACGCGTACTTGGCGCCGGAACTCTTCGCCGCGGGCGCGCTCCGCAACGGGTCGGCGCCGCAGCCAACGCCGGCGAGCGACAACTACGCCTTCGCGCTCATCGCGCTGGAAATGATCTCCGGGGTCAGCCTGCGCTCAACCATGTCCGGGCAAGCGTGGCGCGGTCCCCGCGATCTGGGGGCGCTGCGCGATGTGCCGGCCGCCGATGTCTTCGCCCGCGCCCTGTCGAACGATCCTGGCCAGCGGTATGATTCCGCGACTGAATTCATGCGCGCATTGGCGAAATCGGGCGGCCGCGGTGCGACCAAGACAATGCCGACGGCAGCGGATCGTGCTGTTTACGCCCCGCCGAAGCGCAAGAACCGCGTCGCGCGTGCCGTCGCGGCATTGGCGTTGGTACTAGTTGTGGGCGGGGCTGGTACGGGCGTGTGGTTCCAGACGCAGCGTTCCTGGAGCGGCGCCGACCGCGTGCTCGTCGACTCCTTCCCAGGTCTTCTGCCCAGCCACAACAATGCGAGGGGCTGGCGCGGCACCGAGTGCGCGAGCGCACAGCCTGACGAGGGCCAGCAGGCCAAGATCGTCTGCCGCGGCGACGACTTGGTCTATGTCATCGCGGACTTTGGCACGTCGGAAAACCGCGAGCGTTTCACACCTTCCGACGACATGGGTTCTTTCGAAGCCGGTTCCTGCCGCATGCGCACCGGCAGTTTGACGGGTAGCGACGGCACATTCGTGGTGGTGCCGTCGGCCCCGCGCGACTTCGCAGCCGTGGTGCTCAACGGAGCGGACGCAGACGATGCCCGCTTCCACATCCCCATCTGCCGCTGACTCCCCCGGCTAGCAAAGGTTCAGGTACGCGCGGTCTTCCTTCGCCGACTCACCGTAGATAACGCCGAGGAAAGATGCCTTATCGCCCTGCGGCGCCTGGTAGAAAGCGGGCGGCTCCTCATCGGGCATCTGGTGGGAGTGGATCTGGCAGGAACCGTCGCGCTCGAGCACGTCGAAGTCGGTATCCGGGATGGCCGCATCGCGCTCCTCCGGGGAGCCGTACTGGATCAGCGACACCCCGAGCTCGCTGTCCGCGCAGCGGATGCGCGCCTTCTGGTCGCCTTCCGGTTCCACCGACTGGCAGGTCAAACCGCGCCAGCCCTTGCCGCCGTCGTGTTCAGAGACGATGTCGGGAAACGCCTCGGCGATCTCGGCTTCGGGGCCGGACCAGGGCTCGCCTTTGCCGTTGTTGGCCCACCACCAGTAGCCGCCGGCACCAGCTGCGGCAAGAACCAGCAAGACCACGATCGCAAGCGCGATGCCTTTGCCCCGGCCCTTCTTCGCCTGCTGCTCACCGGAGCTGTAGTGGGGCTGGTAAGCCGCGTCATAGTCGGGGGCAGACTCCCAATCGGAGGCGGTGTAAGCCCGGGTACTGCCACCATGGTGCACCTCAGGCGCGGTCGCGGGAGCGCTAGGCACCGCCCACGACGTGGTGGGTGCATCAGTCTGCGCGGCCTCACGGCCCCAATAGTCGCCATCCGCGGCACCGTCGGCACCATCAACATCTTCAGTGCGGCCGTCGGTTATGTCAGTCGGTGCCGCCTGTTCTGCGGCTTGCCGCTCCGGGAAGAGGTTGCGGTTGAGGTACTCGGTGGCGCTCTCGCTGTCAGCAAGCAGAGCGCGGTCAACCGGTGCGCCCATCAACTCACCGACGAAGACGGCGAGCTTCTCCCGGTTGTCAGCCGCGCTCACATCACCAGCATCGACCACCGGGCCAACCTGCGCGAGCTTGATCTGGCCGTCTCCCTGCTGGAGCATGTTGCCCGGATCCAGCGCCTGTGACACCCACGAAGCTTTGCCGGACGAGTTGAAGGTGTCCACGGCATCAGCCACCGGGCCGAGGAGGGCGGCGACTTCTTCGCGGCTGTAGGGATTGCCCCACTGCATCCGGTTGGCCACCACCTGCGGCATCGGAGTGCCCTCGGCGACATCGCGGAGGATGTAGAGCTTGTTATCACCAGTCAGACCGATGTCACGCAGCGTCACCACTGCCTGGTGGGCATTCCACTGCACAGCTTTGGCCAGCTCAGCGATCTCCTCGCGCTGTGACTCCGGCACGTCCTTGTGGGACACCTCAACCTCGGCGCGGTTCGTCCCCCACGAGTTCTGCACCCGGTAGGTCGTGGCGCTGCCGTGCTCGATAGGTTCGCCAACGGGCGCAAGCGCGTACCGTTCCTTGAGAAGCTCTGCGAAAGATTGGTCAGTCATGTGTCACCTCGACTGGACAGGGGCTTAGAAGTCCAGGTAGTAGTCGCCGACGTCCGTGTGATCGATCTGCGTCAGCTTCGGCTTTCCGTCGATGATCCCGAACATCAAGATGCCACCCGTGGCGGTCCCGTCCTTGTTGTCGACAGCGACAAAGTACATCTCGCTGATACCTTCCCGTTCAAGCTCTGCTGCGTAAGCATCCTCGGTATAAAAGGACATGATTTTGGCGAACTCGGTGCCCGGCGTCACTCGCCCTGCCCGGGGATCACGTGCGTCGAACTCGTTGTCGACACCTGCGTAGTCGCCCCCAAGATCGAGGTAGTCCTTCAAGTTGGAACGCTCATCAGCAGCTGCGTTGTCCACCAGCCACTGCTCAGTTTCATCGTCGGTGCGCATGTTGAGGAACTCGTTGGCCGCCGAGCGCACTTTACGCTCTTCGGAGAAAGCCCAGGACCCCAGCGCGATAAGCCCCCACACCAACAGCATCGCAAGAACCGTCAGCAACGCGGTTGCTGCAATAATGCTTTTCGACGACCGGTCAAACTCCGACCTCGTCCGCGTCACAACCGGATTGAGCTTGTCAGAGAAGTTCTGCTTCGCGGCGGACACATTGGAGAATTTGCCCTGCTCCGGTTGGCCCGGCTGGCCCGGCACGTACTGCGCTTGCCCCGGCTGCCCCGGCTGAGCAGCCTGGGACGGCTGTCCCGCGCCGGCGGTCGTGTCCAAGGCTGCGAGCTCGCGGAGAGCCACAACGTCGATCTCGGGCGCCGTCGGGTCGTCGAGACGCTGGTCGTACATGGCGCGGCGCTGCGGATCACCGAGGATGCTTCGTGCGATGCGCAGTTCCTCGATGCCCCCGGGGTTGGTTGCTATGCCGGAGGCGATGCGCTCATCCAGTTCGGCTGCCAAAGAGGCGGCGTCCTTCGAACGATCAGTACCTACCGCGGTGTACAGGTTGTAGTGGGGCATGAGAAGGAAAACCTTTCTTGGTCACGGGATCAACAAGGCTCATCGTATTCAATGCCAGCTCCATGCTCAGTCCAGGGAGGGGATCACTCCCCGCACTACCTATTCCAAGGGCACGCCGTTGCCGTCGCGGTCGTAGCCTCCAGTGCCGGTGAGGACCAGGATCATTTCCACGAATGGCCAGATCGCCAACACGATGGCTAAAGGAAGAGCCACGATGAGTCCGATGATCGTGATGGCGAGGATGAACGTCACGGCCAGAAGAATGAGTTTGGTCACCCCGCGGCCGACTTGCCCCATGTAGAAGTTCCCAATCCCCAACTCACCGAGGAAGAAGAACAAAAGTGCAGCCACAACCTTGTTCTTCGGCTTCGTTGGGTACGGATAGGGCTGCACCATGTACGCCGGAGCCGGCGGGTATTGCGCAGGTGGAACGAAGTGCTGCGGATACGGCTGGGAGTAATGCTGTGCAGGCTGGCCATACCCGTAGTTTTGATGACCTGGGTGGGCGCCTGTCACAGGCAGCCCGTCACGGTCATACTGCTGCCCGTAGGGGTAACCGTTCCACATGGAGCTCATGATTTACTCCAGCGGCACGCCTCGAGCGTCGCGGTCGTAGCCGCCGCTGCCAGTGAGCACCATGACCATCTCGACCAGGCACCAGATGCCCAGCGCGCCAAGAATGAAGAAACCGACGAAGATGATCGTGGTGAAGATACCGATAATCCACAGAACCAGCTTGATCACACCCAGGTTCGTCTGCCCTAGGTAGAAGTTGCCGATACCCCAGCCGCCGAGGAAGAAGAACAGCAGCGCGGCAACAACCTTGCTCTTCGGCGCACCAACCGGCTGCATCCCAGCAGCCTGGTACTGCTGCACTGCGCCGCCTTGTGGCTGGCCAACACCGTACTGCGGCTGACCGAAACCCTGCTGGCCCTGGTTGGGCTGACCGAAGCCCTGCTGACCGTAACCCTGTTGGTTGTACTGGGGCTGGCCGTAGCTGGGTTGGCCGGCAGCCGGCTGGTTGAATCCCGGCTGGCTGTACTGGGGCTCACCAAAGCTGTTACCGCCAGACCATCCGGCCGTGGATGCGTCAGATCCGTAAGAGCCACCGAACGAACCGCCATTCGAAGCACCGTAAGAACCGGTGCCGAAGGAGGAATCGTTCGCAGAGGAGTCGCTGCCGCCTGAGGTGGGCAAACCGTCCTTGTCGTACTGACCTTTAGACGCGTCGGAATTGCCCTGCCAAGAGGTGCTCATGGGGAAACCTTTCATCAATGGTTGACCGCCTGGCGGTCATCGATGGTGACATTACCGCGTCAAGTGTGAAGCCGCGACGGGTGAATGCCTAATTCTGTGGGGAATGCTCCCCACCCTGACAATAGCCTGGATAAAGGCTGGCGACATGAAAATAGTTACTGTTTCAACAGAAAGGTCGGTCACCGTAAAAGGGCTTCTTCCGCTAGACACCGACCCCTTTAGGAAACGCCACTGCCACGCCCACTAACAGGGATCGAGGGCGAGACGGGCTTCGTCGGCCGATTGGTTGTTGGCCGAGGCGAAATCGCCGTCGATAAGCGGGCGGACGTTGCCGCCATACCGTGACTTCGCAGCGCACGCCGCAGACTTGTCCTTGCCGAAATCCAGGTAGACGGGGTAGATATCATGGCCGTCGACCTGCTTGCGCAAGGAATCGCACTGGCCGGGGACGGTGAATTCTTTGCCCTCCTCACCGTTATCCCCAACGAATGCGACAACTTCGGTCAGCCGCTGGCGAGTGTCGCCGAGCGACGGATCATCGACGATCGAGTCCAAGATCAGGATGTAGCGACCATCGCACTTCGGGTAAGAGGCGTGGAAGATAGCTTCCCCGAGACCGACCACTGTGATGT
The DNA here is from genome assembly GCA_900618065.1 of Streptococcus thermophilus. Next base: position 2,244,962 of record UYIL01000003.1, read on the forward strand.
ACTCGGCATGGTCGGCGGGGACAGCGTCGTTATCGAACGTGGTGCCGGTGGCGCAGTTATACATGTGCGACCGAACCTTCGGACCGATGCCCAGCCTGTCCACAGTTGACTGGTCGTAGCAACCCGACAACAACGCATTCTGAAGCTGACCGTCTAAGCCTCCGGGCGCACCATGGGGAAGAGAACAGTCTCGCGGATGCCCAGGCCGGTCAGGGCCATGAGGAGACGGTCGATGCCCATGCCGGTACCGGCGGTCGGCGGCATGCCCTGCTCCATGGCTGCCAGGAAGTCTTCGTCGAGCACCATGGCCTCGTCGTCGCCATCGGCGGCCAGGCGGGCCTGGTCTTCGAAGCGCTCGCGCTGGATCACGGGGTCAACCAGCTCCGAATAGCCGGTGGCCAGCTCAAAACCGCGGACGTAGAGGTCCCACTTCTCGGTCACGCGCGGCTTCTGGCGGTGATCGCGTGTCAGCGGGGAGGTCTCCACCGGGAAGTTGATCACAAAGGTCGGCTCATACAGCTGGTCGGAGCACAGCTCCTCCCAGATCTCCTCGACGAGCTTGCCGTGACCCCAACCTGCATTCTCCGGGACCTTGAGGCCGATGACAGAAGCGATCACCTTCAGCTCATCGACAGTGGAGTCGACCGTGACCTCGGTCTGGCCCGGGAACTTCCGCTCCAGCGCTTCGTTCAGAGACGGGTACATCTCGAGGACTTTCCAGTCGCCGCCGAGGTCGTAGGAGGTGCCGTCGGCAAGCGTCACGGTGGTCGAGCCGAAGACTTCCTGCGCGCAGAACTGCACAGCGCCCTTGATGGTCTCCGCGCCGTCCTTGTAGGTACCCCACGCCTGGTAAGTCTCCATCATGGTGAACTCCGGCGAGTGCGAACTATCCACTCCCTCGTTGCGGAAGTTGCGGTTGATTTCGAAGACACGGTCAATGCCGCCGACAACGCAGCGCTTCAGGTACAGCTCCGGCGCAATGCGCAGATAGAGGTCGATGTCCAGGGCGTTGGAGTGCGTCTCAAACGGACGCGCCGCAGCACCGCCGTGCAGGGTCTGCAGCATCGGGGTCTCTACCTCGACAAAGTCCAGGCCGGTGAGGTACTTACGCAGCGCGGCGATCACCTTGATGCGGGTCAGCGCGTTCACGCGTGCTTCCTCGCGCATGATCAGATCGGTGTAGCGGTAGCGCACGCGTTGCTCTTCGTTCATGTCGGCGAAGGCCACCGGCAGCGGGCGCAGCGCCTTCGACGCCATGTGCCAGCTGGACGCCATCACAGACAGCTCACCGCGTTTCGACGCAATAACCCGACCCCGCACGGAGACAATATCGCCCAGGTCGGTGTCGGCCTTCCAGTTCGCCAGGGACTCCTCGCCGACTTCTGCCAGGGAAAGCATGACTTGGAGTTGGGTGCCGTCGCCTTCCTGCAACGTCGCAAAGCACAGCTTGCCCGTGTTGCGCTGGAACATGATGCGGCCAGCGACCGCAACCTCGTCCTGCGTTTCCTCACCCGGCTCCAGCGCGAGCTCACCTTCAGCAGTGGAGTACTTCGCGCGCAGATCCTTCAGCGACGTTGTGCGGTCGACAACGACCGGGTACGGCTCATGCCCCTGTGCAAGGAGCTTCTCACGCTTCGCGCGGCGGATCTGTTGCTGCTCTGAAAGGTCCTGGGTAGTCACGCCCTCCTACCGTAGTCGGTTCCGCGAAGTTAGTAGAAGTCAGCGGTAGTCAGTAGTCCGGCTACTCACGAGTCTTGTCGCACATGTTCAGGTGCAGCCGCTTGTTTTCAGCCTCATCGCCATTGACGACGAGAAGGAACTGGCCGTCTTGCCCCTGCGGCGCAATGACGTAGGCCGGCGGGTCCTGGCCCGCGCGTTCATAAGAGTGCGCTTCGCACTCGTCCTGGCTCAACACGACCGAATCCCCGTCCGGAAGCATCGCGTCGCGGGCCTCCACCGTGCCGTAATCCATCACACTCACACCGAGCTGCTTGTCGGCGCAGCGGATGCGGGCATCCTGGCCCTGCTCCGGCTCCTTAGACATGCACCGCATCCCCAGCCAGCCGCGCTGACCGTTTTCTTCGGAGACAATGCGCGGAAAAGCATCCGCGATGAACTGATCCTCCGGCTCCCAGGGCTCACTGAAATTATTCAGCAACCACCAGCCGCCAGCACCCAACGCACCGATCACCACTACAACACCAAAGATCACCGGCACAGCCCTTCCGCGGCGGCGCTCGTCTGGGGCATGCATCGGCGGCTGGTAGTACGCCGGAGGCTGGCTCGGGTACTGCTGCGCGGGGCTGACTGCTTCCGCGTTCGGGTCCGTGTCCGGGAAGTACTGCTTCGGTTTGGGCTTCGCGTCAGGCCGGGCTTTCTGGGCCAATTCGCGCAGGGCAGCCACATCCATGGCCGGCGCGTCCGCGTCGTTAAGACGAGCGTCGTACAACGCCCGGCGGCGCTCATCGCCCAGGATTTTTCGGGCGACCTGCAGCTCATCACGCTTGGCGGGGCTCACGTCGCTGTCGGCGAGGCGCCAATCGATCGTCGCAGCGAGAGTCGCGGCGTCGCGGTCGCGGTCCAGCCCGAGCGATGAATAGAAGTCATGGTGGGGCATGCGTCAAACATACCCCTGCCAATTACGCATCCAGGTTTCTAAAACCCACGCCAACTGGCACACCGACGTTGTCAATCAGGCGCACCCCACCAACGGTGGCGGCGACGAGCAAGCGAGCATCCCCGACGCGAGGAGCAGGACCGAAGCTCAGCGACCGCAGCTCCACATAATCCGGGGTCACGCCACCGGCCTCCAGCACTCCCGAGACCGGCTGCAGAATCTGCTCTGGTCCGTCTTCGGCAACGTGCGCGCCCGCCGTCAACGCTGCCCCGATGGCAAGGGCCGCGTCCTGAGACTCCGGTGCGACATGTTCGTTACGCAGTGACATGGCGATGCCGCCGCTGGCACGAACCGTCGGCAAGCTATGCAGCTGAACTTCCATGCGCAGGGAGGTGACTGCCTGCTGGAGTGCGACGAGCTCCTCGAAGTCCTTCTCCCCGACCACCACATCGGTTGCGTGCGTGGCGTTGATCGCAGCGACAATGCGCGTGACCGCCGCGGCGACCTGGGCCGGGTCCTCGAGGTGGTCCAGCTGCGGCGTGATGCGCACCACCGGGTCGAAGCTGCCGTGAAACACAACGTCGACGCCCTCGCGGGCGAAGTCCGCAGGGACCTCCGCGCCGGAGTAGGTGACCATCACCATGCTGCCCAGCAGCGACTTCGCGGCGCGGAGCAGCGAAATGTGCCCCGCATGAATGCCCTGGCCCAAAGGGACGAGCGTGACGCGCTTGCCCGTCTTGCGGAACGCGCGGCCGTAAGTGGCCAGCTGCGCGGGATCGGTGACAACAGTAGCTTCGCCCGGCGTGAACGTCATGATTTCCAGCGTACGGGCCGGCACGCATTGGGCTTACATCGGGCGTTTGCCCAGTGCCCACAGCTCTTGGTCGGCGAGCTTGTTGCGCGACGCGTATCTGCGCTCCAGCGCCGCGTACAACGTCGCAATATCAGTGCTCTCAATCGCGCCGTACATCGACTCCAGCTCATCAACGTCGATCGTGTCCGCCATCGGCTCATCCGCCGGACCCCAGAACTCGACCGCGTCCGGCTCAATCGCGCGGATGTTGCGGCGCAGGATGTTATAGGCATCCATGTTCACTTCGTAGGACAGCGAACGCATCCGCTCAGCCGCTTTGATCGCTGGACGCTGATGGTCCTCGATCATGGTCACATTGCCACCGATTTCGCTGACGAGCAGGTTGACCACGGACTCGGCGACCTCATCGGCCGCAGACGTCACCCAGTAGTTCTTCCACACGCGGTGCGCCGCCATCACGAGCGCGCCGTTGACCTCAAAGGGGTCGAGAGCCTGCACACCCACCTCAATTGCAGTGTGCAGCACCATCTGGCCCTTGCGGATCCTCCGCGCCATCCCCTCAGCCAGCACCGGGATGGCCCACCACACCTGCTCGATGACAATGAGATCGAACGGCTCCAGCGATTCTTGCCCGGTGATCGGGGTGGTCCGGTGCCCGACCCGAGCCAGCTCATCCGCCAAATCGGTTTTGCCCATGTAGCCGACGTGCAGCCGAGGTGCCGGCATCACCGGTTCCCCCTGCTGCGCGCGAGCAGCTCAGCGACGGTCAGCGATCCATCGCGGTTCTCGTCCGCGCGGCGGCGACCGCGGGACTCATCGAGTTCAGTACGGGGCTCCAAAGCGCGGCGTTCCTCCGCTTCTCTGCGCTCGCGAGCCTCCCTCTCAGCCCGCTGCGCCTGCTCCGCCCTTTCCGCCTCCTCGCGCCGGCGACGGTACTCTTCTTCACGTTGGCGGCGCTGCTGCTCTTCGTACTGGCGCTGCTCCTCTTCACGCTGGCGGCGCTGTGCCTCTTCACGCTGGCGGCGCTGCTCCTCTTCACGCTGACGCTGTTCGCGGGCGGCACGCTCGCGGCGCTCAGCCTCTGCTTTTTGTTGCGCCTCCCGCGCAGCTTGCTCGCGGTCAATTTCTTCTTGGCGCTCACGAATCAGGTCAGTCAGTGGGTTCCGGCCCTCGGGAGCGCGGTGCGATCCGACGCGGCCGGCCACAGCATCCGAGGACGGCGCGCCCGACACAACGGACGAGCCCGGCCCGGTCTGGCGGGCAGTCGCGCGGGACAGTTCAGGCGGCTGCGCCTGCGGAGGCTGCTGGGCATTGGAACTTTGCAGCGCGGAGATCGCTCCCCGGCGCTCCTGGTGCTCCTGGTCGCGGACCGGCTCGATGATCGAAGTATCGTCCTCCGCCCCCGGCCCCTGCCAACGGCGGGACGGTTGCTGTTGCTGCTGCACCCGAACTCGCGGCTGTTGCTGCGCCTGAGCTCGTGGCTGTTGTTGCGCTTGCGCACGCGGCTGCTGCTGCGGCTCGGGGCGCACGGTGTGACTGGTGCGCGATTCAATCTCCCGAACGCGGCGGGCTTCTGCCTGCAGTGCAGCCGGCTCGTAGCCGAACTCGCGGCCGGAAAGGTCTTCGAGCTGGGCGCGCAAGTTTGCCAGCTCTTCGCGGATCTCGCGCAGCAGGTCGAGGTCGGCAACGGGCGGGAGGCCTTCGGCGGCGCGGTCGGCATCGTTGCGCGCGTAGAGGGCTTCGAGTTCTGCGGCGTGCTCGCGACGTTCAGCGTCAAGAAGCGCTTGGGCGGCATCGCGGTCGTTGCGCGTGCGGGTGACCAGCAAGAATCCAAGGATGGCAGCCCACAGGGCGGCTAACAGGGCGATCTGAAGCCAGACGGCAGAGTCGCTGATCAGCATGATCACCGTAGCGATCAATGCCAATGCGATGAGAAGCATCATCCACAGATTGCCCCCATCGCGCGATCGGGTCCGTCCTGCGTACTCAGTCATGTTCCTTACCTTAACCCGCACCTTCCCCCTCATTAGGTGGCGACACTTCGCAGGAACGCTCCAGAATAACTCCAGCAACGCTTAAGAAAACTGCGCCGGCGAGCCCTGTGAGCACCCCTGGGAGGTCTGCCTCTGCCGCGGCAAGCATATTTACCCATGGCACCACCCACACCGTAAGGCCCAGGAACCAGCCGCCCAACACCGCCCCGGCCCAGGCACCGGACTTACCGATGATCATGAAGTTGGCCACCATCATCGGATTGAGCTGGGATCGGTCCAGACCGACACGGCCCTCGTCGCGACGCCGGCGCACCACCACGGCGAGGAACACGCACAGCGCACCCACCGCCCACAGCGGCAGCGCCCACACCGCAGACACCGTTTGCCACGAGCCGTAGAATCGGCGCACGAGAATCAGCGCGGCTGCGGCAAAGAACCCTGCGATGCCAATGAGAGCTGCGATGTCGGTGCGTTTCACGGCTCCACCTTCCGCACCTCGGCGACCTCTGCGGGAGCGAGCGCAGCCAGATGCTTATCGACGTCCCCACCGACCTCCCCCCACGGCACCAGCACAAACGCTCTCTCGAAAGCGCGGGGATGCGGCACGGTCAGCGTCTCGGTGTCGCGGGTGATCGGGGCGCCGGTGTCGTCGAAAAGCGCAATGATGTCCACGTCGAGCGTGCGCGGACCCCAGCGGACATCGCGCACGCGGCCCGCTTTGCGTTCGAGGCGCTGGCAGCGGGCGAGCAGCTCTCCGGGCGACTCCTCGACCTCCACGATGAGCACTTGGTTGAGGAAGTCCTGCTGCTCCACCCCGCCCCACGGCGGGGTGCTGTACAAGCTCGATGCCGCCACGAGTTCATCTTCGAAATCCGCGGCCGCCTTGGACAGGTGCGCGCGCGAATTCCCCATGTTGGACCCGGTAGAAATGACAGCGCGCATAGCGTCTAGACCTCCTCGGTGCCCGCGCGACCGGTCCGACTTGGGGTGCCGGGGCGCACCATCGTCGGCATGGACGCGGCGGTTTTGCGGGAGCGGCGGGAGGTGACGGCGACGTCGTCAAGCGCAACGCCCACGGGCGCGTGCGGCTTGTGCACGGTGACCTCGATGGCGTGCAACTGCGTGAACTCGGCGAGCGCGGCGTCAGCGATCTCGGTGGCGACAGTCTCAATGAGCTGGCGCGGGGAGCCGCCCGCGATGTCCACGGCCAGCTGCGCCAACGCGGCGTAATTGACCGTCTGCGTCAGATCATCGCCGGCTGCGGCGGCTGCGAAGTCGAGCCAGCAGGTGATGTCGACGATGAACGGCTGGCCGAACTCCGTCTCGTGCGGCAAAACGCCGTGGTTCGCGTGGACCTGAATCCCGGTCAGGTGAATACGGTCAGCCATTACTGCCTCCTGGGGTGTTCTGCGTGCTGGCGTAGTCTGCGCCGAGGCGCCATGCGGCAGCGACGTCGACTGCGTCGCGTGACACATCGACTTCGTGCACGCGCACACCCCACGCGCCGAGGTGCGCGCTAATCGCTGTCACCGCGCTTGTCGCGGGATCCGCCAAGCCCGGGTTGGCTTCCAGGCCGCGGTTCGCGCGGACCTCCATGAGGAAGCGCTTGCGGGAAGCGCCCACGAGAATGGGCAGGTCACCGGCGATGAGCTCCGGTAGCGCCTGAAGCAGCGCCCAGTTGTCGGCGGCAGTTTTAGCGAAGCCCAGGCCCGGGTCGAGCACGATCTGAGAGCGGTCCACACCGGCGTCGACCGCGTTGTCGGCCAGGCGCTTCAGGGTGTCGCGCACGTCGCGCACGACGTCGCCGCCGTGATCAGCCGCACCGGCCGCGTTGCCGAATTCGCCGCCGCTCAAGGTTCGCCAGTGCATGAGGCACACCGGCAGACCGGTTTCCGACATGACGCGGTACATATCAGGGTCGGCCAAGCCTCCGGAGACATCGTTGATCATGTCCACGCCGGCCTCGGCTGCGGCAAGCGCCGTCGACGCGCGCATCGTGTCCACTGACGTGCGGATCCCCTCCGCGTGCAGCGCTGCGATGACCGGCTTCACGCGCTCGGCTTCGAGGTCAGCCTCCACGCGGGTCGCACCGGGACGGGTCGATTCGGCGCCGACATCGATCATGTCCGCGCCCTGTGCCACCAGGTCCTTCGCATGTGCGATGGCGGCGTCGCGGTCGAGCCACTTGCCGCCGTCGGAAAAGCTGTCTTCGGTGACGTTGAGGATCCCCATGACCATCGTGCGGCCCGGGGTGGTCAGCTCCTTCACCGTGGTCATGCTTTTTACCCCCTGATCAGGCTCAACACTTCAGCGCGGGACGCGGCGTTGCGTTTGAATCCGCCGCGCACAGCCGAGGTCGTCGTCGTGGCGCCCGGCTTGCGGATGCCACGCATGGCCATGCACAGGTGTTCGCATTCGATCACGACAATCACGGATTGCGCCTGCAGCTTATCGACGAGCGCATCCGCAATCTGACTAGTCAACCTCTCCTGCACCTGCGGACGCTTCGCGTACATATCTGCCAACCGCGCCAGCTTGGACAAACCGGTGACATGACCGTCGCTGCCGGGGATATAACCGATGTGCGCCACACCGTAGAACGGCACCAGGTGGTGCTCGCATGTGGAGTAGATCGGCACGTCGCGCACCAGGACGAGCTCCTCGTGGTTCTCCGCGAACGTCTTGTCCAGGACCTCTGTCGGGTCAACGTGCAACCCAGCAAAGACCTCTTCGTAGGCGCGGGCGACTCGGGCCGGGGTGTCCACGAGACCTTCCCGGTCCGGGTCCTCCCCCACCGCGAGCAGCAGCTCGCGCACGGCGGCTTCGGCGCGCTCGCGGTCGAAAGCCGGCCGTCCATTGTCGGTCCCGGTGCGGGTTTCGACGATTGGTTCCACTTCCCCGTCGCCGGCCAGCAGACCGGGATTGACCACGTCATCGATGTCACCGATGTCGCCGACTTTGTCTTCAGGCTTCGTCACTGTCACTCCTTCGGCTTCACGAATCGGGGGCCGCCGCCGCGGGCCGGGTCGTTGTCCTGGCCAAGGCCCGGCTCAGCGTCCGGGCGCGGCAACTGCTGGGTGGGGTCAGCCTCCTCCGCGGTCGACGGCTCAGCCACACCGGAGGAGTCCCGGTTTGGAGCAGATTCCTCACTCGACGCGTCCTTCTTGTCGTCCCACCGGTGGTCCGGCTGCTCATTCTCCGGGAGGCGGAAACCAATCAGCTCTGGCTCCTGCTGCGGCGCCTGGCCCTGTTGACCTGGCGGCTGCACGGGATAAGCGTTCGTTCCCGGATGTTGCGGCTGCGACGGGGGCGGCGACGCCGGTTGTGCGGTGCCGAACTGCTCTGTCGGCTGGTTCGGCATGGGCTGGGGCTGGGGCTGGGGCTGCAGCTGACCGGTTTGACCAGGTTGGCCTGTGCGGCCGTCGCCAGCGTAGGACCAGTCTGCCGGAGGTTGCGGGCCGTCGTAACGTGGGTGGGGACCGTTCGGGCCAGCACCGTTTTGGGGGTTCTGGTTGTTCTGGCCGCGCCGCCAGCGCGAAGAGCCGCCTTGGTTATAGCGCTTGTTGTAGTCCTGGTCCAGCTCGGCTTTGCGCTGCGCTTGTCGGTGCTCGCGTGCCTGCTGGGACGCCTCGAGCAGGGAGAACTTCTTCGGCGGTTCCTCGCCGCGCTCCTTAGCCAGTTCCACCGGAGTCTTCACCGGTTCATAGCCGCTCTGGCGCGGGAAGCGGGAATCCACAGCAGGCAGGTCCGCACCCTGCGGATCAATGCCGTCGAAAATGGCTTCCAGGTCGCCGCGGCGCAGGGTTTCCTTCTCCAGCAACTTGGAAGCCAGCGCATCCAAGTAGTCGCGGTGGTCCGCGAGGATGGAGTAGGCGCGGGCATGTGCGACGTCGATAAGCTCATGCACCTCGCGGTCGATCGATTCCGCGATTGCCGGCGAGTAATCCAGCGAGCCACCGCCCATCGCGCGGGCAAAGGGATCGCCGTCCTCGTCGCCGTACTTCACGGTGCCGAGTGTGGAGCTCATGCCGTACTCCATGACCATCGCGCGGGCGATCTTCGTGGCCTGTTCGATGTCGGCCGACGCGCCGGTGGTGGGCTCACCGAAGACGAGCTCCTCAGCAGCGCGGCCGCCCATAGCGAAGACGAGTCGGGCGAAGAGCTCATCGCGGTTGTACATGCCCTTGTCGTCCTCAGCTGCGGTCATGGCGTGGCCGCCGGTGCGGCCGCGGGCCAGGATGGTCACCTTGTACACGCGCTCAATGTCCTTGAGCGCCCACGCGGCGAGTGTGTGGCCACCCTCGTGGTAGGCAGTGACCTTCTTCTCCTTCTCGGAGATGATCTTCGACGACCGGCGCGGACCGCCGACAACACGGTCGGAGGCCTCCTCGAGCGCATCGGCAGTGATCACGTTGCCGCCGATGCGGGCGGTGAGCAGCGCAGCCTCGTTGAGCACGTTCGACAGATCCGCACCGGACATGCCGGCGGTGCGCTTCGCTAAGGAACCCAAGTCAACATCGGGGCCGAGCGGCTTGTTCTTCGCGTGCACCTCGAGGATCTTCTGGCGTCCGGCCAGGTCCGGGTTGGTCACCGGAATCTGACGGTCGAAACGGCCCGGGCGCAGCAGCGCTGGGTCAAGAATATCCGGGCGGTTCGTCGCGGCGATGAGGATGACGCCTTCGCGGTCACCGAAACCGTCCATCTCCACGAGCAACTGGTTGAGGGTCTGCTCGCGCTCGTCGTGGCCGCCGCCTGTGCCGGAGCCACGCTGGCGGCCGACCGCGTCGATCTCGTCAACGAAGATGATGCACGGCGAATTCTCGCGGGCCTGCTTGAACAGGTCGCGCACGCGGGAAGCACCGACACCGACGAACATCTCCACGAAGTCCGAACCGGAAATGGAGTAGAACGGCACCCCAGCCTCACCCGCGACAGCGCGGGCCAACAGCGTCTTACCGGTACCGGGCGGGCCGTAGAGCAGCACACCGCGGGGAATCTTCGCGCCCAGTTTCTCGTAGATCTCCGGGTCCTGGAGGAAGTCCTTGATCTCCTGCAGCTCGTCGACAGCCTCATCCGCACCCGCGACATCGGCGAACGTGTTCGTCGGCATGTCCTTGGTCAGCTGCTTCGCCCGCGAGCCGCCGATGCCGAACATGCCGCCACCGGCCTGCATGCGGTACATGAAGAACATGATCAAACCGAAGATGAGCAGCATCGGCAGCATGAAGCCCAACATCGACAACAGGAAGGAATCCTGCGTCACGTTCGTGGTGTAGGAGTCCGTCTCCGACTCGCGCACCGCGTTGAAAATGTCCGGAGTCGTGCGCGCCGGGTACTGCGCCTGCACGGACTCAATGCCTTCACGCTCCTCGACGGTGATGGGTTCGCGCAGGTCCAGGCGAACGCGCTGCTCACGGTCGTCGATCTGAGCTTCTTCGACGTTATTGTCCGCCAACTGCTTAAGCGCAATAGAGGTATCCACCTCGACGTAGTTGCGCGACTGATCACCAATCAGAGTGGTCAGGTACAGCAGAATGAGCAGGACGGCACCGATGATGCCGTAACGCACGACGAGTTTGTTATTCATCTAGCCCTTTTGCTTGGTGGGGAGGGGGTGAATGGTTTCTAGCTATTACACCCTACTCACGGGCCGGACATTAAATTCCCGAGCGGGACGTTCGCTCACAGCGTGCGTGGGAAAGACCGCGTTAGATCTCGACGGACTCCGGGCCCTCTTCGCGCGCAGGAACCGGTTCTTCACCGGCATCGGAATAGACCCGCGGGTGCAACGTGCCGATGTACGGCAGGTCGCGGTAGCGCTCCGCGTAGTCCAAGCCGTAACCGATGACGAATTCGTTGGGGATCTCGAACCCGACGTCGAAAAGCTCCACCTGCGCACTCTGCACCTCGGGCTTACGCAGCAGCGTAACCACCTTCAAGCTCTTCGGTTGACGGCCCTTCAAGTTCTTCATCAACCACGACAGGGTCAGACCGGAGTCAATGATGTCCTCCACAACCAGCACGTCGCGCCCGGAGATCTCCTTGTCCAAGTCCTTCATAATGCGCACCACGCCGGAGCTAGTGGTCGAATTGCCGTAGGAGGACACAGCCATGAACTCCACCTGCGCAGGAATCGACAGCGCACGGGCAAAGTCGGTAAGGAAGTAGACCGCGCCTTTGAGCACGCACACGAGGATGAGGTCATCGTCCGCGTCGCGGTACAGCTCCGAAACTTTGTCCGCCATCTCCTGGATGCGGCGCTTGAGCTCCTCTTCCGGGATGAGTACTGCCTCCACGTCGTTGCCGTAACGGTGATCCGGAACGTTGAAGTCCTTCTTGTCGTGCAAGTCAGCCATGTGGGCTATTGTGCCAAAACTTGACACAAACAACCCACAGTTAGGTGCGCGAAAGTTGGTTACTATGGCAGCTATGAAACTGCGCGCGCTGGCCGGCATGCTCATGGTTGCTGTTCTCTCCGCCACAACTGTGTCCTGCTCTTCGTTGCAGGAAAAACAGGGAGGCGGCAGCGAATCACACCCCATGGGCTGGGACAAGAAGGAAGTCGGGGAGCTCTTTGACGCTGGTGTGTTTAACGGCGCCTCCCTAACCACCTGCGACCTCGGCGACGAATTCTACAGCTCGCTCAACTGGGAAGACATCGAACTCATACCCGGACGCGTAGAAGGCGCAGAAAGGTGCGAGGGCTGGCTAACCACGGACAGTGGCAAAGCATCGGCGCAAATCTTCGTCGTCCCGGACGGAATGGGAGCCGAGGGCGCTGAAACACTCAAAGAAACCGGCCTGGAGGATTGGTCCGACTTTTCCGATTCCCCCGACAAGTGCGAGCTACGGTCCGACCGAGACGAGTTCAAAGGCACCCGCCTGTACTTGAGCGCCCCATGCGAGGCCCTCTACCCCATGGCCAAGCAGCTGAGTAACCTGGCCAACTTCAACGCAGGCAACGGCAAAGAGTTCGTCGACCCCGCTGTTGGCAGAGGCACCGGTGCCTCACCGGACTACTCCGCGGCACTCGAGAACGCCAAGGACCTGCACGAGCCGGGGGACATCGCCTCCACGATGTCGGAGGGGACAACGTTGACGCCCAACAAGGTGGTCATCACCCAAGAACCCAGCCAGTATTTCGACGCCAACATCCCCCAGCTCTGCGTTGAAACCGAGTTCTACGTGGGAAGCGTCACGGAGGACGGCGAATTTGAACTGCCCAGCATGCGCTACATCAACCCATCCGGGGAAACCACCGAGCTAGACAAGGTCACAGGGGCCGGTGGCCTGTTCGCCTCCGGCGGCAAACGAGATGTGAAGTACTGCGGCTTCGCTTCCAGCGGGTTAAAGGACACTGACCTCGTGCTCGTCGCCACCGGCATCGGCGGCGAGGAAGCAAGCCGCGACTCCGCCCACTGGAAGTTCACCGTCGACGGCTCTCAAGAACAAGTCATTGAATAAGGCAGACTCCACATGACCAACCACAACGCACCGACCCCGCAGCCGTACCAGCAGCCGCAGCCGTACCCAGCCCAACCTGGTCAGCCTGGTCAGCCGGGCCAACCTGGTCAGCCTGGTCAACCTGGTCAGCCTGGCCAACCTGGTCAGCCGCCCGCCAAGGGGAACACCGGGCTCATTGTAGGCATTGTGGCAGCAACCCTTGCCGTGTTGGCTTTGGTGGCGGGCATCTTGCTGTACATCTTCGGCGAAAACGGCGACCGCGGTGCTGGAGCATCTTCTCCGCTGAGCGAAGAAACCGTGGCGAATATGGTCGAAGACGGCAAGCTCGTCGAGTGCGACAACGCTGAATTCTTCGAGTCCGTGGGGTGGAACGAAGGCAAAGCGACCAGGGAGTCGCCGTACACCGGTAAAACGTGTTGGGGCCGAGTGGAAACCGAGGTGGGCAATTTCGCGGTGGAAGTGCAGCTCAGCAACGATCGCGATCTATACGCCCCGATAGATGTCCAGTGGGATGCCGCCCGAGGTGCCTTGGACAGCTGGCAGGAGGAAAACTGGAACGGGGATGATACGCCTTTTCCAATGGGGCATTGCGAATTGGCAAGCGATAAGCCGGAGCTAGCCGGAATCCGTTTGACCTCGATCAACGGCCCGTGCGAGCCGCTGTATCCTGCGGCGATCCAGATCGAAAACCTGCTCACGGATTCATTCACCGACCCGCGCCCCGGCGCGGTCACCACCGTTACCCCATCATTTTTTGACCAGCTGGCTGATGCGAAGACCTTCGACGACACCATCGATCTTCCCGGTGGGGTCGCTGTGACGGTGCTAGGGGCGGATGTGCACGAGGACGTGGATGAGGCGGTGAGCATCACCGGGCGCCGAGCGTGCGTCGATACGCGTGTGAACCCCGGAGGAGACTACCCCGCGCTTGTGCTGCGCCACCCTGGAGAAGGAGACATCGTGTTGGAACCGGAACCGCAAGGCAAAGCCGCGCCGGGATCCGATGCGGAGTTGGTGCGGTACTGCCAGGGCGTGAAATCCTTTGCGATAGACGGTAAATACCTGGTCACGGCTCCAGCAGACGGTTTCAGCGAAGGCGACGACATCGTCGATCCCGACGGCGTGTGGGCATTCCGCACCGGCAGTACCACCACTGAATCGAAGCCGATCAACTCATGACCCAGCCCGAAGTGACCCCCGTACAGACAGGACGCAACCGGCTTCCCTTGTTCGCCCTCATCCTCTGCATACTTGCCGTCCTGGTGCTCGTCGTCGCGGTCGCGTTTGTCGCGCTCAGGGGTGCGGCTGGGACCCCGACGGAGGACGACGGCGAGCAAGCCGCACAACCGTTAGCCTCCCCAGACGCTGCCGGCATCACGGATGAAACCGTGGATCGCACTTTCACCGACGGAACAGTTACCCGTTGCGATTTTGGTGAGGACTTTTACGCAGCGTCCGGCATGACCAAAGTGTACGAACCAGAGAAACATTGCTTGGGACGATACGAGGTAGAGGAGGGCTTGGTCGCTGTAGGAATCTCGATCACTAGCTCAGGCTTGACGTTTTTGGAGGAGCAGGAAGAACTGGACCTACCGGGCCTGGACGGGTGGATTCAAGGGACACCCGCGATCAACTTCGGCCCTGAATGCGAGATGCGCAGCTCCCGGCCTGAACTCGAAGCTGTCGAGCTGAGCACCTACGGAACGTGTGAGCCGCTGTATCCCCTGGCGAAGCAGCTGAACAACCTCGCTAACCATGCCTCAGGCGACCACACGTACATCGATCCGGAGCCGACGAGGATGAGCATCGCACCGGAGGACTTCAAGACCCAGCTCAACGAGGCCGTCGCGGTGGGCGAGGCGATTGAACTGGAGTCAGCCGCGGTGGAGGGCGCAACGATGACGCTCACTGAGGTGTATGAAGAGAAACGACGGCTGCCCGGCGACGACTATGATGCGGTGATGCTGTGCGCCCGCACGGTGTTCAACGCGGGCCGTTTCACCACCCCGGATGCGGCGGAGTTGACCTTTCCCACGTTGACGGCGCGTTACCCCGACGGTCACATCGCGGATCTCGAGCTCGAGTCCAACGCCGAGTTCAAGGAGGGCACGGACACGGAGCTGACGTTTTGCGGGCGAAGAAGGGCGACGATTGAAGAAGCTGATTATGTGGTTGCCAGCTCCGATTTGCTGTTCGGCGACCCTGCGGGCGGTTGGCGTTTGACCATGACGGCAGACTAAGGCATCCGCTCAACGTACAGCCGCCCGTCGACCCGCCCTACCCGCGCGCCAGCAACATCGACGGGGCCCTGCCCACGCCACTCAACGCACAGCTTATCGACGCTTCCTACCTGCCCCCCTCCCAACTCCACCCCGTACGTCCGTAACCACGCCCTAATGCGGCGCTGCCGGATCGGCGCCGGGTCGGCGGAAAGTTCAGCGCAGTCGTTCGTCGGGCTGAGGTCGTACGCTTCGTCGATCACCGCTTTGTCGGCGGCGATCCGCTCTGCCGTTTTGGCCAGTGGTGCGGCGGCATCCCCGCCGATGAGGTCGCTCAAGGCGGGGATGATGGATTTCCGGACGGCGACTCGTCGATAAGCGGTGTCGTCGTTCATCGGGTCGTGCCACGGCTGCAGTCCCAGCTCCTCGCATGCGCCGACGGTGTCTGCGCGCCGGACCTGCAAGAACGGGCGGACAAGGCGGCCGCTAGCTGTTTCTGTCACCGGCGCCATCCCCGCGGGATTCCCGCGTAGCGCACCGAGCAACAGAGTCTCGGCTTGGTCATCGAGTGTGTGGGCGACCCACACCTCTCGGCCATCAGCTGCAGCTTCTGCAAATAGCGCCTGGTACCGGGCCTCGCGCGCAGCCGCTTCGACGCTCTCCCCCGGCGCGGTCTTCACATCGACCCGCACAATCGTGGCTGGGACTCCAAGCTGTTCCGCCGCTGCCCGAGCCTGCTCGGCCACACGTGCCGATCCCCCCTGCAACCCATGATCCACCACCACCGCCCGCACGTCGCAGCTTTCCGCCGCTGCAGCAGCAACCAACGCCAAGGAGTCCGGCCCGCCAGAGAGGCCGATGAGCGCCGGACGGGCGGTGCGGGAGTGGGTGCGGACGGCTCGTCGACAAGCGAGGAAGTGTGGCGAGACCCGCGGCCAGAAGGGCTCAGTCGGCGGCATTAGCCGCCCCGCGCCCGATTGGAAACGCCCGCGCCCGATTGGAAACGCCCGCGCCCGATTGACTAGAAACAAACGACTGGAATGTTCCTTTTGGGCTCATATTTCCGGCATTCTAGTCGCCTGTTTCTAGCTGACCGGGTTTTGAGGCACCGTTCGGGGTCGAGTGGCGCCGTGCGGGGCCCGCCCAGAGCAGCACGAGCAGCCCCGCCCGAAAACCCGGCCCGGACGACCGGCGCCTAGTACTCCCGCAGAGTGGAAGCGAACGCGTCGAGGGCTGCGCGGGCAGCCAGAACCTCGGAGTCGTTGCTGATCATGGCGAAGGTGTACACGTTGCCTGCTTTGGAGGTGACGGTGCCCACCAGTGCGGATGTCCCTGTCAGCGTGCCGGTTTTGGCATGGACCCAGCCGCGGCCGGATGAGTCGGCGTATCGGTCGATAAGCGTTCCGTCTCCGCCAGCGACTGCCAAGGTGGTTAGTAGGTCGCGCAGTTCGTTGGTGGAGGTGGCGCGCACCATGACGTCGTCAAGCAGGCGCGGAGGGATGAGGTCGAAGCGTGACAGTCCCGACGAGTCCGCGAGCGTGACTCCGCTGAAGTTGAAGCCATGCTCCGTGAGCGCGTCGAGCGTGGCCTGCGGCGATGTGCCTCCGCGTGCGCGGGCGATTTCTCGGCCGATGGCTTCCGCCATGACGTTGTCGGAGTCTTTCATCATGTCGCGCAGGCGCTCGGTCAACGGCGGCGATTCGACCTTCGCCACGACCTCGCCGTCAGCTGGTGCGGGACCGAAGCCGACGGTGCCCGCCCCAACGCGGTCGGCAATGGCTTGCGCGACGTCGAGCGCCGGCGTGTGCGTGCGCGGCACATCCCCGACCGGCTCGCCGATGCGCCCACCGTGCACCATGATCGGCTCCATCGGCGCGATGTAACCACCGTCGATGTCCTCCGGGTCCCAGCCCGGCATGAACGTCTCCTCGGGCCAGATGCTCCTGTCCACGTACACTGCGGACGCCGTGCCGATCTTCGCCGCGAGTTCGTCGATGTCGCTGGGCGTGAGCCACACGTCACCCGCGGCCTTCACCGTGACGGTGTCGGCTTTGCGCAGGACTTTCGTTGTCACCGTCGCATCGGGCTCCAGCGTGTACAGCGCCGCGGCCGCTGTGAGCAGCTTCGTTGCGCTCGCAGGCTGCAGCGGCTCGGCAGCTCGCTGCTCAAACACCGTCTTCCCCGTCAGGCCGTCGCTGACGCGCACGTGCAGCGTGCCTAACGCAGGATTCGCAGCCTGCGCCCTGAGCTTATCGACGAGCTCCGCCCTATCAACCCCCTCCGGCGTCGCCTCCTGCACCACAACCGGTGCCGGCTCCGCCATGGCGAATGCGGGCGCGTGGGTCAGCTCCCCCACCTCATGCTGAACCCACACGCCCGTACCGGCCACGCCGGCGACGGCGACTACTGACGCCGCACCGACGGCCCACGGCCACTTCCTGTGCTTCCTCTCGCTACCCATCAGAAACTGATGGTATCGCGAGGAAGCCTATTTCCAGTAAGAGCGCGCGTACATGACCACGACACCGCTGAAGAAGGACCACACACGACCCCAAGCGAGCTCGACCTGATCCCTGCTCGGAGCGTTCCTGTTGCCGTTGCCCTTGTTCTGCTTCGGTGCGGGTGCATTCTTCTGACTCTTGTTCGGCTTGCCCTTCGACTGCTCCGGAGCCGGCTGCTGGCTGTTCGAGCCCGGCTTCTGGCCGTTCGGAGCAGGCTTGTGGCTGCTGCTCGAGCCCGGCTTCTGGCTGCTGCTCGAGCCCGGCTTCGGGATGCTATGTGCCGGTTCCTGCCTGCTCGGTGCGGGCTTCTGGCCAGGTTTCGGCTGCGGTGCGGGCTTCTGGCCAGGTTTCGGCTGCGGTGCGCCCGGCTGTTGCACCGGAGGCGGCACGGGAGCTCCCGGAGCAGGTGCTGGCTTCGCGGGCGGTTTCGGATTTGCAGGCTTCGGAGCTGGTTGATTCTTATCTGCAGGCGGCTGCGCAGGTACCGCACCCGAGTTCTTCATTTCGCGCACACTCTCACCGACAATGTCAGCGAAGTCGTAGGTGTAGTGGTCGCCTTTGACAATCTCCAGCGTGGTGTTCTCGAAGCCCTTGCGCTTGTACGCGGATTCGGAACGCTCTGCGGCGTGCCGCGCGGAGAAGGTGGGCTGGTCCCACAGCCAGGTGTCGTTTTGGCCGACAACCCAATCCAGTTTGGTTTCTTCCTTGCCCGGTGCCGGCGGGTTCACGGCGTACCCGCCGATGCTGCCCCCGCCGATCATGGTGAACGAGGTGTTGTGGGGCACCCATGTGGTGTCGTCGAGCATCAGGTGGCGCCCGATGAATTCAGCGCCGCCGGAGTATCCGGCGACCTCTAGCGCTGGGGTATCCAACGTGTTCAGGTATTCACGCACTGCGTCGCACCAGGAATCGACGTTGCGGGTCCTCCACCAGGAGTCTTGGTTCTCCGGCGGGAGAAGGAACAGGCTGTTCACATTCTCGCCCCTGACCTCGTTCTTGATGTTCTGGACGAAGCGACTATCCGGCGTGGTGTTACGGCGGGTGCCGTCGCCGTTAAGGAAGACGAGTGTTCCTTGAGTACCGTGGGTCGCTTTGAAGACGGGGATGGTTACGCCATTTCGGGCGGTGTAGAACTTGATGTCGTGTGCAGCAGCGGTTGGAGCAATGGCCGCGGATAGCGTGAGAGCGGTCGCGGTGATGACAGCGGTCAGACGTTTCATAGCCACGTGAATCCTTAAGGCGGGGTAAGAGGACAGGCTCATCATATTAACGTTCCGCAACTTTGTCATAACGTGTCGATAACTGTTAGTTTTTTCTCAGGTTTGCCCAGACGAGGCGGCCCCCTTCCGTCACCCCCACCGCTTTCTAGCAGCCCACACAGGTGGAACTCGCGGAGGAACTGACGGCCATTCTGCAACGCAGGCTACGATGGTGCCTGACTATCCGCCGATTAAAAAGGAGCAACCATGGCTGAAGTGACTATTGAGATCCCGAAGGGTTCCCGCAATAAGTACGAGGTCGACCACGAGACCGGCAAGGTCTTCCTCGACCGTTACCTGTTCACGTCCATGGCCTACCCGCTGGACTATGGTTTCATCGACCACACGCTTGGCGACGACGGTGACCCGTTGGATGCCCTCGTGATCACTCCGGAGCCGGTTTTCCCGGGTGTCATTGTCAAGGCTCGCCCGCTCGGCGTGTTCAAAATGACCGATGAGGCCGGCGGCGACGACAAGCTGCTCTGCGTGCTTGACGACGTCCGCTACGACAACTATCAGGACATCTCCGACGTCTCGGACTTCCTGAAGGACGAGATCGAGCACTTCTTCGTCCACTACAAGGACCTCGAGCCGAACAAGGACGTCACCGGTTCCGGCTGGGGCGACAAGGCTGAGGCGGAGAAGATCCTCGAGGCAGCCATCGCCAACTACAAGGGCTAAACCTGAAGGCCTCAAA
Organism: Streptococcus thermophilus; assembly: GCA_900618065.1. The sequence goes on from UYIL01000003.1 coordinate 2,264,527, forward strand.
CTTAAGGGGCTCAGCCGCAGTGGCTGGGCCCCTCTTCAAAACAAGCGCTAGGCGCGAGCTCTACGGCCGGAGTAGAACCCGGCCGAGCCCATCATCACTGCGACCAGCACAGCGACCATCGCCTGAGCGGCATCATTGGAACCGGTCTGCGCGTTCACGCCGCGGTCGGTGGTGGGCTTGTCATCTTCGCCCACAACGCGAACACCCGCTGTTTCCGCAGCCAGCGGGTCAGCGGCCTCACCCGGGTAGTTTGGATCTTCCATTTTTTCGAAGTGTTCCTGGGCTCGCTTTGCCTGCTCAAGAACCTCGTCGGCATGAGCGTTGAGCACTCGCTGAGAAGCTTGTCGCTCCGCAGATGTCGGCTCTTCGTTCACGCGCTTGGCATCAAGAAGGTAGGTGGACCCGTCCTTGTTCAAGTGCCACTCTTCACCGTCGAGCTCGAGCGTCAGGGGCAGAAGGCCAAGAGTATCGGTAACCGAACGGGACTCTTCGGCCACGGCACCCTGGCCGACGGCGAGTGCCAGTGCGCCTGCCACTAGAACGGGAGCGATAGCGGAGCGGATGGTGGTGCGACGCATAGTTCCTCCAGTTTCTAATTAATTTCTCAGCCACCACATTAACCCCTATTGCCCCCGTGCGCACTATGCGGGCACACTTTCGCCAGACACAACCTCTTGAAGTTGCCACCCCACCACCGCATTACGCGTTGACTGCTGGAACGGATTGTTCGGTTGCACACAGGAGATAGTCAACAGTCGTCCTGGCATTGGATTGTCACCCCAGATCTCCGCGGATTGCGACAGCCCTTCTTTCTCCGGGCTGTGGAGGTCGGTCGCCTGGTATTTCAACCATTTGTCACCCGATTCCTTAGTACGCAGATATAGCTCGTCGCCAGGAGCGACGGTGTGACGGTCGGCTCGCACGTCATAGAGCGCGTCGAAGACCGCGGGCACACCGGCCGCCGCGTGCCCGGCGATGACCACAATGTCATCGGCGTTCGTGCCCGGCAGCGAGTAGGGTTTGTCCTCCGCAGTGAACGCGCATGCTTCGGTGAGGGATGCAGGATCGATGGCCCCATCGATAAAACGACAGTCAGCGTTCTCAAAATCGGCGTTCAACCCGATGGAGGGAATGCGCATTTCAACAGGTCGCGACACCGGGATCTCCTCAACCGCCACCTGGTTTTCCTGAACGACGGACGGTATTTGCGACTGTTCCCGCCACGCTTCCATCTCCCGGTCGTGCTCGCTGGGCACGCACGCGCGAATGAACAGCACGACCAGAAGAAGCAGTAAAAGCACCGCCCCCCGGCGCCGCATTTTGTACACCCACATCGGCTTCGGCGGGTACTTGCGCGGGGGTGGTGCGGGCCGCGGTTGCGCCGGTCTGCGCCGCCGGCCGTCGCTACGCTGCCCAGTCATACAGGGAACTTTACATCTACACTGGGCGCATGCAGTCAGTTCAGGTCACCGATGTCCCCAGCGACGCACAGCTTATCGACGTCCGCGAGCCCGACGAATTCGCCGACGCCCACGCCGCCAGTGCCATCAACCTGCCCCTGTCCAACTTCGCTGCCCTGGCAGAGCAGATCGACACGACCCAACCCGTGTACGTGATCTGCCGCTCCGGCGGCCGCTCCGTCGAAGCCTCCCAATACCTGGAGGAGATCTTCGGCGCGGAGGTCTACAACGTCCTCGGCGGGACCCAAGCCTGGGTGAACGCGGGGCTGGCTACCGAATAGGACCCGGCAGGCCAGCGCAAGACCCCGCGGGCCGGTTGCCGAGCGCTTCCCACTCCCGTCTGCCCGGTCCCGTTCCCGTCCACCCGCTTTCCCCAGCCCGCTTTCCCCGCGATTAGCTAGTTCCAGACGACTGGAAAGCTCGATCCGGGGCCGGAAAACGAACAAACTAGTCATTTGTCTCTAGTCATTCGCCGTAGCGCCGGCCAGAACCCACCGCCGCCGGCCAGAACACCGCCGCCGCGGCCAGGAAGCCAACCCAGCGCTGCCCTTTAGTCCCCCGTTCCAACGATGGGCGTACCCCACGGATGCTAAATTGGGTTCATGCCCGAATCGCTCGACCTTCCTGACGCGTTGCTGCAGTCGCCCTCTTTCCAAATCGAACGCATCCGCCGCGCAACCAAAGACATGGTGGAGGCTGAGCTGACTAAGCGTGGCACGACCATGCGGGAGTTTTGGGTTCTCACTTGCACGATGTCGCACGCCGCCAGTCAGACGCAGCTTTCGGAGCTCCTCGCGATCGACGCTTCCGATATGGTCCGCCTGATCGATTCGCTGGAGACGCACGGCTGGGTTGCCCGCGAGCGCGATGCCAACGATCGCCGCCGGCAGATCATCATCCCCACGAAGAAGGGGCGCAAGGTTCAGACTGACCTCTCATCGCTCGTGGCTTCCGCGGAAGAGCGCGCGCTTGACGACGCTTCCAACAAACAGCTCAAACACCTCCGCAAACTCACCAAAGCCATTCTCAACGGTCACGACTCCCCCGCACCAGCTGAAGCAGGTGCAGTTGCTGAATCGGCTGGCGCTACCTCCGCCTAGTCCGCCAAAGGTGTCGCGCTACTCGCCACGGAATTCGGGCGCGCGCTTTTCGGCCACCGCGCGAGCTGCTTCCCGGATATCTTCCGAATCCCAGGGGGCCCTGCGGGCGTTGGCCAGCTCGTCGTGGCTGAACGGCTCGCCTGAGGAGTGGGCGAACTCCATCTTCAGATTCCGCATGGTCAAGGGAGCTTTCGCGGCGCACAGCTGCGCCAAGGCGACAGCGAACGCGGCGGCCTGGTCGCCTCCCACCTGACCCCCTGCAGGGTGCTCGAGCTGCGGGAACATTGACGAGCGCACGGCGAAACCGGTGGCCTCGGCGTCGACGGCCGACATAGTGGCGCCGGCGAGCAGTAGCGCCCGCGCCCACGATCCGCCCATCTGCAGTTCAAAGGACTTCACTAGGACGTCGTTGACGCCGATGGCCATGTCGGCGACCGGGATCATGAACCGCGCGGTCGGCGACACCACCCGCAGGTCGCACGACGCAGCGAGCATCACTCCCGCACCAATGGCCGGACCGTTCACGTAGGCGATGACCGGTACAGGCACCCGGCGGATCGCCGTGAAAAGCGACTCCATTGCCGGATAAAACTCGCCGACGTTCCCGCGGCTCAGGTCCGCGCCGGAGCAGAAGGAGGAGCCGGAGCCGGTGATGAGGATGGCGCGGGCGTCGATAAGCGCATCGTGCAGCGCGCCCTCGAGTGAGGTGCAGACTTCCGTATTGAGCGCATTGCGTTTTTCATCGCGCTCGATCGTGAGTTGAGTGACGCGCGGGGCGGGGCGGGAGACGCTAGTAGTCACGCTTCGAGGGTAAAGCCCACGCCAAACCTGCACAACGGGAAATCTAGTCCCCGATCTGGTCACGGCCGCGCTTGACGATCAACGGGTCCGGCTCACCCACGACATCGTGATCCTTGTTCGTGTATTCGAACTTGGACAGGATGTAGCGCATCGCGTTGATGCGGGCGCGCTTCTTGTCGTTGGATTTGATGGTGATCCACGGGGATTCGTCGGTGTCGGTGTAGCGGAACTGCTCTTCCTTGGCGCGGGTGTAGTCGTCCCATTTATCCAAGGAGGCGAGGTCCATCGGCGACAGCTTCCACTGGCGCACCGGGTCAACCTGGCGGATGGCAAAGCGGGTGCGCTGCTCTTTCTTCGTCACCGAGAACCAGAACTTGGTCAGGGAGATGCCGGAGCCGAGAATCATGTTCTCCAGCATCGGCACCTCGCGCAGGAACTCAGCGTGCTGCGACTCGGTGCAGAAGCCCATGACGCGCTCAACACCGGAGCGGTTGTACCAGGAGCGGTCGAAGAAGACGATCTCGCCGCCGGCCGGGAAGTGCTCAATGTATCGCTGGAAATACCACGAGGTCGACTCGCGCGGGCTCGGCTTCTCCAGGGCGACCGTGCGCGCACCACGCGGGTTCAGGTGCTCGTTGAAGCGCTTGATGGTGCCGCCCTTACCGGCTGCGTCGCGGCCCTCAAAGATGATGATGTGGCGCTGGCCGGTATCCTTCGTCCAGTTCTGCCACTTCAGCAGCTCAATCTGCAGGGCGCGCTTGACCTTGTCGTACTCGTCGCGGCTCATGCGCTCGTCGTACGGGTAGTTCTCGCGCCACGTTTCAATCGGGGTGCCGTCTGCCTTCAGGAGGACCGGGTCGTCTTCGTCAGAATCGTCGACGTAGTATCCCTCGGTCTCCGTCAGGTCGATCATGGGCATATCATCATCGTTTGCCATGCGGTCGAGTGTAGTCGTGCGCGGGCAGGAGCGCTCGGCATGCATTTCGCTTATCGACGCCCCAACCAAACCGCACTAAACCGCGAACACTGGAGAAATTGTGGGCGGACGCATAACCGCCATTTAGTTGATACGTCTATTAGCCGTGTTGCATAGGTCCCGGGATGTTGACACATCTATTAGATTGTATTCATGGATAGTATGCTGTGACCGTTCGCCGAAATGCAAGAACCCTGCCGCCGAAGCGACAGGGTTAGTGGATCCCGCTCGGGCGGGAAGGAAGCTACTACGGGAGCAGCTTGAGGAGCTTCTCAGCACCCTCAGCAGCCTTGACGAGCGGCTCCATGAACTCGTAGATCGGCTTCCAGATGTTGCCGAGACCCTCTGCGAACTGGGAAGAACCTGCGAAGAATTCCATTGTTTTTCTCCTGTGATGTCGTTAGAGCTGGTGAGTGAGATTAGTTGTTAGAAGACAGGGAAGACAGCGGCTCGAAAGCGCCCTTCAGCTTCTCAGCGTCGTTGTCGAAGAGGTCAGCGATCTTCTGAATCGGGTTGCCGCCGAAGAATTCGGTCAGGCCGCTGATGACCTTGTCCCAGCCCTTCCAGGTGTCCTGGAAGTTGGACAGGTGGGTGATGATTTCCTTCACGTCCATGTGAAAATCTCCTTGAGTTCACCGGCTGACGCCGGATGAGGTTTCTGTTCTGGCAGACACCCCGATCGGGCGTCACAGGAGCAATACTGCCATAGATCTCACAGCCGTCAACACCTAAAAAATGTTGCCGTGACCAGCACAGCAAAGGTTAAGCGCGAGTCAGAATGTTAACTTTTGGTGAAGCGATTTCGGTCGATTCCGATTACCTGCGCGTTTTTGATTTCAAAAATTTACATTTCCGCTAACAACCCCCCAACCCGTAACGCACTTCGCTGCGGCCGCGATATGCCGAATCCTGAGCGAAAAAACTTTTCCTAAAAATTTCCAACCCCTAATCCGGGGGTGCTAAACAAGCCCCGCAACGGTCGCCCCAGTCGGGTGTTGCCCAGTGGTCTCACAGGGCAATGTGGCCGAATCGAGACCTAAGAAAACCCCCAGGTTATGCTGAGAATTTGGGGTCTAAACAGGCTCCGAGCAGGCTCTCAGCAGGCGCCGGACAGGCTTCATACGCACCGACGAAGGCCCCGCAGACGGCAGAATCCCCACCATCTAGGCTCAAGCCTAGGGGTGGGGATTCAAAGGGACGCGGGAGGAAGCGTCGATAAGCGAGAAAGCTCGCTTACATCATGCCGCCCATGGCCTCCGGGTCCATTGCGGGAGCTGCGGGCTCCGGCTTCTGCGCGACGACAGCCTCGGTGGTGAGGAAGAGGCCGGCGATGGACGCAGCGTTCTGCAGTGCGGAACGGGTGACCTTCGCAGGGTCGGCGATGCCGTTGGCCAGCATGTTGACGTACTCACCGGTGGCGGCGTTCAGGCCCTCGCCAGCGGGGAAGTTAGCAACCTTGTCGGCGACAACGCCCGGCTCGAGGCCAGCGTTGAGCGCGATCTGCTTCAGCGGTGCGGAAAGGGCTTCGCGGACGATCTTGACGCCTGTGGCTTCGTCACCTTCGAGGCCGAGGTCGCCCTCGAGCTCCTTGGATGCCTGCAGCAAGGCGACGCCACCGCCAGCGACGATACCCTCCTCGACAGCAGCCTTTGCGTTACGGACAGCGTCCTCGATGCGCAGCTTGCGCTCCTTGAGCTCGACCTCGGTCGCGGCACCGACCTTGATCACGGCGACACCGCCGGCGAGCTTAGCCAGGCGCTCCTGGAGCTTCTCGCGGTCGTAGTCGGAGTCGGAGTTGTCGATCTCGGCGCGGATCTGCTTCACGCGGCCCTCGATCTGCGCCTGGTCGCCGGCGCCCTGGACGATGGTGGTGTCGTCCTTGGTCACCACGACCTTGCGTGCCTGGCCCAGCAGGGAGATGTCAGCGGTGTCGAGGGACAGGCCGACCTCCTCGGAGATGACCTGGCCGCCGGTGAGGATGGCGATGTCCTGCAGCATTGCTTTGCGACGGTCGCCGAAGCCCGGTGCCTTCACAGCCACCGATTTGAACGTGCCGCGGATCTTGTTGACCACGAGGGTGGACAGCGCCTCGCCCTCGACGTCCTCGGCGATGATCAGCAGCGGCTTGCCGGACTGCATGACCTGCTCCAGAACCTGCAGCAGCTCCTTGACGTTGGAGATCTTGCCGGAGACCAGGAGGATGTACGGGTCCTCGAGGACGGCTTCGCCGCGCTCCATGTCGGTGGCGAAGTAAGCGGAGATGTAGCCCTTGTCGAAGCGCATACCTTCGGTGACCTCGAGGTCCACACCGAACGTGTTGGACTCTTCGACGGTGATGACGGACTCCTTGTTCACGGAGCCGTTGCCGACGGCGTACATCGCCTCGGCGATCTTCTTGCCGATCTCCGGGTCGGACGCGGAAATACCGGCGGTGTTGGCGATCTCCTCCTCGGTCTCGACCTCCTTGGCGGAATCCAGCAGAGACTTAGAGACCTTCTCGGTCGCGGCCTGGATGCCGCGCTTGATGCCCATCGGGTTGGAGCCGGCGGCGACGTTGCGCAGGCCCTCACGGACCAGCGCCTGAGCCAGCACGGTTGCGGTGGTGGTGCCGTCGCCAGCGACGTCGTCAGTCTTCTTGGCGACTTCCTTGACCAGCTCAGCACCGATTTTCTCGTACGGATCCTCGAGCTCGATGTCCTTTGCGATAGTCACGCCGTCATTCGTAATCGCCGGCGCGCCCCAGGACTTCTCCAGGACGACGTTGCGGCCCTTCGGACCCAGCGTCACCTTCACAGCGTCAGCAAGGGTGTTCAGGCCCTGTTCGAGGCTGCGACGTGCTTCCTCATCGAATGCGATCATCTTTGCCATGTGAGTTTGTTGCTCCTCTTTATAGGGTGGCTGTTTTTTGCTTTTCTTTGCTTTACGACGCCACTCTCACGCCTCAAAGCCCCGACCCGGCGCCCGCGACGGCACGGCTGGCGAGTGCTGCTCGGGCACTTTTGTGATTGCCTTCGCAGACCAGCCTCATCCCGGTCAGGATTGACGTTCTTAGCACTCACTTGGCGGGAGTGCTAAAGCCATTTTTAGCAGTCAGGGGTAGTGAGTGCAACGTCGGGGGCCGCGCATGTCGTGCGCTTTGAGCGAACACGGGTGTCTGGCTTTTTCGCGTCTGCCGTTGAGCTCAGCTTGGGTTGCGTTTGGGTTCCGCTTGGCCGGGGAATTATGTTTGTGAATATTTTCGAACAGTCTTGCGTTCTTGGTTTGGGGGTGGGTACAATGGTGGCAACGGTTGATACGCTGCACACAGTATCGAGGGGAGGGGACCATGACGGGGCGCATCGCACAGCTTGTGGATACTATCGGTAATGCTTTGGCGCAGCTTCGCGATGAGTTCGCCGACCCTTCTCTGCTATCACTGCATGATGTAGCTGCCGAGATGGAAAAGCTGGAGGCGCACCTTAACGCCAAAGCGCTTATCGACGCTTCATTCGCCTACCTGTGCGACCGCGACAACGCCGGACGACTCGTCGGGGCAGTCCACCCCAACGCCTACCTCACCACCCAGCTAGGGCTGTCTCCTGGGGAGGCCTACGACCGGCTCGCCCGCGGACGGGACCTCTTCGCCCCACCAGCGACACCTGAACCCTCACCGGCTGACACCAGTGGGGACGACGACGGTTCCGGTGGTTCAGGGTTTGAGCTCGAGTTCGGTACGGATAATGAGGAAACCGAACAGGCTCGCCGTGAGGCTGAAGAGACAGCCCGCCGCAGCCAAGAAGAAGCACGCACCAAAGCAGCCGCTATCTCCGCGGAGAAGCAGAACATCATCCGCCGCGAACTCGACAAGCTGCTCGCTCCCGCCCGCGGGGACCGCACCCGCATCCACGCCCTGGCTATGGATGAAGCCGCCACCCGGGACGTAAAAGACCTCCGGATGTTCGTGCGCCGCAAAGTCGACGCCGCCAACCGTAAGCACGCCCCACGGAACAACCCGAACGCCGGTTTTGCCAACCGCGCGGTCCACATCGGGCACCGCAAAGCTGACGGCACCCACGAGATCACCATCACCGCCACCGCAGGTGATACCGCACTGTTGAAAGCCCACCTGGATAAAGGGCTCGCCCCGCACACCAACACCGGTGATGCTCAGCGCGGCACCGATGGTGCTGATGGCGCGAAGGACTACCGCACCCCACGCCAACGCCACTACGACCAATTCACCACCATCCTCAAAGCTTTCGAGGCAGGCCAACAAAAACTCACCGGCGGGGCCGCTTCTGTGGTGATCGCTATGACGATGGATGATCTTGCCGATGCTGACGGCTACGCCGCCGGCGGTGGGGTGTTTGCCACCAACACCGGTATCGACATCGATGTCATCGACATGGTCCGCCTCGGCCTGGGCACCCTGGACACCCGGGGCACCGGTGATTCGGGCCAGGCGAACTTCATCCTGCAGCTCGACTCCGTCACCGCGGTACCGTTGTCGATGGGTAAAACCCGCACTGCTTCTATCGGGCAGCGCATCGCGATGCTCGCCGTCCAAGGCGTCTGCTCCTGGACCGGATGCACCAAACCACTGACCGAATGCGAAGCCCACCACATCTTCGCCTGGATCCTCGGTGGACAAACCACCATGGATAACCTCACCGGATTATGCCGGGAGCATCACAGATGCAACAACGACAACCGCGACGGCACCTGGGGCAAAGGGCATATGGACTACGACCCCGGCACCGGCCAAGCAGGACTTGTCACACCCGGGGCCATACACATGCAGTTCAACACCACAGACCCCGCCCACCACTGCGCAGCCAACCGTATCCGCCGCAAAAACACCACCACCACCGGCACTGGCACCAGTGGGCCCACAACGGCGAGACAAAAGACCGGGCCCGACCCCGCCCTGTTCCCACCAAACACCAAACCAACCCGCACCCGACAACAACCCAGGCCGCGAGCGCACACCCATGCCCGTGAATAGAGAAGCACCTCTCTCGCCCCCTCCATCGAAAGCCCCAACGCCACGGTTAGCACTGGCGCGCGCCGTGGACACAGGCATGCCCGCACCTACTTCCTGGCATTCATTGCGGAAGCCGCACGCCGTCGGCACCGCGAGTACGGTCGCGATCATGAACACCGACAACACCACAACACAGCTCGTCCCCAACCGCGACCGGATCTTCAAGGACCTGTCCGGCCTCGTGTCGTTCAATTCCCCGCACTCCACGCCGGAACTGGCCGATCAGCACTCCGCCGCCGCAGACTGGGTGACCGCCGCTGTGGCCGAGCATGGATTCGAGGTGGAGCGGCACCCCACCGTCGATAATGCGGACGTCATCATCGGCCGCCGCGCCGGCGCCGAAGACGCACCGACCGTGTTGCTGTACTCCCACTACGACATCGTTCCGGCCGGCGACCCTGCCGCCTGGACCTCCGACCCCTTCACCCTCACCGCGCGCGACGGCCGCTGGTACGGGCGCGGCGCCTCCGACTGCAAAGGCAACATCGCCATGCACCTGGAAACCCTGCGCTTGCTTGAGGCCGCTGGCGGCACCGACGCAAACCTGCTCGTCGTGGTCGAGGGCTCGGAGGAACTCGGCGGCGGAGGCCTAGAGAAACTGATTAATGAGCAACCGGAGCTCTTCCGCGCCGACGTCATCCTCATTGCCGACTCCGGAAACGTCGCAGTGGGCGTGCCCACCCTGACAACCGCCCTGCGCGGCGGCGCCCAAGTACGGGTGACCATGAAGACTTTGGAGGGCGCGATCCACTCCGGCACCTTCGGCGGCGCCGCGCCCGACCCGGTGGCGGCCCTGATCCGGACCCTGGACTCACTGCGGGACGACCACGGTCGCACCGTCATTGATGGCCTCGACTGCACCCAGAAATGGGAAGGAGAACCGTACACCGCCGAGACCTTCCGTAAAGACGGCGGCGTCCTCGACGGCGTGGACCTCATGGTCGACGCCGAGGCCGGCGAACAGCCCTCCGACCTGGTGTGGGCCCGCCCCGCCGTGAGCGTCACCGGCTTCACCTCCACCCCGGTCGACCAAGCCGTGAACGCGATCGTCCCGCAAGCCCAGGCGCAGCTGAACCTCCGCGTGCCCGCGACAATGGATCCGGCGGGGGCGGCCGAGGCCCTGAAGCAGCACCTGATCGACCACACCCCCTGGGGCGCGCACGTGGAGGTGGAAATCTTCGACATTAACCAAGGCTTCGCCACCGACCCGGACCGGCCGGCCATCGGACTGCTTGGCGAGTGCCTCCGCGAGGCCTACGCCCAGGACGACCCCGCGGTTGAGCTGGCCGTCGTCGCTTCCGGCGGATCGATCCCGCTGACGGCAACGCTGCAGAAGCACTTCCCCGACACCGCCATCGCCATGTTCGGCGTGGAAGACAACGCGGCCGGGATCCACTCCGTCGACGAATCGGTCCACCCTTACGAAATCGAGCGGGTAGCTGTGGCAGAGGCGATGTTCCTCCAACGAGTCGCGCAACTGTGATGATGGGCGCAGACTGACCTAACCCATCCCGCGCGGTGGAACAATCCCAATGAGTTTTGGGAAAGTTCGGGCTTGTGGCCGACACGGGAAGAATGTGGATTGAGCTGGTGTGACGGCGGGCTGGGGGCGTCGATAAGCGAGTGCGACACGAAAATGAAACCCAGAAATGTGTTGCACGTCACGTAGAGCTTCGTTTAAAGTGGCTGTCATGCAAAAGCGCATTCTTCTGCTAGCGGTACTACGGGCCACGGACCCCGACGCGGAGTAACCGACTCCACGCGGCACGGGTGAGTGGTCGTTAGCCAACCAGTACAAGCGAGTCGGTACTCCTCCCCACACAACACCGCGAAAATGTAGAAGGACTCGACATGTCGAACACGACCGCCTTTGCCACCCAGACTCAGACCCAGCAGACCCGCACCGAGGAACTCGATCCGTTCCAGCTGCGCTTCGAATCCCCCCGCCGCCTCCCGCGCGAACTGCGTGAGGAAGCCATGGGCATGAGCTGGTCGCTGTTCACCGCCACCTACGCGCCAACCCCGACGCTGCGGATCTCCGACATCCACACGGATAAGGCGAACTGGTGCTACAACAGCTACTCCGCTGACATCACCAAGACCTCCAAGACGTTCCCGCCGCAGACGACCCACCACGAGGTCACCGCTTCCGGCCCCGCCCACGCGTTCGCCGCAATGCTGGCGACCGAAGGCCGCTACGTTGAAATCCTCGAGTTCCACCAGATCGAGCTGTACGAGGCCACGTTCACCGCCATCAAGGTCGCCCACCAGATCAACGAGCGCGACACCGCGTGGGCCATCGGCTTCGGCCCCACCTCCGAGGCATCCATCGCGGCCGCCATGTCGTCGGGCGCCCAGCGCATCTACGGTTAGCCCCGGAGATACAGCGAACCGCGGTGATACAGCTAACCCCGTAGATACGGCGAACCGCGGTGATACAGCTAACCCCGTATCACGCCTGAGACAATAAACCGGTAAAGTAAACCCCGTTGGCCGCGCCAGCGATGACGCGCCTTTTTTGATTTGGTCTCATTGTTTCCCAAGTTGAGCTGGGTGTTTCCTCCTGTCTGCGCGTGCCCAGGACGTGCGAAAACTGGACTTGAACCTTGGGAGGCCCTGTGATTACGCTGCTTTTCGCCCTTGTCGCAGCCACCGCGGCCGCCCCGTTTTTGCTTCGCGCGTTCGGCCGCCCCGCCTTTGGCATCTTGGCCCTTGTACCCGGGGCTGGTTTCGCGTGGATGGTGTACCAGTTTGTAGACGGCACCTTCAAAGACGGCGGCGAGATCCTGGCCAGTTATCCGTGGATGCCTGGGGTGTATTTGAATCTCGAGTTCCGCCTCGATGCCTTGGCGGGTCTGTTCTCCTTGATCATCCTTGGGGCGGGCGCCCTGGTGCTGCTGTACTGCTGGGGGTACTTCGACACGAACCCCATCCGTCTGAGCATCTTCGGTTCCCAGCTGACTATGTTCGCGTTGGCGATGTATGGCCTGGTTATTTCCGACAACTTCCTGGTCATGTACATCTTCTGGGAGATCACGTCGGTACTGTCATTCCTGCTGGTCTCCTACTACGGTGAGCGCGCGTCGTCACGCCGCGCCGCCAACCAGGCGCTTCTGGTCACCACCTTCGGTGGGTTGGCCATGCTGCTGGGGATCATTCTTTTTGGCACTCAGACCGGCATCTGGCGTCTTTCAGAGATTCCGTCGCGCACCGAGATCGCAGACATCCCGGGCATCACCGCCGTCGTGGTTCTGCTGCTCCTCGGCGCTTTGACCAAGTCCGCCCAGGCCCCGTTCCACTTCTGGCTGCCCGGCGCGATGGCCGCCCCGACCCCGGTCTCGGCGTATCTGCACTCGGCCGCGATGGTGAAGGCCGGCGTCTACCTCGTCGCCCGCCTCGCCCCCGACTTCGCGCCGATCCCCGCCTGGCACATCGTGGTCATCCCGGCCGGTATTTTCACCATGCTCCTCGGCGGCTGGATGGCGCTGAAACAAGTTGACCTGAAGCTCATCCTCGCCTACGGCACGGTTTCGCAGCTGGGTTTCATGATCGCTGTGATCGGCATCGGTTCCCCCGAGGCGACCATGGCGGGCCTGACCTTGGTGTTCAGCCATTCGCTGTTCAAGGCGGCGCTGTTCATGATCGTCGGCGCCATCGACCACACCACCGGCACCCGCGACATCCGCGAACTGTCGGGCCTGGGCCGCCGCGAACCGCTGGTCGCCATCCTGGCCACCATCTCCGCAGCGTCGATGGCGGGCATCCCGCCGCTGTGGGGTTTCGTGGCCAAAGAAGCCGCCCTCGAAGCGACCCTGCACGAGGAACTGCTGGTCGGCATGCCGCGCAACATGATGCTCGTGGCGTTCGTTGTCGGCTCGATCCTGACCATGGCGTACTCGCTCTACTTCCTGTGGGGCGCCTTCGCCCGCAAGAAGGAACATGAGCTCAGCGAAGACGCGGAGCTTATCGACGCCTCCACCCCCGCCGTCCGCAACCGCGAACCCATCCAATTCCTCCAGTGGTTGCCCCCTGCTGTCCTGACTGTTCTGACCGTCGTCTTCGGACCGTTCCCGGGCCCGCTGTCAGACGCGTTCAACCAGCATTTGGACGTGCGCTTCCCCGGCGCGCCCGGCGAGGACCTGCAGCTGTGGCACGGCATCACGGTGCCGCTCATGCTCACCGTGGTCATCGTGCTGGTGGGCACGATCATGTTCCTGCAGCGCCAGCTGGTCGCCCGCGCCCAGTTCGAACGACCCGCACTGGGCGATGCGGATGCTCTGTGGGACAACATGCTCAAGGGGTTGCGTCAGGCGTCGCTACGCTTGACGGCGTCGACGCAGCGCGGTTCGTTGACCATTAACCTGGCCACGATCTTCGCTGTGCTCATGGTCGTGCCGATCGGCGCGCTGGTACTTGGCGGCGCCAACGACATCCGCATGATCCTGTGGGATTCCCCCTGGCAGGGCATGGCCGCGATCATCCTGATGATCTCTGCTGTCGCCGCCACCCGTGCGCGGAACCGTCTGTCCATCGTGATCATGGTGGGCATGACCGGCTACGCCCTAGCACTGATCTTCGCCCTGCACGGCGCGCCGGACCTGGCGCTGACGCAGGTGTTGGTGGAGACACTGGTCATGGTCGTGTTCATGCTCGTGCTGCGCAAGCTGCCGACTGATGTCGACGTACGCAAGGACCTGGACAACCGCCTGCGCGCCTGGCTGTCCGTGGGCACGGGCCTGTCTGTCGTGGTCGTGGCCATGGTAGCCATGTCGGCCCGCACCACCGAGCCGATCTCCGGGTTCATGCCGGACCTCGCCTATGAGATCGGGCACGGCCGCAATACCGTCAACGTCCTGCTGGTGGATCTGCGCGCGGCCGACACCCTCGGCGAGATCAGCGTCTTGGTCATCGCCGCGACCGGCGTGGCCTCCCTGATCTACCGCACCCAGTCCTTCCAGCGCAGCTCGCGCCGCCCGACGCTGAGCTCGCGGCAGCCGCGCTGGCTCGCTTCTGGCGTGGACACGGAAAAGTCCCAGAACCGCTCCATCATGGTGGATGTGGTCACCCGCATCCTCTTCCCGTCGATGATTCTGCTGTCGGCGTACTTCTTCTTCTCCGGCCACAACGCGCCCGGCGGCGGCTTCGCCGGTGGTCTTGTCGCCGGTCTCGCCTTCACGCTGCGCTACCTCGCCGGCGGCCGCGAGGAGCTTGAAGAGGCGCTACCGGTCGACCCGGCGAAGATCCTCGGCACCGGCCTGCTGCTGTCCGCCGCCGCGGCGATCATCCCGATGTTCATGGGCTACCCGCCGTTGACCTCGGGCTACATTGAACCGGAGTTGCCGCTCATCGGCCCGGTCACCATCCCCAGCGCCCTGCTTTTCGACGCTGGTGTGTACACCATCGTCATCGGCCTGGCCATGCACATCCTGCATTCCCTCGGCGGCCAGCTCGACCTAGAGGAGGACGAGCGCAAGGAGCGCGCCCGCGACCGTGCGCGCGCCCTGCAGCGCAAGAACGAGCAGCGCCGTGCTGCCCGCGAGGAAACCCTCGCCCAGCGCGAGGAAGAAGCCGCGAAGCAGAAGAAGGCCGAGGCGTCATCTCGTGGGCCCCACGCGTCGATAAGCGGAAAGGAGCTGTAGGTGGAAGCGAACCTGTTTTTGCTCATGGCGTCTGGCGTGATGATCGCGTGCGGCGTGTACCTCATGCTGGATCGTGCGATGACGCGGATGCTGCTCGGCGTGATGCTCATCGGCAACGGCGCGAACCTGCTGCTGCTGCAATCCGGCGGGCAGGCGGGGTCGCCGCCGATCAAGGAGCGTGAATCCTTCATTTTCGGCGACGTGATTGCGGACCCGCTGGCGCAAGCAATGATTCTCACCGCGATTGTGATCTCGATGGCGATGACCTCATTCATCCTCGCGCTGCTGTACAGGCAGTACCGCTACCGCACCGACGACGTGATCGAGCACGACGCCGAGGACCAGGCGATCGCCGCCCGTCCCGCGACCCCGTCCGCCGCGCCGGACGCTGATGCCTCCGACGACCCCGAAACCGGCCGCCTCTCCCGCGGCGGCGACGCCTTCGGCCCCCGCTCCTTCGAGGAACCCGTGAAGGAGGCCGAAGATGGGCGCTAACGTCGACCACACCTGGTACACGTCCTACGTGGACTGGCTGATGCCGTACATGCCGTACATCATCCCGCTGCCGGTGCTCATTCCGGCTCTGGCTGCGGCGTTGATTCTGCTGGCCGGCAAACACCGCGTGCTGCAGCGCAACATCGCCTTCTTCACGTTCCTGGTGCTTGCTGTCATCGCCGCGTCGATGATTTTGGTGGCCGACATCGAAGGCATTCAAACGGTGCAGTTAGCCGGCTGGGACGCGCCGATCGGCATCACATTCGTGGCCGACCGGCTGTCCGGCATCATGCTGTTCGTCTCGGCGATCGTGCTGTTCTGCGTCATGTGGTTCGCCATCTCGCAGGGTATCCGCGACGGCAACGAGAACGACCCCGTGGAAGTCTTCCTGCCCATCTACATGCTGCTGTCGATGGGTGTGAACCTATCATTTTTGGCGGGCGACCTGTTCAACCTCTACGTCGGCTTCGAGATCTTCCTCGTGGCGTCGTATGTCCTGCTCACCATGGGTGCGTCGCCCCAGCGTGTGCGCGCCGGCATCGGTTACGTCATGGTGTCCATGGCGTCGTCGATGGTCTTCCTGTTCGCGCTCGGCCTGGTTTACGCGTCCGTCGGCACGATCAACATGGCGCAAGCGGGCATGCGCCTCGAGGAGCTTAACGACGGCACCCGCGCCGCCATCTTCGCCACCCTCCTGGTCGCCTTCGGCATCAAGGCCGCGATCTTCCCCCTCGACGCCTGGCTGCCGGACTCCTACCCCACCGCCGCATCCCTGGTCACCGCCGTCTTCGCCGGCCTGCTAACCAAGGTGGGCGTGTACTCCATCATCCGGGTGCGCGTCACCATGTTCACCGACGGGTCGTTGGACACCCTGCTCATGGTGGTCGCCCTGGCCACCATGATCGTCGGTGTGATGGGTGCCCTGGCCCAAAACGACATCAAACGTCTCTTGTCGTTCACCCTGGTCAGCCACATCGGTTACATGATCTTCGGTGTCGCCCTAGGTTCCCAGCACGGGCTCAACGGCGCGATCTTCTACGCCGTGCACCACATTCTGGTGCAGACTTCGCTGTTCCTCGTGGTCAGCCTGATCGAGCGCCAGGTCGGCTCCTCGCAGCTGCGCCGGCTCGGCTCCCTGCTCTACACCGCCCCGTTCATCGCCATTTTGTACTTCATCCCGGCGCTCAACCTGGGCGGCATCCCGCCGTTTTCCGGTTTCCTGGGCAAAGTCATGCTGCTACAAGCCGGCGCCGAGGACGGCAGCTGGCTGTCGTGGGTGCTCATCGTCGGCGCCGTGGTGACGTCGCTGCTCACCCTCTACGCCATGATGATCGTCTGGTCCAAAGCCTTCCTGCGCGACCGTTCCGACGCCCCTGAAGGCAACGTCACCAGTGTGCGCGTGAGCCCGCTGGCCGACATTCACGACACCGTCGACGCCTCCGAACGTTCCGATGTCGGCCGCGTCCCCTTCGGCATGATGGCCTCCACCACCACGCTCATCGCCGCGTCCGTGGGCATCACGATCCTGGCCGGCCCGATCTCGGCCATCACCGGTCGCGCCGCCGACTCCGCGATGGACCAATCCATCTACCGCACCGCCGTGCTCGGCAACGACTGGTCCAACCCGTCGCGCACCCTCGAGCAGGACAGGCTTGACGACGGCTCCGACACCATCGACAAGCGACGCCACGACATCCGCACGCCTGACGCCGGCGTCTCCACTGCCTCTGTGCCCTCCCCGGCCGACACGGGCGCACGGGCTGACAACGGCGGCACCAACCCCACCTACGAAGAAGAGAAAGCCACCGGCGGGGTGCGCCCTGAGCGCGAAAAGTCCTCGGTCGCCGGGCAGGGGGAGGATTAATCATGGAGAAAGTCCGCAGCCGCTTCCGCCCCTGGTTCATCATCTGGCTCACATTCATGTGGATCCTGCTCATGGGTGAGCTGAGCTGGGGCAACTTCTTCGCCGGGCTCGCCTTGGGCATCCTGATCACCGTGCTGCTGCCCCTGCCGCCGCTGCCCACCGGCGGCATCAGAATAAACCTTTGGGAGCTGATTAAGTTCGGTGTGCGCTGGGTCGGCCAGCTCATCAGCGCCGCCGTCCAGGTGTCCTGGCTGGCCATCCGGCCCGCGGACCCACCGAAAGGCGGTATCTTCAAGGTGCCCATGCGCTTGGGGTCCGAGCTGGAACTGTACTTCGCCACCTGCGCCTACAACCTCCAGCCCGGTGGCTGCGTCACCGACATCGACCTGGCCAACCGCATGTGGACCATCCACGTGCTCGATGCCGGATCCCAGAAAGCCATCGATCGGGCTCTCCAGGAGGTCCACGACCTGGAGGCCTCCATGATCGCCATCTTCGAGAAGAGAAAGGCCCACTGATCTGCCATGGACGACATGATCTACAACTCCGTGCTGGCCGTCGCCGCCGCATTCCTCGTCGCCGGGTTCTTCATCACCACCTGGCGCCTCGTCGTCGGCCCCAACTCGCTCGACCGGGTCATCGCCATGGACGGAGTTGTCGCCTCACTCCAGTGCGCGGTGGCCACCTACATCTGCTGGACCCTCGACACCACCGTGGTCAACGCGATGTTCGTCGTCGCCCTGCTAGGCTTCATCGGTTCCCTGTCAGTGGCCCGCTTCCGCAAGAGGGACGGTGCACTCTAATGACCTGGGAATTCATCTCCGACGTCCTGTCGCTCATCTTCATCGGGTTCGGTGCCCTGCAGGTCTTCTTCGCCTCCGTCGGCATCGCCCGCTTCGGCAACACCCTCGCCCGCATTCACGCCGTCACCAAACCCCAGACCGTGGGCCTCGTACTGGTGATCATCGGCGTCATCTTCCGCCTCACCGGCTCCGACAACTTCGGCCCCGGCCAGCGCGGCGATGTCGGAATGCTCTTCCTCCTACTCCTCTTCGCCCTGATGACCAACCCGGTCACAGCGCAGCGCCTCGGCCGCGTCTCCCGGCGCGAAGCCCTCTACGGCGGCGACGACCAAATCGCCGTCAACGAGCGGCCCGCGAAATACTAGCACGGTCGTTCGATTCACCCTATGGAAGTGTCCGTTATGTGTGACAAACTACCAGCATGGAAGTTGAAGCAAGGGCGCTAACGTTCAAACGCCAGAAAGAGACATCTTCTGCGTTGCGCTTGTTGGCGGCAGATTCTGCTCCCGTCATTCTGGCAACGATTGCACAGCACTTTCCTCGCGGAGCGGAGCCTCGACCCGCCGCAGAACTCTACGAACTGATGGCCGCCGATTTTAGTGTCCTCCGTGACACCTTCGCACTGCCAAAGACCCAGCTTCGTACTGCAATGACTGGGTACGTTCAGGGTGGTTAGTGCGAAAACCCGGTTCAGCGGCGACGGGTGAAACCCTGGAGCCCAGTGAAGACGCCCTCATTGCTTTGCAATTGATGGAGCGAGTGGGTCAAGACCAAGTAGCAGTCACGGCTTCCCGCGTCACCCACATTAGTAACGCGTTAGAGTCGCTGGCCCGGGACACAGACCCCAATATCGCTTCCCGCCTTCGACGTCTTGAGCTAGAACGCGACAGATTAGACACCCTCATCGCACAAGTGGAGCGTGGTGAGTTTGAGCTCCCCAGCGACGCCGCCGTACGCGAGCGTATCAGCGATATTCTCCAGTTAGCCCACGCCATTCCCAGTGACTTCGCACGCGTCCGCGCTCAGCTGGAAACTCTCAACCAACAGTTAAGACGCCAGCTCCTCGATCCGGAAGGCAGTAGAGGTGACGTTCTCGACGAGATATTCGCGGGCGTGGATCTCATCGGTGAATCAGAAGCAGGGCGCAGTTTCAACGGCTTCTACCGCCTTGTCGTCGATCCAGAGTTGGGCACATGGATTGATGCGTGGATCTCTCAAATCCTTGAACGTTCCGGTGATGAGCTCCTGAGCATGAATGAGCGAAGTGAATTCCGGAGCATGTTCCGAAACATGGAAGACGCAGGCTACGAAGTCAACAGGATGATGACCCGGTTAGCGCGCAACTTGCGCAACTATGTTGCGTCCGAACAGTTCGCTGAGGACAGACGAATGATCGAGCTGCTGCGTGATACACGCAAGCTAGCAGCAGACGCCGCGGACGCCGGGGAACTATCCCCGACCGCAAAGATGGAAACTCCGCTTCAACGCATCGGCATGTCCATTTCTTCTGTGGCACAGATCCGGTTTGCCGATCCCGGCGCGGAAGTAATCACGGCAACAGTTGACGAGTATGAAGCGAGCGAAGGGGACGCAAATGCGCTCCTAGAAATCGTCCGAGAATCCGAGATTGACCTTGAGGAGCTGACCGGTGCTGTGCTGGACACCGTTACACATTCTTTTACTGGCCAAGCCACAATCAGCGAAGTTCTAGGGAAACACCCAGCGACCCAAGGGCTCGGATCTGTGGTCGGTCTCGTCTATTTAGCCATGCGTTTCGGGATTCGGCTGAAAGGTAGGGAGCCAGTGAGTTATGAGGAAGATGACGGAACGGTGCGGGCAGCAACTGTACCCACGTGGGCATTCGACAAACATGCAGTGGAGGCAATGCAATGAGTGAAGAAACCGGACTAGCTGGCGAAGATTTGTGGCCCGGCGACAGCGGGTTACTGTCTTTATCTTCTCGCCGCGCATTGGTGGATCTTCTAAAAGGTCCGCTCATCACAAAAGAGAGGAAGAAGGACACGTGGAAAGCCATAACGGATGACACGGAGGCTCTTCGGTCGAGACTGCACGAGGTTTTCCTAGAATTGGTCCTCGACGAAGAAGCGGGGATCGCTTTCACACGCCACCTCCGCCCCGAAAGGTCAGACGTCCATGTCCCGCCGGTGTTAAGGACTGAAACGCTCACTCACCTTCAGACAGCCATCCTGCTTCAGTTACGTCACGAGCTAGGAATGTCAGCGCCAGGCGAACGAGTGGTTGTGGGCGAAGAAGAGCTTTTCGACGCAATCAACTACGTCCGGGCAATCGACAACCGAAACGAAGCCGGATTCAAAAAGCGATTCGACGCCGCCATCCGCAAGATCAAAGATTACAACCTGCTCACTGATACCGAGACAGAAGGACGGCATCTAGTTTCCCCTGTTCTACGGCACATCTTTGATGCGGACACCGTGCATTCTTTGCGCGAAGAATACTTACGGCTGGCGGCACAAAGCGGTAAGTATGACGAGGATACAGAGGTTGAGGAATGACGAAAGAACCAGCACAATTCAAACTTTCTCGCGTTCAATTAGTGAACTGGGGGACCTTTGACGGTTACTACGACATCCCAGTCGGTGAGCAGGGCTTCTTAATCACCGGTGCCTCCGGCTCAGGAAAATCGACACTTATCGATGCTTTCTCCACGATCCTCGTCCCCTACGCAAGAGTACGGTACAACGCTGCAGCCCAACAAGAGATAGGCAGAGATAAAGGCCGCAATCGCGTGTCCTATATCCGCGGTGCCTGGCGTCGAAGCGAAGATTCCGCAACTGGAGACATCAAGAACAGTTATCTACGGGACGGTGCCACTGCCTCCATCATCGCGTTGAGTTACCGTCGCGGCGAGGAGACGGTAACTCTCATTGCAATCTTCCGCCTCAACGCGGGCCAATACTCCAACGATCAAATTCGTAGTCTGTATGGCGTCATGCCGATGCCCGTCGATGCCGACGAGTTCCTTCCACTACTAACCAATTCCCTAGACAAGCGCAAGATCGAACAACGGTATAAGACGAAGGGGTCTAGTGTTACGTTCACCGACCAATACTCCGTATTCGCTAACCGGTTCAGGGCGAAACTAGGAATCGGGAGCGAAGAGGCTCAAATGCTGCTTCATCGAACACAGTCTGCAAAGTCACTAAGCAGTATGGACGAGCTTTTCCGCGAGTACATGCTGGAAGAACCCTCGACTTTCAACATCGCCGAGGAAGCTGTAGCCACCTACGGGGACCTGCAGCAAGCATATGAACGGCTCGAAGATGCGAACCGACAGATCGAAGTTCTCAGCCCTTTGCCGACTCTGCACGCTGCAGCTCAAAAAGCCGCCAAAGATCAAGCGGAAGCAGAATCGTTCCTAGAAGCGCTACCAGCTGTGCAGCGCACTATAGAGTCAACTGAGCTTCGCCGAAATCTGGAAGATCACGAGGCAGAACTCGAAGCGTTGTCGGTGATCGCGAACAACCTTCGACGGCAAAAAGAGACCCAGCACGATGCGGAAGTCCGGGCCGCCCAACAACGCAACCAATTCTCGTCGGGTGGAATCCAGATTGTCGAGGACCGCATCGCGATCCAAAATGACATCCTTGAATCACGCCGACGCGAGGCAGAGAAGTTCACTGAGGCCATGAACCTGGACACCCTAGACATCGAGGTCTTTTCCCAGGTCAAGGCTCAAGCAAAAAACCAGCTGGAACATCACTCCCAAGAACAGGAAGCGCTCAAGACCAATTGGAGCGACGCTCAAACTGCAGCACATAAGTGTGCGGAGCAAGAAAGGCCGTTGCAGGAAGAATTGGCGTCGCTAAGCAAACGCTCCTCGAACATCGACAAAGCGTACGTGGATCTCAGAGCCACCTTGTGCGCGGAACTGGGATTGAGTCCTGCTGAGCTGCCCTATGTAGGAGAACTTATCGACGTACTGCCTCAGCACAAAGAGTGGGAACCAGTGATCCAGAGATTGCTGCGCGGCTTCGCCATCACCTTGCTGGTGCCTGATTCACACCAGCACGCGGTCAGCGAGTGGGTCAACGGCCGCCACCTGGGACGTCGACTTGATTATCGCACCGTCCCCGCTGATGTTCAGCTAACGAGACGGCCGAGCGATCCCGCCAGCATGTTCAACAAGATCACCGTTGTCGATCACCCGATGCGGCCCTGGCTGGAACTCATGTTGACCACGAGGTTCGATTATCTGCTGGTACGCACGGTGTCCGAACTCCACCAATGTTCGCGGCGCGCAGCCACGATCGACGGTTTGGAACGAAACCCCTCTGACAACACCGGATCAACGCGTTACGTGAAAAACGACGGGCGGCGGCTCGGCCTGACCAGTGACTACCGCCTTGGATCCTCGAACCACGCGAAGCTCGAGGCGCTACGCGCAGAGCTTGACCGTGCGAAGAAAGCCACCCGGGCGGCCCGGCATGTTGCCTCCGAATTTGACCGTCAACTCAATGCGCTACAAGCCGACGCTCAGAAGGCGGAATACGCCGCATCCAAAGAATGGGCCGAACTAGACGTCGAGTCAGCCGAAACGGAGCTCTCGCAGCTGCGAGACGAGCTCGAACTATTGAGTTCCTCGCCAGAAGCACAGCAACTTGAAAATGCTTACATTCAGGCCCGAGAAGCTCGCTTAACCACCGAAGAAGAGCTCACCCAGGTGCAGAACAGGCTAGCTGTGATCAAGGACAAAGTTGAAGATGCCAGCCTTAAAATCGCCGCGGCGGAGGAATGGTTAAAGGCGGAAAAGCCGGACCTCGACGATGAAGTTCTATCCGAGCTCGAGTCCCGTCTCCGTTCACATACGCGGCGTCTGACAGCTGCAAATCTCAACATCATCATCGACGACACTCGTAATGAACTCAGCGCGCAACAAAAACAAGCCGCCGGGGATCTCCACAGCGCAGAATCACAAATGACCCGCCTGCTTTCGACCTACATCAGTTCTTGGACCGCTGAGTCCGCGGAGCTACAAGCAGACGCAGCATTCGCTCAAGACGGTATTGAGCGCCTCAAAACACTACGCGCCGACCGCTTGCCCGAGTTCCGCGGCAGGTTCCTCGACCTACTAAACGGCCAGAGCGTGATGCATCTTTCCCAAATCACCACGCAGCTCAACCGAGCCCGCAGTGACATCGAAACCGGATTGGAACCAATCAACGCTTCCCTCCGGCGGTCTCCGTACACCATCGCTGAGGATGGCCCAAGATACCTCCAAATTGAAGTCCGAGACAACCGCGGGAAAGATGTTATCGAGTTCCAACAAGACTTACGTGAAGCAACTTCTGGATCGCTGAGCACCGCCGACGAAGAAACGGCGATCGAGCGATACCACCGTCTTGCAGAGATCATGAACCGCCTCAGTTCCACTGAACGATCTGACGAACGTTGGCGCCGACTAGTCCTCGATACTCGTCGGCACGTGAAGTTTGTCGGCGACGAAGTGGGTGAAAACGGGGAGGTGTTCAACACCCACGTCGACTCCGCTGCCCTCTCGGGTGGCCAAGCCCAGAAACTCGTTTTCTTCTGCCTCGCTGCGGCATTGCGTTACCGCTTAGCAGGTGTCGACGCTGATGTGCCCGAGTACGCAACCATCGTTCTCGATGAAGCCTTTGACCGTGCGGACCCGATCTTCACGCGCACTGTAATGGATGTTTTCACTAGCTTCGGCTTCCACATGGTTCTGGCGACTCCGATGAAACTGATTAAGACTCTTTCTCCGTACGTCGATAAAACCATCGTTGTCAACTACTCGGAGGTGCCAAAACCTCGATCAACATTTGAGTTCATCGATCTCGCTGGCGCAGATTCCAGTTGGGGGAACAACAATGCGCCTGCCTGACGAGCTTCCCGTCAAGATCGATTTCACCCGGGTCCTATTAGGTAAACCACCAGTAGAATCCGTGCCCTTACATCCACCGACAGCGAAGAAGGCTTCCGAGAATCTCGAAGCGACGACTGAATTCATTCGATCATGGCAAGCGTGGGAACCAGCTCCAGAGGTTGAGTGGGAAGAGAGAAACTGGGCCTCAGCCGGGCTTGGCGTGCAGCGGGTTCCAGTTCGAGTGCGATTGGGCGACTGGGACCGCATTGCGGAACGCACTGGCCAAACCCCCGTCTTGAGGCAAGCGCGCTCCCGGAATGCCGCGCTTCAAGAACTGGCCCCCTCCAGCGACGATTTCACTGTTGCGGTCGCGCGATCCCACCCTTCGTGGATGAAGTTGACGGATTCAGACTTCGAACGCCTGGTCTCAGCACTAAAGTGGTTCCGCAATAACCCGGCGTCGGGTCTGAGAGCGAGAGCCGTTCCGATCGAAGGAATGGACACCAAGTGGATTGAGCGCCATCGTGGCCTCATTTTGCGCTTACTTACCCCTCTTGGCGTGACCGATCTTGGCCTTTCTACCCGCGACGCAACGGTCCGCGTCCGATTCTTAGACGAATCACTCGCACCGAACCCCGCATTACTTGATGTATCAGTGCCTTTTGGGATAGACCCAACTCACCCTCATACAGGGCTGACCGTGGTGATCGTAGAAAACAAGGAGACTTTTCTCGCCCTCCCGCCTGCTGCCGTTGGATCTCGTTTAGTCGCGGTATGGGGTGCTGGTTACCACGGTGCAGCTTTAGCAGCGCTCGACTGGATCGCTACCTCAGACATTCTCTACTGGGGAGATGCCGACGCAGATGGCTACGCAATCCTCAACGCATTGCGTTCTCATTTGCCTGAGTCGAAGGCCGTCAGCGTCGCCATGGACCCAGCCACAATCTCCCGATTCCTTCACCTAACGGTTTCCGATCCTGGCGACGCCGGACGGCACCTTCCGCACCTCACCGTTGAGGAAGAAAATGCCCGGAAATTATTAATCTCTTCAGGAAATCTACGTCTGGAGCAAGAGCGTGTGAGCCTTGACTGGGCGCTTGCACAACCGGCTTTCGCTGCCGCCTGGCATGGAACCTAGCGCAGCTCAGCCACCGTGGCGTCGACCACGTCGCGCCAATCCCCCGTCCGCTCGTAAATCGCACGCTGACGCTGGTAGGCCGCGCCCTGCTCAATGATCCCCGGCACCAAATTCAACTCATCCACGCAGCCCAAGCGGTGCGCCACCGGCTGGAGCTCTTCGACCATGTCGTACAGCTCGTCGGTGACCAGGCGCTCATCCGTTGCACGGCTCGTGATCACCTCGGCCTCCAGGCCATAACGGGCGCCCCGCCATTTGTTTTCCGCGACGTGCCAGGGTTGGAGGGTGGGGAGGTCGCGGCCGTCGGCAAGCATGGCGTCAAAGTGCACCACCAAACAGTGCGTGAGCGCGACAACCGCTGCGAGCTCGCGGAGGGTCGGCGACGCATCCGAAATGCGCACCTCAATCGTGCCCCACTTCGCTGCCGGACGAACATCGAAATGCATCGAACCCGTATGCGACGTCACACCCGACGTCGTCTGATCGCGCATGAACTGCACCCACTCCGACCAATTCCGGAACTGGTACGGCATGCCCGCAGTGGGGAGCTGCTGGTACAGCATCGTGCGGTTCGACGCATACCCCGTGTCCAGGCCCTCCCACGCCGGGCTCGCCGCGCTGATCGCCAAAAGGTGCGGGTACTTCGTCATGATCGCGTTGATGATCGGCCACACCCGCTCCTCATGCCGAATGCCCACATGCACGTGCGTGCCCCACAACAACATTTGCTGGCCCCAGTACTGCGTCCGGTTAATGATCTCCTGGTACGTTGGCTTATCCCCCACCGCCTGCTCCCGAAAATCCGAAAACGGGTGGCCGCCGCTCGCCCACAGCTGCAGATCCTTCTCATCCGTGATGGTCTGGATCTGGTTCTTCGTTTCGCGGAGATACTCGATCGCCTCCGCCGTGTTGCGGCACACCGGCGTGACCAGCTCCACCGTGTTCTGCAGGAACTCCTTTTCCAGGTGCACCTCCGGCCAACGGTCATTCACCGCCTGGATGACCTCCGGGCCGCGCGCCACTAAATCGCGCGTGGCCGGATCAATCACGCCGATTTCCCACTCCACGCCCAACGACGGGCCTTGCGAGCGGTTGAAATCGCGGAACGGATCCATGACGGAGTGGGCGGCGGGGGGGTGTGTGGCGTTCGCATTGGGCTGCATTGTTTCTGAATACGTCATGCGGGGCGGTTTTACAATTTCAATATGGCCTTCTGGCAGAACTCGGCGGCGTTTTCCCAGTTCGGAGCAACGCAGAACCGGTAAAAGGCCATACTAAAAATCTATTCCCGCCGAGACCCGCCGAGACCCGCCGAGACCCACCGAGACCCGCCGGCGGGGGCGGCGGTGCACGGCCATATGAACGCGAAAACCGGCCTTGCAGGCGGTGAGTCGCCGCTCCAAAGGCCGGTTTTTCGTGGAGTGCTAGAGGTTCACCGGTGCAGTCAACACCAGCGTCAGGGAGCCGGGGGCGTTCGCCTCCGCCGGCACACTCGCATCGTTCGCCTTTGCGATGCCACCGACCCGATCCGCCAGCACCCGCGCCCGGTCCTCCGCACCCGGGGTCGCCGGGTCGAAGAAGACGGTGTTCTGCTCGAAGACCGCCTGCTGCTCACCAATGTTGCCCACTTCACCGACCTGCGTGCCTTGCGCTTGGAGCTGGTCCGACACCTCGGCCGCGAGGTTCGGGACGGTGGAGTTGTTGTAGACGTTGATCGTCTCATTCTCCGCCGTCATCGGCTGGGCCCCACCTTCCGGTGCCGCATTTTCGGAAGTGCGGGTGTCATTACCTACCTGGTCATTCTGGCTGTTCTGGTTGTTGGCGTTCTGGGTGTTGCCGGCCGGCGCGGCGGGGTCTAGCTGGTTGCCGTTCTGGGCGCTCTGCGCGTCGAGGTTGCTCGGGTTGTCGGCACCGTTCGCGTCCTGCGCGTTCTGTTCTTGGTCTTGCGCCACGTCGTCGGAGTCGCTGCTTTGCATCATCGCGTAAACACCCCACAGGGCGAGCAGCACGGCGACAGCGATGAGGATCATCGCGAGGCCACGCTTGGGCACGCCACCTGCGGCGACGGCGGTGCTTCCGGCCCTTTCGCTTCTCGACGCCCGCGCCACCGGCACCATCACCGTCCGGTCATCGTAGCTGTCGCCGTAATCGTCATACTCTGCGTAATCGTCATACTCTGCGTAATCGCCGCGGTCGTCGTAGTCGTAATCGCCGTACTGCTCGTACTCGTCGGCGTGGTACTCGTCGGCGTGGTACTCGCCGTCGTGGTACTCGCCGTCGTGGTACTGGTCGGCACCGTACTCCGCCTCGGCGTAATCATCTTCAGCGTATCCGTGGTAAGTCGCGCCGGTGGTAGCGCCTAAATCGTCATCGACTTCGTCAAGGCGGCGGTGGCGGCCGCCCGAATATGCTTGGTCGGCCGAGTGTGCTGGGGCGGTGGAATCGACAGGGGCGTCGTAGTACTCTTCGTAGGCTTCGTCGAAGGAGCCGTCAGAAACCTCGTCGTACCGGTCCGAGTAACGGTCTGAAAAACGATGGGTGGGGCCAGGGTTACCAGAGTTCACATGAGTCACACCGGTAACTCTAATTGACTCGTTTGTGTCGAAAGGTTTGCGACGCGCCGCCATCCAAAGCACCCCCTGCAGAAAAGTTGACAAACTGGATTTCCATTCAGAACCAAAACTACTGGTCAGCGCATTTTCAGTCAATGGCTCGGCTGAGAAATTGTCAAGTTTTCTGAAAAACACCGGGAAATCTCAAAGAACCCCGGCAAAAAGGGCCACCCCTACCCCGCGTCACGTCCTACCCCGCGTCACGTCCAAGGGTGCGGGCATCGCGCAGCCTCTGGAGTCTTCGGATGAGTTGGGGGTTGTGGGAGAGGGCGGCGGGGTCGTCGATAAGCGAGTTGAGCTTCTGGTAGTACCTGAACGGCGACATGCCCAGCTCAACGCGGATTGCTTCTTCGCGCGCGCCGAGGCTGCGCGGGGCGCGGGCGGCGAAGTCGAGGATGGTCACGTCGGAGGGGTCCATGCGCGAAACTATACTGACAGCCATGATCCGACCGATTGTGATTCACGGCGACCCCGTCCTGCACACGCCGACCGAGCCTGTGACGGAGCCGGTCGCGGAGCTGCGCGAGCTCATCGCCGACATGCACGAGACGATGGACGCAGCCAACGGTGTGGGGCTGGCCGCGAACCAGATCGGCGTGGGCAAGCGCCTGTTCGTGTACCACTGCCCGGACGGTGAGGTGATGCGCCGCGGCACGGTGATCAATCCGGTGCTGGAAACCAGCGAGATCCCGCGCACCATGCCGCGTGACGACGGCGAAGACGACGAAGGCTGCCTCTCCGTCCCCGGCGAGTCTTTCCCGACGGCACGCGCCGAGTGGGCGAAGGTGACCGGCCTCGACGAGAACGGCGACCCGGTCGAGGTCGAGGGCACCGGTTTCTTCGCGCGCTGCCTGCAGCATGAGGTCGGCCACCTCGACGGGTACGTTTACCTGGACGTTCTCACCGGCCGCTACAAGCGCGAGGCGAAGCGCGCGGTGAAGGCGAACGGGTGGACTGAGGCCGGCAACACCTGGCTGCCGGGCACCGACGAGGACCCGTTCGGGCACTAGAAGAGCACTAGTGTTCCGCGCTGATCCACTCAAGGCGGGCGACCGGGTGGTGGTGCGCCGCCGCTTCGGCAACCACGCCACGGACGTCATCGGCCACATCGAGGCGCTCGACCCGCTGGTCATCCGCCCGCAGAAAGTCGGCGGGTTGCCGTCGGAGGCGGAGGCGCTGACCATCCCGGCCGAGGACATCCTGGTCATGCGCCGTCTCAACCCGAGCCGCATCCGCAATTCCGACATTCGCGCCGTGGAAACCGCGTACGCCCGCGCGTTCCCCGGCCAAGAGCGCATGCTTATCGACGGCTGGCTCACCCGCTCCGGTTCCTCCATCGCCGAACGCTCCAACTCGGCCACCCCAATCGGGCATTCGGCCGGTTTTCAACCGGTTCCGCTGGAGGCGATCTCGGCGTTTTATGCCGAGCGGGGGATGCCGGTGCAGTTGTTGATTCCGGAGCGGATCGGCAAGCCGGCGGCGGACTTGGTCGCCCGCGAGGCTGGTTCGGGTGGTGCGGGCTGGGAGCTCGGGCCGGAGATCATCACGATGACGCGCGAACTCGGCGGCGAAGACGGGGAGGAAGCTGGTGCGCTGGGCAGCGGGTTCACCTTCCGCCTCGACCCCCACCCCACCGACGACTGGCTGTCGATGTACCACTTCCGCGGCCAGCCGCTACCGCCGGAAGCCTTGGCAGAATTGCGGGAAGAGATTGAGGGAGAGATGGGGTTCGGCTCCCTCCTCGACAACCGCGGCGGAGTCGTCGCCGTCACCCGCGGCACGATCACCGAGTCCGATGATGGCCGCGCCTGGCTCGGGTACTCCGCAGTCGAGGTCGCACCGGGCCACCGCCGGCGGGGGCTGGGCACGCTGCTTGGCCAACGGATGCTCGAATGGGGTACGCAGCGCGGGGCGGACGCGGCGTACCTGCAAGTCCTGGCGACCAACGACGCCGGCATCGGCCTTTACGACAAGCTGGGCTTCACCGAGCACCACCGCCACCGCTACGCCCGGCTAGGGTAGATCGCATGCGAATAGCTACCTGGAACATCAACTCGGTACGCACCCGCGTGGACCGAGCCGTCGCCTTTTTGGAGCGCAACGATGTCGACGTCCTGGCCATGCAGGAAACGAAGTGCTCCGACGACAAGTTCCCCTACTCGGCGTTTGAGGCCGCTGGGTACGAGGTCGCTCACGTCGGCTACCACCAGTGGAACGGCGTGGCGATCATCTCGCGCGTCGGGCTCGAGAACGTGCGCGACGGGTTTGACGGCCAGCCCGGCTTTGCCAAAGACCCCGAGGCGCCGCAGGACCGGGAGGCCCGCGCCGTGTCCGCAACCTGCGGCGGCGTCGAGGTCTGGAGCCTCTACGTCCCCAACGGCCGCGAGATCGGCGACCGCCACTACGACTACAAACTCGAGTTCCTCTGGCGCCTCGCCGAGCAGATCAACCCTGCCACGCCCCAGGTCTTCTGCGGCGACTACAACATCGCCCCGACCGACAAAGATGTCTGGGACCGCGCCTTCTTTGAGGGCAAAACCCACGTCACCGAGCCGGAACGCGCCGCTTTCGAAGCCCTGCTCGAAGCCGGCCTGAACCAGGCCACCCACCCCGAGCCCTACTCCTACTGGGACTACAAGGGCATGCGCTTCCACAAGGGCGAGGGGATGCTCATTGATTTCCAGTTGTCGGGGCTTTCGGGTGAGGGATTCGTCGATACGCAGGAGCGTGAGGGCAAGGGCGCGAGCGACCACGCCCCCGTCGTCGTGGACTACGACCTGACGCGCCAGCAGTTGGACGAGGTCCGATGAGCCTCGCCACCTGGCAACTCGTGCTGATGGTGATTGACTACACCATCAAATTCGCCGTCATCGGCGTCATCCCCGAAAACCGCAAACCGTCCAGCGCGAACGCATGGCTGCTAGTCATCCTGCTCATTCCGTTCCTTGGGTTGCCGATTTATTTCTTCCTCGGCTCGACATTTCTGTCGCGGCGGCGCCACCGCATTCAGCGGGAGGCCAACGCGATGCTTAACGACGTCCACACCTCCTTCCCCGACTATCCCTCCGCCGCATCAGTATCCGGCGAGGTGGCGACGATGGCGCACCTCAACCGGACCCTGACGGGATTCCCGGCGCTGGACGGGCACGTGAAACACCTCTGGTCCGACTATTCGGCGACGATGCGGCGGCTGGCGTCGGCGATCGACGAGGCGACCTCGCACGTGCACGTCGAGATTTACGCCATGGCCTGGGACAAAACGACCGGGCAAGTGTGGGAGGCGATGGAACGGGCCGTCGCGCGCGGCGTGAAAGTCCGCGTTCTTTTCGACCATATCGGCTCCCAGAAGTACCCCAACTTCCGCACGTTCAAACGGCGCATGACGGAGGCCGGGATCGAGTGGCACATGATGCTGCCGCTGCAACCGCTGCGCGGCAAATTCCGTCGGCCCGACCTGCGCAACCACCGCAAACTCATGGTCATTGACGATCAAGTCGCGTTCATGGGGTCGTTCAACCTCATCGACCGGACCTACCTCATGCCCGGCCACGTCAAGAACGGCCGCCAATGGGTCGACGCGTTTGTGGAGCTCACCGGGCCGATCGTCGCCTCGCTGGAATCGATGTTCGCCGTCGACTGGTACACCGAGGCCGGCGAGATCCTCGAGATCTCCGCCCCGCACGACCCGGACCCCGCCACCCTCGAAGACCAGAACGTCCTGCAGCTCATCCCCTCCGGCCCCGGCTACACCACCGAACCGAACCTGCGGATGTTCAACACGTTGATCCACCACGCCCGCCACCGGCTCATTCTCTGCTCCCCCTACTTCGTGCCCGACGATTCCATGCTCGAAGCCATCACCACGGCCTGCTACCGCGGTGTGCGCGTCGACCTCCTCGTCGGCGAAAAAGCCGACCAGTTCATGGTCAACCACGCTCAATCCGCCTACTACCAGCAACTCCTCGAAGCCGGCGTGCACATCTGGCAGTTCCCCGCCCCCTATGTGCTGCACACCAAGTTCGCCATCGCGGACCCTGTCGCGCTGACTGATCCGGACGCGGGCGAACCAGCGGCGACCGGTGCAGGAGCCGGGGATGTCGCCAAAACTCCCACCGAAGCTGCGGACCTGCCGCGCGGCGCATCGGTCGAGGCCCACGCCGCGGCAGATGGTACCGACCATGCGGGGCATGAGGGGGGTGCGGGTGCGGAAGCGTCAACAAGCGGAAATGTGCAGCGGGCACCCGATGCCGCGCACCTGAATGAGATTGCCATCATGGGATCGTCCAACATGGACATGCGCTCCTTCTCCCTTAACTACGAAAACAGCCTGTTCATCCTGCAAGGCCCGCTGATCACAGACCTGTGCGACCTCGCCTCGGCGTATCTGTCCGTGTCGCGGCAGCTCACGCTGGAAGAATGGAAGAAACGGCCGTGGTCGCGCCGCTACATCGACAACGTAATGAAGCTGACGTCCGCGCTGCAATAGGCGGCTAAGCGACCTGCGCAAGAGCACGACGCACCTCCGCGATGAAACCTGCCGGATCCGCTTCGATCTCCGTCGGCTTATAGCGCAAGAAACGGTAACCGAGCCGCTCGATGCGCTTCTGGCGGGTGCGCTCACGATCCGTCGCCGTGACCGGGTCCTCGCTGTACTTAATGTCGCCGTCCACCTCAACGATGAGCCAATCACCAATCAGCAGATCCACACTATACGGCGCAAGCACCTGCGCCTGAGGGGTCAGCGGGCCAATACCAGCCTGAATGAGAAGGGCGCGGGCGAAGCTCTCACCAGCAGATTGGGAGTTGTCGATCGCATGCTCAAGGCTCTCCCGCGCGTAACCAATGCCCCGGCACGGGCCAGCCTCGACAATCTTGTCCATCAGCTCGACGCTTTCGAGACCGCAGGCCAGGAGGTAGTCAGCGGCGACCAAACCGGCTTCAAAACCCTGGGTGCACGCAATATCCAGCCAGGTCGACACCGGATCCAGAAGATCAACACCGAGTAGCGTGACAATGCCGTCCGGACTCGTCCTAACCTTCCGGAACTCGCTGCCAGGCGGCCACTGGCTTCGCGCCGGGAGTTTCCCGCTACGCGTGGCCAATTCCACCCGCGCCCTGTTGTTCTGCAACAGCCACATGCCATGGAGGGCCGCCGCCGACCCGCCAATCAAATACGACGACCGAGCCGATTGCCCCACCGCCAAAGCGAAAAGGATGCGGCGCTGGTGCTCTTTAAGGTTGCGCAGGGTCTGAGTGCGCACTGCCCGGCGGCTGGCGAGGCGGTAGAGATCCCCCGAGTCAAAACGGGCCTGCAAAGCCGGCGGAATCTTGTGACCAATGGGGACGAGCAGCTGGTTGAGCATAGGCAAGTCTGCGTGCATACCGCTACGGTGCACCGAATCTGACCTGCCGTCCATGGCGTGGCTTCCACCCTGTGGACAACCCCCGTTTTTGAGGACGCGTCACCACCGGCCTGTGGATCTTTTCCCGGCTTGCGGCCGGTTATGCGCACTGCAGTGGACCGAGGGGTTGACAGCGGCGGGTGGAAGCGCGCCGGTCGGAACGCGGCCATGGGCCCAGTTGCGGAAGGGCCCGCGGGCACGGGCCCCATGGCCACTTGGCCAATGGCGGATAGCGGGCGCGGTGGAGGGCCCAGCGGCCTAGTTCGGCGGACGGTTTCGCGGTGGCTCCGTCGGGATAGATTTTTAGTATGGCCTTTTGCACCTCAGCCAAGACGTTTCCGCAGGTCAGATTTCCCCGAATGACGCAGAAGGCCATACTAAAAATGTAGAAGGGAGGGTGCCGACCACCTGCGAAGCCGGGGCGCCCGTGCAAACGGCACCAAAGCGCAAAAGCCGGCCCAATTTCAGGACCGGCCCTCCGGGAAGGCGAGCACCCGCAGTAGAGCGAGAGGGTTACGCGTCGCGCTTCTCCAAAAGAATCAGCCCGATCACGTAGAGAACAACCACCCACACTGCGAACAGCAGGAATGACTGCCACAGCGGAAGAGCGGCGGCCGGGTCGAGTGGATCGGGGCCCGGGTTGTTGACGTTCGACTGGAAGAACTGCAGGTTCATGAACGGGGCGTAGGTCTGGATGGTGCGACCGATCCTCGGAATGATGGCCAGCGAGGGTTCGAACACCAGCTGCCAACCGAGATAAATGGCCACCGCACCGGCAGTGGCGCGCACGATCCAGCCGATTCCCTGAACCAGCATCACCGCCATGAAAGTGGTCAGCGGGATCACCCACATGGACCGGAGCGTGAACGGGTTGTCCCACCACTTAATCGGTTCGGCGATGATCAGGTCGCCGACGATGAAGCACAGCAGGATCGTCACCAGCGAGAACAGCGCTGCGAAACCGCCATACACGATGAGCTTCGACAGGGCGACCTGCCACCGCTTCGGCGTGAGGGTGTAGTTTGTGGAGTTCACTTTGAAGCGGTATTCGGTGGTGACCACCATGATCGCCTGGATCAGTAGCGTCATCAGACCAAAGGTGTTGAACCCCATGATGGCGGTCGCGCCACCGTATGCCGGCATCTCTGGATCATCCAGGCTGGCCATCAAAACGGCCCAACCCACTGAGAAAAACAGCGCCAGTCCAGAGGTCCACCAGAAGGAAGCGGTGGTGCGGAGCTTTGTCCACTCCGAAAGCATGGTGTTAAGCACGGTGGCTGCCTCCTCGGTTAGGTCGGTCCTGCGGTGCACGCCGCGTCGGTTGCGGGGGCTGCGACGGCATCACTTGCTGGGGCCGCGAAGGCGCAGCCGGGCGCTGTCCCGACCGGGACTGGGACGGGGCAGCACCCCGGGCGGGGGCCGGCCGCTGGCCGGACCGCGACTGGGAGGCAGCGCCACCGCGAGCACCCGCGCCGCGATCACTCACCCCGCGGTCAGCGACCCCGCGGTCACTCCGGGCACCG
The DNA here is from genome assembly GCA_900618065.1 of Streptococcus thermophilus. The sequence goes on from UYIL01000003.1 coordinate 2,299,229, forward strand.
GCCGCGCCGCGTTCACTCACGCCGCGGTCACTCCGGGCACCACCCGCACCACGTGAACCGCGCGCGCCACCGGCGTCCCGCGCGCCAGCAACAGGATCAACTGCCTCCGGCGCCGCCTGGTACTCCACTGCTCCTTCGGTGCGGCTGATGTAGGCGTCTTCGAGGGAGGCGCGGCGCTCGGAAAGTTCGGAGAGCATCACGCCGACGGAGAAGGCGAATTGGCCCACGTCCTCGGAGGATCGGCCAGGGATTTCCAATGCGGGGCGGCCGTCGATGTCGGCGGTCTCCTGGACCTGGATGCCCTCAGCTGTCAGGGCGGCGGCGAACTCAGCCAGGTGCGGGGAGCGGACGACGGTGGTGACGGCGGAGTTTTCCTTGATGAAGTCATTGACCGAGCCGGAGGCGACCAGGCGCCCCTTGCCGATCACCACAAGATGGTCTGCGGTCTGCGCCATCTCGGCCAGCAGGTGCGAGGACACGAGCACGGTGCGTCCTTCGGCGGCGAAGCGGCGCAGCAGTTCACGGACCCAGCGGATGCCTTCGGGGTCGAGGCCGTTGACGGGCTCATCAAGAATGAGGTATTCGGGGTCGCCGAGCATCGCCGCGGCGATGCCGAGCCGCTGGCCCATACCCAGCGAGAACCCACCGGCCTTCTTCCCGGCGACGCTGGTCAGGCCAACTAAGTCCAACACCTCGTCGACGCGCGAGGCAGGAATCCCCGATGCCTGCGCCTGCCACAGCAGCGAATTGCGCGCCGAGCGGTTCGGGTGGATCGCCTTGGCGTCCAGCAGCGCACCCACCTGGCGCAGGGGGTTGGTGAGGGAGCGGTAGGGTGTGCCGTCGATAAGCGCGGTGCCCGACGTCGGCTCATCCAGCCCGAGAATCATGCGCATGGTGGTGGATTTACCTGCGCCGTTCGGCCCTAGGAAGCCGGTGACCACGCCCGGTTCAACTGTGAACGTGAGGTCATCGACCGCACGGACCTGACCGTATTCTTTAGTCAGGTGAGTGACTTCAATCATGCGCATTAGCGTGCCATAAAAGCACGCTTAACGACGACTCGAACCCCGCGTGAAGCGGAAACTGACGGATTTTATTCAGCGGAACCCAACGTAATTCCATAGATTCCGCGTTGGGGACCAGGGGAATTGGTTCGCCGGTGGTGGTGTGGGCCAGCACCGTCGTGTAGGTCCAGCCGGGGTCTTCGCCGGCGGTGACGATGGCTTGATCGACCTCAATGAGCGAGGTGTCCACGCCGCATTCCTCCACCGTTTCGCGAAGCGCCGCCTCCTCGACGGTCTCGTGGGAGTCGCGGGCGCCGCCGGGTAGGGCCCATGTGCCGCCGTCGGCAACCCAGTGCGCGCGGTGCTGCAGCAGCACCGTGTTTCCGGCGCGGAGGAACAGGCCCGCCGCACCGTGCTTGCCCCATACCGGCTTACCGCCGGGACCCTCGACCCATCCGTTTCCGTCGCCTTCCATGCGGCCCAGTGTAACCAGATGCCACCAGTGTGGTTGCCGCCGTGGGGGCAGGCGGGGCGCTATTCTAGGGCAATGGCAGTACGGGAGCGACCAGACGCCGCAGCGGAGTCCGCTGACCAGGCCGAGATCGCGCTGCCCGAAAACGCCGACAAACCCGAAAACGCCGACAAATCCGAAAAGCGCCGCCTGCCCCGCTTCACTCCCCGCAAAAGCCGCAAGCAGCCCGCGCTGCCGGAGCAGAATGAGGACGCGTGGCTCGATTCGCTGGAGGAGGCCCCGCAGCGCAATGGCTTTAGCGGCTTCCGGGACAAGATCTATGACTCCTTGGGCGGTACTGGCCGCTGGGTCGCGGAAGTGTGGGGGTTCTTGTTCACCACGCTGGGCCGCCTGATCGCGATGATGGTGGCGCTGACACTCCTGCTGCTGGGCACCGGTTACTTGATGAGCCAGTCGAGTGCGAACCGCGAGTCCGCGCTCGACGGGATGCTCACAGCGACGGAGCCGATGAGCAATTCCGCCCACATCCTGTACACGAATTTGAGCCAGGCGGACACGCTAGCCACCACGTCGTTTGTGCAGCCGGGACTGCAGGACACCGAGTCGCACCGCGCCTACATGGCGGCGATTGATGAGGCAGTCATCGCGGCCGATGACGTGCTACGCGGCAGCGTGGACACGCGCGTGGACGACAGTACCGAGGTGCAAAAGCACGTCCGCGAAATCCAGCGCCTTTTGCCCCAATACACAGGCCTGATGGAGCGCGCCCAGGCGAACCAGCGCACCGGGAACCCGCTCGGCGTGGCCTACATGACGCAGGCCAGCACGATGATGCGCGAGGACATGCTGGTCAGCGCCGAGCAGATCCTGCAGCTCACCCGCGCGCAGCTCAGCGGCGAGATGAAGCGGTTGTCCACGCCCCAGTTCGGCCCGCTGTCCGGCCTCGTCCTCGCCGTGTTGGCGCTGCTGGCCGCACAGTGGGCGCTGTGGAGGATGTTCCGCCGCCGCCTCAACCGCGGTTTCCTCGTTGCTACGGCGTTGCTGCTGGTCGCGGTCGTGTGGGTGGGCATTTCCAACATCGCCGCGTGGCACGCCGGCACGCGCGAGTTCCAGGCCGCGGCTGGCCCCTTCGAGCAACTCACCGGCGCGCGCATCGCCGCCCGGGAGACTCGCACGGATGAGACGTTGACGCTGTTGACGCGCCGGTCCTCGGAGGGCGCGCCGATCACGGAGACGGTGAATGAGGTCGGTAGCGCGCTCGACGCGATCGAGAACCGGGACAACGCCGGCGACGTCGACACGGCCCGCACGGCGCTCAGCGCGTGGCGCTTGGCGCACACCCGCATGATGAATGCGCTCCAGTCGGGCGATTATGAGCGGGCGGTGGACATTGCGGCGCAGACGGGCGACGAGGACAGTGCCGCGAGCGCTTTTTCGCTTCTCGACGACTCCTTGACCGGCCTCATCTCCTCCTCCCGCGCGGATCTCCGCGAGCACATCAATGACGGCCTGTCTGCCTCGCGCGCCGTGGCGCCGGGTGTGATGATGCTGGTGCTCGGGGCTGTCGTTGCGATGTGGTTCGGTATCCGTCCCCGGATGCAGGAGTACATGTGATGGGCGCGCGGAAGGTCTTCAGTGTCTCAGTGCTCGCCGCGCTGGGCGCGCTCACTGCGTGCACCCCGGCTCCCCCACCGCCGCCGCTTCCGGCGCCGGATACGATTCATGACGATGTCCCGCTGCCGCCCGGCGCGGAGCTGGACATCCCCGGTCTCGAGCCGGAGGGGTCGAGGACGACGTTCGAGTGGGAGGGCTCGCTACGCCCGGATGATAAGACGCCGGAGGAGCGCGTGCCGGGGATCATCAACCGGGGCCGCGTCATCGTGGGCGTGGACCAGTCGCAGTACCTGCTCAGCTTCCGCGACAATGCGACTGGTGAGCTGCGCGGCTTCGAGGTCGACTTGGCCCGCGAGATCGCCCGCGACATTTTCGGTGACCCGGACAAGGTCGATTTCCGCTTCGTTGATTCCACGATGCGCACTGAAGCTCTGCAGGGCGGCCAGGTGGACATGGTGATCCGCACCATGTCCATCACGCCGGAGCGGGTGGAGAAGGTGGATTTCTCGGTGCCGTACCTGGATTCGTCGGTACGCATGCTTGTGCCCGCCGCCTCCGGGATCGAGTCCGTGGATGATGTCGGCGATGAGCGCGTGTGCGTTGCTGACGGTTCCAACGTCATCGACATGGCGCGCGCCACCTTCCCCGAGCAGGAAGTTCTGCGCACCCGCACCTGGACCGACTGCCTGATGGCCATGCAGCAGTATCAGACCGGGGTCATCCTCGGTGACGAGACCATCCTTGCCGGTGCGGCCGCGCAAGACCCGCTGACACTGGTCACCGGTGAGGCTGTGGCGGAGCAGCAGTACGCCATCGGCATCCCCAAGGGCTACGACGGGCTGACGCGCCAGGTCAATTCCACGTTAAAGCGCGTGCGTGACGACGGCACGTGGAACCGCATCTTCCAAGACTGGCTCGGCCCCCACCTAGCCAACCGGTCCGCCCCCGCCCCGCAATACCGCCCGGAGGATCCGGAGGTTGACAATGACTGACACCCGCCACCCCTCCGACGCCCCCGAGCCAACTGAGCCGACCGAGCGCGCCTCGACTGCGTGGACACCGGAGGTGGACATCGATATCCGGACCGAGCACCCCCGCGAGCCGGAAAACGAGCCCGCGCAGGACGGGCCCGAACCACTATCTGCTTCAAAGACCCACGCGGTGAAGTTCGACCCGGTTGCTGATGAGCCGGAGGCCACCGAGGGCGTCGCCTTCGATCCGTTCGCCGACGAGGACTCCGACCCCGACGATGCTGAAGGCACCAGCGCTGTCGCTTACGACCCCTTCGCCGACGACGGTGACGACGAGTGGGGCGATGACTTCGATCCCTACAGCGGCACCGGCGAGTTCGAAGGCCTGCTCAAGGACCTGGATAAGCTGCGCAGCGGCGATAGCGGGGCGACCGACCCGGCCCCTTCAGCCGCCACCGCGGAGGTGTCCGGCCCGAGCTTCACCGATTCGGGCAGTACCGGCCCCAGTGGGCTGCACGGTCTGACAGCCGAGCAGCTGCAGGAGCTGCAGAAGAGCACGTCGGAACGGTCGCGCCGGCAGGCGCTGGAGACGTTCAAGGAACGCCGCGCCACCAAGCGCAAGGGCCGCACCGTGGCCGACGGCATGGTGGAGCTGCCGTGGATCCCGCCGACGGACCCGAAGGACGCGATGAAGGATCCCACGCCGTCGGTGATCAAGAAGGGCATCCCGGAGCCGCAACTGCACCCCGGCGACGTCGTGGCCGGCCAGTACGAGATTCAGGGCGTGATCGCCCACGGCGGCATGGGGTGGATTTACCTGGCGCTGGACCACCATGTCGCCGGCCGCGTGGTCGTGCTCAAGGGCATGCAGGCGGAAAAGAGCGTCGACGAGACGGCTGCGGCCGCGGCGGAGCGGGAATTCCTGGCGGACATCACGCACCCGGGGATTGTGAAAATTTTCAACTTCATCGACGATCCGCGTGTTCCTGGCGGGTTCATTGTGATGGAGTTTGTGGGTGGGCCGTCGTTACGCGAAAGGCGCAATGAGCAGCGCAATCACCTCCTGCCGATCGACCTGGCTATCGCGTACATCCTGGAGGTGCTGCCGGCGCTGGGGTACCTGCACGCGCGCGGGGTGGTGTACAACGACCTCAAGCCGGACAACATCATTGTGGCCGAGGACCAGGTGAAACTGATTGATCTGGGCGCGGTCAGCGGCATCGGCGCGTACGGCTACATTTACGGCACGAAGGGCTACCAGGCGCCGGAGGTGGCTAGCGAGGGCCCGAGCATCGCCAGTGATATTTTCACCATCGGCCGCACCCTCGCCGCGCTCATTCTGGACCTGCCGAAGGAAAACGGCGTGCTTTCGATGGAGCTGCCCACCCCGACGCAATCGCCGACGCTGCGCCGCCACATTTCGCTCTACCGCCTACTCGTCCGCTGCTGCGACCCCGACCCGGCGCAGCGATTCTCCAGCGTGGGTGAGCTGCAGGTTCAGCTCCTCGGCGTGTTGCGCGAGGTGCTTGCCGTGCGCGACGGCCTCTACTTCCCGCAGCAGCACTCGCTGTTCTCGCCGCAGCGTACGACATTCGGCACCAAGCACCTCGTCTTCCGCACCGATCAGCTTATCGACGGCATCGACCGCACCGCCGAAATCACCCCATCCGAAGTGGTTTCCGCGCTGCCCACACCCCTGATCGACCGCAGCGATGTCGGTGCGGGCATGCTGACCGGTTCTTCGTACGCCGAACCGCAGGAAACCCTGGAGACACTGCGCCAAGCGATGCAAACCCCAGAGTATGAGCACTCCGCAGAGATCCCCTTCGGCGTCGTCCGCGCGATGCTCGACCTGGGGCTGACCACGCAGGCGCGCCACTGGCTCAGCCAACTCGACGAGCGACTGCGCGAAGACTGGCGTTTCCACTGGTACAGCGGCGTTACCGAACTCGTCCACGGCGACTTCGTGGCGGCGCAGCGCGACTTCGCGCAAGTCCTCGACATTGTGCCGGGCGAGGCCGCCCCCAAACTCGCGCTCGCCGCCGTCGACGAGCTGTTATTGCAAGAGGCGGGCCTGCAACAGCAAAAGCTTATCGACGCCACCTTGTCCCGCCACCTCGCCTCCATCCGGTCCGACTTAGGCGAGTTGCCGAACTCCTACTTTGTCCGGCTGGAGAAGGAAGGCTTCCTCACGCCGAACTGGTCGCACATGTCGCAAAAACCGGAGACACTCCGGCTCAACGCGATGCGCCTGTATGCCCTGGTGTGGGCGGCGAACCAGACGACAGTGTCCTCGGCTTTCGGGCTGGCGCGCCAGCTCATCTTTGAAGGCGAGGTGGAGATGGCCGTGGCCGCCCTGGACAAAGTGCCCATGTCCTCGCGCCACCACCGGATGGCCAAACTGACCACCATTTTGTACCTGGTCAGCGGGGACCTGACGGAGTCGCGCATCCGTCGCGCGGCGCGGCGCCTGGAGGAGATCCCCACCAATGAGCCGCGTCTACTGCAGATCAAAATCGCTGTGCTGCGCGCAGGCCTGACCTACCTCATCGAGCAGGACGCCCTCGAGGCGGCATCGCGCAACCAGCTGTTCGAGTATGACTTCACCATCCACGGCCTCCGCCGCGGCCTGGCCATCACCCTGCGCCAGCAAGCCCGGCGCGCCCCGTTCGCCCGCCACCGGTACGCCCTGGTGGACACGGCGAACAAGGTGCGGCCGGTGACCTGGTTTTAGCCGGTTTTAGGGGTGCTAGGGAGTTCTAGAGTCGGGTTAGCTCTCGCTGAGCCACTCGCTCAAGCGCTTGCCGAAGTTGTGCGCGTGGTGAGTGAGCATGCCCAACTGGGTGTCGTTGGCGAAGATGCCCATGACAAGGTGGCCGATCGGCTCGTGCTCGATCTTCACCAGCGCCATGAGGTTTTCACCGGGGAGCTCAACGAGCACGCTGGTGCTGTGCTCATCACCCAGCACGGGGTCAATGACCTTCGCTTGCGCAGCGGCGACACCGAACATCGACGAGTTGAGCGCGGTAATGCGCGAGGCATCAATACCGTCCTTCAACCCGATGGAGCACACGTGCAGACCGTCACCGGTGCCGAGGACCACCGAGTGCACACCCGGCACCTCATTGCGCAGGTTCGACATCAGCGGTAGACATGCCTTGGCTAGGTCGCTCGTGGAGAAGTCGGTGCCGCGCACACGGCGGTGGCGGCCGATCTGGGTATACCACTCGTCGGGATCCGACGCATCGGCGTCAGCGTCGGAGTTCAGGTAATCATTCACGCCGGTGTTCACCTCTGGGTACTGGTCAGGGCTCAACTCGCTCATGGAATCCGACTCGGCGGGCACGAAGTAGGGGGTGTATCGCTGGATAATAGTCATGATTAGTTCACCACTCGTTTCAAAGCTGCATCAACAACCGCACTAACATCTGCGGGTTTCCTGGGGTCTGCGGACATGATCGGCACATCGGGGAAGCCGTAATCCGGAATGAGCAGGCGCAGGGCCGCCACCGCATCCGGCTGGCCTGGTTGCTGGAAGTTCACGGCGACGACAACGCGGTCGAACGCGTCCAGATCATGGATGGCCATGATCCATTCCCTTACCTGGTCCTCCAGCAAGTGTTCGTAGCCGAAGAGCCAGAGCACCAGCCCAGCCTCCGGGTTTGTCGCCGGGCCGCGAGCCGCATGGAAGCGTTCCTGCCCGGGGGTGCCGTAAAGGCCAATGGTGCGTCCGTCGGGGCGGTGCCACATGCCGTAGTCGATGCCGACAGTTGTCGTCGTCTTGGCATGCACGTAAAAGTCATCCGCCGTTGCGGCGTACACCTCTGTTTGGACCGGCGCGAGCGTGGACAGCGTCGAAATCGCCGTCGTCTTTCCTACCCCCACGGGGCCCAAAAAGACGACCTCATGGTCGACAAAGGAGCCGACCAACGCTTCTTTTTCCCAGGGTTCTTCTACCTTGGTAGCGCGTCGCGGCCGGTCACTGCCATCTGTTTGACGGCGGTGAATGCCTGCGTACTCTTCCACGGCATTGTCTCCATTCTTCCAATTCAATGTCAGCTGTCGCGTTCCGCCGAAGCAAGCCACTTACCACACATCTTCGGTTTTCCTGGGCGACACTCCAATGTTTCCTGATATTAATGTACTCTACAGAAAGTAAATCGACTACATTGCTTGATGTGGAAATTCGAGTGCTATTTTGGCACTGGTAATCGCACAAGTACAACCAGATAGGAAAGACAGACATGTCCCACCAAGAAACTCTGAACAACTACCTCACAGAGATCTCCAATGATCTCGGCGGCTTCATCGGCGCCTCCATCGTCGACCTGGACACCGGTATGTCCCTGGCCACCAACTCCCGCTACCCCAACTTCGACCTGGACGTCGCGGCGGCCTACAACTCCGAGATGGTCAAGTCCAAGTTCAAGGCAATGGACGCACTTTCCATCTCGCGTACCAGCCTGCAGGACATGCTGCTGACCCTGGATGACCAGTTCCACCTGATCAAGATGCTGGACAACAACCTCTTCGTATACGTGGCCGCGTTCTCGGACCAGACCAACCTCGCCCTGATGCGTACCGTGGTCAAATCCGGCCTGAACAAGCACGGCCTCTCCTGAAGAGCTCACACTGATAGCGGAGAAGATCCAACCGCAGACCAGTTCCTGTGGTCGGTGATCGCGCCCCAGCCCCTGTCCATGGACTTCGCGCAACTACGCGCCATGCAGCCCATGCCGATGCCGGGCGACCTCCTCTTCGCCGTCAGTGAAGCTGACGCGGAGACAGATCCGCACAACTGAAGAGCACGACAAAACCCACGGCTGACAGCAGTTCGCATGAACTGCCCGCCGTGGGTTTTGTCGCTCCCGGATGCAGCTACCGCAGCCGGGAACGTGCGGCTTAAGCGCTTAGGAGGCCTGCGCGATCTGCGCGGACTTCTGGGCGATGGCCAACTCCTCGTTGGTGGGAACGACGAGCACCTTGGTAGCGGAGTCGTCCGTGGAGATGATGCGGGCACCACCGCGCTCAGCGTTCTTCGCCTCATCCAGCTTCACGCCGAAGCCCTCGAGGTTCGCCAGCGCGTCAGCGCGAGCCTGGGAGTCATTCTCGCCGACACCAGCGGTGAAGGTGATGGCGTCGACGCGACCCAGGGCGATCATGTAGGCACCGATATAGCGGCGCAGACGGTGGATGTACACGTCGTAAGCCAGCTTGGCCTCAGCGGAGCCTTCCTCGATCATGGTGTGCAGCTCGCGGAAGTCGTTGACACCGGAGATGCCCTTCACGCCGGAGCGGCGGTTGAGCAGGTTGTCAATCTCGTCGATGCTCATGCCGGCCTGGCGGTAGAGGTGGAAGATCACGCCCGGGTCGATGTCACCGGAGCGGGTACCCATGACCAGGCCCTCGAGCGGGGTGAGGCCCATGGTGGTGTCAATCGGCTGGCCGCCGCGCACAGCGGAGACAGACGCGCCGTTGCCCAGGTGTAGCACGATCTGGTTGGTCTCCTCCAACGTGGAGCCGATCAGGTCCGGTACCTGGGATGAGATGAATTCGTGCGAGGTGCCGTGGAAACCGTAGCGGCGGATCTTCTGCTCCTTGGCCACCTCAGAGTCAATGGCGTAGGTGGCGGCGTTAGCCGGCAGGTTGTTGAAGAAGCCGGTGTCGAAGACACCGATGTGCGGGATGTTCGGCAGCAGCGCACGCGCCACCTCGACGCCGTCGATGTTGGCCGGGTTGTGCAGTGGGGCCAGCGGGATGAGTTCGCGGATTTGCTCGACCACAGTGTCGTCGATAAGCACGGGCGCGCTGAAGGTCTGGCCGCCGTGCACGATGCGGTGACCCACGGCGATGATCTCCACCTGGGTCGGGCCGGCGCCGTTGGCGTCCAGCATGGCGATGGCCAGCTGCAGGCCGCCGCGGTGGTCGCGGATCGGCATGCTGGATGCGACCTCGCGGCCCTCGATCTTGATCTTGATGCGGCCGTTGTCTTCACCGATCTGCTCGACCAAGCCGGAGACGAAGGGGGTGTCCGCGGCGGAGGCGGTCGGGTCGACGATCTGGAATTTGATTGAGGAGGACCCGGAGTTGAGAACGAGAACGTATGCCATGTTTTAGTGTGCTCCTTGTGCCTGGATAGCGGTGATTGCGACGGTGTTGACAATGTCCGGGACAGTCGCGCCGCGGGAGAGGTCGTTGACCGGCTTGTTCAGGCCCTGCAGGATCGGACCGACAGCGAGCGCACCGGCGGTACGCTGGGCGATCTTGTAACCGGCGTTGCCTGCCTCAAGGTCCGGGAAGATGAACACGTTGGCTTCGCCGGCAACCGGGGAGTCCGGTGCCTTCTTCTTGCCCACACCCGGGTCGCATGCGGCGTCGAACTGCAGCGGGCCGTCGATGGCCACCTCCGGAGCGAGCTCCTTCGCCTTCGCGGTGGCCTCCACAGCGCGGTCGACGTCCGGGCCGGAGCCGGAGGTGCCGGTGGAGTAGGACAGCACGGCAACCTTCGGGTCGATGCCGAACTGGGCGGCGGTCTGTGCGGAGACTGCTGCGATCTCGCCGATCTGCTCAGCAGTCGGGTTTGGGTTCACCGCGCAGTCGCCGAATGCCCACAGGCGGCCGCGCATGACCATGAGGAAGATCGAGGACACCACGGTCGCGCCCGGGGCGGTCTTGATGATCTGGAAGGACGGCTTGATGGTGTGCGCAGTGGTGTGGGCGGCACCGGAGACCATGCCGTCTGCCAGGCCCTTGTGGACCATCATGGTGGCAAAGTAGGAGATGTCCTTCATGGTCTCCCGGGCCTCCTCGACGGAGATGCCCTTCTTCTTGCGCAGCTCGGCGAAGTCAGCGGCGAACTCTTCCAGCAGCTCAGAGTTGAGGTGGTCGATGATGTTCGCCTTGGACAGGTTCAGGCCCTTGTTGTCGGCGCGGCGGAGAATGTCGTCGCTGTCGCCCAGGATGGTGATGTCGGCGACGTCCTGGGCGAGCAGCTGGTTCGCGGCCTCCAGAATGCGGTCATCCTCACCCTCCGGCAGAACGATGTGGGAGCGCTTCTCCTTGGCACGGTTGATCAACCAGTTCTCAAAGACGGCTGCGGACATGACCTGCTCTGCCTCGGTGGTCAGCGCGGTGTTGATGGCGGCAGCGTCCACATCGGTCACCACGGCGGCAACGGTGGCACCGAGCTCTTCGATGCGCTGCTTTGCCAGCTCTGCGACATCCTCAGCGGCAGCGACAACGAGCACCGGAACGCCCAGCGCGGATGCGGCATCAGCGTCGAAGTTGTAGTCGCCGGTGCCGGCGATCAGGGAGTCGCCTGCGGACAGCAGGTCTGCGGACACGATGGCAGAAACGTCAGCTTCCTGCTCGCCTAGGCGCACGAGGTTCAGGTTGGATTCCTGAGCCAGCGCATCTACGTCGATGCCGTCGAAGGTGCGGCCTACCGTGGTGATCAATACGGACCTGTTAGCCATGGGGATCCTTTCGCGAGTGGTTATGCACAATTAACGTGTGGTGTGTGCTGTCGCGCAGTCAAAGCCGCGCGCGACATACGCCACCAGTGTAGCGACGGCGCGAGACGCTTGCAGGAGAAAATCTGCAGGTGAAGCGCGATTCACACTCAGCGTTCACCAGCTATTCACTTGCGCGCACCACGTGCCCGACGTGCTTCGCTTTTCGACGCTCCCCTCCCCCGCACCACTCAGTACGAATGTAATAGAACGAGCGGTCTATGTATTATTGGCCAAACCGCTACACTGGCAGGTACTAATAACTAATCAGTCGCTATCACCCACGAGAAGGACACAGCAGTTTCTATGAGCACTCCCCAGGATTCCCTCCGCGTCGCCGTCGTCGGCTCCGGCCCGGCCGGTATCTACGCCTCCGACCTGCTGATCAAGTCTGACCTCGCCCAGTCCGGCGTGGACGTGAAGGTGGACATCTTTGAGCGCATGCCGGCACCGTTCGGCCTGATCCGTTACGGCGTGGCGCCGGACCACCCGCGCATCAAGGGCATTATCAAGTCCCTGCACAACGTGATGGACAAACCGGAGATCCGCCTGCTGGGCAATGTCGACGTGGGCACCGACATCACTGTTGAGGAGCTGCAGGAGTACTACGACGCCGTCATCTTCGCCACCGGCGCCGTCGCCGACCGTGACCTGAACATCCCGGGCGCGGAGCTCGACGGCCACCACGGCGCGGCCGAGTTCGTCGGCTTCTACGACGGCAACCCGGGCTTCACCCGCGACTGGGACCTGACGGCTGAGAAGATCGCGGTTGTCGGCGTGGGCAACGTGGCCCTCGACATTGCGCGCGTGCTGGCCAAGACGGCTGATGAGCTCCACGTCACCGAGATCCCCGACAACGTCTACGAGAACTTGGGCAAGTCAGCCGCGAAGGAGATTCACATCTTCGGCCGCCGCGGCCCGGCGCAGGCGAAGTTCAGCCCGCTGGAGCTCAAGGAGCTGGACCACTCCCCCACCATCGAGGTCATTGTGGACCCGGAGGACATCGATTACGACGAAGCATCGGAGCAGGCCCGCCGCGACTCCAAGTCCGTCGACCTGATCTGCCAAACCCTCGAGGGCTACGCGATGCGCGACCCGAAGGGTGCCCCGCACAAGCTGTTCATCCACTTCTTCGAGTCCCCGGTTGAGATCATCGGTGAGAACGGCAAGGTCACAGGTTTTGTCACCGAGCGCACGGAGCTCGACGGTAACGGCGGCGTGACCACCACCGGCCAGACCACCACCTGGGATGTTCAGGCGGTCTACCGCGCGGTCGGCTACCGTTCCGACGCTGTCAACGGTGTCCCCTTCGATGACTACAAGGCCGTCATCCCCAACGACGAGGGCCACGTGCTTACCGAGTTCGGCGGCGACATTGTCCCCGGCCTGTACGCCACCGGTTGGATCAAGCGCGGCCCCGTCGGGTTGATCGGCAACACCAAGTCCGACGCCAAAGACACCACCACAATGCTTATCGACGACTTCCGCAACGGCACCCTGGAGTTGACCGACAAGCGCGACCCCCACGACATCCTGGACCTCCTCGCCTCCAAGGGCGTCAACCCCACTACCTGGGAGGGCTGGCACAACCTCGACGCCCATGAGCGCGCCCTCGGCGAGGCCGAAGGCCGCGAGCGCAAAAAGGTCGTCGAATGGAACGACATGGTCACCGCGTCGCACCCAGAGTACGAGATTTAGGGGACTACACCGCAACTCTCTGCAGTGGGGCCACGTGACGTGACCCCACTTTCTTCCGTCCAGCGCCCACCCGATCTCAGCTAAAGTCAGTGATAACAGGGGGTAAAACGTGGACCAAATAGATATTTGGCTGCGGGCAGGACAGCTGCTCGTGGCTTTCCTGGGCTTCTTAGGACTAATTTTGACAATTCACCAAAAGACGGTGAGCGACGCTCGCGCCGAATGGTGGAAACGCTACACGTGGGCAACCGACCTGATTCGCGAGAAAGATGACCAATCGTTCCAGCTAGGCATGTTCCATCTGAACATCTTGGTCGAGAGCCCGCTGACGACGCGCACGGAAAAGAAAATCATCCAGGAGCTAGCCATTGCCGGGTCAAACAACGATAATGGGGGCACCGACAAGGAGGCCGATGATGACTTCGAAAATGACTAAGGTAGATCGGCAGCGAGAGTGGGCGAAGCTCGCGGTTAAGGCGAGTCAGCAAACCGGCGAGCCTCTTCCCAGCGATTTTTACGAGCGCACGGGATTGCAAAATCCTGATCGGAAACCGGTTCGTAAGCGCGTCTCGCGCCAGTTCAGTAATCGGTCGCGTGGACAGTGAGTACCGTTGATCAGCGCCGGGTGTGCTGTTGATCAACGCTGAGCTAGTGGTTAGTGGTTTTCTCCCAACCGCATGCTTCGACGGTCCTACGCAGAGGTTGTTTCTAGCCAGCTGCGCCAAAAACGATTCATATGCGGGATCGCGCAATCAAGCAACAGAACCAACTGATGCAGGGACGGGGCGGTGAAGTCACTCTATTCGTCCGCCACCGGCTGGTTCAAGAGGGGTCCCGTCGGGTTGATCGGCAACACCAAGTCCGACGCCAAAGACACCACCACAATGCTTATCGACGACTTCCGCAACGGCACCCTGGAGTTGACCGACAAGCGCGACCCCCACGACATCCTGGACCTCCTCGCCTCCAAGGGCGTCAACCCCACTACCTGGGAGGGCTGGCACAACCTCGACGCCCACGAACGCGCCCTCGGCGAGGCCGAAGGCCGCGAGCGCAAAAAGGTCGTCGAGTGGAACGACATGGTCACCGCGTCGCACCCGGAGTACGAGATTTAGGGGGTTGCCACCCGGCAGCTGGCTTTCGGGGGTCACGGTGACGTGACCCCCCCCTTTCTCTTGCGACTAGATAGTTAAACGGTCATGTTTTTCAAGCCAGGTCGAGCCCTGTAAAGAGATCCAGCCCACTCTTCCAACGAGGAAGGCGGGCTGAACGATTGCTTTAATCATATCAGACAAGCGGTTCAGTCTCGCGCAGCGCCGCCTGATCATCCTTCCAAAACCACCCGGTGCGCCCCGAACGCAGTATCCAGCACCAAAACTCGAGAGCCATCTGGGGTGTGAGCCCGCGGTTGGGGGCGAGTTCGTGAGCGTCGCCGCTTCCCCCCGACAACTATTAGGCCGTCATCCTCAACGGCGAGGGCCACGTGCTCACAAATTTCGGCAGTGACATCGTCCCCGGCCTGTACGCCACCGGCTGGATCAAGCGCGGCCCCGTTGGGCTGATCGGCAACACCAAGTCCGACGCCAAAGACACCACCACAATGCTTATCGGAGACTTCCGCAACGGCTCCCTGGAGTTGACCGACAAGCGCGACCCCCAAGACACCCTGGACCTCCTCGCCTCCAAGGGCATCCATCCCCACCACGTGGGAGGACTGGCACAACCTCGACGCCCATGAGCGCGCCCTCGGCGAGGCCGAAGGCCGCGAACGCAAAAAGGTCGTTGAATGCAACGCCGCGGTCGCCGCGTCGCAATAACCCAGATGTAAGCGCATGTCCGCTTTCGATCAACCATCGAAAACCCAGCATTTCACATATAAACGAAAGCGGCATTGCGGTTGCAGGTGTAAGCTTGTACCCTTAGCCCAATAACAAAAACGAAAGGGATTAAAGATGTCCGCCACAATTGCACGCACAGCTTCGATCTCCCTGACGGACGAGGTTCAAGAAGCTTTCCAATCGCTCGATATCCCGCACAACTCGGAGGTAGCACTGCGCAATGAGAATGGAGGGATAGTCGCCCTCCCGAAGGAAGTCCAAGAAACGGTTCTAGAGGCGCTCCACTTTCTTATCCATAATGGTGAAGTAGCAATCACCCGGATGCCAGATGAGCTTTCCAGCAGTACAGCTGCAGATATTCTCGGGGTATCCCGCCCCACGATTATGAAGTGGGCTAAAGAAGGGAAGATCAAGAGCTTCAAGGTCGGAACACACACCCGCTTCAGGCGCGATGAAGTACTTGAACTCAAGCGTCTCCGCGCCAAGAAGCGCAGTGATGCATTCGATGAACTGCGCCAGTTCGAATTGGAACACTTCGGACCGCTCGCCGACTAAGGTACCGATACTTAGTCCGATCTAAGCGAGGGGGTTAACCGTGACGCAAAGGGTCCTAATCGATGCCAATGTGATTTCGAGTAGGACTCTTTCTGATTGGCTCTTTCACCTTCAGCGATGCAACGAGGGTATGTTCAGTCTCTTCTGGTCACTGGACATCCAAGCTGAGGCAGTAAGGGTCATGCGCCGGCGATTCCCTAAGATGGCAGGCGAGGTAGTGGAGAAGCGCTTCAAGATGATGGAACACGTCATCGGCGAGAAAGTGACCTTCCCCGACGGCGACTACGGATTCACCGGCTCGGACGAAGGGGACTTTCACGTTCATGCCGCTGCCGTATACGGCGAGGCCGACTACCTATTGACCTTCAATTCGCCCAGCGATTTTACAACCGATCCTGCAACAGAGCCGTACGAGATTATTTCGCCAGACGAATTCTTGGTCTTGGTTGCAGATTCGGATGCCGGCAGCTTCCGGCGGGCGACTAGGGAGCAAAGGGAGTACTTTTCCAAGGCTGGACGTCTCCAAAGCTCCATTACGGATGGACTCGAGAAAGCGGGCTGCCCAGTTTTCGCCGCGCGAGTGAAGACTGAACTGAGCCAGCTCGCTCTTAATACATAGGCAAGAGCATAGGTTGTCGAATGCGGCGATAAGGCCTCCGCGTCACTCGATGTGTACGCGAACTAATACACCGAGGTAGGAACCGCTAAAGGAGCCGACCCCGCCGGGGTCGGCTCCTTTTTCCTGTCGCAAGGCAGAGTTAGGCCCAAGTAGTCCTAAACAGACTTAGAAGCCGAAGAAGCTGCGGATGCTGCGCCACAGGCGTGCGAAAATGCTTTCGCCGTTGCTCATCTCGGAGCTCCGGTTCCTGCTCTTCTCGGCCGACTTGTCCTTCTTGGACCGCTTATCCTTGACTTCGGGGGCGGACTGCCTGGAGCTGGGCTGAGCCTCCGGGGTGCCGTTGTTCTTTGGCGCCTCCTTCGACGTAGGTGCTGGCGGAATTGCCCCAGGCTCGACCTCGGGGGTGTTCTTTTTCGATGCAGGGGTGTCGGTCTCGGGGGCTGGTGGTACCGCTCCCTTGTCGGCGGGTGCTCGACCGGCGGCGCCGATGTGTGGGGAGTAGTTGTAGTCGTGGAAGATGATTTCGTCGGCACGCGCATTCGTGTGCTCGCGCTTGTTGGCGCTTGTCGTCCACAAGTTGATGCGCAGCTGCTGGGTGCCGGTGTCGCGGGGGATGCGGTGGGTAGCGGTGACGTCGGAAAGCACGCGGCCCTGCTTCGTCTTCGTGACCACACGCAGGTAGTCCTTCTCCCACTCAGCAGTCGTCTGCAGAGTCTGGTGACCGGCCGGGATCTCGAACTCAGCGGGATTAAAACGGTCCGGCTTCTGAGGAGTATCCGGGTAGTAAGTCACACCACCATGCGGAAGAGCACGCTCAACCTTGCCCCACCGGCTGATCTCGATGAAATCGATCTCGGTAGACCCGTGAGAGTTCTCGTGCACCTCCTCGAACGTGTTCAGCTCCAGCTCCGCCATGTCATACGGGAAGATGCCCAGCACATTGTGCGGATCCATCCGGTTGAAATCTGCCGAGTACTCAAAGGTGTAGGTGCCGTAACCGGTGGAGTCGACGGCGTTGATCTCCACGGCGCCACGGATTCCCTCGTTACGGATCTTCAGGTCGCCGTTGGGCAGAACCTTTGCTCCGTTGATCCATTTTGAGCGGTTGTCAGCGGGGTCCTCGGCTTGCGGTCCGCCGAAGTCGAGCTTGCCTTCGGTCTGGCGGACGGCCCACTGGCAACCGCTCCAGTTGAACGTCGGGAAATCGTAGTCGGTACTGAAACGCTCGCCAGTGCGCTGAATGTGCTGCGGAACATCAGTCTGGGCCTGGGCCGGGGATACAGACAGGGGCGCAATGAACGCGGCCACCACGGTCAGGAAAACTACCTGCTTTTTCATGTTCTCTTTCTTCACACGTCAGACCTTCACACCCGGGAGAACTGGTTGAGCTGTCCCCCTGCAGTGACCACCTCGGGATGAAACCTTAATCCCTCTCAGGAAGACTATCTTTCTTAAGCCACCCGGTCCACTACGCGGTTTGACCTGCCGTAACACGATTTTCCTGCAGGTAGAACGCCGAGAGAATGGACATCAATGGCTTTCGCGGTGCGCCACGCAACTCGATTTTCGCGCATGAAAAAGCGGGCTGATGCGCATCTGCATCAACCCGCTTTCTGTTTGCGAGCGTTTAGCTCTTAGCCGATGAAGTCAGCGACATCGTCGCCCTTCTCAGTCGCACCAGACGGCACAGACTGGATCGGCTGGCGGCCTTCACCCGGTGCACCAGGCTGGCCCGGCTGTTCCGGGGTGCCAGGCTGCTGCGCATCAGGCTTGTCGCCCGGCTGGCCTGGCTTGGGGTTGTCGCCCGGTTGACCCGGCTTAGGGTTGTCGCCCGGCACCGGCGTGTTCGGCGGAGTCGGGTTGGAAGACATGCCCGGGATCTTTCCAGTCAGCCAGATCAGACCCGGAATCACCGGAATCAGGAGCAGCAGCCACCACAGGCCGCTCCTGTCTTTCTCGACCGGGTTCTTGATCTCGATCTCGTAGCAGTCTTGGCCCTTGATATTAAGTTTGATTTCTTCGCTGCTCTCTCCGATCTTGTCCCTCGTCTCCTGCTCGGCATCGACTTGGTAGTTGAGCAAGTTCTCCTTGCCGAACTTGATACCTTTAACCGCCGGCCTTTCTTCGTTCTCCCGGATGGTTGCCTTGGTACCCTCTGGGAGATCCGAGAACTTCACCTCACCATTGTCAGCAATATCGAGCGTGATCGGCTCGATTTCACCTCGCTTCAGGTTAGCTTCCGCACCGTTAATCTTGATGCGATCAAGTTGCTCCTGCGTGATGTCTTCCGGGAATTGAAGATCGACGGTAACCGAGAAGTTAGCCTTATCGTCGGCTAGCTGTTTCCTAGCTGCCGCGAGCTCCTCGTCGGACAGCTTGCCCTTACCCTCTGCGGAAACGACTTCCTTGAAGATGTGGAGCTCACCAGTCTTCGGGGTGCACTCGACCGGGTTGGTCAGAGTGACGGGAACGTTCTTCGTAACATCCTCAATAGTGATCTCATTCGAGTCAAGTGCGGTCCCGTTCGAGGCGAATTTCGGTTTACCGAACTTCACGCCCTCTCCAGTAGCGGTAGCCTCTGTGAAACTCACTTTGGATCCTTGGGGAAGCTCGTCGTAAGCCTTGACTGTTTGACCGTCCTTCAGCTTCTCAGTGTAGGTAATCCCCGTTTCGGTCTCGGTCGCATCTCCCCCCTTCTCCGCCTTGGTTTCCGTAAACTCGAACTTCCCGATCGATGATTGCGGTAGATCAATCTTGATCTTTACCTCGTACTCTTGATCATCGAGCGTCGGGCAATCTCCTGACCAATCTCCTTGCTTAACGACATTCTTGGTCAACTCAAAGCCCGCGCGATCAACACCTTCAATGGAGGCGTTATTAACCTGGACGTATTCAAAGGAGTCTTCCGCAGTCTCGCCGAGAACAGTGACTTTATTACCAAAGGTAGACTTTTCGGCGGGGAATTCGTCACCGACGTACTGGGTGCGGTACCCGATGCTAACCGGCTGCACGGTCTCACCGTCGGCCTCGGTCTTCCAGCCGCCCTCTGGGCGGGTCACCGTGATTGTTGCGCTTTTATTGTTTGCGTTCTTGTCAAGTTTGAAGGGAACCTCGTTCCTAACGTAGGAACTGGTGTCATCGAGCTGCTCGGCGACCTGGTAGGCCCAAAAGCTTTGCTCCGCGTACCCGTAAGTGAATTCACCTTGCGTACCCTCAGTCTCCTCCGACAGAACATCCGTAAGCTCGAACTTCTCCAGGTTTTGAATTTTTCCCCCGGGTACCCAGATTTCCCACGTAATCTCTACAACTTTTTTACCGTTTTCTACCCGGACCTCGTTTTTCGTCTGGTTCTTCACGACTGACGCGATTGTGCGGCGCGGTTTTTTCGGAGCGACCCCCGGGGGATTCACGACGTCACCACCCGAGTTGCGGTAGGTAAACGTTACCTGGGTTTCAGCTCCGGCCTCTCCGACCTTTACGGTTGCTTTGTTGGAAACATCAGACACATCTTCCTTCACAACCGCAGCGAACGACATCTTGCCTTTGATGTCGTATTTGCCCACAAGATTATCTCCGGTGATCGTGCAAGTTACTACGCTCCCAGCGGGTGAGCACGTTCCGACCTTTGTTCCGCCACTCAGCAGGTCAAAGTTTGAACCGCCCACATTAAAGCTCTCGGGCATATTGATCGAGAAGGTGTCACCTGGGTCGAACCCTCCTTGAGTAGCAGCCTCGAAATCGAGGTCAACCTGGAGCTTCTTCCCAGGAATTAGCTCATTAGCCTCATTATAAGCATCGCCCGTGGCGGTCATGTTGGTCACATTGACTTTTTGCACCTTTGCGTGAGCAGTGGGCACAGTAATGCCACCGAATGCCGCAGCCAAAGCTACTGCGATAATGGTCACCAACGCGATAATTGTCTTACGCAAGCCATTCGGGCCTACGAGACTTCGCTGTGTGTCCATGGATCACTCCTTTAATAGTCGATATGTCCTATGCTCTGATCGACATACCGACTCGGGTGACCGGTACGCCAAGAACCTTGCCCGTCTTTTACCAACACCTTTTAAGGTAGTTGACAGAGCACGTTGAGGATCGTACAGCCCTTTCCGTGGAACGTAAAGTGGAGGGGGAAAAGTTTTTCTTTCAAGCCCGGACTGAGACAGTCTCTGGCGTTTGCGTCATGTATGGTTTGTCGGCCTGAACAACCCCTCCAGAAGCTACAACGGACAACGGAGCCAACTCACGACGCGGCACATTCCCACTCAGCAAGGACCTTAAAAGAGATACGAGCGCTGCGCGGGTCGAGGCCTTTAGAGCAAAACAAAAGACGGGCTGAAGGATCTCTCTCCTTTCAGCCCGCCTCTTACAGCTAGCGACTAACTTTTAGCCAATGAAGTCGGCGACGTTGTCACCCTTCTCAGTCGCACCAGACGGCACGGACTGAATCTGCTGGCGGACCTCGCTCGGCGCACTCGGCTTCACCGGCCGCTCGGGCGCCTGAGGCTGCTCCGGAGCCTGAGGCTTGTCGGCCGGCTGATCCGGCTGCGGGTTGTTAACCGGCTGCTTTGGCTCAGGGTTCTCGGCCGGCTTGCCCGGGGTGAGCGGCGTCGGGGTAGAAGACAGACCCGGCATCTGGTCGAACAGCCACACGAGACCCGGGATAACCGGAATCAGGAGCAGCAGCCACCACAGGTTCTTGTTCTCGTCGGAGCTACCCTTCTTCTCCGGGGTCTCCGGCTCCTCTTCCTTAGCAGGCTCCTCGGGCACCTCGGGAGTCTCCGGCTCTTCCTTCGGCTCCTCCTTCTTGCCCGGCTGCTCCGGCTCCGCGGGCTTCTTCGGCTCCGCGGGCTTCTTCGGCTCCTCCTTCTTGCCCGGCTTATCCTTGCCAGGCGTTTCAGGCTTCACCTTGTCCACCGGGTTCTGGAGCACAACGACGTAGCATGCCATTGCGCTATTCATCGTGAACGAGGCGGTTTGGCCACTGCTCTTATTTGCACCGAGAACGAGGTTCCAGATGAATTCTTCGGTACCGTACTCAAAGCCTTTCAGAGCCGGTTTCTCACCCTCGGTGATGGTCACCTTGGTGCCCACTGGGAGCTTCGAGACCCTGAATTCGGAGTGCCAGTTCCCAAGAACGTCGCCGCTAAGCTTCACCGTGTTGCCCTCAACCGCCGGAAGCTGACCAGGCTTAAAGTTCACAAGGACTTTCTTAATCTGGGCTTCGGTGGTGCCAGCCGGGAACTCCAGCGTGACGTTAACCGGGTACTTCTGCTTCGCTGCCTGGGCTTTGGCGTCAGCCAGCTCCTGCGGAGTGAGCTTGTCCTTGCCGTTCTCATCCTTGGCGGAAACAATGCGCTTGAAAACGTGGAACTCCGGCGGCATCTGGTTCTCCACATGCGGATGATCTTGCGCCTTAGCAGCGGGAACAGCGTTGCCCCCGAGAGCTGCGGCCAAGAAAACGGCGAAGACCGTCACCAACGCGGTAAAGGTTGCACGCAGACCAACACGGCCCACGAGATTACGCTGCGCGTTCATTAATCACTCCTTGATTAGTCGATATGTCATTCGTTCTGATCGAGATACCGACAAGAGTGATCGGTACGTCTAGAACATTGCCTGCCACCATCAAAGATTCTTAAGATAGTTGCCAGAGCACGCTCAGAATCGTACCGAGCTTTTAATTATATGTAAAGCCGAGCGCAGAGATTTCTACAAAATACCTGAGTACAACCTAAACTGGTTCCGCAACAACGAACACGTTGTCCGCGTAACCAAGCGTTCCGCCGACGAATTCGCCGCCGCAGGTGATCAACACAAGCTTGTTCTCGCCCGTCGAGTCATTGACCTCTTCAGGCAGTGCCCCTTCCTTGGAGGCGCGGAAGGGGGGTTTGGTCACGCGGTAGGTGTGGGTGGTGCCGTCGATAAGCACCGAGACCTCATCGCCCGCCGCAAGCTGCGTGAAATTGTACGCGAAGCCCTGGCCCTGCGTCTGGTGGTTGACGTGGCCGGTGATCACCGTCGAACCCTTCGCATCCGGATCACCCGGAATCGCGGACGACGCATACCACCCGAGACGACTGACATCCTCCGGCGGAATCAGCGCGCCCTCATCCGTCAGGCCCACCAGATCGACCGGCGCGGTACCGATGCTCATCTGCAACGCCATCTCACCGATGTCCTCGTGGCTCTCCGGAACCGGCGTGAGCTCCTCTTCCTGCTGGCCGGAGTCATCGACGTAACCGTCCTCGATCACCTCAGGCGCGGTGCTGGTCGGCTCCTGCGACTGAGACTGCGAAGTCTCCGACGCCTCCTCCGCATTATCGCTTCCACCCCATGGGATGAAAGCGATCGCGCAGATCAGTGCCACCACGCCGAGCAACGCGGCGAGGATCAAGGGCAGTTTCTTATTCGAGTTCTTCTCGGATCCGGCGGTGGCTTCGGTTTCTTTTTCCGAGGCATTCTCCGGGAACTTCTCGGAAGAAGTCTCCTCCGGATCCGGCTGGTTCTTGGGGTTTGGTGTCGCAGTACTCATCGCGAAATATCCTAAGTCATACTTGGGCTGGAAAGGGACATCGATACCCAAGCAATTCTCAACAACTTGGGAGGAAAAAGAAAGACGGTCTGAAGGGGTGCTTCTTCAGGCCGTTGGGTGTAGTGAGCGACTAGTTCTTGGTCGATAAAACGGGAACGTTATCGCCCTTGGTAGCCGCGTCTAACGGCTCCGACTGGATCGGGGGCGGCCGTCAGCTACACTCGCGAGTTTGAGAATCGCTGGCGGGTGAGGATACGGGGCTCAGAGCACTTAACACCACCGGTTCAGGCAGGAAGCTTTTGGCAATCATTCCAGTAGCACAAACGTCTCGTTTAACAGACTGCGCCTAAACAAGATCTCGGTTTAACACGTCCAGAGCGGGGGCAGGCAGTGTCTGAACCGCCCAACAGTTCACCGCATCAGGTCGATTTAACTAAAATTCCTGGTTAGGCAGTGTATAACTTTTCGTAGGGACCTAAACTGGATCAGGCAGGAGACGGGAAATTGAGTTGTCAGGTAATTGCGCTTTTCAATAACAAGGGTGGAGTAAGCAAAACTACCACTTGTTTCAATCTAGGCTGGAAATTAGCCGAGATGGGCAAAATGGTTATTTTGGTGGATGCCGATCCTCAGTGCAACCTATCCGGCCTGACTCTCGAATCCGAGAGCGAGGATCTCATATCGGCGACGTACCAAAGCTTTGAATCGGTCAATCTATACTCGAGCCTGCTTCCCGCAATGAAGAGTACTGGAACCAAAATCGAAGCACCAGAGTTGCCCACTGTTGCTGGAAACGACGGTCTCTTTCTGCTTCCGGGAAACGTTAAGCTGGCCGAGGTGGAAACTCAATTGGCGACGGCAATGAGTGTCGGCGGTATGCTTCCCGCAATGCAAAACGTGCCCGGATCCTTCAAAGCGCTTTACGAGCTCCTGGCCGACAAGTACGACGCTGACTACATCCTGATAGACATGAGCCCAAGTTTGGGGGCTCTGAACCAGGTGAATTTCCTGAATGCAGACCACTTCATCGTACCTGTAATTCCGGACATTTTTTCTGTTATGGCGATCAAGAGCCTTTCAACGGCAATTCCGAACTGGTTGGACTGGGCACGCAAAGTCAATCAACTTGGAATGTTCAATGACCCAGACCTTCTTTACAAGTTCGAGCCAACAATTCCTAAGTTCCTCGGTACCGTGATTCAGCGGTACCGTCTGCGCAACGGAATGCCTTCGCGGTCTTTTGAGCAGTACTTCCACTACTTGGACGAGGCTGTTGACGAGATTTTCATCCCAGAAATGCGGAAGAATGGGTTAATTCCGGAGAAAACAGCCGACAAGCCGTCTGCAAGTATGAGATTGGCCGAAATCCCCGACTTCAATTCTTTGATCGCTAGCTCGCAGGCCGCGCGCAAACCGGTGTACGTGCTTTCCGACAACGACCTTAAAATCGGGGGTGCTGCACTTCACACGCAGAAAGAAAAGATCGAGCAATTCCAATCGATCTTTACCGACTTCGCCAACAAAGTCATTGACCTGACCAGTTAAATTTGGCGGCCTTCAATGTTTTATGATCCGGATAAAGCTCTTTCTAAGCACAACTCGACTTTCGCTAACGGCATTACGCGTAGTCTAGACTTGTCCCGTTTAGCAGCTGAACTTTCCGAGGATCGTCGTGCTCTTGCCGTCGATGTTTCAAATTCATCCGTGGTTATGGCCGTCGGGAGCCTAGATTTGCTTTGCAAGAATATTCAGCGTGAGTCTCTCCTTTCATATCTCTACGGCTATCTCGAACCTCCTGAAAAAGTGCGTAAAGACATTCCGCTAACCGTGGCTCGGCTCGTGACCGATGCAGCTAAGAGCCCCAACAAAGAACTCGCCGCAGGGTCAGACCACTTGTTGGCAGCATCTTCTCTAGAGCGCGAACTCTCTAGGGACAATTTTCAGGGTCTGAAGAGCATATCGACGCTTTTCACCTCGTTGGGGTTAGGAAAGCCGAAGACTTTCATGAACAAAGGTCAGTACGCCGAGTTCACCGCTGCAGTCACTGAGCTCACTGAGTACCGGCATGAGATTGTGCACCGCACCGCGGTTGAAGTTGATCCCTTTCAGTCCTCCACCGTGGATGATATCTCCCGCAGGTCCATTACCCCTGAGGCCGCAAACGCGCTCAAGGTTGGAGGGGAGGCACTTATCAATCGAGTGAAAGCTTTCATCGGTTAGCCCTCGTCAAGTTATTGTTATTCCCTCCTGACTTCAGGGTCGTCTTCGCCGCCCGAAGTGTGCCAACCTGGGCTCATGTCGATATGGAGCTTCGGGGCGCTGGAAAGCTCTTCAAGACGCAGGACGTAATCCTGGGCGCGCTGCGGCAACTCCTCAAACGTGCGGCAGCCGGTGATGTTTTCGTCCCTGGCGGGCATGGTCTCAAAGATTGGCTCAGCGTGGTGGAACCAGACTGTGTAAGCGGCAACGCGTAAAATCCCGAGCTCAACCGCGTGCTTACGCCGGCCACTCTTAGTCATGCGCTACCGAATCTCTGTGCTTCTTTGGTTACAAACCAGCCAGCGAACGAAATTCGGCCATCAAGCTTGCAACACTGATAAACGTAGTAACCCCGGGAGATTCAAGAGCCTTTTTGGCTTCTTCAATCCGCGCATTATAGGTCTTACGGTCGGGACCGTATTTCTCGCTCCAGTTTTCAACTTGCCAGCTCGAGGGCTCCGAAAATAGCAACCAGAAATTCTTCCGTAGCGACTCCGTACTCACTACAATCCGCTCTCGATTGAACGAGGTATCAGTGAATGTGCCTACCCCGTAGGCTTCTTCCTTGAAGAGGTCCCGCCAGTACTTTTCCCGTATATAAAGGGTCGTTTTCTCCTCGTCCGTCCCGGTATCCAAATCAATAGTGACATGTCGAGACAACTCCCTTACAAGCCCATTACCAGCGTCGCCGCTGCTATCCCCTCTTGTCAACCGCTGAAAGTGGCTGTACCGCAAACCCGAAACCTTGGCTGGAGTACACCCAAGTTTTTGCGCAATTGCGAAATCGCTTTCACCCAGAATATTCTCGCCGTTTTGCACGAAAAGATGGAAGAGCAGCTGTTCATACTGAGCTTTTGTTGCTGTGCCGAAATTCTCGTTCCAAACCGCGTCTACAATGCCCTTCCCGATAGCCTCGTGGTCGAAGTTTTCCTCCGATTCCGGCTTATCCTGGACTTTAGCGTTATCCAGCGCCGGTCGAACATCTACGGTCCGCTTGTCCCCACCACTCATCCATTGCCTCCAAGCAGGTTCTTATCCTCTAGTTCCGTGGTTGATTCTTGTCCTCCAGTTCCAAGGTTAAGGCTTCAGAACCGCCATTTTCGTTGTTTTGGAAAGTAATTTGCTAGCGGGGTCCCGCGTTTAGCTACACCCCCATCGAAACATCTCCGAGCAGGCTCACCGCCGTAGTGCAGCCCAGTGACTCCAGCCCCGCAACTCGGCACAATGGACCGTTTTAGCGCTCCATGATGTCGTTGCGCACGATCGTCTGGTCGCGTCCCGGGCCCACGCCGATGTAGGACATCGGGGCACCGGAAAGCTCCTCAAGACGCAGGACGTAATCCTGGGCGCGCTGCGGCAACTCCTCGAACGTGCGGCAGCCCGTGATGTCCTCGTTCCAGGCGGGCATCGTCTCGAAGATCGGCTCGGCGTGGTGGAACTCCGACTGGGTCAGCGGCATTTGGTCGTGGCGGACACCGTCGACATCGTAGGCGACGCAGATCGGGATCTCGCCGATGCCGGTGAGCACGTCCAGCTTGGTCAGGAAGTAATCAGTGAAGCCGTTGACGCGCGCGGCGTAGCGGGCAATCACAGCGTCGTACCAGCCGCAGCGGCGCTTCCGGCCGGTGTTCACGCCGACCTCGCCGCCGACTTCCTGCAGGTAGTCTCCCCACTTGTCAAAGAGCTCCGTCGGGAACGGGCCCGCACCCACACGCGTGGTGTAGGCCTTGACAATGCCCAGCACGCCCGTGATCTGCGTCGGGCCGATGCCGGAGCCGACGCACGCGCCGCCCGCCGTCGGGTTCGAACTGGTCACAAACGGGTAGGTGCCGTGGTCCACATCCAACATGGTGGCTTGGCCGCCCTCCATGAGGATGTGCTGGCCTTGGGCCAGAGCGTCGTTAAGCGTGCGCTCCGCATCGATCACCATAGGCTTGACGCGCTCGGCGTACCCCATGAAATAGTCCATGATCGCGTCGGCCTCGATGGCCTTGCGGTTGTACATCTTCACCAGCATCTGGTTTTTCACGTCCAGGGCGGACTCGATCTTCTGGCGGAGGATGGATTCGTCGAAAAGATCCTGGACGCGGATGCCCACACGCGCGACCTTGTCCGCGTACGTCGGACCGATGCCGCGGCCGGTGGTGCCGATCGCGCGTTTGCCCAGGAAACGCTCCTGCACACGGTCGAGCGTCTGGTGATACGGCGTGACCAGGTGCGCATTCGAGCTGATCTTAAGGCGCGAGGCGTTGGCGCCGCGGGCCTCCAGGCCGTCGATCTCCTCGAACAGTGCCTCGAGGTTGACCACCACACCATTGCCCAGCACAGGAGTCGCGTTCTCCGACAGCACACCGGCGGGCAGCAGCTTCAGTTCATACTTCTCGCCGCCGACAACCACCGTGTGGCCAGCGTTATTGCCGCCATTCGGCTTGACCACATAATCGACCTTGCCGCCGAGGATGTCCGTGGCCTTACCTTTGCCCTCATCGCCCCACTGCGCGCCGACAATGATGATGGCCGCCATGAATCGCTCCTTTGCGCTGGTTCGCGTCGAATTCCAGCGTTATTGTAGCGTGATGCGCATGCGGCTGATTCATTGCGCGTGCGCGTCCGGGGTCACGGTTCCAGGCGCTTCTACCCATTCGCTTGACGACGTCCCCACCCGCCGCGACCTCACCTTCCTCGACTCTTTAGCCGCATCGCTTTTGCCCGGGGGTACTGTTCCTTCCCTGACGGAGATCACATCCTCGGCGTCGGTGCCGCATATGGGGGAGCCGGCTTTGGCCGGGCAGTCGCCGTCGGAGCGACTGCGGGTCGTGGTCTCCGGGTCCGACGCCGCCCTGGGTGCGGTGCTGACCCGGATGATGCGGGCCGACTACATGTGGGCCGAGGTCGCCTACGTTCCCGTTGATATGGGGTCGCCGGCGTCCGTGCTGTGGGGGCTGTCTGATTTGTCTACTGCTGATGCTGTGTCGTTGGCCGTGTTGGGCGGCGTTGCGCCGCTGCCGTGCATTCGTACTGACTCCGGTGTCGTCGTCGCCGGGTCTGCTGTTATCGGCAGCGTTGATGGAGGCCCATATATAGGTGAGGTCGTAGTCGACCAAGACGTGCTGCTCTTCAACGAGTCTGCATCGGCGCGCGTCCCCGGCCCTTACGGCGCGCGTTTGGTGCCGACGGTTGGAGCCCCCGGCCTGGCTGCCGCCCAGCTGGCCACGCCTGCTTCTGGAGTTCGGCGCCGTTTCCGTCGTGACGTGCCGCCGTCGGTCACGGATCCCTCCACCGTTCTGTCTGGGCGGGCGCTCCAGGCCGGGGGGCCTGCGATTTCTGTGACCGTTGATGGCGTGGCCGCTCCGCGTGCGGTGAACCGCGTAACGTTCTACCGGCACTTGAGGGATATTCAGGCAGTGCGCGTTTAGCGCGGGCTTGGCCTCCGTGTGAAACGACACCGAATTCCCCCGAGTGCCCGACTCGGCCAAAACGTGATTTATCTCACATTTCGGGCTTTGGGGGCAGGCCGTAGCCATTTCGTTACCTAGGCGAGACTATCCGACCCATGTTGCCGGGTACACACCTGCAGGTTTCCGCAGGTAAGGGTTAGTGGCGCGACATAATAACCGTTTATGTGACCTGTGCCCTCAAACTTTCAGTTGATCTCCGTGCCGAGGGGGTCCGTCAATGCAGCCGCAGCGATCCATGGCTACGTTGGTGGTTGTTCGATTCCAACAAACCGCTTAAGGAGAACACGCCAACATGGCTGACTACAACCGCATTGAAGACCTTGCAAACGCAACCGCATTCGACGTTAATGGCGACAAGGTTGGTGGCGTAAAGGACGTTTACGTTAACGACACCACCGGCCAGCCGGACTTCGTCTCCGTCAACCACGGCCTGTTCGGTGGCGGCGACTCCATCGTTCCGCTGCGTGGCCACTCCCTGCAGGACGGCGAGCTGCACCTGGCTTTTGCTAAGGACCGCATCGAGGACGCTCCGGACCTGGACGAGAACGGCCACCTGACCAACGCTGACCAGGAGGCTTTCTACCGCCACTACGGTCTCGAGGGCGTCGAGGACCGCACCCAGTACGAGACCGGCGCTCCGGCTGCTGGCGCTGCTGCCGGTGCAGGCGCTGGTGCTGGTTACGGCGAGCACGCTGCTGACCGCGACCGCGCTGAGTTCGCTGACCGCGAGGGCGTTGCTGCAGACAACGACGGTTCCATCGTTCGTTCCGAGGAGCAGCTCAACGTTAACAAGGAGCGCGTCGAGTCCGGCCAGGTCCGCCTGCGCAAGTACGTCGTTCACGAGACCGAGACCGTTGAGGTTCCGGTTGAGCGTGAAGAGGTCCGCGTTACCCGCGAGCCGATCTCCGAGGCAGACCGCGCTAACTACGACGGCCAGCTCGGCGAGCAGGAAGCATCCGTCACCCTGCACGAGGACCGCGTGAACGTCTCCAAGGAGTCCGTCCCGGTCGAGAAGGTTTCCCTGGACAAGGACACCGTTCAGGAGACCCACCAGGTCTCCGAGGACGTTGCTAAGGAGCGCATCGAGACCGACGGCAACGTTGTCGACGAGACCGCTCGCGACATCCGCCCGGAGGACCAGCGCTAAAACGTTACTTAGCGCAAAGCGCTAAGTAACCTCCCTCTCTGGAAAGTGCCCCGGCTTTGGCCGGGGCACTTTCACGTGTTTATGTGCCTGGGCCTTCTCGCGCACGTCTCGCCCACCGGCGGCTGCCCCGCGCTCGCCTGCCCCGCCGCCTCGGCCCCGCGACCCTGCCCCTTCGCGGGCTGGAATACTGCTCGAGCTTATTCACCGGGAAGCATGCTTTTGACCTGCAAGTTTAGTTGAGCAGTATTCCGGAAACGGTCCAGTAGTATTCCATCACCGCGGGGCGCGCCGGCCCCTAACCATGCTTGAGCCAGGCTGGGCACAACAATTCGGGTTATTCCTTGTCGCTCGCGCTATCCGAACCGCCAGGCTCAGATCCCGAACCGCCGAAGCCCGCCCCTTCAGGGCGCTGGAATACTGCTCGAGCTTATTCACCGGGACGCATGCTTTTGACCTGCGGGTTTAGTTGAGCAGTATTCCGGAAACGGCCCAGTAGTATTCCACAGCGGCGGGGTTCGCAGGCGTCTGGCTGTGCTGACCGGGCTGGCCGTGCTGAGCGCAGCTATCCGGGTTACTCCTTGTCCCCCGAACCATCAGCCCCGGAACCCGAACCAGACTGTCTGGGGGCTTCGCGCAGATCCGGCTCGTACGCCGGGGTCTCGGACGTCGGCGCCAGGACGGCAATGGCGGACTCGCGGGACCAGCCGCAAATCTGCAGCATATCGACGATCAGGGAGCGGGACTGGGCCAGCACGACAGCCGCAGACAGGGCTGGCCGGGATTGTGACGAGTCACCACTGTCGCCAGGAGAAGAACCAGCCGGGGTGTGAGTGGACGCGTCCGATGGTGAGAACACGCTCTCTGAAACCCCGGCCGGCGGCTGGGCGGATGGATCGAGAACGTCGAGGCCAGCTTCGGCAGCCAGGTCGCGCAGCCGGTTCGTCAGCGCGGGCACGCCTTGCGCCTGGGAGATCTTGGCGTTAACGTCCAAGATGGCGGCCAGGTCCAAAGTGACGGCGGACAACTGGTCGAGCAGCCAGATCTGTTTCGGGGAGACGGGGTCGTTGTCCTCGGCCAGGACAAGGGCACGGCGGGCCAGCACGCGGGTAGTGCGGATCGCATTGTCGGTCGGCGTGACCATCTTCTCTAACGCGTCAACGTACCGGCGGGAGCGCCACAGAAACGGCGACAGCCGCGCAGATTCGCGGCCGGATTTCGTGGCGGCCGTGATCGCCTCAATGTCGTTCTGGGTGCCGCGGATGGCCGACAAGGCTTCGGCGACTTGGGTGGGGTCTTGCGTGAGGAGGGCGTGGGAGACGTCGTTAAGCACACTGCTGAGCACGCGCAGAACGTTGGAGATTTCGTGGCGTGCTGTCGCGAGCGGCGCTGATGGCAGAAGCGCAATCACCGCGAGGCCGACTGCGGAACCGATGAACGCGTCGATCGTGCGGTCGATGCCGGTGACGTCCGCGTCGGGCGGCATGATTGTGGCGATGAGGATCGAGCCGATGGCCACCTGATTAGCCACCAGCACCGACTTCGAGAAAAATCCCGCGAACAGCAACGACACCCCGACAGCCAGCGCGATCTGCCAGCCGCCGGTGCCCAGCGGGGCGAAGAGGAAATCGCCGACCAGGACGCCAAGGATGCAGCCGAGGGCCATGTCGAAGGCGCGGTTGATGCGCTCGCCACCCGAGATGCCCACGATGATGACCACGGAGATCGGCGCGAAGAATGGCTGGGGGTGCCCCACCCACTCATGCGCGATGAAGTACGCCAACCCGGCCGCAATGCCCACCTGAATAGCCGCCAGCAGACGCTGGCGCACACGCCGAAACCGCGCACCGATCGAATTCTCGACGGCCACGATGCGCTCACGGGTGGACATTTTCTCCATACAGACATGGTAAAGGCCCCAGTCAAACCGGGGCCCTCAACGGAGAAAAACCAGTGCCTACTTGGACACGGTCTTACCCACAGACTTCAGGTTCTCGCAGGCCACGACAACACGGTCAGCCATGGACTGCTCGGCCTTCTTCATGTAAGAACGCGGGTCGTAGGCCTTCTTGTTGCCCACCTCACCGTCGATCTTCAGCACACCGTCGTAGTTTTCGAACATGTGGGACGCGACCGGGCGGGTGAACGCGTACTGGGTGTCCGTGTCCACGTTCATCTTCACCACACCGTAAGACAGAGCCTGCTCGATCTTCTCTGCCTCAGAACCGGAGCCGCCGTGGAAGACAAAGTCGAACGGCTGGTCACCCGCGGACAGGCCGAGCTTCTCCACAGCGGCCTGCTGGCCCATCTCCAACACCTCCGGCTTGAGCTTCACGTTGCCCGGCTTGTACACGCCGTGCACGTTGCCGAACGTCGCAGCCAGCAGGTAACGGCCGTTCTCGCCGGTGCCGATCGCGTCGATGGTCTTCTCGAAGTCCTCGCGCGTGGTGTACAGGTTCGCGCCGGCCTTCGCCTGGACGCCGTCCTCCTCGCCGCCGACGACACCGATCTCCACCTCGAGGATGATGTTCGCCTTGTGAGCCTTCTCCAGCAGCTCCTGGGCAATCTCCAGGTTCTCGTCGATCGGGATAGCGGAGCCGTCCCACATGTGGGACTGGAACAGCGGCAGCTCGCCAGCGTCCACGCGCTCCTGCGAAATCGCGATCAGCGGGCGCACGTACTCGTCCAGGACTTCCTTCTGGCAGTGGTCGGTGTGCAGCGCCACGTTGATGTCATAGTGCTCCGCGACCTCGTGAGCGAACGCAGCCAGTGCCTTCGCGCCGGCGACCTTGTTCTTCACCGACTGGCCGGAACCGAACTCCGCGCCACCAGTGGAGAACTGGATGATGCCGTCCGACTCTGCCTCCGCGAAACCGCGCAGAGCAGCGTTGATCGTCTCCGAGGACGTGCAGTTGATGGCCGGGAAGGCGAAGCCGCCCTGCTTGGCCGTGTCGAGCATCTGGTTGTAAACCTCAGGGGTTGCAATAGGCATGGGGAGTCCTTTTCACTCGCGTGCGTCTTTCACCCCCAGTATGCCCGTGTTGCAGCCCCGGCGCAGCAGCTTTCACCTCGCCGCGAGTTTCGCCGCGGCCTCCAGAAGCATCCAGCCAGACAGCTGCACCGACAGATCACGTTCAGCAATGCGCGGCGCACTCACCGCCTCGCTTATCGACGCCGGCCCCATCCCATAGTTATGCGGCAACCGCGCCCCCCGCGTCCAACGCGCCGGGAAAATCGGCAAACCATCGACCTCGAGACGGTTCTTCCACAACGCATCCGCACTGGCCATGACCAGCCGTTCCGCGGCCTTCGCGGTGGCAGCGTTGGCCGGATCGTCCGGCAACCGGACCGCCACGTCCGCCAGGTAACGGGCCAGAATGCCCTTGAACAGGCCGCCGTCGCCGGCCGCCGCTCCATCGGGCCCGCCGTCTGCCGGATTGTCGATCACACCCGCCGGCGTTGCCAGGTGCATCCCAATCGCCTGCACCAGCGCGCGGATCTGCGCAATGTACTCCATCTGCGCTTCGGGCTGATCCTCCAACGCCAGCGCGATCTCTAGCGCCGCGCCCAGGACCGTGCCTTGGTTGTAGGTGTAGGTGATGGGGGTGGGGCGGGGGCCGTCGACAAGCAAGCGAATACCGTCCTGGATTAGCCCGCTATCCGCGTGCAAGTTGGCGAAGATCCAGTCCATAACTTCGCGCGCTTTATCCACCCTGCCCGTGCGCGCCATCATGATCGCCGCCGGGCCATTCGCCGGCACGTTGAAGAAGTTCTCGTCTGTGCGCCACGGCAGCACACCAGTCAACGAATCCAGCCCGGCGAGGATGTTGAACTCCAAGTCAACCAGCTGCTTCGGACGGCTGACCTGCTGCGAGTCTGTCACGCGGTTGAGCGCCAAAGCGAGCCAGGCTTTGTCGTCGTAGTAGCGGTTCTTGCTCACGTTGCCGCGGTTGCGGATCCTAATCGCGCGCATCGTCCGCACAATCACCGCGCGGCGGGCCTTCGTCGACCGGCGCTGCTCCGCATCGATCAAGCAGTCCAAGTAGTGAGCCTGCCACCAGTAATGCCACGTCGCGAACGTTTTCTCCCGCGCTGTCGGCGGCCACGCCGTCACCGCCAGATTCGTCCGGGGAAGACCCCACAGGCGCGAAGCGTGACGATCCTGAATCGCCATCTCCGCCAAATCCGCCCGATGCGCCCACGTCTCCGGCACGGGGCCCGCATTCCCATTGCTCACGAATCTCTCACCTGATGGTTCTGTTGTAATGCCGTATCAATTATCGCAGTTTTCGACGCCTACGTTAGGTTTTACATTCTCCCTCAAGTTATTTTCCATCATCTTTTGCGGAACGTGGGGAGGCGGCGCGGAGCGCTGCGATCCAGCGCGTTGCACCGGCCTGGTTCGGCCCGTTGCACCGGCCCAGTTCGGCGCGTTGCACCGGCCTGTTTCGGCGCGTTGGCTCGGCATGACAGCTCGGTCAGACACAGTAGAGCCTATCCCGAACTCAACCTCACACGTCCCACCTGTCATTTCTACACCATTAGGCCAATGCAACCCGTTGGCAACCTCGAAGCCCGGGGTTCCACATATAAACCGAACCTTATTTTCGTGCCGTTTGAATCCACCCCGGAAAGCACCAGGTCGGCTGTTACATGAGAGGCACTAGTTACTTTCCGCGTGCACGGCACGAAAATGCGTTCGATGTTATGGATTGCTGTTCCAAGTAGCACTATCGGCCTTACTCCCGGCACCGGGGCGCCGCTCGCCATGGCCCGCCGGTCAGCTCGCCCCGTCGGTCAGCTCGCCCCGCCGGTCAGCTCGCCCCGTCGCGAACCTTCGCTACCACCGAGCACCTTCGCCACCACGCCGAGCTCCGTCACCCCCGCCGTCACCACGCCTGCGAGAGGTCCGCGTGTTGACGGATCCACGCGTGCATCGCAATACCAGCCGCTACCCCGGCGTTGATTGACCGTGTCGACCCGAACTGCGCAATCGAACACGTCATTACCGCCGCCTGCTGAGCCTCGGCAGTCACCCCGGGGCCTTCCTGGCCGAACAGGAGGACGCACTCCCTCGGCAGCTCGGCAGTCTCGAGGGGTACGCAGCCGGGGGTGTTATCGATAGCCACGATGGCAAGGCCCCGCTCGGCAGACCATTCCAGCAGGTCAGCGATGGTCTCATGGTGGATGATGTGCTGGTAGCGGTCGGTCACCATCGCCCCGCGCCGGTTCCACCGCTTACGACCCACGATGTGCACTGCCTCTGCCATGAAAGCGTTCGCCGTGCGGACGACAGTGCCGATGTTCATATCGTTCTCGAAGTTCTCGATCGCAACATGGAACGGGTGCCGGCGCCGATCCAGATCTTCCCGAATCGCATCGAGCGACCAGTACCGGTAAGCATCGACGACGTTGCGGCGGTCGCCTTCCTGCAGAAAAGCCCGGTCGTAGCGGGGATCAGTGGGCCAATCGCCCTCCCAAGGCCCGACCCCGTGCCGGCCTTCTTGCCACTCGGTGGGGCCGCGGCCCTGCGAGTCGGTTTCGGGGTGAAGCGGTTCGGGGTGAAGCGGTTCGGGGTGAAGCGGTTCAGGGTGAAGCGGTTCGGGGTTATCCAAGGTCGAGGTCTTCGAGGGCGAGGAGGTGGCGGTAGGTAAGGCCGGCGTCGTTAAGCGCTTGGGCGGCACCCGTGGCTCGGTCGACGACGGTGGCCACCGCAACCACCTCGGCACCCTCGGCGCGGCAAGCTTCGACCGCGGTGAGCGGCGAGTTGCCCGTGGTCGTGGTGTCCTCGACGACCAGGACGCGCTTGCCCTCGATGGACGGGCCCTCGATGCGGCGCTGCATGCCGTGCTTCTTGGTTTCCTTGCGGACAACGAAGGCGTCGATACGCCGGCCGGCCGCGTGCATGATCGCGGTGGCGACCGGGTCCGCGCCGAGAGTGAGGCCGCCGACGGCATCGAAGTCGAGGTCAGAGGTCATCTCGCGGATGAGCTTGCCGATCAGCGCGCTCGCCTCATGGTGCAGCGTCGCTCGGCGCAGGTCAACGTAGTAATCTGCCTCCGCGCCGGAACTCAGCGTCACCTTCCCGTGCACGACCGCGAGCTCTTTCACCAGCTCCGCAAGACGAGCCTTGTCGCGCTGGTTGATGCCCGGGTGCGTGCCCTCGGGGTACTGCTTGCCAGTCGGGTTCGAAGGGTTGAAGTCGCGCGCGGAAGCCGCGCCGTCAGGCTGCTGTGGAGTAGTCATGCTCCCCAGGGTAGCTGTTCAGCGCTCAGACTCGCTGGCGCTACCAGCGCCGTCGCCGAAAATTGAAGGGGGGTGGGGGCGGCGGGTGACGCGTGTGCCGTCGTTAAGCATGCGCCTGCGTTCGCCCGTCGCGATGGCGCTGACCTCGTCCGATCCCACTTCATGGTCCTCGATCGGGCCGCGCGCGCCGCCCGTGAGACGCGTCGGCATTGCCACGGGCTCCTCCGGCCGCACCACATGCGGCCGCACCGGCTCCTCAGGTTCCAGCGGTTGCGCGGCGGGCAGCTGCGGCTCCCCCATCTCGCGCGACGGGCTGGCCACCTCCAGCGTCGGCCAGGTTTGCGGCGGGAGGGTGCGCGCGGCATCTGCAAGCAGCGCGAGCGGGGCGAACACAGACTCCCATTCAGGCTCATCCAGCTGCGCGATCACCCACTCAGTCTCAAACCACACCGCCGCGACCTGCTCCGGAAGCATCTCCACAGCAGTTTGCACACGGATATCAATCATCCGCTCAACCGGCCCCGCATCCGACGCCAACACCGTGAAACCCTCCAGCTCAGCGACCTCCACCAAGTCCTCGACCGGCCCCTCGACGCCACGCCGCATATCGACGACAACATCGCTCACCATCCCCGTCCCCATCGCCACCACAGGCGTGCCGGCAATATCAGCAATGCGCGTCTCATGCCCAAAACGCGTCCCGGTCAGCACATCCTTGAGCACAACGCCTGACGACGCCGCCCCCCGCGTCCACTCATCCGCCAAAAACTCATCATCCTTCGCGTAGGTGAAAGCATTCTCCTCAGCCCACTCACGCCAAGCCTTACGGCTCTTCGGGGTCTTTGGCCTTGCTTTCTCCGGATTGGCGGGGTCTTCCGCGGAGGCGTCGGGGTCGGCGGGCTCGCTCGGCTCATCTGGCTTGCCCGTTTTGCCGGGTTTTGCGGATCTGCCGGGTTTGCCGAGCTTCGGCAACTTCCAGCGCGTGGTGGCGGGAGCTGCCTCGGGCTCCGGCGCTGGTTCTGCAGGTTCCACTGCCTTTGCGGTCTTCTTCTTCGCAGAATCCGCGCGCCATAAAGCACCCGCCCCTCCAAGGGCGAGTACGGCCATAGCGAGAAGTGCGAAATCCATCGTTAAGCACTCTAGTAGCAGGGGCTAACCATTACCCCGCGGGCACTGGTTAAGCAGCCACGCGGCCAGCGGCAACGCTAAGCCACCCGGGCACCCGTGCTACACCTCACGCTCAACCGGGTTGCCCGCATCGGCCGACCATTGCGACCACCCACCGATGTAGTGGGTGAGGATCGGCAGCCCAGCGTGCGCCATCGCGGCCAACAGCTTGGCGGAGTGGTTGCCCGACCCGGAGTAGGCAATCGCCGACGCGGGATCCGTGTCGTGGGTAATCCCCAACTTGGCGAATTGCTCAAGGATGTGGTCGTTGCTGAGGATCTTGCCGGAGTCGTCGAAAAGCTCATCGACCGGCAGGTTGCGCGCACCCGGAATATGACCGGACTTCAGGTCTAGCCGCTCGCGTTGGCCGCGGAAGCGGGACGGCTCACGGGCGTCGATAAGCGTGCTCTTGTAGCCGCGCACATCCTCAATGCCCGCCGTCGGCAGCGACCCGGGCCTGACCTCCTGCTCCGTGTGCACAGCAACGGGGCCGGGGCCGGCGACCGTTTCGTAGTCGAGCGCGTGCCACGCGGCGAAACCGCCGTCGAGAATGCGGACATCCTCCACGCCCGCCCACCGCAGCGTCCACCACGCGCGAGCAGCGAAAATGCCCTGACCAGTGTCATAAATGACCACCGGACGGCCGGGCTCAATCCCCCACCCACGGAAAGATTCAACAATGCGGTCCAACGTCGGCAGCGGGTTACGCCCCACCTGCGAGCCAGGCATGCCTACGAGCTGCAAAGAAGGCTCGCAAAACAAAGCGGTTGGAATGTGTTCAGACTGAAATTTCGACCACGCATGGCCCTCACGGGCATCCCACAACGCGGCAAGGACAGTGAGCTTTTCGCCAGTTCGGATCTGTTCACGCAGGTCATCGGAAGACACATAGACGCTCATGGCCCCCACAGTACCTACGCAAGCGAGATGATGCCCTGCGCCTCCAAGCCCTCAAGCCACTCACGGATACCTTCCCTCGGCGCATCCACGCTTATCGACGCCCCCAACATCCCCCCAGGCCCAACCTCAACCCTGCACCCAAACGCCAGAAGAGTCTCCGCAATATCCGTCGGACCCGGCTCCTGAACGAGAATCCGCACCGTTTCCGCGCCGCCCTTGACCACCGTCTGGTTCACGTGGAGGCGGCCGCCGACTTTGACGCACTCGACGATGTCGCCAACGTTGATGCTCGTGTCCAGGAACGGGACCGACGCCACCACAAAATGCCCGCCGCCCAAGTCGTGAGCTGCAAGTTCCTCGTTCTCGACCCCCGGCAGAGGCGTCCGGGTAACGATCGTTGTCGTGCGCGGTTGCATGCCGCCAGCTTACCGCCCCGCCGCTGCCGACCCGCGTGGTGTACGGGTGCCGCCCTGCTTGGTGTACGGGTGCCGCCCTGCGCGGTGTACGGGTGCCGCCCTTGCGCCGCTGCGCGCCCGTGCGCCCCGCGCCGGACCCCGTCCGCGCCCCCAACCGCGATTAGCTAGTTCCAGACGACTAGAACGCCCCGTTCATCCCTGAAATACCAACGAACTAGCTGTTTGGGACTAGCTAATCGCCGGAAGCGGGACCGCAGGAACCAGGACCGCCGGAACTGGGGCCACCCGAAGCGGGGGCACGGCCGTCGGATTTTTCGGTGCGGATGGAACCGGCAAGGTGCCCGCAAAATCTCAGGTCAGAAACCGGCCTAGGCCATGCTCGCCAACCAGCCGACTCGGCCGCCTGTGGATAACCGGCCGAATCCCACAACCGAAAAGGCCCGCACCTGCGCCGCGCCACACGGTAGGGAAGGGTGGAGGCATGATCTCAGGGGAAGAATTGGTCAATCTGCGGCGCCACAAAGCGGGCAGCCCGGTCTGGGCAGAAATCGCAACCGGCCGAATGGTCAAACTGGCGCCAACCCAGGCGGTCGCAAGCGACTATTTTCGGTCGCTTGCCCCGCATGAGAGGGCTCGACTGGTTGCCATCGCCACTGGTCGCGGCGTGGCAAAATCCGTCGCGATCGGACGCACCGCCGCACGCATTCACAGCATGTGGGTGGTCACGCGATCAGCAGAAACCGCCGAACTGACCCGCGGCTCCCACCCCTGCACGACCATGCCAGAGGGTCAACGTTGTCGGCGCATGAAGCTGCGCCCTGAAGAGATCACGCTTATCGACGGCGCCCGCACCCTCACCCCATTCCGCACCGCCGCCGACATCGCCGCCACGTATGGGCTGGTCGAAGGCCTGGTGGCTATGTCTTGGTTGAAGTACAGGGGGTGGGGGGTTGGGAAGATGCGTCGAGAAGCGGAAAAGCTGGGGCCCGTCAAAGGGATCGCGACGATTCGGCGCTGCATCGAGCTCAGCAGCCCGCGCGCGCTGTCCCCGTTCGAGCCATATGCGCAGGGGCTGTTCATCGAAGCCGGGATTGAAGGCATCCGGATGCACCCGCGGCTGCCGCTTCCCGGTGGGCGGTACATCGAACCTGACCTGATGATCGGTGACAGCGTGGCCGTGGAGATCGACGGAGACGCGAAGTACGACGGCGTCACCTACGGCTCCCTCGACGACATCAGCCGCGGCGAACTGAAACGGCAGAAACTGCTGATCAACATGGGCCTCGAGGTGGTGCGGTTTTCGCCCAGGGAGCTGCTGACCAATCACGTGTACTGCATCGAGACGCTGCGCACCGCGATTGAGAGGGCCAGCCGCCGCACGGGCCAACCCGGCGGCCAACCCGGCAAATAGCTAGAACCAGACAGCTAGGATGCCCGGTACTCAGTCCGAAACGGAGCTTTCTAGTCGTCTGGTTCTAGTCAATCACGGTGGTTGGCCCTGCGGCGGGGCTGTTGGGGGAGCGGGACTGCCGCGGCTAGTCAGCCACCCCAGAGCCGGCGTCGGAGTCAGCCGCCCCGGAGCCGGCGTCGGAGTCAGCCACCCCGGAGCCGGTGTCGGAGTCAGCCGCGCCCTGCCCACCGCCGGTGACGGTCAGCGTGTCCGCGTCCGGCCCGACCTCCACAAGCACGGTGTCGCCGTCGCGGATCTCGCCGGCCAGCACCTCGCGGGCCAGCTTGTCGCCGATTTCCTTCTGGATTAGGCGGCGTAGTGGGCGGGCGCCGTAGGCGGGGTCGTAGCCGCGGTCGGCAAGCCAGCGCTTGGCAGCGTCGGTGACGTCCAACGCCAGGCGACGTTCCGCGAGCCGGTCAGCCAACCCACGCAGCTGGATGTCCACGATGCCGACCAGCTGGTCCTGGGTCAGCGGATCGAACACGACCACGTCGTCGAGGCGGTTGATGAACTCCGGCTTGAATGCCCGCTTGACCGCCTCCATGATCTCGTCCCGGGTGCCGCCGGCACCCAGGTTGGAGGTGAGGATGATGACGGTGTTGCGGAAGTCGACGGTGCGGCCTTGTCCGTCGGTAAGCCTGCCTTCGTCGAGGACCTGCAGGAGCACGTCGAAGACGTCGGGGTGGGCTTTCTCGACTTCGTCGAAAAGCACGAGCGAGTACGGGCGACGGCGCACGGCTTCGGTGAGCTGGCCGCCGGCGTCGAAGCCGACGTATCCGGGGGGCGCACCGACGAGGCGCGCGACGGAGTGCTTCTCGCCGTATTCGGACATGTCGATGCGGATCATGGCGGATTCGTCGTCGAACAGGAACTCCGCAAGCGACTTCGCCAGCTCCGTCTTGCCCACGCCCGTCGGGCCGAGGAAGAGGAACGAACCGATCGGGCGGTTCGGGTCCGCGATCCCGGCGCGCGAGCGGCGCACAGCATCCGACACCGCGTTGACGGCCTCGTGCTGCCCGACGACGCGCCCGCCGAGCACACTTTCCATGTTCAGCAGCTTCTCGGTCTCGCCTTCCATCATCTTGCCGGCGGGAATGCCCGTCCAGCTGGACACAACGTCCGCGATGACATCCGGCGTGACTTCTTCCGCGAGCATTGTTTTCTCGCTTGCCGACGCCTCCGCCGCCTCAACCTGCGCCTCCAATTCCGGAATGCGACCGTAACGGAGCTCCGACACCTTGGCGAAGTCGCCGTCGCGCTCAGCGATCTCGGACTGGTTGCGCAGATCTTCCAGCTCTTCCTTGGCGTGCTGGACCTTATCGATCTCGCTCTTCTCGTTCTCCCAGCGGGCTTTCATTTCGCCGAGCTTTTCGCGCTGGTCGGCGAGTTCCTGGCGCAGGGCGTCGAGACGCTCGCGCGAAGCCGCGTCGGACTCCTTCTCTAGGGCGATCTCTTCGATCTCGAGACGGCGGACGACGCGCTCCAGCTCGTCGATCTCCTGCGGGGAGGAGTCGATCTCCATGCGCAGGCGCGAGCCAGCCTCGTCGACCAGGTCGATGGCCTTGTCCGGCAGGAAGCGGTTCGTGATGTAGCGGTCGGACAGGCTTGCCGCCGCGACGAGCGCCGAGTCCTGGATGCGAACACCGTGGTGCACTTCGTAGCGGTCCTTCAGGCCGCGGAGGATGCCGATGGTGTCTTCCACGCTCGGCTCACCGACGTACACCTGCTGGAAGCGGCGCTCCAGGGCGGCGTCCTTTTCGATGTACTTGCGGTACTCGTCAAGGGTGGTCGCACCGACCAGGCGCAGTTCGCCGCGGGCCAGCATCGGCTTGATCATGTTGCCGGCGTCCATCGAGCCCTCGCCGGTCGCGCCGGCACCGACAATGGTGTGCAGCTCGTCGATGAAGGTGATGATCTCCCCGTCGGAGGACTTGATCTCATCCAGCACAGCCTTCAGGCGTTCCTCGAACTCGCCGCGGAACTTCGCTCCCGCGACCATCGATCCCAGGTCCAGGCTGATCAGCGCCTTGCCCTTCAGCGATTCCGGGACGTCACCAGCGACGATGCGGCGGGCGAGACCCTCCACGATCGCGGTCTTACCGACGCCCGGCTCACCAATCAGCACCGGATTGTTCTTCGTCCGGCGGCTTAGCACCTGGACGACGCGGCGGATCTCGCTATCGCGCCCGATGACCGGGTCGATCTTGCCCTCCCGGGCACGCGCCGTCAGGTCGGTCGAGTACTTCTCCAGCGCCTGGAACTGGCCTTCCGGGTCCTGCGTGGTCACCTTCTGGTGCCCGCGTACCGACGGAAACGCCCCCTTAATGGTCTCGTACGTCGCACCCCGCTTCTTCAGCAGGTCAGCGGCGTCGTCCGAACCGCGTGCGATGCCGGCGAGGAGGACTTCGGTGGAGACGTATTCGTCGCCAAGCTCGCTGGCGAGTTCCTGCGCAGTGTTCAGCGCGTTGAGGCCGTCGCGGTTGAAGTTCGGGTTGGCCATGTTCTGGCCCTCCGCCTTCGGGTAGCCGTCGACAATGGCGGCGGCTTCCTTCACCACGGTCTGTGGGTCGACACCGGTTGCCTTCAGCACCGGCGCGGCGATGCCCTCCTCCTGGGAGAGGATGGCCTGCAGCAAGTGCGCTGGACGGATATCCGGGTTGCCGTTGGCAGAAGCCGTCTGCAGAGCCTGCTGGAGAGCTTCCTGCGTCTTTGTAGT
Organism: Streptococcus thermophilus; assembly: GCA_900618065.1. The sequence goes on from UYIL01000003.1 coordinate 2,341,802, forward strand.
GGGATTGAATGAGCTCACGAGGGGCTCCTTTCTGAATGCTTTTGTTCTAAATTCCTAACTCCACGCTAGGTGGTCGCTCACTTCAACGCCCGCAAGGTTGAGTCTGTTCCACTCAAGGCAAAAAAGCTTGACGACGCCCCGCCCCTTTGGCCCTTTCCGCCTACATGCAGACATGTGCGCTCCTGCCGATGCGGTCACCGATATCCTAATTGCGACCGTTTTTCGGGTTCTAGCAGCAGTTTCGTATGAGCGAGAACTAGGGCTTTCATACCCTGGTTCTAACAGCACCAAAATCGCTGCTCAAGAGATAAAAACGCCAACGATGCGGTCAGTCATGCCCACAACCGCTGGCGAGCACATATCCACCAAACTAACCTAACGGCAGATTCATCGCGGCAACCACGGTCGCGGGGCTGTGTGGATCGTGGGGGACAAGAAGAGATCGTGGGAGACAAAAGAGGGGGAAACAGGCCATGTCAAATAAGGCCGAACCGAAGGACGTTGGATCGATCTTCGAAGGCCGTCCGAAGTGCCCACCGTTTCTACGAGGCGCGATGTTGCTCGCGCTTTTGCAAACCGGGCAAACATTCACAGGTAGCGAGCTTGCGGAGCGGATCGGTGTCAACGACCGCACGCTGCGCAGGTACATCGCAGAACTCGGCGCGTTGGGATTCGAGGTCGAGGGCCACCCCGGATTCTACGGCGGGTACCAGCTCAAAAGCGTCGATGCTATCCCTCCCCTCATCTTCAGCGAGGATGAAATGGAAACGATCCTGGCAGGTCTTGCCTACATCAGGTACCCGGAGGACGAATATGCTGAACGGGCAAATGACCTCGAAGAGCGCATCAGGAAGCTTCTCCCCGAAGCGTTCCTCGAGTCGCTGCGGATGCCCCTCCTCAAGAAGTACGGGGAGGGTTATCAGATGAGGGTGGAGGCGAAAGCGTCGAAAAGCGGGGGCTAAATGGCGTTCTTGATCCTTGTGCTGCCGGAGCCGCCCGACCCCACACCTGCTTGGCCGTCGGCGTACTTCTTTGCCGGCACCCACTTGAGCACGAAACTCATGATCAGGATGCCCGCGGCGATCGCGGTGGCGACCCACCCGAACGCCCCGGTGAAGGAGGCGATGACGGCGATCGGCGCGAGAATAGTCATGCCGATTTCGAAGGGGCCGAAGCCCACGTAGGCCACACCGTATTCGTTCAGGGTGCCGGACCTCAGCTTCGGGTCGACCATCTTGAGCAGCGCGATACCGGTGGCCACGGCGGCGGTTGCCCAACCCCAGCCGAAGAGACCGCGCTCGATCCAGTGCTCACCGAAGAAGAGCGGCGACATGACCAGCAGGTAGAACAGGCAGAACGCCACACCGAGGACGAACAGTAGGACGAGCGCCTGCCAGTAGTCCGCCAGCGCGGCGGGCACGATGGAGGCGATACCGAATGCGATCATGTAGTCGGTTGCGGCACCGGAGATCGCACTGACCGTGTCTTTGTCCAGGTAGTTCGGGCGGCGCACCAGGCGCAGGCCAAGGCGGCCAATCAAGCCGATGACGAACGACAGGGCGAACAAGGGAATGGAGACGTTGGGCCATTGGGCCTTAATTGCGTCGTTAAGCACATAGGCAATGAGCACTGTGAACACGATGAAGCCGGCGTGCAGCGCGAGCGGCTCAATCGACGACGGGTTGGTCGTGGCCTTACCGATGGACGGTCGGTCGTCTTCGTTCTCGATGTAGCCGGAGCGCAGGTCTTCCGGCAGTTCGCCCTGCAGCTCGGTGGTTTTGCCTTTGCGAATGCCCCAGTTGGCCACGATGACACCGCCGACGATGGCGACAAGCGTACCCACGGTCGCGGCAGTGAAACCGATCGAAGATGCGCCTTCCACACCGATGTCTTCCAGCGAAGATCCGACGGCCGCGGCGGTGCCGAAGCCGCCGACGAAGCCGACAGGCAGCATCATGCCGAACCAGTCTTCGGTGCCAAACACGGGCTTGAACAGGTAGAGGCCGAGCAGCACGAACAGGCCCCACTGGAACATGAACATGGTGGTGGAAAACGCCCACATGTTGCGCGCACCTTTGGCCACGGACCCGCCGAGGTCCATCGAGTACGCCATCGACGCGAACACGACCGCGATGAGGATAGTGGTGTAGGTGCCGACGTTCTCGGAGAAGTTGATCCACCCGAGCACCTCCGGCCCGAGCACCAAGCCGAGTAGACCGGCCGTGATCGGGGCCGGTAGCAGCAGTTGTTGGAGCATGCGGATTCGCTGGCGCAGGACGTTGCCAACGATGAGGAGGAGAGAAATCCATCCGACGTCGAGCAGCATGTCGTAAGGAGTGAATTCCATGTGCCGGACCTTTCGCGAATTGTGCTATCCCGGTTAGCTTAGCGCGCAGGCCCGACATACTAGTGTTTGTAGCATGACCGAGCTTGATCACACGGCACGGGAAGAGCTTGTTGCGCAGCTCACGCGGGTCCCCGAGGCTCGCACGCTTATCGACGTTCTTTTCACCCCCTCCCCCACACCCTCCGTCGAAGACACTGTTTTGGACCGGCGGCGGCTCGGCGTGGTGCCGGAACATTATGAGGACTTGGCCGACGAGATCGAGCCGGCTCTGGTGCGAGCGCTTGATTTGGCAGGGGTATCAACCGCGGTGTTGGGGCCGGAGGAGGAGCGTGAGCTGATCGACCGTGCTCGCGGCCGGTTGGTCGGTATGGCTGCGGTCGCCCGCCAGGCGGATCTGGATGGCATTCCCCCGGCGACAGCCGCTGAGGTCACGGGCGTGTTGCCGCTGTTCATCCCGCCGGAGATCAACGGCTCGGGCATGCCGGGCTGCGCGGTCTACCTGGAGGCTTCCACCCCGGTGGATTACCGGCCTGGCCAAACGCTGCCGGTCCTGCGCCCGGATGGGGGCGACCCGAGAAACCAGGAGTGGGAGGAACTGGCCCCCGCTGTCCCGCCGAACGACTTCGGCCAGTTAGTGTTCTTCCTGCTGCCTGAGATCCGGGGCGGCGAACCTGCTCCGATCCAGATGCCGCGCATCGGCGAGTACTGGACCTTCGGTCAGCCACGCGGGGAGGCCATTGAGCTGGACCTGCCTACCGGTGCGCTGGGTGTCACCTTCACCGTTGACGGCACGGGCGCTGGGCTGCCGGGGGCGCGAGCGGCGTTGTTTGAGCTGGTTGGGGCAATGGCTGAGGACGCAGAAAAGCAGAAGATGAGTGTCGAGCTGCTTGTGGATGCCATCGGTGCCAACGAGCCCGGCATCCGCTCGCTCGCGGAAAAGGCCGACTGGCTTTCTTTAACGCTGTTTTAGAGCAGCGGCAGCGACTTTTGCTGCTGCGCTGCCTCGTCGGGGTCGATGTCGACGACGATGACTTCCGGCTCATAACCGCCCTCTGCGATGACGCGGCCGTCGGGTGCGACAGCCATCGAATGCCCCACACCGGTCGGCCCGGAATTTTTTCCTGCCTCGCGGGAACCACCCGGCCGGGCTTGGTCTGGGGCGATGATGAACACCCCTGCATCCAGGGCGCGGGCACGGGAAAGAATGTTCCACTGCTCGAGCTTGTTTTCGCCGTCTGCCCAGCTGGTGGGCACCACGATGACCTGGGCTCCTTCTCGGGCGAGCTGCTTGAACTGCTCGGGGTAGCGGATGTCGAAGCAGATGGCCACGCCCACCGTCACGCCCTCGTGGGTGAAGGTGTGCAGGTCGGTGCCGGGGCGGACAGTTTTGGATTCCTGGTATTGCGACGTGTCGAAGGTGTGGATCTTGTCGTACCCCTCATGCAGCCCGTTTCCGGTGATGAGCGCCGTGTTGTAGACGCGGTTGATCTCGCCCTGGCTGTCGGCGGGGCGGAACATTCCGGCGACGATGGTCACGCCGAGCTCTTCGGCCAGCTCGCGCAGGCCCGTCGCAAATGGCCCGTCGAGCTCCTCTGCCTGGGTGTCTAGGCGGCCGGAGTCGAATGCCTGCGAGGTTGCCTCGGGGCAGACGATGAGTGTGGCACCTTTGTTCGCCGCTTCGCGGATCTTTTCGGACGCCAGCCGTAGGTTGTCCGCCTTGTCGTCGGAGGTGGTGATTTGCACGAGTCCGATACGCATGCGATCTAGCGTATGTGTAATTCTCGACGAATTCCACAGGCGAAATCGGGCCTTGTTGCACCCCGTTATCCGATGGTTTTGGCTAAAGCCATGAACTTCATCACCACACCACGAGCCCTGCCCCACCTGCCCGAATGGTCCGTACCCACGATGGACGGACTGACCACTCCCAGCCTGACCGCCGCAGCACTCGCTCGCGCGCACGACTCCCTCCTTGCGGCGCTGCGCCGCCGCGACGACGACCTGCACGACCACGATGGCGCCCTGCACGACTTCGTCGCTGACGCCGTCCACATCGACGACACGGTTTTCGGGGGATAAATGCTGGTCACGTCTGAACTCGTCGCTGCTGCGTCCAGCTTGCGCTCCGCACGCACCAGCGCCCTTTCGCGTATCGACGACACCGCCCAACACCGCACCTCCCTCTCCTCCCGCGGTTTTGACGGACCGGCCGCCACCGCTGGGCTTTCGCGCCTGGCCGACTTGGGCCGCGCCTTCGATGGGCCAGCCGACCAGATGGATGCTGTGGCTGAGATCTTGGACGTGGCCGCCGCCGCGCAAAACGCCTTGGACATGGCCAATGAGGTGCTGAGCACGGTCATCGTTCCCCCAGCTGCCCTGGCGGCCCACCGCGCAGCCGTAATCGGCATGTCCCTGGCCGCCCGAATGTTGGACCAAGCCTGCGCCACCGCGATCTCTGGGACGTGCCTGCCGAATTATGAGGCCGACCTGGACCGGCTCCACTTTCACCCAGATGAGTCCTTGACCGAGATCAGTGCACGCCACATGGATACCGCTCCCGCTTCGGTCCGGGCCGCCATCGAAGATGCGGACGGTCTGCTGCTTGAGGCCGGGCCCGGCGGGTACACGGTCATGGTCGGGCCGCGCAGCGATGTTGGCGACGGTGGCGCCGGCGACCTGATCAACCCCGGCTCAGTGACCACCATGGTCTCCGGCGTTTCCTCCGGCACCCCGGAGAAACTTCCCCGAGCCATCGAAGAAGCCCAGAACGTGGCCGACGCGACCGGCGGCGCCGTCATCGTGTGGCAGGGGTACGCCCCGCCGCCGGATGTGCCCACGGGCATCAACCCATCTGCCGCCCGCGCCGGCGCCGACGACCTCGCCATGTTCCAAATGGAGCTCGAGGAACGGTACCCCGATGCCCGCAAAATCGTCATCGGCCACAGCTACGGATCTGTCGTGGCCACCCGTGCCGCGATGGACCACGGATTGTTCGCAGACGATCTTGTCCTTGCCGGCTCGCCCGGGGTGCCGACGTACAACGCCAACGAGTTGACGCTTGTGGGTGACAATCCGCAAGTCACAGTGGTGGACTCCCCCACCGACCCGATCCGCGCGCTCCGGGGGCCGCTCGCCGCCGCGCACGGATACAACCCCTCAAGCCCATTTTTCGGAGCCGACGAACTGTTCGGGGTTCGCGGTTACCACACCGACTACTTCGAGGACGCGGCGACGCTGGAGGGGTTGGGGCGGATGGCGCGTCGATAAGCGAAAAAGGCGTACGGTGGTGGTGCTACAACATGAAAGGAATTTCTTATGGCTAAAGATTTCGCGCACCAGATCGTGGAGACGCTAGAAAGGAACGGCGTCAAGCGCATTTACGGCATTGTCGGCGACTCGCTCAACCCGGTATCGGACGCAGTCGCAGAGAGCAACATCGAGTGGATTCACGTCCGCAACGAGGAAGCCGCCGCATTCGCAGCGGGCGCCGAATCCTCCGTGACCGGCGAGCTCGCCGTCTGCGCCGCCTCCTGCGGCCCCGGCAACACCCACCTTATCCAGGGCCTTTATGACTCCCACCGCAACGGCGGCAAGGTGCTCGCCATCGCATCCCACATCCCTAGCCAGGAAATCGGCTCCCAGTTCTTCCAAGAAACCCACCCAGAGAAGATCTTCCAGGAGTGCTCCGGCTACTGCGAAATGGCCAACTCCGCCACCCAGGGCGCGCGCATCCTGCACCACGCCATCCAGTCCACAATGGCCGGCAACGGCGTATCCGTCTTCGTCATGCCCGGCGACATCGCCAGCCAAGACGCAGTAGACATGCCGCTGCTCGAATCCACCATCGCCCGCGGCACCGACAAGCGCGTGTTCCCGGACTCGGGTGAAGCCGCCGCGCTGGTCCAAGCAATTAACGACGCAGACACCGTCACCCTCTTCTGCGGCGTCGGCGTCAAAAACGCCCGCGAAGAAGTCCTCCAGCTCGCCGAAAAAATCAAGTCCCCCATCGGCCACTCCTTCGGCGGCAAGATGCACATCCAATACGACAACCCCTTCGACGTGGGCATGAACGGCCTGCTCGGCTACGGCGCATGCTACGACGCATCACACGAAGCCGACCTGCTCATCCTGCTGGGCACCGATTTTCCTTACAACGACTGGCTGCCCACTGGCAACGTCGCCCAGATCGACATCAAGGCCGAAAACATGGGCCGCCGCACGAAGGTGCAATACCCCGTCGTCGGTGATGTCAAGAGCGTCATTGAGAACATCCTCCCCCACATCGAGGAGAAGACGGACCGCTCGTTCCTAGACAAGATGCTCAAGGAGCACGCGCGCCTGCTCGAGAACGTGATCGGCAACTACGGCAAGAAGGACAAGGCCACCCCGATCCACCCCGAGTACGCCGCCAACCTCATCGACGAGCTTGCCGACGAAGACGCCCTCTTCACCGTCGACACCGGCATGTGCAACGTCTGGGCCGCCCGCTACATCACCCCGAACGGCAAGAAGGACGAGCTGGCATCCTTCCGCCACGGCACCATGGCTAACGCAGTGCCGCAGGCCATCGGCGCACAGGCCGCCGACCGTGACCGCCAGGTGATCACCTTCTCCGGTGACGGCGGTGTCTCGATGCTGCTGTCCGAGCTCATCACCGTCAAGCAGCATGAGCTGCCAGTGAAAATGATGGTGTTCAACAACTCGTCCCTGGGCATGGTCAAGCTCGAGATGATGGTCGCTGGCCTCAAGGAATTCCAGACAGACCACGACGGCGTCAACTACGCCGACATCGCCTCCGCCGTGGGCATCACCTCCTTCCGTGTAGAGAAGCCGCAGGACCTGGAGAAGACCCTGAAGAAGGCCTTCGCCCACGACGGCCCCGTGCTGGTGGACATCGTCACCGACCCGGACGCCCTGTCCCTGCCGCCCAACTTCGACTGGGCCATGATCAAGGGCTTCACCGAGTCCGCAGTCAAGACCGTTCTCGACGGCGGCATCGGCAACATGGTCGAGCTCGCACGCTCCAACCTCCGCAACATCAAGGGTGCGGCAGCGATCGAGTTCTAGCTTGGTGCGCTAGCGTGTGGGGGTCGACCTTCGGGTCGGCCCCTTTTTCGCGCCTATTTCCCCGCTGCGCGAAGCATATACTTTTAGGCACAAACACTGTTGAGCACTTAAAACTCAACCGTTATGTTGCCGTGACCACAAGATCGATTCAGGCCCGTACGGTTGTTCTAGTACGCCGAAACCGGCTTGCGCCTTCGCCTTCTGAGCGCGGGATCTTCGCGATTCCCACGCAGCCGGAAGGAGGAGGGTTTCATGAACGTCCGGGGGCTTAGAAGCGTCGATAAGCGAAAGCTTCGAACCGGGACCAGAAAGGAAAATATGACCAACACGAACCGTACCGAAGACACCACTGCCGGATCCCACGCCGTTGAGGTGGAAACCCGCGCAGCGGACTCTGACCACTCCGCGCAGGAGGCCATGATCGGCACCTCGTCCACCCAGGTCTCCCAGGGCAACGTCTCCTGGGGTGCCATCTTCGCTGGAGTGGTGACCTTCCTGGGCATTTCCATCCTGCTGGCTCTCGGCGCCGCAGCGATGGGCCTGCAGGGCTCCTCCGGCACTGCAACCGGCATCTTCACCGTCATCGGCCTGGTTGTCGCCTTCCTGGCGGCCGGCTACGTTGCCGGTGCCCTGGGTGTCCGCGCGGGCCTGTTCCACGGCTTCGCTACCTGGGCCACCTCCCTGATTGCCACCCTGGTTCTCGCCGGCTGGGTCGGTGCTTCTGCCTTGGGCGGCATCTTCGGCGCTTTCGGCGGCATCGCCGACACCGTCGCTCAAACCGCTGGCCAGGCCGCAAACGTCACCTCCGACGATGCCCGTGACGCATCGGACGCCGCGCAGGATGCCGCAGACGACGTCACCGAGGAAGACGTCGACAACGCCCGCAACCAGGCCGAAGACGCCGCCAACGACGCAGCAGACCAGGCCCGTGAGACCTACAACGAGGTCGCTCCGCAGGTCGCTGAGGGTGGCTGGTGGACCTTCGCTGGTCTGCTGATCGGCGCTGTCCTCGCTTCCATCGCAGGTGCCGCTGGTGCACGCTCGGTGATCAACCGCCAGGAAGCCACCGCGGTCACCCGCAAGTAAGCGCAAAGCGTGGCCCAGCCCGCTGAGCTAACACCATTCGGCCCCCGCATCCCAACTCCCGGGATGTGGGGGCCTTGTGCAAACGATGACAAACTCGAATTCGATTTAACCCTCTAAAAGCTATCTACCTGCACAGACAGTTCTAGACAGGAATCGAGTTTGTCATCTTTTGCATAACCCCGATTGAAGGGCGCAAAGGCCCCCAGCCGCAACCCCAGCGCCAGCCCCAACCACATCCCCGATCACTGCTGTTGCTGGGTGGACGAAGACCTACTCCGGCGGGTGTTACGCGACCACGCCACCACTGCCGTGGAGCGGGGCACGTGGACGAGTTCGCCGCCGCGGCGCTTTTCGCGTTTCTCCCGGGCGAGGAGCTGTTTGAGTTCGGTGTTTTCGTCCTCGAGCTCGTCGATACGCTCGCTGAGGCTGATGATGGTTTTGATGCCCGCGAGGTTCACGCCCTCTTCCTGGGAGAGGCGCTGGATGGTGCGCAGCCGGTTGATGTCGCGTTCGGAGTAGCGGCGTCCGCCGCCGGAGGTGCGCATGGGGGTGACCAGGCCCATCCTGTCGTAGGTGCGCAGGGTTTGGGCGTGCATTCCGGTTAGTTCGGCGGCGACGGAGATGACGTAGTATTCCTCATCCATTGGCACTGTGCGTCACCTCCTTTCCTATACGGTGCCGGCCCAGTCCGCGCGGGGGTTGAAGCCGGAGTCTTTTTCGGCTTGGGCGTAGGCCCGCAAGGCGCTGGATGAGTTGGCATCCAGGTTTTTCGGCACGGTGACTTCGACGGTGACCATGAGGTCGCCGGCGGAGCCGGACTTCTTGGGCACGCCGCGGCCTTTCACGCGCAGGGTGCGGCCGTTGGGTGTGCCGGCCGGCACCTTGACCTTGACGGGGTTGTCCAGTGTGGGCACGGTGACGGTGCCGCCGAGGGCCAGTTCGGAGAAGCTGACCGGGACGGTGACTTCCAGGTCGTCGCCGGTGCGGGTGAACACTTTGTCGGGGTGGACGGTGACGTATACGAAGAGGTCGCCGGCCGGGGTGCCGTTCGGTCCTGCCTCGCCTTGGCCAGCTAGACGCACTTTTTGGCCGTCGATCACGCCGGCGGGGATCCGCACGGTGATTGACCGGGTCCGGTGGGTGGTGCCGGTGCCGCCGCATGTGGGGCACGGGTCCTGGACGGATTGGCCTGTGCCGCCGCAGCGGGTGCACGGCCGGGACATCCCGAACGCGCCCTTTTGCTCGCTGACAAAACCGGTGCCGGAGCAGTCCGGGCATGTGGAGGTCTTGCCGGATTTCGAGCCTGAGCCGTGGCAGTCGGTGCACGGTGCCTCGCCCGTCAGCTCGACGGGGATGGTGGTGCCTTTGACGGCTTCGCGGAAGTCGAGTTCTATTTGCGTTTCGACGTCGGCCCCCCGCGTCGGCCGAGCACCCCTGCCAGTGCCGCCGCCGCGGTTAAAGAGGCCACCGAAGAGGTCACCAAGACCGCCTTCCGCAGAAAATCCTCCGCCTTGTCCAAACGCGTCGCCGAATCCGAAGTCGGTGGTGGTGGAGAAGTCTTGTTCCGCGCTGCGAAACCCGCCCGGGAAACCCGAGCCTCCTTTCCCCCCGAAGCGCATGAAGCCTCCGGAGTCCATCATCTTTTTGAATTCGTCGTATTCTTTGCGTTTCGTTTCGTCGCCGATGACGTCGTACGCTTCGGCCACTCGCTTGAACCGGTCCTCGGCCGCCTTGTCGCCGGGGTTGGAGTCCGGGTGGTATTCCCGGGCGAGTTTGCGGTAGGCCTTTTTAATGTCGGCCGCTGAGGCGGACTTACTCAGCCCCAGGTCGCCGTAATAATCCTTGTTCGCCCATTCCTGCTGCATAGCCATGTGCACCCCCTCCTTTCGTCTCAGAGGTTTAGTTTCTAAGTCTAGTTTCGCTAAAAAAGTTTGTAGTTAAATAAAGAAGCGGCCAGGGGGAAGCTTTTCGCTTATCGACGCTTCCCTCCGGCCGCATCACCCAACTATTCCGCCGGGCCGGCCGTGCCAGGCGAGCCAGCCGCATCCGCGGAGCCAGCCGAATCAGGGTCAGCCCCGTCAGCCGGGTCGGCGATGATGACCATCGCGTTGCGGATCAGCTTGTCGCCGATCTTGTAGCCCTTGCGCAGCACCGTCCCGATGACCTTGGTGTCACCGGAGGACAGGTCCTGCACCGCTTCGTGGATCTCCGGGTCGAAGGCATCGCCCTCGGTACCGAAACCCTGCACGTTCTGGTTGTCCAGCACGCCCCGGAGGTTGTCGCTGAACGCCTTCAGGGGTCCCTCGGCCACGTCGCCGTGCTGTTTTGCGAGCTCGAGATCGTCGATAAGCGGAAGCAGCTGTGCGACGACCTTGGCTTTGGCGGTGTCGGCGATTTGTGCGCGCTCGCGGTCGGTGCGGCGGCGGTAGTTGGCGTACTCGGCGCTGACGCGCTGGAGGTCTTCCGTGCGCTCAGCGAGCTGGAGCTCCAAGTCGCTGACGGTGCCGTCGCCGTCGACGTCGCGGTTGACCTCGCGGTCAATGCCTTCACCTTCGGCGAATGCCTCGTCGATTTCCTTGTCTACCGCCGGGTCGGCGAGGGGGTCCTCGGAATCCAGGGCCTCAGCCTCGGCCGCTTCTTCAGCCAGGGTTTCGGTCTGGTCCGGGGAGATGTACTCCTCGTCGGTCGCTTCGGGCGCACCCGGGTTGTCGGGCATCTGCTCGTGCGGGTTCGTCATGGTTGCTCCTTAGTTGTTCCGGGAGTCGTCAGCGTTGTCGGTGTTGTCGGCGTCGTCCTCTTCGACAACCTCAGCGTCGACAACGTTGTCGTCGGCCTCCGGTGCAGCGCCTGCCTGGGTGGCGCCGGCGTTCGCGTCAGCCTCGTAGATGGCCTTGCCCATCTCCTGGGACTCGGTGGACAGCTTCTCCACGGCTGTCTTGATGGCGTCGATGTCCTCGCCCTTGAGGGCCTCATCCACCTCGTCAGCGGCAGCGGTGACCTTGGTGCGGATGTCCTCGGAGATCTTGTCGGAGTTCTCGTCCAGGAACTTGCGGGTCTGGTAGGCCATGGACTCCGCGTTGTTGCGGGTCTCCTGCTCCTCACGGCGAGCCTTGTCCTCGTCAGCGTGAGCCTCGGCGTCCTTGATCATCCGGTCGATTTCATCCTGGGACAGGCCAGAGCCTTCCTGGATCTTGATCGTGTTCTCCTTGCCGGTGCCCTTGTCCTTGGCGGACACGGAGACAATGCCGTTGGCGTCGATGTCGAAGGTGACCTCGATCTGCGGGACGCCGCGCGGTGCCGGGGCGATGCCGCCGAGCTCGAAGGAGCCGAGCAGCTTGTTGGCGGACGCCATCTCGCGCTCACCCTGGAAGACCTGGATCTGCACCGACGGCTGGTTGTCTTCAGCGGTGGTGAAGGTCTCGGACTTCTTGTGCGGGATGGTGGTGTTGCGCTCGATCAGCTTGGTCATCACGCCGCCCTTGGTCTCAATGCCGAGGGAGAGCGGGGTGACGTCGAGAAGCAGCACGTCCTTGACGTCGCCGCGCAGAACACCAGCCTGCAGGGCAGCGCCGAGGGCCACGACCTCGTCCGGGTTGACGGACTTGTTCGGGTCCTTGCCGGTGAGCTCCTTGACCAGGTCGGACACAGCCGGCATACGGGTGGAACCACCGACGAGGACGACCTGGTCGATGTCGCCGACGGACATTCCGGCATCCTTGATCACCTGATTGAACGGCTCCTTGGTGCGGTCGAGCAGGTCAGAGGTGATCTTCTGGAACTCGATACGGGTGAGGTTCTCATCCAGGAACAGCGGGTTCTTGTCAGCGTCAACCGTGATGTACGGCAGGTTGATGGATGCCTGCTGTGCGGACGACAGCTCGATCTTCGCCTTCTCAGCGGCCTCGCGCAGACGCTGCAGAGCCATCTTGTCCTTGGTCAGGTCGATGCTGTGCTGAGCCTTGAACTTCTCCACGAGCCAGTCGACGATGCGCTGATCCCAGTCATCACCGCCGAGCTCGTTGTCGCCGGCGGTAGCCAGCACCTCGACGACACCGTCGCCAATCTCCAGCAGGGAGACGTCGAAGGTACCGCCACCCAAGTCGAACACGAGGATGGTCTGCTCGGTGTCAGCCTTCTCCAGGCCGTAAGCGAGAGCAGCAGCGGTCGGCTCGTTGACGATGCGCAGCACGTTCAGGCCTGCGATCTGGCCGGCCTCCTTGGTGGCCTGGCGCTGCGCGTCCTCGAAGTAGGCCGGAACGGTAATCACAGCATCAGTGACCTCATCACCGAGGTACGCTTCCGCGTCGCGCTTGAGCTTCATCAGCGTGCGGGCGGAAATCTCCTGCGGGGTGTACTGCTTGCCGTCGATGTCGACGTTCCAGTCGTTGTCGCCCATGTGGCGCTTCACCGAGCGGATGGTGCGGTCAACGTTGGTCACGGCCTGGTTCTTCGCGGACTGGCCAACGAGAATCTCGCCGTTCTTCGCAAAAGCGACGACCGACGGAGTGGTGCGCGAACCCTCAGCGTTCGCGATAACGACGGGCTCGCCGCCTTCCAGAACGGAAACGACCGAGTTCGTCGTACCAAGGTCAATACCTACTGCACGTCCCATAGTGTGATGTCCTCCTGTGTAAAGGTGCGTTAATCAGTTTGTTTCTGTGAGTTGATCGCTCTTCGCTCAACTTCTGCCGGCCACTGTACCACTCGGGTGCGCCATCCAGCCGAAGACTTGAGCTTGACTCACTCAATCTCCACAACTCGCTCCCATGCAAAGTTGTTCCCACTTCGCTCAAGTTTCTTCCTTACCGCTGTTCACGCCCGCGTTGCGATGCTCCCTTTTGCCCATCGCTTTCACATTCATCTCGCGCGCTGACGCGCTCGCGCAAGCCTCAAACAGTGACTGAATCGTTACTGAATACGGCCGAATCCGATATGGAGAATCAGGTCCACTCTGGCAGAATGCACTGTCGTGACTGATTCCAACAAGGACGGCGCCGCCGGCAAGAACGCCGGTGTGGATTTCGCCGATACACTCCTCGACTCACTCGAGGAGCCCAGAACCCTCCCCACCCCCGCTGATGCGGCGCTGGATATGTCTCAGGAGCCGATCGACCGTGGCCAAGTCATTGCTAGCGACGGTAAGGCAGCCGCCGCCTGGGCGCTGCGCTTCATTGTCGTGGTCATTGCGTCGGCGATTCTGCTCAAGATCATCGGCTTCGTCTGGGTCGGCGTTTTGCCGCTGCTGCTCGCCCTGATCTTCTGCACGGTGCTGTGGCCGCCCGTGCGCTGGCTGCGCAACCACAAGGTCCCCGGCACGTTGGCCGTGTTCATCGTTCTGCTCACCTTCTTCGGGGCGATCGGTGGCCTGATCGCCGCGATGGCTCCGACCATCAAGACGCAGTCGGTGGAGCTCTACCAGCAGGCCGAAGAGGGCGTCGACCGCATCCTGAAGTGGGTGGACACGTCCGCTCCGTTCGACGTGGATACCGCGCAGATCGAGCAGGCCGTTAGCCAGGTGGGTGACTTTGTCCGCGGCCAGGCCTCCAACATCGCTTCTGGCGTGGTGACGGGTGTGGGCGCGGTCGCGTCCATCGGTACGACGCTCGCACTGATGCTGGTGCTCACCTTCTTCTTCCTCAAAGACGGCGACCGCTTCCTGCCGTGGCTGCGCAAGTACACCGGCGTCAAGGCTGGCTGGCACCTCACTGAGGTGCTCATGCGCTCCTGGAACACCCTGTCCGGCTTCATCCGCACACAAGCGATCGTGTCCCTGGTGGACGCTGTGTTCATCGGCCTCGGCTTGATCATTCTGGGTGTTCCGCTGGCCCCGGTCCTAGCTGTGATCACCTTCTTTGGTGGCTTCATCCCGATCATCGGTGCGTTCACCGCAGGTGCACTAGCCGTCGTCGTGGCTCTGGTGTCCGGCGGCCTGACCAAGGCGCTGCTCGTGCTCGGCCTGGTCATCCTGGTTCAGCAGCTGGAGGGCAACGTGCTCCAGCCGGTGCTGCAGTCCCAGGCGATGGGTTTGCACGCGGCGATCGTCCTGCTGGCCGTCGCGGTCGGCGGCACGGTCTTCGGCATCATCGGCGCATTCCTGGCTGTCCCGGTCGCCGCTGTCGTGGCCGTGTGGTTCCGTTACTGGGCTGAAATGGTCTCGCTGCGCAGCGGCGAGATCACAGCGGACGACATACAGATCGCCACACAGCAATCCCAAACGGTGCAATCGCGCGAGGCATACCTCTCCGTGCGCGACCGCATGCGTTCCATCGGTCGCCGCAAGGGCCAGAACCAGCTCGACGAGGAATCCGGCAAGCTCGGTTCCACCAAGGTCCCGCGCGACGCCATGAAGACTTACGACGAGGAGACGCCGGGCGAATCCCGCGCGCTGTCGAAGAAGGCATCCGACAAGGAGCGTCAGCGCGACCTGGACGCAGACGACGTTTAAGCTGCTTATCGGCGCTCTCACTGTAAGGCCAGCCCCCGGGCTGGCCTTTTTTCTATACCCTGGGGTGGCATGAGCACTCTTGAGAACAAGACCATTGCCATCCTTTCCACCAACAACTTCGAAGACTCTGAGCTGACCAGCCCGCGCGACGCTGTCCAGGAGGCAGGCGCGACAACCGTGGTCGTGTCCACCGAGTCCGGCTCCATCGAGGGCAAGAACGGCACGGAAGTTTCCGTCGACCTGACCACCTCCGAGGCATCCGCCGCTGATTACGACGCGCTGCTGCTGCCGGGTGGCACCTCCAACGCTGACCAGATCCGCACGGACGAGGCCGCTGTGAAGCTCGTCCGCGAGTTCACCCAGGCCGGCAAGCCCGTCGGCGTGATTTGCCACGGCGGCTGGATCCTCACCGACGCAGAAGCTGTCTCCGGCGTCCGCATGACCTCCTACCCGTCCCTCAAAACCGATCTGTCGAACGCTGGGGCGACGTGGGTGGACGAAGAGGTAGTCGTCGATAAGCGCATCGTGTCTTCGCGCACCCCCGATGACCTCCCTGCTTTCAACAAGGCGATCGTGGAGGAATTCGCTAAGTGACCTCCCACCACTTCGAAGTGAAAGTCGCCGGCGGCAAACTCGTTGTCGCTGACATCGAGGAAGACGGCGCGACGATTACGGACGCGCGCATCTCCGGCGACTTTTTCCTCGAACCGGAAGAGGCGTACGACGCGATCAACGCCGCCCTTATCGGCGCATCCGTCACCGAATCCGCAGACGATCTGCAAAAGCGGCTCGACACAGAGCTGTCGCGTTTCGACGACTTAGCGCTGCACGGCTTTTCGACGAAAGATGTCGCCATCGCCACCCGCCGCGCCGTCCTCGACGCTAACGACCTGACCGACTATGAGTGGACCGTCATCCACTCCCCCGTCCTGCCCACCCCGATCAACGTAGCGCTGGACCAGTACCTCCTCGACGAGGTCGCTGCTGGGCGCAAGGGCCCGATCCTGCGTTTCTGGGAATGGGAGGACAAAGCCGTCGTCTTCGGCTCCTACCAGTCGTTCCAGAATGAGCTGGATCCCGACGGGATTGATAAGCACGGCATCGTGCCCGTGCGCCGCATCTCCGGCGGCGGCGCGATGTTCATGGAGGGCGGCAACTGCGTCACCTACTCGATGTACCTGCCTGAGGACATCGTGCGCGGCCTGTCCTACGTCGATAGCTACCAGTACCTCGACGCATGGGTGCTCGCCGGGCTGCAATCGCTCGGCGTGAACGCTTGGTACGTGCCCATCAACGACATCACCTCCGACGGCGGCAAGATCGGCGGTGCCGCGCAAAAGCGCATCCCCGGCGCGATTCTGCACCACACGACGATGTCCTACGACATCAACGCCGACAAGATGATGGATGTCCTGCGCGTGGGCAAGGTGAAACTGTCATCGAAGGGCGTGCAGTCCGCAGCCAAGCGCGTTGACCCGCTGCGCCGCCAGACCGGCGTCTCGCGCCAGGCGGTCATTGATGCCCTGATCGGCGCGTTCATGGCGCGCTACCCGTCTGAGCGCGGCACGCTTAGCGACGACGACCTCGCCGCGGCCCAACACCTCGTCGACACAAAGTTCAGCACCGATGAGTGGACGCACCGCGTCCCGTAGAGCGCCGGCTAGCTAGATGCCGCCGCTTCCTCGACCGCGGCGGCGCTGGCGACCGACAGAAGCACCGTGTTGATCCCGTCCGCATTCTCAAAGGTGCCCGCATCCAGCACCTTCCGGTCGATCTGCTTCACCCGCATCCGCAGGTCGTTGAACGGGATGCCCTCGATCTCACCGAGGAACTGGCGGCGCAGCTCGCCGGTGTTCTTCAGCAGCAGGATGACCATCGCCTCCTCCGGGCGCGGCTCCGCCTTGCCCAGGAAGATGTCGCGGTAGCGCTGGCGCATGGCCTTTTCAATGGTCTCATCCTTTTCCGGGAAGCGCTGCCAGTGCAGGCCCAAGAAGCCCGCGCGTTCCTCATCCAGCACGCCCTCTTCGATGAGTCGTTGCGCAATGGCTTCCTTCTTGGCGAACTTCCGCGAATTCAGCAGCGAGTACACGCTCGGCTGGCCCTTCTTCTCCACACGAGCCACACCGTGGGCAAGGGCGGGGTGGCCTTCGGAGCGGGCCACTGCACCGTCGACAAGCGAGACGCTCGGGCTCTTACCGTCGTGCACATCCACCAAACCCGTTGCCACCAAATCGCACAGCAACGCGCCGTTCAACGCCACACGCTGGTGGCTCACACCGACCTCAAAGTGGGCGGATTTATCCGATAGCAGCAGGAAGAGGGCTTCGCTGACGAGCATGGTGGAAGGTCCTTCTGTGGTTGAGAAACAACTCGCCTTAGTCTATCCGGCAAACAGTAAACAACAAGCCGCATTCACTCGCTTCCCACCTGGGAGTAGTAAAGGTGAGGAAACCGTCGTTGCAGAGCACCCTTAAGCTCCGGATCCGACACTAATGCGACCAGTTCCTCGATCACCGATCCCCCGTGGGCCTCTGTTACTGCTTGCAGCTCGGCTGCCAACTGGGACTCGAACTCATCTTTCTTCTCTTTGATTTTAGTGAGGAGCTCCCGGCCCTTGGGCGAGAGAGCGTGAAGCGTCAGACGCTTATCCTCGGTCGACTGGGCCGAGACCGAGATACCTTTCCTGACCAGCGCGTCGAGCAAACGGCTGGGGCTACCGGATTCACAGACAAGATACTGTCCCACTTCTTTCGTGCTAATCGGGCCGTGAACACCCAAAACTTCCACAACCTCCGCCTGGGAATGGGTCAAACCCACTTCAGAGAAGAGTCGATTGAGTTGCCGGCTCCCCTGACGTTGGAGGGCGAGAATGAGATAACGGAATTCCTCAGGATGAGTGAATAGCTCTAAAGGCATGTCATTCGTTCCTAAATCACGTCAGCTTTCAGTCTCGAGCAAAGCCGCCAACCGCGCTAACCGCTTACCTGGCACCAACGCCGCCTCCCGCTCTCCAATCACGGCCGACAGAGTTCCGGCTTGACTGATCCAATGAGTAACCCGTGTTGTGCCATCCAATTGGGGTTCGATCAGAAAAGAGGACCGTTCGCGCAGACCCGGAATGACAATGTCGAAATCGACGACATAGCCCGTAGGCCGCTCAGACGCAGCGGCCGCGATCGAACCCTTGAACACTTTTTGCACCGTGAGCGGGTGAGAACCGTCGGCACGACGCGGGCCGACGAAGCTAAAGGCAGGGTTCCAGGAGGGCAGGCCTTCCACGTCTGTCAATACCGCAAGAATTGCATTTTGATTGGCGTCGATTTTTATAACATCCCTATTTTCTAATTTCAGTGTCATGTCATCGACTGTAGCTCCAGCCCCCGCTGTCGGTCAACAGTAAATTTAAATAGCCTTGCCTGCATGCTTTCCGAGGCAAGTAAACTGGCTGGTCAGAGAAGTTGACGCGGAACTATCCGTCTGGTTACATCCCGTGTTGCAACACGCATGTTGCATCATCGAACATCGAAAGGCACATGATGCACCCAGCACACGATGAGCGCGTCCCAGCATTCGTCAACAAGACCGACGAGCGTTTGCACGCCGAAACCGAACTCCGTCCCATTGAAGAAATCGTTTCCGACGTCGCGGCAGGCAAAATGGTGGTCCTTGTCGACGACGAAGACCGCGAGAACGAAGGCGACCTGATCATGGCCGCCGAAGCGGCTACTCCAGAGGCCATCAACTACATGATCACGCAGGGCAGGGGATTGCTGTGCGTACCCATGCCGGCAAGCCGTGCGCAACAGTTGAACCTGCACCCAATGGTGCACACCAATGAGGACGATTACGGCACTGCATTCTCTGTTTCCTGCGATGCGACTGGCAACTACGGGGTCACCACAGGCATCTCAGCCTCCGATAGAGCGCAAACAGTCCGGCTCCTGGCTAGCGGAGGTACCGAGCATGATTTCCACCGCCCAGGACACGTCTTCCCGCTCATCGCTCGCGAAGGCGGAGTTCTCACCCGGGTAGGGCACACAGAAGCTGGCAGCGATCTGGCCGCAATGGCCGGTTTCTCACCAGTTGGCGTCATCATCGAGATCCTCGGCGACGACGGTGAAATGCTTCGGCTCCCCCAACTCATCCCGTGGTGCAAAGAACGCGGGATCTCAATCTCAACCATCGAGCGCATGCGCGAATACCGGGAAGAGCAAACCCGCGCAGGTGTCCGAATCGACCAGAGGCCAGACGGAACTCCCATCGCCGCGACGTTGAAAGACTACGCACAGTGAAAAACTACAACTCAAGCATTCTTGGACAAACCGTACGTCGAGCGTCTACACCGCGAATCCATGACTTCGTCCTCAATCATCTCGGTTTCATCGAAGGCCTAGAAAATATCCCACGCACTGGGCCGGTCATTTTCGTTGCCAATCACTCCAGCTACATGGACCATTTTGTCACGAAGACCCTGGCCAACGCCGTACGTAGCGGAGAAGAATGGTTCCCCACCAAAGCTGAGGCCTTCGAATCATTTCTGTCCCGAGTTTGGCACGAGTCCATGAACTGCTACCCAGTCGATCGTGATGCACCAGGAGAAGAAGTATTCCGGCGAGCGCAAGACGTTCTCGAAGACGGCGGCACTCTCGTTCTCTACCCCGAAGGAACGCGCAACGTAGGCGCAGGCCTACTGCCCTTCAAATCCGGCGCGTTTCGCATGGCACTAGCCAATAACGCACCTGTCGTGCCCATCGGCATGACCGGACTCGCGGACGTTCTTCCGAAAGGCGCTTCTGTACCGCGGCGCCGGCTTTTCTCCGTATCCATCGGCGAACCGTTGGACCGACCCGAGGGAGGCGACGAACGTGAGAACGCCCGTTCCATGCGGGACCAAGCGTTTGAGACGATCACCGAACTAATGAACCGGACCAAGAATCCCAGCGGCGCCGATCGCGGCTCCGCAGTGGACAACATGGTGCAGCTGGCGCAAACCATTGTGCAGGAGAACCTCACAGCTCAAGGATCTCTTCCCCCAGCCGTAGTTCGGCGGGTTGAACTTTTGTTGCGCATCGCCCGTAAAACGTCCCGGCGAAACCTCAACCTTCCCATTCAGGAGACCCGGTTATCCGGTTTCAAAGCTCTCAACTCACGCACAACGGCTGGCACCGTCGCACGCGCCGCAATCGTGAACCAGCGGGCTCTTCTACTCTCAGATCTAGGCGAATCAGATGACTTCTCCGCATACCTAGCCGGCAGAAGCGCTTTAACACTGCCACGCTGGCTCGGCGGAGGGCCAGATGTGGCGCGCATTCAGTTCGAGCGAGCCGTGTCCCGCGGAGGAAGAATGACCTCCCAATCTTACGTGGGGCTCGCAGAGTCGTTTCTTAAAACTGGAGACATCGACGCCGCAATTGAGGCGTACCGCCTCGCCGAGAGCAATATCCCCACCGATGATCCACGCGGCGACTTGCGTCGAGAGAAGATCGCAGCTGCCGTGGCATGGGCAAAAACAGAATCGGAAAGCAACTAATTATGCCGATCCATCTAGTGCAGAAATACTCAAAACTCATTCTTGTCGTGTGGTTGCTAGCCTCCGCGCTCGGGGCAATAGGCGCACTCCAACTCAACGGCGCCGTGAAAGCGGGGGGCTTCAACGACGAGAACGGAACTTCTTTTGTCGGTCAAGAGGTCAATGAGCATGCCTTCGGCGATCCCGCGAACCAACTCACTGTCGTTCTGAACTCCGACAGCAGCATCCCTACAGAAGTACTGGACAAGGTAACGGCGGGTATCCACACTCTGCCGGACATAGACTCGGTCACCGATGGGCGCACGGTTGGTTCATTGTCATCTGATTCAGGGCAAACCCACATCCTCCAGGTCGGGGTAGCGGCTGATAACACGACGACTCAGAACATGATTCCTGATCTCCGCGACAAAGTTGAGACCGTGTTGGCTGGGGAAGAAGTCAAAAGCCATGTGACGGGGGCTCCCGCTTTGGACTACGACCTGAACATTCAGTCCCAGCAAGATGCCCTGCGCGCAGAGATCATCGCCTTCCCACTTCTCATTCTGGTTTTGCTGTTCATTTACCGAGCTGTCGGCCCCACGCTGGTCACACTCGTGGTCGCAGGCGCGTGCCTCGTTGGAACACAGGGCATCGGAACCCTGCTGGCTTCGTTCCTGGATGTCTCCAACATGTACATCACTGCGGCTTCGCTCATCGGCTTGGCCGTTTCTGTGGACTACTGCCTGTTCCTCATCGCGCGGTACAAGGAATTTCTAATCGCAGGAAACCGACCTGAGGAAGCATTACGTCAGGCCATAAACACCGCAGGGCATTCCATCCGCTTTGGTGGCTTGAGTGTCATTGCAGCTCTCTGCGCTCTGTTCATCGCCCGGAATATGGTCTTCAGCTCGATCGCAATGGCGGGTATTGTGGTCACATCCATCGCATTGTTGGCTTTATCAACGCTTGTGCCAGCTGCAATTGTTCTGCTTGGGGACCGATTCTTCTTCGGGAAGCTACCCGGGTACGAAAAGACACTGCGAGCTCCGGAGGATGATGAGGAAGCAACATCGACGCTCCCGCTCAGATCACCTTTGCTTGCGTTCGTGATGATCTCCGTGCCATTGCTCGTTGCTGCGACCCCTCTAGCGAGCATCAACCTCCAGGTTCCCGTAGCGAGCTCGTCAATTCTCCCAGCAGGCATGGACTCGCGCGAAGGTATCGAGATTATCGAGTCCGAACTCAACGCCCGTGAGCTGTTTCCCACCATGGTTACCTTCGCTGGGACCGAAGGTCAGTCAGAACAAGAACTCGGCGCAGAGGTCGAGAAATTCCTTGAAGACATTGACGGGGTCCCAAACGTCGATCAGATCATCGCACCGGGAACACCTGCGGAGCAGTATTCTCCTTACCCTTTGAGCGCCGAGACCGACGGGCGCTTCTACAAGAGGGTTGTCATCACCTCTACGGACTTGCCAGATTCCAATGCCGCCCATGAAATGGTCGCGGGCATCAAGACAACGGCAGAGAAGTATACCGGCACCTTCGTCTCAGGGGCCACGGCACAGGGCGATGACTTTGATCGATTGGTCCAGAAGTCCATTCCCTGGATCGTGGGATTCGTCCTCCTGATTTCGCTGCTCCTCCTCGGGTGGGCTTTCCGGTCATGGCGACTAGCCGCACTCGCGGTGGTCCTCAACGGTCTCGTTGTCTCCGCAGCGATGGGTTGCCTTTCCCTGCTGTGGAAGGCGGTGACCGGCGAGGCGATCAACAGCGTGACACCGATCGTGGTGTTCGCGATCGTATTTGGACTGAGTATGGACTATATGGTGTTGATGGCTTCGCGCATGAAAGAGCAATTCGCTTCGGGCTCAACCCATCGGAATGCCATCGCGGAGGGAGTCACTCACACATCCGGCCTCATCATCTCCGCCGCCATCATCATGATCGGAGTGTTCCTATCGTTCATGGTGGCCGAAATCAGCATCATCCGGGAGCTAGGCCTTGGGCTCGCCATGGCCGTCGCGTTGGACGCGCTCATAGTTCGACCCATCCTCCTGCCGGCAACACTTGCTTTGCTAGGTGAGAAGGTGTGGGGAAAACCCCAACCACTACGGTCTAACTAGAAACGTAGTTCGCACGGTGCAGTGAATAGCAGTGAATAAGCGGTTGGATGCGCAAAATCACTCCTGTGCGAACTTGCTCGCGTACGACAAAACTCGCCCCCCGTGGGGCCCGGTTCAGTCCGTGGGGTACCGCTGAGCCATGTTGGCCGCAAAGACCGCCGAGGTGATCGTGGCCGAGGCTTCGGCGCTGTTCGCCGCTTTGATCGCCAGCACGAGGTCGGGATCCGTGACCTGCGCAACCACATCCTCGACTACTTGCTTGACTTCGCCACGCCCCATTCCGCGCAGCTCGTCTTTGAGTAGGACACGGACGGCATCGTAGGCTTCGAGAAGCGCCACGAGCACAGCCTCCTGCAACGTCGGGGCTGCCTGACCGCGGAGGATCTGCTCGAGCCGGCCGCGAAGTTGCGCCTCAACCGACCCGTCGCTGGTGGGGAATTGATTCCGGCTGAAAATCCGGAAAGCGCCGTCTTTCTCCTCTAGGACCCCCTGGGCAACGAGACCCTGCGCGACGTCCTTCCGCTTCGCGAACCAGTCATCCGCGATGATGTCGTAGGTAGACCTGTTGTTCCGCTTCTCAATCATCTCCACGCCGTGGCGCAGCACGGGGTGCTCCACCTGCGCCGATGGAACAGCAGCTGTGATCTCCGGATCGCGTAGCGTTCGGTCCGTGATGGTGACCAGCTGCCAACCGATGAGATCGGCCAGCAGTCCGCTGCGGAGAAGCATGTCGTTCCACAGCATTGAGGATTCGTGATTGCCTTTGTCGTTAGTGGAGAGAAGTAGTATTTGCTCCGAAATCAACATGACCTCATTATATGAACATTCGGAGTTGGTCTGCCCGGCAAAATCTCCCCTGCATCATCGCAGTTTCCTGCGTGTTACCTCCGGATTCCCCGGGATGCGGAGCTGATCCCAAGTCCAGGCAGTTTACCGGGCGTGCGAGTCTGCCGGAGTCTCTGCCGCCTCGGCCGAACCCGACTCAGCGCCAATGGCTGCTTCCTTCTCATTAGCGGCGCGCCAGTTCGCGCGGTGACGCCTCCATCCGCGGATCGACAGTGCCACGCCGACAATCAACACGACCACGCGCACCACGATCAGCACGGTCGCCCCGACACCGAGGGCCTTGAGCACGACGGGCAGGTTGAGCATGACGATCAAGGTACCCACGATGCCGCCGAGGAGGATCGGGTTGAGCCTGGTCACCAGCCATGCGGCCAGCGGCGCAGCGATCACACCGCCGAGCAGCAGCGCGCCGACGGCAGAGAGGTGGGTGACCAGGTCATCCCACATTCCCAGCACGAAGCCGGCGGTCGCGGCCGCGGTGACGAAGAACTCCGCGGTGTTGACGGTACCGACAATGCGGCGCGGCTCGGAGCGGCCAGCCGACAGCAGCGTCGAGGTGGTGACGGGACCCCAGCCTCCGCCACCGGTGGCGTCGACAAATCCGCCGAAAAGGCCCAGGGCGCCCAAGAACGGTTTTGAGTGCGGTGTCTCCGCAACCTGACGGCGGATCAGTCCGCGGGAGAAGCGGTAGATCAGGTTGATGCCGATCGCGGCGAGGATGGCCGACATGATCGGCTTGGCGGCCTCGGTCGACAGGTTCGACAGAACAGTCGCGCCGGCAAAGGCCCCGATGGAGCCGGGGATGCCGATCGCGGCGACAACGCGCCAGTCCACGTTGCCGAATTTCCAGTGGCTGATTCCGGACACGAGCGTTGTGCCCAGCTCAGCTGTGTGCACCACCGCGGAGGCCTGCGCGGGTCCGAGGCCTGCGAGCATGATGAGGATCGTCGTCGAGGTGACGCCGAAGCCCATGCCCAGGCCGCCGTCCACAAGTTGGCCGGCCAAGCCGGCGATGGCGATGAGTATGAGCGTGATCATGCGGTTCATGGTGGTTGTCCTTCTGCGAGAGTTACGCCCCTACCAGGGCGTTTGTGTGCGCGAGTGCGCGGCGGTAGCGCGAAGCCACGACGTGTGCGAGGTCCGCACCCAGCGGTGCGGATGTGGATCCGGGCCACATTCGAAACGCCCGGTCCAGGAGCAACCCTTCAGTGACAAAAAGCGGGAGCAGATGCTTATCGACGCTTGCCAGCTCCCCTAGATCGCGCTTCCCGTGCCCCGTTGCGGGAACGGTCGTGACAGGAATGCCGACGAGCTTTTCGACGTCTCCACCCAGCGCCTCCGTCTTCGCCGCCGCCTCCGTGTTGGAGGTGCCGACCGGGTACAGGATGATCTCCCGGATCGACCGGCCGGATGCCGCGATATCGGTCACGGCTCGAGCGGCGAGGATGGCCGCGACATCACGACCTTGGCCCAGCCCCTCGGCGGGGATGAGGTCGAGGCCGGTGGCGGCGCGGGCTTCGGCGATCGCTTCGGGCACATCGTGCGTGGCGTGGAAGGCTGTGGTGAACAGGGTCGGTACGACAACGGCGCGGGTGTGGCCTTCGCGGGCAAGTTGCTGGGCAGCGGCGGTGAGGTCGGGAGTGTCGAACTCGAGGTGCGCATCCACGCCGACCACGCCCAGCTGAGCTGCGGCGGCAGCGGTCAGCGTGGCCACACCGGGGCGCGCGCCAGGGTGGCGCGATCCGTGCGAAAGCGTGATCAGTGCCGTCATGACGTTTACCTCAACCGGGTTCCCACAAGCCCTGCGGCCAGCGTGTTGCCGGACGCCTGGTCAATGAGCAGGAAGTTGCCCACAGCACCGCGCGCCGCGTATTCCTCCACCGGAAGCTCCTGCGCCGTCTGGACGGTCACATGCGCGATGTCGTTCAGGCCGAAGGATTCTGGTGCGGTGTTATCCGAGTTGGAAGAAGCCGTGCCGTCGATGTCGATGACGCGGTCGACGCTGGCAACGCGGGCACGGACCAGCGAGGTGCCGTAGCGCAGCTTCACAGCCTGGCCAGTGGCGACGTCCTTCTCTGTCAGGCCGACGACGGTGCCGTGGAACTCGCGGACGGGCTCGGGGTATCCGCCAGGGTTCTGCTGGTCGGGTGCGGTAGCACCGACCAGCAGGTCGCCGCGGGTGAGGTCGATGTCGTCGGCAAGGCGCAGGGCGACAGCGTCGCCAGCGTCAGCGGACTGCGCGCCGTCGAGGCCATCCGACGTGTCGATGTGCGTCACCGTCGTGGCGCGGCCGTTCGGCGCGACGACCTCGTCGCCGACCTTCACCGAACCGGAGTTCACGGTACCGGCGTAGGCGCGGTAGTCGGTCTCGTGCTCACGCAGGACGTACTGGATGTTGAACCGGAACGGCAGGTCCAGCGCGCGGCCTGAGTGGACCGGAATGGTTTCCAGCAGCTCGAGCACGGTCGGGCCTTCGTACCAGGATGTCTCAGTGGAGCGCTCGGCAACGTTGGCTCCGAACTTCGCGGAGATCGGCACGGCGTGCGGGTCATCGATGCCCAGGGCGGCGCAGCGGGACTCGAACTCAGAACGGATCTCCTCGAAGACGTCCTGCGAGTAGTCGACCAGGTCGATCTTGTTCACGGCCAGGATGACTGTCTTCACGCCGAGCAGGCTCGCCACGGTGAGGTGGCGGATGGTTTGCGGTTTGATGCCGTTGCGGGCGTCGACAAGCAAAACGACGACCTGCGAGGTGGACATGCCCGTGACGGTGTTGCGCGTGTACTGCTCATGCCCCGGGGTGTCGGCGAGAATGAAGGTGCGCTGGTCGGTGGCGAAGTACCGGTAGGCGACGTCGATGGTGATGCCTTGTTCGCGCTCGGCGCGAAGGCCGTCGACAAGCAAGGAAAGGTCGAGGCCCTCGAAGCCGCGGTCGGCGGAGGTGCGTTCGACGCTGGCGAGCTGATCCGCCAGGACCGACTTCGTGTCGTGCAGGAGACGGCCGACGAAGGTGGATTTACCGTCGTCAACAGAGCCGGCCGTGCACAGGCGCAGGGTGGCGCGGTCCGCGAGGGCGGCGGTGGCAGTGGGCTGAGTCATTAGAAGTAGCCCTCCTTCTTGCGGTCTTCCATGGCGGATTCGGACAGGCGGTCGTCGGCACGCGTGGCGCCGCGCTCGGTCAGGGTGGAGGCGGCGAGCTCGACGAGCACCTCATCGATGGTGGTCGCGGTCGAATCGACCGCACCGGTGCAGCTCATGTCGCCGACAGTGCGGTAACGCACGCGGCGGGTCTCCACGGTCTCACCCTCGCGCGGGCCGCCCCACTCGCCGGCGGTGAGCCACATGCCGTCGCGGTTGAACACCTCGCGGTCGTGGGCGAAGTAAATCGCCGGCAGCTCGATGTCGCGGGCGCCGATGTACTCCCAAACGTCGGCTTCCGTCCAGTTGGAGATGGGGAAGACGCGGATATTCTCGCCCGGAAGCTTCTCGCCGTTGTAGAGGCTCCACAGCTCGGGGCGCTGGCGGCGCGGATCCCAACCGCCGAAGGAGTCACGGACGGAGAAGACGCGCTCCTTGGCGCGGGCGCGCTCCTCGTCGCGGCGGGCGCCGCCGAGGACAGCGTCGTAACCGACCTCAGCGATGGTCTCCACTAGGGGCACGGTTTGCAGCGGGTTGCGGGTGCCGTCAGGACGCTCGACCAGGTCGCCGCGGTCAATCCAGTCCTGCACGTGCGCCACACGCAGGCGGGCTCCGGTTTTCGCGACTAGATCGTCCCGGAACTCAATGACCTCCGGGAAGTTGTGGCCGGTGTCCACATGCAGCAACTCGATCGGCATTGCGGCGGGCGCGAACGCACGGCGCGCCAGCTCGAAAACAACGCAGGAGTCCTTGCCTCCGGAGAACAGCAGGCCGATCTTGTCGAATTGCCCTGCCACCTCACGCAGGATGTGAATCGACTCGTTCTCCAGATCCCGCAGGTGCGGGGAGAGTTCGTTAGCCATGCAGACCACACTCCGTCTTGCTCGAAAAGGCCCAGCGACCGGCACGGGGATCTTCGCCCTCGGCGACCGGCAGGGTGCAGGTCGCGCAGCCGATGGAGGGGTAGCCCTGCTTAGTCAGCGGGTGGATGATCAAATTCTTGTCCTCTATATATGCGTCAGTCTCGTCCAGCGACCACGTGATGATCGGGCTGATCTTCAACCGGCCGGTCGCATCCAAGCTCAAAGCGGGGGCTTCGGCGCGGGTGGGGCCGTCGTCACGCCGCAGGCCCGTGACCCAGCCGACGTAGGGCGAGAGGTTTACCGCGAGCGGCTCCACTTTGCGCATGCGGCAGCACGCGGTCGGGTTGCGGCGGTACAGCGCCTTGCCATAGACGCGGTCCTGCTCCTCACGGGACAGGATCGCCTTCGCGCGAACCAGACGCTGCGCGGGGTAGCGCTCTTCGACCTGGTCAGCGACTTCCAGGGTTTCGTCGAAGTGGTACTCCGTATCCAGGAAGAGGAAATCCGCCTCCGGCAGGTAGTCCTTCGCCAGCTCCGCGAGCACGGTGTTCTCCATGCTCAGCGTCACCACGAGGTTGCCCGGGGCATACTCATGGGCCCATTCAAGAATCTCTTTGGCGGAGGCGTTGTAGAGTTTGCCGACCCATTCGTCGACAAGCGCTGCGTTTTTGGCCGCGATCTCTGGGGTCAGCGGCGCAGTTTCTTTGGGGCCCTCGGGGCTCACTTCGGGGTCGCGCACATCACCCGCGGACCTGTTTAGAAAGTCCACTATTTCTCCTTCCTCAACACCGCGTCGTGGCCGTGACGGGCCAGCGATTCCTGCAGTGCTTGCTCCGTTGACTTGGCCTTCTGCGGAGCCACGTCCGGGTCATCTTGCCCGTGGAACAACACCTCGAAGATACGCAGGCACTCGGTGCATTTCCATGCAAAATCCGATTGTTCATCGGGAAATAACCCTTCGCCCGCGCAGTAGGGGCAATACGCGGGGTGGTTGCGGTTCGGGTTCGGCTTGCGGCGGAAGCTCATCGCAGGTCATCCTCGTCGGCGCGCGCGACCCAGTCGCGGAAGAGCTCGCCGTCGTTTCGCTTTTCGACGAAATTACCCGCCACCCTCGTCACATAATCCCCCAGCTCAGTCGAGAGGACTTTGTGGCCGCGGAGCTTCCGGCCGAAGGCGCCCTCGCTTCCGCTTCGGGCACCGGGGTCCAAGGAGCCTCCCAAGTGGACCTGGAAGCCCTCGACCTTGTTGCCGTTGCCGTCGTCGACCATCTGGCCCTTCAGGCCGATGTCCGCGATGTGCGTGCGGGCGCACGCGTTCGGGCAGCCGTTCAGGGCGATCGTGATGGGCGAGTCGAAGTCCTTGAGGCGTTCCTCGAGTTCGTCGACAAGCTCAATGCCGCGGGCCTTCGTGGTCACGTGGGCGAGCTTGCAGTACTCCAGGCCGGTGCAGGTGAGCATGCCGCGGCGGAACTCGCTAGGGGCTGAGTAGAGGCCCATCTGCGTGAGGTCGTCGGCAAGCGCGCGGACCTGCTCTGGCTCGACGTCGAGGAACAGAATCTCCTTGAACGGGGTAAAGCGCAGGCGGGACAGGCCGTAGGATTCAGCCAGGTCGGCGATAGCGATGAGCTGCTCACCGGTGAGGTGGCCCATCGTCGGCTTCACGCCCAGGTAGACGTTGCCGTCTTTCTGCTCGTGGATGCCAATGTGGTCGCGGTCGATCAGGTTGGTCGGGGCGTGCGGGCCGTCGGGAAGCTTGTAGCCCAGGTACTCATCCTCGAGGACCTGGCGGAATTTCTCGATGCCCCACTGCGCCACCAAGAACTTGATGCGCGCCCGGGCGCGGAGGCGGCGGTAGCCGTAATCGCGGAACAGGCGGACCACGCCTGCCCACACCTCTGGCACCTCCTCGAGGGTGACAAAGGCGCCGAGGGACTGAGCGAGCATGGGGTTTGTAGCCAAGCCTCCGCCGACAAAGCACTCGAAGCCCGGACCCAACTCGGGGTGGTTGACCCCGATGAACGCGATGTCATTGATCTCGTGCACGACGTCCTGGCGGGCGTTGCCGGAAATCGCGGTTTTGAACTTGCGCGGCAGGTTCTGGAATTCTTCGCGCAGGACGTACTCGTTCTTGATCTTCTCGATCGCCGGTGTGGCGTCGATGATCTCATCCTTCGCGATGCCCGCCACCGGCGACCCCATGATCACGCGCGGGACATCGCCGCAAGCGTCCCAGGTGTTCAGGCCGACTGACTCGAGCTTGTCCCACATCGCCGGCGCATCCTCGACGCGCAGCCAGTGCAGCTGGATGTTCTGGCGGTCCGTCAGGTCGGCTGTGGAGCGGCAGTAGTCGCGGCTGATCTCGCCGACGGCGCGGGCTTGCTCGGTGGAGCACTGACCGCCGTCGAAACGCACGCGCGCCATGAAGAACTCGTCCTGCAGCTCAACGTTGTCTTTGCCGGTGTGCTCGCCGCCCAGGTTCTGCTTGCGCTGCGTGTACATGCCCAGCCACTTGAAGCGCGGGTACAGGTCCTCCTCCGGGATCGACTTGAAGCCCTGCTTGGAGTAGATGTCGATGACGCGCTGCTTGACCGCCAGCACCGGCTCGACCTGCTTGAGCTCCTCATCGTGGTTGAGGGGCGCCTGGCCGTCGATCTTCCACTGACCCTCCGGCTTCGGCTTGCGCGCCGGGCGGGGCTTGCGCGCCCGTGCTTCTGCGCTTGTGGTGGTGGTCATGCCGCCTCCTTCTGTGTACCGCTCTGTCTATAGCTTTGCGCGGTGAGGTTTGTTGATGAGCACGCTACACAGGGGTTGCGACCATAGTCACTCTCTCGCCCCATTTCTTGCGCCTGACTGCACATTCACGTGAATGTAAATGCCGTTCGAGCCTTGACGGCGAACTGATCGTTGCTAAGTTCTTAGACCAAGCGGTCTACCCAACTACAGAAGGAGCCTCACATGACCAACCGCGTTTCCCGCGTCGCCGTCATCGGAGCCGGCCCCACCGGCGTCCACGCATCGGACCTCCTCATCTGCATACCCGGCCGCAACTACTTCGTCGACCTTTTCGACGCCTCCCCCGCCCCCACATCCCTGATCCGCTTCGGCTCGTCGCACCGCAGCGCCCGTTCGCTTATCGACGTCCCCCGCCTCAGACTCTTCGGCAACCTCACCATCGGAACTGACGTGACCGTCGGCGAACTGACCCACTACTACGACACGGTCGTCGTGGCATCCGATGGGTCCCTCGTGGTCATCGGTACATCCCCTGGTGCTGCCGAGGTTTACGACGCGCTCGCCGCGTCCGCCGCTGATACCGGACTTTCGGACGCCGAGATTGCCGTCAGCCGCACCCCCGTTGTCGTTTCACCGCAGGTTGCCGACCAGCCCGGCGCGATCGTCGCCCTCCTCGAGTCCCGCGGTCTCCCCTTCACCACGTGGCAGGGTTGGCACCGGCCGGCCTGGGCGAAGAACTCTGCCGCAAAACCGCAGGGACTCCGCAGTGCGGACTCGTCCACACCGGAGCCATCTGAACCTGGCGTGGTCACGGTGGCCCAGTGGACGACCTTGCTGTCCGCAGCGAATGCCGTTCCGGCAACTCCATAGTTCTGCAGAACCCCAGGGACTCCGCAATGCGGAGTGTCCTCCCCCCGGACCCTAGAATACTGCTCGCCCTTATAAACCAGACTGCACGTTTTTGACCAGTACTTTTACGTGAGCAGTATTCCGGAAATGCCCGAGCAGTATTCCAGCCCGGCGCCACCTCACCGGACTGCCGCAAAACCGCAGGGACTCCGCAGTGCGGACTATCGCCAGTTCTCAACCTCAAGCGATGGCACTCGGGAGAATTCATCGTCGTTGGCCGTCACGAGGACCACATCCTCGCGCAATGCCTGAGCCGCGATCCATAAGTCATTGGGGCCGATAACTCGTCCTTGACTTTGCAGGGCCGCTCGAATTTCCGCGTAGATCTCTGCAGTTCGTTCATCCACACCGATCCTCGGCCAGCCCGCCAAGAACGTGTCGATGGATCGTCGCGCTCGAATAGGGTCCATCGACCGTAAAGCACCTGCATACAGTTCTCCGAGAACCACTGTGGAGACGCCTACTTGATCTCGTGTGCAGCTCGAGGCACGGTCCAGCACGTGCGGATAACTGCCCCGTTCGAGATCAATCCAGACGTTCGTGTCGAACAGATACCGCATGGTCTATCAAGACCTGTCGTCGAAGTCAGGTAAGGGTTCGAGTGGAAGGTCTTCGACTTCTTCGAGAAGTCCCCCTTCGATACCTTCTGCGGCTTGGTAGGCGCGCAGCCGGTTGAGCGCGTCACCGATTGTCTCTTCGACGGGACGGAGGAGCAGACCCTCGGGGACGTGCTCGACGGTCACTCGTTCGACGACGAGTCGGTGGGTCACCGGAATGCGGACAGCCTGACTGTTTCCGGATTTGAACACGGTGGTTTCAACGGGCTTCGTCACAACTTCCTCCTTTGGCACTATCAACACCGTCACTACGGATATAACTCCAAGTATATACGCCCGAATGGCGACACTATGCTCCAGAAACGGCACAGGCCTATGATTGCCCCGTGAAGCTTCCCCATCTGTTCCGCCTCGTCGGCGACGTGTTCAGCAAGGACCGCCGCTACCCCGCCGCCATCGCGGGCGTGCTGGTACTCCAGCTCGTGTCGGTGCTGGCTACGTTGTGGTTGCCGTCGCTGAACGCGGACATCATCGACAACGGTCTCGCCCGGGGCGACATACCTTATATATGGCGCACTGGCGGGGTGATGCTGTTCGCGGCCTTGGTGCAGATTGTCACGGCGGTGGGGGTGATGTGGTTGGCGGCGTGGGCGTCGACAAGCGTGGCGCGCGAGCTGCGCAAGGACGTGTTCGCGCACGTCAACCGCTTTGACGCTGAGGATATGGCGGAGTTTCCTCCGGCGACGCTGATCACGCGCGGGACGAACGATATCTACCAGATCCAGGTCGCGCTGCAGCTCACACTGGGAATGCTCGCGACGGCGCCGATCATGGCGATCGGTGGCGTGGTCATGGCGCTGCGGCAGGACGCTGGCCTGTCGTGGCTGGTCGCGGTCGCGGTCGTGATTCTCGCGGTGGTGGTCACGGCGGTCGTTGCGCTGCTGTTGCCGCTGTTCACGCAGATGCAGGAGCGGCTCGACGCGGTCAACGCCGTCCTGCGTGAGCAAATCAGCGGCATTCGCGTGGTGCGCGCGTTCGGCCGCGAAGACTTTGAAACCCAACGCTTCGCCGAGGCCAACGCGGACATTACGCGGGTGAGCCTGAACGTCGGCCGCGTCTTTGTCATCCTGTTTCCGGTGGTCATGCTGATCCTCAACGCCGCGATCGCCGCGCTGATGTGGTTCGGCGGCCAACGCATCGACGCCGGCCTGATGCAGATCGGCTCGCTGACGGCGTTCATGCAGTACATGATGCAGATTCTCATTGCGGTGATCATGGGAGCGGCGATGATCATTCCGCTGCCCCGCGCGTTCGTGTGCGCACGCCGCGTTGCGGAAGTCTTGGCGCACTCGCCCTCGCTTATCGACGCCTCTTCCACCCCGGCCACTGACCCCACCGTCACATTCGACCGCGTCACCTACTGCTATCCCGGCGCGGACGCCCCGGTCCTGGCGGACATCTCTTTCGAGGCCCGCCCAGGCACGACGACGGCCGTGATCGGCTCGACTGGAGCGGGAAAGACGACGCTGCTGTCCTTGATCCCACGGCTGCGCGCACCCAGCTACGGGGTGGTGTCACTCGGCGGCGTGCCCACGACGGAGTTGAGCCGCGAGCAGCTGGCCAGCACCGTGTCGATGGTTCCGCAGAAGCCCTACCTGTTCTCCGGGACGGTCGCGACGAACCTGCGCTTCGGCAACCCGGACGCATCAGACGAGGATCTGTGGGCCGCGCTGCACGTCGCTCAGGCGGACTTCGTCGAGGACTTGGACATGCCCATCTCCCAAGGCGGCACGAACGTTTCCGGCGGGCAGCGCCAGCGTCTGTGCATCGCGCGCATGTTCGTAGCAAATCCGAAGGTGCTGCTTTTCGACGACTCCTTCTCCGCCCTCGACCCCATCACCGAATCCAACCTGCAAGCCGCAATGGGTGAATACACCGCAGGCGCGGTGACGATCCTCGTGGCGCAGAAAGTCAGCTCGATTGTCGACGCCGACCAGATCCTGGTCATGGAAGCCGGCCGGATCGTTGACCGCGGCACCCACGAATCCCTGCTGGCCAGCTCACCGACGTATCAAGAGATCGTCGCGTCCCAGCAAGGAGTCGACGCATGAGTGCCAACACAGACTTGACCGACGAAGAGTTCCTGGAGTTGGAGGAGAAGACCGGGGAGGCGGGGCGCAGACAAGCGAAGGCGTTCTGGCCCTCTGCCTGGCGGATGTTGAAGCTCATGGGCCCGCACAAGCTCGCGTTCGGCACAGGCGTGGTGCTCAATGTGGTCTCGGTACTGCTCATGGTGGCGGGGCCGGCGGTGCTGGGCATGGCGATCGACGTGATCGCGCGCGGCGACATGGACCGGCTGAGCGATGTGGTGATGTGGCTGCTAGCGATTTACGCGGGAGCGTCGTTTGCGGACTGGGCCTCAGGCGCTGTGATCAACCGGGCTGTGATGCGGGCGGTGTATGACCTGCGCGCGTCGATCGAAGCGAAGGTGCACGACCTCCCCCTGAGCTACTTCGATACCCGCCAGCGCGGAGACCTGCTCTCGCGCACGACGAATGACGTGGACAACGTGCAGCAAGCGCTGCAGGAGGCGATGGGGCATGTGATCCACTCGGCGATCATGCTCACCGGCATCGTCGTGATGATGTTCTCCATCTCCTGGGAGCTCACCCTGGTCGCACTGATCGCGGTCCCGCTATCGGGTCTGGTCATCGCGGTGCTGGGAACGCGCTCGCAGAAGCAGTTCAGCCAACAGTGGCGCTCCACCGGCGCGTTGAACGGGCACGTGGAGGAAGCGTTCACCGGCCACGAGGTCGCGCTCATCTTCGGACGCACCGACGAGATGGAGAATGAATTCGATCGCCGCAACGCCGAGCTGTTCGGCTCCGCGTTCAAGGCGCAGTTCCTTTCGGGCACGATCTTCCCGACTATGCAGTTCATCACCTACCTGTCGTATGTGGTCATCGCGGTCGTCGGCGCGCTGCGGGTGGCGGGCGGGCACATCACGCTGGGTTCGGCGGTCGCGTTCATTCAGTATTCGCGCCAGCTCAACCAGCCGCTCGGCGAGCTCGGCGGCATGCTGCAGATGCTGCAGTCCGGTGTCGCATCAGCCGAGCGGATCTTCGAATTCCTCGACGCTCCCGCGCAGAGTGCCGATGCCGACGGCACCCTCCCCACTCCCGTGCGAGGACTCGTTGAGTTCGAGGACGTGTCCTTCAGCTACGACCCCGACACGCCACTGATCGAAGACCTCAAGTTGCGCGTCGAGCCGGGCCAAACCGCCGCGATCGTCGGCCCCACCGGCGCCGGAAAAACGACGCTGGTCAATCTGCTCATGCGGTTCTACGACATCGATGGGGGTGAGATCCGGCTCGATGGCGTCGATACGCGAAGCGTCCCTCGTGAGGCCTTGCGCGGTGAGATCGGCATGGTGCTGCAGGACGCTGTGCTGTTCAAAGGCACCATCATGGAGAACATTCGCTACGGGCGTCTCAGCGCCACCGACGAGGAGGTCATCGCTGCCGCGCGCGCCACGTACGTCGACCGCTTCGTGCGCACGCTTGCCGACGGCTACGACACGGTCGTCGACCTAGACTCCGGCGCGATCTCCGCCGGTGAGCGTCAGCTGATCACTATTGCCCGGGCGTTTTTGGCCCAGCCGTCGGTGCTCATCCTGGACGAGGCGACATCGTCCGTGGACACCCGCACCGAGGTCCTCGTGCAGGAAGCAATGGGGTCGCTGCGCTCTGGGCGCACCGCGTTCGTCATTGCCCACCGCTTATCGACGATCCGCGACGCCGACACCATCCTGGTCATGGAGGCCGGCCGCATCGTCGAACAGGGCTCCCACGACGAGCTGATGGCGCGCCGCGGGGTGTACTGGCGCATGCAGCAAAACTAATCCGGACCCATGCGCAGGCAGTTTCATCGGCGTTCATCTCCTGTTATTTTGCCGTCAAATTCCCGTCCTTAGCCTGGCGAATGCCCTATGTTCCCCCTAAAACGTAAGAGAGAACTAATGAGCAAAAAGGCACTCCCCCGCGACCCTGCAGGAGAGTACAACCTGCCGCAGGACGCAAATGTCCGCGTCATTGACCGCAATGTGAAAGATTCTGAAGCCGTCGACGTCGACGTCGACGGTGAAAACAAAACTACAACCGATTCTGACTCCGATGTCTCCAATGAAGACGACGGTGAAGAGAAAGATCCGCTCG
The DNA here is from genome assembly GCA_900618065.1 of Streptococcus thermophilus. The sequence continues at coordinate 2,377,641 of UYIL01000003.1, forward strand.
GCTTCCTTCCGTTCGAAGGCACCGCGAAACAGGTAGCTAACTGGGTGGCCGTTTTCCTCGGCATTTGGGTCCTGCTCAACGGTGTCGGCATGATTGGCGACGGTTTCCAGATGGTCGCTGGCGACCAGGCGAAGGAACTGTTCTCCTTTGCCGAGAACCCGTTTGTGGGTCTGGCTATTGGCATTGTGACCACGGCGATTATTCAGTCGTCATCTACGACTACTTCGATCGTGGTGGGACTCATCGCCGGTGGTCTGCCGCTGAACATCGCCATCCCGATGCTGTTTGGTGCCAACATGGGTACCTCGGTCACCTCGACCCTGGTCGCCCTGGGTCTGGCTGGTAACAAGAAGCAGTTCCGAAACGGTTTCTCCATGGCGACCGTTCTGGATTTCTTCAACCTGCTCGCCATCGCGATCTTCCTCCCGCTGGAGCTGCTCACTGGCTTCCTGGGCAAGACGGCGACGGCCATCGCTCCGTCGCTGGCCGGCTCCGGTGACAATGTGTTCTCGCAGGGTTTCGAGGCCTTCGGAGACTTCATCGACACGATCACCGAGCCGCTGGTCGATCTGGTGGGCGGGCTCGTCGAGCCGCTGGGTGATCTCTGGGGCGGTATTGTCCTCGCCGTCCTCGGTGTCGCTCTAATCCTGTTCTCCATCCAGTTCATCGGAAAGATCCTCAACGCCTTGCTGGTGGGCAAAGCCCAGGACATTCTCTACGCTGCACTGGGCAAGAACGCCGCCATCGGTGTTCTCTCCGGCGCCCTGATCACCGCGTTGGTCCAGTCCTCCTCCACCACTACTGCCCTGACCGTTCCGCTGGCGGCCTCCGGCAAATTCGAAGTGCAGACCTTGTTCCCGTTCGTGGTCGGTGCGAACATCGGCACCACTTTCACCGGTCTGATCGCCGCATTCTCGGCATCCGGTGCGGAAGCCGAGTCCGCAATGGCCGGTGCGCTGGTGCACCTGCTGTTCAACTCCTGCGCCGCCCTGCTCATCATGTGCCTGCCGTTCCTGCGCGGACTGCCGCAGAAAGGATCGGACTGGCTTGCGGGGCTGGCCGAAAAGAACAAGATCTACGTCTTCGTCTACATCGGAGGCGTGTTCTTCGCCATTCCATTGCTGGCGGTCTTTGTGACCAACACGTTCATGTAGGGATTCTTTGAGATCAGGACGCGAGTAATTAGGCGCGCTAGTTCAACAAGCGTTCATCTTCTGTTACTCGCCTGTCCAGTTCCTTAGATTAGCCTGACGAGCGCCCATATTCGCCCCTAATTAGAAGTGAGCGCTAATGAGTAAAAAGGGACTCCCCCGCGATCCGGCTGGTGAGCACGATCTGCCCGAGGATGCAGACGTGCGCGTCATCGACCGGAACGTGAAAGATTCTGAGCCGGTCGATGTCGACGGCAAGGACACCACGACCACTGATTCCTCCGACACCGACTCCTCCGATGTCGATGACGACATCGAAGACAAGGCCGAGGAGAATGATCCCCTCGGTTTCCTCCCGTTCGAAGGCACCGCGAAGCAGGTAGCTAACTGGGTCGCCGTTTTCCTCGGCATCTGGCTGCTGCTCAACGGTGTCGGCATGATCGGTGACGGCTTCAAGATGGTCGCCGGCGACCAGGCGAAGGAGCTGTTCTCCTTCGCCGAGAACCCGTTCGTGGGTCTGGCCATCGGTATCGTCTCCACGGCGATCATCCAGTCTTCCTCCACCACCACCTCCATCGTGGTCGGCATGATCGCCGGTGGTCTGCCGCTGAACATCGCCATCCCGATGCTGTTTGGCGCCAACATGGGTACCTCTGTCACCTCGACCCTGGTCGCCCTGGGTCTGGCTGGTAACAAGAAGCAGTTCAAGAACGGTTTCTCCATGGCGACCGTCCACGACTTCTTCAACCTCATCGCCATTGGCGTCTTCTTCCCGCTCGAGATTCTCACCGGTTTCCTGGGCAAGGCAGCAACGGCCATCGCACCGTCGTTGGCCGGTGGCGGCGACAGCATCATTTCGAAGGGCTTCGAGGCCTTTGGTGACTTCATTGACATGATCACAGAGCCGCTGGTTGAGCTGGTCAGCAGCCTCGTCGAGCCGCTCGGCGATATGTGGGGCGGCATTATTCTCGCCCTGATCGGTGTCGCCCTGATTCTGGTGTCCATCCAGTTCATCGGTAGGGTCCTCAACGCTCTGCTGGTGGGCAAGGCCCAGGACATCCTCTACGCCGCGCTGGGTAAGAACGCATTCATCGGTGCGCTCTCTGGTGCGCTGATCACCGCGCTGGTTCAGTCCTCTTCCACCACCACCGCCCTGACGGTTCCGCTGGCAGCGTCTGGCAAGTTCGAAGTGCGCACCCTTTTCCCGTTCGTGGTCGGCTCGAACATCGGCACCACCTTTACCGGCCTCATCGCCGCGTTCTCCGCATCCGGCGCAGAAGCAGAGGCAGCAATGTCTGGTGCGCTGGTGCACATGCTGTTCAACCTCTTCTCCGCGATTCTCATCCTGAGTATCCCGTTCGTGCGCAACATCCCGCCGCGCTGCTCCGACTGGCTCGCTGGTCTGGCAGAGAAGAACAAGATCTACGTCTTCATCTACGTCGGTGGCGTGTTCTTTGCTATCCCGCTGCTGGCCGTCTTCATTTCCAACACTGTGATGTAAGGAGTTTCTGATGACCAACCCTAACGAGACCCCCGACCTGTCCCCAATGGCCCAGGAGCTCATTCAGAGCGAAGCTCCGGATGAGGCATTGGAAGCCCTGCTCGCTGAGCTCGAAGAGACCGCAGACGAGCTCCGCGTCGAGCTACAGGCCCGCGGCCGCAACGCGGATCGCCTGGCTGCCGACCAGGAGGCTGACGCAGCCGCCGCAACCGCAGAGGGCACCCACAAGCACAAGAAGATCAACCCGAACGTCACGCCTGAGCAGCAGGCTGAGCTCGACGAGAACTTCGCTAAGTACTGGAGCAACTCCCAGGGTTCCTGGAAGAACCTCTTCCGCCTGCTGCGTGAGTTCCGTGCGGAGATGCAGGGGGGAAAGACCAATGGCTAAACCCCGCAAGTCCCTCACCGCCGTGATCCTGGCGGGCATGACCGTGCTCGCAGTCGGCTGCTCTTCTGACAGCGGCTCGAGCGACAACTCCGGCAATAACGCTGGCGGCGACAACGGCGGAGACACCAACGCTGCCGCTGAGGGCCCGATCAAGGCCACCGGTTCCGCCACTGTGGAGCCGATCACTTCCTACATGGCGAACCGCTACGACTTCGATGTCGACGTGGAGGCCATCGGTTCGACCGACGGTTTTGAGAAATTCTGCAACGGCGAAGCCGACATCAACGATGCATCCACGCCTATCCCGGGTGACGGCGCTGAGGTCGATTTCCAGAAGCAGTGCGCAGATAACGATGTCGAGTACATTGAGCTGCCGATTGGTCTGGACGCCATCACCATCGTCAAGCACCGCGACAACGACTTCGCCACCGACTTGACCGTCGAGCAGCTGCACGACATTTGGTCAAAGGAGTCCGAGGTGTCCAAGTGGTCCGACATCGACCCGAACTGGCCGGACGAGGAAATCAAGCTGTACGGCCGCCCGGACGGCTCCGGTACCCTCGACGTGTTCAAGGATCTGGTCCTCGGCGACGATGAGATCCGCGACGACTACGAGTCCACCGACGACATTGACGAGCTGACCCAGTGGGTTGCCGATGACCCGAACGCTTTGTCCTTCATGGGCATCGGTAACTACCTCGCCGCTGAGGAAGACACTCAGCGCATGATCGACAACGTCATGGTCGGGGGCGTTGCTCCGACCGCGGAGGAGACGAAGAAGGGCGATTACCCGCTGTCCCGTCCGCTGTTCATTTACGTGAACAAGGAATCCGCCGAGCGCGAGGACGTGGACAAGTTCGTCACCACCTACCTCGAGAACGCTGAGGCTGTCATGCCGCGCGTGTACTTCTACCAGCTGCCGGAAGAGGACTACGAGAACACTCAGAAGCGTTACGCTGACCGCGAGACCGGCGCAGACGAGCGCTGGCAAGCATAAACCCGGACTAGCTGGCAAGCAGCCCGGCCCGGCCGCAACTAAGAGGGTTTGACTCCGATTCTGAATCGGGGGTCAGACCCTCTTAGTCATTCTTCACAGTCGAAGCAGTTGGGAGCTGCAATTTCTGTTACCAGCCGGGTGTGCCCGGACCCTGGTACGGCGGCTGCTGGTACGGCTGGCCCGGGTAGGGCTGGCTAGGATACGGCTGGCTCGGGTAAGGCGCCGGATACGGGGAATCAGGGTATGCAGACGGGTACGGGTGGGCCGGATAAGCCGGGTAGGAACCAGCCGGGTACATGGGATCGCCGTAGGGCGGCTGCATCCCGGGCGCGACGCCGTACGTGGGGACGTAAGGGTAGTCGGAGCAGATCAGCTGGTAGATGCGGGCAAATGCCAAAGACTCGGCCGGGTAGGTGACAAACAGCGAGAGGTTGAGCGTGAACAAGGAAAGCATCGAGTTGATGATGTGCAGCAGAGTGATCGACCCCAGAACCGTCCAGTAGCACCCTTTGAGGTCCTTGAAGACCCGGCCAAAGGCCTCGAATGGGTTCGCTGCCCTATCGATGACGTACACCGGCACCAGAACGACCACCGGGTACACCAGGAACGCGAGCACTACAGCAGCAATGCCGAGGAGAACGGTGAAGGCCGGGTGGACGTCGAAAAGCAGGGCCGCTCCGGCGATAGGCAGACCGACAACGATCACCCCGAAACAGGCGGTCAGGAGGTACGCCACCACTGCCCCGATGATCGGCAAACCAGTGAATGCGTTGGACCAGCGGGCTCCTTCGCCGGCGACATCGCGGAGAGCAACGCGGGTGCGTGCGACCTGCCACCACAACCAGATGAAGCCGAGAACAGCGACGAAAACGAGCGCCTTAATGAGGTCTTCGTTGGTCACGATCTCCTCGTCGGAGAGAACCCCCGTGACCCCACCCATGATCAACGTGGCGATGACAATAGCCGTGAAGATGAGGTTGATCCCGGCGTAGACGAGAAAATTGTCGAATACCCGCTTGAACCCGAACCCGATCGGCTCGGTGACTGTCACCGTGGTCATCTTGGCTCCTTCATACCTGCTGCTAAGAGATGAAAAGCGTGCCGCCCAGCACCATTGTTAGATGCAGGCGGCACGCTGAGGGTTACACCCGGGTGAGCTTTAGTACATGCTCATGTAGCCACTGGGGGACTCAGGGTTCTGCGGGCCAGCCTGGTTGGGCTGGTCGCGGTGCGCGCTGATCCAGCGGTACATGAAGACGTAAGCCAGCGTCTGGAGCGGCGGAGCCAAGAAGGCGCCGAGACCGAACGTGACAAAGCCGAGTGCACCGCACATCAAACCCACAAGAAGCATCGCGCCGAAGACCGGCCAGAAGTGCGGCTTGACATCCTGCCATGCCATCTTCACGGCACCGCCAGCGTTGGTGCGGCCGTCGTAGACGTAGAACGGGATCATGCCCAAGAAGGGTGCCAGGCCCAGGAAAACCACGAACATGATGAGGAAGCCGAGGAAGACCAGCGCCGGGTGGATCAGGCCAAGCAGCACACTCAGCAGCATCAGAACGAAGGCGACAACGCCGCAGATCAACCCGACGAGGATGTGAACCAGAATGGCCTGGCCCCACGGGACGTTCTTGAACAAGTTACCCCAGCTCGGTTCTTCACCACGGGAGTCGCGCAATGCGGTGTTGTACAGCACGATCGTCATCACCATACCGATGACGAAGACCAGCACATAGAAGAGAATGAAGCTGAGCGGGTTTTCTGCAATCGGGTTGAAGTTCGGATCTTCAGCCGCGGCTGGGTTATTGGCGAGCTCCATCATTACCGGAACCAAAGTGAGCATCATCGCCACGACGAGACCGATCAACATCAGCACCGTGAAGCCGATGTAGACGTGCCAGTTCTTGGAGAACAAGCGCTTGAACGCGAAAGGAATCGGTTCGACGACCGGCAGCGGACCAGGGCCGATCTGCAGGGGGCGGCCCGATTCGGAAGTCGGGTCATTCTCGGGGTGTTGGAAACCCGGCCCCGGAGCGTAGGCGTTCTGGCCGTAGCCGTCTTGGCCCTGGCCGTAGGTATCAAAGCCGGCGCCGGGCTGGCCGTAACCGGAGTCACCGAAGCCGGAGTTCGGGGTGGAGCCGGTCTGACCGAAGCCACCCTGGCCGTAGCTGGAGTCGCCGTATCCGCTCTGCCCGTAAGAGCTGGAGCCGGACTGACCGTAGCCGTTCTGGCCGGACTGGCCGTAGGAGGTGGAGCCGGTCGAGTCAGCGGGGTTGGGGGTGTTGGTGTTGTTGCCGTTTGTGCCGTAGCCGCCGAAAGGATTGTTGTCCTGACCGCCGAACGGGTTATTTGGATCATTAGGGTTGGTCATGGGGCCTATCATATTCTGTTGACCAAAATATGCGAGTTCAAATGGCACATTGTTCAGGGAGCACTCAGACCGAACCAAAGGTTCCAATCACGCTGCACTGCCCTGCCGCCTGTTCGCGCCGTCGCGGCATGAACCCGGTTTAGAATGGGCGTTGTGAGTAATCAGCCGTACCCCCAACCCCCGGCCCGCGACTTTCGCCTGTCCGACGCGGAACGTGCGGACGCATTGGCCCAGCTGACCTTCGCGTACGGTGAGGGCCGCCTGGACCCGGATGAGTACGACAGGCGTTGTGATGCCGCAACCCAGGCCGCCACCCACCGCGACCTTGAACCGCTGTTCCGGGACCTTCCTGCGCAGCAGCCCTCCCATCAGGTCCAACCGTACCAGCCGGCCCCCGGCCAAGAAGTAGAGGTTTATACGCGCCACGAACTTGCCACCGCCCGCAAGAATGGCCAGCACATCCGCCTCGGCATTTTCGGTTTAGGGTCGATCCTGTCGTTCGGCGGCGGCATCGTGTTAGCGGAGACCGTGGCAGCGTCATGGGCGGCGCTACCCGTTTTCATCATTCCAACGCTGTTCATCCTCCTTTACATCATGAAGGTCGGACCGGACAGCTGGTATACCCCGAGCCCGGCGCAGCTAGAACGCAAACGTCTAAAGGATATGAGGACTGCCCGCCTGTTGGAGGAGGAACGTCGTAAAGCATTGCGCGCGGCGCAGCGCGACCAGCTCACTGGCGACGCAATGGGGTTCGCGCAGGACGCGATCAACCGCTTTAAGCGCTAGAAACCCGGTGAATACTCAATAGAATGGCCCCCATGAGCGAGCAGAACAACGAAAAGCCCCAACGTAAGCCTTTGAAGAAGCACCGCCACTTCGACCAGGCGGACAAGCTTAAGAACGTGGCCTACGACCTGCGCGGTCCGGTCGCCGCAACGGCGGAGGAGATGGAGCGCGACGGCCACAACATCCTCAAGCTGAACACGGGCAACCCAGGCATTTTCGGGTTCGACGCTCCCGACGTGATCATGCGCGACATGATCGCCAACCTGCCCCACTCGCAGGCCTACTCGACCTCGAAGGGTATCATTCCGGCGCGTCGAGCCGTGGTCACCCGCTACGAGGATGTCGAAGGCTTCCCGGAGTTCGATATTGACGACGTCTACTTGGGCAATGGCGTCAGCGAGCTGATCAACATGGTCACGCAAGCATTGCTTAACGACGGTGATGAGGTCCTCATCCCTTCGCCCGATTACCCGCTGTGGACGGCGGCGACGTCGTTAAGCGGCGGCACTCCCGTGCACTACATCTGCGACGAGGAAGACGACTGGAACCCGTCGCTGGACGACATTCGCTCCAAGGTGAATGAGCGCACGAAAGCGATCGTGGTGATCAACCCGAACAACCCGACGGGTGCCGTGTACTCGCGTGAGATCCTCGAGGGCATCGCCGACATCGCCCGCGAGCACGAACTCATGGTGCTTGCCGACGAGATCTACGACCGCATCCTCTACGACGGCGCCCAACACATTTCGATGGCGTCCGTCGCCCCCGACCTGGTCACCTGCACCTTCAATGGTCTATCGAAGGCGTACCGGGTGTGCGGCTACCGCGCCGGCTGGATGATGATCACCGGCCCGAAGCGCCGCGCCGCCGGATTCATCGAGGGCCTGGATCTGCTCGCCGGCACGCGCCTGTGCTCGAACGTGCCAGGACAGCACGCGATTCAGGTTGCGCTCGGCGGCCGGCAGTCCATCTACGGCCTCACCGGTGAAGGTGGCCGCCTGAAGGAACAGCGCGACATCACCATCAAGAAGCTGCGCGAGATTCCCGGTGTTTCCGTCGTCGAGCCGAAGGGGGCGCTGTACGCCTTCCCGAAGATCGACACCGAGATGTACCACATTTACGACGACGAACGCTTCATGCTCGACCTGCTTAAAAGCGAGAAGATCCTCATGGTCGGCGGCTCCGGCTTCAACTACCCGAAACCGGACCACTTCCGCGTGGTCACGCTGCCGTGGGCATCCCAGCTAGAAAACGCCATGGAGCGGCTAGGCAACTTTTTAAGCGATTACCACCAGCACTAGGCGGATACGGGCATGAGCGCCGCTTCCGAGCCCCCCGCGCCCGACGCATCGTGCTCTCCGAGAGCTAGCGCAACGAAGCCGCGGCGAGTGTTTTGACTCCGCCGCGGCTGCTGCCATTCTCTGCTGTTTGCATGAGAGTCCACCGCGCAATGGGTCTGAAGTAATCCCAATAGAGCAAAACCCCGGACTCTGCCTCACTATTGAGGCTGGGTCCCGGGTTTCGTTATTGATGGAAGATGGTGCCGATAAGCAGCTCTAGCAGCTAGAACGTCTTATTCTGTCGGCTACGACATCTGCTCCATGAGCCGCCTCAGCGTATCGTTGGTGCGGCGCGAAAGGTAAGAGTTCAGCGAATCCAGCTGCTCCTGGTACGGCCCAGACATTGGTCCGGCATAGTACCCAAAACCTGCAGTGAACAGTCTGAACGGCACCAGCCAGAGCAGAGGCATCGCGTCGCTGGCATCCGGGACTCGCTTGGTCGGCGTGTTCGGCTTAGCCGGTTGGCTTGGCTTGGCCGGTGCGTTCGGCTTGGTCGTCGGTGCCGGCTGGCTTGCCTTGGTCGGCTCGTTCGGCTTCGTCGTCGGTGCCGGCTGGCTCGCCTTGGTCGGCTGGCTCGGGCTGGCCGGTTGGCTTGCCTTGGTCGGCTGGCTCGGCTCCTTCGGCTTGCTCGATTCGCTAGCCGTCGCCGGTTGGCTTGCCTTGGTCGGCTGGCTCGGCTCCTTCGGCTTGCTAGATTCGCTAGCCGTCGCCGGTTGGCTTGCCTTGGTCGGCTGGCTCGGGCTGGCCGGCTGGCTCGGCTCCTTCGGCTTGCTCGATTCGCTAGCCGTCGCCGGCTGGGATGCCTTGGTCGGCTGGCTCGGGCTGGCCGGCTGGCTTGCCTTGGTCGGCTCGTTCGGCTTGCTCGATTTGTTAGTCGTGGTCGGCTCGTTCACCTGGCTCGGTGTGCCTGCAATGCCCGGCTCCTGTGCCTTCGTCGACTCCTCCGTCGTGGTCGGCTCGCCCGCCTTGGTCGTCTCTTCCGTCGTGGTGGGCTCGTCTACCTTGGTCGGGTCTTCCGGTTTGGGCGTCTTGCCGAACCTGCCTGCCTTCGGGTAGTCAGCCTCGATGGAGAAGTTGTGCTCCGAGCCGTCCTTACGTTTGTAAGCGAGCTCTGCACGGGAGATGTCGCCCTTGAACTTCCGTTCCGGGAAGAAGATGACTTCGCCGGAGCCACTGTCAATGATCCAACGGCCCTGCTCCGGAACCTTCATCTCGCGCATGTCCTGGCTGATCTCCGGAGGCAGGCTGATACCTGCGACTCCCGTGAACCTCAGGGATCCCTCTTCCATGTCCGGTGTGCTGACCTTCACAGCGAAGGGGTTACCCGGAAGCGGCGTCACCTTGATCACCTTGTCGGTGATCTCCAGGGTGTTGCCATCCACTGTGGTGGTCATCGGAGCCGCCCCCAAAGTCACGTTGATGGGATCCGGGGTTGCCGTGATTGGAGCAGGCGTCACCGTGATTACGGGGTCACCATTCGGCGTGGCAGTCACAGTGACCGGTTCCGGGGTCACTGTCACCGGCGGCACGGCCACAGTCGTCGGTGCGTCCTTGATCGTCGTGGTGACGTCCGGCACCGTGGTGGTGACGGGAGCCGGAGTGGCTGTAATGGTCGTCGGCTCACCCGTAACGGGGACCGTCGTGGTGATCGGATCAGGCGTCACCGTAATCGGCTCGAGTGTCACAGTTTCTGTCATGCCCTCGGGGAAAGCCGTGATGGTTGCCTGCGGGGGAGTCGTGGTCATGCTGACCGGGTACGGCGATTTCGACGGGGCGGCGTTCACCGACACCTGGTACGTGGTGGACTGGGTCGCACCGGTCTTCGTCGTCGCTTCAACCGTGACGGCGGCAGGGGTGCCGCTGTAGCCCCGAGCAGGTTCGAAAGTGACCACACCCGTGTTCGGGTCGATGGTGTACATGCCCTCTTCCCGCGCCAGGACATTCTCCACTGCACCCGCCAGGGAGTACGTGATGGTCCAGTTGTCCGGGAAGGACGGGAACATTTCCTTGCCCGGCTTCGAGGTCTGCGGCTGGTTAGCGTCGCCATTGCTTGTCGACGGCGCCGTCTTCACAGCCGCGTACTCACCCAGAACCGTGCCCGGTTCCGAGCGCACACCGTCACCATTCGCAACGGTGTAATCAACTGGGTCCGGGTTGCCGAAGAAACCGTCGACAGGCACGAAGGTGAAAGCGCCGTCGCGGTCAACAGACCATGTGCCCTGGTTCGGGATGGTCTTCGTCTTACCGTTAGAGTTCGCGTCCGCACCGTTAATCCGGACGGAGCCGCGGTCCATACCCCTTTCGTACTTTGGAGTTGCCGTGAGTTTCTCCCCGACCTCGCCGCTGGCGGACACAGGCCGCAGAACCATGTTGGTCGTCGAGACAATTGGACGGTAAATACCGTCCTCCGGAATCCCCTGACCGTTTGCGGACCTCAGGTTCGTGATGCGCACGCCGACAGCCGGAGCGGCACCCGAGAAGGACGGATCCGGAGTGAACGTGACTTCGCCGGTGTTCTTGTTGATGTCGTACCGGCCGACATTTCTGATCTGCAGTGCGGTGTCGCGCGCAACGACCTCGCCACCAGGGGTGACCAGAGCGTAGGTGAACTTGTCGTACCACGACTTCGGGTAGCCCGGGAACATCTTCTGGGCATCCAAACCCCAGTCGCCTTCGCCGCTGTCGGTGGACTTCTGGGCCTTGCCTTGCTCCCCGATGGTCGAAGCCAAAAGCCCGCTTTGGATCTCATAACCCACGCTGAGGGTAGCCATGCCCGCGGAGACACCGAGCTCGTTCTGCGCGGTGTACTGGATCGGCGTGGGGTCGCCTAAGAATCCGACCTCAGGAGTAAACGTCACCGAACCGTCACGGTTAACGCTCCAGGTGCCCTCTCCTCGCACGACGAGTGCTTTGCCAGCTTTCTTGCCGGCGGCGTTAACGAGCTCGATCGTATCCTTGTCGATCGCCGCCTGACCGCTGGACTGCGCAAAGTCCGGCTTCAGCGTGACTTCACGTCCCGCACGGTCGGTAGTCGACGCATTGTTCAGTCCGACCGTCGGCTTGACCACGTTCGGGGTGTAGATCGTGCTGACCTCAGCGTACGACGGGTTGTTCCTGTCGATCGTGTGCGCCGGTCGGGTCTGGCCGAACGGCATTACTCGCTGCTCGCCCAGACTCTTGTTCGTGGTCATGTTGCTGACAATGACACGAATCGGAGCTGCCGATTTCCGCGTGAGATTCGTATCCTTCAGCTCATCAGATGTGAAGAATTTCGGTCCCGGCGTAAACGAGATCTCACCAGAGTCGGGGTTGATCCGGTACGTACCCTCGCTGGTGGTCAACTCAGTGGTGACAAAGCCGAGGTGGTTGCCGTCACCGTCTTTGGCGTAGTTAGGAGTAGTGCCGGCCTTGGATGCTACGTCATCCCCTTTGACAACCTGGAAGGCGTATTTGGGGGCGAACCCAGCCCAGCCCATGCCATCCCGCACACCGGGGAACCCGTTGCGTGCTTGGGCGGTTTGTGCGCCACCGAATGCACCGGTGGATGTCAACTCTTCCGTCTCCTTGCCCGGCTGTCCGACGGTAGCGAAGTCATAATCATTCTTCGCGTTCGCATTCTTGTCAGAGCTAATCTCAATCGGCAGCGGCGGGGCATAACCGATGTAACCCGGAGCAGGCCTCCACGTCACGGAAAACTTGGAGTCTTGCGCCGTGTAAGACCACTCACCCAACGGAGTGGGAAGAGTATTGGAGTTATTGAACGGCACCGGCCGTTCAGTATCCGTGAAGGAGGAGCGGTAGATCGTCTGGTTCTGCCCGTCCGTAATATCCAGTGGCACCGGACTACCCCAGTTGCCGTACTTGTCCGACTTAGCCACGCCCGCTTTCTCAACGGCGTTAAGGCTGAGAAGCAAGTTGCCGTATTGGTTGCTCTGCGCGACCGCATCCCACGGCACGTTCTGCGGTGCATTGTCGTTGTATTGCTTGCCCGCAACGTTCTGCGGTGCCGCGGAAGCGACGGGCGCAGAGCTCATCTCAGGTGCAGCCACCTGAACTGTGGACAGTCCGAGAATGGCAACTGTGGCTGCGCTCAACGCTCGCTTGGATACGGAAATGCGCAGGCGAGAGGGCTGCGCAGAAGAATGTATGGGGGTCATTAGGGGGATCGCCTATCGTCTCTGAATATATTAATCACCGAAAGACTACTCTGTATCCAGAATCTTGTAAACCAAACCGTAACGAAAATTTATTCAGCTTTACGGCTACTGATTCACAAGCTGCGGCCAAGAGCCCAAAGTTGCCAGCCGGCGGCCTTCCAGGCGTCGACGGGGAGGACGTTGCGCCCGTCGATAAGTCGCTTCTCAGCAACGAGCTGACCGGCATGAGCGGGGTCGAGCTCCTTGAAGTCCTGCCATTCTGTAGCCAGGATGACTAGCTCAGCGTCGGTGAGAGCATCATCGAGCGAGGCGGCGTAGTCCAGCGTCGGGAAGACCTTGCGCGCATTATCCATAGCTTGCGGGTCGTAAACACGCACAGCGGCACCGGCCAGGTTGAGCTGGCCGGCGACTGCAAGGGCGGGCGAGTCGCGGACATCGTCGGAATTCGGCTTGAATGCCGCGCCGAGGACCGTGATGCGCTTGCCGATGAGCGACCCGAGAATCTCCCGCGACAGATCAATCACGCGCTCGCGGCGGCGCATATTGATCGCGTCCACCTCGCGGAGGAACGTCAGCGCCTGGTCGGCGCCGACCTCACCAGCGCGCGCCATGAACGCGCGGATATCCTTCGGCAGGCAGCCGCCGCCGAATCCGAGGCCGGCGCCCAAGAACTTGCGGCCAATGCGGTCGTCGTGGCCGATGGCGTCCGCGAGCTGCGTGACATCCGCGCCCACGTTCTCGCAGACCTCGGACACAGCGTTTATGAAGCTGATCTTCGTGGCCAGGAACGCGTTCGCAGAGACTTTTACCAGTTCCGCAGTCTGCAGATCCGTGACAATGAACGGAGTGTCGTTGTTCAGTGGCTCCGCGTACACCTCGCGCGCAACGGCCTCGGCCGAGCTGTTCTGGCCGCGCGTACCCAAAACGATGCGGTCTGGGGTGATCGTGTCCTGCACGGCGTAACCCTCGCGGAGGAACTCGGGGTTCCACGCGACTTCCACGCTCGCCCCCTTGTCTGATTGCTCGGCAAGCCTGTCGGCGCGCTCCTGGAGCGCCGCCGCCGTGCCCACGGGAACGGTCGACTTGCCCAGGATCACGTGGTCACCCTCAAGGTGCGGCACGAGGCTACCCACGGCAGCCTCCACATACGTCGTATCCGCCGCGTACGAACCTCGCTGCTGCGGTGTGCCCACGCCAATGAAATGCACGTTGGCGAACTGGGCGGCCTGCTCATAATCCGTCGTAAAGCTCAGGCGCCCATTGTTGATGTTGCGCTCCAGGACCTCTGGGAGCCCCGGCTCAAAGAATGGAACCTTGCCGTTTTGCAGAGCATCGATCTTCGCCTGATCCACATCTATACCCAGTACCTCGTGCCCCAACTCCGCCATGCAAGCCGCGTGAGTCGCTCCGAGGTAACCAGTGCCAATAACAGTCATGCGCATGGGGGCCATTATGCCGATTCAGCACACCCGAACAAGGCTTTAACGGTTAAGCCTTGTCTAATAAGGAATGAACAAAGCGGGCACGCAGCGCGCACCCGCTTCATTGCGACCGTCTTAATTGACGTTCTTGTCCTCGTTCTCATAGGCCTGCGGCTCCTGGCGCTCCGCCGGCTCAATGCCGTCGTTCCAGGACGCGTTCTCGTTGTACCCCTCCGCCTTATCGACGGTGCGCACAGCCGGGTTCGTACCGTCCTCGTTCACCGTGTCCGGGTGGGTGAAGTCCTTCTCCTCGCCGTTGTCGCGGGTGCCACCGTTGCCCTCACGGTTTTCACGGCGGCGCTCCTGGCACTGCTGGCACTCGCAGTCGCCGTGGTCCGGGACACCGCCCTCGCTGCGGTGCGCGCCCTGCTCACCGTGCGCGTCGGCGTGGCCCTGGCAGTGGCACTCACCGGGAGGGCAGTCGCAGTTCTGGTGGTGTCCGCAGGTGCAGCCTTCACCGTCGTTGCCGCAGGTGCAACCCTGACCGTCTGCGTGAACGTCCTTCACACCCAAGTCACGCTGCTCATTGTGCCCGGCGTGCTCGCTGTGCTGGTTGGTTACAGGGACCGGCTCGGTCTTGACCACTCGGCCGTCGTCAAGCGTACGCTCATCGCGCGGGTGAGCGTCCGCGCTGCCTGCGTTGTCTGTGTTGTCGATGTCGCCGGTGCGGTTCTCGGAATCAAATGGGCTCGTCATGGTGTCACTCCTAAATGTCGGGTTGCCTGGCTTTCCTTACCGAAAATGCTTCTCGTTACTGAAAACCTCTTGAAAACCACGCTAGTGGCAGATTCCTATCCGCGCTGCGACCAGAGCCCGTTGTGACCAAATCGTGAAGTTAGGTGAGCCCACGGCTTTGAAATGTCAAACGAGCGACCTCGAAGAGATCGCTCGCCTGAATTCTTATGCGGGTGATTCCCGCGCTGTACTGTGAAGAATAACAGCTGGACGGGTGACGCTGCAGGGGGGGACGATGAAGAATCGCGTCGCGGATAGCGTAATAAGCCGCATCCCGGCTCCGAGATTCGCAACGTATCTGACAGAAACCGACTCCGAGCAAGGACCAAACCCATATGCGGCCTAGGATCTCTACCTGTGGAACATCGATGCTGCGGCGGCAGTTACCAGCACGACATCGATTGTAGAAGTTGCCCCCTCATACCAGGCTTACACATGGGCTGAGACCTTGAGACAAGCGCGGAACCGTGCGTCACACCTCGAACCGCTTCTGGATCTGAAGCAGCTGCGCCACTGGCACCGAATTTCAAGCCGGTTACTCAATAGCCTTTGGCCTGAAGCACACGTATTAGTAAGCGGCCCAGCACGGATACCGAGCGTAATTCAACGCTATCCGTTAATTAACGAAAGTTGAGGTACGCCTTCGATGGCGTCGGACCCCGCTGGCCCTGATACTTCGACCCGAGCTTCGACGACCCGTAAGGAGTCTGCGCCGCCGAGGACATTTGGAAAAGTGCGAGCTGGCCCACCTTCATGCCCGGCCACAATGTGATCGGAAGGTTGGCCACGTTCGACAGCTCCAAGGTGATGTGGCCGGAGAAACCCGGATCAATGAAACCCGCGGTGGAGTGAGTGAGCAGGCCCAGCCTGCCCAGGGAGCTTTTGCCCTCGAGGCGGCCGGCAAGATCGTCGGGAAGCGTGAAGGTCTCCAGCGTCGCCGCGAGCACGAACTCACCCGGGTGAAGCACAAACGGCTCACCCTCCTCGACTTCGACCATCGTGGTCAAATCGGCCATCTCCTGCTTCGGGTCGATGTGCGTGTACCTCGAGTTGTTGAACACCCGAAACAGGTTGTCCATGCGCACGTCAATACTGCTGGGCTGGATGTTCACCTCATCGAAGGGGTCGATGCCCAGGCGGCCGTCGCTGATGGCTTTCGTGATGTCGCGGTCTGAAAGAAGCACGGCTTCATTCTAGATGCGGGCGTTTTCCGCGGGGACGGGTGGCGGTGCTACGATAAGGTCTGCTTCACATCAGGCACTATTTAGCCTGGTAGACAGCATGCCGGCGTAGTTTAGTGGTAGAACATCAGCTTCCCAAGCTGAGAGTGCGAGTTCGATTCTCGTCGCCGGCTCCACTTTCGGCCCAGGCTCACGCTTGGGCCTTTTGCCGTTGCGGTGCCCCCCCGGCAGCATCGCAGCCGGAATACTACTCACGCACATTAGCCTTCTCGCATGTTTTTGACCAGCGCTTTTGTGCGAGCGGTATTCCGGAAAATGCCGAGTAGTATTCCAGCTCCGCCGAAAAACCTCCTCCACCTGCCCCCTATTGCTAATGTTTTGCCCATGAAACTGAAGGGCATGGCAAAAGCACTCGGCACGGCAATGTCGATGGCGCTGGCGGCGACACTCACGGCGACTCTGACGGTGGCTCTGACCGGGGCGGGGCCGGTGTCGGCGCGGGAGGATGCGTCGATAAGCAGTGCGCGGAGCAGTCAGCTCTCAAGCGCCGTGGTCAGCGAAGCGAGCGGGTCGAGCGAAGGTTCTTCGGGGACGGGCCCGCTGGGGTCGTCGGGGCTGGCGCCGGGCGGGGTGAGCGGCAAGGCGGCCACCGTCTACAACGACCCGAACTGCACTCCAGCGCCCGAGCACCCCACGCCGGTTCTGTTCGTGCACGGCACGGCGGGCAATTCGGCGATGTGGCTACCCACTGCGCAGGTGCTCAAAGAGCGCGGTTACTGCGTCTTCGCATGGGACTTTGGCAAGCTACCGCCGCAAACGCAAGCCCTTTTGCCCGGCTTCTACGGTCTTGCGGATGTGGATGCGAATGCGCGGGAGTTGGCGGCGAACGTCAACAAGGTGAAGGCGTTGACGGGCGCGGAGAAGGTGGACATAGTCGGCCACTCGCAAGGCGCGTTGCTGGCCAAGAAGTACATTGCGCAGCTGGACGGGGCGGACAATGTGCGGCGCGTCGTCGGTGCCGGCGGATCTTTCCACGGTACGACCGGAAGCGGCCTCATGACGGACGACTCCCTAGCGCAAACTGGCAGTTCCGCCCTAGTGTCGGCGAGCCAGCAGCACTGGAACTCCCCGCACATGCGCACATTGAACACCTTCCCCGACACCGATCCTCGGGTGGTGTACACCTCGCTGTATTCAACCAGCGATGGCGTGGTCACGCCCTACACTTCGTCGATCCTCGCTTCCGTGGACGGTGCTGACGTGGCGAACGTCGATGCGCAGGCCGTGTGCGGCGGCCACATCAACCACATCTTCATGCCGCAGAACCCGAAAATCACCAACCTTGTGGTGTGGAGCTTAGAACGCGAGGTCGGGGTGCACGCCCCCGCCACGTGCGGTATCTAAGCTTGAGGGCGTGCTTTTCAACAACCCCGACTTCGATGCCCAGCACGCCACACCTGTCCTGTACGTGCACGGCATCAACAGCCGCACCATCGCTTTTCGACGCAACGCCCGCCTGATCTCCTCCCACGGCCACTGGGTCTGGGGGTACGACTACGGCAAGATGCTCATCCCGGGGCTTGCCGGGACGGGGCGGATCGAGGACATGGTCGAGGAGCTGGCCGGCAACGTCGACCACGTGCTCGGTGAAACCGGGGCATCGAAGGTGAATCTCGTCGCTCACTCCCAGGGCGGGCTGCTGACCAAATTGTTCATCGCTGCGGGTGGGGCCGAGCGCGTCGAGCGCGTTGTGGCCATGGGCGCGAATTTTCACGGCACTGACCTGCGCGGATACGCCGAGCGCATCAACCCCATCACCGGCCGCAACCCGAAGTTCTGGGAACGCATGGCCAGCCCCAGCGCGGTGCAGCAGCTAGCGGGCTCCGAATGGTCGCAGGGGCTGGCCACCGTCCCCGACACCGATCCGCGCGTGATGTACACCTCTCTATACTCCCGGCGCGACCACGTGGTCACACCGGTCGAGACTTCCATCCTCACGCCTATCGACGGAGCCGACGTAGTCAACCTAGAAATCCCCGGCGCCCCGCTGCACCCGCTGATGCCGCGCGACCACGAAACGGCCGAGCTGACCTTGTGGGGCTTAGAGCGCGCGCCGGGCGAGACTTCACCCCGTTAAGCCTGCGGTTAGCCCGTTTACCGGGCTAACCGCAGCGCACGATCGGCTGCGGGTCGTAGACGGTCGTCGTGGTCTCGTTGGAGATTTCCTTGCCGGACAGGTCGCGGACGATGCGGGTGTCGGACGTCGTGAAGCCTGGTGCTCCGCCCGAGGGGATGCAGCCCTCGCCGGACAGCGACTGCGTCGACGGGTCGGTGTGCGCCCAGCGGCCGCCGTTGATGGATTCGACCTCGCGGGACTTCACACCCATCATCTTCACCGTGATCTCGCCGCCGCCGAAGTGCGTGACAATCTTCACCGGGTGCGGGGTGTCATTCTTGAACACCAGGTCAATTGCGCCCTCGTACACAGTGGCTTCGCGGCCGGCCGGGTAGCGGGAAATGTAGTAGGAGTGCGGCGTGTGGGCCACGTCCGTCATCCCGGCGAAGTAGCTCGCGTTGTACAACGTGGTGGCGAACTGGGAAATACCGCCGCCGACAGCCCGCCCGGCGCGGCCATCGATGATGATGCCGGACTCGACATAACCCTGCGCCGTGCCGCGCGGGCCGGTGAAACCGTTCAAGGAGAACTCTTCACCCGGGCTGACCACCGCGCCATTGACTTGCTCGGCGACGATCTTAATATTGTGGCCCGACGCCGACTCGTAACCGCCGGTGGTGAATGAGCCGACCTCCTCGTTGAAGGTCGCCTTCTCCGCGTCCTCCGTCTTGAAGGTGGCCGGGACAGCGTGGTACTTGGCCTCCCACTCGCGCGGTTGATCACCGATCACGCGCTTGTCAAAGTCCTTCATGGTCTCGTCCCACTTGATCTCGTTGCCGTCCTTGGACGGAGTGACCTCGCCGGACGCACTGATCGTGGCGTTTTGCATCTTGGTCACGGTGTCCTTGAGCTGCTCGGCGAAGATCTCCCGCGCCTTGTCGCCGTGGACCTCGGGGATGATTTTCTTCGCCTTCGGGTCGTTGCGGAACGTGACCACTTCGCCCATCCGGTCCTTTTCGATCACCGCGTCGGTGTCCTTCTCCCCCTTGAGCTTCAGCGGACCCTTCAGGGCTGCGTTAGCGGGGCCGTCGACAATCTGCTTAATCACGTCATCGTCGATCGCGGGCTGCGTCACCTCCGGTTCAACCTCGATGCCGTCCGGGTTGAGCCAGCTCAGCGACATAGTACGCTCAAGCTCATCCCGGTTGATTTTCTGGCCGGGCTTCGGGTCGGTCACCTTCACCTCGCCGGCCTCGAGGGCGACCACGCCGTCCTCGGGTTTCACGCTCAGGTCGCCGGCGACGCGCTCGGCGGATCCAGCCAGCTTGTTGTGGTCGATGGTGGAGACAATGTCGACCTCTTTATTCCTGAAGAACCCAGCCAGACGGGACACCGGGTTGAGGGACTCCACTCCGGCATCATCCACAGTGCGCTGCCAGTCAGCGCTCAGGCCAGCCTGCTCGGGGACAAACTCGGTCGCCTGCTCCCCCGCAATGGCCTTGACGGGCTGCGAGCTGACGCTGCCCAGCTCATCTTCGAGCCGGCTCACCGCCGCAGCTGGCTCCATACCGCCGATCTCCACACCGCCGACAGTCGTGCCACGCGGAACATGCCCCCGGTTGAACGCCACATCTGCCAGGTACAGGCCCAACAACAGCACAAGCATGCCGATGAGGAACCCCGCCACAATCCGGCCGGACCGCGATCCGCCCCGCTGCTCGGTTCCAGCTGCGTTTCTTGAATTCACTCACACTAGGTTACTGGAATAGGCCAGAAAACTCACAGGCTGGCATCAATGAATTGCTGCTGAACACGCACCGCTGCAGCATTGACGCGCTCCACTGGGATTTCTCCCCGCTCGACTGCGGCCACCGTCACATCGATCGCCGCGCCCAAGTCGCTTCCCGACGACCACAGCGCCTGATCCGCCCCAGCCGCAATCGCCCGACGTACCGCCTCCGGAGTAGGCATGAGGTCCGTGATCGCGCGCATACCGGAGAGGTCATCCGTCACGGCGACCCCCGAGAACGGCTTCCCACCTGGATAGTTACCCTGACGAAGCATCCGGTAGGCAGCCGGGTTCAACGACGACGGCGTGCGCCCGTCACCGAGTCCCGGAACGACCATATGCCCCACCATGACCGACGCCGCGGGGAACTTCGGCAACACCGCCCCGTACGGGACGAGATCCAACGTGTTCAACTCTTCAATCGGCGGCGTGACCGCCAAGGCGAGGTGGGTGTCACCCGAAGCGCGGCCGTGGCCGGGGAAGTGTTTGAAGGTCGGGGTGACTCCGGCGTCGATAAGCCCCCGGGCAAACAGGGACGCGGCATGCGACACCCGTTCCGGGGTTTGGCCGAACGCGCGGTCTCCGACAATGTCCAGATCCGTCACATCCAGGTCCAGCAAAGGAGCGTAATCGACGTTGATGCCGTGCTGGCGCAGCTTGACCCCAATGTCATACCCAGTGCCACGGATGACTTGCGGCGGCTGATTCGCCAGGTCACGAGGCGTAGGGAAAGATCCGAGCACCTCTGCGTGCCGCTGCACCCGACCACCCTCAAAGTCGATCGCCACCGTGAACGGGCGGTCAAATTCCTGGCGCAGCGCGTTGATATTGCGGCCCGGCTCCGTGAGCAACTTCGGGTCCGCCCAGCTGGGAATGATCAGGCCGCCGGCGCCCTGCTGCAACGCGGCGCGAGCCTGGTCATAATCCGCCGCACCGACCACCATGAGGGAGGCCACCCGCATGCGCAGGTCCTGCGGCACCCGCTTCTCGGCCTCCGTCTTCTCGGGCGTCGGCGTGACAGTGACCACGTTCGTTTCCGTTGCGGTGACCTGAACCTGCTCCTGCTGGGCCTCCTGACCGCCGGGCTGTTCACCCGGCATGCACGCGGCGCACGTCAACGCGACAGCTGCGACGGCGGCTGCTGATCGAACGCGCACTGGTTGCTCCTTGAGTTGCGGGCGGGTTGGGGGCCGGTTTGCATGGCCGGTTTGTTACCGAGACAATCCTAGCCCCTCGGCCTGCAGGAGAGAACTGCGGAAAACTTTACATGCGCCAGGATTTATCGTTCTGTCTCTGCAGGTCAAAAAGTGGGCTATGCCAATCAACGGGCCGGCAATGTCAACTTTCCCGCACGGGACCCGCACAAGACATGCCAGACCCTGGCTAGACCCTCCGGTTCTGCCTCCAACCGCCCTGGCCACACACGCCGGCCATGGTAGTGTCAATGACCATGACGAACCGATACTCTTCCTGGCCCCGCCGCTCCATCGGCCCGGTTTTGGCCAGCACTGTCACTGGCGTTGTGCTGGGGATTGTGGGCGTGATCGGCATCGCTAGCTTCTCCGGCCAGAACCAGGTACCGATGGGCAATGCTGTGCCCGCTGACGAGGCAGTCCTCGGCGGGCCGGAGTACGGGTCCCGGCAGTAAAGCTCACCATGCGCACCCTGCGCATTCCTCGACGGGGCACCAGCGACCAAGCGAGCCACACCGGCCTGGAGCCCCGCACCCACATCATCGGCTGGGTCGTACTGGCCCTGATCTCTTTCCTCCAGCCCCCGGGCCGCACGGCCGCGGACACGAAGTTCGACCTCATGGCGGACCCGGCCGGCTTCCTCGCCCAGGCCACGCGGGCCTATACGGACACGTTCACGCTGGGGCAAATCCAGAACCAGGCCTACGGCTACCTCTTCCCCCACGGCCTGTTCTTCCTGCTCACGGACCCGTTGCCGGATTGGGTGGCGCAGCGGTTGTGGTGGACGATCGTCATGGGGGTGGCGTTTTCGGGGATGTACCGGTTGAGTGGGTCGCGCATAAGCGCGGGGCTGTATGCGCTCAGCCCGCGCATTCTGACGACCTTGACCGCGATCTCGTCGGAGGCGTGGCCCGTCGCGCTGGTGCCGTGGACGCTCGTGCCGTTGATGCAGCGCAGACCCAATGTTGCGGCGGCAGTGATCCCGGTTGCGCTGATGGGCGCGGTGAATGCGACCGCGACGATGATGGCGTGCCTGCCTGCGTTTGTGCTGCTCATCTGGCGGCGCGCGTGGCCTGCTCTGGCGAAGTGGCTCGTCGGTGTCGCGGCGGTGTGTGCGTGGTGGATGGGCCCGCTGCTGGTGCTCGGCCGCTATTCTCCGCCGTTCACGGACTTCATCGAGTCCTCCTTCGTGACCACGCGCTGGCTCAACCTCGCTGAATTGCTGCGCGGCACAACATCGTGGGCGCCGTTCGTGGATACCGAGCGCGTCGCCGGGTATGTGCTGGTCACTGAACCCGTGTTCGTACTGGCTACGCTCGCGATCGCGGCGCTGGGCATCGCCGGCCTCGCGACGGAGCGCCGCGGCTACCCGATCGTGTTGCTGTGCCTCGGTGTTGCACTCATGGGAACGCAGGCCAGCATCTGGCTTTCGCTTCTCGACGACCCCCTCGCCCCCTTCCGCAACCTGCACAAACTCGACCCACTGGTGAGGCTGCCGATCTGCCTCGGCGTGGGGTACGCGGTGGCGCGGATGCGGCCGTGGGGGCCGGGCGTGGTGGCTGCCGTTCTCGTGGCGGTGATTGCAGTCGCACCGGCATGGACCTTGCGTCTGCTGCCGGAAGGCACGTGGACGGAGGTCTCCGAAGACTGGCAGGCAGCTGCCGCATTCCTCAACGAGGAGGCGGCGGAGACCCGCACCCTCGTCGTCCCCGCGGCGTCTTTCGCGCGGCAAACCTGGGGCTGGACGCGTGACGAGCCGATCCAAGCCCTCACCAACGTCCCCTTCGCCGTCCGCGACGCCATCCCGCTTGTGGACCCAGAGGCCATCCGCGGCCTCGACGGCCAACTCGCCGCCCTCGACCCGGAGGCGCTGCGGGTGATCGGTGTCGGTGCTGTTGTGGTGCGCGGGGATCTCGCCGCAGAGCCCGAGCTGCCCGATCTCTCGGACGGCTTCGGCGAGCCGGAAGTCTTCGGCGACCTCTCGGTCTACCTGTTCGACCCCTCCCGCGACATGATGATCGGCGCTGACCCTATCTCGGTCGCCGGCGGCGGCGAGGTCCTCCCCCTGCTCGACCGCGAATTCGGTTACTCCCCGCGCACCCTGACCGGCGACCCGGCTGCCGCCGACATCATCACCGACACTCCCGCCCTGGTGAAACGCAACTACGGCACTCTCAAAGGCCCGACGACAGCCCACCTTCCCTACGGCACTATCGAGGACGGCAGCCCGGAAGGCGGATCCGCGAACAACCGGGTCGCGGACTACCCCTCTGCGGGTCGGGCTGTGGGGGTGAGTGAGGAGGGGATTGGTCGGGCGTCGTCAAGCGCTGCGGACGTGGACGCTTTCGGCGGCGCGAAACCCTCGAAATCTCTGAACAGCGCGTTCGACGGCAACGCGGACACCGCGTGGCACCCCGCGCCCGGCGACCGCGACCGCTGGATCGAGGCCGTCGCCGACGGCGAACCCGGCGCGTTCACCGTCACCGCCACCGACGACACGACCGTCCACTGGTCCACCGGCGCCGATGAAGGCACCCTCGAGCTGCGCGCCGACAAACCCGCGTCGGTGGACACCGAGGGCGACAGGGTGACCATCAGGCTCACTGAACCCGTCGGCATCAGCGAGCTCGACTTCGGCGTCCGCCGCACCGTCACCGTCGACGGCACCGCCGACTCCTACTTCTTCCAGCGCCTTTTCCCCGCGACCAACCTTCTGCAGCGCTCCTTCGAAACTGAGACTGGCACATTCGAGCTGTCCACCCGCGCGCTTATCGACGGCAAACCCCACCCCGGCGGCCCCATCACCCTCAGCGCCGGCCGCCACACCATCGTGACCAAGGCCGAGACGGTGGCCTTGACGCGCTCAGGTGCCGCGGCTTCGCCCTGGGAGCCCTTCGATGGCACCGTCACTACGTCTGATCGGGATCGGATCATCATGACCACCCGCGCCTACAACTCAGGCCTGCGCGGTTTCGTGGGCGACGTCCCCCTAGAGCCCACGCGCATTGACTCCGGCATGCAGGCGTTCACCGTCCCCGCAGGTGTCACCGGCGAGTTCACCATGACCTTCGCCGGGTCCCGCTTCTTCTATTTCAGCCTCGTTTTCGGCGGGGCGCTCAGCCTGCTCGCCCTGGCCGTCTGCTTGTGGGTTGACTCCCGGCGCCCGCGGCCTGTCGCAGCGCCTTTCGCGGCTGATCCGGCGACCACCCCCGCCCCGGCTGCCGACGTAGCAACGGCGCTAGCAACCCTCGTCGCTGTCACCCTGGTGGGCGGCTGGTACGGCGCGGGTGCGTGGCTGGTCACGGTGCTCATCCGGCGCTTCACCCTGATCCCCGGGTGGGCCCTCGCCGGCGGAGCGGTGGGGTTCATGGGTCTCTGGCTCGCCCGTGCTCCCTGGCCTGCGGCGAACTACGCCGGCGACTCAGTACTGGTCACCATTGCGGGTTGCGTTGCCATCGCCTGCCTTGCCGGCGAGTGGCGCCGGAAGTGACCTGCCCCCAGTCGCAGCCTGCCCTGCATCGGTCGGCGAGCGACCGAGGATGAGGTGCATGGCTGGGGCTTCAACAAGCTCGAAACTGATATAAGCCACCGCCACAGACACAGCCACAGTGAATACCAGCACCAGACCGAAGTCCACGCCGCTACCGCTGAACGGATCCACCCCGAGAACAGGAAACGCGATCTCCAGCACGGCGACGTGCCAGAGGAAGATCCCGTAAGACCACTTCCCCAGCGCACTCATAACGGGACTGGCCAGAAACGGCACCTTGGCGTGCCGGCCGGACCCAGTCACCGGCGCCAGCGCGAACGGCACCACGAACAAAGCCGCGAAGACCGTCCCCAGAATGACGCGCGCATTGAACTCTGCCGGCGTAGGGTGCTGTAGCCCGGGCGGGCCGATCTGCCCCGACGCCCACGCAACCACGAGCGCCAAGGCGGGGAACACCCAACGGAACGGCCGCGCTTTCGACAGGAGAGGCACCGCTGATAAACGCTCGAACTCCGCACACAGCAGACCGACCGCGAACCATGGTGCGTAGGAGGGGGGCCAGATTTGGAGGTTGACGGGGGCGTCGACAAGCGCGGCCAGCCACGGCCAGCCCAGCCCGAACACGACAGCCGCAAGCAGCGCGATGCCGCGGGCGCGCAGGCCCAATACGAGGTAAAGCGGAAGCACCAGGTAAAACGCCACCTCAATGCACAGGCTCCACAGCTGCGTCAACCCCGGCACAAGCCCGTCGGGCACATAGATCTGCAGCATGAACACCTGCGCCACCGCCTGCACCGGCGACAAGGCCGTCAACGAAGGCAACGCCGCCATGACGATGCACACACACGCCAGGTAGCCGGGGGCGATGCGGGCGAAGCGCCGTCGATAATAGCCCGGGCGGCGCGGGCCGCGCGCAAGCAAAAACGCCGACAACGCGAAGAACACAGCGACGAAATAATCGAACCGCTCCAGCAACCGCGACCCCAACCCCGTCTGAAACGAAACGTGCGTGGCCACAATCCCGAGGGCGGCGACCGCGCGCAGGCCCTCGAGCTCCGGCAGCTTGCTAGTGTTCGTAATACCGAAATTGTAGAGGAGTCCCATGAAACGTCTGTGGTGGTGCCTGGCGGTGTTCATCATCGCTGTCGCGCTGGGCAACTTCGTGGCGCCGCCGGTGATCGGCGCGATGAAGTTGATCGACAATGGGACCTACTCGCTGACCTGGGACGATGGCTCGAAAGACACGTTCGACGTGTCCGGGCCGCGCAAGTCGGCGCGCATCACCGGCGACGGTATCGACGCCGAAATATCGCGCGTCTCCGGCGAAACCAACCACGGCCAAGTCATATTTTTCCCGTGGGAACCCGACCGCCGCAGCTACGACATTTACGACGGCACGCGCGTCGACTACATCGGCCCCGGCACCGCCCACGGCATGCGCACGCTGCGCTTCAGCGGCGACGGACGCACGTACGAAATTGAGCGTCGCACCGGCACGCTTATCGACGCCACCAACGGCCCCACCCGCCTCTCCCCCGACACCCGCACTCACAAGGTGGCCGAGGCGAAATCCAAAGTGCGGGTGCTGTGGTGGCTGCAGCTGCTGGCCGTGGTCGCCCGGTTCGTGGCGCTGGCGGCGGCTGTGACCGGAATGGTGCTCCTTGTCCGGCGGGGATAGCGGTGCGCGCTTGCCGGTCGCGCGGGTGCTGCTCGTCGCCTGGGGTGTGTTCCTCGTTGGGTCTTTGACCTGGCCTTTCCTGCTCGCTTTCGGTGGGGGTTCGCTGGCTGCGCGGGACATGATGGTGCTGCCGCGGCCCTACCTGACCCACGCCTCACTGGGCTTCGGCGACCTGCCGGGGCGCAACGCGCCGCAGGATGCTGTCCTCGCCGTTGTTGGGGCGGTCATGCCGGCGACGTGGTTTGTCGCGCTGTTCATGGTGGCTGCGGCTGGTGCGGCGGTGTGGGTTGGCGCGCGTATGGGGCGTGGCTTTTGGTCTTCGGCTGCCGCTATGACTATCGCGGTGTGGAATCCCTTCGTGGTGGAGCGTCTTCTGCAGGGCCAATGGTCGCTCGCTGCGGCGGCGTGGCTTCTGCCAGCCGTGGCGTTGTGCCGGGGGCCGGGGCAGATTCTGGCGATGTGGGGTGCTTCGCTCACCCCGACCGGCGGATTGTTCGCACTGCTCACGGGGCTCGCGGTGAACCGGCGATGGTACGTGGCCGTCGCCGGTGTGGTTGGCTGCCTGCCGTGGGTGGTCCCGAGCGTGCTGAGCCTCGGATCGGGGGCTACCTCTGCAACCGTCGCGTCCGCAGCCGCCTTCGCACCCCGTGCCGAGACCTACTCCGGCACCCTCGGTTCACTGTTGGGACTCGGGGGGACCTGGAACGGTGACGCAGTCCCGGCTTCCCGTTCAGCAGGGTTCGCGCTGGCGGGTGTGCTTTTGTTCGCGCTGCTGTGCATGGCCGCCCGGCAGGTGCCGCGCCCGCTGCTCATCCTGGCCGGGATCGGCTTCACGGTGCCGCTGGTGTCGTGGCTGCTGCCCGGCGTGACGGGGTGGCTGGTGTCCACCATTCCGGGCGGGGGCCTACTCCGCGACGCCCAGAAGTTCACCGCCCTGGCCCTGCCCGCCTTCCTCGTGGCGGCGGCTTCGTTGCATCTGGTCGACCTGCGTCTGGTTGGCCTACGATCGGTCGGCCGTCTTCCCGCCATCGCCCTCCTGCTCGCCCTGCTGCAAGTCCCCGATGCTCCGCGGGCAATCGCGGTGCTCGCACCGGTGGAGGTCGCTGTGCCCGAGATCGACCACCGTGGCCGGGACGTGTTCTTTATCGACCGGCCAACGCTTGTGACCAGGTCCGACGGAATCCCCGTCGTTGACCCTGCCACGAAGGCGATGAACGTCGTCGAGTCGGGGGCCCTCCGTGTCGATGGCGCCGAGGTGGACACCCCCTCCCCCCGCTGGCGCGCCGCCAACGAACTCTTCGCAGGCGCCGAGGCTGGCGAATACGACCCCGCGGTGGCCCGTTACTACTCCGACCCTGAAGTCGGCGTAGTCGTCCGCCCCGGGGCGAGCGGGTTCACCGTCGAAGACACCGGCCTCGCCGCCCGCAAGCGCAATGGTCTTGGATTAGGCTTGCTGGCCCTCTGGTTCGCAATCCCGTTACTCAGCATCGCCGTCCGAGGCGATTCTGCCCGGCGCGAGCACCCGATCTGACCGCTAGCCCGGACACCTGTTGCAGATTCCCGCGACTCAACCCCGGAATAGATTTTTAGTATGGCCTTCTGACCTCGCCGGCGGAATCTCACCTGGGCAAACGCAGCGACTGGAGCTCAAAAGGCCATAATAAAAATGTATCGGCGTGCTTGCCCCGCTCAAAGCTCACCGCCGGGCGACCTTCCCCAGAAGCGCGGCGAACTTCCGGCCAGTCTCCTGCCACGAGAACTGCTCGGCGAACGAGCGAGCGGCCACGCCCAGCGCCTCGCGCCGGGCCGGGTCGGCCAGCAAGTCCTGCACGACTGTGCGAAACTCCTGCTCAGTGGTCACGAGCACGCCGGTCTTCCCGTCCACGATCGAATCGCGCAGCCCGCCGGCGGAGCGGTACCCGACTGTTGGCACGCCGTGCTGGGCGGCCTCCGTCACGGCTAGCCCCCACCCTTCCTTTCGTGAAGGCATGAGGTGCAGTGATGCTTGGGCCAGGACGGCGTGTTTGTAGGTGTCGTTGACGTGGCCGTGGAAGATGACACGGCTGCCAAGTCCGGCGGCGTAGGCGCGCAGCTCGTCTTCCCACCAACCGGACCCGATGATGTCCAGGGTCACGCCGGGCAGGCCCCGCACCACGTCGATCGCTTGCTCGATCCGCTTATGAGGCACTAGCCGCGACAGCACCACCACCCGCAGCCCCGCCCCGGCAAGAACGGGCAGGTCAGCAGGTACGGGGTCCACACCGTTCTCAATAATGGTGATGTCCCGTCCGCGCACCCCCAGCGCCTCAAGGTCGGCCCGCGACGCCTCTGACACCGTCACGTACGGCGCGCCCCGGTACACCCGCGGCGCCACGCGCGACTCCAGGAACCAGCCCAGCCGCCCAATCACGGGCCCCGCCACCGGCCATTGCTCCTGGTGACAGTGGTGCGTGAGCAGCACGACTGGCCGGCGGGTGAACAGTCGCGCGAAGAAGGGGATCCCGTTTTGGGTGTCCACGATCACATCCGGCCGTTGCCGCCAGATCGCGAACGGGGCCAGCAGATAGACGGAGTATTTGCCGCCGGCGCGTTGGAAGTGGATGCCGTCGCGTAGTGAGCGTCGTGAAGCGTCTGTGTGCTTTGCCGTCCGGTACACGACGTCGTGCCCCTGCTCGGCCAAGAACTCGCCGACGCGCTCGAGGTAGCGTTCGCTGCCGCCGCCCTGGGGGTGGGTGGTGTCGCGCCAGCAGAGGAGGAGGATCTTCATTCCCGCCTACCTTACCGGGGGCTAGAGTGGCAGGAGTGAAGACACCGCGCACACGCAGACTAGCTACGCTTCGGCGTTCGTTCGGCTTGTTGCGGTCGTTTCGGCACGAGCAGTCCCGCCCGGACATTTTCTACGGTGGACTCGCCCGTGACACCCGCTTGCTCATTGGGGTCCTCTCCCGCGACCTGACCAGCCGCCCCCTTCGCGGACTATCCGTGCTGGATGTCGGCGGCGGCCCCGGTTATTTCGCCGCCGAGTTCGAGCAAGCCGGCGCGTGGTACGTCGGCCTCGAGCCGAGTGTCTCGGAAATGTCGGCGGCCGGGCTGACCGGCTACGGCGCCGTGCGTGGCGACGGCACCTCCCTCCCCTTCCAAGCTGGGACTTTCGACATCGTTTACTCGTCCAACGTCGTCGAGCACATCCCCGACCCGGCCGCCATGTGCGACGAAATGCTGCGCGTGACCAAACCGGGCGGGCTGACCATCATCAGTTACACGGTGTGGCTCGGCCCCTTCGGCGGCCACGAAACTGGCCTGTGGCAGCACTATGTCGGCGGCGAGTTCGCCCGCCGCCGCTACGAGAAGAAGCATGGTCACCGCCCAAAGAACGTCTGGGGCACATCGCTTTTCGACGTCCCCACCACCTGGGGCCTCACCTGGTCCCAAGAAAAAACCGCCGCCGGCCAAGCCGACTTTTTGCTGGCCTTCCCCCGCTACCACCCGTGGTGGGCGTGGTGGGTGACGAAGGTGCCCGGCCTGCGCGAGTTCGCAGTCTCCAATCTCGTTTTGGTTCTCCGGCCCCGGTAGCCCCGCGCGGGCCCTCGCGAGGGCCCTCGCGCGGGCCCCCGCTGCAAAAGATGACAAACTCGATTTCGATTTATCCACCAAAATCGCCCTGACCTGCGGGGATGTTTCTAGGCAGGTTTGCAGTTTGTCTACGTTTGCAGGACTCGCCCCCAGAACGCGGAAAAGTTGACAAACCTGATCCCGCCCAAATGACCGAAAACGCCGTGACCAGTGGTTTCAGTTCTAGAGCGAAATCGAGTTTGTCAACTTTTCCGCAGGTGCCCGGCGCGGCGGGCTGGGGCTGGGGCTGGGCACCCCGAACCCTGCCCCGAGCCCTAGATCTTGGATTTGGACTTCTCCAGCTCGTCGAAGATTTCTTGCGGGACGCGGTCTCCCAGGGTCTTGAGGTATTCCTCGCCCTCGGCGAACTCGGTCTCGAAGTCGGACGGGTTGACGGCGAGTGCCTCGCGCACATCCTCGATGTCGGTGTCGAGGCCGGTCAGGTCGAGGTCTTCGGCGCGGGCGACCAGGCCGGCGGGGGTCTCGTCGGCGTCGACGCGACCTTCGATGCGGTCGACGACCCACTTCAGGACGCGGGAGTTCTCGCCGAAGCCTGGCCAGAGGAAGCGGCCGTCGTCACCGCGGCGGAACCAGTTGACCAGGAAGATCGACGGCATGCGGTCGCCGCCCTCGGCGCCGCGGTCGATCCAGTTCTGCATGTAGTCGCCGACGTTGTAGCCGATGAACGGCAGCATGGCGAAGGGGTCGTGGCGCAGGGAACCGACCTTGGCCTCCAGTGATGCGGCGGTCTGGCCGGAGGCCAGCAGCGCGCCGATCTGGGTGCCGTGGTTCCAGTCGCGGGCCTGGGTGACCAGCGGAATGGTGTCGGGGCGGCGTCCACCGAAGAGGATGGCGTCGAGCTTGACGCCCTTCCAGTCGTCGAACTCGGGTGCGGCGTTGGGGCACTGGGAGATGGGCACGCAGTAGCGGGAGTTCGGGTGGGCGGCCGGGGTGGTGGACTCTGGTGTCCAGTCGTTGCCCTGCCAGTCGATGACGTGGTCGGGGGCGTCGCCGTCCATGCCTTCCCACCACACGTCGCCGTCGTCGGTCAGCGCGACGTTGGTGAACAGGGTGTTGCCTGGTTCCATGGTCTGCATGGCGATCGGGTTGGATGCGTAGTTGGTGCCCGGCGCGACACCGAAGAAGCCGTTTTCGGGGTTGACGGCGTACAGGCCGTCCTCACGCAGCTTGAGCCACGCGATGTCGTCGCCGACGACCTCTGCCTTCCAGCCCGGGATGGTCGGGGTGATCATCGCCAGGTTGGTCTTGCCGCAGGCGGACGGGAATGCGGCGGCGATGTGGTACGCCTTTCCGGACGGGTCGATGAGCTTGAGGATGAGCATGTGCTCAGCCATCCAGCCCTCCTCGCGCGCCATGACGGAGGCGATGCGCAGGGCGTAGCACTTCTTCGCCAGGATGGCGTTGCCGCCGTAGCCGGAGCCGTAGGACCAGATTTCCTTGGTCTCCGGGAACTGGGAGATGTACTTGGTGTCGTTGCACGGCCACGCGACATCCTGTTCACCCGGCTCGAGCGGGGCGCCGACAGAGTGCAGGCAGCGCACGAAGTCGCCGTCCGGACCGATCTTGTCCAGGGCGTCTTGGCCCATGCGGGTCATGATGCGCATGGACATGACCACGTATTCAGAGTCGGTCAGCTGCACGCCGAGCTTCGGGTCCGGGTCGCCGAGCGGGCCCATGCAGAAGGGCACGACGTACATGGTGCGGCCCTTCATGGAGCCGTTGAAGTGCTCCTTCATTTCTGCCTTGAGTTCGGAAGGCTCGACCCAGTTGTTGGTCGGGCCCGCGCCGTCTTCGGTCGGGGTGGAGATGAAGGTGCGGGATTCCACACGCGCCACGTCGGACGGGTGGGAGCGGGCGAGGAAGCTGTTCGGGCGCTTTTCTTCGTCGAGCTTGATCAGGGTGCCCTTCTCCACGAGCTCAGCGGCGAGGCGGTCCCATTCTTCCTGGGAGCCGTCCGCGAAAACCACGTTGTCCGGCTGGAACAGGTCTACTGCCTCGTTGATCCACGCAATCAGCTGCTCGTTCTCGGTGGGGGCCTGACCTTCCAGGTCCTTCACTGCGGTAGCCATGTACTCTCCTTACACTCGGCGGTTTTTGTTCTCGACGTTACAAAATGAATTTTTTGTTAACCCCAGCGTATCCGACGATCGTAGGGTTCCGCTGGCAGTTACTAACCGCGCATTTAAGGGCGTTTTATACAGAGATTACACACCCCCGAAATAAGGTGATGCCGAATTTCGTTCGACCGCGCCCGCGCGAAGAGCGCCTTAATTTCGGGCTTTCACCAGCCGTAGTGGACAATGGCTGCGTGAATGAATCTATTGGTGAACTTCCGCACGGCCGCCCTCCGCAGACTGAATTTGATACGGGGTTGGATTACCCGCGCTTGGGCTCGGTGACGTTCCGCCGCGGCACGCTCACTGAGAATCAGCAAGCGCTTTTCGACGAATGGTGGCCACACCTCGGGCGGATCCTCACGGACTCCGCCGAGCCGCAGTGGATCGACGTCGACGAGTGGTTCGGTCGCGCTGGGCACCCGACGGTGGTGGAGATTGGGTCGGGGACGGGGACGTCGACAAGCGCGATGGCTCCGCTGGAAGCCGACACGAATGTGATCGCCGTCGAATTATATAAGCCGGGGTTGGCGAAGCTGCTGGGGTCGGTGGTGCGCGGCGGGATTGAGAATATCCGCATGGTGCGCGGCGATGGCGTGGAGGTGCTCGCCCGGATGATCAAACCTGATTCGCTCGACGGTGTGCGCATTTTCTTCCCGGATCCGTGGCCGAAGGCGCGCCACCACAAGCGGCGCATTATTCAGTCAGGCACGCTGAATCTCGTTGCCACGCGGCTCAAGCCGGGCGGTGTGCTGCACGTCGCGACCGATCACGCGGATTACGCGGACTGGATTGATGAGCTTGTGAATGTAGAGCCAATGCTCGAATTCAAGGGGTGGCCGTGGGAGAATGCTCCCATATTGACGGACCGTCAAGTAATTACAAAGTTCGAGGGCAAAGGCCTGGATAAAGAACACGTTATTCGCGAATATCTCTGGGAAAAGAAAAATGAATGACCTCCACAACATGACCCACCCCTACGCCCCCGGCGCGGAGGCGGGTCCAGACAGCCTGCTGTTGGTGTGGGACGCCCCCAACTTGGACATGGGGCTGGGCGCGATTCTGGGCGGGCGGCCCACCTCGTCGCACCGCCCGCGTTTTGACGCGATCGGCCGCTGGCTGGTCCACCAGGCCGAAGATCTTTCTGCCCGCACGGGCCGGCGCATCGAGCCGGAAGCCACCGTGTTCACCAACGTCTCCCCCGGTTCGGCCGATGTGGTGCGCCCCTGGGTGGAGGCGCTGCGCAACGTCGGTTTCGCGGTCTTTGCCAAGCCGAAGGCTGACGACGACTCCGACGTCGACGGCGAAATGATCGAGCACATCGAGCGCCGCCGCGCCGAGGGCGTGCTGCAAGGCGTTGTCGTTGCCTCTGCCGACGGCCAGAACTTCCACGAGCTTCTCGACGATCTTGCCGACGACGGCCTGCCCGCCACCGTCCTAGGTTTCCACGAACACGCCAGCTGGGCAGTCACCTCTCCCGCGATCACGTTCGTAGACTTAGAGGACATTCCCGGCGTGTTCCGCGAGCCGTTGCCGCGCGTCAACCTTGATCAGCTGCCGGAGGAGGGCGCCTGGCTGCAGCCGTTCCGCCCGCTTTCCGCTCTGCTCAACAAAGGTTAGGAGGCTTCTTGTTTTACAAGTGGGGCCGCATCGCCTACCGGCACCGGAGGATCATCCCTGTCGTAGTCATCGCCATCATCCTGCTCATGCAGGTGTTGTGGGGCTCGAAGCTGGGCGACCGCCTGTCGCAGGAGGGGTGGGAGGACCCGCACGCGGACTCTACCACTGCGGCCGTGATCGAGGAGGACACCTTCGGCCGCGATAACGCGGGTGATGTGATCCTGCTGGTCACGGCCGAACAGGGCGTGGCCGCCCCGGGCGTGTTCGACTCGGCGAAGTCGCAGATCGACGCGCTGAAAAGCCGTCCGGAGATCGACCACATGGCCAGCTACTTCGACGCGAAGAACCCGCAGCTGGCCAACGCCGCCGGCACGAAGGCCTTCACCGCGATCGGGCTGGCCGGTGACGGCGAGCAGACCCTGAAGGACTACCGCGCGCTCGAGGAGCAACTCGCGGCGATCGAGATCCCCGGTGCAACCGTCCAGGTCGCCGGCGCCACCGCTGTTGCCGATGCCCTCGACCAGGGCATGGCCGACGACATTGCCCGCGCCGAGCGCATCGGCCTGATCTTCGTGGCCGTTATTTTGCTGTTCGTCTTCGGCGGTGTCGTGGCGGCCGGTATGCCGCTGGTGGTGGGCATCCTCTCGATCATCGGCTCGATGTCGATCCTGTCTATCTTGGCGCAGTTCCAGCAGGTGAATG
Source organism: Streptococcus thermophilus (assembly GCA_900618065.1). The sequence continues at coordinate 2,412,064 of UYIL01000003.1, forward strand.
TCTTCTCCCAGTCCGTGATCACCCTGCTGGGCCTGGGTTTGGCCATCGATTACGGCTTGTTCATGGTGTCGCGCTTCCGCGAAGAGCTGGACAGACGCGGCGACACGCCCGCCGACATAGAAGATGCCGTCGCAGAGACCACCACCACGGCCGGCAAGACCGTGTTCTTCTCCGCCCTCATGGTGGGCGTGGCCCTGTCCGGGCTGCTCATGTTCCCGCAAGCCTTCCTCAAGTCGGTCGCTTACGGCGCGATCTGCGCTGTCGTGCTCGCCGCCGTGATCTCGGTGACGGTGCTACCGGCGCTGTTCGGGATGCTGGGACGCGGCATCGATAAGTGGTCGGTCCGCCGCGCCTCCCGCACCGCGCGCCGGATCGAAGACACCGTCTGGTTCAAGATTCCCGCCTGGGCAATGCGCCACTCCAAAGCCGTCATCGTCGCCGTGACAGGCGGGTTGCTGCTGCTCACCCTGCCGATCGTGGGGATCACCTTCGGCGGCATCAACGAGACCTACCTGCCGCCCACCAACGAGGTCCGCCAGGCCCAGGACGAGTTCAACAAGGAATTCCCCGCCTTCCGCACCGACCCCGTCAAGCTCGTGGTCACCGGCGCGTCGAACGAGCAGCTTGTCGACGTTGTCATGCAAGCCCGCGGGATCACCGGCCTCGCCTCCCCGCTGGCGCCGTCGAAACCGACTCAGAATGGCACGACTGTCCTGTCGGGCACGCTGGCTGACCGCAACGGCGGCCAGGATGTCGTCGACCAGCTGCGCGATATCGAAGCCCCGGAGGGTGTGGACCTCTACGTCTCCGGCACACCGGCGATGGAGGTCGAGTCCATCGAGGCCCTTCTCGACCGTCTGCCGTGGATGGCGCTGTACATGGTGGCGGCCACGTTCCTGCTCATGGCGGTGCTGTTCGGATCGATGATTCTGCCGATCAAGGCCGTGATCATGAACGTCCTGGGCATCGGCGCGACACTGGGCTTCCTCACCCTCGTCTTCGTCGACGGCGTCGGCTCGGGTCTGCTCGGGTTCACGCCGGGTCCGCTGATGAGCCCGGTGCTCGTCCTCATCATCGCCATCCTGTACGGGCTGTCCACCGACTACGAAGTGTTCCTGGTGTCGCGGATGGTGGAGGCGCGGCACAAGGGGGCGTCGACAAGCGAGGCGGTGAAATATGGAACCGCGCACACGGGCTCCATCATTACCGCCGCCGCGCTGATCATGATTGTTGTGGCTGCGGCGTTCGCGCTGAGCGAGATCGTGATGATGAAGTACATCTCCTACGGCATGATCATTTCGCTCGCACTCGACGCGACGCTCATCCGCCTGCTGCTTGTGCCTGCGGTGATGCACGAGCTGCGCGAGGACAACTGGTGGGCGCCGCCGTGGGTGAAGAAGGTCTATGAGTCCTTCGGCGAGGGTTCTGACACGTCTTCGCCCGAATACACGCACCCGTACACGGGTGATATCCCCGTCAGCGGGACAGTCGCCGCGAGCCGGCATGTGCGCTCGGGTGTGACCGTCGAACAGGATTCGGAGCTCATCCCCTTCGACGAGCTGATGCGACGGTTGAATGTATAAGCGGTGGATCGGGTGGATCGCGCCGGTTATCGTACTGGCGGTCCTTTTGCTCGCCTTCCGCGACGAGCTGCCGTTCCTCGGCGAAGCGTTCACCGCGCTGCGCCACGCCGCCCCCGGCCCCATTCTCGCCGGGGTGGTTACCTCGCTGCTGGCGATCATCGCAATGGCCACCGTCATGCGCATTTTGCTTATCGACGACGGCGTCCGCGCCACCCTACCCAACTGCACCGCCATCACCCTGGCCAGCAACGCCTGGTCCACCTCCATTCCCGGCGGGCCCGCACTGTCGGCGTGGTTGACCTACCGGGTGCACCGGTCCTGGGGTGCGTCGACCGGGCGCTGCGGGTGGTTTTTCGTCATTTCCGGAGCGTTATCGACGGTGTGGATGGTGGTCATCGGCATCGCCGCCGTCATCTTCCTCGGTGCGCGGCTGTCGGTGTGGGCGCTCGTCGGGTCGCTCGTAGTGGCGCTGGTGGCCATCGGCCTGGTGTTCTGGGCGGCGTTCAACCCGCATGTGCTGACCCGGTGGGCGCGGGTCCTTCCGCCGGCTGTTGAATTGCGGGTTCTGACCGTGATCAACCAGCTCTCCGCGATCCGCATGACGGTGCCCGGTTTCCTCGCCGCCGCGACGTTCTCTTTGCTCAATCAGCTTTTCGACGTTGCCACCCTCTACTTCTCCGTCTGGGCCGTCACCGCCGCGAGCGGTTTGTCCGCCCCCGGTTTCACTGCCGGCCCGGATGAGACCACCATTCAGGGTGTCGCGTTGGCGTTCATCATGACCAAGCTCGCCGGCGCCGCCCAGATCACCCCCGGCGGCGTGGGCACCGTCGAACCTGTGGCGACAGCGTCACTGGTGGCTTCCGGTCTGACTCTCGTCCACGCCACCGCGGCGACGCTGGTCTACCGGATCATCTCTTTCGCCTTCATCACGCTCATCGGCTGGGTGATTTATCTGCTTGTCTATGCCGGAAAAGGCTTCATGCTCGGCAGGCCGAAGCCCGCCGAGCATGAAGAGGGTTTTTAGTTATCCGGGTGTGTTTTACTCGGATTCACGCGAGGAGCCGGAGCTGAGCTCGCTGAGCTCCACCTGCTCACCGGAGCTGCCGGTACCCGGCAGGCAGAAGGCAGCCAGGTAGCCGCCGACAGCGAACAGAGCGGCAATACCAGCGAATGCGCCCGCCGCGTCGTGCGCGTTCGCGCCGAGTGCCTTGAGCTGGTTGTTGACCTGTGCAGCCCACGCGGAGGTGTGCTCATCGTGGATGCCCAGACCACGCTGGAGTTTGTTGTTGGTCTGCTGGATGTGGTCGCTGAAGTGAGCCCGCAGGCCCTCGAGAGTCGGGATCTTCACGTGGCTCAGAAGCGCGATCGGCAGAGCCAGCAGCATGACGCCGAGCAGACCGCCGACAGCCGGGATGCAACGCTCCGGAACGGAAGAGGAACCAGAGGACAGGTCAGGGGTGCTCTCGTCGAGGTTCTTCACCTCGCAGGTCACCTTGCCACCAGTCTTCGCCGGAACCTTGAAAGTGTTGCCTTCGCGGTCCACCTCGATCGGCGCACCCTTTTCATCGGTGCACTGAACGTCCTCGATCTTGCCGTCCTTCTCCTCGATGGTGACGGTGCCCTTGGTGTTAGGACCAGAGGTCACGTAACGCAGAGTCGCCTTACCCTGAGCGGTAGCAACCTCATCCTCGAGCGGGGTGATCTTCGCGTTGCCCTCAGCCTCGGTGTCGGTGATGGAGAACTTCCAACCGTCGACCGATCCGCCCTCGCCCAGCTTGGACGAGCTGCCCTTTGCCACCAGGCTCTTCTCAATGGTGACTTCACCGCGGCACGCCTTGGTGGCCTGCTCAACCAGCTTCTCAGCCAACTCACCGTAGTTAGAAACCGGGATCGAGTCGCCCTGGCCGGAGATGTAGTTGAGGTAGGTCGGGGCGATGGTCCCCTGGTTCACCTCATCGCCCACGGCGAGCGGGACGATGCGGGTGCCGAAGCGCTTGAGCTTGTTCGCCGAAGCGACTGCTCGCTGGACGTCAGCCTGAGCTGCGGCGAAGTCCTTGTTGGCCTTGCCATTGTGAGCGTGGTTGTAGTACGGCCTGTTGTAAAGGCCTCGTTCGGCGTCACGGTTGCCCCGCGCGTCTTCAAAAGCAGTGGGAAGACCATCGGTGATGAAGTAGACGACATCGTAGGTGTCTGTCGGAATCTGGCCAATTCCGCGATCCCAGTTGGTGCCGACGTAACCGCTAGCCGGAAGGTTCATCTGGTCGATGACACCGTTGAGGGTCGCAGCCGAACCGGGCTCCTGAATGCCGATCGTGGCGTTCTCATTGCCCTTGGCCGGGGCGACGGTGCCGAAGTTGTAGATGCCAATGCGCGTCGGAGTGCTGTCCAGCGCGTTGACGATCGCCTTGCCCGCTTCCTTCGATTTCGCTAGGCCGTCCTCGCCGATGGAGGTAGACAGGTCGAAGACGAGCGCGATGTCCTGGCCGCACTTTTCCGGATCAGCCGGGTTTGCAGCGACATCCGATCCCGGTGCGAACGGGATGGCCGGATCCCATTGGCGAGAGTTAGCCGGGTAGTCAGGCTGTGTGCCCGTTTGTGCCTCTGCGCTGGGCACTGTAAAGAACGTAGCCGCAAGTGCTACGGTAGCGACGAACGCGACGATGGCAACTAGCACTTGGCGCACGCCGAACGCTGAGAAAATCCTGGGAATAACCCGTGATTCGCTTGTCATATTTCCTCCAAAGTTTAATGCAGGCTGATTATCAGCTTTGACGGATCCAGATTAAACGTTGATGCTGAATTAATCAATACGTAAGGTTTGTTTGAAGCTTCCGGGTTCTTAAACGCGTTAAGTGTCTAGCGCCGATGTCGTTGCGCCGCCATCCTTATTCCGCGATCCCAGTACGTCCCAACGATCCCTCGAGCGGGAAGCGTCAGCTGGTCAATGATGCTGTTGAGCTTGTCTTTAGATCCCCGCGGCTGGATGCCGATTTGGGCTTTCTGGCTACTTTTAGCTGGAGCAACGGTTCCGAAATTGTAGATTCCGAACTGAGTCGGAGTACTGTCCAGGGCATTCACAATGGCCCTACCTGCCTCTTTCGACCCATCCAAGCCTGTCTGACCGATGGAGGTCGATAGATCGAACACTAACGCGATTTTCTTCCCAGCATTTTCACCACACCCTTTGGATTCCGCAGCAGGATTAGGTTGAAGCGCGGCTCCAGCCGCGAACGGAATGCTCGGATCCCAGTTACGCGAGTTGTTCGGGTAATCCGGCTGAACAGCTTGCTGCGTCGCCGCCCTCGGCACCGTAACTGTCGAAACCAAGAGAGCCATCGCGGAGATCACCGCGAGGATGATGATCCACGCTCGGCGCGCCCCTGAAACCGTCAAAGAACGGGCTGGGATGAGTGAAAAGTTGGTCATTTTTCCTCCGGAGATCAGACAGTGCTGTTTGTCAGCTGAAACGATGGGCGGCGTTCAACCCGGAGGTGCTGCGCCGCTGGGTGAGGTTCCTCCCCGATGCTGCCCAGTCCCGGGTGCTGCCCGTCATCGATCAGCTTTCCGCGATCCGCATGACGGTGCCCGAATTCGCCACCGCGGCGACGCTGGTCTACCGGATCATCTCTTTCGCCTTTATCACGCTCATCGGCTGGGGGATTTACCTGCTGGTCTATGCCGGAAAAGGCTTCATGCTCGGTAGGCCGCAGGCGAACGGGCCCGATTGAGGCGTCGCGGTACTCCCGCTCCCGGCGTGAGCACCTTGTGGTTCCCAAGCCCCTCGTGCTTGCTGCGCACGACGTAAGGAAGGGGTCTACAGTGGCAACTATGAGTGCTACTCCGGGCTTACTCAATCTGGCGGGGGTAATCACAAATGCCGCCGCAAACATAGCGGCGAGAATTGCCGGCGCCCCACGCATGGACGGACGGCGCATTCAGCCGGTGGGGTGGAATGCGCATCAAGGAAGCGTCGATACGCTCACGAGCAGCTTCGATGCCGTGCCCGGCGGGCAGCGTGTGCGCTTAGCCAAGCGCACGTCGAATCTCTTTCGTTCGCGCGCTGGCGGCGGAACCGGTCTTGACGTCAGCGGCCTCGGGGGGGTCATCGAGGTTGACCCCGTCGCGAAAACTGCCGATGTGCAAGGAATGTGCACCTACGAGGACCTCGTCGACGCAACACTGCCGTTCGGGCTGGCACCGCTGGTCGTGCCGCAGTTGAAGACCATTACCCTCGGGGGCGCGGTGTCTGGAATGGGCGTGGAATCAACCAGTTTCCGCAACGGTCTGCCGCACGAGTCCGTCCTGGAAATGGACGTCATCACCGGGACCGGAGAGATCCTCACGTGCTCGCGCGGACGCAACGTCGAATTGTTCCGTGCCTTCCCGAATTCCTACGGGTCTCTCGGTTACGCCGTGCGGCTGAAGATCGAACTGGAACAGGTTGCCCCGTTCATTGAGCTAAAGCATGTTCGCTACAGCGACCTAGACACGTTCCAGGCGGCGCTGGCGCAGCTGGCCACGTCGGGGGAGTGGGGAGGCCGCGACCTGCACGGTCTCGATGCCGTTGCTTTCTCCCCCGAAGAGCAGTACCTGGTACTGGCGTTTCAGGTTGACACCGCTACCGGCACCTCCGATTACACCCGGCAAGGGATCTACTACCGCTCGATCCAACACCCGGAAGGCACGAAACACGACTACCTGACCATCCGCGATTACATCTGGCGTTGGGACACCGACTGGTTCTGGTGCTCCCGAGCATTTGGTGCCCAACATCCGCAGGTACGCACGGTGTGGCCGCGGGAGCTACGGCGCAGCTCCTTCTACTGGAAACTGGTGGGCGCGGACAAGAAATACGACCTCGAATACCGGTTCCTGAAGAAGCCGAAAGGTCTGCCCCGCACTGAACGAGTAGTCCAAGACATCGAGGTCACAGATGACCACGTCGCCGAGTTCCTCTCCTGGTTCTTCAGCGCCAGCGATATCGAACCGGTGTGGTTATGCCCGATCCGCCTGCGCGCAGGCGTGGAGGAACTCTCCGGGGTCGGATTCAGCGAATCCGAACCGTGGCCGCTGTACCCGCTCAAACCGGGAACCACATGGGTCAATGTCGGGTTCTGGTCAGGCGTGCCCGCCGACCACGTGTCTGACAAACAGGAACCGGGCGCCTTCAACAAGATCATTGAAGCGAAAGTCACAGAGCTGGGCGGGCACAAATCACTGTATTCGGAGGCTTTCTACAGCCGCTCCCAGTTCAGGAACCTCTATGGCGGTGATCTGCCGGAGCAGATGAAGCAGCGCTACGACCCAGAGCTGCGGTTCCCGGGCCTGTACGAAAAGACAATTGACAACGCATAGGAGGACACCATGATCACTGACTATCTGCACAGCTCTTTCACCCCCATGACCGTCGCAGAGATCGTGGACACCCTCTTCCCCACCGGCAACCACTTCCGCTGGGAAGCTTTCGACGGATCGGCCACCGGCCCCGAAAACGCCGATCACACTGTGTGCGTGAGCAGCCCTGAAGGGTTGTCCTATATTGCCACCGCCCCGGGCGACTTAGGTCTAGCACGGGCGTGGGTGACCGGTGGACTCACCGTCGAAGGCGAGCACCTCGCGCACCCCTACGGCATCTTTGATGACCTGCGCACCCTGTACGACGCTTTCGAGCGCCCCGATATCGCCACCGGCCTGCGCATCGCACGCTCGCTGCGCTCCATGGGTGCGATTCAGATTCAGCCAATCCCCGAAGCTGAGCAAGCGTCATGGCTCGAGCGCCGCGTGCGCCAAGGGCTATCCCGCCACTCGAAAGAACGCGACGCGGATGTCATCTCCTCCCACTACGACGTCGGCAACGAGTTCTACGAACTCTTCCTCGGCGATTCCATGGCCTACACTTGCGCCTACTATCCCGCGCCTGATGCGAGCCTGGATGAGGCGCAGGAGAACAAATTCCGCCTCGTGTTTGAAAAACTGCACCTCTCACCGGGCGACCGCCACCTCGACATCGGCTGCGGCTGGGGCAGCATGGTGCGCTATGCTGCCCGCCGCGGCGTGAAATCACTCGGAGTAACCCTGTCCAAAGAACAGGCCGAGTGGGCACAGGCGACGATTGAGGAGGAGGGCCTCGCCGACCTCGCGGAGGTCCGCTACCTCGACTACCGCGACGTCGACGAGACCGATTTCGACGCGATCTCATCGATCGGCCTGCTCGAGCACATCGGCGTGGACAATTACCCCTCCTACTTCGAGTTCCTTTCAGGCAAGCTTCGCGACGGTGGCGTCCTAGTCAACCACTGCATCACCTACCCCGACAACCACAAGACAAAGAGCGGCGAGTTCATGGACCGCTACATCTTCCCCGACGGTGAGCTCACTGGCTCCGGCACCGTGGTCAAGAACATGCAGGATCACGGATTCGAGGTCTTCCACGAAGAGAACATCCGCCTCGACTACATGCGCACCCTCCGCGACTGGTGCGAGAACCTCAAGGCCAACTGGGATCAGGCCGTCGAGCTCGTCGGGGAAAACACCGCCAAACTCTGGGGAATGTACATGGCCGGTTCTGAATGGGGCTTCGAGCATGATGTCGTCGAGCTGCACCAAATCGTGGGCATCAAACTAGCCCACGACGGCTCACGCGCCGGCACACCCGAACGCCGCTGGTGGAACGACACCGTCTTTTAACCCGCCCGCCGCGTCAGGCAAGCAGCCTAGCTCCCCCCACATGTTTCGAACCGTTTGCATCGAGCAACACTGTTCAGGCCCATATTTGCCAGGCACGCAAACCGAATGCATGCTTTCAGGGGCTAGAGTCGAGAACATGAAGATCACTAAGCCGACCGCCGTCGCCCTGGACTTCCTCGCTATCGCTGTCTTCGCTCTGCTCGCCCGGATGGCTCACCAGTCCGACGACATGCCCTTCAACCTCGCCGGTTGGGCCTCCACCGTGTGGCCTTTCGCTATCGGTGTCGCCCTGGGCTGGGCCATCGTGGAGTTCGGCCTGCGCAAGAACAGGCCGTCCGAAGAAGCTTCTGCCGTCAACGCCACTGGCCATGGCCCACTGATTTGGTTGATCACCGTTGTCACCGGGCTGGCCATTTGGGGTATCCGCAACCAAGCCCTGCCACACTGGTCCTTTGTGATCGTGGCGTGCGTGATGTCCGCACTGCTTATGCTGGGGTGGCGCGGCATCGGGCGCCTACTCGCCCGTTAAACGTGGGCAAACACAAAGTCGGCGACCCACTCGGAGCCGCCGACTTTCGCTTTTTCTACTTAGCCAGAACCGGAATGAACAACCCGATGAATTGGGCAATCCCCGGTTTCAACTCGGTCGCACCTGATGGCACCGACTGAATCGGCCGGCGCTCATCGCCTGGCGACGGTTTGACAGGCTTGAGTTCTCCACCTGTGTTGGGCTCTTGGCTGTTGCCGGTTCCGCCGTCAGTGCCCTGACCCGGGTCATTGGGTTCGCCGCTACCGTCGTTCCGAATCCGCGGTAGAACGCCCGCTGGCATTATGATCGTTGACGTTTCGCCGACCGTCTTTTCCGGTTCTCTATCCTTCGTGGTCGTCGTCGGCTCGCCCGGCTGTGGAAGTACTCATTGCAACGTCCTAATTCATTAATGAGAAAGCGGGCTGGAGGTTCTCTCCCTCCAGCCCGCTTTATTCAGGGTATTGAACGCCTAACGTTTCTAGCCAACGAAGTCCGGAACGTTGCCGCCCTTTACAGTCGCGCCAGACGGGACGGACTTAATATCCTGTCGCGACTCACCCGGCTTGCCTGGATTCACCGGCTGCTTGCCCGGAGCCTGGCCAGGCTGATCCTGGCTTCGCTTGTCACCCTCAGCATCCGGTTTACCTGGAGCGGGCCTCTCACCCGGCTGGTCCGGCTTTCCGGGTTCGCCCTGGGCCGGCTGGTCCGGGTTCGAGCTACCCGGAATCTTGCTAAGAAGCCAAGTCACCACCGGGATAGCCGGCGCTAGGAGTAGCAGCCACCACGGAGAGCCCGACGAGCTGCCGTCATCACCCGGCGTGGTCGGGTCGGTCGGGTCCGTGGGATCGGTCGGGTCAGTCGGGTCGGTCGGGTCCGTGGGATCGGTCGGGTCAGTCGGATCGGTCGGGTCCGTGGGATCGGTCGGGTCCGTCGGATCGGTCGGGTCCGTCGGATCGGTCGGGTCCGTCGGATCGGTCGGGTCCGTCGGGTCCGTGGGATCAGTCGGGTCCGTCGGGTCCGTGGGATCAGTCGGGTCCGTGGGATCAGTCGGGTCCGTGGGATCGGTCGGGTCCGTCGGGTCAGTCGGATCGGTCGGGTCCGTGGGATCAGTCGGATCGGTCGGGTCCGTGGGATCAGTCGGATCGGTCGGGTCAGTCGGGTCAGTCGGATCGGTCGGGTCCGTCGGATCGGTCGGGTCCGTGGGATCAGTCGGATCGGTCGGGTCCGTGGGATCGGTCGGGTCCGTCGGGTCCGTCGGATCGGTCGGGTCCGTCGGATCGGTCGGGTCCGTCGGATCGGTCGGGTCCGTCGGATCGGTCGGGTCCGTCGGATCGGTCGGGTCCGTCGGATCGGTCGGGTCCGTCGGATCGGTCGGGTCCGTCGGATCGGTCGGGTCCGTCGGGTCCGTGGGATCAGTCGGGTCCGTGGGATCAGTCGGGTCCGTGGGATCAGTCGGGTCCGTGGGATCGGTCGGGTCCGTGGGATCGGTCGGGTCCGTGGGATCAGTCGGATCGGTCGGGTCCGTGGGATCAGTCGGATCGGTCGGGTCCGTCGGGTCAGTCGGATCGGTCGGGTCCGTCGGGTCAGTCGGATCGGTCGGGTCCGTCGGGTCCGTCGGATCGGTCGGGTCCGTCGGATCGGTCGGGTCCGTGGGATCCGTCGGGTCCGTCGGATCGGTCGGGTCCGTGGGATCAGTCGGGTCCGTCGGATCGGTCGGGTCCGTCGGATCGGTCGGGTCCGTCGGATCGGTCGGGTCCGTGGGATCAGTCGGGTCAGTCGGATCGGGCGTGCTCTCAACAAGGTTCTTCACCTTGCACGATGCCTTTCCACCAGTCTTCGCAGGGACCTTGAAGGTTGTTTTGCCCTGGAGGTCTACTTGAATGGGCGTGCCGTTCTCCTCGGTGCACTGAACGTCCTCGATCGTGCCGTTCTTCTCCTCAATGGTGACGGTGCCCTCCGTACCCGGTGCATAGGTCATGTAGCGCAGAGTCGCCTTGCCCTGAACAGTAGCAACCTCAGCAACCTCGTCCTCAAGCCGGGTGATCTTCGCGTTGCCCTTAGCCGCGGTATCAGTGATGGAGAACTTCCAACCGTCGACCGATGCACCCTCACCCGGCTTGGCCGAACCGCTCCTGGTCACCAGGCTCTTCTCGATGGTGACCTCACCGCGGCACGCCTTGGTGGCCTGATCAACGAGCCTCTCAGCCAGCTCACCGTAGTTAGAAACCGGGATCGAGTCGCCCTCGCCGGAGATGTAGTTGAGGTAGGTCGGAGCGACCCCTTCCTTCACCTCGTCGCCCACGGCGAGCGGGACGATGCGGGTGCCGGAACGCTTGAGCTCGTTCGCCGAAGCGACTGCTCGCTGGACGTCAGCCTGAGCTGCGGCGAAATGTTTGTTGGCCTTACCATTGTGAGAGTGACTGTAGTTGGGTCTGTTCTTCAGACCTTTATCCTTGACGGACCCTTCGGCGTCCCCAAAAGCGGTGGGCAAACCGTCGGTGATGAAATAGACGACATCGTAGGTGTCTGTCGGAATCTGACTTATTCCTCGATCCCAGTTCGTGCCACCCAGCGCAGAGGGAGGAAGCTTTAGTGCGTCAATGACAGGATCGAGTGTCGCAGCAGAACCAGGCTCCTGCTTGCCAATCGATTGGACATCATTTGCCGGAGCTTTGGTTGCGAAGTCGTAGATACCGATCCGCGTCGGCGTGTTGTCCAACGCTTCGACGACCTTCTTACCCGCCTCCTTCGATTTCGCTAGGCCGTCCTCGCCGATGGAGGTAGACAGGTCGAAGACGAGCGCGATGTCCTGGCCGCACTTTTCCGGATCAGCCGGGTTTGCAGCGACTTCCTCTCCCGGCCCAAACGGGATGGCCGGATCCCATTTCATGGATTCGGGCCCATGGCCAGATTGTTCTTGAGTCTGCGCCGCAGCAATCGGCACCGCAAAGAAGGTGGCTGCTAACGCCACGGTAGAAACCAGTGCGACAACTACGATCAAGGCTTGATCAAGTCCAGTTATTGGGAAATGCTTGTGTCCGACTCGACATTGACTGAACATCTACCCTCCAAGATAAAAGCAAAGTGGCTTTCCGCTGTATCGTAATCAGCTTATACGTAGTTGTTTCGTCAATCAACAAGTCAACGATCTTCTCGTGCTGCGTCTTCGCATATGGCAGCTCCAAGCCACGCCTGAGTAAACCATGGTCGATCCATTTGCCAAGGCACGCGGCCCGGGCACCCGGATCAGTCCTTAGGGTGGTGTCAGCGCTCTTTGAAAAGTAGCCCAAAACGCTCCTCGAAAAGTAGCCCATCCGAAAAAGATTGGATGGGTGATTTCATTGGAGGAATGGGCGCAGATTCGGTACCTGCGTGGGCAGGGATTGTCGCTGAGGAAGATCGCTGACGAAGTCGGGTGCGCGAAAAAGACCGTTGAGAGAGCTTTGGCTTCAGATTCGCCGCCGAGTTATAAGGCGCGTGAGCCGAAAGCAACCAGTTTCGATCCGTTTGAGCCGCGCGTTCGGGAACTGTTGGCGGAAACACCTCAGCTCAACGCTAAGGTGCTTGCTCAACGGGTGGGGTGGACGGGGTCAGATTCGTGGTTCCGCAAGCACGTCGCCCGCCTCCGGCCCGAGTATCTGCCTGCCGACCCGGTCGATACTCTCG
>UYIL01000004.1 GCA_900618065.1 Streptococcus thermophilus
CGGTAAGAATTTTAGCCGTATCGAGCCTCAAGAATCAAGGGCGTGAGCTGGGTAGGCTCGAGCTCCTTAGTCCAGTGCGGCAGGTTCCCGCTCGGGGCCCACGCAATGGCCCAAGAGGCGCGTTCTTCAGGCGAGTCGCCACCGTGACCGCCGGCGTCCAGGTGACCGTGGTCGGTGGTGATCACGACCAGCCAGTCTTCACCGAAAGAGTCGTAGCGGAACTGAACGTCCTCGACCATCGTTTGAACGTGAGCGTCCACGCGGCGGATTGCGTCGGCGTATTCGTCCGACACCCGCGCCGTAGACGTGGCCGGCATCGTCGACATCGCAGCAGTATACGAACCCCATGTCGAAGGCCGGCCCGCGCAGTGCTGCGTGGGCGTAGGCGACGCATTCAGCGTCGGTAGCAATGTAGCCATGGGTTTCGCCGTCGCGCGCGACAATGCGGTGCAGGCCCGCCTTCTGCTGGTCTTCCCGCGGGTGGAGAATCGGTCCCAACCCCGCCGGATCGATCAACACCGGCCAGCCAGCCGCCGCGAAGGTGCGGGTGGTGGTGTCGCGGTGGAACGCCAAGGAGAGGACATCGGGGTACGTCCAGTGGCGGCTGCCCACCATGGTGTTGTCCACGATCCCGTGCTCGGCGTGCGATGCTCCCGTCAGCAAGGACGCCCACCCTGGTCCGGAGATGGTGGGTACCTCCATCGTGATGGTGGAAAAGCGGCCTTCCTCCGCCAGGCGGGGCAGAGCATTGCCGACGCCGTCGCGTTGAACAAGGTCCCACCGGGTTCCGTCGAGACCGATGATCAAGACCGGCCGGTGCGCATCCGGGCCGATATCAGGTGTGCCCTGCGGCTCATTGCTGGGAATCAGCATGGGGTGAACCTGTTCCTTACTCGTGCGGCTGGCCGGCCTGGAGGGTGGGGTAGGTGCCCAGCGGACGCTTCGCGTAGAGTTCCTGGGCGACTGCGCGCTCCTCCTCGGTCGGGGTGTCAATGACAGCCTCAGAACGAACCAGATCCAGCTTCACGCGCTGACCCGGGGCGATCTGGTCGGCCTTCGTGGTGGAGACATCCACACGCACCTGGCCCGGGTAATCGTCGTGGTCGAGCATGACGGCGGAGAAGATGCCGCGGAGCTGAATGTCGTGGACAGTGAAGCGGCCTTCTTCGTCATTACGCAGCTCGAACTCCTCCGGGCGGAGAAGCGCGATCATGATGTCGCCGTCGGAGACGGGCATGTCCTTATTCACAATGTCCATCTCCACATCCATCACGTTGAGCCGGCCGTTACCCACCACGCCCGGGATACGGTTGGTGATGCCCACGAAGGAGGAAATGAACGGGGTTTCCGGGTGGCGGTAGATCTCAGCCGGGGTGCCAATCTGGGCGATGACACCCTCATTCATGACACCAATGCGGTCCGCCATGACCAGAGCTTCTTCCTGGTCGTGGGTCACCATCAGGGTCGCAATGCCCTCCTGCAGCTGAATGCGGCGAATCTCGTCGCGCAGCTGCACACGGACCTTGGGCGTCCAGGGCGGACAGTGGTTCGTCGAGAAGCAGCACCTCCGGCTCCACCGCCAAAGCGCGCGGCAAGCGCAACACGCTGTTGCTGACCACCCGACATCTGGGCCGGGTACTTCGCGGCGTGCTCGTTCAAACCAACGAGCTCGACAAGCTTCCTTCAGCGCGCTTGCGGCGGGCACCGGCGTCGACACCGCGGATCTTCAGGCCGTAGGCGACATTCTCCACCGCATCCATGTGCGGGAACAGGGAGTACGCCTGGAACACGATGCCCAGGTTGCGCTTGCGGGGTCGGCAGATCCGACACTTCGCGGCCGTTGATGATGACGTCGCCGGAATCTGCTTGCTCGAGACCAGCGAGGATCTTCAGCGAGGTGGACTTACCGCAACCGGAGGGGCCGAGGAGAGCGACCATTTCGCCCTCGCCGATGGACAGGTTGAAGTTACGCAGAACGGTTTTTTTCACCGTAGGACTTGACGAGATCCTTGAGGATGACAAAGGGCTCAGCCATGGCTACGAGGCCTTTCTATTCTTTTTGAGCGAGATGGTGGATGCCGCCGAGATCAAGCTGAGCAGAATCCAGGTGAAGATCATGACGAAGAAGGACAGGGCGGCGATACCGCGCGGGTTCGTCGACGAGACTTCGACCATGAACACAGGGAAGGTGTACTGCAGGAGCAAAGAGGCCGATCGCGAACTCGCTGACCACCATCGCAATGCACAGCAGCGACGCGGACAGCATGGCGACGCGCAGGTTGGGGATGACCACGCCGCTCAAGGTCTGCCAGGTGGTCGCACCCAGCGACGACGACGCGGCGAACATCGTCCGCAGGTCCAATGCCTTCACACCGGCGTCAATGGCGCGGTAGCACAGCGGCAGCGCGTTAATGACGTAGAGCGGAACCAGGATCCACATCGAGGTGAGCAAGCCCGGCGCGAACGGGCGGAAGAACACCGACACACCGTTGACCAGAGCCACGGCCGGAACGACGAGCGGGAGCACCGACAGGAACTCCGCCGCCTTTGCCATCTGCGGCGCCTTGAGGTTCAAGAGATGATGGTGGGCACCAGGAGAATCAGCATGACCAGGGTGGGTCACCACCGTCAATAACAGCGTGTTGATCAGGGATTCGCCTGCGCGCGAGTGGTTGAAAGTCTCCATCAGGGTGTCTGTGGTGAAACCGACGCCCGGGCGGGTGAAACCGAAGATGGCGGCCGCGAACCAGGGCAGCGCGAAGTAGATCGCGGCAACGATGAGGATCGCAGTCGAGGCTGCCGACGTCTTGTGCTGGTTGCGGCGGCGAACTTTCTTGTCGGACGCGGGGTCGATGGCTTCCTCGGCCGGAGCTGCCGTTACTGGTTGAGCCATTTTTCACTCCTTCTGGTGAAGTAGATGCGCAGAGCCATCGCCGCGATGATGATGAGCATCATCCAGGTGACCAACGCAGCTGCAAGGCCCGGGTTTGAGCAGCACGTTGCCGCTGATGAAGAAACCGATGAGGATGGGCACCAAGTTGAGCGAGCCGCCGGCCAGGGCGAACGCGGTGGCGTAGGCAGCGAATGCGTTAGCGAACAGCAGCAGCAGGGAACCCAGGATGGCGGGCCACAGAACGGGGATGACCACATCCTTGATGTATTGGCTGCGGGTGGCGCCGAGAGACGATGCAGCGTCGTACCACTCTTTGCGGATGCCTGCATGGCCGGCAGCATCAGCGTGGCCATCAGCGGAATTTGGAAGTACAGGTACACCAGCGACACACCCCAGAAGCCGGTCAGGGAGAAGACTTCGCGGAAGCCGGGCCAGCCGTTGGCGATGGCAACGGTGAGCAAGCCTTCGGTGCCAGAAGCGCGATGAACGCATACGCCAGCCCCACACCACCGGACTGAGCGGCGAGAGCGGAGAAGCTGTTGATCAGACCGGAGAGCTTGCCCGGGCGCCTGTCGTGGGTCAGTGCCCACGCAAGCAGCACACCGAAGACGCCACCGACGACAGCGGTGAACAGGGACAGGTTGAAGGTGAGGACGAACGCACTGCGGTAGGTCGAACCCATCGCCTCGCCCATTGTCGCGAGGGTGAAGTTGCCTTGGGGATCCTGGAACGACTCAGGGTGTTCGCCAGGATCGGCATGATGAGGAAGACAGCCAGAAAAAGGAAGTACGGGAGGGCACCGAGGGAAGCAGGGTTGAAACTGAACTTCCCTTTGGGTGTGCGCTCCCGCTTTTCCTTCTTCTTGCCGTTCTCGTCATGCCCGGAGTGGCTTGCGGTTCCACCGCGTCCTGGGAAGAAGAGACGGCGCTAGACATTAGTTACGGACCCTCTTCGCCCACTCAGTAGCGATGACCTCGTTGGCCTTGTCGCCCTGCTCAACGGACGGGACCTGCACCTTCTCCAGGACGGCCGGTCCGGCAGCTTCTCCATAGCCTCATCGGAGAGCTTGCCTTCTTCTGCCAGCTTGGTGAAGCGGGACGGGATAGCGCCGCCGAGGGCGTACTGCTCCGCGCCCTCGTCGGAGTTGAGCCACTCAACCCACAGACGTGCCGCGTTCGGGCGCTTCGGGTTGACCGAGATCGGCTGCGCGTAGAAGTTGCCGAAGACGCCGTCTTCCCGGAACGACGCGCTCAAGGTCGACGCCGTCCTTCTCCAGCTGCTCGGTGCACCGACCCAGTTGTAGTTCCAGTCGAGGACAATGGCAGCCTCACGGTGGTCAGGGCGGCAGCCGGGTCAGAGATGCTGACAAGGTTGCCGGACTTGGACAGTTCCTCGAAGAACGCGACACCCGGCTCGATGTCGTCGAGGGAGCCGCCGTTGGCCAGCGACGCAGCGAACACGCCGGCGATGGAGGATGCGCCCTGGCGCGGGTCGCCGGACAGAGCAATCTGGCCTTGTACTTCGGGTCGAGCAGGTCCTTGAAGGTCTTCGGAACGTCCTTGACCTTCTTGGTGTTCACACCGAACTCGATCACGCCGTAGTACGCGGACACCCACTTGCCTTCCGGGTCCTTGAAGTCGTCCGGGATCTCGTCGAAGGTGGACGGCTTGAACGGCTCGACCAGACCCTGGTCAATAGCCGGGTTGGTGAAGGAGTAGCCGATGTCCAGCACGTCCGGCTGGCTGTCCTGTCCCTTGAGGTTCTGGACAGCCTGGAGCTCCTCGGCAGAGGATGCATCCGGGGAGTCGACGGCGACCTTCACGTCGTACTTGGAGGTGAACTCGTTGAAGTGGCCTTCGTAGTTAGCCCAGGTCTTCGGGTAGGCGATGAGGCGGACTTCACCTTCCTCCTTGGCCAGCTGCGCGATCTCTTCCGGGGAGCACCAACGTTTGCCGAGGCGCCGTCATCGCCCCCACCACCGCAGGCCGCGAGGCCGAGAGTGGTAGCGACTGCGAAGCTGGCTGCTGCTACGCGTGCAGCCGCGGACTTCTTTTTAAAGAACATGTAGAGCCTTTCCAATCGGGCGAAGCTGGGCAGGAGTTGCCCGCTTTCCGCTCAAAGGTTTCACAGGTTTCTTAATGAAGGGTGGCAGGATTGTGACGAATCAGCGAACAGGAGTTGATCTTTATTTGGCTCTACTTGCAGTGAAAACTGCTGGTCAAAAGGTTACGTGTCACCAAAACGGGTCATGGCACAATCTATTGCATGACCGATGTGTTCTTAGAAAAGATCAAGGATTGCGACGGTGTCTTGTTCGACTTCAACGGCACGCTGAGCGACGACGAGCCGGTGCTTCAAGCGACGTATGACACGGCCCTGCAGCAGCTGGGGCTCGAGGGTTTGCGGCCGAACGAGTACGAGTCCCTAGTCGGCTTGTCCGATCCCGACATCGTCCGCCGTCTTTTGGCGGCACGATCCTCCGACGAGTTCGATGCGCTGATCGGCCACCTGTCAGAGGCATATTCAGCGGCGGTGGCTGAGCGTCCGACGATTACGCGCGAATCGGCGCGCTTCGTCGCCGAGCTTATCGACGCCGGCACGCACGTCGCCATCGTCACCGGCACGTTCCGCGCACTCATGCAAGGCGGCTTAGACCAAGCCGGTCTGTCACACATCGGGCGCGATAGCGTCGCAATCGAGGATGTGGCCACCGGCAAACCGGACCCCGCGGGATTTCTGCTGGGGGCGGAGAACATCGGTGTTCCCACGGACAGGATCCTCGGTTTCGAGGACTCCTTAGCCGGGGTGGAAGCGCTCACACGCGCCGGCATCCGCGCCGTCGGCATCGGCCCCCACCTGGCGGAGACAGAGGGGCTCATCGCGCACTTTCCGACGATGGATGACGCCGCCCGGGCGTACCTGGACACCTGAGCTACCAACTCACCGCCGCCTACCGGATCAGCTCGGGACGGTCCTCTTCATTGGGGTCGATGGGCCGGAAATACTTGTTGTGCGGTCTATCAGGCAATTCCCGGCCCTCCTTAAGCCCCGCCATGTAGACGCACATCGCCCCCACTGCGGCAATGAGGAAGGCAATTGCAAGGTTGGGGCGGCGAATATCACGAATGTGATGCACAGGGTGAACATGATCATTTGGGCCGTCCAGACAAATGGCGGCTTCTTTTCCACCTCAGCCGTCTTCTTTGCCGGCGCAGGAGTGTGTTCTTCAGGTTGGGGTCTCGACAGTTCCGGCTCGTCGGGCGGTGACGTGGCGGGCAGGCCCGGCTCTTCGTTTTGCCGTTTGTGCTCAGCAGTAGCTGCCGCGACGACGAGCTCCACGAGCATTGTCTGGCGCAGCGGCCCGACCCCCTCGAGTGTGAGCAGATCCTGGGCACTCCAGCTAAGCATGTCGGGGCTTTGCAGCTTCCACTCGTCGACGAACCGGTCGAGGCCGCTGCCGTTGCCCGTGATGTCTGTGGAGGGCGCGACGTAGCGGGAGATCGCAAACAGCGGCTTGTGCGAGTGCTGGGAGATCCAGGCCGACGTGACGCGCGCCATGTCGGCCGACCCAGCACGGTCCGGGGCGCTCTCCATCCACGGGAACAGTTCCTCGCGCTCCACCTCTGGGTGTGTGGGCACGACCGGCCGGGGTACCGTCACCGGTTCTGAGATGATCTTGCGCTGGTGGGAAACGGTCGGCGACGACCGTGGGGCAGGGGAGTGCGGCGAGCGCCGGCGCGGTGCTGTGGGGGCTGCGGGTGCCGTGGCGCGCGTCGTCGTGTGTTCCGGCTCCGTTTCCGAGCGGCCGTGGAAGAACGCCGTGGGATAGCCCGTGACCGATGCGTCGTGCTCCTGGTGGAGGTAGCGCAGGAGGTTGGCGGTTGCGGAGGCGTCGGAAAGCGCGTCGAGCGTCTTCAACGCAGGAAGCTCAGCTGCGGCGAGCGCCTCCCTCAGTTTGTTTACCCCCAAATACCGCGACGAGAGCTGCATGGTGTCGATCCACGTGTCCGGCACAGTGTCGTCCATGCCCCAGCGCTCGAATTCGTAGCGCAGGTAACGCTTCTCGTACGTGGCGTCGTGCGCGACGAGTATGCGGCCGTGAAGGAGGTGCTTGAGGTGCCCGGCGAGAGCGGGGAAGGTCAGGCCCCTGTCGACGTCTTCTTCCTGGATGCCGTGGACATCGGTGTTGAGGATCAGTCGATGCGGGTTGACCAGCGCTTCCCACGTGTCCTCCACGGAGAGGTCCCTGTCGAGCAGCACGACACCGATTTCCACAATCGCGTCATTGTCACGCATACCTGTGGTCTCGAAGTCCACCACCGCGTAACCGGTGTTCAGACTACGGCGAAGTGATCCCCTGTTTCTGGCGTGCACCGTGGACATAGTAGTTCACCCAGCTCGTCGGTGGCGGCGGGCCTAGAAATCCGGGCCAAACACTACAGTCCGGCTGGTTGCGTTACGACCAGAACTACTATCCACACCGACGGTGTATCTGTACTTCCTCTCGTTTCCGAGTGAGTAGTCTCCCACAATCGTGTTCGTACTCTTCTAGCACTGGGTCGCTGTGCCAACTTCAGGCACGGGTTCAGGTTCCCGTGGGCCTGCAGTGACGACCTCTGACATCGAAGCTAAGCCGCCGTCCTTCTCAAGAGCCCAGAACTGGAAGCCGCTCAAGTTGCTAACCCCCAGGTACTGAGCAGCCTCATCTAGACTGTCGAAGTCTTTCTCGCCGTCGATGCGAACTGTCCGATCTTCGGTGATGATTGCATCCACCACCCAGTCTGGGTCGATCGGATCGAGGAGATCACCGGGCAAAAGGTAACAGCTTTCGACCAACTCACTAAGCGAGAGCTCGAGATCGTCCACCACTGCAAGGGGGACTTGAGTCTCTAGGTCCGGAACCTTATGAATCGATCCGAGCCGCTCAAAACCATCCCGAGTCACTTGTGCGATGAGCTCGCGGCGTTGTTCCAAGAACTCGGTGTAAGGCATCAAGTGCCAATCGTCAGGTAAAGCATGCCAGTACGTCTGCTGGGCCAGCCATTCCGGTCCACTAGATCGCTCATCAACCAGTTTCGGCCAGTACTCCGCTGGATCTCGATCGGAGATGATCGAGTTCGTCTGCCAGTCGGTTGGAGCGAAGTTGGCAGCTTGGTTGATCCGCTTGTTGTCGGTAATGCCGAGCTCGCGCTGTTGGTAGGCGCGGGGGAAGAGATGATGTCCTTCCGTCCCTTTCTCCGCGGGAATGGATGGATCCATCCAGTGGCTGACCTTCATCGGCAGCATGAACATGTCCGCATCGAGGACGTTCAGACTTGCTAGGTAGCAGAGGTAGCCCGGAGACAGTCGGTACTGCGAGGAAACGAGTTGTTGTGGGAGGTTCACTTCCCAGAAGTCATTTGTAAGCGTGACCCGGATGCCGTCTTCGACGAGCTTTCTGAAGGCTTCTGCGTCCTTGACCTCGGGAGCGTCAAACATGTCGAGGTCGCGCTGGAGCTGAGATTCCGATGAACCCGTGTACCGAGCCGTCAGCTGGGACATGAAGAACCAGCGTGCAACGAGCGTGCGCAGCTCAGTCAATTCCACGTTGAACCGTTCACGGCCAATGAGAAACAGCACATAAGAAGCGAGCTTGTTGAAGTCGGAGGTGATGTCGCGCTCGGACCGGAATCCTGCGATCTGCAGTGAGTGGATGTACTCCGTCCAGTTGATGTGGTTCGTGACCACAGGCAAGGCGTCTTTCAGAAGTTGCAGTTCGCGTTCCTGTTTCTCGGGATCAACTTGCCCAGTCGTTCGGTTCTTCGCCTGGAGGTTTGAATATGCATCCAGCAGCTTCGCACGGTTTTGGCCGAAAGCGACCATCGCGCGCACGATGTAGCCTGTGTCAATCTTCCAGAAGGGGTTCCAGGGGGTCCAATTCACTTGTTCCCGCTTAATTTCCGACGCCCGTTGGGGCGTGATCCGAGAAAAGTGAGCGAATTCTTCGATCTTGTCGCGGCCCTTCGGCCAGAAAACGCTCAACCACGTGAGGATGTAGTCGTAGGACTTCAGGCTCACACCTTCGGAATTAATGCGGACGAAGATGTCAGCCACGAGGCGCTTCTCGACGTCATCTTGGATGTGAACGACATCGAAAGAGTAAGACTCTATCGCTTGAAGCCGCTGGACTACCCGCCGTAGATGGCGTTTTTGCTCCTTATCAAACTCGCGGCCAGCTTCCTCGAGGGGATCGATAAAATCATCATCAAAGTCGAAGTCGTGGTGCCACACTTTCGCGATGTCGTCGATCCATTCAGGTGATTTCGCAATCGCAACCGATCTCACTTCGAAGCGCTCCGTGAATGGATTGAACGAAATCGTGATGCGGCGTCGACGGTAATTCTCGTCCTGAACTTCGACACCTTTAATGGCTGCGAAGAGACTCGTCAGACGTTGCTGTCCATCGATGATCTGGTGCTGAGCTTTGACCCCGTTACCGGAGGAGATCTTCCGAGTAGCGCCTTCTTCTGGCACGTCCCAGAACATCAAAGCGCCAACTGGGTAGCCTTTGTACATCGAGTCGAAGAGATCTCTCACCTTGGTGGCCGGCCAAACGAATGGGCGTTGAAGATCCGGCAGACTGATGCTGCCTTGCTGCACTCCGGACACAAGTTGTTCGACTTGCCATGAGATTGTCTTGAAGATCGCAGCCACCGAAACTCCTTCGTTTGTGTTTGAGCGTCAAGTACCGGGCGTAACAGCACCAAGTTCGGAATCGTGGTGCTCAAAACAAAGCTAGATAGAAGTCCGGACACGCTGAACTTGCCTCACGACTGAGTGTTCGAAAGGTGCGGGCGGACCTGGACCCTTTAAAGCTCGTCTACGATTCTCATGGTCTCTACGGCTACACGTGTCACCTTGCCTACGAGGTCCACGATGTATCGCGGGTTTCCGACCTCGTCGGCCCAATCATTGGGGTCATTAACAATGCCTGACGCCCTATCCTTCTTGACTTGGTACCGATCAATGATCCACCCGAGTGCTGAACGGGACCCCAGCTGGTATTTCTCTGCTTCCTCCGGGATGCCCGCGATGGTGATCTGCTTGTTGTAGATCATCTTCGTCGTATCGTTGACGTTCTTGCCGTTTTCAGGATCCTTCTTCTTCGCCCATTTTGGTTTGATGACTCGCCAGGTCTCGCGGTCGTTGGGATCGCCCTTGACTTGAATATCGAGGGGGTACGGCTCCAAACCCTCATAGTTAACGTGCAGGTCCATCAGCTGCTGACCAGCGTGGGCGAACCTGTCGAACTCATTCCTCGTCGCTGGTGTCGCGATATGCGGCAACATCTTTTTCAAGTCCGACGAGTACTTCGTCCGGTAATTCGGATCATGAAGCTTTCCGTACACAAAGTGGAAGATGTCGTCGCCCGTGATGTCCTCGGCCGAGTGATTCTCGATACAACTTCTTAATTTCATCGGATACATTATCTATGCACACATAGCCGTTGACATTCTCACCAACTCTTCCATAGATAGATCTCTCGCTAACTGGTATTTGCGCTGACCTCGCCCCAAATAGTCCACCCTCTTCAGCTTCGTTCGGTTCCCAAACGAAGCGGCTTATAAGTTGCCCGTTTTGTCCTGCACCGATCAACTGAACGTCAGGGGTGAGATTAGTGGCCAAGGCAGAAAAGTTGCTGGTCGCCCCAACTCCTAGGAAGTAAACAGCGATATTTGCGTGATCACCAGTCGGGAAAAACAACCTGATTTTGCTTAATCTGTGAGTGAAGAACTGGTCCACGTAAAGGTGCTGCTGGCAGAACGGGCGATGCACTGCGATTCGGAGACGCGACCTTTCGGCGTCCGCGTATCGAGATTGATTCAGCTTGCCTACGAGGCTCGATGACCACTTGATTAGGGCGGGATCCGAGAACTCTGAATTCGCTTTTAGGAATTCTTCCGCGGTACTCGCGGGGTCCTTCAGCTCTACTGCCTCGTTATATGTTTTGGTTGATTGCTTAATATTGCTCCACACTTTGGAAGCGCTAAAACCGTAGGCCCACGGGTCTCGGCTGGTTGCAATTCCCATAGAAGCGATTTCGAAGAAACGGGTAGCTGAACGTGAATCCTTGCTCACTAGTGCAGGCCAACTGGAAAATTCTTCATTCCGCTGGTTGAGCCAATCCCCGTCTAGATTTGGTTCAATGTACTGCCCATGAAATATTCGCCAGATTGCTGTGATCGATAGTCTGCAACTTTTGTTCAGCACTCAGGTAGTCGCCAACAGCGTGATAGCGGAGACTAAATCCCGCCCTGTTCGGGTCTTTTACGCCGACTGCAATGGCAATTGTGGAACGGCTCCCGGCCCCGAATACTTTCCCGCCTTCTTTTCTCGATTGTTCACCGGCAGTGCGCTGGTTACCACGTAGGTTGAAAACGTAGAGGTCATGTGAAATCCTCGGCCATCGACAGACGGACACCGTCGCCGGTGTTTCCGTCGATCCAGCCGCCGTTGGAGACAAAAGCAACGACGCCTTGGTTGCCGATTCGGTCCGTAGCCCAACGGAATGCGCGCAGATATGAGTCATAAAGCGAGTTCTTGTTAGTGGCCGTGGATTTGGCAGCATAGGTTTCCGCCAATACGCTTATCCAGGCTCGGGTATTTCTGATTGGCGTTGAGGTCGTTGGCGCTGGTTTGGCCTGCGGAGTAGGGCGGGTTGCCGATTACAACGTTGATGCGAGCGGCCTTCTGGCGCTCAACGGAAGCATTGTTCTCTGCGAAGATCTCGAGATCCGGGATGTCGCCGTCCTCGTGGATCTGGAAAGTGTCAGCGAGGGCGATGCCTTTGAATGGTTCGTACTCGGGTGCGTCCTCGCCGGCGCTCTGCGCGTGTTCGGCGGCGCAGAGCGTTGTAGGTCGTCTCGATGTTCACTGCGGAGACGTAGTACGCAAGCAGCATAATCTCCGTGGCGAAGAGCTCATTGGCGTATTTTCGCGCGAGGTCTTCGGGCCTGATCAAGCCGACTGGAGCAGGCGGACAGTGAACGTTGATGTGCCGCAAAGGGATCTAGGATGGTGACACCTTCGTCGGTAAGTCCTTTGCCGAAGTGTTTGCGGGAGACATCGTCGGCCGCGCGGAGGATGAAGTCGACGATCTCTACCGGTGTGTAGACGATGCCGAGTGCTTCGGACTGTTTTTTGAAGGCCTTGCGGAAGAAGCGCTCGTAAAGCTCCTTGATCACCTGTTGTTTGCCGGATGCGCTAGTGACCTCGGAGGCGCGGATACGGACGGACTCGTAGAACTTGTCCAGGCCGGCCGTTTCAGATTCGAGTCGGCGTCGGAAAGCGCGGTGACCATGCGCTCCATGACTTGAGCGACGGGGTTGTGGGTGATGAAGTCGTAGTCGTCGAAAAGCGCATTGAACACTGGGGCCGTGATCAAGTGCTGGCTGAGCATGCTGATCGCGTCCTCATGCGTAATCCCGTCGTTGAGGTTGTTACGCAACCCCGCCACAAAGCGCTCGAACTCGCGGAGAAGTTTCGGACTGGCGTTGTCCAGCAAGCTGTTGATGCGGATGATCTGGTTCTCCGCGATCACTGCGACGTCGTCCGCCCAGTCCTCCCAGTAAGTGCGGGTACCCACCTTGTCTACGAGCTTGGTGTATATAGCTTCACGCCATTGCTCGAGGGAGAAGAGCGCGAGTTGCTGTGCTGTGAGCTCTTCAGGCTGATCGGACGGATTCCTGTCGTTGTCGTCGAGAATCTTCGTATTGTTCGGATTGTCGATGTGATCGGTATCGACCGGAAGCTCGTCGGGTGAACCTTCGTTGAGACCAATTGAGTTGATCTTGGCGTTGAAGCGATCGTCGTGGGCACGTAAAGCGTTGAGGATTTGCCAAACCACTTTGAATCGTACGTTGTCGTTGAGCGCCTCGGACGGAGACTTCTCCGGTGGAACTGCCACAGGCAGAATGATGTATCCGTAGTCCTTGCCCTCGGACTTGCGCATGACGCGGCCGACGGATTGCACGACGTCGACCATCGAGTTGCGGGGGTTGAAGAAGATCACAGCGTCCAGAGCGGGAACATCCACACCCTCTGACAAGCAGCGGGCATTGGTGAGGATACGAGTTTCGGTTTCGTCCATCGTGGATTCGAGCCAGGAGATCTTCTTGCCGCGCTCCATCGCGTTCATAGTTCCATCGACGTGCTGAACTGCGACGTCGAGGTCGGCATTGTGGAGCGAGACATCGTTGAGTGCTGCATGCTCCTCGAGCGATTGCCGGTGGCTGGCGATGAGCCCGGGGTACATCTCAGCGATCAGTTTCGAAGTCTTGATGTCTTTGGCGAAAGCGACTGTGCGGCGCATGGGTTCTGCGCCAATCTCGAAGCCGCCCTTCTGGCCTTGCAGTTTGCCGGAGCGCTTGGCCAAGGCATTCCAGGCGCCGATCATCGCAGACGCCGTGGTGAGGTTCATGCCCTCCTGGGTGCTTCGGGACATTGCATCGGCTGCGACGCTTTCATCGACGGTCATGACAAGGACTCGGTAGTCGGTGAGCAATCCCTTGTCCACAGCCTCACCGAAGCCGAGCCGGTGGAACTCTGGGCCGTAGATCGCCTCGTCATCCATGGAGGCGATCTCGGCGGAGTGCTCTTCGGCTTTCACTTTGACGTTGTCGTCGAACAGTCGCGGAGTTGCGGTCATGTATAGGCGTCGCTTCGACCGGATGTATTCCGTGTCGTGAATGCGAACGAAGTTCGACTCATCGGTGTTGGCCAAGGTGACACCGGTCGTACGGTGAGCTTCGTCGCAAATGACAATGTCGAAGTCGTCGAGGCCTTTCTCCTGTGCGTCGTGCACCGCTGGCAGAGATTGGTAGGTGGAGAAAACGACGTGAAGTCCACTGGCGCGCTTGCCCTGTTCGAAGCGCTTCTTGATGTCTTCACCCTTGGTGGAGACCGGAACTTCTAGGTCGTAGGAAGCAATGTCTTCGGCCTGACGGCTGGCCTTGTTATCGGAGCAGACGGCGAAGCTCTTCAAATCAAGGCGAGCTTGAGCTGTCCACTCGCGGAGTGTCTGGGCGAGGAGAGCGATTGATGGAACAAGGAAAAGGACTCGAGCCCGGCCTCCGTTTTCTTCAGCGACCCGTTCTGCGAGACGCAAGGCGGTGAAGGTTTTGCCGGTGCCGCAAGCCATGATGAGTTTGCCGCGGTCGTGGTTCTTGAAACCGGTGAGGACATTCTCAATGGCGGCCTGCTGGTGGGGGCGAGGCTCGAAGGTTTCCTTACGGGTGAGATGAACCTGGATCTGGTTGCCGGGGAAGACCACGTCCCAGTTGATTGGGGACTCCTCGATCTGTGCGTATCCGATGCGGCTCGTCGGAATGTACTGGTCCTTGAGAGCATCCTCGGCCTTTGAGGACCATTTGTCGGTGGTCGAGATGATGTAGCGGTGGGCGAAGTGCTCGAAGCCTGACTCAGTCTCAAACGAGTGTCCAGAGGCTTCGAAGAACGAGTCGATGTGCTGCTTCTGGATACTCGTCGTCGGCTTGTAGAACTTCGACTGAATTGCAACCCATTCTCCGTCGTCGCGCCGGCGAGCAACGAGGTCGATGCCCGTGTCTGTTTTGCCTCCGTTGTACGGCCACTTATCCCAGCGGTAGACCTCTTCGAACTGAGCCGATAGCGTCGGATCAGTTTTGAAAAAGTTGACCATCAACTTCTCAAAAGCGATTCCGTACTTTGCCTGAGGCTGGCTATCGCGGAGCTGCGCAAGGACTTCACCGAAACTCGACATAGGGCTATTGTGCAGCTTTCTGGAAAAGAAGTCTTAACTGACACTCTTCAAAAGAAAAAGTCAGCCCCATGGGTTGCATCTAGAAGTGCGAGAATGCGACTTAACGACTGCTTGTAGACGTTTATCCTGTCCTAAGAAAGAGGCTGCAATGCTCGCGTCCATCGCTACGGTAATTACGCTTATTCCGATTGGTTTATCGCTCCTGCAATTTGTTTTTCCCCAGCGAAAGGCTGCGGGTCGCGTTGAACAGATGTTAGCTATAAGGGAAAGCTTCGATGTTCTCGAACAGAAGGACCCCAAACGATACAACCAGTACGACTGGGAGTTATTTGAGAGTTCTCACTGGAGTTTTGAACGATTGGTTTCTAGGCGTGGGCTGACGCTAGCAATCTACCTTGTCAGGACTCTCGTCGGGCTGCTTGGTGCATATCAAATTTTCTCGGCCGCGCCATTCGTTTTCGAATGCATGCCGCCTGGTGATCACTTTTTCGGGCGTGAAGCATTCTCAGAATGTGGTGCATCCTTTCCACACGGAGAAGGGATGCACGGAATCTTGGGTGGACTAGCGATTCTAGTAATCAGTCTAACGGCATTACGAGACTTTTTGACGGCAGAACTTAGAGAAGAAGCACGCGTTCTAAGCAAAGGAATCCAACGGCTTACTGCGAATTCCGGGTTTGTTCCCGAGACTCACGAGAAGGCAGTCTACCGGTACTTAGCAGTGAAGTTTGGGCCACGCCGTTTACGCCTAGTCAGCCCAGATAAAACCGGTTGGAAATTCGACTCTAAATGGGAGAAATTTAGGTACGACGCAGGAATAATCTGGCGCCAGCTCGTCATGATTTCGCCGGGTATTGGCTTTGGTTTCTTTGGGCATCTTGACGACTGGCAGCATGCCTATGGGGCCGACGTTGTTCAGCTAGTGTCAATCTTGGTCTTCGTGCCATTAACAATGGGTGTCGTTTTTCTCGTATTCGATTTTCATTTCTCCTACATTGTCTATTCTGATCCGGCTTATTCTCTGCAGGAGCTATATTGCCTGGTGACCGGCTCAAAAAACTGGGATGAGCTAATGGATAATATTCCATGGAGCATGAGAGGTTCAACCTTCTCCGGTGGAGTTAGAGGCAAGTCTGGGGTTTGAGTAGCGAACTGTGACGCATTATTTGGGCTGCGGGTGCGGGCGTCGAGAAGCAGCCCCTTGCCCCCGCGCCCACCTGTAACCTCACGACCATGGCCTGGGGAAAACAAAACTCGGACTGGGAACAGCGTCAACGCGAGTGGCAGCTCAAGCAGCAGGAGTTCGCGCGCAACGCAGACGTGAAGCACCGGATCATTGCCCGCGCGCAGCAGTTGGTGGGCAGCGACGACTTCAGGTCTGCCGGTGCGGAAATGAAGCAATTGTCCGCGGATTTCAAAGCAGCGGGGTTCGCCGGCAAGGGGACCAACGACCAATTGTGGGAGGCGTTCTCGGGGGCGAGGACACGGTTCTATGAGCGTCGTGAAGCGGTGTATGTGAAGTGTCCTGGGTTTAGTTCCGATCGTTTCTAGAGGAGGATTGGACCATGCCAAGGAAGTTCAGTGACGAGTTCAAGGACAAGGCGGTGCGGTTAGCCGAGGAGCTCGTTGAGCTTGAGGGGTGCTCGAAGTGGGCGGCGGCGGAGGAGATCGGCGAGAAGCGGCGTGAGGGTGTCAGGATGTTTGTGTGTGAGGCTCTGATTGAGAGGGAGTTTCACCGATAATGACTACGGTGTCACCAAAGAAAGGCCACGACCCGAGCAGGGGCAACGAGATCAGCGAGAAGCTGATGGATAACCCCGAGCTCGCCAGGTTGATCGGCGAGTTGTCTACCTCCACCGATGATGCCAGCGAGCTGGTAAAGGGGCTTTTGCAGGCCTCTATCAACGCGGGTCTGCAGGCTGAGATGGATGCCCATTTGGGCTACGAGCACTCCGACCGCAATGCCAAAGCCCAGCTGGATGGCACTGGTGGCGGTAACTACCGCAATGGGTCGTACACCAAGACCGTCAGCTCTGGTTACGGCGAGGTGGATGTGACCATGCCCAGGGATCGTGCCGGCACGTTTGCTCCGAAGATGGTGCCCAAAGGCTCCCGTCGGCTCACAGAGCTCGACGACATGATTATCTCGCTGTACGCCGGCGGGATGACGGTGCGTGATATCCAGCACCATCTTGTCACCACCCTGGGGGTAGATATGAGCCCGGATACCATCAGCACGATCACCGATGCGGTACTCGATGAGGTGATGATCTGGCAAAACCGCCAGTTGGATGAGTTCTACCCGGTGATCTTCCTCGACGCGCTGAAGGTGAAGATCCGTGACGGTCACCGCGTGGTCAACAAGTCCTGCTACATGGCTGTTGGCATCGATATCGACGGCATCAGGGCCCGGCCCCCGGAAAGTAGACACCGTGGGGGTGAAATTATTGGCTTTACTCTAGCGCATTGTTAGGAAGCGTGAGTTTCGTACTCAATGGGTGTGAGGTACTTGCACCAGGAATGCCTTCGGGTGGTGTTGTAGCGCGCACACCATGCGAAGACGTCGCGCCGGCAGACTAGCTGATTGGAAAAGACTTTCTGGTCTTTGAGCACTTCTCGTTTCAACGCCGCGTTAAACGACTCCGCGAGTGAATTATCAGCGCTGCTGCCAACTGCTCCCATCGACTGGGTGACGTTGAGTCTTCGGCAGACAGCCTGAAACTGCGATGAGGTATACACGCTGCCATGATCTGAGTGGAAGATCGCCCCGGAGAGACTGCCACGGGTACGGCGAGCATGCTCGAGCGCTTCTTCGACGAGGTCGGTGCGCATGTGGTCTGCGATCGCGAAGCCGACGAGCATCCGCGAGTAGCAGTCAATCACAGAAGCCAGATACATATTCGACCCGTCTGCGATCGGCAGATAGGTAATATCGCCGACGAGGATCCTATTGGCAGCTGGCGCAGTGAAGTTACGCTTGACCAGGTCAGCGAATATAAAGCGATGACGCTCACGCTGCGTTGTCGTGACCTTACGTTTTTTCGTGTAGCCGCGCAGCTGAAGCTTCCTCATAATCCGGGCGATGCGCTTATGGTTGACCGGTCCGGTGCTACTGTACGCATCGTTGAAAGTCAGCTCGGCGGCAATGCGTTTTGCGCCGTAGAGCTGCCTCTTGTCGTCGAAGATGGCCTGGACCTTGGCTCCGAGTATGGCATCATCAACCAGTCTGCGGTGCCGCTGGGCGCTGCTAGCTTTCCATTTGTAGTAGGAGCTGCGGTTTAACCCGAGTACGGTGCACATCCGCTTGACCGAGTAATCGGTGCGGTGGTCATCAACGAACCGGAAGCGGATCACCAGTTCGTCTCTTCCATGAAATATTTGGCTGCCTTACGCAAAATATCGCGTTCTTCTTTCAGGCGGGCGTTTTCCTGTTGCAGCTGACGTAGCTTCTCAGCATCGGTCAGTTGCCTCGCACGATCAGCACGTAAGCCCGCTGAAAGCTGGGGTTTCGTGCCAGTTCCGTACTTATCAACCCATACGCGAAGCGTGGAGCGGTTGATCCCTAAATCAGCGGCCGCAGCGTTCAACGACACCTGTGGATCGTTCTCGTACATCGCGACCGCGTCGCGCTTGAACTGATCCGAATAAACCTTCCTAGGCATGGAGGTAGATTACCTTTCCCCGACTCAACACAGCCGGAATCAGAGGTGTCTACCAAACAGGGGTCAGGTCCTCAAGCACATCCTGGGATTGTGGATCGCTGATAACGAAGGTGCAAGCTTTTGGGCATCCGTGTGCGCTGATCTGGCCAATCGTGGGGTGAAAGACGTGTTCATCGTCTGCTGCGACGGGCTCAAAGGCTTACCCAAAGCAGTAGAAGCTACCTGGCCGAACTCCATGGTGCAGACTTGTATCGTGCACCTGATCCGGGCAGCGAATAGGTGGGTGTCCTACCAAGACCGCAAACCCGTCTCCAGCGCGCTGCGTGAGGTCTACACCGCACCGAACGAAGACACCGCTCGTGCCGCCCTAGACGCGTTCGAGGCCTGTGAGCTGGGCCGGAAGTATCCGCAGTCGGTGAAGGTGTGGCGTGATGCCTGGGAGCGTTTCGTGCCGTTTCTGCAGTTCCCGCCAGCAGCGCGCAGGGTGCTCTACACCACGAACGCGATCGAGTCGCTCAATGCTGAATTGCGCAAAGCTACCCGCAACCGGGGCCAGTTCCCCAACGACACCGCGGCACTGAAGACGCTGTGGCTGATGATCTGCAACATCGAAGACAAACGCGCGGCTCAGCGAGCGAAGAAAGCGAAACGGGCAACCGAATGCAACGGCTATATTGAAGGCGCGAAAGCTAACGGGTGGAAACAAGCGATCAACCAACTAGCTGTGGCATACCCCGACCGATTCGCCGACTACTTGTAAACCAAACCCCGCACACAAAGAATCGGACACCCTCCTGCATCGCGTGCGCGTGATGAGTTGGTCATTACTGCAACGGGTGAGCCGTCGGACCTGCTGCCCGAAGATTAGTAGGCCTAGCATGGGACTATCTCAGACGTTTTTGCAGTTCATAGGTTCAATCGGTGCGTGGTCTAGATGAAGTTGTAGAGTAGGCAGCACTGAAACGGTCACGATCTAACAAAGGAGCATCAATGACAGCCGGTTTTGTCCCAAGCAATGTCCGTCATTGGACTCTGGAGGAAGCGGTAGAAGCCCGAAACCATGTAGCGGAGAAGATTGCAGCTAAAGGCAGGAGCGTGAACGAACTCCGTTTCCGAGCATCTGAGTGGTCTCTCAGTGCTGATGAGCTCAATCTTCTGGATGAGTACGAGCGACTTGAGCGCATGGTCAAGTTCGCTAACGGTGAGCCAATCTAAAACTCTGGAGCTATGCAACCAACCGCGAAATCCATTGACCTCCAAGCCTCAGATTTCGCAGAAAAGATCACGCGCGTAGCGAAAATCTTTGCTGGTGAAAAAGCGCATGACTACAAGTCCGAGATCATTCCCAGTGAGAATGGCTGGCTTGTGGAAATCCACAATCGCCAACGCGGCTTCACTCTAAATGCCGACGAGGAAGACGCATTTCTTGTTAAAGCCCACTGGACCTGTTCTTCGGATCGAACGGGGCAATGGCTCAAAGTTGAACGATCCAGTTTCGGCGTGTTTCTCGCTAAGAGACCCGATCGGCCCCTGTTCAGATACGACTTCCAAAGCGATTACGGCGAGAACCTCCCAAAAGCACACATTCATTTCCAGGCAGATCATCCTGACATGGACCCCACCCAAGCGATGCAGGACACCGAAGAATCTTTATCGCATCTCGGTGAGGGAAGTAAGCGGGCGAGACGACGTGCAAAACACAGGAAAGAACCAAAAGTATCTGGTCTTCATTTCCCCGTCGGTGGTACTCGGTTCAGACCAGCACTTGAGGATATCTTGCTCATGATGCTCGAGGAATACGGGGTTGTACCGGTGAGCATGAGTCCCGTTGACGCGAAGAAGGAACTCAGGAAGTCTCTGTCGGACTGGCGGCTGGCACAAGCTCAGGCAGTGATTCGGGATACACCGTTACTGGCCCTGGACTTTTTCGAAGACGAAGGCTTTCAGGTGGTTGCAGACCGAAGGTCCACGACCGAGATATGGATCCGCGTGACTACTTCCGCAATCGGACCGAAAAGCTCACCGAGCTCTGATCTTTCAGTTTTCACTCCTTAGTGCCACCGCTGCTGATGCTCGGCGTGGGTGGACAGGTATGCGCCGGGGTTGAAGATCTCGTCGTAGTAGTCGGTGTCGAGGTGCTGGGCCTGGAGGTAATTCATGATCCAGACGGTGGGGATGGTGCCGGGGAATTTGCCGAAGGTGTCCCAGATGTAGGTGGCCTGGAGCTTCATCAGTTCGGTGAAGCGCTCGTCGGGTTTGGCGGCCTGGGAGCGGATGGCGCGGCTCTCGGTCCACGGGCCCGGGGTGTCCGGGTGGAAGGGCCGCCGGACCGTACTTGCGCTCAAAGAAGGCGTCGACAGCGTCGGCCATCGTCTCGTAATAGGGCGGGCGGTAGGTCTCGAAGACGTCCTTCTTGCCGATGGCGTTCGGCAGCGACCAGCGTTCATCTTCTTCGATGTCGAAGCCGAGGCCCGGGACATCCTCACGCCCGGAGCCGCGAGGAATGTGAGGCGGTCGATGCCGTCGAAGCTCCACCCGCCGAGCCCCAGCGCGCCGAGGACGAGGTGACCGAGCAGGGTAGACGACATGAGCTCCGCGGTGGCCTCGGTCTGGGAGTACTGCTCGAGGAAGGTGAGAGGCAGGGGATCGTCGACACGCGCGATGTCACCGAATTCCTTGATGCCGGGGATCTCGCGACCGTTGATGTCGTCGTAAATGACGTATTTGTTGCGAGTGAAGAAGGCGAGGTTGGCCAAGGTGTGCTGCGCCAAGTCGGAGACCGGCGCGATGAGCAATGAGCCGGGGTGGTTGGCAATCCACGTGTTGTGTCCCTCGAGGTAGGGCTCTTCGCGGGGGATCCAGAGGCGGTCGTCGCTAAGCTTTCGCACTCGACGTAGGACGGAGTTGAGACGGGCTTCGGTGAAGCCCTCGTTCTCGTTGAAAGGGACCTCCGGCGTCGCGTCGCGCGTGGACAGAGCGTAGGTGCCGGACTCATCGGTGAAGAAGAAGTCAGCGATGTGGAAGCCAGCCGCTGACGGGAATGTGCGGCCGACGGCGCTGCCCGAATAGTCCGGCAGTTTCGGCGCGTAGCCCGGGTGGTGCGTGATGCTGTGGTGCCAGCCCGTCACGCCAGCGACGGTAGCCAGAATGATTGCGCGCTCGAGATCGCTGAGCGGCTGGATGTCATGCTTGCTTTGGTATGCCAGTGGGCCGGCCGGCACGTGGCCGCCGAGAGGGAAGCGGCGGGAGCGACGGCCGTTGATGGCGTCTAAAAGAGGGAACTGGGCTAAGCGGTCGAGGTTTTCGCGGTCTTTGTCGGTCAGTGTGATCAGGGGGATGTCAGCCATGAAAATAGACCTTTTAGTCTGCGTCGGGTTTGGTTGAGTGAATTCCACACTATGTGCGCTGGTCTTTCATGGCTAGGGTTTAAATTCAGGTGCGGTCTTGACGTGTAAGACCGCTCGGTCCGCTATGCGATCGGCGGGAATGTAGCGCCCACGCGTAAAACCCTAGGAACTCCGCAGTGCGGAGTCCCTAGGGTCGTGGTGGCCGGCGTGGATGTGGTCGTTCGGATGGCTGGCTAGTCCATCTGCAGGACGGTGCGGAGCTCGGCGAAGGGCCCGGGGAGAACTTGGTGCGTGACTGTGCGGCCCTGCCGGGTTTTGGTAAGCAAGCCGGCGTCGGTGAGCTTCTTCAGGTGGTGGGAGACTGTGGGTTGGCTCAGGCCGGACTGTGCGGCGAGCTCGGAGACGCTGATGGGCCCGCAGCCGTCTTCGGCGAGTTGGGAGAGCAGCCGCAGGCGGGCGGGGTCGGCCAGAACTTTGAAGAGCTGGGCGTAGCGGTCGGCATCTACGTGGGTGAGCAACCCGGCGCTCAGGGAGCAGCAGGTGGATGTTGTCGGAGGGGTATTCGGGGCGGCCATGATCCCCACTATTTCATATTGACAGGCATCGATAACAGTCTTAATGTTTCATATTGATAGTCGTCGATACGAAAGGTGATCTATGTCTGAGCCGGTCGCGGCGCAGGAACCCGCCCGCATGTCATTCCTCGACCGATTCCTGCCGGTCTGGATCATCCTGGCGATGGCGTTGGGGCTC
>UYIL01000002.1 GCA_900618065.1 Streptococcus thermophilus
TTCGTGAGCATGGCGGTGGCGCCGGTTCAGATTGTCCAGGCGGTTGCGTTCGCCTTGCAAGCACTCCTCAGCGTGCTCAGGGTCTACGAGTTCGACTTGCTTCTTCATCTCCCTGGCTTCGGCGGGCGCGGCGGTTTGAGCGGCAGTGGCGGCGTCCCGGGTGGCGGCCAACTGCTCGTCGGAAAGCTTCTCACGAGTGCGGAGAGTTGGGCGCGGGCGGCCTCAGCATTGCCGTGCTGCACTTCAATGCGGGTCTCCAGCTCCGTCAGCGCGAGCGAATGCGGCTTCGCACGCAGCGGCGCGATCTTTGCATCGAGGTCAGCCACTGTATCGCGGGCCTGACCATCGGCGCGGCGGGCCGCATCGAGCGACGCCTGAGCTTCCTCGACTGGCGGAATATCACCCTCGTGCGCTTCCACGGTCTCGCGCAGGCGAGCCAGTTCCTCGCGCAGCTCGTCAGCTTCGGCGCCGCCCAGGATATCGGCGCGGCGGGAACGTGCGGCCTCCAGGGCTGCAGCCGCGTCGCGGTGCTGGTCACGAAGACGCCGGGCGCGGTCCAAGCTGTCGCAGCCGATTGTGGCGTGCAACCGGGTAACCCTCCGCCTCAGCATTCTCCAAATCCGTAGTGGCGACTTCGGTCCCGGCGGCGGCGCGGAAGGTCAAGGTGATGTCGGAGATGCGGATCTCTGTGCCGTCGAAAAGCGCGACGGAATTCCGTTCTGCCGCACGCGACCTCCTCACCGTTGACCATGAATACAGCGTCGGCAGGGCCGGCGATATCGACGCGGGCGGCGGTCGACTCCACGATTCTGCGCTGTACTGCCAGGGTGCTCGTGGCCTCCTCGAGTGAACGGATGTCGGCATCGGTCACCCGGCGCTCCGGCTGCGCCTTGACCAGGCGGGCGATCTCTGTCTCAACGGAATTCAGTCGAGTGACAATGCTGTCGAGCTCCTCCACCCGTACGCGAGCATTAGCGGCGGCGAGCGCCTGCTCAGCGGACCCGAGGTTTTCCCGCGTGGCAACTGCGTGCGCACGGGCCTGCTCGTGCGCTTTCTCCACCTCGGCCAGTGCCTCCGCCTCAGCGGCAGCCTTCTCACGGGCCGGCTCCTGCTGCTCCTTGAGGGTGTTGAGGGCGGCTTCGGCTTGTTCGACACCGGCGATGACTGCCTGGCGGGATTCGAGGTCGTCGTTGGCGCGTTTGAGATCTTGTGCGGCGCGGTCGGCCTTCTCCTGCACGGCAGCGAGTTTCGCGGCGAGTTCGCGCGAAGCTTCTGCTTCAGCGGTGCGGCGGGACAACGCTTGCTCAGCTTCGGGCAACTCGGCCTCGATGGCAGCCATGTCCACGCCGTGCTGCGCATATGCATCGACCGCGGTCTCGTAGGCGCGCATCGACTGCTCAGCGGCCGCAACCTTCTCCTCGGCAGTCTCAACCGCCGTCTCGGATTCCTTGAGGTCTTTGGTCGGCTTGCCGGATCTCGTGAAATACCGCAGGTACTCCTCCTCCACGCGGCGCATGAGCCCGGAATCTTCCGCTTCTTGCGCAGACTGGCTACCGGCACCCTGCGACGTTCCAGCGCACGGGTGAAGGTGGGGATCCCGGCTGCTTCGATCGCATCCGGCAGGGAGCCTTGGCGCAGGAACAAGGTGTCCATCAGCTGCTGGTCCACATGGTTCGCCATGATTTCGTTCAGCGGTTGTGGCCTGCTCGCCGGTAAGGTTCTCGGGCCGCGGGGAGAAATCTTCAGCTCAGCTTTTCCCTTGGCCCTTTGGCGAAGCGTTGTAGATCTCGAACGTGTACGGGCCGACTGTCGCGTTGAGACGCACCTCCGGCAGCTCATCACGCCCGACCGGGTTGATTTCCGGATCTTGGTGGAGGTGTGTTGATGTTCAGCACCGCGTCGAGCGCGTCCAGGATGGTCGACTTACCGGCCTCGTTGTCGCCGTGGATGAGGACGACGCCGGTATCCGGGATGTCAGTCAGCTCGAGGTGCTCCACGGCGCGCACATTGTCAATGATCAGGGAGTGAATGCGCATTATTTCGGCTCCTTGCTCAGACGGAACAGCAGGTTGACGGCGTCGCGGGCGACATGGGGATCACTCGTCTCGGCATCACCGAGCAATGCGGACATGGCGTCCCGGGCGTACCCGACAGCGGCAGGTTGGCTAGTTCCTCATCATTCGGTTCGAGGTGGAGGTCCATGAGCCGTTCGCGCTCATACAGCGCACCGAACACCGCTGCGCGGCCAGGCCTTCCTCGAGTTCACGCGTCGCCTCCAAGCCGAGCGGCCCGCCAAGGAATACTTCACCGCGGTGCGACTCTTGTGCGGGTACGCCTCCAGCTCCGCAATGACGCGGCGCACGTCCTCACCGTCGCTGACCTCCCAGTGCAGCGCATCAAAGGTCCATTCGCCGACGGCATGCTCGTTGACATCGACGTCGACATCGGTCGCCGATCGCTTATCAACGCTCACCACCAACGCCTTCCCCGAGTTCACCTCGTTCCGGCCACATTGTCGCGCCGGTCGTGAAGTCCGTGGTCTCCGGCGAACCGGAAAACCAGATCCGCCGCTGGTACCCACTGGCTGGCCGAATGGGTGTCGCCCAGTGCGACGTAGTCGACCACTCCGTTCGCCAGGGCTTGCTCCAGACCGGTCAGTGAGATCAGGGCTGGGTCATCCTCTCCCCTGCCTTCGGCCTGGCCGTGAGCCACGAGGATGCGGACGCTGTCCGTCGGTTCGAGCGGGCAAGAGCACGGGCGGCCAGATCCGTTGGCGTAGCGGGCGAGCAACGGCGCGCGACGATCTCCACGCCCGGACGGACCTCCACGGGTGTCTGTCCCCGAGCACGGTCACGCTGGGCAGCTCGGCGGCACGTTCCAGCGCGGCACCGGGCAGCAGGGGTCATGGTTCCCGGGAGCAGGTACACTGGGACGGGCACGAGCCCAGCACCTCGAGGGCGCGGCCCATCGTGCGCTCGCTCAGCGCGTTCGCGTCAAGACATCGCCAGCGACACAATGAACTCTGCGCCCTGTTCCGTTGCTAGGGCGCCCAGTTTCTCCACCGCGCGCAGGCGCGAATCCTCAAAACGCGATTGAGCGTCGCTGTCTTCACCGTCGAGGAACCAGCGCGTCATTCCCCATTGAAAGTCCGAGGTGTGGATGAACGTCACTGTGTTGCACCCTGTGTGGAGTCCAGCTTAACAACTACCAACGACCGGACCCGCCACCACCACCTCCGAACGTTCGTTCGAACCATCGCAGATCGTGCCAGCTACCGGCGCGTCAGCTCGTCGTAAGATCCTCCAATCAGACACCGCTCGCAACTGGTCAATGTTGGTGAAAGAGATCGTTTGCATCGCCTTGTGCAGCAGGTCCAATCGAATCTCGATCATCGGGGCGGTCTTCGGCTGCGGCAGATCCGGCAACTCATGGCCCGTCCAGAATTGCTCCGAGCCTTCGGCCGCAGATTGCTTCGCCGTTCGCCAGCTGTGGCGCGCAGTTGCTGCTCCAAGGTGTTCAAGTCGAGGTTGCGCAGGCGGAAGATCAGGGTGGGATCAGCGTCGATAAGCTCCGCGGCTTGATGGCCACCGCAACCCCGTGCTTGCATACGTCGTAATTGTCGGGGCATCGCAGCGGAAGCGGATCTTCTCCCCATCTCCAGCAACAAGGGCATTAAGCAGCTCTTTATGGAAGCGTCCGTGCGGGCGGCCTTGAGCGCGTTCGCGTTGTGCCCATGAGTTCCAGGGCTTGTTGGATCGCGTCCGCATCGCGGTACGGCAGCAAGATCATCGTGGTGAACGGCTCGTTCTGGCTGCCGGCCACAGAGCCGGTGAACCGGCCAATCTCGGTCCGGACCTCGACGACATTGCCCTCATCGGGCGTACTTTCGCCCGCGGCTGTACCGCCCCTGGTCGGCACCGCGCTGAGCGGCTTGCAGAATGATGCCCGCGGCAGGGTTAGCCGCAGCGAACGCGCGGTGCGCTTGAAAGCACTTCAACGGTTTCGGCACTGGCTTCAACCTGCTCGCTGCCGCTTCTTCTGCGCTGGTCACCTTTTGCGCTGCGCGAAGTTGACCCAGGTGACGTTTCCTTCTTGCGGGTGCGGCATGGTTTAATCCTCCCTGCTGTCCGGTAACTCATCAAGGTTGCCAGATCTCGGTTCCCAGCTCGGTGATCCAGCCTTCGCCTTCACCCACGACAGCGCCGGCGAGTTTCAGCTTGCCGTCGAGAATGTCCTGGATCGACTCTCCATTGTTCCGCGGTAATCATCTTGTACACCTGCACATTGCGGTTCTGCCCGATGCGGTAGGCGCGGTCGGTCGCCTGGTTCTCCACGGCCGGGTTCCACCAACGGTCCATGTGGACCACCATGGACGCCGCGGTGAGGTTGAGCCCCGTGCCGCCGGCACGCAGCGACAGGATCATCGCGCGCGGCCCGTTGGGGTCCTGGAAGTGCTCCACCATCGTGTCGCGCTGGGTCTTGCTCAATCCCCGTGGAGGAAGGGGATCTCGTGGCCCAGCCGGTCGCTCAAGTACGGCTGGAGAATGTCGCCGAACGCCTTGTATTGGGTGAACACCAGCACACGCTGATCGGTCTCAATCGCCTGGTCGAGCAGCTCCATGAGCATGGCCACTTTGCCGGAGCGGTGCTTGCCCTTGTCCGTCACCGGCGAACCGTCTGCCTGGTAGTGCGCCGGGTGATTGCAGATCTGCTTGATCCGCGTGATCGTGGACAGCACCAACCCTTTGCGCGCCATGCCGGTACGGGTTTCCAGCTCCTTCTGCATCGCGTTGACCAGCGCGGTGTAGAGCGCCGCCTGCTCGGGAGTCATGTCGACGGTGACCACTTGCTCGGTCTTCTCCGGCAAATCCTCCATGATCGCCGGATCCGTCTTCAGCCGGCGCAGCACGAACGGCCCGGTGAGCCGCTGCAGACGCCTCCTGCATGCTGTCGGCCAGGGCTTCATCCCGGCGCGACTCGATGACTTTGGAGAAGTGGTTCCGGAAGAACGCCTGCGAACCCAGAATCCCGGGATTGACAAAGTCGAGGATGCTGCGCAGTTCCGCCAGCCGGTTCTCTACCGGCGTACCGGTCAGCGCAATGCGGTGGCGCGCTCCAATCGCCCGCACGCTTTTCGACGCCTGCGTCCCGTATTCTTAATCGCCTGCGCCTCATCGAGCACAACGTGGTCCCATTCGACCAGTCCGAGCGTCTTGTAATCCCGCCCGGCAATGCCGTAGGAGGTGATCAGCACGTCGAGCTCGCCAATCGCGTCCACGAGCTCCTGTCCTTTGAGGCGGCCAGAGCCGTGGTGGACACCGACGCGCATGGCCGGCACAAAGCGCTCTGCCTCCCTGGCCCAGTTGCCCACCACAGAGGTCGGCGCTACCACGAGGGTCGGCCCGGTTTTCCGCCCCTGGTCCGCCTCGACGGCAAGCAAGGTGAGCAGTTGGAGGGTTTTGCCGAGGCCCATGTCGTCGGCAAGCACCGCCCCAGCTTGTTGCGCGACATGAAATACAACCAGTCCACGCCACGGCGCTGGTAATCGCGCAGCTCCGCGTGCACGGTGTCCGGAATCGGCTGGCGTTCCGGTGCGGGGCGGTCGGTGCCACCGACAAGGGCATGCAGCCATCCCGGAGCATCAACGTCGCCGGCGATCTCCAGACCGCCAGCTTCCTGCTCTGCCGCCGACTCGAGCGCGAGCTGGCGCAGCTCTTCGGCGGTGATGAGGCCGTCTTCGACCTCCTTGCCCGTCAGCGACTCAATATATTTACGCGACTTGCGCAGGCTCGCCTGATCCGCCAGCACCCACTGGCCCCGCAGACGGATCAACCCGGACTTGGAGGACACCAGCTGGGCCATCTCCTCCGGGGTGAGTTCCGTGTCGCCGAGCGAGAGCTGCCAGTCGTAGGCGACCAGCTGGTCAACACCAAACCGGCTGACCTCACCCGGCTCGGACTCCGTCGGTTCAGTGACCGAGAGCTTCGCGGTGGTCTCCATCCGCTGCCACGCCCGCGGCAGCATCACCTTGATCCCGCGCCCGCCGAGAACATAAGCGGTCTGGCGACCAAGTTCATGATCTCGTCGGTGCTGAGGTAGCTGTCCCAGTCACCGTCTTGAGGCGTGCGCGGGGTTTCCGGGTGGCGCGGGTGCAGCTCCGGGTCGAGCAAGGGTGTCACATCGACGGCCTTGCGCAGCTGGGTGCGCAGGCTGGCCATGGTGGACATGTCCAACTCATCAAGGCGGATCGGCCGGGGCGCATCCGTGCCGGACCGGACTTGGGCGCGCACCGGCCACTGCACAGGCGCGGGCTGACCGTCTAGTTCCCCGCCCAATCCGTCAACCATCATGGCGGCATCAGACCACTGCGGGTCCGCCGGCTCCTCAACGATGAACACCAGCTGCACGTTCACCGCAGTGATCGAGCCGTTCCAGTGCGCGATCTGCTTGGACACGCTCGCCCCGCCCCGGCGCAGCGGGAGGATTTCAACAGCGCGTCGGCAAAGTCGTGCCACGGGTAGGCGCGGTCCTCACCGCGCACATGATCCAGCAGGCCGGAGGCGATCCAGTGCACCAGGTTCGTGGAAACGTCCTCCGCGACGTTCAAGTTGTTCACCGTGATCACGCCCGGGGCCGCGGCGACCATGTTGGCCAACCAACCGCGCTCCTCCAGCCCGGTGCCCAACTGCCACTCGGGTACCACATGCCGTCATCGGGGCGGACCGAATGCTCACCCGCCCGGCGCGCACGAACCGTGTCAGACCGGTGTAGAGACGGATAATCCAGTACAGATCCGGGGCAATCGAGGCGCGCTGGGCCGCCGTCGCGGCCGGCGAAGGCTCATCCAGCATGGCCACCTGGCTCAAGAACCGCACCGTCTCCTCGGGGGAAAACGCAGCCGTGGGCACCTTCAATTGCACCTGCCGGCCCTTCGGTGTTTGCAAAGTGATGGGGTCGCGGCGGCGGAAGCGTGAGTCGTCGATAAGCGACTCAACAACCTGGGGAAACGTGCCCTCCGGAACCTGCGAAGGCAGGAGAATCTTGTGCCCCTCCACACGCTCAACCCACAGGTTGAGCCCTGAGGCGGGAAGCCACAGGCCGTGGAGAAGGAATTTAGGCATAACCTCTTTTCTACCACCCTGGGTGACCAACAGAGCAGGCGCGAAAAGTTCAGGCACCCAGCTGTGCGTTATCCTATTCCAAGCTTTTTATCCGCTGCGAAACTTCATTCAAGGAGCGCACATGACTGAAAGTACGTGGATGATCATCGCTTTGGTGATCTACTTCGGCCTGATGCTCGCCATCGGTTACTACGGTTGGCGCCGCACCACCCAGTATGGCGACTACGTCATCGGCGGCCGCGACCTGCCGCCGTTCGTCGCCGGTATTTCTGCAGGCGCATCCGACATGTCCGGCTGGCTGCTCATGGGTCTGCCCGGTGCCTTGTTCGTCTCCGGCATGAGCGAGCTATGGATCGTCATCGGCCTCTTTCTCGGTTCGTGGGCCAACTGGCAGTGGGTCGCCCCGCGCCTGCGCGCCTACTCGGAAGTGGCCAACAACTCGATCACCCTGCCGAGCTTCTTTGAAAACCGCACACACGATCAAACTCGCGCCCTGCGCGTCATCGCCGCGGTGATCATCATCTTCTTCTTCACGTTCTACGTCTCCTCCGGCATGGTCGCCAGCGGGCGTTACTTCGAGTCCACCTTCGACGGCGACTACATGACCGGCATGCTCATCGTCGGTGCCATCACGGTGATCTACACCTTCGTCGGCGGATTCTTCGCCGTGTCCTACACCGACGTCGCCCAGGGCCTGCTCATGTTCGCAGCACTGATCATCGTGCCGGTCATGGCCCTATTCGCCATCGACAACCCCGGCGGCATCTTCTCCTACCCGCTGGACAACCCCTACGGTCCGTGGGAAACCGGCAACCCGGACTACTTCAACTTTTTCACCGGTGTCTCCGCGGCCGCGATCATCGGCAACCTGGCGTGGGGCCTGGGCTACATGGGCCAACCGCACATCATCACCCGCTTCATGGCGCTACGCAGCCCGCACGAAGCGCGCTCCGGCCGCAACTCCGGCCTGATCTGGGTGGGCATCTGCTACATCGGTGCCGTTTTCACCGCGATCATCGGTGCATCCTTCTTCGGCCAGACGCAACACTCCGTCACCGACCGCGACGGTTTCGAAACGATTTTCCTGGACATGACCCGCGTCGTGTTCCACCCGCTGTTCGCCGGCCTGGTGCTCACCGCCGTTCTTGCCGCGATCATGTCCACCATGTCGTCCCAGCTGCTGGTCACCTCCTCCGCCCTTGTCGAGGACCTGTTCCGCGGCTTCACCAAACGCGACCTGCCCCAGCGCACCCTGCTCATCGCCTCCCGCGTCATGGTGGTCATCGTTGCCTTGGTAGCCATTCTCATGGCCGCCAACCCGTCCGACACGATCCTCGGCCTGGTCGGCTTCGCGTGGGCCGGTTTCGGTTCCGCGTTCGGCCCGGTCATTATTGCGTCCCTGTTCTGGCGCCGTCTCACCGCGCCGGGTGCCATGGCCGGCATGGTCGTCGGCGCGCTGACCGTGTTCATCTGGGGTTCCGTCCCGGCCACCTCCGACCTGATCTACGAGATGGTTCCGGGCGTCATCCTGGCCACCCTCGTCATGGTCGCGGTCTCCCTGGCCACCAAGCCGAACCCCGCCGCCGAGGCCGAGTTCGACCGCGCAAACGACCTCACCGAATACGCGATGGCGCACCCGGAGGTCTCCTTCGACCAGGCGTTGAAGGACACCCAGGTGCGTGGGGATGACGATGGAGTGTCCGGCAGCGCGCAGCGGTGATGTCACTGACGGTGCGTCGCGGGGCGCACCCTGGCGCCCAGGCCCCCTGGTCCATGAACCTCTGCCTATGAACTGAGTGGCCTCCCCCGCCTGCTGCCGTTTACTCGGTTCATAGGCAGAGGTTCATAGCTTCCGCGCCTCCCACGGAACCGATCGCCCCCGCCGCGCAGTCCAACAAGGTATGCCTTGGTTCCGCTTCTATCTCGCCGTGCTCATCGCCGCCACAGTCGCCATCGTTCCGTTCCCCACGCCGCGTTCGCTTATCGACGCCCCATCAACCCCCTCCCCTCGCCCCACCATCCTGGGCTACGACCGCGCCGCAGACTTCGGCGACTGGGGCATGCAGCCCACCGGGTGCACCACCCGCGAGGCTGTCATGGCCGATGCGTGGGACGTCGACTCATGCCGCACCCCTTACCGCCAGTGGGCCCCGTCCGATTCGGTGCCCTTCACGGACCCCTACACCGGCGCCCCGCTCGACCCGGCCGACGTAGAAGTCGACCACATCTTCCCGCTGCGCGCCGCTTGGGACATGGGCGCGCACGCGTGGCCGGCGGAGAAGCGCGTCGCCTTCGCCAACGACCCGATCAACCTCGTGGTCACATCCTCCAAGGCCAACCAGGCGAAGTCCGACATGCTGCCCAGCGAGTGGGTTCCTGACAACCGTCGGGTGCGCTGCGCCTACGGGCAGCGCATCGCCGCCATTGCCCGGGGCTACGACCTGCCCCTGCCCCGCGCCGATCTGCGGGCGA
This sequence comes from Streptococcus thermophilus, assembly GCA_900618065.1. The sequence continues at coordinate 9,594 of UYIL01000002.1, forward strand.
TCCGCAGGCACTGTTCTGGCCTGCAAGGGCTCGTGTCAAATGTGGAAATGCCTGTGCATTCCGTAGAGTGAGGACCATGACCACATTCCTCATTTTCCTGCACGTTGCCGCCGCGATCATTCTCATCGGTCCGGTCATGGTGGCCACCTCCGCGTTCCCCGGCGCCGCCGCCAAGGCGCAGGCCGGCGGCGAGGAGACCTTTGGACGCGCCTCCATCTACCACCGCATTTCTTCTACCTACGGCATGATCTCCGTGCTGGTTCCGCTGCTCGGTGCGGCCGTGCTGGCCTTCGACTGGGACACCTACCGCTCGAACTACTGGTTCCACACCGCGATCGTGCTGTCGGTCCTGGCGTGGGGCTTCCTGTTCGCCATGGTGATCCCGCAGCAGCGCAAGATCATGGGTTCTCTCGGTGCGCTCAACCCGGCCGAGGCTGACTCCCGCGACGTCACCTCGGACATCGAGTCCTCCCGCGTCAAGGCAGCTGCCGGCGCAGGCATTTTCAACCTGCTGTGGTTCCTGACCCTGGTCCTGATGTTCCTGCCGACCCCGGCTTAGAAGCCACGGCCCTTTTCGGGCGTCACCGCAAAACCCAGCTCTTAAGAACAAGAGATTCGCTTTTCGACGAATCCTCGCCTCTCAGTAGCTGGGTTTTCTCATGCCCAGGCACGGAACCTTAGTCGCGCCAGTCGCGCTTGCCCCGGCCACCGCCGCGGCCGCCGTTGCCGCCGCGTCCCCTGCCGCGGTCGCGGTCGTCGTCACGCTTGCGGTAGCCGCCGCGTCCACCACGGCCGCCCCTGTCACCACGGTCGCGCGGCGGGGCGCCAGTGTCGCGCTGAATGTTGATCAGCTGGCCGGAGATGCGGGTGTCGGCGAGGCGGTCGAGCACGCCTTTATCCATGTCCTTCGGCAGTTCGACGAGGGTGAAGTCGCCGCCGATGGTGATGCGACCGAAGTCGCGGTTGGTCAGGCCGCCCTCATTCGCCAGCGCGCCGACGATGGCGCCTGGGCGAACGTTCTGTCGCTTGCCCACGTCGAGGCGGTAGGTGTCAAAGTTGGCGTCGTCGTTGTGGAACCGGCCCTTACCGCCGCGATCGCCACGGTCCCGGTCGCGCCCGCGGCCACCGCGCTCACGGTCGCGTCGGTCCTCACGGTCGAAGCGCTCGCGTTCGCGGCGGTCGCGCTTGTCCTTCGGGGGCTCCTTCATCAGGAACTCGTCACCCTGCTGCTGTGCGGCAAGCGCGGCGGCGATATCCTCCATTGGGACGTCGTGGTCGACCGAGTAGCTGCGCACGAGTCCGCGGAAGAGCTCCATCTGGTCGTTCTCGAGCGACTCGGTAATGGAGTCGGCGAACTTGTTCATGCGGGAGACGTTGACCTCATCCACGGTGGGCAGGTCCATCTCCTCGATCTTCGCGCCGGTCACCTTCTCGATGGAGCGCAGCATGCGGCGCTCGCGCGGCGTGACAAACAGCAGCGCCTCACCAGTGCGGCCCGCGCGGCCCGTGCGGCCGATGCGGTGGACGTAGCTCTCGGTGTCGTTCGGGATGTCATAGTTGAGCACGTGGGAGATGCGCTCCACGTCCAGGCCGCGGGCGGCTACGTCGGTGGCGACGAGGATGTCCAAGCGCCCGTCGCGAAGCATGTCGACGGTGCGCTCGCGCTGCTGCTGAGCGATGTCGCCGTTGATCGCGGCCGCGGAGAACCCGCGTGCGCGCAGCTTCTCTGCGATCTCCTCGGTCTCCTGCTTGGTGCGGACGAAGACGATCATCGCGTCGAACTCAGTCACCTCCAGCACGCGCGTGATGGCGTCGAGCTTGTTACGGTGCGCGGTGAACAAGTATCGCTGGGTGATGTTGGTGTTCGTGCGGGTCTTCGCCTTGACCGTGACCTCTTCGGGGTCATTCAAGTAGTCGTGCGAGATGCGGCGGATCGCGTTCGGCATCGTCGCGGAGAACAGCGCGACCTGCTTGTCTGCAGGAGTGTCCTCCAGAATGCGCTCCACGTCTTCCTGGAAGCCCATGTTGAGCATCTCGTCAGCCTCATCCAGCACGAGGAAGCGCAGGTTGGAAATGTCCAGCGACCCCTTCTCCAGGTGGTCGATCACGCGGCCCGGCGTGCCGACGATGATCTGCGCGCCCCTGCGCAGGCCCGACAACTGAATGCCATAAGCCTGGCCGCCGTAGATCGGCAGCACGGAGATGCCGCCAAGGTGGTCAGCGAAAGACTGGAACGAGTCAGACACCTGCAGCGCCAGCTCGCGCGTCGGCGCGAGGATAAGGGCCTGCGGATAGCGTGCCGACGTATCGATGCGCGCCAAGATCGGCAGCGCGAACGCCGCCGTCTTACCGGTACCGGTCTGGGCCAGGCCAACAACGTCGCGGCCGTCCATCAACAGCGGGATCGTCTCAGCCTGGATCTGCGAGGGAGACTCAAAACCGACGCGCTTGATCGCGTCCAGCACGGGCGCAGGGAGCCCAAGGCCGTCGAAGCCCTCGGACTTGGTCTCGGAAGTCTCGGCGTTCTCGCCGTCCTGGTTGGTCACGGAGTTTTCAGCCGGAGTCTCGGCCGGAGCCTCAGCCGGAGCTTCGGTGTTCTCTTCAGTCTGGGTGTTGTTTGTTTCAGGCTGCGTATCAGCCTCTGTGCCGGCAACCTCGCCGGCGGTGTCGGCCTGGTCCTCGGCCGCGAAGTCATCTGTATTCATCACTGCCAAAGCCTACGTGAACACGCGATCTATAGCTATTTGCTGCACTTTTGGCGTGCTTTCCGTGCTCGAGCGCACCGCGTGCACAGTCCCCACCGACAAACACGCGCGTAGCGTGGTGTCATGACCGACAGGAACAGAAAGCCCATCCCTAAAGTCGCCTACGCTCCCATGCTGGGCCTTGAAACTTACGTCCGGGCGAGGGTTGAGAAGGATTTCTCCCACCTTGTCCAGCTCCGCGCGTCTGCGCTCAATCAGTGTGTCTACTGCCTGGCTATGCACCGTCGTGACGCACGCAAAGACGGGTGGTCCAAGGATAAGGTCTCCCAGGCTGAAGACTGGACGAACCACCGCGATGTTTTCACTGAGCCGGAACAGGCCGTCCTAGAACTGACCGACGCAGTGACGCAGATCCACGGTGAAGAGTCGGTGCCGGACGAGCTGTGGGACCGCGTTGAGACGCACCACGGCGAGAAGGGCGCGCGCAATCTCCTCATGGCGATTGTCACTATCAACGCGTGGAACCGGATCGGCATCACCACTCGGCTGGATCCCCGTAGCCTCGCGAACGTGGATGCATTCGATCTCGGCGAGGAATAGCTGCCGCCGGTAGTAGTGAATCAGGCTTTCCGAGGACTGTTCAGGTTCACGGTGCCCTCGGAAAACATCCAGGTTCCTAGTCCGATGAAGATCGATCCGGTGATCATGTCCACTGCGTGCCCGAAGCGTGACAAAAAACCGGCGAAAACGTCGACCAAGAGCGCGAACCCTGCAGACATGACAAAACCGACCACGAACAGCGTGACGAGAATGATGAACATCCATTCCCATCCCATGCCCGGTTTAACAAATTGAGCAAAAACCGCGCCAAAGAAGAGAACTGACTTCGGGTTGGACAAATTCGTAGCCAACCCCGCCACGAAGGCTCTCCGGGATACAGTTGACTGAGCAGCTCCGCTGCTAGGCAGATCAGTAGCTATTCCAGACCGCCACGCTTTGAAGCCGCTTCGCACTGCACTGAAGCCCATGTACAAGAGGTAGGCTCCACCCACTAACTGCAGTACCGAAAGCAGATGCGGTGCAGCTTGCATGAGGGCACTCAAACCCAGCAGAGAGGTGGCGATCCAGATCGCGTAACCCACCATGATTCCCGTGGCGCACGCGACACCAGCTGCACGTGATTTCACGCTAAACCGGATGATCTGCACGACATCCGGACCGGGTACGGCGACAGCAGCAACGAAAACCCCCATCAGGGCTAGGAAATCTCCGGTTGTCACAATTCTCCTTCGAAGTATGAGGCACGAATGGGAGCTGTCCTAATCTCGGATAGCGGAACGTCGCTCTGGCCCCGTGGGATGCGGTTTAACGGGAGGAGTTTAGTGCAAACGCAACACCCCATGTGATGGAATGCACCACTTCGGCCCCTTAGCGGCCGCCATTCACTATCTTTAAAAGCATGAATTCACGCAGGTGGCCTTTAGGCGCTCTCATCATCGTTTCCACCGTGTCGCTCGCAGCGTGCTCCACCGAGGACACGAACGCAGCGCCGGAGACTGAGGAAGCCACCGTGACAAGTGTGGCCACCGAAACTGCCGGCGAGAGCGCAACCAGTCCCGCCGATGAGCGCCCCATCCCCGACGTGGTCCGCGAGGCGGTCGGCCCGATGTGTGGTGAGGCCACCCGCGACGGCGAGGCATATGAGGCATATAACGTCATCGCCATCCAGGGCGGCGAACGGTGCGACGAAGCAATGCAGGCAGTCACTGAGTTCACCTCCGAAGACTCCGAGGCTGTTGAGGAGTCTGAGGACACCTGGCAGGTCGCCAACGACTGGCGCTGCGGCCGCGGCACTCGCCTCGAGGGCGAACCCGAAGATGCCGAGGAGTACACAGTGAACTGTTGGGACGCCGAAACCCGCGTGCTTCTATTGCCCAAGCCGGAGTAATCCCATGACAGCTTCACGACGCATCACCGCACTCCTCACCGCCTCCACCCTGGCCCTCGCGGCATGCGGCAGCGAGGAGCCCATCAAGGAACCACCAATCGTTCAAAGCTCGGAGAGCAATTCGCTTGACGACGCCCCCACCTCCCCCTCCGACACCGCCACCAGCGAGGATCAACCCTCCCCGTCAGACGAGCCTTCCGAGGATGAGACCTCCACCGAAGAAGAACAAACTTCCGCTGCCGGGACGGTCTGCGGCGAGGTGATCAACGCGACCGGTGGCAAGCTGAGCGTCGTCGCTATGCAGGACGAGTTGACCTGCGAGGAAGCGATGGAGGTCTTCACCGACTACTTCTCTGACTCACCATCCGGCATGCCTCCGCAGGGTTCCGGTGCCATTTGGCACGCGCCCAATGGCTGGATTTGCGGAGCAAACGCCTACCTCATCCCGGGTGACGAGAACACCAAGTTCAACCACTACCCCGCCTGCGGACCTAGCTATGAACACTCCGAGTTCGTCGCGGTCGAACCTGAGCGCGTTAGCGAGCTTCCGGTCTAATCCGGCGCTGACCAGTTAGAGGCTAGTACCCCGCCTGTCTGAAGGCTGGCTCTTGCGCATGCCTGCAGCCATGAGGAGGATGATGCCGAGGACGAGCAGGAGTAAGCCCACGCAGGCTCCAGCCACCGCGATGACCAGCGGAATCAAATCCTTATAACCTGGGCTAGAAACAGACATCGCGCCAACTTTCACGTCGCTGTCGCAAGCAACGGTGTAGTTTCCCGCGCTGGTGGTTTCGAAGGCGTCGAAAGCCTCCCATGCGGTGTCGGCGTCCTCGAAAGTGAAGGTACCGTGGTGTTCCACGTTGGGGACGTTCTTCCCGTCAGGGCCGCTGATTGAGCACCGGTCGAACTTTTCGCCTTCCGGTTGGAAGATGATGTGCAGCTCGTCTGCTGCAAGGGTCACCGAACCGGAGCCGTCTTCGATCACGCCTACGGGCATTTCCAGGACTTCATTGACACCGGAGGCGGTGCTCATGACGCCGTAGATGGCCGACCCCACCATCACTAGGAGTCCAAGGGCTACCGCGATCACGCCACCTTTACCCATGGTCCAAAGAGTATCGAGCTCTCGTACTTACAGCAGCCCGTGTTCCTACTGGGGCGGCCTATACCTCGGTGGTGGAGGCGGTTGAAACCCGTGCGGCGGCGAGCCATAGGTCTGGTACAGCTCGCGTTCCTTTCGCTTGTTCACCCCAGCGATAATCATCACCGCCGCCCCCGCGATCACGAAGGAGAATCCAGCGAAAAGCCCGACCATCAGGATCGACAAACCGAGCGCAAAAGATTCCATTCCTTTTAGATCTGCATCCGGAACAAGCATCACCTCACTGGGGCAATCGAACGTGTAGTTTCCTGCCTCCCCTGCGCGGAACCTGTCGAAACCTTCCCAGCTTTTGTCTCTGGACTGGACCCAATTGAGCCTTGTCGCCGGCAGATTCTCTACTGGCGATCCATCAGGTGCGGTCACACTGCACTTACCGCTGGGGGCGTTCGCCGGCTTGTAAATATGAAACTCTTCGCCTTTCTCCGCGGCGAGGGAATCTTTGGATTCGTACACGACGTAGGAGTCGCCGAACGCGTCTTTCGCTCCCTTGTCGATCATGATGCCCCCGATGACCGCGGAACCGATCATGGTCACCAACCCGATCAGCAGAACCACTACCCCAGCTTTTTGCATGATGCTCGCCTTTCGTCTGCCTTAAATGTATCCACTGTTAACTCATGATTGCTTCCCCAGACGTGTGCTCCGTCAACCATTACGATGAATCCATGGCCGCAACCAAGCCCGCAATTGATGTCACCGGTGCCGTGATCATTCGCGACGGCGCCGTTTTCGCCGCCCGGCGCGGTCCCGGAAAAGCGCTTCCCGGCAAGTGGGAGTTCCCCGGCGGCAAAATCGAGCCCGGTGAGACCCCCAAAGAATCCCTCGCGCGCGAGCTCAAAGAAGAGTTGCTTATCGACGCCACCGTCGGCCCCCACATCACCACCACCGAGCACACATACGACTTCGGCACAATCCGCTTATCGACGTTCCGCTGCACCCTCACCAGCGGCCAAGAACCCACCCTGACTGAGCACGCCGACTCCCGCTGGGTGCCCGTTGACGAACTCGACTCCCGTGACTGGGCGCAGGCCGTTCTTCCTGCGACGAAGTACCCCTGAATAAAACTCAACAGACCATTCTCGATGCAAAGACAAAGAAAGGTTTAGAGCTTTGTATCGTTTTTACAGCCGGAGAATATTGTTCTACCCCAGAAGCAGAAACACTAACCGTCCCAAAGGAGCACAACCCTCGTGGCCGCTCCTAGATTCCAGATCGGGGAAGCTATCCCGCCTGATCTTGACAAGCTCCCCAATAATCGACGGCGCAAAACCGCATTGCAACAGACCTGAAGGAAGAACTGATTCAGTTTTCGGTTCGTCTCCTTCTACGGTAAATTACAAGTATGAAATTCGAGACGACTCCTTCCTATATCAGCTTGTTCAGCTCCGGGGGAATTGGGGATCTAGGCTTCAAAGATGCCGGTTTTCACTGCGTAGCAAGTGCCGAGCTCATTTCGCGCCGGCTCGAACTGCAGCGATTGAATGATATTGCTGCTGCCGAGGATCTCATTTGCGGCGATATTCAGACTGAAACGGTTTTCAACCGAATCCTGGAACGCGCGAAGAACTGGACCAATAAAGCCGGAGAACCGGTTACCTGCATCCTTGCAACACCTCCTTGCCAGGGAATGTCAGTCGCCAACCATAAGAAAGGTGACGAACTTGGGCGTAACTCCCTCGTCGTGCGCTCGCTTGAGGCCATTCTTAAGATCAAACCTCTCACTTTCGTCATCGAGAATGTTCCTGCATTTATGAGAACCCCCTGCACAGGTCTCGACAAAGAAACGAGACCCATAGGAGATGAGATTGAGCGCTTGCTGACCCCGGAGTACGAATTCTTTTCTTCTGTTCTGCCGCTCGAAGAATACGGTTCACCCTCAAGAAGAAAGCGATCCATTACGATTGGTGTTAGGAACGATGTTCTCTGGGCCAGCCCACTCGATCTCTTTCCTGACCGCGCGACGGCGGTGACTCTCCGGGAACTGATCGGAGACCTAAAACCCTTGTCCTCGATGGGAGAAGTGGATCCACAAGATCCGCTGCACGGTTTCCGCCCGTACAAGGATCACATGCGCGCATGGATTCATGGCTTGCCAGAAGGTGCTTCGGCTTTTGACAACGCAGAACCGCATCTTAGGCCTCACCGAGTTGTCAACGGTGTAATGGTACCTAACGTGAGAAAGAATGGGGATAAGTACAGGAGGGTTCCGTGGGACGCAATCCCACCGTGTGTCCACACACGGAATGACATTCTCGCTTCCCAAAATACCGTTCACCCGCATGATGATCGAGTTTTCAGCATCCGTGAGCTTATGCGGATGATGGGGATCCCTGAAAGCTTCAAATGGTTTGAGGAGACTCCCGAGGATTCCACCGCAGTTCTCGTCAAGAAGCATGCGCCCAATATCCGGCAGTGTCTGGGCGAGGCGATGCCTTACCCAATTGCTGAATCCATCGCGCAAAAGATCAAAGCTGCGGTTTGGTCATTCGCTTCGTTCAGTGCTCGCGGAATCAGGTTGAAGCCCGGTGAATGGGCGACACTTTCTCAGCATGCTGCCTACCGCAACTTGGAGAAGACTTCGAAAGTTCATCTTGCTGCGTACTATACACAACCGCTCGTGGCATTCGCGGTCCTGAAACCTGCAATCCACGGGTTCGAGCGAAAGAGAAAACTGACCGTTTTGGAACCATCCTCAGGAGGGGGTGTTTTCGTTACCCAGCTACTGAAGTGGGCCGAGCTGGAGAACAAGTCCATGGAAATCGATTCAATCGATATCGACCCCGAAGCTATCGGCTTCCAAAGGCGACTTTTGGGGAACGCTCTGTCCACGGGTGTCACTGTCCGATACAAGGTCGGAGACTTCTTGCGCAGCCAGAACAAAGGGTACGACTTGATAGTGGGTAATCCACCGTTTGGCCGTAAGGCCTTGGATAAAGAATCGGTATGGTCAGTGCACCAGGAAATGTCGATACGATTTCTCAATAAAGCTCTGCATGAGGGAAACCGCATCGCGTTTGTCTTACCGAAAGCAATGTTGCACGCGAATTCGTACAGAGAGATACGGGACAAGGTAACCGAAGAGAATACGGTAAGTGCAGTCTACGATTTCGGCGAGATATGCTTCCCCGAAATCAAGGTAGAAACCATCGGTTTAATTATTCGGGCTGGGAACTCAGAGAATTCGACGAGCGTATTCAAACTTAAGAGTTGGCCACTCCGCGTCGCTACCAATAAACCCATTGGTTACAGTATGGATCCCAAGTTCCCTTCATGGGTTGTCTATCGCGACCAAGAGTTCGATGCCATATGCGACTCTGTAGCTTTCGGTCGGCTAACGCCCTGGCGGGATCGCACAATTAGTCGAAAAATGGCGAGCGAAGACGGAGTCCCGGTCATTCGCGGACGCAACTTGGGCGCCGGTTCTCACATTCATAGGGACGATGACTTTCTTGTTCCCGTAAAGGTCGCAAAGCAGATCGAGACCGTACTCAACTCAAAGATCACGGGAAAGAGTTTCTACGCTCCCAACCTCTCCTACTATCCCAGGCTCGTCCAACGGCATTTGTTCAAGGGCGTTCCCGATGGCAGCGCTGCAGTTCTATACGGTGAACTGAGTCTCGCGGAAGAAAAACGGATACTTGAGTTCTGCAATTCTCCTGAATTCCAATCTTTCTTCCGAATCGCTTGCAATTATGCAACGCGCTCAATCAACTTAGATGATTGCCTGGCTTTCTGGTGGGGAGTTCCTGCGCCGGTTGAGGCTAGCTCAACTGGCTAATGATCGCCTCATGACAACCGTCATAATCGATCTTGAGAACCTCCACCCCGTAGCCCACCTCGAGCATTTTAGCGAAGCGCGCGTACTCGTACATTTCGTCTCCGGCAGTTACGCTTTTTTCAACAGATTCGAGCTTGTAGAGCAGAGCGTTACGCTGGAAAATCGGATCGACTTTCTGAGTGTTTCCTTCTGGGTGAGCTTCAAAAAGGTGCTGCGCTGAGGTGAGTGCGATCAAGTTCTCTGGAGTATCAGCAAGATCGGGGTACAAAGATTTAGGGAAGATGTGATGTACATGCCGAGCCCTGCCTCCGATTACTGATGGAACCTCGGGCACATCGTTATGATAGTTTCGCACTTTCCGCATAATCGCGGTCTGGTTCGATTGACCAGGAAGCTTCGCGGCTTTCTCCTCGAGGATTTCCTCGAACTGTTTTCGCGTGAGGTCTTTCGGCTCTTAGTCGCGACATCGAGGAAGTTTGGACGGTTATAGACGAGGTCGAGCCTGCTCGGAATGGTTTTCATAACTCTTCCCCGCTCGGTTCCTTTTGCGCCATAAGCGAAAGCGATCGGGTTCAGAACTTTCGTGAATATTCGACTGGACTCAACTCCGGGATCACCGCTATCCCTCGAACCGAGCCCCGTCTTCTCGGTCATTAGGTAGAGGAATTGTTTCTTCAGCTCTCGGAGATCATCATTAGTCTGATCCGAGTTCAAATACGTATCTACTCTTCCCCACCAGCCCCAGTCGCGGAGCACGGTCTGAATGTACTTAATCAGAAACGCACGGGCATTATTATCACTCGCTGCAATGAATTGGCAGCATCTCACGGTCCCGAACACGATAAAAGCGCCTGCCCCGCTTCTCAGATGCCAAGATTCCAGCAAATGCTAGCGTATTCAATGGTTGAGCGATGAACTTGTCGTATTCGTTCTGGCCATGCTCGTCGTCCAAGCTGGGTTTGCCGTACTCTCGGCGGACTACGTCGCCTAGGACTCTTGATTCTTGGATAGTGAACCGCGTGAATTCGGAATCGTCCGGGACTGATAGGTCGACTGCGAGTGCGATCACATGAAGATTGTCGAAAGTGACCTTTTGATCGATCCAGCGCGCGTTATCGTTTTTAGAATTCTGAATCAGCTCGACCAGCTTGTCTCCAACTTTAATCTCAGTCGATTGTTGAAAAATCTCGAACTCTTGGCTGGACATTGCACTTCCACTCATTCATTTTGACAGGTTGTTCTCAATGTTCACTTTAAGCAATCGCTTCCATGTCAACAGGCAATTGCGCATCTTTGAATCAGCAATCCTGTGCGCATCTTCCGTTCACGTCAGTTCAAGGACACGCCCCTATCGCCGAACTCGAATACAAAGACGGCATCAAAGGAACCCAAGGCAATCAACGAGACAGCTACTCCGAGAAGATCAAGAGCATCTCAGACACCGTCTTCGAGCGACTCAATCCCTAGTCCTCCGCCCGCAGATGCCTCAGCCGGTCGAGTTCCTTGTCGCCGGTGGCGATGCGTGAGTGGATGTGGCAGGAGTCGTCGAAAAGCGCCCAGGCCGCGTCGATGTCTGAGTCGGTGACGATGCGGGCATTGGGTTCTCGCTCCCAGATGCCTTTGATGTCGGCAACGGCAGTGACGAGGAAGCGTCCGGCTCGGCGTTCTCGGTGTTTTCAGTTGGGGTCTCGGCTGGAGATTCGGCCGGAACTTCGATCTTTTTTCCGCCGGCGTTCCGGCGCTTTCTTAAGTGGGAGTGTCTTGGGTTTCAGGCTGCGTGTCGGCCTGGTCCTCGACCGCGAAGTCTTCTGTACTCATCACTGCCAAATCCAACGTGGACACGCGATCTTTAACTATTTACTGCGCATTTGGGATTCAGAAAGTGCCGAAATGTCCTCACCGGGACTCCTTCTGGGTGTACCGCGCGGCTGGATACACGGAGCCTTGCCACCGTGGATGCAGGTGATGTTGGCGAGGGGTTGCCGCCGGCTACTGTCATGACACCCGCCTCACGGCATCAGTAATTTGGCCCGTACGGCGACTGTGGTCCCGGCCGCTGTGGGTATTGGCCGGCAGGCGGGTACTGGCCGGCAGGCGGGTACTGGCCGGCAGGCGGGTACTGGCCGGCAGGCGGGTACTGGCCGTATGTCTGGTGCTGCTGTTCGGCCTTCTTCTGTCGCGAACGTCCAGTGACGGAAATGATCAGACCGATGATGAACATCAGAAGGCCGATGAAGAATCCAACGACTCCGAACAGCAGCGGTGCGACCGCCTTGATTACACCGTTGACGGAAGACATCGGTGAAACTCGCACGTGGCCGTCGCAGCTGACGGTGTAGTTTCCTGCGTCCTTGGTGGTGAAGGCGTCGAAAGATTCCCAACTGCCGTTGCCCACGTCGTAGCTGTAACTCACGCTGCTGGGCTCGTTCGACACCGTCTCACCGTCGGGGCCGCTGATCGAGCACGCGTCGTAGTCTTCCCCTTCCGGCCGGAAGATGACGTGCTCTTCGTCTGCCTCGAGGGTCAGTGCACCTGAACCGCTTTGCAGCTCGTGGTCGGGCAATTCCCCTATGTCCTCGACGCTGGAAACGCCCCACGAGGATCGCGAACACAATCGAACCGAGCAACAGCAGCAGGCCCAGTATCGCCGTAATCATTCCACCTTTTCGCACGGCACCCAATATATAGACACTTCGCGCCCACGGCAGGGCGACAACCACACACTACGATCACCCCACGCCCAGAACTATCGACGTCACCTGCACCGTAATCATCCGCAGGAGCTTTGAAGACACGGTATAAGCCAGCCTCAGATTGCCCACCACTAAACCCTCAAAGCAAGCCGTTTAGTCGTGCAGGTCAAGGCCTCTTAAGCGTGGCGCGGTCAGAAGAATCACACCCCGCTTCCAGCGTCGCACCTTCATACCTAGTCCTCCGCCCGGAGGTGCCGTAGCCGATCGAGTTCCGCGTCGCCGTTGGCGATGCGTGAGTGGATGCGGCAGGAAGCGTCGAAAAGCGCCCATGCTGCGTCAATGTCCGCGTTGCTGATGATGCGGGCGTTGGGCTCGCGCTCCCAGATGCGTTTCACGTCAGCGACGGCTGTGCCGCGGAAGAGCTCGGAGTCGGGGTCGAGGTCGATTGTGGTGAGTTCGCCCGCGCTGGAGACCTGGCCGAGCGCGACCATGACGGTCAGTAAGTCGTGGATCTGGGCGTGGTAGCCCTCCCCTACGTCCTGGTGGAATTCGAAGTAGAACCGCGTGATCGGCTCGAGATGCTCCGCGAGCGGTGAGCCGCGGAGCGCAGACACCAGGTCATCTAAGCGAGACGGCGTGAGCAGCATGCGCTCGGTGACATTGAGCGGGCACACGGTGATCGGCACAGACGCGGAGTCGAAAACCTCCTTCGCCGCGTGCGGGTCCACCCAGAAGTTCCACTCGGCGGTGGGCGTGGTGTTGCCCGGGTAGTTGAATGCGCCGCCCATGACGGTGATGTGCTTGAGCTTTTTGTAGTGCTCCGGGTGGAGGCGTGCGAAGGCGGCGAGATTGGTCATCGGCCGCTGACGATGAGATGGAGGTCGTCGGTGCCGCGCTCGATCGCATCAATCCAGAGCATGTCCCAGTCGCTCTCGATGTGACGCTCGGGGGCAGTCGCGTAACCCAGGCCAGTGTCGCCGTGGGTGTCGGGCGTGGTAGTTAGCTCCCAGCCAAGCGGCTCCGGGATGCCCGCTGCCAGCGGAGTCCACGGGACGGTGCAGAGGGAAAGGATCCACGCGGCGTTGCGGGCGCACTGGTCGGCCTCAACATTGCCGGCGGTAGTGGTCACGCACTCTAGCTCCAGGTCGCCCGTGTGGGCGGCGGCGGTGAGGTGGATCAGGGCGTAGGTGTCATCAATACCTGGATCGCAGTCGAGAATGATTCTCATTGGTCAGCTTTCTCCGGATGTGTTTCTTTCCCGACGATTGCCCAGACAATGAGAGCCAAGGCCGCGATGGCACCGCAGATTCCGAACGCGACTGGGAAACCGAACTGACCGGCCGCCGCGCCGATCAGGATCGGCCCGATCACCTGGCGGCATCCATGCACATCTGAAAGACAGACATGGTCTTGCCGCCGGAACGGTCGTTGCCGATGATGTCTGCCAAGCTCGCCTGTTGGCTGGGCACAAGTAGTCCCCGCCCACACCGGCGACAACAGAGATCGCGATGAGCGGCCAGAAGCTCGTCGCAAAGCCCATGACGGCTGTCGACAAAGCGGTGACGGTAAGCCCGGTGAGGATGAGGGGTTTGCGGCCGATGTCGTCGGCAAGCTTGCCCGAAAATTGCAGCGTGACGGCGTTGCCCAGTGCGAACGCCGCGAGTGCGAGACCGGATGCCGCTGCACCATGGGTGAACACCGATGCCGCGAACAGTGGGAGGATGGCCACACGCACGCCCATGTTCACCCAGCCGTTGGCGAAGGCGGAGGCCAGTAGCGCGCGGTAACTGGGATGGCCGAACGCCTCGCCCAGGCGCATTGGCGGGCGCGCAGCGAAGTTCACGTCGCGGTCGGACTTGGGTAGACGCACCCACACGACAACGGCCGCAGCGGCAACCGCGGCACCGTAAATGACGAACGGCCAGCGCATACCCAAAAACGACAGGCCCGCACCAACAACCGGGCCGATGATGTTGCCCAGCAGGAACGCCGTGGCATACGTCGAGCTCGCCCGCCCACGGATTTGCGGCGGCGCGACTTTCACAATGAGCGCTTGCGCCGAAATCGTGAACATCGTCGACCCCAGCCCCGCAAGGAACCGCAGCACCAGCATGTGCCAATATTCCTGCGCGACGGCCACAAGCGCGGTGGTCACGGCAACGATGAGAAGACCGGTGATGTATACCTTGCGCGAGCCAAGCTTATCGACGAGCCATCCCGCCCCCGGCGCCCCCACCAACCGGGCGCCAGAGAACACCGAGACGACCGCAGCCGCAGCCGCCATAGAGACGCCGAAGCTCACCGCGAACTGCGGGATGATCGGCGCAATGAGCCCATACCCGAGCGCGATGAGGAACGCGGCGGCGACAAGAACCCAGATCTCTTGGGGGATCTTGGGCAACGGGGTCTTCTCGGAGGCATCGGAGGCATCGGAGGCATCGGAGGTATCGGCTCCTGCGCGCGCAGAATGTTCAGAGTTTCTCGGGGTGCTCATGGCGTGTTTGAGCCTACTGCGCCTGGGCGTTTTTGGGGATTCGGGTCGTCGATGCCGCGTTCAAGCCGTAAAAGCGGAGGCCCCGGGTTTTTCATAGAACGACTGTTCGATCTTAGATGCCAGATTGTCCGAGTCGGTTCGTAGATTCTGAGCCATGACGTACATCAGCCACAGCTCCTACAGCAGAGACATCGCCCGCCAGATCCGTTCCAGCCACGCAACGACCCTCGACCGCATTGAGGCGGTCATTCATCACCCGCGCTCCCTGGCGCGCCCCAACCCAGATTGGCGGCCACCGACCCGTGCGCTTCCCCGCGTTGACGGCGGGCCACAGTTGAACGTAGCCGTCACCCGGCGCCGCGTCGGCCCACGGGCACGCGCCCGCATCAAAGGCTTTGGTGAGAGCATGTGCCCGCTTACCTCATCGAGGTCCGCTTCACCAACACCAGCGGGATTCCCGTCGACCGCGACATCGCCGAAGCATGGGTCCGCGCCCTCGTCCCGCCCAGCATGGCCGGCGCAGTGCATGAGGTCTTCTCCCCCACGGGTGCAACCTTCGTCTGGCTTGTAGACGGCACTTTTGCCCCCGTCTACTCCCCGCCCTCCATGTTCGAGGCCTAGCGGCGCCTAAGCGGGCAGCCTCAGATCTCGTCCTCGGTGTCAACGTCGTCGATGGGGCCGAGGTCATCCTCATCTTCTCCGTCTTCGTCATCTTCTCCGTCTTCGTCATCGTCGAAGTCATCCTCATCGTCTGCTTCTTCATCGTGCTCCGCCGTGGTCGGCACGAGATGTCGTAGACCTCGGGCTCGTCGAAGTCATCGTCGTCGAAGGGAAGCACTGGGATTCCCAATCCTCGGCTTGGTCGGCAGCAAGGCACAGGACGTCGAAAAGCCGGTCGAAGTCGGAGAAGGTGCCAAGTCAAGGACTCGGCATCGGCAGAGGCCTCGGCGTGGAGGGATGCGAAGAGGCGCTCACGGTCCTCGTCCGTCAGCTCGGCATCGCCATCGGAATCCCAGAGTTCACCGATAGCGTCATCGAGCAGGTCGTCGTAGGTGTCCGGCAGAGCGACGAACGTGACCGCAGCGCACGGGTGCCGTCCGTGACCTCGACCTGGACGTGGAGCTCGGCGTTCTCACCGACCTCAGCGCGAACTAGGTGCGGGTCAATCGGATCCTGGAAGAACTCCAGGTCGCCGATGCGCTCGTCGGTGCCCTCGAGCAGGTCGCGCAGCACCGTGATGATCTGGTCGGTGGCCATGTGACGGGCGACGGTATCCACAGCGCCCTCTACGGAGAAAACAACGGAGACGAGCACCGCCTCGAAGTCTTCGTCATCCTCGTCAACGTCCGCGGCGGCGATGTAGACGTTCGCGGCCGGCAGGTGCGGGTCAATCTCAACGAAGTGGATTTCCACCTCGGAGGTGATGGGCACGAACATGGTGTCATCGTGCACGCGCGATTCAATGCCCTCGCGGTCAAGACCTGCGGCGATGTCCTCGAAGAAGCTCATGGGTCCGGTTCCCTTCCTTGTTCCCCGGGGTTAGTGGCGCCCGGACCCCCTAGCTAGCTGCGCTGGTCGCAGCGTGCATGAGGATTCAGCGCTAGACACCGATGAAGTCCGCGATGGACTCCAGCAGCTCGGGACGGCCAGTGCCCCACTGGGTCATTTCGAAGCCTTCCCAGGCGCGGCGCTTGGCTGGCTTCGGTCCCACACGATGGTCGGTTCGGTACGAATCACAGCGGTGGCGCGGCCGGGGCGCT
>UYIL01000001.1 GCA_900618065.1 Streptococcus thermophilus
TTGCGGCCGAACATCCTGATCCTGTCTCCTCGGGGATTTGTGGGGGAACGGTGTCGTGTTCCAGCCACGTCATCATAGGCCGGAAATACATGACACGGCTACAGTTGTCCGCATGGCTGCTGTTTCCGCCACCGACCCCGTCGTGCACACTCATGCTGGGACTGTGCGCGGCATCGTCGATCCTGGCTCGGGCATGCGCACGTGGCGCGGCATACCGTACGGGGCGCCGACCGGCGGAAAGCACCGTTTCCACGCTCCACGCCCGCGGGAGGCATGGCGCGGTGAGTTCGACGCCTCAGAGTTCAGCCAGCCCGCCATGCAGGGCACCTACGGGTGGAACGACAAAGTCATCGGCACCGAGGACTGCCTCACCCTGGACATCGTCCGGCCAAACACCCGACGACGTTTTGCCCGTGGTGGTCTACATGCACGGCGGCACCTTCCTCACCGGCGCCTCCCACGAGAAGGTGCTCCAAGGCCACGGCCTGGCCGCCGCGGCGGACATCGTCTACGTCTCGCTGAACTTCCGCCTGGGCGTCTTGGGCTACCTGGACATGCGTTCGCTCGGCCCGGACTGCGTGGCTAACCCCGCCACGTTGGACCAGATCCTTGCCCTGCACTGGGTGCGCGACAACATCGCGTTCTTCGGCGGCGACCCGGACCGGGTGACCATCATGGGCGAATCCGCCGGCGCCAACGCTGTGACGACCTTGATGAGCTCCCCGCAAGCGCGCGGCCTGTTCCACGGTGCCGTCGCACAATCGAATCCTGCGGGTGCGGTGCACTCGCGCGTGCAGGCCGCCATGTGGGTGCGCTCGCTTCTCGACGGCATGGGCATGTCCCGCCTGTCCACCCTCTCCGACCTCCGCGAGGTCGATGGGGAAGAACTGGTCCGCGTGGGCAACTCGTTGCTCGTTCGCTCCGGGGAGATGAAGTACCTCAACCTGGCGTTCATGCCCACGGTGGATGAGAACGTCTTGCCCAAGCACCCCATCGACGCCTTCACCGACAACGAGGAAGCTCCCGTGCCGCTGCTCATCGGCTCCAACTCCGGTGAAGCCAGCTTCACCAAAGCGATGTTCGTGTCGAGCAAGGCGCGCGGCCGGGCAGCCCGCCGCCTGTTGGAGGTCTACGACCCCGACCATGCCGACGCGATCCTGGAGGCCTACGACTGCGCCACCGAGCGCTCCGACTTCGCCGAACTGGTCGCCGACGCTGTCTTCTGGGCCCCGTCGGTGCGCATCGCCACAGAGCACCGCCGGGTGGCGCCGGTGTGGATGTACCACTTCGACTACGTTGTTCCCGCCCTGGAGCGCCTGGGTGTGGGTGCGATCCACACGCCGACCTGGAGGTCATTTTCGGCGACCAGTTCGCCACACCTGCCGGCTTGCTTACCCGCCTGGGTAAACGCGACGACTTTGCGGCCGTCAGCGAGCGCATGCAGCACCACTGGGGGCTGTTCTTCCGCACTGGCCGGCCCGGTGATGATTGGCCGGAGTACGGTTTCCGCTCTGACCAGCGCCCCGGCCGCGCCACCGCTGTGATTCGTACCGAACCGACCATCGTGTGGGACCCGAAGCCAGCCAAGCGCCGCGCCTGGGAAGGCTTCGAAATGACCCAGTGGGGCACTGGCCGTCCCGAGCTGCTGGAGTCCATCGCGGACTTCATCGGTGTCTAGCGCTGAATCCTCATGCACGCTGCGACCAGCGCAGCTAGGCTAGGGGCGTCCGGGCGCCACTAACCCCGGGGAACCAAGGAAGGGAACCGGACCCATGAGCTTCTTCGAGGACATCGCCGCAGGTCTTGACCGCGAGGGCATTGAATCGCGCGTGCACGATGACACCATGTTCGTGCCCATCACCTCCGAGGTGGAAATCCACTTCGTTGAGATTGACCCGCACCTGCCGGCCGCGAACGTCTACATCGCCGCCGCGGACGTTGACGAGGATGACGAAGACTTCGAGGCGGTGCTCGTCTCCGTTGTTTTCTCCGTAGAGGGCGCTGTGGATACCGTCGCCCGTCACATGGCCACCGACCAGATCATCACGGTGCTGCGCGACCTGCTCGAGGGCACCGACGAGCGCATCGGCGACCTGGAGTTCTTCCAGGATCCGATTGACCCGCACCTAGTTCGCGCTGAGGTCGGTGAGAACGCCGAGCTCCACGTCCAGGTCGAGGTCACGGACGGCACCCCGTGCGCTGCGGTCACGTTCGTCGCTCTGCCGGACACCTACGACGACCTGCTCGATGACGCTATCGGTGAACTCTGGGATTCCGATGGCGATGCCGAGCTGACGGACGAGGACCGTGAGCGCCTCTTCGCATCCCTCCACGCCGAGGCCTCTGCCGATGCCGAGTCCCTTGACTTGGGCACCTTCTCCGACTTCGACCGGCTTTTCGACGTCCTGTGCCTTGCTGCCGACCAAGCCGAGGATTGGGAATCCCAGCTGCTTCCCTTCGACGACGATGACTTCGACGAGCCCGAGGTCTACGACATCTTCGGTGCCGACCACGGCGAGCACGATGAAGAAGCAGACGATGAGGATGACTTCGACGATGACGAAGACGGAGAAGATGACGAAGACGGAGAAGATGAGGATGACCTCGGCCCCATCGACGACGTTGACACCGAGGACGAGATCTGAGGCTGCCCGCTTAGGCCGCCGCTAGGCCCTCGAACATGGAGGGCGGGGAGTAGACGGGGGCAAAAGTGCCGTCTACAAGCCAGACGAAGGTTGCACCCGTGGGGGAGAAGACCTCATGCACTGCGCCGGCCATGCTGGGCGGGACGAGGGCGCGGACCCATGCTTCGGCGATGTCGCGGTCGACGGGAATCCCGCTGGTGTTGGTGAAGGCGACCTCGATGAGGTAAGCGGGCACATGGCTCTCACCAAAGCCTTTGATGCGGGCGCGTGCCCGTGGGCCGACGCGGCGCCGGGTGACGGCTACGTTCAACTGTGGCCCGCCGTCAACGCGGGGAAGCGCACGGGTCGGTGGCCGCCAATCTGGGTTGGGGCGCGCCAGGGAGCGCGGGTGATGAATGACCGCCTCAATGCGGTCGAGGGTCGTTGCGTGGCTGGAACGGATCTGGCGGGCGATGTCTCTGCTGTAGGAGCTGTGGCTGATGTACGTCATGGCTCAGAATCTACGAACCGACTCGGACAATCTGGCATCTAAGATCGAACAGTCGTTCTATGAAAAACCGGGGCCTCCGCTTTTACGGCTTGAACGCGGCATCGACGACCCGAATCCCCAAAAACGCCCAGGCGCAGTAGGCTCAAACACGCCATGAGCACCCCGAGAAACTCTGAACATTCTGCGCGCGCAGGAGCCGATACCTCCGATTGCCTCCGATGCCTCCGATGCCTCCGAGAAGACCCGTTGCCCAAGATCCCCCAAGAGATCTGGGTTCTTGTCGCCGCCGCGTTCCTCATCGCGCTCGGGTATGGGCTCATTGCGCCGATCATCCCGCAGTTCGCGGTGAGCTTCGGCGTCTCTATGGCGGCTGCGGCTGCGGGTCGTCTCGGTGTTCTCTGGCGCCCGGTTGGTGGGGGCGCCGGGGGCGGGATGGCTCGTCGATAAGCTTGGCTCGCGCAAGGTATACATCACCGGTCTTCTCATCGTTGCCGTGACCACCGCGCTTGTGGCCGTCGCGCAGGAATATTGGCACATGCTGGTGCTGCGGTTCCTTGCGGGGCTGGGGTCGACGATGTTCACGATTTCGGCGCAAGCGCTCATTGTGAAAGTCGCGCCGCCGCAAATCCGTGGGCGGGCGAGCTCGACGTATGCACGGCGTTCCTGCTGGGCAACATCATCGGCCCGGTTGTTGGTGCGGGCCTGTCGTTTTTGGGTATGCGCTGGCCGTTCGTCATTTACGGTGCCGCGGTTGCCGCTGCGGCCGTTGTCGTGTGGGTGCGTCTACCCAAGTCCGACCGCGACGTGAACTTCGCTGCGCGCCCGCCAATGCGCCTGGGCGAGGCGTTCGCCATCCAGTTACCGCGCGCTACTGGCCTCCGCCTTCGCCAACGGCTGGGTGAACATGGGCGTGCGTGTGGCCATCCTCCCACTGTTCGCGGCATCGGTGTTCACCATGGTGCAGCGGCATCCGGTCTCGCACTCGCGGCGTTCGCACTGGGCAACGCCGTCACGCTGCAATTTTCGGGCAAGCTTGCCGACACATCGGCCGCAAACCCCTCATCCTCACCGGGCTTACCGTCACCGCTTTGTCGACAGCCGTCATGGCTTTGCGACGAGCTTCTGGCCGCTCATCGCGATCTCTGTTGTCGCCGGTGTGGGCGGGGGACTACTTGTGCCCAGCCAACAGCGAGCTTGGCAGACATCATCGGCAACGGACCGTTCCGGCGGCAAGACCCATGTCTGTCTTTCAGATGTGCATGGATGCCGGCCAGGTGATCGGGCCGATCCTGATCGGCGCGGCGGCCGGTCAGTTCGGTTTCCCAGTCGCGTTCGGAATCTGCGTGCCATCGCGGCCTTGGCTCTCATTGTCTGGGCAATCGTCGGGAAAGAAACACATCCGGAGAAAGCTGACCAATGAGAATCATTCTCGACTGCGATCCAGGTATTGATGACACCTACGCCCTGATCCACCTCACCGCCGCCGCCCACACGGGCGACCTGGAGCTAGAGTGCGTGACCACTACCGCCGGCAATGTTGAGGCCGACCAGTGCGCCCGCAACGCCGCGTGGATCCTTTCCCTCTGCACCGTCCCGTGGACTCCGCTGGCAGCGGGCATCCCGGAGCCGCTTGGCTGGGAGCTAACTACCACGCCCGACACCCACGCGACACTGGCCTGGGTTACGCGACTGCCCCGAGCGTCACATCGAGAGCGACTGGGACATGCTCTGGATTGATGCGATCGAGCGCGGCACCGACGACCTCCATCTCATCGTCAGCGGGCCGATGACCAATCTCGCCGCCTTCGCACGCCTCCACCCGGAGCACTACAAAAAGCTCAAGCACATCACCGTCATGGGCGGCGCATTCAACTACCCGGGCAACACCACGCCCACCGCCGAGTGGAACTTCTGGGTGGACCCGCACGCGGCGAAGGAGGTTTTCGACTCCGCGTCTGTGCCGATCACCGTGTGCCCGCTCAATGTCACCGAGCGCATGCTGCTCACGCCGTCTCGCTTAGATGACCTGGTGTCTGCGCTCCGCGGCTCACCGCTCGCGGAGCATCTCGAGCCGATCACGCGGTTCTACTTCGAATTCCACCAGGACGTAGGGGAGGGCTACCACGCCCAGATCCACGACTTACTGACCGTCATGGTCGCGCTCGGCCAGGTCTCCAGCGCGGGCGAACTCACCACAATCGACCTCGACCCCGACTCCGAGCTCTTCCGCGGCACAGCCGTCGCTGACGTGAAACGCATCTGGGAGCGCGAGCCCAACGCCCGCATCATCAGCAACGCGGACATTGACGCAGCATGGGCGCTTTTCGACGCTTCCTGCCGCATCCACTCACGCATCGCCAACGGCGACGCGGAACTCGATCGGCTACGGCACCTCCGGGCGGAGGACTAGGTATGAAGGTGCGACGCTGGAAGCGGGGTGTGATTCTTCTGACCGCGCCACGCTTAAGAGGCCTTGACCTGCACGACTAAACGGCTTGCTTTGAGGGTTTAGTGGTGGGCAATCTGAGGCTGGCTTATACCGTGTCTTCAAAGCTCCTGCGGATGATTACGGTGCAGGTGACGTCGATAGTTCTGGGCGTGGGGTGATCGTAGTGTGTGGTTGTCGCCCTGCCGTGGGCGCGAAGTGTCTATATATTGGGTGCCGTGCGAAAAGGTGGAATGATTACGGCGATACTGGGCCTGCTGCTGTTGCTCGGTTCGATTGTGTTCGCGATCCTCGTGGGCGTTTCCAGCGTCGAGGACATAGGGGAATTGCCCGACCACGAGCTGCAAAGCGGTTCAGGTGCACTGACCCTCGAGGCAGACGAAGAGCACGTCATCTTCCGGCCGGAAGGGGAAGACTACGACGCGTGCTCGATCAGCGGCCCCGACGGTGAGACGGTGTCGAACGAGCCCAGCAGCGTGAGTTACAGCTACGACGTGGGGCAACGGCAGTTGGGAATCTTTCGACGCCTTCACCACCAAGGACGCAGGAAACTACACCGTCAGCTGCGACGGCCACGTGCGAGTTTCACCGATGTCTTCCGTCAACGGTGTAATCAAGGCGGTCGCACCGCTGCTGTTCGGAGTCGTTGGATTCTTCATCGGCCTTCTGATGTTCATCATCGGTCTGATCATTTCCGTCACTGGACGTTCGCGACAGAAGAAGGCCGAACAGCAGCACCAGACATACGGCCAGTACCCGCCTGCCGGCCAGTACCCGCCTGCCGGCCAGTACCCGCCTGCCGGCCAGTACCCGCCTGCCGGCCAATACCCACAGCGGCCGGGACCACAGTCGCCGTACGGGCCAAATTACTGATGCCGTGAGGCGGGTGTCATGACAGTAGCCGGCGGCAACCCCTCGCCAACATCACCTGCATCCACGGTGGCAAGGCTCCGTGTATCCAGCCGCGCGGTACACCCCAGAAGGAGTCCCGGTGAGGACATTTCGGCACTTTCTGAATCCCAAATGCGCAGTAAATAGTTAAAGATCGCGTGTCCACGTTGGATTTGGCAGTGATGAGTACAGAAGACTTCGCGGTCGAGGACCAGGCCGACACGCAGCCTGAAACCCAAGACACTCCCACTTAAGAAAGCGCCGGAACGCCGGCGGAAAAAAGATCGAAGTTCCGGCCGAATCTCCAGCCGAGACCCCAACTGAAAACACCGAGAACGCCGAGCCGGACGCTTCCTCGTCACTGCCGTTGCCGACATCAAAGGCATCTGGGAGCGAGAACCCAATGCCCGCATCGTCACCGACTCAGACATCGACGCGGCCTGGGCGCTTTTCGACGACTCCTGCCACATCCACTCACGCATCGCCACCGGCGACAAGGAACTCGACCGGCTGAGGCATCTGCGGGCGGAGGACTAGGGATTGAGTCGCTCGAAGACGGTGTCTGAGATGCTCTTGATCTTCTCGGAGTAGCTGTCTCGTTGATTGCCTTGGGTTCCTTTGATGCCGTCTTTGTATTCGAGTTCGGCGATAGGGGCGTGTCCTTGAACTGACGTGAACGGAAGATGCGCACAGGATTGCTGATTCAAAGATGCGCAATTGCCTGTTGACATGGAAGCGATTGCTTAAAGTGAACATTGAGAACAACCTGTCAAAATGAATGAGTGGAAGTGCAATGTCCAGCCAAGAGTTCGAGATTTTTCAACAATCGACTGAGATTAAAGTTGGAGACAAGCTGGTCGAGCTGATTCAGAATTCTAAAAACGATAACGCGCGCTGGATCGATCAAAAGGTCACTTTCGACAATCTTCATGTGATCGCACTCGCAGTCGACCTATCAGTCCCGGACGATTCCGAATTCACGCGGTTCACTATCCAAGAATCAAGAGTCCTAGGCGACGTAGTCCGCCGAGAGTACGGCAAACCCAGCTTGGACGACGAGCATGGCCAGAACGAATACGACAAGTTCATCGCTCAACCATTGAATACGCTAGCATTTGCTGGAATCTTGGCATCTGAGAAGCGGGGCAGGCGCTTTTATCGTGTTCGGGACCGTGAGATGCTGCAATTCATTGCAGCGAGTGATAATAATGCCCGTGCGTTTCTGATTAAGTACATTCAGACCGTGCTCCGCGACTGGGGCTGGTGGGGAAGAGTAGATACGTATTTGAACTCGGATCAGACTAATGATGATCTCCGAGAGCTGAAGAAACAATTCCTCTACCTAATGACCGAGAAGACGGGGCTCGGTTCGAGGGATAGCGGTGATCCCGGAGTTGAGTCCAGTCGAATATTCACGAAAGTTCTGAACCCGATCGCTTTCGCTTATGGCGCAAAAGGAACCGAGCGGGGAAGAGTTATGAAAACCATTCCGAGCAGGCTCGACCTCGTCTATAACCGTCCAAACTTCCTCGATGTCGCGACTAAGAAGCCGAAAGACCTCACGCGAAAACAGTTCGAGGAAATCCTCGAGGAGAAAGCCGCGAAGCTTCCTGGTCAATCGAACCAGACCGCGATTATGCGGAAAGTGCGAAACTATCATAACGATGTGCCCGAGGTTCCATCAGTAATCGGAGGCAGGGCTCGGCATGTACATCACATCTTCCCTAAATCTTTGTACCCCGATCTTGCTGATACTCCAGAGAACTTGATCGCACTCACCTCAGCGCAGCACCTTTTTGAAGCTCACCCAGAAGGAAACACTCAGAAAGTCGATCCGATTTTCCAGCGTAACGCTCTGCTCTACAAGCTCGAATCTGTTGAAAAAAGCGTAACTGCCGGAGACGAAATGTACGAGTACGCGCGCTTCGCTAAAATGCTCGAGGTGGGCTACGGGGTGGAGGTTCTCAAGATCGATTATGACGGTTGTCATGAGGCGATCATTAGCCAGTTGAGCTAGCCTCAACCGGCGCAGGAACTCCCCACCAGAAAGCCAGGCAATCATCTAAGTTGATTGAGCGCGTTGCATAATTGCAAGCGATTCGGAAGAAAGATTGGAATTCAGGAGAATTGCAGAACTCAAGTATCCGTTTTTCTTCCGCGAGACTCAGTTCACCGTATAGAACTGCAGCGCTGCCATCGGGAACGCCCTTGAACAAATGCCGTTGGACGAGCCTGGGATAGTAGGAGAGGTTGGGAGCGTAGAAACTCTTTCCCGTGATCTTTGAGTTGAGTACGGTCTCGATCTGCTTTGCGACCTTTACGGGAACAAGAAAGTCATCGTCCCTATGAATGTGAGAACCGGCGCCCAAGTTGCGTCCGCGAATGACCGGGACTCCGTCTTCGCTCGCCATTTTTCGACTAATTGTGCGATCCCGCCAGGGCGTTAGCCGACCGAAAGCTACAGAGTCGCATATGGCATCGAACTCTTGGTCGCGATAGACAACCCATGAAGGGAACTTGGGATCCATACTGTAACCAATGGGTTTATTGGTAGCGACGCGGAGTGGCCAACTCTTAAGTTTGAATACGCTCGTCGAATTCTCTGAGTTCCCAGCCCGAATAATTAAACCGATGGTTTCTACCTTGATTTCGGGGAAGCATATCTCGCCGAAATCGTAGACTGCACTTACCGTATTCTCTTCGGTTACCTTGTCCCGTATCTCTCTGTACGAATTCGCGTGCAACATTGCTTTCGGTAAGACAAACGCGATGCGGTTTCCCTCATGCAGAGCTTTATTGAGAAATCGTATCGACATTTCCTGGTGCACTGACCATACCGATTCTTTATCCAAGGCCTTACGGCCAAACGGTGGATTACCCACTATCAAGTCGTACCCTTTGTTCTGGCTGCGCAAGAAGTCTCCGACCTTGTATCGGACAGTGACACCCGTGGACAGAGCGTTCCCCAAAAGTCGCCTTTGGAAGCCGATAGCTTCGGGGTCGATATCGATTGAATCGATTTCCATGGACTTGTTCTCCAGCTCGGCCCACTTCAGTAGCTGGGTAACGAAAACACCCCCTCCTGAGGATGGTTCCAAAACGGTCAGTTTTCTCTTTCGCTCGAACCCGTGGATTGCAGGTTTCAGGACCGCGAATGCCACGAGCGGTTGTGTATAGTACGCAGCAAGATGAACTTTCGAAGTCTTCTCCAAGTTGCGGTAGGCAGCATGCTGAGAAAGTGTCGCCCATTCACCGGGCTTCAACCTGATTCCGCGAGCACTGAACGAAGCGAATGACCAAACCGCAGCTTTGATCTTTTGCGCGATGGATTCAGCAATTGGGTAAGGCATCGCCTCGCCCAGACACTGCCGGATATTGGGCGCATGCTTCTTGACGAGAACTGCGGTGGAATCCTCGGGAGTCTCCTCAAACCATTTGAAGCTTTCAGGGATCCCCATCATCCGCATAAGCTCACGGATGCTGAAAACTCGATCATCATGCGGGTGAACGGTATTTTGGGAAGCGAGAATGTCATTCCGTGTGTGGACACACGGTGGGATTGCGTCCCACGGAACCCTCCTGTACTTATCCCCATTCTTTCTCACGTTAGGTACCATTACACCGTTGACAACTCGGTGAGGCCTAAGATGCGGTTCTGCGTTGTCAAAAGCCGAAGCACCTTCTGGCAAGCCATGAATCCATGCGCGCATGTGATCCTTGTACGGGCGGAAACCGTGCAGCGGATCTTGTGGATCCACTTCTCCCATCGAGGACAAGGGTTTTAGGTCTCCGATCAGTTCCCGGAGAGTCACCGCCGTCGCGCGGTCAGGAAAGAGATCGAGTGGGCTGGCCCAGAGAACATCGTTCCTAACACCAATCGTAATGGATCGCTTTCTTCTTGAGGGTGAACCGTATTCTTCGAGCGGCAGAACAGAAGAAAAGAATTCGTACTCCGGGGTCAGCAAGCGCTCAATCTCATCTCCTATGGGTCTCGTTTCTTTGTCGAGACCTGTGCAGGGGGTTCTCATAAATGCAGGAACATTCTCGATGACGAAAGTGAGAGGTTTGATCTTAAGAATGGCCTCAAGCGAGCGCACGACGAGGGAGTTACGCCCAAGTTCGTCACCTTTCTTATGGTTGGCGACTGACATTCCCTGGCAAGGAGGTGTTGCAAGGATGCAGGTAACCGGTTCTCCGGCTTTATTGGTCCAGTTCTTCGCGCGTTCCAGGATTCGGTTGAAAACCGTTTCAGTCTGAATATCGCCGCAAATGAGATCCTCGGCAGCAGCAATATCATTCAATCGCTGCAGTTCGAGCCGGCGCGAAATGAGCTCGGCACTTGCTACGCAGTGAAAACCGGCATCTTTGAAGCCTAGATCCCCAATTCCCCCGGAGCTGAACAAGCTGATATAGGAAGGAGTCGTCTCGAATTTCATACTTGTAATTTACCGTAGAAGGAGACGAACCGAAAACTGAATCAGTTCTTCCTTCAGGTCTGTTGCAATGCGGTTTTGCGCCGTCGATTATTGGGGAGCTTGTCAAGATCAGGCGGGATAGCTTCCCCGATCTGGAATCTAGGAGCGGCCACGAGGGTTGTGCTCCTTTGGGACGGTTAGTGTTTCTGCTTCTGGGGTAGAACAATATTCTCCGGCTGTAAAAACGATACAAAGCTCTAAACCTTTCTTTGTCTTTGCATCGAGAATGGTCTGTTGAGTTTTATTCAGGGGTACTTCGTCGCAGGAAGAACGGCCTGCGCCCAGTCACGGGAGTCGAGTTCGTCAACGGGCACCCAGCGGGAGTCGGCGTGCTCAGTCAGGGTGGGTTCTTGGCCGCTGGTGAGGGTGCAGCGGAACGTCGATAAGCGGATTGTGCCGAAGTCGTATGTGTGCTCGGTGGTGGTGATGTGGGGGCCGACGGTGGCGTCGATAAGCAACTCTTCTTTGAGCTCGCGCGCGAGGGATTCTTTGGGGGTCTCACCGGGCTCGATTTTGCCGCCGGGGAACTCCCACTTGCCGGGAAGCGCTTTTCCGGGACCGCGCCGGGCGGCGAAAACGGCGCCGTCGCGAATGATCACGGCACCGGTGACATCAATTGCGGGCTTGGTTGCGGCCATGGATTGGGCCCGGCCCCCGGAAAGTAGACACCGTGGGGGTGAAATTATTGGCTTTACTCTAGCGCATTGTTAGGAAGCGTGAGTTTCGTACTCAATGGGTGTGAGGTACTTGCACCAGGAATGCCTTCGGGTGGTGTTGTAGCGCGCACACCATGCGAAGACGTCGCGCCGGCAGACTAGCTGATTGGAAAAGACTTTCTGGTCTTTGAGCACTTCTCGTTTCAACGCCGCGTTAAACGACTCCGCGAGTGAATTATCAGCGCTGCTGCCAACTGCTCCCATCGACTGGGTGACGTTGAGTCTTCGGCAGACAGCCTGAAACTGCGATGAGGTATACACGCTGCCATGATCTGAGTGGAAGATCGCCCCGGAGAGACTGCCACGGGTACGGCGAGCATGCTCGAGCGCTTCTTCGACGAGGTCGGTGCGCATGTGGTCTGCGATCGCGAAGCCGACGAGCATCCGCGAGTAGCAGTCAATCACAGAAGCCAGATACATATTCGACCCGTCTGCGATCGGCAGATAGGTAATATCGCCGACGAGGATCCTATTGGCAGCTGGCGCAGTGAAGTTACGCTTGACCAGGTCAGCGAATATAAAGCGATGACGCTCACGCTGCGTTGTCGTGACCTTACGTTTTTTCGTGTAGCCGCGCAGCTGAAGCTTCCTCATAATCCGGGCGATGCGCTTATGGTTGACCGGTCCGGTGCTACTGTACGCATCGTTGAAAGTCAGCTCGGCGGCAATGCGTTTTGCGCCGTAGAGCTGCCTCTTGTCGTCGAAGATGGCCTGGACCTTGGCTCCGAGTATGGCATCATCAACCAGTCTGCGGTGCCGCTGGGCGCTGCTAGCTTTCCATTTGTAGTAGGAGCTGCGGTTTAACCCGAGTACGGTGCACATCCGCTTGACCGAGTAATCGGTGCGGTGGTCATCAACGAACCGGAAGCGGATCACCAGTTCGTCTCTTCCATGAAATATTTGGCTGCCTTACGCAAAATATCGCGTTCTTCTTTCAGGCGGGCGTTTTCCTGTTGCAGCTGACGTAGCTTCTCAGCATCGGTCAGTTGCCTCGCACGATCAGCACGTAAGCCCGCTGAAAGCTGGGGTTTCGTGCCAGTTCCGTACTTATCAACCCATACGCGAAGCGTGGAGCGGTTGATCCCTAAATCAGCGGCCGCAGCGTTCAACGACACCTGTGGATCGTTCTCGTACATCGCGACCGCGTCGCGCTTGAACTGATCCGAATAAACCTTCCTAGGCATGGAGGTAGATTACCTTTCCCCGACTCAACACAGCCGGAATCAGAGGTGTCTACCAAACAGGGGTCAGGTCCCCCGTCTCCAGCGCGCTGCGTGAGGTCTACACCGCACCGAACGAAGACACCGCTCGTGCCGCCCTAGACGCGTTCGAGGCCTGTGAGCTGGGCCGGAAGTATCCGCAGTCGGTGAAGGTGTGGCGTGATGCCTGGGAGCGTTTCGTGCCGTTTCTGCAGTTCCCGCCAGCAGCGCGCAGGGTGCTCTACACCACGAACGCGATCGAGTCGCTCAATGCTGAATTGCGCAAAGCTACCCGCAACCGGGGCCAGTTCCCCAACGACACCGCGGCACTGAAGACGCTGTGGCTGATGATCTGCAACATCGAAGACAAACGCGCGGCTCAGCGAGCGAAGAAAGCGAAACGGGCAACCGAATGCAACGGCTATATTGAAGGCGCGAAAGCTAACGGGTGGAAACAAGCGATCAACCAACTAGCTGTGGCATACCCCGACCGATTCGCCGACTACTTGTAAACCAAACCCCGCACACAAAGAATCGGACACCCTCCTGCATCGCGTGCGCGTGATGAGTTGGTCATTACTGCAACGGGTGAGCCGTCGGACCTGCTGCCCGAAGATTAGTAGGCCTAGCATGGGACTATCTCAGACGTTTTTGCAGTTCATAGGTTCAATCGGTGCGTGGTCTAGATGAAGTTGTAGAGTAGGCAGCACTGAAACGGTCACGATCTAACAAAGGAGCATCAATGACAGCCGGTTTTGTCCCAAGCAATGTCCGTCATTGGACTCTGGAGGAAGCGGTAGAAGCCCGAAACCATGTAGCGGAGAAGATTGCAGCTAAAGGCAGGAGCGTGAACGAACTCCGTTTCCGAGCATCTGAGTGGTCTCTCAGTGCTGATGAGCTCAATCTTCTGGATGAGTACGAGCGACTTGAGCGCATGGTCAAGTTCGCTAACGGTGAGCCAATCTAAAACTCTGGAGCTATGCAACCAACCGCGAAATCCATTGACCTCCAAGCCTCAGATTTCGCAGAAAAGATCACGCGCGTAGCGAAAATCTTTGCTGGTGAAAAAGCGCATGACTACAAGTCCGAGATCATTCCCAGTGAGAATGGCTGGCTTGTGGAAATCCACAATCGCCAACGCGGCTTCACTCTAAATGCCGACGAGGAAGACGCATTTCTTGTTAAAGCCCACTGGACCTGTTCTTCGGATCGAACGGGGCAATGGCTCAAAGTTGAACGATCCAGTTTCGGCGTGTTTCTCGCTAAGAGACCCGATCGGCCCCTGTTCAGATACGACTTCCAAAGCGATTACGGCGAGAACCTCCCAAAAGCACACATTCATTTCCAGGCAGATCATCCTGACATGGACCCCACCCAAGCGATGCAGGACACCGAAGAATCTTTATCGCATCTCGGTGAGGGAAGTAAGCGGGCGAGACGACGTGCAAAACACAGGAAAGAACCAAAAGTATCTGGTCTTCATTTCCCCGTCGGTGGTACTCGGTTCAGACCAGCACTTGAGGATATCTTGCTCATGATGCTCGAGGAATACGGGGTTGTACCGGTGAGCATGAGTCCCGTTGACGCGAAGAAGGAACTCAGGAAGTCTCTGTCGGACTGGCGGCTGGCACAAGCTCAGGCAGTGATTCGGGATACACCGTTACTGGCCCTGGACTTTTTCGAAGACGAAGGCTTTCAGGTGGTTGCAGACCCGAAGGTCCACGACCGAGATATGGAT
This sequence comes from Streptococcus thermophilus, assembly GCA_900618065.1. The sequence goes on from UYIL01000001.1 coordinate 14,601, forward strand.
CCGCGTGACTACTTCCGCAATCGGACCGAAAAGCTCACCGAGCTCTGATCTTTCAGTTTTCACTCCTTAGTGCCACCGCTGCTGATGCTCGGCGTGGGTGGACAGGTATGCGCCGGGGTTGAAGATCTCGTCGTAGTAGTCGGTGTCGAGGTGCTGGGCCTGGAGGTAATTCATGATCCAGACGGTGGGGATGGTGCCGGGGAATTTGCCGAAGGTGTCCCAGATGTAGGTGGCCTGGAGCTTCATCAGTTCGGTGAAGCGCTCGTCGGGTTTGGCGGCCTGGGAGCGGATGGCGCGGCTCTCGGTCCACGGGCCCGGGGTGTCCGGGTGGAAGGGGCCGCCGGGACCGTACTTGCGCTCAAAGAAGGCGTCGACAGCGTCGGCCATCGTCTCGTAATAGGGCGGGCGGTAGGTCTCGAAGACGTCCTTCTTGCCGATGGCGTTCGGCAGCGACCAGCGTTCATCTTCTTCGATGTCGAAGCCGAGGCCCGGGACATCCTCACGCCCGGAGCCGCCGAGGAATGTGAGGCGGTCGATGCCGTCGAAGCTCCACCCGCCGAGCCCCAGCGCGCCGAGGACGAGGTGACCGAGCAGGGTAGACGACATGAGCTCCGCGGTGGCCTCGGTCTGGGAGTACTGCTCGAGGAAGGTGAGAGGCAGGGGATCGTCGACACGCGCGATGTCACCGAATTCCTTGATGCCGGGGATCTCGCGACCGTTGATGTCGTCGTAAATGACGTATTTGTTGCGAGTGAAGAAGGCGAGGTTGGCCAAGGTGTGCTGCGCCAAGTCGGAGACCGGCGCGATGAGCAATGAGCCGGGGTGGTTGGCAATCCACGTGTTGTGTCCCTCGAGGTAGGGCTCTTCGCGGGGGATCCAGAGGCGGTCGTCGCTAAGCTTTCGCACTCGACGTAGGACGGAGTTGAGACGGGCTTCGGTGAAGCCCTCGTTCTCGTTGAAAGGGACCTCCGGCGTCGCGTCGCGCGTGGACAGAGCGTAGGTGCCGGACTCATCGGTGAAGAAGAAGTCAGCGATGTGGAAGCCAGCCGCTGACGGGAATGTGCGGCCGACGGCGCTGCCCGAATAGTCCGGCAGTTTCGGCGCGTAGCCCGGGTGGTGCGTGATGCTGTGGTGCCAGCCCGTCACGCCAGCGACGGTAGCCAGAATGATTGCGCGCTCGAGATCGCTGAGCGGCTGGATGTCATGCTTGCTTTGGTATGCCAGTGGGCCGGCCGGCACGTGGCCGCCGAGAGGGAAGCGGCGGGAGCGACGGCCGTTGATGGCGTCTAAAAGAGGGAACTGGGCTAAGCGGTCGAGGTTTTCGCGGTCTTTGTCGGTCAGTGTGATCAGGGGGATGTCAGCCATGAAAATAGACCTTTTAGTCTGCGTCGGGTTTGGTTGAGTGAATTCCACACTATGTGCGCTGGTCTTTCATGGCTAGGGTTTAAATTCAGGTGCGGTCTTGACGTGTAGACCGCTCGGTCCGCTATGCGATCGGCGGGAATGTAGCGCCCACGCGTAAAACCCTAGGAACTCCGCAGTGCGGAGTCCCTAGGGTCGTGGTGGCCGGCGTGGATGTGGTCGTTCGGATGGCTGGCTAGTCCATCTGCAGGACGGTGCGGAGCTCGGCGAAGGGCCCGGGGAGAACTTGGTGCGTGACTGTGCGGCCCTGCCGGGTTTTGGTAAGCAAGCCGGCGTCGGTGAGCTTCTTCAGGTGGTGGGAGACTGTGGGTTGGCTCAGGCCGGACTGTGCGGCGAGCTCGGAGACGCTGATGGGCCCGCAGCCGTCTTCGGCGAGTTGGGAGAGCAGCCGCAGGCGGGCGGGGTCGGCCAGAACTTTGAAGAGCTGGGCGTAGCGGTCGGCATCTACGTGGGTGAGCAACCCGGCGCTCAGGGAGCAGCAGGTGGATGTTGTCGGAGGGGTATTCGGGGCGGCCATGATCCCCACTATTTCATATTGACAGGCATCGATAACAGTCTTAATGTTTCATATTGATAGTCGTCGATACGAAAGGTGATCTATGTCTGAGCCGGTCGCGGCGCAGGAACCCGCCCGCATGTCATTCCTCGACCGATTCCTGCCGGTCTGGATCATCCTGGCGATGGCGTTGGGGCTCGGGCTTGGCAATTGGCTTCCAGGTTTGAGTGGAGCCTTGCAAAGCATGGAAGTCGGTGGAATATCGCTTCCGATCGCGCTGGGCCTGCTGGTGATGATGTACCCGCCGTTGGCCAAGGTGCGGTACGACAAGACGAAGGAGATCGCCACCGATAAACGGTTGATGGCGGTCTCCATCGTCCTCAACTGGGTCGTCGGACCTGCGGTCATGTTCGCCCTCGCGTGGATCTTCCTGCCCGATGAGCCCGCACTTCGCACCGGTTTGATCATCGTGGGTCTTGCCCGATGCATTGCCATGGTGCTTGTGTGGTCGGATCTTTCGTGTGCTGACCGTGAAGCCACTGCGGTGCTGGTAGCGATGAACTCGGTCTTCCAGGTACTGATGTTCGGCGTGTTGGGGTGGTTCTACCTGCAGATCCTGCCTGCATGGCTGGGGCTGTCCACCACGTCCGCGAGCTTTTCGTTTTGGGCTATTGTGTCCTCGGTCTTGGTTTTCTTAGGCATTCCGCTGCTCGCAGGTGTTCTGTCGCGGATCATTGGGGAGAAGGTGAAGGGGCGCGACTGGTATGAGGAAAAGTTCCTCCCAGCGATCTCTCCGCTCGCGTTGGTCGGCTTGCTTTACACCATCGTGCTGCTGTTTTCCCTCCAAGGGGAGCAAATCATGTCCCGACCGTGGACGGTGGCGCGGGTGGCCGTGCCGTTGCTGATCTACTTCGTCGGCATGTTCTTCATCGGGCTTGTCGTGTCCAAGGCATCTGGGATGGGGTACGCGCAATCTGCCTCCGTGGCATTTACTGCCGCAGGTAACAACTTTGAACTGGCCATTGCTGTGTCGATTGGAACCTTCGGCGCCGAGTCCGCGCAGGCGCTCGCGGGTACGATCGGGCCGCTGATCGAAATCCCAGTCTTGGTGGGCCTCGTCTACGTCATGCGGGGCATCGGACCGAAGCTCTTCCCCGGTGACCCGACTCTTCCCGAGCGGCAGGAGTCGCCCGCGCGTGCATCGGCAGCGAGTTCACCGGTATAGAAAGGATGCATGATGTCACCTACTCCCAAGATCCTGTTCGTCTGTGTCCGCAACGGCGGGAAATCCCAAATGGCTGCTGCTCTCGCGGAAAAGCACGCGGGGAAGCGGCTTGAAATCCACTCGGCCGGCACCGAACCCGGAACGTCGATCAACGCGGAATCTGCCGCCTCGCTGGAAGAGGTCGGCGCGGACATGTCCGACGGGCACCCGAAGGCGGTTGACCCGGAGATCCTGCGCACTGCAGACCGTGTTGTGGTCATCGGTGAGGAAGCGCAGTTGGATCTGCCCGATGATGCCCGCGGGACGATGGAGCGGTGGGTGACGGATGAGCCGTCGACACGCGGAATTGAGGGCATGGAGCGGATGCGGCTGGTCCGCGACGACATCGACGCGAAGGTGCGTGGGCTGATTGCTGACGTGCTCGGCGAGTGACGGAGCTGCCCGTCAGCGGTCCGCTATAGGTGGATGACTTCCACCCCGGACCATTTCTCCGCCAGGTATTCCGCCGCAACGAGTCGGTGGCATGTGGACGGGTCCGCCTCCGAGCACAGCAGCGCCGCACGGTCGAACGTCGCCTTGGTGGGCATCTTGCGGTCGTCGAATTGCTTGCGGAGCTTCTCGGCGAACTCGTCGAAAGGCAGACCCTCCTTGCGGTAGGCGTGCATGAGCTCCTCACTCGGGGCGAGCTCCAAGACGTGCTCGTAGTCGATGCCCGCAATGACATTGAGGAACCACGCGAGGTCGTCCTGTTTGGTGAAGCCGGCGAGCTGGTTCGTGTTGTGCCGGCGGATGTCCACCACCCGCTTCACGCCGTTGTCGCGCAACAAGTCGAAGAACTCCTCGGCGCTCTTTTTCGAATAACCGACAGTGAACAGCTTCATGTCCGACATGGCGCCCAGTGTAAGTCCAGCGGCGGGGTTGCGGAGCGGGTGCAAAACCGCAGGAACTCCGCAGTGCGGAGTCGGCGGAGTGTCTATTGCCGTTGAACTTCCTGGGTGCGGTGGTGATGCTGCGCGCGTTACCTCGATGTCCCGATACTCTGGACCCCATGACAGTTCAGGACATTGCCCGCATTGAATCCGAGGTCGCCGAGCACTGGAGCGAGGTGCGCCACGTGGAGGAGTCCACCTCGACGAACACGGAGCAGCTGGCCACGGGGGAGCCGGGTCAGGTCCTCATCGCGGACCGGCAGACCGGGGGCAAGGGCCGGCTCGGCCGGGTATGGGAGGCACCTGCGGGGGCGAGCCTGCTCATGTCGGTCGCGGTGGAGTTGAAAGCATTTCAACGACGTCGGACTCGCATCGCTGGCAACGGGTTTGGCGGTGACAGACGTGATCCCGAACGCCCAGCTCAAGTGGCCCAATGATGTGCTGCTGAACGGCAAGAAGTTCTGCGGCATCCTCGGTGAGATCGATATGGCGCGAGGACAACACCATGCTCGTCATGGGTTTAGGCGTCAACATCGCGTGGCGCGCGGAGGACTTGCCCACGGACTGGTCCACCGCCCTCAACCTCGAGGGCATCACTATTGAGTGGGACTCATTTGTCACCGATCTGCTCCGCGCACTCGGCGAGCGGCTCACCCAGTGGCAGAATCGCGACGCGGCGCTTCTCGACGATTACAGGGCAGTGTCGGCAAGCATCGGCCAACGCGTTCGCTTGTCGACGGTGCAGGGCGACGTGGAAGGGGTCGTCGACGACGTCGATAAGCATGGCGAAGTAGTCGTGGATGGGGTGAGCTACTCGACTGGCGACGTGACTCACCTGCGACCCGCCAACTAAACTCCCTGACGTGTCCAAGATCAAGCTCGGTAGGGGAGAAGTCGTCCTGGCGGACATGGCGCCGCCGATGACGGCGCTGGTGTTCCCTTTCCTGGAGCTGATCGTGATCACCGCGTTGTCGTGGATGGCCATCGGCTGGATGGACGCCAACGGGGTGGATGCGGCCTTGCGCAACGGCGCCGTGGCGGTGTGGGCTGTGCTCGCTCTGTGGCGCTTTGTGCTGCCGCTCGTGCGCTCGCGCCGACAGCGGTTCGTAGTGACCAACAAGCGCGTCGTCTTCATGGGGCGCGGCCGGACCGAGTCGATCCCGCTGGCGCAGATCCGCGATGCCCGGCGTTACCGGGGAGGCATGAGCATCGGCGTGTTCGGCTACGGGCAGCCGGTGTACTTCCCCAATGTGGGGCGCTCGAAACGGGTGGAGGAGCTCATCCGCCGGCAGTTGCTCTAGCTTTTGATCTCAGTGTCGTGGATTTGCTTGTCCAGATCCTCAGGCGAGAGGTTGCCGGCGGCGAAATCGGCCGTCAGCGGCAGGTGGAGCTCAATGTCGGTGCCGGGGCAGAGCTCAATTACGGCCTCGTGAACGGTGTAGTCCAGCACGTGGCCGCCGGTGGTGCGGTCCTCATCGATGAAGTGCACGTGGCAGCCCGGCACGCCGATGCCCTTTGCGTAGCCGGGGGTGCGGAAGCCGCCGATGATGCCGCAGACGTTTTCAAACCGAATCTCCTTGTCGTCGGCGACGGCCTTTTGCATAGGTGGGTACGGCTTCTCCTGCTTGGTCACGGTGCGGGTGGTCACGGTGTCGAAGCTGCCGGTGATGCGCACAGCGTGCAGGTAGTTGCCGGAGGGTTGCAGCTCGTCGATGAATGCAGACAATTCGCTGCGGCGCATCCCCTTCGGCGCGTCGGCGACGATCTTCGGCACGAAGTTGGTCACCTGACCAAACGGGCTTTTTTGGTCTAAGTCGGCGATGGTGGCGGAGCCGTCGCCACGCAGCTGGTAGCAGGTGCCGTCCAGGATGATCATCTCCCCGTCGAGGGCGTCGAAGGTGCCCAGGCCGAAGTTGCCTTTAGACAGCATGTCGCCGATGGCGAGTTCACCGTCGTAAATGCCGTCAAGCAGCGCGGACATGAGAGAGTTCTGGAAAATCGTGTGGCGGCCAATCGTGGTCATAGGCCCGATGGTAGCCATGCGAGGCGGTTGGGGGCGAGGGGTGCCGGACTGCGCCATGGAACTGCGTAGGGCTCATCCCGAACTGAGTCACCCCTGTCACATAGATGGCATTGTGCCCCGCGCGCCAGTTTGTGACTGTTGTGGCGCATGTGACTGAGTTCGGGATGGGTCCTACGCCGCCCTGGGTGGCATACCGAAAGCAGGCCCAGCGCTCGTCGGGCGGACAGGCTCACTAGAGTGGACAGACGTGAATGACGCAGCGAACAGAGACCCCCAAGGGATGCCCATTCTCGCCGTGATCGGCGATGGCCAGCTTGCCCGCATGATGCACACCGAAGCCATCGAGCTGGGCCTGAAACCCCGGGTGCTGGCCGGCTCCGAGGATGCTTCTGCCGCGCAAGTCTTCGGCGACGTGGTCGTCGGCGATTACA